>NZ_KI515774.1:0-5087 GCF_000478175.1 Corynebacterium sp. KPL1814
TGCATTGTTGTTAGGTGAAGTGGTTTGGAATGATCTGCCGGAGTAGGTGAGAGTCCTGTAGCTGAAGATGATGATGTGGGGGTTGTTGGGTTCCCGAGTAGCAACGGGCTCGTGGAATCTGTTGTGAATCTGCCGGGACCACCCGGTAAGCCTAAATACTCAGTGTGACCGATAGTGGATAGTACCGTGAGGGAATGGTGAAAAGTACCCCGGGAGGGGAGTGAAATAGTTCCTGAAACCATGTGCTTACAATCCGTCAGAGCACTTTTTATGGTGTGATGGCGTGCCTTTTGAAGAATGAGCCTGCGAGTCAGCGGCATGTCGCGAGGTTAACCCGTGTGGGGTAGCCGTAGGGAAACCGAATCCTAATGGGGTGGTAAGTGGCATGTCCTGGACCCGAAGCGGGGTGATCTACCCATGGCCAGTGTGAAGCAGCTGTAAGAGGTTGTGGAGGCGCGAACCCACGTAGGTTGAAAACTGCGGGGATGAGCTGTGGGTAGGGGTGAAAGGCCAATCAAACTCCGTGATAGCTGGTTCTCCCCGAAATGCATTTAGGTGCAGCGTCGCATTTAGCTTGGTGGAGGTAGAGCGACTGGTTGGTTGAGCGGGACTACAATCTTAGCAATGTCAGCCAAACTCCGAATGCCATCAATTGTGTTGTGCGGCAGTGAGACTGTGGGGGATAAGCTTCATAGTCGAGAGGGAAACAGCCCAGATCGCCGGTTAAGGCCCCTAAGGGTGTACTAAGTGGAAAAGGATGTGGGATCGCGAAGACAGCCAGGAGGTTGGCTTAGAAGCAGCCATCCTTGAAAGAGTGCGTAATAGCTCACTGGTCGAGTGGTTCTGCGCCGACAATGTAGTGGGGCTCAAGTACACCGCCGAAGCCGCGGCAAGCAACAATTTTTTGTTGTTTGGGTAGGGGAGCGTCGTGCATGGGTGGAAGCGTTACCGTGAGGAGGCGTGGACTGTGTGCGAGTGAGAATGCAGGCATGAGTAACGAATTGTAAGGTGAGAATCCTTACCGCCGGATGACTAAGGGTTCCTGGGTCAAGTTCGTCTTCCCAGGGTGAGTCGGGACCTAAGGCGAGGCCGACAGGCGTAGTCGATGGATAACCAGTTGATATTCTGGTACCCGTACATGTGCGCCCATGATAAAGCACGGATACTAACCACTGCGGATACGCTACCTAGCATTCTTTGAGTGTTGGTGGTGTTGATGTCGTGGGGCCTGATGTGTGGTTCAAGTGATGGGGTGACGCAGTGAGGTAGCCGCGCCACTTACTGGATTGGTGGTGTAAGCGTGTAGGCCGTGTGGTAGGTAAATCCGCCACACATATAGGTTGAGGCGTGATGCGTAGACCCAAAAGGGTTGATGGTGGTGATCCTGTACTGTCGAGAAAAGCCTCTAGCGAGTGTGTGTATGGCCCGTACCCTAAACCGACACAGGTGGTCAGGTTGAAGATACTAAGGCGTTCGGGTGAACTGTGGTTAAGGAATTCGGCAAAATGCCCCCGTAACTTCGGGAGAAGGGGGGCCCTGTGACGTGAAGACCCTTGCGGTTGGAGTGTTGTGGGGTCGCAGAGAATAGAGGGAAGCGACTGTTTATCAAAAACACAGGTCCATGCGAAGACGTTAAGTTGATGTATATGGACTGACGCCTGCCCGGTGCTGGAAGGTTAAGAGGACCGGTTAGTAACCTTTGTGGTTGCGAAGCTGAGAATTTAAGCCCCAGTAAACGGCGGTGGTAACTATAACCATCCTAAGGTAGCGAAATTCCTTGTCGGGTAAGTTCCGACCTGCACGAATGGCGTAACGACTTCTCTGCTGTCTCGACCACAGGCCCGGTGAAATTGCATTACGAGTAAAGATGCTCGTTACGCGCGGCAGGACGAAAAGACCCCGGGACCTTCACTATAGCTTGGTATTGGTGTTTGGTTCGGTTTGTGTAGGATAGGTGGGAGACTGTGAAGCTATCACGCTAGTGGTGGTGGAGTCGTTGTTGAAATACCACTCTGATCGGATTGAGCATCTAACCTTGGCCCATGATCTGGGTTGGGGACAGTGCCTGGTGGGTAGTTTAACTGGGGCGGTTGCCTCCCAAAATGTAACGGAGGCGCCCAAAGGTTCCCTCAGCCTGGTTGGCAATCAGGTGGTGAGTGTAAGTGCACAAGGGAGCTTGACTGTGAGACAGACATGTCGAGCAGGGACGAAAGTCGGGACTAGTGATCCGGCACCTACTTGTGGATGTGGTGTCGCTCAACGGATAAAAGGTACCCCGGGGATAACAGGCTGATCTTCCCCAAGAGTCCATATCGACGGGATGGTTTGGCACCTCGATGTCGGCTCGTCGCATCCTGGGGCTGGAGTAGGTCCCAAGGGTTGGGCTGTTCGCCCATTAAAGCGGCACGCGAGCTGGGTTCAGAACGTCGTGAGACAGTTCGGTCTCTATCCGCCGCGCGCGTTGAAACTTGAAGAAGGCTGTCCCTAGTACGAGAGGACCGGGACGGACGTACCTCTAGTGTGCCAGTTATCCCGCCAGGGGTAGTGCTGGTTGGCTACGTACGGAAGGGATAACCGCTGAAAGCATCTAAGCGGGAAGCCTGTTTTAAGATGAGGTTTCTTTTGAGGTCCCCTAAAGACTATGGGGTAGATAGGCCAGACTTGGAAGCACTGTAAGGTGTGAAGGCTACTGGTACTAATTGACCAAAACAAACACACCACAACAACCCCAAACATTATGTGTGAGGGATGATTGTTGGGTGGACTTGTGAAGCGAGTAAACAAATAAATGAACACATTCTTGTGTGTCGCGTCCACTATGCAGTATCTGACACAACACCACACACGAAGTGGTGGGTAGTGTTCTTTTAGGTTTGTCGGTGGTTCATAGCTACAGGGAAACGCCCGGTCCCATTCCGAACCCGGAAGCTAAGCCTGTACGCGCTGATGGTACTGCAACCGGGAGGTTGTGGGAGAGTAAGTCACCGCCGACACCAAACAACAAACAACTAAATAGTGTTTATACGGTAGTCCCCGAAAGACCATCACCCCGAATAATTGTGGGTGGTTGGTGTTTCGGGGACTAGTCGTCGTTTCACCCCCGCTCATGTAGGCGACTTGTACTCTGTCGAGCTGGCAGAATGCGTGGCGGGGTGTCGTGGTTTTACCCCCTAGTGTCAGGTGTGGTGGGTAGGGTGAATCCGTGTTAGACGAAAACACATTCGACTTAACCGGTTTACTATTCCCGGGGGATACGACCACGATGACAAGTAGCACACCACCACCCACCACCAGGCACGAGCCAGTAGGCGACACCACGCCGGGGAATACCCGCCTGGCCGGCGAGCCACTGGACTACGACACCAACACTGACGCTACTACCGGCACTGATGCTGAGGCTGAGGCAGGGGTACCGGTCGTCTTTTATGCCACCAACACACCCGGCAATCCTATTGCTGCAGCTGGAGCACACGCCCGGAAGAACTCCTGGGTGTTCTACCAGTCACTCCTTCCCGACCTCGACGATGATGACGGGCCTGACCCCCGGAAAGTAGACACGACGGGGGTTAGCTATGCTGCTTGGGTCAGTGTAGCTGATGTGAGTGCTTCGAAGTCATCGGGGCTAGAAGGTTGCACCAGGAATGCCGTCTGCGGGTGTTGTAGCGCATGCACCATCGAAAGACTTCCTGCCGGCAGATAATGGGATTATCAAAGACTTTCCGATCACGCAGAACTTCACGCTTTAAGGTGGCGTTAAATGACTCTGCCAGGGCATTATTGAAGCGTCCTGGGTTTAGTTCCTACCTCAGCTAAGGAAGGATTGAACTATGCCTAGAAAGTATTCCGTTGAGTTCAAGGAGAAGGCGGTCCATCAGATCATCGAAATGGTCCGCCTGGAGTCTTGCTCACTGCAACGCGCCTACACGGAGGTCGGTGAGCTGCTTGGAGTATCTCACCACACGTTGCGGGCTTGGTACCGTGACAGCGCTTCAGTACGTGATGACTCTGACGCTTCAGGCGGCGAAACAATGGAAGAAGAGCTTGGGGCGTCTGCGCCGAGAAAACCGCGAACTGAAACGAGCAAACGGGATTCTTAAGACTGCTTCGGCTTTTTTCGCAGCGGAACTCGACCGACCCTAAGACCAAATGATCTCTTACATCGACGCGTATAAAGATCAGTTTGGGGCCCGGGTCCATCTGCCGAGTCCTTAAACAAGCAGATCGTGGATTCATTACTTCACGCGGCTACCGCAAAGCCACCACACGTGTTCCCAGCGCAAGAGCCTTAAGCGATAGCCTGCTCATCCCAGAGATACAGCGTGTGCATGCGGAGAATTTCTCGGTCTACGGCATCCGCAAAATGTGGCACGCGATGAACCGCGAAGGCTTTCATATTGGTCGCGACAAGACCGCACGTCTGATGAAACTCGCAGGTGTTTCCGGCCGCCGACGTGGACGAACCCCTGTGACAACGATTAGCCCGAAGGCACCGGATCATCGCCCAGACCTTGTACAGCGAGACTTCCGTGCGCAGGCGCCAGGCAGGTTGTGGGTTGCCGACATTACCTACGTTCGCACCCTGTCAGGATTCGCCTACACCGCATTTGTCGTGGATGTATTCAGCCGAAAAATTGTTGGTGTCGCTACACGATCGACAATGCGCACCGACGCGCTGTGGGGTTGCCCGCAAATCGTGGACACCTAGTCAAGCTACCTAGTGGTTAGGCAGCTATTTCTTCTTCGTTTCTGGTTTGGGTGGTGTGGTTTTCGAAATCGACGGGGCTGACCATCCCGAGGGCGGAGTGCCGGCGTCGACGGTTGTAGACCACTTCAATCCAGTAGGCAACGGCCTTGCGGGCAGCATCGCGGGTTGGCCAGCGCTTCCGGTCGTAGAACTCGGTTTTCAGCGTCGACCAGAACGACTCGGCCATCGCGTTATCGAAGCACACCCCGGTACGCCCCACAGACTGAACAACACCTAGGTTGCGGCGCACCTCCCAGGAGAGTGTCTAATGGTTTGTGTGTGGGAACCTAACCCGCATAAGGAGATGAACCAGAATGACTACTATGGCGAGACGAGATCCGGC
>NZ_KI515774.1:6367-243473 GCF_000478175.1 Corynebacterium sp. KPL1814
AACAAGCCATCAACCAAATGGCCGTAGCCTTTCCCGCCCGCTTCGACAAATACCTATAAACCTAGCCCCACACACAAACAACTTGACACGCTCCCTCCCAGAGCTTCTCACTGGTATATTGCGTCCCCCGGTCAGCGTGAAACACCAGCCCGTCAGGAACATCACCGCGCAGCGTATGCGCCATCCGCAGTGCTCGTTCGACCAAACTTGTATCTTGCACACTATCCATAGCCCAGCCCAGTACCCTGCGGGAATGACCATCGCGAACTGCGCATAAGTACAACCAACCCTCGCCGGTGCGCAGGTAGGTAATGTCCGACATCCATACCCGGTTGAGCTCGCCGGTATCAAACATGCGCTTTACCAGGTCAGGAAGACTCGACTTACGTTTAGATTGAATCGTTGTCGCTGGGACGAAGGCACGCGGTGAAATTCCTTCAATTCCCATCAGGCGCATCCGCTTAGCCACAGTCTTACGATTCACACTGATCTGGTAGCGATCGGCGAGTTCTGCGGTAATCCGCGGAGCACCATAGACCTCATCGGAGTCTTTTTCAGATCTGATGAATCTTACGATCAACATCATCGTAAAAAGATGTCCGATCATCATTACCGGATAAGCGTTGCTGCTGCATATGGGCCCATTTGTAGTATCCAGACCGAGATACCTTCAACAAGCGCGCCATGCGCTTGATACTGAAATTCGCCTTGCTCTGGCTGCATTAACTCGAACTTTTCTGATCGCGTTGCTTTGCGGCGAAGAAGGCTGTCGCTTTTGACAAAAACTCGTTATCCATCTTGGCTTCTGCCAGCTCACGACGCAGACGAGCGTTCTCAGCACGAAGATCCGCCTCGCTTAGCCCATCAGAGGATCCTCGGCGTTGACGCTCATTTTTCACCCACCGGCCTAAAAGGCCAGGTGCGACACCAATTTCTTTGGCTACATGAGCAATCGGGCGTTCTGACTCGATTACTAGGTTTGCGGCTTCACGCCGGTACTCAGGCGTGTATTTCTGGCGTTGTTGACTCACAATGAACATCCTCTCCTACGGACACAAAATCCGCACTAATCGGGTGTCCACCAAACGAGGGTAACCTCAGCTGCCGATGGAGGCTTTGGAGCATGCGTTAACGACTGCAGGGCGAATTCATGGAAACCAGTTAATTCACCATAGCGATCGGGGCAGCCAGTATGTGTCGTGGAAGTATTCCACTGCGCTAGCTGAGTCAGGAATCCGCCCGAGTGTGGGAACAGTCGGCGATTCTTACGACAATGCGCTAGCCGAAACAGTCAACGGTCTCTACAAGGCTGAACTGATTCATGCCCAAGGCCCGTGGACGTCGGTCGGAGAAGTCGAACTGGCCACCTTGCGGTGGGTGCATTGGTGGAACACCAAGCGGCTTCATGAAGCTTTGGACTACGCCACCCCCACAGGAAGTAGAAACCGAGTACTATCTCACCCAGCCCATCAACACAGGGCCGTAAAAGAAGCGGAACTAAACCCAGGACGCTTCATGCGAAAGACACCACAGATCCACGCGCGGATTTAATGCTAGGCATTTTAGGTTCGTTTGCGGAGTTTGAGCGGGCCATTATCCGCGAACGCCAAGCAGAGGGGATTGCGCTGGCGAAAAAGGCAGGAAAGTACAAAGGCCGCAAGCCTGCTCTTAGCCCGCAGCAAGTAGCGGAGATTAAGCAGCGCACAATGGCAGGGGAGTCGAAAGCAGCCTTGGCACGGGAATTCGGAGTCACTCGCCCTACTGTGTATCGGGCGTTGAAGAACGCATAGATGCGGCGATGGGGGCGGGTGAATATACGCCCCACGGCGCTTGCCACATGGCAGGACATTTACGGTTCCAGGCACGCCTACAGGTAGCCTTACGCACATTTCCCCTCGTGGGCGGCTTTTACAAGGGCTGGCGAAGGCACGCCCCCAGGTCTCGCTAGCGTGTGGTTTTACCTGCACTTTCTCCGCCTGGGCAACGTTCACCGAATAAAGAGAAAGGGCGCCCCCACCTTGAAGAATCGGAGCTGTCGACGCCGACGATAATCGGAGCTGGACCGGTGAGAAATGTCAAGTCAGGTTCCTTCCTAAAAGGTCATGTGGTGGGCGGACGAGGTATCAGCTTGGGCGGAGACTGCAGGATGTGGTTCCCTATCAGAGGTGGACGAGTTCGATGCCTGCAAGTGCGATGCCTGTGACGAGAATGGTTGAGGCTGCGGCCAGGATGAAGGGTCGGGCTCCGACCCGGATGAGGTTGCGGATCTTCACCCCACATCCCAGTCCAAACATTGCGGCGGACAACAAAGCCGTTTGCGCGAGGCTTCCTGCGTGGATGAGGCCCTCGGGCAGGTCCAGTGTGGAACGGAGCACGATCATGACCAGGAAGCCAATGATGAACAGTGGGACGATCGCAGGACGCTTTTCATCGGGTTTGACGTTTCCTGACCGGCGTTGGCGAATGCTCAAAATCGCGACGATCGGGGCGAGCAGCAGGACGCGGGCGAGTTTGACGATGACGGCGACAGCCAGCGCCCCGCCGCCGATTATTCCTCCGGCGGCGACAACCTGAGCGATCTCGTGGATGGAGCCACCGGCCCACATGCCGTTGAGTTCAGGCTCCATGCCCAGCAGCTGGCCGAGCAAGGGAATCGCCGGAATCATGAGTGTGCCGAAGATGACCACCAAGGCCACGGCGGTGACCACGTCCTCTTCGTCTGAGTCGGTGACCCCTTCGACTCCGGCCACAGCGGCGGCGCCGCAAATAGAGAAACCACATGCTATGAGCAGAACCTGGGCGGAACGCATCTTCATCAGCCGCCCGATCAGGATGGTTCCGAAAATGCCTCCGGCCACGATGCACACGATGACCACGAGCATGGGCGCACCGAGGGAGACAATGTCTGAGAGCACCAGTTGCAGGCCCAGGAAGACGATTCCCAATCGGAGCAGCTTCTTGGAAGCCAGCGTCAGTCCCGGTGCCGTGGACTCGGGTAGGCGAACCACGTTGGTCAGGGCGATGCCGAGCACGATCGCGACGATCAGTGGGCTGACACCGGGAAGGAAGACGTTAACGGTCATCGCGATTGCCACAGCGACCGCACACAAAAGCAACCCGGGGGAATATTTTTTCAGTGCGTAGGAGCCGCGGCGGGCTGTTATGAGATCTGTCTGTTGTATTTGCGTTGACATACTTCCATACTTCACTGATCCCCGTCAGCCCGCTAGACGGCAATTTCGCATCATGGTATATGCTTTTGATATGAGCGAAGCTTGGCCGAACCTTCAAGTACTGGAACTCTTCGTTGCCGTGGTGGACGAAGGCAGCGTGGGGGCAGGCGCACGGAAAGTGGGGATGGCGCAGCCCAACGCAAGCCGAGCCATCGCGGAGCTGGAGACGGGGATGAAAACGGCTTTGCTTGAGCGCAGCCCCCGCGGTTCGGAACCGACGGCACTGGGGTTGTTGCTGGCTGTTCAAGCCCGTGAACTACTTGATGCCGGGCAACGCTTCAACGATTGGTCACGGTCTAGCCGCAGCAACGAAACGTTGGAACTTCGTGTGGGGGCCAGCATGACCATCGCAGAAACCCTGCTACCGGTCTGGCTGACAGAGTTGAAACGTCGATTGCCGCCGGTCCGCATCGAGGTGCAGGTGCTGAATTCGGCGCAGGTTCTCCAAGAAGTGCAAAGGGGCATTCTTCAACTGGGTTTCGTTGAGACCCCGAACGTTCCCATGCGGTTGAATGCCCGGGTCGTCCAAGAGGATGAGTTGCTGGTAGTTGTCGCTCCCAACCATGAATGGGCGAACCGTACGAGCAGGATCGGTTTGCAAGAGCTGGCGGAAACCCCCTTGGTTGTCAGGGAGCCTGGCTCAGGTACCCGCGAGGCGCTGCAAGAGGTGTTGGCTGGGGCCGTCACTGTCGAGCCGATGCAGGTGCTTGCCAGCAACGCCGCGGTGCGCGTTGCTGTTGCTTCCGGGGCGGGTCCTGCTGTCCTGAGCGAACTCGCCCTTCGTAGCCAGCTCGAGAGCGGGGACCTGTTGCGCGTTCCCTTTGAGGGTCAAGGGATCAGCCGCCCCCTGACGGCCGTCTGGTCAGGACCTCGACGATTGACAGGAGTCGCGGCCGAACTGGTCGCTGTGGCCGCTGCCAAACCGTAGCCGGTGGCAGCAAGTCCCGTCTTCGAAGAAGTCATCAGCATCCGTACAAGATGCTCCCCCTGTAGTCCCGAGCCCCAAGCAGTGCCCGTGCCTTGGGCGGTCTGACATGCCAACCCTTCCGGCTCAACATCGTCCGCCTCTTACCCGCAAGCCATGAATTAAATACGGGGTAGAGAGTTGTAAATAACCCGGACCGGCTGAGAATTCGGCAAGGCAGCACCTTCTTGAATCCGCATGGTTCCTCGGCCATGTGCTTTACTCTCGTCTGAGCACGAGTTTGCCTCGAGCCCTCCGGGTCTGTACTTTCGCCAGGGCAGCCAGGGCATCTGCAAACGGATAAACCTGCTCAAGCTCCAAATGAATCTCCCCTGCGGCGATCTGCTCCATGAGTTGCACCAAATCATCGAGAACGTCCATTTGATAGGGGACCCCGTTATGTGTATGCCACGTTCGGAGATGTGTGCATCTCCGGAGATCGACACCAATGTTCCACCGTCCTTCACGACGGGCAAACTTTCCGCCGAGGTGCCCGGTTGCACCGCCAAGACAGCGTCGACGCCATTGGGCATCCACTCCAGGATCTGCTCGCGCCAATGGGGGTTGCCGTAGTCAACTACCTTGTGCGCGCCGAGCGAAAGCATGTAGTCGTGATTGGGTTTCGACGCGGATGCGGCAACGTGCCATCCGCGTTGGCGTGCAAGTTGGATGGCGACCGTGCCGATCGCCCCCGAGCCACCAGCAATGAAGAGCGACCCGTCAACGGGCGCTGAACTGCAGGTTTGGCTTCCAAACGAAAAGGACGCCCCACCCGCCAAAAAATTGAACTGGCCCCCAAATCAGCCCATGGGATGATGGGACACTGCGACCAGGCGGGTTACTATGTAGAAAGGTAATTTCCCATTTACAAGGAGAACACGCTTTATGACTGATGCCGCGGCGCGCGCCGTTGACTTGTTTAAGCAATACGGAAGCGATGATACGGCGGTTATCGCCCTTGATCACGTTTCCATTGAGTTTGGAAAGAACCAATTCACGGCCATTATGGGCCCTTCGGGCTCGGGCAAGTCCACGTTGATGCACACGATGGCAGGGTTGGACTCTGCTAGCTCTGGTTCGGCGTTTATCGGTGATACCGATATGTCGCACCTCAATGACAAGGAAATTACGGCGTTGCGTCGTGACCGCTTAGGATTTATTTTCCAGTCCTTCAACTTGGTCCCTACCTTGACGGCTGCGGAAAACATCACGCTGCCGACTGATATCGCGGGCAAGGACGTCGACAAGCAATGGTTTGAAGAAGTCACCCGTCGCCTGGGGCTGGCGGAGCGTTTGGAGCACCGCCCGGCTGAGCTGTCTGGTGGTCAGCAGCAGCGTGTCGCCTGTGCTCGCGCCTTAGTGTCGCGGCCGGAGATTATTTTTGGCGATGAGCCTACGGGTAACTTGGATTCCAATTCTTCGGCCGAGGTATTGGATATTCTGCGCACTGCGGTGGACCAGGATAACCAGACTGTGGTCATTGTGACGCACGATGCTAAGGCGGCGTCGTACGCCGATCGTGTTGTTTTCCTTGCTGATGGCAAGCTCGTTAATGAACTGCAGGATCCAACGATGGAGGCCATTCACAATGTAATGGCAGAGATTGAGGGTTAAATGGTACGCGGAAACGCAATGCGCAGGGTATCCGTGCGCAATGTTTTGGCGCATAAATTGCGCCTTGGCCTGACAATTCTGGCGGTGGTTTTGGGCACCGCCTTTATTGCTGGCTCTTTCATGTTCACTAACTCATTGAAGGCCACTTTTGATTCTGCGGTGGATAACCAATTCCGCGGGGTAGACGCGGTGGTCAGTGAGAACGATGACAGCGACCAGAAGCTGGATGAAGGGCTGCGCAAGCAGCTGCTTGATGATGACGACGTTAAAAACATCAACGTCGCTGACTCGCAGACTGTGGTTGTTGCCGATGAAAACTCGGAGGCCTTCCAAACCCAAAGCGGTACTGCGAGCCTCGTGCCGTACTATTCCGCGGATAAAACCGTCGGTGGCGCGAGCGAACTCACGGAAGGCGATGAGCCAAAGGCCAAAGATGAGGTAACGATCAATTCGTCCGCTGCGGAGAAATACGATATCTCCGTTGGTCAGAAGCTTGTGGTGGTTCATCCGGATAGCCAGGATGAGGTTAAGGTTACGGGCATCGTGGAGCCGCCGGTGGAGCAGGGCGATAGCATCGAGCTGCGCATGGATGAGTCGGATTACCTGGAGCGCTTTGGTGATCCCTCTCAGCTGAAGGTCTCTGCCGCCGATGGTGTGGAGGCAAATGCGCTTGTTGATGACCTCAATGACAAGTTCGACATCAAAGCCGAGTCCGGTGAGCGCCTGGCAGAGCAAACCAGTGAAGCAATGACCGAGGCATTGAAGTTTGTGAACTACTTCCTCGTTGCCTTTGGTCTAATCGCCTTGTTGGTGGGCACCTTTATTATTGCCAATACGTTCTCCATGATTGTGGCCCAGCGCATCAAGGAGTTCGCGCTCTTGCGTGCTTTGGGCGCTTCGCGTCGCCAGATCACCAATTCCGTTGTGGTGGAATCCGTCATCGTGGGCGTTCTGGGATCCATCGTCGGTGTCGTTGCCGGCGTGGGATTGGTCGCCGTGATCAAAGCGGTTATGGGCGCCAACGGTATGGACATTGGCGGTGGCCTGGGCCTGAGCGTTTCCGCTGTGGTAGTCCCGATCATTTTGGGCACGATTGTCACTGTGGTCTCCGCATGGGCCCCGGCACGGCGCGCGGGTGCTGTGGAACCGGTTGAGGCGATGCGCACGACGGAGTCGGCCTCCGGTTCTTCGCTGAAGGTCCGCACGATTTTCGGCGCGATCCTCATGATTGGCGGCATTATTGCGGCGTTTGCGGGCGTGCTTAGCGATGCCGAAACGAACGTCCGCGCCATCCTTGTCGGCCTCGGCGCCGTCGGGGTGATTATCGGCTTCTTCTTGGCAGGACCGGCGCTCTCTTTGCCGCTGGTGCCAACGCTGGGTAAGGCAATTGGGGCGCCTTTCGGGTCCATCGGCAAACTGGCCGCTACCAACTCGCGGCGTAACCCGCGCCGCACTGCCGCCACGGCCTTTGCCCTGACCTTGGGCGTGGCATTGGTCACGAGCATCGGCATGCTGGGCCAGACAATGAAGGCTTCCATCTCGGATACGGTGGACCAAACTATTACGTCGGACTACATCTTGTCCGGTCCAAGCTCCGGAAGCTTCCCGACGCCGAAGGAAACCGGCGAGCGTGCCGCAGAGGCAGACGGTGTGGATAAGGTCATTACCGTTGGCTCGGCACCGGTTGCCGTGGACGGTCAGGCCTCCTTGGACTTTGGCACTGGCGGTTTGTTTACCGTGACGGTGGATGCTGACCCCACCTCGATGCTGGCGATGAACATGGTAGAAGGCGATGCCAATATTGAAGGCGGCTTTGCCGCCACGGAAGACTTTGCCAAAGAAAATGGCTGGAAGGTAGGAGAGACCTACGAGGTTACCGGCAGCAAGCCGGGCAAAACTGCGGAAGCCAAACTGGTCGGTACCTTTGAGCCCATCGAGACCATTCAAAATATGGTGGTTTCGCAGGACGTGGCAGAAGAAGTTGCCGCTGACGGAGAATTCTCCGTGCAGATGGTGGGCGTATTAGGTAAAGAAGGCTACGACAAGGAAGAGCTACGCCAGAACCTCGAGGATGCCGTCAAGGATCTCGTGGTGGTGCAGGTCAATACCGGTAAGGAATACGCGGGTCAGGCCGCTGGCTTCATCGACCAGATGCTGGCCATTCTCTACGGTCTTCTCGCACTAGCCGTGATCATCGCGGTACTGGGTATTGTCAATACCTTGACCTTGGGTGTTATCGAACGCCGCCAGGAGATTGGCATGTTGCGTGCGGTGGGTACGCAGCGCCGCCAAATCCGCAGGATGATCACACTGGAGTCGGTCCAGATTTCGCTCTTTGGTGCGATCATGGGAATTCTCATTGGCCTCGGCTTGGGCTGGTCCTTCATTGAGATCTTGAATGATCAGGGCCTTGGCGGCGCCGAGGTTCCGTGGGGCATGTTGGTAACCATGCTGCTGGGATCCGCAGTTGTGGGCATCATTGCAGCGGTATGGCCATCGCAACGCGCGGCAAAGACGCCGCCGCTGGAGGCGATTGCGGATTAATGCCTGGATATCCAGGCCTTGACCGCATCCGTGGTCTTGAGGTCTGGAAGGTAGGCGTGCATCGTCGCTAGACCGATATTAGGAAGTTTCAGCTCGTCGTCGTAGCACAGGAACCATGGGTGCTCTTCGGGCTGGAACTTCTTTTTGCTTGCCGCCAGGCTGTGGAATCCGTAGAAGGGCTCGACCTCATTGCCTAGGCGCTGCAAGAGATTGTCGAGCCAGGAGGGCGACGGTGCTTGCCCGGCCAGAGGGGCGCCGGATAAGGAGATCCAGGCACAGCCCTCGGCGTTTGCGATGAGCAAGGCTTCTGAGATGAGCAGTTCCATAACTCCCTTGAAGCCGTGCTCGTTGCGGCGCATGACGTCGAGGGTATAGCCCGCGATGGAGCCGTTTTCGAAGACGGGCATCCAGCTGGTGACGCCGTGGAGGGTGCCGTCCTGGGCTTCGGCAAGCAGCAGGCGAGTGCCGGGGACTTTCATTTCTTCTAGCCCGCCGAGGGTAAATCCCATTTCGGGCAGCGCCTTTTCTGCTACCCATTCCTCGCTGAGCGCGGTGATCTTGGCGATGGTGGTCAGGTCGAGTTCAGCCCAACTGGTCCAGCGGGTGCGAATTCCTTCCTTGGTTGCTTTATTGCGGGCGGTGCGGATGTTTTGGAATTTTTTGCCCTTAAACTCCACGGTGCGGCAGGGTAAAACGGCTTCTTCCGCAACCTGGACGTTCTTGAGCTCGGGATGGGACGCGGCGAAGTCCGCCCCCACGGAATACCACGCCACGTCCCAGCCTTGATCAGAGGCAAAGGCGGAAAATTCGGCGCTGATGTCGTTGCCAATAGGAGAGCCCAGGGTTAAGGCGATTCCGTTGGATACGCGGTAGGCAACGTAGGAATCTTCGTGGAAGAAATAACGATTAGATTTCCATAGCGTCATAAAAGATAAATGGTCCCCGGTGCCGGACTCGAGGAGGCGTCGCGCGGTGCGGAGATCCTCCTCGTGCGCGGGGTCAGTGGGCCGGGAAAAGCCGCGGTAGAGGCGGAAGGCGACAAAGATCCAGAAGGCATTGCCTATCCATTCATAGACGAACCACGATATGGAGGAAGCCGGGATGACGTAGTGGGGCAGGATCATGGCCACGATGGTGGGCAGGAAGCGTAACGGGGTTTCAGCGAGCACGCGGGGAAGTGGGTCGTGCAGCAGCGCGATACCAATCCACAATCCGGCCCCAACCAGCGCAATGAGGGTGCTCAGCAGTACCGTTTCTAGGAGATACGTACGGTTTTCATGGGTGCGGAATAACCTGCGGTTAGCTAGCAAGATTCCGAGGACGCACAACCATGGCAGCGTAACGGGGATGAGGCTGGGGATAGAAGGGTTAGTGTTCCATAGCTGGTAGGTGAGCAGTGCTAGGGCTATGAACTGGGAGGCTACTGCGAGCCGCCACGCGGTGATGCGCCCGCGCACTAGGCCGAAACAAAAAACGAGCTGCAGGATGAGCGGAAGTAGGTTAGCCACCATCGGGCCGATGCCATGGGCGTGGGCGAGGTCCAGGGTGTCTGAGTTGGGCTCCCATAGCAGTCGCGTGACCTCGGAGAAGGGCCCTTGCGCCAGCGGGTCCAAAGCGATGAAGGCTGGGCCTATCGCCACGCAGGCCACGCACACGGCGATGAGCACGCGCCGCTCGCGGATCGACGGAGTATCAGGGGCAGGCTTCATGAGCAGTTGGCCGGCGGTGATGGAGATTACGGCGGTGATGATGCCGAGGGCATCGGAAAGCGTGCCGGAATACAGCACGTATGTCGCGGTCAAGGAGACGATGGTGATGCGGAAGCGGCGGCGCCACAAGCGCGGCATGAACGCGGAGGCAAACCCAGCAGCCCCGACGATGAAACCAATCGGGCTAAGGTACGCGGTGCTATCGGGCCACTGCTTGGCGATGCCCAGCGTTAACGGCACCCCAATCGCCGTCGCCGCAAGGCCGGCTAGGAGCGTGTAGGCGGAGCCGAGTCGCCACTCGGCAGGGGCGAGCCAGATGACGATGAGCACGGTCAAGATGATGGAGGCGCCTGGATGCGCCGTAGTCAGCGTGAGCCACGGCTTCAAAGGGAAATCAACGAGGTGCAGCGACCACATCACCGCCAGCAGGCCGATGGATACGGGAAACTTTCTAAGAACGAACATCATTTTCTCCAATTCCATCGAAGGGATCGCGGTCTACCTGTAGGCCGCCGCGGGTTGCCGCCCACGCAAAGGACTCGCGCAAGGCGGGGCGCCAGACCTGGAAGGAATGGCCGCCCGGGCGGGTGCCGTAGTAGGTCTTCATTCCAGCGGCGCGGGCTTTATCCGCAAGCGAGCGCAAGGCGGTGACGGACTGAGCATCATCGTCCCCGGCAATGAAAATGGCCTGCAGGTTGTCATAGCGCTTGCGTTCCAATAGGTGAGCGGGGTCTTGATTGTTATAGGCAGCTTCATCACCGTGGAAGAATTTGTGCACCGTGGCGGAATGGTTGCCGATGGTAGGTTCCGCCTCACCGGAGATATCGATTACCGAGCCAAAGGCAGCGGGGTGAGTGGTGGCTATCTGCAGCGAGCAGGTTCCGCCATAGCTAAGACCACCGACTGTCCAGGTGTGCTGGTCGGGATTGACCTGGAACTTCTTTTTAATGGCGTGGGGAACATCCTGGGTAAGATAGGTCATGACTTGGGCAACATCGCTATCGGCGCAGATGGGGTTCGCGGTTTCAGAGCCAGTGGCATCAACGGAGACGACGATGGGGCTGCGCCCGCCATTGGCCGCTTGGAATTGATCGGCGGTTTCGGCCGCCTCCCCCGAACCGAACCACTGATCCGGGCCGCCGGGGTTTCCATGGAGGAGCATGAGGACTGGGAGATTGTGATCCGTCCAATAAGCAGGTGGAATATACGCCGTGGCGGTGCGCGGGGAGAAATGGGAGGCGGTGCCGGGGAGATCGACGTGGACGATGGCGGCGCCTGAATGGGTGGAGGTGAATTCGTTGTAGTTCATTTCCTTCGCCACTGGGCGAGGATCCAAGGAACCGACATCCGGATAGGTCTGGTATTCCATATTGACCAAGCCGACGGTGGCGAGGATCGAAAAGATACCCGCCACCACCGTGACCACCTTGGGCTTGCGAAGGAGCGCGGCCAAGGGGACTACGGAGGCTAGGTAGATGTGCCAGGGGACTTCCCAGTGGCGGAGGAAGAACCAGGCGATGCCGCAGGCAATAACGGCTATGGCTAGTGGCCACACCTTCTTTTGGGCAATAACGATAATCGCCGCAATGACGAGGATGAGGAGGAATATGACTCCGTTGACGGGCTCGGCCAACGGCAAGTTCATAAAGAAGTTCACACCGGAAATGGTAGGCCTGTGCTGGGGAAATGTGTTTAGCAGAAAGCTGGGAGTTGCCTACCTAAATCCCGTGATAGATAAGGCCGGCCCACATTACTCCGCGCCAGGCGAGGACCACGCCGATCCCGATGGTCCAGAATAGATATTTGCACAGCGGCCACCAGTGCCGCTGCTTGACCATTTCTCCTAGCTCTTTTGCCATGGTGGACCAGGTGGACAGGCCACCGGCGAGGCCGAGGGCGAAGAGGGGATGGGCGAAGGGGGCATCGGCAAGCTGCGCAAAGCCCACCGCCAGGCCGAAGACCAAGGAACCCAGGATATTGGATGCGAAGGTGCAATACGGCGAGGGCAGCAGGCGGGTAAAGCCGTAGCGCGCCGCGCCGCCGAAAAAGCCGCCGATAAGGACGAAGAGCAGGTTCATCGCAGCTTATCCCCAGCAAGGTAGGCGGCGGTGCAGCCCACGAGCGTGGCCGCGGCATAGGCCAGGGCGATGCTCCAGTGGGACTCCGCGGTGAAGAAAGCAAAGCTGGCGAAGCTGGTAAACCCACCCAAGAATCCGGTTCCCCAGAAGGGGCCGGGGCGGGTATATCCCATCAGCGCGCTGCCGACGATATTAAGGATGAGGAGCGGGAGCATTCCGCCGCCGAGAGCGATGGTTAAGAGGTAGCGGGCACCGGCGCCGAGTGCGGCACCGGAACCGACGATGAGGGAGTGCGGCATGGGGTACATCATAGTGGGCGAAGTCTCAGGAAAAAGCACAGGGGTTTGTATCCGAAAAGGGGAGGTTAAACGCTAAACTAATCGGCGTGAATAACGCGTTTGATGTGGTGAGCTTTATCGCCCGCTTTGGCATGGCCGTGGTGTGGATCATCGCCGGTGTAGAAAAGATGGCGCACCCGCTGGATACCATGCAATCCATCAAGGCCTATGAGATTTTCACGCCGGAATGGTCTGGGTATCTGGCCCAGCTCATTGGGCCGCTGGAGCTAGTGGGTGGAATGCTGCTCTTGCTGGGGATTTTCCTTCGCGAGTCTTCCAAGGTAGCGGCCGTGGTCATGGTGCTTTTCATGGTCGGCATCCTGCAGGCATGGCTGCGTGGGCTGGATATCGATTGCGGGTGCTTTGGTGCTGGTGACGCTACTGCGGAGCCGGGCATGAACTATGGGCTGACGCTGCTTCGCGATGCCGCCTTCCTCGCCCTTACCGCATGGACCATCAAACGCCCGTTCACGAAATTTGCGCTCCACCCGTAGCGGTGGGCACAGTAGGTTGCAAGAGTCCGAAAGTATCAACAGGCAAGGTTTAAATGAGCAAAGTAAGTGACCCGAATGCCAAGTCTGGCAATGGTTTCATCTGGGGCGTCGGCGTCCTACTCGTCATTATCGCCGTGGTCATTGGCTACATCGTGTGGAATGGCAAGCAGGCCAATGAAATCGAGGTGCAAGACGTCAACATGTCCATGGACTATAAGGACAACGCGATTACCCTGAAGTCCGATGCGGCCGATGACGATACTCCAGAGGTTGACCTGTACGAAGACTTCTCCTGCCCCCACTGCGCGGACCTGGCGAAAAGTACCGATGAGGAGATGAAGCAGGCAATTGAGGATGGCAAGCTGGTCGTCCACGTGCGTACGCTGAACTTCTTGGACGGTAAGGATGTTGAAAACCAGGATGGTTACTCAACTAAGGCCGCCGCAGCCATATCAGAATTGGCAAAGTCCGGCGATGTGAAGACCTACTGGAATTTGCGTGACTACATGATGCAAAACCAGCAGAGCGTTGTCCCCCAGTGGGGCATCGAGGACATCGCTGACCAAGCAAAGGAACTTGGCGCCGAGGATGACGTGGTTGATTCCATCAAGAACGTGGATATCAAGCAAGGTAATAAGATGGCAAAGGCCAACTACGACAAGCTGAATAAGGAAACCGGTTCCGTTTCCTCGCCGCGCGTTGTCCAAAACGGCAAGGATATTCCGGATAAAGATTCTGGTCAGTCTTTGAATGACTGGGTAGACGTCGCCACCAAGTAGCAGGCGATTTGGTGAGTTAAATACTTGCCATGTATATTCATACGAGTTGCGGCCCACAGGGTTGCACCTCGTATATGGGGCTATGGCGCAGCTGGTAGCGCACCACACTGGCAGTGTGGGGGTCACGGGTTCGAATCCCGTTAGCTCCACAATATAGTGTCCCGAGGCATCGTGTAAGAACGGTGTCTCGGGATTTTTCATGTGAAAATGTGTCTGGTTACAGTGCGTTGGGGTGTCGCCTGTTAACTAAGACTCATGTAATGTAACCCGTGCAAACCGCCGGAACCTTTTGAAAATGGGAAATTATATGAATTTTACTGTGAAAGCTGCGGCTGCTGGCGTAATCTCTGCAGCCGCACTTGCACTTTCTGCTCCCGCCGCCACTGCGGCGATTCCTGGGAACCCAATGTCCGCTCCGACGTGTGCTAACCAGCAGGTTGTTTTTGTTCCTGGCGGAGCGAATACTATTCCGTCAGCACCTTCGGATGTTCCGCACGGTCTAATTACCGGACAGATGGGCGTTAAGCTCGGACTCCAGCCGGATACGAATGCCACCTTTGTGGGCTACCAGGCCTTCCCATTTGCCGTGTCGAAATATTCTGACTCTTCTAACGAAGGATATAACCGCACTGCAGCTAAGATTCAGCAAATCCAGAATGACTGCCCAAATAGCAAGATTTCCTTGGTCGGCTATTCCGAGGGAACAGATATTTCCGCACGCATCATTAACGATGCGGCGCACGGGCGCGGACCACTTGATAAAGAAAGGTTTGCATCTGCAGCCCTCTATGCCAACCCGTACCAGGGTGGCAATGGTGCTGCGCAATATCACGATGACATGTCCAATGCGACCGGCGCTCTAGGCCACCTCGACGGTGGGTACGGCGAACTGGGGTCTGACGTGTTCGAGGTTTGCAACCCGCAGGATATTATTTGTAACTACCCAGAGGATTACCTGGGATTGGTATCCCCGTCCATGGAGGTGGACGCAGCACACGGCAAGCTGCCTTTGCAGCAGATCGTAGGTGAGGCCTCTCACCATCGCAATGGATAATATAAACCTGCTACGCGGACAACTTGCCCATATGCAGTACGGTGGGGCGGAATTTCAGGCAGGTATCGATTGGATCAATAACCACTAACCAGAAAAACTCATAAAAATATCCCGCATAGTTTAAAACTATGCGGGATATTTTCTTTCTACTTACTGCAGAGCGTGGCCGATAAACTGGCCATAAGCTGCGGTGCCGTGGGCATTAAGGTGCAGTGGTAGGTTGCCGGGAGCTGGTGGTACTGGGTCAACGAGGTTAACCCACCAGCGGTCTGGCGAGCACATGTCATGTCCTTCAGACATGGGCTGTGCATCTAAGAAGGTTGCGCCGTTTTGCTCGGACACTTCGCGCAGGGTGTTTTGGAGGCGCTGTTCTGTGTCAGAGACGGCTGCGATGGGTAGGGGAATGATCGAAGAGGTCAGGCAAGTGGAGTTGCCGCGGGTCACGTGCGGGTAACCTACGACAGTCACCTTGGCATTCGGTGCGTGCTGGTGGGCTACATCGAGTGCGCTGCGGAGACCACCGCGAATCGCGCGGTCGGAGGCTGCGATATCCGTTTTGTGGGGGTAGGTGTCATTAGCGCCGGCAACGATAACGACATTTTTGGTCTCGTGGTTAAGGTTGCCGTCTTCTGCTGCCTTGCGGAGAGAGATATCGACGTGAACGCCTCCAGTGGCTAAAGAAGCACCTGCGCATTGGTACTGGTCAACGTGTGCACCGGAAACATTGCTCATCTCAGTGGCAATGGCATTATCGGTAACGCAGCCCACTCCGGTATTGGCCGTTTTATGCGCCTTGTTCAGCGCATGGTCAGCGACGGTTGGGTTGGCTACAATACTGTCACCAACGAGAACGGTGTTTCCTGGGACTGCAGCTGTGGCAATGGTGCTCGTGCCCGCAAGTGCTGTAATGAAAGTGGCAGCCGCGGCGAGCTTATTAATACGCTTCACTTTTACTCCGAGTTTACTTTCTGGGAATAGGGGAGGTGAGGCCTAGTTCCTTAGGCCATTCGTAATAATACCTGCCATTCCTGTGTGTCCAACATCAGTTGGGTGCATTGGCATCACGGAAGGGGCCGTCGGGGTCTGAGCAATGACTGCCCACCGGTGGTTGGTGTCCGGCTGGCAAGGATCGTGCGTTTTTGCTTGGTTGTGAAGATCGATGAAGTTCACGCCAAGGGAGCCTGCGGCACGTCCGATTTCGCGGTTGAACTCTTCTTCTGCGCGAGTAACACCTGGGATGGACAGTGGCAGCTGCATCCGGTCGTCATTGACCACACAGAGGGTGTCATTAACCGTCATTGGAACGTAGTTGACCATCGTGATGCGTGCATTCGGGGCCACGGATCGAATTTTATTGAATTGTGCGTTCAGCAATCCGCGGTAGCTCGAGCCCTTAGGGATATTTGGGGCGGCGGCGTTAGCCAGTGCATCTACATAGGTGCCAGGCTGCAGGCCGCCATACATGAAGGTGACTTCCTTCGTATCGGGGCCAATATTCCCAGAGCGGACTGCGTGTTCGACGAAGGCAGCTACCCAATAGCTGGTTCCGTTGCACGTGTAGTCCGCAAGGCTGTGACCGAGATTCCGGGCAGTTTGGTGTGCCCAGTTGTGCTTGTCGTTACTGCACGTGTTCGGTAGGGGAGTAGAGGCGGAGAAAGGGCTGACCGCTGCGCGATCCCCAGGGGCGCCGCCGTTAGCGGAGAAAGAGTCGCCGAAAGTGACCATTTCCTTGCCGTGGGGTTCTGCTGCGTTGGCAGACTGGGCCATCGTCAAGGCAGCACCAAGCGCGAGGAGACCACCGACGAACTTTCTCTTAATGCCGTTAATTCCGACCATAGTTATCCTTTTCAATTCGAGAGAGAATTTACCATTCGGTAAATTATTTATGTACAGCATCTTAATTCGCAGTGGGCCAATTAACTAACTGAAAAACTTTGTCAATTAAAGTGCGAGGCATGTAATTCTAAGTTTTCCGGCCCAACCTGGTGTGCTACCGAAGTAGTTATGCTGGTCAATATGCAGACCTTTGCTAAGCAAGTACGCGATAAAGACCAAGCTGGTGCTGAGGCTGCCGGCCTCCGGTGGTTGGGTGAAGCCACTGATGCGGTAGCCACAGTAATCAGCGCCGACGATAAGGAAATCGTTACAGAACGCATCAACGAGGTAGCGCCCACTGCAGAGGCCGCGCGAAAATTTGGTGCGGAGCTCGCGCGCGTGCACCGTGCTGGGGCACCGGCTTTTGGCAGCGCGCCGGAGGGGTGGGAAGGAAGAAACTTCATCGGCACCATTGAACAGGAGTGCACGCCCACCGATAACTGGGGTGAATTCTATGCCCAGCAGCGCGTGCTGCCGTTTGCGGAGCCGGCCGGAATCAGTACTGCGCAAAGGGACTTGGTTAAGCGGGCTTGCGATGCGATTGCCGCCCGCAGCTGGGATGTGGCGCCTGCGCGCATCCACGGTGACCTGTGGGCGGGCAACCTGCTTTTCGATGCCCAGGGTGGCATCATGATCGATCCCGCAGCTCACGGCGGGCATCCGCACACTGATTTGGGCATGTTGGCGCTATTCGGCGCGCCCTATGTAGAGGAAATCTTCCGCGGCTATGGGGCGCCGAAAGATATTGAAACCTGGATTCCCATGCATCAACTGCACCCACTAGCTGTGCACGCGCTGACCCACGGCTCGGCCTATAACCGGCCGCTGGAGCGCGCGGCACTCGCCACGCTAGAGGCGCTGGCTTAGGCGGTTGGCCCTTGCGGCATCTGGCGCTTGTGGATGCCGCGGTGCCACAGGGTCTCGATGCGCTCGCGGGTGGCATCGGGAACCGCCTTGCCCTCTAAGTAGTCATCGATGTGGGCGTAGGTGACGCCGAGCGCCTCTTCATCGGGAAGCTGCGGCTTATCGTCTTCCAAATCCGCGGTGGGGACCTTGGACCACGTGGACTCTGGCGCACCTAAGTGCTTGAGCAATGCCGCGCCTTGGCGCTTATTTAGCCCGGCCAGGGGGAGTAGGTCTGCCGCGCCATCGCCCCACTTGGTGTAGAACGCGGTGACGTTTTCCGCTGCGTGATCCGTGCCCACAACCAGCGCGCCCACCTCGCCGGCGATGGCATATTGCGCGGTCATGCGCAGGCGCGCCTTGGCATTGCCGCGATTGAAATCGTTCAAGGAATCCTGGTTCACCGCACGGGCGACCTCGTGGCTCAGCGCTGCGGTGGCCGGTTGAATATCAACGGTGAGCCGGTGATCGGGGCGGATGAAATCGAGGGCGATCTGGGCATCGTCCTCATCCGCCTGCGTGCCGTGGGGCAGGCGCACGGCCCAAAATTCGGCGCCTTCTACCCGCTCTACTGCCAGCTGGGTGAGCTTTCCCGCCAGGGTGGAATCCTGGCCGCCGGAAATGCCCAGCACGTAGCCTTTGGCATGGGTCGTTTCCAAGTATTCCACGAGGAAATCTACGCGGCGGGCAATTTCCTCTTCTGGATCGATAAAGGGGCGTACATCCAGCTGTTTTATGATGGATTGTTGCAAGTTTTCGGCATCGGGTGACATGACGTTCATCGTAGTCTCCTGACACAATTGCGTGCTGTGAATAAAGAAAGTTATGTCAAGGTAGTTGCAGCAATTGCCGCCCTTGGCGGTTTATTATTTGGTTATGACACCGGCGTGATGTCCGGTGCTTTGCTGTATATCACCCCGGAATTTAATATGACAGCCCACCAAGAGGGGTGGGTAACCTCCATGCTGCTGGTGGGTGCCGCAGTGGGTGCTTTGACCGCAGGCCGCATTGCGGACCGGTTTGGCCGCCGCTTTACGCTGATCGCCGGCGGCATCATCTTTGTTTTGGGCTCCATCTGGTGTGCGCTGGCGGGGTCGGTGACCATGCTGGCCACGGCCCGTACCTTCCTAGGCTTTGCCGTTGGTGCGGTATCCATTGTTTCGCCCATGTATATCTCAGAGATGGTGCCGGCCAAGATCCGCGGGCGTATGGTCTCCCTGAATACCCTGTTGATCGTGGTAGGCCAGTTGTTGGCTTACTTGGTCAACTCGGCCCTCGCGCCCACGGAAAGTTGGGAATGGATGCTGGGGCTTGCGGCCGTACCGGGCGCGGCCCTCGCCGTGGGCATGCTCTTCTTGCCAGAGACCCCAGTCTGGCTTGCCACGCACAATAAGATGTCGCGGGCCCGTGAGGTCGCAGGCCGCGCCGGGATGGACCTGGCGGAGCTTACCTCCCAGGAAACGGCGCGCCGCTCCAGCGGCTCCGAGTGGAAGGCGCTGAAGGCCAATCGCTGGATGCAGGTGACGGTATTGCTCGCCATGCTGATGGGCCTGACCCAGCAGATCACCGGCGTTAATGCCATCGTCTACTTCGCTCCCACCATGATGAGCCAGGTTGGCATTTCTACCACCAACTCGGTCTATACCTCGATTGTCATTGGCGTGGTATCCGTTATCGCCTGTTGGGTGGGCCTCAAGGTGGTCGACCGCATCGGCCGCAAGCGCCTGCTGCTCATCGGCCTGACCGGCAACGTGATTTCGCTATTCATCTTGTCCGTGGCGTACTCGCACGCCGCCGATTCCACCACGATGGCGATGGTCTCGCTGGTATTTATGGCCTCGTTTATTGCCTTCCAGCAAGCGGCGGTCTCGCCGACGACCTGGTTGCTCATCTCGGAGCTCGTGCCCCTGCAGGTACGCGGCTTGGGCATGGGCATCGCCGGGCTCTCGCTGTGGGCCACCAACTGGGCCGTGGCCCAGTACTTCCTGCCGCTGGTGGAGTGGCTCACCGGCCCGGTGGCCTTTGGCGTCTTCGGCGTACTGGGGCTCATAGCCATCGGCTACACCCGCATTTTGGTGCCAGAGACTATGGGACGTAGCCTGGATGAGGTAGGCGAGGAGATGAAAACCCGTTACTCACGGGAATCCGCACCCCATTAAGCCCTAGTGTTTTGGTCTTAATGGCCGCGTGAGGTAAAATTATTCCTCGTGTCATGGCTGGGGATTCCCAGTCCGTGCTTTATTTACTCAACCGCATGTAGATTGCGCATAACGAAAGGAGCGCCCGATGAAGGTCCGTAAGTCCCTTCGGTCGCTGAAGAAGAAGCCGGGCGCCCAGGTTATTCGCCGCCACGGTAAGGTCTTCGTGATCAACAAGAAGGATCCCCGTTTCAAGGCTCGTCAGGGTTAATTGAAACTTAAGGAAGTCCGCCTCCTCCGAGTGTTCGGAGTGGGGCGGACTTTTCGTTTTCTACGGTTCGACGCCAGAATGTGAACTTTGCCACATGTTTAGGTGAACAGAAGGTAAACCCGCAGGAATGTCAGGCGTGTAGTTTCACGGTTGGGTGCCGGGGTGGTCAACATGTGGGGTCTCGCCCCTGGTCCTCCTGGGAATATCATGGGTGTAACTACTATATGTTGTGTCAGTTGCGTTCAATTCCCCCAAAGTATAGTGTCGTTGGTGTCGCTCAGAGCGGTGCAGGAAGTGGCCCGAAAAGGACCAGAACCTCCGCTTTCTACGAGCAAAAGCCATCTCGCAAAAGGATTTTAGGGAGTTATTATGTCTATCACCGTCTACACCAAGCCCGCTTGCGTT
Organism: Corynebacterium sp. KPL1814; assembly: GCF_000478175.1. Lineage (GTDB taxonomy): Bacteria > Actinomycetota > Actinomycetes > Mycobacteriales > Mycobacteriaceae > Corynebacterium. The sequence continues at coordinate 26,767 of NZ_KI515774.1, forward strand.
CAGTGCAACGCCACCAAGAAGGCCCTTGATCGCGCGGGTCTGGATTACAACGTGGTAGATGTCACCGTGGACGATGAAGCCCGTGACTACATTATGGCTCTGGGCTACGTCCAGGCACCCGTCGTGGAAGCCAACGGCGAGCACTGGTCCGGCTTCCGCCCTGACCGCATCAAGAACCTTGCCGCGCTAGCCGCCTCTGCGTAAGTAGCCGAGGAGGGAGGTGCCGTCATGTTGGTCGTGTATTTTTCCTCTACTACGGAAAATACGCACCGGTTCGTGCAGAAGCTAGGTTTTCCTAGCGCGCGAATCCCTTTGCGCCGCACCGATGAGCCGCTAGTGGTCAACGAGCCTTTCGTCTTGGTGTGCCCCACCTACGGCGGGGGAGCCTCCATTAGCCACCAAAACTCCCGGCCCGTACCGGTGCAGGTAATTAGATTCCTTAATAATGAGCACAACCGCAGTTTTATTCGGGCGGTTATCGCCGGAGGAAATAGCAACTTCGGCGCCGATTTTGGCAAGGCTGGTGACGTCATCAGCGCCAAATGTAAGGTGCCCTATGTATATCGTTTCGAGTTGCTCGGAAACGATGAAGATATAAAAATTTGTCGCGAAGGCCTGCTGGCTAATGCTTCCCAGTTGGGACTGGATGAGGCAGCCTAGCCGCGGTGCGACACACCTAATAGAATCCTGATTTTAAGAAAGGCCGCGTCAGCTGTGAGTACGCAATTGGGAAAGACCGTAGCAGAGCCAGTATCGCAGGAAGAGCAGCTGGATTACCACGCGCTCAACGCCATGCTGAATCTCTACGACGGAGACGGCAAGATTCAATTTGATAAGGACCGCGAGGCCGCCAATCAGTTCTTCTTGCAGCACGTTAATCAGAACACGGTCTACTTCCACGACTTGGAAGAAAAGATCGATTACCTGGTGCGCAATAAGTACTATGACCCAGCGGTCATTGAGGCTTATGACTTCGAGTTCATCAAGTCCCTATTCAAGCGCGCCTACTCTTATAAGTTCCGCTTTAAGTCCTTCCTTGGCGCCTATAAGTACTACACCAGCTATACGCTGAAGACCTTCGACGGCCGCCGGTACTTGGAGCGCTTTGAGGACCGCGTCTCTATGACGGCGCTTTTCCTTGGTGATGGCGATGGTGAGCTGGCAGAGCGCCTCGTCGATGAGATCATGACCGGCCGCTTCCAGCCGGCTACGCCGACCTTCCTGAATGCCGGCAAGCAGCAGCGCGGAGAATTGGTTTCCTGCTTCCTGCTCCGCATCGAAGACAATATGGAATCCATCGGCCGTTCCATCAACTCCGCGCTGCAGCTGTCCAAGCGCGGCGGCGGCGTGGCCCTGCTGCTGTCCAATATCCGCGAATCCGGCGCGCCGATCAAGCACATCGAGAACCAGTCTTCCGGCGTCATCCCAGTGATGAAGATGCTGGAGGATGCATTCTCCTACGCCAACCAGCTCGGTGCGCGCCAGGGCGCGGGCGCGGTGTACCTCAACGCCCACCACCCGGACATCATGAACTTCCTCGACACCAAGCGCGAGAACGCGGATGAAAAGATCCGCATTAAGACCCTGTCCTTGGGCGTGGTGATCCCGGATATCACCTTCGAGCTAGCCAAGAACAACGACGATATGTACCTGTTCTCGCCGTACGACGTCGAGCGCGTCTACGGCAAGGCCTTCGGCGATATCTCCGTTACCGAGCACTACGAAGAAATGGTCGAGGACCCGCGCATCCGGAAGAAGAAGATCAACGCGCGCCACTTCTTCCAAACCGTGGCGGAGTTGCAGTTCGAGTCCGGCTACCCGTACATCATGTATGAAGATACGGTAAACCGCGCCAACCCGGTCAAGACCTCCCGGATTAATATGTCCAACCTGTGCTCGGAGATCTTGCAGGTCAACTCCGCTTCCGAGCTCAATGCGGATCTTTCTTATGACCAGGTGGGCAACGATATTTCCTGCAACCTGGGTTCGCTGAATATCGCCATGACCATGGACTCGCCGGACTTCTCCCAAACGGTGGAGACCGCGATTCGCGGGCTGACCTCGGTGGCGGATAAGACCTCCATCGATTCCGTTCCATCCGTGCGCAAGGGCAACGATGACTCGCACGCCATCGGCCTGGGCCAGATGAACCTGCACGGCTACTTGGGCCGCGAGCACATCGAGTACGGCTCCGAGGAGGGCTTGGACTTCACCAACGCCTACTTCGCGGCCATCATGTACGCCGCCCTGCGCGCCTCCAATAAGATCGCCCGCGAGCGCGACACGACCTTCACCGAGTTCCCCGAATCCGACTACGCCAGCGGCGAGTTCTTTGACTCCTACGATCCGGCGGAGTTCCAGCCGCGCACGGAGAAGGTCAAGGCTCTTTTCGATGCCTCCTCTATCTACACCCCCACCGCAGAAGACTGGGCGGAGCTGAAGGAGGACGTCGCCAAGCACGGCCTCTACAACCGCAACCTGCAGGCGGTGCCGCCGACGGGCTCGATTTCCTATATCAACAACTCCACATCGTCCATCCACCCGATCGCCTCCAAGATTGAAATCCGCAAGGAGGGCAAGATCGGCCGCGTGTACTACCCGGCAGCGCATATGGATAACGACAACTTGGAATACTTCAAGGACTCGTACGAGATTGGCTACGAGAAGATCGTTGATACCTACGCTGAGGCCACGAAGTACGTGGACCAAGGGCTATCGCTGACGCTGTTCTTCAAGGACACCGCCACCACCCGCGATGTGAATAAGGCGCAGATTTACGCTTGGCGCAAGGGCATTAAGACCTTGTACTACATCCGCGTGCGCCAGATGGCCCTGGAAGGCACCGAGATCGAGGGCTGCGTTTCCTGCATGCTCTAAGCGCGGGCGCGGTCCAGGATAGCGCGGGAGGTGCGCTCGGCGGCTTCGGCCTCGCCGGCATCAATCTCCCGCGCTAAATCCATATGTAGCTGCGTCGTGCCGCGAATCGGATCCCGCTTGCGGGAACCAAAGACGGACTTGCCCTTCAAGATGGCCAGCAAGGCCGGCGCCAGCGCGGCAATCATCTCATTGCCGGAGGCCTCCAAGATGAGGGTATGAAATTGCAGGTCGGTTTCGAGTTCTTCGCCCACCCGTGGGGAAGGGGTGGTCTCGAGCTCGCTGAGCCTTCCTGCTAGCCGCAGCAATTCGCGGCGCTGCTGTGGGCTGGCATTGCGCGCGGCAAGCTGCGCCGCCACCGGTTCGATGCCAAGACGCAATTCGTTGAGGCGCGCCACCTGTTCCGCGCGCGTCTTGTCGTGCGCCAGCCGCCACGAGATAACGGCGGGATCATAAACCGCCCAGCTACCGCGCGGCAGCACCTTGAGGCCCACCCGGCGCCCAGAGGAAACCATCCCTAGATGCTCGAGGGTGCGCATGGCCTCGCGCGCCACGGTGCGGGAGATGCCAAAGCGCTTTTCGATGTCCCCAAGGCGAAACCGCGTGCCTTCCGCCATGTCCCCGCTGACTATATCCGTGCCCAGTTGGTCTACTACAGGGCCTAAAAGGGGAGTGGTTTCTGCCATGGTGAGGGCGTCCTTTCCTGGCTGTGCACTGCGCTTTTAATATAGGCGCGGTGCGGCGGGCTGAGGCGGGGCGGCATTGGGTATGCTGGGACTCGAAATTCTACACAGTGAAGCATTGGAGTGACATCGCGTGTCGCACGAATACGATGACTACGTTGCTAGTCATGACAGCCCGGTAAAAGCTATCAACTGGAATACCATCCCCGATGACAAAGACCTCGAGGTATGGGAGCGGTTGACCGGTAATTTCTGGCTCCCGGAAAAGGTCCCAGTCTCTAATGATCTCCCCAGCTGGAAGACGCTGACGGAAAAAGAAAAAGAAACCACCATGCGGGTCTTTACCGGCCTGACGCTGCTGGATACCATCCAGGGCACGGTGGGCGCGATCTCCCTGCTGCCGGATTCGCAGACCCTGCACGAGGAAGCGGTATATACCAATATTGCCTTCATGGAGTCGGTGCACGCCAAGTCCTATTCCAATATCTTTATGACCTTGGCCTCCACGCCGATGATCAATGATGCCTTCCGCTGGTCCGAGGAGAACGAGAACCTGCAGAAGAAGGCCAAGATCATCTTGGCCTACTACAACGGCGATGATCCGCTGAAGAAGAAGGTAGCCTCCACGCTGCTGGAGTCCTTCCTTTTCTACTCTGGCTTCTATCTGCCGATGTACTTCTCCTCCCGCGCGAAGCTGACCAATACCGCCGATATCATCCGGCTGATCATTCGCGATGAGGCCGTGCACGGCTACTACATTGGCTATAAGTTCCAGCAGGAATACAAGAAGCTGGATGAAAAGCGCCAAGAGGAATTGAAGGACTACACCTTCGATCTGGCCTTCGAGCTCTATGACAACGAGATCGACTACACCGAGGATCTCTACGACGACCTGGGCTGGACCGAAGACGTCAAGCGTTTCCTGCGCTACAACGCCAATAAGGCCCTGAATAACTTGGGCTTTGAGGGCCTCTTCCCGGCCGATGAGACCCGCGTCTCGCCGGCCATCTTGTCTTCTCTTTCGCCCAATGCCGATGAGAACCATGACTTCTTCTCCGGTTCGGGTTCGTCCTATGTCATCGGCAAGGCCGAGGACACCACGGATGACGACTGGGACTTCTAACCTTTCCCGCGCACCCTCGCTTTAACCTCAACCGAAAGGTTGATAACGAGCGGGGGTGCGTTTTTCGGTTTTTGACCTGCGTATCTGGCGCACGCTGTGACATGCGACACCACAACCTGGGCGAGAGAACGTAGGCCTTAAATGATGCCCGCCCCACGTGCAGGGGCTATGTGGCGGTTGTGGTTATTGAGGAGATACCCCCAAGCTGGAAGACCTTTAAGAGAAGCTGGCAAGAACAGGGGAAAATGTCCTAATATAATCGAGGTAAACCTAGGTGTAGGTGGACCCCGTCCGCTGACACTTTGTTATTCAGGAGGATTCTATGACCGCTGTGGCGCCACGGGTCGACGATTACGTCGCTCCCACACGTCCAGAGCCAACCGGTAGGGAAAAGACCGGTTCAAAGGCTTGGGTATTTTTAACCACCACCGACCACAAGCAGCTGGGCATCATGTACTTGATCATGGCCTTCAGCTTCTTCTTCCTCGGTGGCTTTATGGCATTGCTGATCCGTGCGGAGCTTTTCACCCCGGGTCTGCAGTTCCTGTCCAATGAGCAGTTCAACCAGCTGTTCACCATGCACGGCACCGTGATGCTGCTGCTGTTTGCTACGCCAGTTGTTTGGGGCTTTGGTAACTACATTCTGCCTCTGCAAATCGGCGCGCCGGACGTGGCCTTCCCGCGTCTGAACGCCTTTGGTTTCTGGGTTACCCTGCTCGGCGGTGTTGTCATGCTGCTGGGCTTTATCACCCCTGGTGGTGCGGCTGACTTCGGCTGGACCATGTACATGCCGCTTGCCGATGGCGTACACACCCCCGGCATCGGCGCCGATATGTGGATCGTCGGTGTGGGCGCTACCGGTGTCGGTACCATTGCCTCCGCCATCAACATGATCACCACCATCTTGACCCTGCGCGCACCGGGCATGACTATGTTCCGCATGCCGGTCTTCTGCTGGGGCGTCTTCACCGCCTCCGCCATCGTGCTGATGATCTTCCCGCTGCTGACCGCAGCCGCCTTGGGCGTGCTGTATGACCGCAAGCTGGGCGGCCACATCTACGATTCCGCTAACGGCGGTGCCATCCTGTGGCAGCACCTGTTCTGGTTCTTCGGCCACCCCGAGGTCTACGTCCTCGCGCTGCCGTTCTTCGGCGTTGTCTCCGAGATTGTCCCGGTCTTTTCCCGCAAGCCGGTCTTCGGCTACATCGGCCTAGTCTTCGCCATCCTGGCTATCGGCTCGCTGTCCATGGCCGTGTGGGCACACCACTTGTTCGTCACCGGCGCCATCCTGCTGCCGTTCTTCTCGTTCATGACGTTCCTGATTGCGGTGCCTACCGGTGTGAAGTTCTTCAACTGGGTCGGCACCATGTGGAAGGGCCACATCACCTGGGATACCCCGATGATTTGGGTCATGGGCTTCATGGCTACCTTCCTCTTCGGTGGTATGACCGGTGTTATGCTCGCTTCTCCGGCGCTGGACTTCCACTTGGCTGAGTCCTACTTCCTGATTGCGCACTTCCACTACACCCTGTTCGGTACGGTTGTGTTCTCCGCATTCGGTGGCCTGTACTTCTGGTTCCCGAAGATGACCGGCCGCATGCTGGACGAGCGCCTAGGCAAGATTCACTTCTGGCTGACCTTCATCGGCTTCCACGGCACCTTCCTGATTCAGCACTGGGTCGGCAACATGGGTATGCCACGTCGCTACGCCGACTACCTGGAGTCCGATGGCTTCACGGTCTTCAACCAGATTTCCACCATCTTCTCCTTCGTTCTCGGCGCCTCCGTTATCCCGCTGGTCTGGAACGTATTCAAGTCTTGGCGCTACGGTGAGGTCGTTACCGTGGACGACCCATGGGGCTACGGCAACTCCTTGGAGTGGGCAACCTCCTGCCCGCCTCCGAGCCACAACTTCGTCTCCCTGCCACGCATCCGCTCCGAGCGTCCGGCATTCGAGCTGCACTACCCGCACATGGTTGAGCGCATGCGCGAGGAAGCTCACGTGGGCAAGCACTAAGCCCGCACTTTAACTCCTGACTACAGCCGCCTTCCCCAGCTTCTCAGAGGTAGGGAGGGCGGCTTTGGCGTGTGTGGGATAATGGTCGTTGTGAATATTCAAGCTGATACCACGATCATTACTAGCCTCGGACCAGATGTTCCGGGGGCGGCCGCCGCTTTCCTTACCGCGTTGGCTGATTTTCCTGACCCGCTTGCCGATGTCCACCTCGCCACCGTCTCCAACCACCTCGCCCTCACCGCGCAGTGCGGTAACGCTGGCCTAGAAGAACGAGTGCGCGAGGCCATGACACCCTTCGGGCACGAGGTGTCCGTTGCGCCAAGCTATGCCGTCGCGCTCATCGGCGCGGATATTACCGCCGAGGACATTAGCGCGGTGCAGGAGACCGTGAAAGGGGAGACGTTTCGCATGCGCCGGATAGCGCTGGATTCCCTTTTCGCGGTGGAACTTACCGTGGCACTCGAAGATGCCACCGCGGCGCGGCGGGAGCTGCGGCAAGTCGCCGTTGAACGTGGTATCGATATCTCCCTCGAGAGCTTGGGCAATCGCGGCCAGCGCTTGGTGTGCTTCGACTGCGATTCGACGCTGATTGAAGGCGAGGTTATCGAGATGCTCGCCGCCCACGCGGGCAAGGAAGCAGAAGTGGCCGCGGTGACCGAGCGCGCCATGCGCGGCGAATTGGACTTCGAGGAGTCCCTACGCGAGCGCGTCGCGGTGCTGGAGGGCCTAGATGCCTCCATCATCGATGAGGTTGCCCGCGATATCGAGCTGACACCTGGCGCTAAGGAAGCGATCGGTACCCTCCACCGTCTGGGCCACCGCACCGCCGTGGTCTCGGGTGGCTTTATTCAAGTTCTCGAGGGCTTGGCCACAGACCTCCAGCTCGACTACGTGCGGGCTAATACCTTGGAAATCCGCGATGGGAAGTTGACCGGCAAGGTGATTGGGCAGGTGGTCGACCGCCAGGCGAAGGAGGATTTCTTGCGCGAATTCGCCGCCGATTCCGGAATCGGCATGGAGTCCACCGTCGCGGTGGGCGATGGCGCTAATGACATCGCCATGGTCACCGCTGCCGGGTTGGGTGTTGCCTTTGACGCGAAGCCAGCGTTGCTCGAGACCGCCGATGCTTGCATCACCCCGCGCCGCCTCGACGCCGTCCTACCGATGCTGGGGATTGCCGATGACTAAGTTCGAGATAGCCCACCAGCGCCTCGTCGCCGCCTGCACGGCCCGCGATTCCCACGAGGACCCAGCGGACCCGTCCACCGTGCAAGCGATGCAGATAGCCCTCCACCTCCCCAAGCAGGATCCCCCGGCGCGCAGCGAGGTACTTACTGCGGCAGCCCGCGCCGTGGTGGCCGCCTGCCTAGATGACCGCGCCGGTGAGGACGGCGCCTTCGCCGCGGCGCTCGCGCAGTGGTACGGCCACCGCATCCGCAAGATCGCCCGCCGCGCGCGCAATAAGGCGTGGCGCGATGTGCAGCTACTGCCTGGTGTCACCGTTGATGACCGCGCGCGTGCGTTTGCGCCCTCGGCAGTGGGGGAGGTGGACCCGTTGATTAGCAAGCTGCAGATCGGTCATACGGATCTCGCAATGGACGAGCCAGGGCCTCCGCTTGCCGATGCCCCCATTTTCTACGTCGACCGCAGCCTCGCCATGACCGCGGGCAAGGCCGCCGCTCAAGTGGGCCACGGTTCGATGATGCTCGCCGCGGCTATGAGCCAAGAGGAAGCCGCCGCCTGGGCGGCAGAAGGTTTCCCGCTTTCCGTCCGCGAGGTGGACGCGGAGTTATTTGGCACCGCCTGCGCGCAGGAAGAGGCGGTGGTCATCATCGATGCCGGGTTTACCGAGATCGCCCCCGACTCGGCTACCGTGTGTGCGCTGCGGCGACCAATCGCTTAAGCGCCCCGCGCACCGTCTCCGGGTTCGTGGTTTGCCAGAACTGCGGCATGGACGCTTTGAGGAATGCGCCGTAGCGCTTGTATTCCAGCCGGTTATCCAGCACGGCGACGACCCCGCGGTCCGTTACGTGGCGCAACAGCCGCCCGGATCCCTGCGCCATGAGGAGGGCCGCGTGATTGGCGGAGACCTCCATAAACCCGGAGCGGCCGGCGGCGTCGGCTGCCTGGGATCTGGCCTGCAGCAGCGGGTTATCGGGCCGCGGGAAGGGGATGCGGTCAATGAGGACCAGCGAGCACGACGGCCCCGGAACGTCCACGCCTTGCCAGAGGGTTAAGGTGCCAAACAGGCAGGAGTTTTCCTTAGTGGAGAACTTGTCCACCAGCGTGCCGATGGCGTCTTCGCCCTGCACATACAAATCAAACGGCAACCGCGGCGCCAAGGCCTCCGCAGCCTCTTCCGCCGCCCTACGCGAGGAGAATAGCCCCAGCGTGCGCCCGCCGGCGGCCATGATGAGCTCGTATATTTCCTCCAAGGTTTCGGCGGACAGGCCGTCGCGCCCCGGTGCGGGGAGGTGCTTCGCGGTATACAAGATGCCGGCCTTCGCCGGGTCAAAGGGCGTTCCTGCATCGAGCGTGTCATACGTACCGGACGGCAGGCCCCATTGTGCCGCCATGGCGTCGAATCGCCCGCCCAGGGCCAGCGTGGCCGAGGTGAGTACGACCGTTTGCTCCCCAAATAGGTTCTCGCGCAGCATATGCGCGATAGACAGCGGCGCGACGGCAAGGGTATCGGTGCCCTCCAGCCACACGACATCGTCCTGCGCGGCAGGGTCATCGGTGGCGAAGACCTCCAGGATTCGCCCGATCGCCTCGGCCAAGTCCGTGAGGTGATTGCTTAAGTTTTGGCGCTCGGCGTTCTTTTCGGGGTCATCGTTGGCCTCGCCTTCTGGGGCGCGGGAGATGAGGGATTTAACGCGCAGGAACTCGTCGGCAAGCGCGCGCAAATGTGCCTGCGACGTCTCATCTAAATCCGTCCACCGGCCGGGCTCCTGCACGCGCAGCAGATCATCGAATTCATCCGCCAACTCCGCTAGGTTTCCGGCATTGCCCAGTGACTTGGCGCGGTTCGCCGCCATTTTAATGGCGCGGGAGGTAATCTCCGCGGTGGACACGGAGGTAATGCGTCCATCGAGCTCGTGGGCCTCGTCGATGATCGCCACATCGTGTTCGGGCAGGATATTGGCCTCAGAGATGGCATCGATCGCGAGCATGGCGTGGTTGGTGACGATGATATCGACATCGGCAGCCGCCCTGCGGGCCTCTTCGGCGAAGCAATCCGCACCGTGCGGGCAGCGCCCGGCGCCCAAGCACTCATTCGAGGTCACCGATACCGCCCGCCACACCAAATCCGGCACGCCGAAGTCTAAATCGTCCCTGTCGCCGGTCTCGGTCTCCTGCGCCCAGTCGTGGATGCGGCGCACGGCCTTGCCGCGGTAGGAGATATCGGACTCATCGATAAGAGCCTCCGGGTCATCCGGGGTGGCCGCGATCTTATTCAGGCATACGTAATTATTGCGGCCCTTCATGATGGCGAAGGTGGGGGTGCGCTCCATGACATCGGCTAGCGCCTCCGCCAGCCGCGGGAGGTCACGCTCCACCAATTGGCGCTGCAGGGCCAGCGTGGCGGTGGAGACGACGACGGTGGAAGCCGAGTTCATCGCATGCCGGATAGCCGGAACCAGGTAGGCCAGGGATTTACCCGTACCCGTGCCCGCCTGGACGGCGAGGTGGCGCTCGGATTCCAAGGCCTTGGATACCGCGTTGGCCATGCGAACCTGGCCCTCGCGGCGGGAGCCGCCGAGCGCGTCCACTGCCGCGCCTAGCAGCGTTTCCATGTCGTGGTTTAGGGGCTCATCTGCGGGGTCACTCACCCCACACAGTCTAGCGACCTACTCCTTAAAGCCCACCATTCGCGTGGGCACGGCGGCGTCATCGCGCGAAAGCGCAAGTCCCTCCCACGGCAGGGTCTTGCGGGCCTCGTCCAAGTAGGTGCGGGAGGCCTCTAAATCCGGCAGGTCCTCTACGATATGCCCATCGCGCATCAAAGGAATGGTCAACTCGCGGGTGGTGAGCTGGCCCGTATCCGGCGCGTCTGCGGCAAAGGGGTAGACGACTTCTTCTACCGCCACGCCGGAAGACCGGTAGGTGCGCAGCGCGCGCTTGGCCCCGCCCACCGATTGCTTGGACGACGAGCGCTTGGCCACCGGCACGCCGTCAACCTCGACGACCTTGTAGACCATGCCCGCAGTCGGGGCACCAGAGCCGGTGACCACGGAGGTGCCCACGCCGTAGACATCGACGGGATCGCCGCGCAGACCCGCAATGGCAAACTCGTCCAAATCGGAGGAAACAACGATATTGGTATTGTGATTGCCCAGCTCATCGAGCTGCTTGCGCACGCGCCGGGTCACCGCACCAAGGTCGCCGGAATCGATGCGCACCCCGCCAAGCTCCGGGCCACCGACCTTGACGGCGGTCTCGACGCCCTTGGTGATGTCGTACGTATCCACCAGCAAGGTGGTATCGATGCCCAGGGTATCGATTTGCGCGCGGAAGGCCGCCTCCTCATTGCTCGTGCCATCCGGGTTCGTGTGCGCCAAGGTCCAGGCGTGGGCGGCGGTGCCAGATACCGGGATGCCGTAGCGGAAGCCGGCCTCCAGATTGGAGGTGGCGGTAAAACCGGCGAGGTAGGCAGCGCGGGCGGCGGTTACGGCCGCGTACTCGTGGGTGCGGCGGCTGCCCATCTCCAAAATGGGGCGGCCATCGGCGGCGGTGACCATGCGGGATGCGGCAGAGGCGACGGCGGAATCGGCATTCAAGATAGACAGCACGATGGTTTCGAGCACCACGCACTCACCAAAGGTGCCGCGCACCGTCAAGATAGGAGAGTTGGGAAAATACAGCTCGCCCTCGCGGTAGCCATCGATCTGCCCGGAAAAGCGCCAGTCGCGCAGGTATTGTCGGGTATCTTCATCCAGGAAATCCATCTGTTCCAGCTGCTCGGGGGAGAAGCGGAAGTCCTCTACCGCGCGCAACACGCGGTCGGTGCCGGCGACGACACCGTAGCGACGCTCATTGGGCAGGCGGCGGGAAAAGACCTCGCAGGTCACGTTGCGGTGGGCGGTGCCATCGCGAAGCGCAGCCTGCAGCATGGTGAGCTCGTATTTATCCGTGAGCAAAGCGGTGGAGCGATCGATAGAGCGTGCTATGTCATTCATGAGCCTGATACTACTCACAGGTTAAGAAGCTTTCAGCATACCCGGGCCACCACCCTGGTGAGCTGCGGGGAGACCCAATGCCCAAAATGCCAGCGAAAAATGATTAGGCTATAAGGCATGAAGCCGCAACACCCCGAAGTCCGTATGAGCTCTCCCATGGCCACGCCCGACTTGGATGAAGGAATCGAAGTTGATGTGGCCGCGAGCGAGAACCTGCCGTGGATGTGCATCGTCTGGGACGATCCCGTCAACCTGATGAGCTACGTGTCCTACGTATTCCAAACCGTTTTGGGCTACGACAAAAAGCGGGCCAACGAGCTGATGATGCAGGTCCACACAGAAGGCAAGGCCGCCGTGTCCAGCGGCGAGAAGGACAAGGTTGAGGCGGACGTAAAAAAGCTCCAGATCGCGGGTCTGTGGGCGACGATGCAACAGGCAGGGTAGATAGATGCAACCGTGGAAAAAGAAGAAATCGCTCATGCGCGGGCCCAAAATCACGGCGGTATTCGAGCCCATGGAGCGCGAGGTCATCGGCAACCTCACCGCCACTGTCTCTGAAGCAATCATCGGTCGCGCCCAGTCCGCGCCAAAGGACGAACTCGCGGAAATGCTAGACATGCCCACCGGCCATACCGAAGCCCCAGAGGATCCCTCCCTGGCGCGGTTGTTCCCGGACTTCCAGAAACCCGGTGATGAAGAATACGACGGCGATTCCTCCCTTTTGCGCTCGCTGCACGAAAATGACATCGCGCGGGCGAAGCTGCAGAACCTGCAGGTCATCGGCAATGCGCTCGGTCCCACCGGCGGGGTAGAGGTCTCCATTTCGGAGCAGGAAGCCCAGGCCTTCGTGGCGGGGCTCAATGACCTGCGCTTATACGTCGCGGCTGGGGATGCGACCGACGAAAACCTCATGACGGACCGCGATACCTTGGTGGAATGGCTGGCCTATTGCCAGGATTCCTTGCTGCAGGTGTTGATGGATTAATGATCGACGGAATTAGCATCGGACATTTTTCCGGCGAAGATACCGGCGCCACCGTGCTGTACTGCGGGCCGAAGGGCGCGCTAGCCAGCGTGGATGTGCGCGGCGGCGGGCCCGGCACGCGCGAGACCGATCTCTTGCAGCCGCACAATACCGTTGAACGCGTCCACGCCATCGTGCTCGCGGGCGGGTCCGCCTTCGGCTTGGCGGCCGCAGACGGCGTCATGCGCGAATTGGAAGCGCACGGGGTAGGCTTCCCCGTCTTTGGGGAGGACAAGCCCGGCCCGCGCGTGCCCATCGTGCCTGCGGCGGTTATTTTCGATCTGCTGGCGGGACCCTCCCGCCCTGGGCCGGAAGACGGCGCGGCGGCGCTGCGGGCGGCCATGGCCGGCCACGACGAGACGGTTGGCACGGTCGGCGCGGGCGTCGGCGCCACAGCGGGCAAGCTGCGCGGCGGCTTCGGCTTAGCCACCCGCAAGGTGGGAAACTACGAGGTCAGTGCCGCGATGGTGGCCAATCCGGTGGGCGAGGTCATCGACCCGCACACAGGCCGCCTCTACGGCGCGCCGGGCCGCACGCCGGTCAATGCGGAGACCTACCGCGACCTGCCGCACCCTGCAGCGAAGCTGAATACGACGATTGGCGCTGTGCTTACCGATGCCCCCGTCACTACCGCCCAAGCCCAACGCCTCGCCATGACGGCGCACGACGGCATTGCACGCGCCGTTCGCCCCGCGCATTCGCCGCTGGACGGCGATACCATTTTCGCCTTGTCCACAGCGCAGGAACCGGGTGAGGTGGATATGGTCCAGCTGTGCGCTGCGGCGGCCGACGTGGTGGAAGAGGCCATCGTCACCGCGGTCACCGCCGCATGCCCTGGCCTGGGGCTTCGCGCGTATCACGAATTGCTCGGCTAAGATATTGCCCATTATGACTATGGGTGGAACTTCGCGTAATCAGCCGGTGCCAACTAGCACGACCAATCGCGGCCGCGGCCGCGTTAGCACCGGCCTATCCTTGGCCCTGGGGTTCCTCGCGGTGGAGTGGTCGGTTCACCTGATTAACGCCGTCGTCTTCGGCGGCGGGCTGTCCAATTACGGCATCCGCCCGCTCGACGTGGATGGCCTGTGGGGCATTATCACGGCGCCGCTGCTGCACGGCAGCCTGGAGCACTTGATGTCCAACTCGTTGCCGGGCGCCCTGTTTTGCTTCCTGATCGGCTTGTCTGGGCGCCGGGTGTGGTGGGAGGTCACCTTGATCACCACCGTGGTGGCGGGCCTTGGCACGTGGATTTTGGGTGGGGCCGGTACCTCGCACATCGGCGCGTCCGGGCTGGTTTATGGCTGGCTGGCCTATCTCGTGGTGCGCGGCGTCTTCAATCGCTCCCTGCTGCAAATCATTTTGGGCATCATCCTGGGCTTTTCCTATTCCGGGCTGATTTGGGGCGTGCTGCCCGTCGCGGAGGGCATTAGCTGGCAAGGCCACCTCTTCGGTGCTCTGGGCGGCGTATTGTCCGGCATGTTCATCACTTCCGATGATCCGGCAAAGGCAGGGAGGAAATAATGCCTAACGCATCGTCTCCCATCGGCATCTTTGACTCGGGCGTCGGCGGGCTGACCGTGGCCCGCGCGGTGATGGAGCAGCTGCCGCAAGAATCCGTTATCTATATGGGCGATACCGCGCACGGGCCCTACGGGCCGCGGCCCATCTCGCAGGTGCGCGCTTTTTCCCAGGACATCGCCGATAAGCTGGTAGAACGCGGCTGCAAGATGCTGGTCATCGCCTGCAATACCGCCACCGCGGCGTTCCTGCACGATGCCCGCGAGCGCTACGATATCCCCATCGTAGAGGTCATCCACCCGGCCGTGCGCCGTGCCATGTCCACCACGCGCAATGGCAAAATTGGCGTCATCGGCACCGAGGGCACCATCAAATCCGGTGCATACCAGGACCTTTTCGCAGTCAACCCCAATGTTGAGGCGGTAGCCGCAGCCTGCCCGGACTTCGTGCCCTTTGTCGAGCGCGGGATTACCGCGGGCCGCCAGATCCTCGGCGTCGCCGAGGGCTACCTCGCGCCCCTGCAGGCGCAGGGAGTGGACACCTTGGTGCTGGGGTGCACGCACTACCCGCTGCTTACCGGCATCATCCAGCTCGCCATGGGCGAAAATGTTTCCCTGGTGACCTCCTCAGAGGAGACCACGAAGGACGTCATGCGCCTGCTCACGGAAATGGACATGCTCGCCCCGGAGGGCAATCAACCGGTCCATTCCTTCGAATCCACCGGCGATCCTGAGGTCTTCGCCCAGCTGGCCACGCGCTTTTTGGGTCCACAGATCGGCTAAGACGGGCGAAATTCCTCCCCCTTTTTGCGCGCGGTACCAGCATTTGGGCCGGATTCATGGAACTATTGGTTCCATGAAGCTGACCATCCTAGGCTGCTCCGGTAGCGTACCCACCGCAGACAATCCTGCCTCCGGCTATGTCGTGTCCTTCGACAATGCACCGTCCATCATCCTGGATATGGGATCGGGCACGCTGGGCCAGTTAGCTAAACTGCAGGATCCGTGCGATGCCCACGTGGCCTTTAGCCACCTGCACGCGGATCACTGCGCGGATTTTCCCTCCCTCATGGTGTGGCGCCGCTTCCATCCCATCACCCCGGCCGCCTCGCGCAACTTCTGCTTCGGCCCGTCTGCCACGCCGACGCACTTGGGCCGCCTGTCCTCGGACGAAGTAGATGGGATCGACGACATGTCCGATACCTTGGCGTTTAGCCCGTGGGTGGCGGGGGAGCGCCAGCTTGTCGATGACGTCTTTATCACCCCCTTTCCCGTCAATCACCCGGTAGAGGCCTATGCGCTGCGAATCGAGCACGCGAAAACCGGCAAGATCATCACCTATTCCGGCGATACGTCCTATACGCCCGCGCTTGTCGATGCCGCCCGCAGCGCCGATCTCTTCCTCTGCGAGGCCACCTGGGGTGCTTCCTCCGAGGGCATGGCCCCCGGCATGCACATGTCGGGCGCGGAAGCGGGGCGCGCGGCGCGGGAGGCGGGCGTTCGCACGCTGGTGCTCATCCACATCCAGCCCTGGGGCGATGCGGAGGCCACCGTGGCTGCGGCGCGGGAGGAATTCGACGGCGAGATCGTTCTAGGTACTGCGGGCATGCAGTTCTAAGTTACGCTGGAGGGCATGACTGAATTAACTCGTGCCGATGGGCGCGCGCTCGACGAAATGCGCAGCGTCCGCATTACCCGCAATTTCACCACCAACCCGGCTGGATCCGTCTTGGTGGAATTTGGCAATACCCGCGTGATGTGCACCGCCTCCGTCGAACTCGGGGTGCCGCGTTTCAAGCGCGATTCCGGAGAGGGTTGGCTGACCGCCGAGTACGCCATGCTGCCGTCCGCCACCCACGACCGCATGCCGCGCGAGTCCATGCGCGGCAAGGTCAAGGGCCGCACCCACGAGATTTCCCGCCTGGTCGGCCGCTCCCTGCGCGCCGCCGTGGACCTGGAGCAGCTGGGAGAAAACACCATCCAGCTCGACTGCGACGTGCTGCAGGCCGATGGCGGCACCCGCACCGCCTCCATCACCGGCGCCTATGTCGCGCTTGCCGATGCCATCACCCACCTCAAGTCCGAAGGCGTTGTCCCCGGCGAGCCGCTGCTCGATCCCATCGCCGCGGTTTCCGTGGGCATCATCGACGGCGAAATCTGCCTGGATTTGCCCTATGAGGAAGATTCCCGCGCCGAGGTGGATCTTAACGTGGTGATGCAGGAATCCGGCGACTTCGTAGAAATCCAGGGCACCGGTGAGCACGGCCTCTTCGGCCGTGAGCAGCTCAACGGCATGCTGGATGTGGCCCAGAAGGGCTGCAGCGAGCTCATCGCGGCGCAGAAAGCGGCGCTGGGATGGTAATCCTCGTCGCCTCCGGCAATCCGAAGAAGCTGGCCGAGCTCGATCGTATCTTGTCCGAGGCGGGCATCGAGGGCGTGGAACTGCGCCTGCTTTCCGAGGTCGAACCCTACCCAGAGCCCGTCGAAGACGGCCGCACCTTTGCCGATAACGCGCTCATCAAGGCCCGCGCCGGGGCCGCCGCCACGGGCCTGGTGACTATCGCGGATGATTCCGGGCTGGCCATCGAGGAGCTCAACGGCATGCCCGGCGTGCTCTCGGCTCGCTGGTCCGGCGAACATGGCAATGACCAGGCCAATAATGACCTGGTCTTGGCGCAGATGGCGGATGTTCCAGACAAACGGCGCGCCGCCGCCTTCGTTTCCGTGTGCGCTCTGGTGACCCCCGAAGGCACCGAGCGCGTGGCCGAGGGCCGCTGGGAAGGCAAGCTGCTGCGCGAGCCGCGCGGCGCTAATGGTTTTGGCTACGACCCACTCTTTCAACCAGAAGGCGAGTCGCGTTCTGCGGCGGAAATGTCGGCTGCGGATAAGAACGCGGTCTCGCACCGCGGCCGCGCCCTTTCCCAGCTGGTCCCGCTTATCTCGGAGCTGGCTGGCTAATTATGCGTTGAGCTGGAATTGCTCCTCGATTTCCTTGCGGCGCTTGTGCTCCATCCAGAAGGACAGGAAGGGCACCACGCCGGCGAGCGCGGTGGTAATCAGCTTGCTCGCTGGCCACAGCGCGCGCGGGCCCAGAATCAGGATGGAGAGCAGGTAGGTCATGTACGCGATGCCGTGCACGATGGCGATATAGGTCGCCCATTCCGGAATCTCCGCGCCTAAGACATACTGGAAGAACATGCGGATGACCAGGATGATCAGGAAGATACCGGTCACCGTGGCCGCGATGGAAAAGAACTTCAGCGGGCCGCGGATGCGCGCCTTGCGGTCTGGGTGTACCTGGTTTGTCATGATTTACTTTCTCCTTTTATCTGTTGGGCCTTCGTCGCGTCCCTCTGCGGGGGAACCGCGGCGGCGCCGAGGCTGATTCAACGCATTAAACTCTTCCACATTCAACTGCGGGCGCTGCGGCAAGAAATCCTCATCGATGGCGGTTTTCTCCGCCGAGCTAGCTGTCGCGCCCCTCACTTCAGGACCATCGGGTGAACCAATTTCTCCGTCGGCGGTTTCGCTGACATTTTCAGTGGCGTTTTCTGAGGACTCCAACGAATCCATCTCGCGGACTTCGTTCTCTGCGGCGAGGCGCTCATTTTCATAGCGCAGGGTCGTGCGATACGCATAGACCACGAACACCGCAAAAAGAGGCCACTGAAAGGCGTAGCCCAAGTTTTGAAAGGTGCCCGAGCCGGAGCGGAAGCGCGTCCACTGCCAATAGGCGAGGAAGAGGAAAAGCACCACGAAAAATATGACGAGGGCGATGTGCCACCACCGCACCTTCACGCGCCGTTTCTTCTGATCCTCGTGCATACTCACTTCACCCAGCCTACCTATCTACCGCCGCAATACGGAATGCCCCTGGTTTCTCGTTTATCCGCGCGCCGTGTACACTATTCAACGTTGCTCGCGCCCGTGGCGGAATTGGCAGACGCGCTAGATTTAGGTTCTAGTGTCTTATGACGTGTGAGTTCAAGTCTCACCGGGCGCACAAGAAAAGCACCGCAGTACTTGCTTGAAGAACTGCGGTGCTTTTGCGGATCCTAATCTACCTCGGTGAACTTGCGGTCCCAGGAGGAGCGGACGGGGTTGGCATCGGCAAGCAGGATATCGAAGCGGTCATTGGCGATCTCGACGATTTCGCTGAGAGCAATGCGGTATTCCTGCGCATCGGAATTGGCCAGGCGCCGCACGCCGGCATCGATGACGCGGTCCACCGTGTCATTGGTATCGAGGTACGCAACGAACGGCATGCCAAAGCGCTCGCGGTAGGCGGCAGATAGCTCGGTAATGCGCTCGGTTTGCACGTCATCGAGTTCGCTGAGTCCCAGCGAGCCGCGGTCAGCGGAAATATTCGCCGCCTCATCGGCCGAGGCCAAAAGCAGCTCGTCCATCGCGGGGTAGTCGTGGATGAGCGCATCGCGGCGTTCAGCATCCGCGGTCAGCACGGCAACCTGGATGGCGGCGCGCAGCTCGTTGACATCGCTAAACGGCCGGGACTGCCAGGCTAGCTCGAGCGGCCAGGTTTCATTATTAAAGAGCGGGCGCAGCGCGGCGGTGAACTCCTCGCGCGAGGCCTCGTTCAGCTCGTTGAGGCTCACGCCCTTGCCATCGGCGCGCGAGACCTGCGCGCTCGCGCTGCTGGTGTGGAAGAACAACAAGTTGAGCAATATGGCGGTAATCGCGCCGATGGACATGCCAGAAGAAACGAAGGTCTGCGCCCACTCCGGGAAGGCACTGGCTACCTCCGGTTTGAAGGTCACCAGCATGGCCAGGCCCAGGGCGGAGGTGACGATGACGGAGTTGCGGCCATCGCTGAGATCCGATTTTGCGATGGTCTGCAGGCCCACCCACGCCACGTTGGCAAAAAGTGCTAGCGATGCGCCGCCGAGCACCGGCGACGGAATCGCGGCAACGACCGCGCCGGCCTTCGGCAAAAGGCCCAGCACAATCATGAACCCCGCAGCCGCCACGGCCACCCAGCGCGATTTCACATTGGTCAAGCGCACCAGGCCCACGTTTTGCGCAAAGCAGGTATAGGGGAAGGAATTCATCACGCCGCCTACCAGGGTGGAGACACCATCGGCGCGGATGGCGCGCACCACGTCATCGCGGCGGATGCGCTTTTTGACGATTTCACCGGTGGCAAACACATCGCCGGTCGTTTCCACCATGGTGATGATCATGACGATAATCAGCGAGAAGATCGCCACGAGGTCGAATTGCGGCATGCCGAAATAAAACGGCGTGGTAATGCCGAGGGCGGGGGAGGAGGAGACTTCGCTAAAGGAGGCATCGCCAAGCGCGAGCGCCACGCCCGTGCCCAACACCAAGCCGATGAGCACCGCCAACGTGCCCACGAAGCCGGAGGAAAAACGCTGCACCAAAATGATGACCGCGAGCGTGCCAAAGCCGTAGAGCAAATCGCGCGTGGCCGGCACACCCTCGGCGTAATTGACAAAGTCATTGGCAGATACCGCCAGCAGCGAGGTACCCATCACCAGCAGCACCGAACCGGTAACCACCGGCGGGAAGAAGCGCAGCACCTTGCCAAAGACCGGCGCGGCGAAGAAAGTAAAAAGGCCCGCGACGATGATGGCGCCGTAAATCGTGGGCAGCGAAGCCACCCCGCCCTCGCCATCGGTGGCACCCAGGCCAATCGCGATGATGGGCGACACCGCCGTCGTGGTCACGCCCTGCACGATGGGCAGGCGCACGCCAATATGCTTGCCGATGCCCATCGACTGAATAATCGTCGCAATACCGCAGGTTAAAAGGTCGGCATTGATGAGGTGGATGGTCGTTTCCGCATCCAGGTTCAACGAGCTGGCGATTAGCAGCGGGACGATGACCGCCCCGGCATAAAACGCGAGGACGTGCTGCAGCCCAAGGGCGGCGAGTTTCGGCGCGGGGGGAACGATGTCTACGGGGTGCTTGGGCTGGGACGCCACGAAGTCCTCCTTGTTACGGAAGCGAAGCTGACCGCCTTAACAGTAGAGGTACACGCAGGTCGGCGCCAAAGTGTACGTGAGCAAAGCCACGATCGGGGCTAGATTGCCCCCGAACAAAAACGTACGGGAGGTTTATATAAATCGGGCTACCAGCAAAGTATGATGACCGGTTTATAACTGGTGCTCACAGCGATGTTTATGGTTGTTAATTTCGCGAATCGGGCCGACAATGGAGAGGTGACGGGGCTTGATGCTGCGGGAAGAAAAAGGCGGCATGTGCCCCGGGAAATTTGACCCAGAAGAAGGGAATTATGACTACCGCAACTAAGCCCCAGCAGTATCAAGGGTGGGAAGGTTTTGCGCCCGGCCCTTGGACCGAGGGCATCAACGTCCGCGATTTCATCCAGCGCAACTACACGCCTTATGACGGCGATTCCAGCTTCCTCGCTGGCCCCACCGATAAGACGCTGCGCGTGTGGGACACCCTGGAAAAGGACTACCTGTCAGTCGAGCGCGAAAAGCGCATTTACGATGTCGATACGCACACCCCGACCGATATCGATGCCTTCCCGGCCGGCTACATCTCAGAAGACGATGACGTCATCGTCGGCCTACAAACCGATACGCCGCTTAAGCGCGCGATGATGCCGTTCGGTGGCTGGCGCATGGTGAAGCAGGCCATCGGCGAGGCGGGCAAAGAGGTAGACCCCGAGGTGGAGAAGATCTTCACCCGCTACCGCAAGACCCACAATGATGCGGTCTTCGATATCTACACCCCGCGCATCCGCGCCGCCCGTTCATCACACATCATCACCGGCCTGCCCGATGCCTATGGCCGCGGCCGCATCATCGGCGACTACCGCCGCGTGGCGCTGTACGGCGTGGACTTCCTCATCCAAGAAAAGATTGAGGCCCGCGATGCCATTGCCGATGCCGGCTTTTCCGAGCACTGGGCCCGCTACCGCGAGGAGCACTCCGAGCAGATCAAGGCCCTGAAGAAGCTCAAGGCGATGGCCGAGTCCTACGGTTTTGACATCTCCGAGCCGGCGCGCACCGCACACGAGGCCGTGCAGTGGACCTACTTTGGCTACCTCGCCTCCATCAAGTCCCAGGACGGCGCCGCCATGTCTATCGGCCGCCTGTCCGCGTTCTTCGACTGCTACTTCGAACGCGACTTGGCCGCTGGCATCATCACCGAGGAGCAGGCACAGGAAATCATCGACGCGCTCGTGCTGAAGCTGCGCATCGTCCGCTTCCTGCGCACCATCGACTATGACCAGATTTTCTCCGGCGACCCGTACTGGGCCACCTGGTCCGATGCTGGCTTCGGCAGCGATGGCCGCCACATGGTCACCAAGACTTCCTTCCGCCTCCTGCAGACCCTGATCAACCTGGGGCCATCACCGGAGCCGAATATCACCATTTTCTGGGATCCGGAGCTGCCCGCAGGCTACAAGGAATTCTGCGCACACATCTCCATTGAAACCTCCTCCATCCAGTACGAGTCTGATCGCCAGATTCGCGATGAGTGGGGCGATGACGCGGCGATTGCCTGCTGCGTGTCCCCGATGGAAGTGGGCAAGCAGATGCAGTTCTTCGGCGCCCGCGTCAATGCCGCCAAGGCCCTGCTCTATGCCATGAACGGCGGCCGGGATGAGGTCTCCGGCAAGCAAATCGTTGAAGGCTACGAGCCGATTCAAGGCGATGGCCCGTTGGACTTCGACGAGGTCTGGCAAAAGTACGAGGAGATGCTGGACTGGGTGGTTGGCACCTACGTCGAGGCGCTAAACATCATCCACTACTCGCACGATAAGTACGCCTACGAGGCCGTGGAAATGGCGCTGCATGATTCCAATATCATCCGCTCCATGGGCTGCGGCATCGCGGGACTTTCCATCGTCGCCGATTCGCTATCCGCCATCAAGTACGCCAAGGTCACCCCGGTCCGGGATGAGACCGGCCTGATTACGGATTACATCACCGAAGGCGAATTCCCGTTCTACGGCAACGACGATGACCGCGCCGATGACATCGCTGCCACCATCGTGCACACCGTGATGGAAAAAATTAAGGCCATCCCGATGTACCGCAATGCCATCCCCACCCAGTCCGTGCTGACCATTACCTCCAACGTGGTCTACGGCAAGGCAACAGGTTCCTTCCCGTCAGGCCACAAGGCCGGCACTCCCTTCTCCCCGGGTGCTAACCCCGAAAACGGTGCGGATAACCACGGCATGGTCGCCTCCATGCTGTCGGTGGGCAAGCTGGATTACAAGGATGCCCTGGACGGCATCTCGCTGACCAATACCATCACCCCGTCCGGATTGGGCCGCACCCCAGAAGAGCGCATCACCAACCTAGTCGGCGTGCTGGATGCCGGCTTCATCATGGAACAATAAGAATCACGACAAGGAGAACCATCATGGCAACCCCAACCTATGCAGAACGCCTTTCAGACATGAAGGCCAGCCGCGACGAACACAAGATGAACTCTGGCCTGTACCACGCCAACATCAACGTGCTGGACAAGTCCACGCTGGAAGATGCCGTTGAGCACCCAGAGAAGTACCCGAACCTCACCGTTCGCGTCTCTGGCTACGCGGTCAACTTCGTCAAGCTCACAAAGGAGCAGCAGCTTGACGTCATTTCCCGCACCTTCCACCAGGGTTCATAATCATGGCTGATGGCATTACTGGTGTGGTCACCCTGTCGCCGGAATCCGGCGAGCGCGTTCGCGGTGTTGCCGCGGGCCTGGGAACCGACCACGAACTCGATGAGATTACCCGCCCCGAGCTCATGGAGGCGCGCCGCACCGGCGATATCGCCCTCGTGCACTCTTGGGAGCTGGTAACCGCCGTCGACGGCCCGGGCACCCGCATGACCATGTTCATGTCCGGCTGCCCCCTGCGCTGCCAGTATTGCCATAACCCGGACACCATGGAGATGAAGACCGGCACCTTGGAGCGGGTAGACGATGTGGTCAAACGCATCAAGCGCTATAAGCCCATCTTCCAAGCTTCCGGTGGCGGCCTAACCATCTCCGGTGGTGAGCCCCTCTTCCAGATTGCCTTTACCCGCCGCGTCCTCAAGGAAGTCCACGACGCTGGCATCCACACCACTATCGATACCTCTGGGTTCTTGGGCTCGCGCCTGCGCGATGAGGATCTAGACAATATCGACCTGGTGCTGCTGGACGTGAAGTCGGGCGATGAGGAAACCTATCAGCGCGTAACGAGGCGCCAGCTGCAGCCCACGCTCGATTTTGGCGACCGCCTCAACGCGATAGGCAAGCCGGTGTGGATTCGCTTCGTCGTCGTGCCGGGCCTGACGGATTCGGCCGAGAACGTCGAAAACGTCGCCTCCATTGTGGCGCGGTGGAAGTCCAATGTGGAGCGCGTCGAGGTCTTGCCCTTCCACAATATGGGCAAGGACAAGTGGGAGGGGCTCGATATGACCTACCACTTGGCAGATACCAAGCCGCCGAAACCGGAGGACGTGGAAAAAGTCCGCGACGTTTTCCGCGCAAAGGGCCTGGAGGTCTACTAACCTGGGTGGGCATGACTCACTACCGCCGCTTCGGCCACGATATTATTGAACACACCCTGGAAGTCCCGTGGGATTATGACAATCCGCGCGGGACTTTTGCTCTCTATGCCCGTGAAATCATCCCGCCAGGAGGCGAGGACCTGCCGGCGTTGCTGTACCTACAGGGAGGCCCGGGGTTTCCGGCGCCGCGGCCGGTCAAGCCGACGGGGCTTATCGGCAAGGCGCTCGAGCGCTACCGCGTCATCCTCCTCGACCAGCGCGGCACGGGGCGTTCGCACCGCATCGATAGGCTGAGCCCCGCAGAAGAGCGCAGCGCCGAACACCTGGCCTTGCTGCGCCAAGACGATATCGTGCGCGATGCCGAGCGCCTGCGCGAGCACCTGGGGCTTGAGACTTGGTCCCTGTTCGGCCAGTCCTTTGGCGGCTTTTGCATCACCGCGTACCTATCCCAAGCTCCAGAGTCGGTCAAGCACGCGTTTTTCACCGGCGGTATCCCCACGCTGCAGGGCGCGGATCACCTCTACCGCGCGACCTTTAGCAAGCTCAAGGCCCGCCAGGAGCGCTTCTACCGCGAATTCCCCTGGGTGCAGCGCCGCATCGAGGAAATCATCGCGCACCTCGATAATTCCAACGAGCGCCTGCACACCGGCGAGCGGCTGTCCTCGCTGCGTTTTCGCACCATTGGCACCGATTTGGGGCGGGGCACCGGCTTCGACGGCCTGGCCTACCTCCTGGAAGAGCCCTTCCGCACCGTGCGGGGAGAGAAGGTGCTGCGGGATGATTTCCTGTGGGGTATCGGCGAGCGCGTGAGCTTTGCGGAGGCCCCGCTTTATGCGGCGATCCACGAGTCCATTTATGCCGGCAGCGGCGGGCAGGCGGCGACGCAGTGGTCGGCACACCGCGTGCGGGAGGAGTTCCCGGAGTTTGCCGAGTCCGGCACCTGGCTGACCGGCGAGCATATTTTCCCGTGGCAGTTCGACGAGGACCCGGCGCTGCAAGCATTCAAGGAGGGTGCGCACGGCTTGGCGGAGCGGGAATTTACTGCGCCTTATGCGCTTGCCGATGCCCCCACCACCGCCGCCGCCATCTACCTCGACGATATCTTCGTTCCCCTGGAAGAATCCCTGGCCACCGCCGCGCACTTGGGCGATCTGCGGCCGTGGGTGACGAATGAGTACCAGCACAATGGCATCGGCGAGAACGGTGCGGAGGTGATGGGCAAGCTCTTTGCACTTATCGATGACCACTAGCGAACGCTTTCTGCCTGTGCGAAAATTAATTTCACACACGTAGTTAGGGAGAGGAAATGTTGAGCTTAATCATCATCGGCGTCATCATCTTGCTGATTCTCGGCACCGTATTCGATGGGTACTACATCGTGCGTACCCGCGAGGCGGCCATCTTGGAACGGTTGGGTAAATTCCAGACGGTCGCCCACGCGGGCTTGCACTTCAAGATGCCCTGGATCGACCGCGTGCGCGATAAGATTTCGCTGCAGGTGCGCCAGCTGGACGTGATGGTAGAAACCAAGACGAAGGATAATGTCTTCGTCCAAATTCCGGTCGCGGTGCAGTACGAGGTCGTAGAGGGCCGCGAGCGCGAGGCCTTTTATATGCTGTCCAACCACGAGCAGCAGATCGTGGCCTATGTGCAAGATAATGTGCGCTCGTCGGTGGCGAATATGGGCTTGGATGAGTCCTTTTCCTCCAAGGACACCATCGCGCAGAACGTGGCGGCCTCGCTGCGGGATAATATGGCCGAATACGGCTGGAACTTCGTCAATACGCTGGTAACCGATATCCGCCCGGATTCCCGCGTGCGTGAATCCATGAACTCCATTAACGCGGCGCAGCGCGAGCGCGAGGCGGCCATCGCCCAGGCGGAGGCGGAAAAGATTCGCGTGGTCAAAGAAGCCGAGGGTGCCGCGGAGGCAAAGAAGCTGCAGGGTAGGGGCGTTGCCGAGCAGCGCAAGGAGATTGTAGAGGGCATCGCCCAGCAATACGAGCTACTGCGCGATGCCGGGGTCCAGGAATCCCCCGAGGTCCTCATGCTGGTATCGCAGTACCTCGATGCGATGGTCGATGTCTCGAATAACGGCCAAGCCTCCGTGCTCTACATGCCGTCCAATCCGCAGGGCATGGGCGACCTATTCAGCGGCATGCGCGACGTGCTGATGGCCGACCGCGCGCTCGACGAGTCCACCGGGCGATAAAGGCCTACCTGCGTCGCAGGGAGAGGACCAGCCCCAGGATGACGGGAACGCCGCCCATGATGAGAAGGTAGGTCGTTTCGGCGGATGCCGAGGTGGGATCGTATAGCTGCGACATCGAACCGGCCAGCGAGGTGCCGATGGCCATCGTGAGGAAGTACAGCGCGGAAAAGCGGGTGGCATAGGCCCGTGGCGCGTGGGCGGCGGATGCGGCCATGCCCACTGGGCCGATGAAGAGCTCGCCGAGCGACATCAAAAAGATGGTGCCCGCTAGCACGAGGAACGGCGTGGAATTTTCCCCGCCGCTGACAAAGGGCAGCAGGAGGAACATGCCTGCACCGGCGAAGATGATGCCGCAGCCCATGAGCGCGCGCCGCGAGTTGGCCCAGCGCGTCATGCCCGCCGCCAACGGCAGCGAGAGCAGCAGGATAAATAGCGGGTTGAGTGATTGCGTCCAAGCCGGTGGGATCTCGACCCCGCCGATGGTTCGGTTGAGGCGCTGATCCGAATAGACCGCAAGCACGCCGTAGATTTGTGGTTGCAGGGTCCAGTAGGCTGTCGAGCAGGCGAAGAGCGGAATGAAATCCAGGATGCGGCGCCGCTCATCCGCGGTGACCTGCGGGGATCGCAGCATGCTGGCAAAAAGCCCCGCCGCGGCCGCTACCGTGGCGATAAGAAGCAGCACGGTCAGCGTGCCTGGGGAGACGGTGATGACGAGCAGCACGCCGGCTACAAGCGCCGCCAGCGCGATCAGCCCCGCCTTACCCGGGGCCTGGGTGGGGTGTGGTGGGCGCGACGGAACGTTTATCTTTTTCCGCAGTGCGCCGTAGGTGGCGCAGCCGCAGCACATGAGCACCGCTGCGGCGAAGAATCCGGCGTGGTAGCCGTATTCCTCCGCCAGCCACCCAGTGAGCATGGGGCCAAAGAGCGCGCCGACATTGATGCCGAGGTAGAAAATCTGGAAGGCCCCGTCGCGCGCGCCGGCCTCGGCGGGAAAAGCGGCGCCCAGAATCGTAATCGCGGCGGTCTTGAGCAGCCCCGAGCCGAGAGCGAGCGGCAAAAGCCCGATGATGAGCCCCGCCGTGCCGGGGACGAGCGAGAGGGCAAAGTGCCCGCACACCAACAGCCCGGCGCCGGTAAGCAGGGTGCGCTCGGCGCCCAAGAGCCGGTCGCTGACCCAGCCACCCACAAACGTGAAAAGATAGAGCAGGCTGCCGTACGCGCCGACGAGCGCGGTGGCCTGCGTTTGCTCCATACCGAGCCCACCGGAGGTGGAGTAGAGGTAGTACGCGAGGATGGCTTGCATGCCATAAAAGCTGAAGCGCTCCCACATCTCGATGCCCGCAACCGCCGGCAAAACCACGGGTACGCGGCGAATTGAACGCCGTTCAAGAACTTTCATAAAAAGGACTATAGCGGCCGAGCGTGTGTGCTAGATCTAATTTGGTGGATATTTCTACTAATGACATAGCGACAATCGATGCCCACCACATCTGGCACCCCTACGCCGAGCCCGGCGCGCCCACGCGCGTCGTGGAGTCGGCCGCGGGCGTCCACCTCACGCTTGCCGATGGCACCCAGCTCATCGACGCCATGTCCTCCTGGTGGGCCGCCGCCCACGGGCACAGCCACCCGCGGCTTACCGCGGCCGCCAAGGAGCAGATCGATCGCATGAGCCACGTGATGTTCGGCGGGCTCACGCACGAGCCGGCGGCGCGGCTGACGGCCAATCTTATGGAGCTTACGCGCCACGACTTCGCGCAGGTCTTTTATGCGGACTCGGGATCGGTTTCGGTGGAGGTAGCAATCAAGATGGCCCTGCAATATCAGCAGGGGATTGGCCACCCGGAGCGCACCAAGATGCTGACCTGGCGCTCGGGTTATCACGGTGATACGTTTGCGGCGATGAGCGTGTGCGATCCCGATGGCGGCATGCACTCGATGTGGACCGGTACCCTGGCACAGCAGATTTTCGCCCCGGCACCGCCCACGCGCGGGGCGAGCGAGAAGGCGCGCGAGGACTACCTGCGCGAATTGGAGGGCTGCATTACCGACGAGGTCGCGGCCCTTATCATCGAGCCCGTCGTCCAAGGCGCCGGCGGCATGCGCTTCCACGATCACGAGCTGGTGCGCGGGGCGCGCGAAATCTGCGACCGCCACGGAATCCTGCTGATCGCGGATGAAATCGCCACGGGGTTTGGGCGCACCGGGGACCTCTTTACCACCCAGGCGGCGGGAGTGGTGCCAGATATCATGTGCGTGGGCAAGGCGATGACCGGTGGTTTCATGACGATGGCCGCCACGCTTGCCACCGCCCGGGTAGCCGAGGGTATGCACCCCCGCGCGCTTATGCACGGACCGACCTTTATGGCTAACCCGCTGGCCTGCGCGGTATCTGCCGAGGCGACCTCCATGATCCTGGAGGGCAGGTGGCGGGGGCAGGTTGCGGGCATCGAGAAGCAGCTGCGCGCCGGGCTTGCCGGGTTGGAGGGCGAGCCGGGCGTGGCGGACGTGCGGGTGCTGGGCGCTATTGGCGTGGTGGAGATGGAGCGCGACGTCGACATGGCAGGCGCCACGGATGCGGCGGTGGACCAGGGCGTGTGGCTGCGCCCGTTCGGCCGCCTCATCTACACCATGCCGCCGTTTATTAGCACCGAGGACGAGGTCGCGCAGATTTGCCGCGGGGTGCGCGCTGCGGTGGCAGGAGGAAAGCGATGATTATCTTTGTCACCGGCACCAATACCGACGTGGGAAAGACGGTGGCCACGGCGGCGCTCGCCAGCGCCTTTGCCCAGAGCGGGCGCGAGGTCGTCTATGCCAAGCCCCTGCAGACCGGCGAGCCGGACAAGAGCGGCGACGCGGCGACGGTGCGGGACCTGGCCGGGGTCGAGGTCACGGAGATGGCGCGCTTTCCCGAACCGCTAGCACCGAACCTCTCGGCGCGCCGGGCGGGCATGACGCCGCCGAGCAAAGAGGAGCTCCGGGACTGGGTGGCGGGGTTGGACGCACCAGGCCGTGTGGTGCTGGTGGAAGGCGCCGGCGGTCTGCTGGTGCGTTTGGCAGACGACTACACGCTTGCCGATGTCGCTACCAACCTCCTCATCGTCACCTCCCTCGGCCTCGGCAGCCTCAACGCCGCCGAGCTCACCGTCCGCGAGGCGCAGCGGCGCGGGATTAACGTGATGGGGCTTATCGGCGGCAGTTTGCCCGCGAGGCCGGATCTGGCGACGCGGCTGAACGTGGATGAGCTTCCGGCGGTCACGGGTTGCCGGTTGTGGGGCAGTGTGCCAGAGGGCGCAGGTGCGCTGGGCCGGGAGGACTTCGACCGGATGTCCCGGACGCACTTTCCCGCTGTTGTGTGCGCAGAGCTGCTTAGGCACGCCGAGTAGCGCTACCTCGATGAGGCAGCGCTAGCGGACCCAGCGGACCTTGCCGTTTACCCGGGCAAGGCGGCCGCGCAGGGGAGGGGCATTGGGATCGTCTTGGTTCACCCCGTTGTGGTATGGGCAACACACCGTGAGGTTATCCGCGTTGGTCATCCCGCCGTGCTTCCACGCCTGCAGGTGATGGATCTGAGACTTATCCGCCGGGTGATTGCACGGCGGCCACGGGCAGGTGGGGTTTTCGGCGGCGGCCATCAGCCGCTGCTTTTCCGAGGCGAAGCGCGAGGTCCGATACAGGTTGACCGGGCCCTTTACCGGGTGGATTAGCGTGGCTAGCCCGTGCTCACTGAAGGTGCGCTCGACGAGCTGCGCGCCGGTGATGGTCGAGCCGTTGGTCAGCCGAAGCGTGACCTCGTCGCCATCGCCTTCCAGTATTTGATCCAGCGCGTTGAGCGGGATAATCACGTTCGTCGTGGTCTGCACCGTGGCAGCGCCCTCGCCGCGGAGGAGTTCGCGGAAGGATGCCAGTGGGTTTTCGGGGTCGAGGGCGGAATCGAGATCCGCGAGGAAGGACGAGGGCGCGGTAATGCGCATCGTCCACGGGCCTTCCGGGCGGCGCAGGAGTTGCACGCCCTCGCGCGGCGGCCGGCGGCGCGGGCGCCATTCGCGCAGGCGCTTTTTAGCGAGCCGGGCGATCTCAGAAGCCGGTCCGTGCTGCCGGCACAGCTCTACACGCAGGTTCCACGCGGCGCGCTTGGTGGCCGCGCGGGTGGCGTACTTCTCGATGAGCTTGAGCGTCACCAAATCGTGGTGGCGCGCGCCCGCGGCGGCAAGGCGCTGCTTGCGGCTAAAGGAAGTGGTGCCGAAATAAACCTCCGCCAGGCAGAGCAGCTCGCGGGCCTCGACATCCGGCAGGCCGAGCTCAACGAGGGCGCTTTCAGGCATACCGTGGGCCTCGGCGAGGATATCCATCGCCGAGGAAATCTGGGTGGCATAGGCCTGCAGTGCGTTCATGCCTGCAAATCTAGGCGCGCGCTACCGCGGCGCCAATCGGGCGCGGTACGTGCCTGTGGATAACTTGTATAAACGTCTACAAATTTATCCCGCAGCCACCGCAAAGAGATACGAAATCAGCATGCGCTTTAGCTCCATGACCACGGAATCAAACTTGTCTGGATCGCCCGAAATGGCGTAATTGAGCAGCGAAACTACGGTGTGGATAAGGAAGCGCGCCAGCTCAATGCGTTGCGCATCGCTGTGCTCGGTGGCAAGGGGGCGGAGGATCTCGGCAAG
Source organism: Corynebacterium sp. KPL1814 (assembly GCF_000478175.1). Lineage (GTDB taxonomy): Bacteria > Actinomycetota > Actinomycetes > Mycobacteriales > Mycobacteriaceae > Corynebacterium. The sequence continues at coordinate 57,579 of NZ_KI515774.1, forward strand.
CGGCTCCAAGAGCTGCAGCTCGGTATCGGCGGCCGTGGCCCGCGTCGCTGGGGTGGACTGGATGGCGTGCCAAACGGCGCGCCGGGAAGGATCCTCGCGCCACATCCGCGCCAAGTGGTCGATGAATTCATCCAAAACATCCGGCCACTGCGGGGCCGGCACGAGGCGCGAAAAGCGCTCGATTTCGGCCAGGCTGGTGGCGGTATCTTGCCGGTCGAGCTCGCAGATGAGCACGTATTTATTGGCAAAGAACTGATACAGCGTGCCGATGGGGACCCCAGCGCGGTGGGCGACTTCATCGAAGGTGAAGGATTCGAAGCCGACATCGACAAGCACGGCGCGCGCCGCCTGCACAATGCGCTCAAAGCGCTCCCGGCTGCGCGCCTGCGCTGGCCGACGCCGCGGGACGAGGATTTCCTCCACCGGCTTACTCGAGGCCCTTCATCACGCGCGCGACGTGCCCAGTGGCCTTCACGTTGTAGTGGGTCTGGCCGATGGTGCCATCCGGCTCCACGAGGAAGGTGGAACGGATAACGCCTTGGACCACCTTGCCGTAGTTCTTCTTCTCCCCGAAGGCGCCATACGCGGTCATGACGGACTTATCTGGATCAGAAAGCAGCGGGAAGTTGAGATCGTGATCATCGCGGAACTTCGCCAGCGCCTCGGGTTTATCGGGGGAGATGCCTACCACCGCGATATTGAGGTCATTGAGTTCCGCTAAGGAATCGCGGAAATCGCAGGCTTCCTTGGTGCAGCCCGGCGTATTGGCACGCGGATAGAAGTACACCAGCACGCGCTGGCCTGCGTAATCGGACAGGGACACGGTGTTGCCGGTGGCATCGGCAAGCGCAAAAGCTGGGGCAGTATCTCCTACGTTCAAACGAGTTTCAGTCATGGGACCTACTTTACGTGCTCCCCGGCCTGCGCGGGGGAGGCCCTGCACGGTAAGATAAGCTCGTTAAGAGCGAAACTTAAGCTAAGAGGAGAATTCCGTGGCACGCAATATTGAAGATATTCAACGCGATATCGAACGCACCCGGCGTCAGCTGGCTAGCACCCTGGATGAAATTGCGGATCGCAGCAAGCCGCAAAACCTCGTCGATGACGCCAAGAACGCCGCCACCGAAAAGTTGCAGGACCGCAACGTGCAGTTGGTGCTCGGTGGCGTCGGCGCGGCCGTCGCTGGGCTGATCGCCTATTCCGTGTTCCGCTCGCGCCGCCGCAAGAGCGACCTGAAGGAATTGCAGCGCTTGCTGTCTGAGCGCCACTAATTTTCCCTGCCTTACCCCCACGCGCGCCGTGGGGGCTTTTTTCGTATGCTAAGTTGCGATGAAAACTCCAATTCCTTTTTATTTGCAGGAAATTTTGACCCAGGTGCGAGGAAACCGCAGCGGCGCGGTGGCGGACTATATTCCCGAGCTCGCCAAGGCGGAACCGGACTACCTCGGCGTGGCCATCTGCACCACGACGGGGCACGTATATTCCGCTGGCGATGCAGAGGTGGAATTTACCTTGCAGTCCGTGTCGAAGCCCTTTGCGTATGCTCTAGCGCTGCAGGAGCTCGGCTTGGATGCGGTGCGTGAGATCGTTGGTATGGAGCCGTCCGGCGAGGCCTTCAACGAGCTTTCGCTGAACCGCTATGACCACCGGCCGGTGAATCCGATGATCAATGCGGGCGCGATCGCGGTAACGCAGCTGATTAACGGCGTGGATTCGGATCCGGCCGAGCGCGTGGAACAGCTGCGCAGCTACTTTTCGCGGCTGGCGGGCCGCGAGTTGAAGATTGATGAAAAGGTGCGCGATTCCGAGCTGCAGGTCTCCGATAGGAACCTGTCTTTGGCGCATATGCTGCGCAATTACGACATCATCCAGGACGAGGCCCACGATGCGGTTTCGACCTACGTGGAGCAGTGCTCGATTAAGGTCACGGTGCGCGACCTCGCCGTGATGTCTGCCACCTTGGCCAATGGTGGCACGCAGCCGGTGACGGGGGAGAAGATTCTCGATGCCGATGTCTGCCGCCTGACGCTTTCTGTCATGAGCTCTGCGGGCATGTACGACGGCGCTGGGCGCTGGATGGCCGAGGTTGGTATCCCGGCGAAATCCGGTGTTTCGGGCGGCCTGCTGGGAACCCTGCCTGGCCAATTGGGGGTAGCGACGTTTTCGCCGCGGCTTAACAAGGAGGGCAATTCCGTCCGTGGGGTGGATGCCTTGACCTTGCTCTCGAAGGATATGGGGCTGCACTTGATGTCCACGGATGAGCGCTACGGCGTGCACCCCGTGCGCAGGATGGAGACCGAGGACGATCTCACGGTGATCTTCCTGCAGGGGCTTATCAACTTCAATGCGGCGGAGACCATCTTGCACCAACTCACCGAATGTGAATTTGGTGAGGGCACGGTGGTGCTGGAGCTATCCCATATCACCGGATCCAACCGGATGGGCCGGCGCATGCTGAAGGAAGGCCTCAGGCGCATCCGCGAGGCTGGTTTCGATATCGCCATCGTGGATCCGGACGGCGAATTGGAGGACCGTACCATGGCGGACGGCACTAAGGTGCCCAAGGGTGAGCCGGAAGATTACGCAATCGCCGAGGAGGTAGTTTAGGTTTGGTTCACCTTACTTGGTTAAGCTAGGATAAGCTCGCACTTATCCTCAATTCGAGGAATCCGACTAACCAAGGACTCAAGATGGCATATAGATTCCCCAAGGTAATGGCCGTGGTGGCGGCCTCCGCCACCGCACTTGTAGGCTGCAGCACCGCCGAAGAAACAACCAACAACGGCGGCGGCAGCGACGATGCTGCCCTGTCCTTCACCGACCTCGCGGGCCGCGACGTAGAACTCGACAAGGCCCCCGAGCGTGTCCTGTTAGGCGAGGGCCGCTCCATCTTCGCCACCGGCATCCTCAATACCGAGGATCCGCTGGATAAGGTCGTAGGCATCGGATCCGATCTGAAGAAGAACGTGCCGGACTACTACAACGTCTTGGAAGAAAAGTTGCCCAAGGTCAATGAATTGCCGGAAATCGGCGGGTTCACCAAGGGCGATGTCACCGTGGAAAACCTGGTGAGCTTGGATCCAGACCTCATCGTGTTGTCCAAGGACCAGTACGACGCCTCGCAAGAGGCAGGCCTGACAGAGAAGATGGATCAGGCAGGCCTCAAGTACGCCGTGACCGATTTCCGCGCCAAGCCGCTGGAAAACACCACCAAGTCCATGGAAATCTTCGGCGAGATCTTCGGCAAAGAAGAGCGCGCCGAGGAATTCAACAAAGAGTGGCAAAAGACCGTGGACCTGGTCAAGGAGCGCGCGGACAAGGTAAAGGATAAGCCCAAGACCTTCGTCTGGCGCGCGGCCGGAGTCATGGACTGCTGTGGCTCCTGGAATAACTCCAATATCGCGCAGCTGGTCAACGAGGCCGGCGGTGAAAACGTGGCCGATGGCATCATCCCGGGCGAGGTCGGTGCCGTGACCCCGGAAAAGGTCCTCGAGGCGGACCCAGACATGGTGATTGCGACCGGCGGCGACTGGTCCGAGAAGAAGGACGATGAGGGCAACCCCGTCGGCTACGCTGCGGTGGGCTATGGCATCGGCGAAGATGAGGCAGAGGCGAGCATCGCCAAGCTGCCGAGCAACCAGCCAGGATTCGAGAACCTGCGTGCGGTCAAGGAGCACAAGCTGCATGGCATGTGGCACCAGTTCTACAACTCGCCGTTCAACTACCTAGCGCTGCTGCAGATTGCGAAGTGGATCAACCCGGAGGCGTATGAGGATATGGACGTCGACAAGGAGTGGATGCAAGCGCAAGAAAAGTACTCGCCGGTTGCTGGCGAGGGAACCTTCTTTAGCACGAATTAATGGTAAGCGCGGAGGTAGCTGCCCTTACGCAGCAACACAAAAAGCTCACCTGGCAGCGCGTTAGCATCGTCGCGGGCCTGTGCCTCATCGCGGCGGTGGCGTTTGTGGTCAGCAACTTCGTCGGCGCCATCGACATCAGCCCCGGCGAGGTCATCAGGGGCATCGTGAAGCCCTCGAGCCTGGATGACCAGACGCATACGGTGCTGTGGAAGCTGCGCTTGCCGATGGCCGTCATGGCCCTGCTCATCGGCGTCAGCCTCTCGCTGGCCGGCGCGGAGATGCAGACCATCTTGAATAACCCGCTGGCGGAGCCGTTTACGCTCGGCATTTCCGCCGCAGCGGCTTTCGGTGGCGCAAGTTCCATCGTGCTGAAGTGGCAGCTGCTGACCCAGCCGCAGTTCAACCTGGCGTTGGTGGCGTGGCTGTCGGCGGCGGTGGCGACGGCGATCATCGTCGTGGCGGCCATCATCCGCGGCGCGAAGGCAGAAACCATGGTGCTGCTGGGCATTGGTTTGGTCTTTTTCTTCCAGGCCATGCTCGCGCTCATCCAATACCAGTCTTCGGCCGAGGCGCTGCAGCAGATCGTCTTTTGGTCCATGGGTTCGCTCACGCGCGCCAACTGGGTTGCCAACGGCGTGCTTGCGGGCGTGCTGCTGGTTGCCCTGCCCATTTTGTGGGCGCTGTCGTGGCGGCTTACGGCCTTGCGGCTTGGCGATGCCCGCGCTGCCGCCATGGGCATTAATACCGCCCGGCTGCGCGTGGTGGTGCTCATCGTGGTCTCCCTCGTGGCGGCAACGACGGTGGCCTTCGCCGGCATCATCGGCTTTATCGGCCTCGTGGGCCCGCACATCGCCCGCATGCTGGTGGGCGAGGACCAGCGCTATTTCGTGCCCGCCTCCATGGCCGCAGGTGCGGCCGTGATGTGCGCGGCGCACGCGGCGAGCTTGATGATTAAGCCGGGTCTGGCCATCCCGATTGGTATCGTGACCTCGCTTTTGGGTGTGCCGTTCTTTATCGCCATCGTGATGACTCGAAGGAGGGCGCTGTGGACGTAGAACTTACCCTGCGCGGCATAAGCGCGGCCTACGGCAAGCACACCGTGCTCGAAGCGGTCGACGTGGATACGCTGCAAGGCGGCCAGTTGGTTGGCCTGCTAGGGCCCAACGCCTCCGGCAAGACCACGCTGATCAAGTCCCTTGCCGGCGTGCATCGCGGGTACAAGGGCGAGGTGGATTTTCTGGTGGATGGCGAAAGCCCGCGGGGCAAGCGCCGCCGCCAACTCATCGGCTACGTCCCGCAGGACCTGCCCAGCACCGCGGCGCTGCGGGCGTTTGAGACGGTGCTGATCGCGGCGCGTCGGGAAGCATGCGAGGATCCCATCACCCGCAGCGCCGAGGTGCTGCACGCGATGGGGCTGGATGCCATTGCCTCGCGCTACCTCAACGAGCTATCTGGCGGCCAGCGCCAGCTCGTGGCCGTGGCGCAGATGCTGGTGGGCAACCCGGGCCTGATGCTCTTGGACGAGCCGACGTCCGCGCTCGACCTGCATCGCCAGTTCTTCGTCCTCGAGGAGGTGCGCGAGAAGGCTAGGCGGGAAGGCAGCCTAGGGCTGGTGGCCATTCACGACATCAACCTGGCCGCGCGCATGTGTGACCAGCTGGTGGTGCTCAAATCCGGCCGTATCCGCGCCCAGGGCACGCCTGGAGACGTGCTCACGCGCGAACTGGTGGAAAGTGTTTATGGGGTAGAGGCGGACATCGTGGAGCACCGCGGTGTTCCCGTCGTCGCGCCCCAACGCGTGAAATAAGCAAAGGCCGAGCGAGATGCTCGGCCTTTTTGCGGCCTAAACGACAGGATGTGTTGGTGAAGTTATATGTTTAGCCAGTCTGGCCTGCTGGTATTAGGATTATTTCACTTATCCGGAGGGATAACGCAGTCTCGGGCCTGAAATACCACCGGGGGCGTGCTGATGTGCTAGGCGCCGAGGTTCACGATGAATGGATGAGTAAGAATCATCCTCGATGCCCCGTCTGTAGCAGGGCGTGCACCAAAATACGGGACTACAAGCATCAATCCGCCAGCGATGGCGATGGAACGCCTGTAAAGCCACTGTCACTCGCGCTAGAGGCTGAGCCAGGAAAGTGGACGCATCAGAGGCCAGGCCTTAGCCAAAGCACACACCCTAGCCAGCCAAGAAACGCAAGCCACCAGCGGCCGTGAATACGGCCGACCAGCAACTTTCGACAGTGCCTATAACCACTCTATGGGAATACGCAAAGGCCACATGCCCTAAACCACGCAGTCCACCAACACAAAATGTCGTTTAACCCGACACGCCGGAAAACAACACATTTTGTCGTTTAACCCCTTTTTGCTAGCCTTGAACTGCTAGCTTTGAAAACGAAAAAATCGCGAGGTACTTGCCTCGCGATTTTGCTGTTGTGCGCCATCAGGGAATCGAACCCCGAACCCACTGATTAAGAGTCAGTTGCTCTGCCAATTGAGCTAATGGCGCAGTGTTGACGTCCTGCCGTGTGGCTCTCTGTGCAACGAGTAGAAACTTTAGCACTCCGGTTGAAAAACTGTAAAATCGCCAGCTCATAGTACATTTCTGGGGGAATATAACAGTTTGGATAATGGTGCGCTTGTTTCTGGTATTTGGGGTGGCAAGGCGATAGTCTGGATTGGTCTTGAAAGAACTACTGTATTTCTAAGGTCTACTTAGTGATTATTTCCCTCCCTAAACCCCGCCGCATTGCTGCTGCGAGCATTGTGTGCATTTCCCTGGTAGCAGCCTCGTGCTCCGTTAATTCCGCCGCTGAAAACCGCTCGGGGGACCAGGAATCTACCTCGAGCTCAGCTGAGCAATCTGAGCAGAAAGAAAAGTCCAAGCTTTCCGCCTCCGTGAAGGATGGGGCAGAGGATGTCGATCCATCCAAGCCTGTCACCGTGGAATCCACCACCGAGCTCAAGAGCGTGACCATGACCAATGAGCTGGGCGTGGAAGTTGAAGAAAAACTCTCTGAGGACGGCAAGAAGTGGACTACGGCGGAGGATCTTGGCTATAACCACACTTATTCCATCGTGGCCACTGACAAGGATGGCAATAAGAAGAACCTGAGCTTTTCCACCTCCCAGGCGGCGGGCGTCGCCCAGGTGGCGATGACGCCTATCCCCGGCTCTGAGGTGGGTGTGGGCCAGGTTATCGGCGTCAATTTCGGCACCTATATCACCGACCGCAAGGCGGCAGAGGACACGATTACGGTTAAGACCAACCCAGAGGTGGAAGGCGCGTTCTACTGGGTGAATAACCAAGAGGTGCGCTGGCGCCCCAAGGAGTATTGGGAGCCGGGCACCAAGGTTGAGGTCAAGGTCGATCAATACGGCAAGGACCTCGGTGGCGGCATCTACGGCGGGGAAAATACCGGGACGGATTTCACCATCGGGGATCGCACCGTCACGCTGGTGGATAATGCCACCAAGACCATGAAGGTCTACAAGAACAAGGAGCTCTTGCGCACCATTCCGGTATCGCTGGGTCGCGATTATCAATATGACACCCCGAATGGGCGTTATGTCATTGGCGATCAGCACCAGTCGCTGCTGATGGATTCTGAGACCTTCGGGCTTGCGCACGATGCGGGCGGCTACAGCACCGAGGTGGACTGGGCTACCCAGATGTCCTGTTCCGGCATTTACGTGCACTCCGCACCGTGGTCCGTGTGGGCGCAGGGTAATTCCAATACCTCTCACGGCTGCATCAACGTCACGCCAGAGGCCGCGCAGTGGTTCCAGAACACCGTCAAGCGCGGTGATATCGTCCACGTAATCAATACTTATGGTGGGACGCTTAACCCCTTGGACGGCTTGGGCGATTGGAATATGTCCTGGGAGGAATGGTCCAAGGGCAACGCGGACGCTAATCAATAATCGGCACAATCTTTAGGCGCATGGCTACAGTGGTGGCCATGCGCTTTTCTATTTTGGACCGCGGGGCGGCAGGCAGACTCGATGGGGTAGCAGAGCATGCGCAGCATGTGGAGCGGCTGGGTTTTCACAGGTTTTTCCTCGCCGAGCACCACGGGGTGCCGGGCATCCCCGCGGGCCAGCCAGGCATGTTGGCTTCGCACGTGGCGGCGCGCACGCAGCGCATTCGCGTGGGCACCGCAGGCATTATGCTGCTCAACCACCCGCCGTTTCTAGTCGCGGAACAGATTAACCTCTTGGAGGCGCTGTACCCCGGCAGGATCGATATTGGGTTGGGCTCCTCGGTGGGCTTTACGGCGCCAGTGCGCAAGGCGCTGCGCCAGGGCGATCCGCTGGAGCTCAAGCCGCAGTTCGAGAACGAGGTCGAGGCCCTGTTGCGCTACCTGCGCGGAGAGGAGGCGGTGACGGTGCGGCCCGAGTATGCGGGCACGCCCATCTATATCCTCGCCGGCTTCCGGTCGGTCACGGTGGCCGCGCGGCTGGGATTGGGTGTCATCCTGGGCGGGCCCGTAGAAATGCAGGAAAAGGCGGCGCGGCTCTACCGCGAGCATGCGCTTGCCGATGCCCCACCTATCATCTCCTCCCTCAATATCGCCGTGGCCGATACCGCGGACCAAGCGCGGGACCTTTTGCTGCCGGAGTCCTATGCAAAGGTCATGGCCCAGTCCACCGGGGAATTCGCGCCGCTGCGCCCAGCCCGCGAATTGGATCTGGAGGGGCTAACGAGCCAGCAACAGCGCCGCATCGACGAGTCCCTGGGCCACGACGTCTGGGGGACGGTGGGGGAAGTGGGGGAGGAACTAAGGGGCATCGGCAAGCAGCTGGGCGTCGATGAGTTCCTGATTACCGGAGACATGCCGGATCTCGCGGGGAGGGCCCGCTCGGAGGAAATGGCTTGAGTTCAGAGGGTCGTTGCAACACTTTCCCTTAGGAGGGTGTTGTTGTGCCTGGAGTTGTGGGCCCGTTTCATTCGTTGTCTGAGTCGGATCGTCGTGGCTTGGTCGCCTTGGTTGGCAGTGGGCGTAGTGTTCGTTCGGCTGCTGGTGAGCTTGGCTGTCATTACGCGCATGCTTTGAATTTTTGCCATTCTCACGGATTGCCAGTCATACATAAAGCCAAACGAGTTGATCGTCGCGGTAGCCAGGCTTTACAGCTTGTAGAACTAGTTCAAGGCGGACTTTCGGTACATCAAGCCGCCAAAACGTGTGGAATGCATCCCACCGCTGCGTATGCCGTTGCTACAGAAGCCGGGTGCCATATCCGGCTATCGAGGTATGCCCGGAAAGTCCGCCAAACACAGTTAAGGGTGGAATACTTACGCCTTCGGTTGGCGAGCTTGCCTGTTGGTGATGCTGGGGCTGGGGTAGGAATTGATCGTCGATTGTCTTTAGACTTCGAAAAAGGACTCATCAAATCCGGAGGGCCACGTAAAGAGTTCATACCTGTCGGCGAGGATGCCACCACGTATAAAAGACTTATGAAAGCGCTGCGCCAACGCCATGACGTCAGCGAATCTGGACGGTTTTGTGCCCCTGCCTTGCCTGGCGGTGTGGATCCGTATAAACGCATCAGTGATCGCTATATTTGCTTTGAAGAACGCGTTATTATCGCCGATCTTCTTCGTGAGCATGTGCCGCTGCGGGAGATCGGTCGCCGTTTAGGGCGAAGTGCCTCGTCAATTCAGCGTGAAGTACGCAGAAACCACAGCGCTGAAGGCCCGTATCGTGCAGAAACCGCCCAGTTAAAGGCTTGTGCGCGTAGGTTGCGGCCGAAAATACCGAAACTGCTGGCCAACAAAAGGTTATGGGACTATGTATGCACACAATTGCGGGCACAATGGTCACCGGAGGAGATTTCCAATCGCCTGCCCATCGACTACCCCACTGATAAGGACATGCGCATTAGTCACGAAACGATTTATGACGCCTTTTATCTACAGTCCAAAGGAAGACTCAAAGACCTCGGCCTGGACTTGCCTACCGGCAGAAAGAAACGCAAGAAACGCCAAACACGCACCACCACACCGGCCCAGCAACGCTTCGTTGACGACATGATCCTCATCGACGACCGGCCAGAAGAGGTTACTGAACGTCTTTTGCCAGGCCACTGGGAAGGCGACCTCATCCTTGGTAAAAATAACCAATCCGCGGTGATCACGTTAGTAGAACGCGTCAGCCGATTTGTTGTCCTTGGCCACCTACCAGGAAGGCATACCAGCAAAGAAGTATTCACAGCCCTGCACAAGGCTGTTGCTGGAATCGATAAAGCTATCTGGTCATCAATTACCTGGGACCAAGGAAGTGAAATGGCTGGCCATAAAGCCTTTACCATGGCCACTGACATTCCCATCTACTTCTGCCATCCAGGATCGCCGTGGGAGAGAGGCAGCAACGAAAACACCAACGGCAGGCTCAGGAGAAACCTACCCAAAAACAGTGACCTGTCCATCTACAGCGCCGAGGACCTAGAGATGATCGCCAACATTCACAACCACAAACCACGCAAAGCACTCAACTGGCGCACCCCAGCCGAAGTCATGACCAACGCCCTGACACGAACCGGTAGTATCAAACCAAAGTAACCGTCATCGTTGCAATGACCCCTAGAATCCGCCTGGTGGTGGAGATATAAAAAATCCCGAGCACGGGGCTCGGGAGATTGGGGTGGCTGACGGGACTCGAACCCGCGACAACCAGGATCACAACCTGGTGCTCTACCAGCTGAACTACAGCCACCATCGTTGCGCGAAAGCAACGAGATATAGGTTAACTCACGCCGCGTAATTTACAAAAACGCCTGGTAATCGGCGGTGGTTTCGGCCTTGAGCTCCTCGGCTTCGGTAGAAGTTGGGCCCTCGTCGGTGCGAAAGACGCTGCGGCGATAGAAATCGAGCTCGCGGATGGACTCGATGATGTCCTGCAGCGCGCGGTGGGCCATGCCTTTATCGGGCTGGTTGTAGTAGGCCCGCGGGTGCCAGCGCCGGGCGAGCTCCTTGATGGTGGAGACATCGATCATGCGGTAGTGCAGCGCCTCATCCAGCCGCGGCATATAGGTGCGGATGAAGGTGCGGTCGGTGGCGATGGAATTGCCGGCCAGGGGAGCGGGGTGCTCGCAGTGCTCGTTGATGAGCGCCAGTACCGCGTCCTCGGCCTCGCGGATGGTCGTGGTGGACTGGCGGATTTCCTTATCGAGGCCGGAGTTTGCGTGCATTTCGGTGACGAAGGAATCCATCTGGGATAGTTCCTCTTCGGTGGCGTGGACGACGAGATCGATGCCCTTGCCAAGGATGTTGAGGTTGCCGTCCGTGATGACTGCGGCCACCTCGACGATGACGTGGCGTTCCGGGTCGAGGCCGGTCATTTCCAGGTCGATCCACACGAGGCGATCATATTTTGCGGCGATTTCGGGAGAAGACATGCGTTCCATTCTAACCCCGACTGACGGGGCCCTCCGCGCGGGCCGATCTGCACCCCACAAAGCGAAAAGAAAAATTTACCTATCGTTTTACCGACACTGGGAAGTGATTTACGGCATACTTTCTATATCGTGCTTCACAAGGGAGGTGCGAATGACTAAGGAGTTTCTCGATGGCAAACTTTCTCGATGCCCTCAATTCCATAATTTGGTCGCCCGCCCTCGTGTTTTTGTGCTTGGGTGCGGGTGTTTATTTCACCGTGGTAACGCGGGGCCTGCAGGTCCGCTGCCTACCGGATATGCTGCGGCAAATTTCCAAGGGTGAAAAATCCGACGACGGTGTTTCTTCCTTTCAATCGCTGATGGTCTCGCTATCCGGCCGCGTGGGCGTGGGTAATATCGCCGGCGTGTCCACGGCCATCGCCTTCGGTGGCCCTGGTGCGGTGTTCTGGATGTGGGCTGTGGCGCTTTTGGGCTCGTCCACCTCCTTCATCGAGTGCACCCTGGCGCAGATTTATAAAGAAAAAGACCAGGACACCGGCGAGTACCGCGGTGGCCCGGCTTACTACATCGAAAAAGCGTATAAGCACACCAAGGCCGCGCCGTTCATGATGGTCTATGGCATCCTCTTTGCGATCGCCATGATTTTGGCCACCAGCTACTTCCTGCCGGGCATCCAGGCCAATGCGGTTGCCGCGGCTGCCGATACCGCGTGGGGTGTTAACTCCACCTGGGCAGCGGTTGTCCTGGCCGGCATTTTGGCCATCATCATTATCGGTGGAGTCAAGCGCATCGCTAACTTCGCCACCCTTGTCGTGCCGTTTATGGCCGTGATTTACATCGGCATTTCCATCGTGGTGATGCTCATCAACTACTCGCAGATTCCAGAGGTCTTCGGCCTTATCTTTAAGTCTGCGTTCAACCTCGAGGCTGGGTTCTCCGGCATGCTGGGTGTGGCCATCATGTGGGGCGTTAAGCGCGGTATTTACTCCAACGAGGCCGGCCAGGGTACCGGCCCGCAGTCCGCTGCCGCCGCGGAAGTCTCCCACCCGGCTAAGCAGGGCTTCGTGCAGTCCTTCGCCGTGTACATCGACACCCTCTTCGTCTGCTCCGCAACGGCGTTTATGATCATCTCCACGGATATGTACACGGTCTTCCGTGGCGAATCCGAGGATGGCGAGGTTGTCTACCAAGGCTCGCTTCCCGATGACGTCGCGGTCGGCCCCGGCTTCGTCCAATCCGGCCTCGATAGCGTCTTTGCCGGTTGGGGCCCGACGTTTATCGCCGTGTCCATTGCCTTCTTCGCCTTTACCACCGTGCTGGCGTACTACTACATGTCCGAGGTCAACCTGACCTACTTCAACCGTTGGGTTAAGTCTCGCCCGATTCGCCGCGGCCTGGTGTGGGCGCTGCGCATCCTCATCATCGTGTCGGTCATCGTGGGTGCCACCACGACGCCGGGTTCTGCCTGGGCACTGGGCGATATCGGCGTCGGCACCACCGCATGGCTAAATATCATCGCCATCCTCTTCCTGCAGGTACCGGCGCTTAAGGTCCTGAAGGACTACGAGAAGCAAAAGAAGGCTGGCAAGGATCCGGAATTCGACCCAGAGGCGGTGGGCATCAAGAATGCGGACTTCTGGGTGGACCGCAAAAATGCTCGCGCGGCGGCACAAGTGGCCGGTAGCCAAGCAGCCGGTAAGAATGCTGAAAGCTAACCCATCTGGGAATAAAAACGCCCGATAAGCGGTGCGATGATCGGGGTGGGCAGTACCTTGCTGACCACGTTCATCGCCTTTGATAAGGGGCCAGGGACCACGCGTCGCTGGCCTTTTTGCATGGCCGCGATGGTCTCTTTGGAGCAGGACTCGTAGGTGGTCCACAGCGCATCGGGCACGACCTTATCCACGATGGTTTGGTCCTCTTCGGCGATGGTGGCCTCGCGCACCGGGCCAGGAGCAAGCAATGTGCAGCTGACCCCAGAGCCCTTGAGCTCATAGTGCAGCGCCTCCGTAAACGCATTCACCCCGGCCTTGGTAAAGACGTAGGTCGCGTTATTGGGGATGGGGATATTGCCGGCCGTCGAGCCCACATTGCAGATAGCGCCAGTGCGTCGCGGGAGCATGTGCTTTAATGCGGCGCGGGTCAGGCGGTGCACGGCGGTGCCGTTCAGGGCGAATTGAGAGGACTCGTAGCCCCAGTCTTGGTCCATGAAGGGGCCGAAGCTGGCGATGCCGGCGGAATTGACCAAGATGGCGATCTCCTTGGAGGAGATAGCGTCAATGACCGCCTCGACCCCCTCATCGGTGGCCAAATCCGCGGGCAAGGCAATGGCCTCAATGTGGTGGCGGCGCTCAAGTTCTGTGGCGATGTCTTTCAGGATTTCGCCGCGCCGGGCAACGAGGATGACGTTATAGCCCATCGCCGCGAAATCGTGGGCCATCGCCTTGCCGATGCCCTGACTAGCGCCCGTAACCAGGGCGTAGGAGGTACGAGATGGTGCCGGAAGTGACATTGTCGAGCCTTTCGAAGGAGCCAGTTGCTAAAGACCCTAGCGTAGACAAAAAGCCGGCACGCTGCGAAAAAGTCTCGAGGCATCGTAGCTTAAAGGAACGATGTCTCGAGACTTCACACGGTGCCCCCAGCAGGACTCGAACCCGCGACACATGGGGTAGAAACCCACTGCTCTAATCCGCTGAGCTATGGGGGCTGGACAGCACACTCATATTAGCCCACGGCCACGGTGATTTCTAAGCCAGGGGGCGGGTGGAATTGTGCGTGCGCAGAATTTCGACCAATTCTTGGGCGGCCGGGGTTAGTTCGCGGTCGGAGCGATACGCCAAGATGGCATGGAAGCGCGGAAGATCCTCTTTGACCGTTAGTTTAGCGATGCCCTGCGGGTGCAGCGCGGGGGCGCACCGCGGCATGAAGCTGATGCCAAAGCCACTGGAAATCATCGGGATGGCGGCATGCAGCGATGCCACGTCTTGAATGTGATTCGGTTTGTAGGAGGGGTGGTTCTCCCACAGTTCATCGTAAAGCTCCGCCATGCCGGGAAGCTCGCGGCAGTGGGGAGGAACCAGCCAGGTTTCCTCGCGCATGTCCTGCAAGGAGACAGGGGAGGGAAGGTCTGCCATGCTCTCTGGAACTGCGAGGGCGTAGTCGAATTCGGCGACGTCGTGGATCGTGAGCTCGGGGGAGTAGCGGCGAATGAAGGCTTTGGGGTCGGACGTCGGCAAGAGCGCGAGGTCCACTTGGCCCTCCAACAGTCGCTTGATGGCGGTGGCGGCGGTGGAATCATCCAGGCTGATGCGCGCGGAGGGGTGGATCTCGGTGAGCTCGGAGAGGATGGAAGGGGTAAATTCCCAGTTCAAAATGGGGCACGACGTCAGGGAAACGGTATTGGCGTTATCTCCGGTGATTTCGCTGATGTGGCGCTGGGCATCGGCAAGCAGGGCATCGACCTTGAGGGCGGTGTCATAGACATAATCACCCGCCTCCGTGGTGGTTACGCCCGAACGCCCCCGGGACAGCAACTGGGTATTGAGTTCCTTTTCCAATTTGCGGATGGAAAGGCTCAGGGAGGGCTGTGTCATTTCGAGGGCTGCGGCGGCATGGGTGAAGGACCCATTGTCTACAACGGCACGGAAATAAAGAAGTTGACGGGTGTCCATAGGTTCTATCATGGCACATCTAGGGAGAAAATATGCGTTCGCTTTGTATTAGGGTGGCCCTATAGAATGCGAGCTATGGTCAATAAGCTGGTCAAAGGCACGCAGTCTGGAACGCAAAAACCCCGTCCTTCCTGGGGTATTTTTATTGCAGCAATGCTTTTTGCTGGCTTGCTCGCCGGATTCATTTCCTTGTTCTTATTGGCGGATTCCTTGGCTGCCTTGGGCATTCCGGACCCCGGGCGGATTACCACCTTTGGCCTGCCGCTGTTTCGTGGACTGGCGTGGCTATTGATGGCGCTTTCTGTGGGGTCCTTTTTGGCCTCGTCGTTTCTTATCGCCCCGCGCGGGGAGAACGATTCCCTCATCGGGGCACCGTTATCGGTCGACGGCCATATCGCCGCCCGCACCGGTACGTGGTCGGCCTTCGGCGTTGCGGCCGTGGGGCTGGTAGAAATCCCGATGATCATGTCGGACCTGACCGGCACGCCGTTTTTTAAGGTCTTTAACCTGACCATTCTGAAAATGGCCTTTACGGAAATTTCTTCCACCATCGTGTGGGGAATCGCAGTGCTCATTGCTCTTGCCGTGGGAATTATTGGCAGCCTTAGCCGTACCTGGGCCATGCAGCCGGCCCTGCTTTTGCTGTCGATCCTGCAAGTAGTCCCCATCGGCCTTGAGGGCCACTCAGCGACCGGCGGCGATCACGATTACGGCACGAACTCGCTGCTGTGGCACCTGGTATTTGTGATGCTGTGGGTAGGTGGCTTGATGGCGCTTATCGCGCACGGGCGGCGCTTGGGCCCGAACCTCGCCTTTGCGGTCAAGCGCTATTCCACCATCGCGTTCATGGCCATCGTCGTGCTGGCGGTATCCGGCCTCATCAACACGCTCATCCGGATGGACATTTCGGACCTGCCGCAATCGCCCTACGGCATCATTTTGATCACCAAGTTCGTGCTCACCATCCTGCTGGGCATTATGGGGCTTATCCACCGCGAACTCACCATTCCGCAGCTGGATAAAAACCCGCGGCTCTTTATCCGCATCGCCATCGTGGAGCTCGCAGTCATGGCGGGCACGATTGGCGTAGCCATCACTCTGGGGCGCACCGTGCCACCGCCACCGCGTGACCCGAATTTGAGCTCCATGCAGATTCTTATGGGTTATAACCTGCATGAGGCGCCCACGGTATTCAATATCTGGACGATGTTCCGCTTTGACATCATGTTTGGCACGATTGGCCTACTCTTGGCCGCGGCGTATGGCTACTTGGTCTACCGCGTGCACAAGCGTGGGTTGAGTTGGGACAAGGGGCGCACAGCGTGGTTTATGGTCGGCTCCTTAGGGCTGACGCTCGTCATGTCCACGGGCCTCGGCCTGTACATGCCTGCCATGTATTCCATCCACATGCTGGTGCACATGATTTTGTCCATGACCATCCCGCTGCTCATGGTGCTAGGCGCGCCCGTCACCTTGGTCATGGAGGCCTACGAGCCAGGCCCGAAGGGCCAGCCCAGCCCACACGATTATGCCTTGGCGCTGACCCAATCCAAGTTCGTGCGGATCATTACCAATCCCTTCGTGAACTTGGCGCAATACCTCTTTTTCCTCTACGTGCTCTATCTTTTCCCGAGCCTGTACGAATTCGCCATTTCGGAGCACGCCGGCCACCTCATCATGAACTACGTGTTCCTCATTTCCGGGTACTTCTATTTCTGGGAGGTCATTGGCCCAGATCCCCTGCCCAAGCGCCATTCCACGCCCTTCCGGCTTGGCATGCTTTTCTTGTCGATGCCCTTCCACCTCTTCGCCGGCGTGTACCTGATGCAGCTGCAAACGGTGCTTGGCCTCGACTTCTATCAATACCTCGAGCTGCCTTGGGAACATGACCTGCTGCAGGATCAGCGCGTTGGCGGGGGCATCGCCTGGGGCTTTGGCCAATTCCCCTTGGTCATTGTCTTTGGCAAGCTCTTCTTGGATTGGCTTCGCGATGACCGCGCGACCGCGCGGCGCCACGACGTGCAGGCGGAGGCGGACGATGACGCTGAGCTCGCCCGCTATAACGCGATGCTGGAGGATATGAGCCACGGCGATGAAAGCGGGTTCCGCGGGCACTAAATAGTCGCCCACTTGTGGATAACCCACCCGAAGGTGACCATCTTGGCCCCACTTTGTTGAAGGGGACAACGAGTTATCCACAGTGCCGGTGGTTACAGCATGGTGTGGGTTGCGCTGCGGCAGCAGGATGTGAAGGCGAGCGAGGGACATACCACTCGCGAACTCACAACCCAGTAAAGGAATCTCAGCACCATGTCTCAATACCCAGTGATGCTCACCGGCCGCCTTACCCAAGACCCGATCTTGACCAAGACCTCGACCGGCGCATATAAAACCAAACTGCGCATCGCATCCTCACGGCGCGTTCCTGACCGCCCCGCCGATACCGGCACCGACGCGGAAAACCAGCGCGGCCAGCAGCAATGGCGCGATGTAGACCACCTCTTTATTGACGTGGAAATGTGGAACCAATTTGCCATCAACGTCAAGAAATCCTTGGCCAAGGGCATGCCGCTGCTCGTCTGCGGTTCGATTGTCTCCGATCAGTGGCGCGATGATGAGGGCAAGGATCATTACCGCACCTTTATCAAGGCACAGTATGTGGGCCTAGATCTGAACCGCCACGTCATCGGCGCAAAACGCTTGGCACCGCAGTATAACCAGGAAAACATCGCCATCCCGGAGCTTGGCGATAATGAGGTAGAGCCAGACGTGGATAACTCCGCGCCGGGAGATACCGCCGCCGATACCGCTGCAGACCGCATCCAAGCGGGAAATAGCGTGGTAGCCCCAGAGGCCGAGGAAGTGGCAACGCAAGAGGAGGAGACCGCCGAAACCGTGCATGCATAGCGCCAGCCATCCGCCTCGGGTTCGCCCGACCCGAGGCACCTAGGCACGCATTCTGATGTAGTGTTTGTGTAGATAAATACGTCTCCCAAATTTTTGCAAAGGGGTAAAAGTGGGCGAATTCATCTACACGATGAAAAACGTGCGCAAGGCAATTGGCGATAAGGTCATCCTTGATGATGTCACGATGGCGTTCTACCCGGGCGCCAAGATTGGTGTGGTCGGCCCCAATGGTGCCGGTAAGTCCTCCATTCTGAAGATCATGGCCGGCTTGGATCAGTCCTCCAATGGTGAGGCATTCCTCGACCCAGGCGCAACCGTGGGCATCCTGCAGCAGGAGCCGCCGCTGAATGAAGAAAAGACCGTGCGCGGCAACGTCGAGGAGGGCCTTGGCGATATCTTTGAAAAGAAGCAGCGCTTCGAGGAAATCGCCGAAGAAATGGCGACCAATTACAGCGATGAGCTCATGGCAGAAATGGGCAAGCTGCAAGAGGACTTGGATGCCGCCGATGCATGGGAGGTTGATTCCAAGATCGAGCAGGCAATGGAGGCATTGCGCTGCCCGCCTTCCGATGCCCCAGTGACCAACCTTTCCGGTGGTGAGCGCCGCCGCGTGGCCCTGGCCAAGCTCCTGTTGACGGAGCCTGACCTGCTGCTTTTGGACGAGCCCACCAACCACCTGGACGCCGAGTCCGTGGAGTGGCTGGAAAAGCACTTGGCGGATTACCCAGGTGCCGTCCTGGCCGTCACCCACGACCGCTACTTCTTGGACCACGTGGCGGGCTGGATCTGCGAGGTGGACCGCGGCAAGCTGTACCCGTACGAGGGAAACTACTCCACCTACCTGGATAAGAAGCAAGAGCGCCTTCAGGTTGCTGGTAAGAAGGACGCCAAGCTGCGCAAGCGCTTGAAGGACGAGCTGGAATGGGTACGCTCCGGTGCCAAGGCTCGCCAGGCCAAGAACAAGGCGCGTTTGGAGCGCTACGAAGAGATGGCTGCGGAGGCGGAGAAGTACAAGAAGTTGGACTTCGAGGAAATTCAGATTCCTACCCCGCCGCGCTTGGGCAACAAGGTCGTCGAGGCGAAGAACCTGGTCAAGGGTTTCGACGATCGCACCCTGATCAAGGATTTGTCCTTCACCCTGCCGCGCAACGGTATCGTCGGCGTTATCGGCCCGAACGGTGTGGGTAAGACCACGCTGTTTAAGACCATCGTCGGTTTGGAAGAACCGGATGATGGCTCCGTTGAAGTCGGCGAGACCGTCAAGCTGTCCTACGTGGACCAGAACCGCGAGAATATCGACCCAGAAGCTACCGTGTGGGAAGTTGTCTCCGGCGGGCTGGATTATATTCACGTTGGCCAAAACGAGATGCCATCGCGCGCATACCTGTCCGCGTTCGGATTCAAGGGCCCGGATCAGCAAAAGCCGTCGAAGGTGCTCTCCGGTGGTGAGCGCAACCGCCTGAACTTGGCGCTGACCTTGAAAGAGGGCGGCAACCTTATCCTTCTTGACGAGCCCACCAACGACTTGGACGTCGAAACCCTGGGTTCGCTAGAAAACGCTTTGGAGAAATTCCCTGGCTGCGCCGTTGTTATTTCCCACGACCGCTGGTTCTTGGACCGCACCTGTACCCACATTCTGGCGTGGGAAGGCAACGTTGCCGAGGGGCAATGGTTCTGGTTTGAAGGTAACTTTGGGGACTACGAGAAGAACAAGGTGGAGCGTCTGGGAGAAGACGCTGCCCGTCCTTCTCGCGTAACTCACCGCAAGCTCACCCGATAATCCTGAGGAGAATGATGGCGACCGATAACGCGCATACCCACCAAGTGCCCACCCGCTGGGGCGATTTCGATATGTATGGCCACATGATGAACGCCAACTATATCGAAGTTGCCCAGGAGGCACGCTTGGCTTTTGCCAAGGAGAATATCTATGCCAAGGGCATCGATTTTATGGCCTTGGTGCGCCATCTGGACGTGGACTATATGCGGCCCATTCCTTTTGAGGGCAACGCCCACGTCATCGTGGAAACCTCCGTTTCCCAGATCGGTTCGTCATCCTTTACCACGTCCCAGCAGGTCAAGACTGCCGCTGGGGAAGTAGCGGCCACGGTGAACTGCGTGCAGGTAGTCATTGACAAGAAGAAGCACACCCCGCGCCCGCTTACGGATGAGGAAAAGGATATTCTGCAGATGAGCGCCTCCTAAATGGCGCACTAGGCACATAAAGAAAGGTAGGGCCCGTTAGCCATGGTCACCGAGTCGCTTGAAGTTCGCAGCGGAGGACCTGGCTTACGGGCCCTTCTTGCGCGCGCAGTCGGGGTAGAGGCGAATGCGTCGGTGCGTCTGCGCCAGCTTGCCGATGACGTCGTTGACGCTTTCGTCACCACCCCCTTCGAGGTCGTCGCCTCCCGTCGCGTTCAGGGGATAGTCTCTCGCGATGGGGCAGTGGTGTCCGCCGAGACGCTGGAGCAACAGCTCGCGAAAAACGATGGCACCGGCGTTATGGAACTCGGCCCATCCCGCGATGCGTCGTGGCCGGGCGCATTGCCCCCGGCGACCGGCTTTAGCGTGGTGGATACCCTGCCGGTGACGGTAGTTCGCGAACTCTCGGACCAAGGGCAGAAGCTGGCCCGGGAGTTTTCTGGGCCCATGGGCCCGCCACCCAGCTTGCTTAATCAGACCGTGGTCACGGTTGAGGGTAACGGCCAAACGGTGGAAATTCCGATGCGGATGATCTTCGCCTGCACCAACCTGGGCCTAATCCCGGGGTGTTCTGCCTCCATGGATATTCCGCGACACCTGCGAGTATCGAGCCTTGGCCGGTGGGTGCGCCTTGATGCACCGTTCGGCAGCATTTACCGTTCCACGCGGCTATCCGTGCTGTAAAACTCCCCGAATCTGGTATTCCGTCACCCAAAACGGACAGTGATTAATACCTATAACCCAATAGTCGGGGGTAGTGGGTATCCCCGGTGCGCGCATTTTTAACCCTATATACTGCGGTATCTGGGAAAACGGGATTTTAGCTTCCACCCCCGTTCGTGAAATACGCACAAACTTATATTCTCCTTCTCATTCTGCGTTAACCTGACAGCGTGAAGTAAATTTTCGCCTCTGTAACCAACACATGAAGGAGAACCTCCGTGCGCATTTCTGTACCCAAAGAAATCATGAATAATGAAAGCCGCGTTGCCCTCACCCCAACCGAGGTGCGGACTTTGGTTACTGATGGGCACGAGCTTTTCATCGAATCGGGCGCAGGCGTAGGCGCGTCCTTCCCCGATGAGGAGTACGTAGAGGCAGGGGCCACCATCGTCGATTCTGCGGACGAGACGTGGGCTAAGGCCGAGCTACTGCTGAAGGTAAAGGAGCCGCTCGAGTCCGAGTACCAGTACCTGCGCTCGGATCTCACCGTCTTTACTTACCTGCACTTGGCAGCGGATCGCCCGCTGACGGAGGCGCTGACGGAATCGAAGACGACCTCGATTGCCTATGAAACCGTTACGGACCGCCGCGGCACCCTGCCGCTTTTGACCCCCATGTCCCAGGTTGCCGGGCGCTTGGCCGTCATCGAGGGCTCGCACCACCTTTTGTCCACCCAGGGCGGCCGCGGCCTCTTGGTTTCTGGCATCCCGGGCACCCAGCCTGCGCGCGTGGTGGTCATCGGCGGCGGCCAGGTAGGTGCGTCCGCCGTGGCCATGGCGCACGGTCTGCGCGCAGAAGTCTCGGTCCTGGACGTGGATCCACACGTCCTGCAGCGCTTTGATGACCAGTACGCCGGCGGCGTGCGTACCCTGATCTCTGACCCATCCACTCTGGATAAGGAGCTGGAGGAGGCCGATCTCGTCATTGGCGCCGTCCTGATTCCAGGCGCTGCGGCACCGAAGCTGGTGCGCGAGGAGACCGTGAAGAAGATGAAGGAGGGTGCGGTGCTTGTCGATGTCGCCATCGACCAGGGCGGCTGCTTCGAGAACTCGCGCAAGACCTCCCATGACGAACCGACCTTCAAGGTGCACGACACCCTCTTCTACTGCGTGGCCAATATGCCCGGTGCGGTGGCCAATACTTCGGCCCGCGCCTTGGCCTCGGCGACGCTGCCGTATGTCCGCGCGGTGGCCAACGACAACCTGGATGCCGCGATCGAGCGCTTCCCAGGTTTTCGCTCCGGCGTGATGACCCGCGGGGGCAAGCTGGTATCTGAGCCGGTACGCCAGGCTTTCGACTGGAAAGACTAAGCATCCGGCAGTACTAACCCGGCGCTAGCGCACAGTAAAAGAGGCCCGCGCACTTACCTAATGTGGAAGTGCGCGGGCCTCTTCGTGCAGCTTGTAACGCCTTGCACAGGCAGCGCTACAAAAAGTTGAAAAGTTAAGGAGCTCTATTGATGAGCATGGCGGCGACGCGCTGCATGTGGTCCCAAATCATGGTGCGATATGCCGGCGGGATGGTGTCTTCCTCGATGCTATCGAGGGATTTTCCCATCAGCTCGAGCCAGCGATCGTGGGCTTCCATATCGATGGGGAAGGTTGCGTGCCGCATGCGCAGGCGCGGGTGGCCGCGGTTTTCGGAGAAGTGTTGGGGACCGCCCCAGTACTGAATCAGGAACCAGGTAAGGCGCTGTTCCGCGCCTTCCCAATCCTGATCCGGGTACATGGGGCCAATTACGTCGTCTTCTTTGACTTGGTCATAAAAGCCATGTACGAGGCGTTCAAAGGTAGGGGTGCCACCGATGGCTTCATAGACGGAATTCATTTAGGCATCGTCTCCCTTGTGCGGATTGGCAATGCCGATGCCGTGTGGATACGGGGTGGTAATGCCCTCTGCGTGCATGACATTGAGGACGCGGGACTGGACAAAGCGCTGGACGTCCCACTGGCGGCCCGGCAGCGTCTTGGTGGACACGCGGAAGGAGACATAGTCCGGCTCGAACTTGGACATGCCGTCGATGCGCGGGGTGCTGAGCACCATCTTGCGGATCTTTTCGTCCTTGACGGCATCCTTGACGGCCTTGTCGATGACCTCGCCGGCAACCTCTGGGTCATTGGATAGCCCGACAGGGATTTGGATGCGGGCAACGGAGTACTCATCGGAGTGGTTAGCCACCTGCAGGATTTCGCCGTTGCGGACGTACCACAGGGCACCGTCGATATCGCGGACGGTGGTAATGCGCAGGGAAATGGACTCGACGTCACCGAAGACGCCGTTGCCCAGGTCAATGACATCGCCAATGCCGTATTGATCCTCAATGAGCATGAAAATACCGGAGAGGAAGTCTCGGACCAGTTCCTGTGCACCGAAGCCGAGGGCGACACCGATAACACCGGCTGAGGCGATCAGCGGGGCGACGTTGACTTCCAACTCGTCCAGGATGGCAATGCCGGCAGAAACCCAGACCACGATGGCGACCGCCGAGCGCCCTACGCCGGCGAGGGTCTTAATGCGCGAGGCGCGGCGCGCCTCCCTGGTTTCTCGCAGGGTGTCATCCGGTTGGCCGTCCTCCGCAGACCTGCTGCGGCTGCGGCTGGGCTTTTTGAGGGTGGAAGCCTTAATGCTGTTTTTCGCCAGCCGGTTGATGAGGTGGCGCAGCGCCCAGTGCGCAATGAAGGCCAAAATGATAATGAGGCCGATGCGAATAGGCCGCTCGATAAGCCAAAGCTGAACGTTCTCGTCGTTCCAGAAGCTCGATACGGACTCGACTGCATCGTCTTTTTTCTCTGCAGCGCCCTGAGCCATGGTAAATAAGTTCGTACTCATCATTCTTTCTTGATCGTGGACACAAGCTAACCGCACCCATTCTAGAGAAGAATCCTGAAATCTCACTGACAGCGCAGAATTCGCAGCGCGCGTGGAACCGAATATAAATTGCCGAATGGCCGGTGTGGATGAACCGCTTAGTCTACGATTGGGAGGCATGACTGAACACAGCGCGCATAACTTGGCAAAAGGATTTTCATCCCGATCCATTCACGCTGGATATCACCCGGATCCGCACATGGGATCCATCAACGTGCCGATCTACGCCTCGACTACGTTCGCCCAGGATGGCCTCGCGCAGCTGCGCGGCGGCTTCGAATACGGGCGCGTGGCCAACCCGACGGTTCGCTCCCTCGAAAAGACCTTGGCCGCGCTGGAGGGCGCGGATTACGCGCGCGTCTTTGCCACTGGTATGGCAGCCGCCGATACGATGGTGCGCATCTTGGTGCGCCCCGGTGACCACGTCATCTTGGGCAATGACTCCTACGGCGGTTCCTACCGCCTGCTTAATGATTTCACGGAGTGGGGCGTGGAGATGTCCATTATCAATACCTGCGATGTCGATGCCGTCGCCGCCGCGGTAAAGGACAATACCAAGCTCATCTGGCTGGAAACCCCGACCAATCCGGCGCTGAATATCACCGATATTGCGGCGGTGGCCAAGGTCAAGGGCAATGCGCAGGTGCTGGTGGATAATACCTTCGCCACGCCGTACCTGCAGAACCCGCTCGCACTCGGCGCGGACCACGTTCTGCACTCCACTACGAAGTACTTGGGTGGGCATTCCGATGTCCTCGGTGGCGCCGTAGTTACCAATGACCCCGAGGTGGATGAGCAGCTGCTGTACTTCCAGGGCAACGTGGGCGCGGTCGCCTCGCCCTTCGATGCCTACCTGACCGCGCGTGGTATTAAGACCCTCGGCGTGCGCATGGACCGCCACTGCGCCAATGCGCAAAAGGTGGCGGAATTCTTACAGGCCCGCCCAGAGGTCAAACAGGTGCGCTACCCGGGATTGGCAGAGCACCCTGGCCACGAACTGGCGGCGCAGCAGATGCGCGGGTTCGGCGGCATGATGTCCGTGCGCTTCCATGACCCAGAGCACGCCAAGCAGATTTGTTTGAATACGCGCCTTATCTGCCTGGCGGAATCGCTGGGTGGGGTGGAATCGCTCATCGAGCACCCGCAGAACATGACCCACGTTTCGGCCGAAGGATCGGAACTGGTGCCGCCGGAAGACATGGTGCGCATCTCTATCGGCATCGAGGACATCGATGACCTGCTGGCGGATCTACAGCAGGCCCTCGACGCCCTTTAAAACGCGCTCTAAAACGCGTGCTTAGTGGCCGCCGGCAACCTTGAGCAGGGAACCGGCGGTCTTATCGGTTTCCTGCAGCATGAGTGGATCCGTGCCTGGCATGGGGGAAATCGTTGTATCCGGCCACTGCGCATAGGTGGGAATGCCGACGATATGCAGTCGTTCATCCAGGCTGCCATCCGGATGGACGGTGCGCCGCGTGGCACCATCGGTTTCGGGGGAGCCGGTGTCCTGCCCATGATCAGCAAACGGGCGCACCCGGTCACTCTCGACCAATCCGCGGGTGAGCGGATCGCCGGCGACGCGGATATCGGGCTTGTGCATAAAGGCATCGACAAGCGTGGGCGCCGATGCCGAACGCGGGCCAGAGGTCAGGGTGAAATGGTCTGACTCGATAGCGAGGGTGGGGTGATCGCCGAGGAAGTGGACCAGGTGGGCATCGACAAGCGCGAGCAGCTGGCGCACGCGGAACAGCGGAGGGCCTGAGCCCACCATCTGCCCAAAGGACATGAACTGCGCGTAGCGGCCTGTGCGGGACTCGCGGGTATAGCGGCCTTCCGCGCCCAGGATGGAGGCGGGCTTGCGCGACTGGGACAGCGACCACAGCGCGGCCTTCATTGGCGAATCGTGGCCGGCGGCCGCCTCCTGGATATCGTCCGCCAGGGAATCCGCAATGTGGGAGGTCAACGCCGAAATATCGCCGGTAAATCCAGCAACTTGGTACATGAGGTCTGTCATATCCCACGGCTGGGTGACCAAGGGAGCGAGGGCGGTGCCCAGATCATCTGGCGCGGTGGCATCGATGACCGCGAGGATCTCTTCCCGCGGGCGAAGCAGCGCCGCCGGATCCACCCGTTCCAGCGCGGTTATATACGCCTCGTAGCTATCGCGTGCGATGGCGGGCCAAACCTGGGCGTCAAAGTCGATGTCCTCGGCGCCCTGGAGCTTCCCGATGACCCCATGCAACCGCCGCCGCGGCATCGTGGGCGGCAGCTCGTTGTACTCGGACTTGGGGTGGAAGGGATAACCGCGGCCGGAGGCGACGATGAAGTGTGGTTCCTTCCCGCTCGCTTCGTAGCGCAGGCCAGAGCGAGTGGTGGCATCCTCGACGAATTTGCCACCGCGTTCGATGGTGGTTAGCGCCATGATGTCATAAAAGCCCATGCCCAGCCCCCGCACCAACACGTCTTCACCGGCGGGAATGGCGCCATAGTCTTGTTCCACGGGGTTGCCCGGTGCGATCCAGCGCAGCCCGGATTCCGCCAAGCGCTGCTCCTCATCATTAAAGCGCGGCGCCATCCAGCCATAGGCTAGGACCGTGGCATCGGCGTGCACCTGCGAGCCATCGTCTAGGTGCAGGATATCGGCTGAGCCATCCGTGGTGATGGTCTCCACGCGGTGGTGGTGGCTCACCGTAGAAATACTCTCGGGCAAGCGGGCTACCACCACGTCATAGGCCCAGCGCAGGTACTCGCCGTATAAAGCGCGCGTGGGGTTGGACTCCGGGCGGGTAGCGGCCAGCTCCGCGCGGTACTCAGTGGCAACATGCGGGGCCGGAGGGTGCTGGGCAAAAAGCTCGCGCTTGGCAGGAGCTACCTTATTACCCTCGCCGCGCAGCAGCTGGATCCACTCGTATTGCGTCGGCCCCTCGAGCACCGGGGCGTTCACCGTCGCGCCGGGCTCGGTAAAAAGCGTGACGGCGCCCGCGCGCGTATTCATGCACAGGGTCTTGGTTTGGTCAGTTTCCCAGACGCGGCCGGCGCCGTGCTGGGCCTCGTCGATGAGGTGAACGGTGACGGGGGAGCTGGAATCATCCATGCGGGCGGTGAGGCGTTCCAAGATGGAGATGCCACGCGGGCCCATGCCGACGATCGCGATTGCAGGAGTAGCCATAACTCCTATCGTGCCACACCGCCCTCCTGGACAGTTTTATTGGACTCCCTTGTTTTAGATGAATAGACCAAGATGTCTGTCGTAAAATTAGTAAACCACAATGAGTGCTGGATAGAGGGTAGACCATGCGGTCTTGTGTTTGTGGCGACGGTGTGTTCTAATGGGCTGGTCCAACTTCAACCTTTAAGGAATTGACCTCCCTTATGAAGTCTCTACATCGGCTTTTAAAGCCTCTCGCCGCGGTGGTTGCTAGCACCGCGCTTGTTCTAACGCTAAGTTCGTGCGCGAATACTACCCACGCGGCCGAAAATGGCATGGTGACCTATGCCGAGCCGAATATGTTCAATAACCTCTATCCACCGGCGGGCGGCTATTATCCCAACGGCGGCGTGCTCAATAACATCGCGGACCGCCTCCTCTGGCAGGACCCAGAAACCTTGGAGCTTCACCCATGGATTGCGGAGGACCTGCCTGACACCAATGCGGATGACACGGAATTTACGTTCCATATTCGTAAAGGCGTGACCTATTCCGATGGTTCCGTGCTGGATGCAGCAAACGTGAAAAAGAATTATGACCTGTATGCCAAGGGTGATGATTCCCGCATGCTGACCCCGTCGGAGCAGCTTCCCAATTACGTGAAATCCGAGGTCATTGATGACTACACGGTGAAGTTTTACTTCAGCGAGCCGTCCCCAGGTTTCCCGCAATCCACGTCCGTAATGAACCAGGCCCTGTTGTCTAATGACACCTTGGACTTGGATGACACGGGCTTTTCACCTGGCCACGCAACCGATATTTCTGGTTCGGGGCCCTTTGTTATTGAGGAAGAGGATATGGGCACCAAGCTGGTGCTAAAGGCGCGCAAGGACTATGACTGGGCGCCTCCCGCCCGGAAAGACCACCAAGGCCCTGCGGAAATTGAGGGCATCAATGTGGTGCTGGCGGCCGAAGATTCCGTGCGCGTGGGGTCCCTCGTGGCTCATCAATCCGATATCGCCCGTCAGATCGAAGCCCCCGATGAGAAGCACTTGAAAGATAAGAACCTTCAGGTCCTGGCTGCCCCAACCCGGGGTGTGAATAATAGCTACCACTTCCACTTCCGGCACCCGCTGCTTGCTGATAAGCGCGTACGCCAAGCACTGATTCACGCCATCGATCGTGATAATATCCTGAGCACTTTGTATTCGGATTCTTATTCGAAGGGTTCGTCCATCCTCGCTCGCACCGCCGTAGGCTTTAAGGATCAATCCGAAAATTATGCCTTTGACCCGGATAAATCCCGACGCCTACTCGATGAAGCCGGCTGGATTCCAGGCGAGGATGGCATTCGCGTGAAAGATGGCGAGCGGCTTTCTCTGACGTTTAATGAATCCGTTCCGCAGCCTCGTTCGCGTGAGATGTTTACCAAGGTCCAAGAGATGCTGAAAAACATCGGGGTTGAAGCAAACCTCTATCCGGGAGACCGGACTGCACAGGATAAAGCCATGAAGGACCAGGATTCCGTACAGGTGCGCCATTCCATGGTTGGGCGCGCCAACGTGGATACCTTGGCCACCTGGATCAATGGCAAAGGTCGCAATTCCTTCCTCAATTATGACGAAGGAACCGATTCCTTCGGTGATCCCAAGTTGCAGGACATGGTGGAGGAGTATTTCTCTTTAAAGAGCGAAAAAGAACGCCTCGAAATGAGCGGCCGGATGCAGGATTACCTTTCGGAGCAGGCCTATATTCTGCCGCTCTTTGAGGAACCACAAGTTTATGGCTTCCAGCCCTATGTGGAGGGCTTTACCACCGAAGCCATCGGTCGCCCTTCCTTTTATGCGGTGAAGATCAATGCGGAAGAAGGGCAGGAATAAGACATGAGTCCAACATCGATTGTGTTGCGAATAGGCCAAGCCATTGTGGTCATCTGGGCCACGTTTACCGTGGCATTTATCCTGCTTACCGCGCTTCCCGGAGATGCCGTTGCCTCCCGCTACGACAATCCCAACTTGGGTCTTACCCCTGAGCAGCTAGCCACCATTCGAGAGGTTTACGGGGCCGATGAGCCGCTAGTTAACCGTTATATGAATGCTCTAGGCGGGTTTATCACCGGTGATTTCGGCTTTTCCGTGGCCACCGGTACGCCCGTGGCAGACATGCTTGCTGATGCCCTGCCGTCTACCCTCGCCCTTGCGCTGCTTGCCTTCCTATTTGGGGTGGTTCTGGCCTTTGTCATTGCCATCGCCGCTACCTTTGGCCCGCTCGCGTGGTTGCGCGGATTCTTTCGCGGCCTGCCTTCCGTATTGGTTTCGGCCCCAACGTTTTGGGTAGGCATCATCTTGATCCAAGTATTCTCCTTCGCGCTGGGGTGGGTCCCAGTCATCGGTGCTTCTACAGCGCAGGGGCTGGTCCTACCGGTGATTACCTTGGGGCTTTTCGTCTCCGCGCCGCTGGCCCAGGTGCTCATGCGGTCTATCGATGAGGTGATGGATATGTCATTTGTACAGGTAGTACGCGCAAAGGGGGCAAGCGAAGCTTGGCTGTTATGGCGCAACGTCCTGCGCAATGCCATCCTGCCGGCGCTTACCATGGCTGGTCTAACCTTCGGCGAGCTAGTGGGCGGTTCCGTGGTGACGGAGGCCGTCTTCGCGCGCCACGGTATCGGTGCGCTGACCGTGGACGCTGTAGCAAATCGCGATACCTCGGTGCTACTCGCCATCGTGGTGCTGGCGGCAACCGTATTTGTCCTCATCAACCTTGTAGTGGATTTGCTTTACCCAGTTCTCGATGTTCGCCTGCGTGACCGGGATAAGGGTAGTGCCACTTCCGCCGCAACGTCGCATGCCACTCACCACGTCGGGGTGCAACGCGCGGACCGTAAAGCGGATGAAAAGAAGGCTCAAGCATGAATCTTAAGACGAAGAAACTCCTGATCTCTCCCGGCTCCGTAATTTCCGTGGTGATATTAGCTTTCGCTGTTGTATGCGCGCTATTTCCGCATCTTTTTGCCTCCCAGGATCCAAACCAGGGCGGCGATACACAGGCACTATTGGCTCCCAGCTCGCAACACTGGTTCGGTACCGATGCTGTAGGACGCGATCTTTATACTCGCGTCATCTACGGCGCACGCCAATCCTTGCTGGGTGCCCTCATTGCGGTGCTCTTCGGTCTCACCGTAGGCACGCTGCTTGGCATTATTGCCGGCGTACAGAAAGGCTGGGTGGATGCGGTCATTATGCGCGTTGTGGATGTGCTCCTATCCATTCCGGGCCTCCTGCTATCGCTATCTGTCATCATTGTTTTGGGGCATGGCACCTTTAACGCCGCTATTGCTGTCGGTATTACTTCTGTTGCCACTTTTGCCCGCTTGGCCCGCTCGCAGGTATTAAGCGTTGCCGAATCAGACTTTGTGGAGGCTGCCTACGGCTCGGGTGGCACTCCTTTCCAAGTGCTTACCCGTCATATTTTGCCTAACTCCTTGACCGCAGTTTTTGCAGTCGCTGCATTGCAATTTGGTCTGGCAATTTTGCAGCTGGCCACCCTGGGATTTTTGGGTTATGGTACTCCGCCACCTACGCCGGAATGGGGACTATTGATTTCGGAATCGCGTGACTATATCGCCACTGCCGGCTGGCTAACCTTGGCCCCCGGCGCCGTCATTGTTGCCGTTGTACTTGCGGCTAATCACTTAAGCCAGACACTGCGAAAGGCTGCCTAATGTCTCTTCTAAGCGTAAAAGATCTGTCCATTACTTATCGCACAGACAAAGGCGAGTTTCAGGCCGCTAGCGGCATTAACCTTGAAGTAAACGCTGGTGAAATGACCGCCATTGTCGGTGAATCTGGTTCCGGTAAGTCCACCTCCGCAATGGCAGCCATCGGTCTGTTGCCGGAAAATGCCTCCATCGTATCCGGTTCTATTTTTTTCGATGGCCGCGATGTCACGCAATATTCGCAGAAACAATGGCGTGAATTGCGTGGTCGACGCATCGCTTTGATCCCGCAGGATCCCAATAATTCCCTGAATCCCCTAAAAACCATCGGTGCCGCGGTGGAAGAAGGCATGGCCGTGCGTTCGCAGGGCTCTAAGCACTCTCGCCGGCAGCGCGCGGTGGAGCTCTTGGAACGCGTCGGCATTGATGATCCTGAGCGCCGCTACGGCCAGTACCCCCATGAACTTTCCGGAGGCATGAAGCAGCGCGCGTTGATTGCCGCGGCCGTAGCATTGGAACCGGAACTTATCATTGCAGACGAGCCCACCTCGGCGCTCGATGTCACCGTGCAGAAGATCATTCTGGATTTGCTAGATGATATGCGCGATGAACTAACTATGGGCATATTGTTTATTACCCACGATCTTGCCGTGGCCGGGGATCGCGCTAACTCCATCGTGGTGATGGAAAAGGGCCATGTGCGCGAGTCTGGAGTGGCCGCCAATGTGTTAACCGCGCCCCAGCATGAGTACTCAAAGCGCCTGCTTGCCGATGCCCCCTCATTATCCACTCCCACCCTTACTCGCCGCACCGCAACCGAAGGGGCCACGCCTTTATTGGAAGTGGAAGGGGTGAGCAAACGGTTCGGGGATTTTAATGCCGTGCGCGATATAAGTTTTACGGTTGCGCGAGGCACTACCCACGCCCTTGTAGGCGAGTCAGGTTCAGGTAAAACCACCACCGGTCGTGCCATTTCCCTTTTTTCTCGGCCCACCGAAGGAACCATTCGGCTCTCGGGTGAGGAATTGACGGATGTGAAGGGAAAGCGCCTGCGGGAACTGCGGCAAAAGATTCAACTGGTGTACCAAAACCCATTTAGTTCGCTCGATCCGCGTCTGAGTATTGGGGAAACGATCGCTGAGCCGGTCCGGAACTTCACGCGAGCTTCGCGGCGCGATGCTAATAAAAAGGCACAGAAGTTCTTGGATTTGGTTGCTCTTGATTCGGCGATGGCAGGCCGCAAGCCGAAGGAACTATCCGGCGGGCAGCGACAACGCGTAGCTATCGCCCGTGCGATGATCGTCGAGCCGGAGCTGGTAGTGCTCGATGAGGCCGTCTCGGCGCTTGACGTTACCGTGCAAGCGCAGATCCTTCGTCTGCTGGATGAACTGCAACAAGAACTAGATTTGACGTATATCTTTATTTCGCACGATTTGGCCGTGGTCAATCAGATTTCGGATACGGTATCTGTCTTGTCCCATGGGCAGCAGGTGGAATCGGGCCGCACCGCAGAGGTCTTTGCGCATCCGGAAACGGCCTATACCCGTGAACTTATCGCGGCCATTCCCGGCTCACGCTACCGCGCGGGCGACCTAAACTTAGGGCTGTAGTCCAAGTCCAACTAAGCCCCTCCATTCGCTTTAATCATATCGATAGAAAGGTGACACCGATGGTAGATATTATCAACGAATTCTCCGGTGCTTCCCAAGAAGTACAGCGCCTGCGCACAGCACGCCCGCAAGCCCAAGACAATGCCCAGTTAAGTTTTACTGCGTTGCTCGAACCGGAAGACCCTGGCACCTTTTCTTATGCCGAACGCTACGCGATTGCTGCCTTTACCGCGGCCATCAATCATGCGCCCGCGGCGGAATTCTATTTCGACCTACTCAGCGATGAAGCAAGCGAGCCCCTTGTAGCCGCAGTTCGCGCCGCGGCCCGACGCGGGGCATCGACGGGGCCGTACCAAGACGCGGATTTTCTCGTCTTTGGCGAAAACGCTGCTGGGGAAGCCAAAGACTCCGAAGGAGCATTAGGGAAGCGCTTATCCGCTGCGTGTGACTGGGCGCATCTCTTGACTTTCCACCCCAAGGACGCGTCCCCTCAGGCACTTGGTCATCTCGATGCCGCTGGGTGGTCTGCCACCGATATCGTGAGCCTTTCCCAGCTCGTATCTTTCCTCGCATTTCAACTCCGCGTAGCTCACGGGTTGAGCGTGCTTTCGGGGCAGGTTCCCACTGTCTCGGAAGCGCGCCGTGCTACCGGCGGAGTCCAGCCTGACTGGGAGGCGACCGAGAATACTCTTCAGCCCGACGGGGTTATCCCAGATCATTTTGTTAATCACTCACTCGGTTGGCTGCCGTGGGTGGCGCCACTTCCCAAAGAGGACTTCACCCCGGCGCATATGGATGCGCTCATTAAGCCCGAGCGCATTGACTCCGAGTACTTCCGCGTTCTCGCCCGAGATCCCGCCGCCCTGAAGGCGCGTACCCTGACGGACTTGGATATTTTCTACAACACTGAGGGAGGACTATCACGCGCGGATAGGGAACTAGCCGCTACCGTTGTTTCGCGTTTCAATGGGTGCGTTTACTGCGCATCCGTGCACCAGGCGCGGTGCGTGAAAGAAGGCGGGGAGAGGGAAATCGTGGATCGCCTACTTGCAGAGGGCATCACGGCGGATCTCGGTTCTCTAGAATGGGATCTTATTCGCCGCGCTGCTCTGGTGCTGACGTCATCGCCGATAAGCTTTGACGCTAAACTCTGCGCTGAGCTGCGCGATTCCGGATTCGACGATCAGTCCATCGTGGATATCATTTATGCATCCTCCTTTTTCAACTGGGCTAATCGCCTTATGCTCACCTTGGGCCAGGCCAATGTTCCGGAGCGTTATCGGTAGGTAGAGGACACTGCGGTGTCGCGTCGGGGATGCAGCATTTTGCCTATGATGGGGTGGCATGACTGATACCACGAATGTGCCAGAGAAAATCGCCGTCGTTACCGGTGCCACCGGTGGCATGGGGCGCGAGATCATCAAGGACCTCGCCCGTGACTACCACGTATATGCGCTGGGCCGCAGCGCCGATGAGCTGCCAGAGGCCGCGAATATCACGCCGGTTGCCAGCGACTTGGTCGCCGGCTTAGACGAGGGCATGCAGCTGCCCGAGCTAGAGCGGGTCGATGTCCTCGTGCACGGCGCGGCGCGCGCCAAGAAGTTCTCGGTGGAAGAGGCCACCCCGCAAGATTGGCGCGCACACATGGACTTGAACGTCCACGCGCCGGCGGAGGTCACCCGCGCGCTCTTGCCGCAGCTGCGCAAGGCAGAGGGCACCGTCGTCTTCATCAACTCGGGGGCGGGGCGCAAGAGCTACGGCGATAACGTGGTCTATGCAGCAACGAAGCACGCGCTGTATGCGCTTGCCGATGCCCTGCGTATCTCCGAGCCCGGCATCCGCGTCTCCTCCGTGGCGCCAGGCCCCACCGATACCCCGATGCTGGAGGGCCTGCAGGACTACAACCCGAACGAGGTTATTGCACCCGTAGAGGTGGCGCGCGCCATCCGCACCGTCGTGGAGGCTGGGCCCACGACCCAGCTCACGGAGATCCAGGTGCGCCCGCGCATTGAACTGAATCTCCGCAAGAACTAGGCACCTAGTTGGCGTCGACCTCGCGGTTGCGCAGGGCGCGGGCCACGCGGTCGCGCTGCTCGGTAATCGCGCGGCGCAGGCCACCCGCCAGATCCTTCTGCAGGAAGGCATCGGCGCGATCGAGGCCGTCCTGAGTGATATCCCAGGACGGGAATAGCCCCGTAACGGTGGTCAGGCCCACCTCGGAGGACTGGGAATCCCAGATCTTTTCGGCTACCTCGAAGAACTCTGCGGTGGGCAAGAGATCATCGGAGTGCGGGTAGTTTAGCCCTTCCAGCTTGGAAGTGAGCTCGCGGTTGGTGAGGTCCCCGGCGACGATTTCTTCCCATACCGCGCGCTTATTATCCGCAGTGGCAATCGCGGCGCGGGCGCGCAGGGAAGAGTAGTAGCCGGTAGCGGAATTATCGCGCTTGAGCTGGGCGGCGATGGCGGCATCGGCATCGGCAAGCGCGCCCGCGGCAGCGAGCGCTGCGACGGCGGACCAGCGCAGCCCGGCATCATCGGAATCCGCGAGGAGATCGTGCAAGTAGTCGAGGGCCGGCTGGTGCAGCCGGATCCTGGACAGCGCCTGCGTGCAGATGATGGAACGCTGCGCATCGGTGCTCCGAGCGCCATCGACAAGCGCCTGCGCCAGAATCGTGCTGTCTTTCGCCCACGCCGGATCCGCGTAGTTCTTCAGCGCGGTAGAAGCCTGCGAGACGATGCGCTCGAGGACGGCGAGCTCGGTTTCCGCCTTCATGCCGCGGGCCACCAATCGTATAAAGTCGCGGGCGCGCATGGTGCCGGCGCGGGTCATCTCCCAGGCGGTGGACCAGCAGAGGGTGCGCGCCATGGGGTCGTCGAATTTCTCGATATTATCCAGCAGGAATTGCAGGGATCCCGCATCCAGATCGATGAGGCAGTAGGTCAGATCGTCATCGTTGGGCAGGATGAAATCGATGTCATTGAGGTTCCGTCCGACCAACTCTGGAATCTCGGTGGCTTCCCCTTCCACGTCCATTTCGAGGCGCTCGGTGCGCACGACCTTGCCGTCTTGGGTGCCGTACAGACCCACTGCAATGCGGTGGGTACGCAGGGTATCGCCGCGCTGGGCAAGTTGCGCCTGGGTGATGGTGCCGTCATCATTGGCCTCCGTGGCAACCGCCAGGGTATTGATGCCGGTGGTCTTGAGCCACTGCTGCGCCCAGAAGGATAGATCGCGCCCGGATGCCTCCTCGAGGTGGCGGAGTAGATCGTCGAAGGTGGCATTGCCCCACGCGTGGGCGGCGAAGTGGCGGCGCACGCCGGCGAGGAAGTTCTCGCGGCCGACATAAGCCTGCAGCTGCTTGAGCACTGAGGCGCCCTTGGCGTAGGTAATACCGTCGAAGTTTTGCTCCACGGTCTCGATATCGCTGGCATCGGTGGAAATGGGGTGGGTAGTAGGCAGCTGATCCTGCTGGTAAGCCCAGGACTTTTCCACGTTGGCGAAGGTGACCCAGGCGGTATCGTATTCGGTTTCTTCCGCCTGCGAGATGGCCGCGGACCAGGTGGCAAAGGACTCGTTGAGCCACAGGTCATTCCACCACTGCATGGTCACGAGGTCACCGAACCACATGTGGGCGAGCTCGTGCAGGATGGTATCGGCGCGGCGCTCGTACTTGTAGTGCGTGGCCTGCGAGGTAAAGACGTATTCATCGCGGATGGTCACGCACCCGGCGTTTTCCATCGCACCTGCGTTGAACTCGGGGACGAAAATCTGGTCGTACTTGCCAAAGGGGTAGGGAAAGCCGAAGTTGCGGTGGTAGAAGTCAAAGCCCTGCTTGGTCTCAGTAAAGAGGCGCTCGGCATCGAGGGAATCAGCCAGCGAGGCGCGGCAGTAAATACCGAGCGGGACCTCGAGCTGCTGGGCCGGCTTACCCTCGGGGTGCTCGGTCAGCTCGCCGCGCCAAGTATCGGTGACCTCGTGGTACGGGCCGGCACACAGAGCAACCAGGTAGGTCGAGAGCGGGTAGTCGATCTCAGAATGGGAGGTATCGCCCTCGCGGGTGACCGGGCCATTGGTGATAATGGTCCACTCCTCTGGGGCCTTAAAGTGCAGGGAGTAGGTGGCCTTCAGATCCGGCTGGTCGAAGCAGGCAAAGACGCGCTTGGCATCGGCGGTTTCAAACTGGGTGTAGAGGTAGACCTCGTTATCGGCGGGATCCACGAAGCGGTGCAGGCCTTCGCCGGTGCGGGAGAAGGGGATCTCCGCGGTGACCTCGAGCGTGTAGTCCGCTACCTGCAGCCCGGAGAGTGGAATGCCGTAGGTGGGGTCATAGGACTGCGTGGGCAGCGGGTTTCCGTTCAGGCGCACCTCGTGCAGCTTGTCCGCGCGCAGATCGATGAAGGTAGAACCGGCCTCCTGGGCGCTAAAACGCACCGTGGTGGTGGACAGGAAGTGGGTATCGGAATGCTTAAGGTCTAAGGTGACATCGTAATGGTCAACCTGGAGCATCTGGGAGCGATTTTTTGCTTCCTCCCACGTGAGGTTTACAGAGGTCATTGCCTAGATTCTCCTTTGCTAACGAAAATAGTGATGCATCAAGGTTAGCAGCGCGTTTACAGTGGTGGGGCAAACTGCACTTATTTCAAGGAGGAATAATGACTACCCCAGTTAAGTTTTGGTTCGATGCTTCTTGCCCGTTTGCATGGGCAACGTCCCGCTGGATCAAAGAGGTAGAAAAGGTCCGCGATATTGCGGTGGAATTCGAGCCGATGTCCCTGTCGGTGCTTAACGATGGCCGCGATCTCGATCCCGAATACATGGAAATGATGGAGGCCAACTGGGGCCCTGCCCGCGTATTCGCCAAGGTAAAGACCGAGCAGCCAGAAAAGGTAGATGAGCTTTATACCGCCATGGGCACCCTGATTCACGCCAAGGGCAACGGCGGCAAGAAGGGCGATGGCGGCTATGACGGGATCATTGCCCAGGCATTAGAGCAGGTTGGCCTCCCCGCAGACTTTGCGGAAGTGGCACACACCGAGGAATACGACGAGAAGCTGCGCGAGTACCACCACAACGGTATTTCTTCCGTGGGCGATGAGGTAGGAACCCCGGTTCTCAAGCTGGGTGATACCGCCTTCTTCGGCCCGGTTATTACCCGCGTTCCCAAGGGCGAGGAAGCCGGTGAGCTTTTCGATGCCTCCGTGCGCCTGGCGCAGTTCCCTTACTTCTTCGAGCTCAAGCGTTCCCGCACGGAGATGCCACAGGTAGAAGAGAACTAATTATGAGCGCTGCTGGCTGTGCTTGCGGCGCACGGCGGCGGCGAGGCAACAACCAGCGATCACCGGCGTGAGTAAAAACGCTGGCACCCCGGCGATATTGATGATGGGCAGGGCCGCCTGAGCCTGGAATTCTGACCAAGCGGCGGCCACCCACGTCGCCCATGATGCCGCAGTGAGCAGGGATAAGATCCCAATCACCGCGGCCAAACCGCCGAGGCGATTTTTCTTAATCACCCTCTGATTCAGCCACCACAGCCCCAGAACAAGGTGGACGGCTGTGAAAAGTACGGTATAAATAAGCGGCACAAGGTAGTTCTCGTTGGTTAAGAAAATATTCGCCGCAAATAGCAGGACCGCGATAACGAGGGCGCTGCCGTAGAGTGCGAGGACGCGAGGGCTCAATTTATCGCCTTTCTGTGCAGCACGTAATCTGCGCTTTAGCTTAACAGTGCGGGGCTATGAGCGAAATAGGTTATGCAAAGTGGTGCCTAGACGGCGGCGGTGCCGGTACTGTAGGGGATATGCGCGTATATCTTGGAGCTGACCACGCAGGTTTTGAGACCAAAAACCTGCTTTCTGAACACCTCACCAAACAAGGCCATGACGTTATCGACTGCGGTGCTCATACCTATGACGCCGAGGATGACTACCCCGCATTCTGCATCGAAGCGGCCCTATGTACCGTCAACGATCCCGGTTCCCTGGGAATCGTGTTGGGCGGATCCGGAAATGGCGAGCAGATTGCCGCCAATAAGGTCAAGGGCGCGCGCTGCGCGCTGGCATGGTCGCCAGAAACCGCGCGCCTGGCCCGCGAGCACAATAATGCGCAGCTCATCGGCATCGGCGGGCGCATGCACTCGCAAGAAGAGGCCCTAGAAATCGTGGATGCCTTCTTGGATCAAGAATGGTCCCGCGCCGAGCGTCACCAGCGCCGCATCGATATCCTCGCAGAATACGAGCGCACCAATATCCCACCTGAGCTGCCCAAGGACCCGCGCTAAAACTGCGGGGATCTGTGAATAGACATAAATGAACGCCGCGGGCCTTTTAGGCCACGCGGCGTTTCTATGTGGTGGTTACACCAAGCGCATTAGGCGTCGTTCATGTCATTGGGGTGAAGCCCACCGCGGCCGTCTTCGCCTTCCTCCAAAGAGGTAATGGCGGCCATTTCCGCATCCGTGAGCTCGAAGCCGAAGACATCGAAGTTTTCTGCGATGCGCGATGGCGTCGAGGACTTGGGGAAGAGGATAACCCCATTTTGCAGGTGCCAGCGAATAATGGCTTGTGCCGGGGAAACGCCGTGCGCCTCGGCGGCTTCAGTCACCTCTGGTGCCTCCAAGATGTCGCTCTTGCCCTGACCCAGCGGGCCCCAAGCCTCGATGGCGATGCCGTGTGCGCGGCCCGCATCTAGTTCGCGCCAGCGCTGCAGGTAAGGGTGCAGCTCCACTTGGTTAATCGCGGGGACAACGTCTGTGTGTGCCTCCAGCTGATCTAAGTGCTCCGGCTCAAAGTTGGACACGCCGATGGACTTCGCCTTGCCCTCTTTGCGCAGTTCAATGAGCTGCTTCCAAGCTTCAACGTACGTGCCCTTAGCCGGGGTAGGCCAGTGGATGAGGTACAGATCAACGTAGTCAAGGCCCAGCTTCTGCAGGGATTCATCCAGCGCCGCAGCGGCATCGGTGTGGCGGTCATTCCACAGCTTGGTGGTAATGAAAAGCTCCTCGCGCGGGATGCCGGAGTTGGCGATGGCCTTGCCTACGCCTTCTTCATTGCCGTAAATGGCTGCGGTATCGATGTGGCGGTAGCCCACGCGCAGAGCCTCAGCTACGTATTCCTCGGTCTTTTCCGGGTCCATCTGGAAGACACCAAAGCCCAGTTGAGGGATAGTATTTCCATCGTTCAAAGTAATATTAGGTACGGTCATGCACACCAGATTACGCTTATCTGGCCACCGCCCCAATGTGATGTATTTATGACCGCACTTAGCGGGGAGCCGGGGAGCGGGATGGAGGAGGGGCATCGGCAAGCAGTGCCTCGTTAGGGCAGAGGAATTCCAAGCTGTAGATATGGAAAAACCCACCGCAAGGTGGGTTAAAGCGAGGGAATGACGGGAATCGAACCCGCGTCTTCAGCTTGGAAGGCTGAGGTATTAGCCACTATACGACATTCCCACAGCGTTACCTTGAACGCTGTCGGCTACTTTAGCGTATGTGCGCCCTAAAACGAAAATAGGGAACACACGCAGTGGATGGGCCGTTAAAATAGGTAGAACCAATTCCGGCAAAGAAAGCGATGATTGTTGTGGAACTCCTACTTCTTGTAGTCGTACTCGGTGGTGGCGCGTGGTATCTATCCTCGCGCAGCTCAAAAAAGAACCGGGAGGAGCGAGAGGCGCAGCAGTTAGCGGATGCCCAAGCGGATGCGCGTCGCTGGATTGAGCGCCTGGGCGGTCAGGTCATGCAGATCTCCGGCACGGATACCGCCTCGCAGCAGGCAATGGCGGATGCATCGGAGCGCTTTACCGCGGCCAATTCCGCAATTTCGCAGGCCACCACGGTCAAGCAGGCCAACTTGGCCCGCGAATCGGCGCTTGAGGGTATGCATTACGTCAATGCTGCCCGCGAGATTATGGACATGAACCCGGGGCCGGAATTGCCGCCGCTGGAGGGGCAGCGCGCCGCCGGTAAGGTCACCGAAAAACGCACGGTGGATGCCAATGGCGAGCAGCTGACTGCCTCACCATACGCCTCCGAGGAAACCCCGAACTATTACCCAGGCGGAACCGTGGCCGGCCGCCCTGTCCCGGCCGGCTGGTACTCCCGCCCTTGGTGGGCAGATGCCCTGCAAACGGGCGTGTGGATGATGAATTATTCCATGATGTTTAACGCCATGTTTGCCGGTATGTCCGGCGTGGGCTATTCCACAGCCGCCGCAGAAAGCGGCGATTGGGGCGGTGCCGAGGGGGGCGACGGCATGGACGGAGCCGATGCCGGCGATGCAGGAGATGCAGGAGATGCCGGGGATATGGGCGGCGATGCCGGAGGGGGAGACGCCGGTGATGATGGCGGATTCTTCGACGGATTATCTGACGGCGATGGCGGCGGATTCTTTGACGGCATGTTTGATTTCGATTTCTAAGTCAAGCTGCCAGAAATTATACCGCTAACCTGCGTATACGCCATTAACAAGGGGCTGATTTAGGAGATTTAAATCCAACACGCTAGACTGTCTCAGGTATGCAACGCAGCCAAGGCAACTTGGTGGCCTACATACGGGGCGTGGCGCAGTTTGGTAGCGCACCTGCTTTGGGAGCAGGGGGTCGCAGGTTCAAATCCTGTCGCCCCGACGTATGGGGGTCTGAAAATGCCCTAATAAGGTTTTTCAGACCCCCTTTAATTTTTATGTACGTAGAAAAACAATGAAGCCAGGGAGATTCACTCGTGAAGACCACCGTAGACAAGCTGAGCGATACCCGCGTTAAGCTCACCGTCAACGTTCCGTTTGCGGAGCTAGACCAGGAAATCGATCAAGCTTACGCGGCA
The DNA here is from genome assembly GCF_000478175.1 of Corynebacterium sp. KPL1814. Classification (GTDB taxonomy): domain Bacteria; phylum Actinomycetota; class Actinomycetes; order Mycobacteriales; family Mycobacteriaceae; genus Corynebacterium. The sequence goes on from NZ_KI515774.1 coordinate 98,509, forward strand.
ATCGCGCAGCAAGTTTCTATTCCAGGTTTCCGTAAGGGCAAGGCCCCGCGCCAGCTGATCGACGCTCGCTTCGGTCGCGGCCCAATTCTGGAGCAGGTCGTCAATGACATGCTGCCTTCCCGCTACGAGCAGGCTGTTCAGTCGGAAGACCTGAAGGTCATCGGCCAGCCGGACGTGGATATTTCCAAGATCGAGGACAAGGACTTCGTCGAATTCACCGCCGAGGTTGATGTTCGCCCTGAGTTCGAGGTTCCGGACTTCTCTGAAATCTCCATCACCGTCCCCGCCATCAAGGCCGGCGAAGAAGACGTGGACAAGGCCCTCGAGGATCTCGCAGAGCGCTTCGGTGAGCTGAAGGACACCAAGCGCAAGATGAAGACCGGTGACTACGCCATCATCGACATCACCGCCGAGGTAGACGGTGAGAAGATCGAGGATGCTTCCACCGAAGGTCTGTCCTACTCCATCGGTGATGACAACCTCATCAAGGGTCTGGACACCGCACTGCGTGGCATGAAGACCGGCGAGGATAACGAGTTCACCTCCACCATTCAGTCCGGTGAGCACAAGGACGAAGAGGCTACCTTCAAGGTCCACGTGCAGCAGACGAAGGAGCGCAAGCTGCCGGACATGGACGATGAGTTCGCCCAGATGGCCTCCGAGTACGACACTATCGAAGAGCTGCGCGAATCTACCAAGACCGAGGTCGAGGAGTCCAAGAAGGCGGAGCAGGCTGGCCAGATCCGCGATGAGGTTTTGAAGGCTGCGCTTGCCGATGTCGACTTTGAACTGCCTCAGTCCGTCGTCGACGAGCAGGCTCACGCCCAGCTGCACCAGATCCTGGGCCAGCTGGCACACGATGAGAAAGCACTGGCACAGCTGCTCGAGGCGCAAGGCACCTCCCGCGAAGAGTTTGATAAGCAGACCCGCGAGCAGGCTGAAGAGTCCGTGCGCACGCAGATCTTCTTGGATGCTGTGGCAGAAAAGGAAGAGCCGGAAGTTTCCCAGCAGGAACTCTCGGATCACATCCTGTTTACCGCTCAGTCCTACGGCATGGACCCGAACCAGTTCATCCAGCAGCTGCAGTCCAACGGCCAGATTGCCAACCTGTTCTCTGACGTACGCCGCGGCAAGGCACTGGCTGCCGCCATTTGCCGCACCACCGTCAAGGATGAAGAGGGCAACGACGTTGACGTTGAGCAGTACTTCGGTGAAGTAGAAGAAGACGAAAACGAAGCTACCGACGCGGAGTAAATCCTCTTCTTAAAGCCCAGCTTGACTCCTCGCATACACGAGGAAGTCTGGCTGGGCTTTTCTCATCGCCGGGTCGAAAACGCAGACAAAGATCGGTGCAAACGCTGATAGCGAACAGACCCCACAATTATCGCCACATTAAGTAGTGTGGTGGCATTAGAGATTAACCGTCCTCAAGGAGACTTTTCGAATGTCTAAGAAATCTGACCAGCTTCAGATGACCACCCCGGCAGGCTCCGGCCTGAACTTGGGTGACAGCGTCTACGAGCGTCTGTTGCACGAGCGCATTATCTTTTTGGGCACCCAGGTAGACGATGAAATTGCCAATAAGTTGTGCGCACAGATCCTGCTGCTTTCCGCAGAGGATCCCACGCGCGATATTTCGCTCTACATCAACTCCCCGGGTGGCTCCGTGACCGCGGGCATGGCCATTTATGACACGATGAAGTACTCGCCCTGCGATATCTCCACCTACGGCATGGGCTTGGCTGCTTCCATGGGTCAGTTCCTGCTTTCCGGTGGTACGAAGGGCAAGCGCTATGCGCTGCCGCACGCTCGCATCATGATGCACCAGCCTTCCGCTGGTGTGGGCGGTACCGCTGCCGATATCGCCATCCAAGCGGAGCAATTCGCCCAGACCAAGCGCGAGATGGCTGAGCTCATTGCAGAGCACACCGGCCAAACCTTCGAGCAGATCACCAAGGACTCTGACCGCGACCGCTGGATGACTGCGCAGCAAGCCAAGGACTACGGCATTGTTGACCACGTTATCGAGTCCGTGAACGGCCCACTGAGCAACTAGGGAATAAGGAGAAAATCATTATGAATAAGTCGCAGATGCCAAGTTCCCGTTACGTACTGCCTTCCTTTATTGAGCAGTCCGCTCAGGGGACGAAGGAAACCAACCCGTACTCCAAGCTCTTTGAAGAGCGCATCATCTTCTTGGGCACCCAGGTCGATGACACCTCTGCCAATGACATCATGGCCCAGTTGCTGGTTCTTGAGAGCCAGGACCCAGACCGTGATATCACCATGTACATCAACTCGCCTGGTGGTTCCTTTACTGCCTTGATGGCAATTTATGACACCATGCGCTACGTGCGTCCTGATGTGCAGACCGTGTGCCTGGGCCAGGCGGCTTCTGCTGCCGCAGTGCTGTTGGCTGCTGGTGCTCCGGGCAAGCGTGCGGCGCTGCCGAACTCCCGCGTATTGATCCACCAGCCTGCAACCCAGGGCACCCAGGGTCAGGTCTCGGACTTGGAAATCCAGGCCGCAGAGATTGAGCGTATGCGCACCTTGATGGAAAACACCCTGGCGGAGCACACCGGCCGTACGGCCGAGCAAATCCGCATCGACACCGACCGCGATAAGATCCTGACCGCGGAAGATGCCGTGGAATACGGAATCATCGATACCGTCTTTGAGTACCGCAAGCTCAATTCTTAATACGGTCCTGATGGACTGAATCCATCAGTGGAGGCCCTGCGAGGCCGCTTCGAGAGGAGCGCTCGCAGGGCTTTTATTATTTGCGCATAAGTGACTGCAGTATATTCCTATGAGGGGTATGTCAGGGGAGCAACGGAGGGCGAACATCTACCCCAAACGGGGTGAATCTTTCAGAGAAATATCTGCAGGTCGTTAGGCAGATTAATATAGTGCGATGTTTCACGTATAATGGCCGATTTGTGAATTAGGCCTCTGAGTGGTCGTATTATGTTATGACAAATAAGGAACCAGAGGCGGAGGATCGAACCTCCGCACCCGCTGCTTCGAGCGGGGAGCGTACATTTTTCGGCCACCCGTGGGGGCTGGCTAACCTGTTCGGTGTGGAAATGTGGGAGCGATTCAGCTTCTACGGCATGCAGTCCATCGTGCTGCTGTACATGTACTACGCAACTACCGATGGCGGCTTGGGCCTCGACCGCGGCGATGCGACGTCGATCGTCGGTGCCTACGGCGGTTTGGTGTACATGGCGTGCCTGCTGGCATCGTTGGTAGCTGACCGCATCCTCGGTGCGGAACGCACCCTGTTCTACTCTGCAGTCATGGTGATGGCTGGACACCTCGTCTTGGCCTTCATCCCTGCCGTAACAGGCCTGGCTATCGGCCTGATCCTCATCGCCGTTGGTTCCGGTGGTGTGAAGACCACCGCTTCGGTGGTGCTGGGCTCGCTGTATAGTCGCGACGATCCTCGCCGTGACGGCGGCTTTTCCGTCTTTTATATGGGCGTTAATATTGGTGCCCTCTTTGGTCCGCTTCTTACCACCGCAATGTGGGGCTGGAAGGGCTTCCACTGGGGCTTCGGCATCGCTGCCGTCGGTATGGCGCTAGGCCTTATCCAGTACACCGCCATGCGTAAGACCACCATTAAGGATGCCGGCCATGACATTCCGAACCCGGCGGACTCCAAGCAGCGCCTGATGGGCCTTGGTGCGATTGTCGTCGCCATCCTCGTCATGGTCATCGGCCTGGGTACCGGAATCATCAAGGTGGAGTGGCTGTCCAATATCGTCACTGCTGTTGCCCTGATCGCCGCCGTCTACTTCTGGATTCAGATGTACACCTCTGATTTGGTGAGCCGGAAAGAAAAGAACCGCCTCTTGGGCTTTATTCCGATGTTCATCTCCGGTGTGCTGTTCTTCGGTATCTTCCAGCAGCAATTCACCGTGATGACCATTTACGCCGATGTGCGCCTAGACCGCCACATCTTTGGTATCGAGATCCCGCCGTCATTGGTGCAGTCCATTAACCCGATTTTCATCGTTATCTTCTCTGCAATCTTCGCAGCTATGTGGACGAAGCTTGGTGACCGTCAGTGGTCCACGCCGGTGAAGTTCGGCGTGGCCAATATCATCATCGGTATTTCGCTCTTTTCTTCCTGCCGTTCTCTGGCTCGGGCGCAAACTCCACGCCAATGTATGTCATTATCTGGATCCTCTTCCTGTTCACCATGGGTGAGCTGATGCTGTCACCAGTGGGTAACTCCCTGGCCACCAAGGTGGCGCCAGAGGCGTTCCCGTCGCGCATGATGGCCGTGTGGATGATGGCCGTGGCCATGGGTACCGCGCTTGCCGGTTCGCTGGCTAGCTTCTACAACCCAGAGGATGCGGGTGCAGAAAACACCTTCTTTATTTCCTTGGGTGTCGTCTCCATCGCACTGGGCATCGTTCTGCTCGTGCTGAGCCGCTGGGTGGTCAAGAAGTTTGCTACCTTCCGCTAAAAAGGGAAACTAAAGCCTGTATTTCGAGAGGTGCGTTGGTGTTAAGCCGGCGCACCTCTCTTAGTGTTTTCTGCCACGGTATTAAAGGCAGAAAATAGATTAGGTTTCCTAAAAATTGCTGGTAAACCGTATATTTTCGACAAGCGACTAACGCGGAGGTAGGTGCGGAAAGTTAACACTAGGCAAAGTGCAGTTTACTTCTTAGAAACACTATTGGCTCAGCTTATTATTGCGGAGTACGCTGCACTTCGTACGCGACGCGTGACGGCGCCGTAATTGCACTTTCTTCTCATTTGTTAATTGCTTACAAGGGGCCAATGCTGTGACAGCGACTCTGATTATCTTGGGCATTGTGGTGTTTACCGCCTTAGCCTTCGACTTCACCAATGGTTTTCACGACACCGCCAATGCGATGGCAACCTCCATTGCTACTGGCGCGTTGAAGCCATTTACTGCGGTGGCGATTTCTGCCGTACTTAACCTCGTTGGCGCATTCTTGTCCGTGAATGTCGCGGCAACGGTGGCCAAAGGAATCGTCAACCTCGATTCCTATGACCTTTCGGGTGCAGCCGCTGACTCGGACGGCCAGGCCCTGTTGATGGTGGTCTTTACTGGCCTTATCGGCGGTATTCTGTGGAACCTTTTCACCTGGTTGCTCGGGCTGCCGTCCAGCTCTTCCCACGCCCTTTTCGGCGGCCTTATCGGTGCAGGCTTTGCAGCGATGGGCACTGGGGGAGTGGAGTGGACCTCTATTATGGCCAAGATCATCATTCCGGCGGTGGCGTCCCCGATTATCGCCGCGTTGGTGTCCGCCTGCGCCACCTTCCTCGTTTATTGGGTGACCAACACCATTCCAAATAAGGAAAAGAACGAGCACTTCCGCCATGGCCAGATTGTGACCGCCTGCTTGGTATCGCTGGCACACGGTGCCGGTGACGCTCAGAAGACCATGGGCGTTATCTTCCTCGCGCTCGTGGCTTCGGGCCACGCGGCTGCCGATGCTCGCATTCCAACCTGGGTCATCTTCGGCTGTGCGATTGCCATTGCGGCCGGTACCTTGTCCGGTGGCTGGCGCGTTATCCGCACCCTGGGTAAGGGCTTGGTGGAGATCGAATCCCCGCAAGGTATGGCAGCCGAGGCTACGTCCGCGGCCATCATCTTGACTTCCTCAGCCGGTGGTATGGCTCTGTCTACGACCCACGTGTCCACCGGATCTATCCTTGGTACTGGTTTGGGCCGCCGCGGCGCGGAAGTGCGCTGGGGCGTGGCGATGCGCATGGTGGCCGCTTGGCTCATTACGCTGCCCTGTGCTGCCTTCGTTGGCTTCGCGTCGTGGTGGCTGGCGCACGGCGTCTCTTCCGCTACCAATGTGGCAACCGGCGCTATCGTGGACTTCGTTCTACTTTTGGCCATGACGGCGCTCATCGTCATCCGCTCCCGTATGAACCCAGTTGATGCATCCAACGTTAATAATGACTGGGATGAGAACGCTGAGTCCGTGGATTCGTCCTTGGAGCCACGCGTTGGTGCGAAAGAGTCTGTCGCAGCTTCAGGGGGCATGACCCCAGTAGCGGCGGTCAACGGGGACAACGACTCCACCTCATCTACTCCACAAGAGGAGCGCTAGAACATGACTGTTGCAGAAATCTTCGAATCTATACTCCGCGTCGCCGGCCTAGCCCTTGTCTTCGGCGCCGGTATTCCACTGCTCTTCGCCTTGGGTATGCGTTCCATGACGGGTGATCCCATTCGGGATGACAATGGTGTGGTGGTAGGAGATACTCCCGCTAGCCGCCAAATGAAGCTGTTGGGTTGGACCGTTTATGCCGTATTGGGTGTCGTTATCGTGGTGGCAATCGCGTGGATCGCGCGCGATTCCCTGGACCACTACTTTGGTTTCGCACCATTTGGCGACCTTTAAGAGTAACCCGCGGACTATATAGCAAGCCCGTGACCATGCAATATGCCTCACAGCCACTTAAAGTTAACAATAGATTAACTTTAAGTGGCTTAGGGGTTGCTTAGTGGGTAAGTACCAAGTATATTTGTACCTATCAACAGAGCAACATTGAGAGGTGAGAGAGATGAACACGATGCGGACCTTCATTGGTGGCATTAGCGATATGTTCAAGGACTCCACCACGGGTACGGGTTTGGATGCCGTGTCTCAGGCACCGGTTTCTGCCCGCGTAGCGGAAAATCTCGTTGACGCGGGGCTTACCCCCGCGACGACCAAGGACGTCGCTGAGTCCTTCGCATTCGTTGTTGGCCACGCGCCAGATGAGCTGGAAATGCTCGATGTCGAGGCATTCTTGCTCGACTTTGACTGGCTGCAATAAGAGCCGTACTAGATAACCCCGCCACGCACCATAACGGTGCCAGCGGGGTTATCTGTGTCTTAGGGCTGGGCATCGTCAAGCGCCAGCTGGGTGACCGGAAGCTAGGAGCGCGGCGGCAGGATGGCTTCGGGGGTTTCGGGCAAGAGCTGACCGCCGTCAATAATGAGCGTTTGACCGGTGATATATCCGGCCTCGGTGGAAGCGAGGAACGCCGCCGCGTTGCCAATATCGCGGGGGCTGCCAAGCCGGTGCAGCGGAATGGAGCGCGTCATCTCATCGAGGTACTCCTGGCCCTGTGCTTCGAGGCCTTCGGTGAGGATATTTCCGGGCAAAACGCCGTTGATAGTGATGCCATCACGGGCGATTTCCAAAGCAGCGGAGCGGATAAAGCCCTGTTGGGCTGCCTTGGAGGCGCCGTAATGCGCCCAGCCGGGAAAGCCAGTGTGGGAACCGGTAATGGAGGTGGTGATGACGATGCGCCCGTAGCCGCGTTCCTTCATATACGGCAGGGCTTCTTGCACGACCTTGAAGGTACCGTGGGTATTGATTTCAAACATGGTTTCCCACTGCTTATCCGTCATCTCTTCCAGCGGGCAGTTGGGAAAGACCCCGGCATTGGAACAGACGATATCGATTGCGCCGTGCGCGGCGTGGGCCTTGGCAAACAGTTCTTTAATGGAGCCCCTATCGGTGACATCGACAGGGTAGGCGGTGGCACCGAGCTCCGCGGCGGTGGCCTCGGCCTTGTCGGCATCAATATCGGCGATGATGACGTTGGCGCCGGCTTCGCGCAGGGAGGCAACGATGCCCTTGCCGATGCCAGCAGCACCGCCCGTGACAATCGCGGTACGGTGGGTGAGGTCAAACATGAAATGGCTCCTTCGGCGGTGGTGGAGGTAGTGGAGGATCCACATCCAAGTTTAGTGGTGTGAGCGGATAAAGATTTGCGAATTTCGCCACGCGGAGGGAATGAATAGGAGCCGTGTCGGGTTGATTTACTAAGGTAGATTTTTGAACAACCAACCGCGGGGATGGAAGTGAGCGAGCCTTCCGCCCCACTTTTAAAAGCGGTAAACAAGAGCGAGTGTGAAAGTACTGAATGGCACGTATGCAAGAAAGCGCTGATCTCCTGAAGTGTTCCTTCTGCGGAAAGAGCCAAAAGCAGGTGAAAAAGCTCATTGCCGGTGGCGGGGTCTACATCTGCGATGAGTGCATCGAGCTCTGCAATGAGATTATTGAAGAGGAGCTCGGCCACGAGCAGGCCGAGGAGTCTTCCGAGGCGGAGGTGCGCCTGCCCAAGCCTTCGCAGATTTCTTCCTTTTTGGATAAGTACGTCATTGGCCAGGACAAGGCCAAGCGCGTGCTGTCGGTAGCGGTGTATAACCACTACAAGCGCATTAAGGCCGAAGAATCCGCCGCGTTGGATGCGCGCCGGAAGAAGGCCGAGGGCGAAGAGGTAGAGATCTCTAAGTCCAATATTTTGATGCTGGGGCCTACCGGTTCCGGTAAGACCTACCTGGCGCAAACCTTGGCGCGCCTGCTGGATGTGCCTTTCGCCATCGCGGATGCCACCAGCTTGACCGAGGCCGGTTATGTGGGCGAAGACGTAGAAAATATCCTCTTGAAGCTGCTGCAGGCAGCGGACTTTGACGTGGAGCGTGCCCAGCGCGGCATCATCTACGTCGACGAGGTGGATAAGATTTCCCGCAAGTCTGAAAACCCATCCATTACCCGCGATGTCTCCGGCGAGGGCGTGCAGCAGGCGCTGCTGAAGATCCTGGAGGGAACCGTGGCCGCCATCCCGCCACAGGGCGGGCGCAAGCACCCGAACCAGGAATTTATCCAGCTAGATACCTCCAATATCCTCTTCATTGTCGCTGGCGCGTTTGCGGGCCTCGACCAGGTGATCGCGGATCGCGTGGGCAAGAAGGGCGTTGGCTTTGGCGCGAAGCTGGGCACCGAAGACGAGCGGGAAAAGGTGGACCTATTCTCCCAGGTGCGCCCGGAAGACCTCGTGAAGTTCGGCTTGATCCCAGAATTTATCGGCCGCCTGCCCGTGGTGGCGACGGTGGATAACTTGGACCGCGAGGCCCTGGTCAAGGTGCTTACTGAGCCCAAGAACTCGCTACTCAAGCAGTACAGCCGCCTATTTGAGATGGATGACTGCGAGCTGCACATGGAGGACGGGGCGCTGGATGCTATCGCTGAGCTCGCCCTCGAGCGCAAAACCGGCGCGCGCGGCCTGCGCGCGATCCTGGAAGAGCTGCTCGTTCCAGTGATGTTTGAGCTGCCAGACAGAGAAGATATTTCCGCCGTGCACATCACCGCAGACTGCGTCACCCAGGGCGCAGAGCCCGACTTCACTTACAAGGATGAGGCGAAGGAATCGGCGTAGTGAGAGAAAGGCTGCGGTAGGAAGAAAGGGGGCATCGGCAAGCAGCCGGTGCCCTTACTTTTATGCCTCGCCGTAGATATCTTGCGGGGAGGCCTCATCGCCCTCGTCGGCATCGGAAGACACTAAATAAGACTCGTGGCCGGAATCGGGGATATTGGCGGTGAGGAACGCCAGCACGGTATCGACGGTAAGCCTGTGCAGGCCGTCGATATTTGCCTGGCTGGACATATCCACGCCTAAGAGGTTGTCCATCATTGCCCGGTTGGTCACGCGGTACGAGGTGAGCGAGGCGATGATGGTGAAAATATCGTTGGTGGAAATGCCCGGGCGGAAGGCGCCGGCGTCTTGGCCCAACATCAGCAGGCGGTCTAGGTGAAGGGCGACGCCGCTGAAATCTGCGACGGGATGGGTAGAAGAACCCACGATAGACTGCGCGGTTTCCCAGGTCATCATGCGAATGGCTTCGGGGTGGTTGACGTACCGCCAGAAGATCCAGTCCACCAGCTTGCGCACGCCTTCGACTGGGACGGCGGAATCGAGCTCCAGATCCTCTTCGTCGGGGCGGAGGCGCTCGGCGGCGGTGCTTAAAGCGCTCAAGTACAGGCCCTGCTTATCGCCAAAGTGGTAGTGAATCATGCGCTTGGACATGCCGGATTCCGCGGCGATGGTATCCAGCTTGGTTTCAGAAAAACCCAACGCGGAAAACTGGGAAATGGCGATATCCACCACGGCATCGGTGCTGATGGAATCCGCAGCGTGAGCGTCGGAGTCCTCCGCCTGCTCCGCAGCGTGCAGCGGTTCGGTGTGCTCAGTGCTCATAGCATGTGTCCTATCTCTGCTTCGCGGCGCCGATGTGGCGATAGTGGGTAGTGTCTCGGGAACTGCACGGTCGGCCTCATGCTGGTTCGATGCAGCAGTGGTTGGCCACCGTGCAGCAGCTCACAGGCAGTGAATGCATCCCTGCGAGCGCGCTCCCCAGTGGGGTCTGTGCCGCTTCCATCATGCCCGATTAGCCCCACCCCGCGGGAGGAATGTGCCCATTGGGGGCGTTAATTTGGAGGTAAACGGGGGTAATATCCGGAAATTTGGCGGCGTTTTCCCTCCGAAAGAGGGGGATAAATTTCACAACACGTTACCTCCGTATAGCGCTAAGCTCGGGGGTGGATACATCCCGTGGAGGGTGGCGTGCATGAGGGGCGCTTACAACTCCACGACATATGAGGAGGAATGAGCATGACCCAGCCAGTAAAAGTTACCGTTACCGGCGCCGCCGGAAATATCGCCTACTCGCTGCTGTGGCGGATTGCCGCGGGCGACGTATTTGGCAAGGACACCCCGGTAGACCTTGCTCTGTTGGAAATCCCAGCGGTAGTAGAAAAGGCCGAGGGCGTGGCCATGGAGCTGCGCGATTCCGCCCTGCCGCTGGTTAACTCGATTACGGTGACCGATGACCTCAAGGTCGCCTTCGAGGATGCCTCTGCCGCATTCCTCGTCGGCTCCCGCCCGCGCAGCAAGGGCATGGAGCGCGCTGACCTGCTCGAGGCCAACGGCGCCATCTTTACTGAGCAGGGCAAGGCCATCAATGACTATGCGGCGCGCGATGTTCGCGTGCTGGTGGTGGGCAACCCAGCCAATACCAACGCGCTGATTGCCGCGCATAGCGCGCCGGATCTGGATAATTCCCAGTTCAACGCGCTCATGCGCTTGGACCATAACCGCACCTTGGGCCAGCTGGCGGCCAAGACGGGCAAGGCCACCAAGGACTTTTCCAAGATTGCAGTTTGGGGCAACCACTCCGCAACCCAGTTCCCGGATATCGCCTTCTCCAACGCGGAGGTAGATGAGCAGTGGTACCGCGAGGAGATGATCCCCAAGGTGGCTAAGCGCGGTGCGGAGATTATTGAGGTGCGCGGCAGCTCGTCGGCTGCGTCGGCAGCGTCTGCCGCCGTGGATCACATGCACGATTGGGTTCACGGCACCGAGGACTGGCGCACCGCCGCCGTGCCTTCGGATGGATCCTACGGCGTTGATGAGGGCCTCATCTGCGGCTTTCCCACCATCTGCCGCGATGGCAAGTGGGAAATCGTTCAAGGCTTGGAGCTGAGCGATTTCCAGAAGGAACGCATCGCCGCTTCCGTAGACGAGCTGCGCCAGGAACGCGAGGCCGTAGCAGACCTCCTTTAAGGAGGGGCACCGTTTAGCACTTCCGCCCATCACCGCAAACTGGTGGTGGGCGAATATGCTGCGTGGTTGACGTACCGGGTAGAATCGGGCGGGTGACTGAGCAAAATGATGAGCAATTAGTTGGTACCAATCGCGCCGATTCTCTGCCCAAGTCCTGGGAGCCGCAGGCGGTAGAAAAAGACCTCTATGAAGGTTGGGTCGACCGCGGCTACTTCACCCCGGATGCGAATTCGGAGGCGGAGGGCTTTTCCATTGTGCTGCCGCCGCCGAATGTGACTGGCCAGCTGCACATGGGCCACGCTTTAGACCACACGCTGATTGACTCCATCATTCGCCGCAAGCGCATGCAGGGCTATTCCACTTTGTGGTTGCCTGGTGCGGATCACGCGGGCATTGCCACCCAGACCAAGGTCGAGGCCAAGCTCAAGGAGACCGAGGGTAAAAAGCGCTGGGATTATGAGCGCGAGGAGTTCATCGGCAAGGTCTGGGAATGGAAAGAGCAATACGGCGGCACCATCCAGAACCAGATGCGCGCCATTGGTGACTCCGTGGACTGGACCCGCGAGCGCTTTACCCTGGATGATGGCCTGTCGCGCGCGGTGCAGACCATCTTTAAGAACCTCTACGATGAGGGCATGATTTACCGGGCTAATCGCCTGGTCAATTGGTCGCCGGTGCTGGAGACCGCCGTCTCCGATATCGAGGTCGTCTACAAAGACGTCGAGGGCGAACTGGTCTCGATCCGCTATGGCTCGCTCAATGACGACGAGCCGCACCTTATTGTTGCCACTACCCGTGTGGAAACCATGCTTGGCGATGTCGCCATTGCCGTCCACCCCGACGATGAGCGCTACGCCCACCTCGTGGGCCAAGAATTGGATCACCCCTTCCGCGATGACCTGAAGTTGAAGATCATCGCCGATGATTACGTGGACATGGATTTTGGTACCGGTGCGGTAAAGATCACCCCGGCCCACGATCCCAATGACTACGCCATGGGAACCCGCCACGACTTGGATATGCCGACGGTCATGGATACCACCGGCCACATCGCGCATACCGGTACCCGTTTTGATGGCATGACGCGCGAAGAAGCGCGCGTGGAAATCCGGGAGGCGCTGCGGGAGCAGGGGCGCATCGTCAAAGAAATCCGTCCCTATGTCCACTCCGTGGGCCACTCGGAGCGCTCCGGCGAGCCCATCGAGCCGCGCCTATCGCTGCAGTGGTTCGTCGATGTCGCGCAAATGGCGAAGGCTTCTGGCGATGCTGTGCGTGAGGGCGATACCGTCTTGCACCCGCAGGCGCTGGAGCCGCGCTATTTTGAGTGGGTCGATGACATGCACGATTGGTGCATCTCCCGCCAGCTGTGGTGGGGCCACCGCATTCCCATTTGGTACGGCCCGGAGCGCACGAACGAGTCCGGCGAGGTCGAACGCGACATCGTGTGCGTCGGCCCCGATGAGGAGCCGCCGGCAGGCTACGAGCAGGATCCGGATGTCCTCGATACCTGGTTCTCTTCCGCGCTGTGGCCATTTTCCACCCTGGGCTGGCCCGATAAGACCCCGGATTTGGAGAAGTTCTATCCCACCAATGTGCTGGTTACTGCCTATGACATCTTGTTCTTCTGGGTCGCGCGCATGATGATGTTCGGCACCTTCGCCGGCACCAAGACCCCAGAGCTTTTGGGTAAGGGCACCGATGGCCGCCCGCAGATTCCTTTCAAGGACCTCTACCTGCACGGCCTCGTGCGCGATGAGCAGGGCCGCAAGATGTCTAAATCCCTGGGTAATGGCATTGACCCGATGGATTGGGTGCGCGATTACGGCGCCGATGCGCTGCGCTTTACCCTGGCCCGCGGCGCCAACCCGGGCGTGGACTTACCGCTGGGCTCTGACGCCGCCGCGGCATCGCGTAACTTCGCCACCAAGCTCTTTAATGCCACCAAGTTTGCGCTGATGAATGGCGCCGGCGTGGCACCTTTGCCTAGCCGCACGGAGCTTTCCGATGCCGACCGCTGGATCCTCGACCGCGCCGAAGAAGTGCGCAGCCAGGTCGATGCCTACTTGGACGATTATCAATTTGCCAAGGCCAACGAGCTGCTTTACCACTTCACCTGGGATGAGCTCTGTGACTGGTACCTGGAGATTGCCAAGACGCAGATCCCGCGCGATGGTGAAACGGTAGAAGGCCGCAATACCCAGATCGTCCTGGGCCGCGTCATCGACGTGGTGCTGCGCCTTTTGCACCCCACCATGCCGTATGTGACTGAGGTGCTGTGGAAGGCATTGACCGGCGGGGAATCCATCGTCATCGCCCCATGGCCCACGGTGGCCGATACCAACGGCGGCGCCACCAAGGACGCGGTGGCCGCCCGCCGCATCGACGATGCCGATAAGCTCATCACCGAGCTGCGCCGCTTCCGTTCCGATCAGGGCGTTAAGCCCTCACAGAAGGTGCCTGGCCGCCTCGATTTCGCCGCGGCAGATCTGCAGGGCCAAGAGGAATTGGTCCGCAACCTGGCCAATACCACCGCGCCGGGCGAGGACTTTAACCCCTCGGCCTCCATCGAAGTGCGCCTGTCCCAGGCCACCGTGGAGGTCACGCTGGATACTCACGGCGCAGTCGACGTCGAAGCAGAGCGCAAGCGCCTGGAAAAGGATCTGGCCAAGGCCAATAAGGAATTGGAGCAGACCGGCAAGAAGTTGGGCAATGAAAACTTCCTGGCCAAGGCGCCGGAAGACGTGGTCAATAAGATTCGGGCGCGCCAAGACATCGCGCGCGAGGAAGTCGAGCGCATTACCAGCCGTTTGGAGGGCCTTAAGTAGTGACAGATCAGCGCTTCAATCACGATCCCAAAGGGAACGGCGAGGCCGCCGGGGGAGAGGACGATTTTGAAATCGTCGGCGCTCTCAAGGAGGGCACCGATGGCACCCCAGTGGAGATTACGGAATCCGGACTGACCCTGAACCTTGGCATGGGCGAGGACGAAGAATATAACGACGCCGCGCCCCAAGAGGTATCCCCGGAGGAGCTGCAGGCGCTCGGCGAGGTGGAAGACGAGCTCAACCAGCGCTGGCCGGAGACCAAGATCGAGCCCACCCTGGAGCGCATCGAGATGCTCATGGATTTGCTGGGCCACCCCGAGCAGTCCTTTGACGTCATCCACATTGCGGGCACCAATGGCAAGTCTTCTACCGCCCGCATGGTCGATTCGCTGCTGCGTTCCTTCCACCGCCGCGTGGGTCTGGTCACCAGCCCGCACCTGCAGCGGGTTACCGAGCGCATCGGCATCGATGGTCGGCCCATCCACCCGCGCGACTACGTGCGCCTGTGGCACGAAATCAAGCCGTATGTGGAGATGGTGGATGCGCACTCAGACGTTCCCATGTCCAAGTTCGAGGTCCTAGTGGGCCTGTCCTATGCAGCGTTTGCCGATGCCCCCGTTGACGTCGCCGTCGTCGAGGTCGGCCTCGGCGGGTCGTGGGATGCCACGAACGTGGTCAATGCGGACGTCTCCGTAATTACCCCAGTGGGCCTGGACCACACGGATTACCTGGGCAGCGATATTCGGGAGATTGCGGGGGAGAAGGCGGGCATCATCAAGCGCCGCGCCGATGCCGAAAACCCGCTGACACCGAATGAAAACATCGCCATCATCGCCGAGCAAGACCCCGAGGCCATGCAGGTCATCCTGCAGCGCGCGGTGGATATGGATGCCGGCGTGGCGCGCTCCGGAGCGGAGTTCGCGGCCTTAGAATCCCGCATCGCGGTCGGTGGCCAGCAGGTCAATATCCAGGGCCTCGGCGGCATGTACGAGGATATTTTCTTGCCGCTGCACGGCGAGCACCAGGCCAAGAATGCGGCCGTTGCCCTTGCCGCGGTGGAAGCCTTCTTCGGTGCCTCTTCCGGGCATCCATTGGATATTGCCTCTGTGCGCAACGGTTTTGCCAAGACGATTTCCCCCGGCCGCCTCGAGCGCGTGCGCACCTCGCCCACGACGTTTATCGATGCCGCCCACAATCCCCACGGCGCCAAGGCACTCGGCGCGGCGCTCGACCGCGACTTCGATTTCGCCCGGCTTATCGGCGTGGTCTCCATCTTTGGTGATAAGGATGCCCAGGGCATCCTCGCCGCGCTGGAGCCGTATTTGAGCGAGGTAGTCATCTCCCAGAACTCCTCGCCGCGCGCGCTCGATGCCTATGAACTGGCGGAAACGGCCCGCGATATTTATGGCGAAGAACGCGTCTATGTGGCCGATGATCTGCCCGGCGCCTACGCGCAAGCCGTGGAGCTAGCCGAGGAATCCGAGGTGCAATCCGGCTCCGGTATTGTCATTACCGGTTCGGTGGTTACCGCCGGCGAAGCCCGCGCGATGTTTGGAAAGGAGCCCGCATGACCAGCCCCAATCCTAGGTCCCGCCCGCATCGTCCGCCTCGGCCGCCGCGCCGCGGTGATGAAGTCGCGGATAATGAAATCGGCCCATTGGGCTTGGGGCAGGATCCCGTCAAGGATCCGCTCAAGAGCTTTAATGGCATGGTCATCGCCAGCTCGCTCATCATGGAGTCGATCACGCTCGTATTGGCGCTGCCACTGTTGTACAAGCTGTATGACGGCACGCTGTGGACGCCGTTTAACTACGGCGTGGTCATAGGTGCCCTGATATTCCACCTGGGCATGATCGCGTTTATGAATAAGAAGTGGGCGCTGACCGTCATCGTGTGGGCACAGCTATTGGGCCTTATCCTTGGCTTCATGGCGCACTGGTCCATCGCCGCGATCTTCATCATCTTTGGCATGGAGTGGCTCCTTGCGGCGTATTTGCGCAGTAACTTGATCGCCCGCATGAAGCGCGGTTACTTAACTACCCAGCACCTCAACCAGAAGTAGTGGCCATGCGCACCGTCTATCTCGTCCTCGCGGCCCTGGCTTGCATTGCCGCGGTCGCTGCCCGCGCAGCCACGGGTACACCGTGGCTGCCGCTGGTAGCACTCATCATTGCCGCCGTGTTTTTAGTCCTTGCCCTGCGCGCTAATTTTCAACGGGCGGAAGAAGCCACCCTTGATGATTTGGATGAAAAGCAGCGCGCAGAGATTAAGCGCTTGCTGGGCAACGGCCAGTTCGGCACGGCGGTTAACCAAGTGCGCCTCTGGTTTAGGGGGACCTCCCACGAGCGCGCGACGGAGATAGTCCAGCAGCTTACTTAGTGCCGCCCACTGCGCTGCCCCCGCATATAGCCCTCGGTCGTGGAAGAATTGTGGGTATTCGGTACAGTATGGGGCATGACTGAACGTACATTGATCCTTATTAAGCCGGACGGCGTAAAGAACGGCCACGTGGGCGAGATTATTGCCCGCATCGAGCGCAAGGGCCTCAAGCTGGCCGAGCTGGACCTGCGAGTAGCTGACCGCGAGACCGCAGAAAAGCACTACGAAGAGCACAAGGATAAGCCATTCTTCGGCGAGCTGGTGGACTTCATCACCTCCGCACCATTGATTGCCGGCGTCGTTGAAGGCGAGCGCGCCATCGAGGCATGGCGCCAGCTGGCCGGTGGCACCGACCCAGTCTCCAAGGCCGCGCCCGGTTCCATCCGCGGTGACTTTGCACTCAGCGTGGGCGAGAACATCGTGCACGGCTCCGACTCCCCAGAGTCCGCAGAGCGCGAGATCGGAATTTGGTTCCCCAACCTCTAAGTACTGACGTTACCTAGATTTCAAGGAGGCCCGAGCATTAAGCTCGGGCCTTTTCATTTATAAGGGGATTTATTGAGGGGCTAAAAACTTTGCTTGATTCACAGTGTTGCAGACATATTAGGCCAAGATTTTAAGGTTGGCGGCTTTTTAGTCGAAGGAGAGTAGCTTGCACAGTGCGGTGAAAGCTTGCTTTTGCACTTCGTGGGTGACGGTGCGGCCAGTCTGTCGTTTGGCTAGGAGGCCAGCATCCCGCAATTTTGCAAGATGGTGAGACACCGTCGGCTGGCTGAGACCGGATAATGTGGTCAGTTCGGAAACGCTCATCGGGCCGCAGCCTTCATCGCACAAGATGGATAAAAGACGAAGTCGGGCGGGATCTGCAAGTACCTTGAATTGCTGGGCAAGATGCACGGAATCGGCCTGGTCTATGGGGCCGTTGCTGAGTGAACAACATTCGTTGATGTGGGGATTTTTGGTCGTGCCGTGCGAAGAAACCATGCCTTTAGTATATGGGCGTTTGCCTCATCTATTCATATTGACGAGCATCGATATGAACGGTTACAGTAGTGCAGAATACAGTGCTACTTGGGTCAATAGAGGAGACGGTTATGGCTACATCACAGCAGCCGCGTTTGGCTTTTCTCGATCGCTTTCTTCCCGTGTGGATCATCATAGCTATGATTCTTGGCCTGCTTATAGGCCATTTTCTTCCGGGAATTGGAAGAGCGCTCTCAGCTTTGGAAATTGGAGGTATTTCCCTTCCAATCGCTTTAGGGCTGCTGGTGATGATGTATCCACCGCTTGCTAAAGTGCGCTATGAAAAGACCCGGGAGATTGCCACTGACAGACGGCTGATGACCGTGTCGATCGTCTTGAATTGGCTTGTGGGGCCAGCATTCATGTTCGCACTGGCCTGGCTATTCTTGGCGGATCAACCCGAGTTGCGCACGGGTCTTATTATTGTCGGCCTCGCCCGCTGCATCGCCATGGTCTTGGTGTGGTCAGACCTATCCTGCGGTGACCGAGAAGCCACGGCAGTATTAGTAGCAATCAACTCCGTTTTCCAAGTTGCGATGTTCGGTGTCCTGGGGTGGTTCTACCTGCAGATACTGCCGGGATGGCTGGGCCTTGATACCACCTCTGTCGAATTTTCTTTCTGGTCCATTGTTACTTCGGTGCTCGTATTCTTAGGCATCCCGCTTTTGCTCGGGGTTATCTCCCGAGTATGGGCAGAGAAAACTAAAGGGCGTGAGTGGTTCGAAAACCGTTACCTTCCTGCGGTGTCTCCTTTGGCAATGATCGGTTTGCTGTACACAATCGTCTTACTGTTCTCCCTGCAGGGAGAACAGCTCGTGGAGCAGCCGATAGCGGTGGTTAGGGTAGCGGTACCTCTGATGCTGTACTTTGTCGGGATGTTCTTTCTGGCTTTGGGCGTAGCTAAAGCTGCCGGAATGAATTATGCACAGTCTGCCTCAGTGGCCTTTACCGCAGCGGGAAATAATTTTGAGTTAGCCATCGCGGTGTCCATCGGTACCTTTGGTGCCACCTCTGCTCAAGCGTTAGCCGGTACCATTGGGCCTCTTGTTGAAATTCCGGTTTTGGTTGGCTTGGTATACGTAATGCTCTGGATTGGTCCCAAGTTATTTCCAGGAGACCCGAGTCTGCCGAATTAGCGTCTGCCAAGTTGATACAGGCACCGCACTCCAGTAGGGGTGAGGGTGATGCGCCAGCTTTCTATTTTCGAGCGCAGGCCAATATTTTCTACCTTCACTAGCCCATGCTTTTTTAGTTCCTGGAGCGCATCGGACAGGGGATCTAGCTCCACCTGCATCAGGCGGGACAAAGCCTTAGTGGTGGTCGTATTGCCCTGGACGGCCCCGGCGGTGACGAGGGCGGTGAGGATATCGAGGTGGGCATCGGCAAGCTGCATGGCACTATCTGTGACCCCTTCTAGTGGATCTTCAGCCACGATGCGCTGCATGCGGCGGCGGCCAATGCGAAAGGACTGGGAAAACATGGCCCACAATCCCAGTGGAAATGCGAACGCCGACACCGCGCCGGTTAAGATACCTTCCACGGGTGGGGCCAGGGAAATGTCCGGCAACCAGCCAGCCGCGGATAGCGGGGCCATGGCCAGCGGTAGAGCAAGTGGAATTACTGGCGCCCAATAAGCAATGGTGGGGTAATCGCCTTCGAGGTAGACATCCTGGCTAGCCCCAATGGAGCGGGGATAGTGGCGGATGAGGGGCACTAATCCGATGACCGCAAAGACCGCAAAAACGGCGGCGCCTATCAGCATGTAGCTGGTCTCCGTTTGGGCAAAACCGAGGGCAAAGCCGGCCGGAACGCCGAATAAGCACGCTTCTTTCGGCGTAATCTCATTGCGCTGCCGGTACTGCGATAATGTCCGTGCGGGGCGCGGTGCCAGTTCTGCCATAACTTCAAACGTAGCATAGCCCACAGCCTGCTCGCCCCGCCAGGATTCTGTGACACAATGGAACTCACGCGCAGCGCGCGCATAATTTCATAACCCCACAAGCTTTAACGCAGTGCGTTTATCGCGGCTATTCGTGCGGCAGCGGCACAGCTCCTCTAGGGCTGTGCCTGCGCCCGAGTAGCTGGCGCACCATACAATCGAAGTACAGGAGTAAGCCCAACTAATGGTGGCACAGAACTCTCAAGAAACAACTGAAAACCTACAGGCAGCTGCGGCTTTGGCCCAGCGGATAGATCCGAGCGAGCTGAAAGATAAAACTCGCGTGTATGCGATGGCCAAAAAGCTCGGCCTATCATCACGCCAGCTGGTGGCCCAGCTGAAGGACATGGGCCTGAATAAGACCGCGCAGAGCTCTATTACCCGCGCGGAAGCAGGCGACCTCTTTGCCGCTTTGGCGCGCCACGCAGGGGCTGCGGAGGCGGGGCAGCCGGCAGCCGCGGACGAGAACCCAGAGGATGCAAAGCCTGAGAACAAGGCCAAGACCACCAAGCGTGCTCGCCGCACCCGCAAGGCCACGAAGAAGTCCGCGCCCGCGGCAAAGAAAGAACCGGCGCAGGCCGATGCCGGGGAAGAAGCTGGCACCCCGGCTGACAACACCGCAGCCAATGCGGAAGAGGAAAAGAACCTGCGCTACCGCGTGCGCAAGAACGTGGACAATGAAATCTCCCAGATTGAGGAAAAAGTCGATGCTTCGCTGGTAAAAAACGCATTGCCGGATGTAAAGCAGGCACCGGACCGTCTGCCGGATCCTGAGCCGGCGAAAGCACCCGCGCGCGCTGAAGACGTTACAGACGCTGAAGATGCCGATGCTACCGATGCGGGCGCTGCGGATGCCGGTGAGGGTGACACGACGGGGACCGTGGATCCAGCCAAGTTGCATGAGGTGCTGGCAGAGGCCGGCGAGGATTTCGACGATGATTACTATGCACCGCGCATAGTCCCGCGCGCGGAGACGGACGACGATTCCGCCGCGTATGACTTCGCACCGCTATTTATGCCACCGCAGCAGCAGGAAACCGCCGATCTCGGTGAGGACGCGGCCGCGGACATGGCGGCGATCGCTGAAGCCGCAGATGCGGCGGATCCTGCCAAAGACGCCGAGCCCGCTGAGGCCGACAAGGCCGAGGCAGGCAATAAGGCCACGCGCGGGGGCTCCGACAAGCGACGCCGCGGCCGCCGCGGTACCTCCCGTGGGCGCGGCGGGAACGAGAATTCCAAGAATGATGCGGCGGATAAGGAGCCGGAGCTTATCGATGAGCCCAAGGCCATCCGTGGCTCCACCCGCATCGAGGCGCAGAAGCGCCGTCGCGCAGAATTGCGCGAAAAGGGTCGCGAGCGCCAGCACATCGTGTCCCAGGCGGAATTTTTGGCGCGGCGCGAGGCCGTGGAGCGCACCATGGTGGTGCGCGATAAGCAGCGTGAGGACGGCGCGGGCATCGTCACGCAGGTGGGCGTGCTTGAAGATGACCTCTTGGTCGAGCACTTCGTTACCGCCGAGGCCCAGGCTTCCCTCATTGGCAATATTTATTTAGGCCGCGTGCAAAACGTCTTGCCGTCTATGGAGGCGGCATTCGTGGACATCGGCCAGGGCCGCAACGGCGTGCTCTATGCCGGCGAGATTGATTGGCGCAAGACCAAATTACACGGGCGCGCCCGCAAGGTAGAAAATACCCTGAAATCCGGCGATCAAATCTTGGTGCAGGTGGCAAAGGACCCGATTGGCCACAAGGGTGCGCGCCTGACCACCCGGATTTCCTTGGCCGGGCGCTACCTCGTCTACGTACCAGGCGGCCGCAGTGCTGGAATCTCGCGCAAGCTGCCAGCACCGGAGCGCAAGCGCTTAAAGGACATCTTGGGCCGCGTGGTGCCAGGCGATGGCGGCGCCATCATCCGCACCGCTGCCGAAAACGTTCCCGAAGAGGCCATCGCTACCGATGTGCAGCGCCTGCATAACCGGTGGGAAGATATTTCTGCCCAGGCCAAGAAGGAAAAATCTTCTAAGGGCGCGAAGCCGGTCACGCTCTATGAAGAGCCGAATATGCTCATCAAGGTCGTCCGCGATCTCTTCAACGAAGATTTCCACCGCCTGATCGTGGATGGGAAGCGTTCCTTTAACACGGTCAATGCCTACGTGGAATCCATGGCCCCGGATCTTGCAGACCGCGTGGTGCGCTATAAGCCGAAGGACCACGGCGGCCAGGACGCCTTTGCCGCCTACCGCATTGATGAGCAGCTGCATAAGGCGCTCTCGCGCAAGGTATGGCTGCCATCTGGCGGCACCTTGGTCATTGACCGCACTGAGGCTATGACCGTCATCGATGTCAACACCGGCAAGTTCACCGGCTCCGGCGGCAACCTGGAAGAGACCGTGACCCGCAATAACTTGGAGGCGGCCGAAGAAATCGTGCGCCAGATGCGCCTGCGCGATTTGGGCGGCATGATCGTGGTGGACTTTATTGACATGGTCCTGCCGGAAAACCAGGACCTGGTTTTGCGCCGCCTGAAGGAGGCTTTGGGCCGCGACCGCACGCGCCACCAGGTATCCGAGGTCACTTCCTTGGGCTTGGTACAAATGACGCGCAAGCGTTTGGGCACCGGCCTGGTAGAGACCTTTTCTACCGAATGCGAGCACTGCCATGGCCGCGGCATCATTATTCACGAGTACCCGGTCGATGAAGCCGAAGACAACCACTCCGGCCACCATTCGCACGGTTCCTCTAAGTCGCACAAGAAGCCTGACCACGATCCCCAGCAGCACCCTACTGCCGTGGCCATGCACGAGCACGACGATGAAGACGAACGAGCAGAGAAGAAGGGGCAGAAGCACCACAAGGGGCATAGGGCCGCTCACCAGCCGCAGAAGTACCAGAAGACAAACGCTCCCCTCTATGGCAGCCAGGATGAGCAGTCACCGTCCTTGGAGGAGCTGGTGGCCAACGTTGTCGTAGATGATGAGCCCGCCGAGTCCACACAGAAGGGAGCGCAGAAGCGCGTCGAAGACGCGCGCGGATACCGTGACGAGCGCGGCCGCGGCGAGGGCAAGCAAAACAAGCGCCGCCGGGCACAGAAGAAGTCTGAGGTCTCTGAAATCGAGGCCATTGCCTATGCCGCGGCGGAAAACGCTGCCGAAAGCGATGAGGTGCAGGAATTTAATTCCTATGTGCCCGATGGCCAAGAAACACCGGCGAAGGAGAAGAAGCGCACCCAGCGGGGCAAGAAGCCGCGCCGGGCAACGCGGACCTCGCCCGCGTCCCGTCGCGCGCAGGAGCGGCCGAACCAGCGCCAGCAGGACGCTGAAGCGAAGGCTGAAGACAAGAAGGCGGTAGCTACCGATGCCCCAGAGAAGACCTACGAGGAGGCAGTAGCCGAGTTTGAGGCTTCTCCGCGCCGGAAGCGGCGCACGCGCGGGAATTCGCGTTCCGATAATCGCCCGCGCCCAGAGGATTTCGCTCAGCCACAAAAAGAGGAATCCACGGGTTCTTCCGATAAGGAACGCGGTGGCGATGCGGCACAGCAGGACGCCGAGCAGCAAAAGCCCCGCAGCACGTCACGCGGGCGCGGTCGGCGTCGCAGCGTTCGTACCCAGCCGAACTCCCGCCGGGCAAATGTGCAGGCCTCGCACCGGGTAAAAGCGCAGGATGTAAAGCAAGGTGATAAGCGCGAGGATACGTTGCGGACGGCGGAACAGCGCCACGAGAATATCACTGGCGGGAAGAAGAATTCCTCGGCACAGGGAGGCCGTCGCGGCAAGCGCCGGGTGGTGCGTACCAGCCCGAGGGACAAGGCCACCTCGCACAATGCGGGTTCCCCAACGGCTACACCTGCTCAAGGGGAGATGGGTTCCCGGAAGGCTGGTGCTCCGCAGACCGAAACTAAGGTTATTCGCCGCGGAAAGAAGCGCGCGGTGAAAAAGACTGGGGCGCCGGCAGCGGCCGCGCGGCAGCAACGTGCTGGGGAAAAGGCACCCACTAACGCGCCGGAGACCCCGCAGACTGGTGCCAAGGACGCGGGCCGGCGGCGGCGCCGCGTAGCACGGCGGGCTACTTCCTAGGGCATCGCCACGCGGGTACGAAGTGCGTGGTTTGTATTTTGTACCCGCCGCGGGGTAGTCTTTGACAGTCGCTGTTTAGAACTCTCGGCGCTGGATCAGCCCACAATTGCCGCCCGGTGATTGCGGACATGTTCGCGCGGGGTCTGAACGCAATATGTAAGTGTCCATTCGGATAACGGCCTGGATGCCGTGTCCGAGCGAGTTTAGATAAGGGGTAACCCTCTATGTACGCGATCGTCAAGACCGGCGGCAAGCAGTACAAGGTTGCTGAAGGTGACCTCGTCAAGGTCGAGAAGATCGAGGGTGAGCCAGGCTCTGCCGTGGCTCTCACCCCGGTTCTGCTCGTCGATGGCGCCGCTGTGAAGTCCAAGGCTTCCGACTTGGAGAAGGTTTCCGTCGCTGCGGAAATCGTTGAACAGGGTAAAGGTCCAAAGATTGATATCCTGAAGTACAAGAACAAGACTGGTTACAAGAGGCGTTTGGGTCACCGCCAGCCTCAGACCACCTTGAAGATCACCGGTATCAAGTAAGCCTTAACCGGGCTGCAAATCATCCCCGAAGGAGGGAAACGACATGGCACACAAGAAGGGTGCTTCCAGCTCCAGCAACGGTCGTGATTCCGAGTCCAAGCGCCTCGGCGTCAAGCGCTTCGGTGGTCAGCAGGTTAACGCCGGCGAGATCATCGTGCGTCAGCGCGGCACCAAGTTCC
Source organism: Corynebacterium sp. KPL1814 (assembly GCF_000478175.1). Classification (GTDB taxonomy): domain Bacteria; phylum Actinomycetota; class Actinomycetes; order Mycobacteriales; family Mycobacteriaceae; genus Corynebacterium. Next base: position 122,848 of record NZ_KI515774.1, read on the forward strand.
ACCCAGGTGAGAACGTTGGTCGCGGCGGCGACGACACCTTGTTCGCACTTGCTGCTGGCTCCGTGAAGTTCGGCATCAAGCGCGGCCGCCGGATGGTAAACATCATCCCGGCTGAAGAGGTTGCTGCAGAAGCTACTGCTTAAGCACGACCGCAGCGGTCAATCCTCGGGCAGCTTTCACTACGGGTGAGGGCAGCTCGAGGATTTTCTCGTTTTACCTCCCACTGTGCTGGCAGGGCATGGGTTGGAGTCCGAGCTTGGCTACGCATTACACTGGCTAAGACAATAGATTTAAATAAGAAGGGTGTGGCACATCATGGCACGATTTATTGACCGCGTCGTCTTGCACTTGCAGGCTGGCGACGGTGGGCATGGCTGTGTGTCTGTCCACCGCGAGAAATTCAAGCCATTGGGCGGACCGGATGGCGGCAATGGCGGCCACGGTGGCGACATCGTTTTGGAAGTTTCAGAGCAGATCCATACTTTGATGGACTTCCACTACCGCCCGCATATTAAGGCCGAACGAGGCGGCAACGGTGCCGGCGATATGCGCAATGGCGCGCGCGGTGAGGACCTGATTCTGGAGGTTCCCGCGGGTACGGTTGTGCGCACGGAAAAGGGTGAGACCCTGGCGGATCTTACTGTGCCGGGCACGCGTTTCGTCGCGGCTGAGGGCGGTTTCGGTGGCTTGGGCAACGCGGCGCTTGCGTCTAAGAACCGGAAGGCACCGGGCTTTGCGCTGCAGGGCGAGCCGGGCCAAGCTCATGATTTGGTGCTCGAGCTGAAATCCATGGCGGATGTGGGGCTTGTGGGCTTTCCTTCGGCGGGTAAGTCCTCGTTGATCTCTGTGCTCTCTGCAGCCAAGCCGAAGATTGGTGACTACCCGTTTACCACCCTGCAGCCCAACTTGGGTGTGGTGGATATGGGCGATAGCTCCTTTACCATTGCCGATGTCCCTGGCCTTATCCCTGGCGCCGCCGATGGCAAGGGCCTAGGCCTAGACTTCCTGCGCCACATCGAGCGCACGGCCGTGCTGGCCCACGTCGTTGATACCGCATCCATCGAGCCTGGCCGCGATCCGGAATCCGATATTGAGGCGCTGGAAAATGAGCTGGCTAAGTACCAGGAGGCGCTAGAAAGCGATACCGGTTTGGGTGACCTGCGCGAGCGCCCGCGCGTCATTATTTTGAATAAGGCCGATGTGCCGGAGGCGGAAGAGCTTGCGGAGTTCGTCAAGGATGACCTGAAGGAAAAGTTTGGCTGGCCGGTGTTCATCATTTCTGCGGCAGCACGCAAGGGCTTGGACCCGCTGAAATTCAAGCTCATGGAAATGGTCACCGAGCATCACAAGGCACAGCCTAAGCCGAAGCGGGATCCTTCCCATACCGTTATTCACCCCAAGGCCCAAGCGCATAAGAAAAACACCGGCAGCTTCGCAGACTTTAGCGTGCGACCGGACCCAGAAGTGCAGGGCGGATTCATTGTGGAAGGCGAAAAGATCGAGCGCTGGATTACCCAGACCGACTTTGAAAACGATGAGGCCGTGGGTTACTTGGCGGACCGCCTGGCCAAGGCCGGCGTGGAAGACGAGCTGCACAAGCAGGGCGCGGTGGAAGGCTGTCCCGTGACCATCGGCGGCATTACATTCGAATGGGAGCCGATGACCGGCGGCGATCCAACTATGGCCAGCCGCGGCGAGGATGCCCGCCTGAAGGGCACCAACCGCGTGTCGGCAGCGGAGCGCAAGCGTGCCTCCCAAGCCCGGCGTGGCTTGGTCGATGAGCTCGACTACGGAGATGAGGAAGAGATCACCCGCGAAGGCGCTAACCGTGACCGGTGGCAGGGTTAGTTGTTAACTTCTGGCGAAGGGAAGTGGGGGCAATTCCACCGGACGATTGCCCCCAGTTCAGACGCATTATGCTGCGCACATGGGGGAAATGTGCCCCAATGAAGGGGGCGGGAGGCATAAGCTTTGTACACTATTGAGTTATGTCTTCTGATCAACAGAAAGAGCCCATTCTTCCGCTCCCCGTAGAGCCGTTTGATGGCCCTACCGCTGATACTCCGTTCCCCGAAGCCCTTGATGAAAACCCGATAGCCTCCGGGTTTGAATCCGAATTGCGCAACTCTATCGCTGAGGCCAAGCGCGTCGTTGTAAAGATTGGTTCCTCGTCGCTGACGGATGAGAATTTCCGCGTGGCGCAGGAAAAGATCGATCACATCGTTGATGCTGTCCACGCACGCATGGGACGCTCCGATGTCATCATCGTTTCCTCCGGTGCGGTTGCTGCCGGTATGGGCCCGCTTGGCCTGCACCAGCGCCCCACCGACCTGGCTACGAAGCAGGCTTCGGCGTCTGTGGGCCAGGTACACCTCGCCTATGAGTGGGGCCGTTCCTTTGCGCGTTATCAGCGCACCATCGGTCAGGTGCTGCTTACGGCCTCCGATGCCGGACACCGCGACCGCGCCCGCAACGCGCAGCGCACCATTGATCGTCTGCGCCAGCTGCGCACCATTCCCATCGTGAACGAAAACGACGCCGTTGCTACCTCTGAGATGCACTTCGGCGATAACGACCGCCTGTCGGCCTTGGTCGCCAACTTGGTGGGCGCAGACGCGCTCTTCCTGTTCTCTGACGTTGATGGCCTCTATGACAAGAATCCGGCCGAGCCGGATGCGAAGTTCATCGACGAGGTGCGCACCGGTAAGGACCTCAAGGGCGTTGTTGCCGGCGATGGCGGCAAGGTCGGCACCGGCGGCATGGCCACGAAGGTCTCGGCCGCCCGCCTGGCCACCCGCGGCGGTATCCCTGTGCTGTTGACCTCTACCGATAATATCGGCCCCGCGCTTTCCGATGCCTCCGTGGGCACCGTCTTCCACACCCGCGAGGAACGCCAGCTTTCGGCCTGGAAGTTCTGGGCACTCTACTGCGCCGATACCGGCGGAGCCGTGCGCCTGGATGAGGGCGCGAAGGAGGCCGTGACCAAGGGCGGTACCTCCTTGCTCGCCGTGGGTATTACCGATGTCCGCGGTGAATTCAACAAGGGCGAGATCATCGATATCTTGGGCCCGAAGGGCGAGGTTATCGGCCGCGGTGAGGTCCGCTTCGATTCCGAGGAATTGAACGCCATCAAGGGCATGCAGATGAGTGAGCTGCCAGAAGATAAGCGCCGCTCCGTCGTGCACGCGGATTACCTGTCCAACTTCGCCTCTCGCATCTAGCTAAGTGCCGTACGCTGGTCCCATGAAGTATTTTATGGGACCAGAAACGTGGCAGCCGATGGTCGATGACTTAAGCGCTGCCGGCCACGAACGCGTAGAAAACCTCGAAGACGCAGAGGTTTATGTCAATAACACACCCAGCCCACGCCGCATCCCAGAGATGCCGGACAATATCGGCTGGGTGCAGCATTGTTTTACCGGTGTAAACCAACTCATTGATGCTGGATTGATTACCCCTGAGGGCTTGCCGTGGTGCAATTCCGCCGGCGCCTTTGCCAAGCCGGTGGCCGAATGCGCCTTGGGCCTACTGCTCTCCCAAGCTCATCAGCACAAGGCCTTTGTGCAGGCCGGCACCTGGTCGGTGGCCAAGGAGCTGGATGAAGCGCAGGAGTGGATCTATGACCAGCAGGGGCCGAAGAAGGTAGCGATTTTGGGTGCTGGTGGCATCGGCAAGCAGCTCATTGCCCTGCTCAAGCCCTTTGGGGTGTACATCACCGCCGTGAATCGCTCTGGGCGCCCCGTGGAGGGCGCCGATGAGGTGGTTGCCATGGCTGATGCCGCACACGTGTGGGGCGAGGCCGATGTTATTTTCTGCATCCTGCCCGCCACGCAGGAAACGGAGGGGCTAATCGATGCCGCAAAGTTCCGCGCCATGAAACCGTCCTCGCTGTTTATCAACGTCGGGCGCGGCAGCACCGTGGTTACCGATGACCTTGTGGATGCCCTGCGCGAGGGTGAAATCGCCGGGGCCGGCCTGGAGGTCGTGGACCCAGAGCCGCTTTCCGATGGCCACCCGTTGCTCTCCCTGCCCAATTGCACCATGACCCCGCACATCGGGGCAACAAAGCATGTGGCGCAGTACCACATGGGCGATATTTTCAATGCCAATGCCGCCGCGTGGGATAAGGGCGAGCCCATGCCCACCCAGGTAGATCCGGAGGCGGGATACTAGAAAGCTTAAGAGCCACGGACAGCGAAGCCTGGGTGCGTCGTGTGTGTACCGAAGAAAGGACGTACCGCCCACTGTCCGTGGCAAGTGAAATTAAAAGTTCAATGTGTTGAACTACTGCTAATTTAACACTTATCCAAGGGCAACACAAGCACGATTATTAAGATGGTGGACATGCACCTAGAAGAACTCCCTACCCGCAGCCAGGACTACCTCAAAGTTCTGTGGGACTTATCGGAGCATTCCGGCGGCGCCCCAGTGGGGCTGAAGGATGTGGCGGGGCGCCTGGATCAAAAGGTGCCTACTGCCTCAGAGGCGATTAAAAAGCTCGCCGCTCAAGGGCTGGTGGAGCATGAGCGCTATCAGGGCGTCTCATTGAGCCCTGCGGGCCGCGAGCTGGCGATGCAGATGGTGCGCCGCCACCGGCTTTTAGAAACCTTCTTGGTAGAGACCCTGGACTATTCCTGGGACGAGGTGCACGAGGACGCTGATCGCCTCGAGCACGCCTGCTCCGATCGCTTTATTGGCCGCATCGATGCGCTGCTGGGATCCCCCGACCGCGATCCGCACGGCGATCCCATTCCCGATATTGGCGGCGGGATCGAGGATCTTGGCACGCTCACGCTCGCCAGCGCCCCGCTCGATGCGCCCGTGACCGTGGAGCGCGTCTGCGATGAGGATCCTGGCCTATTGCGCTACCTCGACCGCTTTGGGGTGGAGCTGGGCAATGAGCTGCGCGTAAGCGATAGCGTGGCCGGCTTATTGACGGTGCAGACCAAAGGCGGCGAGATGTCGCTGGCGGAGGTGGCCGCCCGCGAGATCACAGTCCGCCTGTCCTCGTCTAATTAACGCGCGGCGCAGCAACGCAGTGCTGCGCCGCGCCGTGCGACGCCATGCCGCGCCGCACGTTAGGAAATCGCCTTATAGGCCGTCATGCTGGCGAGGTAAAAGACGCCGGCCACAATGGCGATGGTGCCGCCGGCCGAAAGGCTTAAGTGCGCGGCGATAAAAAGCCCGGCGACCGCGATGGTGATACCAATGATGCCCGCCCCGATAAGCAGCGCCTCTGGGCGCGATACCCACGGGCGCAGGCCCGCGGCCGGGGCCACGAGTAGGGCAATGGACAAGATGGTGCCGACGGCGGGGATGACGGCGGCCATCGTCAAGCAGATAAGGCCGAGCGTCAGGGCATCGTAAAGCCCGCTATGCGGGGACGTGCTGGGGTCGAAATAGGCCTGGAAGAGGCGGCGCCGGCAGGCCAATACCGCCAGCAAACAGATAATGACAAGGCCAGCCGCGACGGCGACATCGCGGTGGTTGACCGTGGTGAGCGAGCCCACCAGGAAGCTATCGACGTGCAGCGGCAGCGGCTGAAACCAGCGCAGTAGCAAAATGCCCAGCGCAAAGCCCAGGGTGAGCGTGGTGCCCGCCGCAGCGGTAGAGGATACGCCATGCACCTTACCCAGGTAATGCATGAAAATCGCCAGCGGAATGCAGACCGCCACGGAGCCGAGCATGAGCCCATCGCTTAAGTTGGCGCCCACCGCATTGGCCACGACGACGCCGATGACCGCGCCGGGAAAGGTGCCGTGGGAGAGGCTTTCGGCAAAAAAGACGCGGTTGCCTAGCACCATGAGCGTGCCCACCAGCCCGGAGAGGCAACCCACCGCGATGGCTTCGAAGAATGGCAATGTTAAGACACCCATATGCGCCTGCCTAAAAGTGCGAGCGGAACGGTCAGGGAAAGCGACAGCGCGACGATGGCCTGCGGGGAAATCTGGTGGGAGGTTACCGAAAGCATGAGCCACAGGCCTACGCATACGGCTAGCACCGCGCCGACCAGCGCCCACAGGAGCATCTGCACCGGGGTACTGGCTAAGACGCGCCCGACCAGGCCTGGTACCACGACGAAACCCAAGACGAGCAACACGCCGATGGCGGAGCTCGCGGCGACGACGATAAGGCCCACCGCTACGTTGGCGATGACATCGACTAGCCCCACGCGGATGCCGGTGGCGTGCGCTGATTCGCGGTCAAAGGCTACGGCGACTTGCGAGCGCCAGGTGGCCAGGATGAGCAGGGCGGCAACCGCACACAAGATGATCGAGGGGATCATGCGGTCAGTGGTGATATCGAGCAGGCGGCCAAACATAAGGGCCTCCAGCTGGCCGGAGCGATCCCCCACGGCGAGGCTGATGACCACGCCGATGCCATACATCAAGGTCAGCACCACCGCGGTGCCGGACTCATGATCGTGGCCATCGCCGCCGGAATTAAGGCGCGCCAAAATAAGCACCGCGATGCCTGCAGCAGCGGCGGCACCGGGCAAGATGCCGGGAAACCCCGCCACGGCCAGGCCAATGACGATGCCCGGGAATACCGAGTGGACCAGCGCCTCGACGCTAAATTCCATGCGGCGCAGGTTGACCACCACGCTGACTATCGCGCCGGTCAAGGCCACGCACAGCAAAAAGAGGGCCGCGCGCTGCATATAAGGAGCAGTAAGCAGAAGCGTCACATGTCCCCCTGTAATACCGACGTGGCCTCCAGGTAGCGCTCGACCGCATCCTCGGTATCAAGGACCTCGCTGTGGCCGTCCACGATGAGCATTCCGGCATCGCAGGCGCGCTGCGCCAAAATGGGATCGTGGGTGGAAATGAGCAGGGCAACCCCGCTCTCCTTGAGCTTGGCGATGATCCCTAAAAGCACCTGCCTGCTATCTTGATCCAGGCCATTGAAGGGCTCGTCCATGAGTACCAGGTCCGGGTGCGCGGCCAGCGCGCGGGCAATAAAAATGCGTTGGCGCTGCCCGCCCGAGAGCTTATCCCAGCGGGTCTTCGCCTTGTCCGCCATGCCGACGAGCTCGAGCGCCTGGGTAATCTGCGGGCGCAGGCGGCGCATGCTGCCCATGCGCTCCCACCACGAGGCCTTATTGAGCAGGCCCATTTCCACGACCCGGCCGGCGGTGACGGGGAAAGTGGGATCGCAGGTGTGGTGCTGGGGGACATAGCCCAGCGTGGCCGTGCGCTGATGCTCGCCGCGCAGCGTGGCAAGGCCGGCGATGGCCTTTAAGAGCGTGGACTTACCGGCACCATTAGCCCCCAGCAGCGCGATGGCCTCACCTTCGTGGATGGTTAAGGAGACATTGTCCACGATGGTGGTGGTGCCATAGCCACAGGAGGCATGGGAAAGCTTTAGAAGCGGTGCACTCATTATGCGTTATCCAGGCTGTCTGGCAGATCGGCCGCTTCACCGTCCCAGGCTTTTACCAGGGTAGTGACGTTGTGGATGATGGAGCCGATGTAGGTGGCGCCGTCGCTATTCGGCACGCCCAAGGAATCGCCGTACAAGGCGTCTTCATCCGTAATGGCCTTGACACCTGCGGCGCGGGCGATGGCTTCGATGGACTTAGAGTTATTGGAGTTTTCCGCGAAGATGGCCTTGGCACCGGAATCGCGGACCTCCTTGGCGGCATCCTCGATGTGCGAGGAAGTAGCATCCTGTTGGTTATTGAAGTCCGTGAGCGCGGAGCCGATGAACTTCACGTCATAGTCGTTGGAGAAGTAGCCGAAGGCATCGTGCGATGAAAAGAGCACGCGGTCCTGCTCGGGGACGGTCTCCAGGGACTCGGTGACCCATTTATCCAGCTCGTCGAGCTGCTTGGTGTATTTTTCACCGACTTCCTTCACGGATGGTTCCTTATCGGCCAAGGCATCCACGATGTTTTCTACCTGGATCTTGGCGTTCTTGGGGGAGGTCCACACGTGCGGGTCGTGGGTGAATTCTGGTTCCTCGCCGTCCTCGCCGGGGAAGGGCCACGGGCGAAGGTCTACCTTGTGGTTGGAATCGTCATCGCCTGCAGTGACGATGGTCTCGCCGTCGAAGCCGGAGGACTCCACGGCGTTATCGAGGAAGTGCTCGAGGTCAACGCCGTTTTTAAAGAGGAAGTCCGCATCCGCCATGGCACTCATCTGCTGCGGGGTCATCTCATGCTCGTGCGCGCTGGCATTCGGTGCCAGCAGGCAGGTGAGATCGAGGGTGGTATCACCCCCTCCCTCGGTGGTCTCCTTGCCGCTGGAATCCACCTTGTGAAGCGTCATGCCACCCTGGGCAATCTGGGTGAGGTAATCGCAAATCTGCGTGGTGGTGGCGACGGCCTTGATGGTCTGATCGTCGCCCGAACCGGAGCCCGCGTTGGCACCGTTGCCGCCGTCATTCGTGCTGCAGGCGGCGAGGGCGAGCCCGCTCAGGGTCAACATCAGGCCCAGCTTGGCCACGTTCTTTTTCATGAGTGCTCCTTTTTCAGGCTGAAACTTATCAAACAAAGAATAAACATACCCAATTAAAAGTTTCAAGGTATTGAACAATAAGATTTGGTATTGTGAGGTTCACTGCACTTTCGGTCTAGGGTAGGGAAGTGGTTTTCTCTGCGCGGCCTGCCCAATTGAGGCAAAGCGTGAGATAAAAGGCGGGCAGCTGAAAAACTCGGGCAGGTACGTTACTGTGGTATGACATGAGCAACACTGAACGCGAAGAAGTTCTGTCCAAAGCCCGTGCTGCTAAGGACGTTGCGCCCGTAGTGGCGCAGCTGTCCACGCCGCGCAAGAATGAAATCTTGCAGCGCGCAGCCGAAAATCTTATTGCCCACACCGATGACATCCTTGCTGCCAACCAGCAGGACATTGAGGCAGGCCGCGAACGCGGCATGTCCGATTCCCTGATTGACCGCCTGACCTTGGACGCTGCCCGCGTCGAGGGCATTGCCGATGGCCTGCGCCAAGTCGCTGGCCTGCAAGACCCGGTAGGCGAGATCCTGCAGGGCCGCACCATGGATAACGGCATCCAGATGAAGCAGGTGCGCGTCCCGCTCGGTGTGATGGGCATGGTCTACGAGGCCCGCCCGAATGTCACCGTGGATGCCTTCGGCCTCGCTTTGAAATCCGGCAACGTGCCGCTGCTGCGCGGTTCCAAGTCCGCGCGCAACTCCAATACCAAGCTGGTGGAGCTCCTGCAGGACACCCTTGCAGAGTTTGATCTGCCGCGCGAGGTAGTCCAGCTCCTGCCCTGTGAGACCCACGATTCCGTCCAGGACTTGATTACCGCCCGCGGCTTGGTGGACCTAGTCATTCCCCGTGGCGGTGCCAAGCTCATCGAGGCTGTAGTTACCGGCGCTACCGTTCCGGCCATCGAGACCGGTACCGGCAACTGCCACTTCTACATCGATGCTTCGGCCGATATGGACAAGGCCATCGACATGGTCATCAACGGCAAGACCCGCCGCACCTCTGTCTGCAACTCCACCGAGTGCGTGCTTATTGATGCCGCGCTTGATGATGTCACCAAGCTGCGTATCGTCCGCGCCCTCCAGGACGCAGACGTCACCGTCCACGGTGATGTAGACGAGCTCGAGGGCTTCGGCGCCACGGACGTTGTTCAGGCTACCGAGGAGGACTGGCGCGAAGAGTCGCTGTCCATGGATATCTGTGCGAAGGTGGTCGACGGCGTTGACGCTGCCATCGCCCACATCGCGGAATTTACCACCGGCCATACCGAGGGCATCGCCGCCCAGGATGCGGACGTCTTGGTCAAGTTCGGCAACGAGGTTGATGCCGCAGCCGTCATGCTGAATGCCTCCACTGCCTTCACCGATGGCGAGGTCTACGGCATGGGTGCAGAAATCGGTATTTCCACCCAGAAGCTGCACGCTCGTGGCCCAATGGCCCTGCCGGAGCTGACCTCCTCCAAGTGGGTCCTCCAAGGCACCGGTCACGTACGCCCATAAGAACGTGCGCCTTTTTCCTCTCTCTCGCGCCGCCGCTGGCTTTGTAGCTATCTCCGCCACGGCGGCGCTTGGCATGTCTGTGCTCACACCTGTCGCGGCAGCGGGGGAGACTCATCCGCCGGCCGAGACCTGCCCCGACTATGTATTCCTTGCCGCGCGCGGCTCGGACCAAAATGAGGAACACGGGGAGTACTTCGGCCCGCAGCGCTATTCGGACCAGGGCGCGGAATCCAATGGCTATGAAGGTCCCAACCTCGCAGCGCTCTTCCACCTGGTAGAACAACGCCACCCCGGAACCATGGATAATGCCTACGTGCTGGCGTTGGATGCGGATGCATATCCGGCCTCTATGAACCTTCCACCGTTGGCCCAAGAGGGCGAAAACCTGGGCCCGCTGCAGCTGATGCGCCGCTTGGGCGGGGTGCTGCTGGAACACCCCTTGCACGAGCTGGTCTATCAGGTCACCGTCGGCTTTGTGCAGAGCCTGCGCAGTGGCATGAACAACGCGCCGCGCGTGGTGGAGAAGTACGAAGAGGAAACGGGTTGCAGCCCGCGCTATATCACCGCTGGGTATTCGCAAGGAGCCATTATCGCCACCAGCGCGGAGCGCTACCTCGCGTCCCAGGACAAGCTTGCCGGGGCGATCTACCTGGGCAATCCCTTGCGGCGTCCCGACGGCATGGCCGGGCCGATTCCGCGATATCTCATTCCTCACAGCGCCGCACTGCAGGCCGATCGCCGGATCGATTACTGCCTTGCCGGCGACTTCGTCTGCGACCTCAACCTGCGCAATGCCAAAGACGCCCTGGCCACCAAGGCCGCCCACCACGCCTCATATTTCCGCGATAGCGAAGGCGATGCGGCAGTGGAACAGGACAATGCCCGCGTGGCCGATACCGTGGCTGGCTGGCTTAACTCCCCAGCAGGGTAGCGGCTATACTCTCCAGCCATGACTAATTCCCAGCGCATTGGGATCATGGGCGGCACCTTTGATCCAATCCACAATGGCCACTTGGTCGCCGCCAGCGAGGCGGCGCACCGCTTTGCCCTCGATACCGTAGTCTTTGTGCCCACCGGCAAACCGTGGCAGAAGGCCTCCCGCGAGGTCACCGCCGCGGAGCACCGGTATTTGATGACGATGGTGGCAACTGCCTCCAACCCGCGCTTTACCGTCTCCCGCGTGGACATCGACCGCAAGGGCCCTACCTATACCATCGATACCCTGCGGGATCTGCGCGAGCTTTTTCCGGACGCCGAGTTTTACTTCATCACCGGTGCGGATTCCCTGCAATCCATTATGAGCTGGCATAACTGGGAAGAGATGCTGGAAATGGCGCACTTCGTGGGCGTCACGCGCCCGGGCTACGAGCTGAGTACGGACATGCTGCCCGCCGGTTCGCGGGAGGATATCAACCTTATCGATATCCCGGCCATGGCCATTTCTTCCACGGATTGCCGCGAGCGGGCCGCCCAAAACCGCCCGGTGTGGTACCTGGTTCCGGATGGGGTGGTGCAATACATCACCAAAAATAACCTCTACTCGGCGCAGCCGGATAAACCTTTATAGTTCAAGTTTGGGCACAATCGCGCCGAACGTGCAAGAATAGACAGCTAAAAGACACTTCCTCACCAGACGCGAAAAGGGAATTTTTATACATTGTCTATTTCTGATCTCGCCCGCCGCATGGCGGCAACCGCGGCGCATGCCGCACAGGACAAGCTAGCAAGCAATATCGCTGCAATCGATGTCTCCGATGTCCTCGCCATCACCGAGGTTTTTGTGCTGGCTTCTGCCGATAATGAGCGCCAGGTCGGCTCCATCGTGGATGAGGTGGAGGACCAGATGACGGCTCAGGGCTTCGAGCCGCAGCGCCGCGAGGGCAACCGCGAAAACCGCTGGGTGCTGTTGGATTATGGCAATATCGTCATCCACGTGCAGCGCACGGACCAGCGGGAGCACTATGGGCTCGACCGCCTCTACCACGATTGCCCTTTGGTGGACATTGAGGGCATTGAGCCACCCGAGCGCCCCGGCGATTGGACCAACGGCATCAATCCGCGCACCGTGGATTCCATTGATGAGCTGCCATTGGCGCAAAAGGCCCCTGGCGAGGACGAGGAGCTTTAACCCCACCATGAGCCGCCGCCTGATTCTGATCCGCCACGGACAAACCACCTACAATGCCTCCGGCCGCATGCAGGGCCACTTGGACACTGAGCTTTCCGATGTCGGCTATGAGCAGGCCCGCGCCGCCGCCCGCCTGCTCCGGGATCAGGGCGTGGTAAAAATCGTCGCCTCCGATTTGCAGCGCGCGCGAGAAACCGCGCGGGTGGTGGCAGAATCGCTCGGCCTGGACTTTTCTACGGATCCTCGCCTGCGCGAAACCAATCTGGGGCAGTGGCAGGGTAAAAGCTCTGCCGAAGTGGATGCTGAATTTCCCGGTGCCCGCGCCATCTGGCGCCACGATCCCACCTGGGCCCCGCCAGAAGGCGAGTCCCGCGTAGATGTGGCGCGGCGCGCACGCCCAGTCGTCGACGAGCTCATGCAGGAATTTTCCGGCTGGGATGATGGAGCCGTGCTCATCGTCGCCCACGGGGGCGCAATTTCCGCGCTCACCTGCCACCTGTTGGGCTTGGACCACGGCCAGTACGGCATTTTGTCCGGGCTGAAAAATACCCACTGGTCGCAGCTGACCGCCCGCCCGGATTTCAATCCGGAAACCCCCGTAAACTCGCTTGAATTTACACCGGAGACGGTGGCGAGCGCGCAGTGGTACTTTGACGGCTGGAATATGGGTGGCGAGGTCACCGGTGATGGAGGGGCAGATACCTAGTGACCGTTCGCGTCATTACTGACTCCGCGGCCAGCCTGCCCCCAGAGATTGCTGCAGAACTCGATATCACCGTTATTGACCTGCACGTGATGGATACCGAGGATAAGGGCGGAAAACTGCGCACCACCTCGGGCCTTTCCTCCCTCGAATTGGCCGCGGCCTACGGCCGGGAGATGGAAAAGGCACAGGATGATGGCGTCATCGCCATTCACCTGTCCAAGGAGCTTTCGTCCACGTGGTCGGCGGCGGTGGCCGCGGCTGGGGTTTTCCCCGATACGGTGCGGGTTATCGATTCCGGTTCGGCCGGCATGGTCATGGGTGCTGCGGCAATGGCGGCGGCCACCAAGGCGGCACAAGGCGAAGCGCTGGAAGAATGCCACGCGGCGGCGTTAGACAGCATCGAGCGCGCGGCTACCTGGGTGTACCTGCATTCCACGGAGGATATGCGCCGCTCGGGCCGCATGTCTGCCGCCACCGCCATGTTGTCCACCGCGCTTTTAGCCACCAAGCCGATTATGTCCATCGTGGACGGCAAACTGGAATTGGTGGGAAAAACCCGCACGCAGACAAAGGCTTTTACCAAGGTAGTAGAGATCATCGCCGCCCGCGCCGTCGGGGATCCAGCCTTCATCGCCATTCAACACAATCAGGCTAGCGAGGCGGCGGACGAGCTGCAGGGCCTCTTGCGCGATGCCCTGCCAGAAGGCACGTCCTTTATCACTACGCCCTTAACCGAGGTGCTCGCCGTGCACGCTGGACCCTCCGCCATTGGGGTATCTGCGGTATTTAGCTCCTAGGCCCTCGCACGCACGGGCGAAGCCCGACGGCCTGTGCACCCCCGATTGTGGATAACCACCCCGCCAGGACCCGTTTGGTTGCTTCCTACAACGACTTATCCACAGCGCCTCCGCCCACGTTCTCGCACCGCACGCGGCGGCTTCCTAGCCTGTGGGCTATGGCGGCACCCAAAATCAGCGAACGACTCCGCGAATTTACCCAACCCACCGGCGAGGAAGAACTCCTCCATGTCGATTACCCGCGCCCGCGCGTGCGCATCAGCCGCTGGCAGGCCTGCGCTGTAGCCATCATTGTGGTGGTGGGCGTCATTATCTGGCTGGGCCTTAGTACCCGCAATTCGGATGAGTCCGGCATGCCCGAACCCGCGGCGATGGGCAGTACCACCGCCGAGCCTAGCGCGGAGGCGAGCGAGATCGTCGTATCCGTCGTCGGCGAAGTTGCAGCGCCCGGCCTGAAGACCCTCGAGCCTGGTGCCCGCGTCGCCGATGCCCTCGCGGCCGCCACGCCCTTGCCGGAGGCGGAGACCATGACGCTCAACCAAGCGCAGCGGCTTGCCGATGGCCAGCAGCTCCACGTCCTGCCCCAAGGTGCTCCGCCCGACCCCGCGCTTACCGATGCCCCCGCCGCAGTACCCGCCGGCGGCGATAAAGTCAGCCTCAATTCCGCGACCGCCGCCGATCTCATGGATCTCAACGGGGTAGGGGAGGTCACCGCGGAAGCCATCGTCTCCTTCCGCGAAGAGCGCGGGGGTTTTAAGGACGTCGAGGAACTCCTCGAGGTCAGCGGGATTGGTCCCGCCAAGTTTGCCAAGCTCAAAGATGACGTGCAGCTGTAGGCAGAAGAGGCCACGCCGCGATGAAAGAACTCCGCCTGCTGCCCGGCGCCTTGACCGCATGGGTGGCGGTCATCGCGGTGCTGGTTTTCGGGCAGGGGTGGGCCGTGGCGTGCATCGGCAGTGTCGTAGGAATATGCCTGCTCGCCCGGCACTGGGGCCAAGCCATCTTTTGCGGCGTGATTGCCAGCGCCGCCGCCTTCGTAGCAGGCGTGCGACAGGCGCGTGCGGCCGCCTTTGACTTCGGCCGCGAGATTACCGGCCGCGTGGTCACCGCGCCGACCCAAACGAGCACCGGCGGCTGGCTCATCCGGCTCGATGTCCCAGGCTACCCCGCGCAGCTTCCGGTCTTTAGCCCCGAACCACTGAGCGCACCCGCCGGAACGCAGGTCACGGCAGCGATTCAGCTTTCCGAGTCCGACCAACCCGGAGTCGGGACCGTTATAGCCAACGCCTCCCACTTGAGCATCGCCGCGCCACCTTCGGGCGTGGCCGGCTGGGCCGCACGGGTGGCCGATAACTTCCGAGCGGTCGTACTAGAGGCGGTAGGCCCGAGCAGCCAGGGGCTCATCCCAGGCATGGTGCTTGGTGATACCTCCCTGCAAAGCCCAGCCGAGCGCGAACTCTACATCGATACCGGGCTATCGCACCTCAGCGCTGTATCCGGTGCCAATGTGGCCATCGTCTGTTCCTTCGCCGCCATCGTTTGCGCCGCGTGCGCCGCCGGACCGCGCACCAAGGTGGCGGTGTCCTTGGCCGCGCTAGCCACATATGTCGTCTTGGTGGGACTTGAACCGTCGGTGCAGCGCGCGGCCGTCGCCGGGGTAGTGGGCCTGCTCGCGGTGCTGCACTCTTCCACCATGGAACCCATTCACGCGCTCAGCCTCGGCATCCTCACCCTCCTTTTCGTGGATTCGGACCTCGCGGTGCACTTTGGCTTCGCGCTATCGTGCGCGGCGACCTTCGGCATCGTCATGCTAAGCCCGCTTATTTATTCGCAGCTCGCGGTCACCGGCTGGCCCGCCATCTTCCTGCGCGCTATCGCGGTGGCGATTGCCGCCGATATCCTCACTCTGCCGCTTATCGCCCTCATGTCCGGCGAGGTATCCGTCGTCTCGGTCCTCGCCAATGTCCTAGTAGCGCCCGCCACCGCACCCATTACCGTGGTAGGGCTGCTCGCGGCCATCGCCGCGCAGCTAGGCCCCCTGAGCATCATCGCCGCGGGATTATTGAAGCTCATCGAACCCGCAGCGTGGTGGATCAATACCATCGCCCACGGCGTGGCCAGCCTGCCCGTGGTCACCATCACCGCCCACCCGCTATTTACGCTCCTCGCGTACGGATGGGTCATCGCCGGGCTGCTCTATCACAGGCCGTGGCTGACCTTGGCGGGGGTTATCGCTTGTCTAGGTGCGTTTGCCGCCTAACGCTAAAATGGTGGGCATGCCTCCCGTACACCTCATTCTCGGCGATGATGAATTCCTCACCGAACGCGCCCGCCACACCATCCACAAGGCAGCGGCCGAAGGCGAGGCCAATCGCCCCGAATTGATGACGCTCAAGGCCTCCGAGGTTTCCGAGGGCGAAATCCTGGAGGCCACCAGCCCGTCGCTGTTTGGCGATAACCGCGTCATCGTCATCACGGACTGCGAACGCGCCGGGAAAGAGGTAGTCGATATCATCCTGCGCGCCTGCGTTAATCCCGCGCCGGGCATGACCATGGTGGTGGTTTATTCCGTGGCCGCGAAGACACTGAAGAAAAAGAAGAAGGCGCCCGAGCTGGTGGCGAAGCTGCGCAAGATTGCGGAGGTGCACGAAGTCTTTTCGCTCTACCCCAATGAGCTGGGCCAGTGGGCCACCCGCGAGTTCGCCTCCCACGGCGTTCGCCCCACCCCGGATGTCGTGCACGCGGTACTCGACGGCGTCGGCTCCGACCTCCGCGAGCTTGCCTCCGCCATCTCCCAGCTCGTGGCCGATACTGGTGGAAACGTGACGCAGGAAGCGGTGCGTAATTATTACGTCGGCGTGGCCGAGGTAGCCAATTGGGACATTGCCGATGCCGCCGTCGCCGGCCGCGTTGAGGCCGCCGTCTCTACCTGCCGGCGCGCCCTCCAACTCGGCGCCAGCCCCGTGGCCATCGCCGCGGCCTTGGCCAATAAGGTGGGTGCCATCGCGCGCCTGTATTCCGCCCGCGGGGACCAGTACACACTTGCCAGCCAAACCGGGCTTGCCCCGTACGTTGTAAAAATGACCCAACCGGTAGCCAGGCGCTGGACTGCCGATGACATCACCGCCGCCGTCATCCTCGTCTCTGAACTGGATGCCGCCGTTAAAGGCCAAGGTGGCGAGCCCGAATTCGCCGTTGAGGCGGCCGTAAAACGAATCGCGGAATTGGCACGTTAAGCTAGAGTCCATGTCTGAGGAACAAGTGCAAGAATTCGCCGGCCGGCTCTTTGACATGGCGCGGGAAGGAAACCCGGATCTCCTGAACTATATTGACCAGGGCGTCAATATCAATCTGGTCAACCAAGAAGGCCAGTCTTTTCTCATGCTTGCCGCCTACCACGGCCACGCGGAACTCGTCACCGCGCTAGCGAAGGCCGGCGCCGACGTGAACTTGCTCAATGATCGCGGCCAGTCACCCCTGGCAGGTGCGATCTTCAAAAAAGAAGACGCGGTTGTCGATGCCCTCCTAAACGCCGGCGCCTCCGCTACCGCCGGCCAACCAACCGCCATCGATTCGGCCCGCATGTTTGGCCGCGAGGATCTGCTCGGCCGCCTGGAAGGCGAGTCCGCGCAGTGAGCTGGACTTCATTTTTCACCATCCTCCTGATGAACCTGGTGGGTGTGGCCTCGCCAGGCCCGGATATCATCCTGGTCACCCGCTACGCCACCAAGTCGCGCCGCCATGCCATCGCCGCGGCCGCGGGCATTCAAATCGGCGTGTTGTTCTGGTGCGGCGCCACGGTCTTTGGTGCGGCCGCCCTCCTGACCGCTTTCCCCGGAATCTTAGGCGCGGTCCAGGCAATCGGCGGCAGTTTCCTCGTTTTCATGGGATGGCGGGCGCTGCGCAGCGGCCTCGAACAGCGCACCAACCCGCCCGTTGATCTGGAGGACGCCGAGGCCAAGCTGGGCCGGCTGCGCCACTCCTTCAAGATGGGGCTGGCAACGAACCTGTCGAACCCGAAGATCGTGCTCTTCCTCGCCGCCATGATCGCTCCGCAGCTGCCGGCATCCCCACCGCTGTGGCTGGCCATCGCGCTGACCCTGGCGCTGGCGCTCTCGGCCTTCGCTTTCTTCCTCGTGGTGGCCATGGTGATTTCTACGAATGCGGTGCGCCGCAAGCTCATCGCCGCGGGCCCGTGGATCGATATCGGATCGGGCCTGTTCTTCATCATCGCCGGCCTCGCGCTCGTCGTCGCCGGCGTGCAGCAGCTCGTGGCTTAAAGCCCGGGCAGGGTTTCAGGTTCGCCCTCTGCCACCACATCCAGCGCCCACTGGATCCATCGCGCCACCGTCGAGGCCCGCCGCCTCGCCGTGGCAGCGCCCAGGCCGAGCCCTTCTATCGCCGCCGCAATTTCGTGCGTCTCGGCCACCGTCCCGCGCTGCAGGCTCATTTCCAGCGCCTGCCGGAATACTTGCCGCGCCGCCAACGCGCGCAGCAGGGCAGCGTTGCGCCCATCGCGTCGCGGCTGCGCGATAGCCTTTTCGCCGCGAGGGGTGAGCTGATAGTGGGCATCGGCAAGCTCCATCAGCCCGAGGTAGCACGCCGCATTGGCGTAATAGTCTGCCGGGCGCGGATGGAAGTCGTATACCTCAGCGATTTCCTCCTTGCTCATCGGCTGTTGCGCAATGAGTTCCACCAGGTTGACCACGCGCTCAAAACTATTGGCTTGCGGGAAAGGAATCCCCACCGGTTCCGGTTCGGTATCGACGGAGGCAATGATGCCCAGCGCATCCTCCACGCTGAGGTGCGAAGCGCTCAGGGCGTAGCGGGCGTGGTCTACCAGCGCGATGCTGCGAAAATCCGCGGGATCACTGAAATCGTACCGATACAGGTGGAAGATGCCATTCGAGTAGACCAAAAACACGGGCACCACGGCTTTAGATAGCCACTGCTGGAAGCGCCGGTACGGAAAATACAATTGCCGGATATTGAAATCTTCGGAGATGTGATTTTTCGCCTCCACCAGCACCAAATGCTCGAGCGATTCGAAGCCGCCGTCGATTTCCATTTGCGCGCGGTCGACCTTGACTTCCAGCCCCAGCTCTGGCACCGGAATCGCCATGTCCAGCGACGACATGCGCCCAGCGACGGTGGCCTGCAATGGTTCGCATCCCAAGAAGTGCTCAAGCATGCCGCTTGCCGATGCCACATTCAACGCCATCGACTCCGAGTTCACGCTTTCGATATCAAGGGTGTCAAGGCCGGCGGGCATGTCCAAGGTGCGCACAGAACCCGCCCCGGCGTGGGTGGGTTCCGGGAACCGTTCGTACAGGTCCAACGGCCCGATGAAGTATTCGCTGCGGCTCACCGGGAGGATCCCCAGGCCCAGTTCCTTGAAAATCCACGGCCGCGAGGTGGAAAAATCGTGCTTGGCCATCAACCGCGGTTCTCGGCCGGAAAGCTCCTTTAGCTCCTTGGCCGTGAGGTAGAAGTATCCTTTCTCTTCCAGTTCCTCGCCATACCCCGAAGCCAAGATGCGCAGCCATCCCCAATCATCGAGGCCAAGCTTTTCGCCTGCTGGGACGCCGAAAAGCGCGCGAAGCTCCCGCTGCTCCCGTGCACTCGGTGCGTTACTCATGGCCTATTTCGTAGTTGCGCACGAGCACTTCATCTACCTTGCCGCGCCGCGATCCCACGGAGTTGATGGCGCGGGTGGCTGCAACGGTGTCGATGGAAAAATCCGCGTAGAGGTCGCGGATAAACTCCGTGGCGGAATTGGACAGGAGGAACTTCGCCCCGCGGGCATCGAGGTCATCGCACACCGCCTTCAGACGCTCTTGTTCCGCGCGGTCAAAACCGCCCTTTTGATAACCGGTAAAGGAGCTGGTGACATTGACTGGGTCATAGGGCGGATCGAAATAGACAAAGTCTCCTTCACCGGCATCTGCTACCGCCGCTGCGAAATCGCCCTGCGTGAAAGTGACGTCATTGTCCCGAAAATACTGGTGGACCCCGTGCAGCGTATCTGCATCACAGATGGTGGGATTCTTATAACGACCAAAAGGCGCATTGAATTGCCCCGCGGAATTGACGCGGTATAGGCCGTTATAGCAGGTCTTATTCAAATAGAGCGTCCGCGCGGCCCGCTCTGTAGCAGAAAGCGCCGCGAACCGTTCCGCATCGCGGTCTACCGCGCGCAGCCGATAGAAAAAATCGGCGTCGTTCGGACAAGTCGACACCAAGCTAATCAGCTCGTCGACGCCTTCGCGCACTACCTCATATAAATTAATCAGCTCCGAGTTGAGGTCATTGACCCGCGCGGAGGCCGGAGTGAGCGAAAATAAAACTGCGCCGCCGCCGATGAAGGGTTCATAATAACGCCGCGGGGTCCCAGCGGGCAGGGCGGCGTGAATATGCGGCAGGAGCTGGCGTTTCCCGCCGGCCCATTTCACCAGAGGCTTGACGTTTTTCATTGGTCACCTATCTTAGCCGCCCATGCAGACACGAACACTATCACCCTTTCGAACATACAAGCCCATAAACTGGGCGCTCCAGTGTAAAATAACCATGCGGGCAAGCTACCGCTTCAGTAGCTGTCTTAACATCTGAGTTGGCGCCTGCTTTACCGTCGTGGGCGGGGAATGCCGCTTTGGCATGCCGAAACTTCGGCGATTCGTAGTGGTTAGGGAAGCCTACCAAGGGTCGGTTTTTCTTGGTGGGGAGAAAGACTATAAGGTGAAGAAAATACCATATTTATGGGGTTGAATAGTTGGGTTTCCCACGGGTTGAATATCGTGAGGAAGAGGGGAGAGAGTATGCCGCGCATTTCAGAGATCCGAGTCGCAGCACTGCGACTCGTTATTGACCACGGTTATGACGGGTTCACTATGGAAGAGCTCGCGCACGACGTCGGGATATCTCGGCGCACCCTCTTTAACTACGTCAAGGACAAGGAGTCAGCGGTACTCGGCCCAGAAGTTTCGGAAAAGTTCGACCAGCAATTGCAAAACTTCGCCGCTGGCCTGCCCACCGGTAGCCTGCGGGAGGATTCTGCAGTCATGGCAAACACGGAATTTGAGCACGCTGTGGGCAACGATCATTTCCCGGAAATTTCCCAATTGACCGCCCGAGCGCTCTCCCAGGATGAGAAATTATTGTCCATGTACTGGCGCCGAAACGAGCGCGTCATGATGCACATCCGCCGAGCATTGCAAGCCCGCGAGGGGTGGAGGGCCTCGGATCCCCGGCTCATCCCGGCGGTCAATATCATCCACACGCAGTTTCAAACCGCCATCCAGACTTTTGTGGAAACCCATGGGCGTACATCCTTGTCGGTGGCCTATGCAGATGCAGGCAAGATCTTCGAGGCCTACTTTGCCGATGATCTAGCCTAGGCCCCTCAGGTGCAATGAAAACGGCGCAATAAAAATCCCCCGAACAAGCCGCTGCACGCAGGCAGCGCTTTGTTCGGGGGAGACAAGAAGGCTAGTTACTAGTCCATCTTGTTGAAGGCGGTGGCCAAACCGGACTTCTTGTTGGCAGCAGCGTTGCGGTGGAAGACGCCCTTGGAAACGGACTTATCCAGCGCACGGGAAGCAACGCGCAGCTGCTTTTCTGCTGCAGCCTTGTCGCCGGTCTCTACGGCTGCGTGGAACTTGCGGATCTCGGTGCGAACCGCGGAACGCACGCTCTTGTTGCGCTGACGAGACTTCTCGTTGGTCAGAACGCGCTTCTGCTTGGACTTGATATTAGCCATGAAAATACCTCTTGATAATCGAAGATGATTGATTCAGAAACAAACCCACCGGACGTGTCCCGCGATCCCCGCCAAGTGCGGGAACCGCTCGGCGCTGGTATTCGAAGAGCGAACCCAAGGTCCTGCCCGCCCCGACCAACGCGCCCGGAAAGTAAGTAACTCGCAAATAATAGCAGCGCAGCCGACCCTGATCCAAGTTCGCAGCCGCCAGGCCGCCGAATTAGGCCCAGTGGTACCGCGAACGCAGCCGGTTGGCGATTCTTTCGAACCTGCGTTCTGGAAAAAGAATACCCTGGCGGCGCACCTGTTCCTCGGAAACCTCCAATAAACGGTCCAGGCGCACCCAACAATTGCGCCCGGAGGCGTCCCATTCGCCGCAACCGATTTCTAGCCAGGCATCGTCAAGCGCATGCTCCGGATTGGCGGAAATGAGCAGGCCCGTCACGGTGGTGCGGGTGCGCCCGACCACCAAGATGGCGCGCTCGCGGGGAGGGGACTGCTTGCCTTCCGATGGCGTCCACACCCACACGACCTCGCCGGAATCGGCCTGGCCGTCCATATCGGGGGAGAAGAAGATGGAACGGGGGTGTGCCGCGGTGGCCTCGACCTGGATGGAGGCGGCCTTGCGCGGTTCGTGGCTTTGGGTGGACCTATCCAGCCCTAACTGGGAGTTGATGCGGTTGAGGCCGGAGTCCACGGGTTCGCGCTCGCTGATTCCGAGCGCCTCGCGCAGACGGGTGAGCATGCCGGAATTCATGTCGACTATTGTAGACGTATGTCTGAAAACTTTGCGGCCACGACGTTTACGGATCCCTCCCGGATCCGTAACTTCTGCATTATTGCTCACATCGACCACGGAAAGTCGACGCTGGCAGACCGCATCCTGCAGCTATCTAAGGTGGTTGCGGAGCGCGATATGCGTGACCAGTTCCTCGATAATATGGATATCGAGCGCGAACGCGGCATTACTATTAAGGCGCAGAACGTGCGCCTGCCGTGGGTGCCGCAATCCGGGGCATCGGCAGGCGAGCAGATCGTCATGCAGATGATCGATACCCCCGGCCACGTGGACTTTACGTACGAGGTCTCCCGCGCGCTCGAGGCCTGTGAGGGTGCCATCCTGCTTGTCGATGCCGCCCAAGGCATCGAAGCCCAAACCCTCGCCAACCTGTACCTGGCGATGGAAAATGACCTGGAAATCATCCCGGTGCTCAATAAGATCGACCTGCCCGCGGCGGATCCGGATAAGTACGCGCTGGAAATCGCCAATATTATCGGCTGCGAGCCCGAGGAAGTGCTGAAGGTATCGGGCAAGACCGGCGAGGGCGTGGTCGAGCTGCTCGATAAGGTCTGCGAGCTGGTGCCGCCGCCATCCTCGGAGTACGCTCCCGATGCCCCGGCGCGCGCCATGATTTTTGACTCCGTCTATGACACCTACCGCGGCGTGGTGACCTATATCCGCATGGTGGACGGCAAGCTCACCCCGCGCCAGAAGGTGACGATGATGTCCACCAATGCCAACCACGAGCTGCTGGAAATCGGCATCGTCTCGCCCACGATGCAAAAGTGTGAGGGATTGGGCCCTGGCGAGGTGGGCTACCTGATTACCGGCGTGAAGGACGTGCGCGAGACCAAGGTGGGCGATACCGTTACCTGGTCCCACGGCGGCGCCGAGACCCCGCTGAAGGGCTACAAGGACCCTGACCCAATGGTCTATTCCGGGCTTTTCCCCATCTCCCAGGCCGATTTCCCCGACCTGCGCGATGCGCTGGAAAAGCTGCAGCTTAACGATGCCTCCTTGACCTTCGAGCCCGAGACCTCCGTCGCCCTGGGCTTTGGCTTCCGCTGCGGTTTCTTGGGCCTGCTGCACATGGAAATCACCCGCGACCGCTTGGAGCGCGAGTTCGGCCTCGACCTGATTTCTACTGCCCCGTCCGTGACCTACCGCGTGGTGGCAGAAGACGGCGAGGAAAGCTGGGTTCACAACCCCTCGGACTGGCCGGAAGGCAAGCTCAACGAGGTCTACGAGCCCATTGTCTCCATGACCGTCATCGTGCCCGAGCAGTTCGTCGGCCCGACCATGGAGCTCTGCCAATCCAAGCGCGGCCAGATGGGCGGGATGGATTACCTGTCTGAAGACCGCGTGGAGCTGCGCTACACCATGCCATTGGGCGAAATCATCTTCGACTTCTTCGACATGTTGAAATCCCGCACCAAGGGCTACGCCTCGCTCAACTACGAGGAGGCCGGCGAGCAGCAATCCGACCTCGTCAAGGTCGATATCCTCCTTAATGGTGACCCAGTGGATGCTTTCTCCGCCATCATCCACCGCGATTCCGCCCAGTGGTACGGCAATAAGATGACCAAGAAGCTAAAGGAACTGATTCCACGCCAGCAATTCGAGGTTCCCGTCCAGGCGGCCATTGGCACCAAGGTCATCGCCCGCGAAAACATCCGCGCCATGCGCAAGGACGTGCTGGCCAAGTGCTACGGCGGCGATATCTCGCGTAAGCGCAAGCTGCTGGAAAAGCAGAAGGCGGGTAAAAAGCGCATGAAGACCTTGGGCTCCGTGTCGGTGCCGCAGGAGGCCTTCGTGGCGGCGCTGTCGACGGACGCGGACGACTAGGCACTGGAAAGCGCAGCGTAATAGTACCTTAACTTTCAGTTAACAATCTCTGTGGCGTCGGCTGTGCAAAAGCGAGTTTGAGCTGCACATATAGGGCATTCCTGAGACTGGGAATGCCCTTTTTGAGTGTTTGCGGTTTATGGTTTCGCGGCGTTTAATTTCGATTCGAAAGCGACCGATGACTCTTCGGCGAGCCACAGCCACTTTCTCCCTCTTTGTTTCACTCGTTTAACTTAAGGCGGAAAATAAGATGAAGCTTCGCTCTCGCGCTGTGGCAGTGTGCGCCGCAGCCGCTGCTACGACCTCCTTGGTCCCCGGTATCGCACAGGCAGAAACCAAAACCCCCATCGACCACGTCGTGGTCATTTACTCCGAAAACATTTCCTTCGACCACTACTTCGGTACCTATCCGAACGCGCTCAATGACGAGACCGAAAAGCTGCAGGGAAGCGAGAAACCCGCCCCTAAGTTCACCGCCAAGGCCAACACCCCTAAAGCGGATAATCTCGAAAACAGCGGCAAGCTGAAGGACAATCCGAATTCCATCGATCCTTTTCGCATCTCGCCTGAACACGCCGTGACCACGGACCAGAACCACCACTACGCCGATGAGCAGGAAGCCTACAACGGCGGCAAGATGGACAAGTTCCCGGAGACGGTCTCCACGGACATCGATAAGTATGGCGAAGGCTCCTACGCCACTCCCGGCATGACCATGGGATACTACGACGGCAATACCGTGACCGGCATGTGGAACTACGCGCAGAACTTTGCGCTGAATGACAATAGCTTTTCCACCATCTTCGGCCCCTCCACCCCGGGCGCGCTGAACCTGATTTCCGGCACCGTTGCGGATGCCACCATGCACGACCCGGACACGGGCGACCAGCAGAAAATCGAGGATGGCAAGAACCACGCCTTGGCCGGCGTATCCGAGGACGGTTCTACCGCCACCGTGGTGGGCGACCCTGACCCGCTTTTCGATGACTGCTCCAACAACTCCTCCGCTGGTACCAACCAGGTCACCGCGATGCACTCCAAGAACATTGGTGACCAACTCAACGATAAGGACGTCACCTGGGGCTGGTTCCAAGGTGGATTCCGCCCCACCGATAAGGCAACGAAAGACTCCCGCGCCCGTTGCGGCTCTTCGCACACCACGCTGACCGGCCAGAATCAGACGGACTACAATCCGCACCACGAGCCGTTCCAGTACTACGCCTCTACCGCCAACCCGCACCACCTAGCTCCGTCCAGCGATGACATGATTGGCAAGACCGACCAGGCAAACCACCAGTACGACCTCGCGGACTTCGATACCGCCATCGAGCAGGGCAACCTGCCTTCCGTGTCCTTCCTTAAGGCCTCCAACTACCAGGATGGCCACGCCGGCTACTCCAACCCGCTAGATGAGCAGGCGTTTATCACTCACTACATCAACGAGCTGCAAAACTCCCCGGAGTGGGATTCCACCGCAGTCGTCATCGCTTATGACGATTCCGATGGCTGGTACGACCACAAGGCGCCGGAAATCCTCAACGGTTCCACTGATCCGCACCAGGACAAGGAAATCTGCACCGCCGCTGCCGCGAAGGTAGGCATCAAGGGCGATAAGAACGGCCAGTGCGGCCCCGGCACCCGCCAGCCCCTCTTGGTTGCCTCTCCCTACGCCAAGACTAACCACATCGATTCCACCTATACCGAGCAGACCTCGGTGACCAAGTTCATCCAGGACAACTGGGGTCTCGGTCGCTTGGGCGGAGATTCCTTCGATGACCGCGCGGGTGAGCTCACCGGTATGTTCGACTTCGCGGCTGCAGACAGGGCCCCGAAGCTCTTCCTCAATGAAACCGATGGCACCGTCGCGGAGGATTATGAATCCGTAGAGCGCGTGGATGACACCTCGCGCGCTGGCACCAACTTGAAGCCGGTTGTCGATGGCATGAATGACACCAAGGTCACCGAGCAGGGCGTTCCTGCCGTGACCACGATGGATAAGGCCCAGCAGCCGGATACCAACCACGCCGCATCCAGTTCCACCAAGGTGGGCATTATTGGTATTCTCGCCGCATTGGGCGTAGCCGCTGGCATCATCGGTTGGGTCATGAGTGGTCACCCCGGCTTGGATTTGAAAAACCTGCCTAAATTTCCGTTCTAATTGATGAAGATTTCCCGTTTCGCCACCGCATTCGTGCTCGCCGTTGGACTTTCCATCCCGCAAACGGGTGCCCAGGCCACGCTCAGTGGGCAGGGCAGCGAGCAGCCCACGCGCGAGCTCGCCGTGCGCGATGTGTATTCTTGCCCGGCACCTGAGGACGTGCAGGGCGAGGCGAAATGGAAGATCAATAACACTACCGGGCTTGCCCTCACGGTCTACGTTTCAGATGACAAGGGCAACGCTTATCAGGTCCTCGAGCGCGTCGGCACCCCTGCCGTGCGCGAATGGAATCCGCAGCTGGAGGATGGGACCTACCATCTGACCTGCGTTTTCCACAACGATTCCGCTGTGGAGTCGGAGGATTTCACGGTGACGGGGTCCACGGTGAGAAATGCGCCCAAGATGGTTCCCATTACGGATCACGAGGTTGCCGCGGTTTCCATCAAGCAGGCTGAAGAGCAGGAAAAGCGCGTGCCGGAGTTGCAAAAGCGCGCCCATGCGCTTGCCGATGCCACCGCGTCCTCCCGCCCCGCCGCCCAAGCCGCCTACCTGGACTACCTGGAGTATTACCGCTCCTTCGACGATTCCAGCGCGGAGTGGCCGGGCCCGGAATTGGAGGGCTACGAAGACATCGAGCGCATCCTGTGGTCCAGCCGCCCGCCGAGCGATGCCGCCCGCCCCGCCGCCGAGCTTGCCGATGCCACCGACCAGACCGCCCACGCCCTCGACACCTCCCATTTCGCTATCCCCGCCCCGGATTATGGGCTGCGCGCGCATGAGGTGATGGAGGAGTTCGAACGTTTTGACCTGCGCGGCGAGCGCGATTTCGGCGCCCACGCCCTGCCTACCGCCCTGCGTGGAATCATAATGTCAACGCGGATGACGCTGGATCCCGTGCGCTCTTTGGTCGAGGATCGCGGCTTGGACACCGCGCCCATCTACGATCAGCTCGCAGACTTAGACTCCCTTGCTGAGGAGTTCGACGATAAATACGGTGGTACGCCGAGCGTGGCTTTTGAGGACTGGTCGCAGGAGGATCGCTTGCGTTTGCAGGCGGGCGTCGCCAAGGCGAATGAGCTGCTCGCCCCAGTTGCCACCATGACCGTTATTCGGAGGATGAACTAGTGCCGTGCCCGTTTAACTTTTCCCGCCGCTCTTTTCTGTCTGGCCTCGCCGCCTCCGCGGCCGCAGGCGCAGCTGCCCCCGGAGCAGAGGCGCAGTCCACCTCGCTTCCACTGGAATCCGCCGATTCCTTGGATCAGCCGGGTGCGCTAGATTTTCACGGCGAACACCAGCAAGGCATCATAAATCCCCCGCAGAAATACTCGGAAATCGTGGCTTTGGACGTGCAGGTCAAGACAAAAGCCCGTTTGGACAAGCTCCTGCGTACGCTAAGTGAAAGGGCACGCTTCTTAACCGCAGGTGGCACTCCCGCGCCCGATGGCATTGCTTACCCGGCGATGGATTCGGGCGAGTTGGGCCCTGAACTTCCAGCCGATCATTTATCTATCACCCTCGCTGTGGGCGATTCGCTTTTCGATGACCGCTTCGGCCTTGACTCCCACAAGCCCGCCCACTTGCGCGCGATGGAAGCGTTTGCAGATGACTCCCTGCAAGAAGAAATGTGCCACGGCGACCTCGCTTTACAGATTTGCGCCGATGAACGCGATACCGTTCTCCACGCGCTGCGCGATATATTGCGCCATACCCGCGGCGATGTGGCGGTGTGCTGGCGGCAGAATGGTTACATGAATTCCCCGCGGCCATCGGGCACGCAGCGCAATCATTTGGGGTTTAAGGATGGCATCGTCAATCCCAGCCCCGATGATTATGATTCGCTTGTGTGGGCCGGTTCGGATGAACCCGATTGGGCTGCGGGCGGTAGCTATATGGCGGTGCGGCTTATTGCCATGTACACCGAGTTTTGGGATCGCATTTCCATCGCCGAGCAGGAGCAAATCTTTGGCCGCGACCGCGTAACCGGCGGCCCGCTATCGGGCGGCGATGAGCACGCCGAACCGGATTACCTCGATGATGCCACCGGTGATGTCATTCCCACCGATGCCCACATCCGCTTGGCCAATCCTCGCACCCCAGAAACCGCTGACCAGTTGATGCTGCGCCGCGCTTATAACTACGACAATGGCGTGCGCGATAATGGCACCCTCGACGTGGGGCTGGTGTTTATCTCCTTCCAACAGGACTTGGAGCGACAATTCATTACGGTGCAAAAACGCCTCGAGGGCGAACCGCTGGCGGACTATATCCGCCCCTACGGCGGCGGCTACTTCTACGCACTTCCCGGCGTTACCGACGACTCCGATTACTTCGGCCGCAGCCTCCTCGAGGCCTAAAAGCCCGCTGCCCAGCTAATCTCTGGGCAACCACGCATTTTGCTTCCACCGCAGTGCAAAGGGCGTGGCATTGCCTCGATCTAGCGAGAAGGCACGCCAAATTGCACCGCCAGCACGCAGGGCCCACGACACACCACAACGTACCCTGCTCGCGACGCCCCAGACCTCACCGCAGGTTCACAGGTCTCACGGCGCGCCAAACCGGCAACCGCTGGACCAGCGATTGCTAATAGAGGTGGCAAGTTGAAAAGCGACGGCAGGCGGAGCGCAGCTTTCCAGGCGAGTGCAGAATCACTCCGGCTCCAGATCAGTGGAGCCAGTCTAAGGGAGCACCTAGCTGGGCGGCGAGGCCCAGGGTGGTAGCCATTCGATGCGGCCGCGGTGGCGATGCAGGCGGCCGCGCACCGGTGGGGCGTGCGGGTCATCGTCATTGACGCCGTTGTGGTAGGGGCAAGCAATGGTCAGGTTATCCATATTCGTCTCGCCGCCGTGCTTCCACGCCTGGAGATGGTGGACCTGGCATTTATCGGCAGGATAATTACACTCCGCCCACGGGCAGGAGGGGTTTTCGGCGGCGGCCATCAACCGCTGCTTTTCGGAGGCGAACCGGGAGGTCCTATAGAGGTTGACCGGGCCTTCGAAGGGATGGATGAGGGTGATGAGGCCTACCTCGGCTAGCTTTTTCTCCACCAACTTGGCCCCGGAAATTTCGGCACCATTGGTCATCTGCAGCGTGACCTCTTCACCGCCGCCGCTTAAGATTTTATCCAGCTCATCGAGGTGGATGATGATATTGGTGCTAGCCACTGGGCGCGTGGCACCACCGCGAAAGAAGATGCGGTCGACGGCCTCGAGCGGGGAATCCTCCCCTATGGTGGAGTGCAGGTCAGCGATGAAATCGGAATCGCCCGTAATAGACAGCGTGGAGGGCCCGCCCTTGAGCCGGGTGCGCGCCAGCTTGTCGATGTCCCGCGACGTCGCACACAACTCCGCCCGCAGCGCCCAAGCGTCTCGCTTAGTCTTGGTGCGGGAGACGTATTTTTCAATCAGCTTGAGCGTGGTTAAGCAGTGCTTGGTTTCCCGGCACGTGCGCTGGCGGCGGGTGAAGGAGGTGGGGCCGAAGTAGGCATCGGCAAGCAGCAGCAATTCGCGCGATTCTTGCCGGGAAATGCCGAGCCGCCGCAGGTCCGTCTCGGCAAGGCCGAATACCTCGCCGAGAAGCTCCATCGGCGAGGTTAATTGGCGGGCGTAGTCCTGCAAGCGGGTCATGCCTGCGAGGTTAAGCCACCGTCCACCCACGCGAAAGCCCGCTCCGCCCCGCCTGTGGATAACTCGCCCCACGCGTCACACCTGTCGCCTCGCCGCCCATTCACCCTGTGGATAACCTGCGGTATTGTCGAATATGACAGCGAGTAAAGGAGCCTACATGACTGATCCCACGAAAATTGTCCGCCCCAACCACCCCGGCCGTAAGTCCGCGCCGCGCCAAGCGCAGGAGTTGCCGCCGCTGCCGGTGACAAGGGCGCGCATCGGCAAGCAGCCGGCGACGGAGATTTTCCAGGACATGGGCGAAAACATGGTGGAGGACCTGCAAGAAATTCGCCGCGATTTGCACCGACACCCGGAAATCGGGCTGGACCTGCCGCGCACCCAGAAAAAGGTTCTTGAAGCGCTTGAGGGACTGCCGCTCGAGATCCATGTGGGGCAGGACCTTAGCTCCGTAGTGGCGGTGCTGCGCGGTGGCAAGCGCGGCGAGCGGCCGGTATCGGTGCTGCTGCGCGCGGACATGGACGCGCTGGAGGTGCATGAGCAGACCGGCAGCCCCTTTGCGTCGATCAATGAGTACATGCACGCCTGCGGCCATGACCTGCATACCGCGGGGCTGATTGGGGCGGCGCGCATGCTGTGTGAGCACCGCGAGGAGCTGCATGGCGATGTCACCTTTATGTTCCAGCCCGGCGAGGAAGGCCCGGGCGGTGCCCAACCGATGATCGAGGAGGGCGTGCTCGATGCCGCTGGCCGACGCCCAATCGCCGCCTACGGCCTGCACGTGGGCCCGCAGGATCGGGGCACGTTCCACTATGTTCCCGGGCCGATGATGGCAAGCTCGTCCAACCTAACCATTACGGTGCTGGGCAAGGGCGGGCACGGTTCCCGCCCGCACGATGCTATCGACCCCGTCGCGGCGCTGGCGGAAATCCAGATGGCGCTGCAGACCGCGCTCACGCGCCGCTTCG
This sequence comes from Corynebacterium sp. KPL1814, assembly GCF_000478175.1. Lineage (GTDB taxonomy): Bacteria > Actinomycetota > Actinomycetes > Mycobacteriales > Mycobacteriaceae > Corynebacterium. The sequence continues at coordinate 153,562 of NZ_KI515774.1, forward strand.
ACGCGCTGGAGCCCATCGTGATCACCGTGACCAACCTATGGGCGGGCAATGGTGCGTATAACGCCATTCCGGATCGCGCGGCGCTGGGGGCGACGGTGCGCGTGCTTCGCGACGAAAAGATCGACGCCGTCCGCCAAATGATTACCGAGGTCTCCAGCTCGGTGGCCGCCTCGCACCGGTGCACCGCGCAGGTGGATTTCGAGGTGTTGTATCCCACGACGAAGACAAACCCGCGGGAGAATCAATTCGCCGCTACGCTGTGGGGGCAGATGTTTGGCGCGGAAAACATGCAGCCTTTCGAGGCCCCGATGATGGCCTCCGAGGACTTCGGCTATGTCCTTTCGCAGGTGCCGGGCACGTTTATGTGGATGGGTACGGCCAACCCTTCGACACCCGAAAACCAGCGCGAGTGGAACCACTCGCCGATGATGCGTTTCGACGACTCCGTGCTCGGTATGCAGGCGGCAGCGCTCGCCGCCGTGGCTTTCGAGCGCCTAGCCACCGAAAACGAGCACCCTTCCGCGCAGACCAAGGCCATGCGCGAGGCCGCCGGCGTGCAGAAGTAATTCATCCCTGTGAACTGCGCGTGCGCCAGAGTAGTGGGCAGGTCGCTGGAGGTGCCGTGCTCGGCGGTTAAGGCCGTCGGATAAAGGCAGAGGCAAGGCCGATGAGCGCGATGGCGCCGACAATGATGGAGGCCACCGGCCAGTATTGCGGGAAGTACTTGAGTGTATAGCCAAAGACCTGACCGTCATCGAAGCGCCGCGCCAAGGCGAAGGGCATCCACCACAGCTTGCTTACTGTGAGCACCGCGCCCAGTAGACCAGCGATGACCCGCCCGCGCCCGCGCAGGAATAAGCTGGCGGCGACGAGCGCGATGCCGGCGATGGTGAGCGTGAAGAGCAGGGGAGTGTTGGTGCTAAGCGGCGAGCCGCGCAATAAGAATTCGTGGTCAATCTCGTGTTGCTCGATGAGGGTGTAGCCATCGAGGACGACCTCGCTGGGAAGACCCATTACTTCTCCTCATCCTCTGGGGCGTAACCATCGGACCATTCGCCGGTTTCGAAGTCATAATCGACGTTTTCGCCTTCTTCATCCGTGCGCTGGTACCACTCTGTATAGCGGTCCGCGGTGGAATCAAAGTCATGCCCGGCCCCGCGGCCGTCTTCGGCGTGCTGGACGGAGAACTCGAATTCATCGCCATGCTCTGCGATGCCGCGCATGACCGCATTGTCCATCGCCGAACGGGCATAGGTGCGGCGGATAAACATTGGATCAGAGCGCAGATCCTTGATGAACGCCACCATCATAGTTAGCAGCACGAGGCAGAAGGGCAGGGCGGCCAGGATGGTGAGGTTTTGCAGGCCGGTGAGCACGTCTTCGCCGCCGGTCAGCAGCATGACGATGGCAATGCCCATCATGCACAAGCCCCAAAAGATGACGATGAGCTTATTCGGGGTCGGGTCGCCCTTGGAGGACATGGTGCCCATGACTACGGAGGCAGAGTCAGCCGAGGTGATAAAGAAGACCGCGAGGATGACTAAAAGGATAAACGGGGTGATGGTGCCAAGGGGGAGATCCTGGAACATCGAAAAGAGCACCTGCTCATTGGAGGATTCACCGTCGAAACCCTCTACGCCATCCTGATTGAAGGAAATGGCGGTGCCACCAAAGATGGTAAAAGCCAGCGCCAAAATGGCGGTGGGCGCGAAGATGGTGACGGCGGCGAATTCGCGGATGGTGCGGCCGCGGGAGATGCGGGCGACGAACATGCCCACAAACGGCGTCCACGCAATCCACCAGGCCCAGTAGAACGCCGTCCAGTACGACTGAAATTCAATGGTCTCATCGCCCCAGGACAGTCCCTTGGCCATCATGGGCAGGAATTGATCGATGTAGACCACGATGCCCGAAGGAATCAGGTTCAGCAGCAATAGGGTGGGCCCGACCAAGAAGACGAAGGCAATTAGCCCCAAGGTCAAGGTGATATTGAAGTTGGACAGGTAGCGCACGCCGCGCGCGACGCCAGAGACTGCGGAGACGATAAACGCGCAGCCCAAAACGGCGATGACGATGATGAGCGCGGAATTGGTCATGGGGCCTGCGCCGCGAATGATGCTGACACCTTCGCCGATTTGAATCGCAGAAAGCCCCAGGGTAGCGGCGGTGCCGAAGAGGGTGGCGATAAGCGCCATGACATCGATAAGCTTGCCCAGCGGACCATCCGTGGCGCGGGAGCCGAAGAGCGGCTGGAAGATGGAAGAGATGAGGGGAACGCGCCCGCGCCGGTAGGAGGAGTAGGCAATCGCGGCGCCAACCAAAGCATAGGCTGCCCACGGGGAAATGCCCCAGTGGAAGTGCGATTGGGCCATCGCTTGGTGCAATGCCTCGACGGAGCTGCCGTTATCCACGGTGTGCGGGGGAGGGCTGAGGTAGTGCGATAGCGGCTCGGAGGGCCCGTAGAAGAAGATGCCGACGCCGATGCCGGCGCCAAACATCATCGCTACCCAGCTGAAGTAGCTGAATTCGGGCTTTTCCGTATCCGTGCCAAGCTTGATGCGGCCGAGGCGGGAGAACCCGATATAGGCCATGGTCACGGTGGCCAGCAGCATGGTGATGTTCAGCAGCCATCCGGTATTGGTGATGGCCCAGTTAAAGGCGGTGGAGGAGGCGGCGGCCAGGTTATCGGGCATGGTAATGCCCCAAATAATGAAGGCCACGATGAGGACGGCGGTGATGGAAAATAGCGATTTATCCAGGCCGAAGCGGTTGCGTTGGTCCTCAACGCTGATGCCGGGCACCAGCCCGGGGTGCATATTGTGCGGGTAGAGCCCGACGGCGCTGCCCTTATCGTGCGGTTCGAGGGAGCGCTTATAGGCGCGGGAGGAAGAAGTCACGGTGTCCTTAGCTCGGCGAGGGGTAGTGGCTTCAATTGTTCAGCACCGCAACGCATTCCACAAGCTAGCGCGGGTGGGCATGCGCGGCGTGAATCTGCTTGACGATGCCATCTAGTTCCTCCCTGCTTGCCATCCTGAACGGGTGCGTGGAGCAATAATCGAGTAAGAAATACCCCGCGTGCTGGATGGCGATGTGCCGCGGCCACAATTCTCGCGCGGTGGCGGGGTTATCGGCGGCGAGGGATTGGATGGCGCGGCGCTCGGATAACAACTCGTATTGCAGGTCGCGGCGGCTGGCGAGGACCTCTTCGGGAGTATTGATAAACAGGAGCCCGAGCAGGGTGGACATGGATTCCATGGCGCGGGTTTGCAGGCGGTGCTGGTTGCGGATGGGCGCGGAGCGCTGCCAGAACCACAGCACGATGGTGGCCACGATGATGGAGATGAGGACCTCGCTGATGCGCGCCTGGATGGTGGGCCAGAGGGGGCGCTGCGCGGAATTGCCCATCAGCAGCGCGAGCGGGGTGGAGAAGATGACGCAGATGGCGTAGTTCTTGGCTACAAAAATCTCCGCGCAGAATTGGCAGGCGGCGAGGGCGAAGAGCAAGCTCCACCCGGACACGCCGAAGTAGTGGAAGATAGAAAACAGCATGACGCCGACGATGGAACCGAGCATGCGGTGGATGCCGCGGACGGTGCCGGCGACGTGGTCTGGCCCCCACTGCAGCATGAGGAAGGCGGAGACCACGCCCCAGTCTGGGCGGTCAAAACCTAATGACAGGCTGACTACCGTGGTGATGGCGGCGGAGACCACGATCTTCTGCGTGGTCACCATGGCATGCGAATCCCGCACCGCGGCGCGGTAGATGCGGTAGCGCCCGGTGGGGCGGGTGTGCGGGATGGCGGTGCGGTGCGGATCCACATCGGTGGCGTAATCAGTCAGCAGATCGGAGGAAGAACCCAAGTCCAGCGCGCGGTTATGCGCGACGATGCGCCTTTGGGCCTGCAAGGTGCGATCCACCAGGCCTGCGGCGGCGGAGTTGATGATGCGGCCGCCGCGGATAATGCCGGCATCGGCAAGCGCTTGCCAGGCCGTTGAGAGCGCCGTTTGGGCCTGGTGGTGGCGCGCGAGGGAATCGTCCTCGCCGGAGACAAACGCCGCGGTGGCTTTTTCCAGGGCGGCGACGGCGCGGCGCTCGGGGCCGTGCACATCAATGAGCGCGGGCGCCATGCCCAGAATCAGGCTGGCCAGTACGCCGGTCAGGGACCAGAAGAATAGCTGGCCGACGCTCGTATCCGTCCGCGCCAGCATCACCGAGCCGCCGCCGACCAAGACGAGAAAGAAAGCGCCCGGCGGTGGCAGGCGCAGCGCGTTCTGGGTAAAGCCGCACAGCGCGGCGAGCAAGAGGGAATAGAGCCCGGCGAGCAGCAGCCACCAGTGCCCGTGCCCGGGGACGAAAATGAGGTGGCCGACCAGCACGCCCACGGTCGCCACGGTGGTTAGTGCCAGGCCGGCGGTAAGGATGACGCGGGGCCGGGTGCGAAAGGGGTGGCCCTCGCCGAAAATCACGGCAAAGGCGCCGGTGGCCAGCAGCAGGATGGCGTAGTCGTGGCCGGTGAGCAGGGCGAAGGCGCCGGGAAGCAGCAGCGCCAAGGCCGCGCGCAGGGCACCGGGCCAACGCACGGAGGCGGTATTAAAGGCGGTCAGCAACTGGGTAGTGCTGGGGCGTTGCGGGATAGGGTGGTCGGTGCTCACGAGCCTGCTGGACTCCTTTCGTTTAAAACGTCTACCGCAACCACCCTACGCCGCAGAGATCTTACTGCCCTGCAGCGGCAATGAGCCGGCGGGTGTAGTCGCTTTCTGGCGCAGACCACACGCGCTCGGTGGGCCCGTGTTCGACGAGCTCGCCGCGATTGAGCACGGCGACCCTATCGCAGAGCCCGCGCACCACGGAGAGATCGTGGGTGACAAACAGCAGGGTCAGCCCGCGGTTCTCAATGAGGCGGGCGAGCAATTCCAGCACCTGGGCTTGCACGGACATGTCGAGGGCGGAGACGGCTTCATCGGCAAGCAGGATATCCGGCTCGCCGCACAAGGCGCGGGCGATGGAGATGCGTTGGCGCTGCCCGCCGGAGAATTCGTGGGGGTAGCGGTCGAGCGCCTTGCCGGACATGCCCACCTCTTCGAGAGCGGCGGCGGCGCGCTCGCGCTGCTCGGCCTTGGACAGGCGCCCGGGCATGGCCTCGGCGATGGATTTCCATATCTTCAGCCGCGGGTTTAGCGAGCCTTGCGGGTCTTGGAAGACCATCTGCACGCGCCCGTCTACGGTGCTGGTTCCAGAGGTCGGGGCATCCAGCCCTGCCACGATTTTTAGCAAGCTGGTCTTGCCGGAACCGGAGCCGCCGACGATACCGAGCCGCTCGCCGCGGCGCACGCGGAGATCGATTCCCGCCAGCGCGGCTTGGGAGCCATGCTGCTTGCCGATGTCCTCCAGTACCACCATTTCCTTCTCCCCACCCGCCGGGGTGAGGGCGAAGTCTGGCGGCTGTGAGGCCGAAACTAGCTCCTGGGTATAGGCGTGGCGCGGCTTGGTGAGCACGCGCTCGGTGCGGCCTTCCTCCACGATGTAGCCGTCGCGCATGACCAGCACCCGCGGGCACATGCGCTGGATGACGTTGAGGTCGTGGGTGATAAAAAGCAGGGCGGTGCCGCGTTGTTCGGTCACGCGCTCGATGACGCGGAGGACCCCGTCTTGCGTGGTGGCATCGAGGGCGGTGGTGGGCTCGTCGCAGATAAGAACGTCGGGGCTTCCCGCCATGGCCATGGCTAAGAGCACGCGCTGGCGCTGCCCGCCGGAGAGCTGGTGGGGAAAACGCGAGGCGAGATCGGCGTCGAGGTCGACCTCTTCTAGGGCCGCGGCGATATCGCGCGCGCCGGCGTGGGTGAGCTGGGCGCTAATGCGCATTAGGGGATCCAGCGCGCTCATGGGTTCTTGGAAGACCATGGCCATGGTCTTGCCGCGCAGCGGGCGGATGGCGGAATCCCGCGCGCCGATGATCTGATGATCGGCTACGGTGACCTCGCCGGTGGCGGAAATCCCCGTGGGCAGCAGGCCCATGATGGACAGCGCGGTCAGTGATTTACCGGAGCCGGATTCGCCGATGATGCCGAGCTTTTCGCCCGCCTCGAGATCGAAGCTAAGCGGGCCGACGAGGGAGGATTCGGAGGCGCTGAGGCTGAGATCGCGCACGCTTAAAAGGCTCATCGCGTGGCTCCTTTCATGCGGGGGTCGAGGGCGTCACGGAGGGCATCGCCAAGCAGGTTAAAGCCCAAGACCGTGGCGGCGATGGCGAGGCCTGGCCACAGGGCCTGGAGGGGATCGGTGCTCAGCAGTGACTGGGCATCCTGCAGCATGCGGCCCCACGAGGCGGCTGGGGGAGGCGTGCCCAAACCGAGGTAGGACAGGCCCGCCTCCGCGAGGATGGCGAGGGCAAAATACACCGAAGCCTGGACGATGATAAGGCCCGCGATATTCGGCAGCACGTGGCGCACCGCAACCTTCCATCCCGGCACAGCGGAGATGCGGGCGGAGGCGATATAGTCCTGCGTGACCACCTGCAGCGTGCCAGAGCGCGCCACTCGGGCAAAGGACGGGATGCCGGAAATACCGATGGCAATCATGGCAGTCAACGTCGATGGGCCCCAGACCGCGCCGGCGATGATGGCGAGCAAGAGCGCCGGGAAGGCGATGACGACGTCGGCGCCGCGCATGACCACCGCTTCTACCCAGGTGCCGCGGCGCATGCCCGCGAGAATTCCCAGCGGGATGCCGATGAGCCCGGCGATACCGACGGCGATTAGCCCTACGAAGACCGTGATTTTCGCGCCCGCCATGATGCGCGAGGCGGTATCGCGTCCGAAGCGATCCGTGCCTAGGACGTGATCTGCGGTGGGGCCAGACAGCCGGCTACCCGGCTGCGCGAGGGTGGGATCGTACGGCGTCCACACCAGCGATACGAGGGCGATTACTAAGACCGCGCCGACGAGTGCGGCGCCTAGCCAACCAGAAAAACGCATTTTCATCGCGCGTCACCTGCCTTGATTCGGGGGTCGATGAGGCGGTAGGCGACATCGGTAAGCATGTTTACTGCCAGCGCGAAGGTGACCAGCAGCATGACGAGGGTCTGCACCGTGGTCAGATCGCGCACGGAGACCGCATCAAGCAGCATGGAACCCACGCCGGGGATGACGAAGACGGATTCAATGACCACGGCGCCTACCACCATCGAGGTCAATTGCAGGCCAGAGACCGTGAGCACCGGCAGGGCGGCATTGCGCAGTCCGTGGCGGTGCAGGGCCTCCCGCGGGGAATCGCCCAGGGCGCGGGCGGTGCGGATATAGTCCTGGTCCATAACGTCGAGCACCGAGGAGCGCATATAGCGCGTGAGCATGGCGCCCTGGACCAGGGCCAAGGCGATGACCGGCAGGATCAGGTGGCGCAGGAAATCGCCCACGCCGCGATTCGGCGGAACCCAACCATTGGCCGGTAGCCAGCCCAGGTGGACTGCAAAGATGGCCACCAAGATGATGCCGACCAAGAAGCTTGGCACGGCGATGCCCAACTGCGTTCCCGCGGAGACCAAGCCGGCAACCCGCGAGTTGCGGTTGTGGGCCAGCCACATGCCGATGGGAATCGCGCAGGCTAGCGCCAAGGCCATGGCTAGGCCGATGAGGATGAGCGTGACCTGCAGGCGGTCAAGGACGAGCGGGGTGATGTCCTGCTGCGAGGACAGCGACTTGCCGAAATCGCCGGTGGCCAGGCCCTTTACCCACTCGACATACTGTGCGAGCAGCGGCCGGTCCAGGCCGAGTTCGGCGCTGAGCTCGGCGATAGCATCATCAGTGGCATTAACCCCCAACGCGACGCGCGCCGGGTTGCCCGGCACGGCGCGCATGAGCGCGAAGATGATGAGGGAGGCGAGAAAAAGCGTGAGCACAAAGCGCAGCAGCGGCCGGATTAAGGCCTGGGCTCGAGAGGTACTCATTGGTCCTCCTTGTCGTCGGTGAGATCGCGCAAGACGATCGCGTCGGTGACCTGGTCTGTGTGCAAGCCTCTAATGCCGTGGCGCGTGAGAACGACATTCGGCATATTCATCACGGTCAGTGCGCCGGCATCGGCCATGATTTGGTCCACGACCTGCGTCATGCGGCGGGGATAGTCTTCAGGTGCTGCGGTATCGGCCTTATCGAGCAGCTCGCGCGTGCGGGCGGAATCGTAATTCAGGTAGTAATCCGGGTTGCCAAAAAGCGCCGGGATATCGCGGGCCTCCACGTGGGAGATAATCGACATCTGGTAGTCCTTGGCGCCGTGAACCTGGCCCAGCCACACGGCGGGGAACTCGGCGGTTTCGAGGGTGACGTCGAAGCCGACATCGGAAAGCTGCGAGTACAGCAGCTCGGAAATGGCCTGGGCGTAGTAGAGCGTGGGCACGGTGATGGTAAGTGGGGTGCCCTCGGCGCCGGCATCGGCAAGCAGCGAGCGGGCCTTATCCGGGTTGAAGTCGTAATAGTTCTTGCCCTCGAACCAAGGATCGGTGGGCGGCATGGGCGCGCCGCCGGTATCGGTGGCCATGCCGGACCACACAATGTCATTGGCGGCCTTGCGGTCGACGGCGTAGGCCACGGCCTGCCGCACGCGCGGATCGTCGAAGGGGGCGCGGTCATTATTCATCGAAAGCAGGACCTCACCATTGGTGGTGCCTACGTTGGTATCGATGGAATCATCCAGGGAATCGAGGATTTCGGGGTTGCCCACGCCCCAGACGACGTCCACGCCGCCCGAGCGCAGCGCGGTGACCGAGGAAATGGCATCGGGGAAGTAGCGCACCGTGACATCGTGCTCAGACGGCGTGCCCCAATAATCATCGCGCTTGTGCAAGGAGACGAATTCTGAGGGGGAAAATCCCGCCACCTCGTAGGGGCCGGTGCCTATAGGCTTCGCTGCGAGGTCGTCCATGCCCTTAGGCGACATCATTGCGCCGATGGTGGTGCCCATGGACCACAGCCAGCCATTGGAGGGCTTTTCTAGGCGCACCTTGAGGGTGTGGTCATCTACTGCGGTGGCGCTTTCGACCGGGTCCATGGCAGCGGAAATGCCGTTGGCCCAGTCATTTTTTACGTAATTAATGGAAAAGGCTGCGGTCTGCGCGGTAAAGGGGTCGCCATTGGAAAAGGTCACGCCATCGCGCAGGTGGAAAGTATAGGTCTTCGCATCCTCACTGATGTCCCAGTCCTTGGCTAAGCCTGGGGTGATGGAGCCGTCTTCATCGATGCGCACCAAGGTTTCATAGACATTATCCATAAGCACCGAGGGCGCGGCGGCCCCACCGGTAGTGGTGAAATCGAGCGAGGTGGCCCCCGAACTAGATGCCACCGTTAGGGCGGCGTTGTCGCCGGAGGTATCTACCACCGCCGTATGGCCCGCTGAACAAGCTGTTATCGTGCCCAGGGCTGTCACCATCGCGAGACAGCCCAGCGCTGAGCGCGCGCGCAAAATTTTCATAAATGAAGAATAACGTGTGTGTTACTCAACACATAAACGCTCTAAAACCATTCGGGGGGAGGCATATATTGCCATTAATTAGGGCAATCTCAGCGGCTGTTGTGTGGCGAGCCTCGGTGGCACCGAGCGGCCAGCGTTGAGGCCGAGGGCGGCCCAACGCGGCGCTTTGTAGCGCAGTGAGGCGGGGTTTAGCGCGGGGTACCCGCTACGTTGGCTGGATCGAGCTGCCAGCCCTCGGCAAGCACGTGCATATTCTTGATGACGTTCTCGTGCGAGCTGGATTGCAGGGAAATCATCAGCTCGTCGGCCTTGGCGTGCTCTTGGAACTTCTCCAGGTATTCGGTGACTTCCTTGGTGGTACCGACCGCGGAGTAGCGCAGCATGTCCAGGATTTGCTGGCCCTGGTAGGACTCGATGATCTGCTCTACCTGCTGGTCGGTCAGGTACTTGCCGCGGCCGGCGAATGATTTCACGCGGTTGAAGCACACGCGCTCGTACTCGGCTTCTGCCTCCTGCATAGTATCGGCGGCGGTGACGTTTACTCCGGCGATGACGTAGGGCTCGCTAAACCGCACGGAAGGCTGGAAGTTTTCCCGGTAGTAGGTGGTTGCTTCCTCGAGGTGCTGCGGGGCGAAGTGGGAGGCAAAGGCGTAGGGGAGGCCGAGCTTTGCCGCGAGCGAAGCGCCGAACATGGACGAGCCCAGAATATAGATAGGAACGTTCGTATTAGCTCCGGGAATCGCGCTGACCCCAGGGATATAGGCCTTGCCTTCTAGGTACGCATTGAGCTCTTTGACGTCTTCTGGGAAGCGCTCGGCAGACTGCCCATCGCGGCGCAGCGCACGGCCCAAGGTATTCATGTCCGTGCCGGGGGCGCGGCCGACGCCCAAGTCGATGCGGTCCGGGTACATCTCCTCCAAGGTGCCGAATTGCTCGGCGATGACGTACGGCGAGTGGTTGGGCAGCATCACGCCGCCGGAGCCTAACCGGATGCGCTCCGTCTTGGCGCCGATGTGCGCGATGAGGACGGCGGGCGCGGAGGACATAATGGACTTCATATTGTGGTGCTCGGTGTACCACATGCGGGAATACCCCAGCTTTTCGGCTTCTTGGGCCAATTCCACCGACCGGTTAATGGATTGGGCAGGGGTTTCACCGTCATAGATGGTGCAAAAGTCCAATACGGAAAGCGGCGCGTGATCAGTCATGGGAAAATAATCCTTTTTCTCGCGGGGATAGTACCTATAGTGCAACGGTACGTGGGGCGGGGCTATTCCGTACTTTTTCGCGCGACCATGCGCATCCCGGCGTCCCTAGCTGAGTTGAAATCGCAGACAGAAACCCCGCCGCAGAACCCGAGGAATGCGGGCCCGCGGCGGGGAGTGGAAGGAGAGAGCTTAGCTCTTAGGCGATGCCGCTGCATCGAGCGGCGAGTCAACGACGGCATCGCCATCGGCATCGGCCGCCGCGGTCACAGAGTTAGAGTGCTTCTCGCCGGCCCTGGTGGAGATATCGACAATCAGGCCAATAACGGCCGCGATGACGGTAGGTACAATCCAGCCGAGATCCACTGTTTGGCCCGGCGCCAGCGACAAGATGGGATCCAGGGCGGCGGTGCCCCAACCCTGCGCGGAAATAACGGTCAGGGCGGACCAGATGACCGATACCCACAGGGCAAGGCGGTACGTCCAGTAGAACACGATGGACTTCTTTACCGCCGGCTGGATAAGCGTGAGCAGGATAAGGGAGATGGCCGGTGGGTACAGGAAGGTGATAAACGGCACCGCGATGGACAGCACGGTGTCGAGGCCTTGGAAGGCGAAGAGGATGGACATCGCGGTGAAGATGCAGGCCCACAAGTGGTAACTCGTCTTCGGTACCAACATCTCGAAGAATGCGGAGGTGGCGGTGATAAGGCCCACCGCGGTGGTCAGGCAGGCGAGGACGACGATGGCGGAGAAGAGGGCCTGGCCGAAGGTGCCCATGGTGAGATTGGCGGCCTCGGCAAGCAGCGGCGCACCGGATTCATAGGACTGGCCATCGGGCAAGGTCTGGCCCACCCAGGCCAGCCCCAGGTAGATGGCGGCAAGCAGGGCGCCGGCGACAAGCGCTGCGGTAATGGTGCCCTTCACCAGGGACTTTTGGGTCTTAAAGCCCTTAGAGCGCAGGGAACCCACGATGACGATGGAAAAGGCCAGGCCAGCGATGGCGTCCATGGTGTTATAGCCCTCGAAAAGGCCGGTGACCATGGGAGAAGAGGCATAATCTTCGGTGGGCATCTGGGGGTCGCGCGGGTGGTTTAGCGCCGCCAAGGTAATGAGGACCACCAGCAGCGCCACCAGGGCTGGGGTGAGGAATTTGCCCAGCGTATCGATGATGGAATTGGGCTTCCACGCCAGGCCTAGCGCGATAAGGAAGAAGACGGTATTGAATGCACCGCTGGCCATCGTGCCTTCCCAGCCCAACAGGGGAGTGATCGCCGTTTCCATGGATACCGCGCCGGTACGCGGAAGCGCGTAGAACGCACCGATGGAAAGATAGGACAGGGCGGAAAAGACGACGCCAAAGATCGCGCCGCCATTTGCTCCTAAGTCACGGACGGAGCGGCCGGAAATCGCGACCGCGATGATGGCTAGGACGGGCAAGAGCACGCCGGCGGCGAGGAAGCCCAGCACGGCGGGCCAGAAGTTGGTGCCGGCGGAAACGCCCACCATCGGTGGGAAAATGAGGTTGCCGGCGCCGAAGAACATCGAAAAGAGCATGAGCGAGGCAATGACAACGGTGGCCTTGCTCTTGGGGGTGCCTGAGGCAGTGGTGGTAGCCATCCTGGCTCCTTAACATTGCGTACTAAAACCGTCGGCCGCGCCGAGGGCCGTGGTGGCAAGCGACGCGAACGAGAATGCGAATTCTGTAGCCCTATAGGGACTATTCGTGTAATGAGATATTACTGCCCACCTGTTGAGAAATCAAAGCATGGTGAAAATACAATAAATGCCCCATCGCGTGTGCGATGGGGCGAGGAGAAAGGGCGGCTGAGAACTAGTCGAGCTCGGCGAAGGCCTTTTCCATGCGGTCGAGCGCCTCGCCGAGGATTTCGCGGGAGGTGGCGAAATTCAACCGCGCGTGCCCCGGGCCACCGGTGCCAAAGGTATCGCCCTCGTTGAGGGCCACACGGGCGTTTTCCCGCAACCACTTGGCGGGCTGGGGATTGCCGGCGATGGCGGTATCGGAAAAGTCTAGCCACAACAGGTAGGTGGCCTGCGGTTGCGAGGTCTTCAGCCCGGGGATGCGCTGCGGCAGTTCTTCAACCAGCCAGTCGCGGGTCTCGCGCAAGTACTCGATTTCCTCGTCCAAGAAGTCCCCGCCGTGGCGGTAGGCGGCCTCTGCGGCAAGCACGCCCAAGGTGCCGGTGCCGTCTTTGGCCACGCCGGTAAGCCCGTTCCACTTCTGGGCATCGGCGGCATTGGAAAAGATGATCTGCGCGCACTTAAGTCCTGCGGTGTTAAAGGCCTTGGAGGTGGCGGTGACGGTGACGGTGCGCTGCGCTGCTTCCTCGCTTAGCGATGCCACCGGGATATGCTTTCCTTCATAAACCAGCGGGGCATGGATCTCATCGGCCAAGATGCGGGCATCGTATTTCTCCGCCAACTCCACCAACCCGCGGAGGTAGTCCTCCGACAAGACGTGGCCGTGCGGATTATAGGGGTTGGCCAAAAGAATCGAACCGGCGCCGTCTTTGAAGGCTTGCTCGATTTCATCTAGCTCGAGGCTGGTTTCGATCTTCTCGCGCCCCGCCGTGCGGGGGAGTTCGAGCAGCGGTGGGTAGGAGGGTACGGGCACGATGACGGGGGAATCATCGCGGGTAAAGTACTGCACGCCGAGCAAGAGGCCGCGGACGACATCGCCTATCCAGAAGATGTGATCGGCATTGGGGCGCCAGTCGTAGCGCTCCGCATAGAAATCGGCGACTGCCTCGCGCAGCCCCGAGGTCTTGGGGGAGGGGGTATAGCCGAAGGTTTCATTATCCACCATTTCCTGCAGCGCCTTTTTGACGGCGGGGGCGGTGGGGAAATCGGACTCCGCGATCCACAGCGGGAGGATGTCCTCATCAAAGACGGTCCACTTGCGGGTACCGCGGGCTTGCAACTCTTCTAGGCTAGGAAACTGCATGCACACAAGCTTAACGCTTTAAGCGCATTAGTCCCAGTGGATTTATTCACTTTCTTCGTCGTGCTCGCTGTGGGAATTAGTGCCGGTGACAAAGCCGTACTTTTTCAGCCGGCGGCGGTCCGCGGCGGAGCTGGATTGGGTGAGTTTGAGCAGCTCGGCGTAGATGCCGCCGGATTGCGCGAGCTCGGCAGGCGAGCCTATTTCATCGATCCTTCCTGCCTCTAGTGTGATGATGGTATCGACATCCGCGATGGTGGATAGGCGGTGCGCGATAATCAGCGTGGTCCGGTCCTTCATCAGCTCATCCAGGCCGGCTTGGACGGCGCGTTCGGCCTTCGTATCAAGCGCGGAGGTGGCCTCATCGAGCACCAAGATAGGGGCATCTTTTAGCATGGCGCGTGCGACGGAAACGCGCTGTTTCTGCCCGCCGGAAAGCTTCAGGCCGCGCTCGCCGATGACCGTGTCATAGCCATCCGGGAAGGCCTCAATGAAGTCATGGGCATTGGCGCGCTTGGCGACGTCCACGATTTCTTCCTCCGTGGCCCCAGGCTTGCCATAGGCAATATTGTCGCGGATGGTGCCCGAAAAGAGATAGGACTCCTGGAAGACCACGCCTACCGATGCGCGCAAGCGAGACGCGGTGAGGTCATCGACGCGGTGGCCCAGCACATCGAGGTGGCCGGCCGAGGGGTGATAAAGGCCCAGCAGCAGATTGACCAGGGTGGATTTACCGCCGCCCGATTCTCCCACGAGCGCCACCTTCTGGCCTTCGTGCGCGCTAAAGGAGATGTTGTTGACGACGGGCTTTCCTTCTTCATAGGCAAAGGAGACATCATCAAAGGCAAAGACCGGCGCGCCGGGCGTGGGCTCCAATGGGGCGATGGGGGTGAGGTTGAGCTCGGGGGTGCCAGAATCCGTGATAGCGGCGACCAGCTCGCGCGGGGCGGTGGGCTCCAAGTCTTCTTCCATGACCTTGAAGTAGTCGCGCGAGCCGGCGATAGCGCGTTGGGCCGTATCGATCATCCAGCTCATCATGAATACGGGCTGCTTGGCCATGGTGACCATCTGCAAGAGCATGACCATATCGCCGATGGAAAAGTGGCCTTCGAGGGTGCGCCAGAAGATCACCGCGTAGATGCCCAAAAAGATTATGGCCATGGCGATGCCGCGGAAGGTATCCATCATGTGCCACCAGCGCGACTGCGGCCGCGTGGTATCGACCACGGTGCCATAGCGCTGGGCAAAATGGTCCAGCTCGCGGGATTCGGCGACGAAGGATTTGGTGACCTTCACCTGGCCTATGACCTCAGCAAAGCGGCCATTTGCTTGGTCGATGTTTTCGTTTTTAATGGCCTCAAATTTTTGCCAGCGCTTCGAGGTCAGCGCGGTTAGCCACATATAAATGGGGAAAAGCAACGCCAATAAAATGGTCAGCGGCCAGTAATACCAGGCGGTAATGGCCAAGACCGCGATGGTCTGGATGATCATCGTGAAGAAGTTATTGGCAAAAGACTGGATAAACTGCGTGATATTCGCGATGGAGCGATCCAGCCGGGCAATGATCGTGCCGGTGACCTGATTATCGTAATAGCCCTGCGGCAGCGCCAAGAGCTTGGCAAAGTAGCGATTGGATAAAATCTGGCGCAAGCGCGAGACCATGACATCGCCGATATAGCTGCCGACATTCCGGAATAAAGCATTGGCGGCATCTGCCAGGAAAAGGGCGAGGGCTAGGAAAAGGACGGCACGCAGGGCATCGCCAAGCGGCTCGTTTGTTTGCAGCGCCTCAACAATGATGTCGGTGGCTTCCCTGGTAAGGAAGGGTGAAATCAACGCAAGGACGGCGGTGACCGTCGCTGCGAGCAAGACGCCGAGATAATAAGGCCACAGGGCAGAAGCGCTGCGGGTAATGCGTACGAGGGATTTCATAGGGGGATGCTCAATTCAAAGACGCGTGGAGGAAGAGTACCTAAAAGAGACAGTCAAGTATGCCACACGCCACGGCGCGCAGCCCAGATGCATACCTTGGGCGGGCTTTCGGCTAAGGTATCTGTGCAGAAATAAAGTTATCTTCGCGTGCAAAGGATCCATCCACGGTGAAAATTTCTCACACTTTAGGCGCAGGCGTGGTCAGCCTTCTCGCCGTGACTCTGGCCGGATGCAGCATTCTCCAGCCGGAAGAGACCGGGTTGGGGGACAATATCACCGTCTCCAGTTCGGAAGAAGCGCCTTATCAAGCGGAAGACACCGACGATAAGGAGGTTACTTCCAACCTGGCGAGCCCGGTGAAAGATGCCGGCCTCGGGGTCAGCTGGGAGCTACAGGGGGTTTATGCGGATAATAATTCCGGCGGCTCCGTGGTGACTATTTTGCTCAAGAATGAAAACGAAATGGCCCTGCCAACCGATGCCTTCGATGACCCCGTCCTCGAGCGTGCCGACGGAAACGGCGGCTGGTCTAAGGTAAAAGCACTGCCCTATGACGAGAACTCCGCGCCTGACGTGGAACCCCCGGGCCTCGATCACCCGCTGGGCGCGGGCGCCTCGGTCAACCTGCAATACCGCTACGATGTCGCGCCGGGCAACCTCTGGAATGCCCGCCTGCATATTGGAAATGTCACGTGGGTGGGGGATCTGAACCTATGACGGAACGGGTAGTCTTGGCGGGTGCTGATGGAAAAGCCATTGGTACTGCCCTCAAATCCGAGGTGCATACCACCGACACCGCCTTGCACTTTGCCTTTTCCGCGTGGGTTACCTGCCAAGGAAAGGTACTCATCACCCGCCGGGCGCTGAGCAAACAAACCTGGCCTGGCGTGTGGACCAATTCCTTCTGCGGGCATCCTGGCCCGGGAGAAGCGACTGCCGATGCCGTCATTCGCCGCGCTGAGTTCGAGTTAGGGATTCCCGCGGACGCGCTATCTAACCTGCGCGAGGTGCTGCCCACCTTTTCTTATCGGGCGGTAGATTCTTCCGGCCTGGTGGAAAATGAAATCTGCCCCGTCTACTGCGTAGAGCTCGACTCCCAAGCGCAGTGGCAGCCGAACTCGGACGAGGTCGACTCTTGGGAATGGGTCGAGCCAACTCGCCTCATCGCCGCAACCGATGCCGTGCCGGCGGTATTTAGCCCGTGGATGTGCGAGGAACTGGCGGAAGCTGAATTGCGCACGGCGCTTCAGGCGTAGTAGCAGTTAGTCCTCTTCATAAAACGCCGCCGCCACGTAATCCAGGGTGGCATAAGCAATGCGCCGATCCCCGGTATCCAAATCAAACTCGAGGACGCGGTGGTCGCTGCCATAGCGAGGGAAACCCGGCTCGCCGGTGGTGGCGAAGTGGCAGAGCCACTCATTTAGCTCGCAGTCGGTGCCGAAGAGCGGGTAGAGCTCATCGCAGTGCAGCGCTGGCTTAAGCTTCCTCGTAAACTCCATCATCCAGGTAGGCCCTGGCGCGCCGGAGGCTACCTGCGCCGTCCAGCGGCGAACGAGGGAATCGCCGATCATCCGGCCCATCAGGCGGTCCGGGTCCACGTACTGCGCGAGCTGGCGCCATTGCGTGTAGCGCCCGTGTGGGAAGCCGAAGCGTTGGGAAAGGTAATTACAAATAAACTTGCCCAGGGCCATATTATCGATGCGCTTGCCGGCCGGAAGATCATAAAACTCATCCCGGGTAGAGCTCACCACGATGGGGATATCCGCCAATTCGGAGGCCTGCATCGGCGCTGGGCCGAGGGCCAAGTCATAGCGGTGCTTCTTGCGGAACTTTTTGTAACCCTTTTCTAATGCCTCGGGCGACAGCGATTCCAAAACGCTTTGTTCGATGGGGACCGAGAGGTACCTGTGCAATCCCGCTACGCGGTGTTCAAAAGTGTCGCGGGGATAGGCAGGCGATAGGGCGAGGACCCGCCGAAAAGCACCGCGGTAGTGATCGCGCCGGGCAAGCCACAGGCTAATCGCCGCGCCGGCGGATTGGCCCACCAGGGTGATATTCGTTTTATCCCCGCCAAAGGATTCGATATTGTCCTGTAACCACTCCAAAGCCAGCACGCAGTCATCGATGCCGCGGTAGCGGTCCGCTTCATCGTCGGCAAAGCGGGCGAAACCGGCCAGGCCCACGCGGTAGCCCACCCGGACTTGGATGATGCCCTTGCGGGCCGTTACCGTGCCTGGCACCCGCTCGTCCTCATGCGAACCGCCTTCAAAGCTTCCCCCGTGGATATAGACCACCACGGGGCAATCCGCGGCGTTCTCGGGGGCGGTGATGCTGAGTGCTACCTCATCCGGCTGCGGTGTGCGCGCATCTTGGTCGAGAGGCTTTTCCAGTGGCCGCGACGGGGCGAAGCGGCTAGGGATTTCGCAAAAGCGCAGCGAATGAAAATAGGAGAGGCCATCGCGGCTAAAGCCGGTGATGCGTCCAGATGGGGTGGCAATAGTGACGGGTATCTGTGCGCTCGACATACCTGCCAGATTACCGTGAGGCAGTAATATAAGGACCCATGGAGTGGTTGACTGAGGTGAGCAGCGCATTTTCGCAGTTCTTGGTGCAGGCGCCCGTGTGGGTACAGATGGTCATCGTGGTCATCATCGTGGTGCCCATCATGATTGGCCTTGCTTGGTGCCTGATGTGGGCCGTGGACCGCAGCGCTGCCCTAATTTCCCAGTTTCGCGATCGCGGCACTACAGTAAAAGACCATGGCTGAACAACATTCGGAGGGCGCGGGCGATAACGCAGCTAGCGGCGACGTACCCGGCGCCAGCTCGGATAGGATCCAGCCGGTAGATCCCCGCGAAGGCCTGTGGGATCCAGAGCGCAAAAAGGATGAGCGCGCTACAACTACGCCGGTTGCCGGCACCTCCCAGTCCGTTCGCCGCAAGCGCTCCCTGCCCAAATCGCGGGTCTCGCTCACGCTGTGGTCCATGATTGCGCTAGTTCTCATCGTTGCACTCATCGGCAGCCTGTGGCCCTAGGGCAAGCTGGTGAATTGCTCCAATAAATAGGCCACTCTGGTGTTATAAGCCCTGAATAATTACAGCTTCGATCGTGGGTGAAACGCGTTGATACGCTCTCCGGTTGGTACAGTAGGCACAGATTATTATTAGCTGTGCGAAAGGATATCGCGTGACCCTGCAACAAGTGCACACCCCGGCGGAATTTACCATTGAGCCGGGGGAGACCTGCCTCACCGCCCTAATGGATACCGCGAAGAAGCGTCCGCACGGCGTCATGTTTACCCGCCCAGCAAATTACGAGTGGGTCAATGTCACCGGTAAAGAATTTATCGATGAGGTCTTTGAAGTAGCTCAGGGTTTAATCGCGCTAGGCGTGAAGCAGGGCGATCGCATTGCCCTCATTTCTGCTACCCGCTACGAATGGTCCCTGCTGGACTACGCCATTTGGGCAGCCGGCGCGGCATCGGTTCCGGTCTATCCTTCCTCGTCCGCCTCCCAGGTGCGCTGGATCATTGAGGATTCCGGGGCGGTGCTGGCCATTACCGAAACCCGCGAGCACTCCGAATTGGTAGAAAACTTGGTCCTACAAGACGACGGTGAACCAAACCTGAAGGGCTCGCCATCGCAGCTGCGGCGCGTACTAGAGATTAATTCTTCTGCTATCGATACCTTGAAATTCGAAGGCCGCAGCATTGGTACCGACGAGGTATCTGCGCGCATTGCCGCCACCAATACCGATGATCTTGCCTCCTTGGTGTATACCTCCGGCACCACCGGCCGGCCGAAGGGTTGCATCCTGACGCACCGGAATTGGCTCTCAGAAGCTAGGGCGCTGACCACCAATCCCATCGGCGTATTCGCCGTGCCGGGTAGCCACACCCTGACATTTTTGCCCTTGGCCCACGTCTTTTCCCGTGCCGTATCGATCGCCGTGGCCATTCGCGGTGCTTCACAGAATCACTGGTCCGATTTTTCCACCATCTCCATCGAATTCGCCCGCTCTCGCCCCAACGTGATTTTGGGCGTGCCGCGCGTATTTGAAAAGGTCCGCAACTCTGCGGCCTCGAAGGCGGCGGATTCTGGCATCAAGAGCTTCCTTTTTGAGCAGTCCGAAAAGATTGCCATCGAATACTCCAAGGCACTCGATACGCCGGAAGGCCCAGACCGTCTGCTGAAAATTAAGCACAAGCTCTTTGACAAGCTGGTCTATTCCACCATCCGCCAGGGCGTGGGCGGCAATGTTCGGTACTGCATCACCGGCGGTTCCGCGATGGGCCACGATTTATTGCATTGGTTCCGCGGCATTGGTGTTCCCGTTTTTGAAGGCTATGGCCTGACCGAGACCGCTGCGGCCGCGGCCGTGGACTACTTGGACCAATCCATTGGTACCGTCGGACCGCCGCTGGGCGGGGTGACCATGCGCATTAACGATGACGGCGAAGTCTGCATCAAGGGCGGCATGGTCTTCCAAGGGTATTGGAATAACCCCGAGGCCACGGAGGAAGCCTTCGAGGATGGCTGGTATAACACCGGTGACTTGGGGGAAATCGACGATGATGGCAAGCTCACCATCACCGGCCGCAAGAAGGACTTGATTGTCACCGCAGGTGGTAAGAATGTATCGCCTGGCCCGATGGAGGATATCCTGCGCGGGCACCCCCTGATTTCGCAGGCCATGGTCGTAGGTGATGGTAAGCCGTTCGTGGGAGCGCTTATCACCTTGGATCCAGATATTCTCAAGCGGTGGAAATTGGACCACAATATCCCAGAAAACCGCTCCATGAGCGACATGGCTACCGACGCCACCCTGCGCGCCGAGGTGCAAGACGCCGTCAACAAGGTGAACACCACTGTCTCCCACGCGGAAGGCATCAAGAAGTTCTACATCCTAGAAAGCGACCTTACTGAGGATGAAAATGAGCTCACCCCAACGATGAAGGTCAAGCGCAACGTGGTGGCTCAACGCTACGCCAGCGCCATCGAGCACATTTACAAGCGCTAGAAAGGCGCGAAACGGGTACACCCGGGGATTTTATTCCTCGGGTGTTTTTCTTCTTGCAGGTCACAATGGGCGAAGCGCGAACCTGCCATAAACCTGTGAAACGCTTCGGAGTGTCGCGCTCTCGCGGTGGACGATCTGGCATAGAGTCATGAGTCGTCGCCGAAAACCTCAACCTCTACTAGAGGTTAGAAAAAGAAAACCGCGGAAGGAGTGGCTCGAAGCCTATGCAGAAGATCGCCGCCGAGCTGCGTCACCGCGAGCTCACCCAGGAGATTTATAATATCGGCGACGAAGTCGCGGAATACCTCGAGCACCTCATTGAAGCAATCGAGGATTGGGATGAGGAACTGTCCATGGATTGCCTGGCAGAACTCGGCGATATTGTCGACGATGCCCGCGTGGACTCGGGCCGCTGCGTGGGTGAGCTAATTGGGCTTCGCCAAGCGCTGGTGTCCGGTGTGCGTTCAGGAACCATCTCTGCCGCTCCCTCCGGCGCGAATGATGCGGAGGAGCCGGAGCAGCTCACCCCGCGCCTGTTGGATGAGCGCTATCCCATTGCCAAGCCCATCGTCGTGCATGAATTGGCAGAAGCGCTGCGGCAGCGCACGCAGGCGGTAGCAGATTACCTGCGTGAGGTCGTGGACTACGTGCTGGCGCAAACCGATGCCGTCGCCCGCAACCTCGACATGGTCTCCCTGCCGCACCTGTATAAGTGCACAGGGGAATCCGCGCTCATCGCCGTGCAGGCGTGGAAGCACACCGTGCTCGATACGCACCCGGCGTACGTGCGCTCCATGCGCGGGCATAACCCGCCGCAATTCCTAGAAGAACGCGCCCGCATTGCCGCGGTCGTAGAAAAAGTCCGCGCCAAGCGCGAGGCAGCCCGCCGGGCCACAACTGCATAGATCCTTTAGACTTCCTTGCTTAAAGCAAGGGAATTTTAGCGGCCCACCGAGATTCCCTCTCTCGGTGGCCGTTTCATTTGTAAATGACCATCCCGCGAACCTGCCGAAATCTCCGGTGCCAGTGAGAATTCAGCGGCGAGACCACTGGGTGCGTACCGCGTTCTGGCGCGCAGAGATAGTGGCAGTGACCTCAGTGATGAAGCGTTCCGGGTGCTGTACTAACTGACGCGGGGAAAATCGTATGACGGTAAAACCCGCATCGTGCAGGCGCTTTTCGCGGGATTGGCCGGTTTGGTCCCGCGGCTTCGTTGGCATCGTGGTGGCCGCGGCGTCGTCTGGCCGCCCAACGGCTGTGGAAGAGGCCCCGGCCGTATGGTCATCGTTCGGTTCAGTGATGTCGATGATGTAGGTCTTATTGATACACAACTCCGCGGTAATGCCGGGAAGGGCAGTGTACTGAACCTCGAAAAACATTGGCCACGGAAAATCCGCCTGGATGAGCAGGGCGCGGGCAAAGGAGGCATGGGGAGACGGGGAGGCGGCGCAGCTGTGGTGGATCACGTCCCGGACGACCGCGCTATTGCGCACCCTGCCCATCCGCGCGAATTCCTGCCTGAGTTTCTTCTTTGTAATTCCTGCCCGCAAGGCAGAGTCGGCGGCAACGAGACCTTCGCGAAAACCGTGGAATCGGGCGATATCGATCACAGCTCGGGCTGGCGAAACGGTGCGGGAGCCATGCACCAGCATCGGTTCGGGTAATTTCGTTTTGCGGTACATGCGTTCTGGATGGCGCCGATCTTTATTGGGTAAAGAGTTATGGGGAAGGGCCATTTCCACCTTTTCTTCCGCGGAGGCAAGCACCCATAGCCCGTGGACGCGGGCGGCGGACTTAGAGATGAGCACCGCGGTATAAGCGCTGCGGGCGGCGGCGATGGCGCGCAGGCGCAGCTGGGAGGATAGGCTCAAACCGTGGTAATGGTCGCGGTGTACCGCGATGCGGGGCGCGAGCTTGAGGTAGGTGCCGTTATCGAGGTCGCGGCCGAAGGTGGGATGGTTGTGCCGGATGGAAGGAATATTAGTTAGTGCTTTGCTCATGACCCCGAGCACATATGAGGCGCACGATGCCTGCTGCCCGAATGCGCGCGAGGCTGTGGAGTTCTCGTTGAATCTTCACTAAGTGTGAACCGTGGTGCTCGAGTGGCGCCACGAGCTTAAGTTATCCACACCCGCGCTATTGGTGGGTTGTGCGACTGAGCTTGATTAGTACGAATCGATTACCAAGCTAGCGGCATGCTCGCGCAAATAATCTCGAAGGTAGGGCAGGGCAAAGTCTACTTGGCCACTGGCTGGTATCTCGATTAGTTCCGAGTCAAGCAAGCGGCGGCGGTAATTGGATGCATATTGCGAGCTTTTTCCTAGGCGGGCCGTGATATCACTCATGGATGAGGGGCCATTGTCTTGCGCCATATGGAGCAGGAATGTCCGATCGATGGGGGAAAGCTCCGCTAGGGCGGGCTCATGGACTAGCTGCCCTAGCTTTCGTCGTGCTTTGGAAATGCCTTCCTGCGCAGCTTCCACCGAAATCGTATTGTCTGTTCGGTGGCGGAAAGCCCATAGGCCGACGAGCTGAATCATAAAGGGGTATCCCTGGCAAGCGGATACGGCAGATTTCAGCGCGTCCTTGTCCCAATTAACCTCTGTTTCTTCTACGGGAGCCTTGAGTGCCTTCCGGACGTCCGTATCCGCCACTCGGTCCAATTCAATACGGTTCGCACGGCGGAGAAAAGTGACAGGATTAGAGTCATCCTGGCTGGCTAAAAGCGGTTTAATCGAGGAAGGGATCCCTGCCATGACCACGGCAATATTTTCCCCTTCTCGCACGAGGTGCTGGATGGTAGCACCAAAATCGATGACCTCATCACTGCGCTGGTGGTGCATTTCATCCAACGTAATGAGCACCCCGGTGGGCTCGCCGTGGGAAATCTGGTCGAGTTCGCGCTGCGCATGGAGGAGGTCTTTCAAAGCCCTTCTTAAGGGATAGGATTCCACGGATAATGTCCTTGGATCCCATTCCATCCCTATGCCTAATTGAAAAAGGTGCAGGTTGAAACCTTTTAGCGCTGTGCGGTTGAGTTGAAGGGTATTAATAATTTCAGCTCGGAGCCGCTCTGCAAAACCGGCAGATGCCGTGTCATTAAGGATGCGCCAACCGCGATCTGACGCGGTGTCTTCGAAAGCATTGAGCAACACCGTCTTGCCGATACCGCGCGGACCCACGACGAGAGAAATACGTTCATGGGATCCGGGGCCATCGTCCAAGGCATAAGCGAACTCCTCAATGGAGTCTTTACGGCCAGCTAGGTAGGGAGGCGTGGCTCCAAGCGTGGCGGTAAACGGATTCTTCCGGTGGGTCATAGCTCAAGTGTAAAACACCGCGCTTGTGTACGCTTGTTTATCTTTTGAATTTTGTTTATAAAACTATTAGGTACCGAAACCAACGGGACTGGTTGGTTTCGGTGAGGACGCTATACCGCAGGGGGAGGGGTGACCTTGTCCAGCTGCTCGGTAATCTGCGGCCACAGCTGGCCCATGATGTCATCCCACGTAAGGATCCACACGGCCTTGTCTTTATCCGCCTTGCCCACGACAACGAGCTGCTCATTGCGGGCGCGCATGTGATCGAGCGTCTTTTGCACGGTGGTAGCAGAAGAGACGGAAATCGGGTCGCGGGAAAACTCGAGGACTGGGGTATCGGGATTGGCCAAGAGGGTATCGCGCACGTGCACCACGCGGGGCACGCGGGAATCCTTGGGGAAGACGAGGACGCGCATGATGTTTTTGCGCAGGACGAGCTCTTGGAGCTGTTCCACCGTGGCATCGGAAGGCAGGGGCACAACTTCGGAGCCGTGGGCGCGCGCCATGGCGCCCACCGTGGAGTTCTCGAGCTCGATGACATCGGAAATCTGGTTGGCGGAATTATCGTCAAGCGCGCCGGTCTCGCGGGAGTGCTCGACCAAGGTGCGCAGCGTCTCGGCATCGTAGCCGGCAGCGCCGGCGCGGTCGACCGGTTCCTCACCCGTCATGGCCACCAACTTATTGGCCATCGTGTTAATCCACTTCAACAGCGGACGGAAGACCCACACGAATCCGCGGGCGGGGATGGCAATGACCTGCAGGGCAGATTCTGGGTGGGCGATGGCCCAGGACTTGGGCGCCATTTCACCCAGCACCAAGTGTAGGAAGGTGACGATGAATAGCGCGAGGATGAAGCTGGCGACATCGGCAATGCCCAGCGGCAGGCCAAGGGCCTCTAGCGGGGTCATCAGGAGGTGATGGACCCAGGGCTTGGTCACGGCGCCGAGCACGAAGGTGGCAGCAGTAATGCCCAATTGCGCGCCCGCCAGCATGATGGTCAGCTCATTGAGCGAGCGCAGGCCGGCGCGGGCGGTGCGCGAGGATTCCGCGTTTTCTTCAAGCCGGTTGCGGCGCGAGCCCATGAGGGAAAACTCGATGACCACGAAGAAGCCGGAAGCCGCAATAATGAGCAGCGTGACGATGAGGTTGAACCACCACGTATCGGTCATTATGCCTCCTCCTCTTCTTCTTCGCTGTCATGAACGTAGTCCTCAATAAGCTCGATGGCCAGGGAGGATGGCACGTGGCGGTCTACGTCATCCACGCGCATGCGAATGGAGCGAGTCGGTGCTTCGTCCTGATCCACCCAGTCGTCCGGCTCGGCCTCTAGGTCGATGGTGTGGACCTCGCCTACCTCTGGCAGGGCGCCGGCATGTGCGATGAGCAGGCCGGCGATGGTTTCAAAATCGCCCTCCGGAAGATCGTGGCCAATGGCGCGCTCGATTTCATCCAGCGGCGTATCGCCATCCACCAGCCAGTGGGATTCGTCCTGCTCGGTGATTTCTTCGGTTTCCTCGATATCGTGCTCATCGGTGACATCGCCCAAGATCTCTTCGGCCAAGTCCTCCATGGTGACGATGCCGACAAATCCGCCGTACTCATCGATGACGCAGGCCAGCTTTTGTTCTTCGCCGCGCAGTTCATCGACGACATCGGGAAGCGGCATAAGCTCCGGAACTACCAAGGGCTCGCGCATGATGGCAGTAGCGCTAGTGGCAGCAGGGAGATCGGAGCCCAAGACATCGAAAAGATGCACCACGCCGATGGGATTGTGCTCATCATCGATGACGGGGTAGCGCGTGTGGTTTTCAGACATCAATTCGCGCACCTCACCCAAGGTGGTGCCTGGGTCGATCACGTCCACGCGGGAGCGGGGGATCATGGCGTGCTCGACGTCGTGCTCTGGAAAGTCGAGCAAACGGTCCAAGACCATATAAGTATCCTCATCCAAAACGCCAGTTTCGTGCGAGGAATCGACGATGGATTCGAGGTCATCGGCTGTTGCGGAAGAATCGACGTCTTCTACCGGCTCGATGCGAAATAGCTTCAAAATCGCGTTGGAAGAGTACTCGAAAAAGCGGATGAGCCAGCCGAAAATGAGCAGATACCACTGCGTGGACGCGGCCAAGCGCAGCGCCGTTTTCATGGGCGCGGCGATGGTGTAGTTCTTAGGGAAAAGCTCCGCGAAAAGCATCGTGGCGATGGTGGAAATAAACAGCGCCGCGATGGTGCCGATAGCCACGGATACGCCGGTGGGAATGCCTACGCCGCCGAGCAGCACGCCAAGGCCCTGGCCCACTAGGGGCTCTGCCACATAACCAATGAGCAGGCCGGTAATGGTAATGCCGAGCTGCGCACCGGAAAGCATGAAGGAGGTGCGTTTGGTAATGTCCAGCGCGCGCTGGGCGGATTTATCACCTTCAGCGGCCATGGACCGCAATTGGGTGCGGTCCACAGACATGAATGAAAACTCTTGCGCCACGAAATAAGCGTTCGCGACGATGATGATTCCGATGACGACAAAGCCAGCCAGGATCATCAAAATAGCCGATAACATGAGTTACTCCCCACCGCCTATAAGGTGGCGGGGACATCGACTGGGAGGCTCCACTGAAGGTACCTTTCTATACGCGGGAAGTTGGCAATATACTACATGTTTAACACCCATTTCGGCCATTTTGTTCCCCGCCTATTAGGGTTTGATTCATGACTGAACCATTCGGGCTGTATATCCACGTTCCCTTTTGCGCCACCCGCTGCGGCTATTGCGATTTCAATACCTATACCCCCGGCGAGTTGGGCAGCCCGCGAGATCTCACCGAACCGTACCTCGACGCCCTAGACAAGGAGCTGGAGATGGCGGCTGGCCGCGTGGGGCGCACCGCGGATACGGTTTTCATCGGCGGCGGCACTCCCTCGCTCTTGGGTGGTCAGGGCCTGAGCCGCATCCTGGATACGGTGCGCTCTACTTTTGGGCTTAGCCCAGGTGCCGAGGTCACCACCGAGTCCAACCCGGAGTCCACCTCGCCGGAGTACTTTGCCGCGCTTGCCGATGCCGGCTTTAACCGCATCAGCCTCGGCATGCAGTCCGCCTCGCACAGCGTGCTCCAGGTGCTCGAGCGCGCCCACACCCCCGGGCGCGCCTTCGACGCCGCGCGCGAGGCCCGTGCGGCCGGCTTCCAGCACGTTAACCTCGACATGATTTACGGTACGCCCACCGAAACCGACGATAACGTCCGCGAGACCTTGGACCGTGTGCTCGAGACCGGCGTCGACCACGTCAGCGCGTACTCGCTCATCGTAGAAGACGGCACCCGTATGGCCCGCAAGGTGAATAAGGGACTGTTGCCCGCTCCGGATGAAGACGTGCTGGCCCGGCGCTACGAAATGATTTCCTCCACTCTGGAAAACGCCGGATTCGAGTGGTACGAGGTCTCCAATTGGTCGCTGCCCGGCGGAGAATGCGAGCACAACCGCATTTATTGGGTCGACGGCAACTGGTGGGGCGCAGGTCCCGGTGCCCACTCCCACTTAGGCGACGAGCGCTTTTACAACGTCAAGCACCCCAACCGCTATATCCAAACGATAGGAAACGGTGAGCTGCCCATTAAAGACAGCGAAACCCTAACGGGGGCAGATCGCCACATGGAAAAGGTGATGCTCGGCCTGCGCCTGCGCGAGGGCATCCCAGAATCCTGGCTCGATGCCCACGCAGCCCCTGCGTTGGAGGGCTTCATCGACCGCGGCCTGCTCGAGCGCGCCGGCCAGCGCGTGCGCGTGACCAAGCGCGGGCGCCTGCTTGCCGATGGCATTGTCTCCGACCTCCTCATCGCCGAAGAGTCCTAGCCGCCGCCAGAAAGTTCTTATATTTTCCCCTGAACCACCAAAACCTCTTATTCGGGCTTATTCTTGTTAGACTTTTAAGATTGGCACTGGATTTACGCTGTATTTATAGAGAGACGCCGGTACATCGACTTAAACTAACCCGCAGAGAATAGGAGCGTTGAGAAGTGTCCACCTCAACTGATGCCCGCCGCAAGGAGGTCCTGCGGGCCATCGTTGCGGATTACATTGCCTCCCAAGAACCCGTCGGTTCCAAAACGCTGGTAGAGCGCTACCGGCTGGGCGTTTCTTCCGCGACCATCCGCAATGACATGGCTGTGCTGGAATCTCAGGGTCTGATTTCGCAGCAGCATGCCAGCTCAGGGCGCGTTCCCACGCAGCAGGGCTACCGGCAGTTCGTTGATTCTCTCCACGAGGTTAAGCCGCTTTCTACCCCTGAGCGCAAAGCGATGCTGAACTTCCTGGAAGGCGGGGTAGACCTCGAAGATGTGCTTCGCCGCTCCGTGCAGCTTTTGGCCCAGGTCACGGAGCAGGCGGCCGTGGTGCAGCTGCCCAATTTGAAGGTCTCGCGCGTCAAGCACTGCGAGGTGGTCACGCTATCTCCGGTGCGGGTGCTGCTCGTGCTGATTACGGATAATGGCCGCGTGGATCAACGCAACGTGGAACTGGATGAGGTCATTGACCAAGACCAGACGTATCGCCTGCGGGACATCGTCAATAATGCGCTAGTGGGCAAGACGCTTACTGATGCCTCCGTGGAGCTCGCCCACCTCGTCGATGACGCCCCTCTAGATATCCGCCACCACGTGCTCAAGGTGGCGACCACGCTCATTGAAACCTTGGTGGAACAGCCTTCCGATCGCCTGATTATGGCGGGCACCTCCAACCTCACCCGCGTCGCCCGCGAATTCCCAGAAGGCCTGCCCAAAATTATCGAGGCCTTAGAAGAACAGGTCGTCGTCCTGAAATTGTTGGCGCGGGTGCCGGATCTGGGCAATGTTTCCGTGGTGATTGGAGACGAAAACGAAGAGGATCAACTGCGTGATGCCTCCGTCGTTGCCGCCGGGTATGGTTTTGGAACCGGGGGACAGGCGGCGACGCTGGGCGGCCTCGGCGTGGTGGGCCCGACGTTTATGGACTATTCGGGAACAATCTCTAAGGTCTCTGCTGTTGCACAATACGTAAGCGAAATTTTGGCCGGCGAGTAGTGCGGGTAGACTAGCCGGTCGCTACATAAATTTTTTCAAGGTAATACCAACAAGACGATCGAGAAGGAATATCTCTAACAGTGGCTCGTGACTATTACGGCATCCTCGGTGTTGATAAGGACGCAACGGACCAGGAAATTAAGAAGGCGTACCGCAAACTGGCCCGCAAGTATCACCCGGATGTGAACCCGGATGATGAGGCAGCGGCGGAGAAATTTCGCGAGGCCTCGGTTGCCCAAGAAGTTTTGCTGGATCCGCAAAAGCGCCAGATCGTCGATATGGGCGGCGATCCCATGGAGCAAGGCGGCGGTGGCGCTGGTGCCGGTGCCGGCGGATTTAGCGGCTTCGGCGGCGGTGGCTTAGGTGATATCTTCGCCGAGTTCTTCGGCGGTGGCGCCGGCGGCGGATCCCGCGGGCCTAAGTCGCGCGTGCAGCCCGGCAACGATGCCCTCCTGCGCACCCGAATTACCCTGGAAGAGGCTTATACCGGCCTGAAGAAGAAGGTCACCGTCGATACCGCGGTGCTGTGTGATTCCTGCGGCGGCACCGGCTCGAACTCCAAGTCCAAGCCCGTTACCTGCGATAACTGCAATGGCATGGGTGAGATCCAGGAGATGCAGCGCAGCTTCTTGGGCAATGTGATGACCACCCGCCCGTGCCCGAAGTGCCAGGGCTTTGGCGAAATCATTGAGGATCCCTGCAACCAGTGCGCCGGCGATGGCCGCGTGAAAAAGCGTCGCGACCTTACGGTGTCCATCCCGGCTGGCATCAACGATGGCATGCGCATCCGCATGGCCTCCCAGGGCGAGGTCGGCCACGGCGGCGGGCCCGCAGGTGACCTTTACGTTGAGGTGCACACCCAAGAACACGAGGTCTTCCAGCGCAATGCGGATGACTTGAACGTCACCGTGCACGTGCCGATGATCGACGCTGCGCTGGGCACCAACTTCACCATCGATCAGCTTAATGGCGAAGAGCTCACCATCGATATCGAGCCGGGCACCCAGCCAGGCGAGTCCATCAAGGTCGAGGGCGCGGGCATGCCACGCCTGCGCACCGATGGTTACGGCAGCCTGTTTGCCCACGTGGATGTGGTCGTCCCCAAGGATCTGGATCGCAAGAGCCGCGAGGCGCTGGAAAAGATCCGCAATACCCGCGATGAGGGCGCCCGCGTGCGCACCGCCAGCGACGGGCAGGAAGACTCCTTCTTTACCCGCCTGCGCGATAAGTTCCGCCGCTAATGTCGCTGCCCGTCTTCATCCACCCGGATCTCTCCGCCGCCCAGGCCGGAGACGCCATCACGCTGTCTGGGCCTGAGGCGCGCCACGCCGTGACGGTCAAGCGGATGCAGCAGGGGGAGAAGCTGGCGCTTATCGATGGCACCGGAATCCGCCTTACCCTCACCGTCACCGAGACCTCGGGCAAGGACCACTTGACCGGCACCGTCGAGTCCGTTACCCAGCTACCGGAGCCGAATCCGCGGGTAACCGTGGTGCAGGCGATTCCCAAATCCGAGCGCGCCGAGCTAGCCGTTGACTTGGCTACACAGGCAGGGGCGGATGAGATCATCGCCTGGCAGGCGGATCGCTGCGTGGCCAAGTGGGACGGGAAGAAGGCGCCGAAGGCCATAACCAAATGGCAGGCCGCAGCCGAAGCGGCCGCAAAGCAATCTCGGCGAGACCGCATCCCGCAGATCCGCGGCCCGCTGACTACCCGCCAATTGGTTGCGGAGCTAGCAGAGCGCGCAGAATCCGCGCGCGTGTTAGTCCTGCACGAGGAAGCCACCGAATCCATCCGCGAGGTGGACTTGCGCGGCGAGGTCTTCCTCCTGGTCGGCCCCGAAGGCGGAATCGGGGAAAATGAGCTGACAACCCTGCGCGAGGCCGGGGCCGTTCCTATCAAATTGGGCCCGGAGGTTTTGCGCACCGCCAGCGCGGCGATGGTGGCCTTGGCGGCTATCGGCATGCGGACTGAGCGCTGGTAGCCTATTAGACGTGCCTATCATCACCAAGAAATGTGAGATCGATTCCGCGTATGTCAGCAGCGTTTTGGGCAGCGCGGACGATAACCTCCGCGTGCTCAATGACCGCCTCGATGCGGACCTTTTTGCCCGCGGCAATATTGTCACCGTCACCGGCCCCGATTACGAGGTAGCCCGCGCGGCGAAGATCCTCGATGAGCTCGAGGCCATCGCTAGGCGCGGCCATGCCGTATCTACCGATACGGTCAAGCACACCATGGACATGGTCGCCGTAGAGGCGCCGCAGTCGGTGGCAGCGGCGATGGCGGCGGACATCGTCAAGCGCCGCGGCAAGTCCATCCGCCCTAAGACCGTGGGGCAATCCGAATATGTGCAGGCCATCGACAATAATACGGTGGTCTTTGGCATTGGCCCGGCCGGTTCCGGCAAGACCTACCTGGCGGTGGCGAAGGCCGTGCAGGCGCTGCAAAATAAGCAAGTCTCGCGCATTATTCTTACCCGTCCGGCGGTCGAGGCGGGCGAAAACCTGGGCTTTTTGCCGGGTACGCTGAATGACAAGATCGACCCGTACCTGCGCCCGCTGTATGACGCGCTGCGGGACATGCTCGATCCAGAGATGATCCCCAAGCTGATGGATGCCGGCATCATCGAGGTCGCCCCGCTGGCGTATATGCGCGGGCGTACGCTCAATGATGCTTTCGTCATCCTTGATGAGGCGCAAAACACCACGCCGGCTCAGATGAAGATGTTTTTGACCCGCCTGGGCTTTGGCTCCACCATCGTGGTCACCGGCGATATTTCCCAGGTGGATCTGCCGCGCGGGCAGGTATCCGGCCTGCGCATCGTGCGACGAATTCTCAATAACGTGGACGATATCCACTTTGCGGATCTCAGCGCCCAGGACGTGGTGCGCCACCAGCTGGTCGGCCGCATCGTGGATGCCTATGATTCCTTTGACAATAAACAGGCTGCGGAAAACGAGGGGAAATAAGTGAGTATCGAGTTTCTCAACGAGTCGGGTTTTGATGGCGTCAACGAGGAGATGCTTATCGATGTCGCCTCTTTTACCTTCGGTGCCATGGACATCAACCCCGATGCGGAATGCACCATTACCTGCGTGGATCTGAAGTCCATTGAGGATCTGCACATCCGCTGGATGGACTTGGAAGGCCCTACCGATGTCATGAGTTTTCCCATGGATGAGCTTACCCCCGGCGCCACTTCTGGTGGCGGGCGCCCCGATGCCGCCGATCCGGGCCCTGCCATGCTTGGCGATATTGTCTTATGCCCCGAGTTCGCTCTGCGACAGGCCGATGCCGCCGGACATTCGCTCGGGCACGAGCTCGCGCTGTTGACGGTGCACGGCTGCCTGCACTTGCTGGGCTACGATCACGCCACCGCGGCGGAAGAAAAGGAAATGTTTGCCCGGCAGAATGAACTGCTGGCGGATTGGTACGATGACCTCGTTGCACGCGGGAAGAGCTACCAGCCAAAGCCTTCGGGCCCGAAGGCCTTTCCGGATGCTGCCGAGCGAGCACGCCTCGATGAACAGGTACCCGGCGGCGGCATCCCCGCGATTGGGGAACCACGCGACGAGGAAACCCAAGAATAATTTCGCCCATTCCTTTGTCTCTGTGCATAAGCAGTAGCACAATGGATAGCTATGACTATCCTTTCCATCCAGTCTCATGTCACCTACGGCCATGTGGGAAATTCCGCGGCCGTCTTTCCTCTCCAGCGCGCCGGCCACGAGGTGTGGCCCGTGCACACGGTGAATTTTTCCAACCACACTGGATACGGTGACTGGGGTGGACCGATGATTCCGGCCAGTGATGTCACGTCGATCATCGATGGCATCGAAAAGCGCGGTGCTTTTGAAGGTATCGACGCCATCCTTTCTGGCTACCAGGGCGGCTCCGACATTGCTGATGCCATCGTGGACACCGTTCGCCGAATCAAGGCCGTCAACCCCAAGGCGCTGTACGCTTGCGACCCCGTGATGGGTAATGCGAAGTCGGGCTGCTTCGTTTCAGATGACATTCCGCCGCTGCTGCGTGACCGCGTGGTGCCCGTGGCCGATATCATCACCCCGAACCAATTTGAGCTGGGCTACCTTACCGGTACCGAGGTCAATACCTTGGACCAGACCTTGGCTGCGGTGAAGAAGGCGCAGGAAATGGGGCCGAAGACGGTATTGGTTACCTCCGTAAAACGCCCGGAAACCCCTGCGGATCAGATTGAGATGCTCGCCGTTGATGGTGAACGCGCTTTCTTGCTCTCGACCCCGCTGTTGCCGGTTAAGCGCAACGGCTCTGGTGACGTGACCGCGGCGCTGTTTACTGGCCACTACGTTGAAACCGATGACGTGAAAGAGGCGCTGCGCCGCACCGCATCTTCCGTCTATGAGCTTCTGCGCACGACGTATGAGGCGGAATCCACTGAGCTGCAGCTTATTCAAGCTCAGGACGCCTTCGCCCACCCGAGTATGCAATTCCAGGCGGAGGAGCTCTAAAGCTGCACTGGTGGAGTGGTGTGGTCTGCAATCCGAGACAAGTAATCCGCTGTTTTGGTGCATAACTTGGTGAATACCTATAAAGTGATAGGTGTAACGTAATCAACGACGTGATTGGAGTCCCGTCTTGTCCAGCACCGGAAGTATCAGCGCATCCCCCGACGGCCTGTTGATGGCCCTTATTCAATACCCAGTTCCCGTAGTCAATTCCCCGGAAGACGTTCAAGCAAACGTCGATGAAATCTGCCGCATGGTGGCCTCGACCAAGGCTGGCTACCCAGACCTAGATCTCATCGTCTTTCCGGAATACTCCTCTTCGGGCCTGAACACCAAGATTTGGTCCTACGATGAATTCCTCATCGGCCTCGATGACCCCAAGGTGGACCAGTACAAGCAGGCTTGTAAGGATAACGACGTCTGGGGCGTCTTCTCCATCATGGAACCCAACCATGAAGAGGGAAAGCCGCCGTTCAACACGGCGATTATCATCAACTCCGACGGTGAGATTGCGCTGCACTACCGCAAGCTGCAGCCATGGACCCCCATCGAGCCGTGGTACCCAGGTGACCTGGGCATGCCGGTATGCGATGGCCCCAAGGGTTCCAAGCTTGCAGTCAATATCTGCCACGATGGCATGTTCCCCGAGCTCGCCCGCGAAGCAGCGTATAAGGGAGCCAATGTTTATATCCGCATCTCGGGCTATTCCACCCAGACCCAAGACCAGTGGATCATGACCAATAAGACCAACGCCTTCCAGAACCTCATGTACACGGCATCGGTGAACTTGGCGGGCTATGACCAAGTCTTCTATTACTTCGGTGAAGGCAATGTCTGCAACTACGACGGCCACATGATTTCTGAGGGCCACCGCAACCCGGGCGAAATCGTCACTGCAGAGGTATTCCCAGCGCTGGCTGATAAGGCGCGCATCAACTGGGGCCTCGAAAACAACATCTTCAACCTGGGTAATCGCGGCTATGTTGGCTACCCAGGCGGAAAGACCGAAAACTACCTCACCTGGGTAGAAGACCTCGCCAAGGGCGAGTACAAACTACCGTGGTCCGACGATGTCCGTATTAAGGACGGCTGGAAGTACTATCCGGACGGACCGCAGCTTGGCCCGCTTCCGGACGAATTCAAGAAATAGGTACACGGCTATTAGCTACTGAAGGCCCCGCACCCTCGTACATTTTGAGGGTACGGGGCCTTCGGGCTGGTGTTGGGCCGATCGAAAATGCAAAAGGTCAACGTCCTCGGGTATATCTGAGCGCGATTTGCTACATTTCAGGTGCGAAAATGCTCAGTTATAGCAGTGGACCTATAGCATCTGCGAAAAGCCGACGGGGCACAGCCTGAAGACGCAGCTCTAGAGGCCTTGTGCCTGCGAGGGCGTTTCCGCAAGAGAATCGTCGTCATAGGATTCTGGTGACGCTCCGCCCTGCGGCGTTCCCGAATATGGAGCGCCACCGTTGCAAAGCTCTGGCCATTCGTCTGGATAAAGCAAGTGTCCATTAAGGCCACCGCATACTCGTTCCGCGCGCATGGAACGCTGGAGTGCAGGGGTATTGCACAGTTCGGTTTGGTGGGAAGAGTCATCAGAAAACTTCCCGAATGCTCCAAGGCCTATTTCGCAATACAGCAGCTCTGGCTCAGCGGCTGCCGCCTGCGGTTGTGCACCTGGCTCCTCAGCTGCTACTTGGGTTTCTGGTTCTGTTGGGATTTCGGTAGTGGGCTCTTGCGTGGTTGATTGTGCAATGCTGCTCGATGAGGTCGCACTAGGTGAGCTGGAAGATGGACTGATTGAAGTACTGGTGGATTCCTCTTCGGAAGGCGAGGGGCCAGCATCAGGGGATGAACAAGCACTAATGGAAATGGTGAGGATGGCACCTAGGAGCAGTAGGGGAGACTTGGTTGGCATGGCGGAGTGTCTTTCAGGAAGCGGTGAGAAATACACCGAGGAGGAGAGAACGGTCTTAGCTTAGCCTGCAGATTTGTTAGTGCGTGAAACAATCGGAGATTTTGGTGCGGTGGGTTATCATTGCAGGTAATGAGTTCTGACATTGATACACAGTTTGATGCGGCATTCGAGGGCCTGCCAGATGACCCCGATGATGCTGCTCCGGAAGCCGCCGGGGAGAAGGCAGCTCCGTTAGATTATTCGCAGTACACGGATACCCCAGAAGGATTCCGCTCTGGATTCGTATCCTTTGTGGGCCGCCCGAATACGGGTAAATCCACGCTGACCAACGCGCTGGTGGGCCAAAAGATCGCCATTACCGCGGACCAGCCGGAAACGACCCGCCACACCATCCGCGGTCTGGTTCACCGCGAGGACGCACAGGTCGTCGTGGTGGATACACCGGGTCTGCACCGCCCCCGCACCTTGTTGGGCGAGCGGCTTAATGAAGTGGTTAAAGAAACGTATGCGGATGTGGATGTCATCGGCTTGACCATTCCTGCTGATGAGAAGATCGGTCCGGGTGACCGGTGGATCCTGGATAATGTGCGCTCGATTGCGCCGAAGACCCCCATCATCGGCATCGTGACCAAGCTGGATAAAGCCTCTAAGGACCAGGTGGGCGCGCAGCTTTTGGCCTTGCACGAGCTCTTGGCGCAAGAAGATCCGGAGGCCGTGGTGATTCCGGTTTCTAGTAAAAAGGGCGTGCAACTGGATGACTTGGTGCAGGTCATCGTGGAGCACTTGCCGGAGGGCCCGAAGTTCTACCCGGATGATCACATCACGGATGAGGGGCAAGAAAAGCGCATCGAAGAACTCATCCGTGAGGCTGCGCTCTCTGGCCTGAAGGCAGAGCTACCACACTCGGTTGCGGTGCAGATTGATGAAATGCTGCCTTCGCGCACGCGTGAGGGAGTGCTGGATATTCACGCCATCATGTACTTGGAGCGTCAAGGGCAAAAGCGGATCATCGAGGGTAAAGATGGCCTGCGTTTCCGCCGCATCGTGGGCAATGCCCGCAAGGAAATCATGGAGCTACTGGGCCAGAACGTGTACCTGGATCTGCGCATCAAGGTGCTGAAGAACTGGCAATCTGATGCCAAGTCGCTGGGCAGGCTCGGGTTCTAAAAGGCCATGCGCGAAAATTATCGCGACCGCGCCGTGGTCATTCGCTCCTATGATTTTGGGGAAGCCGACCGCGTCATCGTACTGCTCACCCAAAACCATGGGTTGGTGCGTGCGGTGGCCAAGGGCGTGCGCCGAGCAAAATCCCGTTTTGGATCGCGGCTGCAGCTCTTCGTCAATTTGGATGTTCAGCTGTATGTGGGAAAGAACTTGGCCACGATTTCCCAGGCGGATACGGTGAATTATTTTGGTGCGCGCCTCATCGAAGACTACGAACGCTATACGGCCGCGTGCGCGGTCTTGGAGTCGGCCGAGCGGCTCATCTACGCGGATGGCGACGGCGACCCGTATCTCTACAACGCAGTCGTAGCTGCGCTCGAGCAATTGCAAACCGAGGAGCCGACGCAAACGCTCGATGCGTTCTTATTGCAGGCCATGGCGCATGCCGGGTGGGCACCGAGCCTTTTTGATTGCGCCCAGTGCCAGCGCCCCGGCCCGCACCACGCCTTTCACCCGGCCGTCGGCGGCGCCGCTTGCCACGAATGCCGGCCACCAGGTGCTGCAGAGGTGGATCCGGAAACCCTGCACCACTTGTGGCTTTTGGCACATGGCTACCCGACGGACCCGACGAATGCGCAGCGGCAGGAGGGGCATCGGCTAGCGCGGGCGCACCTGCAGTGGCACATGGAGCGAAATGTGTCCGCATTACAGGTGATGGAACAGTAAACTGTAGTCCGTGATTACCCCAGATCCTTCTCGTCGCCTGACCCCGCCGAATATCCCGGATGAGCTGCTGCCGCGCCATATTGCGTTGGTGATGGATGGCAATGGCCGCTGGGCCCAGGAAAAGGGCATGAAACGCACGGAAGGCCACCGCAGGGGAGAGGCGGTGCTTCTCGATGTCGTCGATGCCTGCCTCGCCGCCGGTGTCCCGTACCTTTCGGCCTATGCATTTTCCACTGAAAACTGGCGGCGCAGCCCTGAAGAGGTGCGCTTTTTGATGGGCTTTAATCGCGACGTGCTGCGCCGGCAGCGCGAGTGGCTCCACGAACGCGGTGTGCGCGTGGTGTGGGTAGGAAGGCGCCCGCGCCTGTGGCGCTCAGTGATTAAAGAGCTTGAGGCCGCCGAAGAATTGACCAAGAATAATACGAAAATGACGTTGGCCATGTGCGTGAATTACGGCGGCCGGGCGGAAATGGTCGATGGCGTGCGCCAGCTTGCGGAAAAGGTCGCCGCTGGTGAAATCCGGCCGCGCGATATTAAAGAAAGCACCATCGCAGAGCATCTCTATGATCCCGGCATGCCGGACGTGGACCTATTCTTGCGGCCTTCCGGTGAGAAGCGCACTTCGAACTTCCTGCTGTGGCAGTCCGCTTACGCCGAGATGATTTATCAGGACAAGCTATTTCCTGATTTCACACCGGAGGACCTCTTCGCCGCCATTGAGGAATATGCCCGCCGGGATCGCCGCTTCGGTGCTGTGAAGTAGGGAAGTAGCAGCTAAGGAAGGCGCGCGAGCCTACCGTGCGGTGACTACTGTGCGGCCGCGCACTGCGAACAGACGCCGAAGATCTCCGCGTCGTGGCCGGTAAGCTCGAAGTTGTACTCGGCGGCTACGGCCGAAGCCCACTTTTCAATGGGTCCACCATCGATTTCTTCGGTGCGGCCGCATTTGGTGCATACCAAGTGGTGGTGGTGCGCATCGGATTCGCAATGGCGGTACAGGGTCTCGCCATTGGGCATGTGTAGTGCATCTACGGCATCAATATCGGAAAGAGATTGTAGGGTGCGGTAGACAGTGGTGAGACCGACTTTTTCTTGCCGCTCTTGGAGCTGGTGATAAATTTCCTTGGCGGAGGCGAACTTGTCGATGTCCCGCAGGACCTCAACAACCGCGGTGCGCTGTTTAGTATTGCGCGAGCCGAGCTTGGGGATACTCTCATGAATGGACATGACATTCATATTATCAACTCTTTTTCAACAAGCGCTATAATAAATCGTCTTTATATGCAGACCGGTTATTAAGAGGCGATTTTCGCGGCGTCTTCCAAAAGGGTTAAAACCTCCGGTGCGACCAGAGAGTATGTCACCTCGCGCCCATTGCGCTCAGAGCTGACAATCCCTGCCTGCTTAAGAACTCGCAGGTGCTGGCTAATCAGCGGCTGGGACTTCCCGGTGGCTTTAACCAGCTCATGTACGTAATGGTCGCGCTCCGCCAGGCGGGTAATGATGGAAATGCGCAGCGGGGAATCGAGGGCCGCGATAACGCTTGCGGCCGCAGAGTTATTAAATGCTAATTGAACGGTCGTCATAGGGAGTGGGCACCTTCAATACGGTATCTATTATCTGTCGACCACTACTATATTACCTCAAGTTGGTCATTACCTGTACATTAACCGATTTAAATTTGCACCCCCTGATCTCACTACTGATGGGGGATAAGGGTTAGACTGAATGGGATTGTCACGACTGTCCCCTACCAGAGGAGTCCTTTACAACCATGGCATCCCTTATCGATACCGTTGTTAATCTGTGTAAACGCCGCGGCTTGGTCTACCAGGCGGGTGAGATTTACGGCGGTTCCCGCTCCGCTTGGGACTATGGTCCTCTTGGTGTGGAGTTGAAGGAAAACATTAAGCGCCAGTGGTGGCGCCACATGGTCCAATCCCGCCCCGACGTCGTGGGTGTGGATACCTCCGTCATCCAGCCGCGCCAGGTGTGGGTCTCCTCCGGCCACGTGGAGGTCTTTACTGATCCTCTAGTGGAATCCCGCCACACCGGTAAGCGCTACCGCGCCGACCACCTGATTGAGGCCTACGAGGAAAAGCACGGCCACGAGCCAGAAAATGGCCTGGCGGATATCAACGATCCAGAAACCGGCCAGCCGGGTGACTGGACCGAGCCGAAGGCCTTTTCTGGCTTGCTGAAGACCTTCTTGGGTCCGGTCGATGACGAGCAGGGTCTGCACTACCTGCGTCCCGAGACCGCACAGGGTATCTTCATCAACTTCAAGAACGTGATGACCTCCTCGCGCATGAAGCCGCCATTCGGCATTGCCAATATTGGTAAGTCCTTCCGCAACGAGATCACCCCGGGTAACTTCATCTTCCGTACCCGCGAGTTCGAGCAGATGGAGATGGAGTTCTTTGTCAAGCCTGGCGAGGACGAAGAGTGGCATCAGTACTGGATTGATGACCGCTACAAGTGGTACATCGATCTGGGTATCAAGGAAGAAAACCTGCGCCTGTACGAGCACCCCAAGGAAAAGCTGTCGCACTACTCCAAGCGCACCGTGGACGTGGAGTACGCCTTCGGCTTCAAGGGCTCCAAGTGGGGCGAATTGGAAGGTGTGGCCAACCGCACCGACTATGACCTTTCCGTCCACGACAAGGGCTCTGGCGAGGACCTGTCCTACTATGACCAGGCCAATGATGAGCGCTGGATTCCCTACGTCATCGAGCCAGCCGCTGGTCTGGGCCGTTCCATGATGGCCTTCCTGGTAGATGCCTATGACGAGGAAGAAGCACCGAACGCTAAGGGCGGCACCGACAAGCGCGTGGTTCTGCGCTTGGACCGCCGCTTGGCGCCCATCAAGGTTGCCGTCCTGCCGTTGTCCAAGAAGGAAGAGCTATCCACTCCGGCCCGCGAGCTGGCGGATAAGCTGCGCGCCTACTGGAACGTGGACTTCGATGTCTCTGGAGCCATCGGCCGCCGCTACCGCCGTCAGGACGAGGTTGGTACGCCATTCTGCGTCACCTTCGACTTCGATTCGCTCGAGGATAACGCAGTAACCGTGCGCGAGCGCGACACCATGGAGCAAGAGCGCGTAAAGATTGAGGATCTTGAGTCCTACCTCTCCGCGCGCCTGATTGGGTGCTAAGCAGATGCACTACACCAGCTGGGATCGCTCCGAGCGCGACAAGCCCGTCCTCCTCGTTGAGGAGGGCCCGGAGCGCCTAGGCGTCTTTGCGGAACATTCCGCCGAGGTAGACGGGAACTTTTGGCGCGTCGAGGTCAGCGATTTGGGGGCTTCGGCCACGCTTGATGATGGCTCCGTCTACCGCCTCGCCGGCCGACTCGGTCGCGATAAGCGCCTTGAAGCCTCGCTCAATGGCCGCACTTTTCACTACGTCAATGAAAATAGTGGCGATTGGATCATTGATGACGTCGATGACAATAAGGTGGCGCAGTTTTCCGCCAAGAACTCCGGTGTGCGCAAGGCCATCTTGGAATTCGAGGACGATGCGAAAGGCTTGAGCACCGCCGAGATCGCCGGTCTCAGCTGGTTTACCCGCGCGATTCTGGAAAAGAACACCAAAAACTCTGCGTGGGTATGGATCATCACTCTGGTGTTGGCCTCCATCGTCGCCCTGCTGGCGGTGTTCATTTTCTAATGGCGGGAACGATGCCGTGGCAGTGGAACGGTGCTACTCTGCGCGATGCGCGCGGAACCGATATCGCTTGGGTGCGAGACGGGGTACTGACCATTGCCGACGCGCTTTCCGGGGATCCCACACAACCAGATACGCTTTTTGACGTGGAGACCTCGCTAGACGGGACAACCGCCTCCCCGCGCTTTTTCCTGCGGGCGCGGCCGCGTGCCAGCCGCAGCGCGGACGCCGGCACCGCAAAGCAATGTGAAGTCTCGCAGGCGGGTTTGACGGTCACGCGCCTGCGCGCTACCTGCGGAGACGCCCACTACCTTTTGGAGCGGTCCGCCATCTTTGGCAAGCAGCGCCGCATACTAGCCCTAGACGGACAAGATGGCAGCGCGGAGGGCACCGAAGTCGCGCGCCTTACTCCACAGAACGGCGGCCTAGAGTTATCCAACCCCGGCGGGCACGGCCTGCCGGACGTGGATGCGGTGGTGCTGAGTTATAGCTGCCTGCTTGTCGATGCCACACCGCGCATCGTGCGCGGCTAGCCGCAAACCAAGCAGGCCTTCTAAGCCGGCGGCTTAGAAAGCTGGCGGCTAAAGCACCGCTCTAGAACGAGCCGCCGCGGAAACCGCCTCCGCCACCGCCGCCGGAGAATCCTCCGCCGCCGCCACCGAAGTTGCCGCCGCCTCCGCTGAAACCTCCGCCGAAGCCGCGGCCACCGCCGCCCAAGATTTGGCCTAGGACCATACCGGTGATGATATTGCCGGCCGCGGAACTCGTCTGCTGGCGTTGTTGCTGGCGGCGGTACTCGTCGGAATCATCCTTGGCCCGCTGCAAGGCGGTCTGTGCTGCGGCAACGGCTTCGCGGGAGGATTGCAGCGCGCCGCGGATATCGCTGCGCTGGGTATGCAGGGCTTGGGCGTGGAGACGCTTGGCATCGGCAAGCGCGGTGCGGGCGCCGGAACCAACGATGCGCCCGCGCGAGGAAATGAGATCCTCGGCGGCCTGAATATTGGATTCTGCCACCGACATTTGCTGGTGGAAAAGCTCGAGCTGGCGCGCGTGGGTGGAGGTCTTTTCCCGCACGCGGTCGAGGCCCTCATCAAGTTCGGTATCGATGCTCATAAGGGCGGTGTGCTGGCCCAAGGGATCCGTATCGCCCTGCTGCTTGGCGTCAGTGACCGCAGCAGAGGCGCGCTGCAGCAGTTCTTCGAGGGCTTGCCAATCCGCCTGGGTTCCCTGGGATTTGCCTTGGCGCTCTAGCTCGCGGGCTTCCTCGATTTCGCCCTCGACCTCGGTGATAAGCGCACCCAGATTACGGCGGGCGGAGGAAATATTCTCTTCGGCGTGCTCCACTCCGGTCAGGAGCCTATCGGTGGCCTCCGTGGCGTGCTCGATATCGCGGATAAGCCCCACGAGCGAACCTTGTTTCCCGGCCGGCTGGCCTTGCACCTCGCGGGCTTGGTCCAGGAGCTTTTCCGCCTCATCGAGGGAGGCGCTCGCCAATTCAGGGTTATCTGCAATGGAGGATAAGAACTCTGTGGGGTAGTCCTTTTGAAGCTTTGTGAGGGTACCTTCGGCGCCAGGCAGGCGAGTGCGCAGACCGACGGTGCGCTGGGTGAGCTCGTCCAACTTGGTGTCACTTTGCAGCAGTAGGTCGCGCATCTGGGCGAACTCTTCTGCCTGGCTATCTAGGGCATCATCGGCCTGGCCGCAGGTGGAGACGATTTCTACCAGCATCTGCCGGCGCTCTGCTTGGGATTCTGGCACCGCATCATCGAGGCGCTGGCGAATCTTGAAGGCCTTTTGCAGGGTAGAGGTGGAATGATTCATCGCCTTGGTAAACGGGCGGGTGCGCTCCGGCCCGAACTCAGACAGGGCGATATTGAGCTCTTCCTTGCCGCGGCGGATGGATTCATCCGTGGAGACCAATTCTTCTTGGGCCAATTTATCCAAGGTATCCAGCGGCAGCCGATTTAATTGATCGGTATCTTCTGGCGCAATCTCGCGGGCGGACTCTAAGGTCTTTGCCTGATTCTTCTTTGTATTGCGGCGCGAGTAGTACCAGACGCCACCGCCTGCAGCGACGATGGCAGCGGCGCCACCGCCCAGCCAGGCTATGCCGGAAGAATCGGAGGAGCTGGAGGAGCCGAGGGCGGCATCGGCAAGCGCGATCGCAGAAGCGCCGTATTCCTCGGCGGATAGCTTGCTGTAGGCGGCATCATACATCTGATCCAGGCGGCCCTCGGGCCATTGATCGCCCGTCTGCACGCCCACCTGGCGCTCATTGACGCCAACGACATAGGCCGCGGAATTCGGGCCCTTTTCGTTGACGATGCTGCGCGCATAGCTTTCTGGATCAGTGCCAAGATCGTTTGCGAAGACAACAAAGATGATGAGCGACTGGTCTTTTTGCAGCTGGGTGATCTTCTCATTGATCTCCTTAATTTCCTCGGTGCTTAAGACCCCTGCCTCATCATTTACCCTATCCGTCACCGCCGCCGTATCCGGGGCTTGGGCAATGGTAGTGGTCTCCGCGGCTAGGGCCTGGCCTGCGCCAATGGAGGTGCAGCCGAGCAAAAATGCCGCGATGGTAGCGCGGCCGATTCGTGCACTAAGATTCATGCCCACAACCATACCTGCCCGAACGCTCAATCCGGAGAACCTCTTTCGCAGGCAGTAGGGTGGGAAGCATTGTGAAATACGTCGTTGTTTTAGGCACCGCGCAATACGATGGCCGCCCCTCCCGCATCCTGGCTGGGCGCCTGCGCCATGCCGGGGAGCTGGCCACCTCCCGCGGCCTGCCGGTGATTACCGTGGGCGGCCAGCTACCCGGGGATCGGTTTACGGAGGCCGGGGTTGCCCGCGATTACCTTCGCGAGCATTTCCCTGAGCTGCAGGTATCCGCCGTGGAAGAAGGCCTCGATACGCGCGGGTCCTTAGCTGCGGTTATCGATGCCCACGGCCTTGCCGATGCCATCATCGTCACCGATCCCTTGCATAGGTTGCGCACGTGGGTCGTCGCCAAGCAGGAAGGGCTCAACGCCCAAGTGTCCGGCACGCCCTATTATCCCGCCCGGCGGTTTTCTAAGCCTTGGTGGCGCTACCTCGCGCACGAATGCGGCGGGCTGTTTTATATTGGGCTCGCCAGCATCGTTTCTCCCCGGTGCGCGCGTGCCTGGAAAAGGCGCCTGTACCGTATTGAACTGATGCTGCGGCCGAATCAGAAGCTGCGGCACGAAACGATGCAAAATAAAGAAAGGACTCCTTAAATATAAAAGTGATTTTCATATGTGAGGTTACCCTCGTTTAGTGGACACCCGATTAGTGCGGATCTTGTGTCCGTAGGAGAGGATGTTCATTGTGAGTTCGTCAAGGAAGAAGTACACCCCGGAGTACCGGCAGGAGGCCGCCAGACTGGTCATTGAGTCTGGGCGCCCAATCGCTCATGTGGCTAAGGAAATTAGCGTATCAGCCACAATTTTAGGCAGGTGGGTCAAACTTGAGCGGGAACGCCAAGGCTCGGTAGATGGCCGCAGTGATGCCGATATACGAGCCGAAAACGCTCGCCTGCGTCGT
This sequence comes from Corynebacterium sp. KPL1814, assembly GCF_000478175.1. Lineage (GTDB taxonomy): Bacteria > Actinomycetota > Actinomycetes > Mycobacteriales > Mycobacteriaceae > Corynebacterium. The sequence continues at coordinate 198,043 of NZ_KI515774.1, forward strand.
GAGTTAGCTGAGGCCAAGATGGATAATGAGTTCTTGTCAAAAGCCACCGCCTTCTTCGCTGCGAAGCAACGCGATCGGAAAAATTTGAGCTAATGCAGCAGGAGAAGGCGAACTACAGCATCAAACGAATGAGCAGGTTATTAGAGGTTTCTCGTTCTGGCTACTATAAATGGCAAAAGGCTCAAGCAGTACGGCTTCGTGGTGAAAATCAGCGTCAGAGATTCCTCGACCAGTTAGACAGGAAAATTCATGACATCTGGGAAGATTCTGACGAAGTCTACGGTGCCCCACGGATTACTGCAGAACTCGCCGAGGGTGGGGTCTATGTGAATCGCAAAACCGTGGCCAAACGCATGCGGATGATGGGTATTGAAGGCATCTCACCCAGGGCGTTTGTTCCCGTAACGACGATTCAATCCAAGCGGAAGTCAACGCTTCCAGACCTGGTGAAACGCCTATTTGATCAAGGGCAGCTTAATCGAGTGTGGATGTCGGATATTACCTATCTACGCACGAATGAGGGCTGGCTGTACCTATGCGTTATCCGCGATGGACACTCCCGCCGAGTCCTAGGCTGGTCCATGGATAGTGTGCAGGATTCTTACCTAGTTGAACGTGCACTGCGCATGGCTTACACCCTGCGTGGTGAAGTACCCGACGGCGTGGTCTTCCACGCCGATCGTGGTACCCAGTTCACCAGCGAACAGCTGTGGCAGGTCTGTCAAGAACTAGGGATTGCACAATCGGTCGGCCGTACTGGTGTCTGCTTTGACAATGCGATGGCCGAGTCGTTCTGGTCGACATTGAAGACCGAATTTTACGATCGGAAGGAATGGCGAACCCGCAACGAAGCCCGGAAGGCGGTGGCTCGCTGGATTGAGATTGTCTACAACCGGCGCCGTCGCCACTCGTCCATCGGGATGGTAAGCCCCGTCGATTTCGAAGCCCAGCTCGCTGATCAAAATGGTAATAAGAAGGCCGCTGCTTAACCCCTAAGCAGCTTAACTACGTGTCCACGATTTGCGGGCAACCCCAATATGCTATTTTATAGGCTGATGATAGTTTTTAAATAGGGGATCTTGTTTATTGATGTGGTTATCGGGTCATCATGAAAAGCTATCCTCGCACATTTTGAAATGCTTCGGAGATTCACGTGGAGAACATGCTGCAACTAGAAGACCTAGTGGTACAGTTAAGCAGGAAAAGTAGACCGTTATTTTCCATCAATTCCGTGCATGAGCCAGGTACCCTCACCTGGATTCGTGGAGCCTCTGGGTCTGGTAAAACTACACTGCTCCGTGTGGTTTGTGGCCTCCAAAAACCCACATCGGGAACAGTTAACATCTTCGGAAACAATTTGTGGAGCTCTTCTGAAAAGGACAGAGATAGGCTTCGAGCGAAGTCAATGGGAATTGTCTTTCAAGATTCCGGCATAGTCCCCTGTCTGACGATCGACGAAAACCTATCCTTCGCTCGAGAGCTAAGTGGGACTTCTACAACGCAGGAAGACAATCGTTCGCTGTTGGCTCAATTTAGCATGAGTGAATATGCTGACTCACTTCCACACGAGCTTTCGGGCGGGCAACGTCAACGTGCAGCCATAGCCACGGCGATTTCCAAAGGGCCTCGACTAATTCTCGCAGATGAGCCAACAAGCGCGTTAGATGAGAAAAATGCGTACTCAGTATTGCGCTATTTGCATAACTATGTAAAAGAAAACCGGACAATCGCATTGGTCGTGTCCCATGACGACCGATTAGAGAAATTTACTGATCAGGTCTTGGAAATCGGGGGTTAACTAATGAACTTTCGCGCGGTCGAATCTAGGATACGCAAAGACACTTTCGCGGAAAGTATTCCATTGCTCACAACGGCGCTTGTACTTATGTTCTTCGTGAGCCTGTTGATCTCGACTATAGCTGCGGAAGAGGTAGCTGAATCTATGTCAATGGGGCTGATGTATTCAGCTATTATCTCCACTGTTCCCTTTGCCCTAGCTCTCAAATACTGCATAAGGCATGTGGTGGAAGGGAGGCGCCACCACTATGAAGCTCTTCGTCTATTTGGACTGTCGCTAAAGCGAATTCGGCGAGAATTATTTCTCGAATTACTTACGGCGTATGCGTGCTTTGCTATTATCAGCGCTTTTCTTGTTCCCGTGTTGATGAAACCAATCTTTCTCTTTTTGTATTCGGGCTTTGGCGTTGAGCTTCCCAAAGGACTTCCTTCACCGTTGCTAATTGCGCCAATTTCGTGGTGCATACTCACAGTCCTGAGCTTTGTTCCCTTTCAACAGGAAACGAAGGTTTTGGAGAATTTGAGTCGGGGCCCGACTAGTAGGGATTCAATACCACGAAGCCCACGAGCTGCACAGCTTCTTCGCTATCCGCTGGGTATAGTGGCTTTTGCCGTGCTACTTGGAGGACTTGGATTAATTCCTCAGGCGACACCTGCAAGTAGGTGGCCATTGATCTTTGTATATTGCGTTCCGTTTTTGGTGAGTGCGGCTTCTGTATTTATTTACGCTGTTGTCCTCTATCTTGTCGAATTTTTTGCCCTTAAGCTCAGGAGATGGAGTCCTCTGCTTTTGGGAGTCCGGTACACACGGTCCTTTATTGCTACTACCGTATTGCGGGTTTCTTGTATCTTTGTCATGTTTCCAATCATTCTTTTTATTGCGAATGATTCTGCACTTTTCTCCGCTAGAGAAGCATTAGCAGACAACGCTAAGGATGTGTACGTCGCGACGCCGGAGGAAGGCGACACTTCTAGCTCGGTTAACGCTGAGAATGCTTGCCGGACCCACTCGGAAGACTGCTTAGGTGTTCTTAGCTGGGTGCCTGCTGTCGAGGGCCCAAACGGACTTCAGCCTTCCACCCCAGAAGAAGGCGCGGTCTTTGCTTTAGTGGAAGATCGGGAAGGAACGGTCGGCTCGTTGGTGAGAAACCCAACGGTAACCGAGCGGGAACCTAGATCGCCGTTTGATCAGACTTGGATGCGGCCATGGGATCAAACCTTTAATTCTCGGGAGGATCCTGCGTGGGAAAGGGCCGAAGAAGAAGGTGCAGCCTACTCTGTAGCTGTATTCTCGAAGGAAGTAGAGCTGCGGGATTTCGGGGCATTGCACGTTATAGGCGCTAATCAATGGGCCGAGAACTTACCTTCGACATTGTTTTACGGTCCGAATGGTACAGGTACTAGCGAGTTTATCCCTCTGTTCGCTTATGTGATTGTTGGGGGAGCGGTTCTCATTTTCGGACTCGCCTTGGCACAGCAAGGTCGGCTCATCCGCTTCGTTACCATCGCTTGGCAGCAAGGAGTTTCAGCCGCAGAAGCACACCGCAATAGGATACTTGCTAACTGTCTGCCGTCTGCCTTTGCAGTAGTTTTATCGCTAGGATCAGCCGGACTTTTGAGTCTGTACATGAACTACAATATTGCGCAAAAGCTTGTGCTACATTTCCCCGCTGTTCCTATTGGGCTCATCTTTTTCTTAGTTGTGGTCGTCGGCTTGGCTTCGATCGGCGGTAATTTCGTGAAAGGTCCGCAAGGTACAAAGAGCTAAGCAGCCACGTTGCTGCCCCAAAAGGCCAGTTCACAGAATAAACTTAGAGCGTGTCTTATTCTTATGCTGCAGCTGATTTTGCCCGGCTGGCCGAAGAACGGCCCAAGGGATCCACGATTAGCGATATCGAAGAACACCGCGGGGTATTCTCCCGCGACCGTGCCCGCGTCTTGCACTCGGCTGCGCTGCGGCGATTGGCGGATAAAACCCAGGTCGTAGGCCCACGCGATGGCGATACCCCGCGCACGCGGCTTACCCACTCGCTCGAGGTTGGCCAGATTGCCCGTGGCATCGGCGCCGGCCTCGGCCTCGATCCGGATCTCTGTGACATGGCCGGGCTCACCCACGATATTGGCCACCCGCCCTATGGTCACAACGGCGAAAATGCGCTCAATGAGGTCGCGCAAGGCGGTTTCGAGGGAAATGCGCAAACGCTGCGCATCTTGACCCGCTTAGAGCCCAAAGTCCTCGTCGAGGACGCCGATGGCACCGCCCACAGCTTTGGCCTCAATCTCACCCGCGCTGCGCTCGATGGCGCGTGCAAATATCCTTGGACCAAGACCAATCCGGATGGCACCATCAACCGGAAATACGGCGCTTATGATGAGGACTCGGACCTTTTAACGTGGTTGCGCGAGGGCCACACCGATAACCGAAAGTGCATCGAGGCCCAGGTCATGGACTGGTCCGATGACATTGCTTATTCCGTGCACGACGTGGAAGACGGCATCATCTCCCAGCGCATTTCCTTGAACGTGTTGTGGGATTTGGTGGAGCTAGCCCACCTTGCAGAAAAGGGCGCCGAGGCCTTTGGCGGAACTGCCGATGAACTCTTGGAAGCCGCCGATAGCCTGCGCAATCTCGATGTCATCAACGCCCTTGGCAATTTCGACTACACCCTGCGCGATTATGCCAAGCTGAAAAAGATGACCTCTGAGCTGGTGGGACGCTATGTGGGTGCCACTATTGGCACAACCTCGGAGGCGAATGCTGCGCTCATCAGCGCCAATACGCTCGGCCGCATGCACGGTGACCTGCGCGTTCCGCCCTTGGCGCAGGCAGAGGTCAAGCTCTTAAAGACGATTGCTGTGCTTTACGTAATGGACGAACCGGCGCACCTAGCGCGCCAAGACCGCCAGCGCGAGCGCATCTACCGCGTCTACGATTACCTCGTTGCCGGTGCGCCCGGTTCGCTCGATGCCACCTTCCGCCTGTGGTGGGAGCAGGCCGATACCGACGCCGCTCGCGACCGCGCCATCATTGATCAGATCGCTTCCATGACCGAATCCCGCCTCGAGCGGCTGGCCCGCCGGAGCGCTGACCTTTCGGGGTTCTTGGACTAATAGCTTTGCAGGCTTGGTTGCCCTTTTGAGGGGCTTGGCCGCGGTCTTTCTCTAAAAGTGCAACCTCCGCTGCTATTTTTGAGGCGGAAAAGTGATACTTGAGGGCGCGCAATGCTCAGTTATTGCAGTGGACCTATAGCATCGCGGAATGTCAGTATCTGCGGACTAGCTATTAGCGCGCGAGCCTAACGCCTTCATCGTGGACAACGGCGGCGATGGCCGCGAAGTCATCCAATTCCATTTCCATGTTGGCAGCCACGATGGTGGATACTTCATTCTCGCGCAGGAATTTAGCTAGATCTTCTAGGCTGCGCGGGCCACAATCCACACATCCATGGGTGCGTCCTAAGGCATTGAAGAAATCCGTACGGGTACGGATGGGTTCCGTAATTAAAATGCGGTGCACTATTAATCCTCTGCGTCCGGGATAGAACAGAATGTTTGGTAATGGTCATCGGTGTAGTACCACACATCGGGGTCGGTTTCGGTGCCACCGCCGGTGACGATGCGCCTCGATCCGCGATGATTACTGCCAGGGGTTTCTACCGTGTACTCGCGGTAATAGTCCTGCGCCTGCTGGGGGAGGACGCCTTCATAATTGCCAAAATGGGAATTGTCTTTGTCGGGGTAGTCATAAGGGCCGCCGGCCAGAATATCGTCTGCAGTTTCTTCGGCCTCGCTGGGAAGGGAAGAAATTGCGCAGGTCTCATCCGTCGACGTTGCATCCTCATCACCGCCGAGGTCGAAGCCGAAATAACTAGCGCCTGCGACGATGGCGAGTCCACCAAGGGCCACTGGAAGCGATTTCTTAGACGCTTTGGACTTGGACATGCTCTCTATTGTTGCAGGAAATATCTCGAAAACATAAACGTCCACTGCGTCAAGAGCAATATCCAAAATTGCCCCGTCCCGGGGGTGGGAATACCTGGCGAAAGGCTGCCCCACATGTGGGTAAAACACGGTGATTCTGTGTACTTGTTGATCGGGACAACCTAATGCGACCATCCTGGCTTTGGCGGTTGAGCATTCGATAAATGGGCGGGGTAGTCTGTAGCCATGGCAAAGGGCAGAATTCCGGACAGTGATATCCAAGCTATCCGTGAACGCGCGCCTTTAGAAGAAATCGTAGGCGAATATGTGCAGCTCAAACCAGCAGGGCATGATTCTTTGAAGGGCCTGAGCCCTTTCAAGGATGAAAAGACGCCGTCCTTCCACGTCCGCCCGCAGCGGGGATACTATCACTGCTTTTCCACCGGTAAAGGCGGCGATGTATTCAGCTTCCTAATGGAAATGGAACAGGTCTCTTTTCCGGAGGCCGTGGAAGCCGTAGCGCAGAAGATCGGCTACCACATTAATTACCAGGGCGGCTCGACCGGTGCGCGCAATGAGAAGCCGGGTACTCGGCAGCGGCTCATCGCTGCGAATAAAGCGGTGCACGAGTTCTACCGGAAGCAGCTGGAAACCCCAGAGGCGGCAACGGCGCGCAATTTTTTGCTGGACCGCGGGTTTAGCCGCGAGGTTATTTATGATTTCGAGTGCGGGTACGCCCCAGAAGGTTGGGACACCGCCACAAAGCACCTATTGCGCATGGGCTTTTCCTTTGAAGAACTAGAGGCGGCCGGCATTTCCAAGATGGGCAAGCGCGGACCCATTGACCGTTTTCACCGCCGGTTGCTGTGGCCCATTAAGGATCTTTCCGGCAACGTCATTGGCTTTGGTGCGCGCAAGCTCTTTGATGATGACAAGCTGGGCAAGTACATGAATACGCCCGAGACCATGCTTTATCACAAGTCCAAGGTGCTCTTTGGGCTGGATTTGGCCAAGCGCAATATTGCAGAAGGACACCAGGCCGTGGTGGTGGAAGGCTATACGGATGTGATGGCCATGTACGCGGCAGGCATTAAAACTGCCGTGGCCTCGTGCGGTACGGCCTTTGGTGGGGAGCACTTGCAGGTGCTGCGTCGGCTCATGCTGGATGATTCTTATTTCCACGGCGAGCTCATCTACACCTTCGATGGTGATGAAGCGGGACAGAAGGCCGCGATGCGTGCCTTTGACGGGGAGCAGAAATTTACCGGACAATCCTTCGTCTCTGTGGCGCCAGACGGCATGGACCCGTGCGATCTGCGCCTTGAAAAGGGCGATGCCGCGGTGCGCGATCTGGTGGCAGACCGCATCCCCATGTTTGAATTCGTCATTCAGTCAGTTATTGCTGATTTCCGGATTGATACTGCCGAAGGCCGCTTGCAGGCTTTGCGGCGGGCGGTGCCCATCGTCGCGCAAATCCGGGACCAGCCCCTGCAGCGCGAGTACGCCCGCCGGCTTGCCGGCTGGGTGGGCTGGAACGATCCGGAAGAGGTGCTCCGCCAAGTGCGCGCGGAGGCGAAGAAACCGAAGAAGGCGGATAAGCCGACGATACGCCGCTTTGATAATGCACAGCCGCAGCCGGCGCAGCAGGATGTGCCCATGATCCATCCGCCCAGCCCGAAGGAGACCCATCTGTGGCCGCAGCGGGAGGCGCTAAAGTTGGCCTTGCAGATGCCGGAGGTCGTTGGCTCGTACTTTGATGGCATTACTGCCGATGCCTATACCAACGACGCCTACCGCATTGTCCGGCAGGCGATTTCCGCCGTGGGCGGGGCAGACAAGGGCGCCACTATGTCCGGGGTGGATTGGATTGCCGCCGTTGCCGGGGAAATGCAGGATCTTACGGGAAGGAATTTCGTCTCCGAGCTGGCAGTCGAGACTATCCTGCCCACGGACGTGGGCGCGGAAAAATATGCGGATTCCGTGCTCTCGCGGCTGCAGGAAACCGTCGTGGGCGATCAGATTGCACAGCTGAAAGCCCAGTTGGGCCGGATGCGGCCTACCGATGATGAGGCCGGCTATAACTCCCTGTTCGCGGACCTCATTGCCTTGGAGCAGGCCCGCCGCGAGCTAAATGACCGCGCCTTTCGCGGAACGCCAGGTATATAAAATCCCCGGGCAGGCACTCGAGCGCTAGTTCAGGTGCTGCACGGGGAAGGGTTTTAATCCTCATCGGGCTCATAAATCCGGTCTGCCTGTGGAGCCTGGTTCCCGCGAGCCTTGCCTTTGCCACGGCGCTTTTCGGAAAGGTCGTGGATTTCGCGCATGCGTGGCTCGGGATCCAGGCGGTTGGCTACCATCTTGCGCGCGGAGCGCACCGCGGATTTGGTGGCGGGGGAGTTGACGGTCTTTTGGTAGGCGCTTTTCATTTGGTGGTAGCGCTTGCGGCCCGCTTTGGTGCCAAATACGTACCCTGCGGCGGCGCCGAAGACGAATTGGATCATTACTGACTAATTCCCCTTTATCCTATGCGAGCAAAAGTTCCTCTCTAGCTTACCGCGTATGTACGGTTTCGCGCCGAAACTGCCCGCTGGAAGTGCCTTCCTGTTTTCATCGGCGCCCATTCGCGCTAGGTTGAGTTAATGATTCTTCATCAGCAGCGAGATTCGGCCATGGCCGCCGCGGTGGCATTTGCCGCACTCGCCACGGCGGGCTTATCCGCGCCTGGTGCCGAACCGTCCGAGGAAACACGGTTCTGGGTGGAGTAGGCAGGGAGGCATCGATTAGCTTGAGCGGTCATATAACTATTTGTTTAAAAAAGCGCTGAGAAAGGTTAGCGCGCAGTTCATATTTCCTTAACGTTAGCTGGTTAGTGTGCAGAGGAAATCACTTCTAGCTGAAAGTTGCGTTATATGACCCGTATTTTCAATCGTGGTGTTTCGCGTCGAGTACTTGCTCTCGGAGCGGCCGCCAGCTTCACTGTTGCTTCCTTTGCACCCGCTGCGCAGGCGGGTGAGCTTTCGTCCAAGGTGCCGCAGGTACAGGGATCTAGCAGTGGATCCAGTATCGGCCCCTCTCCAGTGCAGCACCCAGGCGCGCCGGTTCCTCAGCCCTTTGGTGTGGACTACCTGGCAGGCTTTGAATCCGATATTTCGTCCTACCAATTTGGCAACTATTGGCAGGTTGTCCGCGGGTTTGACCAGATTAAGCACCAGCCTGAGGTCCTTGAAGAAAACATGGATCAGGTAGTGGCCATTAACAATGCGGCTGCTGATGACCCTGAGCTGATCACCCGTGCGCAATCCGATGCCAAGGCAAGCTCCGGTGGGATGCTCGAGGCCATTTCTGACTCCATGGGCGAGAGCCTAGGCGGCGCATTCCGCGAGGCCTTGGCAGAGCATCGACTGCCAAAGACTCAGTACCTGCTGGGCAATGGCTACGCCGCCCGTGCTGGTGGGCTGGCTAGCTCCACCTTCGCAGAAAAGTACTATTTCCGTTATGACCGCCCATTCGTGCAGGCACCTGATGCTATTAACCGCTACGAAGACGAGTCGAAGGATCTCTATTCCACCTCGCCAGCTTTCCCTTCTGGGCACACTAACCAGGCAACGTGGATCACCACTTTGATGGCTTCTATGCTTCCGGAGGTAGGCCCGCAACTAATGCTGCGCGGCGCCGAAGCAGGAAACCACCGCGTCGTACTGGGTGTGCACTACCCATTGGACGTCATTGGCGGACGCATGACCGGTCAAGCTGCGGCGGCGGATCGCTTGAACGATGACCGCATGCGCGATGCATTGCAGCAGGCTGCGCAGGAAATTCGTGAAGAGATTCAGTGGCGTACGGGCAAATCTGTAGAAGAACTCGTCGCACAGGATAAGGCCGATGGCAAAGAATACCGGTCCACCGCAGATGCTGTAGACGAATACACGGATTTCTTGGATTACGATTTCACTCCAAGCAATCCGACGGACGCGCCGATGGTTGTGCCGCAGGCCGCCCCGGTACTGCTCGCCGCTTCCCACCCGGACCTGACTCCGGAACAGCGCGCCGAGGTGCTACGCCAGACCGCACGCCCTGCCGGCAATCCATTGGATTGGCAAGGCAAGGACGGCTCCTGGCAGCGGCTTAACGTTGCCCGTGCCATGGCGGCGCAAGTAAACGTTAATGCAGATGGCAGCGTGAGCGTCCAAGGCTAGCTTGGTCGCCCGCCCCCTCGATACCGCCTAGGCCCTCATTGCGAGGACTAGGCGGTTTCGATTATGGCGGCAAGGCCCTGGCCGCCGCCGATGCACATCGTAACCAGCGCGCGCTTGCCGCCGGTGCGGCGCAGGTGGTGCGCGGCGGTAACCACGATGCGGGCACCGGTCGCTCCCACTGGGTGGCCCAGCGAGATGCCGGAGCCATTGGGGTTCAAGCGAGAATCTTCGGGGGAAATGCCCCACTGATCTAGTACCGCGAGGGCTTGGGCGGCAAAGGCCTCATTGAGCTCGATGAGGTCGAGGTCATCGAAGGTGAGATCGAGGCGGTCCATGACCTTGCGGGTTGCCTCAACTGGTGCGATGCCCATGCGCTCTGGTTCTACGCCGGCAAGCGCCCAGCCCTTCAAGACCACCATCGGTTCGAGACCGAGCTCGTCAGCCTTTTCACGGGTGGTCACGAGCACGGCGGCGGCGCCGTCGTTCTGGCCGGAGGCGTTACCTGCGGTCACTGTGGCCTCGTCATCCTGCTTGCCCATCACTGGGCGGAGTTTGGACAGTTTTTCCACGCTGGAATCAGCGCGCACGTGTTCATCCTTGTCCACGATGATGGGATCCCCCTTGCGCTGGGGGACGGAGACAGGGACGATTTCGGCATCGAAAAGCGCCTGCTCTTGCGCGCGGGCAGCGTTGTGGTGGGAACGCACCGCAAGCTCATCTTGGTCTTCGCGCGACAGGGAACGCTCGCGGCGGAGGTTCTCGGCGGTTTCGATCATGCCGCTGGGGATGGGGTGGTTTTTACCACCGGCGGTTTCGCGGGCCTCTTGGAGGCGATCGCGAAAGACCATGTTGCCGCCCTTCGCGCCCCACCGAATGTCGCCGTCCACGGTGTACTCGGTGCGCGACATGGATTCGGCACCGCCGGCGATGACTACCTCGGCTGCGCCGGTGGCGACGTGGGCGGCGGCGGTGACGATGGCTTGCAGGCCGGAGCCGCAGCGACGGTCGAGCTGCATGCCGGTCACGGAGACGGGCAGGCCGGCATCGAGTGCGGCGACGCGGCCGAGGGCAGGCGCAGCGCCGTTGGGGGAGGCTTGGCCGAGGATAATGTCATCGATGGCGTTCGGATCGATGCCGGATTCTTCCACGATGGTAGATACCACCAAGCTGGCTAGATCCTGGACGGCGACGGATTTGAGCGCGCCGCCGTAGCGGCCGACTGGGGTGCGCTTGGGGTAGCACAGGACAACGTCTTGGGTATGCATGGATTCTCCTTAGGAAATTTCGGTGGTAGTGAGATCGTGGGAAATGGCCGCGCACGTAGAGAGGAGCTCTGGGAGGATCTGCGCGGTGAGATCTTGGGTGGAATACACGGAGGTCTGGGTGGAAATATTGATGGCCGCTACTGCGCGCCCGGTGCGATCCCGGATGGGAACGGCGATGGAGCGCAGACCGATTTCTAGCTCTTGATCCACGATGACCCAGCCGCGCCGCCGCACCTCACCGAGGCGGGCTCGCAGCGCGTCCTGGGATACCAGGGTGTGCGGGGTGACCTGCTCGAGCGGGGCGGTGGTGGCGAAATACTCATCCAGCTCCGCCGGCGTTAAATCAGCGAGCAGCACCTGACCCATGGACGTAGCGTGCGCTGGGAAGCGCGTACCGATGGTGATATTGGTGGACATGATGCGGTGCGCTGCGGCGCGGGCAATATAGACCACGGTGTCGCGGTCGAGCACGCTGACGGAGCAGGACTCATCGAGTTTGGTGGATAACTCCCTCAAATGGGGTTGGGAAATATCTGGCAGTCCCAAGCTCGATAGGTACGAATAGCCCAGTTCTAAAACGCGGGGGGTGAGCCAAAAATCTGAGCCATCGGTGCGGGCATAACCTTCTGCGACAAGCGTGTGTAGAAAGCGGCGTGCGGTGGCGCGCGCTAAGCCTGTGACCTCGGCAACCTGGGCCAGTGTCTGCCGCGGGCGTTCGCCATTAAACGAGTGAATGACGTTGAGTCCGCGGGCTAGAGATTGCACTACGGGGGTATCTGCCACGGTGTGTCCTCCAAGCTAATTTTAGGGTTAAGTGGCCCAGGTCTCTTTAGTGTACCCGATAATGTTCGCATTCTGAACCCTTGTGCTGTCTGTGAACCGCACGTAGTCTAAGGCCCATGTTGAATAAAGTCATAGCCTCAGTAGAGGAGGCCGTCGCGGATATCCCGGACGGTTCCTCCATCGCGGTGGGCGGATTCGGCCTTGTGGGTATCCCGGCGCAACTCATTGCTGCGCTGCGTTCCCAGGGCGCGAGCGAGCTCACCATCATTTCCAATAACCTTGGTACGGATGATTTCGGCTTGGGCCTGCTGCTCAAGGATCACCGCATCGCCCGCTCCATCGGTTCCTACCTGGGAACCAATAAGGAATATGCGCGTCAGTACCTCGAGGGCGAGCTCACTGTTGAGTTCACCCCGCAGGGTACCTTGGCAGAGCGCATGCGCGCCGGTGGCGCGGGCATTCCAGCCTTTTACACCAAGGCTGGCGTGGGCACGCCGCTTGCCGATGGCGATATCCCCACCCGCTACAATCCCGACGGCACCATCGCGGAGACCTCCGCACCGAAGGAAACCCGCGAGTTTAACGGCGAGCTCTACGTTATGGAAGAAGCCCTCACCCCAGACTTCGCCTTCGTCCACGCCGCTCGCGCGGACCGCTTTGGCAATCTCGCTTTTAATAAGACCGCCCAGAACTTCAACCCAGATGCAGCCAAATCTGCCGATATCACCATCGTGCAAGCGGAACAGCTGGTAGAGGCCGTTCCGCCCGCAGAGGTGGATGTGCCCGGCATCTACGTGGACCGCGTAGTGGAAGTGGGCAAGCAAGAAACCGGAATCGAATTCAGGACGGTGAGCAAGTAATGACCTGGTCACGCGAAGAAATGGCGGCACGCGCCGCACAAGAACTGGACAATGGTGACTACGTCAACCTGGGCATCGGCATGCCGACGCTCATCCCTGGCTACCTGCCAGAGGGCCGTGAGGTGGTCCTGCACTCCGAGAACGGAATCTTGGGCGTTGGCGCCTACCCTGAAAAGGACCAGGTGGATCCGGAGCTAATCAATGCCGGTAAAGAAACCATTACCGAAGCCCCTGGCGCATCCTTCTTCTCCTCGTCCGAATCCTTTGCCATGATCCGCTCCCGCGCCATCGACGTCGCGGTGCTCGGTGCCATGGAGGTATCCCAATTTGGCGACCTAGCCAACTGGATGATTCCCGGCAAGATGGTCAAGGGCATGGGCGGTGCGATGGATCTAGTGCATGGCGCCAAGCGCATCGTGGTGATGATGCAGCACGTTTCCAAGCACGGCGATTCCAAGATTCTGGCGGAGTGTCAGCTGCCGCTAACCGGTGCTCGCTGCGTGGATCTCATCATCACCGACCGCGCCGTATTCACCGTGGACGAGCTGGAGGGCCTGACGCTTATCGAGGTCGCCGAGGGTGAAACCGAGGAGTCCATCCGTGAGGTTACGGACGCGCCCTTTAAGGTAGCGCTTGACTAATTAGTTATGGACGTAAACAATCGCCGCTTCCCGGGAAAGACTGGGAAGCGGCGATTTTAGCGTTACGTGGGTGGATTAGACATCGCGCAGGTCCACGCCCTTGGTTTCAGGCAGGATGTACATGCTGACAAGCGTGAGGATGCACAGTGCGACCACGTAGAAGCCAGAAGCCCAGGTAAGGCCGTGGGCCACGAACCACTGGTAAATATACGGTGCGGTACCGCCAAAGACGGCGACGGACAGCGAGTAGGCCAGGCCGATGCTGCGGGTGCGCTGAGCGGTGGGGAAGACCTCGGACATGATGGAGGACAACAGCGCGCCGCCGGCGGCGACGATGACCACGCCGACAGTGGAGGCCACCAGCAGGGTCCATGGGCGGTCATCGATGAAGTTCATTAGCGGGATCTGCAGAACGGCTAGGCCAATCGCACAGATATAAATGACGGGCTTGCGGCCAATCTTATCGGACAGGCTGCCCCACAGCGGCAGGGCGATGAGGCCCGCGGTCTGTGCGGCCACGGTGACCCAATAAGCACCCTGGGTGGACATGCCCTCGTGGCTAATGGCGTAGGTGGAAACATAGGACGTCCACGTGTAGTGCGCGGCCGTAACGCCGGAGACCATGCCCACGACGAGCAAGATATTCTGCCATGCCGGGCGAACAACCGAGGCAGGCTTTTGCGAATTCACGGACTTCTTGGTGCGCTTCGGGGCCTCAACGGTGGGCTCCGCGCTATCGATCTCCTGGAAGTGATCGGATTCCTTCATGTGGCGGCGCAGGTACAACGCGATCAGCGCTGCGACGGCACCCAAGAGGAACGGGATGCGCCAGCCCCATGCGCCAATCTGCTCGTCCGTCAGGACCAGCGAAATACCGCCGCCCAAGACGTAGGCGATGACCGAGCCGCCGAAGATGGAGACGTAGACCATGGAACCCCAGCGGCCGCGGTGGGCGTTCGGGGCGATTTCGGGAATGTAGCTATTGGCGGCTGCAGATTCACCGCCGTGTGCAAAGCCCTGCAGCACGCGGATGAAGAGCAGGCCGACAGAAGCCCAGATGCCAATGGTCTCGTAGGTGGGCATCAAGCCGATGAGGACGGAGGCGCTGGCCATCATGATGATGGTGGTCATTAAGACGGTCTTGCGGCCCCGCTGGTCAGCGATGCGGCCAAAGATGATGCCGCCCAGCGGGCGGACCAAGAAGCCGACGGCGAAGACACCGAAGGTGGCAAGCAGTGCGGAAGCAGTATCGCCCTTGTCGAACATCGCCGCGGCGATGAACGGGGCGAAGACCGCGTACGAGCTCCACTCGTACCATTCAAGGACTTGGCCGGTCAGGCTGGCTGCGAGGGATTTGCGGTCTGTCTTCGTCGCACCCTTTGGCGTGGTGGGTGTGGGGCTCGGTGGGGCGGTAGAAGTCAATGTTCCTCCTAGGGATGGGTCCGAAATATTGAGGAAGATATTACGCACATCACACTTCGATTAGTTCGCGATGTGAGCCACGCAAATTCCGACACCATCGAGGTGGATGTGGTTGCTGGCTAGAAAGTGCATGTCGTCCACCACTTTTTAGGGGAGGTGACCGAAAAAACTTTACGTTCGCTAAGTGAACAGTAGTGCGCAATGTGACCCCGTATAGGGGTATTTGGGCAAATTCTTTGCCGTAACGAGCTTGGAATTCGCAGGAAAAGGTCATTTCTGGCTGTAATTCCGGCACTGAAGATTTAGGCGTGGTGTAGCGTGTGAGCCACGACACGGAAGGTTTTCGAAGAGTCTTGAACCACCAAAGTGAACCATCACTGTGAACCAACCGAGTCTTTCCGGAGCCACACCCTAAGGAGGGATTTATGACTGCTCTTAGTCCCGAGGAACTAAGCACAGAAGGCCTCGCCGAAATCATGGCCGCGGGCGGACGCCCAGCCGATAGCGAGCGCAAGATCAACATCATCGATACCACCCTGCGCGATGCGCACCAGAGCATCTGGGCCACCCGCATGACCACGAGCCACATCCTTTCGCTATTGGATGACATCACCAACGCTGGTTTCGAGCACGTGGACTTGGTAGCGCCCATCCAATTCGACGTCTCCGTGCGCTACCTCAAAGAAGACCCGTGGGAGCGCGTTCGCCTCGTGCACGAGAACGCCGCGCCGGGCACCAAGTTCCGCGCCCTCATTCGTTCCAAGAACCTGGCTTCCTTCGACTTCCTGCCGGATGACGCCATCTTGAACTGGACCGAGCGCCTCTACGCCAATGGCTTCCGTGTGATCGGCTCCTTTGATGGCTTGAATGACATCGACAACATCGACCAGGGCCTCAAGTTGGCCAAGGAACTCGGTGCCGAAACCTTCGGTGCATTGTCCTACTGCTTGAGCCCGGTGCACACCGATGATTTGTACAAGCGGAAGGCTACGGAGCTGCTCGAGCGCACCGATGTGGACCGCATCATGCTGAAGGACGCCGGCGGCCTGCTGACTCCGGACCGTTTGAAGACCCTCATCCCGGCGATCCGCAGCTCCATCGGTGACGTACCGCTCGAAGTACACACCCACTCGCTGACCGGACTGTCGCCGCTGACCTACCTCTACGCAGCGGAATTGGGCGTGGACTCCATCCACACCTCTATCGCTCCGCTGGCCAATGGCCCGGGACAGCCAGCCACCCAAGCCGTGGTGCGCGACCTTCGCGCGCTGGGTTACACGGTGGACGTCGACGATGAGCGTATCGATTCCGCCAGCGAGCGCATTCAGGAAATCGCCGATACGGAAGATAAACCGGTTGGCGTTCCGCGCGCATTCGATGGCTTGCACTACATGCACCAGCTACCTGGCGGCATGCTCACCAACTTCGAATCCCAGCTGGAAACCGCTGGGTTGGGTGACCGCTTCGAAGAACTGCTGTACGAGGTGGCTCGCGTGCGCGAAGAGCTCGCATACCCCATCATGATTACGCCGTTTGCCCAGTTCGTGGGTACCCAGGCCGTCATGAACGTGATGACGGGTGACCGTTACTCCGTGGTCCCGAACGAGATTAAGAAGTACGCCTTGGGCTACTACGGCGAGCCGCTCGCTCCGCTAGACCCAGACGTGCTGGAGAAGATCATGGCCAACGGTTCCTCCGAAATCACGGAGGAAATCCCCGAACTCAAGCCGGTTCTGCCGGATCTGAAGAAGGCCCACCCGGACGAGGACATCGACACCCTGTTGCTGCGCGTGATGTTCGCCGGCAGCCAGGTCGATGAGATGAAGCGCTTTGTGGCCGAAGGCCGCGGCGGCGAGGGTGAAGGCGTCAAGGGCGGCGTCCTTACCTCCCTGGTACAGCAAATCTACGACTCTTCCGATACCACCGACTTCCACCTCAAGACTTCCGACTTGGAAATCAACCTCACCAAAGGAGAAAAGTAACCATGACTGATTCCACCAACTTGCACGACCTGAAGTCCCTGCTGAAGTGGGCCAACCTTTCTGATGACATCCAAGAGCTGCAGATTAAGTACGGCGATGTCGAGCTCGCGATGTCCCGCACCCCGGGCGGCCTGAACCGCCCGGCGCCGGCTCCGGAAGCCGCTCCGGCCGCAGCTCCAGCAACAACACCAGCACAGGAAGCCGCACCGGCTTCCGCGCCTGCCGCTGAGCCTGAGTCCAAGCCTGCTCCTGCACAAGAGGAAGCACCGAAGGAAGAGCCCAAGGCTTCCGGCTCCGGTGAGCCTTCCGCAGAGGGCGAGATCGTGAAGGCTCCCATGGTCGGTACCTTCTACGCTGCTCCGAAGCCAGGCGCAGATCCGTTCGTCAAGGTGGGCGACGAGGTCGAGGTTGGCCAGGTGCTCTGCATCGTTGAGGTCATGAAGCTGATGAACAACATCGAGTCCAAGGTTGCCGGCACCGTGAAGGAAATCCTCGTTGATAACGAGGATGCCGTGGAGCACGGTCAGCCCATCATGGTCATCCAGCCGAAGTAATCGATCTGGAGGAAAATATGTCAGATCTATTAGGTAGCGTGCTCATCGCTAACCGCGGTGAGATTGCGCTTCGTATCATTCGCGCCTGCAAGGAATTGGGCATCAAGTCCATCCTTACTTATTCCGAAGGCGATAAGGACTCCTTGCCGGTAAAGCTCGCCGATCAAGCAGTATGCATCGGCCCAGCGAATGTCTCCAAGAGCTACAACAGCCCTGAGCTGGTTATCTCCGCAGCCATGGCGTACAAGGCGGATGCCATTCACCCGGGCTACGGCTTCTTGTCCGAGAAGCCGGACTTTGTCCGCATGGTGGAAGAAGAAGAGATCGGCTTTGTTGGCCCTTCAGCTGAGCACATCGGCTTGATGGGTGACAAGATCGCGGCTAAGCGCATCGCTAAGTCCGCCGGTGTTCCTACCGTTCCGGGCTCCGACGGCGTGGTCACCGAATTCGATGAGGCGCTTGAGGTTGCCCGCGAGACCGGCTTCCCGCTGCTGATTAAGGCAGCCGCCGGCGGTGGTGGACGCGGTATGCGCGTCGTGGAATCCGAGGACACGCTGGAAAAGGACCTCAACGAGATCATGAACGAGGCAGAGTCCGCGTTCAATGACCCGTCGGTCTATATCGAGCGCTTCTTGACGGATATCCGCCACATCGAGATTCAGGTGCTGGCCGATGGCGAAAATGCCGTTGCCCTGGGAGAGCGCGACTGCACCTCGCAGCGCCGCAACCAGAAGCTCATTGAGGAAGGCCCTTCGCCGGTGCTGACTGATGAGCTGCGCCAGGAAATGCAGGAAGCCGCGATTAACCTGTGTAAAGAGGTGAAGTACAAAAACGCCGGAACCATCGAGTTCGTCTTCGATAACATCGAGGATAAGTTCTACTTCATCGAGATGAACACCCGCATCCAGGTGGAGCACCCCGTAACGGAGATGATCACCGGTGTGGACCTCATCAAGGAGCAGCTGCGCATTGCCTCCGGGCAAAAGCTGTCCATCACCCAGGATGATGTGGAGATTCGTGGCCACGCCATCGAGTGCCGCATCAACGCCGAGGATCCGAACCAGAACTTCGCGCCGCGGCCGGGCAAGATCGAACACTACCGCGTGCCAGGTGGCTTCGGTGTGCGCATGGATACCCACATCGAGACGGGATACACCATCCCGCCGTTCTATGACTCCATGGTGGGCAAGCTCATCGTATGGGCAGAAGACCGCGATGAGGCCATTACCCGTATGCTGCGCGCCATCGACGAGCTGCAGGTAGAAGGCGTTGTCACCACGGCGCCATTCCAGGCCATGCTGTTGGACAGTGAAAAGTTCCGCAGCGGCGAGTTCAACACTGGTTACGTTGCCAAGCTGCTGGAAGGTACCGACTCCATCCCTACGGATGACTAACCCCGGCTCCTTCTAGCGAGAGAGTGCAGGTTCCGCTTTGTGCTGGCCTGCACTCTTTTGCATTTTAAGTCTCTAAATTTATAGCTCTATGTCACGCCTAGTCCCAGGCTTTGCTTAGACCCAAACCTGTGGGGAAGGAAAAACAATGTTGGTTATCGCCGCCATGCTGGTCGGCGCCATCGTGCCGGCGCAAACGGCCATTAATACTCGTCTGCGCGAGTCCGTGGGCTCGCCCATCGCTGCCGGGTTCTTCTCCTTTATTATCGGCTTTGCCGTCTCCGCCATCCTCGCGCTGATAGTCACCGGTGACGCGATACCGGACCTGGCGCTGGCGGCCGCGCAACCGTGGTGGGTATGGCTCGGCGGTTTTATGGGCGTGGCCTTCATCGTGGGAAATATCTTGCTCTTCCCGCGCATCGGCAGCGTAGAGACCGTCATTCTTCCCATCTTGGGTCAGGTGACGATGGGCCTAATTTATGATCTGACCGGCCTTTTTGAATCGCCGCTGGTGCCGGTCGGCCCGCTGCGCGTCCTCGGTGCCCTCATTGTGGTGGGTGGCATCGCCTTGGTATTAGAAATAGGCCGGGGTGCCGTCACCACCCGCGCACAAGCTACCGGGCTTTCGCTGTGGCTGTGGCGTGTCTTCGGCGTGCTCATCGGCATGGGCTCTGCCACCCAAACAGCCGTTAACGGCTACCTGGGAGGTGCGTTGCACAGCCCCATGCCCGCCAGCGTGATTTCCCTGGGCGTTGGCGTGATTTTATTGGCCCTGCTAACCCTGGGGTGGAAGGCTCCTCGCCGCGCCTTATTGAGCGGCATCGCACCCGGGCCCTGGTGGATGTGGCTTGGTGGTGTGCTCGGCGCGCTCTTTGTGGTGGGCGGCGCGACGCTTTCGCCCATGATTGGCACCGGCACGACGGTTATCGGCTCGCTAGTAGGTTCAATCATTTGCGGCCAGGTCATCGAATCGCTGGGTTGGGGCAATGCCGAGCGCGGCCTGCCGCCGGTGCACCGCATCATCGGCCTAGTCTTGGTCATCATCGGCGTGATTATGGTGCGCGCCCTATAGGTCAGTGCTGCGCTTGCCGATGCCCCAATTTTCCCAGCCCAGCTTCCCCACCCGAGTAGCGTAAGAGAGCTGGTTTTATTGCCGCCAGCGCTCCAAGGTGAGCTTGGGGCTTAATGCGCGGGAGACGCACGGCGCGAAAGCACCATCGGCATACATTTGCGCGTCATAGACGGAATCGCGGTGATCTGGTTCGCCGTCGACCACGCGCATGATGCAGGTGCTGCACGTGCCTTCCAAGCAGCGCGATTTTACGGGCAGATCGAGTTCCTCGAGGACCTCTAGGACCGTCTTATTCTCTGGAATTTCTACCGTCTCGCCGCAAAATTCTACATCGAATGGCCCGTCGCCAGCCCCGGCGTTTTTCTCACCGGACAGTGCTTTTAGATCGGGGTGGAAGTTCTCCCAGTGAAATGCGTGCTCGGGCAGGTAGTCGAGCGCGACTTCCTTGGCAGAATCCATAAAGCCTTGCGGTCCGCAGACATAAAAGGCCGTCTCCTTCGGCGCTTGGCCCAACAAGTGCCGGTAGATGTCTGCTTGCTTCTCGCGCGGGCGGCCAAAGACCTCAATGAGCTTATCGCCGCAGGTGTCGCGCAATTGCTCGAGGAGCACTGCGTGGTGGCTATCGCGCGCGAAAAAGAGCACGATATATGGCTTGTTCTCGCGCTCGAGGGATTGGGCCATAGAGAGCATCGGCGTAATGCCCACTCCGGCGCCGACCAAGACGTAGTAGCCAGCGTTTGCCACGAGCTCGAAGTTATTAAACGCCTGCGAGATCTCAAAGCTATCCCCGCTGCGCAGCTTTAGCATCGCAATCGATCCACCCGTGGAGTTTTCTTCCCGCTTGACCGCGACGCCGTACGTTGGCCGTTCCTGTTGGCCAGCGGCAGGCGAAGAGGAACCGGTCAGCTCAAAAACCGAGTATTGCCGGGTAAGCATCTCGCCATTTGCTCCCGGGAGGGTGATATCGACGTGGCAGCCGGGGGAGTAATCTGCGAGCGGAGCATCACCGTCCAGCGAAAATTCGATGACCGCAAGGTCATCGGCAACGGCGGTGACGTTTTGCACTGTGGCGGTGGTGGAGGGGGCATCGGCAAGCTGGGGTGCGGGTTGGGAAGGGGAACTAGGCATAGGGGTGAATAGACCTCACTTTCGTGGCTGTGGTTTATTGCCAATTCACAGTATGTAATGCACGTCATGGTACAGCCTGAAGAGAGATACAGGTTACAAATTCGTTCGCATAGCGGACATGTGTGCGCTTAGTACACCTAAATGGGGTGAGCGGGCAACAGGTTTGCAAAATCTGCCAAGATTGCCATTTTTGCTATTTGCGCAGGAGGGGATAGGTCCTGTGAAGACGGGTGTAGCGGCGGCGTTGGCGGTCGGTAATTTCTCAGAAAATTGGATTAAAAATTCATTGCAGTTGAGGGCAATCTCTCTATAAGCTTACGGACACAGCTAAATGGTGAACTAGACCACATAGATAGGAAATATGTGTGGTGTAGCACCAAGATTGGAAAGGTTGTTTACTCCCCATGACTGCTCCTACCGAAACTCGGACGGAACCAAAGGTTCTGCCCATGTCCAATAATCCCTATGAGGATTTCCGTTACTTCTACCGCGATGGCATGGATCTGCGCCCGTCGCCGAAACGCCGCGTGGACAAGCCTGGTTGGTCTACCCTGCGTCACAATATCTTCGATCACTGGCACACTGTCCATGATGAGTGGGAAGGTTATGACACCCCGCAAACACGTTTGCTCGATGATCACATGTGGCAAACCGATGAGCAGGGCGCTGCTTTAGCGGAGTCCTTCCGCCGCGATGGTGCAAAGGAATCGCGCGCCAAATTTGAGCAGGCGCTGAATGAAGGCATCGAGACCGTTGAGGATCCATCGCCGGAATTGGTGGCGTTCTTCGAACAGGTCGATAACATCCCGGACTGGATCGACCTTGAAGCCGCTGAGCGCGGGCGCGTTGCCTATTACAATGCCACACCGAGCGCGGACCTTCTCACCTTCAACTTTGGCTACTGGGCCACCACCATGGAAGACCGCACCTCTGCGGCCACCGGCGAGACCGGGATGTTCGAGTTCAAGGCCATGCAACGTGCACTGGAGACCTCCAAGTTCTTCGTGGACCTAGGTAAACAGGACGTCTTCGACCGCTTCGGGGAAGGCCGCAAGGCCGCAGTCCACGTCCGCTTGCTGCACGCTCAAGCCAATCGCGGTCTGGAAAAACTCTGGGGCAAGGAGCACTACAACGAATTCGGGCGGCCGATTGGCTCCAGCTTCTTGGTCTCCGGCGAAGGCTGGTTTGCGCTCATGCCGCTGGCCATCGACGAACTTTTCGGTCGCCCCCACTCCGGCCAGGACTGGGACGATGTGGCCCAGTACTGGGCCTATGTGCTGTACATGATGGGCGGGGAAGAGCGCATTATCCCCAAGACCGGCGATGAAATGCGCAAGATGACTGATTTCATCTACGCAAACGGCGGGCGCTCTTCGACGTACCACCAGCGGGTGGCTACGGCGCTGATGTCCATCGTGGAACAGATGAATCCAGACCTTCCACTAGAAATGTTGGGCTCGCTGGCCACGCTGGTAGGAGAAGAGGACACCAAGTTCATGGTGGAAGGAACCCGCTGGGCCGATATGGACTTTTCCCAGGCTGCCAAAGACTTCGAAGCCAAGGCGCGCGCGGAGGCAAAGGAAGCTCGCGAAGCCGATGAAAAGCCTGGCGCGGAGGAATACAAGAAGCACAACGCCGCGCAAGGTCGCCCGCTGTGGATCAATGCGTTGGAAGAAGTACAAGAGCACATCAACAACCATGAGCCAGACGTCAAGGCCGAGTGGACTTTGCACGATGACTCTAAGGAAGCCCGCCGGAACTAGTTGCTGTATTCGCTGTTAGTTACCAAGGCCTAATAATAAGGAAGGGAATAAAACACAATGACTGCTCCCACAGATACCTCTGACGTTGCCAACACGTCGCAGGCGGAACCAAAGGTCCTGCCCATGTCCGATAATCCCTATGAGGATTTCCGTTACTTCTACCGCGATGGCATGGACCTGCGCCCGGCGCCGAAGCGTCGCACCGCGGCCCCAGGCTGGTCGGAGCTTCGGCACAATGTCTTTGACTCCTGGCACACGGTAGAAGATGAGTGGGCAGGCTACGATAGCCTGCAAACCAAGCTTCTCGATGACCACATGTGGCAGACCGATGAGACCGGTGAAAAGCTGGCAGAGGCCTTCCGCCGCGACGGTGCCAAGGAATCGCGCGCCAAGTTTGAGCAGGCGCTCAATCACGGCATTGAGACGGTAGAGGACCCGGCCCCGGAACTGGTGGACTTCTTTAAAGAGGTAGACCGCATTCCGGAGTGGCTGGATCTTGAGGCCGCAGAGCGCGGCCGCGTGGCTTACTACAACGTCACCCGCACCTCAGAGGTTCTGGCTATTGCCTTCGCATACTGGGCCACCACGATGGAGGACCGCACCTCGGCGGCCACGGGTGAGACTGGGATGTTCGAGTTCAAAGCCATGCAGCGTTCTATTGAAACGGCGCAATTCTTCACGGATTTGGGCAAGAAGGACGTCTTTGACCGCTTCGGTGAAGGCCGCAAGGCTGCCGTGCGCGTGCGCCTGCTGCACTCCCAGGCCAATCGCGGCTTGGAAAAGATGTGGGGCAAGGAGCACTACAACGAATTCGGCCGGCCGATCGGCTCCAGCTTCCTGGTCTCCGGTGAGGGATGGTTCGGGATGATGCCGTTGGCCATCGACGAGCGCTTTGGCCGCCCGCACTCCGGCCAGGACTGGGACGATGTGGCCCAGTACTGGGGATATATCCTTTATATGATGGGTGCTGAAGAGCGGCTCATCCCCAAGACCGGCGATGAAATGCGCAAGATGACGGATTATATCTACGCCAATGGCGGATATTCCTCCACCTACCACGAGCGCGTAGCCACCGCCTTGATGAGCATTCTTGAAACCATCCACCCGCTGGTCCCCAATGTGGCCTTAGGGGCGCTGACCACCATCTGCGGTGTGGAAGACACCAAGTTCATGGTCAAGGGCACGCGCTGGGAAAAGGTGAACCTCAAGCCGTGGGCCCTGCTTTATCAGGGGGCAGCGCGGGCAGAAGCCAAGGCTGCCCGCCTGCGGGACAAGCTGCCGGGTGCGCAAAAAGCAAAGATTAAGCGCGCTAATAAGAATAAGCCGCCATGGTCCGATGTCACCGCGGTGATTAAGGCACACATTGCGAAAAACGAGCCCGAGACCAAGTCCGATTACACGCTGCACGATGACTCTAAAGAAGCTCGCAGCTAACCCATCTCCACAAAATTCTCAGAGGAGAACACCATGACCACCAATATGTCCCTAGGCACCGTAGGCGAGTGGCCTGCCGGCCGCGGAGATAAAGAAGAATTCATCGCCACCTTTGGCAAAGAGCGCGCCGACCGATACCACGAGGCTTTCTGGAAGATGGACCCAGTAGCTGATGCACTATTTACCAGCGGCCACACCGTCAAGGAAATCATGCCTAACCTGCGCGATGCCCTGGCGCGCGGTACCGCCAACGAGGAGACCTTCCCGGAGGTTGCTGCCCTCATCGAGGACATGACCAAGGCCCTCGATGGCATCGATGCCGAGAAGTTGGAGCGCGGGCGCCGCGTCTACTTGTCCATCCCGCCGCTCAGCCACGGCCTGGCGCTGGGCCCGGGCTCGCTGGTCCATACCTATTCCACCCCGGCGATTGCAGACTTGCTGGTCAATACCGGTGAGCTTACTGATGGCGCCGTCAAGCGCCTTGCCTACACCACCAACTGGACCTATTCGCTCTACCTGCCGGATGCCCTGCAGCCTGGTGGCGAGGGCTTCATGCACACCGGCATGGTGCGCGCCATCCACGCACACGTGCGGCGCGTGCACACCCGCAAGGAGTTGGACTACTCCCACTACGGTGCGCCGATCAGCGAGTTCGACATGCTGCGCACCTGGTTCGACTTCACCTATATTCCTTACGCGGGCTTGCAGAACATGGGCTGGAAGCTCACGGCTGAGGAAGAGAAGGACGCATTCTACCTGTGGAAGATTGCCGGGCGCATGCTGGGCATTTCTACGGACCTTTTCGAAGGCGAAGATGGGGTAGAGGCCTCCCAAGAGACGATGGACGCCATCCACACCGTCGACGGCGAGATCAACGAGTCGTCTCGTAAGCTTGTCGATGCCCTCATGCACGGATTCGTCGTCAATGCCAAGGAGCTCACGGGCATGCCCGATGACACCTTGGCGGACTGGACCGCCGCACACGTGCGCATCATTCACGGCGATGAGGTCGCCGATGCCTGCGGCGTGGACAACTCCGTGATGCGCCCCATCCTAGAAATGCAGGCACCGCTGGTGCAAGAGCGCTTCGATCTCCTCCGCCAAGATCCGGAGGCGCTCGAGGCGGAAATCCAGAAGAATGAGGAGGCGGTGCGCCAGATGCTCACCCGCGATGCCACCTATATGAAGCAGGATGAGGGCATCAAGATGAAGGACGGCTCGGTCGTCGCGGCCTCCTAAAAAGAATCCCCATTTTCATGGGTGACACGTCAATCGAACTTGAGTATTCTTGTGGGCAGGCGCACACGAAGAGTGTTCGCCACCACAGTGATTCCAAGAAACCAATTAGAAAGGGATCCATTAATGTCTAAGGATTTTGCGGTAACTAACCCCGCTACCAATGAAGTAGTAGAGAAATTCGACACCCTTACCGATGAGCAGGTTCAAGAGGTTCTGGCTAAGTCCAACGAGGCTTTCCAGACCTGGCGCGAGACCCCAATTGAGGAGCGCGCAAAGATTGTGTCCCGCGCAGCGGAGCTGCTTAAGGAGCGCAAGGGCGAGTTAGCTCAGATTGCCGCACAGGAGATGGGTAAGTCCACCCCAGAAGGCGAGTGGGAAATTAACTTCTCCGGCGACATCCTGCAGTTCTACGCAGACAACGCCCCAGAGCACAACAAGGACCAGCCGGTTGACGTGCCAGGTGGTAAGGCCACCCTCCGTCGCCTGCCGATTGGTACCCTGCTGGGCATTATGCCGTGGAACTACCCCTTCTACCAGGTTGCCCGCTTCGCCGGCCCGAACCTGATGAACGGCAACTGCATTATCTTGAAGCACGCCGAAATTACCCCGAAGTCTGCTGCAGCCATCGAGGAGATCTTCCGCGAGGCTGGTCTGCCAGAGGGCGTATACATTAACGCTTACGCAAACCACGAGCAGATTGAAGAGATCATCGCGGACAAGCGTGTCCAGGGTGTATCCCTGACCGGTTCTGAGCGCGCTGGTGCCGCTGTGGCTGAGACCGCCGGCCGCAACCTGAAGAAGGTTGTGCTGGAGCTTGGCAGCACCGACCCTTACATCATTCTGGATGCAGCCGATGTCACCAAGGCTGCCGAGGAAGCTTGGGTCAAGCGCATCGAGAACGTCGGCCAGGCTTGTACCTCCAACAAGCGCATCATCGTCATGGACGACATTTACGACGAGTTCGTTGATGAAATGGTCCGCATTGCTGAGGGCATGAAGCAGGCTGACCCAACGCAGCCGGGCGATAACCAGTACTACCCAATGTCCTCCCGCGATGCCGCAGAGAACTTGGACAAGCAGGTTAAGACCGCTGTGGAAAACGGCGCTAAGGTTCGCACCGGCGGCAACCTGCACGAGACGGCTGCATACTACGAGCCGACCGTGCTTACCGATGTCCCAGTTGGTTCCGACTCCTACTACGAAGAGTTCTTCGGCCCAGTAGCAGAGATCTACAAGGTTTCCTCCGAAAAGGAAGCCGTAGAGCTGGCCAACAACTCCAACTACGGCTTGGGCGGTGCCGTCTTCTCTGACGATGCCGACCGCGCTACCAAGGTTGCTGACCAGATCGAAACCGGCATGATTCACGTCAACCTGGGCCAGTACTACTCCCCAGTACTGCCATTCGGTGGCGTCAAGAACTCCGGCTTCGGCCGCGAGCTCTCCGTCTTCGCACTGGACGAGTTCGTGAACAAGCAGTACCTCTACATCAACGACTAATTGCTCGTTGACGCTCGCTCAGCGCTTTCTGCGCCTGCAGCGAGCGCATAGAGTGCAGTAAGGAAGGGGCCTAGCCTTGATTGGCTAGGCCCCTTTTCCTGTCCCCGTTGTACTTAACCTGTATCTTCCGCAACCCTCTGAACTCGAGCTGTGTGGCGTATACGAAAAATCCCGGTCAGCGCAATGCTGGGCGGGATGTAGTCTGCTCCTCCAACTGGGGTCGAACCAGTGGTAGTATGCTGGTAGTGAATCCGAACGGGCAGGGTAAAAGCTATTTTGATCCGCTGGAATCCGCTGTAATCTGTTGGAATCTGGTATTGGAGTACCACGCAGGTACCACGGGAATAAAGGAGCAAAAACCATGTCACGTGAGTCTTGGGGCATCATCGATAAGCTGCCGTCTGGGCGCTTTAGAGCGCGGTGCGCACGAGGGGGAGCGGTATAAAGCGCCCAACACTTTTGACACCAAGACACAGGCGCGAGCTTGGCTATCCACTCAGCGCACAGCAATCATCGAGGGGCGCTGGGTAGATCCGTCGAAGCCGATAGAACGTGTCACTATCCCCACTTTAGGGAGTATGCAGAGCGGTGGATCGCTAACCGCACCAATCGGCGAGGGCAGCCTCTCTCAGCACGCACCCGTGAGGAATACGAGCGATACCTAGACGACCGCCTGGCAGAGTGGGCAGAAACGCCCCTCACGGCTATCACAAGCGACGGTGTGCGTGAGTGGTACTCACGGAACATCGCCGACGGTAAGGAGACATCCACGGCGCGCCAATACGACTTTTTTAAATCGGTGCTGAAGACTGCGCTGGAGGATGACCTAATACCACGCCAGCCGTGCACCATTCGAGGGGGCAGCAAGGCCAAGACGGGTGTTGATGTTTCACCTCCCACTGATGATGAACTTCACGCAATCATCAGGGCTTTTCCTTCTGAGCTACGGCATGTCATCTTGATCGCGGCTGCTGCTGGTCTGCGTATCGGCGAAATTCTGCTTCTCACCACCGACGATGTCACCATCATCAAGGACGAAAATAACAACGTTGATGCCGTCGTGATTGCTGTCACGAAAGGGGTGGTGACCCTCAAGGGCGGTAAGCGATTGATTAACGGACCTAAATCAATCGCGGGCGTCAGGACTGTGTCCTTTTTGGGGCAGGATGCAAAAGATGTCGCCAGCCACGTAGAAGCTGTGGAGCCTGGACAAAAATTGACAGAGATCACGTACGCAGGCGTGCGCTATCACTGGCTTTCTGCTCGTAAAAGTGCAGGTAGAGAGGATTTACACTTTCACTCATTGCGTCACTACTCGGGCACGCGCTTCGCCCAGGCAGGCGCTACTCTGGCCGAGATCATGGCACGCCTTGGGCATAGTAGTGTCAGTGTAGCAATGGCCTATCAGCACGCAGCAGATAGCCGGATGGATGAGATAGCACGCAGGGCATCACGACGGTGACCGGTGCTGACTATGGGCGCCAGGCATCGTGTGCAGTCCACAGCCTACGGGTAACCCAGCCCAGCACGGCAATTACGCTCACTGTGGAGAAAAGCACTCCGAGACCCCCGGCAATGCCGATAGCACCATCATCAGCACCCCAGGCACGATCCCACATGCCACCGATACCGTCAGGCAATCCCAGCGCCTGCAGCAGTCCCCACCCGAAACCGAAAACGGCAGTAGTGGCAACGCAGCCCACGATCACGGAAATCACCATGTACACCGCCAGGCGTTTTCAGCATCGAAGCGCTCCCGCTCCCGAGCAAGAGCCTGGATAGTCTTGTCCCACTCCTCACGCTCTCGAGCAAGCGCCCGCTGCCTCCCCTCGAGACACTCCAGTCCATCGGACACGGTACGCTGAAGCTCCGGCGTCAGTTCCCTAAAATTCCAATCCACCATCTCCCTCAACTGTGTGCGCAGCTGTCCGCTCAGCTGCGCGTTGAGCCGCTTCTCGACGCTGACGCTCAGCCTGGCTACGGCGTCGTCGCTGAGACTCAGTGGTCCCTCCACCATCTCGACCACGACCATGAGCAGCTGAGCCATGCTCTGCAGCGGCGTTTTCAGGCTCTCGACTGCGCTCGTGAGGTGACGGTTTTCCGCGTCGATGAGCTCCGGCATTTTCGCTGCGATCAGCCCGACCTGCTGCAGAGCCTGTGCCGCCCTGTCCAGGCTCCACAGCTTCTACGTGGCTGGCGACATCTTTTGCATCCTGCCCCCGCTACTAAGGTAAGCCCCCACCAGCAGAAACGCTGGTGGGGGCTTAGCCTTTTGGCTAAAACTGCCTTATGTAACGCTAGATGTAACTTAAGACGGTGGAATCTGTCGCAGCTCAAACCTGAAGTCGCTCGGGCGAATGGCAAATCGACGATCGCCCCGACTGGCCCCGAGACAGGGGAAAGCAAGGGGCGAAGTTCTTTAATCACTCACGGATGAAAACTCTTTTGGGGTCGTAGATCTCCGTACAGACGCGGCAGAGCCGCATCGCGGCGCTACCGCGAGGCGTCGTTCCTCCCCGTGCAGTCGCCGTCCGAGGCGCAGCTGCGTTTCGAGCTTCAGCGGGTGCGCGAGGGCAAGCAGCTCCTGCGAACCTGCCGAATCCGGGTTGGACTGCTTCAGTCCAACGCGGTTTTCGTGTTCGGCCGGCCTGGGTTTTGCCGGGCGGTTTCGGCGTTGGTCGGAAGGGAGCGGACTGCTTCAGACCAAACCTTCACCACCGGTAGTCGAGGAACTTGCCGTCGAGGGTGATCACCACGCGGTCGCCATCCGGGTCCGGGCGCCGGGAGAAGTCGACCTTGAAGTTGATGGCGGACATGATGCCGTCGCCGAACTCCTCGTGGATCAATGCCTTGAAGGCGGGGCCGTAGACGTTGAGCGCCTCGTGGAAGCGGTAGATCGTCGGGTCGGAGGCGAGGTCGGGGGAGGCCACGCGGTAGGGCTGGAGTTGGAGGGACTCGACGACGTCGTTGTCGAGGTCAAGCAGGGTGCCAATGGCCTCTGCGTCGGCAGCGCTCAGTGGGTGTTGACCCAGCAGGGCGGCCGTGGCCCAAACCAGCGGCTTGTCGATGGCCTCGGCAAGGTCCTCCCACGTCTTTCCGCCGCGTATTCGTGCGGCGTCGACGATTCGGCCGGCCTGGGTCTTGTCGAGGATTTCACGGCTTGAGTGCTCGGGCATGGCGGTGACCTGCTTTCAAAGAGGGTGGGCAAACGGGCGTCGAAAAGCGAAAGAAGAGCGTTGAGAGTGGCGCAAAACATACTTTAAACCAATTGACCAATAGAAAGAAACCCGACTTGGGCCTTTTTGCTGTGAGGTATTGCATATTGACACGTAGACCAGCAGATTCATGGCTACCACGGGTGGAAAGTGTGCACTAAGGGGGTGGGTTTCGGGGTGGGCGGTTAGATTGATTTTCATGAGCCCGTATATCCGCACCGTGCGCACCGCCTTTGGGTCGACTGCCGTGCAGGTCGTGTATTCGCAGAAACGCGGCGCCAAGACCATGAAACATCTCGGTTCGGCGCACACTGACGAAGATCTTGCGCTGCTTTAGGCCTAGGACCAGTGTCTTCTTAACGGCGACCAGGTGAGCCTGGATCTTGGTGTGGACACCACACCCGCCGGCAGCGGATCCGCCGATGCGCCGGTGCCGATCACCTCCGAGCGCGCCGGCCGCCTCCTCGAGGTCATCCGTGCCGCGTACAGCGAGCTGGGTTTCGATGAGGCACCAGGGATGATCAGGTGTTTTTGACCTCGTCACCGCCCGGATCGTGCAGGCAGGATCGAAGGTCGACAGCATTGAGACACTGGCGGAACTCGGTGTGGCCTTCGCCAGCTACCGCACCATCCAACGACACCTGCCGGCCTACGCCACCGACGACTTCCGCGACCGGCTTACCCAGGCTTGCGCGAACCATGCCGGGATCGCACCCGGTGTCCTGGTTCTTTACGACGTGACCACCGTGTACTTTGAAACCGATGAGGGCGATAGGTTCCGCAAGCCGGGCTTTTCCAAAAACGCAGGCTCGAGCCGCAGATCACCGTCGGCCTGCTGGCGGATGCCCGGGGCTTCCCGCTGGCCGTGGGTGCGTTTGAGGGGGAACATGGCTCAAACACGCACCATGTTTCCTATGATCAGAAACGTCCAGGACGCCTACGGCGTGGAAGAGGTCACCGTTGTCGTCGACGCCGGGAAGTTCTCTGCCGGCAACAAGGTCTCGATCATCGAGGCCGGCCTGCACTGCATCCTCGGAGTGAAATTCAACGACATCCCCTATCCGGTGTCGCAGTGGCGCAAGAACAACCCCGGCCAGGACTATGAGGACCAGCAGATCTGGACGTGAGCCGACCGGACGGGCCGTGGCCCAGGCGGTGTGCCGCATTCGGTCACCTACTACCGGTACTCCTGAGACAGAGCACGCCGCACGTTGAAGGGTATTGATGAGCAGGTCGCCAAAGCGGAGAAGGCCGTGGCCGGGAAGTTGCCGGTCAAGCGCAACCGGTTCGTGGATCTCAAGGCGCCGAATAAGCAGGTCAACTGGGCGTTGGTGACCAAGAACAAGGCCCTGGCCGAGCTCAAGGGGTACCAGACGTCCCGGGTGGATCTGCCTGCCGAACAGGTGATCCACGCCTACCGGCAGATGTTGAAGATTTAAGAAGGCGTTTCGGATGTCGAAGTCCGATCTCGAGGCCTGGCCGATCTACCACCACAAGCGGGAATCCATCGAGGCGCACCTAAGTGTGGTGATGGCGGCGATGGCTGTGGGGCATCTGCTGGAGGAGCGCTCGGGGTTGTCGTTGAAGCGGCTGGTGCGGACGTTGCGGAGGTACCAGACCTTCCAGGTGCAGGTGGCGGGGCAGACGATCCATGCTGCTTCGCCGGTACCTGATGACGTCACGGAACTGCTGGGACGGCTGGGTTCAGGGAACCAAGGTGTGCACTAATATGGCCTAAGTCTGTTATGTCCACAAAGTCCCTAGACTCCGAGTCCAAAAACCTCATGGACATAACACGCCTAGCAAAAGACAGCAGGGCTATCCTGCATACTCCACTATACCCGCTATTATCCGGTACGGGAAGGGGTACAGAACACAGGCCGATCGAACGCAATTGCTAAAAGTTCATTTTTGATGCCGGTTGCATCGTCGGGCGTGTGTGTTCCTCCGAATCCATACTTATTTTGCCGCAGAATAAGTATGCGCAGCTCAGCGGGTGTTTTTCTCATACCTCTTTTCCAAACACGCAGGTCAGTCTCTGCGAGATTCCATACTTTTTCCTCGGGGCCGGAAAAATAAGTATGAAAATAGGAGAGATTCCACCCCCTCTGACCTGCGCATACCTATTTTCGCTGTGTCGCCCAGAAAAAATAAGTATGGAGCGAAACCACTGCTGAGCTGGATAAACGACTACTTTTACCCCTTCCATACTTATTCTGCGTGCTTTTCACTCAGACCTTTTTATAGGGGAGAGACATGTTGTAAAAATGTGACATAGAGCACACTGCGAAATCTTGATGTAGGTTGAGGGGCTCGAAAACATGTTCGCATTTTGGGAAATGGTGGTATCGGTGGCATGTGGCGTCACCATGTGTCAGAAGCATAAAAGCCGTGACCTGGTAAAACGTCACGATCGTCATGCTTAATTTAGAGCATTTTGGAAAGATGGCGTCGCACCCCTTATGCTCTTCTGCTAATCGCAAACGCTTTGACTTGCATATTTGCATTCCGTCATTTTCCTATATGCAGGTCAACGACACATTTCTATCGTTCGTTGGTGGCGTCCCACTAAATCGACGTATCAAAGCAATGGTCGATTAATACCTCGGGTACGACGCCCGCACAGAGCAGCACGCTGCCGGAGGGCGCGATGATCGGTGCGCCAGGGGGTGCGACGCCCGCACAGAGCAGCACGCTGCCGGAGGGCACGCCTAAACCGCTATTACCCGCCTTTGCGGAATCGCACGTAACCCGTTTTATAGCTCCTGTACCACGTGAATACCACGCCAGGCATAGGGTAGAATATTTATCGTTTTGACCTGCATATTCGTAGCTCCTCCAACTGGGCTCGAACCAGTGACCCTTCGATTAACAGTCGAATGCTCTGCCAACTGAGCTATGGAGGAATATCCATGTTGTACTTCGAACGTGCCGTTCTCTGTGCAACGAGAATTAACTATATAGGCTAACGCCGTTTTCACACAAATCGCCTGGTTAGCCGGAAAATAAGGGGTGTAGAACGTGGGTTGAGGAGAAGGCATCGGAAAGCGCACGGCCTGTGCATACCTACGCCGGAAGCAAGACCTGGAGTTTGGCCGTGTCCCGCTAATTTCCCCTTTCCCTGAACACTGTTCAATTAGTCCGGTACCCTCAGATTATGACTTATTTCTCAGTGCGAATGCGGTCGGATTCCGCAGGCCAGCACATTTCGGGAGCAGAGCGAATTGTCAGGGAACACGAGGTTCCAACGGTCTGTGCGGCGCTATCTCAGCGAGCTTTGGTGCACCCGAAGGGAATGGCGGAAAATACCTTCATCACGGTGGAAGCTGTGGCCGGATCCGATATTCTGCACGTCCCTGCCGTAGGAGTAAAAGAAGAAGCGGTGCAATCGCCCTCGCAGGCTAAGGACGTCATCGAGGAACTATTGCGCCCCATGACCGCTCATTTCCAGGTAGTCATTGAAGAGACGTTTAGCGCCAGGAATATGCGCGGAGCAATGCTCATCGCAGCCGATACGGGCACTCGCTGCGAACCAGATGCACAGCGAGGAGTCCGCGTAAGCCACATGGACGCGTGCGGTGCTACAGATGAGGCTTTCAAAGGCAAGGACGCTGCTCGTGAAGCCATCGTGCTGGCGAGCAAGGTAGCCGCGCATCCCGATGTCTTAGCAGAACTCTGTGTGTCTGATGATCCGGCCTATACCACCGGTTACGTCTGCATTGATGCCACGTACCACCGCCTTCCGCACATTAAAGAGCCTGGGTCGGATGAGGGGGCGCGGGCATTCATTATCAAACCAGGTGCCGATATCGAAGCGTTGATTGATTATTTGGAAAACCGCGCCGTACTCGTGGATTTTGGGGCAGAAAAGTGAACGAGAGCCTAGAACAAGTCGCATCTGCGCGCCTGGATAAGTGGAGAGAAGACGGCCTATGGCGCAGCCCTTCGGTCTTTGCAAGTGGGCAAGTCCCGGAAAGCTCCTTGCGGACGGCCACCGGGAAGACGGCCAAAGACGCGGTGCTCTTTAGCTCGTCGAATTACCTGGGCCTGGCAGAGCATCCGGAGATTAAAAACGCCGTAAAGGACAGCGTTGATCACTACGGCGCAGGCTCAGGCGGCTCGCGTTTGACCACCGGCACGTCTGAATTACACGTTGCGGTAGAAGCCGCTGCGGCCCAGCTGACTGGGTATCCAGACTCGGTATTCTTTGCCACCGGGTACCAAGCCAATCTATCGACGTTGCAGGCGTTGGCCTCGCCCGAGCTCACCATTGTTTCCGATGCGCGCAACCACGCCAGCATCATCGATGGCTGCCGGCTCGCAAAGGCGAGTGGCGCCTCCCTCGTCGTTACGGCGCACCGCGATACCCGCGCTGTAGAAAACGCTTTGGTCACCAGGACCACCAAGTATGCCTTGGTTATTACCGATGGCCTCTTTTCCATGGACGGGGTGCTTGCACCCTTGCCTGAGCTATCGCGGGTGGCACGCGAATACGGCGCATGGCTTATGGTTGATGATGCTCACTCGTTTGGTACCGTCGGCGAGCGCGGCCTTGGCCTGCCAGAATATTTCGGCGTTCAGCCCGATATTCAGTTTATTACCGCTAGCAAGGCGCTTGGCGCCGAAGGCGGCCTCGTGGCAACGAGCAAGCCGGTTGCCCAGCTATTGCGGCAACAAGCCCGGTCCTTCGTATTTTCTACCTCTCCCACGCCAGCAACATCGGCCGCCGTGCTCGCGGCGTTAAAGCTCATTGAGTCTGATCCCAGTCTGGTTAACCAACTGCAGGACAATATTGCTTATTGGCACAAAACACGCGGGACTACGCCACAGCAAGGGCCGATTATCCCCGTGCACGTCGGCGATGAAGCCGCCGCGATGGACGCTAGCGCTGCACTGCTTGACCGTGGATTTATCGTCCCGGCAATCCGGTGGCCCACTGTTGCACGTGGCGCTGCGATACTCCGCGTTACCCTCATGGCAACCCATACGCGCGCGCAGATCGATGCCCTCTGCACAGAACTTGAACAGCTGGGTTTATAAGCAAAACGCTCGGTGAGTGCGTTCAGGGAGTGGGGTTCTCCTCGCATACACTGGCAGGCATTATGAGCAGCTTCATTATTGACTATTCATGGCTCCATGAGCTGGTGCTGTACGGGCGTGACGCCGAGCTGTCCGCTGCAATTACCGGCAACTGGGACATTATTGAAGCTATATGGGACTTGGAGGAAAAGGGCGCTATAGAAGAGGACTCCAGTTTCTTTGGCGGCGAAAATTGGACCGCGCGCTTTGTGTCCGGCCTCGATGATGGCGGCCCCTTGGACGTGGGGCTATTGGACGAAGAAGATACTTCAGTGATGCTCGAGCTCTCCGTTACCGGTGACGATGAAGAGACAATGGAGCACGCGCTTATCGATGCCACCGAGACCATCACCTGGCATTTATCCGACTGGGGCTTCGAAGACATCGAGTGGACCGCGATGCAGTGAGAAAAAGAGGTTCCGCCAGCTGGACTGGAGATACTCGATGGCGGTTGATCGTTGGTGAAGAACCCAAGCGATGTGGCTACTGCTCTATTGAAAATTGTCAGCGGGACCAGTTAAGCTTTCATTACGACGAGCCGGATACCGGAACGATGTCGCCTGGAGCCGCGTAGGCTCCAGAGCTTTATTTGGGACTTCATACTTACGCTTATGTGAAGTTTCCCGAGTTTTGTTCCTAGGCATTTGCCTTGATTTCTAATATCTCTTGTGGCGGGTTCTGCTTCCATAATCCTGTTTCAGGCTCGTTGGGGTTGATATCCCAAGCTCTGGTGGAGTCTGGTCTCAGGTCAGCTTGACACTCGCTCAAACCTGACAACTTCAATCTCGATTGAGGTTGCCCTCGTTTGGTGGACACCCGATTAGTGCGGATCTTGTGTCCGTAAGAGAGGATGTTCATTGTGAGTCAACAACGCCAGAAATACACACCTGAGTATCGACGCGAAGCCGCGAACCTGGTAATCGAATCGCAGCGCCCAATTGCTCATGTAGCGAAAGAAATTGGTGTCGCACCAGGTCTTTTAGGCCGATGGGTGAAAAATGAGCGTCAACGCCTAAGGATCCTCCGATGGGCTACGCGAAGCGGATCTTCGTGCGGAGAACGCTCGTCTGCGTCGTGAGCTGGCACAAGCCAAGATGGATAACGAGCTTTTGTCACAAGCGACAGCCTTCTTCGCTTTAAGGCAACGCGAACAGAAAAGTTCGAATTAATGTAGCCAGAGCAAGGCGAACTACAGCATCAAACGCATGGCACGACTATTAAAAGTGTCTCGGTCTGAATACTACAAATGGACCCATATACAGCAGCAACGCTTAACCGGTAAGGATGATCGTGCATCATTTTACAATGATGTTGACCGCAAGATTCATCAGATTTGGAAAGACTCCGATGAGGTCTATGGTGCTCCGCGGATCACCGCAGAACTAGGTGAGCGCTACCAGATCAGTATGAATCGCAAGACTGTGGCCAAGCGGATGCGCCTGATGGGCATTGAAGGGATCTCACCGCGTGCTTTCGTTCCAGTGACAACGATCCAAGCCAAACGTAAATCTGCTCTTCCTGAAGTGTCCCAGGTTTTGTTCCGTGGTCAAGTCCGGTGGAGTGGTGTATCTGTCCTTTCTGAATCTGTGAATCGGGGGACAGTGTCAGGGTCGGTGTTGGGGTCCGGCTCGGGGTTGATGTTGGTTCATTAGGAGGCTGCCTCGATGGTGTCTGCGTCGTTGGTGTGGATGGTGTTGGTAGCTATCAGGCGTCGGGTGTGTTCCAAGCTTGCTAGTGACATATAGCGTTTCTGCTGAATCCAGTCGTCATGCTGTTCAGCTAGTATCGCGCCGACGAGGCGGATGACAGCTGCGCGGTTGGGAAAGATTCCTACAACGTCGGTACGCCGCCTGATTTCACGGTTCAAACGCTCCGTTGGATTATTGGACCATACCTTCGTCCATACAGCTTTGGGCGTGGTTGTAAACGCGAGAATCTCATCTAATGATTCTTCCAGGTAGTCAGCTGCGTCGGGGAAACGCTGCGTGCAGAAATCTACGACCTGGCGGGCTTGGTCCCAGGTAGCTTGCGCGTCGGCTTGCTGGAAGATGGAGTGAAACATTCCCGATAGTGTTGTCCACTGGCGTTTTGACACTTTTGACGACAGATTCTTAGCAAAATGTGTCCGGCAGCGTTGCCAACCTGCAGTAGGCAGTACTTGACCAACAGCGGCTTGGATTCCTAGGTGCGCATCGCTGGTAACGAGATAGACTTCGCCAAGACCACGGGCTTTGAGGTCTTGGAAGAATCCGGTCCATGATTCCACGGATTCTGATGTTGCGACCTGCATGCCTAGTAGTTCACGGTAGCCGTCTTTGTTAACACCGGTAGCGATAAGCACACTGGTTTTAACGACACGTCCGCCTTCGCGGACTTTCATGGTCAACGCGTCACAGGACAAGTAGTAATACGGTCCTGAATCCAGTGGGCGGGCTCTAAAGTCAGCGACCATCTCGTCGAGTTCTTTGGCCATGTCAGACACTTGTGATTTGAGCGTGTCAAGTTGTTTGTGTGTGGGGTCGGACTATAGGTATTTGTCGAAGCGGTCGGGAAAGGCCACGGCCATTTGGTTGATGGCTTGTTTCCAGCCGGAAACTCGTGCTCCTTCCATGAGTCTTCCGGCTGTCGCTGAGGCCCGTTTGCCCTGCTTCGCCCTCTTGGCAGCTCGTTTGTCTTCAATATTGCAGATCATCAACCACAGCGTTTTCAGCGCTGATTCATCGTTGGTGAACTGCACCCTGTTGCGGGTAGCTTTACGCAGTTCATTGTTGAATGATTCAATCGAATTCGTCGTATAGATTACCTTCCTGGCTGCTGGCGGGAACTGCAGAAACGGTACGAAACGCGCCCAAGCATCCCGCCAGACCTTGACTGAGCGGGGATACTTTTCTCCTAATTCAGAGGCTTCAAATTCGTCTAAAGCAGCCTGAGCTGTGGATTCGTCTGCAGCGGTGTAAATCTTTTTCAACGCGGCCGATACGCCCCGGCGATCCCCGTAGGCTACCCATCGGTTAGCTGCGCGAATCAGGTGCACGATACAGGTTTGCACCATAGAGTTCGGCCAAGTTGCCTCCACTGCCTCTGGTAGGCCTTTCAGCCCGTCACAGCAGACGATAAAGACGTCTTTGACCCCACGGTTAGAAAGATTGGCACATACCTGCGCCCAAAATGAAGCGCCTTCTTCTTTGGCGATCCATAGGCCCAAAATGTGCTTAATACCGTCAAGATCCACACCAATTGCCATGTACGCGAACTTATTGACCACTCGGCCACCATCGCGAACTTTAATGCGCAGCGCATCGAGAAACACTACGGGGTAGAATTCGTCTAACTGGCGGTTTTGCCAGACCATGACCTCATCGCCGACGGCGTCGGTGACTGCGGAGATCGTCTCATGGGAAATATCGACACGCATCGCAGTTGCCATATGATGCTGGATATCCCGAATGGTCATCCCACCGGCATATAAGCTGACGATCATGTCATCAACGTCGGTCAATCTCCTCGAGCCTTTGGGCACCATCGTAGGAACAAACGTGCCGTTTCTGTCTCGTGGAACATCAATGCTTACTGGCCCGTAATTAGAATCTACGGTTTTCGGATACGCCCCATTGCGATAATTATCCGTTCCAGCACTAGCTTTAGCTGCTCTATCACCGGATGCATAGCCCAGGTGAGTATCCATTTCCGCATTTAACCCGCGGGTAATTGAAGCTTGCAACATACCGCGAACCAGGTCGTTGGCATCCGTGGTGGACGTGCCTAGGTCATCAATCAGTTTCGCGATGTCAGGGTTAGCAAGCAGCTTCTTTTCAATCGCATCAATCTTGGCCTTATCAGCCGGATCTCGTCGTGCCACACTAGTCATTCTGGCTTATCTCCTTATGCAGGTTGGGAACCTACACACAAACCATTAGACACTCTCTGTGATTTCGACAGATTGTTAATACCCAGCGTGGCCACCACATCATTCATGCGTCTAGTGGAGACCCCTTTGAGATAACACGTGGCTATCACGGTAGTCAGGGCTCTTTCGGTGCGGGTGCGCCTTTCTAAGAGCCAGTCGGGAAAGAATGCGCCGTGACGTAGTTTCGGGATAGCAACATCAATGCTTCCTACCCTGGTGTCTAAGCAGCGGTGACGGTAGCCATTGCGGGTATTAGTCCGTTGTGGAGATACCGTGGCGTAATCAGCGCCGCAGACCGTGTCAGCCTGAGCTGAAAGTATCTGGTTAATGAAGTCTGTAAGCATCTGGCGCATCAAGTCTGGGGAGGCTTGGGGGAGCAATTCTTCCAGATACGCAGTGGGATCGATATGATGGGGGTTAGCGGCCATCGCGGTTATATTCCTTTCGAGGATAGGTTGAAGTTGATTCGAAAGGTACCCGTGATGGTCGCCTTATTGTGCACCGGCACAAGGCTTACCACGGGTTACAGATACACCACACTAATGGACGCAACCTGTTCCGTTTGAGTAGATGGGAAAATCTGGAACATGCCAAGAAAATTTGACCAGGATGCAAAGGACCGGGTGGTCCGCCTTGTAGAAGACCGCATCGTGACGGAAAACATGTCAATGCACCCCGCGTGCCAGGAAGTAGCTCCAAAGCTGGGGGTTTCATGGCACATAGCTCGTCAATGGACTTAAGTCTGCTCGTCGTGCGGGAAACATCCCAGAGCCTGTTCCTGAAGACTTGGCTGCGGAAAACGCGAGGCTACGCCGCGAAAATCACCAGCTTCGAGATACCAACGAGTTGCTGAAGGCCGCGTCAGCTTTTTTCTCCTCACGACCAGGCCCCAAGCCTCGGTTATGATCCGGTTCATCGATAAATACCGGAATTGTTTCTCTGTCGAGTTCATCTGCACTGGCGTTAAAAGAATAACCGGGCTCGCGGGTTTATCACCTCGCGTGGTTATCGCCAGTCCATAGGCCACAGCCCGTGGGCTAAGTGCTCGTCGCCTTCGTGATGGCTGTTCTGGTTGAACGCAGTAGTGCCATTCATCGGGATAATGACGGTGTCTTAAGCGTGCGGACAATGTGGCATGCGCTTCACGGTGATGGAATAGATATCGGTCGTGAACACGCTACCCGGCTGATGCGCCTGGCTGGTGTTTCTGGCACAGGCAAAGGCGGATCACCTATCACAACCCGAAAAGCTCACGTGCCGGATCTGCGCCCAGACTTGGTCGATCGTGAGTTCAAAGCCCAGGGCCTTAAACAAGCTGTGGGTGGCCGACATTACCTACGTGCGCATGAAGAAAGGCTTCGGGGTCGGGCCCATGCGCACTGCAGGCATTACCGCTGCAAGCTCTCAATCAAGCGACCCAAGTGTGCGAGGGACACAAGAGGTCTTATTCACCATTCGGATCACGGCTCGCAGTACGTCAGCGTTGTCCACAACGAGCGTCTCGCCCAGCACGGGATTGCCGCTTCCACTGGGACTGTCGGTGACTGAAATGACAATGCTCTGGCTGAAAACGTTAACGGCTCCTCACAAGAGGCGAACTCATCCATAATCGCAGGTGGAATGATGTTGTCGAGGTAGAAATCGCCACATTTGAGTGGGTGTCATGGTGGAACGAGGTAAGGCTCCACCAAAGCCTGGGATACCAAACCCCAGCCGAAGCGGAAACCAAATTGTGGAAGCAGAACCCGCGACAGGGAATAATAGAAACCAAGGCACATGCCTAGGAACAAAACTCGGGGCACTTCACTATGTCGACTGGGCCGGTGACAAAGTGCCAGTGGTGGATCAGGCTAGTGGTGATACTGCATTCAAGGCCTCACTGTTCGTCGAGGTCAACCCATACTCAGGGCTGATGTATGTTACTGCTGCTGCGAATGAGAAGATGCCGGCGTGGATTGAGTGCCACATCAAAGCGTTGAACTATCTCGGCAAAATACCGGCGGTCATCGTGCCGGATAATGCTCCTACGGCGACCTACCGGCCGAAGAAGAAATCTACATATCGAATGGTCACTGACCGCTACGCAGCGTTTGCCGACTATTATGGGGTCACAATTGTGCCGACAAGACCTGGCAGGCCTCGTGACAAAGCGGCAGTAGAACGCGCTGTGAAAATCGTCTACACCAAAATCCTGGGTTACTTCGGCGATGAGGTCTTCTACAGCCTCAACGGCCTTAATGAGGCGATCGCTTATCGCCTTGCTGACATCAACGACACAATGACGCGGGCTGATGGCACAACACGGCGCCTGCGCTTTGAGCAAGAAGAGGCACCGGTGATGCGGGATCTTCCGCCCGCACCGTTTACGGAAGTGTCCTATAAGCGGCTCAAGGTCGATCGCAACTGGCACATCACTTGTGACTACCAGTACTATTCAGTGCCATTTCAGCTGGTAGGAGAATCGGTAACAGTCAGGCTCACCCCGAAGCTGGTGAGCGTCTTCAAAGGGGATCAGCTTGTTGCTGAACACACGCGCCTTCATGGATTTAAGTACCGTTATTCCACTGACCCCAACCATGGGCCCAGTGGCGATGACGAAGGCCACAAGGCGCTTACTCGTGATGAGCTGTTGGCTTGGGCCTCGTCGTTTGGGCCAGCAACGAACACTGTGGCCAAATTTTGGAAGACAGTTTAGCGAGATCCTATCACTTTTTATCAAGTGATTAATAGACTGCTAGCTCCACTTAAAACACCGATCATTCCGCTGCTCGACGAAAGACTATATGGTTATTGGGCCAGAAAAAGTAGCAGATGGCTAGGAACGCCACGACTATTCGCCCAACCAAGCTAGGGAAGAAAGCTGTAATAGCTATCGTTGCAGCAAAGAGGAAAATGGAACGCACACGATGCATCCAAGGAGATACCGCTTTTTCACCCATGATCATGGAAATGCCAAAAAGGATTACTCCCAATATTGAATAGAGCCACAAATATCCATAATTGAAAAAGTGTTCAACTCCATGTTTCTCAATAATATCCGAGGGGAATATAGTGACAAAAGCCCACAGAGATTCTGGAAAGCGAATAAACTTTGGATCTTTATCCATCCGCATTAGTCATCCTCAATCTCTGCGGTAATTGGCGGAAATCCCCACTTAGAGTACCAGGTAATACCTTTACCCTGCGCGACCGCCCCTGTGATTTTAGTAGCAAGATCGACAAAGTAAGTTGCCCCAAGAAGACCGGCAGCGCCAGAAATAGCAGCTCCGATCGGCCCGCCTGCTACAGCACCCCAAGCAAAGAATGCCGCCTCAAGAGCAGCTGGCCCATCCATTGCCGCTGCGGTAAGAGTTGCAGCCGCCCCAACCGTCAGATCGCTATTTGATATGTGGCCGAGCTTGTGATCATATGTAGTGACAATTTTTGGCTCGTTTTCCTTGTGCTGAACAACGCTTTCATCCTCAGCAAGCACTGAGTGGAAAAAACTGACATCTTTGTCTTCGAAACCATAATCACTACGGAGCTGATCATCGTTGAGATCGGACTTGAGGTTACCCTCATCGTCGTAATCAATATGTTCACCGACGTTACTAATTAGCTCAAGCCGCTTTTTCTCTTCAGGAGTGATATCCTTAAGAGACCTATCAAATTGCTCTTCAGACCAAACAGGAGTTTTCTCTGCTTGTTCAACCGTTTCGGCAGAAGCTGCGGGGGCAATACCTGCAGTGATTAGAGACGCAACTGTCAGAAGCGCGACTCGATTCATGATAGAACCTTTCTGTATCGATAGGCGGACCAAATCTATGATACACGCCATCCTGACATCCCGCTTCTCAGATGAGCCGCACCCTACAGCATGTGGAATGCTCTCGCTGGTGGAATGAGAATTAAGGGGTTTCCGATGTCTCATAAATGAGAGTTCTCGCCTATGATGGGTTCAATCACAATGACATTCGCGAATTGCTCCGAGTAGCCAGCACGGCTTGGAGCCATTCAATAAGCCCGACCCCGGTAGCTCCAGGGGCAAGCTCGAAGGTGCTGCGCCGGGCGAAGGAGCCCTCGGCGGGGGGACTGCTCGAACAGCCACCAGGTTTTCCCGTCGGTGAGGATTCCGTTGTAACGGGAACCATCTTGGCTCATGCGGGTAGTGACATAGTCAGCGAGTTGGTTGATGTAGTCCGCGTCGGCGCTCTCGTTGGTGAGCCGCTTTTTTACTTCGATGACAGTGGCGCCGGTGACGATGTCGATTCGTCGGTAAGAACCATCACCGATCTGCTCTTCCAACCGTGGGGTATCCAAGTCGAAGTCGTCGGTAGTCAGCAGGGTCTTGATGTCGGACTGAATGTCAGCTTCAGTGCGCCCAGTGGAATCTGGAGACGCCAGGCGAGCGATCAGGGATTGTGGTGTGGTCATGGCTTTCTAAGGTGGGTAGGTAAGTCTTAGTTGTTGATTCTTTCACGACGTACCCGTAACAAGGGCTGGTTGGCGGCAACCAAATCTTTGATTTGGGCGGCAGCCCAACGAGCCGCAAGGCGAGGCGGGAGAATAAACAGTAACCCGTAGTGAACGGTTTTATTGGTTGATCGGCTGGGGATATAGTTATAAGCCACCTGGGAAAATAGAGAAAACCGCAGGCAAACCCCTGTGGATAGCCAGCCCGGTATCGGTAAATATGCGCAAGCTGTTTTAGGCAAAAAGAAAGCGCCCCAGAGGGCGCTATTTCTCTGTGTTTGGTTTAGTGGCCTA
This sequence comes from Corynebacterium sp. KPL1814, assembly GCF_000478175.1. GTDB lineage: Bacteria > Actinomycetota > Actinomycetes > Mycobacteriales > Mycobacteriaceae > Corynebacterium. The sequence goes on from NZ_KI515774.1 coordinate 241,935, forward strand.
AACGACAGGATGTGTTGGTGAAGTTATATGTTTAGCCAGTCTGGCCTGCTGGTATTAGGATTATTTCACTTATCCGGAGGGATAACGCAGTCTCGGGCCTGAAATACCACCGGGGGCGTGCTGATGTGCTAGGCGCCGAGGTTCACGATGAATGGATGAGTAAGAATCATCCTCGATGCCCCGTCTGTAGCAGGGCGTGCACCAAAATACGGGACTACAAGCATCAATCCGCCAGCGATGGCGATGGAACGCCTGTAAAGCCACTGTCACTCGCGCTAGAGGCTGAGCCAGGAAAGTGGACGCATCAGAGGCCAGGCCTTAGCCAAAGCACACACCCTAGCCAGCCAAGAAACGCAAGCCACCAGCGGCCGTGAATACGGCCGACCAGCAACTTTCGACAGTGCCTATAACCACTCTATGGGAATACGCAAAGGCCACATGCCCTAAACCACGCAGTCCACCAACACAAAATGTCGTTTAACCCGACACGCCGGAAAACAACACATTTTGTCGTTTAACCCGGTTTAGTCGAGTTCGGGGCGCGGTGGCTTCTGCTGAACTGATGGGGAGGTTTTAGTGACTGTAACACCGTCGGTGCTGGCTTCAATTCCTGCAGCGGGCCACACCATCGTTAATTCAACAATGGCTTTTTAATCTCAGCGCGGAAGTGTGCCCAGTCTTGGCCTGTTCGTAGAATCTTGGTGGCGAAGTTTGCGGCGATCAAGTCCCAGGTGAAAGTGTAGGCGTCGCGGTTGTTTTTCGCCAGCCAGTACTGCTTTACCGTGAGCCAGAGATAAAGGTCCATTGCTCGTGGTTTGTTGAGCTCGCGCAGTACATTGAGGTCGATGGGAATGGGTGCTTCGGCAATGTGCTTGAAGAACTGGGGAGTGAGGACAAGTTCTGATTCCATGAAGCTGCCCGGGTTAGGATCGCGTGGGTCGAACCAGAGATTCCAGTCTTCGAGACTTTGGGTGTTGCGACCCCGTGCGTGAACCCCGTCGCCGCTTTGGACAGTGATGAAAGAGCCAGCGATGCGTAGGAGTTGTTCGCGGATATTTCTTAGGTTTCCGGTTGCTCCTCCGGTGCCGCGTCCGGTGACGCCGATTGCTTGAAGGAAGTGGCTCATTGAATGGTCTAGCGGGATGCGTAGGGCTTCTTCATGGGTGCTTTTGCCTTCTTTGAGGCGTCTAGCATTAGCTACGGCGCGGGTGATGTGGGGTTGCCCGCAAATCGTGGACACGTAGTTAAGCTGCTTAGGGGTTAAGCAGCGGCCTTCTTATTACCATTTTGATCAGCGAGCTGGGCTTCGAAATCGACGGGGCTTACCATCCCGATGGACGAGTGGCGACGGCGCCGGTTGTAGACAATGAGAGTGTCTAATGGTTTGTGTGTAGGTTCCCAACCTGCATAAGGAGATGGACCAGAATGACTAGTGTGGCACGACGAGATCTAAGCTGATAAGGCCAAGATTGATGCGATTGAAAAGAAGCTGCTTGCTAACCCTGACATCGCGAAACTGATTGATGACCTAGGCACGTC
>NZ_KI515774.1:245593-537948 GCF_000478175.1 Corynebacterium sp. KPL1814
GACGTGCCTAGGTCATCAATCAGTTTCGCGATGTCAGGGTTAGCAAGCAGCTTCTTTTCAATCGCATCAATCTTGGCCTTATCAGCTTAGATCTCGTCGTGCCACACTAGTCATTCTGGTCCATCTCCTCATGCAGGCTGGGAACCTACACACAAACCATCAGACACTCTCATGCATTAGGCAACAGCCCTGGAATCTGGTAGTACGTGTTGGCCAGTGCCGTCGGTGTTAGAACTTAACCTAAAATTTTGACTAGAACGAATGCACCGCCGCAGCATCGAGGGCATACCGGTACACCGTAATGATTGGGAAAAGTCAAGTCTCATCTACCTCACCGGTTAAGAGATGGTGGGTCGATCGCATATGGAAATCGCGAAAATAGGCTGCACTACTAAACCTTATGACCTCCGAATATAGATTGAATCTCGTCATCGGCATGCGCGAACGGAATCCGTTCCTGTTCGATGCGTAGCTTGCCTTCGGTGAAAAGGTGGCGATAGGCGCGCTGCTCTTCGGTGGTGAGGTGGCTAAGTGCTGCGGAGCCGTCGCCGGGATCGGGGACCGCGAGGTGGCGGAACGCGGTGACGGTGGCGGTATCCATGAGCAGGGACTCCGTGTGGGGAAAGTGGGCGCGCACGCCGTTGAGGATGCTGAAGCCGGCGGCGTCAAGGTCGCCCCAGTAGGTGATTTCGGCATCGTGGAGCCAGGCAAGGGCGTGAAGTTGGCGGGCGGCATGGCCGGCGCCGAGGATGGCGATGGTGGGTGGGGCGGCATCGGAAAGCAGGGGCAGGGCTAGGAAGGTCTGCTTGTTTTCTACGATGAGAACGCGCGGGGGAGCGGCGGGAAAGAGCTGTGCAGCCTGGGAAAGGGGAACCTCGATATCGGACAGCGCTGGGGCGTGGTTGAGGTAGCGCAGGCGCAGGCGGGCATCGGTGCGGCGCAGCCCCAAATCCGTGATGCCAAAGGGCGAAAGCAGGGCGAGCAGCAGGCGGCGGTGGGTGCCTATCCATTTGCCGTCTACTCCTTCAACTGGGACGGCGCGCTCCCACTCGCCGGAGTCCGGGTGGGCGCGCAGCCAAGTCAAGCATGGTGTCAAGCAGCGCAGATCGTATGCGTTTAGCTCCTTCCACTGGGCATAGGTGCGGTACACGGCGTCGGCGAATGCAGGGGAGTCGGGGAAGATCGCGGCGATGTCGTGTGCGCGCTGTTGCGCACGGGAGTATTCGGCGCTGAGGCCCGCGGCCGCGGCGATACGGGGCGCACCGGTAAGGACCGCGCGGGTGGGAACGGAATTGGTGCCTAGGCCCGTGCGGGACCAATTGCGCGGTTCGTAGTGGATCTCTTCTTGGTGCGGCCAGCGCTGCCAGACGCGGATGAACTCCTGGGTGGCGGGGACATCGCGCGCGGCGTTGGCGGCCGTTGGCGGGTGCAGCGGCCAATCGATACTCAGCGAATCGGGAGTCGACAAAGCCTTCGCAAAGTGGTTGCGCAGGTATTTTGCCGCATGGGTGTGCAGGTCATTAGGCATCCGCATCGGTGGACTCCGGGGATTCCTGGGAGTAGGAGGTGGCATCGATAAGCGAATAGCCCGTACGCGCCTGCGGGCGGCCTTGGATAATGGGCTCGTCGTAATTGACCACGATGGTGCCATCCACGTACGGCGATAGCGTCTGAATGAGTTTGAATGGCGTTGCCAAAATCATGTGGAAGCCAAAGGACGCAAACACGGACATGGCGGTGCGCGTAAAGGCCGGGTCGGCGCGGTCGAAGGCCTCATCCAAAATGATGGAACCGTAGGTAGGAACGTCCTGATCCGGCTCCGCCAGGCGGAAGCGCAGCGCCGCAGCCAAGCAGAAGAACACCAGCTTTTGGGCCTGGCCGCCGGAAAGAGAGGCGGAATCCTGATACGTATTGGCGGTCGTGCCATCGGGATAGCACTCGCGGCCGATGAAGCTGACATGCTTTCGAGTATCGAGAACTAAGTTGCGCCACCGAATATCCTCCGTCTCAGACGAGCCCAAGCGGCTGAGAATCTTATCCAGGGCGTGGTAGCGCGCTACCGCAGCTTCAGGCTCATCGGCACTAATTTCCGCCAGGCTATGGGACGTCGCGGCATCGAGATCGCGCTGGAAGTCCTGCACCACCTGGCCGCGGGCATCCTTCACATCGATCCGCAGTGTGCGATCGCCATTGAAGGGCGTGCGCTCCAGAGACTTATTAATAAACTCCATGCGCTGTTCGATATCGCTACGGGCATGGCGAAGTGAGGAGGCAAGGTGCGATAGGTTTTGCACCGTCGTGCCATTGAGCAGCTCCAAGAACTTCGCGCGAAAATCCGCCAGGCGGTCCGCGCGCAGGAATTTAAGCTTTTCCATACCCTCGCCGGCGAAGCTGGCCTGCGGCTCCAAATCCGCCGCTTCCGCCGGCCACTGCGATAGGTATTTGTGGAGGACGGAGACAATCTTGGTATTCGTCTCCTCGATGCGGCGCGCGGCCGTACGCGCGGTTTCTTGCAGGTTAGCCTGCACCTCATCGCGCCGGGCATCGATGTCATCGATGGTGAGTTTTCTTCTGCCCTTGTGCAGGGCTTCTTCGACCGCCTTGGCGATGCCCTGATCCTCCACCCTGGGCACCGTGCCGATGCTCTGTCGCCGCTGGGTGGAGCGGTTTAGCTCGCCCTCCACGTTGCCGAGGTGTTTTTGGGTTTGATTGAGCTGAGTGCGGGCAGCGGTGAGCTTTTCTTTTGCCTGCTCGTGCGCCGTGGCTAGGGCCTGCGCCTCTGGGGAGGAAGCCAAAGAATCATACTGTTCTTGCAAATCGCGCTTTCGCGCCTCAGCAGAAGCGGTATCAATATCCTGGAACTTAGTCTCCAGTACCCGCTGCGCTTTATCGCGCTGTGTGCGCAAGATATCCATCTTCCGGTTGAGCTCATGGACCTGTTTGGCCATGGCGCGAGCAGTGGCCTTCGCTTCCTCCAATTGGGCACGCAGGAGCTCAATTTTGGCGGTATTGGTAGAACCTACTCGGTACCACCGCGTGCCATTAAAGCGCGTGCGATCATCCTTGATAAAGCGCGTCGAGCCATCCTTATCCTTGGGCCGGCTTTCCAAGCCATCGCGCGTGACGGCCGGGGTCTTGGTTACCTGTTCGAGCGCCGCCACCGAGTTGACGCATTCGTAGTTAAAGCGGCTCGAAATATGGTGGCGCACCCACTGCGCCATGGGGTGATCTTGAAACTCCAATTTGTGGATGAGCTGTTGCGGGCTGCGCGCGGGCGCAGGCGCCGGTGCAAACTCCGGGATAGTGCGGTACTCGAGCCGGGTACCCACATTGCGAGAATTGACCCACTGGTTAATGGCTTCCCGCGCGGTTTCCGGAACGAGCAGGGTGGCGGCGAATCCGTGCAGCAATTTTTGGATCACCGGTTCCCACTCCGCCTGCTGCGGGGCAATATCCAGTAGCTCGCCAGCGAAGGGAAGCTCCGATTCGGCATAGCCAGTATCCCGCGCGAGTTGGGTGCGTAGCTCTACGAGGGCCTTATCGATATTGGTGCGCCGCGAGCTAAATGAGTGCAGCTCACTTTCTAAGGACGCGGATGCTGTCGCTGCATCGCGGGCGGCCACGCCGGCTTCTTGCTGCTGCTCAGTAAGCTGGGCCGAGTCAGCCTCGAAGTCCGCGATGCGCAGGTGGGCATTTGCCTGCAGCTCGGCGAAGCCGTGCGGGTTGAGCTCAAAGTGGTCGGTCCACTGGTCGGCGGCAGCGGCAAGGTGGTGAAACTCCTTGGAGCGGTGCTCAATTTCCTTCTCCGCGGTTTCAATTTTGGCTTCTAGGGCGGCCAGCTCGCCGGCACTGAGTTGGGAGACGGCTACGGCGGCGCGGCGCTCGGCATCGTCAAGGTGCGTGACCTCCGCTTCGAGCGCCTCGGCCGCAGAGTGTGCCTCTGCTTGCTGGGCGGTCAGCGCGCGGATGCGATAATCCAGTTCTTCTGCCACCAAGCGGGCGCGCACCGCCGGCAGCGCCTCATTCATCGCCTCGGCCTTGTGCTTATCCGCCTCCGCGGTGGTGCGCTGGGAGTGCAATTGGGGGAGGGGAGCCAGCGTCTCAATCTGGGCCTTGACGTCCTCTACCCGCAGGTATGCCTGGCGCAGATCTTCAAATTGCTCCACCGACTCCTCCGCCCGCTCAAAAGTAGACGGCGCATCCAGCATATAGTCCCGGAAGAGCTGGTCCAGGCTGGATAGAGATTTGGCAGACTGCGTGCGGTGCAGCAGGACCTGCCCCTGCTCGCTCTTGATGCCCAGGCGTTTGCGGAAGCGATCCGCAAACGTGGTGTACGTCGGCGTAAATGACGCACCAGGCCCCTTGTACATGGCCTTAATCTTGCGGGTATCCAGGCCTCGGGTGAGTAGGGGGCTGAGCTTATCGATGTCCTCATCTCCCTGCACCACCCCATAGAGCCTTTTAATCTGGCTCACCGAATTTTCACCGCCGTTGAGGCGGAAGATGGCGATGAGGGTGTGCTGCGTGCCAGCCCCATTATCGTAGGTCAACGCCACCACCGAGTTTGTTGCACCCTCACGCAAATACTCCGGGGCAATTTCGCCCGTGTGCGCATTTTCTTGCTGCCGCCACGCCCCGCGAATATAGGAAACGAGGGTGCGCCCATTATGGCGCCCGAGGTCCTGCTGCGATGCCGCGTTGAACTTGAGGTCCTTCTGCGGCACCAATACCGCCGACATCGCATCAAGCAGCGTGGACTTACCCGAACCGGATCCGCCGGTGATGAGGAAGCCCTTGCGGGCTACCGGAATGGAAAAGTAGCCGTGAAAAGTACCCCAGTTAATAAGCTGGATACGGCTAATGCGGAATTGGCCTGGATACAGGTTAGTCATCGGAAGCATCCTCTTGGTCGCCCTCGGCTTCTGCGAGGCGGGCGTATTCGTCCCGGATGGCGGTGACCGTGGCGGCATCGAAAAGCTGGCGCAAGACGGGCGATACCTCGTAACGCCCTTCCGTCTCGGTGACGCTCAGCAGCGAATATTCATTGCGGATGCGTTTAATCGCCGCATTGAAGCGGTTATTAAACCCAGCCTCATCGCGGTTATCAACCGCGCGGACGTATCCAATGCCCTCCCGGAGATCTTCTACATCCACAATCACGCGTTCACCGGGCAGCGCCAAACCAAGTTCCTGGCGCAGGTTCAGCAGGATGGCGGTATCGATGTGCTTGAGCTTATCCGTGCGCAGCACCTGCGGAATGGGCAGCGTTTCCTCTTCTACCATCCGGGTAAAGGCAAACCCTTCTCCTTCATCGACCACCAGCTCGAGGAATACCTCATGCAGGCGGGCGCGCAGGTTGTCTTCGTCCGAGATGATGGCGGACCATAAGACAGGTTCCTTGTGCGCACGCACCAGCGGGCCTTTCAAAAGCTGCACCAAGGCGCGGCGCGAATTATAGGTTAGCGATCCTTTATCGTTTTCCCACAGCGGGGGCTCATGCGCGGAATCGACGCGGTGGTTATCAGTAGCGGTCACTACAACTCCTCAACGGTGGTGCTATCGAAATACATAGTAGGGATATACGCCGCGCGAATGGTCCCATCTTCTTCGGTCCAAGTGACCTTTTCATGGGCGTCATGCAAAGCCGGTAGCGGGTGCTGGTCCGCAATGTGTACCAAACCCACGACGCTGGCCAGGCCCTGTGTGGGCGGGTACGCCTGTAATACCTGGCCAATCGTGCATGGACCCGCCTTGCCGACGGCCCCGCGAATCGCCGCATGCAGTTCCTCAAAGTCAATCTCTGACTCGCGCACTAACTCATACAACGCCTTCGCATTCTCTTGGCCTGGCTGGAAGGCCTCCGGTGCTTCCTCCACGACCTCGCGTCCCGGGTTGGCTAGTTGGATGCGCGAGACTGAATGAATGGACATGCCGATGCGCTGCAGGGGCGTTTCCATGCGGTGAAAGGCTTTCAGCTCCGATCCTTGCGCTGCATCAATGGCCATGCCCCGTGCCTCGCGCAGTAGCTCAATCATGCGGCGGTCTTCGGCAAATTGTTCTGAAGAGACATAGTTGCGCAAGCTGCGCGCCAGGCCAGTCATCGTTTGATTGACTTCGAAGCTCGTTTCTTCCATATCGCGGAAGAGGTTCCGCAGCTGCCGCCGGTTTTCTGGCGCTAGCTCTTGGCCAACGTCGCTTTCTAGAACCTGCTTAATCCACTGGTCCAGCCACGCGCTGCGTTCTCTATCCATGAGGTAGGAATAGAATCCGCGAAAGCTACGCCCCGCGTCCGATTCTGCGATGTGGTCTACACCGCTGAAGATTTCCTCGAGCACCTCGCCGCGGTAGCCTTCTGGATCCAACAGCTGCCGACGTAGCCTGTGATTGAGGGCTTCGAGTTCATGGCGCACCCTGGCGAAATCACTTGGTACCGCCATGGCCATGTTCAGCACGTCTTGGACGCGCTCCTGCGTCTCTGCCGCAGTCAGCCTTTCAAACTGCCCCAAATGAGCTTTTTCAATTTCGCGGTCAATGCGGTCTCGCTCCGCCTCTAAGCTGGCGACGCGGCTCGAAATATCCTCATTCGTATCCCGAGCCAAGCGCTGCAGAGCCGAGCCGATAGATTCCACACGCGATGCCGTGACCGTAGTAACCGGAGTTTCCCAACGCTCAACGGCCTCGAGCGCGGACAGCGCTTCCTCGCTTGGCTCCAAGGTTTCCCCGCGCGAGCTCCTGCCAGATTTGCGGACTAGCCAACCAGCTTTTACCCAATCATTGCAATAGCTTTGCGGTGTGCGCGGCATCGGGAACTCACTGGCAAGCACCTCGAAGTCGGTGACCATGAGCTCATATATCTCCGCCGCCGGCCGCGCTCGAGTACCGCGGGGGAAATACTCAGAAATCAGCGCCAAAATCACCGGAGCGTTTTCGGCTGCCAGTAACCGCACGGCAGCGGAATCCTTTAATAACCGCCGCAGTGAAAGGGCGCGAGCTTCAACAGACATGATTCGATTTTGTCAGCTACGCCGGACACTTGCAGCGGAGTTTGATTCACTAATTCGAATCATAGGGTTGGCCCGCGCACGGTGGCGCTGCGCAGGCCAAGAACTGAGAGTCCGTGCTAGTCCTGATTAGTCCTGTGCGACGGTGACGTTGACGTCGATATTGCCGCGGGTGGCGTTGGAGTAGGGGCAGACCTGGTGGGCGGCATCGGCAAGCTCTTGTGCCTTGTCGTGGTCCTGTGCGGGGATGATGACCTCGAGCTCAACGGCGAGCTTGAAGCCTTCGCCTTCCTTGCCAATGGACACGCGGGCGCCCACGGAGGAATCGCCCAACTCAGCCTTCTCGCTGCGGGCTACTGCCTGCAGGGCGGAGTGGAAGCAAGCGGCATAACCAGCAGCGAAGAGCTGCTCCGGGTTGGCTCCATTGCCATCGCCACCCATTTCCTTCGGGGTGGCCATATTGAAATCAAGGTCAGAATTTTGCACTACGGCGCGGCCATCGCGGCCTGCTCCAGTAGCGAGTGCTTCAGTGGTGTAAAGGGCGTCCATGATTACTCCTTTTCTAAAGTCATTTTCGTACTAGTAGTGAGTACAGACGCCGATTGTACTCAGAATTTTTATCCGTGTTTTTCGAGGTCAGCGAAGGAAGCGGCTTTGGGAAGGGTGAGAAAAGGCAATATGCCTAAGCATGCGCCGAAGACCTACTCAACCCGCGCCGGGGGAGTGGGCGCCCCTTCCGGTGGAAGGACCTTGGGGTAGTGCTTTGATTGGCTTGCAAACTTAACCCACCGAAAAGACGGTGAAGACAAAGGGAGCCTTAAATTATGGAGATAGAAAATAATCCCCGCTGACGCGGGGAACTAGTCAATTGACTATTCAAGTGAGCACTGACATGGGCTCATCCCAGCGTTAGCTGGGAGTTTGGCATTGGGCCTTCTGCTATCTTACCGCACAAATTAATGCAGATTTTACACCCATCCTTAAAAATGCAACATGTCAGTGCTAAGCAGGGTATAGTCTTAAATCATTAGTTGATAACTCCAGTTCACCATAAAAAGTGGACTTGGTGAGCCTGTAGCGGAGATAGAACCATGAAATTGCCAGCGAAGACAGTGGATTTTTGTACTCGTGCAGATGGTTGGGCTGGTCAACGCAGCCAGCAGGCGCGGAGCTTGTGGGCGAAATCGGGCGACGGTGTAGACCATCTCAACCTGCCGCAACATATGGTTGATTCCGCATGTGCTGCATCCTTGGTGTACAACTCTTGGCTTTCTCGTTCAGTAAAGGAGTTCCTGAAAGCCGAGTTACGTGTCTCAGAGACGGATATAGAAGTTCTCTACGTCTTTCTTGCTGGGTCCCATGATGTTGGAAAAGGTGTTAAGACTTTCCAGCGGCTTCTTCTTGACCGCAGTGACGTTGCGCATTTGGTCCACGCCGTTAGCGACGCGGGATTGGATATCGAATTGAGCGCCTCAGAGGCGAATATGTCCAAGCTTCCGCATGGTATTGCCTCTGGTGAAATTTTAGCAATCTGGCTTGTAGAACAGGGACTTACTCTGCCAAAAGCTAACTCATTGGCTGCGGTTGTCAATGCACATCATGGTGCCGCAAGCGGGCCGAATAAAGCGGTCCGAGAATTGATTCAAGATTACCCTTCGGCGTGGCGAATTGTTCATGGTGAACTTCTTGATGCCATGGCGCAACTCTGCGGGGGAAATGAGCTTGCGCAGGTGCTTGCCAAGCTGCCGAAAGTCTCACCCGCCGCTGCGCAACTGCTTACCGGTTTAGTGGTTATGGCGGACTGGATTGCTTCCAATGAAAAGGCATTCAGTTTACGCGTGGAGGGAACTCAACTAGACAGAGTGGCACGGGCTGCAGAACTTATTGACCTGACCTCACCCTGGGAACCGGAAACTCGATTGCATCAAGACATCGACGAGCAATTCCGGCAATCGTTTGGGTGGCCGGCCGAGTTTAAGGCGCGACAAGTACAGCAGGAAATGGTGAAGGCTGCCAAAGAGACCGATGAGCCAGTGCTCATAGTCCTAGAGGCTGAAACAGGCGTAGGAAAAACCGAAGCCGCCTTAGCAGCAGCGGAAGTGCTCGCGGCGCGGAGTGGAGCACAAGGAATCTACTTTGCCGCTCCGACCATGGCTACGGCGAATGGCCTACTGCAAAGGACCATCGAATGGAGCCGAAACGTAACGACGGGTTCGGTTCGATCGATGTACCTTGCACATTCCAAAAATGCATTGGCTAAGCCTTATACGGATTTAAAATTTACGGGAATCAACCGTTACGAAGAAGAAGGCGGCAACGTTGTTGCATCGCAGTGGATGTCGGGACGGCGGCTCGGCATTCTTTCCAATTTCGTGGTGGGTACCGTTGACCAAGTGCTCATGATGGCGCTACAGCAGCGGTTTTCCATGCTGAGGCACGTCGGCCTGGCAGGCAAAGTAGTAATTTTTGATGAGGTTCATTCCTTTGATGTGTATTCCTCCGATTACCTCCGCAGTGCCATCGAATGGTTGGGATTTTATGGTGCCAGCATCATCGTCATGTCCGCCACGTTGCCGGCGGACAAGCGACGCGCATTGGTCAGCGCGTACTCCGACGGTCAATGGCCAGAGGAAGAGCCGACTGGCTACCCACTGATCACAGTGGCGACAGAAGACGAAATTCGTTCTCTAGAGGTTCCAGCGTCTCCAACAGATCTTGAAGCCACAATTAGTTTCCTTGCGGAAGGCGAAGATTCACTGCACGAACTTCTCGGGGAATGGCTCGTGGATGGCGGGTGTGTTCTTATTATCTGCAATACTATCGCACGAGCTCAGGCGGCGTATTCGGAACTCGCCGAAAGCTATGGTGATTGCGTGGAGCTTCATCATGCGGGTTTTGTGGCTTGGGAACGCGTAGAAAAAGAAGATTCATTACGGCGACAACTTGGCCCGGATGCCCACAGGGGAGCAGGTCGGCCGAAGCAAAAAATTGTGGTGGCTACTCAGGTGGCGGAACAGAGCTTGGATATTGATGCCGATGCCCTGATTACTGATATCGCACCTATGGATCTGCTCATTCAGCGCATCGGGAGGCTGCACCGCCACGCGCGTCCTTTCAGCGATCGACCCGAAAACCTGCGCGAACCACAGGTTGTTATTCGCGGGCTAGAAACTTCCTCACCAGTCCCGGAATTTGAATCAGGTGCCGAGGCTATTTACGGCCGTGCGATATTGCTATCAACCTATGCAGTCTTGCCAAATAAGATTCGCCGTCCAGATGACATCGCTCCGCTTGTAGCAGCTGCATATGATCGCAACTTTAAGCCGCCAGAGGCGTGGAACGAATCGTGGGAAGAGGCCATTGCGACGCGTGATTTTGAGGAATCGACAGCGCATTCAGCGTCCTCAACGTTCCGATTGCCAGATCCATGGAGTACCAACGGCCTGGACGCTCTATTTGCACGGCTGCAGGATGATTCCGCAGACGATGCCGAGATCAAAGGCGCGGCCCAAGTTCGTGACGCAGAGCCCAGCGTTGAGGTGATCCCCATCATCGAGACTGATTATGGCTATCGCCCGTGGGGCTGGGATGAAGAAGTCATCGAGGCTGCCGATATTCCGTATAAGCTGGCCTTTCATCTTGCGTCTAGTACAGTACGACTGCCTGTGCGAATGACCCGTTATGACTCGGACTTTGATGCAGTGGTCAATGACCTCGAAGGGGCAACCCCGGCCGAGTGGGGTTCACATTATTTACTGCGGGGACAACTGGCTCTGCCGTTAGATGAAGGGGAAGAGACGCAGGTAGGACGCTTTGTTCTGCGGTATACGAGCCAGCTGGGAATCGAAATTATGAGTGATGGGCGTGAGTGATATGTCCGAGGCACTAGTTAGGCTGAGAGCACCTCCTTTTACTAGGGGCAGCCACATCATCCACCAAATCACTTTTTAAAAGAAAGGAGGCGAAAGATAATGACTGATACAGAAACCTTTAACCTGCTCGATGAGCCATGGATTTTGTGCATGGACAGTGCGGATAATCGCAAGGCGTTGAGCATCCGGGACATATTTTCTGGACAGGGCGATGCCCATAAGATTGTGGGCGATTCACCGACCCAGGATTATGTGGTCATAAGGCTGTTATTGGCTATATTTTGGCGTGCTCATGCGCAAGAATTAGCGGAAGCAGCAGGCGGAAGGCGGAAACGCGCCAGCTTTGATTGGGGCGAATGGTTCGCGGAAATGCGTGAAGAATTATGCGAGACGAAGCGGGACCAAGTTGTTTTAGATTATCTTGATGCCTTTAGAGACCGATTCGACTTACTCTCTGACACTGTTCCCTTCATGCAGGTGGCGGATCTTCACTCGCAGAAAAATGAGACTCGACCGATTTCCTATATAGTTCCAGAAGCCGCTGATGATCATTTCACGATGCGTACGGCTGAGGGGCGGCGGGCAATTCCTCTAGATGAGGCCGCCCGTTGGTTGCTTCACCTGCAAGCTTATGATTATTCCGGTATTAAAACCGGCGCAGTAGGAGACCCTCGCGTAAAGGGTGGTAGAGGTTACCCCATCGGCACAGGTTGGACTGGTCGAACGGGCGGAACTTTGGTGCTTGGAACTGAAGGTCTCCTAGAAACACTTTTGCTGAATACTCCTATGGCAGCTGTTATGACGGAGCAGGGAACTAACCCAATTGAGCTGGATGAACCGGTATGGGAAAGAGAACCTGATACCGCTGCGCAGCGCCGTGGATCGGATGACAAGCTTGGTGCTGTGCCCCAAGGAGCGGCTGATTTGGCAACTTGGCAGGCACGACGAGTGCGCCTAGTAGCTGAAGAAGGCCAGATTACTCGCGTCCTCGTATCGAATGGTGATCGCATTCCGGATGCGGGAAAGAATGTCATGGGTGATCCCATGACGCCGTATCGGTATAGCCCTAACCAGTCGAAGGCCGGCCAAGATGCTTACTACGCGCGTCCCTACAATTCCACCCAGACCATGTGGCGCGCACTTGATGCTTTGGTTGCCGTCGAAGACGACCCAGGTTTCGACCAGAAAAAGGCAAAAGCTCACAAGCGACCAGCCAATCTCAGCAATCTCGCTGCGCTTGACGTTGATGGATATCTAAACCAAGGCGCCTTTGATATTGCCTTGGTTTCGATGGAATACGGACCGCAGGAATCTTCAGTAGCCACCACTTTCAGCACCACGATCGGGCTTCCCCTAGTGGTATTGCGCGAAGATGATCTTGGCAGGCAAGCGCGTAACGCTGTCCGCACTGCCGCACAAAAGACCTATGAAACAGCTGTGAGCTTGGGCTGGTTTGAAGGTCAACTGCGGGTAGCCGCGGGCGATGATTATGAATTCGGCGTTAAGTCTAAGGACAGGTTTTACGCCCAGTTAGAGCCGGAGTTTATTGCGTGGATGCAGACCATTTCTGCTGAAAATGCAGACAGCGCTCAAATCAACTGGCAGGAACGAGTTCGAACAGTAGCCGTCTCCCACGCATTGGAACTGCTGCGCGGCGCCGGGATGAAGGCAATTATCGGCAGGGAAGTAGACGCAGGAGAAGACGGAAGGGGCCGAATCGTCTCAGCTGGATCCCTTTTTCAGCAGCTACAGCGGCGTTTTGATAAGAACCTGCCGTTAACAGGCAAGTCCACACGAAATCAGAATCCTAGCTCACCTATGAAGGAAGGTGTTGCTCATGCATGACACCAGTCATCCGCAGGCAGAAACTGCTGCGGAGTACACAGGCCCGCGTTTGCGAACCTCCGTGGCGCGTACCGCAGAGGCGCTGCAGAATGATTATTTGCATTCGCCACAACACAATAAACAAGCGCGAGCACGTGCAGTCCTAGCCCAATTGCGCAAGTATTCTGCGGTACGTCTTGAACAACATCCCGTGGCACTTGAAGAGGTCCTCCTTTTATTGGAGCCCGCATTGAGTGAACAAGAGATGGGAAAGGGCGCCGCACCATCCGCATCAGAGCTCGCGGCCTTTCAAGCCATGACGATGCTAGGTATCCATCTACAAAGCGCTAGCACTGAAGCACATATTAAAGGCCAAAGCTTCGCACGGGCCTGCGGTCGTTTCTATGCGCACAGTCAGTCACAATCCACGAAACCGCGGTTTGATGCGATGCTCGTATCTCCCGATGAGGCTTCCCGCCTCATACATATTCGTTCCTTGGTAACGCTATTGCGCGGGGAAAATTTGGGGTTTGACTACGGTGCATTTGCACAGGACCTGCGGGTTCTAGGCAGCAAAAACGCTACTCAAAAAGCTCATACACAGCGACAAGGCGTGCTATTGAAATGGGCACGTGACTTCGCACTCGGTTCTTATGCGTCTTCCCAGACCGAACCGACTTCTTAAAATCAATTTTCACATTCTAGAAAGGAATTTTCGCAATGACTTTGACCATCGATATCCACGCTCTGCAGACTCTTCCGCCTTCTCTGATCAATCGTGACGACACCGGGGCGCCCAAGTCTGCCGTTTACGGCGGCGTGCCACGTCAGCGAGTCTCTTCGCAGGCATGGAAGCGTGCAATCCGCAAGTACTTTGAATCTGAAATCGATGCTGAATCTGTGGGGGATCGCTCGAAGCGGCTTCCAGAGAAGATCGCACGAAAGGTTCAAGAACACGAAGGCTGGGATGCGGAGCGAGCTCAAAAGGAAGTTGCTGAGCTTTTCAAAGCTGCTGGAATTAAGACGGAAGTGGACGCGAAGCGTATCAAGGCGCTGAAAGATTCCGAGGAAACCACCGAAGAAGAACTAGTAGCAGCGCAGTATCCGCAGACCAAATACTTGTTGTTCTTGAGCCCACACCAGATTGAACGTGCCGCGGAGGCGATTATTGCGGCCGACGGTGAAAAGATTAAGAAGAAGGATGCGCTGGAGATCCTTGATACCCAGCACTCGGTAGATATGGCGTTGTTTGGGCGCATGGTTGCCGATGATGCTGCGTATAACGTCGATGCCGCCGTACAGGTTGCGCATGCACTGGGAATCCATGCCAGCGCTCCTGAATTCGACTATTTCACCGCGGTCGATGACTTGGCCGAGGAAGGCGAAGAAACTGGTGCAGGCATGATTGGCACCGTACAAATGATGTCTTCTACCTTGTACCGCTATGCCACGGTGAATCTAGATGGACTGACGCGAAATCTCGACTCGGCAGAAAACGCAAAGCAAGCCGCAGTGAACTTCGTTGATGCATTCATCAAGTCCATGCCCACGGGCAAAATCAATACCTTTGCCAATCAAACAATGCCTGAGCTCATCTATATTGCGGTTCGCGATACCCGCCCGGTTAGCCTGGTTACTGCCTTCGAAGAACCAGTAGAGCCAACCACCGGGCAGAGCTTGCGCGTCGCCGGTGCCGAAGCATTGGCGAAAGAAGAAGCAGAGTTTGAAGAAAACTATGGGCTGCAGCCTAAGGCAGCCTTTGTGGTTGGGTTGAGCGAGGCCCGTCAGGCTTTCGCACACATCGCTGACGAAGTGACGCTGCCAGAGCTTTCGCAGCGTTTGTCTTCCGCGCTTTCGGAGTAGGAGGCTTAAAACGATGACAGCATCATTGTTGTTGCTGCTTAAAGGGCCGATGCAGTCTTGGGGAACGGAATCTCGCTACGCTACCCGTGCAACTTCGTCCTTGCCCTCAAAGTCAGGAGTTCTTGGCATGCTAGCTGCAGCTGAAGGACGCAGGCGTGATGAAGATATGGCCGATTTGGCGGGCCTCAAGTTCGCGGTGCGTGTTGACCAATCCGGTAGCCTTTTGCGCGATTATCAGACCGCGCAAAACTGGCAAAAGGATCCACAGGCATCCGCAAAGCTCATCACTCGCTATTTCCTATCAGATGCCGCATTCGTTGCGGCAATTGAAAGTGAGGATCGCGAGCAACTCGAGAATTTTGCGGAGAACCTAAACCGACCAGTATTTCCGCTCTATTTGGGCCGACGTTCGTGCCCGGCTCCGCCCAATGTGGTGCTTGGTGTGGTTGAAAAGCCTGCGGTTACGGCATTACAAGAGCACGGCACGTGGCACGCCACCAAGGAGTATATGAAATCAAGTGGTGGGGAAGTATCGCTGCCGATTTACCGGGACTCCCTCCCAGGAGAATCCGGCGTGGCTTGCCAGGATGTACCGAACTCTTTTGATCCGCAGCACCGCAAGTATTCATGGCGCACCGTGGTGCAAAAGGAGTTTGCGAATGTGGACAACCCCTTAGATAGCGCCGAGCGGCGCCCGGATCCCTTTTTGGAGGCGGTGATGAATGTATGAGTACGTTAACCAAAATTCTTATCAATCCTCAGCGGCGTCAAGGGCGAAAGTTGCTTGCTAATCCACAAGCAATGCACGCTGCAGTTGCCGCGTCATTTCCACCAGACATGGATCAAGAATCCGGGCGTATTTTATGGCGCCTTGATGAAGGTGCGCATCACCATTCCCTCTACGTGGTGGGGCCAGAAAAACCGACTGACCATGTGATTGTGGAACAAGCAGGGTGGGATACAAGGCCGGGACAATCGGTTGAGTATGACCGGCTGCTTAATTCACTGACTAAGGGGCAAAGATGGATCTTTGAGCTAGTAGCCAACCCAACGTATTCGCAGGCTAATGAAGGCAAGCGAGGCAAAGTGAAGGCCCATGTGTCCGTGGAACACCAGTTGGAGTGGCTATATCGGCGAGCAGAAAATGCCGGATTCGAACTAGCCCCCCGGGAAAGTGATGACGTCAGCGATGATGAGCGTCCTCGGTGGTCCGCGGAAGAAGAAACCGCGATTATTGAGCGAAAAACGTTGGATTTCCGGAAAGGAAATGGCAACAGGCGTGTGCGTATCGCCACAGCCCGATACCGCGGAACCTTAGAAGTCAAAGACCCTGAGGCTTTTCGGCACACCCTTACTCATGGGATAGGAAGAGCTCGTGGTTATGGTTGCGGCCTGATGACCCTAGCCCGACCGATGGGGTCTTGATGTCCAATCCGAGCGAAGTCCCTGTCACCCGCCAAGCATTGTCCCGGATGGGAGACCGAATCAGTTTCCTGTACGCCGAGCGCTGCGTGATCAATAGGGATGGTAATTCTCTAACGATCACGGACCAGCGCGGCGTCGCACATGTGCCAGCCACACAGCTGGCGGCACTGTTGCTTGGTCCAGGGACGAGGATTACTTACGCGGGCATGGCTTTGCTTGGCGATGCCGGGGTTACCACCCTTTGGGTAGGGGAGCGCGGCGTTCGGTACTATGCGCACGGTCGGCCACCAGCGAAATCGTCCCGTATGGCTGAAATTCATGCGCAGGTAGTTTCTCACCAGCGGAAGCGTTTGGACGTGGCTCGCAGAATGTATGCCATGCGTTTCCCAGGAGAAGACGTTTCTCAGCTGACGATGTCCCAGCTGCGTGGCCGCGAAGGTGCACGCATGAAGCGGATTTATGCTGCTGAAGCCGAGCGTACTGGAGTCTATTGGAATCGAAGGTCTTACGATCCCAATGATTTCGATTCTTCTGACCCAATTAACCAGGCCCTGACTGCAGGCAGCGCCGCGCTATATGGAGTCGCTCACGCTGTCGTTGCAGCGCTTGGCTTCATCCCTGCCTTGGGGATAGTACATACAGGCACCGATAGGTCATTCGTCTACGACATTGCTGACCTCTATAAAGCAGAGATTTCTATCCCAGCGGCATTTGATGCTGTCGCAGCACAACAGGGTAATCCTTCCGTGGAAGTGCGTCGTTTCGTGCGGGATCAAGTTGTCTCACGCCGCCTCATGCCGAGGATGGTTCAAGACCTTAAAGCACTTTTTGATGTACCAGATGACGAGCTTGTCAGTGATGCCGAGTTAATGCTGTGGAGTGAACTTGAAGTCATTGCTTCGGGTCTTAACTGGGCAGAAGAGGAAACGCTGTCATGATGGTGCTGGTTATTACTGCTTGTCCCGCTGGACTACGCGGCGATCTGTCTAAGTGGCTCATCGAGCTGACTCCCGGTGTGTTCGTCGGACGTCCCTCTGCTCGTATACGAGATTTGCTCTGGGATCGTACAACCGAGCTTTGCAAAGATGGCCGCGCACTTTTGGTGTATTCAGCCGCGAATGAGCAGGGAATGGAGTTCAAGACTCACAGACATCATTGGGAACCTACGGATTTCGACGGGATTACCTTGATGACGCGACCGACTAAGTCTAAGCAACCACAGCGAAGGACTGGATGGTCTCAAGCCCGACGCAACCGTATTTCTTATAAGAAACAGAAGGGAGGATATTAGGCCGCGTGGAGCTTCGAGAGTAGCTTTCCCCAAAATACAAGTCGTATGTAAAATACGGTTAAGGCTCGAATTTCTGCTGTTCAGCAAGTGTGCTCCCCGCGTGAGCGGGGATGAGCCTAGACGCTGCGATATGGAAGAAATTATGACGTAGTGCTCCCCGCGTGAGCGGGGATGAGCCCGCCCGCCACCTCATCGAAAACAAGTACTTCACGTGCTCCCCGCGTGAGCGGGGATGAGCCCATTCTTCCCCTCCTCCGTGGTGTACGGGTTCAGTGCTCCCCGCGTGAGCGGGGATGAGCCCGGGTTCGGCCCAGCCCAATCGTCCACATCGTCGTGCTCCCCGCGTGAGCGGGGATGAGCCTTGTCAACATGTTTAGATTTATTTTGATAATTCGTGCTCCCCGCGTGAGCGGGGATGAGCCCTCGTCCAAATTCTGGGGGGCCGATGGGGCGGTGTGCTCCCCGCGTGAGCGGGGATGAGCCGAAGGCGGAGACAAACGAATCTGCTGGTATCCGGTGCTCCCCGCGTGAGCGGGGATGAGCCACCGGCGTGTAGCCGTATCCGAATACAGCGGCGGTGCTCCCCGCGTGAGCGGGGATGAGCCCAGGAATATTACAAGGAAGTGATTACAACCATGGTGCTCCCCGCGTGAGCGGGGATGAGCCCCGCGAGCAGGCAATGTTCGCCATGACCTTATTGTGCTCCCCGCGTGAGCGGGGATGAGCCCTGGGGTTCGGGTTGCCGTTTCCGTCGTGGCCGGTGCTCCCCGCGTGAGCGGGGATGAGCCTATTACCGTCCTGATGCAGGGTTAGCAACTTTGGTGCTCCCCGCGTGAGCGGGGATGAGCCCTATGCGCATCGGTGGCAGATATCGAGGCCCCCGTGCTCCTCGCGTGAGCGGGGATGAGCCGGAATACAAACTCATATCTGCCGTCGTGTATGAGTGCTCCCCGCGTGAGCGGGGATGAGCCGGCAGCAGGGCAGAATTATCTGCCTTATTCACAGTGCTCCCCGCGTGAGCGGGGATGAGCCCCCCAACTGGCGGTTTAGCTCAATATTCTCACTGTGCTCCCCGCGTGAGCGGGGATGAGCCCTACATGGCTCACGAAATCACCCTGCCCGAAGCGTGCTCCCCGCGTGAGCGGGGATGAGCCCACCATAAATGTGGGGGATCCGCACCAGTCAGAGTGCTCCCCGTGTGAGCGGGGATGAGCCCAAACCACCCCAAGAGTTGGGATTCTCTGGTTCGTGCTCCCCGCGTGAGCGGGGATGAGCCCTAATGCGTGAATTTAAGACCCGTAAGCCCTCCGTGCTTCCCGCGTGAGCGGGGATGAGCCGATGCGTGAGGTTCGCTTCCCACGGCCCATACAGTGCTCCCCGCGTGAGCGGGGATGAGCCGAGAGCAACACCAGAAAAGGAAACAACAATGACGTGCTCCCCGCGTGAGCGGGGATGAGCCGTAGCCAGCATGTTGGTTAAGCCACTACAGGCAGTGCTCCCCGCGTGAGCGGGGATGAGCCCGGGCTAGGAATCTCGCTTTTTCTCAATAACACGTGCTCCTCGCGTGAGCGGGGATAAATTTTTTTGATTTAATGCCTAAAATTTCCTGCTAACCCAATAATCAACAAATCGAAAGGAGATCTAGCAACGACGATCAGCACTTCGGTTATGAGGGCAGAATTCAACTTCACTGAGGCTCTAACGTGGGATCCAGTCGCAGCACGGACATCCACGGTTGGGCGTCGCGCACTCAACTGGGGTTATTTTATGAGGGGCCGTGAATTGGTCTTTCGTGAGCTATTGACTAATCTTTTGGGAGCGGAGTGTCGTATTTTGCGACATGACTTCCGTGTGGGGCTATAGCTCAGTCGGTTAGAGCTCCGGACTCATAATCCGTCGGTCCCGGGTTCGAGCCCCGGTGGCCCCACGGTAGAAGGAGGCGTCGGCAAGCAATGCTGGCGCCTCCTTTTTAGTATTCGGTGTGCACGCGCTCGGAGAAAATCGGCCTGGCGGTCAGCTCGATGCGGGTGCCGATATTTGCGTCGTCTGGGTTTCTGCAGTGGACGGATTTTTGATTCGTGGCCATGATGCAGTGGAGATCGTAGCTGTCACCAGAGTTTGGGTTCTTTACAGTAATATCGCTCTGCCAGGCTTCAGTAACCGTCGGATGAGGGGTTTCGAGCCTGTATGTGGCATCCATCGCGTGCTTATAAATGTCCAGGGCAAAGGCGCAGTCGGTGGCGTCGTCGGCGATGATTTGTGCGTAATCGCGGATGCCGCAAATGCCGCCTACCTGCGCAGCGAGCGCGGAATCATCGTCTTTCTCCGCTTTCTGCAGCTTGAAAGGTGCGGCAGGCGCGGAAGAAGCGGAAGCCGTGGAATCAGTATTGGCGTCGGCATCGGCAAGCGTAGTGCTGTCTGAATTGGTGCTGTGCGGGGTGGTATCGGTGAAATTGGGCTCATCGTCTGCGGGGGAGGACGAGCAACCAACCAGCAGGAGCGCCGGCAAGAGCGGGAGAATCTTTTTCATGCGGAATATAGGGAGAGGTAGAAGGGGCATGGGAACAGGAAAGTGCAGCACCGCAGTGCGTGTGGGTAGGCGAATTGCGCGCGGGTAAGCAGTGCAGTCTAATAAACGACATGACAGAAGTAGATCCGCTCATTGAGTCCCTCTATCGCTGGTCCGATGTCAGCGGTGTATTGCTGATGGGAATTATCGGTGGCACCATTGCGCGCAAACGCGGATACGACATCATCGGGTTTTTCTTTATTGCGATGTTTTCTTCCCTGGGCGGGGGAATGGTGCGCGATGTGCTTATCAATCGCGGCACCGTGGCGGCGATGAGCGAGCCGGAGTACCTGTATCTGGCGTTCACGGGTGCGTTGATTGCGCGCTTTGTCTACTTCAAGGGCAAGACCTGGGATTATATCCAGGCGCATGGTGATGCCGTCGTTTCTGGCCTGTGGGCCGGCACCGGCGCTGTGAAGGCCATTACCTATGGGCTGCCGCCGATTCCGTGCATCATGATGGGCGTGTTTACCGCTACCGGCGGTTCCATGATTCGCGATATCGCTATGGGGCGCGAGCCCGCCGTCTTTGGCGATAACCAGCCGACGGTGATTCCGGCCATCGCCTGTGCGGTGATCGTGCTGGTGGGAAACCACTTCGATATGTTGGCCGTCGGCATGATCGTGGGGCCATTGGTTTCCATTTTCTTGGCGCTGCTGGGCATTTGGGCCGGTTGGCGCGTGCCCGCGAACCAGGAGTGGGCGCCGATTAATGATACGGCTGCGCAGGTTAAGGCGCTGGCGAAGAAGGCCGAGAACAAGAGCCGCGCGGTCGGGCGCAAGCTTGAGCCGCACCGCGTGCGCTCTTGGCGCCACCGGCAGATGGAAGAGGCGTTGCAGCGGCGCATCGAAAAGCAAGTGCGCTCCGGCAAGCGCCGCCAGGATGCGGCGGAGGAGGCCAGCGAGTTTTTGCAGTCCTTCGAATCAGATGTCGATCAGTTGAGTAGCGTCTCAGCTGAGTCTGAGGACATGGACTTTGGAGTGGACTTTACCGGCGATTCCTATGAGGAGGAGCAGACCTCCAGCGAGGAATCCCAGCGGCTGCTCGATACGATTCTGGAAGATGACAAGCTTACTGATGAATTGATTGACCGCCTGATGGACCGCTACCAATCGCGCGACTAGGCCCCTAGGCCTCTGCTTGCCGATGCCCCCTAAATTAAGCACCTGAGTCCGGATTCCTGGTAGAAAACTGGCATCAATTTTTCAGCTAGGTGCCATATCCTTGAACCATGAATTTGAGGTATTACTTTTTTGAGCTGTGGGGCCTCATTGTTGACCATGGCTTGCCGCTCATCGCATTTGTGATAATCGGCATTCTTCTGCCCCGCATGGGCCGCCTAGCCATCCGGATCATTGAACATAATTTGGATGAGCAAGAAGAGTCCACGAAGGCACGGCTGGCGCTGACCGGAGCATTGGTCTACATCGTCCAGGCGGTTGCGTACTTCCTATTGGTCGCCGCCGCGCTGACTAACCTCGGCGTTCCGGCGCTGGGTGCTGCGGTGCCTGCGACGATAGTTTCCGCGGCGGTTGGTTTCGGTGCCCAGTCCGTGATTTCGGATTTCCTCTCCGGATTTTTCATCCTCACGGAAAAGCAATTCGGCGTGGGTGACTACGTCTCCTTTGCTGGCATTCCTGGGGTGGAAGGCGATGTGGTGACGCTGACCCTGCGCACCACGAAGGTGCGCACCCCAACTGGTGAGCTGGTGACTATCCCCAATAGTTCTGCCGGTGTGGTGACCAACTATTCCAAGGAATGGTCCCGTGCGGTGGTTAATATCAACGTCCCCGTGCACGAGGGCGAATCCTTGCCGGAGATTACGAGCCGCGTCAAAGAGATTTCGGAGCACGCTATTGAAGCCCCAGATATCTCTGTCGATGTCGCCGGCGAGCTCACGGTTCTTCCCGCTACGCAATTGGTCAGCCCGCAGGTTGCCGGTCAGCCGTGGCAGGTGGGCTACCGCATCATGGTGACTGTGAATCCCGCCCGCCAGTGGTCCGTGGAGCGCGCTATCCGCTCGGCGTTGCTTTCGGAATTCTGGGACCACTACGGTTCCGCCATCGACTTTGATGAGCTGCAGGAACAGAAAAAGAAGCATTCGGCAGAACCAAAGCATGCCGCGGCGCAATCGGCCAAGGACGCCTTGGATGCCGGGGAAGGATCCCGCCCCAATACGCCAGTGGATGACCCCACGGTGGAAGAGGAACTGGCCCCAGAGGAAGTTGAGCTTGCTGAGACCAAGCTCGATGAGCAGGCAGTCACGGATGAAGCGGGCGAAGATGCCGCAGAAGACGAGGCGACATCGCGCCGGAAGATCTGGCGCTCGATTCAGACAAATACGCGATTCCAGAAGATCGCCACCATCGGCGGGCGCGTGCGCGCCTCCACCACAGGCCTTGTGGCGGCCCTTCTCGTCGTTGGGCTGCTCATCCTCGCGGCAAGCAACCCAGAGGACGCGGATGCAGGTTGGCTATCGCCAGAGTATTGGAAGGAAAGGGATACGCAATCTTCTTCCGAGGCGCCGACGGAATCTGAAGAGAATGTGCCCTCGGAAGACCCTCTTACTACCGGCACCCCAACCGAGCCGACGGATGCTGAGTCAACACCGACGACCACCAATACGCCGACCGTTCCTAGTTACCCCAGCCAGGACCCCAATTCCACTCCGAATTCCGGCGACGGGCACGGCAGCAATCAAGACGGGCCCGCTGACTCGAACGGCGATTCTGGCGATGGCCAAGGGAATGGAGATGGAGACTCGGGAGCAGACGGAAATAGCGGGGCGGCAAATAGCCAACAGACCGCGATTCCTTCAGAACCCCACTAGACGCTAGTGCAAACCGCCGTATACCTCGAGGCGGTCGGGCCAACGGCGATCGTTCTTCTCGTCTTGGTAGGTGACTCTTAAGCTATTGTCTCCGTCTTTTCCGCATATGAGTGCGCGACCATCTGATCCAATAAAACAGTGAAGATCATAGGTCTTACCGGTGGTGGGGCTGGCGACGGAAATCTCGGTGCTATACGCGCCGTTGGCCTTCGGATCGGACTGCCGGAATGGATAGGAGTGCTTGATCGCTTCATCGAAAATAGCACCGGTAAATTCGCAGGATGTATGCTCGCCGGCTTCGATGGTGTCTCCCTGGTCGGTATATCCGCAGTCGCCGCCAATTTTCCCAGCGTAAATCGTGTGATTTCCAGCTGGGGGAGCGTCATCATTGGAGGCGGCATCGCCATGCTCGGCGCCTTCTTTATCGCCTTTTTCCTCGGTGGAGTCTTGAGAATTCTCCATGGTTTCCGTCACGGTCGTAGGAGCCGTGGAAGCCTCGCTGGGAACAAAAGCGGGTTCGGGATCGGCAGAATCGGAATCATTGGAGGTACCGCAGGCGCTCAGCACGGTAAGGGACAAGGCGGCAAGCATTAAGGAAGAGTGGCGTTTCATCATCATAAAAACTGGTAGGAATCGACGGTGTGAACGGTGAAAACTTTAGCATTCAAACCAGCATCTAGCTGCGGACTTATAGGAAATGCGGCAAAAGGTGGAACAAATTTAAACCACGGGCTGTTTCAGTAGACATGACATCATTATTTACACCTTTGGAACTTGGCCGTTATACGTTGAACAACCGCGTGACCATGGCGCCGCTGACGCGTCAGCGTGCAGGTCACAGCGGTGTACCCAGCGAGCTACACAAAAAGTATTATTCCCAGCGCGCTAGCGCCGGTCTCGTCGTGACGGAGGGAACCTTCCCCGCATGGACCAACCGCGCGTTCCCTGGTCAGGCGGGCATCGTCGATGACGAGCAAGCCGCTGGTTGGCGCGAGGTAGCTGACGAAGTACATGACAAGGGCGGCGTGCTGTTCATGCAGATCATGCACGGCGGCCGCACCAGCCACCCGGATCTCATTGATGGCGCCCAAGCAGAAGCCCCCAGCGCCTTGGATTGGGACGGCCAGGTTCGAGGCTTCGCCGGCAAGATGGATGCACCGGTGCCGCGCGCACTAGAGGTTGATGAGCTTCCGCGCATCGTTGAGGAATTCCGCGCTGCCGCACGCCGGGCCGTCGACGCGGGCGTTGATGGTGTAGAGATTCACAATGCGAATGGCTACCTGCTGCACGAATTCATGGCTCCGTCTGCCAACCAGCGCGACGATGAATTTGGTGGCAGCCCAGAAAACCGGTGGCGCCTGCCTGAGATGGTCATTCGTGCTGTCGTAGATGAAATTGGTGCTGACCGCGTGGGCGTGCGCTTCTCCCCAGCCCACGTTGTACAAGGCATTGTTGAAGATGACGAGGCGGATATGCTGGCCACCTACGGCGGCCTTTTGGACGCCATTGCCCCGCTGAACCTGGCTTATGTCTCGTTCCTGCACGCCGAGCCTGAAGGCGAGCTCATCACGGCCTTGGCAAAGAAGGCTCGTGCCAATGGCGAAACCAAGGTCTTGATGAATGATGGTTTCGGCACTGTCACCACTAAGGAAGATGCCGAGCGCGAGCTGGATTTGGACCACGTGGATGCCGTTGTCGTGGGTCGTCAGCTCATCGCTAACCCGGATTTGGTACGCCGGTGGGAAGAAGGTCTGGCTCTTAATGAGCCAGATCAGGCTACGTTCTACGTCGGCGGCGAGCGCGGCTACATTGATTATGAAACTGCCGCGGACTAACGCGTAGTCCGCGGCAGGTAGGGGGTGAGAGCGCGAGTGATAGAGAGTGAAATATCCCAGAGAGGATCTTTCACTCTCTATATCGAACGTGCACCCAGCGAGCGTTAACAACTGCCCGCTAAATATTATGAACTAAAGCCCTCATCCGGGCGCCATGTCAGCGTGACGGCTTCGTTTACTGCTGCGGCGGGATTGAGGAGATCCTCAACGCGCAGCCAGTGCATTTCCGCAGAATCAGGGCGGATGGTGACGTAGCTATATCCGTGGTGATCGAGGTTTACGTGGCGTGTATGGGGGTTTGCCTCCAAAAGGAAGCGCTCTGCCAGCTTGGAAAGCTCGTTGTCCTCGGGAAGGTGAAGCTGTTCGTTGACATTGGGCGCGGAGACAGATGAGCACACCAATTCGGCCCCGAAGATGTGCCCGTCCTTGCTGATATTATGCGCCCATTCGGAGTGGATATCGCCGGTAACAAAGAGGGCGTGAGAGTCGTGCTTCGCAAGGGCATCGATAAGCATCCGGCGTTCTGCCGAGTATCCATCCCATTGGTCGCCATTGACAGGAATGCCGGTGATATTGGACGACAGCGAGGACGATACGGGTGCCAGCTTGTCGTCGCGCTGCAGGGTAGCCAGGTTCATGGGGGAGAACATGACGGAGTTGCCCAGCATATTCCACGCGGCGGCGGAGGTATCGATCTTGTTCACCAGCCAGTCGTACTGCTCCGAACCGAGCATGCTTCGCCCCTCTGCGGACATCCTGGCGGGTCCAAAGAGCACCTGTTTATCGCGGTACGTGCGCAGATCCATCATGGTCAGTTCCACGAGATCGCCAAAGGTCAAGCATCGGTAGAGATGTCCATCATTGGAAGGGTTGCTTGCCCGTACCGGCATCCATTCAAAGTAGGCCTGCATCGCGGCGTTGCGACGATCGAGCCAAGCGCCTTCCTTTCCCTCCGTGTGGTTTTTGGCGCCGTCCCTCCAAGAATTATCTGCGGTTTCGTGGTCATCCCAGACCGCGATCCACGGCAGAGCAGCATGTGCCGCTTGGAGATTTTCATCGGTGCGGTAGCGGCCAAGGCGCGTGCGATAATCTTCCAGCGTCGTAATCTCGTGCGCGGGGTGGTGCAGACGCACTGGACCAAAACCGGCGTACTCGCGCTGTGGGTATTCGTAAATATAGTCTCCCAGAAAGACCATATAATCTAGTTGCCCGGCTCGTCCGCGCTGTGCGATATCGCCATAGGCTTGAAAGAAACCGGACTCCCAGTTGGCACAGCTGGCTACACCGAAGGTTAGCTCCCCTGGGGATGCCGTTACCGCCGGCGCGGTTTTGGTGCGACCCACTGGGGAGAACTTATCTTGGGCATGAAAGCGGAAGTAATACACGCTGTCTGGTTCGAGGCCGTGAGGATCCACGTGGACGGTGTGGTCTTGAGCGGGATCGGTGGTGACCTCGCCGCGCTTGACGATGTCCCTAAACTCCTCATCCCGCGCGATCTCCCATTCCACGGTGGTAGGCGCGCCCGCACCGGAGCCAGGCATCGCATCCGCATCTGGTGTCACGCGTGTCCACAAAACAACGGAATCAGGAATGGGATCCCCCGAGGCTACCCCGTGCAGGAAGGGGCGTTCACCGAGCGTGGGCTCTACCATGTGTGGTTCTGGGCGCGAGGAGAGGCTGCTTTGTGCATGAGCAGTGCTGGCGTTGGCCGTGCTGGCAGTAGTGGTCAGCGCGAGGGCGGCGCCGACTGTGCCGCTGGTTTGGAGGAATTTGCGGCGGTTGACATGTGACATCTCTGTTTGCGGGCTGTGGTTTCTGCTAGTCATACTCATAAGTTTTCTTAGATAGAAAGGGCCTGCAACCGCTCA
The DNA here is from genome assembly GCF_000478175.1 of Corynebacterium sp. KPL1814. Lineage (GTDB taxonomy): Bacteria > Actinomycetota > Actinomycetes > Mycobacteriales > Mycobacteriaceae > Corynebacterium. The sequence goes on from NZ_KI515774.1 coordinate 271,972, forward strand.
GACCGCATTACACCAGAAATTCCTCTATCAGTAACCACGGGTTTACCTCCGCACCGATCGGCACGCCTTATTCAGAGGTCTAGAGCACAGTAGGCTGGAAGACATGAGCGAGTTGCAGCAGATAAATCAATGGCCCGTAGATACCGTGGCCGGAGCATTGATCCACAGCGGTGAGATGATAGACACGGTAGGAGATACATCGCGCCAATTTCCGGTTGCCTCAGTTACCAAGCTGGTGTCGGCGTACGCGGTGATGATGGCAGTGGAAGAAGGTGCGGTGGATTTGAAGCAGCCCGCCGGTCCGGAAGGTTCTACCCTCGAGCATTTGCTCGCACACGCCTCGGGCGTGAAGTTCGATTCGCGTGAACAACAAAAACCAGTGGGAGAGCGGCGCATCTATTCCTCTGCCGGTTATGAATGGGCCGCAGAGATCGTTGAAGAAGCCACTGGCATCGAGTTTGCGGAGTACCTGCGCGAAGGCGTGTGCGAGCCGCTTGGAATGTCCTCCACCCGCTTGGAGGGCTCGGCTGGACACGGCTTGGTGTCTACTGTGGAGGATCTCGCTGCATTTGCTGCCGAGGTCCAGGACTCGCAGCTCTTGCACCCCAGCACCGTGGCCGATATGCGCCGCGTTCACTTTGCTGGTTTGCGCGGCATCGTGCCCGGTTACGGGAGCTTTAAGGATTGCACCTGGGGGCTTGGATTTGAGATCCGCGGTGAGAAAGACCACTGGATGGGAGCCCTGCCTGCCGATGCCACCGGGCACTTCGGCATGTCCGGAACCTACCTCTGGCTGGCCGACGACTACGCCATGGTGGCATTAACGGACCGAGATTTTGGCGATTGGGCAAAGCCGCTGTGGAATGAAACCAATACGAAGATCTGGCAGGCACTGTAGGAGGCTACTTCGCAGATTTCCCTTAATGGGAAAACGGGAAAAGCTCCCCATTCCAGTGGAGTGGGGGCTTAGGAGTGGGGGGCTTAGGAGTGGGGGGCTTAATGCTGCTCTGTTTAGAACACCTGCAGACCAAGGCCTTCGAGGAACATGGCGAACTGGGTGAAGATGCCGTCAACGAGGGAGAGAATCTGGAATCCGAGAGCAGAAGAAAGATCAAACATAGGGGGTTCCTTTTGGTAGGGAGAATTCAAACCGGATTGTTTGAATTTATCTCAGTATAAGCAGGGTGCGAGTACCGTGTCAAACTGTTTCTTAGCCCAAAATAAAGTTATATCGACCTTCCGCCCGCGGGTCGTCCGTTTATTTCTATAAAGCGGGGTGTGGGAACGGGGTGCGGGGGCTGGCTACCCCCGCTGCGGTTTTACCGCGCGGGACTTTTGGAGAGTTTTGCCCCTAGGGGGATTGGGGTAGTTTCCGGCCGAGGTTTTAGGGGATGAGTGCTAATAGGCGAGTGTTTCTGCTGGTATCTGCCTTGTAGGCGGCTCCTGTCGGAAACCCGCTTCAGACAATCAGTTAAAGGGGGCAAACCTCACAAATTTCACTGTTGTAAATTTAATTTCTTTAGTCACTTTAATCACAGTCTGGACTTTGGGTTGAGGTTTAGAAGTTGGGGGTTGAAGTGAAAGTTGAGGGTTGTAGAGGGCAGTGTGGCGCAGGAAAATTGGGTGCAGACGCAAAAGACAGTTCGTTGGGGAAGACGAAGCTCGTCTTTCACTGCGCCGCACGCCACGCGTGTGGATCGCAGTGGTGATTTGTCGAGGGAGATATCGGCTATGAATATTTGCGTCAATACAGTGCCGGTTGATCAACCGGCCTCTAACTACACGTGGCCCAGCCGCAATGGTGCGGCCGTCGTGGTTACTGGTGTGCTGAAAATTTCTGGGATGCCGCGTGCGCTGCGCCCGGAGGTAGAGCGCGCCATGGATCGGTGCATTCGCACTGAATCGGAGTTCATCGTCCCAGGCGATGACCCGCTGACCGCCCAGTGGTGCACTCGGTGGTATCGCGATGAGATCTTTATGGAGGCACTCGTGCGTGGTGAAGCCACGGGGCCGGGGATTGATTCCGGCATCGGTATTGGCTGCCACCAGGTGCTTACCGGAACCGAGGCGGAGCTTGCCGCGCTCGAGAGCGCGGTGTGCTACCTTGCGCAGCGCTATGGCTTTAGCGCCACCGTGCGTTTTAGCTAAGACGCTCGAGCGACTCGGCTCGAGCGCGGCCAAAATGAGCTAAGCCGCACGAGCTAGGTCGTGCGGCGGGGTGCCGTTTAGGATTCGTCGTCGGCGAAAGGATCCATGATCTTTTCGGGAATCTCCGCAACCGACTTAAACACGGCGGTCGGGCGATACGGGTAGCGGGAGATCTCGCGGTCATCGGAAATGCCGGAGCGTACCAAAATGGAGCGCATACCAGCCTCTAGGCCCGCCTTGACATCGGTATCCATGCGGTCACCAATCATGATGGTGTTTTCAGAGTGCGCGCCGATGTGATTGAGGGCCGAGCGCATCATGACAGGGTTGGGCTTTCCCACGTAATAGGGCTCGCGGTGGGTAGCGGCGGTGATCAATGCTGCTACCGCGCCGGTTGCTGGGAGCACGCCTTCGGGAGCAGGCCCCGTAACGTCCGGGTTGGTGGCAATGAAGCGGGCGCCATTGCGGATGAGGTTGATAGCGGTGGTAATCGCCTCAAAGGAGTAGGTGCGGGTTTCACCAAGGACCACGAAGTCGGCGTCATCGTTGGTAAGAATCCAACCGGCCTCGTGCAGCGCGGTGGTCAGGCCGGACTCTCCCACGACGTAGGCCTTGCTGGAGCTGGCCTGGGTGGCCAAGAAATTTGCCGTCGCCGTGGCGGAGGTCCAGATGCGCTCGGCCGGAATATCCAGTCCGGTATTGCGCAGCCGCGCCGCCAAGTCACGTGGGGTGGACATGGAGTTATTGGTCAGCACCATGTACTCAATATCGTTATCTTTCAGCGTCTGAATGAATTTGTCGGCGCCGGGGATCATTTCCCCTTCCCTGATGAGCACGCCGTCCATATCGGATAGGTAAGAAATCATTGGTGGTCCTCCAAATAGTCAGCGATATCGCCGATGGTCTCGCAGTTAAGCATTGTTTCCTCAGTAAGTCGCACCTTAAAGAGCTCTTCTGCACGCACGGTGAGCTCTATAAGCTCTAGGGATTCAACGCCGACATCGGAAAGCGCGGTGTCTTTGCCAAGTTCAGCCTCGGTACCGGTGACTTTGATGATGAGGGCGATGAGCTCGCCCAGCGTATCCCGATCTGGGTCTTGGTCCTTATCCGGGTCAGAACCCTGAAACTTTGCCTGCAATTGGGCACTGAGGTCATTTGCCATAGTGACTAGTGTAGTAGCGATTGGTGCGTGGCATAGGAGAAATAAGGACAAGCGGAACTGCTAACAACGTAATGGGGGGAATTGGGCAAAATATTCAGGCGCTCCCAGCATTAAGCCGGAAGCGCCTGAGTTACATCTCCATTGCGGAGGGGAGGGCGATATTACTCGCCGCTATTAGGTGCAGTTGGGTCATCCAACCTCAGCTCGGAGGCCGCCTTTTCTACGACGGAACGCTCAATCTTGCCTTCGCGGGCAAGACCATCGAGCACGGCGACGACGATGGATTCCGCATCGTTGTTGAAGAAGCGGCGGGCACCCTCGCGCGTATCGGAGAAGCCGAAGCCGTCTGCGCCCAAGGTGATGTAGGTACCTGGGACGTAGGGGCGAATCTGCTCCTGCAACTCGGTGGTGAAATCCGAGACACCAACAAATGGGCCCTCGAAGTCCTTGAGCTGGGAGGTAGCAAATGCCTCGGTGGGCTCTTCGCCTTTGCGCAGCGCTTCCTTATTGCGGCGGGCACCGTCACGGGCCAGCTCGTTCCAAGAGGTCACGGAGAACAGCGAAGCCTTGACATCGTAATCCTCAGCCAGCATCTTCTGTGCGCGAAGAGCTTCGTGCACGCCAACCCCCGATGCCAGGATATTGGCCGGGGTGGAGCCATTCTCGGCGGTATTGAAGTGGTAGATACCCTTGTGCAGGCCTTCCACGTCCAAGTTCTCCGGCTCGGCCGGCTGGTGGACCGGCTCGTTGTACACGGTGAGGTAGTACATGACCGGCTCGTTGTCCTCGCCGTACATGCGCTCGATACCGCGCGCTACCAGGTGTGCGACCTCGAAGCCGAAGGCTGGGTCATAAGAAATGACCGCTGGGTTGGTGGCTGCCAGGACAGGGGAGTGGCCGTCCATGTGCTGCAGTCCCTCACCGGTCAGGGTGGTGCGGCCGGCGGTAGCACCGATGATAAAACCGCGGCCCATTTGGTCGCCGGCGGCCCAGAAGGCATCGCCAGTGCGCTGGAAGCCGAACATCGAGTAGAAGATGTACAGCGGGATCATGGCCTCACCCTGGGTGGCATAGGAGGTAGCTGCGGCGGTAAAGGATGCCGCAGCACCGGCCTCAGAAATGCCCTCGTGCAGGATCTGGCCATCGGTGGCCTCGCGGTAGGACAACATCAGATCGTGGTCCACCGGCACATAGTTCTGGCCGCGGGGGTTCCAGATCTTCATGGTGGGGAACCAGGAGTCCATACCGAAGGTGCGGGCCTCATCCGGGATGATGGGGACGACGCGCTTGCCCAGTTCCTTATTGCGCATGACTTCCTTGAAGGTGCGCACCAAGGCCATGGTGGTAGCGACTTCCTGCTTTCCGGAGCCCTTGCGTACGGAGCGCAGCTTGTCCAAGGCAGGTGCTTCCAGCGGGGTGAAGTCCGTGCGGCGCTCTGGCAGGAAGCCGCCAAGCTCTTTACGGCGCTCCAACATGTACTTGATCTCCGGGGAATCCTTACCCGGGTGGTAGTACGGCGGCAGGTAAGGATCCTTTTCCAGCTCTTCATCAGTGAAGGGGATCTCTTGCTTATCGCGGAAGTTCTTGAGATCCTCCAGCGTCAGCTTCTTCATCTGGTGGGTAGCATTGCGGCCCTCGAAGTTGTGGCCCAAGCCGTAGCCCTTAATGGTGTGGGCCAAGATGACGGTCGGCTTGCCGGAGCCCTTGTTCTCCAAGGCGCGGGCATACGCTGCGTAGACCTTTCGGTAGTCGTGGCCGCCGCGGCGCAGTGCCCAAATTTCGTCATCGGAGACGTCTTCTACCAGCTTTGCGGTGCGCTCATCGCGGCCGAAGAAGTGCTCGCGCACATAAGCGCCGTCATTGGCCTTGAAGGTCTGGTAGTCACCATCAGAGGTGGTGTTCATGACGTTGACGAGGGCACCTTCGGTGTCCTTTTCCAGCAGCTTGTCCCAGCCGCGGCCCCAAATGACCTTGATGACATCCCAGCCGGCGCCACGGAAGAAGGACTCCAGCTCCTGGATGATCTGGGTATTACCACGTACGGGGCCGTCGAGGCGCTGCAGGTTGCAGTTAACCACGAAGGTGAGGTTATCCAGCTCGTACAGAGCAGCGGTTTGCAGCAGGCCGCGGGATTCTGGCTCGTCCATTTCGCCATCGCCCAAGAAGGCCCAAACGTGCTGCTTGGAGGTGTCCTTGATGCCGCGGGTTTCCAAGTACTTATTAAAGCGTGCCTGGTAAATGGCGTTAATTGGACCAAGACCCATGGACACGGTGGGAAACTCCCAGAACCATGGCATCAGGCGCGGGTGCGGATAGGAGGGCAGACCCTTGCCTTCGCCAAGGGAGACTTCCTGGCGGAAGCCATCGAGGTCTTCCTCAGAGAGGCGGCCTTCCATGTAGGCGCGGGCGTACATGCCCGGGGAGGCGTGGCCTTGGAAGAAGACCTGGTCGCCGCCTGAAGGATCGTCCTTACCCTTGAAGAAGTGGTTGAGGCCGACTTCGTACAGCGGGGCCGCACCCGCATAGGTGGAGATGTGGCCACCAACGCCGATGCCGGGGCGCTGCGCACGGTGCACCATGATGGCAGCGTTCCAGCGGATCCAACGGCGGTAGCGCTTTTCTAGTTCTTCATCGCCAGGAAATTCCGGCTCCATGTTGGTGGGGATGGTGTTGACGAAGTCCGTCGACGTCAACGAGGGGAGCTCCACGCGCTTGGCGGTGGCGCGCTCTAGAAGGCGCAGCATCAGGTAACGTGCGCGTTCTTGGTCAGAATGGTCCAGCAGACCATCGAGGGAATCCATCCACTCGCGAGTTTCTTCTGGGTCGCTGTCGTGAAGGTACGATGCAACACCATCGCGGATAAGCGGGAAGTTGGAATCGCCCTTGGCAGGGTCCTTCTCGGCCATGTAAACCTCCTAATTAAGGGTCTGCAGAGTTTATCTCCTACGATACGCGTTCCCAGATCGCGAGTGGGAGTCTAGGCCGTCTAAAACGCGGCGCTTTCCGATGCACCCCCTACCACCTGCGGTTTGCTGCCCCAACCCCGCGTGCAAACGTGGGTAGTAGGCCCCTAAACGGCGCTAGTTGTCCCACAAAACAGACGCCGGTGTGAGCAGAAAAGGGCCTGCAAATTGGGGGAAAGGGGTGCTATAGCAAGTAAAAGACGCCCTGGGACGTTAAACTACATGTAATAACACACGTCCTCCCTGCCAAGCACGGGCTGGGCGTGAGCAAGAATTCACCGAATGAGGAAGGAAATGCATAGTGGCTGACGCTGCAGTCAAGCTCGGAATCAAGGAAGGGCAAATCGCTCTAGAGCTTGGTTGGGACGAGGATTGTGACACCACAATCTCTGAATCTATCGAAGCCGTACTCGGTGAGGATTTCCTCGAAGAGGAAAATGATGAGCTGTGCGATGTAGTCCTTCTTTGGTGGCGCGAGGAAGACGGTGACCTCGTGGACGGCCTGGTGGATGCCAGCCGTCCCCTCGCGGATAACGGATCCGTGTGGTTGCTGACCCCAGGCGCTGGCAAGCCCGGCACCGTGGAGCCTGGTCTCATTTCTGAATCCGCACAGCTGGCCGGCTTGGTGCAGACCAAAGCTGAGCGATTTGGCGAGTGGCAGGGTTCCTGCCTGGTACCGCGCGGATACACCAAAAAATAGCCCTCACCAGCTGATTTGTGTAGCTTCACAATCCTGCGCTACTGTACATAACAGCGCAAGGGCGCATGCGGCTTTAGCTCAGCTGGAAGAGCAATTGGTTTACACCCAATAGGTCGGGGGTTCGATCCCCTCAGGCCGCACCATTTTTCAAGTCTCGAGACATCGTTCCTAGAACGGTGGCTCGAGACTTTTTCGTTGTGTGGGGATTCATGGATGGGGGAAGGCTGCAGCCTAAACGGCAAAATGTGTTGTTTCCGGTGTGCAGCCTCGATGAATGGGCTTTCAGGGTCAAATGTCGGCCTCGGCTTGTGCCTCCAGCCCATCAAGCATGAGGTCTATGAGCCGTGGAGTAAGTGCGTCAGGGGCGAGTGAGGGCTTGGGCTCTATCGGGATGGGGCGGGTGATTATCCCAAGGCCCATGTGAAAATCCAGCGCATTGAGGCTTTCCGGGCATAGGTGTGCCTTTTTAGCGGGGATTAGCAGTTTGTCGTAAATGCCGGTTAATTCCTGGGCGCGCTTATCAATGATCCGGTCCTTTTGTTTCCGGGTTTCCGGATCGCGCATGGCATCTTCATATATTGCTTGGGCAAGGGTTGCTAGCTGCAAAGTTCCTATGGAATGGACGGTGGTGCGCCACGCGGTACGTGCATCGCTAGCAAATTCCCCACTGTGGGCTTCGATGATTGCGGCGATATCGGCCGATGCTTGCGCGCTTACTGCATCGAGGAGTTCGATGCGCTCGGGGAAGTGCCGGGTGGCCGTGGCCACACCCACTGAAGCGGCTTTCGCAATGGTCCGCATGGAAATACCAGGCCCCTCAGTGGTGAGTAGTTGCCTGGTGGCGGTGACTATCGCCGCACGATTATTGGCTGCATCTTGTCTCATGGTTGACATCTTAACAAATGGAACACTATGTTTTATTTAAGTAACTGAAATACACTGTTCCAGATAAGGGGATTGTCATGAGTTCTACTGCGACTCGCAGGCGGCAAAACACGACCGTAAAAATCGTTGCCGCCGTGATTGGGGTACCAGTCATTATCGGGCTAATGCTATTTGCGTTCCTTGCTCCCAACTTTTCTTCCGGACCGCAAGGCGTGCCCATTGCTGTGGCCGGGCCCGAGCAGATGGTTAAGCACATGACCGATAAAGCAGGCGAGGGCGGACCCGATTTAAGGGTTTATGAATCCGATGCCGATGTGCGCGATGCGATTGAAAACCGAGACGTCGTAGGCGGTCTGGTTATCACCCCATCGGGAGCACAAACCTATACCGCTTCTGGCAACGGTGCTGCCTACACAGAGATGGTGAACCAATTGGGTAAGTCATTCGAGGCGCAAGGCATGGAGGTTGCTACCGAAGACCTTGCACCGACATCGGAAGAAGACCCGCAAGCTAATGGCATTGGGCTGCTAGGGCTGCCTTTGGCCTTTGGCGGCATCGTTTCCGCAGTCATCGCCACCTTTGTTTTCCGCCGCCGAAAGTGGGTCAAGTTTGTAGTACTCGTTGGCATAGCAGCAGGGGGATCGCTCGTTGCGACGTGGATGCTGCACACCGTGTACGGCACGTTAATTGGCAAATTCGGTATGGAATGGTTGGCCATCGCCCTGGGTATTCTTTCCACCTCATTGCTCACGGCAGGCCTAGCTGCGGTGATCGGTACTGCAGGTGTAGGAATTGGTGCGGTGCTCACCATTTTCCTAGGTAATCCACTTTCGGGCTTGGCCACCGGACCTTGGTTGCTTCCTGATGGCTGGGCTACCTTGGGGCAGTGGATGCCCATTGGTGCAACGGGGTACCTTGTTCGTTCTTTGTCCTATTTTGATGGCCAGGGCGTGGGACACGCGTGGTGGGTATTCGCGCTCTGGATCGCAGTAGGTTTCGCATTACTCATGTGGGACCGGTCTGCCAGCACTACAGAATCGAAAGCAGGTCAGGCGGGCTAGGAAAGTTAGTAGCGCTCGCGGCGGCGCTTTTTCAGCTTGGCATAGTGATCCGGCTTGGAATCGCCGTAGCGGGAGCGGTTGCGCAGCGCGGCGGCGTGAGGTGCAGCATCCGTAGCGGTGTCGGTGCCAGGTTCGTCGTTGACGGAGGAGCTGGACGTGGGGGCATCGGCAAGCGATTCCGCATCCGCGTCGAGGGTCTGCATGGCGGCTTCTTCTTCGCGCAGGCGGCGGCGCTCGCGGATTTCGGACCAGATAAAATAGCCCAACCCCAGCGGGGCCATGATACCAAAGGCGATCCACTGGTAGCCGTAGGAAAGGTGGTTGCCGCGGTCGAGCTGCGGAATGGGCATTGCGTTGAGCACGCCCGGCTGGTCCTCGGAGAGCTGGATGTAGTCTTGGCCTAAGTCGGCACCGATAAGCGAGCCCACTTGCTCGGTGTGGATGGAGTAGACCTGCTGGTAGCCCTCCTGCGTGATGGGGGCGGTCTGGTGCTCGGCCTCATTCGAGCGCACCATGCCGGTAATGGTTATCTCTCCGGAAGGGGCGGGCGGAATATCCGGCACCGCATTGCCCTCCTCGGCGCTGACCCAACCGCGGTTAATCAGCATGGTCAAACCCGCATCGGTGCGGAAAGGCACCAAGGACTGATAGGACGGGCCGGAACCTGCGGGGCGCAGGCGGAGCAGCACCTCATCCTCGGGCAGGTAGTGCCCCTTGAGCGTGGTGCGGGACCATTCATCACCGGAAATGGCGCCGTCAGCGTCCACGACCTGGTCAATCGGCTGCGGATCGGCCTCATAGGCGTGGGTGATGTTTTCATTGCGCTCCACAATGTCATCGTCCTTTCCCAATTGCCATGGGGCAAGGACACTAAAGGCCAAGTAAGAAAATGCCACCACGAAAAGCAGCATGAGCACCCAGCCAGGCTTGAGGAACGTCTTTAGCATGCCCCCAAGTCTAGTCGCGGTTCTCGCGAATCCAATCCAGCAGGCCGGGGACCGCGGCTTCGATATTCTTGCGCGCGGTTTCGAAGTCTTCTTCGGTGCCGTAGTAGGGGTCGGCGACCTCTGCGCCTTCCGGGGAATTGGGATCGAAGCTGCGCATCAGACGGACCTTGGCAGGATCGATACCTAGATCGATGAGCGAATCATAGTGTCCGGAATCCATCGCGATGAATAGGTCAGCGTCCATGTGTTCCTCGCCCAATTTGGATGCGCGGTGGGATGCCCCATCGTGTCCGGCGCGGCGCAGCTCCGCCACGGCCCGCTCATCGGCGCCTTGCCCCACGTGCCAACCACCGAGCCCGCAGGAATCCACCGTGGCTAGGAGATCGAGCATGTCATCTTCCATTTCATCGCGCACGATGATTTCAGCCATGGGCGACCGGCAAATATTGCCGGTGCACACAAAGACGAGGTAGAGACCCGAGTGAGAAGAAGATTCAGTCATGCGAAAACCCTTTGCGCAGATAGTACTGTAGTGCGGGAGACAGGATATAGCACTAGCGTAATTTACAAGAATCGAGCATAAAGGAGTATCGCCATGTCTGCTGTGCGAGTGGGCGATGTGCGCCGCGTTTTGGACAAGGCTTACCCGCCCCATTTGGCCGAAAAGTGGGATGCCGTAGGCCTTATTTGCGGCGACCCCGCAGACGAGGTGCGTACCGTCGCCTTTGCTTTAGATTGCACCCAAGAGGTAGCGGACCGCGCGGTTGAGCTCGGCGCGGATATGTTGGTAGTCCACCACCCGCTGCTACTGCGCGGCGTGGAATCCGTGGCGGCCGATACCCCTAAGGGCAAGGTTGTTCATACCTTGATTAAAAATGGGGTGGCGCTTTTTGCCGCCCACACCAACGCAGATAAGGCTCGCCCCGGGGTTAACGATAAGTTGGCGGAACTCGTTGGCATTACCCCAGGTCGGCCCATCGTGCCGGAGGCTCCAGACGCCATTGATAAGTGGGGGGTGCATATCCCTACCGGCAGCGTGGAGCAGGTAAAGCAGGCGCTTTTCGATGCCGGCGCGGGCCACATCGGCGCCTACTCCCACTGCTCATTCGATATCGCGGGCGCAGGCCAATTCCAGCCGGAGGAGGGCGCGGATCCGGTTGAAGGGAGCATCGGCAAGCTGCACCGCGGCGACGAGGTACGGGTGGAATTCGTGGCTCCCGCCTCGTTGCGGTCCACGTTGATTGCGGCGCTGCACGCGGCGCACCCGTATGAGGTGCCCGCCTATGACATCGTGGAAACGGCCGGAAGCGGCGATCTTGATACCGCACTGGGGCTCGGGCGCGTGGGCGAGCTGCCCCGCGAGATGACCCTGCGGGAGTTTACGCAACAGGTGGCCAACGCCCTGCCCGAAACCGCGTGGGGCATCCGAGCCGCGGGTGACCCAGAGCAAAAGGTGCGCACAGTGGCGGTATCGTCCGGCGCTGGGGATTCCTTCCTGGGGGCTGCGGCGAAGCTGGGCGTCGATGTGTACGTCACCTCCGATTTGCGCCACCACCCGGTGGACGAGCATCTGCGCGCCGGGGGACCAGCCGTCATCGATACGGCCCACTGGGCCAGCGAGTTTCCTTGGACGGCGCAAGCAAGCGATATCGTAGAAGCAGCATTAGAACTAGATACGGAAATTATTAGCCTGCGAACTGATCCGTGGACTATCTCCGCGCACCCAAAGGAGTCATAAGTGAAACTATCGCAAGAACTACAACCGGTACTGCTGGAATTGGCCAACCTGGAACGCTCGCAAGGCATTGGCGGGGATAAAGAGCTGCCAGAAAAGGTCGAGTATGACAAGGCACAGCAGGAACACAAGCGCTTGCTCGATGCCTCCGGTTCCGCACAAATGGCAGTCGATGACATGGAAAATGAAATCCTGCGCATCCAGGCCGATGAGCGTAAGCTGCGCAGGCGCGAACGCGATGACAAGGGCCAGCTTGGCGCCGAGTTGGATACCGAAAAGCGCAAGGACATCGAGCACGATCTCTACGCCACGAAGTCCCGCATCGCCGATCTGATGAGTGAGCTGCAAGAAGCTCACAACGAAATTCACGCGCTGCGCTCCAACCTGGACGTGCACGGTGCGCGCGTCTCAGATTCTGAACGCAAGCTAGAAATGCTGCGCCGCGCCGCAGACGCCGCGCAAGAGGCTGCGGATAACCAGCCCGATCCCGCCGTGCGCATCGCGGATTTGCGCGAACAGCTGCCTTCCGATGTTTTGGAGGAATACGACGCGCAGCGGCAAGAAAACGGTGTTGGCGCCGCGCAGTTTAAGGCCAACCGGGCCTGCGGCGGCTGTTTCATCGTCTTGCCGCCCGCCGATAAGAACGCCGTGCGCAATGCGCCTGCCGATGAGCTTCCGCAATGCACCGACTGCGGTTCCTACCTGGTGCGCCTGGCATCATGAAGGTCATTATCTACGCCGATGGTGGCTCGCGCGGCAATCCCGGAGTAGCCGGTTCAGGCACTGTGGTTTATGCCGCGGATGGCACGACCACCCTGCGCGAAATCGTCTATGTGGTTGGCACTGAGGCCACCAATAATGTGGCCGAATACCACGGCTTATTGCGCGGGCTCGAGGCCGCCTCCGAGCTAGGTGCCAGCGAGGTGGAGTTCTATATGGACTCCAAGCTCGTCGTGGAACAGATCAATGGACGCTGGAAAATCAAGCACCCGGATATGCAAAAGCTGGCCCTTGAGGCCCGCACGCATATCGACGGGTTTTCTTCCTTCAGCCTGGAGTGGGTTCCGCGCGCAAAAAATAAGGTGGCGGATGCGCTATCCAATGACGCGATGGACGCGGCTGCGGCGGGGCATAAGGTGGGCATCGTCAAGAGCGAAACCGATGCGCCTGCCGCCGAGCCTTCGTCCGATGCCGCGCCGGGTGAGCCTACGCCTGCCGAGGACAACCAGGAGTGGGATACCTCCGCGCCGCACCCTTCTGACTGGCTGGGCGAGCGCGGCGATAAGACCCGCTTTATCCTGCTGCGTCATGGCCAAACCGAAATGTCTGCCAACAAGCAATACTCAGGGCGCGCCAATCCGGAGCTTACTGAACTGGGCAAAAAGCAGGCGCTCGCCGCCGCGCAAGCCCTTGCCGGTACCACCATCGACGCCATCGTGTCCTCGCCGCTGAAGCGCTGTCAGGAAACAGCGGCCGCCGTCGCGCATGGCCGCGATATCGACGTGGTGACCGAAGACGGCCTGATCGAGGTGGACTTTGGCGAGTGGGAAGGAAAGACCGCGGCCGAAGCGCACCAGCGCGACCCAGAGATACACGAGCAATGGCTGCACGATGCCGCTACACCGTGCCCCGGCGGGGAATCGCTGCAGGCCGTCAACCGTCGCGTGCGTGCTGCCCGCAAGGAATTGCAGCGGCGCTATAGCGGCAAGACGGTGCTGATTGTCAGCCACGTCAACCCCATCAAATCCTTCCTCTGCCAGGCCCTGAACGCGGGCCCGGCCACCTTCCAACACCTGTTTTTGGATCTGGCGGCGCTATCAGATGTCGAGTTCTGGGACGGCGGCTCTATGGTGCATGGATTCAACGATGTGGGACACCTAGAGGGGCTGCGCTAGACTAAGTAGCGCGAATGAGCCGGCCGGGCGATCGCGTCGCCGCAAACGGGCAGCGTTGATGCTGCAACGTGGGCGCCGAGGAAAGTCCGGACTCCACAGAGCACGGTGGTTGCTAACGGCAACCCGGGGTGACCCGCGGGCAAGTGCAACAGAAAGTAGACCGCCTTGTGCCTTCACTTGCGTTTCGACCCAAGTAGGGGCCACAAGGTAAGGGTGAAACGGTGCGTTAAGAGCGCACCAGCACCGTCAGCGATGGCGGTGGCTGGGTAAACCCCACCGGGAGCAAGGCATCACGGCCCTGCCACGTTGCAGGGCCCGATCAGGCGTTTTAAGGCTGCTCGCTCGAGCCTGAAGGTAGCTGCTGGAACTAACTGGCAACGGTTGGTCTAGATGGATGTTCGCCGCGCGGTGCCCCACTTGCTGGGGCAACGCGGTTAGACAGAATCCGGCTTATAGGCCGGCTCATTCGCGCTTAATCTTCTACCTTGGCTGGCTCGCCAGCGGCCAGTTTCACAAGCAGAAAACCATCCTCTGCCAAGTCCGCCGCGAAGTTTTCCGCGCGGTTGCTGGGGACATAAGCAATAACGGCGCTAGAAAGTCCCGCGTGCGCCGAGCGCGCGGCCACCCCGCCGCGGACCGTGACCAGCTCCGCCAGCTTTTCTGCGGAATCGAAGCCATAAATATTGGTCAGCGAGGCCTGCGATTGCAACACAATGGGGAAGAGCTCATTGCGGCGGTGCGAGCGTAGGTAGCGCACAAAGTGCTCCACACGGGTGGTCTCTTCCTCATAAAATGCCATCCACTCGGTGGCCGCATTGATGCTGGGCCGGCCCTCTTCGCCGTAGACCTTGTGTACCGCCTTGAGCCACTCCACTACGCGCTGCTGCGCATCGGGCAATAAGCGCAGCGACTCCGTGCCGAAGGAATGGCAGGCATCATCAATAAACTGCTGGCGCTGGCGGATGTCACTAATTGCCTGCGCTTGCTCTTGCGAATTGTCCTCGGGCACCGCCACGGCAAAGGCCACCACATCCTGGCCCACCACATGGGGCGCGTGGGTGACCGAGCCATCGGCATAGTCGATGATGCACACGCCGTCACCACTGCTGCGCAGCGCGGCCGTGTGGCGCGCGCGAAGGGCGGGCTTATGAGCAAAGGTGGTCACCGCTTGGGTGCAGACATCCGCAACGCGCACGCGCAAAGGTGCGTCGAGGTTTTCGGCTGGACCCATTAAGGCAAGCGCAACGGCAACATCCGCCGCCGATGCAGCGCCTAAGCCGATATCGGCAGGGATATCGCTCACAATAGTGATATCCGCCCCAGCCGTTTCCCGGGAGAGCAACTGGCGGTTCACCATGGTGTGCACGATGCCGCCGATGCGCGCAGCCAGCCCACCCTCTGGTGCGGGAGGAATGACCGGTTGGCCTTCTGAGTCCGTCGTGGGTTGTTGCGCCGCGGCGAGCACAGCCACCTCCTGGAGGCCAATAGAATCGTGCGCAGGCTCCCCACAAGCCGGCACGTAGTGGACGGAAACGATGCCATCCGTGCGCGAACTGACGGCCGCTGCTGCGCGGAGATCCGACAAGCTTGCGGCGACGATGCCTCCGTAATGATCGATATGCTCACCAATAAGTGGCCAGGTCGCGGGCGCGCTGGCGACATGGGTGGGCTCCGTTCCCACGATAGTGGCGTGTCGTTGTGCAACGCGCTCAGTAATAGGGGACTTAGGCGTCGACCACAGTGGCATGAAGGCACAAGCTCCTTTTCCAATTCGGCGGATAAAAATCACGTGGCTACGTGGCGCGGGCTAGCGCCATGGACAAAGTAGCCGATAAAGCGGCTCCCTTGCTCTGCTTAAGAGAGCAGGGAGAGGCATCAAAAGAAATACTGCCCTCATATTCTAGCGGGCACGTGTTTTCGTGCATGGGTAGTGTGGGCACCAACCACAAACAGGCGGCGCACACGTGCTGCCCAGAGTATATAGACGAAAGGGACTACCGTGGCGACTACAGCAGATGAGAAATGGTATTACGACCCCTCCACCAAGGAAGTCAGCAAGGGCAAAGTATCCGGCTGGGAAAACCGCATGGGCCCCTATGACACCCGCGAAGAGGCCGAGCACGCCATAGAAATCGCGCGCGCCCGCACCAAGGCAGCCGATGCCGCAGATAAAGAAGATGATGGCTGGGACTAGTTAATTTCCCAACCATCACCTGACAGTGACTAAAGCGGCCTAACGCGGCACATCTGGTGCCGCTGCAGCACTACTTCTTCAGCTTCTTGCGCAGCGGCTTAAACGCGGCCTTGATGTCCTTGAAAGATTCGTTGTAATCATCCAAGGCGGCGAGGCCGATGGAGCGTTCGCGCTGGTATAGCAGGCCGTAACCGAAGGTATCTTCTCCGCGGCGGTGCGCATTGTGGGCCAGTTCTAGCAATTTATCCCGCGAGGTGACCGAGTCTTGGAAATCCCCCAAGACCGATTGCATCTTTTTGCAGGCCTTGTACAGGCGCTTGGTCTTTAGCTTCGTTGCTGAACCGGCCGCCTCTGCTGCGTAACGCAGTTTCTTGGCAGCCTTGCGCATATCGTGGAAATAATCCTCGCGCTCGTGCAGCGAAAGCTCCGCGTTATCCCAGTTCTCCACGGCCTTCTTATGCCGCTTGACCAGCTTCTTATAGGCCTTTTCTAGATGGCGTGCCATTACGGCATCGACGTCCTCGGCCTCCGCTTCGCCAGCGCTAGACGGTTCTTCCGTCTTCTTTTCAGCGGCCGATTCTTCCTCTGCGGTATGCGCTTCCGCAGATTCTTCGGCTGAATTATCGGTTGCATCCTCGGACGCTTGCGCAGTCGCGTCCACGGCAGTGGAAACGTCATCACCGTCGGCATCTTCTGCGGATTGAGAGCCGGCCGTAGGGGGATCCGCCAAAAGGCGGTCGAGGGACTCGAGCAATTCGAGGTATTCCTCAGAATTTAGCGCGGCGATAACCCTGCGGTGCGCCCGCCGGTAGGCGGTACCCATATCGCGGGAGATGTGTTCGCGGGTGGCGGCATCCAAGGTATCGGAATCCTCGGACTCCAGGAGCTCTTGCCAGCGCTCTTCTACGACCTCTGCATCGCGGGCTACGCCCAAAATACCGGCCAGCTCTTTGAGGTCGGCTTCGATTTTTTCAATCTGCGGGCCGACGACGATGCCATGAAAAGTTTGTAGGTGGCTGCGCAGCTCGCGGGTAGCCACGCGCATTTGGTGCACCGAGTCCCACTCATCGCGGCGAACGCGCGGATCGTAATCAATCAGTTTGTCGCGGTTGGCCTGCAGCGCTGTAATCACTGCTGCTGCCGGGGAATCCTCATCAACATCCGGGGTTACGAGCGCGGGCGGCAGGGGAGCATTGTTGTAGGAATCTCCCAAGGCCGACTTCAACTTAGACGGGGACGAAGAAACGCGAGCCCCAGCGCCGATGAGAAGTGAAGTAGCGCGGCGGATGAACTGGCTTCCTTCTTCGGTGCCTGGAAGATCACCGGCAAGCTCCACTTCCCATTCGCGCCAAGATTGCTGCTGCCCGCCGGGCAGGAAAGAAAAGGC
Source organism: Corynebacterium sp. KPL1814 (assembly GCF_000478175.1). Classification (GTDB taxonomy): domain Bacteria; phylum Actinomycetota; class Actinomycetes; order Mycobacteriales; family Mycobacteriaceae; genus Corynebacterium. Next base: position 289,049 of record NZ_KI515774.1, read on the forward strand.
GGTAACGTGGTCATCGCAGAATTCCGCGACCGGATTATTGTGCTCGTCAGCCAGCAGCATCTCGGTGCGGTTATTATCCACCTGCGCAATGGGGTTTAATTCATTGTGGCGAATGATGGAGCGCACCTGCTGTACCAGCTCTTGGGGGACCTCGTATTTGCCGTCTACCGGTTCTCCCAGTTCGGTATGAATCTCGGTCCGTCCGCCCTCGCTGGGGATCTTGATGTGCCAGCCATCGTCATTGCCGCCGGTGCGGCGGCGCAAGGTGATTTTGGCGTGCGTTAGGCGCAAATCTTCCGTGTCGTAATAAATAGCAGATAGAGCGTGGTGGCGCGTTTCTGCAATATGGTCAACTGATTTGAGTCGAGTGAGTTCAGGCAGCTGAGTCGATTCTGCTACGGCGAATTTCGCTTCTACTTCCAGAAAAGTCTGTGTTGACATTCACATACCCTTAAGCTTTTACAACAATTAATTTCACCTGAGATCCTACCCGTGACGCGCAGCAGGCGCCTGAAAAATTTCGCAGCGTTTGCTGTGCGCACAGGTAGAAATGTACCGCTGACACCATGGGGCTAAAAGCAGACAGAGGAGGCCACGGAGCAAGGGCCGCCGGTATTAAGAATCGATGCCAGTAGCGGGTCTGCCTAAGTGAGACCTATCCGCGGCCGTGATGCCGTCAGTGATGCCATGCAAGCTGTTCATGGATAGCGAGGATGTAGTTAGGTTGGGAAATAAGCGGTTTCGGGTTTCCTCGGCATGATCGGTGCGCGCTTGGAGCGCAGGCAGTGTCTGAGTGGCGATGAGCTCTGCGTGGTGGCTGCAATAGGGAGACTCATCGAGTTTTTCTTCGATGCCGTCTTCATTGGCTAGCTGCAGCAGTTCCCCAATTCGGGCGGCATAGGAAAGCCGGAAGCTACGACGATAGGCTGCGGTGGTCTGCGTTGCCCGCGCAAACTCGGCACCCTCACTGTTGCGCATATACCAATCGCATTGGCGGTTCAGGGAGGAGAAAAGATCGGCGCAGTGGGCGGTATCTTCGGGCGCGCCAATGATGCAGGCAAGGCCCTTTTCGTGGATGAGGAGAGTGGTGCAGCCATTGGCACTGGCGATAGTGCCTAACAAGGTGACCTGGTGCTTGATATATGGTGGGTGAACATGCACGCGGTGGGAAATGAGGCGGGGCTGGTCACCGGTTAGGAGGTCTTCGATGCGGTATTTTTGCTGCAGCGACTGCGCCTTGGAAATGAGTATCTCTGCCTCTTCTGCAAAAGAGGTGGATTCTGCCTTCCGCAATAGTCCCAAGACCTTGTGGCGTATTTTATCCTGCTTGTCGCTAGGGCCGTCGGTCTGGCTCAGCTCGCCGCCTGCTAGAAGTTCGGTATCGCGCAAACGCGGAAGATGCACCAGTTCTTTCATGATGGCGCGCATTTTATCGCGGGGAATGAAATTTTCTTGTGGGGCTTCTAATTGCAACCACGCTTTGCGCAGCGCGGGTGAGGTGATGCGGGCAGGTACGTGCGGGCTAGCGCGGTAGATGAGGGGATAGGAATAAGAGCCTAGGACGTGGCGTAAATCGTCCGGGGACCACCCGTATTGGGCGGCGGTCACTACGGCATCGATAACGCTGGCAGAAAGTTCATCAACGTGGGAGGTCATTGTAATTTCTTCCTTTAGATAGCTTGTACAGGTGTTCGCTTGCCCCACTAGCAAAGCACGTGCGCGCAGCCGTACCTGCTCCTATAGCCCCCGCTAGCTACCCCCTGAATACTCTGGCGACCTGCGAATCTGACCATGTGGAAATTGACTAATGAACTGCACACTGCTTAGCGGTGAGCCGGTAAGGTTTAGGGCATGAATAGCCAACACGAATTCGTCTTACGCACCGTTGAGGAACGCGATATCCGCTTTATCCGCTTGTGGTTTACGGATATCATGGGCGCCCTCAAATCCGTAGTGATGAGCCCCTCCGAACTCGAATCCGCCTTTGAGGAGGGGATTGGCTTTGATGGCTCGTCGGTAGAGGGATTTTCCCGCATCTCTGAATCGGACACCATTGCGCTGCCGGATCCCTCCACCTTTCAAATCCTGCCGTTTGATGACAATGAGCCGGACCTGCAAACGGCGCGCATGTTCTGCGATATTGCGCAGCCGGATGGCCAGCCTTCCGTGGTGGATCCGCGCCATATCCTGCGCCGCCAGGTCACCGAGGCGGCTAATGATGGATTTACCTGCATGGTCTCGCCGGAAATTGAGTTCTACCTGCTGGAACACAGCCGGGAGCTAACAGATCTTGTCCCCACCGATAATGGCGGGTATTTCGATCAAGCGACTCACGATACTGCGCCGCTCTTTCGCCGCCGCGCCATGTTGGCGTTGGAATCGCTCGGCATCGCCACCGAATTTAGCCACCACGAAACCGCGCCGGGCCAGCAGGAAATCGATCTCCGCCATGCCGATGTGTTGACCATGGCGGATAATATTATGACCTTCCGGCGGGTTATTAAGCAGGTAGCCACGGATTCAAATGTGCGTGCTACGTTTATGCCCAAGCCCTTTGAGGATCTCCCGGGCTCCGGAATGCACACACACTTTAGCCTTTTTGAAGGCCAGTCCAATGCCTTCCACGATCCGGACGATGAATTTTCGCTCTCACACACCGCCAAGCAGTTCATCGCCGGAATTTTGGAGCACTCTACGGAGATGAGCCCCATTATCAACCAGTGGCCCAACTCCTATAAGAGGCTGATGTTTGGCAATGAGGCGCCGGGTTCGGCCACGTGGGGAGTGCAGAACCGTTCCGCCCTAGTGCGCGTGCCGACGTACCGCTTGACCAAGGAGGAATCGCGCCGGGTGGAAATCCGTTCCATCGATGCTTCCATGAACCCATACTTGGGCTATGCGGTCATCCTCGCAGCCGGGCTGCGCGGCATCCGAGAAGGCTACGAATTAGACGATCCCGCGGAAGACGATGTCCACCAGCTCACCCACCGGGAACGCCGCGCCATGGGGTATAAGGATCTTCCCTCCAGCATGGACCAGGCACTGCGCGAGTTCGAAAAGTCCGAATTTATGGCGGAGGTCTTGGGCGAGCACGTCTTCGAGTTCTTCTTGCGCGCCAAGTGGGAAGAATGGCGCGATTACCAGCGCCAAATTACTACAGTCGAGCTGCGCAACAACCTGAATTTCTAGGAGAATAATGCGTCCTGCCACGGTGCCTTCGCCGGCGTCGCTGGGCCTTAGCCGGTCCCATGCCGCACAAGACTTAGAACAACTGGGATGGAATAACCCGGAGTCCGTTGACCTTCTATGGACGCTGGCTGCGGTCGGTGATCCAGATTTGGCGCTTAATAACCTCGTGCGCATTTACGAGCAAGCCCCGGAGCTCGATGCGGAAATCCGCAGCAATGAGCAAGTGCGGGTGCGCCTTCTCGCGCTCTTGGGTGCGTCGACGGCGTTTGGGGATCACCTCGCTGCCCACCCAGAGTTGTGGGAAGAGCTGAAAAAGCCCCTGCCGGAGCCAGAGGAGATGCTCACCAGCCTGCTTGAAACGGTGGGGGCGCAGCCGGCAACGTTTGCCGCAGAGCTCGATGCTCCTGATCCAGCGAGGGAGGATCTCAGCGCACCGGGCACGTACCGCGCGAGCGAAGGTGAGCACAAAAAGGAGATGCGTACCCAGTACCGCACGCTGATGATGCGGCTTGCCGCGCACGATGTGGCGGGTACCTTCCACTCCCGCAAGGGGCAATCCCGCCCGCAGCCGGCGGTAAGCTTTCGGCAGGTCACCACGCTGACGACTGCGCTTGCCGATGCCGCCCTTACCGCATCCCTTGCCGTTGCGGTGCGCAAGATTTACGGCGATGATCCGCTCGATGCGCAGCTTGCCGTCATGGCGATGGGCAAGTGCGGTGCCGGCGAGCTCAATTACATTTCCGATGTGGACGTTATCTTCGTCGGCAGCGAGGCAACGCCCAAGGCCACCCGGCTCGCCGCGGAGTTTAACCGGATTGGGTCGACGACATTTTTTGATGTCGATGCGAACCTGCGGCCGGAGGGTAAGTCTGGGGCGCTGGTGCGCACGCTGGATTCGCACGTGACCTACTACCGCCGGTGGGCAGAGACCTGGGAATTCCAGGCGCTGCTCAAGGCGCGGGCGATGACCGGCTACCTGCCGTTGGGGCAGGATTACCTGGAACAAATCCGGCCGATGGTCTGGACGGCTTCGCAGCGCGATTCCTTCGTGGAAGACGTCCAAGCCATGCGCCGGCGCGTATTGGATAATGTGCCGGATGAGCTCAAACACCGAGAGCTCAAGCTGGGCGTCGGCGGGCTGCGCGATATCGAATTTGCGGTGCAATTGCTGCAATTGGTGCACGGGCGCTCCGATGAATCTCTGCGCGCGCTTTCGACAGTGGATGCCCTCGACGCGCTTATCTCCGCAGGCTACGTGGGCCGCGAAGATGGCACGCAGCTCATTGAGGCTTATGAATTTTTGCGCCTTTTAGAACACCGCCTGCAATTGGAGCGCTTCCGCCGCACACACACGCTGCCGGCAAATGATGATGAAGCGGGCATGAACTGGCTCGCGGTGATTTCGGGATTCTCGCCGCAGGGCACAAAGTCTGCGGTGCAGGGCATGTTAGCGCATTTGCGGCGCATTAGGATGCGCATTTCTGAGTTGCACTCGCGCCTGTTTTATCGCCCGTTGCTCAATTCCGTGGTGACCATGTCCGCCGATGAGCTAAAGCTTTCGCCGGAGGCGGCAAAGCTGCAGCTTGCGGCATTGGGGTATAGCTCGCCGGTGCGCGCCTTTGAGCACCTGACCTCGCTAGCCTCCGGTACGTCCCGCAAGGCACGCATTCAAGCCATCTTGCTGCCCACCTTGATGGAATGGCTGGCAGACACCGCGGATCCGGATATGGGGTTGCTCAATTACCGCAAGCTATCAGAGGCGGCCCGCGATAAGTCATGGTTCCTGCGGATTTTGCGGGATGAGGGGATCGTCGGCCAGCGCCTGATGCATATCCTAGGGACCTCGCCATTTACCGCGGACCTTATTATCAGCGCCCCGGATTCGGTAAAGCAGCTTTCCGATGGCGCGACCGGCCCCAAGTTGCTCGAAACCAAGCCTGAGCAGGTGTCCAAGGCTCTGGTTAATTCCAGCAAGCGCCATGCGCACCCGGATAAGGCGGTGGCGGTCGCGCGCTCGCTACGCAGGGTGGAGCTGGCGCGCATCGCCAGCGGTGATCTTCTAGGGATAATCCCCGTTGAGCAGGTGTGCCAAGAACTGTCGACCATCTGGAACGCAGTCTTGGAAGCCGCCCTGCGCGCTGAGGTGCGGGCCTGGCGGATGGACCACGAGGATGCGGAACCGCCGGCGCGCATTGCAGTTATTGGCATGGGCCGGCTCGGTGGCCGTGAGCTTGGGTTCGGCTCCGATGCAGATGTCCTTTTTGTGGCAGAGCCTGAAGCTGCAGACGATGAAGGCGAGGCTATGCGGTGGGCTATCGGGATCGTCGATAAGCTGCGCCGTCGCCTTGCCAAGCCTTCTGGGGATCCTCCCTTGGACGTTGACTTGGGCTTGCGCCCAGAGGGACGATCTGGCGCGGTGGTGCGCAGCATTGCCTCCTACAAGCGCTATTACCGCGAGTGGGGCGAGGCTTGGGAAATGCAGGCGCTGCTGCGTGCGGCCTTCATCGCCGGGGACGAGGAAGTGGGCCAGCGCTTTATGGAGATGATCGATGAATACCGCTACCCGGATAGCGGCGCGAGCCAGTCCACCATTCGCGCCATCCGGCGCATGAAGGCTCGGGTGGATAATGAGCGCCTGCCGCGTGGGGCCGACCGCACCACCCACACGAAGCTGGGGCGCGGGGCGCTGACCGATATTGAATGGACGGTGCAGCTGCTTATTATGATGCACGGGCATGAGCATCCCGAGCTGCGGCAACCAGGGACCTTGCCGGTGCTGGAGGCGCTGGAACAAAGCGGCATCTTAAGCGCCGATCAAACCAGTGACCTGCGAGATGCGTGGTTGATGGCAACGGACGCCCGCAACGCGTTGGTGCTGGTGCGCGGCAAGCGCGTGGACCAATTGCCTGGGCCTGGCCCACAATTGGCCCAGGTAGCCGGCGCGGCCGGCTGGACGCCGGAGAATAACCAGGATTTCCTGGATACGTACCTGAAATTGACCCGGCACGCGCGCAAGGTGGTCGATGAAGTCTTTTGGGGAGAGGAGGAATCCTTCGAGCATTCTTAAAGTTGCCGCATAACTTGGTCTATGCAGCGCTAATTCCCTTAACTTTTAAAGTATCGGACTCTAAAGTAGGAACAAGTTAGAGAAAGGATCTTTGGTTATGTCATTTCAGCTGCAGCTCGATGTGGACTCCGCTACGGTTGGAGAATTGGCCGCGTTGCTTTCTGCCGCTCGCGCGGCTGGGGTCCGTGATGATGACGTCCTAGAATTAGATGGCACCACCTTGACCATCGCGGTCTCGGCCCCGCAGACGGGCGCGTCCCGCGCCGGGCAGAACGTCGGTGCGCCGCAGCGCGCAGACGACTTCGAACGCGAGGGCAGTGCGGACTCCCGCTCCCGCGGGCGCGGCGACCGCATTGGGGAGGCCACGATCCGCTCGCTTATCGATATCTTGAATGAACGCGGCACTGGCAATTCCTCGCGCGGTAATGGATACGGATTCTTCGGGGGAAGTTCGGATTACCATGGCTAAATCACCGGGGGCCCACCGCAGAAAGCTTATCTACCTCTGGGGCTGTATCGCCGTGGCGGCCATAATCGCCGTCGTCGTTGGCACGTGGGCAACCAACCGCCATCACCCGCCTAAAGGGACGATGACCGTGGGCGATGCCGTAGCCGGGGGCGTGGTGCAGGAAGAAGCGCCCGCCCAGGTTAATGGTGCAGTGGGAGGCGATGCGTCTTCAGAGGCCAATCGCGTGATGTCGCTGGCGAAGGCGTTGGGTATTCCGTTGGAATCGGTGCCGCGCGATATTACCCAGAATAAATCCGGAAAGTCTGATGTCCGGCAGTATCTAGAGCGCGAGTTAAAGAGCGCCGTGGCCTCTGGTGAGCTGGATGAAGACGATGAAAAGGCCATCATCGGTGCCTTTGAAAAGGGGATTGTCATCCCAGCCAGCGATGGCATCGTGGCTGAAAGCGCCCCGGCGAATTAGACCAGTGCCGTGGCCCCGGATTGCCTGCGAATGGTCCCCGCGAAGTTTCAGGAAACCGGCAGACTGACGGCATGGCTTTAACAGCTCGTCTCCCTAGAGTTATCCCATAACGAAACGGTAACGAAGCAAGCTGAGCGTTACCGAGGGACTGGAGGAGACGATGACAATCAAGAATAAGTTATCCACAACCGCGGCGGTGGCCGCAGCCATAGTCTTTCCTATTAGCGGGGGATTAGGTATTGCCTTTGCGGTAAACGCGGTTCCAGCAGAGACCATAGCCCAAGCAGCAACCGGGGACCCATTACTCCTGCACCTCAAGTCCGCATTCGATCTAGCAACTGCAATAGCGCGGCGATGACGTGAATACCCCATCCGCGCACCGCCGCAGCTGCTAAAGTGCCAGGCATGTTGGTTGATGCCGTTCGCCTGAAATCCATGCCGCGGGATTATCGCCGTAGCCTGCCTGTCTTTGATTACCTGGCAGATTTAAGGCGCTTTTCCTTTACCCGCCCGGTGACGATTTTCGTCGGTGATAACGGCATAGGAAAATCCAGCCTGCTGGCCGCCATGGCAACGGATCTTGGGTGTTCTCCCAAGGGCGGCCGGATGGGGGATCCGGAAGCAATCTTGCCGTTAAGCCCGGTGGTCTGCGAGGGCACGGGACTCATTCAGCGGGCCTATTTTTTGCGCGCGGAAACCCATGAATACCTCCTTTCGCGCGAGCAATCCCCCGAGGAATCCGGCGGGCGTTCCATCCTGCCCTCCCAGGTGGACGTGCAGGCCCGCTCGCACGGCGAGTCCGTTTTCGATGTGCTCTATGAGCGCGTCGATGGCGCGGGGGTATATATCTTTGACGAACCAGAATCGGGCTTATCCGTTGTCCGGCAACTGGCGCTGATCGCTGAAATCGCCCAAGCCGTTGACCGCGGTGCACAGTTATTTATCGCCACGCATTCACCGATCCTGCTGGGCTGCCCCAATGCCGATATCGTGGAATTAAATGACACCGGCTTCCAGCGCATTTCCTTTGATGAGGCCGAAGCCGTGGCAGCGACCAAGGAGTTCCTCGCGGATCCAGAGGGAACCATCAACTTTATCTTGGACCCAAAGGCAGAAGAAGCGGAAGAAGAGACGGAAGCCACGGAGATAGCGGCTGTCGATGAGGCCGAAGGACCGAATAAGCAGCGTTAGGTTACCTCCACGATCCTCACTGATGGACCCGCGTAGCCGCCGCGTCGGCGCAGGATGTGGGTGATGACGACACCAGCCATGCCGCACAGCCATACGGCTAGGACGGCAAGTGAAGCGGAGGTGAAATCGGGCATGGAGTAATTGGGGGCATCGGCAGAGTGGTCCAAGACCATGCCAAATAACTGCGCGCCCAACATGCCGGAGGTAAACCCGCCCATATTGCCCAGGCCGGTAGCGGTAGCGACGACAGAGCGGTCCATGTTCTCGCGGATGATGTCGAAGCCATAATTCGACGTCGGCGTGCACAGCGCGAGGATAAAGGAGACCGCGGTGATCGCCGCCAGACCCCCGCCGGTGCCGAAGGCGAAGAATAGTACCCAGGTCAGTACGTGCAGGCTTACGAACCCGAGCGCGACCCAGGGGCGGATATTCTGCGCGCGGGAGGAAATCCGGCCGTGCAAGGGTCCGACCAGAACCAAAAACACGGCCAAGAGGGTCAGTACGAGGCTGGCCTTGCCCTTGGACAACTCCATGCCTTGGGTCATCATGGGCATGCCCCACAGCATGACAAAGACAATCAGCGGCAACATGCCGCTGTAGTGGATAAAGTATGCCTGCCAGGCAATAGGCGAGGTAAAGACCGCCTTCAAGCGCGCACCGATGCTGCTGCCCTGGGAGTTTGGTGGTTCCTTCTCCAGCGGAATAACCCCGAGCTTTTCTGGGGAGTCAGCGACCGCGACTGCGGCGGCAATGGCGACGAGGATGCCCACTGCACCCAAGGTCACGAATGCCGCGGTCCATCCGGCTGTTCCTAGTAACCAGAGGAACGGGACGGCGGAAATGAATTGACCCATCTGGCCAATGGAGGAGGTCACCTGGGTAAACATTGGCGTGCGATGCAGCGGGAACCAGTAGGGCAGAATGCGCATCACCGACAGGAAGCCTGTGGCATCACCGGCGCCGATGAGCACGCGCGCGATGATGGCTACCCCGTAATTGCTGGTAAAACCGAGCATGACCTGGCCGACGCCCATAATGACCGCACCTACCACGAGTAGGATGCGGGGGCCAAATTTATCGATGAGCATGCCGGTTGGGATCTGCGCGATGGCATAAACACCCAATTGCACGGAGGTAAATACCGCGATGCGCCCGGCATCGACGTCAAAGCGCTCGATGGCATCGAGGCCGGCAACGCCGAAGGAAGACCGCCCGGTAATGGCTACAAGGTAGACCGCCATGGCCGCCACCCAAATCATTAACGCCTGGGTTGTGATAACTTCTCTCGGATTTGGCTGCGACATGGCTGATACCTTACGCGTTAACTACTAGGATTCATCTTGTGAAGTATATTTCGACCCGTGATACCACCGGCCAGCCCGCATCCTTTACGGATATCCTCTTAGGAGGGCTCGCGCCCGATGGTGGCCTATACCTGCCTGAAACCTACCCGCAACTGGATTCCGCCACGTTGGATGCGTGGCGCGATGTGGTGAAAACCGACGGCTATGCCGCCCTTGCGGCCGAGGTCCTCAAGCTGTTCATCGATGATATTCCAGAAGAAGATCTGGATAAAATCGCCGCCCGGGCATATACCAGCCCGAAGTTTGCCTCCCCAGAGATCGCCCCGGTCACGGAGCTTGGTGATGACCTCTTTATCGGCCACCTATCCGAGGGGCCCACCGCTGCATTTAAAGATATGGCCATGCAGCTTTTGGGCGAGCTTTTTGAATATGAGCTTGCCCGCCGCGGGGAGACGCTGAACATTTTGGGCGCTACCTCTGGCGATACTGGCTCTTCTGCCGAATACGCCATGCGCGGTCGCGACGGCATCCGCGTTTTTATGCTGACCCCGGCCGGGCGCATGACCGCCTTCCAGCAGGCGCAAATGTTCGGCTTGGATGATCCGAATATTTTCAATATCGCCCTCGATGGTGTCTTTGATGATTGCCAGGACGTGGTAAAGGCCGTCTCCAGCGATGCAGAGTTTAAGGCCAACTACCGCATCGGTGCGGTCAACTCCATTAACTGGGCTCGACTGTTGGCCCAGGTGGTTTACTATATTTGCTGCTGGATCAAGGTCACCGATAGTAACGAGCAAAAGGTATCCTTTAGCGTTCCAACCGGTAACTTCGGCGATATTTGCGCCGGGCATATCGCGCGCAGCATGGGCCTTCCCATCGATCGCCTCATTGTGGCGACGAATGAGAATGATGTATTGGATGAGTTCTTCCGCACCGGCAACTACCGCCCGCGCCCAGCTGCGGAAACCATGGCCACCTCATCGCCGTCAATGGATATTTCCCGCGCCTCCAACTTCGAGCGCTTCGCCTTCGATCTTCTAGGGCGCGATGCCGCCCGCGTCGCGGATCTCTTTGGCATCAAGGTCAAAGAAGGCGGGTTCAACCTTGAAGAAGACCTTATTACGGCCGCGCGCGAGGATTACGGTTTCTTGTCCGGATCCTCCACCCACGATGACCGCCTAGCCACCATCAAGGACGTGCACGAGCGCTATGGCTACCTAGCGGATCCACACACGGCCGACGGCATCAAGGTGGCGCGTGCGGCCCAAAAAGAGGGCGTGACGACTCCCATCGTCTGCTTAGAGACCGCACTGCCGGTAAAATTCAGCGAAACCATCACCGAGGCCATCGGGAGCGCACCGCAGCCACCGGAGCGTTTTGCTGACATCCTGAACGCGGAGCGCCACGTGGCGGATCTGCCCAACGATGCCGCAGCGGTGAAGGACTTTATTACCTCAAGCATCAAGAACACGGAGGTGTAGCTACCACATGGCATTAGAAAACTTCGCCGGACCGGAGCACTATACCGAGTTCGATCTGGAAAAATTTATCCGCGACTTAAAAGCACAAGCAGAGGCGGATAAGGAAGAACAAGACAAGGACTCTGCAGGTGACGCGGGTACGGATAGCCAGTAGTCTGCTGGCAGCAGCAGGGCTCTTTACGGTGGCATCGTGTAGCACCGATGCCCCCCAGCAGCAGGATGGGGTGGTTGCGCAATCCACCGACACGCCACCGCCAGCACCGAATGAATTTTATGAGCCCGCGGTGGTGCCGGTGCCCCCAGGTGCCGCGCTGAATTTAACCACGAGCGACCCGCAGCCGGGCGAGTACTTTAACTTCCAGTCCTGCACCGCGGCGTGGTCTTTCGCGCTTGCCGATGGCCGCACCATCGCCGTGACAGTCTCCCATTGCGGCAAACCTGGCGATAAGGTCTGGGCCGGAACCCAAGAGGGCGACTTCGCCTACCCAGCAGATCCAGTAGGCGAGGTGATCTATTCGGACTTCTTTGCAGAGGAGACCAATCATTTAGACGTTGCCTTCATCGAGCTTTACCGCGATGCGCAGTACTTCACCCCAGAAGAGGTGGCCACCACCGTGGCCACGCAGCTGGACAAGCTGCCGGATGCGGTGTGCAAGCTAGGCAGTTCCACCATTGTGACCTGTGGGAACGTGAAAAACGCGGTGGATTCCACGCAGCTCAACTACCAGGGCCTAGAACACGATTCCAACGCCGCCTTGGCAGAGATGTGCAGCGCCGTCGGGGATTCCGGCGGGCCCGTCTATGGCGATGTGGATGGACGGCAGACTATCGTCGGCTTGGTTTCTGGAATCACCGAGCCCCTGGACGAAGGACATAGCTGCGAAGACACGGAACAAAACATTGACGTGGCCTTTACCACCGCGCCGGATATCCAAGAACTGGCGCTGAAGGTCCTCGGCCCCGTGGCGTAGGGTCAGGCAAGATTGGCTACGCTAGGTGGTATGCCAACGCCTGATTATATTGTGAAGCTGCGCGAATCCATCGGCCACGATCAGATCTTCGTCCCCGCGTGCAGCGCCATCATTCTCCGCGATGTACCTACCGGTGCTGCCTTGTGGGAGGTGCCATCCGTGCTTCTGGTCAAGCGCGCCGATAACGCGGTGTGGACCCCGGTGGAAGGCATCTGTGAGCCGGGTGAGGAGATTACGATCACCGCCTTGCGCGAGGTCAAAGAAGAAGTAGGCCTCGATGCCAAGGTGGAAGCGCTCCTGGGCGTTGGCCAGTCGGGCCCGGTAACCTATCCCAATGGCGATGAATGCATGTTCATGGGCACCGCGCTGCGCCTGTCTGTCGCCGACGACGCCGAGCCCGTCATCAGCGATGAAGAAAATACCGAAGCACAGTGGTTTTCGGTGGCCCACCTTCCAGATAGCTTGTCGCGCCGCCATCGCCTGATGATCGCGGATGCCGTGGCGCATCTTAAGCACCCGCAAGGCTTTTCTCCCCGCATGGGTTGGATGAAGCGCAGCGAGCAGCCCGGGCTCTAGCGCGTCTCCTGCGTGCCGATGAGCAGAAGTTGTAGCTCCTCCGCGCTATTCGCCACGACCAACTCTTGGGCGATACACTCCCGAGCCTCCGCCACGTCTTCATCGGACCCGCAGCATATGACCGTGGCATCGATAGTCAGCAGCAGCTTGCCGCGTCGCGCCAGCTCAAAAAATAACTCGCTATCTTCTGGTCCCCATTCCCAGGCGGTGCCGTAGAAATCCCGGGCGCCATCGCCAAGCCAAGAAGTTTCAAGCGTTAGGCCTGCTCGGCATAAGTAGACTCCGTCGCGACGCAAGCCGGCGAGCACCTCCCGCACTCCAGCGAGGTGCGCAGCATCCCAGGCGATGAAGGTAATAGGAGAAGAGCTCATGGCCCGATGATAGATGAGGGAAGACATCTCCTAGTGAATCAATTCTTTGCGCGTGCGGCCTTCCCAGAGCCAGCCTAAGAACCGCGCCGAACACAGGCACCAGTGCGCAACAAGGAGCAAGGGAATGCTCAGCGCGATAACGTCAAGCCATTGCGATCCATTGACCAATGCCGTTTGATGCCCGCCCATGCTCACGGTGCCAGGCGGGAAGGTGCACGCCCACCACGCGGGAGAGTAGGGGACCCAGCGGGCAGCTCGCGGATAAAAAGTCACCATTGCATAAAGCGATAGCGGGATGGCAATAGCTAGGGCTATAAGCCCGTAGTACACGGAGATACTGCCTGGGTAGAGGACCTGCATTGCGGTAGTAGATTGCCCTACCACGCCTAATGGCACCCACGCGGTGGCGGATTTTCCACCACTAAAATCCACTTTGCCGTGCCAGGCTGCCCAGTAGACGTAGACAAATACCGGGACTGCCGTCAGCAAGGACATAGCGAAGAGCACGGTGCCCATGATGTGGTAGATCTGCCCGTAATCGAGGGCAAGCCATCCAGCCACCGATGCCGAAATCATCGGCCCCACCAAAGGAAGACCCCAGGTAAAGCGCGGCTCTCCATCGAAGCGGGTGAGCTGAATACCCCACGTAATGACGGTGACGGGGCCACCCACCCAAAAGCCGACGAGGCGGAATATTCCAATGCCCGTCAACCCTGATAATGCCGCCCCAAGCGCGAGGACGCCGATGAAAAACATGGACCACTCCGCCATGGTGGTCCGCTCAAAACGAGGACTGCGGTAGCGGGCGTAACCAGCGGTCAAAACGACGAAAATGGCGCACGCAAATGCAGCAAATACTCCAGCGGCAATGAACATTTCTTCTTCAACCAACATGCGCGAGACGATGGAGGTACCCATAAGGCTGCCGGCCCAAGCCGGACCAGGCGGGGGAAGGTGGCGGAATTTATCAGTCACTACCTAGACTCTAGTTTCATCCAGAGCTTCTTACTTGGACTGAGCCGCTTTTTGCCCGGTGAAAACCCTCATGTGCGCGCTGGGGAGCGGCCACCGTCAAAGTGGGCGGCGGGTATGACGAAACTCTCGGGCACACTTACCTGTGCCAATGCAAGCAAAAAGAAAGCAGCCACCTAAGCATTGGTTAGGTGGCTGCCTCGTAACTGAAGCTAGCTAAGAACTAGCAGCGACGCCTTAGCAGTCGAAGTAGAGCTCGAACTCCTGCGGGGTGGGACGCAGGCGCGCTGGGTTGATCTCGTTTTCGTACTTGTAGTTGATGTAGGTCTCGAGGAGGTCCTCGGTAAAGACATCACCCTCGGTCAGGAAGTCCATGTCTTCCTTCAGCGCCTCCAGGGAAGCCTCCAGGGAGGTTGGTGCCTGCGGGATGGACTCGGCCTCTGCTGGCGGCAGCTCATAGAGGTCCTTATCCACTGGGGCGTGCGGCTCGATGCGGTTCTTCACGCCATCCACACCGGCCATCATCATGGCGGCAAAGGCCAGGTATGGGTTGCTGGATGGGTCCGGTGCGCGGAACTCGATGCGCTTAGCCTTCGGGTTGGAACCAGTAATCGGGATGCGGATCGCGGCCGAACGGTTGCGCTGGGAGTACACCAGGTTGATCGGCGCCTCGAAGCCAGGAACCAAGCGGTGGTAGGAATTCAGCGTTGGGTTGGTAAAGGCGAGCACGGCGCCGGCGTGGTGCAGGATACCGCCGATGAAGTAGCGGGCGATATCGGAAAGCCCTGCGTAGCCAGCCTCATCGTGGAAGAGTGGCTCGCCGTCCTTCCACAGGGACATGTGGGCGTGCATGCCGGAACCATTATCGCCAGCCAGCGGCTTAGGCATGAAGGTCGCGGCCTTGCCCCACTCCTGGGCGGTGCGCTTGACCACGTACTTGAAGGTCTGAATGTCATCGCCGGCGTGCAGCAAGGAGTTGAAGCGGTAGTTGATCTCGTTTTGAGCCGCGCCCACCTCGTGGTGGAAGCGCTCGATCTGGAAGCCGACCTCTTGCAGGTTGGCCACGATGTCATCGCGGACCTCGCTGTGCTTATCGTACGGCGGGGTGGGGAAGTAGCCACCCTTCACGCGGGTCTTGTATCCGGTATTGGGAGTGCCGTCCAGGTTGGTCTCGTTATCGCGGTTCCACCAGCCTTCATTGGAGTCCACCTCATAGAAACCGTGCTGCATATCGGTGCCATAGCGCACGGAATCGAAGAGGTAGAACTCGGCCTCGGCGCCGAAGTTACAGGTATCGGCGATGCCCGTGGACTGCAAGTATTCCTCGGCCTTGCGGGCAATATTGCGCGAGTCACGGGTAAAAGGCTCAAAGGTAAAGGGATCGTGGACGAAGAACTTGATATTCAGGGTCTTCGCCGAACGGAAGGGATCGATATGCGCGGTGGCCGGATCCGGCAGCAGCGTCATATCGGATTCTTCGATGGTGGTAAAACCACGAATCGAAGAACCATCAAAGGCCAAGCCATTTTCGGCATCTTCTTCAGTAAATTCGCTGGCAGGGATGGAAAAGTGGTGCTCGGTGCCGGGGACGTCCGTAAAGCGGACATCCACGAACTTTACGTCCTCATCCTGAATAAATTGGACGATGTCCTGCACTGTCTCGAAAGACAAGATTGCCTCCTGTTTGTTGGCCGATGAATTATCTGCCTATAGCCTACTAGTTTTATCCACCCGGCATGGCCATTGGCCTCGTTTCACTTCTGGGTGAGGGGCAACTAAATTGGTGAGCATGGCAGACAAGCGCACGTGGCTCGATGGGCCCAATATTCCGGGCGAATATGACGATGCAGGAACCCCCGGCCGGTGGCCAGGTGAAAACTTGGGCTTGCCGGAATCTGGGCCTGGGTCCATGGCGTCGGTAGGCCGCCGCGCAGGCGCCGTAGCCATTGACTGGATCATTTGCATGCTGCTGGCCAATCTCATCCACATGTTCACCACGCAGCTCGGAGGCGTATCCTTTTTAGGCTACGCGCTCTGGGCGTTAATGGGCATCGTGTGCGGCTGGCTATTCGCACGCACCCCGGGCATGCTCATCCTCGGCATGGGCGTGGCCCGCCTAGATGTGCCTGGCGCGCAGGTGGGCCTGTGGCGCGCGGCAGTGCGCACGTTGCTTACCGGCGTCATCTTTCCCGCCGCCATGGTGGACGCGGACGGCCGCGGCATGCACGACCGCGCAACTGGCACCATCGTTATTAACTCTTAGCGGCGCGCGGGGATAAGTCCCGCGCACCGTAAAATTACGAAAACCACGACAGTCCCTGCAACCTTTCCCAATCGGGTGGTTGCAGGGACTGTTTCTGCTTAAGAGCAAGGCGAGAGCCGAAAGCCTAGCCGGGGTGAGTGGCTAAAGCAGTATTTAGCCCTTGCCTTTGCGCTGTTGCGCGCGGCGCATGCGGCGGTTCATACCGGACATGTTCTGCGCCTGTTGCGGCATTGGGCCCTTAGGCATGCCGGGCATTGTTCCCGGCATGGAGTCCATGGCCTCAATGCGGCGGATATTTTCGTAGGTAGCGTTCTTATTGTAGTTGCGCGGCAGCTTCATGAGGTGGTTGCGCAGCTTGGAAACCGGCACCTCGTCCTCGCCGGTGCCGACGTAGACCTCATAGACCGGCACGCCGCCGGCAATCTTGTCCACGCGTTTCTTTAGCTGGTTAAGGGAGGGGCGAAGGCGGTTCTTATTGCCCTCGCACACGAAGATGACGCCCGCATTACCGATGACCCTGTGGATAAGGTCCTGCTGGCGGGTAGCGGCGATGCCAGATTTTACGGACCATACGATGCCGACGGTATTGCGCAGCTGCTGCTCCAAGGCCCAACCGGCGGCGCCGGGTTGGTCTTCGACGCGCTTGTACATATCGCGTTCTAGGCGGCGGGTAAAAAGGAACATCGCCAAAAGCGCGCCCAAGCCCAGGCCGATAATCAGCATGAACCATTGACCGTTAAAGAGCGTACCAATGAGGAAGAACAAAAGGCCGACGCCGAGGAAGGCGGCCAGCATGATAGGGATGAGCGCCTTATCCTGCTTGCGTTGCAAATTGAAGGCCTGCCACAACTGTGACCAGGTTTGCTTACGCTTTTGGCGCTTGGCCGCGCGTTCTTGCTTCTTGGCAGCTTTCATGGCTGCTTTGTCATCTTTCGCCATAGTTCCTACTTTAAGGGTCAGGTGACAAAAATGTTAAACGGCCCCCGCAGATGGCGAGGGCCGAGTAAGAATATTCCGGGATTTTAGCGCACGGTTGCCGCGACCGAATTAGCATTGGCCGGAGTCTTGGCCATGCGGGTGGTTACCGGGGTTTCTTCCGAAGGACCGTACTTATCCAGCAAGGTGGATGCCTCTTGAGCGGTAGCGCCCTGGGAGGTCTCCTTAAGGTGCTTGAGGTTCTCCGGCAGCTCCAGGCCGCGCTTTTCCATGGCCTGCACGTACAGGCGGCCGGCGCGGTAGGAAGAGCGAACCAGCGGGCCGGACATGACGCCGCCGAAGCCCAGTTCCTTAGCCAGCTTGGAGTGAGCCACGAATTCCTCCGGGCGCACCCAGCGCTCGATGGGGTGGAAGCGCGGGCCGGGGCGCAGGTACTGGGTGATGGTGATGATGTCGCAGCCAGCCTCGCGCAGGTCGCGCAATGCTTCCTCGACCTCGTCCTCGGTCTCGCCCATGCCCAAAATCAGGTTGGACTTGGTAATAAGGCCGTAGTCGTGGGCCTGGCGGATAACATCGAGGGAGCGCTCGTAGCGGAAGGCCGGGCGGATGCGCTTGAAGATGCGCGGCACGGTCTCCAGGTTGTGGGCGAAGACCTCGGGCTGCGCCTCGAAGACCTCTTCGAGCAGGTCCGGCTTGCCAGAGAAATCTGGGGTGAGGTTCTCTACGCCGGTGTGCGGGTTGAGCTCGTGGATCTTGCGCACGATCTCCGCATACAGCCATGCGCCCTCATCCGGGAGGTCATCGCGGGTCACACCGGTAATGGTGGTGTAGTTGAGGTCCATTTCCTGGATGTTTTCGGCCACGCGGCGCGGCTCGTCGCGGTCGAGCGGCTCCGGCTTGCCGGTAGCGATATCGCAGAAGTCGCAACGGCGCGTGCACTTATCGCCGCCGATGAGGAAGGTTGCCTCGCGGGATTCCCAGCATTCGTGGATATTCGGACACCCGGCTTCTTGGCAGACGGTGTGCAGGGAAGCGCCGGCCACGCGGGATTTCATGTCCTCGTAGCCCGGTCCGGTGCGAACCTGGTTGCGGATCCACCGCGGCTTTTGTTCGATGGGCGACTCCGCATTTTTCTTCTCAATGCGGAGCATCTTGCGTCCTTCAGGCTTTACAGTCACAAATACTCACTTTATCGATCAAAGATGGTGATGGCTAATAGCTCTTCTTGGTATAAGGCGCGCGGGCGCACAACTATTCCACGCTAGCCCCAAACTAGGGCCATGGGGGCTTAAGCCTGCGCTTGCCGACGCCGCTTTCGCGCCTTCTCATTCGCAAGCTTTGTGGGATCGGGTGCGGAACCGAAACTGTGATCGGCAACGATGAGGCGGCCCGAGAGGGCATCATCAAGCGCCTGCAAGAGTGGCTGTGCGGCCTCTTCCATCGTGACCTCGCGGCCGAGTTCCAGCGAGAGCGTGGTGATATCTGCATCATCGATGCCACAGGCCACGATGTGATCGTAATACTCCAGCGTATTGCTGCAGTTGAGTGCCAAGCCGTGCATGGTAACCCCGCGGGTGATGCGGATTCCCAGCGCGGCGATCTTGCGATCGCGCTGCGAGGCTGAAGGATCTTTTGCCTGGGTGGTAGAAGGCACCCACACCCCGGAGCGGCCGTCGATGCGACCTGCGGTCGTCACGCCCAACTCCCGTACGGCCTGGATGGTGGCCTCCTCGAGGCGGCGGACATAATCGACGACATCGACAGGCTCTGCCAGCTTGATGATGGGGTAGAGCACCAACTGCCCTTCGCCGTGCCAGGTAATGCGCCCACCGCGGTCCACGGTGATGACCGGCAGATCGTTATCCGGCATGTCCTCAGGCTGCGTGCGCTTGCCCGCGGTGTAGATATTGGGGTGTTCGACTACTAAGACCACATCGTCCTGCGTGCCCTGCGCGCGCGCAGCCGCCACTTCCGCCTGATAATCCCACGCCTCTTGGTAATCCATGCGGCCCAAATGGCGTATTTCAAGGGGGTTGTCCGAGGCGCGAATGGAGCGTTCAGCGGGAAAGAAAGGATCGCGTGGTGCAGTCATAATCTCTAGTGTCGTCTTCTTTGGTAGGGAAAAGCAAAGCGAGGAAAAGTAAAGCGGGAGAATGCCATAGCATCCTCCCGCCAATTTTATGCTCGAGGGGGTCTCGAATTAGACGCCTTTAGTCGAGGCCGTTCGCGGAGGCGTATTCCTCTGCCTCCATGAGCTCGCCTGCTTCATCCACCTCGACTTCGATGAGCCAGCCTTCGCCGAAGGGGTCGTTGTTGATGACGGCGTAGTCATCGTGTACGGCATCGTTGACGGCCTTCACGGTGCCGGTGACCGGGGAAAACAGGTCGGATACGGACTTGGTGGATTCGACCTCGCCACAAGAATCACCGGCGGTGACGGTATCGCCTACCTCTGGCAGTTCTGCAAAGACGACCTCGCCCAGGCGGTCTGCGGCAACGGAGGTGATGCCGATGCGAACGGTCTTGCCTTCTACGGCGTCCTTGGCGGCGTTAATCCATTCGTGGTCTTCGGAGTAGGAAAAGTCTTGGGGCAGGTTAGACATGGTATGTAGTCCTTTCGGGCTGAGATTTTAGGGTGTGTGGGTGGCTTACTTGTCGCGCTTGTAGAACGGCAACGCGGTTACCTCAAAAGGATAACGTTTGCCGCGGATTTCTACCTCCACCGCGGTGCCCGGTTCGAGCTCCGCGCTGGTATCAAGCAGCGCAATGGCCACTGGGTGGCCAAGCGTGGGGGAGGGCTGACCCGAGGTGACGGTGCCGACCTTGGTGTCATTGAGGTAGACCTCGGCGCCGGCACGCGCCGCGCGGCGCTGATCCGAGGTGAGCCCGGAGATAACGACCTGTGGGCCTTCCTCGGCACGCTTGCGGATGACGTCTGCGCCCACGAAGTCAGCTTCTTTCTTGGCAAAGGCGCGCGACATGCCCGCCTCTACCGGGGTGATATCGCGGGAGAGCTCGTTGCCGTAGAGCGGCATGCCAGCCTCCAAGCGCAGGGAATCGCGCGCGGCTAGGCCGCACGGCTTGATGTCATATTCCGCGCCCGCCTTGAGCAATTCTTCCCACAACTGCGGGGCATCGGAGTTGTAGACGATGAGCTCGAAGCCATCCTCGCCGGTATAACCGGTGCGTGCGATGATGGCGAAGGTGCGTGCCACCTTGCCCATCGTGGCGGCGTAGTAGCCCAGTTCGTAGACGGCTTCTTGCTTATTGTCCTCTACCAGCGGGACGAGGATTTCGGCGGCCTTGGGGCCCTGCACGGCGATCATGGCAACGTCGCGGGACTCGTTCTTGAGCTCTACGTCGAAGCCCTCGGAGCGCTTATTGAGCTCATCCCAGACGGTATCGGCATTGCCGGCGTTGGGCACGACGAGGAACTTGTCATCCTCGAAGCGATAGGAAATCAGGTCATCGATGATGCCGCCGTCTTCAGCGGTGATCATGGAGTACTTGGCCTTGCCCACCTTCAGCGAATCTAGGTTAGAGATGAAGGAGTAGGACAAGAACTTGCCGGCGTCGGGTCCATTGACCCAGATTTCACCCATGTGGGAGAGATCAAACAGGCCTGCGCTGTTGCGAACGGCGCGGTGTTCTTCCAGCTCGCTGTTGTACTTCAGCGGCATATTCCACGGCCCAAAGGCCGTGAAGGTAGCGCCGAGTTCCTCGTGCTTGGCATTGAGCGGGGAGGTTAGAAGTTCGGTCATTGTTACTCCTCGGAATCGTCGATCTCGAATGCTTCTGGCGGCGGGCAGCTGCACACCAGGTTGCGGTCGCCGTAGGCCTCATCGAGGCGGCGAACCGGTGGGAAATACTTGTAGCTATGCAATAGGGATTTGACCGGCCACGCGGCCTTGTCGCGGCCGAAGGAGTACTCCCAGTTATCGGTAGCCACCGACTCAGCCGTAAACGGTGCGTGGTGGATAACGGAGTCCTCGTAGGCCACCTCACCGTCGATGATCTCCTGGATTTCGGCGCGGATGGTGCGCATGGCTTCGATGAAGCGATCCAGCTCGCCCTTGTCCTCAGACTCGGTGGGCTCAATCATCAAGGTGCCGGCCACAGGGAAGGCCAGGGTGGGGGCGTGGAAGCCGAAGTCAATGAGGCGCTTGGCCACATCGGCGGCGGTGACCCCGGAGGCATCGGTAAGCTCGCGCAAATCGATGATGCACTCGTGTGCCACCAAGCCCTCGTTGCCGGTGTAGAGGACGGGGAAGTATTCGTTGAGCGAGGCCGCCAGGTAGTTAGCGCCCAATACTGCGTGGCCGGATGCGGCGGCGAGGCCCTCGGCACCGGTCATGGCCAGGTAAGCCCAGGAAATGGGCAGGACGCCGGCGGAGCCGTACTTGCTGCCGGTAATGGGAACGCCCTGGCCAACAGGGGTTTCCGCGGTGGCATCAAGCTCAGGGGATGCGGCATCGCTGGGTAGGAAAGGGATGAGGTGTTCTGCCACAGCCACCGGGCCAACGCCCGGGCCGCCGCCACCGTGCGGAATGGTGAAGGTCTTGTGCAGGTTGAGGTGGGAGACGTCGCCGCCGAAATCGCCTGGGCGTGCCCAGCCGGTCAGCGCGTTCATGTTGGCGCCATCGATGTAGACTTGGCCGCCGACCGCGTGCACCTTATCGCACACATCGCGCACCTCGGGGTCGAAGACGCCGTGGGTGGAGGGGTAGGTAACCATGATGCCGGCGATGTGGTTGCCGTGCTTTTCGATCTTTTCTTCCAAGTCCGCGACGTCAATGGAGCCGTCCTCGGCGGTCTTGACCACGGCGACGCGCAGGTTAGCCAGGGTGGCAGAAGCGGCGTTGGTGCCGTGCGCGGAGGCCGGGATGAGCACGACATCGCGCTCATTATCGCCATTGGCCACGTGGTAGCGGCGAATGGCCAGTAGACCCGCCAACTCGCCCTGGGAGCCGGCATTCGGCTGGATGGAGACCTTGGCATAGCCGGTAAGCTCGGCGAGCCAGCCTTCGATCTCTTCCACCAACGCGCGCCAGCCCGCCGTGGTTTCTTCTGGGGCATACGGGTGGATGCCCGCGAATTCTGGCCAGGAGATGGGCTCCATGGCCGCGGTGGGGTTGAGCTTCATGGTGCACGAGCCCAGCGGAATCATGGAGCGGTCCAGCGCCAAGTCCTTGTCCGCGAGCTTGCGCAGGTAGCGCAGCATCTGGGTCTCAGAATGGATGGAGTGGAAAATCTCGTGCTCTAGCGGTTCCTCGGCACGCTGCAGGTTCTCCGGCAGGTCAAAGTTTGCTTCAGCCGGGGTGGCGCCGAAGGCCTCTGCCAAGTGTGCGACATCGCGCTGCGTAGCGGATTCACCGAAGGATACGGATACCTTGTCGGTTCCGATTGCGCGCACCAAGTAGCCCGCATCCTGCAGATCGGCCTTGATCTTCTGGGCGTCAACACCGCAGACGGTGACGGTATCGAAGAAGTGCTGCGATGTAATCTCCAAACCAGCATCCACGATGGACTGGGCGAAGGAGGAGGACAAGCTGTGCACGCGCTCGGCGATGTCCTTGAGTCCCTTCGGCCCATGGTAGACGGCATACATCGAGGCCACATTGGCCAAAAGTGCCTGGGCAGTACAAATATTGGAGGTCGCGCGCTCGCGGCGGATGTGCTGCTCGCGGGTTTGTAGCGCCAAGCGGTAGGCCGGGCGGCCATCTGCATCCTTGGAGACACCGACGATGCGGCCCGGCATCTGGCGCTTGAGCTTATCCGTTACCGCCATGTAGGCAGCGTGCGGGCCACCGAAGAAGAGGGGTACACCAAAGCGCTGGGACGAGCCCAAAACGATATCGGCGCCCAAGTTTCCGGGGCCTTCTAGGAGCAGCAGGGACAGCGGGTCAGTGACTACGGAGGCCAGCGCGCCGCGGGTGTGCAGCTCTTCAATCACAGCAGAAGGATCGAAAATCTCGCCTTCGGTGCCGGTGTAAGCGATGACGGCACCGATGAGGTCTTCGCCCACCAAGCCCTCGCGCAGGTCGACGATCTCTACCTCGAGGTCAATCGCGCGGGCGCGTTCAGCGGCAACGGTGAGCACCTGTGGGTGGAGGCGGGAGTCCAGCACGACGCGGCGGCCCTTCTTCACCGCGCGAGACATCAAACCGACCGCCTCTGCGGTAGCGGAAGCCTCATCCAACAAGGAAGCGTTCGCGATGGGCAGACCTGTCAGAGACTCGATCATGGTCTGAAAGTTGAGCAAGGCTTCCAAGCGGCCCTGGGAAATTTCAGGCTGGTAGGGGGTGTACGCGGTATACCAGCCGGCATCCTCAAGTAGGCCGCGGCGGATGACGGCGGGGGTCAGGGTGTCCGAATAGCCCTGGCCATAGAAGGGCTTCAGCACAGTGTTTTGATTGGCGAACTCCCGCAAAGCGGCCTGTGCCCCGTCTTCAGAAAGTGCTTCTGGCAGGTGGGGAAGTTCCGTAGCGCGGATCTTGGGCGGGATGGCGGCATCGACAAGCGCCTGCACGCTGTCGTAGCCCACCGTGCCGAGCATGGCGGCCTGCTCGGAAGAATCCGGCCCTAGGTGGCGGGAGATGAAATCCATCTGTGAGGTCTCCTTCATCGGGTGCAATGGTCTTAACCGCCCCTAAGTATATGTTTAATAACCGGTAAAAACAGCGCCCTTGAGAAACTTTTATGCAGTAACTCTCCGATGAAAATATGTTGTAGCCTGCTTACCTCCCAATTAGTGAAATATGTCTTGTAGTGCCGGGATAAAATTCGTCTGATATCTGTGGCGGAGGTTCACGCGCTACACCCCCGCGCGGTACCCCAGGCATGACAAAACCTCCCGCCCCTTCGAGTAGAAGGAACGGGAGGTATGCCAGTTAGCTAACTGCTTTTAGATATCGAGGTCAGCCTCGAAGTCTGCAGTCTCCAGGCGGTCCTTGATGGTGGTGATGAAGCGGCCTGCATCCGCACCATCGATGACCTGGTGGTCATAGGTGAAGGGCAGGAAGCACATTTGGCGGATGGCGATGGCATCCTGGCCATTCTCGTTGACCACCACAGCGCGCTTCTGGATAGCCGCGGTACCCAGGATTCCGGCCTGTGGCGGAACCAGGATCGGGGTATCGAGCAGGGCGCCCTCGGAACCGATATTGGTCACGGTGAAGGTGGCACCGGTCAGGTCATTTGGCTTCAGCTTGTTATTGCGGGCCTTATCAGCCAGCTCTGCAATTTGCTGCGCGATTTCCGGCAAGGACAGGTTCTGTGCCTTGTGGATGACCGGGGTGAGCAGACCCTTCGGGGTGTCTACGGCGATGGCGACGTTGACATCCTCGTGGTAGGTCATCTCCTTGGTTTCTGGGTCATAGGAGGCGTTCACGTTCGGGTGGGAGACCAAAGCCTCCGTGGTGGCCTTCACGATGAACGGCAGGAAGGACAGGTTGGCGCCATACTTATCAATGAACGCCTGCTTGCTCTTCTTGCGCATGTCCCAAATAGGAGTCATATCGACTTCCTGTACGTGGGTAAGCTGTGCGGAAATCTGCAGCGCTTCCACCATCTTGGTAGCGGTGATTTCGCGGATGCGGTTGACCTTCTTGGTGGTACCGATAAGCTCCTGCTTTTCCGGATCCACGGACTTGGTGGACCAGCGTGCGCGTGGGGAGTCAGCAGTCTTCTTATCTTCGCCTGCCGATGCCTTCGCATCGCCCTCACCAGCAGCTGCAAGGACGTCCTGCTTGCGGATGCGTCCGCCCACACCGGTGCCTTCAATGGAGCTGAGGTCTACGCCGTGCTTATCAGCCAGCTTGCGCACCAACGGGGTCACGTATGGAACGTTATCGCCGTTGTTGACCTTGGTGGAGGTGTTCAGGGAAGAATCCTGCTTCGGCTCTTCCTTCTTCTCCTCCTTGGCAGGCTGGGCCTTGTCTTCCTTCTTCTCGTCAGACTTAGGCTCTTCCTTCTTTTCCTCGGACTTGTCGTCGTCGGAGTCGGAGTCGTCAGAGTCGTCGGAGGATGGTGCGGCGTTTTCGTCGCCGACGCGGGCGATGGCTTCGCCGACCTCGATGGTGTCGTCTTCTTCGGCGAGGATTTCTACCAGGGTGCCGGCGACGGGGGAAGGAATTTCGGTGTCGACCTTGTCGGTGGAGACCTCGAGCAGTGGTTCGTCTACCTCGACGGTGTCGCCGACGGACTTGAGCCACTGGGTAATGGTGCCTTCGGTGACGGATTCGCCGAGTTCAGGCATCTCCACATCGGTGGCTTCGCCGGAGGACTTGGCAGAGGAGTCAGACTTGGACTCTTCCTTGTCTTCGGACTTGGTTTCTTCCTTGTCTTCGGACTTGGTTTCTTCCTTGTCTTCGGACTTGTCGTCGTCGGAGTCGGAGTCGTCGGAGGATGGTGCGGCGTTTTCGTCGCCGACGCGGGCGATGGCTTCGCCGACCTCGATGGTGTCGTCTTCTTCGGCGAGGATTTCTACCAGGGTGCCGGCGACGGGGGAAGGAATTTCGGTGTCGACCTTGTCGGTGGAGACCTCGAGCAGTGGTTCGTCTACCTCGACGGTGTCGCCGACGGACTTGAGCCACTGGGTAATGGTGCCTTCGGTGACGGATTCGCCGAGTTCAGGCATCTCCACATCGGTGGTCTCACCAGAAGCCTGGGAGCTAGAGCCAGACTTCTTCTCGTCCTTTTCTTCCTTCTCCTCGGACTTGGATTCTTCCTTGTCCTCAGACTTATCGTCATCGGAGTCATCAGAATCATCGGAAGAGGAGCCAGCCTCGTCTTCATCACCGATGAGCGCGATCACCTCGCCGACCTCGATGGTGTCGTCTTCTTCGGCCTTGATTTCTAGGATGGTGCCGGCCACGGGAGAAGGGATTTCGGTGTCGACCTTGTCGGTGGAGACCTCGAGCAAAGGCTCGTCCACCTCGACGGTGTCGCCGACGGACTTAAGCCACTGGGTAATGGTGCCTTCGGTTACGGACTCGCCCAGCTCGGGCATCTCAACGGAGTTCGCCATGAGTTTTAAGACTCCTCGAAAAGTTGGAAGTATTCTATCGCTACCGCACAATCTTACAGCGTGATGCCCGTCATCGTGCAGTAGTGGGGTTAGTAATACCCTCCATGCGGGTAAACTAGTGGGTTATGTTCAACCTCTTCCGCCGCAATAAGTCCCGATCGCCACTGCGACCGCCCCGCGGTCCGGGAGAAACTATTCGCCCAGAAGATGAACAAGAGCTCAAAATGTGGGCGGCCGATAAGGCATTTGTCGAGGCATTTATCGAGCCTGAGACCGTGGTCAATGAAATGTCCGTGGTCGTGGTGGATGAAAATGGTGAGTTTATTCGCCGGCGCATCGGCGGGCCGAAGGGGATTGACGCGGTAGGAAAACTATTGCAATGCGACGTTTTTGATGTCGAAGAAACCGGGTACCCCCAACGCATGCGCGAGCGCATGGAACGCCAACGTATCTTGCGTAAAAGGGAAGAACAGCGCCTTCGCCGCGCCCGCTTTGAACGCGGGGAGAACCCTGATTCGGGGCAAGACTTAAGTTAATTGGCCTAGATAATGGTGGCGCCGGCCTTTCCTAGCTTTGCCAGGGCGGCATCCCCGCGGTCCGGATCCACAGGGGAGCAGTACTCGCTTAAGACGCGGACGGAAAAACCTTCCTTTAAAGCATCCGCTGCGGTTGCTTGCACGCAGTGATCCGTGGCAATGCCGACGATGTCTACTGCGTCGATCGCGTGCTCGCGCAGCCAATCTGCGAGCAAAACGCCGTTCGCTGCGCCCTCGAAACCGGAGTATGCCGCGGTGTATTCGCCCTTGCGGAAATATGCTTGCGCAGGCCCGATGGCCTCGTGCATCTGGGCCCCATAGGAATCAGCAACGCAGTGCACCGGCCAAGAATCGACAAAATCCGGGTCCTCCGCAAAGTGGGAACCCGGATCGATGTGCCAGTCCTGCGTGGCAACGACGGTGTCATACTCGGTCTGCAAAGAAGCGATCTTCTCCGCAACCTCGTTGCCGCGATCGGTGCCGAGCGCGCCGCCTGGGCAAAAATCGTGTTGGACATCAACGATGATTAAAGCAGTGTTCATAACTCCGCTATTTTATGCCCAGTCGGCGGCGCGGGGTATTACTTTGATTCAGCAATCTCGCGCAGGGCAGCGATGACGGTGCGGGTAGGAACGCCCGTACCCATCTTTGGCGTGTAGCCATAGGCACCGGTGGTATTGAAGGAAGGCCCAGCGACATCGATATGTGCCCATTCGATGCCCTCGCCTACGAAGTGCTTCAGATAAGTACCGGCGTATTCCATGCCGCCTTCGCGCTTGGCGTTGATATTGCGGATATCTGCGCTGGCGGATTTCACGGATTCATCGTGCTCTTCCAATAGCGGCATGGCCCATGCGTTTTCGCCTACCTCGCGGCCGATGCTGGCCATGCGGTCGCGGAAGTCCTCCGAACCCATGACGCCGGCGGTGCGCCCGCCCAAGGCGACCATCTGGGCGCCGGTCAGCGTGGCGGTTTCGATGAGGAAGTCGGGCTTATCCTCGCTGGCGCGCGCGATGGCATCGGCAAGCACCAAGCGGCCCTCTGCATCGGTGTTGAGTACCTCAGAGGTAATGCCGCCGTAGTGGGTGATGACATCGCCCGGGCGGGTAGCATTATCGCCTGGCATGTTTTCCGCCAGCGGCAGGGTAGCGGTGATCTTCACTGGCAGGTTGAGCTTTGCCGCGGCGATGATGGAGGCGGCCATAGCAGCGGAACCGCCCATATCGGAAATCATGTCCCACATGCCAGAGCCTGGCTTCAAGGAAATGCCGCCGGTATCGAAGGTGATGCCCTTGCCCACGAGCGCCACGTGCTTCTTTGCCTTCTTTGGGCTCCAGCTCAGGCGCACCAAGCGCGGTGGGCGAGCGGAACCGCGACCAACCGCAGTGATGCCGCCAAAACCCTGCTTCTTCAATGCCTTTTCATCCAAGATTTCTACATCGAGGCCTACCTCTTCAGCTTGGGCGGAGAGGAAGTCTGCATAAGACTCTGGGTACAGCAGGTTCGACGGGGTATTGACCAGATCGCGGGCAATGAGCACGGATTCTGCGGTGATCTTCGCTGCCTCGAGCTCCTCGCGCGCGGACTTTTCTGCCACCACGGTAAAAGCGGCGGGCTGCTCGGAATCCTTGCCGGGCTTAGAGCGCAGCCCCTTGAACTTGTAGCCGCCCAAGATGAGGCCTTCTACAGTGGGCGCGATTCCAAAATCCCCCAGGGACGT
This sequence comes from Corynebacterium sp. KPL1814, assembly GCF_000478175.1. GTDB lineage: Bacteria > Actinomycetota > Actinomycetes > Mycobacteriales > Mycobacteriaceae > Corynebacterium. The sequence continues at coordinate 317,583 of NZ_KI515774.1, forward strand.
GGCTACCTCTTCCAGCTTGGAAATCGAGCGTGCGGCGCTGCCGGCGGCGCGGCGCAAGGTTTCTGCATCGAGGTCCTCTGCATCGCCGAGGCCGACGGCAATGACGGAATCTGCCTCCGCCTTCTTGGGGGCGGGTATGCGGGTGACCTCGTTGGCCTTACCGGTTGCCCCCACGGCAATGAGAGACTCGTACGCTTCCCGCAGCTCGGCTGACTTGAGCAGCGAGGTTCCTGGAAGCTCAATGCCATCTTCGCCTTCGAATGCCGCGATAAGTAGGGCCTGCGTGTTCTTCGGAGCCTTCTTTTCTAGCGTAAGTTCCGGAAATTCCCCACGTGCGGGTACAGCGTGCTGAGACATAATATCCTCCTTTTTAATTGGTACTAATGAAACTTTCGCCCATAATACCGCGCTAAAGTGAACATATTCCTACCCGGCTATAGATAAAAGGAGTAGATTGTGGGCATGCTTGATTACACGATTACCCGTACGAATCAGCCAACGGCGGCAGCAGATTTAGATAAAATCCTGGCCAATCCAGGCTTCGGCCAGTACTTTACGGACCACATGGTTACCATTGATTGGTCCACGGACAAGGGCTGGCATGATGCACAGGTCCGTCCCTACGGTCCGCTTACGATGGACCCGGCGAGCAACGTCTTCCACTACGGCCAGGCCGTATTCGAGGGCATTAAGGCCTACCGCCAGCCCGATGACTCCATCGTGACCTTCCGCCCCGATCAAAACGCGCAACGCTTTATTAATTCGGCGCAGCGCTTGGCGATGCCCGAGCTACCGCAAGAAGAGTTCATCGAGGCGCTGCGCCAACTGGTGGACATCGATAAGAGCTGGGTTCCAGAGGCCGGCGGGGAAGCATCGCTCTACCTGCGCCCCTTTATGATTTCTACCGAGGTATCGCTGGGCGTTCACCCGGCTAATGCGTATCGTTTCATTCTCTTGGCCTCGCCCGCCGGTGCGTATTTTAGCGGCGGCATTAAGCCTGTTTCGGTGTGGTTATCTACCGATTATGTCCGCTCCGCGCCGGGCGGAACCGGTGCCGCGAAATTCGCCGGCAATTACGCTGGCTCCTTGTTGGCGCAGGCCCAGGCCGAAGAAAAGGGTTGTGACCAGGTGGTGTGGCTGGATGCCATCGAACGCCGGTATATCGAAGAGATGGGCGGGATGAACCTCATGTTCGTCTACGGCACCGGCGACGACGCCGAGATCGTCACCCCGGCGCTATCCGGTTCCCTGCTTCCCGGTATTACCCGCCAATCCCTGCTGCAGGTCGCTGAAGACATGGGGTACAAGGTTACCGAGCGGCGCATTACCGCCGAAGAATGGCAGCGAGATGTGGAATCAGGGAAGATGGCCGAGGCCTTTGCCTGCGGTACCGCCGCCGTCATCACGCCTGTGGGGCGCATCCTTGGTGAGGATACCGATTTCAGCGTTAACAATAACGAGGCCGGCGAGGTCTCCATGGCTTTGCGCGAGCGCCTGACCGGTATCCAGCGCGGTGCTGTGGAGGATGCCCACGGCTGGTTGCACAATTTGGTCTAGCACGCCACGGTGAAACGCTGCGCGAGGAGGACCTGCGCCGCGCAGTTAGGCCTCTGCCTGCGCGGCGTCCGCGGTAATTTCTACGCCCAACAATAAAAGGGGTAGGGCAGACAAGGCGCCGAGCGCCGGTACTGGCTCCATTTGCAGATCCAATAGGGGCTTCAGCCGCAGCTTCTTTAAGGCCAACCCGTGAGCTGGCTGCGGCGTGATATTGGTGGCAAGGATCCAGTCGTGGATCCGCGTGTCTGCGGCGGCGCATACGGTGGCGGTGGCGGTTAAGGGGGCATCGACAAGCAGGGGCGTGCGCCGCCTAGCCGCCTGGGACATAAAGCCCACCAGCGCGGCCAATACGGGGGAGCCGCAGGCCTTAATGAGCTCCCGCCCAGTCAGATCGCGCATCCGAAACATGGAATCGCGAATGGCCGCAACCTCGGCCTTCCAAGCCTCGACGCTCGGCTGCTTGCCGACGACCACCACCGGTTCCTCCTGCGCCAAGACACCCATGACGGCCGCGGCAACCTGCGTGCTGTCGATGCCGCCCGGAATAAGCAGATCCGCACCACCATCGATTTCCGCATCCGCCGCCTGCACGCCTAGGTCATAGGCCGAGGAGCAATCCGTCACCGTGACGGATTTAATGCTGGCCTCAACCCGCCGTGCGGCGGTCTCCGTGGCCTGTGGGATCTCCTCACCATCCTCGGTGAAGATGATGGCCCGCACCCGCTGTGGCTCGGAGGCGGGGGAGCGATCCTGGCAGGCGGCTAGCCACTGTGCGGCATCGCTTAGCCGGCCGTAGGGATAAAGCTGCGAGGAATCAGCCATCAGCGTGTTTCCTTAAACGTCGGCCCCGCGCTCTACGCGCGGGCGAGGAATGCGCCACTTGCGGGGCTGGCTGGCGCGGGAAAATGCGTAGAATCCCAGGCCAAAGCCGGTGGCGGTGGTTCCGGGGAACTTCTTGCGGACAGCATTATTAGCACGGCGGCCCAGCCAGATGCCGTCGATGGCGAAGATGAGGATAACCACCATCGCAATCGCATTGATGAGGCCGGCGATGCTTGGAGCCGCATAGGTCACAAAGACCACGACGATAAGGGCAAGCGCCATCGGCATTACCCATTCCGAAAGCGTACGGCGGGCATCGATCCAATCTCGCACGTAGGCGCGCTCTTCACCCTGGTCGCGGGCTGGGAGGAAGCGCGGATCGCCTTCAGCCATGCGCTCTTGGCTTTCGCGGTTGCGCTGGTTGCGCTCCTTGCGCTCTTGCTTTTTATATTCTTTCCACTCGTCCTTGCTCATGGACTTTTTGAGTTCCTTGCGGCGCTTATAGCGCTGCGCATCGGATACCCCATGTGGATCGCGCTTTACGCCGCGCGCGATTTCTTGTTCCTGGCGCTTTGGCGTGGGACGACCTTTCGGAGGGGTATACCCCTTGCGGTGGGTTTCTTCCTGAACTTCTTCCTGCGCGGGAGCGGGTTCAGGGGAGGTCTTGTCATCTTTTTGCCACGGAAGTTTCACGCTGATCAGACTACAAGGTTTCGGCCCCAAGAGGGGAATAGGCCCGCCCACGGCGTTGTTATTACTATGGGCTACCTTTTCCCTCCTCGTAGATGCGGGTAGGGTAGTGGCTACGCAACCAAGACACATTTGAGGAGAAGTGATGACCGCTCCAGTTTCCGAAACCGGCGTCATTCTGACCGAGGCCGCAGCCGCAAAGGCAAAGGGCCTGCTTGATCAGGAAGGCCGCGACGATCTCTCCCTGCGCATCGCAGTGCAGCCCGGCGGCTGCGCTGGCCTGCGCTACCAGCTCTACTTCGATGACCGCAGCCTTGATGGCGACAAGGTCGACGAGGTGGGTGGAATCAAGCTCGTCGTGGACAAGATGTCCGTGCCGTACCTTACCGGTGCCAAGATCGACTTCGCTGACACCATCGAGTCCCAGGGATTTACCATCGATAACCCGAATGCCACCGGCTCCTGCGCGTGTGGCGATTCCTTCAACTAAACAGAAGGATAAAGAAAGAGGGTGAGTGCTTCTCGGCGCTCACCCTCTTTTTATGTCTTTAAAGCTCGGTGTGGAACTTTACCCAGCCCAGGTTAAAGCTTGACCGGGTAGTCGCGCTGTTCAATCTGCGGGTCGATGCGCTTTTCCACAAAGATGCCGTGCCAGATCATAAAGGAAAGCACCGTCCACAGGCGGCGGGAGTGATCGGAGACGCCATCGCGGTGCTCCTTGAGCATCTCCAGAACTTCCTTCTTGTTGAAGATGTCCTCGGTCTGGGAATCGTTGATGGTGTCTTGCGCCCAGCCGTAGAGCTCGTCGCCGGCGAGCCAGTGGCGCATGGGAACCGGAAAGCCCAGCTTCTTGCGGTTGAGCACGTGCGCGGGGACGATCTGTTCCATGGCCTTGCGCAGCGCATACTTGGTGGTGCCGTGGGAGATTTTCAGGTTATGCGGGATGGATTCTGCGACCTTGAATACTTCCTTATCTAGGAATGGCACGCGCAGCTCCAAGGAGTTGGCCATGTTGATCTTATCAGCCTTGACTAGGATGTCACCGCGCATCCAGGTAAATAGGTCAAGGTGCTGCATGCGGGCTACTGGGTCAAAGTCTTCCGACTGCGCATAGATGGGCGCGGTGACCTCGCGGTGATCCCCCTCGCGCTTGGCCCATGGGATAACGCGCTGCATCTGCTCAAAGTTAAAGGAGCGTGCGTTGCCGTAGTAGCGCTCCTCCATGGTCATGGAGCCGCGGTTGAGCAAGGACTTGCCCTTCATGCCTTCCGGCAGCACGCGGGAAAGCTTGCCCAATCCCTGGCGCAGCGGAGAAGGGATTTTCTCGAATGGCGCGAGCGACAGTGGCTCCTTATAGATGGTGTAGCCGCCGAAAAGCTCATCGGCACCCTCACCGGACAGGACCACCTTGACGTGCTTGCGGGCCTCTTGGGCCACGAAGTACAGCGGCACGAGGGAAGGATCGGCGACCGGGTTATCCAGGTACCACATAATCTTTGGGATCGACTCGGCGTATTCTTCCGGCGAGACGATCTTCACGATGTGCTCTACGCCGATGGCTGCCGCCGATTCTGCGGCCACGTCCACCTCGGAATAGCCTTCGCGCTCGAAACCAGTGGTGAAGGTCAGCAGATCTGGGTTGTGTCGCTTGGCCAGGGTAGCGATGGCGGTGGAGTCGATGCCGCCAGAGAGGAAGGAACCAACGGTGACATCGGCACGCATGTGCTTGGCGACGGAATCCTCCAGCGCTTCTGCAATGCGGTCAAAAAGCTGCTGCTTTTCGCCTTCAGGCACCTGCTGGACCGGGAAACGTGGCTTGAAGTAGCGCTCGGATACGACGTCCTCGCCCGGCTTCAAGGTGACCGTACAGCCGGATTCCACGCGGCGGATATTGGCGTGCAACGATTCCGGTTCCGGTACGTATTGTAGGTCTACGTAGTGCTCAATGGCGCGTCGGTCAAGGCTGAGATCTAGACCAATGTCCTCAGCCATGTCTAGGATGCACTTCATCTCGGAGGCGAAGACCGTGCCAGCGTCCGTGGTGGCAAAGTAAAGCGGCTTGATGCCGAACTGGTCGCGCGCGGCAAACATTGTCTTGGTCTTGGTATCCCAAATGACGATGCCAAACATGCCACGGAGGTGCTCAACGACGTCCTTGCCCCAGTGGTGGTAGCCCACCGCAATGGGCTCGCCGTCGCCTTCCGTATAGAAGGTGTAGCCCAAAGCCTTAAGTTCTTCGCGGAGCTCAACGTAGTTGTAGATCTCGCCGTTAAACGTAAGGGCATATCGTTCAGGCTCGTCCTCCGGGCCCCAGCGCAGGGGCTGGTGGGAATGTTCCAAGTCGATAATGGACAGGCGGTTAAAGCCGAAGGCGGCGTCGCCATCATGCCAAGTGCCGGCTGCGTCCGGTCCGCGGTGGTGCATGCAAGGAAGTGACCGCTCCAGCGCGTCGACATATTTGTCCACGTTACCGGTGGCCGCGAGCATGCCAAGAAGTCCGCACATGTAAAGATAGCTCCTTTTAATTAAGCGACTAGTGCTCGTTGTCCTACTTTACGGTGCGCGGGGTGGAAACCAGAAAGCGCCACGGTTTGGAAGAAGCTGTAGAAAAGCTTAAATTAAGCTTCCCCGTAAGGGTGCGAACTTTCGGATGATGGCTGGAACAGCACCCTGTGAGTTAAGGCACATGGTGAAGGCGCAGACAGGGGGTGCGGTTGGAACATTGTGCAGGTGGGGCGGTAACCTACTGAATCGTGGATATAAATTGAGCGCCCTGGGTCTCCTTTAAAGCTTCAAAAAGGCTGGGAACCAAGCATTTATCCATTATTCTGATTGGGTAAGGGTGCTCTGTGAGTATTCGAGAAGTTTGTGTGGACAGAAAGGCAGAACACACGTGGGACAGCGTAATAAGCGCACCTTCGCCCGTAAGGCGGGCGTAGCTGGCGCACTTGCCCTAGGCGGTCTCGCCCTGGCTGGTTGTGACGTTCAGGCGCCAACTGCTGTAGAGAACCTCCTGGGATTCGGTTGGCCAAAGGGTGTGACCCCTGAGGCTGAGGCAATGTACAACTTCTGGATCTGGGTCTGGGTAGCAGCTTGGATTGTCGGCTTCGTTATGTGGGGCCTCTTCCTTACTGCAATCTTCCGCTGGAGCGCGAAGAAGGCCAAGCGAGATGGCAAGGGTGAATTCCCGCGCCAAACGCAGTACAACGTGCCATTGGAGATGGTGCTGACCATCGTTCCGATCTTGATCATTATGACCTTGTTCTTCTTCACGGTGCAGACCCAGCAGAAGGTCACCGCATTGGATAAGGATCCAAAGGTTACCGTTGACGTCACGGCATTCCAGTGGAACTGGAAGTTCGGCTACGCCGAGAACCACGTCAATGGTGAGAACTACAACGGTGCGGACGAAGCGCGTCAGGCTGAAGCGGAAAAGACCGCCCATGACCCTGAGGGTGTGGACAACCCCAACCCAATTCACGGTAAGTCCAAGGGCGACCTTTCCTACCTCAACTACAACAAGATTGAGACCGTAGGCTCCACCGAAGAGGTTCCGGTTCTGGTGCTTCCTTCCGATACCGCCATCGAGTTCCGTCTGGCTTCCGCTGACGTTTCTCACGCGTTCTGGGTACCGGAGTTCTTGTTCAAGCGCGACGTGTACGCACACCCTGAGGCCAACGCCCAGGAGCGCAGCTTCCAGATCGAATCGATTGATAAGCAAGGCGCCTTTGTTGGCCGCTGTGCTGAGATGTGCGGTACCTACCACTCCATGATGAACTTCGAGATTCGCGTTGTGTCCCCAGAGGACTTCAATGCTTACATGGACTTCCGTGAGAAGAACCCGAATGCCACCAACGCTGAGGCGTTGAAGGAAATTGGCCAGGATCCGTACGCAGTTACCACCCACCCGTTCTCCGGCGAGCGTGACACCGCCGATGGTGACAACTCCGTCAAGACCGCGGCATAAGAGATAAGGACATTACACAATGCGTGCAACATCGAAAGTCTTTTACTCAATCGCGACTTACCTTTTCGTCTCGCTGATTGTTTATATCTTTGGCGTCACCCTCGTGAAGGATGATGGTTACCTCTACGGCGCCGAGTGGGTTGGCATCGTGGGTATGTTCCTCTCCGTCGTGCTCTGCCTTATGCTGGGCGGCTACCTTCACTTCACCGATAACCGCAGCGACGTTCTACCGGAAGACTGGGAAGAAGCAGAGACCGAAGACTCCGCTGGTATCTTGGGCTTCTTCTCGCCGAGCTCCATCTGGCCACTGGCCATGGCTGGTTCCATCGGTTTCTTGGGCCTAGGCGTCATCTTCCTTTACTACTGGCTCATCGCCTTGGGCGCTGTCTGCTTGATTGCAGCTTGCGCCGGCCTGTCCCTGCAGTATGGCCTGCCTAAGGAAAAGCACTAGTACTTAGCTAGTCGCAACCACTGCCAAAACTTCTCAGCCCTCCTCACCACGCCGTGGTGAGGAGGGCTTTGGCGATCCGCGTCGTAAATCAAATAGAAAAGTTCCCGAGGTTCCACAATTTCTTTATGGGAGGGGGAGAGGGGCTGCGCCCAGGCTTTAAGTGGGCAGCAAAAGCGCATCGTAGCACGTAAACCGCAATTTCTGCGGGGGTCAACCGAAAGTTGCAAAAGAGCGATTTTCCCCGGAAACCGCCGTGTGATTTATCTCTCTAAGAAATTTGCTGAAACCGGTTGCGGAAGAGGGTCGAATCAACGTGAGCGAGGTAGTTGAAACGGTGGGCATCGTGGCCATAGATGAAGTTTAAGGGCGTCACCTGCGTTGATGTCCCGTCGTAAAAGAATGCAAAAAGTTCCCGCGTTATTAATCTTGATAGGCCTCAAGATATTCCTTATCGGTAGCTGGCAATTTAGTGAAAACCGAATAGAGGAAGCGGGGGGAATTGAAGTGACTTTAGCGTCCAGAACAGCCATAATTACCACTGTGACGAGCGTAGTTTCTAACCAAGGTATGACAGCACCACGTGTTGCCTCGCTGAACCGACCCAATATGGTCAGCGTGGGCACCATCGTGTTCCTGTCTCAGGAATTGATGTTCTTTGCCGGACTGTTCGCGATGTGGTTCACCTCGCGAGCGAACGGCCAGGAAGGCGATTGGGCAGAGCACACTGCCCATATCAACCTGCCAATGGGCTTTCTCATTACTGCAGTGTTGATTTCTTCCTCCGTGACCTCGCAGTTCGGCGTGTTTGCCGCAGAAAGGGGTGACGTTTACAAGCTTCGACTCTGGTACACCATCACGCTGGTATTGGGTGTTGTCTTCCTGGGCATCATGGCGTTTGAGTGGGCTGAGTTGATTCACGCAGGCGTGACGGTACAGTCCAGCGTCTTTGGTTCGGTGTTCTACATCATCACCGGCTTCCACGCTGCGCACGTAACCGCCGGTTTGATTTCCTTTGCAATCATCCTGGCGCGTATCGCTAAGTCTAAATTCACGCCGGCACAGGCTACCGCCGCGATGGCAGTGTCCTACTACTGGCACTTCGTTGACGTTGTGTGGATCGGTGTGTTCACCGTTATCTACTTGATTCAGTAGTGTCGGCGACCCTCTCCCCAAAACAGTCCTCCCGTGTTCGAGTTATCTAAAGGAAAATGATGGATAACAATTCGCAGTCCGCGGCAGTGGAGCAGACCACTGCCTCGGCTAAGAAGACCCGCCGTCGCCGCAAGGCGAAGCGCACCCTTGCAGGTGGCTTTGCTTTGGCCATCGGTTTGACCGGCGCTGGCGTCTTGGCCTCTGCCTTGACGCCTGACGCTCAGGTCGCTACGGCGGAAAAAGATGATCAAGCCCTCGTGCAAGAGGGTAAGGACATCTACGGCACCGCTTGTATCACTTGCCACGGTGCCAATCTGCAAGGCATCGAAGGCCGTGGCCCCTCTCTCGTAGGTATCGGCGCCGGCTCTGTGTACTTCCAGGTTCACTCCGGCCGTATGCCGATGATGTCCAACGACGCACAGGCAGAGCGCAAGGCTCCTCGTTACACCGAACAGCAGACCTTGGCGCTGGCCGCTTATGTTGCTGCTAACGGCGGCGGCGCAGACATTGTCTACAACGACGATGGAAGCATCGCCCAAGAATCCCTTCGCGGCGCCAACTACAACGGCCAGATTCAGGCCGAAGACGTTGCCAAGGGCTCTGAGCTTTTCCGCATGAACTGCGCATCCTGCCACAACTTCACCGGTCAGGGTGGCGCGCTGTCCTCCGGTAAGTACGCCCCGGAGCTGGCACCTGCTAACGAGCAGGAAATCTACCAGGCAATGTTGACTGGTCCGCAGAACATGCCAAAGTTCTCTGACCGTCAGCTGACTGCAGATGAAAAGAAGGACATCATCGCCTACTTGAAGTCTGCAGAAGAGACTCCGTCTCCTGCCGGTTGGGACCTTGGCGGTCTCGGCCCAGTGGCTGAAGGCCTGGCAATGTGGATTATTGGTATCAGCGCACTGTGCGCCGCTGCTATGTGGATTGGATCGCGCTCATGAGCAATGTGAAAAAGAATTACACTGACGCAGAGCTCGATAAGATGAGCAATGATGAACTTGCTGCACTTGGTACCGAGCTCGATGATGTCACCGTAGCGTTCCGCAAGGAGCGTTTCCCGGTTGAAGGTGACCCCGCGGAAAAGCGTGCGGGTCGCAATGTCGCCATTTGGCTGGCACTCTCCGTTATCGGCGGATTGGCTTTCTTGGGCGTCTACCTCTTCTGGCCTTGGCAGTACAAGCAGCTAGGGGAGGACGGCCTCGTCTGGCACACTCTCTACACCCCGCTGCTTGGTATTACCGCTGCATTGTCCATTTTCGGACTCGGCTTTGCCATCGTTCAGTACGTGAAGAAGATCCTGCCGGAAGAAATCTCCGTGCAGCGTCGCCACGATGGTCCTTCCGAAGAAGTTGACCGCCGTACTCTTACCGCTCTCTTGAACGATTCTTGGAAGACCTCCACTCTCGGCCGCCGCAAGACCATCCAAGGTCTGCTCGGTGGTGCAGGCGTTCTCTTCGGCTTGACTGTTATCGCCCCGCTTGCCGGCGCAATCCGCAATCCATGGAAGGTTCGCCACGAGGTGAACTACGCCGGTGACGGCACGCTGTGGACCTCCGGCTGGACGATGCACGAGAAAGGCGTAAAGCTTTACCTCGCTCGTGACACCGGCACCATCGCTGAGAAGCACTCCGGCGAGTCCGGCGAACACTACACCACCGAAGGCGTTACCCGCCTAGTGCGCGTTCGCCCCGAGGACTTGGCTGCCGGCGGTATGGAAACCGTCTTCCCGCTCGCGGAAGAAGACGTCAACGATGGTGACCAGTACGACGCTAAGCGCGACGTATACGAGCACCACATGCACTCCATCCACGGCAACCGCAACGCTGTGATGTTGATTCGTCTGCGCCACTCCGATGCGCAGAAGGCGATCGAGCGTGAGGGGCAGGAAAACTTCCACCACGGCGATTACTACGCCTACTCCAAGATTTGTACTCACATTGGTTGCCCAACGTCGTTGTACGAGGCACAGACCAACCGAATCCTGTGCCCCTGCCACCAGTCGCAGTTCGACGCATTGCACTACGGTAAGCCGGTCTTCGGCCCGGCCGCCCGTGCTCTGCCACAGCTGCCCATCACGGTGGACGATGAGGGCTACCTTGTTGCAGAAGGCAACTTCATTGAGCCTGTCGGTCCGGCATTCTGGGAGCGTAAGTCATAATGAGCAATAAACTCGCCCAAATGGGCAACAACATGGACGAGCGCTACAGCGCCGCCGGCGTGCTAAGGACGCAGCTGAACAAGGTCTTTCCGACCCACTGGTCCTTCATGCTCGGTGAGATGGCGCTGTACAGCTTCATCATTCTTCTACTAACCGGTACATACCTGGCGCTATTCTTTGACCCTTCCATTACGAAGGTCATCTACGACGGCACCTACGCACCGCTGAACGGCGTTGAGATGTCGCGCGCCTACGCAACGGCCCTTGATATTTCCTTCGAGGTACGTGGCGGACTCTTCGTTCGCCAGATGCACCACTGGGCTGCACTGCTGTTCATGATGTCGATGGTTGCGCACATGCTGCGTATCTTCTTCACCGGTGCTTTCCGTCGTCCGCGCGAAGCCAACTGGATTATTGGTTGCACCCTTATCCTGCTGGGCATGATCGAGGGCTTCCTCGGTTACTCCCTGCCGGATGACCTGCTTTCCGGTGTCGGTCTGCGCATTATGTCCGCCATCATCTTGGGGCTGCCGATTATCGGCACCTGGTTGCACTGGGCCATCTTCAACGGCGACTTCCCGTCCGACTTGATGCTGGACCGCTTCTACATCCTCCACGTTCTGGTCATCCCAGGCATCATCTTGGGCCTTATCGCAGCCCACTTGATCATGGTCTGGTTCCAGAAGCACACCCAGTTCCCTGGACCGGGTCGCGCAGAAAACAACGTTGTCGGTGTCCGCATTATGCCGGTCTTTGCAACTAAGGCAATTGGTATGGGCATGATGGTCGCTGGTGTGCTGGCTCTGATGTCCGGTTTGCTAACCATCAACGCTATCTGGTTGCTGGGTCCGTACAACCCCTCCCAGGTGTCTGCAGGTTCCCAGCCCGATATCTACATGCTCTGGACAGACGGTGTGGCTCGTGTCATGCCGGCTTGGGAGCTGTACTTGGGCAATTACACGATTCCTTCCGCTTTCTGGGTCGCGTTGTTGTGTGGCCTGATGGTCGTACTGCTAATCACCTACCCGTTCTTGGAGAAGAAGTTCACTGGTGACGATGCGCACCACAACCTTCTGCAGCGTCCGCGTGACGTTCCTACCCGTTCCGCAATTGGTGCTGCAGCAATCGTGTTCTTCTTGTTGGTCACCTTGTCCGGTGGTAACGACCACGTTGCGCACTTCTTCCAGATTTCGCTGAATGCGATGACTTGGGTGGGACGTATCGGCTTGATTATCTTGCCGCCGATTGCCTACTTCATGACCTACCGCATCTGTGTTGGTCTGCAGCGTTCTGACCGTGAGGTGCTCGAACACGGTATCGCTACTGGTGTTATCAAGCAGCTGCCTAATGGTGCCTTTATTGAAGTCCACCAGCCGCTTGGCCCGGTTGACGAGGACGGCCATGCAGTACCGCTTGAGTACGCAGGCGCTCAGGTGCCAAAGCAACTTAACCACCTTGGTTACGCGGACTCCGAGATTCAGGGCACCTTCAGCCCGGATGATCCGGAACTCATGCGTCGCGTTCACGAGATTCACGAGGAGAACCACGAAGAGGAAGCGGAGATGTTCCGCCGCCTCAATGAGGCTAATCGTCGTGATGACGAGGAAAACGGCCGCATCTAATCTTCCCTTGGGGTAGCTCGATACACGCTCACTAGATAAGCCCGCTGTCGCCAGAAATTAGGCGGCCAGCGGGCTTATTTGTTTTGAATCTATTGTTTGATGTGGGCGGTCCTGCTGTCTTAGTTCTTTACCGCAGGCCCTTCTTCAGGAGGCTGGTGCGTATGGATTGGAAGAGGTAACTTCGCGCACTGATTTCTAAGGAGGCTGCGAGAAGTTCGCCGGTTAAGCGATCTCAGTAATGAAAATATATAGTCTCAGCTCTTGCTGAAGGCCTGCAGACGTTTCCCCGCGAAAGCTTGCGTAAAAGCTGGCTACTTCGCGCCTAATGCGCATGGTTGATGATCTCGAGAGCAAACTAAAGAACTGCCTGGCGAGCCAACTGGATTCGTCAGGCAGTATTCAAAAGCATCGGTGCGATTGGCGTCTGAATCCGATGCTTTTGTTGGGGAGTAGTGCTGGCCTATATCCGATACAACGGGGGCCTTTTCTACTTTGTTAGCGAGTCGATGAGAGTAACCCCAACGATCAATGGGCTACATCAATCTCGTAGTCCAAATATTGCTTTATGAGAAGGCAACAAGCAACAACTGATTCTCCGGAGTACCGTTTAGAAGAGCTGGAAAGAACTGTCGCAAACTTTCCAGTCTCCATCTTCCTTCTTCAACTGAATTTCACTGGTATTGAAATAGTCTGCAAATTCTTCGTTATCTGAAGTCACATAGGCTTCATCGTCGGACGAGGACTCAGACTCTTCTAGATCTTTGACCGCATCGTCCTTCTTGTCCCTTAGCTCTTCGAGCTCGTCTTCACTTGGAACATCTGAGGGATTCATGCTTTGGACTGTTGCAACAACTTCATCTGGGGATACTGTGTTCCGCTGCCCTTTACAGAGATAATCTGTCTGGAATTCATTAGCTTGGTCTACCCAGTCGTGTGCCGATTCTTCGGCCTTTTTGCTGTCGCCAGATTGGTGTTGCTGAGCAGCTTCCAACAGGCTTGTGTGAACTTCCAATTGCTCGTCGGCGGCATTCTTTAGAGCCTTTTCTGACCCTCCAGAGGACCCGCAGCCAGTGATTGCAAGTGAAGTGGCCAGTAAGACGCCTCCTAGAGTAAGCGATTTACGCATTCTCTTCTCCATTCTTTTAAGTAAATTGTGTAGCAATCCATGACTCCCCAGTCACGGTAATGTAGTAGTTGCGAAGTTTCAGCTGAATTTCAGTTTGGGGACAGCTAATTTTCAGCTTAACAAACCTAAGCCCTGGGTACTTCCGCATTGTGGGATAGTTGATGCATCGTTTACGGCGACCAATGCGGTTGTAGAACCGGGCACTTGGGATCGCGTGTACCCATAACTGCCGTCGCGCAGGTGCCATTAGCGTAGCTAAGATGACTGACGCCATTGCTGCATACATGTACGGGGGCGACAGGGAATTTTGCTGGGGTTGACGCCAATTAGTTCGTTATAAGCGAAGATAAAGCTGCAAATTTTTGGGGATAGTAGGAGAACTCATGCGGCACGGTGGGGCGGGGAGACAAGTTTTTTATTGAGCTTAAGAAAACCGCTTTTCCGCAGAACCTCGCGGCATAGAGGGGGTGTTCCGATGTTGCACGTTGGAGGGCGGGGTATAGACGGGCAACAACTGGTCTTGAGTCGCGGGAGGGGGCTGGAGCATAGTTTATGCTCCGCATATTCCAGGCAAAGTCAGCCAGTCGCCGGCTGCGGTTAGGGAGATTGCCGAATGAAGAGGCACTGTTAAAGAATTGGGTTGGTGACACGGAAGGGACCACTCCTAAGGATATGTGAGGAAAGTCACGTTTAGAATTTTGCGCGCTTTTAACCTTGACTCCAAATGTCGCCTTGATGGCCTTAACGTGTGCGACTTTCGGCCATTTCTGCAGTGTATAGCCGCTAAAATTCAGTAATAGCTTTATTGAATGTTCGATATGAAGCCTTTGTCTCGGCTTGGTCAAAATAAGGTAACGAACGTGTAACGAAGCCGGATCCGGGATCGTGAATGGACATTGATTGTGATGATTTCGTAACCTATTCGAGACATTGAGTTACCGCCCGAAAAGGTGCTCAATACGAAATGAAAATTTAAAGCGTCGCATCTGGCTCCTCCTAGTGAGGGGCCGAGTGGAGGAAGGCCTAAAGGAACGGTCCTCCAATGAACACTAGGCCCCAGGGTCAGAGCTTTTCGATATGGAAAGTAGACGCGTAGGAAGATTTGGAGTTTTTCTCGTGGCAAAGCACCGTCGTCAGGGCACTGTAAATACCCGTCGTATCGCATCTACTGCAGCCATCGCTGCAACCGCAGCTGTCGCCGCCCCAGGCGTCGCTCAGGCTGCCGAGGTCGTTGTTCCTAATACCGACTACCGTTTCGAGGTTGCCGGTCTGGAAAACGTCCCGAACATTGACCAGGTCCCAAACATTGACAAGTACGTCCCCTCCTTGGGTCAGGTTTCCAACCAAGGTGGCGACAACTTCGTCGCTGCTGCAGAGCAGCAGGCTGCTCCGGCGCCGTCTACCGTTGGTCAGAAGGCTCTGGAAGCTGCACGCTCCGTCCTCGGCTCGCCGTACGTTTACGGCGCTGCTGGCCCTAACGCTTTCGACTGCTCCGGCTTGACCAGCTGGGCATACTCCCAGGCTGGCGTTCAGATTCCGCGTACCTCCCAGGCTCAGGCCGCTGGCGGCACCCCTGTTTCCTTGGACCAGCTCCAGCCTGGTGACATCATTTCCTACTACGGTGGCGCTTCCCACGTCGGTATCTACACCGGCAACGGCACCATCATCGACGCGCTGAACTCCGGCACCCCTGTGCAGGAGCGCGACTTGAACTACATGCCGATTAACAACGCTGTGCGTTTCTAATTGGCAGTGAGATGACATGCCCTTCCCTTTGCGTAAAAGGGAAGGGTTTTGTTGTGCAACGGCGGCTAAAACCCGCTATAGTAAATTCGATTTTTGAAAACTTTGAGTTGAAGGTCTTCTCGTGTCTAAACGTGTGCTCCCAGCTGCTGCATTAACCGCAGTCCTCGCCGTCACTTCTCTTTCTGGCCTCCCGCAGGTTATCGCGCAAGAGGCGGAACCGAACCAAGAATCTACCTCTGAAAACATAGACGATCTGGTGGATCGCGTCGGAGAGGTCGCTCGTAAGGTCTCGGCCAAGAATGAGGAAGTCAAAGAGCTAGAAGATAAGCTTGCGGCTAAGGAAGGAGAGGTCGCTCAGGCGGAGCAAGACGCTGCTGAGGCCCAAGAACGCGTACACGACGCGCAGGGAGATGTCTCTACGCAGCAAGGCCGCGTGGACGATTTGGCACAGTCTCGTTACCGGGGAGACTCCCGTTCTGCTGTCTCAGGTGCTCTGGCCGCAGAAGACCCAGCAGACGCCGTAGAGCGCATGGGGTACTTGGGCGCGCTTTCACGCAAGGCGCAACGTACCCTCGATGCCAAGGCGGATGCCGCCTCAACGGCTGAAGCGGTTCAGCAAGAAGCCGCTGACGCTGCGAAAAAGGTGCGCGAGGAAAAGAAGGACCTCGAAAAGCAGCGCGATGAGCTGGTAAAGCAAAAGGACGCGTTGGAGGAGCAGCAGGCCGACATCGAAGCTCAGGTGGATGCGCTGAGCGATGAGCAGCGGGAGGCCTGGGAAGGACAATTCGGTGGCACGGATAAGCCGGATTTCGACTTGGGAGAGATCGCCGATGGCGCTAGCTCTGCGGCTCTGTCCAAGTTGGGCTCGCCCTACGGCTGGGGTTCTGCCGGCCCGAACCAGTTCGACTGCTCTGGCCTGATGTATTGGGCATACCAGCAGATTGGAAAGACCATTCCGCGCACCTCGCAGGCACAAATTTCCGGTGGTACGTCCGTGCCGGTTGACCAGCTGCAGCCTGGCGATATCGTGGGCTACTACCCAGGAGTTACCCACGTTGGTATGTACATTGGCAACGGCCAGGTAGTACACGCCTCGACCTACGGCGTGCCGGTGCAGGTCGTACCGCTTAACTCGATGCCTATTTCGGGGACTGCACGATTCTAAGTGGCCCGCATACTGCTGGTAACGAATGACTTTCCTCCCAAAGTCGGAGGAATCCAGTCCTACCTGCGGGACTACCTAGAAGCGCTCGACCCAGACGATGTCGTAGTATTCGCTTCAACCCAAGAGCCGCCCGAGGACTATGACGCCTCGGTCGCCTATAAAGTCATTCGGTGGCCACACCGCGTGATGCTGCCCACCCCGGCAACCACACGCCGCATGCAGGAGATTATCCGGCAAGAATCCATTGACATTGTGTGGTTTGGTGCGGCAGCACCGCTGGCGCTCATGGGCAAGGCCGCGCGCCAAGCAGGGGCGCGCCGCGTGGTGGCAACGACGCATGGCCACGAGGTGGGCTGGTCTATGGTCCCGCTGGCCCGGCAGTGCCTGCGGTTGATAGGAAATAACGCCGACGTCATTACATATATCTCGAGTTACACTCTGCGGCGCCTGCGCGGGCCTTTTGGCCCACACCCAGAGTGGGCTCATTTGCCTTCTGGGGTCAGCCTTGGAACGCTTTCTCCCGTAACCCCTGCCCAGCGCGCAGCAGCGAAGGCGGAGTTCGGGGTGAGCGGGCCTACCATCGTCTGCATTTCCCGGTTAGTCCCGCGCAAGGGCCAAGACCAATTATTGCGGGCAATGCCGCAGGTCAGAGAAGAATTTCCCGATGCGCAGCTGATGTTGATTGGGCGCGGGCGTTATCACGATGCTTTACAAGAATTGGCGGAGATGTATTGCCCCGATGCGGTGATTCAGCCGGCCCCCAGCATTGAAACCGCGCTTCATGCTGCGGATATTTTTGCCATGCCAGCTCGCACCCGCGGCAGAGGCTTGGACGTGGAGGGCCTGGGAATTGTCTACTTAGAGGCACAAGCATGCGGGGTCCCGGTTGTTGCAGGTGATTCTGGGGGAGCACCGGAGACTGTTACGGAGGAGACGGGGATCGTCGTCAAGGGCGCGTCCGTTGATGAGCTCGTGGATGCTTTGAAAGCGCTCTTGCGCTCGCCAGAAATGCGTACTCGTATGGGGCAGGCGGGTCGCAGGCACGTCGAAAAGCACTGGAGCTGGGAGATCATGGGGCAACGGCTGAGAAAGCTTATGGCTTGATGTGACCCTGGCCCGGTTGTCGGTATATTCTGATATCCATGCTTGAAAACAACTCCGCCGATCTTACTATCGGCTTCGATGTCGGTGGCACCAATGTGCGCGGTGGAGTAATTACTCGAGACGGGGAAATCCTCGCGAGTCGCACTATGCCAACCTCGGGGGACCCGCGCCAACTTGATGATGACTTGGTGGCAATCGTCGAGGAGCTGCGCGCCGAATATCCCGTGGGCGCGGTGGGCCTTGCCGTTGCAGGATTTTTGGATCCAGAGTGTGAGACCGTCCGCTTCGCCCCGCACCTACCGTGGCGGAATGCGCCCGTCCGGAAAAATCTCGCGGAGCGCTTGGGGCTGCACGTCCGGCTGGAGCATGATGCCAATTCCGCAGCTTGGGGAGAATGGCGTTTTGGCGCGGGGCGTGGCGCGAAGGATTGGGTATTTTTTGCGGTCGGCACCGGCATCGGCGCTACCTTGATGACCCAAGACACCATCTATCGCGGCGCGTTTGGAACGGCTCCGGAATTTGGCCATATCGTTGTGGTGCCGAATGGCAGGCAGTGCTCGTGTGGCAAACGGGGCTGCTTGGAGCGCTATGCCTCTGGCACGGCCCTGCCGGATACCGCGCGCGAACTGCGGTCAGACTATGAGACCTCCTTGCCGCCGTATCCCACCGGTGAGCAGGTTGCACGCGCGGCGCGTGGGGGAGACCCACTCGGTATTGCGGTAATGGAGAACTTTGGGCAGTGGTTGGGTCAAGGCCTATCCATCGTGGCTGATGTGCTCGATCCAGAGCTCATTGTAATTGGCGGCGGGGTGTCCCAAGACGCAGATATGTACTTAGAGGAAGCCACCGCGGCCATGAGCCGGGATATCGTCGGTGCTGGGCATCGTCCCCTTGCTCGCGTTGCAACCGCGGAATTGGGCTCGGCAGCAGGTATGATTGGCGTAGCTGACCTGGCCCGCCGCGGCCACTAGAATGAGCGAAGGACGAGCTGGAGATGAAAAACAAATGGTACTGGGCGTTTAAGCACATCTTTTTCGGTCCCGCCCTGCGTGTATGGAACCGCCCTTGGTCAGAAGGGATGGAAAAAATCCCTGCTGAGGGACCCGCGATTTTGGTGTCTAACCATCAAGCGGTGATGGATTCCTTCTTCTTCCCCCTGCTGTGCCCGCGCCAAATTACTTTTTTGGCCAAGTCGGAGTATTTCACCACCCCCGGGCTCGTGGGCGGCATGCAGAAATGGTTCTTTAGCTCCGTCGGGCAAGTTCCCATCGAGCGGGATCATGAATCAGCCAGCCAGGCCATGCTCGAGACCGCGCGGAAAATTTTGGGGCGCGGTGATCTCTTTGGTATCTACCCAGAGGGCACGCGGTCCCCTGATGGACGTGTGTACAAGGGGCGTACCGGGATGGGGCGTATTGCCATGGAGACCAATCAGCCGGTGTATCCCATCGCCATGATCAATTCCCGCAAGGCTAACCCGATCGGCTCGTGGATTGTCCGTCCCGCCAAGGTGGGAGTGCGCGTGGGAGACCCCATTTACCCGCACGATTGGGCGCGCGAACACGGCATGGATCCGCAGCAGCACGAGACCATTCGCGCGTTCACGGACATGGTCATGGGGACATTAGCCGAGCTCTCCGGCAATCCCTATGTGGATGTCTATGCGGCTGATGTAAAGGAATCATTAAAGGCCGGCCACGGGTACCCCGCCGGTGCGGAGATTAAAGGGAGGTAATTGCAATTCCTCAGGCCCGCTTAGCGTGGCCGGATACCGCAAAAGGAATTTCTATCATCGGCGTGGTGCTCCTGCACATCACGCTGAAGGTGCCAGAGGCCGAACAAACGTGGCTAGCAACTCTCAATACCTTTCTCGACCCCCTGCGCCTTCCTCTGTTCTTTCTGGTCTCCGGCTACTTCTCTTATAAAGTCTTTCGTTATAGTTTCGCGGAGTTATTTACCCGCCGGCTCTGGTTTTTCCTCATCCCTTATTTGGTGTGGATGTCCGTGGAGCATATGACCAAACAGCTGGAATACCAGTGGGTTTTCGGTGACTCCTCCATGGGTATGACCGAGATGGTGCAAAATCTTTTGCTTGGTCATACGATGGCATGGTTTATCCACGCGCTCATTTTGTTCAATATATTTTTGTGGTGTGTGCGTGCCTTACCGGCGTGGGCAGGAATTGGACTGAGCTTTACTCCCGTGCTTTTTATTCCGTGGCAGGAACAATTTCAGTTTATTGGCAAAGCCATTATGTTCCTTCCCATCTTTGTAGGCGCCGCCTATCTTCGCGAGCCAATCACGCGTTTCGCCACTGCTGCAGAAGAGGTGTTCCACGGCTCGTGGAGCATGCGTAGTGTTGGAGCTTATGCCTCTGCCATCGGCGCTTATTGTGCAGGCCTGGCCCTGCGCCATGTGTGGGACGGCAACGATGCTGATGTTGCTTTTAACTGGCCCCTGCTGGGCGCGGACTTTTTGGGTTGGGGAGATATCAACCTATTAGTGCGCCTCGTGGAACAGACTCTGGAGGTGCCTGCGGGCATTATTGGGGCCGTGCTCATTAGCCATATTCCGTGGATTGCAGAAGGCGTGAAGTTCGTCGGACGGCACACGCTACCTATTTATCTGTCGCACCCTATTGGCTTGACCGTAGGCTATGGGTACTACATGGCGCATCACGATTATGTCGTGTCCTTGGCTGGAGCGTGGCCGCTGGAAAACACGTGGTTCTGGATCGGTATGTGCTTTATCTTTACGGCCATTTCTTCGCTGGCGCTGTGGGCACTGGGGAAGGTCCCTATCCTTGGCTGGACACTGGTTCCGCCGCGGATCGATCGGCGCCGCCCCGCCGTAGAGCCAATGGTAGCGAACAAACAACCAACAACACGGTAATAATGACGTAGTCATTGCCAACGATGTGCTGCCACCACGTCCAATCTAGTTCCTGGTCCTCGGTATGCGGAACTTGCCAGTGTCCGCGGGCAAATAGCGATAGCCAAGTGAGCGCGGCGAGGAACCAGCGGCGGCTCGCAACCAAGTAGACGCCTGCTAATACCAGCCAGGTGAAGTGGTGCGACCACGATACGGGGGAGCACAGTAGCGAAACGGATGCCGCCAGCAGCATGAGCACGACTTGATTGCCGTGGGAAAGGCGCTTCATGGCAAACCACACAATTGCGATGACGACGATCACGCCAATGAGCCACAGAGTTTCTGCGTTATCGGGGCTTAAGCGGGTAAACAGCCCGCGCAGGGACTGGTTGGCGCTATAGGCTAGGCCGCCGATGCGCTCGGAATCGCGCAAGGTGGAGGTCCAATACTCAATCGAGCTATGTGGATTGGCAACAAAGGCTATGAGGCCGGCGGCCACGAAGGAACCCAGGGTAGTAAAGAAGGCCTTCCATTCGCGGCGGACGAAGAATACGGCCAAAAAGACGGCGGGGGTTAGCTTGATGGCAATGGCGATGCCGGTCAGAACGCCGCGAGCCTTTTTCACCCAAAGCAAATCGATGACCACGAGTGCGGTTAGCAGGATGTTGATCTGGCCGAAGCTAAAAGTCTGTGTAATCGGCTCGGCCAGCATGGCGGCAAAAAGCGCCCAGGCCGTCCATTCCTGGCAGTTGAGGGAGCGCAATACCAGCGCAATGCAGACCCACAATGCGACTGCGGAGAGGATCGTGATCATCACGGCGGCAGTGGTAAGGGGGATCCACTGCAGCGGGGCGAAGAGCAGGGCCGCAAATGGTGGGTAGGTAAATGGCAGGGAAAAGTTGCGGTCGGTGCCTACGAAATAGTCGCGGTCATAAAGATCGCTGCCGAAGCCGGCACCACCTTCGCGGTAAACATCGAGGTCAATGTGGTAAAAGGCGCGAAAATCGCCGGAGAATAAGGCAGGAATATCGATAATCCACCACAGCGCCGCAAGCGCGGACAGGATTAAGGGGAGGGCGGTGGTCCACAGGGCTTTATTATCGGTTCTGCTCACCCGCAAAACTTTACAGTGGCGCGATCGCGGGGCCAATTTCCCGCGCCCATCGCTGCAGCGCTAGGCTTGGGAGACGTGCGTTACTTCTATGACACCGAATTTATCGAGGATGGCAAGACCATTGAATTGGTCTCCATCGGCATCGTCGGTGAAAACGGAAGTGAATATTATGCCGTATCGACGGATTTTGACCCGTCAAAGGCCAATTCATGGGTTAAGGAAAACGTGTTGGCCAAGCTGCCCAGCCCCCAGGATTCCGCATGGAAGCCGGCGCGCACCATTCGCACGGAAATCCTGGAGTTTCTCACGCGCAGTTCTACGCCTATTGAATTGTGGGCTTGGGTCGGTGCGTATGACCACGTGGTTTTGGCGCAGTTGTGGGGAGATATGGCGAGCTTGCCCAAGCGGCTGCCGCGCTATACCCGCGAGCTGAAGCAGCTATGGGAGTTCGCCGGCCGCCCCAGCTTGCCGGCCGTGCCTAGGGGCAATCACGATGCGCTTGTCGATGCCCGCCATAACCTCGCCAAATTCCGCGCCTGCACCGAGGTCTTGCCCTTGTCCAAGGGCAATAGAATCAATTTCTAGCATTTAACTACCAATCTACAGGCAGCAGATGGTTAAATGGAAGAGTGAGTTGGACAGTAGATATTCCGCAAAGTGTTCTGCCTGATCTTCCACCTTTGCCAGAGGGCATTGAGGAGGTCTTCCAGGACGTCATCAAGCGTGACGCAAAGCAACAGCCCAGTTGGGATCCCACCCAAGCCGATAACGTGCGCAAGATTCTCGAGTCGGTGCCGCCCATCGTGGTTGCCCCGGAGATTGAGAAGCTTAAGCGGCAGCTTGCCGATGTCGCACTAGGCAACGCCTTCCTCCTGCAAGGCGGCGATTGTGCCGAAACCTTTGAATCGAATACCGAACCGCATATTCGTGGCAACGTCAAGACCTTGCTGCAGATGGCCGTCGTTTTGACCTATGGCGCTTCCGTTCCAGTGGTGAAGTTAGGACGCATTGCTGGGCAGTATGCGAAGCCGCGTTCTTCTGATACGGACGCGAATGGCTTGTTGAATTACCGCGGGGACATTGTCAATGGCGTGGAACCCACCGATGAGGATCGCCGTCACGACCCGGCCCGCATGATCCGCGCCTACGCTAACTCTTCTGCGGCGATGAACTTGGTGCGCTCCCTGACCTCCTCTGGTACCGCTGATCTCTACCGCCTGCACGAATGGAACCGCGAGTTCGTCCGTAAATCGCGCGCCGGTGCCCGCTACCAAGACTTGGCCCGCGAGATCGAAAATGGCTTGAAGTTCATGAACGCCTGCGGCGTGCAGGACTCCACCTTGCACTCGGCGGAAATTTACTGTTCGCACGAGGCGCTGCTGAAGGATTACGAGCGTTCCATGCTGCGCTTAGGCCAGGACGATAATGGAGACACCAAGCTCTATGACCTGTCCGCGCACCAAGTGTGGATTGGTGAGCGCACTCGTGGCCTGGATGACTTCCACGTCAACTTTGCCGCCATGATCGGCAACCCCGTGGGCATCAAGCTCGGACCTGGTGCCACGCCTGAGCAGGCCGTGGAATATGCCGAAAAGCTGGATCCCAACCGCGAGCCCGGCCGCTTGACCATCATCTCCCGCATGGGGCACGACAAGGTCCGCAGTGTTTTGCCACCCATCATCAAGGCCGTCGAAGACTCCGGGCACACCGTGGTGTGGCAGTCCGACCCCATGCACGGCAATACCTTTACCTCGTCCAACGGGTACAAGACCCGCCACTTCGACAAGATCGTCGACGAGGTGCAGGGCTTCTTCGAGGTACACCGCGATTTGGGCACCCACCCGGGCGGCGTGCACCTCGAGTTCACCGGCGAAGATGTCACGGAATGCCTCGGCGGCGCCGAGGACATCACCGACCTGGATCTGCCGGGCCGCTACGAATCCGCCGTGGATCCGCGCCTGAACACGCAACAGTCCCTAGAGCTCTCCTTCCTCATCGCGGAGATGCTGCGGAACTAGTTCCCTCTAGACCCAGAGGGAAGGGGTTCCTTCGTAATAGGAGGAACCAAACCACCACCCGCTGATAGCGACCGCACCGGTTGCCACCACCACTGCGAGGAGAAAGACCAGCAGTGAGGCTGGATGGCGATTGGTTAGTGGCCGCTCAGCGGGTTCTTCTTCTGCCGCCTGCGCCGGGGGCTGCGCTGCTGCCGCGCCCACGCCCGCAGCCGGCGCTGGGGCGGGGACAGGCGCCGGGGCCGGCCCCGGGTAATCGTCCACGGGCGCCTTGGGTACGTCGAGGCGCGTTTCAAAGTCCGGCTGCTGCGGATCCGGCTCGGGAGGAATGACCTCGGTGGGCCCGCCGTCCAAGTGCTCGGTGGCGCCCTGCGGGATGGTCCGCGTGGGCTCAAATACATCCGTGGCGCCGATGCCGGAATAGTCAGTGGGCGTTTGCGCGGTGCGCGCAGCAGCGGCATTGCGGGGGACCGGGATGGTGACCGTGGGCAGATCCAATTCCCGGCAAATATCCTCGAGGGCATCTAAAAATTCCCCGGCATCGGCAAAGCGCTCGCGGGGATCGCGGGCAGTGGCGGTGGCCACGAGGGCATCAACAAGCTTGGGTACGTCCTCACCCCGTGTGGATGGGGCGGGAACATCCGCGTATAGGCGTGCGGTAGCGTGCGCGATCGGGGTATCCCCGGAGAAGGGCACGGTTCCAGTCAGGAGTTCAAAAAGTACAATTCCTGCGGAGTACACGTCGGTGGCGGGGGTTATGTCCTCACCGGTGACCTGTTCCGGCGCCAAATACGAGACGGTGCCGACGATCATATTCGAGGTCGCCTGCGCATTCCTCGCACGCACCAAGCCGAAATCGCCCAATTTCACCCGGTGATGAGAGGTAATGAGCACGTTATCCGGCTTAATATCGCGGTGGATAAGCCCCGTCGAGTGCACCTCGGTCAATCCTTGGAGCACGCTGCGCAGCGTCGATAATGCGGCGGGGACGGTAAGCGGGCCGCCTTCGGCAAGCAGCTCGCGCAAGGTGCCGCCATCGATAAGCTCCATGATGAGGTAGATGGGCTCGCCATCGGCGGAAAAATCATGAATGGCCACGAGGTTGGGGTGCTGCAATCGCGCCATCGCGCGGGCCTCGCGGGAAAAGCGCTTGATAAAAACTGGGTCATCGTCATAACGCTCATCCATGACCTTTGCGGCCACTTGGCGGCCCAAACGCATATCCACGCAGCGATAGACGGTAGACATACCGCCGCGGGCGATGGGGCGATCGATGCGGTAACGGTCTTCCAACACGTCACCAATTTCCAACCTAGTCATACCTCCCAGTATGGCCGATCCCCTAGGCAGCGTTAAAGTAGGTGGCGTGACTAATGCAGAAAATTCCCTGAATTCCTTATTGGCCGGCGAAGAGCTGCTCAGCATGCAGCAGGTGGCAGACAAGCTGGGTCTTCCCATTACGCGCGCTTATGACCTGCTCCAGGACCGCAAATTCATTGTTTGGGACTCACCCGAAGGCAAGCGCGTGCCGCTCGCATTTTTCAATGATAAGGGGAGCATCGCCAAGCATGTCACGGCCGTTATTACCGTGCTTTCCGATGGCGGCTATGACGACGAAGAAATCCTGCGCCACCTTTTTACCGCAGATGTCTCCTTGCCAGGCCGGCCTATCGATGCCCTGCACGGACACCTTGCGCGCGAAGTTATTCGGCGGGCACAGGCGTCTGCTTTTTAGCCCTGCGCCTAGGGCGTTGAGGGCCTTTGGGACCAACGCCATCGAACATCCACTGCGTTGCGGACCAAGACAATACGATGACGCCAATGACCCAGAACCAGTTATAGAGCTGGTGGTTGCCGTCGCCGGAAAAGCTCAAGCTAATAAATAGCGCTACGCCAGAAGTAAACTTCAGCAGCCACAGCGGCGGGCGGAAGGTGCCCATAAGCGTGAAGATGGAGGCGTAGTACCACGGCAGAGTCACCGAGTTGAAGACGAAGGCAACCTGGTAGGCCGCCGCGGTGCCCATAATCGCATCGCGGGCCGTATGCCGGCTTAGCCACCATACGATGACCAATCCGATGAGCATGCATACCATCGCGATCGTGCGCAGAACCCCCAAAATGGCGTTATAAGAGGCGTCAGGGTCAAAAATGTGGACCGCTGGGACGATGATGTCCGCGGCCAATGTCGGGCCCGCCAAGGGGTTAATCACCTTGGAGTTTCCGCTTACTTGGGAAAGCCAGCCCCAAGAGGTGCCAGAGGCCCAGGTAATAAGCGCCACTGAGGCGATGATTTCCACGGCCGCGATGACACCTGAGCAGAAGAAGACCACCGCCGTGCGCACCGCGGTAGAACCCTTGGGCGCGTAGCGGTGCAGCATGAGCCAAACGATGAAGGGGGCGGCAAAGATCGCGGTAGCCTTCATCGCCACCGCCGTGCCGACTAACAGCAGCGCGGCGTGGAAGCGCTGGTGCAGCGCGGCCAAAAGCCCCAAGGACACCAAGCCAACCATGAGGGATTCATTGTGCATGCCACCGATAAGATGCAAGATGATGAGCGGGTTGGCAACGCCGATCCACAGCGCGACCGCCGGATCCGCGCCGAGCTTTCGGGCGATGCGTGGTACCGTCCACGCAATGAGGACAAAGCCTGACAGGGAAAGCAGCTTATAGATGATGATCCCGGCGGTGACGTTATCGCCCACGACAGTGGTGATGATCTTGCCAATCCACAGGTGCAGCGGCCCGTACGGGGTGGTGGTATTGCGCCAATCTTGTGAGACTTCTAGCAGGAAAGGCCCCGGGTTGACGGCGGCGCCCTCGGTATACGGGTCGAACCCATCGCGGACCATGGCGCCCTGCATGAGGTAGGAATACACGTCCCGCGAAGCCACGGGGCCTGCGAAAAGCAGCGGGGTCACCCATGCGATAAGGATGCGTTGTAACTCGCGCACTCCTCCCTCCGGGCTCGGGTTCTTAAGCTGCCGGCGAATAATCATGCGCCCGGCAAGCACCCAGGCGGCGGCGAGGAGGAAGATGCCCACCCAATACAGCACCAACCCGAGGTTGCGCCCGTGACCATACGACAAAAAGCCGATATTGAGCGCTTCGAGCACGCCGCCGCGATTGCGAGTCGAGCCGCCGGAAAAGGACGAGAAAAGGAGCACGCACGAGGCCACGAGGCCCAGCGGGAGCGCGCGGGGGACTGGCAGGGAATAGGTTTTGGCCACAATAATCCCTACTTTTGGCGCGTCGTTGCCTGAATTGCTAGGTGCTCTAGCGTTTCCGTGATCTGCGGGTCCACGTTCGCCGCACGCAAATGAGCCAACCCGGATTCCGTCAACGCGGTAATGCGGCGCTCAATCTCATCGGGGGCGCCGGAATCCGCAATGATTTGGGATAGGCGCAGCAAGTCCTGCGGATCCGAAGTGCGGCCAATGAATTTCCGCAGGGTAGCGGCGGCGCTGGGATCGCGTTCATCGGCGCGCTGGAGCGCTAGGGCGAGAAGCTCCGTGCGCTTGCCTTCCCGCAGATCGTCGCCGGCGGGCTTGCCAGTGATCGCAGGATCCCCAAAGACCCCAAGTTGGTCATCGCGCAGCTGATAGGCAATGCCGATATCGTGCCCATAACCGCGGAAAGCCGAGATTAACTCTTCGCTCGCACCCGCGATGGCAGCGCCCAAATGCAGGGGCCGCTCGATGGTATAAGCTGCGGTTTTATAGCGATTGACGGAATTGCTCAGCGTTACCGATTCGGAACCGGCTGCCTCGAGGGAAATATCGAGCAATTGGCCACCCAAAACCTCGGTGCGCATTCCCCGCCAGGGCTTGCGCGCACGCTGCAAAGCCTCCGAGCTAAGCCCAGAATCCTGAAACATATCCTCGGCATAGACCAGCGCAAAATCACCCACCAAGATGGCGACGGACGTGCCAAAGAACTCCGGATCCCCTAAGAAATCGGATTCACGGTGGAGGCGCTCTGCTTCCCGATGCACCGTCGGTTTCCCGCGCCGGGTATTCGACGCGTCAATGATGTCATCGTGAATAAGTGCGCAAGCTTGGATGAACTCCAGCGAGGACGCCGCGCGCAGCATGGCCTCAGGGGATTCCGAACCGCGGCCTGCGGCGAGGTAACCCGCCCACGCATACATGGGGCGCACCCTTTTTCCGCCGTCGAGGACGAACGATTCCAAGACGCTCATGGCGGAACTGACCGGGGCGCCAATCTCTGCCACGTGATCCCGGCGCTGGTCCAAGAAGATGGCTAATTTTTCGCGCACCGCGCCGGGGATATCCGCAAGCTCAGGAATATTCGTCATAGTCACATCTCCACACGATACCGCCTAGCGCCAAGAAGAAATAACGCAGGTTTATAGTGGCAGGCTCACTCCCAAAATGGCGAAAGGCCGGGGATCTGCGGGGTAGCGATGGTGGCGCACGACATCAAAGAAACCCACGGAGCGGTAGAGGCGAAAAGCCCCGTTGGCTTCCTGTGGCGCTTCCGGCGTTGACAATAAGCCGTAGTGGGCAGGGATATTCCATAGCAAACCTTTTAGTAGCTGCCTACCTAAACCGTGTCCTTGAAAAGACGGCAACACGTGTACTTCAGCCACCTCAAAGTAGCTGCGCAGCATGCGCCATTCGGACTCCGTTGGGCCGCCATTGCGGCGCAGGGCGCGGCGCAGTTCGGAATCCCACCAGCTATCCGGGGACCCCAAAAATCCATATGCCACACCCACGACGCCGTTGTCATGCGTGGCGATAAGCGCTGTAAACCCTGGGCGCATGGAATCCGTCCGCCAATGGTCAACACTGCGCGAAAACGTGACCGGGTCATAGCCCATTGCCTCGATGTAGATCTCCACGAGCTGAGGAGACAACATTGAGAACTCTTGCGGGGTTAAGCGGCGGATTTCGAAACTCACAGTATCTATCACACCAGATACGTGCGGCTACCGGCGGACGAGGGTGGGGTGGGGTTATTCAGTCGAACAAGGAAAAAGTTCGAACAATGTTCGATATACGTGGGGTTATGGCTGGTGAAACTCTTGATTAATTCGAACAGGTGAACTATAATAGAAGCTAGATGTCCGGTTGGCTACTTAAAGTAAACGGCAATCGAACACGGTTAGTTATTTGCGCAGTACAGGAGAAAAACAATGGCACAGATTATTTCCGCAACGCAGTCCCGCTCTATCGGTCGCTTCGCTGGCAAGCAGGGCGCGAAGCGGGCTCACTTTCTTTTTCAGGCCCGCGAGCTATTAGATCAGGCGAGAAGCTACGCGGCGGATGGCCGCTTTGATCAGGCGCTGGAGGTGGCCTATCAGTCTGCATTGCGTACGGCTGGCGCACGGGTAGCGGTATCGGTGGTCTCTCGCCGCCGGCGCCTGCCAACGAGTGCGTGGGACCGTTTGGCTCTAGTTGGGGCCGAAGAAAAGCAGTGGGCGGAGGCTTTTAAGTCCTATTCTCGCACTCGCGCCCGGGTGGCATCTGGCTTGGATGCAACTCCGGACGAGGAGTATGTCTACGGATTAATGCAGCAGGCAGCGCAATTTTTAGATGAGAGCGAAACAGAGACGATCCTGGGTTCTTTTGCGGCATAACTGCGGCATAATCACTGTTGAGGGGAATAACTACCTTTTGGGGAACATACTGGTTACTCTGGACGTTAGTATTGGTAGAAGATATATCGGCCGAAGCCCAGTCCCTAGTTGGAGGAATAGTGTCTCTTTCTGAACAGGAGCAACGCACGCTCCGTGAAATAGAGGAATCGTTATTAGCGGACGATCCTAAATTTGGCGCTTCTGTGTCTGAATCTACCTCGATCGGCGGTTCCGGCGGCGCAGTTACCCTGCGTGGAATTGCGCTCATCGTGGTTGGTCTGTGCATGCTCGTCGGCGGCGTGGCTTTGGCGCAGCAAAGTTTGTGGTTTATTGCGCTGTCCATTGCAGGATTCCTTGTTATGTTCGCCGCTGGCGTATGGATGCTTCGTGGTGACCAACCCGCTAGCGCGGGAAAGAAAAAGTCTTCCAATGGACGGTCAAAGAAGGCAGCGTCGTCTCGCAGCAATGGAGTAGGCAGCAAGCTGGAAGAAAACTTCCGTCGGCGCTTTGAGGAGAGTTAACCGCGGACTCTTCATTTCCCCAGTCACCAGGAAGGGTGGCTGGGGATTTTTTATGGCTCACCAAAATTTCCCACTTTGTCCCACCTTTTCACCAAAACTGCGGTGCGGTGGGGGATTGTGGGTACTGGAGGGTGAATACCTGTGCAATAAGCAGGTAATGCGCTGTAAGTGGTCTATGGGGTGAAGTAACTTTGATGGTGTAGGTGGGATTAAAGGGGTGGATCTCCGGGGCTGTCAAGGCGGTCCGCGGGAATTCTGCCCACCGTAAAAACACCCCTTTAACTGCATATACTTTTTGAGTTGTTAAGAATATGGCGTTTTAAGTGGGGCATGTGGGGGAAAGTGGGGTAGAGTGGGGCGCAGCGGAGGAATGGGGTTGAAAAACTCACTTCTGCCGTGAGGGAATCCGGAGTTGTCGAGTGAGGAAGGTGGACGCCGGGATGTTTCTCGGAACCTACACTCCGAAACTTGATGACAAAGGGCGCTTAACGCTTCCTGCAAAATTTCGCGATGAACTCGCAGGTGGCCTGATGGTCACCAAGGGGCAAGACCATTCTTTGGCCGTGTACCCACGCGAGGAGTTCGCCGAACGCGCACGGAAGGCTGCGGCGGTTTCTCGAACCAATCCGGAAGCACGCGCTTTCATTCGTAACTTGGCGGCAAGCGCGGACGAACAGCGGCCCGACGGGCATGGTCGTATCACCTTGTCCGCAGGCCACCGTGAGTACGCGGGTTTGTCCAAAGAGTGCGTGGTGGTTGGCTCGGTAGATTTCCTCGAAATTTGGGATGCAGCCGCGTGGGCTGAGTATCAATCGCAAACTGAAGATGCTTATTCGGCAGCAGATGCCGATGACGTACTTGCGGGCTTGCTGTAAAAGCCCGCATCTCGAGTGCGTGTAAGGACTCTGTCCGAGGCGGATGATTCTGGTGTACTTCCCCGATATCAGAAACCTGCCTCGGACAGGGCCCTATATGCACTCGTCGTGCTTTCCACGATAGGAAGTCCTGCACAGCGGAAATAAGAAAGGGGGACGCGGGGAGACATGGCTACAACTGACCTTAATTACGATGTGGCGGATAACCACGGCCATGTGCCGGTCATGCGCGAGCGCATGGCAGAGCTCCTGCGCCCCGGGGTAGAGGCTGCGGGTTCGCAGGCTGTGCTTGTCGATGCCACCTTGGGTGCCGGCGGCCACAGCGAGTACTTCCTCCAGACCTTTCCGCAGGCGCGCGTTATCGGTGTGGACCGCGATGAGCAGGCGTTGCGCAATGCTTCGGCCAGGCTAGAGCCTTACGGCCCGCGTTTTTGTGCGGTCAATGCTCGCTTCGATGAGCTCGGCACCGCCATCGCCCAGGGCGAGGGCGAAATCTTTGATGCTGCCCGCGCCCACGGAATCGCGGGGGCCCTCTTTGATTTGGGCGTTTCTTCCATGCAGCTGGATCAGGCAGAGCGCGGCTTTGCCTATAAGACGGATGCGCCGCTGGATATGCGGATGGATCCCAGCCACGGGCTTACCGCCGCTGACGTACTCAATACGTATTCGCACGGAGACTTAGCACGGATTCTCAAGACCTATGGCGACGAGCGCTTCGCGGGCAAGATTGCCTCCGCAGTACTCAAGGAGCGCGAGAAGGAACCATTTAGCACCTCAGGCCGCTTGGTTGAGCTTCTTTACTCGACCATTCCGGCGGCAACGCGCCGCACGGGCGGGCATCCGGCAAAGCGCACGTTCCAAGCGCTGCGGGTAGAGGTAAACCGCGAGCTGGAGGCCATTGAAAATGTGCTCCCCGTGATTACCAGTGCGCTTTCTATTGGGGCGCGCGCGGTCTTTATGAGCTACCAGTCCTTAGAAGACCGCCTTGTGAAGGCAGCATTCAAGGATCTTTCTACGTCCACCACGCCAGCCGGCTTGCCGATGGACCTGCCGGGCACCGCACCGGAATTCGCCACGGTTACCCGTGGGGCCGAAAAGGCATCGCAGGCGGAAGTAGAAGAAAATTCCCGCGCCGCGTCGGTGCGCGTGCGCGCCCTAGAACGGCTCGAAGGCACGCCAGAATTTTTACCCCCGGGAGGCAAGAAATGAGCACCATCCCACGCCGAAACCAGCACTTAACGGATAGCCGCGACAGAGAGGCCACTCGCAGCATGGGCGCCAGCCGAGACTTCACCACCGGAATCGACACGGGAGCGCCGACCGCAGTGCGCGAGCGCACCTCCACTAGGGCCGCCGGCAAAACGGCGCGCCGCACGGCCCCTAGCCGTACCCGGGTTCCACACCGTGGAGCAAACCGGCTTGGTTCGAAGCAGGTCGTCAGTTTCCGCGGACGGCGGCTGCAACAGCAGACGAAGCAGAATAATGCTTTTGCCCGCGTTGCCGTCTTGGCCGTTACCTTGCTCATTGGCGGGGTCGTGCTGGCCATGTGGCTTTCTGGTTTGTCCACCTCACAGACGTTTAAAATCCAGCAGCTGACGGTGCAGGAATCGCAGTTGGATAACCAGATTGAATCGCTGAACCGTGATGCAGAAAACTTGAGCTCCTCTGCGGATATTGCCCGCCGCGCGGATGAATTGGGCATGGCCGTGCCCAAGCAACCCGGCGTGACTGAGGTAGGCGGGGATGGCGAGATCGTCGCCAAGCGCGAAGGCACTCCGGATACGGAAAAGCTTATCGATGTCAACGGTGAACCCATCCGCCCGGGCCAAGCCTCAAGTGACCCGAAGGATACGGAGGGAATGTCTGATTCCCTCAACGCCGTGCCGCGCGGGCAGCAGCAAAATGCCCGCGGCAACGACACGGACGAGGAGCGGGATGAGCACCGCGGCAGCGATGACGACGATAACAACGATAACGCTAGCGATACTCGCCCCAACCTTCCCGCCCGCGCGCCGTACACCAGCCAGGACGATTAAACGGACAGAATAAGTGGTGAAATTCTCTGTGCTCGCGCGTGGTAGCGCGGGCACTGCCCATCTTGTAGGGCACAATCGATACACGCAACAACCTGTGGCGGCGAAGGGAAGGTGACTGAGCACCGTGACTGCACCGAATAATGGTGGCAACCGTGGATACCGTCCGCGGCCGCGCCGCGCTGCTAGCTCTGTTGTGCCCCAAAAAGCGATCATGCGCCAGCGCCTGCGCATCATTTTGACCTGCGTTGTCGTCGCCACCGTCGCTTTGGGCGGCCGCCTTGCGTGGGTGCAATTGGTCTGGGGCCCAGACCTTGCGGCGAAGGCTGTTACCCAGCGCGAACGCGTCTACATCGATCCGGCCCGCAGGGGAGAGGTCCTAGACCGGGATGGCCAGCGATTGGCCTATACAATGAAGTCTCGTTCCTTGACTGTCTCTCCCACGCGCCTGCGCGATGAGCTCAAAGAGCAGGCGAAAATGGAAGCCACGTCCGAGGGAAAACTCGAGGACATGGATGACAGCAAAAAAGATGAGTACCTCACCAACCAAATGGAGGACAAGCTCAAGGAGATGGCTGAGGGCATCCCGAAGATGATTGAGGATTCGGGTGCCTCTGCCTCCAAGGTGGATGCGGGCGATATTAAAAACAAGCTCAAGGCCGATACGCAGTACGAGGTCCTAGTCCGCAATGTGGACCCGGATGTCGCCGTAGAGATTTCCAATAAGTACCACGGCGTCGCGGCTGACCGGCAAGATATCCGCCAGTACCCGAATGGGGCGATTGCAGAAAATGTCGTGGGCAAGGTCTCGATGGATGGCCACGGCCAATTTGGCTTTGAGGCCGCCCGCGATACCGAGCTGACCGGTATCGATGGGCAGTCAACGGAGGATGTCTCCGCCGATGGGCAGGTCATCCCCGGCACGCTGCGCGACGTCGTGGATGCCGTTGATGGCCGCGATGTCACCCTCACCCTGGATTTGGATCTGCAGACTTACGTCCAGCAAAAGCTGGAAAAGGCCAAGGCCAATTCGCAGGCGGAAGGTGCCGAGGCAGTAGTGCTTGATGCCGCGACGGGCCAGGTGCTCGCCATGGCCAATACCGATACGGTGGATCCGAATAAGAATATCGAAGACCAGCTCAAAGAGGGCAAGGACTTCGAGAACCGCAGCATTTCCCACCCCTATGAGCCCGGTTCCGTTGCTAAGATAGTGACGGCGGCAGCGGCGTTGCAGGAGGGCATCACCACTCCGGATGAAGTGCACCAAGTGCCGGGCTCCATCGATATGGCTGGCGTGACCGTCAATGATGCCTGGAATCACGGCACCGAGCCGTATACCACCACCGGCATCTTTGGTAAGTCCTCCAACGTGGGTACCTTGATGATCGCGGATAAACTCGGACCGGAGAAATATGCGGAGTACCTGAAGAAGTTTGGCTTGGGCGCTAACACGGGCATTGAGCTGCCGAATGAATCCGCCGGCACAGTGCCAGATCAAGAGCAGTGGTCGGGCGGCACCTTTGCCAATCTGCCTATTGGCCAGGGCCAGGCGTGGACGACGTTGCAGATGGCGAGCGTGTACCAAGCATTGGCCAACGGCGGCGAGCGCATCGAACCGCGCATCATCGACGAGATCAAAGATCCCGATGGCGAGACGGAAAAGCTGCCCGAGCCGAAGAAGACCCAGGTAGTGTACAAGGAAACCGCTAAGACCGCGGTGGATATGTTCCGCGCCGTCTTCCAAGACGACGATGCCGGCGTGCAAAACGGCACGGCCGCGAATGCGCAATTGGATGGCTACCAGCTCTCCGGCAAGACCGGTACCGCGCAGAAGGTGGACCCGAATTCAGGGGCGTATTCTAATTCCGCGTACTGGATTACCTTCGCGGGCATTGCGCCTGCCGATGACCCACGTTTCGTCGTCGCAGTCATGCTCGATGAGCCCAAGTCCGGCGTGGAAGACAATGGCGGCGGCGGCCAGTCCGCAGCCCCCATCTTCCGGGATATTTCTTCCTGGCTGCTCAATCGCGACAATATTCCCACCTCGACACCAGCGCCGCGGATGACCCTGCGGGAACAATAGGAGCGTGAAATGTCTGTTTCCTTAGAAAAACTTGCGCAGCTTTCGCACGGACGCGTCATCGGTGATGGCACCGTTGAGGTCAGCGCGTGCGGCTTGGATTCCGCTAGCCTTCCCGAGGGCGCGTTATTTGCGGCCCTTCCCGGCACGCGCGTGCACGGTGCGCAGTTCGTCGGGGATACCAAGGCAGGCGCGGTGCTTACCGATGCCGCCGGGCTCGACCACCTCCGTCAGGCTAACGAGGCCCGCCCGATTATCGTCGTGGACGATATCCGCGCCGTCCTAGGTCCCATCGCGGCAGAAATTTATGGGCACCCCACCCGCGATCTCACGGTCTTCGGTATTACCGGCACCTCCGGCAAGACCACGACTAGTTACTTGCTGGAAGCTGGCCTCTTGCAGGCTGGCCACTCCG
This sequence comes from Corynebacterium sp. KPL1814, assembly GCF_000478175.1. Classification (GTDB taxonomy): domain Bacteria; phylum Actinomycetota; class Actinomycetes; order Mycobacteriales; family Mycobacteriaceae; genus Corynebacterium. Next base: position 352,669 of record NZ_KI515774.1, read on the forward strand.
TCGGACTTATCGGCACCACCGGCACCCGCATCAATCGCACGCCGGTGCCCACCTCCTTGACCACGCCGGAAGCCCCACGTCTGCAAGAGCTTTTCGCCCGCATGAAAGACGAGGGGGTCACCCACGTGGTCATGGAGGTCTCCTCCCACGCTTTGGAGCTCGGCCGTGTGCGCGGCACCAACTTTGCCGTGGCTGGATTCAGCAACCTAAGCCAGGACCACCTGGATTTCCATCCCACGATGGAGGAATACTTTTCGGCCAAGTCCCGGCTGTTCCTAGGTGAGCAGGCCGCCCAGCGCGCGGTCATCTGCGTTGACGATGAATGGGGCGAGCGCCTGCACGGAATGGTAGGAGACGCCGGTGCCCCGGTGACGACGGTGGCAACGCGCCCAGGCCATGCTACGATCACCGCCCGGCAGACGGCCACCGAGGCCACCGGTGCACAGGAGGTTGACCTGAACCTGGACGGCACCGACTACTCCTTCCGGTTGCCGCTGCCCGGCGAGTTCAATATCGCCAATGCCGCACTAGCGTTGGGAATGGCCACCGCCGTGGGCGAAGACCCGCAGGTCTTTTTGACCGGCGTGGAAAACGTCGCCGTTCCTGGGCGCATGGAAAGGATCGACCGCGGGCAGGATTTTGTGGCCGTGGTGGATTATGCCCACAAGCCTGCGGCCATTGCTGCGGTTCTCGATACCCTGCGCCTGCAATTGGAGGGCACCTCCGGGCGCGTGGGCGTCGTCGTCGGCGCCGGCGGAGACCGCGATAGCACCAAGCGCCCGATTATGGGAGCGGCTGCGGCCAGCCGGGCGGATCTCACGGTGGTCACCGATGATAACCCGCGCACCGAAGACCCCGCCGCTATCCGCGCGGCGGTCATCCAGGGTGCACGGGACGCTGCACCGGGCGCCGATATCCGGGAGCAGGGCTCGCGCGCACGCGCCATTGATGAAGTGGTGGATTGGGCGCAGCCGGGCGATGCCATCATCGTCGTCGGCAAGGGCCACGAGGTAGGCCAACTCGTCGGCGAGCGCACGCTGCACTTTGATGACCGAGAGGAAATGGCGCGCGCCATTGAGGAAAAGCTGGCAGGAACAGCGCATCGCGATACTCTTAGGGATACGAAGGAGTAGTAATGATTCCACTTTCTATTGGAGATATCGCCGCGATAACCGGCGGTAGCCTGGATAGCGTCGATGATCCCGATGAACGCGTGACCGGTTTCGTGGAGTTTGACTCGCGCAAGGTCACCAGCGGCAGCTTGTTCGTAGCCCTGCCCGGCGCCCGCGTCGATGGCCATGATTTTGCAGAAAAAGCCATAGAACAAGGCGCCGTGGCCGTGCTGGCCGCTCGGCCGGTGGGGGTACCGGCGGTCATCGTCAAGCCGCAGGGCCGCGTGACCGGTGATTCCGCGAATGCGGATATTTATGCCAACGACGAGGATGGTTCCGCCGCTGCCGTGATTGGCGCATTATCCGATCTCGCGCGCGAGGTGACCTCCCGCCTCGCCGCGGAGCAGGGTTTGGATATCGTCGGCGTTACCGGCTCCGCGGGCAAGACCTCTACCAAGGATTTGCTGGCCACCATCTTCCGCGCCGAGGGCGAAACCGTCGCCCCGCCCGGCTCCTTCAATAACGAGGTGGGCCTTCCCTATACCGCCCTGCGCTGCGATGAGCATACGCGCTTCCTCGTGGCGGAGATGTCCGCACGCGGGATTGGCCATATTCGCCACTTGACCGAAATTACGGCCCCTACGGTGGGCGTGGTGCTCAACGTAGGCACCGCCCACCTGGGTGAGTTTGGCTCGCGCGAAAATATCGCTCAAGCTAAGGGCGAGCTCATTGAGGCCCTGCCCTCCGCAGCAGACGGCGGGGTAGCGGTGCTGAATGCGGACGATCCCTTCGTGGCTTCTATGGCGCCGCGCACGCAGGCCAAGGTGGTATTTTATTCCGCCAATCGCCCGCAAGCCGCGGATGCGCAGTACTACGCAACAGACATCGAGCTTGACGATGTCGCCCGCCCGTCCTTTACCTTCCACGCCCCCGACGTCGCGCCGATGGAGATCAAACTGCAGGTCTTTGGCAAGCACCAGGTCTCCAACGCCTTGGCCGCGGCCGCAGCGGCCATCGAATCGGGCGTGGAACCTGCGCTCGTCGCCCGAGCGCTGAGTGGCCACCAGACGAGCTCGGCGCACCGTATGGACGTGCGCACCCGCCACGATGGCGTCACCGTCATCGATGATTCCTATAATGCCAACCCGGATTCGATGCACGCGGCGATTGCCGCCTTGGCCTATACCTCCGCGGCCCGGCCCGATGCCCGCTCCATCGCGGTGCTCGGTGAGATGGGCGAGCTTGGCGGCGAGGCCGTCGAAGCCCACCGCATCCTAGGATCAGTGCTCTCGAAGTACCACGTGGATCATCTCGTCGCGGTAGGAGAAGGTGCCCATACCGTCGCCATGGTGGATGCCGCGCACGCGCACGGCATCCAGACTGAACTTTGCCCCGATATCGAGGCCGCGACCGCGGCCGTGGAAAATATCTTGCGGGTAGCCCCTGCTGGGGTGGAGGACTGGTCCGCGCGCGCGGCCAAGGACGTCGTCCTCGTGAAATCCTCGAATGCCCAGCGCCTGTGGCGCGTGGCAGAACAGCTCAATCGCCGTTAGTCCCTATCTCAAGGAGAAAGATCTCTAGCAATGACTCAGATCATTATCGCGGGCGTCGTTAGTTTCCTCGTCGCGATTTTTACCACCCCAGTTTTGGTTCGGTATTTTTCTGGCGTCGGAAAAGGCCAAGAAATCCGCGAAGACGGCCCGCAGCTCCACCTGCGCAAGCGGGGCACCCCGACGATGGGCGGACTGGCGATCCTGCTGGCCATCACCGTGGCCTACCTCATCGTGGGAATCTATGCCCGCGCGACAGGCAACGGTGGATTTAGCCCCTCTGGGCTATTGGTCTACTTCTTGACCATGGGACTCGGCGGACTGGGTTTTGCCGATGACTTCATCAAGCTGTTTAAAAAGCGCAACCTCGGACTTAATAAAACAGCCAAGCTGGTAGGCCAGCTGGCCATCGCGCTCATCTTCGGCATCCTCGCCCTACAATTCCCGGATGCCAATGGGCTGACCCCCGCCTCGACGAACCTTTCCTTCGTCCGCGATTTCGACACCTTCGATATCGCCGTCGGCGGCGCCGTTATTGGCACGATCATCTTCTTGGTCTTTTTGTACCTGCTCATCGCCGCGTGGTCGAATGCGGTCAACCTGACCGATGGTCTCGACGGTCTGGCGGCAGGTACCACGGCCATGGTGATGGGCGCCTATACGCTTATTAGCTTCTGGCAGTTCCGCAACTCGTGCTCGATTTCCCCGGCCGCCGGCTGCTACGAGGTCCGCGATCCCTTGGATCTTGCGGTTCTCGCCGCCGCGGGCCTGGGCGGCTGCCTCGGCTTCCTGTGGTGGAATGCCGCACCGGCGAAGATCTTCATGGGCGATACCGGTTCGCTCGCGCTCGGTGGCCTCGTCGCCGGCCTGTCTGTGACCACCCGCACCGAGCTGCTGATGATCGTCATCGGCGCCATCTTTGTTATCGAGACGGTCTCCGTAGTCATCCAGATCGTGGTCTTCCGCACGACGGGCAAGCGCTTTTTCCGCATGGCTCCCATTCACCACCACTTTGAAAACGGCGGCTGGGCCGAAACCGCGGTTGTCACCCGTTTCTGGCTGCTTAGCGCGATGGCCGCAATGGCGGGCATCTGCATCTTCTACGGCGATTGGCTCTCTGCAGTGAGCTTTGGAAACCTGCAATAAATCTTTGGCACTAGATATTTAAGGATTGAGGCACTCATCATGGCTGAGCTACCACCTTTTCTGCGCGGGCGCGTCCTTGTAGCAGGAGCCGGCGTTTCTGGCCGCGGGTGCGTGGCGATGCTCGCGCGCCTCGGCGTAGACACCACCGTCGCCGATTCCAACGCAGCGGCCCTATCGACCTTGGAGGAAGAGTTCGGCGTAGTGACGGTATCAACCGACGCTCCAGCACCGGGTGAGTATGACCTGGTGGTGACCTCGCCGGGGTGGCGGCCCGATTCCGCCCTCTTAGACTCCTTCCAGGCCGCCGGCGTGGAGGTCATTGGCGATGTCGAGTTGGCCTACCGCCTCGACCACGCCGAGGTTTTCGGCCCGAAGCGCACCTGGCTTGTCGTCACTGGCACGAATGGAAAGACCACCACCACGGGGATGCTGACCAAGATTATGCAGGCCGATACCGCCCGCAGCGGGCTGCGCGCCCAAGCCGTGGGCAATATTGGGGTCTCCCTTTTTGATGCCCTGACCGCCACCCCGCGGGTTGACGTGCTGTGCGCCGAGCTTTCGTCCTTCCAATTGCACTGGTCCAGCGAGCTACGCCCCGATGTTGGTGTCTTACTCAACGTGGCCGAAGACCACCTGGATTGGCACGGTTCCTTCGAGGCTTATGCCTGTGCCAAGGCCAAGGCCCTGCACGGCACCCGCGCCGTGGTGGGCAAGGACGATGCCGCGGCGGGCCGCTACGCCAAAGGAATCGACGGCGTATACGGCTTTACCGCCGGCGAACCGGCCGCAGGCGAGGTAGGGGTGAGCGCCGGGCGCTTGGTCTCCAGGCTGGACGGCGAGGACGCCATTGATCTCGCCTCCGCCGAGGGAATCGAGCCGGCCGGCCTTGCGGGAGTCCTCGACGCGGCGGCGGCCGCGAGCGTGGCGCGGTTGGCGGGCGCCAGCTCCGCCGCCATACAGGAAGGCCTGGCCGCCTATGCGGTGGCCGGCCACCGCGGCGCCGTGGTGCACGAGCACGACGGGATTTCTTATATCGATAATTCCAAGGCCACCAACCCACACGCGGCCGATGCCGCCCTAGAGGGATTCGACTCCGTTGTCTGGGTCGCCGGCGGGCAGCTCAAGGGCGCGGACGTGGATGAGCTCATCGCCACCCACGCCGCACGGTTGAAGGCGGCGGTACTGGTGGGCATCGATAAGAGCATCATCGCGGAAGCACTGGCGCGCCGCGCCCCGCAAACCCCGGTTGAGCTCATCGAGGACACCGACCCACAGGCGGCGATGAACGCGGCCGTGCGGACCGCCGCGCAACACGCCGAGGCCGGCGATACCGTCCTCTTGGCGCCGGCTGCGGCATCGTTGGATATGTACACCGGAATGGCCCAACGCGGCGACGTTTTTGCCGCAGCGGCGCGGAATATCGCCCGCGCTGATTAGACCTTTTTAAAAATTAGGAGACTTCATGACGGCCACCTCCCCGCAGCGCCCCCGCGCAAAGAGCATGCGCGAACGCATTAATGACGTGCGCGAACAAGCCCGCCAGCAAGCCGGGCTGGATTATCAGCTGCTGCGCCTGATTATCTTCTCGCTCATCGGCATTGGCGTGGTCATGGTCTTTTCCTCGTCCATGGCCACGTCGCTGACAGAAGATGGCGGCGTGTGGAACCAAGCGCTGCGGCAAACTGCCATGGTCATCATCGGCTTGGGCGCGTTCTGGCTCGGCCTGAAGGTGTCCCCGCAGACGCTGCGCAAATTCATCCCGTGGCTTTTGGCCCTTTCCATCTTGTTGCTGATCGCGGTGCTCATCCCGGGCGTTGGTACCGGCCGCGAGGAGGTGGGTTCCCAGTCGTGGATCTACGTCGGTCCGATTTCCCTGCAGCCGTCCGAGCTCGCGCGCATCACGGTGGGCATGTTCGGTGCCTCGGTCTTGGCGGATAAGGAACATCATTCCCTCAAGCTCTCGGACCCGTTCATGATGTACTCGCTCATCGCTGGTTTAATGTTCCTGCTCATCGTGGGGCAGGGCGACTTGGGCATGGCCTTGTCCTTTGCCCTGGTTGTGGTCTTCACGCTCTTTTTCGCCGGCGTGAACCGGCGCGTGCCCATCATCATCGGCATCCTGTGTGCGCTGGGCTTGGTCGCCGTCTTCCTCATCGGCGGCTTCCGCTCCCACCGTTTCCACACCTATTTCGATGCCCTCTTTGGCAATATTTCCGATACCCAGGGTACGGGCTTTCAGTCTTACCAGGGCTTTCTTTCGCTTGCCGATGGCGGCTTCTGGGGCGTCGGCCTCGGCCAATCCCGCGCCAAGTGGTTCTACCTGCCTGAAGCCAAGAACGACTTCATCTTCGCCATCGTGGGCGAAGAGCTCGGCCTGTGGGGCGGCGCGCTGGTGATCTTCCTCTTCGCCGCCTTGGGCTATGTGGGGCTGCGCACGGCGACCCGCGCGCAGAATCAGTATCAATCCCTGCTGGCTGCGACGCTGACTATCGGCGTGGTGACCCAGGCGTTTATCAATATCGCCTATGTCGTGGGCCTGCTGCCGGTGACCGGTATCCAGCTGCCGATGATTTCTGCGGGTGGCACGGCCGCGATTATCACGATTGGCTCAATGGGCATTTTGTGCAACGTCGCACGCCACGAGCCGATGCAGATCTCTGCGATGCAGAACTTTGGGCGGCCACTGTTTGATCGCCTCTTTTTCATCGGTGAGCCGCAGCCGCCCGCAGCCCGGAAACAGAAATCGCGGGGCCGACACGCCCAGCCGCAGGAGGCACGTCCGCGGGTGCGCGATGAGCGCTACGGCCGGCCGGTGACCGGAAGTGGGCGGAGGTATCCGCGCGCCGAGCACCGCCCGAGGCGGTAGGCGCTGGTAGCCTTTAGGCTATGAATTCCACGCCATTTTCCGTCGTCCTTGCAGGTGGCGGCACTGCAGGACATATTGAGCCCGCCCTTGCCGTCGGTGAAGCTTTGCGCGAGCGCTACGGCGCTCGGATTACTGCATTAGGTACAGAAAAGGGGCTGGAAAGCGATATTATTCCCGCCCGCGGCGTGGACCTGCGCCTGATTACCCCCGTGCCGATTCCCCGCAAGGTGAGCACCAACCTAGCCAAGCTGCCAGTCAAGCTTGCACGCTCTGTGCGCCAAGCGAGGAAAGTCTTAAAGGATGTGGAGGCCGATGTCGTCTTCGGCACCGGCGGATACGTCTCTGGGCCCGCCTATATAGCGGCGAAGACCTTAGGTATTCCGTTTTACGTCCTCGAGACCAATGCCTTGGCAGGCATGGCCAATAAGCTGGGCGTGAAGCTCGGCGGCATCGGCCTTAATGCCCACGCCAATTCCGGCATGGAGGGCGAGGTCATCGGCATCCCAGTGCGCCCCAGCCTGGCCGCGGCTGCCGGGGATAAGGACGGGAATACCGCTGCGGATGCCCGCACGAAGTGGGATTTAGCGCAGCTGCCCACCATCCTCATTACCGGCGGCTCCCAAGGAGCGGCCAGCATCAACGGCGCCGTAGCGGGCGCAGCGGAGGACCTCACTAAGGACTTCCAGCTCCTGCACGCCTATGGCAAGAAAAACGATTCGCCCAAGCCGTACCCCAACTACGCCGCTCTGCCGTATATCGACGACATGGCCGGCGCGCTGGCCGCAGCGGACCTGGTGGTGTGCCGCTCGGGCGCGATGACGGTGGCTGAGGTCTCTGCCGCGGGCCTTCCCGCCATCTACGTCCCGCTGCCGCACGGCAACGGCGAACAGGCTTTGAACTCGCGCGAAATGGTAGAGGCCGGCGCTGCGGTGCAGATTGCCGATGCCGAATTGGGCGCCGATCGCCTCATCGAAGAGGTCCGCGCCATCCTCGATGATCCAGAGCGCCTGAAATCCATGACGCAGGCCGCCGCCCAGTCTAAGGCGGGGGATGCGGCGAATATCATCGCTGACCGCATCGCCACCCGCGTGCAGGACGCAGAACTGCAGGCAGGAAAGAAGGATAAGTAAATGACCGATCCCGCACAGTACGATCTCAGCCGCGTCCACCTCATCGGCATTGGTGGTTCCGGCATGTCGGGTCTTGCCCGCATCCTCGCCGCCCGCGGCGCCGTCGTGACCGGCTCCGATGTGAAGGACTCCACCCCGGTGGAGGTATTGCGCTCGATGGGCGCCAAGGTAGCCATCGGCCACGCTGCGGACAACCTCAAGCTTTCTGGCGAGCTGCCCACCACCGTCGTCACCTCCTTCGCGGCGATTCCGCAGGATAACCCGGAGCTCGTCGCAGCGCGGGGTAATAATATCCCGCTCATTCGCCGCTCGGATCTGCTCGCCGCGCTGATGGAGGGCCACACCCAGGTGCTGTTGGCCGGCACGCACGGCAAGACCTCGACAACCTCGATGGCCGTGAGCGCCATGCAGCACGCGGGGCTGGATCCCTCCTTTGCCATCGGCGGCCAGCTCAACCGCGCCGGCACCAACGCGCACGGCGGCACCGGCGAGGCCTTCGTTGCCGAGGCCGATGAGTCCGATGCCTCGCTCTTGCGCTATAGCCCCGATATCGCCGTCATCACCAACGCGGAGCCGGACCACCTCGATTATTTCCACTCCGCGGATGCCTATTTCAAGGTCTTTGCGGACTTCGCGGACCTGGTCACCCCGGATACCGGTTACCTCGTCGTGTGCGCGGAGGACGAGCACGCGGCCGAGATCGGTGAGCAGGCACTTAGCCGCGGCATCAACGTCATCGGCTATGGCGGCGCGGAAAAGGCCCGCACCACCTCCGTTCCGCTCGCCGCGACGCTGACCGCGGAGGAAACCACCGCCGCCGGCATGGCGTGCACCGTGCAGCTGTCCCTGCCCGGCGTGGAGGAATCCGTGAGCTACCAGCTGCAGATTCCCGGCCACCACATGGTGCTCAACTCCATGGCGGCGCTGATCGCCGGCGTGCTATCGGGTGGCGAGCCCAGCACCATCGCGGAGGGGCTTGCGGATTTCAGCGGCGTGCGCCGCCGCTTTGAGTACCGGGGCAGCGTGGACTGGCAGGGCGGCAGCGTCCGCGTCTTCGACGATTATGCCCACCATCCCACCGAGGTCGCCGCGGTGCTGCGGGCCGCGCGCGCCAAGGTCGCGGCCGAGGGCAATGGCGGGCGCGTCATCGCCTGCTTCCAGCCTCACCTGTACTCGCGCACCATGGAATTCGACGCTGAGTTTGCCCAGGCGCTTGCGCTTGCCGATGCCGCCGTTGTACTCGACATCTACGGCGCCCGCGAGCAACCCGTGGAAGGCATTACCTCGCGCATTATCACCAATAAGATGCCAGAAGAGATGGAGGTTATCTTCGAGCCAGACTTTTCCGCCGCAGCCAAGGACGTGGTCTCCATCGCGCAGCCGGGCGATATCATCTTGACTATTGGCGCCGGTTCCATCACCCTCGTGGCCGCGGAAATCCTCGATGAATTGCGGGCCCACTAGTGCGGGTGTCGAAGAAACTCATTTTCGGCATCATCGGCGGCCTGCTCGCCCTCGTGCTGGTGGTGGGCGCCGCGGTATGGGCACTGCCCATCTTCAAGGTGAAAAACTTTGAGGTGGAGGGCGTGCACCAGCTCGATGCCGCCCAGGTACAGGAGGCCGCGGGCGTGCCCGAGGGCGAAAACCTCTTGCGGGTGGACGCGCACGAGGCCGCCAGTGGCGTTGCGAGCCTGGACTGGGCGGATTCGGTGACGGTCTCGCGCGATCTGCCCTCGACCTTGACCATTTCCGTGCAGGAACACAAGCCCGTCGCCTTCGTGAAGCGAGACGACACCACCTACCTCATCGACGACAAGGGCGAGGAATTTACTTCCGCAGAGCCGCCTGAAGGTGCGGTGGAACTTACCGGGGACATCGACAGTGGCTCCTCCGAGGCCCAAGACGCGGTGGCTGCCATTGCCGCACTGTCTGATGACGTGCGCCACCAAGTTGCCACCCTCGAGGTCACCGATTCCTACTCCTTGCAGTTCACCACTAAGGATGATCGCCGCATTTTCTGGGGTGCGAGCGATAAAAATAACGACGATAAGGCCCGCGCCTTCGCCACCGTGCTGAAGATGGAGGGCCAAGAATGGAATATTTCTAACCCCGAACTGGTCACTACCCGCGGATAGGGTAGATACCTCGGTGGAGGCCTCGATAGACCCGAAAGTTTCCCCGCCGCGCCGCGCCCGAAGCGTATGCGCTGCAGGGTCTTTTATTTTCTCTTTTAGGTGGTGTCAATGGTGCGGAAGTGGCGGACAAAACCGCAGGCCAGCAACCCTAAAGTGGTACTTGAGAGTCCCGACACGCGTAAAATGAGCATGAAAATTACAGGTGTGTCGTTAAAGATGGAGGGGAACGCGATTCACGCTCGTGAAGCGCATACAATCCTCGTTTAATGCACGTGCAGACTTAAAGTAGCGAAAGGTGAGACCTGCTCACATGATCTCTTCCAACAACAATCTCGCGGATATCAAGGTCGTCGGCGTCGGCGGCGGCGGCGTCAACGCCGTGAACCGCATGATCGAAGAAGGCCTCAAGGGCGTCCAATTCGTCGCCATAAACACCGACTCTCAGGCGCTGATTTTCTCTGATGCCGATACCAAGCTCGACATCGGCCGCGAGGCCACCCGCGGATTGGGGGCTGGCGCCAACCCTGAGGTGGGCAAGACCTCTGCGGAAGACCACAAGTCCGAAATCGAGGATGCCCTGCAGGGCTCCGATATGGTCTTCGTTACCGCCGGAGAGGGTGGCGGTACTGGTACAGGTGCCGCCCCCGTTGTGGCTTCCATTGCGAAGAAGATGGGCGCGCTGACCGTGGGCGTTGTCACCCGCCCCTTCAAGTTCGAGGGCGCGCGCCGTACCCGCCAGGCCATGGCCGGCATCGAGGAGCTGCGCGAGGTTTGCGATACCCTCATCGTTATTCCGAATGACCGCCTGATGCAGCTCGGTGGGGAAGAGCTTTCCATCGTGGAAGCCTTCCGCGCGGCCGATGAGGTTCTGCACAATGGTGTCCAGGGTATTACCAACCTGATCACCATCCCGGGCATGATCAACGTCGACTTTGCTGACGTTCGCTCCGTCATGTCTGATGCCGGCTCCGCGCTGATGGGCATCGGCTCCGCACGGGGCGATAACCGCGCCATGACCGCCGCCGAGCAGGCCATCAACTCGCCGCTATTGGAATCCACGATGGAAGGCGCCAAGGGCGTGCTCCTGTCCATCGCCGGCGGCTCCGACCTGGGCCTGCACGAGGTTAACTCCGCGGCCTCCATGGTCGAAGAGCGTGCCGACGAAGACGTCAACCTCATCTTCGGCACCATCATCGATGACACCTTGGGCGATGAAATCCGCATCACCATCATCGCCACCGGTTTCGACGCCGAGGCCAATGCCGCCCAGGAAGCTTCCGCACAGCGCGCCCCCGAGCAGCGCAAGCCCGGCTCGCTCTTTGATAACCGCGACCGCGAGTCCGGCAACTCCGCCACCCCGGCACCTGCCCAGCCCGCTGCCGATGACTACGCACCGCGCCACTCCTATGAGCCGCGCGCCGGCCAGGGTGGCGTGGAGGACCGCCGCGCTGATGAGCGCCGCGTAGACGATCGCCGGTACGACGACCGCCGCGTGGAAGAACGCCGCCCCGAGGAGCGCCGCAGCGAGTCCACCGGCCTGTTTACCAACTCCGATCGCTTCCGCGAGGAGCGCCGCGAAGACTACCGCCTTTCCCGGCCAAGCCAGCGCCGCGATGATGATGGCGACGACGATCTCGATGTGCCGTCCTTCATGCGCTAAGCGCAAACCGCTACGCTGGTGTGCATGCCAGTAAACGAGGAACATCGCACCAGCCGCCCCGTCCGCATGGTTTTTACCAGCCGTGCAGGCGGGGCGTCTGCATATCCCTATGAGTCTTTTAATCTTGGCGGCCACGTCGGCGACGATCCCGCCAACGTGGCGGCTAACCGCGAGCGCCTCTTGCGCGTTACCGGGCTCGAGAACATCGTGTGGATGGAACAGCTGCACACCAATACGGTCACCGTCATCGATGGCCCGCAAGAGTCCCCGGTGCCAGCAACAGATGCGATTGTCACCACGCAGCGCCGGCTTGGCCTTGGTGTTCTCGTCGCGGATTGCACGCCCGTGCTGCTTGTCGATGTCCCCGCCGGCGTCATCGCCGCCATCCACGCCGGCCGGCTCGGTGCCCGCAACGGCATCGTGGTCAATACCGTGCGCGAGATGCAGAAACTTGGCGCCCAACCGGAGAGAATCCAGGCGGTCATGGGGCCTGCCGCATCCGGGAAAAACTACGAGGTGCCGGAAGACATGGCCAACGATGTCGAACGGCGCCTTCCCGGTTCGAAATGTAGGACCGAAAAGGGGACGTGGGGCATCGACGTGCGCGCGGGGCTTATCCGCCAATTGATGGGCCTGGGTATTACTAATATCGATTCGGATCCGCGCTGCACCATTGAGGACACGGATTTCTTTTCTTATCGCCGCGAAGGAACCACGGGCCGCCAGGCCGGTGTGATTTGGTTGGAGGCTAATCATGAGTAACCGGAAACAAGAACTGGCAGATAATCTCGCCGCAACGAGGGAACACATCAGCGCCATTGCAGCTGAGCATGACCGACCGGCACCGCAGCTATTGGTCGTGACCAAGTTCCATCCCGCAGAGGATATTGCCCTTCTAGCGGAGCTCGGGGTAGAGGACGTGGCGGAAAACCGCGAGCAAGAAGCCCGGGCAAAGGCGCAGGAGCTAGAGCAGCTGCGCTTCCACATGATTGGCCAGATTCAAACCAAGAAGGCCAACCACGTCGCGCGGTGGGCCGCCAGCGTGCATTCTGTGGATTCGGTGAAGCTGGCCAAGGCACTGGACCGCGGCGTGGGCCTCGCGCACGAGCGCGGTGAGCGAGACACTAACCTTCCGGTATTTATTCAGGTCTCCGCCGATGGCGATACCTCCCGCGGTGGAGTAGTCCGCGAGGAGCTGGATGAGGTCATCGAGGCTGTCGAAGCGGCGGATCACCTAGAATTCGCCGGGCTCATGGTGGTTCCTCCCCTTGATGCCGATGCGCAGGAGGTATTTTCTACGGTGCGCGCAGACGTGGATCGCCTGTCCGAGCGCCTCGGCCGGCAGCTTAAACTATCGGCCGGGATGAGCGCGGATATGGATGCGGCGATTGCCGCGGGCACGGATATTGTGCGTGTCGGAACCAGCATCATGGGAAAGCGCCCAGTAGGTTAAAAATATCGCAAAAGCGCATTTCACAGCGTAAATCACATGAGTCACATCATTCACATTTGCGCGCTTGAACTTGAACAAATTTAGGTCAGAGGGAGACCCAAAAATGTCATTCATTGATAGGACGAAGAATTTCTTCGGGCTTGGTCCGATGGATTTCGAAGAAGACGACGCCTACTACAACGACGAGCCGCGCTACGCGGGCAACGGAGCTGCCACTTCTGCGGCCTACGCCCCGCGCCGCGCCCCGCAGGCTTACGAGTCGGCCCCAGCGCCAGCGCCCGTCGAGGAAAAGTTCGTTCCGACTATCGTGGCAATCTCCCTGACCTCGTTCAACGACGCCGCCAAGGTGGGCGAGCCCTTCCGCGACGGCGATGCAGTGGTCTTTGAGCTTACCGATGCCGAGCGCGGCACCGCCAAGCGCTTCATCGACTTCGCCGCAGGCCTCTGCTTCGGCCTGGAAGGCCGCATGCTCAACCTGTCGAAGGGCATGGACACCCAGCGCAAGGTATTCGCCGTCGTGCCTAAGTCCGCCGATATTGCCAAGCCTGAACTAGAGCGCGCCGCCGGCCTGCGCTAGGACCGCGGGCTAGCTACAACGACGCACATCCCATTAACCCCGTACGGTGCGCAATGCGCACGTGCGGGGGACTATTCGATAGGCTGAGTAATCGTGACTGAAATTGGAATTATTCTCATCTTCTTGGTGAGGGTTTATACATGGGTATTGATCGCCCGGATTATTATCGAGATGATCCAATCCTTCTCGCGGCAATTCAATCCCCCGCGCTGGTTCATGATCATCGCTGAACCCCTTTTCGCCATCACGGACCCACCGGTCAAAGCGCTGCGCCGGGTTATTCCTCCGCTGCAGATGGGTGGAATCGCGCTGGACGTTTCCGTCTTGGTGCTATTTTTTATCCTCTCGTTCCTGACAATTTTCCTGCAGGCCATTTTCTTGTAGGACAACCCCGCATCACCCCGTAACCTGTGGTAGACATTGAGAGTCAGCGTTACGTCCATTATTGTGGACTTTCGGTTACAATAAAATGCGATAACCCGTATTATGAACCACATATAACTTTGTGGGGAAGGTTTAGATAAACTGGAACCGCAGCTCCTAAGGCCCTGGAACCTCCGGGGTTGTATCAACTCGAAGGGGAAGACAAGTCATGCCACTGTCACCAGCTGATGTACACAACGTCGCGTTCAGCAAGCCGCCGATTGGCAAGCGTGGCTACAACGAGGATGAGGTAGATCAGTTCCTCGACCTCGTTGAGGATGCCCTTGCCCAATTGCAGGATGAAAATGAAGACCTGCAGGCGCAGGTGAGCGATCTTAGCTCCGGGTCCAAGGCCGGCGGAGCAGGGGCTGGTGCCGCAGCCGCCGCAACCTCTGGCGCAGATGAAGAAGCTCTGCGTAAGGAGATTGAGGCCAAGCTGCGCGCTGAGTATGAAACCAAGTTGGCAGATTCCAAGTCCGAGGTCTCTCGCGCCAAGGAAGAAACCAAGAAAGCCCAGGAGCAGGTCAAGGCCGCCCAGGCCGAGGCCGCAAAGGCCAAGGAGAGCGGTGCCGATGCCCCGGCAGCTGGCGCCACCGCCGCCGCTAATACCGCCGAGCTCAAGGCGGCTCGCGATGAGGCTGCGAAGGCTAAGAAGGAAGCCGAGGAGGCTCGCACCGAGGCCAAGCAGGCCAAGAAGGAGCTGGAGTCTTCCCAGCGCGAGAACGAGAGCCTGAAGAAGTCCGCTTCCGCCGCTGGCTCCTCGAACTCGGCTGCCTCCAACGCCGCAGCGGCCGCTGCAGGTGCTGGTGTAGCACAGGGCGCAGACGGCCTGGCTACCCCTGATACGCACATGCAGGCAGCCCGCGTGCTGAGCTTGGCCCAGGAGATGGCGGACCGCCTGACCTCTGAGGCTCGCGCCGAGTCTGAGTCCATGCTGTCTGAGGCCCGCACGGCTGCAGAAAAGCAGCTTTCCGATGCTGACTCTCGTTCCAAGGCACAGCTTGCCGAGGCGCAGAAGAAGTACGACACTCAGGTGCAGGACGCAGAAACCCGCTCCAAGAAGCTGGTTTCGGAGGCAGAGTCCAAGGCTCAGCAGACCGAGTCCGATGCTTCCTCCCGTGCCGAGGCCCAGATTCGCCAGGCAGAGGAGAAGGCCGCATCGCTGCAGGCCGATGCCGAGAAGAAGCACACTGAAGTGATGAACACGGTCAAGCAGCAGCAGACCGCTTTGGAGGCACGCATTTCCGAGCTGCGCACCTTCGAGCGCGAGTACCGCACCCGCTTGAAGACCCTCCTCGAGTCCCAGCTGGAAGAGCTCGAGACCCGCGGAACCGCCGCACCAAATGGCGATGCCGGCAAGAACTAAGAAAGCTGGTTGGCAGTAACTAAGCCAAATTAGTTACCCGTAGCGCCCACGCCTCTAGGGGAGTGGGCGCTATTGTGGTTTTATCCCCGCTATGATTGTTCCCATCGCTTCTTTTTAATCCCTGAGAGGAACTGCCATGCTCGTTGCCGCCCTCGTCCTTGCCCTTGTGGCCTTCGTGGCTTTGGTGACGTATGTCTTAAATACCGCCGACTGGGCGTTGTACCTCGTCTTTATCGCAGCGGGTTCCGGCATCGTTTTGTTTATCATCGACTGGGCGCGCAAGCACCGCGCGGATAATAGCGCCCTTGACGAAGACCTGTCCCATGGATGGAAGCAGAACTAGGGCCCCTTCGTCGCTCACATCCGTCTCTGCCCGCTCAGTTTCGGTGTGGTTTGGTTGATGCGGTCAAAGTGAGCGGCCAGAAAGAATCTCCACGCAATTACGGCATGCCAAAGTAGGCGCACGCCTGCGCCTCAACTGACTGGGGTCCGAGCCTCAGTAGCAATTGCGTCACCAGCAACCTCTGCGGTTTATGGGATTGCGGTTTTCTCGGATCGGTCGTCGAATCCCCAAATGGACCCCCAAACGGATCCTCAGGCGGACTCCCAGGCGGACCCCAGCCGGGAATTCGTGACGAGCTCTCAGATGCTCCTGCCTAATCCGGAGGTTCCCACCGGATGGTCCCATTCCTGCGGACCAGGTGTCCGCGCAGTGGTGGGGCATTGGGGTCATCGTCGTTGACCCCGTTGTGGTAGGCGCAGGCTGTGGATAAGTTACCTATGTTGGTCAATCCACCGTGCAACCACGGTTCCAAATGATGGATTTGGCATTCGTCTGCGGGCTTACTGCACCGCGGCCACGGGCAAATGGGATTCTCTGCTGCGGCCATAAGGCGTTGTTTCGCATTGGCAAAGCGCTCCGTGCGGTACAGATTGACCGCTCCCTCAAAGGGGCTAATGAGGGTAATGAGCCCTCTTTCCTTGAGGGCGCGCTCTAGGTACTCGGTGCCAGTAAGAGTTGCGCCGTTGGTCATCTGCAGCTGGATTTCTTCGCCATCGCCATTGATGATGCGTACGTAGTCATCCAGGTTGACCAGGACATTGGTCATGACCGTGGTTCTAACGGCGGTGCCGCCGCCGAAGAATGTCTGTTCCACCGCCTCCAGCGGCTCTTTTCCGCTCTCCTTCAGCGCGGCATGAAGGTCTGCAATGAGCGAGGACCGCGCATCGATGGCCAGCGTCCACGGCGCATTCTTGCGGCGAATGATGCGCACCCCAGGCTTAACTCTTTTCTTTTTCGCAGGTAGCTTGGATTTTGCCAGCTTTTCTAAGTCCCCAGTGCTGGCATTGGTGGTGCAGAGCTGCTCGCGGAGAAGCCAGGCATCGAAAAGCGTGGGCATCTTGCGGGCGTACTTTTCTATGATGGACAACGCCACAATGGAATGACCGTTGCGGCGGGCACCTTCCATGGCGCGCCGGCGCCGACCGGTGAATTTTGTATTCCCGCAATAAGCCTCTTTGAGCAGGATAAGTTCCCGTGCCGTGTGTTCTGTTGCGCCGTGCGCCCGAAGATCGTCCTCAGACATGCCAGCGCACCCGGCGACGATATCCATCCCCGGGGCCACAGATGCTAAGTAATTCTCGAGCGCGTTCATGCTTCATAATCTATGGCTGCACGCAACCGCGTACAACAGTAAATTTTCTACCTGTGGATAACTTTTGTGCACAGCGTTCTTGTGGCGCTATACTGGCGGGCACATGCGATGATCCGGCCATCACCGGGGGAGCAATTCAGAAGAACGGCCAGAAGGCTCAGTAGAACTGAACGGGTGGGACCGTTATCTCCTTCACCGAAACGAAGCGGAGCTTTTAGCTCAAGCAGGGTGGTACCGCGAGCCATTGGCCCGTCCCTGCATCAAGTTACAGCGTGAAGGAAGATAATGGTGAAAAAGATTTATCCCAAGGTCGATATGACCGGCGGCTCAAGCCGTTTCCCGGATATGGAAGAAGAAGTCCAGAAGTACTGGAAGCAGGACGATACGTTCCAGGCTTCTTTGGAAAAGACCAAGGACTGCCCCGAATACATCTTTTATGATGGCCCTCCCTTTGCCAATGGCCTGCCGCACTACGGCCACCTGCTGACCGGTTACGTCAAGGATATCGTGCCGCGCTATCGCACGATGGCCGGAAATTACGTCCCCCGCGTCTTTGGCTGGGATACCCACGGCCTGCCAGCGGAGCTGGAGGCGGAAAAGCAGCTCGGGATCACCGATAAAGCCCAGATCGAGGACATGGGCCTGGACAAGTTCAACGAGTACTGCGCAAAGTCGGTGCTGGAATACACCGATGAGTGGGAAGACTACGTCAACCGCCAGGCCCGCTGGGTGGACTTTGACAATGGCTACAAGACCATGGATATCAACTTCATGGAATCGGTCATGTGGGCGTTCAAGGAGCTCTATGACAAGGGCCTGATCTACAAGGGTTTCCGCGTGCTGCCTTACTCCTGGGCGGAGCATACCTCCCTGTCCAACCAGGAAACGCGCTTGGATGATTCCTATAAGATGCGCCAGGATCCCACTTTGACGGTGACCTTCCCGGTCGCAGGCGCTCGCGAGGGCACCGCGGCGGAAAAGACGTTGGCGGATTACCCCGCGCTTGCCGATGCCTCCTTCCTCGCCTGGACCACCACCCCCTGGACCTTGCCGTCCAACGAGGCGCTGGCGGTTCACCCGGAGGTCTCTTACGCACTGTTTAAGGCCACCGACGGCGAGTTCGCCGGCCGCACGTTCATCATGGCCGAAAACCTGCTGGGCACCCTGGAAAAGGAACTAGGTGAGGCCGAGGTGCTAGACACCTTCACTGGCGCGCAGCTCGAGGGCTTTAAGTATGAGCCGATCTTCGGCTTCTTCCCAGACTTGCGTAATGCCTACCAGGTGCTATTGGCAGACTACGTCACCACCGAAGACGGTACGGGTGTTGTCCACCAGTCACCTGCCTTTGGTGAAGACGATATGAATACCACCAACGAGTATGACATCGAGTTGGTGGTCCCGGTGGATGAGGACGGTAAGTTCACCTCCCAGGTCCCGCCGTACGAGGGCCAGCTGGTCTTCGATGCGAATAAATCCATCATCAAGGATCTCAAGGCCGCTGGGCGAGTGGTGCGCCACGTGACCATCGAGCACTCCTACCCACACTCTTGGCGCTCGGGCGAGCCGCTTATCTACATGGCGCTGCCCGCTTGGTTTGTGAAGGTCACCGAATTCCGTGATCGCATGGTGGAGCTCAACCACAACGAGATCGAGTGGTTGCCAGGGCACATCCGCGATGGCCAATTTGGCAAGTGGCTGGAAGGTGCCCGCGACTGGAATATCTCGCGCACCCGCTACTGGGGCGCGCCCATCCCGGTGTGGATGTCCGATAATGACGAGTACCCGCGCATGGACGTCTACGGCTCTTTGGATGAGCTGGAGAGGGACTTCGGCAAGCGCCCGGAGTCGCTGCACCGCCCGCACATCGATGAGCTGACCCGCCCCAACCCGGACGATCCCACCGGTAAGTCCACCATGCGCCGCGTGCCGGACGTGCTGGACTGCTGGTTCGAATCCGGTTCCATGCCGTTTGCGCAAAAGCACTACCCGTTTGAAAACAAGGAGTGGTTTGAAACCCATTCGCCGGCGGACTTCATCGTGGAGTACTCCGGGCAAACCCGCGGCTGGTTCTACCTGCTGCACGTGCTGTCCACCTCGCTCTTTGACCGCCCAGCGTTCAAGAAGGTCGTGGCCCACGGTATCGTCTTGGGCAACGACGGGCTTAAGATGTCCAAGTCCAAGGGTAACTACCCGGACGTCAACGAGGTCTTTGACCGCGACGGTTCCGATGCCATGCGCTGGTTCCTGATGTCCTCGCCCATTCTGCGCGGCGGCAACCTCATCGTCACCGAGCAGGGCATCCGCGAAGGCGTGCGCCAGGCGCTGCTCCCCATCTGGAATGCGTACACCTTCCTGCAGCTCTACGCCGAGCAGGACGCCAAGTTCGATACGAGTTCCACGCACGTGCTCGACCGCTACATCCTGGCTAAGACCCACGACCTTGTGGCGAATGTCGATGCCGCTCTGGCGGGGACCGATATCGCCACCGCTACCGAAGAGGTTCGCCTTTTCGCCGATGTGCTGACCAACTGGTACGTCCGTCGCTCCCGCGATCGCTTCTGGGGTGGCGAGGACTCCAACCCAGAGGCCTTCAACACCCTCTACACCGTTTTGGAGACCACTACGCGCGTGGTTGCCCCGCTGTTGCCGCACGTCGCCGAGGTCATCTACCGCGGCCTGACCGGTGAGCGCTCTGTGCACTTGGCGGACTTCCCGAAGGCCGAGGACTACCCCGCGGATGCGGACCTGGTGTCTGCCATGGACGCCACCCGCGCGGTGGCATCGGCTGCGTCCTCGGTGCGCAAGGCCAATAAGCTGCGCAACCGCCTGCCGCTGCCAAAGCTCACCGTGGCCTTCGCGGGCTCGCAGAGCCTGGCGGACTTCGCCGATATTATCCGCGACGAGGTCAACGTCAAAGAGGTTGAGCTTACTGATGATGTCGATTCCGTCGGCACCTTCCAGGTGGTCTGCAACGCCAAGGTTGCCGGCCCGCGCTTGGGCAAGGATGTCCAGCGCGCCATCAAGAACCTCAAGGCGGGCAACTACGAGCGCCGCGGCGATGAGGTCGTGGTAGACGGTGACATCGTTTTGAGTCCTGAGGAATACACCGAGCGTTTGCAAGCTGCGAACCCAGACTCCACCGCCCGCATCGAGGGCTTGGATGGCCTCGTCGTCCTGGATACCGAGGTCACCGAAGAGCTCGAGGCCGAAGGCTGGGCCGCCGATGTTATCCGCGGCCTGCAGGATGCCCGCAAGAACTCCGGCTTCGACGTATCTGACCGCATCTCCGTGGTCCTTTCCGTGCCCGAAGATAAGAAGGAGTGGGCGCAGCGCCACGCTGAGACCATCGCGGGCGAGGTGCTGGCAACGGAGTTCTCCGTGGTCACCGAGCCGCTTGCCGATGCCCACGATATCCTCATCGGAGTCACCGCCACCGTAGCCAAGAACTAAGAGCGTATAGCGCCAACCTGAAGCGGCCCGGCCGGATGCTATCTACAGCGTTCGGCCGGGCCGCTGCTTTTATCAGGGTTGCGCTGCATTTTCCTCTAAGCTCCGGAAGGATAGAAGGAATAGGGGAGTAGACTGGCGGCCGAATTCCCCGACGTGAGGAAGGTAGCCGTGACAGAGAGCGATTCTTTAACGCCCGCAGAAATTGTCCGCAGCGGCCGAGGAGTACTCGGCATTGAAGTCGGCTCGACGCGTATTAAAGCGTGCCTCATCGACAGCTCCGGACGGGTCATCGCAACCGGTTCTCATCGCTGGGAAAGCGACTATGTAGATGGCCACTGGAGCTACGCACTAGATGATGTGTGGGATGGTCTGCGTGCCGCCTACGCTGATTTGAACGCAGAGATACGTGAGCTCACGGGGGAAAGGCTCACCCGGCTAGCAGCTATTGGCATATCTGGGATGATGCATGGCTACTTGGCTTTCAATAAGTCCGCTGAACAGCTCGTGCCCTTTCGCACTTGGCGCGATACCTATACGGGCGAAGCCGCGAAGAAACTATCGGAACTCTTCGACGTTAATATTCCAATGCGCTGGTCCGTCGCCCATTTCTATCAGGCTTTGCTGGACGGCGAGCCACACGTTGGCGACGTCGATTTTCTGACAACCTTGTCCGGCTATATCCACTGGCAGTTAACGGGTAAGAAAGTTCTCGGCGTGGGGGATGCCTCTGGCATGTTTCCTATTGACCCTCAAACGGCGTCCTACGATGAGGCGGCGCTCGCGAAAATCCGCGGAGAAATTGGGCGAGACTTCGCAGAGTTATTGCCCGAGTCCTTGTCTGCGGGCGCGGACGCGGGTGCCCTTGAGCACCCAGAACTCCTGGATCCCAGCGGAGCGCTGCAGGCCGGCGCGGTGGCATGCCCGCCTGAAGGCGATGCTGGAACGGGCATGGTGGCCACGAATACCGTCAGCATCAATACGGGCAACGTGAGCGTGGGTACCTCGATTTTTGCAATGCTTGTTCACCAAAAGCCCTTGAGTAAGTCCTATCCCGAAATTGACCCGGTGACCACACCGACGGGTCTGCCAGTGTCGATGGTGCACTGTAATAACGGCGCGCAGGAAATTTCGGATTGGATCTCGCTGTTTAGCGATGTAGCAGTGGCGTTCGGCACCAAGAACATTGACCACATCGACGATGTATATACGGCCATTTTGACCGAGGCATTACGCGGTGAACCGGATGCCGGCGGGGTAGTGGTCTATCCCTACCGGGCCGGTGAACCGATTGCGGGTTTGATTGAAGGGCGTCCCATGGTGGCGCGGACACCCGATGCGAATTTCTCCCTTGCTAACCTCATGCGCGCCAACCTGTATAGCGTCTTTGCATCGCTGGCGCTGGGTATGCGCTTGCTAGAGCAGGAAGGTATTTCCGTGGACGTCGTCCAAGCTCACGGTGGGATTTTCCGCACGGTTGGCGTAGCGCAGCGCTTCCTGGCAGCCGCGTTGAAAACACCAGTGGCCGTGGCGCAGTCCGCTAGCGAAGGTGGTGCCTGGGGAATCGCGTTGCTGGCGAACTACATGGGCTCGGATAAAGACTTTGCGGATTACCTCAACGATGAGATTGCCAGCAGCAATAATACTGGGCGCGTCCGTCAGCCCGATCCGCGCGATGTCGCGGGCTTTGCTACCTACCTCGAGCGATTCATAGAGGGATTGTCCATGCAAGAAGGCGCAGTTTCAGCGTTGCCTACCTCCGTATCTCAAGAAGAAGACTAAGGCACTAGGGAAAGGCCACAATGGTTCAGCATCTATCTGAGTATCGCCCAGAAATCCAACAAGCGGTGTCTAAGACCCGCCAGCGCGTCAGCGACCTTCACGCCGAACTGCCGCGGTGGGGCCTTGTGTCGTGGACTGCGGGCAATGTCTCTGAACGCATTGTCGTCGATGCCTCCGGTACTCCGAGCACACAGGATCTTTTCGTCATCAAGCCCTCTGGCGTGCGCTACGAGGAGCTAAGCCCAGAATCGATGGTGCTCTGCGACTTAGAAGGCGTGCTTGTCGATGGCGCTTATGCTCCCTCCTCGGATACCGCCGCACATGCCTATGTGTATAAACATATGCCGGAGGTTGGCGGAATCGTCCACACCCACTCGAGCTACGCCACAGCGTGGGCCGCCCGCGGGGAAGAGATTCCATGCGTACTTACGATGATGGCCGATGAATTCGGCGGGCCAGTGCCCGTTGGACCCCTTGCGATCATCGGCGATGACTCCATCGGCCGGGGCATCGTGGAGACCTTGCGGGAGTCCCGTTCACCTGCCGTGTTGATGCAAAATCATGGTCCCTTCACCATCGGTGACGATGCTGAAAATGCCGTGAAAGCAGCCGTGATGGTTGAAGAAGTTGCGCGTACCGTGCACTTAGCCAAGGAGCTCGGCGGCCCTAAGCCCATCCCACAGGACATTATCGATAACCTCAATGACCGCTATCAGAATGAATACGGCCAATAAGGCTTCCGGCTGATATTCATTTATCCGTAATGAATATCTTGATGTGCTCTGGGCTCTTCATAGCCTCGAGCGCTTCTTCGTAGCGGTCAACTGGGAAAGTACCGGTGACTAGGCCATCGAGCTTGTCATAAAGGTGAGCCATCCGCTTGGCCGCAGCGGGGTACATATTAGCCAGGGACTGGGCCCCGATGAGCGAGATTTCCTTCTCGAATAGGTCGAGCGGGCGGAAATCTATCGTGGCATCTGGAGAAGGCACACCCATCTGGATTAAGCGGCCGCGCTTGCCGAGGATACGGATGGCATCAGCAATAGCACCTGCATTGCCGGATGCATCCAAGGTGAGGTCATAGGAATCCTGATCCAAATCTGCGGCTGAGTCCACTGCTTGGACGGCGCCCAGTTTCACAGCTTGCGCGCGCCGGGCCGGGTTGGGTTCAACAACAGAGACGCTTGCTGCGCCCTCATCCAATGCGACGACGAGCGCCACCAAGCCGATGGAACCGGCACCGAAGATGACCATATCCTGGTCTTTCCAATCAGGCGCGAGGTCCAATGCGTGTAAAACGCAAGATAGCGGTTCGGTCAGCGGTGCAACATGGTGAGGAATTTCTGTGGAGAGCTTGTAGACGAATTTGGCCGGCATGGCGATGAATTCCGCACAGGAACCATCCTGCATAATGCCGGCGGGTGAGATGTGCTCGCACAGATTCGTTGCGTTTTGCTTGCACCAGGTGCACTCGCCGCACGTCACGTTGGGGTTAGCGCCAACGTAGTCACCGACGGAAAAATCGGTGACCTCTGCGCCGACCTCCGTGATGTAGCCCGCCATTTCGTGCCCCAGAATGAGTGGGTAGTTGCCGATGACATAGTCACCTCTTACTAAGTGCAGGTCAGTGCCACAGATACCGGTGCCCACCGGTTCGATGATTACCTCGTTGGCTTTTGCGTGGGGAACAGGGACGTCTTGGATTTCAATATCGCCGTGACCAGTGGTAACAACGGCGCGCATGGTATCGGTCATGGGGTATGGCTCCTCTCCGGCGCAGATTGGGCTACGCCGGTACCTGGAATTATCCAGTTGTAGGGTGGGAAGAACTTAGTCTCGAGATGTGTTACCTACGATGTTAAGCGTATCACTTGGACTTGAAGATTTAAGGCAAATAAAATTTTAAAGATAGTGATAGCTACATCATAAAATGACTGGCTAAGCCTCACTTCCTCGTAGTGAGCCAGGCGAGCGAAGTCTCATCATGCGTAATGGCCAAAAGTGCGAGGAACATACACCGTAAAGGGGTTTGTCATTCAAATGGTTTACGCATGATCTGATGTACAGGTTGAAAACGCTAAGAGCACGGGAAGTATCGTGCTCTTAGCGTTTTCTGTGGATTGTTCTATCTCTCTATTGGCACTGACAGTGAAGGCGCATTATTGCGCTTATAGCCTGAAGTCCTCACTAACGCCTTGAAAGGTTCGTATGAAATTCAGTAAACGTATTGTCGCTTCTGCAGCTCTGCCTGTATCTCTCGTTGCTCCGGCCGTCACTCTAGTCGCTGGAGCTGCTGACGGTGAAGCTTGCTTTTAAAACTGTGAAACAGGCACTGTTGATCGATCCAAACTCAGGAATGCGGGCGGATTTGCAGTAGTCGAATACCTGCAAAAGCACTGCGGCATGACCCCAGGTGAGATCTAAAAGTTGAGCCTTCGAAGAGCTGAAGGAAGTAGTTCAACGGCCAAATGATGACGAGGGTAATCCGACTTTCACTGAGTTGGAATTTCTAAGGTATCAAAAACCAATCTCGCGCCTCCCTCCCCAATCTTGGCGTATCTGGACACGTCAGATAACCGGGCAGGTATTGTGCCGCAGGAGAATGGGGACCTTATTGGAGCTGCAAGGGTCTCCTGCGGAGGTTTCGGGTGATGTGAACGGCATCCAGCTCGGGGCAAGATGATCACCGGTAAAGTGGGCCTAAATTCAGGGCAGAAAGTTGAATGCGCGGTAACTTTCTAGGCAAGGACCCAGTGAAGACTCTTGTTGGACCGTTGCAAGGTGATGAGACTCAGGACATTCCGTTTCAAATTGGCGTTTCAGAAGGCGTTAACTAAAGACCGGTGATGAGGGATTGGTCACCGCAGTGCCGAACTTTTCAGTCTTCAAGACTGGGAAAGGAAACGGCAAAATCGTTGTTGTGAAGGCCACCGAGGAGGCTGGGGCCAAGAGCAAGATCCTGACAATGCCAAGGACTCTAATGTGCCTGAGGTGTTGCCGCAGCCTGAGTGCCCAGAGCAGCCGACCGAAACTGGGGGCAATGAGCCTTCGGTTGAGTCGTCTGAGGTTGAGCAGTCCGAGTCTGCGGGTAAGCCGACCTTGGAACCGAAGCCGGGAGACACTCCGGGCAACGGCACTGGCGACAAACTGACAAAGCCGTCGGTTACGAGCAACGATGGTGCCTCTGATGGCGTAGAAGTTGGCTCTAAATTTGGCACGGTTTTGGTGTAATTGATGGCCTCGGTGGCTTGGTTGCTCTGGTTGTAGGTGCTACCCCACTGAATGAACCAGAACCACGATGTCGCTCACTTGCTGCAGCCACTCTGTGACTTTTTGGCATCGTTCAACATCAAGTTCTAATCGCGCCCGGTAGCGCGGAATTGCGGGACAGAAATTCCGATTGCTTTTCGGTGTAGAGACGGAAACCGGAGCCCTCTTTTTCGGAGCTACTCCGGCTCCTCTTGGCTAATAGGGGTAGAGAAGTGGACTTTG
This sequence comes from Corynebacterium sp. KPL1814, assembly GCF_000478175.1. Taxonomy (GTDB): domain Bacteria; phylum Actinomycetota; class Actinomycetes; order Mycobacteriales; family Mycobacteriaceae; genus Corynebacterium. Next base: position 378,463 of record NZ_KI515774.1, read on the forward strand.
GTTGTTTTGCTTCAGTCTCGTGCTACATCATGTACCCGGTGACCGCCCCTATTGAGCGGGGCTCGATACTGGTAATCGTTTCGCTGCACTACAGGCGCGGCTATTAAGTGATCTCGCACACTTTTCAGTAGAGGTACTATTGAATGAAAAATCAATATGATTTACTAATCCTGCGTTTAAAAACGTAAATGGCACGATAAAAGTCGTGCAATCCGACTGACTGCGGGGTTCGCTTGTGCCTTCGAATTCTTGAAAGCGCGACTTTGTATATAGATCCCGTAGCTTGTAGCTCCCCTTGGAAGGTTCGTATGAAACTCAAAAAGCGTGTTCTCGCTTCTGCAGCTATCTCTGCATCTCTCGTGGCTACCGCTGTTACCCCAGTTGCTTGGGCTGCTGGTGAGCATCTTAACTGCGCACAGAACTTCCGAGCCGGCGTCGATTTTGATGCTGGTATCAATGCCAACGTTGCGGAGCATCTGCAGCGTAACTGCAAGTTGAGTGTGGAACAGATTACTGAGCTAAGTGTTGACGATATGACACAGACAGCTAGGGGTCTCCTGGGGAAGGACAACACTCCACTTTATTCTGAAGAAGAGTTGAAGCGTATGTCACATTCTGAGGTTGTCAGGGAAGCGCGGATCAATGGTGTTTCGTCTGACGATGATGGAAAGGGTTCTGCTGAAGACGGACAGCAGTCTGAGGCTCCTCTGATGGTGGATGATGTCAAGGCAGGGGACAGGGAAATTACTGGCTCGGTGTTTTTGCTCCCAGGTCAAAAGAAGAGAGTTCAAGTTAATTTCCCAAACTTCAGGGCTTTAACTACGGACGTACAACTAAAGGAAAACTCTGTTGAGGAGGGTGGATCCTCTAAAGGTAAAGCTGTCACCTTTAAATTCGACGTTCCTGAAGGGATTGACCTAAAGGCAGGTGAAACACTATTTTTTAGTTCGCTATATGATTCCTTGGCTACGGACGATAGTAAGAGCAAATCTATACCAGTAGTCGTTAAACCTGCGGATGTGCCTGAGGAAGAGGGCTCAGATTCTGGGGATTCTGAAGGCGAATTCCCGTTTGCTGTTACTGCGGAAGTAAATGACATCAAGGCAGGAGACAAAAAGGTTACCGGTAAGGTTCGTTTGTACCCGGGCCAAGAGGTGGAAATTGAGGCTTATTTCCCCGGCGGAAGGATTCAGACAACTGTCGTGAAGCTAGAGAAAAAGTCTGCACAGGAGGGCCAAGTTCCTGCAGGTGAGTTTGTCCCGTTCGAAATCGATGTACCTGCAGACGTCAAGCTAATGGCAGGTGACAAGGTATCCGTTTCTCCAATTCCTCACGTCACGGATCCGAAAACCGGTGAAAGCAACAGCGTAGAGCTCATCGTGAAGGCTGCTGATAAGAGCAGCGAGTCGCAACCCGAGCAGACCCCTGGTGACGGTAATGGTAAGGAGGGCGGCAGCGGTTCCACAAAGCCGGCACAGCCATCGGTTCCGGGCGCTGAAGGTACCCCTGGTGCTGGAGAGGGCAGCTCTAAATTCGGCAAGGTCTTTGAAGCTATTCCTGGTCTGGCTGCTTTGGTTGAAGGTGTTGCTAAGTTCTTCAACAAGAACTCAGGCCTCGCTCGAATCTTGCAACCACTGCGTAACTTCTTCTCGCTGTTCAAGTTCTAATCTCGCCCCAATTAGCGGATGAGCGGATTAGTGCGGGCTTGAGGCTCGGACTTGGCTACCGGCAGTGATTAAACCGGAGCCCTCCATGAGGGGGTGCTCCGGTTTCTGTGTTTTCTGGTGAAATTTTACGGGACTTGGCCTAGCGCACCGGGCCGGGCAGGTGGGCGCGCCAGCCGTGAATCACGTTGATGAGGCAGCACATGGCGAGCAGGGAGCCGATGAGGAATAGCGCAGTGAAGCCGATATAGGGTGCGAGAGCGCTAAAGGCCATGGGGATAAAGAAGCCGGTATAGGACACGGAATAGAACACGGCGGTAAGGCCAGCGAGGTCATCTTTTCCGGCGATGCGCTGGACCTCGGAAAGGCCGGCGACAAGTGCTAGGCCGTAGCCGGCGCCCATGACGGCGGCGCTGGTGATGCCGAGCGGGAGGGAGAGCGTGCGCGCGGCGATGGCGCCGAAAATGGTGCCGACGGTAATGACGGCCATGGCAACGGCGGAGGCCCGGGCGGAGCGGTGGGTGTCAATGACCTTGCCAAACATTTGGATGCCAACCCCGCAGCCCAGCGTAATGACGGTCATGAGGCCGGAAAAGGCGATGGGGGCATCGCCGGCGGAATCGGAAAGCAGCTGCGGCAAGAGGGCATAGGCCGCACCCGCGCAGCCGAATACCCAGGGGGCGGCGGGAAGGACGATGCGGGAAAAGCGGCGGTGTGCAGCGGATGGAATGTGCAGCATGTGCAGCATATCGCGGATGCTTAAGTCCAAGAATGTGTCTTTGACGGTCTCGCCGCGGGGTGGACGGGTTTCGGGGGTTTTCAGTAGCCAGACCGCGGTGACGACGGTGAGCAGGATGTGCAGGACATAGGCCAGGTGAGTAGGCCACGGGCCCCATTGCGCCAGTACCGAGGCCAGGGCGGCGCCGATGAGGAAGCCCATGGTAAGGCACATCGATGCCTTTCGGGGGCCTGCGGCCGGGTCACCGCCGGAACGGGTGATGAGCTCGGAAATCCAGGTGGATCCGACCGCCATAACGATGCCTAGGGCGAGGCCGCACAGTACGCGGCCGGCGGCAATGATGAGGGGCTCTTCGGGAGCGATGGACAGCAGGAAGGATCCGGCCAGGGAGAGCGGTGCGGCGGGCAGCATCGTGGGGCGGCGGCCGATATAGTCCGAGAGCGGCCCGGAGATGAGCAGTGCGGGCACGATGCCGATGACGTAGGCCGCTAGGAGGCCATTGACGGTGACTTGTGAGAAGTGGGATTGCTCGCGGTACATCACGAGCAGGGGAGTAAATTCATTGCCGCCCCAGGCAACGGCCACCATGCTGCCGGCGACGGGTAACCAATCGCGATTGGCGGTGTCTTGACTCATAGTTGATCCTTCGAATTTTTCAGATGCGAGCGGAGTGCGGAGAGATAGTCGGGCAGGTTGGCGGTGAGGAGGGCATCGGCAAGCGTGCGGTGCTGGTCGACGAACGCGCGGGCCCGTGCCACATTGCGCCCGATGGCGGTGGCGGTAAAGCGCTGCTGGCGCTCGCGCAGCTGGTGGCCAACATTGGCTAGCAGGCTATTGCCGGCGCTATCCATGATGATTTGGTGGAATTGGGCATCTAGGCGCGTGTATTCGCGAAGGTCTTCGGCATCCAGCGCGGCGTCTTGGGCCGCGATGTTTTCTTGCAGGCGCTTGGCGATGCCCCCGCGTTCTTCCTCGCCCAGCTGGCAGATCTTCTCGGCACTGTGGGCATCGACAAGCAGGCGTGCCTCATAGACCTCGCGGATTTCTTGGGGGCTAATCGGTACGACCAGCGCGCCGCGCTTGGGGTAAAGCTGCAAAAAGCCCTCGAGCTCTAGGCGCAGGAAAGCCTCGTGGGCCGGGGTGCGGCTGACTCCTACCTCGGCCGCGAGTGCGGCCTCTGACAGCATCTGCGAGGAATCGATGGTGCCGTCGATGATCCTTTCTTTGACTAATTCATAAACCCGCTCCGCGGCAGGCTGCATGCTTGTATCGCTCATGCATACATCTTGCATACAAGTTAGTTTAAGCGTCAACCTATTCCCAATTCTGGGGTTGGCGTGGCTTAGACTGGAGGGCATGCAACGTTGGGTCTTACACATCGATATGGATGCGTTTTTTGCCTCCGTCGAGCAATTGACCCGACCGACTTTGCAAGGCCGGCCGGTGCTCGTCGGTGGGGTCGGCGGCCGCGGGGTCGTCGCCGGCGCGTCCTATGAGGCGCGCGAATACGGCGCGCACTCGGCGATGCCGATGTATCGCGCCCAGCAGTTGGTGGGCCTGCGCGCGGTGGTGGTCAGCCCGCGCCGGGCGGTGTATTCGGCGGCCTCGCGCCGGGTATTTGAGATCATCTCCCAGCACGTGGAGGTGATCGAGCAGCTATCTATCGATGAGGCCTTTATGGAGCCAGAGGCGTTGGTGGGCGCGACGGCGGACGAGGTACAACAGTGGGCGGATGGCCTGCGCGCGCTCATCCGTGAGGAAACGGGCCTGCCGTGTTCCATTGGTGCGGGCTCCGGCAAGCAATTTGCCAAGATCGGCTCCGGTGAAGCCAAGCCAGATGGCACCTATGTCATCCCGGCGGAAAAGCAGCTGGAGATGCTGCATCCGCTCGCGGTGGGAAAGCTGTGGGGCGTGGGGCCGGTTACGGAGGCCAAGCTTAAGGGCATCGGGGTGGAGACCATCGGCGCGCTGGCCGCCATGACCCAAAAGGAGGTGGAAATCTCCATCGGCAGCGTCGTCGGCGTGCAGCTGTGGCAGCTGGCGCAGGGCATCGACGATAGGGAGGTGGCCCCGCGCGCTATTTCCAAACAGATTTCCACGGAGCACACCTATCCCAAGGACCTGCTCACGGTTGCCGATGTCGATGCGGCAATTACCCGCGCGGCCGAGGGCGCGCACCGCCGCCTGCTTAAAGATGGCCGCGGGGCGCGCACGGTGACGGTAAAGCTGCGGATGGCAGACTTCCATATCGAATCGCGCTCGACCACCCTGGCCTATGCCACCGATGACCTGGAGGTATTGACGGCAGCCGCCTTCAAGCTGGCGCGCTACCCGGATGAATTGGGCCCTATCCGCTTGGTCGGGGTGAGTTATTCCGGGCTGGAAGCCGCGCGCCAAGACGTACTTTTTCCGGAGCTCGACCGCGAAATCGTGCGGCCCGTGCTGCCGGATACCGATTATGAAACGGGCGTGAGCGATGACTCCCCGCCACCGGCGCCGACCACCGTGGTGGTCGAAGACGATGTGGAAGATCAATGGCACGCCACCCAAGACGTCTACCACCCGGAGTTTGGCCACGGTTGGATCCAAGGCACCGGGCACGGGGTGGTCAGCGTGCGATTTGAAACCCGCGCCACCGGACCCGGCCGCACGAAATCCTTTGCCGCCAGCGACCCAGATTTGGTGCCGGCGGACCCGCTCGAGTCCTTAGACTGGCAGGACTGGTTGGAAACCCAAGACTAGATCGCAACGTAGCGCTTGGGGTCAGGGTTCTGCCGGAATACCTTGGCAGGGGCCGTGCCGGTGGCCAGCGCCGCTGCCAACAAGATGCGCGCCTGGCTGGGGCGGAAGGCCCACGCGTTTATCGCGCCCAGGCTATGCAGGTTCGCCCCGCCGCCGTCGCCGCCATAGGACAACGCGGTTTCCCCATACGGGGTGCGGGTGGAAATGACGACGGGGAGGCCGTCGCGGAGGGCGTCGGCAACCGCGCGGCCCATGTCCCCACTCATATTGCCCGCGCCCATGGCCTCGACGACGAGGCCGGCGGCGGAAGCGCGGGCGGCATCGACAAGCACGCGCCCCGCGCCGGGGTAGGCAGGGATGATTTCTACTGGGTGCGGCGCCAAGGGGCGCGGCCGCAGCCGCGGGGTGGCATCCGGGATCCGCAGGGACTCAAAAGCGCGCAGGTCGAAGGTGTGTTGCTTGCGGGCCCCGCGCGCCGGGATGGTCATGCCGCCAAAACAGATGAAGACGCCGGGCTGTCCGCTGAGGGCGAGCTCGCGCGCATCGCGGAGATTGCGCGGGCCATCTGGGCGCGGGTGATCGTAGGAGCGCTGCGCGCCGGTGAGCACGATGGGCGTATCACCGGCGCAAAAAATCTCCAGCGCCATCGCCGTCTCTTCCATCGAATCGGTGCCATGGGTGATGATGACGCCGTCAATATCCGAGCGGGCCGTCTGCTCGTTGACCACAGCAATGAGCTCATCGAGGTCAGCGAGCGTAATAGAAGAGGAATCGAGCTGGCGAAATTCCACCACCTCGGCGTCGATATCGGCCGCGAGCTGCGCGCCGGTAACGGTGGGAACGAGGGAACCATCCTGCACCGTGGTGCAGGCAATCGTGCCGCCGGTGGCGATGAGGGCGAGATGAGTCATGCATCCAGAATAAAAGAAGACGCGCCGAGGCGGCAGGCGCGAACCAGAACAGCTGGGGCAAATGTAAACTGATGGGAGTTTATATCCTAGACGTGAGGAGTGAGAAGTGAAATTCCGCAAATTTGGTGCCGCGTGCCTCGCATTGAGCGCGGCGGCCGCCCTGTCCGCCTGCTCTTCTGATGACGAGCAAGAAGACACCACCAAGAACAGTGAATCCAGCGAATCCGCGTACGCCGACGGCGACTCCGCGGCTCCCGCGCTGCCGTCCGCCGCTGATCTGAACGCCATCCTGGCAAAGGCTACGGATCCGGCGGCATCGCAGGAAGAAAAGACCGCCACGGTGGAAGGCGGCGAATCCGCCCCAGAGATCTTTGACACCATGGCGCGCTCCAAGGAAGAATCCGGCGCGGAGTTTGCGGTCGTGGATCCCGTCCTGCCCGGCTATGACCCGCAATCCGTGCTGACCACGGTGAATTTCACCACGGCCGATGGCCAGGAGCAGACGACGGACCAGGTGGAATTTATTTACCAGGACGACACTTGGAAACTATCGAAGACTTGGGCCTGCACGCTGATTCAAAACACGGTGCCGCCTGAGCAGGTACCGGAGATGTGTGCGGATGCTGGTGCGGGTGTCTTTTCGGATGATGAGGGCGACGGCGCCCCCGCCCAAGGCGATGCCCCCGCGGCCGGCGCAGAGCAGGCGCCCGCCGAGGCCCCCGTAGAGGCCCCCGCCGAGTAGCTCTACTCCGAAAAAGCCAACTCCGTCAGGCTTGATTGCACGACGCGCAGGTCTGAATCGGCGGTGCCGTAGGTTACCTTCGTATCGAAGGACACGTCACCGCCCACGGGGAGCGGCTTAGTCAGATCCACCGTGACGTTGCCCGAGGAATTAGTGGAAGAATCCAGCACGTCGAGTTCCTTATCCTCCAACTCCGTGCCCTCGGCTTGGCCCTCGAAGGATAAAGCGCCCAGGGTAGGGCGTTGTTCCACCTCGACGGATAGCGTGACGCGGTCACCATCGATGGACTTAACCGTATAGCGGGTCGTTTGCAAGAGCGTGGATTCTCCCGTTACGCGCGAATCCACCGTCCACGTCGCGCCGGTGCCCACCTCTTCCTCTGGGAAAACGATGGGCAGCGCGGTCAGCTTCATGATTGCTTGTTCGACGGTGCCGCGCGCCTCATCGCTCGCGTCCTGCGGGGCGGCCAAGCGCAGGGAATTCATCTGGCCATTGTCTTGGCCGCGCCAGCCAAATTGGAACCCGGACGCAGAAGAGATATCGGTATCGCCGGAGTATTCCGGATCGCCTGCGGTGACAAACGCGTTGCGCGAGGCCGGCAATTGATCCTCGACGTCCTCGGTGGCTTTATCCACGGAAGCCGAAAGCGGCAGGGTAGTGGTCTCCTTATCCACATCGGCGGCCTGGAAATCGGCAGCGGCGGATTTATTCAGCAAGTCCTGCGAAAATCCCTCCGTGGCGCGGTAGGTTACCTCCTGCGAGGAGTCGATGTCGTGATATTCCAGCAATTTCTTCTCCCCGGTTCCGGACTCTTCGACGGTCAGGCGCGGGGCATCGATAGTCAGGCCGACGGGCTGTTCCACGGCGGGGCCGGGGGTCTCATAAGAACAGGCGCTTAGCGCTACGGCGACGGCGGAAAGGGTTGTAAAAACTTTGACTCGAAACACGCTTACCAAAATACCGGACGCTCCTGATTAGAATGATGTGGGTGAGCCAAAAACGAAGGAGTCAGACAGGTCTTATCGCCGCGGTGGTCATCGCCGTGGCGGTTGTGGATCAAGCCGTAAAACAACTCATGCTGACCGTCCTGACGGAGGGTGTGCCGCACTATGTCATCGGGGACTGGTTCAGGTTTACCCTGCTCTTTAACCCGGGCGCGGCGTTTTCCATCGGCGGCGAGGGATCGACCTGGCTGTTTACCACCATTCAATTGGCGTTCGTCCTAGGCGTGGCCATCGCCGCCCCGCGCATCCACAATACGGGCCAGGCGCTGGGGCTGGCGCTCATTGCCGGTGGGGCATTGGGCAATTTTGCAGACCGCATCTTCCGCGACCCGGGCTTCTGGTTCGGGCACGTCGTGGACTATATCTCGGTCGGCTCGTTCGCAGTCTTTAATATCGCAGATGCGGCCATTACCTGCGGTGTTGTCATCTTTATCGGCGCCATGCTGCTCGCGGAACGGAGGGCGGAAAATGAATAGGCAATTGCGCAGTTTTCCCATTCCAGAAGGCTTGGAGGGCATGCGTGCCGATGCCGCGCTGGCCAAGCTCCTTGGCCTCTCGCGCTCGGCCACTGCCCAGCTGTGCGCAGAGGGCGGGGTCACCGTGGATTCGCAGGAGCTGGGGAAATCCGAGCGCCTAGCGTCCGGCCAGGTGGTCTCGGTGCTGCTCCCAGAGCCCGAAAAGCCCCTGCTGCCGCGCGAGGAGCTAGTAGAGGGCATGGACGTTTTATATAGCGACGCCGATATCATCTGCGTGCACAAACCCGTGGGCGTCGCCGCGCACCCAAGCGTGGGCTGGGATGGGCCGACGGTCATCGGCGGGCTGCGCGCGGCAGGATATAACGTGGCCTCGCTAGGACCTACCGAGCGGCAGGGCATTGTCCACCGCCTAGACGTGGGCACCTCCGGGGTCATGGTCGTGGCCTCCTCAGGGCGCGCCTATTCGGCGCTCAAGCAGGCATTTAAGTACCGGACCGTGAAAAAGACCTATCACGCGGTGGTCCAGGGCCTGCCCGATCCGATCGAGGGCACCATCGATGCGCCCATCGGCAGGCACCCGAAGTCGGGCTGGAAATTCGCCGTGCTTGACGATGGCAAGGCCGCGGTCACCCACTACCGCCTCATCGAGGCCTTTCGCGAAGCCAGCCTCATCGAGGTGCACTTGGAAACCGGCCGCACCCACCAGATCCGCGTCCACATGTCCGCCACGGGGCATCCCTGCGTCGGCGATCCCATGTACGGCTCGAACCCGCAGCTTTCCGCCCGCCTGGGCCTGGAGCGCCAGTGGCTGCATGCGGTGCAGCTAGGCTTTACCCACCCAGGCACCGGGAAATGGTTCGAGGCCCGCGCGCCCTACCCCGATGACCTGCAGCATGCCCTGGAGCGACTGCAGGGATGAGGAAGTTTTATTGGCGCCGCCGTCTAGCGGCACTGGCGCTGGTGCTGGTGGCTGTCGTGGTGGCTTTGGTGCTTTTTGGCACGCTGGGCACGCAGGCATCCACTCGCGTGCAAGGCGATCAGCTGGGCCCGGACGGCGAATCGCGCGCGGAGTATATTGAACGCGTCAATTCTATGGACATCGATCCGGATGCCGCTACGTATGCGCTGGTCACCTTCGATACCGAGTTGCCACCGGTCGCCGTCGCCGCTGCGTTGACTGATATTCCGCGCATGGATGCCATCCTTATGGGCTCGACCGCGCCCATCGCAGTGCCGGAGCCCGTCGCAGGGGAGGATCGCGCGGCGGTGATCAACCGCACCTTCGACCGCATCGGCGCCTCCTACGGCCAGCGCCCCAGCGCAGTCAGCGCCGCCGTGGTGTGGGGCACGGGCACCCAGCTTTCCGATGTCGCCTCCCTCCCCGCCGTCGCCGCCGTCGAGCCCGCGCCTGCCGATGCCGCCTGGGGTAGTTTCGCCGTGCGCCCACCCAGCTAAATTTGCCATCCTGAACACTCTGGCGCGCGAGGCGTGGGGTGGCGGCCTAGCATCGAGGGCATGGAACACATTCGGGCATATATTGCGGCTTTAAACTCGGCGATGGACATTCTCGCCGAGGCTGCTGATATGCCCGCCTCCGAGCTGACCGCCGTCGGCATGCCGGATGCCGCTGCCGAGTCGATAGCCCACCTTTCCCAGATCTATTTCGGGCCGACCAGCTTTACGCGCCGCCAACGCCGGGCGGTCGAGGGAGCGCGGCGCAATGGGCATTCGCTGCCGACGCTGGAGGTCATCGAAAAGCACGCCCGCCGCGCGCCCACCCAAGCCCGGGCCTGGGCCCTGCGCGCGGAGCTTGCCCAGGTATCGGCCGATACCCAGGCGATGGACAAGCTCGCCCGCAAGAAGGTGCGCGCGCTGCGCCCGCCGCGCGAGCCCAAACCCGGGGTGCGGCTGCGCCGCCGAGCCGCCGGCAAACCATGGACGCTGACGATTACGGGCAGCTCCAGCCTCGTCGCGGAGCTGCATAACCAAGCAGGCACGCTTGCCGATGTCGCCGACCTCTTCCATTCCGCCGCCACCTCCACCGTGCGCACCAATGTGGTAATCCCGCTGGATAAGCTGAGCGCCGTTGTGCAGGGCGATAAAGACGTGACGGTCACCATGACCAACGGCGCGCAGATAAGCGGCGCCGAGCTGGCCCAGCGCGCGATGGCGGAAGAAGGCTTTATCACGCTTATCCATCCCGTGGAGGGGCCGGTGAACCTGTACCGCATGCGGCGCGGGGCAACGTGGAAGCAATTTATGATGGCCGCCGCCGAAAACCCCATCTGCCCGGCGCGCGGGTGCCACCGCCCAGCCGATGAGTGCCAGGTTCACCACATCTATAGCTGGGCCGGCGGCGGCTGGACCAATGCCAAGAACCTCACCGTAGCGTGTCCGCACCACAACGGACGCAATGACGACGACCGCGCGGCCCGCCCCCGCAATGGCCGGTTCGAGCGCGTGCACGGCGGCGTGCGGTGGGTAAATCCCTGGCAGCCGCCACCGCCGGATCTCGTCGATACCGGGCCCAGATAGCCCACAACGTTGAGCCGGGCCCCAACCCTCAGCGGCGACTTTCCCGCCCGCGAATTCCTAAGCGCGGAGCTCATTCGCCGCGCATTTCTGCGTGCCGTTTTCCCGCGCTGCGAATTTCTGCACGCCGGGTTACCTGCGCCGCACACTCCTGCACGCAGCGCTCTGTCGCCCTTCTCCCGTGCCGGCTTACCTGCGCCGCGCACTCTTGCGCGGCGCGTTGCGGCGAACGCGGATGAGATCAGCAATGTAGATGCTGACTGCCACGCCGATGATGCCGAAGCCAATCCACCGGTGCGTGGAGAAGTGCTCTTGGGTGACAAAGAGTGCCCACAGCATCTGCATGATAGGGGTGAGGTATTGGAGCATGCCGATCGTCGACAAGCGCAGCGTCTGCGCGCCCTGGGCAAAGCACAATAGCGGCAGTGCGGTAATAAGGCCGGCACTGATTAAGAGCATCATGTGTGGCGTGCCTTCCGTGACGAAGGTGCCGTGGCCTGCCTGTTCAATCCACACGATATAGGCAATGGCAACGGGGGAGACCACCAAAGACTCTGCCGCGACCGAGACCGCCGCCGATACCCGCACCTGTTTCTTGATGAGGCCGTAAATGCCAAACGATGCCGCCAACAACAGCGAGATATACGGCGCCTGTCCGGTAAAGAAGGTCAGATACAGCACCGCGATTGCCGCCACGGCGACTGCGGTCGCCTGCCATGGGCGGAGCTGCTCCTTTAAGAAGATCATGCCGAGTGCCACCGATACCAGGGGATTGATGAAATATCCTAAAGCGGCATCGGCTACGTGATCGGTATTAATCGCCAGCACATAGGTCCCCCAATTGACCGTGATGAATACGCCCCCGGCGGCAAGCCAGCCCCACGTGCGCTTGTCCAAGCGCACCAATTCCCGCCAGCCGCCGCTGCAGATTAAAAACGCCGTGACGATAACCGCGGTCCACAACACGCGATGGGCGAGGATTTCCAGCGGCGTGGCCGGCAGCAGGAGCGGGAAGAACGCGGGGAAGAACCCCCACATGATGTATGCGGCGAGAGTGTAGATCATCACCGCATAATATCGTCATCTTGACCGCCCCGCTAAGATGACCGCATGGCCAAAAAATCCTCCTTCGTCCACCTACATAACCATACCGAGTTCTCCATGCTGGACGGCATGGCCAAGGTCGATATGTTGGCTGATGAGGTGGTCAAGCAAAACATGCCCGCCGTGGGCATGACAGACCACGGCAATATGTATGGATCCGATGCCTTTTACAAGCGCATGACCAGCGCCGGGGTGAAACCCATCATCGGCATCGAGGCCTACATGGCCCCGGAATCGCGCTTTAATAAAAAACGCGTGCTGTGGGGTACCCCGGATCAAAAGCGCGACGATGTCTCCGCCTCGGGCGCATATTTGCACCAGACGATGATCGCAGAAAACGCCACCGGTCTGCGCAACTTGTTCACGCTGTCCTCGCTCGCCTCCTACGAAGGACAGCTGGGCAAGTGGCCGCGCATGGACGCAGAGCTCATCGCCGAGCATGCCGATGGCATCATCGCCACCACCGGCTGCCCCTCCGGCGATGTGCAGACCCGCTTGCGCCTCGGTCAATTCAACGAGGCCCTCGAGGCCGCGGCCATGTGGCAAGACATCTATGGCAAGGACAACTTCTTCTTGGAGTTGATGGACCATGGGTTGGACATCGAAAAGCGCACGCGCGATGGGCTGCTCGAAATCGGCCGCAAGCTGGACCTGCCACCGCTGGTAACCAATGACTGCCACTACGTGCTGGAATCCCAGGCGCCCGCGCACGAGGCCATGCTGTGCGTGCAGACCGGTAAGACGTTTATGGACCCAGACCGCTTCAAGTTCGGCGGTACCGGCTACTACATCAAGTCCGCCGCGCAGATGCGCGAGACCTGGGACGACCTGATTCCGGATGGCTGCGATAACACCCTGTGGATTGCCGAGCGCGTCCAGGACTACAGCGAGGTGTGGGAAGAACACACCCACGACCGCATGCCCATTGCCGATGTCCCTGAGGGCCACACGCCCACTTCCTGGCTGACGCACGAGGTAATGGAGGGGCTGCAGCGGCGGTTCCCTGGGCGCGAGGTGCCGGAGGACTACATTGAGCGCGCCAAGTACGAGATTTCCGTGATTGAGATGAAGGGCTACCCGTCCTACTTCCTCATCGTGGCGGAGCTTATTAAGTACGCGCGGTCGGTAGGCATCCGCGTGGGGCCCGGCCGTGGTTCTGCGGCGGGCGCGCTCGTGGCCTACGCGCTGACCATTACCAATATTGATCCGCTGGAACACGACCTGCTCTTCGAGCGCTTTTTGAACCCCGAGCGGCCGTCCGCGCCCGATATCGATATCGACTTCGACGACCGCCGCCGCGGCGAGATGATTACCTACGCCGCCGAGCGCTGGGGCGAGGACAAAGTCGCTCAGGTCATTACCTTCGGCACGGTGAAAACCAAGCAGGCCATTAAGGACTCCGCCAAGGTGCACTTTGGCCAGCCCGGCTTTCAGATGGCCGACCGCATCAACGGTGCGCTGCCGCCGGCGATTATGGCGAAGGATATTCCGCTGCGGGGCATTACTGACCCCGACCACGAGCGCTATTCCGAGGCCGCCGAGGTCCGCCAGATGGTGGAAACCGACCCGGATGTGAAAAAGATTTATGACACCGCGCGCGGTTTGGAGGGCGTCGTTCGCCAGGCTGGTGTGCACGCCTGTGCGGTGATTATGGCCTCCGTGCGGTTGATGGACCACATCCCGATGTGGAAGCGGCCTGCCGATGGCGCCTATATCACTGGCTGGGATTACCCCGCCTGCGAGGCCATTGGCCTGCTGAAGATGGACTTTTTGGGCCTGCGCAACCTCACCGTTATTGGTGATGCCATCGAAAACATCAAGCGCAATCGCGGCGAGGAAGTGCAACTCGAGCAGCTGCATGCCGATCACCCCAAGGTCTCCAAGGTCTATGACCTGCTCTCGCGCGGGGATACCTTGGGCGTGTTCCAGCTGGACTCCGGCGGTATGCAGGAGCTGCTCAAGCGCATGAAGCCTACCGGCTTCAAAGACATCGTGGCCTCCTTGGCCCTGTACCGCCCCGGCCCGATGGGTGTGAATGCCCACTGGGACTACGCCGACCGCAAGAACGGGCGCAAGGAAATCACCCCGATTCACCCTGAGCTCGAAGAGCCGCTGAAGGAAATCCTGGATGAGACGTATGGTCTCATCGTCTACCAGGAACAGATCATGCGTATCTCGCAGAAGGTGGCGAACTACACCGCCGGTGAGGCAGACGGGTTCCGTAAGGCGATGGGTAAGAAAAAGCCCGAGGTCCTAGCCCAGCAGTACGATAAATTCTGGGGCGGCATGCAAGAAAATGGCTACTCCAAATCCGCCATGGATGCGCTGTGGGGGACCATCGAGCCCTTCGCGTCGTACGCGTTTAATAAGTCCCACGCCGCGGGCTACGGGTTGGTCTCGTTCTGGACGGCCTATCTTAAGGCCTACTACGCGCCGGAATACATGGCAGCGCTGTTGACCTCTGTGGGCGATAAGAAGGATAAATCCGCCATCTACCTGTCGGACTGCCGCCACTTGGGCATTAACGTTTTGCCACCCTCGGTGAATGAATCCGAAGAAGACTTCCAAGCTGTGGGCGAGGATATCCGCTTCGGTATGGGCGCTATCCGCAATGTGGGCTCGGAAGTCGTTGAATCCATCATTGCCTCCCGCAAGGCTAAGGGAGCGTTTACGTCCTTTAGTGATTACCTTGACAAGATCGACTTGGCTGCGTGTTCCAAGCGTGTGACCGAGGCGCTGATTAAGGCCGGTGCCTTTGATGATTTCCAGCAGCCGCGCAAGGGGCTGATGCTTATTCACGAGGACGCCGTCGATGCCGTGCAGACCACCAAGAAGGCGGCGGATAAGGGGCAATTCGACCTCTTTGCCGGATTCGGCGGCGGCGATGATGCCTCCTCTGAAGGTGCCTTTGCCATTGATGTTCCGGACGACTCGTGGGATCGCAAGCACGAGTTGGCACTCGAGCGAGAGATGCTGGGTCTCTACGTTTCTGGCCACCCACTCGATGGTTTCGAAGAGGCCCTAGCTGCGCAGACCAATACGCCGTTGACCAAGATCCTCAACGATGAGGTACACAATGGCCAAGAACTCATCATCGGCGGCATCATCTCCGGTGTGGACCGCCGCTTTTCTAAGCGCGATGGTTCCCCGTGGGCGATTGTCACGGTAGAAGACCACAACGGCGCGCAGGTAGAGATCTTGGTGTTCAATAAGGTCTATTCGCTGGCGGCGCCGCATATTGTGGAAGACAACATTATCTTGGCGCGCGTCAACGTGAAGGTGCGCGATGAGCGCCGGTCGCTGTTTTGTTCCGATATTCGCGTTCCCGAGCTGGGCCCAGGCGGTGGCGCGAGCCTGCCGCTGCGCCTGACCATGCGCACGGACCAGTGCACGATGGAAAATATCGCCCGACTCAAGCAGGTCTTGGTTAAAAACCACGGTGAGTCCGATGTCTATCTTGAGCTTGTCGAGGGCGACCAATCCACCACCATGGTCCTCGGTGAGCACCTCCGCGTGGAACGATCGGGCAACCTCATGGGAGACCTGAAGGCCACGATGGGTGCAGGTATTTTGGGATAGAAACTCTCCTGCACCTTCTATGGACACTGTTACCGCCGCTCAGAGAAAGCAATTTCGCTGCACCTGCGGTAACGGTGGGCCAATTGTGAAGACCGCTCGCGTGCAGAGGAATAATCGCGTCTGTCTCAGAAGTTGGCGTGCCGTCCACGACTCGGATTTGTGAAATCGCACAAGCTCCCGCGCGATTACCGCTGGCAATGCAGTACAAGCGGAGCAAGTAGGCGGTGGCTGAAGAGCTGATTGCTCGCCCCAATCGCCACCGCTTTAATACCGAAATCTACGGAAGTAGCTGGCGGACCGGTTCTGGAAGCATCTTATAGAACTGATCGGCTACCTGCGGCATGAAGTGCAGAACACCACTCAACATGGCGCCGAGTGCAATGATGCCAGCGATGATTCCAACGCCCTTCGCGATGCTGCTGGAGCCGTCATCAGGCAGCCATGCCCCGAGGGCATCGTCAGGAGCCTCGCCGTCTTCATCCTGGGAGCCACCGACAAGATCGGCGACAGAAAAGATCGTAGTGGTCCCGGACACCTCGTTGCCGGCGATAAGGAGGGCATCGTCAGTAGGCGAGTCTTCCTTGCCAACGAACGCCAACCCCTCTGGGCCCAAGTCGCCGGCCAAGCTGGTGGCGGCAACATTGTCCTCGTCGTAGTCCACGGCGAAATCGCGGTTGTTGGTATAGGTGACGAACTCGGCATGAGCCGGGTCGGTGACGTCGTAGACGAAGATGCCGCCCACGCGCTCCATGCCGATGAAGGCATAGGTGCGATCGCCAACTGTTCCAATCGTCAGGGCTTCCGGTTCGGGGCCTTTATTATTCGAGCGATCGTCAAAGTCGGGGTCTTCGTTATCGGCATTGAAGTTAAGTCCCTCGATGTCCTTGGTGATTTCCTCGAAGTCGGAACCGGAATCGAAGACGACGTTGCCCTCAGCATCGTAAATGCTAAAGGAGCGGGACCCGAAGGAATACAGGCCATCGAAGCAGCCCTTTTCCTCATTCCACCCAGAGGCATTGCTCAACTTGAGGTTGCCGGCGTATTTCTTGTCCTCGATGCCTTCTGGCAGATCGACGGAATCACAGACCTGGCCTTCTTCAACGAGCTCTTTCAGTTTGACCTCATCGGTGTAGCCGCCCCAATCGCGGGCATCGCCCTCATTGGCGGTGGCGAAGTAGGTCTGGCCGTTGGTCTGAAAGGCACCGATCGAATCCGGCATGGATAGCCCATGCACAGGGATCGTGCGCAGCTTTGCCTCGCCGTCCTTATTGGAGGGATCGATGGGGACAACGGAGTGATCCGCGATATGGGCGGGCAGCACCTTTTCTACAGTGGCGGAGGCGATATCGACCACGCCGATGGCGTTATTTTCTTGCAAGGTGACATAGGCCTTGCCATCGGCGGAAGAAATATACTCCGGCTCGAAGTCGAGCGAAGGCTTATTGTGGTGGTTTTCTGGGCCAAAGACGCGAATGGACGGGTCGAGTTCTGCATCTGGGCCGTCGAAGGCGCGGAAATCAGCGGTGCGGACATCCGCAGCGGAGGGGGCCTGGACGCCGTCTGGCAGGGAGATGACCGATACAGTACCTTCTGGATCTTTTGCGTATTCGGTGCCATCAGTGGTGAGTTCATCGGAGGGCTCGCCCTCATTCGCGGTCAATGCATAGGCACCGTCTTTGGTGATGTGCACGTTATCTGGCAGCGCGCCGAGCGGTACGCGGCCGAGCTCGTTGCCGGAGGAGGCATCGAAAATCAAGGCTTCACCGTTTTCGGTCTTGTCTGCCTGCTGCACGGCGGCGATGGCGAGGCCATCGGGGCGCACGGCCACGGAGTTGATTTCCTTATCGCCGCCGGCGGAAACCTCAGCAACCTTGGTGGGGTTGGCGGGATCGGAGGCATCCAGGATATCCACCTTGCCCGATTGCGCATTCACCGTGAGAATGCGCTGGGAGTCGGCGTGGTAGGCCACGATTTCCGCTGCTGATTTGCCCATCACCCCAGCCTCATAGGAGCCGATGGGGCTTAGTTTTACCGCAGCATCGTCGGCGGAGCGTTCTAAAACATTATCGACGATATGCGCGTTGGCGGCCGGGGCGCAGCTGAGCGCAAGGCAGGCAGCCACGCCGATGGAGGTGCGCTTAAACATAGAGAGAGTCCTTTCTTGTGGAGCACTCCATTGTCTCCAAACCACGTAACAGTGACGCTAAACCGGAATGAAATCTAGGTGAATCGGTCGAGCACTAGGTAGGGCGGGTAGACTCTGCAATCATGACTGAATCGACCATCCACGCATCCGATATCCAGCAGGCACAGGCACGCATCAGCTCCGAAATCGCGCCGACGCCGCTGCAGTATTGCCCCCGGCTTTCTGCGGAAACGGGCTGTGAGGTCTATTTAAAGCGCGAGGATCTCCAGGACGTGCGCTCGTATAAGATACGCGGCGCGCTCAATAGCATCTCCAGCTTGTCGCAGGAGGAGCGGGAGCGGGGCATCGTGACGGCATCGGCAGGCAACCATGCACAAGGCGTGGCCTATGCGTGCCGCACCATGGGGATTCCGGGCAAGATTTTCGTCCCGGAGCCCACGCCCATGCAAAAGCGCGACCGCATCCACGTGCACGGCGGAGACCAAGTGGAACTCGTAGTAGTGGGTGCCAACTTTGACGAGGCCGCGGCCGCCGCGCATGCCGATGCCTCCGAGCGCCACGCCACCTTCATCGAGCCCTTCGATGCTCGCGATACCATCATCGGCCAGGGCACCGTCGCCGCGGAGGTCTTGGCACAGCTTTCGGCAAAGGGCGCCTCGGTCGATACCATCGTCGTTCCCGTCGGCGGCGGCGGGCTGATTTCTGGCATCACCTCCTATATGGCGGATATGGCACCGCACGCGAAGGTGGTGGGGGTGGAGCCGGAAGGGGCGGCATCGCTAAGAGCAGCCTTCCGCAATGGCGGGCCGGTGGCGCTAGAGAGCGTGGATCCGTTTGTCGACGGCGCGGCGGTCAAGCGCCTGGGCTCGCTGCCGTATGAGATTTTGGAGGCCAACCAATCGCGCCTGCACTGGGACACGGTCTCTGAGGGGGCGGTGTGCACGGACCTGCTCAACCTGTACCAAAATGAGGGTATTATCGCCGAGCCCGCCGGTGCGCTGTCCGTGGCCGGGCTGCAGCGGGTGCCGCTAGAGCCGGGTTCGACGGTGGTCTGCGTGATTTCTGGGGGCAATAATGACGTGTTGCGCTACGCCGAAATCATGGAGCGCTCGCTGGTGCACCGCGGCCTGAAGCACTACTTCTTGGTCAATTTCCCGCAGGAACCGGGCCAGCTGCGCCACTTCCTGTCTGAAATCCTGGGCCCCAGCGATGACATCACGCTCTTCGAGTACCTCAAGCGCAATAACCGCGAAACTGGTGCCGCGCTGGTGGGCATTCAGCTTAGCCGCGCCGAGGACCTGGCGGGGCTGAAGGAGCGGATGGCCGAGTCCAAGATCTCGGTGCAGCACCTGCAGCCGAATACCCCCGAGTACGATTTCTTGGTGGCCTAATGCGCGATACCTATCGGCGCCCCACCGGCCAGGTGGAACACGAAATTGAGATCAAACGCTCGCGGTTTATTACCCTGATCGGCCGAGTCACGAACGAGGAAGAAGTACGGGCGTTTATCGATGCCGCCCGCCAGCGCTTTCCCGATGCCCGCCACCATTGCTCCGCCTATGTCTACCACGTCGACGATGCGAACCCCGTGGAACGTTCCTCCGATGATGGCGAGCCTTCCGGGACGGCCGGAAAGCCCATGTTGGATGTGGTAAAGGGCTCTGGAATGCTCGATATTTGCGCGGTGGTCGTGCGCTACTTCGGCGGCATCAAGTTGGGTGCGGGTGGACTTGTGCATGCCTATGGCGGGGCGGTCAGCGAGGCCATGGAAAAGGTCGAGGCGGTCATCCGGGCGCGCCGGGAGCTTTATACGGTGGAATGCCCACACGCCACGGCCGGGCGCTTCGAAGCGGATTTGCGCGGGCGCGGCATCGATATCACCGATACCGAGTACGGTGCAGCCGTAACCTTTACCGTCGCCGTGCGCCCGGGAAGGCTCGATGAGCTCCAGGCGATGCTCGCCGCGCTTTCCCAAGGCGAAATCAGCGCGCGCGAAGCAGGCTCTGCCTGGGTTGAGGTAGGATCTGGGTCATGACTATGCAGCAGCGACCGAATAACCCCATTGCGCAGCGCAAGCAGCAGGTGCGCAAGCACTCCCGCAACGCCGTTATTTCCGTTGCCGGTGGCCTCGGCGCAGGAGTTGTTTTAGGTGTGCTATCTGCTAATTTGGCCGCTTGGATGGTTTTGGGCCTTATCATCGCCGTGGTGGGTGGCGGATATAACTGGTTGAAGATCCGCAAAATCGTCAACGAGAACCATAATAATTATTAATGCCTACCCCGCAGCCAAGCGGCCGCCCCGTCCGCATTGATGCTTGGGTATGGGCGGTGCGCATGTTCAAAACCCGCTCCGCCGCGGCCACTGCGGTGCGCGCCGGGCACGTGAAAATCAACGGTGAAGCGGTCAAACCGGCGCAACAAGTCGTGCCAGGCGATAGGGTGCGCGTGTGGCGCAACCACCATGAGCACGATTTGGAGGTGCTGGCTACCGTCGCCAAGCGCGTGGGCGCGCCGGTGGCGCGCACCTGCTATACCGATCACGCGCCTCCGCCACCGCCCAAGGAGTTCATGCCGTCCGTGCCGGTGCGGCCCCGCGGCGCGGGCCGGCCGACGAAGAAGGAGCGCCGCGATATGGAAAAATTCCGCGGCGGGTTCCGCTAAGAGTTAGCGCGCAACGCCTTAAGGCGCGCATTCAGGCGGCGCCGGCGGCCGGCGCGGTCGCCGGATTCAGCGGTGGCCTCGATGTGCTGCTTGCCAAACTTATTGAGCAGCAGATCATCGATAAGGCGCACTTGGCCGGGCCGAAAGCGATAGCGCATGGTGTCGTGGACGTGGGCAATGGCGTCATCGTCAAGCAGCTGCTCGAGCTGGTCCAAGGACCGGATATCGTTTGCCTCCAAGATTTCCGCGAGGAAGCGGTAGTGCTCCGAGCGCGAAAGCGGGAAGCGGTTGCCCAAAATGATGGCCAGGACGCCAGGTAAGGTTTCCGGAGTGAGCTCCACGTCCGTATCTGCCTCCGTGCGCGGGGCCTTGAGCGCGGCGATTTCATCGAATTGCTGATCTGCTAGCTCGATCAGGCCGGCGGCCAGCGTAAACAGGCGGTCCACCTCAGGCGAGGGCGGCGTAGGTCCCTGCTTATAGCGGATATCGTGCTCGAATTCCGCCCACGCGTGCTGCAGCACGGTGCGGATTTGCACCTCAAAGGTCCAGCCCACGAAATCGGCGAGCTCTTCCATGGCCGCCGCGCTATCGTCCGTCACTGTGAGCACCAGGTGGTGGGAACCGTAACCAAAACCGCCGGAAATGCGGGTCTCGGCCGCCTTATCTACAGAGCGCACGACCTTAAAGGACTCGCCGAGCACGTCTAGTGCATTGGGAATGATGGTGGAGTGGTACAAGGTGACGCGCACGCCCATGACATCGTGGATATCGTCCCACGGGGTGGGGTAGATGAAATCACCGCCCTCGCCCCGCTTCTTGGCCTTGCGCTTGAGTGAGGACCACGTTTTAACGCGGGTCGATACCCGGTCAAAGATGATGCCGGCGTCATTGAGCAGGTCCTCGATGGCGGTGCGAAAATCCTCCGCCGCCGTGGGGTGGCTGCGGGTCCAGGCATGGTACTGATTGCTCAGCCGCGACATCCTGCTTTCCGCCATGGTGCTCCTCTCATAATTCGCGGGGAAATCCGTTAGACCATACTAGCGGGCGCGAATGTAAAACGGTGCGATGGCGGGGAAGTTGTTCGGCGGCGGCGCGG
Source organism: Corynebacterium sp. KPL1814 (assembly GCF_000478175.1). Lineage (GTDB taxonomy): Bacteria > Actinomycetota > Actinomycetes > Mycobacteriales > Mycobacteriaceae > Corynebacterium. The sequence goes on from NZ_KI515774.1 coordinate 399,858, forward strand.
GCGAGGTCGCGGGCATACTCATCGGGCAGGTGGGCGAAGACAAAAACCGTCGCGGAATCCGGCACCAGGTAAGTTAAAGAATGCGAGCGCATGAGGCGGCGCATGTGTTTATCCAGCACGGTGAAGGTTTCTGGGTGGGCCAACCACGAAGAAATCGGGGCGCCGTGGGAGCGAACTTGCAGGCCGCCAAAAGGCGCTGCGGCAGGCAGGGTGCAGTGGGCCGGGCGCGTCCAAAAGCGCAGGCCCTGCGAATCGAGCGCGGCGCGCTGCAGATTCAGTGAGGCACAATTCCACGCTTGGCGGGTTGAGACATCCAAGTCCGCGAGGCCGCGGTGGCTGAGCCTGCGAAAAGTGCGCTGCCCGGGAAAGACCAGCGCCATCGACAGGTTGGGTGAAAGCTGGATGGTAGCAAGGGAGTCGCAAAAGCCGTCATCGGAAAGCCGCTGGTGTTTAATCCACGACCGCGCGAAAAGCGCCGGCAGTAAATTAGTGGTGGTGGGGCGGGGTGCGTCGAGCGTAAGGGTCATGGCGATTTCTCCAAGGTAGTGCGTATCCGCCCCTATTGGACTGGAGAAATGGCCGGGTGGTTCCCTGCGGGTTTAAAAAGGCGGCTCGGCATCGAGCTCCAGCTCAGAAAAGAGCTGGGCGCCGGACCACATGGTGATGTCCTGGCCCTTTTCTTGCAGCTCTTCGGCGCGCTTTTCTTTGGAGGTCTTCTTTGCCCATTCGCCGACGACGAGCAGCGTGGTCTTCTTGGTGACGTTTTTGCCCACTTGCCCGCCGCGCTTGGCGATTCCCTGCCACAGCAGCCCCTTATCGTACGGCTCGAAATCGCCGGTCAGGGTGACGTGCTGGCCGTAGAGCGCGCCCTTTGGATCGGCATCGGGATTGGGATCTGGGATGGTATCCGGGGTGGCCACGGCCTGCCACGGCGCCCGGCCGGAAGAGGCGGGCTTTTTGCTGGTTCCCGCGGACCGGGTGGAATCGCGGAAATCGGTACCGGCGCCCAGATCGTCGCCGGAGGTGGGCGCGGTATGCGCGCGCAGGACCGGCAGGATGGCCGAGGATTCGAGGCGGCCGAGGCTAAACTCCCGGCTGGTAAAGAGATCAGTGATGCTTCCGGTATGCCCGAAGCGTTGGGCCAGCCCGGTGATGATGGTGCCGGCGGCGCGGGCGTCCTCGGTGGCATCGTGGTGGGTAAAAGAGGCGCCGCCAAGGTGTTTCACCACGGTGGGAAGCTTGTGGTTGGCCACCGAAATAACACCTTGCTTTGAAGCGTCGCGGGACAAAGCGAGCGAGCAGGCCAGCGGGATGGTGGGGACATCGGCGCCGGCGGCCAGCAATCCGGAGCGCAGCGCGGAAGAGTCGAACTGGACATTGTGCGCGACGATGACATCGCTGCCGATGAAGTCAAAGAGCTCTGCAGCCGCTGTGGCAAAGGGCATGGCTCCTTCGACATCGGCGGCGGTAATCCCGTGGATGGAGATATTGATCTCGGCAAAGTGCTCCAAGCCTGGGGGAGGGGTGCACAGCCACGACTGGGACGCGGTTTCTTGGCCATCGCGGTAACGCACAGCGCCGATCTGGCAGATGGAGCCCCAATTATCATTGGCGGTTTCCACATCTACCGCGACGAAATCAAGCCCTGGGTTTTCTTCTTTAGCGGATGCGCTTGCGGCCGTGGCTGCCGCGGGTTCGGGTGCGGCTTCCGTCGGTGCGTCGCCCTTTTGTGCCGCCTCGATGGCGAGCGCCACGCGGTGGGGATCCTGGTGCGGCGCGAAGGCAATGCTGCCGGCGCTGCCTAGGGACAGCGAGCCAAAACCGGTGGCGGTGGGTTCGTGGGCACGCAGGTCATCGATGGCATCAAGCGCAATTTCTGCGGTGGCAGGCTCGCCCAAGCTGCGGGAGAGCAGGCTGCGGTGAAGCACTATTTTTTCCGCAGTGACATCGATGAATACGCCATGCGCGGGATACGACACGAAAATGGCCTTTCTTCTGAGGTGACAATCTAGGGAGGGCTGCTGCACAGAGATCGTACTCGCTTGTGCTCGGCGGAAATCCGCCGCGGGGGTGAAGGGTTTTAATCCGCCCCGCTGTGTTGCAAACCGGCATTGATAATCTGCACGCCATGCACCAAATCGGCGCGGTAGTCGGCCGCGGTGGTCCCGCCGGTGGTTTCTAGCAGTTGGCGCTGGGACTGTTCGAGCAGCGTGGCGCCCAAGACGAGGTGAACGGCAGTAAGGGCGGCGGCCTTGCGGGCAGTATCATCGAAATCGGGACAGGTGGCGGAGCTAAACTGCGCGACGAGGTGCTCCCAAGCCGGGGAATCAGGCTGCGAGAGCCCAGCTATGGCAACCTCCGCTCCATCGCGCCGGGCCAGGAGCAATTCGCGCAGGTGCAGGCTAATTTCTTCCAGCGTGGAACCGGCAACAGGGGCGATAATATCTTCGGCAAGAGCGGCAATGAGCGCCTGCTTATTGGCGATGTGCCAGTACAGTGCGCCTGGAGCAACGCCGAGGGAAGAAGCGACGCGGCGCATGGTGACATCGGCAAGCCCATAAGTATTCAATAGGGTCGTGGCGGCCTCGATGATGCTCTCGCGATGTAGTTGCACAGTGGAAATTGTACGTGCTTCAGCGCGGCAAGGAATAGCTCACAGGTACTTTTAAGACTGCAATAATGTCCCTTGCAAACTTGTATTGTTAAGATTGCGGGGACAAAAGAACCCGTCGTGAGGCGGCTTCGCATTCGAAAGATTGATTCAGGAGCTCTCCCTTGTCCTTTTTGACCCCTGCAAAGAAGTCCCTTTTCGCGGTCGCAATGGTTGCCCCGCTTGCCTTAGCTGCATGTAGCTCGGACGATGAGGACGATTCGACGAAGACCACGTCGTCTTCGTCTGCTTCCTCGTCTTCTGAGACCTCTGCGAAGGAATCGACGAAAAAGTCTGAGGACAAAGACGCAGATAAGGACAAAAAGAAGGAAAAGGAAGAAAAGGACAATAAAAAGGCCGCCGAGGACACTAAGGAGAAGGACGAAGAAGGCGGCGATGAGGGCACCGACGCGAACCCCATGCAGAATGAGGATGATCCCTTCGCCAACGCACAGGACATCAAGCCCATTGAGGGCGGTCAAGAAGCAAACGACGGCGATAAGCAGGCCATTGAGCAATTGGTGCGCGGGCAGCATGAGATTGACAATGTCAAGGACTACTTTGGCTACATGCCTGCCCATGCTTGCAAGGCCGTGCGCGAAGGCGAGTCCGGGGATTTCCAGCAGTACCTCAACTACGTCGATAGTCTTCCCAGCCAGTCCTTTTCGGAATACGCAAACTCCATGCGCCAGCAAAGCCAGGGCAATGCCAAGGTCAACGAGTTCGCCAACCAGCTAGAGGCTATCCCTACCTCCACCAAGCTGGAATCGATCAATGACGTTGTGGTCAATGGCGATGATGCCTCCGCTACCGTGAGCGTGTCGAACCCTGAAGGCACCGATACCTCCACCGTTCGTTTCCGCCGCGAGGGCGACAACTGGACCTTCTGTAACTAAATTGTCTTCCCGCCAAGCTCGCTTGCCCCGCACCCTCGGTTTCGGTGCGGGGCTCCTCGCGTGTTCCCTGTTCGTTTTTGGCATCTGTGGTGCGCTCTGGGGTTTTATGCGCCCCACGATGACCGGCCATGCTGTCGACGGTGGGGGCTATGCCATTGAAGCCGTGAGTAACGCGCAATTTGTCGCATTTATGACCTTTGCGCTAGTCACGGGTTTCTTGGGGCTGTGCCTCGGACTGGCCGCATTTTCCCAACGCCGCGGGCGCGGTCTCACGATGTTGCTGTGGGTAGGGCTATGCGCGCTCGCGGGTGCTGCTTCCTTCTACGTCTTTGGTGGCATCACCGCAACGCACCCGCCGGAGAACCCAGGGGACGTCGTGGAATTTGCGCCGAATTTTTCTCCCGCCGTTGCCTGGGCGGTAGCCCCATTTTTGGCCATGTTTTCCTACTGGTGTACCGCGTTTATTAGTTCCGACGCGGACTGGGAAGCTGTTGGCAAAGAGTCTGCTCAAAACGGCAGTGCGCAACAGCAAGTAATTACGCCCACTTAACCGGCGAGCTGCCACAGAATTTCCGCGCGATGTCATCGATTGCGTGCAGGACCGCATCGAGGCTGTGGCTTAAAACCCGCAGCAGCTGGCCTTGGTTAAGGCCCGCTCCAGTCAGGGTCGGCACATCGACATGGACATGGATGCCGTCGTCGGTGGAGCGGCAGTAGGCCGTGGCGCCGTGGCTCGCTAGGTTCCAGTCATTGCAGATCAGAAACAAGCGGGTGAACTCGTCCTCATCCGCATTCAGATCCCACCGGCCAGTGATGATGAGGCTCGGCCCAGAATCGAGAGTAAAGGTGCAGGCGATGGAATTGACTAGGGCAAATAGGCAGATTTCACCATCGCTATGGAAGCGGTCGATGCCTATTTGCGGCAGTGCCGCGGCGAGGAAATCCAAGGTGAACACCGGCGGTGCGGCGGTGCCGTCTGGTACCAGCAGAAGCTCGGGTTCTTGGGCCAGGGCCGGAAATTCGCGCGTCACTATGCTAATTAGCACCTCTGCGCCGTTAAGTGCGGCGGGCACGAACGCGGCTAGTTGATCGTGCGTTGGTGCAGACCCGGTGGTGAAGTGGCTTTGCCCGCTCAGTACTAGCGACCCGGCCTCGTCATAGTCCAGCACGGCGGTGGGGTAGAGGCAATCGGCGTTCCAAGTGGTGATAAACCGGGACAGCGCGGCGGCCTCGCCCAAGTCAACCGCGCCGCGCAGAGTGGTGTGCAGGTGGACGATCGCATCGTCGGCCTGCGACACAAACACCAGCGTGGACCCCTCCTGCCCATGGGAAATAACGAGTTCTCCAGAAGGTAGCGCCCAATAGGAAAAATCAAGCTCGCGGACGATGGCGCGCAGGTGCCGCTCAAGACTGGTGGATTCAAATTCGATCATCATGCACCGCACACTCGCCTTCGCTGGAAGTTGATTTGAGTCTATCGCTCAAGAGGGTGTCCCCGCGGCGCTTTGGGCGATAGTATATTGGTTTATCTACAGATATAGCCCACGGTGATCAACCAGAAAGTGAGCCAGGAATGCTTCGAACCATCGATCTCCGCGGTCAACAGCTCCGCCCCGCCACGCTGCGCCGCGTTCTTCCGCGTGGCGGCACCGATGTCAATTCCGTCATGGGAACCGTCGTACCGATGGTGAATAAGGTGCGCGACGAAGGCGTCCAGGCGGCGTTGGATTATGGGGAGCAATTCGATGGGGTGCGCCCGTCGTCACTGCGCGTGCCCCAGGCGAAACTGGAGCGGGCTGCCGAAGAACTTGATCCCCAGGTGCGCGCGGCCATCGAGGTCTCCATCGCGCGGGTGCGCCGCGTGCATGCGGACCAAAAGCCGGATTCGCACACCACTCAGCTGGCCCCCGGCGCCACGGTGACCGAGGTATTCCGCCCCATCGAACGCGTTGGCCTCTATGTTCCCGGCGGCAAGGCGGTCTACCCGTCCTCAGTCATCATGAATACCGTGCCCGCGCAAGAGGCCGGTGCCTCCAGCTTGGTGGTGGCCTCCCCGCCGCAAAAGGAACACGGTGGCTTGCCACACCCTACGGTTTTGGCTACGTGCCACATGCTGGGCGTGGAAGAAGTATGGGCCGTAGGCGGCGGCCAGGCGGTCGCGCTTTTGGCCTACGGCGATGCGGAAGAGGACGTAGAGCCCGTGGACATGATTACCGGTCCGGGCAATATCTTTGTCGCGGCGGCCAAAAGGGCGGTGCGCGGGGTGGTCGGTACCGATGCGGAGGCCGGCCCGACCGAAATCGCCATCTTGGCGGATGAGACCGCAAACCCCGTCTACGTTGCCTATGACCTCATCTCTCAGGCGGAGCATGATCCGATGGCGGCAAGCGTGTTAATCACGGCATCGGAAAGCGTGGCCCAGCAGGTGAAACAAGAAGTCGAGCGCCGCTATACGGCAACGGAGAACTCCGTCCGCGCCGCTGAGGCCTTAACCGGCGAGCAATCCGGCATCGTGCTGGTGGATTCCGTGGACGCGGGCATCGCCGTGGCGAATGCATATGCCGCCGAGCACTTAGAAATCCACACCGCGCAGCCGCACGCGGTGGCAGAGCGCATCAACCACGCCGGCGCCATCTTCGTCGGGGCGTATTCCCCGGTGCCTTTGGGGGACTATTCGGCCGGTTCCAACCACGTGCTGCCTACCTCGGGTACGGCGCGGTTTTCCGCCGGGCTTTCCACCCACACCTTCCTCCGGCCGGTCAATCTCATCGATTATGACCGCGGCGCCCTGGAAGAAATCGCCCCCAACGTCATCGCCTTTGCAAATGCCGAGCGCCTTCCCGCCCACGGGGAGGCTATCCGCGCCCGATTCGAGGAGAAATAAATGGCCCAGCTACATGACCTACCGCTGCGCGAGGAATTGCGCGGCGAGACCGCCTATGGCGCCCCGCAGCTGCGGGTGGCCTACCAGCTCAATACCAACGAGAATCCTTTCCCGCCCTCGCCCGCGCTTGTCGATGCCCTCGTGGACGAGGTCCGCCGCTGCGCCAGCTCGCTGAACCGCTACCCAGAGCGCGATGCAGTCGAGCTGCGCACCGAGCTGGCCCGCTATGTTTCGCAGCAAACCGGGGTGGATGTCACCTACGAGCAGATCTGGGCAGCCAACGGTTCCAATGAGATCCTGCAGCAGCTTTTGCAGGCCTTCGGCGGGCCCGGGCGCAGCGTGCTGGGATTTACGCCGTCGTATTCCATGCACCCGATCCTTTCTGCCGGTACTCACACGCGTTTTATCGAGTGCCCGCGCGATGAGAACTTCGCCATCGATATGGACCGCGCCTTGGCAGCAGTGGCCGAGCACCAGCCCGACGTCATCTTTGTTACCACCCCGAATAATCCCACCGGCGGGGTTACTAGCCTGGAGGATATTGCCGCGCTTGTCGATGCCGCCCCCGGCATCGTCATCGTCGACGAAGCTTACGCCGAGTTTTCTGACTCGCCGTCCGCGACGAGCTTGTTGGAAAAATACCCCACCAAGCTCGTGGTCTCCCGCACGATGTCGAAGGCCTTCGACTTTGCCGGCGGGCGCCTGGGCTACTTCGTGGCGGACCCGGCCTTCGTGGAGGCCATCATGCTGGTGCGCCTGCCGTATCACCTGTCCGTCTTATCCCAGGCAGCGGCTACTGTGGCCCTGCGCCACAGCGCAGATACCCTCGCCACCGTGGTGACCATCGCCGCCGAACGCGACATGGTGGCAGGGCGCCTGCGCGAGATGGGTTATACCGTCATGCCGAGCGAATCGAATTTCCTTTTCTTTGGCAATTTTGCGGACCAGCACCGCGTGTGGGAGAAGTTCTTGGATGAAGAGGTGCTCATCCGCGATGTAGGAATTGATGGGTACTTGCGCGTGACCATTGGCCTGCCGGAAGAAAATGCGGCCTTTCTGGCTGCGGCGGAAAATCTAGCGACTACAGTAGGAGCGGATACTTCAAAGGAGTGAGATATGACAAACCGTGTGGGGCGTGCCCAAAGAGCAACATCGGAATCGGATATCACCGTTTCCATCGACCTTGACGGCACCGGGAAAAGCGATATTTCCACCGGGCTGCCGTTCGTTGACCATATGCTTACCGCATTTGCCACACACGGTCTATTTGACCTGCAGATAAAGGCCACTGGTGACGTGGAGGTTGACGCCCACCATACCGTGGAAGACACCGCCATCGTGCTCGGCCAGGCCCTGAGTGAAGCCGTGGGGGATAAGGCCGGGATTCGCCGCTTCGGCTCCCAATTACTACCCATGGATGAAGCGCTGGTTGAAGCGGTCGTAGACTTTTCGGGCCGCGCATACTTCGTGATGAATGGCGAGCCGGAGCACCTGCAGTGGCAGGTCATCGGCGGGCACTATGCAACGGTGATTAACCGCCACTTCTTCGAATCCCTGGCCACCCACGCAGCCATTACCCTGCATGTCAACGTGCGCTACGGCCGCGATCCGCACCACGTGACCGAGGCGGAATACAAGGCAGTAGCCCGCGCGCTGCGTGCTGCCGTGGACCAAGATCCGCGCCAGAATGGCATCCCTTCGACGAAGGGAGCCCTGTAGCCCGTGCAGTTTATGATCCTTATCCTGTTTTTGGTGGCGGGCCTCTTGGTAGGAGGGGCCTGGTCCGCGTATCAGCAGGACTCGAAGTTTTTTACGGTCGTCGCCGCGCTTTTAGCCGTTATTACCGTGGCCGCGGCCATTGCCTGGATGGTTGGAGGCTTTAGCAAATGAGCGAATCTCAAGCGACCAATATTTGGAAGGTGCCCGGCTATACGCCGACGATGGTAGCCATCGCAGCCGCCTTTGGCGCCTGGTCCATCCTGCTTCCCGTAGTCCCGCTGGCCGTCATTGACTCCGGCGGTTCCGCGACTTTGGCGGGTGGATCCACCGGTATCTTCATGGCCTTTACCGTAGCCACGCAGATCATGTCCCCGTGGCTATTGCGTCGCTGGGGCTACCGGCGCGTGATGGCGCTATCCGCCTTTACCCTAGGCGTTCCGGCCTTTGGCCACCTGCTGGGCACCGACGCCTGGATCGTCTTGCTATTTTCCGCCATGCGCGGGGTGGGCTTCGGCGCTCTCACCGTGTCCGAATCCGCGCTGATTGCAGAGCTCTCCCCGGTGCGTCTGCTGGGCAAGGCCACCGGCATGATTGGTGTATTCACAGGCTTGGGGCAGATGATCTTCTTGCCGCTCGGCCTGTTCATGGCGGATTCGTTAGGATACGCCTCTACCTATATCACCGCCGGTCTCATCGGCTTCTTGGGCTTTGCTATGTGCCTGCGTATCCCCAAGATCAAGGTCACCTTGGCCGAGGATAATGACGAGGAAGTCAATATCATCCGCGTTCCCACCTGGAAGCTGGTACTGGTCCCGGCCCTGGCCTTGACTACCTTTTCCATGAGCTACGGTGCCATTTCCTCTTTCTTGTCCCCCGCAATGCAAGAACTCGATGCCGCAAAGGGTGCCAGCCTGGCCGGCGTCATGCTGTCCATCGTGGGCGGTGCGGCGATGATCTTCCGGTATTTCGCCGGCGTGGTGGCAGACCGCACCGGGGCCCCAGGTAGCCTGTACATTCCAAGCCAGATCATGGCAATCGTCGGCGTCGGGACGATTTCCCTGACCCTGTTTATGGAAAGCTCCATCTGGTGGCTGGTGCTCGGCGCCGTTCTTTTTGGTGGCGCCTTCGGTATCGCACAAAACGAGGCCTTGCTATCCATGTTTGACCGGCTGCCCCGCGAGCGGGTTTCGGAGGCTTCGGCCATTTGGAATATTTTCTACGATAGCGGCACCGGCTTAGGCTCGACCTTGCTCGGCGCCATGGTGGCAGGCTACGGCTACGACGGCGCCTTCGGAGCGGGGGTTGCGATCCTCATCGCCGGGCTGCTCCTCACCACGGCGGACTTCATCTTGGGCCGGACTCGCATCAGCGAGACCAACGATATCCGCACCCGTTTGCGTCGAATGCGTAAGGTATAGCCCATGACAAAATCGGTGGTGTTATTGGACTACGGCGCGGGTAATATTCGCTCCGCGCAGCGTGCCCTTGAGCGCGTCGGGGCGAAGGTAACCGTCACGGCGGATCCTTATCAGGCCCTCGAGGCTGATGGGTTGCTGGTTCCCGGCGTGGGCGCGTTCGATGCCTGCATGAAAGGGCTTAAGGCAGTAAATGGGCCGAGGGTCATCGGCCAGCGCCTAGCAGGCGAGCGGCCGGTCATGGGCATTTGTGTGGGCATGCAAGTGCTTTTCGATGCCGGCGTCGAGCACGGCATCCACTCCACAGGCTGCGGCGAATGGCCGGGGACGGTCGAGCGCCTGCAGTCCGATGTTTTGCCGCACATGGGCTGGAATACCGTCGAGATGCCGGATGACAGCGCCATGTTTGCCGGGCTTAGCGCTGACGAGCGGTTTTATTTTGTGCATTCCTACGGCGTGCGCCGCTGGGAATTAGAAACCGTCATTACCCGCCCGCCGCTGGTGAGCTGGTCCACGCACGCCGGTGATTCATTCGTGGCGGCAGTGGAAAATGGCGCGCTCTGGGCTACGCAATTCCACCCCGAAAAATCCGGGGATGCGGGCGCGCAGCTATTGGAAAACTGGATGCAGACTCTCTAGGTAGGATGAAACCATGACTTTTACGCTTTTGCCCGCAGTCGATGTTGCCGGTGGCAAGGCCGTGCGCTTGGATCAGGGAGAAGCCGGTACCGAAAAGGTCTACGGTTCCCCGCGGGACGCCGCCCTTGAATGGCAGCGCCAGGGCGCCCAGTGGCTGCACTTTGTTGACCTCGATGCTGCCTTTAATCGCGGTTCCAACCACGAGCAAATGGCGGGAATTACTAAAGCACTTGGCATTAATGTCGAGCTTACCGGTGGCATCCGCGATGATGCCGGGGTAGAGCGCGCGCTGGCTACCGGCGCGAATCGCATCAATATTGGCACCGCCGCCTTAGAAAACCCAGAGTGGATAGAAAAAATCCTTGGTCAGTATGGCGAGAAAGTCGCCGTGGACTTGGCGGTGCGCTTAGAAGATGGCGAATGGCGTACGAAGGGCAACGGCTGGGTCTCCGATGGCGGGGATCTCTGGGAGGTGCTCGAGCGCCTCGATGCCGCAGGGTGCCAGCGCTTCGTGGTCACGGATGTGTCCAAGGATGGGACGCTGACTGGGCCCAATGTGGAATTACTGCGCGAGGTAGCAATGGCAACCGATGCCAAGGTCACCGCCTCCGGTGGTATTTCCTCCCTGGCGGATCTTAGAGAGCTGGCCCGGTATGAAAATGAGGGCATCGATTCGGCCATCATCGGCAAGGCGCTGTATGAAGGAAACTTTAGCCTGGAGGAGGCGCTCGCGGCGGTGGCAGAGGTAGAACCGCTGCCTGCAGAAGTTGCCATCGATCTCTATGACCCCGAGGAAGAGTAACCGATGATGGATCCGCGCGAGTTGGTGGCCTTCGCGGAGGCGGCCGTGGACCAAGTCGAGCCCATCTTTCGATCCGGCATCGGGGCGCCACCGGCCCACTTTAAAAGCCGGGGCGATTTTGCTACAGAGGTGGACTTGGCCATCGAAAAGCAGCTGCGCGATATCTTGCAGCAGATGACCGGCATCCCGGTCTACGGGGAGGAATCCGGCGGAAGCATCCACGACACCGTGTGGGTTGTCGATCCAATCGATGGGACCGCGAATTATTCCGCGGGCAATCCCATGGCCGGCATCCTGGTGGCCCTGGTTCACGAGGGCCAGCCTGTCGCGGCCATTTCAGATTTTCCTCTTTTAGGCAGGCGCTTGGTTGCTAACGACGGCTCGCCGCTGCGCTCTGCGGGTGGGCCGGCAGGTGGATTCGGTGGCGGGGAGGAGTCCCCAGAATTCGATGATGCGCGCGGGCACGTGGGGTGTTTTTCCAGCCTGCCCACTGCAGCTTTCCACGAATTGCGCGAAACCGGCTTGCGCCCGCGCATCACAGGCTCGGTGGGGCTAGATAATGCCTTCGTGGCCCAGGGAGTTTTTGACGGTGCCGTTAATTTCTCGCCGCACCCGTGGGATAACGCGGCGGGAGCGCTCCTTATCAAGGCGGCCGGGGGCATCGTCACGGATCCGGAGGGCAATCCGTGGACCGTGCAGTCGCGGGGTATGGTCTCTGGTACCCCGCAGGTGCACGAGACAATCCTGGAAATCCTATCTCACCACTCAAATTAACCCTGACCGACTTGTGAAGGAGTAAGCCCCGCATGGCTGTAGCCGTACGCATAATCCCGTGCCTTGATGTGGATCAAGGCCGCGTAGTCAAGGGCGTGAATTTTGCGCACCTGCGCGATGCAGGAGACCCCGTGGAATTGGCCGCGCGCTATGAGGAATTGGGCGCAGACGAACTGACTTTCCTCGATGTCTCCGCGTCCAAGCATGGCCGGTCCACCATGCTCGATGTGGTACGCCGCACCGCCGATCAAGTCTTTATTCCGCTGACCGTGGGCGGGGGAGTGCGCAGCGTTGACGATGTCCGCGAGCTCCTGCGCACTGGCGCGGATAAGGTATCGGTCAATACCGCCGCGATAGGCAATCCCGGCCTGCTGCGCGAATTGGCGGAAGTCTTTGGCTCGCAGTGCATCGTCTTATCCGTGGACGCGCGGCGCACCGACGCGGCGCACGCACCGTCGGGGTTTGAAGTTACGACACACGGCGGGACGACATCGGCCGGCATCGATGCAGTGGAATGGGCCCAGACCGGCGCCGAGCTGGGTGTGGGGGAGATCCTTTTAAACTCCATGGATGCAGATGGCACGAAGGCCGGATTCGACCTCGAACTTCTGCGCGCGGTGCGGGAAACGGTGAATATTCCCGTCATTGCCTCCGGCGGAGCGGGCGCAGCAGCGGACTTTCCACCCGCCGTTGAAGCAGGTGCCGATGCTGTCCTAGCAGCCAGCATTTTCCACTTTGGGGAGGTAGAAATTGGCGAGGTTAAAAAGGCCTTGGCAGATGCCGGACACGAGGTGCGCCGATGAGCAATCCCGCAGACTATGAGCTAGACCCACAGATTGCTGCGCTACTCAAGCGCAATGAGCAAGGGCTCGTGCCAGCTATTGCCCAGGCCGATTCCGGCGAAGTGCTGATGCTTGCCTGGATGGATGACCATGCGCTTGCCCACACGCTGGCCACGCGCAAGGGCACGTACTTCTCGCGCTCGCGCGGCGAGTATTGGATTAAGGGTGAGACCTCAGGACATACGCAGGAGGTGCTCGGTGTGCGCCTTGATTGCGATGGCGATACCATCTTGCTGACCGTGCGGCAGCGCGGCGCCGCGTGCCACACCGGTGACCGGACATGCTTCGATGCGAAAGTTCTTTTAGGGGATGATTCCTAATGACGAGGCGACTTGGCCCGCTCCTTATTGCGGTGGGCACGGCGGTGCTGTGGTTTTCTTCCCGTAGCACTTGGGTCAAAGCGGTAAGCGAGGACGATAAGTCGGGCTCGGCAACCAATGAGATCGTGGGTTCCGCGTGGTCCCTAGAACTGATGGCATTGACGCTGGTCCTCCTCGCCGGTGTACTCGCGGGGATTGCGCTTCGCCGAACGGGGCGGCGCATCGTGGCCATTGTGTGCGCCCTCGCCGCGGCAGGCGCCGCGTGGAGCCCTATTAGTCTGCTGACCAGCGGCGCTGATGCCGAGCGCGCGCAAAAAATATTGCAGGGCGCGTCCGCAAATGAAAACGCGGTGGATTCTGCCGCAATTTCTGATTGGGCTACCGTCATTTCCACGGAGGTCACTAAGCTGGGCCCCATTGTCGCCATTATCGGGGCCGCGCTGGCATTTTTCGGCTCCGTACTCTTGGCCCAGAACCCGGGCAAGGACAAGGTCAAGGCGTCGAGCAAATACGAAACCCCTGCCGCCCGCCAAGAAAAGCTGGCGGAAGATTTGGAGACCTCATCCGATTCCGGCCGTGTGATGTGGGATGCGCTCGATAGCGATATCGACCCGACCGATGTAGGCCGTAAATAGCCCCGTTCGCGCAGCACAATTTCCGGAAACGCCCCGAATAGCGTTAATCTAAGTGTGATTTTAATCGCGCTTGGAGGGAGGTGCTCATGCCCACACCCATTGCCGTCGATCACCTGGTCGCTGGGGTGCTAGAGGATGTCGCCGCGCGTGAAGCACGCATTTCTTTCCAAGATATAAAGGCACGCTCACGGGATATGGAGCCTCCCCGCGATGCCCGCGCGGCCCTCTTAAAACCAGGGTGTTCAGTCATTACTGAGCTCAAGCGCGCCGTTCCTTATACCGGGGAAATTGCCCACGTGGGCTCGGCCGAGCAGATGGCCGAATGGGCGCGCACCTTTGAGGACTGCGGCGTGCATCTGATGGCCTGCCAGACGGATACGCGGCGCTTTAACGGATCGCTTGAGGATATGGCGGCTGCGCGCGCTGCCATCGATATCCCGATGATGGCGCGCGACCTTATCGTGGATCCGTACCAGATTCACGAAGCCCGCTGCTTTGGCGCCGATGCGATCCCGCTGCAGGTCGAGCTTTTAGAACAAGCCCGATTGGAAGCCCTCCTGGACCGCGCGGAATCGCTGGGGATGACTGCCATCGTGGAGGTGCGAACCTGCGGGGAGGTCAACCGCGCCATCAAGGCCGGCAGCAGCGTCATCGCGATCAATGCGTGGTCGCTTGCCTCGGATGAGATCAACCGAGAGGCCTTCAATGATATCGCCCCGGGGCTGCCGGAATCGCTCCTGCGCATCGCCGTGGGCGGGGTGAATAATGCCCGCAACCTTTTCCACTATGCCTCCCGCGGAGCGGATGCGGTACTGGTCGGCGAATCCGTCATGGCAGCCCAGGATCCCACCGCCTTGGCGCGCTCTCTCGTGGCTGCGGGCCAACACCCAGCGTGCCCCTCGCGTAAAAGTTCCTAGGAAAACTACCCCAAACTAGCTCACGGCCACTCTGATAAGGCACACTATCTACGTGCATACTCAGAATCTTGCAAATATCCCCTCTCCGCCGCAGGGCGTGGTGTGGCATCTTGGCTCCATTCCAATCCATGCGTATGCGCTGTGCATCATCGCCGGCATCCTCGTGGGCATGTGGATGACGCTGAGGCGATACACAGCCCGAGGCGGTAATCCCGATACCGTGTGGGATGCGACCATCGTCGTTATCCCCGCGGGCATCGTGGGCGGGCGGCTCTATCACGTCATCACGGATAACCAGAAGTACTTCTGTGATACCTGCAACCCAGTCGATGCCCTTAAGGTCACCAATGGTGGTCTCGGCATCTGGGGTGCGGTCGCCTTAAGCGCCGTAGCGCTGTGGGTAATGTTCCGGATCAAAAAGATCCCCTTGGCGCCGTTTGCGGACGCGGTGGCGCCTGGCCTCATCCTTGCCCAGGGCATCGGCCGGTTGGGAAACTGGTTTAATCAGGAGCTCTACGGTCGACCGACCGACGTTCCGTGGGCGCTGGATATTTACTACCGCGTCGATGAGGCAGGGGAGTACGCGCCGGTTTCCGGGCATTCTACCGGTGAGGTCATCGCTTCGGTGCATCCGACGTTTTTGTATGAGCTCATCTGGAACGTCCTGGTCTGCCTGTTCCTGTTGTGGGCGCACAAGGCATGGAAGTTGGGGCGCGGACGAGTATTCGCCCTCTACGTCGTGGGCTACACGCTGGGCCGCTTCTTTATCGAGGGCATGCGTTCAGACGAAGCCACCCATATCTTCGGTGTCCGCGTGAACCTCATTGTTTCTGCCGTTGTGTTTATTGCCGGCCTCATCGTCTTTTTCTTGCTGGACAGGCGGCGCAAGGGCCCCGAAACTCCAGAAGAAGTCGATCCGCGTTACTACCGCGAGCAGGCCGAAGGCGCTGCAGAAAATGGCGGCGAGGACGACGATAAACGCGTGGGAACCCCTCGTACCCAAGGCATCTCGGGCACTGCTAGCGGCCGCGAATGACCGGTTATGTGTGATCGTGTCCGATTGCCGTAGTTAAAGCGCCAAAAAATTGTGGCCTGTTGGCGCGCGAGGGAGTAGGTTGGGGGTTGTTCAATTTCCCCGATGGAATAGGCCAATAATGCTGGATAGAAGAACCAAAATTGTCTGTACTCTCGGCCCCGCTGTAGCCAGCGGGGACGGAATTTTGCGCCTTGTAGAAGACGGCATGAACGTCGCGCGCCTTAACATGTCGCACGGCGAGCATGCGGATCACGAAGCCAATTACAAGTGGGTCCGCGAAGCCACCGAAAAGACCGGCAGGAACGTAGGCATCCTGGCCGATCTCCAGGGCCCTAAGATCCGCCTCGGCCGCTTTAAGAACGGCAAAGAGCAGTGGGATAACGGTGAAATCGTCCGCATCACTGTAGACGATGTCGAAGGCACCCACGACCGCGTATCCACCACCTACAAAGGCTTGGCAGAAGACGCGAAGCCTGGCGATCGCTTGCTTATCGATGACGGCAAGGTCGCCGTCGTCTGCAAGGAAGTAGACGGCAACGACGTGGTGTGTGAGGTCACCGAGGGCGGCCCCGTATCCAATAACAAGGGCGTCTCCCTGCCCGGCATGAGCATTTCTGTGCCGGCCCTGTCTGAGAAGGACATCGAAGACCTGCGCTTTGCCCTGCAGCTCGGCGTGGACTACATCGCGCTGTCCTTCGTGCGTTCGCCTGCCGATGTCGACAAGGTCCACGAGATCATGGACGAGGAAGGCCGCCGCGTGCCGGTCATTGCCAAGCTGGAAAAGCCCGAGGCCGTCGATGCCCTCGAGTCCATCATCTTGGCCTTCGACGCAGTGATGATTGCCCGCGGTGACTTGGGCGTTGAGGTTCCGCTGGAAGAGGTGCCGCTATTCCAGAAGCGCGCTATCCAGATTTCCCGCGAGAACGCAAAGCCGGTCATCGTGGCCACCCAGATGCTGGATTCCATGATCGAGAACTCCCGCCCGACCCGTGCGGAGGCTTCCGACGTGGCCAACGCCGTGCTCGACGGCGCCGATGCGGTAATGCTGTCCGGCGAGACCTCCGTGGGCGCGGATCCGCACAACGTGGTGCGGACGATGTCGCGCATCGTCAAGCGCTCCGAGACCGATGGCCAGGTCCCGCCGCTGGCGCACGTCCCGCGTACCAAGCGCGGCGTGATGTCCTATTCCGCCCGCGATATTGCAGAGCGGCTGAACGCCAAGGCCATTGTTGCCTTTACCTCTTCCGGCGATACCGCAAAGCGCGTTGCTCGCCTGCACTCTGACCTACCACTGCTGGTATTCACCCCGCATGAAGATGTGCGCTCCCAGCTGGCGCTGACCTGGGGTGCGGAGACCTTCTTGAGCCCCGACGTCAAGTCCACGGATGAGATGATGGAGGCCATCGATAAGTACCTGCTGGACTTGGACGAGTACGACGAGAATGACTTGGTCGTCGTCGTTGCAGGTACCCCTCCGGGAATCTCCGGCAATACCAACATGATTCAGTGCCACATTTTGGGAGAAACCATCAAGGACTAGCGCACTGAAAAAGCCGCCGCGCCCCCACACTCCAGTGAAGAGGGGACGCGGCGGATTTTTTATGTTGAGTTAAGCGCCCAGATACGCCAGCACCGCCGCATGGGCGGCCTGGGTAGAGGCCTTGACCGTGGGCTCGTAATCCGGCAGGAAGTTGGCCTGGTGGTTGACTGGGGGATCTGCCAACTCGGATTCCGGGGTGCACCCTACGTGCCAAAAGACGTACGGCACGCCCCATGCCTGCGGAAGGTAACAGAAGTCTTCAGAAGCGGTCGAGGGCGAGGCGGTAACGGATTCTTCCCCGAAGGTGGCCGTAAAGACCTCGTCGATGGGCGAATACGCGGCGGCGTCGTTATCGGTGACCTCGCCGTGCGCGTAGTACTCAAAGGTGGGGTCTTTTTCGCAGCCTGAGGCCATGCACTCGGCTTTCACCATGCGCTCGAGAGAGGCATAGACCTTTTCCGCCAAGGCTGGATCATAGAAGCGGGTATTGAGCACGAGCTCGGCGGAATCCGGGATGATGTTGTTTTTATCGCCGGAATGTAGCTCGCCTACGGAGATGACGAAGAACTCGTGCGGGGCTACCTCGCGGCCGACGATGGCCTGGAGCCGGGTGACGATCATCGCCGCGGTATAGGTCGGGTCGATGGAATTATGCGGCATGGAGGCGTGGGCGGACTTGCCAAAGATGCGAATGCGCAGGGAGTCGCAGCCCGCCATGATGGGGCCGGCCGTATGGCGAACGGTGCCGGCACGACCGGGCATGACGTGTTGGCCTAAGCAAATATCGGGGCGTGGCACGCGCTCGGTGAGGTTATCGGCGATCATGTATTTCGCACCCATGGATGATTCCTCCGCTGGCTGGAACAGGGCGAGGAAGGTGCCGGACCAGGTATCGCGGGAGGCATCGAGAAGCGCACAGGCACCGAGTAGGGCCGTGGTGTGCATATCGTGCCCGCAGGCGTGCATGTAGTCATTGGTCGAGGAATACTCCACGCCGGTGGCCTCCTTGACCGGCAGGGCATCGAAATCGGCGCGCATGAGCGCGGTGGGGCCATCGCCGTTGCGGAAAATGGCGACCATGCCATGCCCGCCAATGTTTTCTTCTACCTCGCAATCAAACTCCGCTAACTTGGCGCGGATGCGCGCCGCGGTGCGTTCCTCCTCGTGGGAAAGCTCGGGGTGGCGGTGCAGATCTTCGTAAAAATCCCGCTGCCACGCCAGGTCAGTATCCGCAGTGTGGACCACGGAAGCGATGTTTGTGGAATAAGACATAGTTTTCATCCCTTTGGTTAGGGTAGGGTCAGCTATATGCCGACTATTCAATTCGATGTATTGGTTCCAGATGAGCAAGCGGACCGCGTGGAGGAAATTTTTACCACTGCCACCGATAAGCTGGTAGCGGGCGGATCGCTTACCTCCGCCGAGGTTACTCGCCCAGCAGATCCCCGATTCCCTGAGGGGCTGGAGGAACAGCTGCAGCAAAATTACCGCGATGAACATGAAGAGCGCGATTTGGAAGGCGCACACGCACACCGCTATAACATCGCGGTGGAGGGGGCGACCGGATCCGTGAACCAGCTGGCTATGGTGTTGTCGCGTTTGCTCACGCCGCACGCCGTATTGCCCAAGGATCACGTGCTATTAGAAGATGAATTAGCGCATGAGCGCCCCGCCATCTTTCCGTGGACGGTCGAGATTCGCCCTTAGCCCAGCTGCTTGACGATGTCCCGGGCGGCCCTAGCCAGCTGCTCCGGCATTCCACCTTCTTGGTCTAGCTCCGCGGTGAAGTGCTCGGTGTCCCGGTTGATGGCCCCGGCAATGATGCCGACGGGGGTAGAGGTCTCCGCCGCCAAGTCCGCAACGGTGCCGGCGACCTTGCCGGTTAAGGATTGCTCATCAAAGGCGCCTTCGCCGGTGATGACGAGGTCCGCCTGAGAAATGGCTTCTGGGAGGCCGAGGGCCTTCGCCACATGGGCCCCGCCAGAAACGACGCGGGCGTGCTCATCGGTGCCCCACAGAGTACGCGAAAGCCAAGTAAGGCCGATGGGAATGCCGCCGGCGGCACCGGTAAATTCCGTTTCCGGATCCGTGCCGGTGACCTTGCACATTTGGAGAAGTGCCCCGGCAAGCAGGGCTACTTGTTCGCCTTCCGCGCCCTTTTGGGGTCCGTACATGGTGGCAGCCTGCATGGCCATAGCCCGGGTATCGGCCAAGAGCGTGAAATCAACCATGCCCGCTTTGATATTTAATTGCGCGGTATCGATGGAATCGAGCTGCACCAGCGGGGCACCGCCCTTGGGTAGGGCATAGCCGCGTTTGTCGTGGGCGGCGGCGCCAAGGGCTGCAAGGATGCCCATGCCGCCGTCGATGCTGGCCGTGCCGCCAAGGCCGAGCACGATGGAGGTGGCGCCGCGGGATTGGGCATCGGCAAGCAGCACGCCCGTGCCATAAGAATCCGCGTGGAGGGGATCGAGGGCGTCGCGGACCGCGGGCAGCCCGGTGGCGGCGGCGACGTCGATGAATGCCGTGTGCCCAGCAAGGAAATACTGCGCCTCGGTCAAGCGCCCCACCGCATCCGTCGTGGGCAGGGTAATGGTTTGAGTTTCTTGCCCGCCCGCCGCGGCGGCCTGGGCCAGCACCTGGGCGGTGCCTTCGCCGCCATCGGCCATGGGCAAGGTGGTGACGGTGGCGTTGGGGTAGTGCTGGCGGATCCCGTTGGCGATTCCGGCTGCGGCTTCCGTGGCGGAAGCGGTACCTTTAAAAGAGTCTGGCGCGACAACAATATGCATGCCCGCGATTATAAAGCCCGCGACCCGTGCGGCGGCTTTTTACTAGGAATCCGAACGTTCTACAGAAAATATTTACCTTTATCGTCGCAGGTAAAAGCGGATAAGCGGGGGAGTGAGAAATAATTGTACTTGCATTATCGGTAGATTGATAGGAAACTGGTTCCTGCTAGTCAAACTCCACGAGAATGGGATTTATACACTATGTCTGTTGATAGCCAGATTTCTGAGTACTACGACAAGCTACTCAAGCGTAACGCCGGCGAGCCGGAATTCCACCAGGCGGTGTCCGAGGTGCTGGATTCCCTCAAGATCGTCCTGGATAAGGACCCACACTACGCAGACTACGGTCTGGTTGAGCGCCTGTGCGAGCCGGAGCGCCAGCTCATCTTCCGCGTCCCATGGGTTGATGACAACGGCGAGGTGCAGGTCAACCGCGGCTTCCGTGTGCAGTTCAACTCCGCGCTCGGCCCGTACAAGGGTGGTCTGCGTTTCCACCCCTCGGTAAACCTGGGTATTATTAAGTTCTTGGGCTTTGAGCAGATCTTTAAGAACTCCCTGACCGGCCTGCCCATCGGTGGCGGCAAGGGTGGCTCCGACTTTGACCCGAAGGGCAAGTCTGAGCAGGAAGTTATGCGCTTCTGCCAGTCCTTCATGACCGAGCTGCACCGCCACATCGGCGAGTACCGCGATGTTCCTGCCGGCGATATTGGCGTCGGCGGCCGCGAAATCGGCTTCCTCTTCGGCCAGTTCCGCCGCCTGACCACCCAGCACGAGTCCGGCGTCCTGACCGGCAAGGGTCTGACCTGGGGCGGTTCCTTGGTGCGTACCGAGGCCACCGGTTTCGGTGCCGTCTACATCACCGAAGAAATGATGAAGACCCACGGCGAGTCCTTCGACGGCGCCAAGGTTATCGTGTCCGGCTCCGGTAACGTTGCCATCTACGCCGCCGCAAAGGCACAGGAACTCGGCGCTACCGTGGTTGCCATGTCTGACTCCTCCGGCTACATCACCACCCCGAACGGCGTGGATGTTGACCTGCTTCGCGATGTCAAGGAAGTGCGCCGCGAGCGCATCTCCACCTACGCCAAGGAAGCTGGCAACGGCGTGGAGTTCCACGAGGGTGGCAACATCTGGGATGTGCAGGCTGACGTTGCACTGCCGTGTGCAACCCAGAACGAGCTCGATGGCGAATCCGCTAAGAAGCTCGTCGAGGGCGGCGTTCGCTACGTTGCAGAGGGCGCTAACATGCCGTCTACCCCGGATGCAGTACACGTATTCCAGGACTCCAAGATCAACTTCGCCCCCGGCAAGGCTGCCAACGCCGGTGGTGTGGCAACCTCCGCACTGGAGATGCAGCAGAACGCTTCCCGCGACTCTTGGTCCTTCGAGTACACCGATGACCGCCTGCGTGGCATCATGAGCAACATCTTCAAGAACATCGACAACACGGCCAAGGAATACGACCGTGAAGGCGATTACGTGGCTGGCTCCAATATCGCCGGCTTCAAGAAGGTGGCTGACGCCATGCTGGCACAGGGCGTTATCTAAACTCCCATAAACCACGGCTCCCCATTTCTCCGTACTCGCGGAGAGGTGGGGAGTTTCTGCATTGCTGCGAGGATACGGCGGCCGTGTGCGCCAGTGCCGCGGGTATGTGGAGGGAAAATAGGTTAAACGAACACGGGAAGCGAATCGAACTCGGAGAGCTTTAGCCTTCCTTGCCCCGGCCTGAGAACCCAAGGCGCGCCCTCCACACAATGGAGGTCCTGCGTTGTAGAATTCCCAGCATGTACCGTGTCTTTGAATCCCTTGATGAATTAGTTCAGCATTTGGAGCAGGCTTCTGGCTTTCCCATGACCTCCAATTGCTTGGTCCCCCGCCATGAGATGCTGGCGCTTCTCGATGACCTACGCAACGCGCTACCTGTAGAAATCGACGATGCGCAGGACGTTTTAGACAAGCAAGACGAGATTATCCGCGGCGCCGAAGAGCGCGCGGATAACACCATTAATGAGGCGTCTGCGGAGGCCACCGACATGGTGAATCAGGCGCGCCAAGAGGCCGATACCACGGTCGCGCAGGCAGAAGAACATGCCCAGCGGCTGGTGGCCGATGCTGAGGCGCGCGCTCAAAACACCGTGGAGCAAGCCCGGGCAGATGCAGACCGCACCATTGCTCAGGCCAACGAGGAATATGAACGCTCGGTGGCGGAAGGCCGCCAGGAACAAGAGCGGTTGGTCTCCGAGTCTGAAGTCGTCCGCCGCGCCAATGAAGAAGCCAACCGGATCGTGGAAACCGCATACACCGAATCTAACCGGCTGCGCACGGAATGCGATGACTTTGTAGATAGCAAGCTCAGCGAATTTGAAAGCTCTCTTAGCGGACTGCTGCGCACCGTAAACTCCGATCGTTCCGCCCTGCGCGGTGGGGCTGGCGTGCGCTCTCGCGGCGGCGATTACTTGCCTTCCCCTAACGCTGGGTCCTCCCGCGGTGGTGCTACCGGTGGTACCGGTGCTGCACGTTATGGCGCAGACGACGGCTACGATCGCCGTTATACCGAGCGCTAAAGGCTCAAGTTACAAGGCACGACGCTTAAAAAGTCCTGCTGCACGGGATATTCGCGAAAATCGCGTCACCGTGTAGCAGGACTTATTGTGCCTGTCGGAGGCTAGACCGAGCTGCGCGAGTTGGAGTAGCGCGGGGCGGGGGATGATGAGGGGGCATCGGCAAGCGTGGCCTCAGCAGCATTCGTAGCAGGGTGAGGGCGCTGGCTCTGGACCGCCACGAAGGCGACGATTCCCGCGCTGACCAAGCCGGGGAAGAGGAAGGTGACCAAGGCCGTAGTGAAGTAGGACGAGAGCGAGGTCACCGAACCGTTCATAAAGTCTTGAGGGAAGAACATCGCGCTAAGACTAATGACCGCGCCGGTGGTAAGGAACATGGCGCCGACGCTAAGCAACGCGCAGGCAAGGGCTTCGCGCGAGAGCCACGTGATGGCGGCGGCGCTGGCAGAAAATACAAGGGCGCCGGTAAGCACCGTGAGGTCGAGGCCGGAGGGGATGACCAAAATCGCGCCGGCGATAAGCCCGGCGCACATGCTGAGGATGAGGGCGGAGGAAAGGCGCAGGCCCTTGTCGCCGTAGATGCCAGAGTGGTTAGCCT
Source organism: Corynebacterium sp. KPL1814 (assembly GCF_000478175.1). Classification (GTDB taxonomy): domain Bacteria; phylum Actinomycetota; class Actinomycetes; order Mycobacteriales; family Mycobacteriaceae; genus Corynebacterium. Next base: position 422,878 of record NZ_KI515774.1, read on the forward strand.
TGGGCAGGCGATGGAGGACTGCCCCAGAGATGACTAAGAAGGTGGCGGGAAGGCAGCACAACACTCCGAATCTAGGAGCGATAGCGCTCAAATCTCCTGAGGCCGCGGCCAAGTTGTAAGTCATGCCTTCAGGCTAAGGCCGCCGCGGCCTGCAGGAAAGGGAAAACCGGCAAGCCATAGCGCTTTATGCCCGAACCTTCAGTTTCTTGCCAGAAAATGCGGTCGTGCCAGCAACTACGCGGAGTTTGCGAGGCAGGGTAGACTACCAACTGTTATGACATCTCCATTGAAGTTCGAAGTGGGCGAATTATTAAACGCCCAAGGCGCTGACGCAATGCCGGAACAACGCACCCAGACGGGCCCTGCACCGGAAAGGATCGGCGTGGAAATGATCGCCATCCCCAAGGGCGAAGATCTCACCGTTGCCGCGACCCTGACCCCGTTGGGCTCAGGAGTGCTGGTTGATGCGGATATCTCCGGTGTCCTCACGGGCGAATGTGCGCGCTGCTTAAAAGAGCTCCACCCGCAGCTAGACCTGCACGTGACCCAGGTCTTCGCCGCCGATGAGTCCTTTGTCAGCGGCGACGAAGCCGAATCCGACGATGCCGGTTCGGGCGATGAAATCCCCGAAATCCAGGACGATGAACTGGATCTACTCCAGGCGGTTATCGATGAAGCAGGCCTGAATCTTCCCTTCGCCCCCGTCTGCGAAGACGGCTGCGATATCCAGACCCCCGAGGGCGTGACCACCGGAATCTCCGGGGAAGAAGAGGAAGAGGAAAAGATAGACCCGCGCTGGGCAGGTCTGGAGAAATTCCTATGAGCCGCAAGAAGAAGCTAACCGGGCAAGAGGCATGGGAGGCCACCTTTGCGGCGGTCGATCACACCCCGCTTTTGGAATCGCTCGGTGTTTCCCTTGAACCGGAAAACCTGCGCTTGGCGCTGACGCACCGTTCTTTTGCTAATGAAAACGGGCACCTGCCTAATAATGAGCGCCTCGAGTTCTTGGGCGATGCCGTCTTGGGTCTATCGGTGGCGGCGAAGCTATACGTGACGTATCCATCGCGCCCCGAATCCGATATCTCGAAGATGCGTGCGTCCATCGTCTCGCGCTATGGGCTTTCCGATATCGCGCGTGAAATCAACCTGGGCCCGCATATTCTGCTGGGCAAGGGCGAACAGTCCACCGGTGGGCGCGATAAGGATTCCATCCTTGCGGATACCACCGAGGCGATTTTCGGTGCCATTTATCGCGAGCACGGCTTTGAAACCGCCCGCGATGTGATCTTGCGCCTATTCGCGGAAAAGATCGATAATGCCTCCGTTAGTGGCCGCCACTTGGACTGGAAGACCACCTTGCAAGAGCTGTGCGCCGAGCTGAAGGCGCCCATGCCGGTCTATTCGGCTACCGCTACCGGCCCAGAACACGATCAAACCTTCAGCGCGGTTGCCACCGTCGCTGGGCTGACCGTGGGCCATGGGCAGGGCCATAATAAGAAATTAGCGGAGCAGCAGGCCGCGCAAGAGGCATGCCAAACCCTGCGCGAAACCCCGTTGCTGGTGCAAGGGACCGCCCATAAAGAAGTCTAACTAATGCCAGAATTGCCCGAAGTAGAATCGGTGCGCCGCGGGGTGGAAAGCTACGTCGTGGGCAAAGAGATTACGGCGGTAGACATTGCGCATCCGCGGGCGAACCGCGGCCAAGATGAACCGCTAGCGGGCCTTGTAGTGGGTAAGGAAATCGCAGCGGTCGCCCGTCGCGGCAAATTCATGTGGCTGGAATTCGTGGGGGAGGACCCGATGGATAGCCACCGCGACGTGCTTTTTATTCACTTAGGCATGTCGGGCCAACTGCGCATCGGCCCTACCGATTCGCCGCATCGCCGCATCACGGTAGGGCTCAGCGATGGCACCGAGCTGCACTTTGTGGATCAGCGCACCTTTGGATACTGGCTGTATGCGCCGTGGTCCACGATCTCGCATATCGGTTTGGACCCTCTGGAACCCGATTTTGATATCGCCAGCGCCGCGCGCCGCCTGCGGCAGAAGAAAACCGCGGTAAAGACGGCGCTATTGGATCAAACGTTGGTATCTGGCATTGGCAATATCTACGCCGATGAAGCGCTGTGGGCAGCGCGCATTTCACCGCGCAAGAAGGCTTCGGCACTGCGGCAGAAAGATGCCGTGGCGCTATTGGCCGCGGCACAGACCGTGATGTCTGCCGCCCTCAAAGCGGGGGGAACGAGCTTTGATTCTTTGTACGTCAACGTCAACGGTGAATCCGGCTATTTTGCGCGCTCGCTTGCGGCCTATGGCCGTGCTGGCCAGCCATGTTCCCGCTGCGGCTCGCTCATTGCGCGCTCCGTCATCGGGGGCCGCTCGAGCCATTATTGCCCCCACTGCCAATAGTGCTTTACCTGTGAGGTTCACGTTGTAGACCTTCAGGCAGTAAATTAATCCGCATGGAATTTCTCGAAAATGTCGTCACGACATTTAACGATGGCGTGTGGACATACATCCTGCCCTGGCTGCTCATTGGAGCGGGCCTTCTATTCGGTGCGCGCACCGCAGTGGTGCAGATCCGCAAGGTGCCCGATATGCTGCGCGCTGTGGTCGAGCGCCCCAAAACCGACGATGAGGATGAGGGCGCAGGAAGCGGGGGAATCTCCGCATTTAAGGCATTTACCATCTCTGCTGCCTCGCGCGTGGGCACCGGCAACGTGGCCGGCGTCGCGGTGGCCATTTCGCTGGGCGGTCCTGGTGCCGTCTTCTGGATGTGGATCATCGCCCTCCTCGGCGGCGCTACCGCCTTTGTGGAATCCACCTTGGCGCAGCTGTGGAAGGTCCGCAATGGCGATACGTACCGCGGCGGGCCGGCCTACTACATGAAGCGCGGGCTGGGCTGGGGCCCGCTCGGCGTTCTTTTCTCTATCGCCATCGTCTTTACCTTCGGCTTGGTCTATAACTCCTTCCAGACCAACGCCATCGCTGAGGCCGTGGCCTTTTCCTTCGGCCGCGAAGACGATGCCACCTTTGGCTCCATCATTGGCATCATCATCGCGATTGCCGCGGGCCTCATCATTTTTGGCGGCGTAAAGCGCATTGCCAATATCACCCAGGTGGTCGTTCCGTTTATGGCCCTGGCGTACCTGCTCATCGGCGGCTTCGTGGTCATTACGAACTTTGACAAGGTCCCGGGCATGCTGGGCGATATCATCGGCCACGCGCTCGGCTTTAAGGAAATCGCCGGCGCGAGCATCGGCGCCGCGATGATGAAGGGCATCCAGCGCGGCCTGTTTTCCAATGAGGCCGGCGAGGGTTCTGCCCCTAACGCGGCGGCTACCGCCACCGTCTCCCACCCGGTAAAGCAGGGCTTGGTGCAGACCTTGGGCGTGTACTTCGACACCATCGTGGTCTGTACCATTACCGCCTTCCTGATCCTGCTCGGCCCGGAAGTTGCCTACGGCGAAGAGGCCGAGGGCGTTTCCCTTACCCAGGCGGCCTTGTCCGCCGAGGTTGGCCACTGGGGCATTCACTTCGTCAGCTTCATCTTGTTCTTCCTGGCCTTTTCTTCCATCTTGGGCAATTACTACTTGGCAGAAGCCAACCTGGAATACCTCACCACCAATAAAACGGTGCTGAATATCTTCCGCCTTGTGGTGCTGTTCTTCGTCTGGTTCGGTGCCGTCGGCTCCTTGCCCTTGGTCTTCGCCCTGGCGGATACCGGTGCCGCGACGATGGTGATCCTGAATATCATCGCTATCGTCCCGCTATCCGGCGTGGCCATCCAATTGCTGAAGAACTTCAACGAGCAGCGCAGTAAGGGAGTCGATCCGGTCTTCCACCGCGATATGCTTCCGGATGTGCCCGGTGTGGAGTGCTGGGACGGCTCCGACCCCGTGACCCGCCGCAGCGATGCTGACCGCAGAATCTTGCGCGATCGCGGCGAGGCCGATCGCTATTAATATCGCTATTAATGAGGAAGGTGCAGTGACATGGAAAGAATGACCGCCTTTGTGCACGGCAACGTGCAAGGAGTGGGCTTTCGCTGGTGGACGCGCTCGCGCGCCTTGGAACTAGGCCTCGCTGGGCATGCAACCAACCTGGCAGATGGCCGCGTGCAGGTTGTTGCTGAGGGACCGCGCACCGAGTGCGAGAAGCTTTTGGAACTGTTGCAAGAGGAACCAAGCACCACCCGCCGTCCGGGTAGCGTCGATCTCGTGGTTGAGCAGTGGGCGGCTGCGAAGGGCGAAAGCGGCTTTGTGGAGCGCTAATAGCCAACCCAATGCTGGCTGCAACTCGTGTCTTAATGGCTTGCTACACTATCCAAAATGCACCTGAAATCGCTGACGCTCAAAGGCTTTAAGTCATTCGCGTCGGCGACGTCTCTCAAATTTGAGCCGGGCATCTGCGCCGTCGTCGGACCGAATGGTTCCGGTAAGTCCAACGTGGTTGATGCCCTTGCGTGGGTCATGGGAGAGGCTAGCGCAAAGACCCTGCGCGGCGGCAAGATGCAAGACGTCATCTTTGCTGGGGCTGGCGACCGCAAGCAATTGGGCCGGGCCGAGGTCACACTCACCATCGATAATGCCGATGGTGCCCTGCCCATCGAGTACTCCGAGGTCTCTGTGACCCGCCGCATGTTCCGCGACGGCGCGAGCGAATACGAAATCAACGGGGCAAAGGCCCGGTTGATGGATATCCAGGAACTGCTTTCTGATTCCGGCATCGGCCGAGAGATGCACATCATCGTGGGGCAGGGCAAGCTTTCTGAAATCCTGGAGTCGCGCCCCGAGGATCGCCGCTCCTATATCGAGGAAGCCGCAGGTGTCCTCAAACACCGCCGCCGCAAAGAAAAGGCCCAGCGCAAGCTTACGGGCATGCAGGCTAATTTGGACCGCCTGCAGGATTTGACCGATGAGCTGGGAAAACAGCTAAAACCCCTGGCACGGCAGGCGGAGGCCGCCCAGCGCGCGGCTACGGTGCAGGCGGATGTGCGCGATGCGCGCCTGCGCCTGGCCGGAGACCGCATCGTCGGCTTGCGGCAGAAGCTTTCTGCTGCCGAGCAGACCGCGACGGTCCTATCTACCCAGGTGGAAGAGACCACGGCGCAGCTCGAAGCGGCGACCGAGCACCAAATGGAGCTGGAAACCCAGCTAGAGGAAGTCAACCCGCAGGCAGAAGCCGCCCAAAAACTGTGGTTTGATCTCTCCACCCTGTCCGAGCGCATTGCGGCGACCCAGCGAATCGCAGAGGAGCGGGCGGATAACGCCGGGTCCCAGGTCGCCTATGCCGGCCAGGATCCGGATGATCTTGAGGCCAAGGCGACGCGCGCGGACGAGGAGCACGAGGAGCTCCTGGTAGCGGCAGAAGAAGCCGCGGAGCGGTTAGAAAGCATCCGGGAGGAAGTGGCGGAGCGTCGGCAAGCATTTGAGGCCGCCGAGCACGAACATATGGCGCAGGTGCGCGCCATTGCGGACCGCCGCGAGGGCGTGGTGCGCCTTTTTGCCGCCGAGGAAAAGGCCGCGGGGCAGGTGGCCAGCGCAGAAGAGGAGTTGGCGCGGCAGGAAGAGGCCGTGGCTTCGCTGCAGCGACGCACCCAGAATGCGCAGGCAGAAGCCGCTGAGGTAGCGCAGAAGCTGGATAATTATGCTGCGGAGCGCCAGCCTTTGGAGGAGGCGCATACGCGGGCCGCCAGCGAGTCGGGCGCTGCCGATAAGCGCTTGGATCAGCTCCGCGATGCCCAGCGCGAGCGCGAGCGCACTGTCTATACGCTGCGGTCCCGCATCGATACGCTGTCCCAGACCATCCCCGAGTCGGTCGAGGTGGGCGAAGAATTCCAGCCATTGGCCGCGTATATTTCCACCACCTATGAATCGGCGGTTGCGGCCGCGTTGGGCACCTTTGCGGAGGCGCAGGCGGGGCAGTTGACCGAAGGGTTGATTGCGGATTTGGAAAAGGGCCCGCGCTCGGCGCTGTTGGATGCGGCGGCGACCGCGCCTGCGAGCTCGTGGCGCGTCGATGCCGATTTGCCGCCGCAGACCTCCTGGCTGCTGGACCACATATCGGTCCAACCTGCGGTGTCGGCGGCGTTGCACAGGCTGCTTGCCGATGTCGTCCTCGTCCCCGATTTTGCCCACGGCCGGCGCCTCGTCTCCGAGGATCCGCGCCTGCGCGCCGTGACCGCTTCGGGCGTCGTCATTGGCGAAGGGTGGGTCGAGGTCGGTACCGGGTCCTCGTCTACCGTGGAAGTCACCGCCCGCATCGCGGAGGCCGAAGAGGAGCTAGAGCAGGCCAATCAAGCACTACACGAACTCTCCGGCACCCTGGAGGGAGCGAGGATTGCTGCCGAAGATGCCCGCGTGACGGCCGCGTCTGCGAAGGCGGCATTGCGGGAGCACGATACCGAGGTTGATGCCTGGAAGCGCGATCACCACCGCTTGGAAAAGCAGTACGAGGCCAATAAAGCGGAGCTGGAAAAGTCCGCGCAGCGCGCCACCGAGATTGAGGTGCGGCTGCAGAAGGCTAACCAGGAGCTTGCCGATGCCCGCGATAGGCTCGCCCGCGTCGACGCCGACGATCAACCAGACGAGCCCTCGTCTGCCGATAGGGATGCCGCCTCGGCTGCGCTCGAAGAAGTAAAATCCATGGAAATGGAAGCCCAAGTTGCCGCCCGCTCGGCGCAAGAGCGCGTGGGCCAAGTTGCCGGCAAGGCCGATAATCTGCGGCGCCAGGCCCAGCACGAACGCCAAGCGAAGGCCCGCCATGAACAAGCCATGGCCCGCCGCAAGGCCCAGGGCCAATTGGCCGCTACAGTGGCGCGACACGCACAGGACTTGGCCGCGCGGGCCAACCAACTCTTAACCCGCGCCACCTCTGAGCGCGATGAGTTTTTGCATGAGCGCAACTCCTTAAATTCCCAATTGCAGCAAGCCAAGCAGGCGGTATCGGTCGCACGCCAAAATAGCGACCGGCTAACCGCACGGGCGCATGAAGCAGAACTGGCGCGCTCGCAGGCGCAGGTGCGCCTGGATGAAGCGGAGAAAAAGATTGGCGAGCAGCTGGGCATCGCCATCGCTGACCTGCTGCGCGATTTCACCCCGGGCGAAGACTTTGACCGCAGCGCGGAAAAGTCGCGGCTGCAGCAGGCGGAAAAGGATCTGAACTCGCTGGGCAAGGTTAACCCCTTGGCCCTTGAGGAATATAAGGCGCTGGAAGAGCGATACAGCTACCTGTCTACGCAGCTAGACGATGTCATCCAAGCCCGCCAGGATCTCGCCGGGGTGATTTCGGACGTGGATAAGCAGATCCTGCAGCTGTTTACCGATGCCTGGCGGGACGTCGAAGCAGAGTTTCCCAAGGTATTCAACACCCTCTTCCCAGGTGGAGAGGGCCGGCTGATCCTCACCGAGCCAGAAGACATGCTCACCACCGGCATCGAGGTAGAAGCACGCCCGCCCGGTAAGAAGGTCAAGCGCCTGTCGCTGCTTTCCGGCGGCGAGAAATCCCTTACCGCACTGGCCATGCTCGTGGCTATCTTCCGCGCACGCCCCAGCCCGTTCTACGTCATGGATGAGGTCGAGGCAGCGCTTGATGATGTCAACCTGCGCCGGCTCATCGCCTTATTCGAGGAGTTGCGGAAGGATTCCCAGCTCATTGTCATCACGCACCAAAAGCCCACCATGGATGTGGCCAACGTCCTCTATGGTGTGACCATGCGCGGTGACGGCATCACCCGGGTCATCTCCCAACGCATGAATCCAGCCGGACTCGCGCCGGGAGCCGAGCAAGCAAGCCAGGATGCGATGCGGCTTGGAGTTGATGCGCCGCAATCAGGTGATGGGCTGCAATCAACGGAATAGAAGATTTCGCCTCCCTTATGTGCCGCAAGCCCGAAAGGCTGGCACTATAGAGGCATGAATTCTTTATGGTTATGGATCGGCATAGCAATCGTTGTCATTGTGCTGATTGTCGTCTTTATTGCAATCGGCAAAAAGCGCGGTGAATCCAAGAAGGTTTCATTCGAGAAACCCAAGGAAGAAGAGCCCAAGCAGCTAACCCAAGAGCAAAAGTCCGGCAATTACCAGGCCAAGTCCGGCTTCAACTTTGCTCCTGCGGGCTCGAAAGAACCCGAGAAGGTAGCGCAGGAAAAGCCGCAGCAAGCTAAGCAGGAGCAGCAGCCGGCACTTTCGGAGCAGTCGGAGCCGAGTGCTACCGATATCGCGAATGCCCAGCTCAATGGTGAAGAGCCGCCGGCAACCAAGCGACCTAAGCCGGCTAAGGATAAAGACGCTGCCCCCGAAAAGGCAGCCAAGCAGGAAGAAACGCAGCGCCAAGAACCTGCGGCCGGTGAGCAGCCAAAGAAGCCCGCAGAAACCGAGCAGCCTGCAGACGCCGATGGCGCCGGTGATGAGGCTAAGGTCGAGTCTGCTTCCACTCCGGAACCGGAGTCCAAGCCTGCGGCGGATAAGCCTGCGGCGGATAAGCCTGCCGCAGATAAAGCTGAAGGTAAGGGCGCTGCCGGCACGGCCGCCGCCGCTGCGGCCGCAGCTGGGGGAGTCGGTGCCGCTGGTGCTGCAGCCTCTGTTGACAACAAGACAGCTGCCGCAGATGATGCGGATAAGGAACCTGCAGATCAGGCAGAGGACCAATCTAATAAACCGGATTCCGCGCAAGCTTCCGCACCTACTTCTGGCCAGGCGGAAGAAGAGGATAAAGAGGCAAAGGGCGGTGAGAACTCCGCCCCAGCTGCCGCCGAGAAACCTGCAGCAGAAGGCGCAGACCACCGCGGCGAGCCGGACCATGAAGATAAAGATCCAGAAGACGTTGTATCCGTCGAGGCCGCCGAGGTAGAAGACGAATCACCGGTCTTTGACGCGGTAGTAGATGATAAAGACGCAGACCACATCGAAGAACGAGTCGATAACCACGAGGAAGCCGAAGAAGCTGCGGCTGCAGCCGATGCACAAACGGATGCTGCAGAAGCTGCCAAGGAACAAACCCCAGTACCGGATGGTAAACCTGCTGCGGCGGGCCAGCCCACCGAGGACATCGCTCCTGCAGGAGGCCGTCTCGGCCGACTGCGCGGCCGCCTCTCTCGTTCCCAGAACGCCATCGGCCAAGGACTGATGGGAATCCTTTCCGCCGGCGATCTGGATGAAGACGCCTGGGAGGAAATCGAAGATACGCTCATCATGGCGGACCTTGGCACCAAGTCCACGATGAAGGTCACCGATTCCCTGCGTGACAAGATCGCTGAGCGTGGCGTGTCGAGCGAAGAAGAAGCGCGTGCGATGCTGCGCGAATGCCTCATCGAGGCCTGCCACCCAGAAATGGATCGTTCCATTCGGGCGATGCCTAACGACGGCAAGCCGGCCATCGTCATGGTCGTGGGCGTCAACGGCACTGGTAAGACCACCACCACCGGTAAGCTCGCCCGCGTCCTCGTATCTATGGATCACAGCGTCTTGCTGGGTGCGGCAGATACCTTCCGTGCCGCAGCAGCCGATCAGCTAGAAACGTGGGGTCGCCGCGTGGGCGCCGAAACCGTGCGCGGCAAGGAAGGCGCAGACCCTGCCTCCGTGGCCTTTGATGCCGTGGCTACTGGTGTGGAACAGCAGGTCGATGTCGTCTTGGTTGATACGGCCGGCCGCCTGCATACCTCGACCGACCTGATGGATCAGCTGGGCAAGGTCAAGCGCGTTGTAGAAAAGAAGACCGAGGTTGATGAGGTTCTCTTGGTTCTCGATGCCACAGTGGGCCAAAACGGCCTGGCACAAGCACGGATTTTCCGCGAGGTCGTTGACATCTCCGGCGTCGTACTAACCAAGCTGGACGGCACGGCTAAGGGCGGCATCGTATTCCAGGTACAAGAGGAGTTGGGTGTTCCAGTCAAGCTTGTGGGCTTGGGCGAGGGCGCCGATGATCTTGCTCCATTCGAAGTCGAAGGATTTGTTGATGCCTTGCTAGGTGAGAAATAGGGACTCCTTCAACCGCCTTAGATAACTCCCCAGTACCCCGGCTGCTGAAAAAGCGAGATAGCCACGGGTGCTGGGGAGTTTTCGCTCGCCTATGTGCCGTGCACGTATGCCCCGCGAGCATGGGGAGCCGTGGCTTACTGTGATCTGGATTGGGCTGGTGAGCAATGGTAATCTGGTAGGGCTGTATTTAGTGATTCGGTGCGAAATTCGCACCAATCCAAGACAAGGTTCGTGAGGCAAGTATTTCGTGACGCTACTTTTTGCTGTCCTCCTTGCGGCATTGGCAGTGATCTTGGCACCGGTAACCGTAAAGGTCATGGACCGACAGGCGGGCTATCCATTAGCTGGCCTTTTTCTCATCGCAGCGGTGCTCATTGCTAAGGATTTTTCTGCCATTGCAGCGGGGGAGGAACTCAGTTTCCAAGCCACCTGGGTACGCGATTTTATTGCACCGGGGGTTGACGTAAGTTTCGCTCTGCGTGGAGATGCATTGAGCATCTTCTTCGCCATGTTGGCTCTTGTCATTGGCGCTGTCGTGTTGACCTACTCGGCAGCCTATCTCCCTAAAAACGAGGGAAATACGAGCTTTTATACACTGATGACGGCGTTCACGCTGTCCATCTTGTTGCTGGTTCTGGCCAATGACGTTGTAGTCCTATTCCTCGCCTGGGAGCTTGTCTCCTTGGCTTCTTTCATGCTCATTGCGCGCTCTGGCTCTGGGGGAGAGGCAGGTTCCCAGCGCACCCTCATCCTGACGTTTATCGGTGGCCTTACGCTATTGACGGCATTGGGCATTGCCGCAGTGACCACCGGCTCGACCACCATTTCTGAGATTCTCGCATCCTCGGTATGGGACGATCGTCCGGGCGTGACCGCAAGCGTTGCCGTGCTTATCGCGGCTTCTGCCTTTACCAAGTCCGCTCAATTTCCATTCCACTTCTGGCTGCCAGAAGCCATGGCTGCCGCTACGCCAGTCTCGGCGTTCCTACACGCCGCGGCCGTGGTCAAGGCGGGCATCTACTTGCTCATTCGCTTCTCCACGATCTTTTACGATGTCGCGGTGTGGAACTGGGTGCTCATCGTCGTCGGTATGGGTACGGCGGTTATGTCCGCAGTATTCGCGGTGCAAAAGACGGACCTGAAGAAGCTGACCGCTTATTCCACCGTGTCTCACCTGGGTTGGATTGTCGCCACCATCGGTGTCGGCACTCCCTTCGCCATTGGGGCGGCACTGGTACATACCTTGGCACACGCGCTCTTCAAGTCCTCGCTGTTCATGCTCATCGGTGTCATTGACCATGAAGCAGGTTCGCGCGATATCCGTCGCCTTGGCCCGTTGTGGAACAAGATGCCGTGGACGTTTGGCTCTGTAGTCATCGGCGCCGCATCCATGGCCGCGGTACCACCGCTGCTGGGCTTTGTGTCCAAGGAAGGCATGCTCACCGCCTTCGAGGACGCCCCGATCGGCGGCGCAGGCCAAGCGATCTTGCTCATCGTGGCAGGTATCGGTGCCTTCTTTACCTTCACCTACTCTGCAAAGATCGTCTTCGGCGCATTCTTCGATGGGCCACGGTCCATGGACGATGTCCACGAAGCCCCAGTTTCCCTGTGGCTTCCTGCGGCGCTGCCGGGCTTTATGTCCCTGCCGCTCGTCTTTGTCCTGGGTATTTTCGAAAAACCCCTGGAGCATGCCGTTGGTGCCGTGGGCATGGAAACGCATGCTCACCTTTCGCTATGGCATGGAATCAACGTGCCATTCATCATCTCGATCCTCGTGCTGGTAGCCGGAATTGCGGGCATCTTTGTCCGCAAGAAGATGTGGCCGGCCTTCGAAGAGCGCAACTTTATGCCGCGCAGCGGCAACGAGCTCCTGCAAAGCCTGCAAGATGGCTGCGCCAAGCTCGGCCAAGTACTGGGCAAGATGTCCGATTCCCACAATCCGTCCCGTCACATTCTCCCGATTGTCATCGTGGTTATCGTTCTCGCCGGTACTACCTTGTTCGGCGAGGGAGTCGACGGTGTACCGCTGCAACCGCGTGTCGATGGGCTCGACAACCCGTGGGACCTGCTGCCTTTGGGAATCGTTGCGTTGTCCGTATTCGGGCTGGTTCGCACCAAGAACCGCCTTACCGGCGCCGTTATGATTGGTATCGCGGGTACGGGTGTTACCTTGCAGATGTTCCTCTTGGGCGCACCGGACGTGGCACTCACCCAGTTCATGGTGGAGGCCTTGTCTGTGGTCGTCATGATGATGGTGCTGCGCTACCTGCCGGAGACCTTCCAACCGGTTACGGATAAGTCCCGCAAGGTGGGCTCCATCGTTATCGCCGTATTGGCCGGTATTGCGGCCTTCCTCGGTGTCTGGGGCCTGATGGGCCGTCACGAACGCTCGGATCTGGCGCTGTGGTACCTCGACAAGGCACCGGATATCACGGGCGGCGATAACGTCGTGGCCACCATCATCGTGGAATTCCGTGCACTCGATACCTTGGGCGAGCTGTCCGTGCTGGGCATGGCCGCCGTCGTTATCGCAGCCATTACCACCACGCTGCCGCGCTTCCCGTTCAGCTCGGGCACGCGCCCAGCGCCATTCGGCCAGTCGCAGCTGAACTCCGTGCCGCTGCGCAAGGGAATCAATATTGTCATTCCTTTGCTCATCATCATGTCCGTCATCGTGTTCTTCCGCGGGCACAATTCCTCCGGCGGTGGATTCCCCGCTGCGCTCATCATGGGTGCGGCCATCGGGCTGACCTACCTTTCCCGTGGCTCCGATGAAATTGTCTTCGGCCGCATGACCCCAGTGCACCTGACCGGCATTGGCATTATTACGGCACTGTTAGCAGGCTTTATTGGCTACTGGCACGACGGCTTTGGCAATGGTGGTTTCCTCACCGCCTTGCACGGTGAGGCCTTTGGCCAGCACTGGACGACGTCCCTCATCTTCGACCTCGGTATTTACCTGGCAGTGTTGGGTATGCTCACGATGGCCATCAATGCCTTGGGCGGTTACCTCAGGCCTGGTACCGAGCGGGACTACCTTCCATGGATCCATGATGATGACTCGGCCCTGCCGGCGACGCCGCGCATTGCCGTTGAGGATGCGGACGATCCGTATCCAGACCCAATCAACCCGTCGACGGATCCGCTCGCTTTGCTTAGCCCCAAAGAGGCAAAGACAAAGAGAAAGCAACGTCGCCGTTCTAACGCCAACCGAGGAGGGGAGAAGTAATGATTCTCGCGTTAACTATCGCCATCCTCATCGGTGGCGCCGTCTACCTCATTCAACAACGCGGCTTGGTCCGCATTGTATTGGGCATGATGGCATTCGGCCACGGTGCCAACCTGACCTTGTTGGCCACTGGCGTGTATTCCTACCGAGGGGAGTCCTTTCCTTCGGAAGTCCCCCACGACCAGATGGCCGATCCGCTACCGCAGGCTTTCGTTCTGACGGCCGTTGTTATTTCCATGGCAACCTCGACCATCCTGTTGACCATGGCGGCAATGGGCAAAAACGATGACACCGATGTGGTGGAACCCGTCGATGACAACACCATCGACCACGCATTTTCTACCCTGGGCCGCGATGCCCAGAACCGAGCGATCTTGGAAGAATCCGCGAATGAGCTCGATCGCATTGGCCGGGTAGACCACGACACTCCCGTGGCTGAGCGCGGGGTAAATAGGAAGAAGGAGGATGAAAAATAATGGCTGATGTTGTAGCCCAACTTCTTCCGCTTTTCCCGGCAATTCCGCTCATTGCCGCGGCTTTTGCCTTGCTGGCGCCGTGGCGCGCTGTCCGCGATGCGATCATGCTCATCATCCCCGGAGTCGGTGTCTTTGCTGGTCTGGGGCTGTTGATCTACACCATGAATAATGGGGTAGTGGCGCATACCGTGGGCCTCTACGTAGGCAATGTGGGTATTCCTTTTGCAGCGGATGCCTTTTCCGCACTGATGATCATCACCACGATGATCGTGGCCTTTGGCGCTAACTGGTTCGCCATTGTGGGAGGGGAGACGAAATCTCGTTACTATCCTTCGCTCACCCTGATTCTTATTACCGGTGTGTGCGGTGCGCTGCTGACCGCTGATCTCTTTAACTTCTTCGTGTTCATCGAGGTCATGCTGCTGCCGTCCTACGGCCTTATCACCATGTCCGGCACGTGGTCACGCCTGGCGGCTGGTCGCGCGTTCGTCCTCGTCAACCTTTTCGCCTCCACGCTGCTGGTGGTTGGTGTCGGTTATATCTATTCCGTCACCGGCTCGGTTAACTTGGCTGCATTGCAGGGAGCTGCCGCCGGCAATGGCCCAGTGACCGTCGCCGCGGGGATTATTCTCATCGCGATTACCGCCAAGGCCGGTGTCTTCCCAGTGCAGTCCTGGCTGCCGCGTACCTACCCAGGAACGTCGGCTGCGGTGATGGGCCTTTTCTCCGGCCTGCACACGAAGGTTGCTGTGTACATGCTCTACCGGCTGTACGTGCAGCTTTTCGATCTTGAGCAGCGGTGGAACGTGCTCATCATCGTCCTCATGCTGATCTCTATGATGATCGGTGCGTTTGGCGGTCTGACCGAAAAGACCATTCGCCGCGTGCTGGGTTACCAGATGCTCAACGGCATGCCGTTCATCCTGGTGATGTTGGCCTTTACGTCGGAAGATCCGAGCCGCGCGCTGGCCGCCGGTATCATGTACACGATTCACCACATGGTGACCGTTGGCTCGTTGATCCTGGCTTCCGGTGCCATCGAAGAGACCTACGGCACGGGTGACTTGACCAAGCTATCGGGCCTCGCGCGCCGCGATACCATCATCGCCTGGATTTTTGCCGCTGGTGCTTTCTCCGTTGTGGGCTTCCCGCCATTCTCCGGCATGTGGGGCAAGCTCATGATTGTCTTCGAGGTCGCCCGCAACGGCGGCGCTTGGGCCTGGATTGCTATTGCCGCCATCATCATCGCTTCCTTCGCCGCATTCTTGGCGATGTTGCGCGTCTGGCGCGAAGCCTTCTGGGGACACGATTTGCCCTCGGACAAGGTTCCAGATGAGCTCATCATCCGCAAGAAGCTGATGGCGCCTTCCGCAGCGCTCATCTTGGTCTCGCTGGGCATGTTCATTTTCTCCGGCGTGGTTATTGATGCGGTGGAAACCGCAGCCGAGCAACTGCTGGACACGACGGCTTATACTGACACCATCTTGGGCGATGATTCAGCCGCACTACCTAATATCGATGACATTCAGGAGGGCCGATAAATGCATGCCGTAGCTTATGCACTCTGGCTCATCAAGGAGATTTTCGTTGCTGGGTTCACCCTGGCGATGTCAGCATTTAAGCCCGATAACGAATACCACCCGGTGATCATC
Source organism: Corynebacterium sp. KPL1814 (assembly GCF_000478175.1). GTDB lineage: Bacteria > Actinomycetota > Actinomycetes > Mycobacteriales > Mycobacteriaceae > Corynebacterium. The sequence goes on from NZ_KI515774.1 coordinate 438,215, forward strand.
CGGTATCCACTGCGCGTTACCAGCGCCTGGGAGATTTTCTGGTTCACCTCTTCCATTACCGCAACCCCTGGCACGCTGTCGTTGGGACTGCGCGAACCACCGCGCAAGGGCTTGCCCCGCATCGTGCTAGTACAAGCGGTACAGGGTTCCGATCCTGCGGCGATTGTGGCTGACTTGGCCGATATGGAAGAGCACTTGGCACCGCGCGTGAAGAGCATCGACTATGGCGTTCCTGGGCAAGGGGATACGACGGAGCTCGATGAGGCTTTCTACGAATTCCCCTTGGATACCCTGGGTCGCTATATGCGCTCGCCGGACCTCGCGCGGGCGGAGGACACTCCGCTTTCGGAGAGCCAGGCGGACGTCGAAAAGCCCAAGCACCTCGCCCGGAAAATTCAACGCAGGAAGGAGACCGACCGATGATTGATTTTGCAACATTGTCCCCATTCGGTTGGGTTGTACTAGTGTGCGTGTTCATCATGGGCGGGGCCGCCTGGTGCGGGGTGCTATTAGCGCTGCGCACCCGCGATGAACTCACCCGCGCGGTGATGTCAGACATCGTCTTTTACGGCATGATCTGCATGTACCTCGGCTGGTCAATGATCAACAATGCCCCCTTGGCCTATGACATTGCCTTGATTGGCGCCATCGCGGCCGGTATTTTGCCGACCTTGTCTATGGCCCGCATTATTTCGAAAGGTCGGCGATAAGTCATGGCTGTTTACGAGATTATTGCTTCGGTTCTGCTCATTGTGGCGACCATCCTTGTGGTGGCAACGGTGGTTTCCTTGTGGCGCGCACCGGATGCCTTGACCCGTGCCAACCTGATGGGCCCGACCGTGGGGCTGGCGGTGCCGCTTATCATCCTCGCCAAGCTAGTGGTGGATTTTGGGCAGGATGGCTTTTCACTAGGCCTCCTTATCAAGGGCCTCATCGCGTGCTTTGGTGTCTGGATTATCGGCTCGGTGGGTTCGTTCTACCTGGGGCGTTCCATCTACGGTGTTGCGGTTACTGACGTTAAACACGCCAAACACAATAATGAGAAAATTCAGACCGTCTACGCTGATGAAGACGAAATCTAGGGTTATCCTTCCCTAGTGTGCAGCGCGGGTTCGTACTTTCTCCATGGAGGATGTACGGCCCGCGTTTCTTTTGGGCAGATGCGGTGCGTACAGCAGCGGATCCAGCCTTAATTTACCGGCTGCAACTGTAATTCGGGCACATTCGGAAGTTGTGCGGGGTTAGACTAGAACGCAGCATATCCGCGCCGCGCCTGGCCGCCGACTTATACTTTTCTTCAGGAGGATTAAATGAAACTAATTACCGCCATCGTTAAGCCGTTTACTCTGCCGGATATCCGGGAGGCATTAAAACAGCAGGATGTACACGGCCTTACAGTGACCGAAAGCCAGGGCTTTGGGCAACAGAGTGGGCACAGCGAGGTCTACCGCGGCGCCGAATACGCGACGGACTTTGTACCCAAGGTGAAACTAGAAGTTTTGACCGCTGATGACCAGGTGGAAGAGCTCATTGACGCCATCGTGGATGCCGCTTATACCGGCAAGATTGGCGATGGCAAGATTTGGATTACCCCGGTAGAAGACGTCATCCGTATCCGCACCGGGGAGCGCGGCGAGACCGCCCTTTAAGCAAAAATGGTGGCAGCATCCGCTCTTCGCAGCGAGGCTTATGACGCGGCGGTGCGCCTGCTTCAGGATTTAGATCTGCCGCCGCACACGGCGCTAGCTGCAACTGGCTCTTTAGCCAGGCAGGAGATGACTCCCTATTCCGATATTGATGTCATCTTGATCTTTCCGGAGGATTACGAGCCAGATCCCCGCTTGGTAGAGGACTTATGGTATCCGGTGTGGGATGCCAAGTATCGGCTGGATTTCGCCCTGCGTACCCCGCAGGAGTGCGCCGAAATAGCCTTGCAGGACACCTCGGCTGGCTTCGCACAATTGGATCTGACGTATATCGCCGGCGAGAAGCCGCTTGTCGATGACGCCCGTCAACGCCTCCTACACGCGTGGCGTCGACAGCTGCAGCGGGGGTTTGACCGCTTCGTCGATACCGCCATCGCACGGTGGAACCGTTCTGGCGCCGTTGCCACCATGACTAACCCGGACTTAAAAAACGGGCGCGGGGGATTGCGCGATATTCAGCTCCTGCGCGCTTTAGCCCTAGGAAATCTGTGCGATCTTCCTGCGCTGGAAGAAGAGCGGCGGTTGTTACTCGATGCACGGACCCTGCTGCACGTCAAGGCTCGCCGGCACCGCGATATTTTGGATCCGGACTTTGCCGCAGATGTCGCTGATGAATTGGGCTTCAGCAGCCGCTACGAGCTCACGGCGGCATTGGTTACTGCGGCTTCTGCTGTCGATGAAGCGGTAGAGCGTAGCTTGGCCACTGCCCGCGGCGTTTTGGGTAGCCGGGGCGCTGGTCCGGCGCAGGGGCGCGACCGTGTGCGCAGGCCCCTTGACGTGGATGTCGTGGCCGATGGCGCCGTGATCTCCCTAGCCCGCACACCCAATCGTGGGGATCCATGGCTGTTGACCCGAGTTGCGGCGGCCGCAGCGCGGACGGGTTATTCCGTTTCTGCGATGACATGGAGGGCGCTGCAGGAGTTACCGCCCCCGCCGGAGCGGTGGCCGAGGGCGGCCGTGGATGACTTTTTCGCCATTTTGTCTTCGCCATCTCATACCCCACGGGTGATTGCCGAGTTGGATCGCTATGGGCTGTGGGAGCGCTTGGTCCCCGAATGGGGTCATGTGCGCGGATTACTTCCTAGGGAACGCAGCCACATGCATTCCGTGGACTACCACTTGGTTGCCACCGTGACGCGCTGCGCCGAGGTGCGCACATCGGTGGCCCGCCCAGATCTCCTCCTCTTGGCTGCGTTGTATCACGATTTGGGAAAGGGCCATGACCGCCCGCACGAGCAAGTAGGAGCAGAGATGGTGGCGCGGCAGGCCGCGCGCATGCGGTTTAACCTTGCAGATATCTCCCGCGTGCAAACCGTGGTGGCAGAGCATACGAGCCTGGCGCGATTGGCGGCGACGATGGATCCGCGCTCGGATGCCGCGCGCGATGCCCTATTAAACGTCTGCCATTATGACCAATTGACCATTTCGCTGCTTGCGACCTTGTCCAAGGCGGATGCCTTATCGACGGGCCCTGGGGTGTGGTCCGCCCGCACCGCGCAGGCGCAGGGCCTTATCGTGGCCCGCGCTTTGGAAGCGAATAAGCCTCGCATAGTCACCCACCCTTTAGTTCGCGTTCCCCAGGACGATTACGGGGTAGGCCTGGCGGTCGATTGGCAAGAGGAAGTGGTCACAGTGCCGTGGTCTGGTGCCAATAAGGCAGAGTTTAAGCGCATTTTTGCGCTGATTTCCGCCTTGGGGTGGACCATCGTGCGGGCCAATTTCGTGCGCGGTGATGCTGGTGACTATCAGGCGGAATTTGTCATCCGTACCGTGCAAAAGACGCTCACAGAGGCCGCGGAACCGGATAGGTTTATCCAGTCCTATAATTCGCGTACGTACACAGAGCTTCCCGATATCGCAGGTGAGCCCACGACGGCAGCCTTTAACGTAGGCGGAATCTTAGAGATTCGCACCGTGGAGAGAATAGGTGCATTGGGTTATTTGGTGGAGTCATTGCCGGAGTTTATGTGGCTGCGCCATGAGATTTTGGGCGCCACGATGATTGTGCACGTTTTCTTTGGCGCTTCGGTTTCTCGCGCCCAGGTGGTGGGGAATGTGACCAGGGCCCTGGCTAGGGACTAAGATTGGATAATTGAACTTTAGATCGATCTAATTTAAGGGAGCGCATCCGTAGTGTTTGACTCACTATCAGACCGCCTACAGTCAGCCCTGGCGGGCCTGCGCGGCAAGGGCAAATTAACTGAGGCGGATATCAACGCCACGACTCGTGAGATTCGTTTGGCATTGCTGGAAGCTGACGTTTCTCTGACGGTGGTGCGCGGGTTTATCAAGCGCATCAAGGAACGCGCCCGCGGCGCGGAAGTATCCGAGGCACTCAACCCCGCCCAACAAGTTGTCAAGATCGTCAATGAGGAGCTCATTGAGATCCTAGGCGGCGAAACCCGCCGGTTGAACCTGGCTAAGAACCCACCGACCGTGATCATGCTGGCCGGCCTGCAGGGTGCTGGTAAAACCACCCTGGCGGGTAAATTGGCCAAGCACCTCACGAAGCAGGGGCACACCCCCATGCTTGTGGCCTGTGACTTGCAGCGCCCAGGAGCGGTGCAGCAGCTGCAGATCGTCGGCGAGCGCGCGGAAGTTCCGACCTTCGCTCCAGACCCAGGTACCTCCCTGGACTCCAATGACCACGAGATGGGCACCTCGCACGGGGACCCGGTGGACGTCGCCAAGCGCGGTATTGCTGAAGCAAAGCAAAAGCAGCACGATGTGGTCATTATCGATACCGCCGGCCGCCTGGGCATTGATGAAACCCTGATGACGCAGGCGCGCAATATTCGCGATGCCGTAAACCCGGATGAAGTCCTGTTCGTCATCGACTCCATGATTGGTCAAGACGCCGTGCAAACGGCGGAGGCCTTCCGCGATGGCGTGGACTTTACCGGCGTGGTTCTCACGAAGCTGGATGGCGACGCCCGCGGTGGTGCAGCGCTATCCATTCGTGAGGTGACCGGCAAGCCGATTTTGTATGCCTCTACTGGTGAGAAACTCGATGATTTCGATGTCTTCCACCCAGAGCGTATGTCTAGCCGCATCCTGGGCATGGGTGACCTGCTCTCCCTCATTGAGCAGGCAGAAGCCACCCTGGATCACCAGAAGGCCGAAGAAGCAGCCTCCAAGCTGGGCTCTGGCGAGCTCACGCTGAATGACTTCTTGGACCAGATGCTGATGATCCGCAAGATGGGTCCGATTGGCAACCTGCTGAAGATGATGCCTGGCGGCAAGCAGATGAATGAAATGGCCGCCATGGTGGATGAAAAGCAGCTGGATCGCATCCAGGCCATCATCCGCGGTATGACCCCAGAAGAGCGCGAGAGCCCGAAGATTTTGAACGCGTCACGCCGCAAGCGCATCGCCAATGGTTCCGGTGTGAGCGTTTCCGAGGTCAACCAGCTCATTGAGCGCTTCAATCAGGCCAAGAAGATGATGTCCAAGATGGCCGGCCAATTTGGCATGGGCGGTGGCGGACGTTCTGCCACCAAGAAAAAGCCAAAAGGCCGCAAGGGCAAAAACGGCAAGCGCAAGAAGGGTAAGGGTGGCGGCGGCAACCGCGGGCCCAAGATGCCAGGCGGAATGCCAGGAATGGGCGGCGGTATGCCGTCGATGGAAGAGCTACAGCAGCTGCAACAGCAGATGGGAGGCGGCGGTGCAGGCGGCCTCGGCGGTGGAAAGATCCCCGGCATGCCCAAGATGCCCAAAGGCATGGAGAATATCGACCTCGATAACCTCAACTTTGGCAAGGGCAAGAAGTAGCCGCGCAGAGACATAAATAAAAGGTGGCCCATTGCTTACAGGTAATGGGCCACCTTTGTGCGTGCCGTCGCGGGGAGCGTTTACACCGGATCGTTTTCCAAGGTATTGGGGTACGGCACTGGGGTGGCGCGCCGCGCGCCACCGGTGGTGGGGGCAGCTGGCGATTCCTCTAGTGCTGCCTCCGCCTCTTCAGGGGAGATTTCTGGCGCCTCTTGTTGGACCTTTTCGCCATTCAAGAAGGGCGTGAGGGCTTCTCGGATCATCGGCATCGCGGAATCCGCAAAGGCATTGGTGATGTGGTGCATATCGCGGTAGACCATGGTGTTTCCGATGATGACCGGGCAATCGCCATTAGCATCGCAGAACCACGGCGCGGTATCGAGGGACAGCATGTTTTCGTACTGCGATAGAACAACGGCACCTGGATCGTAAGGTTGGTAAACCTCCTCAAACCGCATGCCGCAGCCCACAGCGTCTTCAGTGGCAACGTAGCACTCATCGAATTCGCGCGGCTCCCCGTCCTCATCGAATCCCCACGGGTTATCGCGGAAACCCAGGAAGGGGATATCGCGCTTGGATAGTTCTTCCCAGAAGGCTTGGTAGCCGGCGGGGACCGCATCGGGCCCATGCCCGAATTCGTTTTGCGGGCGGGTGGTATTGGAGATAACCAACTCTGGCTGGGCTTCGGCGATGCGGTCCATGACCAGTTCACCCCACTCGGCGCATTCGGGGCTGACCGTGACGTCATCGCCAAGCTCGATGGGGCAACCTTGGCGCAAGAGGGGAACCAGCTTGAAACCCATCTCTCGGCCGAGGCGGTCGAGGGCAGAAGAATATTGTTCTGCGTGGGATCCTCCCACCAGATAGACTTCTTTTTCCGCGGTAGTATCGCCGAAAATGCAAGGGGTCTTGCCGTCCCTGCGCGTCTCAAAGAAGAAATCAGCGGGCTGAGTATCGGGCACGAAGCACCAGTTTGCAGCAACCGGCGGCTCAATGCCCCCGGCTACGATGGGATCTGGTTTGATTTCTACTCCGTCCGGCGGGGTGATGTCATTAATGAATGTCGTGGCTCCGGGATATTGCTGGGGATTGAGCATTTCCGCGTCAGCATTATTAATGGTGCGCAGCCACAGCGGCTGAATGAGAAGCAGCGCCGCGACGCAGCTGGCCACTACGACACCGCCGATGGCTCGACCGGCACCGGCACGGGTGGACAGACTAGAGACCGCCTTGTGGGCCGGAAGGTCCTCTGCCAAGGGTCGCTTGCGGTGCTGGCGCAGGGGGCGTTCGATGAAGCGATGCGTGATATCTGCAAGCAGCAGGGAGATGGCAATAATAATGATGCCCAGCCACCACGACGGGGTCTGCTGACCCAAGTACGAGGTGGACAGAATAAGCAGCGGCCAGTGCCAAAGGTACAGCGGATAGGCGACATCGCCTAGCCAGCGCGCCTTCTTAGAGGCCATGGCCTTGGAGATCTTGCCGCCACCGCCCAAAATGATGAGCACGGCACCGCCCAAAGGCAAAAGCGAGAGCGGTCCTGGGTAGGCGGTGGTCTCTGCGATGATGGCGCCGGTAAAGACCAGCATGAAAAGGCCAAGGCCGGTAAACAGGTCATAAAAACGTGCAGGGATTTTCCATGCGGAACCGTAGATGGCTAGAACCGCACCGAGGGTCAACTCCCAGGCACGCGACCACGTGGAGTAGTAGTTTTCTGGCGTTCCGTGCAGCCCATGGCGCGAGGCATAGGCAAAGGACACGATGGTCACCACGATGAGAATGGGGCCGGCGATTTGGTTGACCGTGGGGAAGCGGCTGGTCCGCAGCGAAGATTGCTGCGGACGCCATTTCATAATCGCGGCCAGGATGAGGGCAAAGGCAATGCCCATCAGGTAGAACTGGCCCTGCACGGACATTGACCACATATGCTGCAGCGGGGAAGTATCGGCGGCGGCCGCAGTGTAGTCAGCGTTTTGGCGCGCCAGTTCCCAGTTCTGGTAGTACAGCATGGTTGCCGTAATTTGCTGGGTAAATTCAGTGCGCATGAGCTGCGGCGTGCAAAGGCGCACCAATATATACGTCACACCGATGACTAGGACGAGGCTTGGTACCAAGCGGCGCAACGTGCGCCAGATTGGCCACCATGGGTTCAAGGAGGCGTTGGGCTTGCCGGCATAGCGCAGCTGTGAGCCTAGGAAGAAATAACCGGAAAGCAGTAAGAAGACATCCACGCCGCCAGATACGCGACCGACAAAGACGTGGTAGATAACTACGAGGCCAATTGCGATACCGCGCAGACCATCGAGGTCATAGCGGTATCGAAAGTTGCGTGGAGAATCATTTGTCATAAAACGTCATTTCGTGCGCTTGTTCACGGGAAACAAACGCGGCGTATTTCAAAGCCTTCTGGGGCAAAGGTTTACATTCGGCTAATAAGGGTACTCTTTAAAGGTCTCGAAGGCATAACGGGGCAAGGTAAAACGCGGGAGACGCGGAGATTTTAAAATACTGCCTGCACACGCTAAAATGGTTCGGGTTATCGCAGTAGTGCGAACTGCTGATGATAATGAGACGTTTCATTCTGCGTAACACCGTTCCCGTCTACGGTCGGCCGGTACGTCACGCGCAGATAAAATCCAAGGGTTGAACCGGCGTGCTAAACAGCGCGTGTCTGAACTGCCCAGTGACTAGAAAAGGAGCCATCATGGCTGTCAAAATTAAACTGCAGCGCGTAGGTAAGATCCGCGCCGCTGAATACCGCGTAGTTATCGCTGATGCTCGTACCCGCCGCAGCGGCAAGGTCATCGAGAACATTGGCATCTACCACCCGAAGGAAGAGCCTTCCCTCATCAAGATCGACTCCGAGCGCGCACAGCACTGGCTGTCCGTTGGCGCACAGCCTACCGAGCCTGTCTTGGCACTACTGAAGGTCACCGGTGACTGGCAGAAGCACAAGGGCCTGCCGGGCGCAGAAGGCACCTTGAAGGTTGCCGAAGAGAAGAAGTCCAAGCTGGACATCTTCAACGAGGCATTGTCTGAGGCTAATAACGGCCCAACCATCGAGGCCATCACCGAGAAGAAGAAGGCCAAGGAAGAAGCTAAGAAGAAGAAGGAAGCTGAAGAGGCTGCTGCAGCTGAGGCTGCCGCTGCTGCTGCCGGCGAGGCAGACGCTGATGCAGAAGATGCTGAGGAGTCCGCAGAGTAATCTGCTCGTTCTCTAGCGCCCTTCACTAATTAGGGCCGCTGTGCATAAACTTCATCCCCCACCCGATATCGTTGCATTTATGCGCGATAACGAGTGGGGGATTTTGCGCGCTCGGCCAGCGCGCGTCCATCACCAAGGCTAGTGGCTAGCGCTATTCACTGCGTGGCCGCAATTCGGGGTAATTGGCGTATACATCGCCCGGATCTTTAAAATCCATCCCTCGCAAGCTGCCTGCGACGACGGGTTTGAACAGCTTATAGATTTCCTCACGCGGCAGTTTTGACAGGGGCCCGTCAATGGCAAGCACGGTAAACCCGTGGACGGCGGACCACGACAGCAAGCTATTGTGTAGGAAATATTCTTTATCAGGCGTTTGGCCTAGGGCCTGGGCATGGCGGACCAAGAGATCGAAGTAGCGCTGAATCAGATTCAGGTGTTCGCTTTTTGGATCATCGGGAGTCGAGGGGTCCACGCCGAGCATAAAGCGCAGTGCCTTCCATTCCAGCATACAACGGAAGAAATTCGTTTCATCTAGGGCAAAATCGAGGTAGGCATACCCGATCTGCACGAGGTGGACGGGGAAGGCGAGGTCGCCAACTTCATCGGTGGTGCGGTGAAGGCGGCGCACGAGCTCATCGGTAGCTAGCTCGGCTACCTTATCGTGCAGTTCCTCCTGATCCTTAAAGTGCCGGTAGGCCGAGGTAGGGGACACTCCTGCCGCGCGGGTGATGGCGCGGATGGTAATAGCCTCTGGGCCTTTTTCCTTGCCTAATTGCACGGCGATCCGTAGCAGCTCGTCGTGGAGGTTTCCGTGGTGATAGGGCTTGTTATGAGACTGCGTTGTATCCAAAATCTGTCTTAACGGTGTGTGTATTCCAATTAGCCTGTAAGCATCGTTAAAAGCATTAGTGCAGGTTGCCTGTCCGGCTGCTCTGTGGGTGAGTCCGAGTTCACATCCGGTAGGGGTGCGGCAACGCTATGCACTATATAGGCCGGTAAGTGCACAATGTTACCTGGGGCTAGTGTGACCGTCTTCTCCCCGCAGGTGAAATTTACTTCTCCGCGTATCGCCTGCACGGTTATCGGGTGGGCGGCTTTGTGATCCGGCAAGGTTTGACCGGGGGAGAAACTGAAAAGGATGAGGTTTGCGCGCTCTCCGTTCAAGACTCGCTTGACCCCAGGGCGCTCGCGTTCAGGATCGGTGGGAGGTGCCAAAGCCACCAGATCCAGGTCGATCAAAGGTGAGTGCGGTGCCTCCTGATGTGCACTGCGTGGATCGGAAGACGGGTGGGGAGAGTCGTTCATGCTTCAAGCGTAATGCCTAAGAGCGAGGTTGTGGGGAGTGTGGCAGGAAATAAGAGCAACTGGGTGTATGCGGTAAACTCTGCGCCATGGAATTGATGATTGGGCGCGTCATTAAGTCGCATGGGATCAAGGGAGAAGTGGTGGTAGAGCCCACCACCGATGAGCCCGAGGTGCGCTTTGCGGTGGGAGAAAAACTGCAGGGAAGGCAGGGCCGCAAGGAACACGAATTGACCATCTCTGCGGTGCGCAGCCACAAGGGCAGGCTTTTGGTGACGTGCAAGGAAATTGCCGATCGCACCCAGGCGGAAAGCCTGCGTGGCACACAATTTTTCGCTGCCCCATTAGAGGATGATGGCGAGGGCTTTTATGACCACGAGCTTGAAGGCCTGCGCGTAATCCACGATGGAGAAGATATCGGCGCTGTGGCTTCCGTCGTACACGGTCCTAGCCAAGACCTCCTGGAGGTTGAGTTGTCTTCGGGCAGCACCGCCCTGGTGCCCTTTGTTCATGCCATCGTCCCCGAAGTGGACTTGGAAGCCGGCTCGTGCACCATCCAACCCCCAGAAGGGCTGTTGGATCTATGAGGCTCGATGTGGTGACCATCTTTCCGGAATACCTGCAGCCGTTGCGCCATGCCCTTTTAGGCAAGGCCATCGAGCAGGGCCGCCTCGAGGTGGGCGTGCACGATCTGCGTCAGTGGGCCACGGATGCGCATAAATCGGTCGATGACTCGCCTTTTGGCGGCGGCCCAGGCATGGTCATGAAACCCGAGGTATGGGGGCCTGCGCTTGACGATGTCGCACTCGGGACCACCGCCCCCACCCTTGATTCCTCCCTGCCGCACCTCAACCGCCCTCGCCATGATGAATTAGAGGGTGTCGAAGCTCGGGCGTATGGCGCCGATGCGGCGCACGATGATCGAGGGAGCGACAGTGAAGATGGCGATCTCCCGCTGCTTCTCGTTCCCACCCCGGCTGGGGCGCCGTTTACCCAAGCGGATGCGCGGGCATGGTCCACCGAGGAACATATTGTTTTTGCCTGTGGGCGTTACGAGGGCATCGACCAGCGCGTGGTGGAAGATGCGAAGAAGCGCTACCGCGTTCGGGAAGTATCCATCGGGGACTATGTGCTCATTGGCGGGGAGGTTGCCGTATTGGTGATTGCAGAAGCCGTAGTCCGCCTCATCCCCGGGGTATTGGGCAATAAGCGCTCGCATGAAGAGGATTCCTTTTCTGATGGCCTATTGGAGGGGCCGAGCTATACCAAACCGCGCGAGTGGCGCGGGCTTGCGGTGCCGGAGGTATTGACCTCTGGAAATCATGGGCTGGTAGACCGGTGGCGCCGAGAACAAGCATTGGAGCGAACGTGGCAGCGCCGCCCAGAGTTATTGGACCAAGTGGAATTGAGCAAGGCGGATAGGGCTTTTTTAGCGCAATTGCGCGAGCGTGAATCTGAAGGCAAGGCACAGTAGTGCAGGTGAGTGTGGATCTTTCTGTGCTGATGCCCCGGGAAGAATGGGAAGAAAGCCAGGCAGGCATGCCAGAGAAATTGCGCGATGCAGGTTTTATGCCGGTAAATATTTTTGCCACAGTGGTTGCTCCGTCGCCGCCGGCAGATAGCCCGTTGGCCCAGGAATATGAACTCAGCAATGGAACCGCAGCGGATGGGACGCCGTTGTGGCGGGTTATCGTCAATGGCGATACTGCCGCGCCCCTGCCTTCCGTCGCACCCATGGTGGCTGAGTGCCTGCCACCCACAGCGTCGTGGTTGGGGAGTACAGAAATTGGGCATACCGAATTTGCGTGGTCGGTTGAGCCGGTATGGCGCGCAGATACCAGTGAAGAAAATTAAGGAAAATTTCCTGAAATACTTGTATTAGTGCTGGGTAGTGCTACTGTAAGGGCAGCACACACTCGCAGTTTTACTTGCTCTCCAAGGATTTCTCGCATGACTTCTCCCAATGGAAATGATTTTGGCGGATATAACCAACAGCCACAATATGGCCAGTACCCTGGGTATTCTCAGCCTGATCAGAGCCGCGGCGGGAATGGCGCCATGATTGCGGCGATCATTTTGGGAGTTGTGGCACTCCTTGCTATTGCCGCTGCGACCGTCTTTTTCGTGACCGGAAATAAGGATAATTCCAGCACTACCGCGCAGGAAACCCAATTCCAGCAAAAGGCTGATTCCTCAAAGGCTGATGACAAGGACGACGAGAAGTCGTCAGATAGTGAAGCTACCGTGACCAAGACCGAGCAGGCACCCGCGCCTGCCCCGGCACAGGCACCCGAAAGTAGTGGCAATGGGCACTCGTGGGGCGACTACACGAGTTATTACGCTACGGGCCCAACGTCAGCACCTTTTGCTAAAAACGTCTACAACGCTTTCATGAATAATTGGGTGGCCGGTGGCGGAACGGATGCCACCTTGAGCGTCTATTCACCGCAGACCGGCGGTACCTATACGATGTATTGCTCCGGTAATTCCTCGCGGGTGAGCTGCTCCGGTGGCGATAGAGCCCGGGTAGTCATCCACTAAATTGGGGCGTGTTTCATTCCTCTTCTTCCTGCTTTCAGCGTGCGGGAAGAAGAGGATTTTTATGTGTCCCGCACTGGCCGTCTGGGGCGGCGGAAAACGCATGCGGTAAATTGGGTGGGTCCCATACCAAGCTTTGAAATGGAAGTGTGAGGAACCTACGTGAATATTGCGGCTACCATCGCGGCGGAGATTGGCGCTCAAGAAACCCAGGTTTCGACGGCGCTAAGGCTTCTGGCGGAGGGAAATACGGTGCCTTTCATTGCGCGCTATCGCAAGGAGGCCACGGGTGGTTTGGATGACGCGCAACTGCGCACTATCGAAGAGCGGGCCACCTACCTGCGCGAGCTGGAAGAGCGTAAAGAGACGATCCTTGCCGCCATTGAAGAGCAGGGCAAGCTTAGCGATGACCTGCGTAGCCAGATCCTCGCCTGCGATACCAAGGCGCGGCTTGAGGATTTGTATCTGCCGTATAAGAAGCGGCGCAAGACAAAGGCGGATATCGCGCGGGAAGCCGGCTTGGAGGAGCTGACCGACACATTGATTGCGCAGCCGAAAGCCCAGCCGGAGGAACTGGCGCTAGGTTATCTCACGGAAGGTTTCGCGGATACCAAGAAGGCACTGGAGGGTGCGCGCTCCATTCTCATCGATCGGTTCGCGCTCGATGCGGACTTGGTCGGTGGCGTGCGCGAGCGCATGTTTAACCAGGGTGCCATGCAAGCGCAGGTGGTGGAAGGAAAGGAAGCCGAGGGCGCGAAGTTCAAGGATTACTTCGACTTCAACGAGCCTTTTTCTTCGCTTCCTTCCCACCGCATTTTGGCGCTCCTGCGCGGGGAGAACGAGGGAGTGCTGCAGTTGCACCTCGATGCGGGTGACGATGCCGACTACGAGGACCTGATTGCGGATCGGTTCGAGCTAGATCGCAGCTCCGCGTGGCTGGATAATGCCGTGCACTGGGGATGGCGCACCAAGTTGTATGTTTCCTCCAGCCTGGATGTGCGCATGCGCCTGAAAGAGGTAGCAGAAGAAGGCGCGCTTAAGGTCTTTGCCACGAACCTGCGCGATGTGCTGCTTGCCGCACCAGCGGGCCAGCGCGCCACCATCGGCCTCGATCCGGGCTACCGCAACGGCACCAAATGCGCCGTGGTGGATAAAACAGGCAAGGTACTCGATACCACCATCGTCTATCCTCACCAGCCGCAAAACCAGTGGTCGCAGGCGGTACAGACCCTGTCCACGCTGTGCGCGCGGCACTCGGTTGACCTCATGGCCATCGGCAATGGCACTGCCTCCAGGGAAACAGAAAAGCTCGCGCACGAGATTGCTGACTTGCTCAAACAAGCTGGCGGCCAGCGGCCGACGCCCGTCGTGGTCTCCGAATCCGGTGCATCGGTCTACTCTGCTTCGCAACTGGCGGCGGAGGAATTTCCCGATATGGACGTCTCGCTGCGCGGCGCGGTCTCCATTGCCCGACGCCTGCAGGATCCGCTGGCAGAGCTGGTGAAAATCGATCCTAAGGCCATCGGTGTGGGCCAGTATCAGCACGATGTGAACCAGACGTCGCTGGCGCGCACGCTGGATGGCGTGGTGGAAAGCGCCGTCAATGGCGTCGGCGTTGATCTCAATACGGCCTCGGCGCCGCTGTTGGAGCGCGTGGCGGGTGTTAATCCCACCATTGCCGCCAATATCGTGGCCTACCGCAATGACAACGGTTCTTTTGCTACCCGCAAGGAGCTGAAGAAGGTGCCGCGCTTGGGGCCGAAGGCCTTTGAACAGTCTGCGGGCTTCCTGCGCATTAATGGGGGAGCGGACCCGCTCGATGCGTCCGCAGTTCACCCGGAGGCCTATCCCATCGTGACGCGGATAGCGGAGCAGACGGGGCTGGGCATCGGCGAGCTCATTGGCAATACCCGGGTACTGGACAAGCTGGATCCCGCCGATTTTGCCGACGAGACCTTCGGTATTCCTACCGTGAGCGATATTATCGCCGAATTGGATAAACCCGGCCGCGATCCGCGCCCTGAGTTTAAGACCGCCACCTTTAAAGAAGGCGTACATAAGGTCTCTGACCTTAACCCCGGCATGGTTTTGGAGGGAACGGTCACCAACGTGGCGGCCTTTGGTGCGTTTGTCGATGTCGGCGTGCATCAAGACGGCCTTGTCCATGTCTCTGCCATGAGCCATCAGTTTGTTTCTGATCCCCATGAAGTCGTGCGCTCTGGCCAGGTGGTCAAGGTTAAGGTGATGGAGGTTGACGTCGATCGCCAGCGCATCGGCCTGTCGCTGCGGCTGGATGATGAACCAGGCCAGCCTGCGCCGAAGCGTCGCGGCGGCGATTCGCCGCGCGGATCCGGCAAGCGCGGCGGTCAAAAGCCCTCGCGCGCAGCAGGGAAGAAGGGGGGCCGCAACTCCGATCGTGGAGGCTCCCGCGGGCGCCCGGCAGCCAAGGGGACCATGGCCGATGCCCTGAAGAAGGCCGGCTTCTAACTTCTCGGTGCAGCGGCCTACCAGCACCGCAAGGTGGGCAGTTGCTTGAGGCGACGGTGGGGAAATTTCCCCGCCAACCGCGCACGCGCCGAAAAATATGACCGCCACGTCGCAGTCGATGCGGACTCCCGCGCCTATTAATGGTAAGTTTGGCAAAACTAAGTAAATGGCGTCCTTCTTCTCCTATTTCAGCGAGGCACTCCTGAGCAGATGGGCAAGGGGAGACGCTGAACTACTGCCATAAGGAGACAACTATGAGTCGTGCGGCCGATAGCGGTCAAGGCGCTGGGGACACTGCAGAGATGCCTTCGATAAGCGGCGAGGAACACAAGGGCCGGGGAGTGCTGGGCTGGCACCGCCTTCTGGATTGGCGCCCGCGCAGCGCTTTGTCGCGGGTGCTTATCGTATTCTTCCTCGTTGCGCCCATCATCGTGGCCGGAACCATGATGTGGGCCATGTGGGATCCGTCCAAGTACATGCGCAATATTGACCTCGCAGTGGTCAATGAAGACGCGGGCGTGGATAAGCAGGGCAAGCACACCAACTATGGCGACCAAGTGGTCGAGGGCCTGCTGGATACCGATTACCTCAACTTTTCTGAGGTCAAAAAGAACGAAGGCGATGAGGGCCTGGTCAAGGGCAAATACTTGATGGTGGTGACGATTCCGAAGAACTTTTCCGAGCAGGCCGTGACCATCATCAGCGATAAGCCCGAAAAGCCGGATATTAACTTCGCTACCAATGACTACTATGGCACCAATGGCTCAGTGATTTCCTCCAGCCTCATTCCGCAGGTACAGACGAGTGTTGAAAACGCCATTTCCAAAAAGTACGCTGACCAGGTCATCGAGGGGCTTACTAAGTTGAGCGACGGCCTGAACAATGCCGCGGACGGCGCGGGACGCCTCGATGAGGGCGTCGGCAAGCTGCAAGAGGGCGGCGGGCGCGCGATTGACGGAATCAATAAGCTCGACAATGGTGCGGGAACGCTTAATAACGGCACGGCCGAGCTCCTCAACGGAACGACGCGGCTCAATGATGGCGTCGGCCAGTTGAATGATGGTGCAGGCCGGCTGAGCGATGGCGCCGCGCGCCTCGATGACGGCGCCTCTCAGCTTGCCGATGGCTCCGACAAGCTCCTTGCCGGCACCGGCCGCCTCGCCGATGGTGCGGGCCAAATCGATGCCGGTGTCAATCAGCTCACGGGCATGCTCATCCCCGTGCTGAAACAAGCCCAAGCCGTGGTGCCCGGTCTTAACCAGCTGGTAGACGTTCTGCGCGGGCTTGGCATGAACCAACAAGCAGACCAGCTTTATTCCCTCGTATCCAAGCTCGATCCCGCATCCAGTGAAAATATGGTGGGGCAACTGGAAAAACTGTCCGCAGGTACCGGCCAGCTGCACTACAACCTGTCCGATCCGCAATCGGAATATCTGGGTGGCCTTACCACGCTGAACGGCGGGGCACACCGCCTGTCCGATGGCATTAAGGAATTGCGCGGTGGAGTCGGAACGCTAAGCAGCGGTACCGCACAGCTGCAGGACGGTGCGACCCGCCTGCAGGATGGCGCATCTCGCCTCCACGATGGCACGGGCTCGCTTAAGGAGGGCACTGGCCGGCTGGCAGAAGGCGGAGCTGAGTTGACGGGCGGCATGGATCGCCTCAAGGAAGGTTCCGGCGAACTATCCACAAAACTTGCCGATGGCGCCGCCAAAGCCCCCACCGTTTCCCGTCCAGAGGATTCGGCGCAAAATATGGCGGTGCCCATCAATTTCACCGCATCTAATGTCCACCCCGTGCAAACGGTGGTCAACCCAGCGGATCCGACCGAGAAGAATATTACCGGCGGTGCCTCCATGCTCTTCGTGCTTGTATTCGGCTTCCTCGTGATGCTGCTGCTGGCGATGACGCTGCCGTACTACATGGCGCGTAGGGGAGCACGGGTAACTAGCCCTGCCCGCAGCGTATTCGGCGCTTTTGCCGCGCTAACCGGGCTGAACTTCCTCGTGCTGGCGTTTATGGCCTTGATGTCTTCTACCCTGGGATGGCAGCCGGCAAGCTGGTCCATGATCGCCCTCGTACTCGCTGCGATATCCGCCGTAGGTGCTGCGACCTACCAGTTCTTCCTAGTTACTTTTGGGCGCAAGATTGGTTCGGTCTTTGCCGCCGGCGCCTTCGCCCTGGGCGTGATGGTCTTTGGCGGGGTATGGCCAGTCGTGGCGATTCCGCGCGCGCTGAGCCTGCTGCACCCCTTCCACCCGATGTCTTATGCCAAGGATGCGTTTACCCGCGCCACCGATGGCATTCATGATGGAACGTTCTGGAGTGGGATTATCATCCTCTTTAGCATCACGGTGATTGCCGTGGGGGCCTCGTACCTTGTTTTCCGCGCGCGGCACCTGGGCACGGCGAAGATCCTCGATGAGCACCATTCCCGTTTCCGCTCGCCCATGCCCGCCTAGGGTGCCCCCCGGCCCGTTCGCCCCAGGTAGGGTAGTAAATCTGCGAAGCGGAGGAATTTGGAATTGGCCGGTTCCTATGGAAAAATAGTCCATTGTTCTATGTAACGGGCACGAACCGGTCAGGCTATGCGCCGCTAGGGTCCTCTGTCCCAAACTGAAAAGGAATATTGGTATGACCAACATTATCGACAAGGTCGATGCAGCACAGCTGCGCGACGACATCCCGTCCTTCCGCCCCGGCGATACCCTCGACGTCAACGTCAAGGTTATTGAGGGTAACAACGAGCGTGCACAGCTCTTCAAGGGCATCTGCATCCGCCGCCAGGGCTCCGGTATTCGCGAGACCTTCACCGTGCGTAAGGTTTCCTTCGGTATCGGTGTAGAGCGTACTTTCCCGGTTCACTCCCCGAACCTCGAGTCCATTAAGGTCTCCCGCCGCGGCCGCGTCCGTCGTGCGAAGCTGTACTACCTGCGCGATCTGCGCGGCAAGAAGGCTCGCATCAAGGAGCGTCGCTAGTTCTAGCGCCGCCCTGGGCGCCGCCTATCTCCCTTCCTTTCCTGCATGCACAGTGCCGGAAAGGGAGGGAGATTTTTATTGTGCACCCCTCGAATCATTTCGATTTCCTGTGAATCGCCCCGCAGGCACGGGAGCCAATCCGGATCGCGGGCACGCAGTTGCTAGGATCTGACGGGTGAACAACGAAAGCATCTCGCAGGGCAAAGAAGCGGCCACGGAGAAGGCATCCACGGAGAAAAAACAAATGCCGTGGTGGCTGGAGACTCTCGTGGTCGTCCTTTCCGTGCTGGTGGTCGTGGGGCTATTCCAAAACTTCATTGGCCGCCAATACGTGATTCCCTCAGGATCCATGGAGCCGACGCTGCACGGTTGTGAGGGATGCACCAATGACCGCATCTTTACAGAAAAAGTCTCCTACTACGGCGATAAGGGCCCAGAGCCAGGAGACGTCGTGGTCTTTAAAGGCACGGACGACTGGAACTCGAGTTACGTGTCACCGCGCTCATCCAATTCCGTCATTCATGGCATCCAGGATGTGTTGAGCTTTATTTCCCTGGCGCCGCCAGATGAAAATACCCTGGTCAAGCGCGTTATCGCTACCGGTGGACAGACAGTGTCGTGCCAAGAGGGTGATCCCGCGGTCATGGTGGATGGCAAGCCCATCAATCAAGACTACGTACAGGACCCGCCGACTTACCCGGTGGATGAGTCGACCGGATCGGAAGCCTGCGGCGGCCCGTACTTCGGCCCGGTAAAGGTGCCCGAAGACAATATCTGGGTCATGGGGGATAACCGCACCGCGTCTGCCGATTCGCGCTACCACATGAGCGATAATTTCCACGGCACGATTCCCGTAGATAATGTGCGCGGAAAGGTGCAGTTCGTATTCTGGCCGTTCAACCGCATTGGTGGGGTCGATGACCCAGACATCCAAAGCTAAGCCGCAACAACAGCGCCTGCGCACCCGCGATTTCCTCGCGCCGGTCATAGGCGGCTTCGTGCTCTTGGTCCTATTGCAGGCCTTCGTCGGCCGGATGTATGTCATTCCCTCCGCATCGATGGAACCCACACTGCATGGCTGTACTGGCTGCGATAATGACCGCATCGCGGTGCAGAAGATGAGCTATTACTTCCACGACCCAGACCCGGGCGATGTCGTGGTATTTGAAGGACCAGAATCCTGGAATACCGAATTTGAAGTCCAGCGCTCCGAAAACGTGCTGGTGCGCGGTGCCCAAAATGCCCTTGCATCCGTGGGGCTTTTGCCCAATGGGGAAAATATCTTGGTCAAGCGCGTTATCGCCACCGAGGGCCAGACGGTCAAGTGCGAAGAGGGCGATTCCGCGGTGATGGTGGACGGTGAACCAATAGATCAGAGCTTCACGTTGGATCCTCCCGAGATTCCGGTGGATCCCGGCTCTGGCTCGCAGGCTTGTGGCGGCGAGTACTTTGGCCCCGTGACCGTCCCGGAAGGCAATATGTGGGTCATGGGGGATAACCGCACCAATTCTCTTGATTCCCGCGCGCACATCGGCGACCACCTGCAAGGCACCGTGCCGGTAGACAATGTGCGCGGCAAGGTAGAAGCCGTGGTCCTGCCCGTATCGCGCTTTGGTGGTATCGACGATCCGGATATCCAGGATGCGGCAGCTTAAGCAGCAGCGCACCTTTGAGGTAGCGCTGGCCCGGGCGGGGCTCGGCCCCGTCGCTGGGGTGGATGAAGCCGGCCGCGGTGCGTGCTGCGGCCCCATCACCATCGCCGCCTGCATCCTGCCCGAGCGCATCGTGGGTGAATTGGATACCTTAACCGATTCCAAAAAGCTCACGCCCCGCCAACGTGAGAAGCTCTTTCCCATCATTAAAGACAAGGCTGTGGACTGGTCTGTGGTGCATATTGAGGCAGGGGACATCGACAAGCGCGGCATCCAGCACGCGAATACCTCAGGCATGCGCAGGGCGGTAGCGCGCCTGGACAAGCGCCCGGGCTATGTGCTTTCCGATGCCCTCTTTATCCCCGGCCTTACTCAACCTCACCTGCCCATCATCGGCGGGGATGCGGCGGCGCGCTGTATCGCGGCGGCAAGCGTGTTGGCCAAGGTAAGCCGGGATCACCTCATGCGGGATCTGGATGAGCGCTTTCCGGGCTATGGATTGGTTGGGCATAAGGGCTATGGCACTAAGGCGCACGAGGCCGCGATTGCCGCTTTGGGGGCGAGCCCGGAACACCGCATGAGCTACAGCAATGTGCAGCGCGCCCATGCCCAATTCACTGCGCGTGCCTAGCGAAATTTGTGGTTTCTGCGCGCTAAGCTAGGGCGAGCTATCCCATCTTTTGGAGGTCCAAGTGAGTGCAGAGGAACTCGAAAACTACGAGGCAGAGGTAGAGCTGTCCCTTTACCGCGAATATCGCGATGTTGTCAGCCAGTTTTCTTATGTCGTAGAAACCGAGCGCCGTTTCTACCTGGCCAATGCCGTAGAACTGATTCCCCATACCGCCGGGCCCGATGTGTACTACGAGGTGCGCATGTCCGATGCCTGGGTATGGGATATGTATCGTTCCGCGCGCTTTGTGCGCTACGTCCGCGTCATTACCTACAAGGACGTCAATATCGAGGAACTGGATAAGCCGGATTTCATCATGCCGGACTAGGGCACTGGGCGCCTGTCAACTCGGCGCCCACTTCATCCCGCCGCAGCTGTGGATAACTCTTCGTCATGCCGAAGTTATTCACATCCGCGGCGGTTTTCTGGTTTTCGGGCTTGTAGCCGGCCCGCATCCTGCGGTGTTCTGTGCGTGCAGCACAAACAGCACGAAAGAAAAGGAGGCCGCACATGCAATTTGCATCCGATAAACACCTCGCTACGAAGCGCCCCCGGCACAGGCAAGAACTAGGCAAGCGGGGAGAATCATTCGCCGCGCGCTACCTCCGCGAGCGTGGATCCGATATTATCGCCGCCAACGTTTCCTACCGAGTGGGAGAAATCGACCTTATCGCCCGCGAGCCCGATGGCACGATCGTCTTCGTGGAGGTGAAAACCCGCTCTACCGCGAGCTTTGGCACAGCCGAGGCCGTGACTCCACACAAGCTTTCCCGCATGCGCAGGGCCGCCGTCCAGTGGCTAGACGGCAAGCCACTGGCCACCGTGCGCTTCGATGTCATTGCTCTCGTCGTCAAAGGCGAGGGTTTTGAACTAGAGCACTTTACGGGGGTCGACGATGGCCCTCGGTAAATGCTTAGCAGTCTCCCTGCACGGCGTGCTCGCCCGCGTCATCAATGTCGAAGCCAACGTAGGGCACGGCCTGCCCGGAATCCATGTGGTGGGGCATGCGGATACCGCGATATCTGAATCCCGCGACCGCATCAAGACCGCCGCCGCGAACTCCCGCCTGCCATGGCCGAAAACCAAGGTGATTGTCTCTATGTCGCCGGCCTCGCTCCCAAAATCAGGCTCCCACTTTGATCTGCCCATGGCCCTTGCGATTCTTGCCGCCCACGTAGAACAGCACGGCGCTGACTACGCGCGCTCCGTGCAATCACCCAGTCAGGTTCTCGAAGAAACCCTGGTGCTTGGGGAACTAGGCCTGGACGGCACGGTTAGGGCAGTACCCGGCATCATCCCAGCGCTTCTTGCCGCCCGCGAGGAGGGCATTTCTACGCTGGTCATTCCGCCAGGCAATGCGGCCGAGGCCACCCTCGTTCCCGATATGAATGTGCTGGTTGCAGCCACGCTCTTTGATGCCTTTGCCTGGGCGCTAGGAGAGCGTGACCTGCCTCGCGCGGCCGAGTGTCGCTCTGATCAACCCGCACCGACGCCCGCACAGGAACGCCTCGACTATTGCGATATAGCCGGACAACACCATGCCAAGTGGGCTGCGGAAGTCGCCGCCGCCGGTGGGCACCACCTGTTGATGATTGGCCCACCAGGTTCGGGAAAATCCATGATCGCCTCGCGCCTGCCCAGCATTCTTCCGGCGCTAAGCCTGGACCAAATGGTAGAAACCACCGCGGTCCACTCGCTCACGGGGACCCCCGGTGAAGTGGTCTCCCACGCGCCCTTCATCGCCCCGCACTCCTCGGTTACCCGCGCAGCGCTCCTTGGTGGTGGAAGCGGTCATCCTCGCCCAGGGGCGGTAAGCCTGGCCCATAATGGGGTGCTCTTCCTCGATGAAGTCAGCGAGGTAAGCGCCCCGGTCCTCGACGGAATGCGCGCGCCTTTGGAAGAAGGCCATGTCCGCCTGGCACGCGCGCAGCAGGAGATTGACTACCCGGCGCGATTCCAACTGATTATGGCCGCCAACCCCTGTCGGTGCGCCGCCGAAGATCCCTCTAAATGCACCTGCAATCCGCATGACCGGCTTAATTATCTATCGAATCTGTCGGGGCCGTTGCGCGACCGCTTGGACATGGTGGTCACCCTCTCCGGACAGTCAGCCACCATCAATGCGGAGGGCGAAGAGTCATCTGCCGCCATTGCCGAGCGGGTCGCTGCGGCTCGCGACCGTGCCCGGGCGCGGTGGGCAGCCGACGGCATTCCGGCACGCGTTAACGGTGCCGTGCCCTCGTCCTATTTGCGCCGGCACCGCCCGGCTTCCGAGTCCGCGATGATCATGTTGTCTGCCTACCTTGCCGAGGGCGAGATTTCACAGCGCGGCATCGACCGCGTCCTGCGCGTGTCGTGGACCTTGGCAGATTTGCACGGCAGCTCCACACCCGATCTCGCGGAAGTGGGCCAAGCCCTCGACCTTCGTTCGAGCCAAACGGTAGGGAGGATTTCGGCATGAGCGATCTTGATTTATCGACGCCGCTTGCCACATGGGTATATCTCAATCGCGTGGTAGAGGGCCCGTCTGCCTCCTTGCAGGCCTTGCTGGAACATCGTTCGGCAGAAGAGATTGCCCACGGGATTTATCACCGAGCCGATTGGATCGGGCCTCTTTTAGCACGCACCGCCTCGCGGTTTGATTGGGTGCGGCAAAAAGAAGATCTCGCTGCGGCAGAGCGCGTTGGGGCGCGCTTGATTACGGCCGATAGCCCGGAGTGGCCAGCAGAGGCGTTTTCTTCTGCCTTTGGCTTTTACCAGAATGGCGCGGACGCGCCGGCCACGTTCGATGAGCAAGCGGTGCCTCCGCATAGCTTGTGGGTACGCGGCTCAGCGCTGAAACCCGAGGTAGGGCAGGCCGTTGGAATCGTGGGCACGCGCGCCATTTCGCGCTACGGGTGGCAAGCAACCCAAAGCGTGGTCTCGGGCCTAGTGAATCATGAATGGACTATCGTCTCCGGCGGCGCCTTGGGCGTAGATACCGTGGCGCATGAGACCGCCTTGCACAACGCGGGTCGCACTATTGCTGTCGCCGCATGCGGGATCGATAAGAATTATCCGGCCCGCAACGGCGGACTCTTTGACCAGATAGCCGATAATGGCTGCATCGTTTCCGAATTCGCCCCCGAGACAGCACCCAAGCGGCATCGCTTCCTCATTCGCAACCGCCTTGTTGCGGCGCTGAGCCAAGGAATCGTGGTCATGGAAGCGGCATATCGCTCGGGCGCGCTTAATACCCTCAACTGGGCAGAAGCCTTGGGGCGCGTTGCCATGGCGGTGCCGGGACCAATTACGACGAGCGGTTCGCTCGGGTGCCACCAGCGCATCCAGGACGGGCGGGCCCAGTTGGTCGCCAGCGCCGACGAAGTTCGCGCCCTGGTCAGCCGCGCCGGGACGGTCGATCCGGAGGCGCAATACGAGATGAATTTTGCGGCGTCCTTAACGCAGCGATTATCGCGGAATGAGCTGCGGGTCTTTGACGCGACCCCGCCGCCGGGCAGCCCTGCGGCCACCGCTGAAGAAATTGCACGGGACGCGGGATTCCGCCTGCCCCTTACTATCCACTTATTGCTTGCCCTAGAGAAAATGTGCGTAATCGTGAGGGAAGGAAATAACTGGGTTCGCTTAGAGATGGGCTGAAAAGCAAGTAAACTCGTGGGGTATGAGTGATAAACGGAAGACCGCAGTAACCCATGGCCCGGTCAGGCAAATGGACGAGGCAATCGAGGACTTTGCGGACTTCCAACTCCATGTCAAAGGCCGTGCGGAGGCCACGGTGCGTGGCTACCGCGCGGACTTAAAAAACCTGGCCCAAGACATCGATACATTTGCGGATTTTAACCTCAATAACCTGCGCCAGTGGCTAGGAAACGCGGTCGCAGAAGGAAAGGCGCGCGCAACGCTGGCGCGCAGGACTGCCTCAGTTAAAGCCTTTTCTACCTGGGCGGAAAGGGAAGGCTACCTCACCCGCGATGTTGCGGCACGATTGGTAACACCGAAGGTGGGCCAGCATCTCCCGACGGTGATGGCACCGCAGCAGGCGGGAGAGCTTGTGGGCAATGCGGTTTCTGTCGATGAAGCGCATTTTCAGCGCGATAGCGCCATTTTGGAGTTGCTCTATGCCACCGGAATGCGCGTGGCGGAATTGGTCCGCCTCGATATAGAAGACGTGGACTTAAAGCGGTCCACCGCACGTGTAACCGGTAAGGGAAATAAGCAAAGGGTCGTGCCCTTCGGCGCTGCCGCAACCGATGCCCTGCAGCAGTGGTTAGACGGCGGGCGCAAAGAAATGGCGCGAGGAGATACCCGCGCCATCTTTGTAGGCAGCAGGGGAGCGCGCATTGACCAGCGCCAGGTGCGGCGCATCGTGGACAAAGCTGCCACGATTACCGGCACAAGCGGCCTAACACCTCACGGGGTGCGCCACCTTGCGGCTACACACCTCTTAGAAGGCGGCGCGGATTTGCGCGTGGTCCAAGAGTTACTGGGTCACTCGTCTTTGAGTACCACACAGATTTATACGCATGTTTCCGCAAAGCGGCTAAAGCAGGTCTATTCCCAGGCCCACCCGCGGGCCTGAGTGATTCTTATAAAGGCTTGAGCCGGATGACCGGCATATCCAGCAGGCTTAAGGGGTCGATGTAGCTGTCTTTGGCAATCCGCGCGCCCCAATGCAGCCCTGGTGTGCCGTCTACTGGGTGGCCGAGTTTGCCTATGGTTTGGCCCTCGTGCACCGCTTGGCCTTGGGTAACGCTCGCGTGCACGGGTTGATACGTGGTGCGAATGCCATCGGCATGGTCAATCGACACCACCGGAGTTCCTGCAACGGTGCCGACAAAAGCCACGGTGCCGGATTCGGCGGCGACGACTGGGCTGCCAATTCTTAGGGCCATATCGACGCCTCGGTGGCCCGTGCTCCACTTATGCTCGGGCTTATCAAACCCGCGCAGCACTCGCACCGGGCGCGGTTTACCCGAGGCGGGATCGACGTATGCGGCAGCGGGCGCCGCGCACAGTAGAACCAGCGCACCAGTGAGGATGGTGGCGAGGGTGGGGATAAGGGGGCATCGGCAAGCGGCGGTGTTTCGTGGTCGTGGCAATAGGTGCATGGGGCACAGTGTGGAGCGCTGCGGTCAATAATGCCCGGCGAAGGGTGGACCGGCTGTGGATAAACTAGCAGCGGTGGGGCGGAAGAAACTCGAGTGACAATCGAGGTGAAACGCCCAGAGAAACTTGTGGAAAAGTGCTCGTTCGGTTTGGAAATTCCAGCTGGCTGGGATTATTGTCTTCTATAGCAGTGTGTCCGCTGGGTGGTAATCATCACGGAGGCATTGACTACGCGCGACGAAGTTGTTGCATCCTGCGTCAAGGGTGTGGCGGTCCGGTAGCTGACGTGGTCCTTGGAAACAAGGTGTTAGCAGGGCCTTCGTTGCTAGGGTGCGGAATAAAACACCGCACATTTGGAAAACCGAAAGACAATTAAAAGAAAGCGAGCGAATCATGGCAGTTGTAACCATGCGCGAGCTCCTCGACGCTGGTGTGCACTTTGGCCACCAGACCCGTCGCTGGAACCCGAAGATGCGTCGTTTCATCTTCACCGACCGTAACGGCATCTACATCATCGACCTGCAGCAGACGCTGACCTACATCGATGAGGCATACGAATTCGTTAAGGAAACCGTCGCTCACGGTGGCACCATCCTTTTCGTTGGCACCAAGAAGCAGGCGCAGGAAGCAGTTGCTGAAGAGGCAACCCGCGTCGGCATGCCTTATGTCAACCACCGTTGGTTGGGCGGCATGCTCACCAACTTCCAGACCGTGTCCAAGCGTCTGAAGCGCATGAAGGAGCTTCAGGCTATGGATGAGCGCGAGGACGGCTACAAGGGCCGTACCAAGAAGGAAGTTCTGATGCTCAACCGCGAGCGCGCCAAGCTTGAGCGCGTTCTGGGCGGCATCTCCGAGATGGCCAAGACCCCATCCGCACTGTGGATTGTTGACACCAACAAGGAGCACATCGCGGTTAAGGAAGCTCACAAGCTGAACATCCCGGTTGTTGCCATCTTGGACACCAACTGCGACCCGGATGACGTTGACTTCCCGATTCCGGGCAACGATGACGCAATCCGTTCCACCAAGCTGCTGTCCGGCATCGTGGCTTCTGCCGTCGAAGAGGGCAAGAAGGCTCGCGAGGAGCGCCAGCTTGCAGCCGCTAAGGAAGCTGCCGGCGATTCCGCAGAGAAGGAACAGCGCGATGCTGAGGCTGCTGCAGCCGCATCCGATCCTGCTTCTGCAGAAAAGGCTGAGGAAGCACCCGCAGACAAGCCTGCACAGTAGGCCTGCCTCTTGTGAGGATTCTTTCTTAACTGCACTTAATTGAATACCCCACGCACATCTTGGTGTGGGGCAGCTAGGGAATAATTCCTGTACAAGGCTGTTTACCTAACCCCTACCACCGTGTGCTACGGCGGTGGGGGTTACTTTTATCTATGCTGGAGGCGGCTAAAACTAGCCTCCGTACAATCGCATTGATGAAGGAAACTGGGGTAGATACCCCCACCCAAAGACGGCGCGAGACCGCTTCTTCGGCTACGCTGTCTCAACGAACACTGACTGATTTTCAAGGAGGATCGCCCTAACTATGGCGAACTACACTGCTGCAGACGTGAAGGCACTGCGCGAAGCAACTGGCTCCGGCATGCTCGATTGCAAGAAGGCCCTAGAAGAAAACGGCGGCGACTACGACAAGGCCGTTGAATTCCTGCGCATCAAGGGCGCGAAGAACGTGTCCAAGCGCGCTGACCGCGAGGCTACCGAGGGCCTCGTTGCCGTATCCGGCAACACCATGGTTGAGATCAACTGCGAGACCGACTTCGTGGCAAAGAACGAGGGCTTCCAGTCCTTCGCCAAGAAGATTGTCGAAGCTGCAGCCGCAGCCAAGGCTAACTCCCCGGAAGAACTCAACAACGTAGAGATCGACGGCCAGAAGGTCTCCGAGTTCGTTGACCAGGAGTCCGCAAAGACCGGTGAGAAGCTGCAGGCACGCCGTGCAGTCACCGTCGATGGCGACAACGTTGCTGTCTACCTGCACCAGCGCTCCGCTGACCTGCCTCCTGCAGTCGGTGTCTTGGTTTCCTACGAAGGCAACAAGGAAGGCGCACACGCTGCCGCTCTGCAGATTGCAGCTATGAACGCTGAGTACCTGAAGCGCGAAGACGTTCCTGCAGAGATCGTCGAGAAGGAGCGCTCCATCGCTGAGGCCACCACTCGCGAGGAGGGCAAGCCTGAGGCTGCGCTTCCAAAGATCGTGGAAGGCCGCCTGAACGGCTTCTACAAGTCCGTTGTTCTGCTGGAGCAGGCTTCCTTGTCCGATAACAAAAAGACCGTTAAGCAGGTCGCAGAAGAGGCCGGCACCACCATCACCGGCTTCGTCCGCTACGAGGTTGGCGCTTAAGCCTCAACCGCTTTTTAGCCTTTAAAGCCCACGGGAGGTACACCCTCTCGGTGGGCTTTTCTGCTGTCTAGGGGCGATGGGGAAGGGGTGGCTACTGGCCTGCGGTGCGGTGTGGGGAAGCGGGGGCAGTGTAGGTAAGATAGAAAAGAAATAAATCAGCCCCCGCAAAAGGAGACGATGAAGGCGTGACTTCTGCAGACGAGAAGCGAACCGGATACAAACGAGTAATGCTGAAACTCGGCGGCGAAATGTTTGGCGGCGGCAAGGTTGGCATCGACCCGGACGTTGTCGATAACGTTGCTCGCCAAATCGCTGAAGTGGCCGAGCAGGGCATCGAAATCGCCGTGGTGATCGGCGGCGGCAACTTCTTCCGCGGTGCAGAGCTTTCACAGCGCGGCATGGACCGCGCCCGCTCTGACTACATGGGAATGCTGGGCACGGTCATGAACTCGTTGGCCCTGCAGGACTTCCTGAAGCAAAAGGGCGTTGATTGCCGCGTGCAAACGTCTATCAACATGGCGCAAATCGCCGAGCCGTACCTGCCACTGCGCGCTGACCGCCACCTGGAGAAGGGCCGCGTCGTTATCTTCGGTGCCGGCATGGGCATGCCGTACTTCTCCACGGATACTACGGCCGCGCAGCGCGCACTAGAAATTGGCGCCGATGTCCTCTTCTTGGCCAAGGGCGTTGATGGCGTGTACTCCGACGACCCACGCACGAACCCCGATGCGGAGCTCTACACCCAAATCACTCCGCGCGAGGTCATTGAAAAGGGCCTCAAGGTCGCCGATGCAACCGCCTTCAGCCTGTGCATGGACAATGACATGCCGATCTTGGTCTTCAACCTCTTGGAAGAGGGGAATATCGCCCGCGCGGCCAGCGGTCAGGTTATCGGCACGCTGGTGCAGTCCTAATTCTAAAACGGCACAGAACCTGCTACCTTTTATACAGCTACCCCTCAACGTTGAAGGATGATTCAGCCTCATGATCGATGACATTCAGCTCGAAGCAGAAGAGCACATGACCGCTTCCGTCGAGCACACCCGCGAGCAGCTGGTGACCATTCGTACCGGACGCGCGAACCCGGCGATGTTCAACGGGCTCATCGCGGAGTACTACGGTGCGCCGACCCCGATTACTCAGATGGCTACTATCTCTGTTCCAGAACCGCGCATGTTGCTCATCAAGCCATACGAGCAGTCCATGATCCAAGAGATTGAAAACTCCATCCGCAACTCGGACCTGGGCGTTAACCCCACCAACGATGGCCACGTACTGCGTGTGACCGTTCCGCAGTTGACCGAGGAGCGCCGTAAGGAAATGGTCAAGCTGGCCAAGAGCAAGGGCGAAGACGGCAAGATTGCCATCCGTAATATCCGCCGCAAGGCCATGGAGCAGCTGAAGAAGCTCCAAAAGGATGGCGAAGAGGGCGAGGATGAGGTCCTTGCCGCAGAAAAGGAAATGGAAAAGATTACCGCTGGTTACGTCGATCAGGTTGACAAGCTAGTGGAAAACAAGGAATCCGAATTGATGGAGGTCTAGGCCTTTTCCGCTGCCGCCGCGCCCACATCGGCCGGCGGCGCTTTTCTATACGTAGTATTTTTGTATAGGAAATAGATAAGCCCCGCGACGCGCATACAACGCCAAGTGAAAGGAGCCGGTCACGGTGAGTGACGCCTTGAACCGCCGATTGCCGCAGCCGAAAAATGGTCCCGGCCGTGACTTGCCGGCGGCTATTGGAGTAGGCGTGGGACTTGGCGCCCTCGTCGTCCTCGCCGTCTGGGCTGGCCCCTTGGCCTGGTATGCGGTGGTAGCCGTCGCGGTCGGCGGGGCAATGTGGGAAGTCCTTACCCGCTTGCGGGAGAACTCGTACTATATCCCGCGCACCCTGTTAATCATTTTGGGCCAAGCCATGGTGTGGATTTCTTGGCCGCTCGGCGCGCCCGGCCTCGTGGCCGTCTACGTCACCGCCGTGCTCATTTTGATGTTCGGCAGACTTTTTCATAACGGGCGGCATCGCCCACCCATCAATTACCTGCGGGACATGTCCGTCGGTATCTTCGTGCTGACGTGGATTCCACTGTTTGCGACCTTTGCAGCGATGCTGTCGCTGATTTCTTCCCCGGTGGCCAGCGGCGCCGCTTCCATCATGGTCTTTATGTTGTGCGTGGTCGCCTCCGATACGGGCGGCTATGTCGTCGGCGTCATGTTTGGTTCCCACCCCATGGCACCGGCCGTGAGCCCGAAGAAATCCTGGGAGGGATTTTGCGGCTCCATCGCCTTCGGCATCATCGTTGGGGCGCTTTCCGTCCACTTCCTCTTGCACCACTCGGCGTGGGTAGGTGCCTTGATGGGCCTTGGCCTTGTTATTTGCGCCTCGCTGGGTGACTTGGTGGAATCGCAATTTAAACGAGAGCTGGGCATTAAAGACATGTCCCACATTCTCCCTGGACACGGCGGCCTTATGGACCGCCTTGATGGCATGCTTCCCTCTGCCATGGTTACTTGGGTGGCCATGAGTTTTATGGCAAACATTGCGGTCTAATCCGAGCTGGGGCCACCGCGTGTCAGAGGGTGCTGAATATAAAACCGCCGCTTCCCGCTGCGTCACCGAAATAACATTTCGGGGGGCAGGGAGGAGAGCGGCGGTAGGGCTATTTAGCCTTGGGCCTGCTTGCGCAATTGGCGGCGCAATTCGAGCATGCGCCACACACCCACAAGCGCCATGATGAGAGCGCCGCCAATGGTAAACATCAGGTAGGCAATGCCTGCTGGGAACTGACCCGACCAGCCGAGGAAGTTCATAGGAACTTCTTGCTGGTTTTGCAGAATGAAGATGATCAACACGATCAGCAAGAGGAAGCCTACGATGAGAGCTGCCCAGGTGCTAGCGGCGAACGAGCCTTGGGCTTTTTGTGGTGCGGCAGCGGGTTCGGTGGTGCCGGCGCCGGTGGAGACTTCCTTGCTTCCAGATTCGGCCAGAGCAGCTTGATCTTCTGCCGCGGTGGCCTCATCATCGGAGGTGGAAAAGTCATCTTCGGGGTATTTCGGATTGGTCATATATCCATTATTTCTGTAAACCCTTCCAAAATTCCACTTGGCTATAAATTGAGGCGTTCCCAATTGGAAAAGTACCGGTAAACCGTGGAAAGATGGGCATCATTATGGCTCAACCAGTAAAACTTAACTTCTCCGCGCCGCGGCGCGGTCTGCCACCCAAGCACTTTGCGGATCTCTCTGAAAGCGAGCGCATCGATAAGCTCGCAGACATCGGCCTACCTAAATTCCGTGCTAAGCAAATTGCCAAGCACTACTACGAGCATCTTACTGACGACGTCGAAGAGATGACGGATATCCCCGCCGGCAAGCGCGAGGAGGTGAAGGAGGCATTCTTCCCTGAGCTCATGAAGCCTATTCGTACGACTTCTACTGATGATGGGGAGACCACTAAGTCCCTGTGGCGCTTGCACGACGGCACCCTATTGGAGTCCGTCCTGATGCGGTACCCCGGCCGTGCTACCTTGTGCATTTCTTCCCAGGCTGGCTGCGGAATGGCCTGCCCGTTCTGTGCTACCGGCCAGGGCGGACTAGACCGCAACCTTTCTACAGGCGAAATCGTCGAACAGTTCCGCCACGCAGCCGCAGCAATGGCGGCCGAAGGCGGACGCTTGTCCAATGTGGTCTTCATGGGCATGGGAGAGCCGCTGGCAAACTACAAGCGCGTGGTCCAGGCGGTGCGCCAGATTACCGGCCAGGATGGAACGGGCTTTGGGCTTTCGCAGCGCAATGTGACCGTATCCACCGTGGGTTTGGCACCTGCCATCCGCAAGCTCGCGGACGAAGACCTTGCCTGCACGCTTGCGGTGTCGCTGCACACGCCGGATGATGAGCTGCGCGATAGCTTGGTTCCGGTAAATAACCGCTGGTCCGTTGATGAGGTCCTCGATGCCGCACGGTACTACGCCGATAAATCCGCCCGCCGCGTGTCAATCGAATACGCCCTTATTCGGGATAAGAATGACCAGGATTTCCGCGCCGATATGCTAGGCCGCAAGTTGCACCAGAAGCTCGGCTCCAAGGTGCACGTTAACGTGATCCCTCTTAACCCGACCCCTGGCTCGGAGTGGGACGCAGCTCCTAAGACGCGGCTTGACGAATTCGTGCGCCGCGTCCAAGCACAAGGAGTGCCGTGCACTGTGCGCGATACTAAGGGCGATGAAATCGCGGCAGCCTGTGGCCAACTTGCCGCCGATGAACGAGAAGACATGTCGGCCTAAGAGCCCGCTGTCACAGCCACCTAGGCATTTTTGGATAAGTGCTTAGGTGGTTTTCTCGTTGTATTCTGCGTTTACACGTGCGGTGCAGTCAAACGCAGTACGGCTACGTACCCGGTAAAACCACAAAACCGCCGAGCTCCTCGCATTAAGGCGGCCCGGCGGTTTTCCGTAGCTAGGATTACAGCGCGTGCTTGCCGGAGCTTACCTCGGCAGCGTCGGACGCGGAGTCAACACGCAGGTGGGCTACGCGGGAAGGCTCGATATTCAACGCGCGCAGCTGGGAGTCGGTCAACTCGGTGTAGGCACCGGATACGGTCTTCTGGTCATAAGTCCAGTCCCGTTCTTGGTGGTCGGCCGGCTTATTATTAGAGGTGATGGTGCGCACCTGGTTGAGCTTCGGCTCGAAGGTGAAGATGAGCAGGCCCACAACCAAAAGGACGGTCAGGGCGACGAGCCAGACGGTCTCCACGTGGCCCTTGTGGTTACCAAAGTTGAAACCAATCATGAAAATCACGGAGATCCAACCCGCGATTTGCACACCAGAGCGGCTGATGCGGGACCAACCGAAGCCTGCGGATGGAACATCTTCGGTAGAAACACCGTCATAAACCTGCGGTACCGGCTTGTGGGAAGACACTTGCTCTCCTTCGCTATCGCGTGTGTCCTTTTATCGAGGGCACACCAATGCCATTTGACTGCCTACTATTTTAAAACATCGTGGCTGCAAAGGCGATTAAACACCCCCGCCTTCTTGCCCGGATCCACCCCATAGCCGGGCGGCGTAAATGACCGCTAGGGTAGAGGGGTGACTACTCAGCGAATACTTATT
The DNA here is from genome assembly GCF_000478175.1 of Corynebacterium sp. KPL1814. GTDB lineage: Bacteria > Actinomycetota > Actinomycetes > Mycobacteriales > Mycobacteriaceae > Corynebacterium. The sequence goes on from NZ_KI515774.1 coordinate 471,081, forward strand.
CTCGGCTCCACCGGCTCTATTGGCACGCAAGCATTAGAAGTGATTGCAGATAACCCCGATAAGTTTGAGGTCGTGGGCATTGCTGCGGGCGGTTCTAACCCGCAGCAGATCATTGAGCAGGCCCGCGCCTTCAACCTTTCGTTTGACCACATTGCGGTGGCACAGACTGCGGCGGCTGCGGAGGTTTCTGCTGATTTAGGCGGCACAGTACTTTCCGGCGCCGGTGCAGCCGAAGAGCTGGTGCGCTCGGTTCCCGCCGATACCGTGCTCAATGCCTTAGTGGGCTCCCTCGGGCTCAAGGCCACGCTGGCTACGCTGGAAATCGGCGAGTACCTTGCGCTAGCGAATAAGGAGTCCTTGGTTGCCGGCGGCACGCTGGTCACGAAATCCGCGCGGCCAGGCCAGATCATCCCCGTGGATTCGGAGCACTCTGCGATGGCGCAATGCCTGCGCGCGGGCGAAGAGGGCGAGCTAGCCAAGCTCGTTCTCACGGCCTCGGGCGGCCCCTTCCGCGGTCAGACGCGTGAGCAGATGTGGGACGTTACCCCGCAGCAAGCCGCGCAGCACCCTACATGGTCCATGGGACAGATGAATACGCTGAATTCAGCCACCTTGATCAATAAGGGGCTCGAGCTCATTGAGGCCAAGCTGCTTTTTGATATCGAGCCAGAGCGCATCGATGTCACGGTTCACCCGCAGTCGGTCATTCACTCGATGGCCACTTTTAAAGATGGCTGCACTATCGCCCAGGCCTCTCCGCCATCGATGAAGCTGCCCATCTCCCTGGCGCTGAATTGGCCCCAGCGTGTGCCGGGGGCGCAGCCGGCGCTCGATTTTTCACAAGCGCATACGTGGCATTTTGAGCCGCTTGATGATGTCTCTTTTCCCGCCGTATCCCTCGCCCGCGAGGCTGCGGCGCAGGGAACTGGAGTGATTTATAACGCTGCCAATGAAGAGGCCGCGGCGGCCTTTTTGGCTGGGCGTATCCACTTCCCAGAGATTGTTGATGTTGTAGGCGAGATCCTCGGGGAGTCTTCCCAGTTTGCTGGTGTAGTCTCTACCCTCGATGAAATCCTCGCCGTAGAGGGTGAGGCTCGCAGGCGCGCGAATGCGCGCATTGACCGTTTAGCTGACTAGAAAGCTTTCTTTAATGGCAAATTTGCTGGGCATAGTGTTTTTCGCCCTTGGCATCGGGCTGACCGTGGCACTCCATGAGGCAGGGCATATGTTTACTGCCCGCGCCTTTGGCATGCGGGTGCGGCGGTATTTCATTGGCTTTGGCCCGCGCGTTTTCTCATTCCGCAAGGGGCATACCGAATACGGCCTGGCCGCGTTCCCGGTGGGTGGATTTTGCGATATCGCCGGGATGACCGCGCAGGATGAATTCCTTACGGAGGAAGAAAAGCCCTATGCAATGTATAAAAAGCCATGGTGGCAACGCATCATCGTTCTTGCAGGCGGTATTGGGGTTAACCTCATCCTCGGCTTTGTCATCTTGTATTTCGTGGCGATGACGGCGGGGTTGCCCAACCCCGATGCCGATGTGCGCCCGCGGGTGGGGGAGGTAACCTGCACCGCTGACCAAAAAGAAAACCAGGAGCTGGAATCGTGCACTGGGAACGGGCCCGCTGGTAAGGCCGGTGTCCAGGAAGGCGATATCATTCTCGCGCTCGATGGCGAGCACCTTGATTCCTTTACGCAATTGCGCGATGAGGTCATGCAGCGCCCCGGCGAGACCGTGACGCTTACCGTAGAGCGAGACGGTGAGGAAAAAGACTTCTCCATCGAATTGGAAACGGTCAAGCGCCTGAATCAACAGGGCGACTTGGTCGACGCCGGTTCGATCGGGCTGAGCAATGAGGTCCTCGACATCGTCGAGAAGTATTCAGCAACGCAGGCGGTTCCCGCAACATGGCATTTCACCACCTATTCGCTCGAGGCCACGGTGGAGGGAATCAAACAATTCCCCGCTAAAGTACCGGGCGTGGTGGCCTCCATCTTTGGCCACGAGCGGGATGTCAACGGGCCGATGTCTGTCGTCGGTGCATCGCGGGTTGGTGGCGAACTCGTGGAGCGTTCCCTGTGGGCATCGTTCTTCATGATGCTGGCGACGCTAAACTTCTTCCTTGCCCTGTTTAATCTCATTCCGCTGCCGCCCTTTGACGGCGGCCATATCGCGGTCATCTTGTATGAGAAGATCCGCGATGGCATTCGGAAACTGATGGGCAAGCAGCCGCTGGGTCCGGCCGATTACACCAGGCTTATGCCCATCACCTATGTCATGGCGGCCTTACTTATGGCGCTGGGGGTAGTGATAATCATCGCGGATGTGGTCAATCCGATCAGGCTATTTGGCTAGGTTCGTTAGCCCCTGTGCCCGCCGCGCGGCGTGAGTAGAGCGCCCAACGCTTAGCGCACGTGTGCAGCGCGAGCGCGCACTTTAGCGCTTAACCATCTAGTGCTAGAGTGGGGACGTTCAACACTTATTGTGCAATAACATTTAGCAACGAGCCACGAGCTAGAAATAAGGAGCATTCATGTCTAGTCCTATTGGTCTAGGAATTCCTGACGGGCCTCCGCCAGTATTGCACCCGCGCCGGAAAACGCGGCAATTGCACGTAGGCCCAGTGGGCGTTGGTTCTGACTACCCAATTTCGGTGCAGTCGATGACTAATACCAAGACCCATGACATCAACGGCACCCTGCAGCAAATCGCACAGCTTACTGCCTCCGGCTGCGATATCGTGCGCGTGGCCTGCCCAAAGCCGGTGGATGCGGAGGCGCTGCCGGCCATCGCCAAGAAATCCCCGATCCCGGTCATCGCGGATATCCACTTCCAGCCCAAGTACATCTTCCAGGCTATCGATGCTGGCTGCGCGGCAATTCGCGTCAACCCCGGCAACATTCGTGAATTTGATGGCCGCGTTAAGGAAGTGGCGAAGGCCGCTGGCGATGCGGGAATCCCCATCCGCATCGGCGTCAATGGCGGTTCGCTGGATAAGCGCCTGTTGGAAAAGTACGGCAAAGCCACCCCAGAGGCGCTCGTGGAGTCCGCTATCTGGGAGGCGGGCCTGTTCGAGGAGCACGGCTTTGGCGATATCGCCATCTCCGTTAAGCACTCTGACCCAGTCCTGATGGTGGAGGCCTACCGCCAGCTGGCTGCGCAGACCGATTACCCACTGCACTTGGGTGTGACGGAAGCGGGCCCGAAGTTCATGGGCACCATTAAGTCCTCCGTCGCTTTCGGCGCCCTTTTGGCAGAAGGCATCGGCGATACGATTCGCGTCTCGCTGTCCGCCCCGCCGGAAGAAGAGGTCAAGGTGGGCGATCAAATTCTGCAGTCCTTCAACTTGCGCCCGCGCAAGCTGGAAATCGTGTCTTGCCCGTCGTGTGGCCGCGCACAGGTGGACGTGTACAAGCTGGCGGAAGAAGTTACCGCCGGCCTCGAGGGCATGGAATTTCCCATCCGCGTTGCTGTCATGGGTTGCGTTGTCAACGGACCCGGTGAGGCCCGTGACGCAGACCTGGGCGTGGCGTCCGGTAACGGAAAGGGCCAGATCTTCGTCAAGGGCGAAGTGGTGCGCACAGTGCCGGAAGACAAGATCGTCGAAACCCTCATTGAAGAGGCAATGCGCATTGCAGATGAGCAAGGTCTCGAAGCCGTGGACGGCGCCAAGGCCGATGTCCGCGTGACGCAGTAAGAAGCGGAATCCTTCCACGCGCTAATTTTTATGGACTGCCCTGCACTTCGGTGTGGGGCAGTCCTTTTTGCTGCGTGCGCTGCTAATGTGCCAAAGCATGAAGAAGTTATTCGCACTGGTTGCTACGGTCTCGCTTGCTGCAACTGGTGTGGTTGCTTGCACCCCTAAGCCCGTATCTGCAGAGCCGGTGGCAGAAGAGTTCATTGAAGGCATGGAGAGCCGAAATAACGAGGGCCTAGAGGAGCTGACAGATTCCCCCGATGATGCCACGCAGGCCCTCGATGCTACGTACTCGGGCTTGCAGGCAGAGGGTCTCGATATTGAGCTCGAGGGGGTAAAGCAGGACGAAACCGTGGCTACGGCGGATTATAAGGTCACCTGGGATCTGCCCAAGGATCGCAGTTTGAGCTATACCACGCAGATGACCTTGACCAAGGCCGAAGATGAGTGGACGGTGCGGTGGAAGCCCAGCATTATTCACCCGGACTTGGGCGCGCACCAGCACTTGGAGCTGCGCGCATTGGAAGCCACGCGTGCCAGCGTCGTCTCCTCCAATGGGGTGGAGCTGATGAGTCCCGGGCTGAATTACCGCGTCGTCGTGGATACTAGCTCGCTTTCCGATGTCCGCCCCACGGCCTCCAAACTCAGCAGCGCCCTGGCTGCGGCTCACCGCGAGGACGATTCGATTGCGGAAATTGACGCCAAGGAGCTCGCCGAAAAGCTAGAAAAGGCAGATTCTTCCTATTCGGTGGGGCTTTATACAGAAGAGCAAGAGCCTGTTATCCGCGCCAAAATGGAAGGGATGGACGGTATCCGCATTAATGAGGAACCCGCTCTGGTGACCCGGGATCGAGGCCTCGCGCCCGATCTCTTATCTCGCGTGCGCTCGGCCGTTAATGACGAGCTCGACGGCGAGACAGGTTGGTCCATCGCCGTCGTCAATGAAAATGGTGCGGCGCTTTCCGATGTCGAAAAGCATGCGCCCGAGGCCGCCCCCTCGATCAAGGTCGGCTTGGATTATGACGTCCAACGCGCGGCACAAGAGGCGGTGGATCAGCGTTCGGACGCCCAAGCCATGCTGGTGGCAATCCGGCCTTCCAATGGCGATATTCTGGCGGTGGCGCAGACCGAGAAGGCGGACGAAGACGGCGATGTCGCCCTGCAAGGCCAATACCCGCCGGGCTCGGTTTTCAAGATCCTTACCGCCGCTGCGGGTGTGGACAAGCAAGACTTGACCACGGATACCATCGTTCCGTGCCCCGGTACGATGAATATCTATGGCCGCGTGGTGACCAACTACAACGCGTTTTCGCTTGGCAATGTGCCGTTAAGCCAGGCCTTCGCTCAATCGTGCAACACCACCTTCGCCGATATTTCTACCAAGCTGACCCCCGGTGAGTTGAAGGAAACCGGCAAGAAGTTTGGCTTCGGGGTGGATTATGAAATCCCCGGGCTGACCACCACGACCGGCTCGATTCCGGAGGGCAAGGAAGTACTGGAGCGTACCGAGGCAGGTTATGGGCAGGGCTACGACCTCGCTAGCCCATTCGGCATGGCTATGGTTTCTGCCTCTGTGGCAGCGGGGAAGACGCCAACGCCGAAGCTTATTGAGGGCCGCGAGACCAAGGCATCGGACAAGCCGGCGCAGATCTCCGAGGACGTGTTGAATAACGTGCGCGGCATGATGCGACAGGTGGTTACCAGCGGTACCGCCCGCGGAATGCAAGCAGGCGGAACCATCTACGGTAAGACTGGTGAGGCCGAGATCAATGAAGGCTCGCACGCGTGGTTTACGGGCTACCGGGAAGAAGACGATATCGCCTTCGCCACGCTCGTCGTGTTGGGCGGCGGCTCTGAATCTTCGGTAGCCATTACGGATAATTTCCTGCAGAAGTTGGATGATTACCGCTCGCGCCCCAATGATGGCCCAGCCCCCATGGTCGAGTAAGTCGCGGCCTTGGGCGCGGTACCCGGATACTGCGCTACGCGGTATGAGGACTACCATGGGCAATTATGAGTACTCGTGGAAAATTGAAGCCAGGTAAACCAACCCCCATCCGGCCCGTGCCAGATGACATCGAACGCCCGGAATACGTATGGAAAGATGAGGTACAAGAGGCCATTGGTGAGCCTTTTGTACAGTCTCCCGAAGTGATTGAGAAGATGCGGGAGGCCTGCAAGATCGCGGCCAACGCGCTGAAGGAAGCCGGCAAGGCCGTAAAGCCTGGCGTAACGACGGACGAGGTCGACCGCGTGGCGCACGAGTATATGTGTGACCACGGTGCGTACCCGTCCACCTTGGGATACCGGGGCTTTACCAAGGGCACCTGTGTATCACTCAATGAAATCGTCTGCCACGGCATTCCGGATACCACCGTGATTGAAGAAGGTGACATCGTCAATATCGATGTCACCGCTTATAAGAACGGCGTGCACGGCGATAATAACGCCACCTTCTTGGCCGGTGACGTATCAGAGGAGCACCGCCTCTTAGTAGAGCGCACCAAAGAGGCCACGATGCGCGGCATTAAGGCCGCAAAGCCTGGCCGCGAGATCAACGTTATCGGCCGCGTTATCGAGTCTTATGCAAAGCGCTTTGGCTACAACGTGGTGCGCGATTTCACCGGTCACGGCGTAGGACCCACCTTCCACAACGGGCTGGTGGTCTTGCACCACGATTCCACCACGTACCGCGATATCTTGGAACCGGGCATGACCTTGACGGTAGAGCCGATGATTAACCTGGGTTCGCTGGATTACGATATTTGGGACGATGACTGGACCGTGCAGAACCGGGACGGTAAGTTCACCGCCCAGTTTGAGCACACCTTGGTCATCACTGATGATGGCAATGAAATCCTGACCATCCCAGATGAGGATTAATCGCTAGGGCCTTTCTTAAAAGGCTCTAGGCACGGCGAAAGCCGCCTCCCTAACCACTCGCGTGAATGAATACTCCGCGTGGTCGGGGAGGCGGTTTTAGCTATGGGGCTAAGGAAGCCTTAGTCCCATTCGAGGCCCAAGATGGCGTTTTCTACAACCTCGGGAAGGGCTGGGTGGATCCAGTACTGCTTGCGGGCAAAGTCGCGCAGGTCGATCTTATAGGTCAGCACGGTAATCAGCTGCTGGATCAGGGTGGAAGACTGCGGGCCCATCAAGTGGGCGCCGAGGAGCTGGCCCGTCTTGCGATCCGCAATCAGCTTGCAAATACCCGTGGTATCTTCCATGGCCCAGCCGTAGGCCACGTCGCCGAAGTTTTGAATCTTCACGGTGACATCGAAGCCCTGCTCCCGGGCTTCTTCTTCCTTCAAGCCCACCGTGGCGATCTGCGGGTGGGTGAAGATGGCAGCAGGAACGTTGTCGTGCGGAAGCTCCTGCAGATCCTCTGGGTGGAGCAGGTTGTGCTGGATGGTGCGGGCTTCGGCGTTGGCGACGTGCTTGAGCATGTAGGGCGAAGAGACATCGCCAAGCGCCCAGACGCCTTCTGCATCCGTGAGGCCATGAGCATCGGTGGAAATGCGGCCATTGTCTAGCAGCTTGATGCCGGCCTTGTCCACATCCATGAGATCGCCATTCGGCTTGCGGCCGGTGGCAACCAGGATTGCGTCTGCCTCGAGGGTCTCGCCATTGTCGAGCTCGAGCTTCACGCCCTGGTCGGTTTCTTCCAGCTTGGTGCCGTTAGCAATCCGCACATCAAAACGCTCGCGGGCAATGTCGTTAAAGCGCGAGGAGAGATCGGAATCGAGGTGGCGGAGCAACGTCTCGCTGCGGTTGACCACGGTGACCTTGGTACCGAGGCCATCGAAGACGTGGGCAAATTCCATGGCGATATAGCCGCCGCCCACGATGATCAGGCTTTCTGGTTGGCGGTCCATCCGCATGATGTCTTCGTTGGTGTAGTACTTCACGCCGGAATTGGCGTAGACCTCAGGGATTACCGGGCGGGAGCCAGTAGCGACGACGATCTGATCGGCGCTGACGACGTGATCGCCGGTCTGGATGGTCTTAGGGCCAACGAAGCGAGCGTGCTCGTCGTAGACGGTGATATTTGGGGTCTTGTCGCCGCGGCGGTAGTCCTCACCGCTTTGGGCGATCTGGTCGATGCGGTTGTGGAAGACGCGCTCCACAATGGAGCTCCACTCCACGTTGTTGACTTGGGCATCAATGCCAAGACGCTCGCCTTCGCGAGCGGCGAGGGCGACATCGGCGGCGTAGACGTACATCTTGGTGGGGATGCAGCCGACGTTCAAGCAGGTGCCACCGAAACGGCCCTTTTCGATGATGGCAATCTTCTTATCGTGAAAGTCGCGGTTAGCAATGGAGTTGCCGGAACCGGTGCCGATGATGATGAGGTCGTAGTGTTCCTCTGCGGCAGGAGTATTTGCTGTATCAATTGTGGTCATATCTGTACCTTAATCTATGTGTCCAATTCGGATATTTATGCTGGTGTAGGGGCATCCACGATGGTGGGAAGCCAGGCATCGCACGCTGCGAAGGCCTCTTCTAAGGGTTGGGGGAGGGACAAAAAGACATCGTGGCGCGCGCCTTCGATGGAATGCAGCGTGTAGTGGGCATTGAGCTCTTTCGCCCACCGCCGGGTCTGGGCGACATCGATGATGCAATCGGCGTGATTAACCGCATCGCAGTACGGAGTTCCCAATAGGGAGCGGGTAGATTGCAGCGTCAATACGGGGACCCCAGCATTAATGCGGCCGCTGTGTATGGCATCGAAACCGTGGAATACGGCGGCTAGCCATCCGATATATTTCTTATGCCCGGCTAGGGGCTTCATGCTGAGGTCGTAGTCCCATTCGCCGTAGAAGTCCCTGTGCACCGATTCGCCATAGGCAGTGAGGTTGCCCCCAGGTAAGGCGGTCTTGGGTGCGATTTTGGCGGCGGAATATATGACAGGCTTCAGCGCGGAGACCGCCCAACCGGGAACGCCCATCATGTCGAGCCAAGGGCTATTGAGGATTAGTCCTTTCAGGCGGGAGAAGCGCTCCGCATCATGGCGGCGTAAAAAATCCATCCACAGCGGCGCAATCAGGCCTCCGGTGGAGTGGGCCATAACGATTACCTTGTCGTTTGCAATGGCATCGAGGGCCGCGGAAAGATCCGCGTAATATAAGGCCAAATCCGAAACGTAGTGCCAAGACTGGCCTGGCCGATGCGAGCGGCCGCATTTGCGCAGGTCAACCGCGTAAAAGTCATAGCCTTGCGCCGCAAAGTGTTCTGCAACGTGTGAGTGAAAGAAGTGGTCAGTCATCCCGTGCAGCCACACCAAGGCCGGGCGGGAAGGCGATGAAGAATCGGCAGAGCCCGCCGCCGCGGAGCCTTCAGCCGAGCCTGGCATATAGCGGACGAGGGTGGTGACAACTTCCCCCTCGCCATCGGGATCGGGACCAAGGTCGAGGGTGGCTGATTGAAAATCGGGGCCGAGCATATCGGGCCCCCATGACGGAGTTGCTGTAGCCATGACACGAGTCTAGTCAACTCTAGGGGCTCGCTACGGGAGCTGCGTGACCTGCCATTATTTCCGCACAATGTGAAGTGTATTACACGACGTCCTATATTGTGGTGACCAGGGTGGGGGAGAAAAACCAATCGAGAAAAGAAAAGCGTAAGGTAAGGCGTTAATGCGTGACACATCGGCAGGTTGTCTGTGCAAAACAGTCGCGGTGTGGGGCGCAAAGCGCTTAAAATATATGGTGCAGAATGCGCCGATGTATATAAATTTTCAATCCGAAGAGGTTATAACACAGTGTCCTCAGCAAAGAAGACAGCACAAGTTGTAGATGAGGTTGATGTCGCACTGGTCGGTGCCGGCATCATGAGCGCCACCTTGGGCGCTATGCTCCGCGAGCTGGAGCCGAGCTGGACCCAGATGATCTTTGAGCGCCTTGATGGCCCCGCCCTGGAATCCTCCTCCCCATGGAATAACGCCGGTACCGGTCACTCCGCTCTGTGCGAGCTCAACTACACGCCAGAGAAGAACGGCCGCATCGATATCTCTAAGGCGATTGCAACTAACGAGAAGTTCCAGAAGTCGCGCCAGTTCTGGTCCCACCAGCTCAACAATGGCATCCTGACTGAACCCAGCGAGTTCATCAACCCAGTCCCGCACGTGTCCTTCGCGCAAGGTGAAATCCAGGCGGACTACTTGAAGCGCCGCTACGAGGTGCTGAGTGAAAAGCACATGTTCCCCGGCATGCAGTTCTCTGATGATGAATCCACCTTTGCGGAGAAGCTGCCGCTCATGGCAGAGGGCCGCGACTTTTCCAATAAGGTCGCTATCTCTTGGACCGAAGTTGGCACCGACGTGAACTTCGGCGCCCTGGCCAAGCAGTTCCTGACCGCGGCGCGCGCATCTGGCACGGAGATCCGTTACGGCCACGAGGTCTTCGATATCGACCGCGACGGAAATGACTGGAAGGTTTATTCCAAGAATAAGCACACCGGCGATATCACCGTGGTGAAGGCGAAGTTCGTCTTCGTCGGTGCCGGCGGCTACGCCCTGGACTTGCTCCGCAAGGCAAAGGTGAAGGAAGTCGCAGGCTACGCCGGATTCCCCATTTCCGGTCTGTGGTTGCGTGCCAAGAACCCGGAGCTCATTGAGCAGCATCAAGCCAAGGTTTACGGTAAGGCTGCGGTGGGTGCTCCTCCGATGTCCGTGCCGCACTTGGATACTCGCGTTATCGACGGCGAGAAGGGCCTGCTCTTTGGCCCGTACGGCGGCTGGAGCCCGAAGTTCTTGAAGAAGGGTTCCTACCTGGATCTCTTCAAGTCCATCCGCCCGGATAACATCACCTCCTACCTGGGCGTTGCCGTGCAGGAATTCGGCCTGACAAAGTACCTCATTGATGAGGTGCGCAAGGACTTCTCTGACCGCGTTGATTCCCTCCGCGAATACGTTCCGAATGCGAAGGAAAGCGACTGGGAGACCGTGATTGCCGGCCAGCGCGTACAGGTCATCAAGCCTGCAGGTGCACCGCGTTTCGGTTCCCTCGAGTTTGGTACCGCATTGGTCAATAACCAGGAAGGCAATATTGCCGGTCTGCTCGGTGCCTCTCCGGGTGCTTCCATTGCCCCAGCCGTCATGCTGGAGCTGCTGGAGCGTTGCTTTGGCGAGCGCATGATTGACTGGAGCGATAAGATTCGCGAGATGGTCCCGTCCTATGGCATGAAGCTAGCCAATGATGAGGACTTCTACAACGAGATGTGGGAATACACCCAGAAGACGCTGAAGCTGGAGCGCTAAAACGCCTTCGGCTTGAGGCTAAGTCCTCGGCCGTGCCCTCCACGCAGAACGTATTGCGCGGAGGGCTTTGTGCTGCGCACCCCCTGAATTCGGGGTACCAGAAAATTAGGTACCGCAGTAGGTGAGAAAACCTGCAAGCCCATTCGGGTCGGGCTGTTCGTAGGGCGGATGCGGCTCCCACGGGTGGGTCACGGCGTAAAGGAGCTCAGTAAAGGGCTTAATATCGCCAGCCTCGGCGGCGCGCAGCGCGGCTTCGACGGCCATGTTGCGGGAAATAACCCGGGGCATGGCAGCATCCACGGCATCCGGGGCGGGGTGAGTGGCTAGGTAGCTATCCAGGAAGTCCGTACCTGTGAAGAGCTCTTGGGCAGGAAGGGTGTGGCCGCGGGCGGCATCGGCAAGCGCACGGTGCGCCAACGTGATATCCGGGCGAGATAGCTGCATCGCCGTAAGGTAGGCTGAGGCGACCTCGGTGGTGGTATCGAGGGCCGCGGCTATATCGCTGCGGCGTTGGGTGGCGAATTTCGCCTGGAACCCATTGATGGCCTCTTGCGCGAAGTCGACCCCGGCATTGATATCGGCATCGAAAAGCGGCACCAGCGATTCCGCGAGCCGGGCAAGGTTCCAGCCCAGGATGGCTGGTTGATTGCCAAAGGCATAGCGTCCCTGCTGGTCAATGCTGGAAAATACCGTATCGGGAGAGTAGGACTCCATAAAGGCACAAGGGCCATAATCAATGGTTTCGCCGGAGATGGTGGTGTTATCCGTATTCATCACCCCGTGGATAAAACCCAAGCGCATCCACGAAGACACGGTGGCTATCTGGCGGTCCATCACCCCCCTGGAAGAATTTCCGGTAATCTGCCCCAGGATAGTGGCGCGCGATGGCGTAGTCCGCGAGATCCCGGAGGTGGCCGGACTGAGCAGCATAGTGAAAAGTACCGACCCGGATATGGCTGGCCGCCACGCGGACCAGGACACCCGCCGGCTGCACATGGCCGCGCTGGATGGGCCGGCCGGTAGAAATCACGGCGAGGGAACGCGTGGTGGGCACGCCGAGAGCATGCATGGCCTCAGAAATCAGGTATTCGCGCAGCATGGACGAGAGGGTGCCGCGGCCATCAGCACCCAGGCGGGAATAGGGGGTTAGCCCCGTGCCCTTGGCGTGGAGATCCCACAGTGTGCCGTCTTTTTCCACCTCGCCCAAGAGCATGGCCCGGCCATCGCCCATCTGCGGGTTGAAGGAGCCGAATTGGAAACCGGAATAAGCCATGGCATGCCCGCCGCCGCGGCCCAAGAGGAAATCCAGGCCGTCTGCAGAGCGCAGCCAGTCCGTATCGAGGCCCAGCTGTCGGGCCAGCTCCTCATTGAGGACTACGAGCTTAGGATCCGGTTGTTGCTCGCCCTGCGTTGCCGCCACTAAGTCCGGCAGGTGCTTTGCATAGTCGTGGTGTAGGTTCATTTTAGACCTCCAATTGTCCTTGCACGCGGATGTGGATGCGGCCGCCAACCCAGATATCGGCGCCGTCATCGTGGATAAAGACCTCACCGTCTCTTCCCAGCTGGCTGCCCTGGCGGGCGGTGTAGCGGGTAGGGACCAACCCGCGCGAGCGCATGAATTGTGCGGCACCGCCGTTGAAGGAACCGGTGACCGGATCCTCGAATTCTGCGGTAAACGCGCGCACTTCATAAGCAGCGGAATCAGTACCCGCGCCGCTATTACACGTGCCCACCACGCCCACCTTGGGGCGGGTTGCGGCGGGCTGAACCGCGCGCACGGCCGCCGCATCGCGCAGCTGTATAAGCCGCCAACCGGGCCCATTATCCACCCAAGCGGAATCGATGACATCTGCTTCTGCGATATTCAATCCCGCGCAAGCCTCTGCAAGTTCGGCACTGCTCAGCGGCCCGCTCGCACGCAGGGGAGGTGTGGCAAAAGAATAAATTACTGCGCTTTCGCGCACGGAGACCATTCCCACCCCGCATTCCTGCACTATGGTGCCCTCCTTCTGCGGTTCATTGCCGAGCGCCCGCCAGACGGCGGCGCTACCCAAGGTGGGGTGGCCGGCGAAATCAAATTCTTCGTGCGGGGTAAAAATGCGCACGCGATAGTCCGCCGCGGGATCGGTGGGCTCGAGCAAGAACGTAGTTTCAGAAAAATTGGTCCAGTGCGCGATGGCTTGCATCTGCTGCGTCGAGAGCCCATCGGCATGGGCCACGACGGCGAGCGGGTTACCGGAAAACGCCGAGGTGGCAAAGACATCGACTTCAAAGAACTGGAGCTGCATGCCCGCCAGTCTAGTCAGCCCGGGGGATGACGCCGGCTGGTTAGTTTCTGCGCTAGCCTTGCCCTTATGTCTAAGCTTTGGCCGGATCGTGTGCGCGACTGGATTGGCCCGCCGTGGCGAATCATCATTCCCGTGTTCTTTGGCGTACTTTTGCCCAATGCCGCGAACTTTTTACACACCGATTCGCCCTTCCAGGCCATCGTCGCGGTCTTGTACACCGTCGGCATCCCGCTGGCGCTGTGGCTGCATCCCAAGCTGCAAGAAAAGTCCATTTTCTTCGTTGCCGGCACCATGACGCTGTGCATTTTCACGCCCTTGGCCTCCCTGGCAAACTTTCACGCCCCGATTTTTGCCTACACGGCATTTCTCATCGGCACGCACTCGCGCAAGCGCTTGCGCTATATCTGGCTTGCCTGGATTGCCCTCGGCTCCTTGGCCGGAACGACCGCAAGCCTATTTGGGGAAAAGTTCTTCGCGGGTAGCGACATCGGCCTGGGCGATGCGACCATGAGCCCGCTGCTTGCCTATGCCGGCACGGTCCTGCTCGGCTGGCCGGTCTTGGGCTTTTTCTACCTGCTCGGCACCAATAATCGGAAGCGCCGGGAGGGCCAACAGCTGCTCATCGAGCGCGCGGAGATGGCCGGTGCCGTCGAGCGCAACCGCATCGCCCGCGAGATGCATGACATCGTCGCCCACAACCTCGCTGGCGTCATTGCGCTTGCCGATGGCGCCCGGTTCGCCGCCGCCAAAGATCCCACCGTAGCAACGGAGGCGCTCGATACCATCGCCTCTTCTTCCCGCGAATCCTTAAAACAGATGCGCAGCCTGCTATCCGTCTTGCGCGAAGAAGACGCGCGCGGGGAAACCAAGGCCCCAGGCACCTCAGACATTGCCGGACTGTTCTCGGAAGCCCGGCGCGCGGGCTTTGATATCACCGTCTACGGCATGGAAAAGCTACCTACCGATAGCGATGAGCTCTATCAATTCACCATCTACCGCATCGTGCAGGAGATGCTGACGAATATGCTCAAATACTCCAGCCAAAATAGGGGAACCCTGCGCTTTCGCAGCGATAAGTCGGCGCTTACTATCGAAGGGCACAACCCCATGGCACAGCCTGACGAGGACCACAGCCCAGGCTATGGGCTCATCGGGATGAAAGAGCGCGTAAAGGCCTATGGTGGCAGTGTGTCCACCAAGACCGAGGATGGAACGTTTGCAATCACCGTGGAGGTACCGCATGTCTAATCCGGGGCAGGAACCTGAGCCCATTCGCATTGCGCTTGTCGATGACCAACCGCTCCTGCGCGCCGGGTTCGCCATGCTGATCGGCTCGCAGGAGGATATGAGCGTGGTCTGGCAGGCCTCCGATGGCGATGAGGTACTGGGCCTTGCGCGGCAAGAGCCCGTCGATATCATCCTCATGGACGTGCAGATGGCGCGGGTCAACGGCATTGCGGCCACGGAGGAAGTTCTCCCGGAATGTCCCGATACCAAGGTCATCATGCTGACCACCTTTGATGACCAAAACTTTGTCCACGGTGCAATCTCTGCCGGGGCTTCTGGATTCTTGCTCAAAGACGTCGAACCCGAGGAGCTGCTCTCAGCCATTCGCACCGTGCACTCAGGCGAGGCCGTGCTCTCACCGCGCATTACCGCTCAGGTGCTCCAACAAGTCCGCAGCGAGGATAGCGGGGAGGAGCACCCGGCTTCGCATACCGCCGCGGACGCACAGTCCGGCTCTGATCCCGCAACGACCCCGCCTTCAGCGGAGCTTACCCCGCGCGAAATGGATATTTTAAGGCTTATGGCATTGGGGTATTCCAATACCGAAATATCCGAAGAGGAATTTGTCTCCATGGCAACGGTTAAGACCCACGTGCGCCACGTGCTGACCAAGACCGAGTCCCGCGACCGTGTCCAGGCCGTGCTGTATGCCTATACCCATGGGGTGGTCACCGTGGAAGAACTGCTCTCTCATCCCCAGGGATGAACCGCTAAATCCGCCTCGAGGATGGTTACTTCGCGCCGGGAAAGCGCCAAGATAAAACCATGCTCACAGTTACACAGCTTTCCAAGAAGTACGGTTCCTTTACAGCAGTAGACAACCTCTCCTTCGAGGTTCCCGATGGCCAAGTCACCGGGTTCCTAGGGCCCAATGGCTCCGGCAAGTCCACCACGATGCGCATGTGCGTGGGGCTAGAAAATCCCACCTCCGGCACCGCCACATTCGATGGCACCCCGTTCCGCGAACTACCCGATCCCGCCTCCACGGTGGGCACCTTGCTTGATGCCAACTGGTTCCACCCCGGCCGCAGCGCCCGCGCGCACTTGGGCTATATGGCGGCACTGCAGGGCGTATCGATGGACCACGTCGATGACACCCTGGAGCGAGTTGGGCTCGGGAAGGTCGCGAAAAAGCGCATCGGGGGTTATTCGCTTGGCATGAAGCAGCGCCTCGGACTTGCCTGCGCCATGATGGGCCAGCCTAAGCACTTGCTTCTCGATGAACCCGTTAACGGCCTTGACCCTGAGGGCGTGCACTGGATGCGCGACCGCATCCGCGAATTCGCCGCTGGGGGATGCTCCGTGCTTGTTTCTTCCCACCTGTTGTCAGAAATGCAGCTGACGGCAGACCGCCTAGTGGTCATCGGCAAGGGCAAGCTCGTTGGCGAAGGAACAGTAGAAGAATTCGTCAATGCCTCCGGTGCCACCACCGTGGAGGTCGTGGTGGATCAGCCAGAAGAATTGGCCCGCTTGCTGCACGATTCGCAGGCGGAAACTTCCTTTGATGGGGAAGTGCTGCGCATTACCGGCTTGGACCGCGACGAGGTCGGCCAATTGTGCTTTGACCACCGCATCCGCATCAGCAGCCTTGAAGTCAAGCACCCCTCCTTGGAAGACGCCTTCCTCGGCGCTACCGCAGACCACCTGGATTACCGCTCCGCATAACTCGCTTAAGAAAGGCAGATGACGAGCCATGAATACCATCGTTTCCGAATCCCGCAAGATATTTTCCCTGCGCTCTACTTGGGTCTACCTCGCAATCATCACCGTTGGGCTGACAGCGGCCAACGTGCTGATGGGAGCTATCCGCAATGACGACAGCGCCCTTCAATCTTCCGACGTGGCCATTGGTGCCATCTTTGCCGTCGTCATCATGATCTTTTCCTCGGCCACGTTGGTCGGCGGCGATCTACAAAAAGGCACCGTAGCCTGGAGCTACCTATCCACCAATCGGCGCTTGCAGGTGCTCTCGAGCCAAATACTCGTGATCACCGTAGCTAACGTGGCGGCCGCAGCCTTGGCCGGCATCCTTGGAATGCTGCTCAACAGCGCGCTCGGCGGGTCTTATGACTTCTCCAGCTTCGTGCACTACCCAGATAACGCAGTATTCCTCTTCACCTTTGTGGAATACATCGTCTACACCCTGCTGGCCACAGGCCTAGCATATATCCTGCGCAGCGGTACTTTTGCGGCGATGCTGCTCATT
The DNA here is from genome assembly GCF_000478175.1 of Corynebacterium sp. KPL1814. Taxonomy (GTDB): domain Bacteria; phylum Actinomycetota; class Actinomycetes; order Mycobacteriales; family Mycobacteriaceae; genus Corynebacterium. The sequence continues at coordinate 487,821 of NZ_KI515774.1, forward strand.
ATCGAATACTTCGTCATCGAAAGCGTGCTGACCTCGATGGACATGGGCTGGGCCAAATTCATCCTGCAGATTTTGCCCGATGCCAACCTGCGCACCTTCTTCCAAGGCCAAGACACTTTCGGGCTCATGGCCCCGCAGTGGGTATCCGGTGTCATCGTCCTGGCCATGGTGGTAGCTGTCCTCGGCGGGGCCGCAGCCGTCCAGCGCCGTCGCGCCGTGGTCTAAGCTCCTAGCAGGCACTCACACCCTACGGGGATACGATGAGTGTAAGCTCCTGCGAGCCGTGCGGTGGTTCCTCCACCGTCATGCCAGCAGCGCGCGCGATCGCGGCGACATCGGCGGCGCTGAAGGCATCGGCAGGCGAAAGCGCCAGTTCCCGGGCCAATAGGCCCTTATAGTGCTTATTAAAGTGGCTGACCACCTTGCGCGAGCCATCCGGCTGCACGCTTTCTACCCGCACCGTCACGGCCGAAGGCAGCCTACCCAGCTGCTGGTAGGTGCCCGAGCGCAGATCCACAACCAGCTCATCGATGTTTTCTAACGCCTGCGTTACCTGCTTGCCCCAATAAGACTTCATCGTGCGACCGCCCAGCTTGGAACCGCCCGATAAGCGGTAATGCGGGATAGGGTCGCCCGCGCGCAGGAGCCCGAAGAGGGCATCGCCAATAGCAAGGCGCCGCCAAGAAGGAAGGGTGGATGCCGAAAGGGCATCAAACAGCACCCCTGTATAACGCTGCACCGCCGGCATGGTGGGGGTGGTATAAAGCTGGCTATTCGATTCGGCCTCACCGCGCAGCTTCTCCGAGAGCTTAAGCACGACCATTGCCTCATCTATAGGAAGAGACTGCAGCTCAGCGGCGATTTCGCGCCGCGTATCGCTTAGCTCTGGAAAAGATAGGTTGGCAAAATCAAGCGGCTTTCCTGTGCCGCCATGAGCCTTGGTTTCTGAAGGAGGGAGGACAATGAGCATATAGATAGGGTAGCGATGTATATTTTGACCATGATTACCCGCCTTTCTGAACTATTTCTCCGCACCCTTCGTGAGGACCCAGCCGATGCCGAGGTCCCTAGCCACAAGCTGTTGGTGCGTGCCGGCTACGTGCGCCGCGTCGCGCCGGGCATTTATACCTGGTTGCCGTTGGGGCTGCGTACCCTGCGCAAGATTGAAGACGTAGTACGCCAAGAAATGGACGCCATTGGCGGGCAAGAGATGCTTTTCCCGGCGCTATTGCCGCGCGAGCCCTATGAAAAGACCAACCGATGGGTGGAATATGGTCCCAATCTATTCCGGCTGCAGGACCGCAAGAATGCGGACCTGCTGCTTGGGCCCACGCACGAGGAAATGTTTGCCAATGCCGTAAAAGACATGTACTCCTCATACAAGGATTTCCCGGTCACCTTGTATCAAATTCAGACGAAGTATCGCGATGAGGAACGCCCCCGCGCCGGGGTGCTGCGCGGGCGCGAGTTCGTGATGAAGGACTCCTACTCCTTCGATATGAACGATGAGGGCCTCGATTCCTCCTACGCCCGCCACCGCAAGGCGTATCAAAATGTTTTTGACCGCTTGGAAATCGATTACGCCATTTGTAAGGCCACTTCTGGGGCGATGGGCGGCTCCGCCTCCGAGGAGTTCTTGGCGCTATCTGAGGCGGGCGAAGACCTCTTTGTCCGCTCCACCGAGGGCGATTATGCGGCCAATGTAGAGGCAGTCGTGACCCAAGCGCCCCCAGAAAAGGACATTGCGGGTCAGCCCGCAGCAAAGGAATATCGGACCCCGGATGCCGCCACCATTGAAGCGCTTGTGCACTGGGCTAAGGCCGAGGACATTGCGGTTGATGGCCATGAGGTTCGGGCTGCGGATATCCTCAAGTGCGTCATGGTGGAGGTAACCTACCCGGCGTTAGAGGATTCTGAAGAGAAGAAGGAACTGGCGGCCGTGCTGATCCCGGGCGACCGCGAACTGGATACCAAGCGCCTTGAAGCGGCCTTGGAACCGGCAGAGTTCACCCTGGCAAGCGATAAGATTTATGCGCAATACGATTTCTTGGAGCAGGGCTTTGTGGGCCCGCGCGCGCTGAATTCCAATGGGGTGAAGGTCTTTGCCGATCCCCGCGTGGTCAAAGGTTCTTCCTGGATCACGGGCGCGGATGCGCAAAACTGCTACGTCGTGGGTTGCGTGGCCGGCCGCGATTTCCACGTCGATGAGTTTGTGGAAGCGGCCGAGGTCAAAGAGGGTGATCCCGCACCAGATAACCAGGGCACCTTGGCTTTGCAGCGTGGCATCGAGTTGGGCCACATCTTCCAGCTGGGCCGGAAGTACACCGAGGCCTTCGACGTGCAAATTCTCGATGAAAACGGCAAGCGGGCCATCCCTACGATGGGCTCTTACGGCATCGGCATCTCCCGTATGCTTGCCGTGCTGGCAGAGCAACGCCACGATGAGAAGGGCCTGAATTGGCCGGTTGCAGTGGCGCCGTACCAGGTGCACGTGGCGGTGGCGAATAAGGACGCAGCGGCCATGGAGGCCGGCGATAAGTTGGTAGAAGAGCTGTCCCAGGCGGGCCTTGAGGTGCTTTTCGATGACCGCCCGAAGGTTTCCCCAGGCGTGAAGTTCAAGGATGCAGAGCTGCTCGGCATGCCGTTTGTGGCCATCGTGGGACGCGCCTTCAAAGACGGCATCATCGAGCTGCGCATCCGCGGGCAGGAAACCCTGGAAGTTCCGGCGGATGACATCGTGGATAAACTCCTCGAGTTGGTGCGGGCCTAGCTTAAAGCACCGCCTCAAGGCCCCGTGCCAATAAGTAGTGGCAGGGTAGCGTGGGGAGGCATGAGACTAAATAAAAAGGTGCTTCCCACGGCTCTTATCACCATGGGAGCCCTGCATTTCCTGCGCGCGAAAACCTTCGAATCCATCGTGCCACCGCAGCTGCCGGGCTCGCCGCGGTTGTATAACTTTGCCTCCGGCGCCTGGGAAATAGCTACGGGCTTTTTGCTCACCGATCGCGCCACCCGCGAATCCGGTGGCGCGTCAGCCGCGGCGCTATTTCTTGCCGTGTGGCCGGCGAATATGTACCACGCCTGGATCGAACGCGATGTGGGATGGCCGAAAAAGCTTTATCACATCATCCGTCTACCACTGCAGATTCCGTTGATTCGCTACGCATGGAAGATTGCGCAGGGTAGGGCATAAAACCCAAAAAGAACCGACCCCCAATTTTCCACGGTAAATACCATGAAGAAACGCGGGGAGTCGGTTGCTTGCGTGATGCTGCGTTAGCGTCGGCATCACGAGACCGCCACTGTGGGCGGAAGCGTATTAGCCAGCCACGGGGCCGCCGCAATTAGGCCATGCGCCAGCTCCCTGGTTTGCAAGAACGTTTTCAGCGATTTCAATCTGCTGTTGCTTGGTGGCTTGGTCAGCGGTAGCCGCGTACTGGGTGCCGCCGCTACCAGCCCAGGTTTGCTGCGAGAACTGCAGCCCGCCGTGGTAGCCATTGCCGGTGTTGATGTGCCAGTCACCGCCGGACTCGCACGCGGCGACTTGGTCCCACGCGTTTTCTGGGGCGGCGTTGGCGGCTGGTGCGGCAATGCCGGCGATGCCCAACGTAGCTGCGGCCATAGTGAGCAAGGTCTTCTTAGTACGCATTGAGAAAGCACTCCTTCTCATTGTGTTGTAGGGCTTGTGGAATCTCCAGCAAGCACGTAGTCCACCAAATTACGTATGGTTTGGAGGCATTAGCAATGAAAAGCGGCCTATAAATCGCTGATTTTTCGCTGACTGCCGGACAGTGAATATTCAGGTAGGCGCGGCGGGGCAAAACCGGGAGCTATGCGGCCTGGGCTTCGGCGGCGATGCCGATTAACCAGTTCAGCCACTCCTGGTTTGGGCTTTCTTGTTGTGCGGCGGCCACCGCGGCCGCGTGCCACTTGTCTGCGTCTTGTTCAACCAACGTATCGAGGAAGGCTGCAGCGGAGTCCGCATCGCTGGGAAGCGTGGTTGCGCCGGAGGAATAGGCAGGCTCTGGCTGGGGAACCTTGCCGTTATGGCCAAGTGCTTCTTGCAGTTGGTCGATGCGGCGGTGATGGACTCTTAAGAGCTTATCGATGCGCTCTTCGGCAGCAGGAGCGCTATAAGCCCGCGCGAAATCCAGGCCAAAGACCAGCTCGTATTCCCACTGCAACAAATCAGCGGCGCTTTCGCGCTGGGGTTGGGAGAGTGTGGGGATATCGGGGGCATCGCCAGGCAGCCAGGCATTGAGCGTAATGGCCTGTTGGGTAACTATCGGCCGCGACTCAGAACTGACCTCATCGGCGGCTTCCGTGGTGGCAGAGGCGGCTTCTTCTAGCACCTGGGAAGAATCTGTGGCCGGTGGTGCCTGCGTGGGCCGTTCCACCTCACAGCTGTGTGGGACGTTACCTTGGTCATCGGTGCCGCAGAGGCGCGCAATCTCCTTATACAGTGCATCAGCCTGGGAGCTGCGCATATCCGCGGCCGCATCATCAACCCCTTGAAGGGCGAGGCCATCGCTCGCGGCAGCCACGGCTAGGCGCTCGAGCGCGTCTTCTGGGCGCGGGCCAAAATAGTCGACGACGGAGTCGACTGCGGAACAGCCCGCGAGGGCGGGCAGGGCGGCAGTCGAGGCTACACAGGTTAAAGCAATACGTCGGCGGTTCACCCAAAAGACTGTACCTTGAAGGACGTAGGCTAGTGGGCATGGCTTTCCCAGATGCACAACAATTAACTGATTTGCTCCAACCTCGCTTAGAAGCCCGCGGGCTGGACGTGGAGGATATTAAAACCACCAAGGCGGGAAAGAAATCACAGGTCATCATCCGTATCGATGGCGATATGCGTCCCAGCTCGGATGTATTGGAGGAAGTCTCCGACGATATTTCAGCCTTCTTTGATGAAAAAGAGGCGGCGGGTGAGCTGAATTTCGGTGCCGGATATACCTTGGAGGTCTCTACCCCCGGTGTGGATTTGCCGCTCACCGCACCGCGCCACTGGCGCCGCAATAAGGGGCGGAAGGTGACGTTTAACCGCGGCGACGACAAGAGCCACACCGCGCGTATCGGCGCGCTTAATGCGGCCGAAGATGCCGTTGTCCTTATTACTTCCCAGAAAAACGAGGTGCATACAGAAGTGGAGCGATTGGAAAACATTGCCCACGCAGTGGTAGAAATTGAGTTTGCACAGCCATCACAAAGTGAGCTAGACGCCGTGCACCAGCCATTTGCAGAAGCCGAGAGCTAACCGGCGATCGAGAGGATAGACAAGTGAATATTGATCTTGAGGCACTTCGCACCATCGAATCCGAACGGCAGGTCCCCGTCAATGACCTGTTGGAGTCGATTGCAAGTGCCTTGTTGTATTCCTACCTGGATTACCGCGAATCCACCGCGGAGGGCAAGGCCGAAGGCGCCAAGTCCCGGGTAGACATCGATACCACCACCGGTGCCGTCAGCGTCATCGTTACCGAGCGAGACCCCGAAACCGGGGAAGTTACCAGTGAGTACGATGACACCCCGGATAACTTTGGCCGCGTGGGCGCACGCGCCGTGCGCGAAGCCATCTTGCGCAAGCTGCGCGAGGCTGAAGCCGAGCGCACTTTTGATTCCTATTCGGAGCTTAGCGGGCGCGTTGTCAGTGGCATCGTCCAGCGCGATGCGCGTGCCAATGCCCGCGGCATCGTTGTAGTCCAGCTCGGTTCCGAACTGGAATCGCAAGACGGAATCTTGCTTCCCGCAGAACAAATCCCCGGGGAAAAGCTGCAGCACGGTGACCGCATCAAGGCCTATGTGGTGGGGGTCAATCGCAATGGCGCCAATGTGCAGATCAATTTGTCAAGGACCCACCCAGAGCTGGTGCGCGGGCTTTTTGAACTGGAAGTTCCGGAAGTTGCGGATGGCAGCGTGGAAATGATCGCCATCGCCCGCGAAGCCGGGCACCGCTCGAAGGTCGCCGTTATTGGTCACGCTAAGGGCTTGAACGCCAAGGGCGCGTGCATCGGCCCGCGCGGGCAGCGCGTGAATAACATCATGCGCCAGCTCGGTGGGGAAAAGATCGACATCATTGATTACAGCGAGGATCCCACCGTGTATGTGGGCAATGCATTGGCGCCCTCCAAGGTGATTAAGGTGACCGTGCTCGATAGCGAAGAGCAAGTGGCGCGAGTCATCGTCCCTGACTACCAGCTGTCCCTTGCCATTGGTAAGGAAGGCCAGAACGCGCGCCTAGCCGCCCGTTTGACTGGGTGGAAGATCGATATTCATTCAGACGCGGACGCGAATTAAGGAAATGCGGATAAATAGCGTAGGCTAGTAAACGGCCCAGATGCAGAAAGGGACATGCAGACGCAGCGAAAGTTAAGGAGTTCGATGTCGCAGACTCAACGGCTTCGTACTTGCATCGCTACGCGTCGCCGCATGCCCGATACGGAGCTGCTGCGAGTGGTCATTGATGCCAATGACCCTCAAGGCAGCCGTGCGGTGGCGGATCCATTCCGGCGGCTTCCAGGCCGTGGCGCATGGATTAGCCCCACGCTTTCTGCACTCGAGCTAGCTGAGCGCAAACATGCTTTTAAGCGCGCGCTCCGCACGTCCGCATCCGTGGACACAGGTCAGGTACGTAGGTACTTGGAAGCACAGTGCGAAAATGTACAGGGCGAAAAAGTACCGTGTGCGGAACAAGCTGCACAAGATTCGTACACACCAGAGTTAAAAAGGAAGACCGAACACTGATGAGCGCACAACGATGAAGCATCAGCGATGAAAGTCCAGAACGTTTAACTAGGAGTCAGGCCAGTTTTTCGCGGCCTTGGCTCCTAGGCGATACCAAGAGGAGACAAGTGCCCGGAAAGCTACGTGTTCACGAGTTGGCAAAACAGCTCGGAGTAACCAGCAAGGAACTGCTCGCCACCCTGAAGGAACAAGGTGAGTTCGTGAAGACCGCATCCTCGACCATCGAACCACCGGTGGTCAAAAAGATGCGTGCTCACTATGAAGCACAGTCCGGTGGCGATGCCACCGAAGCTAAGGCTGAGAAGACTGCCAAGCCCGCTAAGCCCGGACAAGGCAGCGCCAAGAAGCAGGCATCGCCTGCGCCAAAGCCAGGCGCTGGCGCACAGGGTGGGGCGAAATCCAAATCCGCTGCGCCTAAGCCCGGCGCACCGAAGCCATCCGACGCTGCACCGAAGCCAGGCGCAGGGGCCGCTAAGGCTGCCCCCAAGCCTGGCCAGGCAGCACCAAAGCCGGGCGCTGCCGCTGGAAAGCCGGCACCGAAGCCTGGCCAGGGTGCACCGAAGCCAGGTCAGAACGCAGGCCAAGGCGATGCCAAGAAGTCGGGCGAGCGTCCGAACCCAGGCAACGCCATGCCGCGTCCGATGCCTAAGCCCGGCGGATCCCGCCGTGTGGCCAATAACCCATTTTCCACGGGTGGCGGCGACAACCGCCCAGGCCCACGCCCGGGTGGCTCCAAGGGCCAGCGCGGCGGCAACCGTCCCGGCGATAACCGCGGTGGAAAGCGCGGCGGCCGCAATGAGGGCGGCGCTAACCGTCAGGGCCAGGATCAGAACCAAGGCCAGGGTGGCGGCGGTGGACGTCGTCCGTCGCCAGCCATGATGCCTTCGCATCCGAACCCTGCCTCGATGCCGTCCAAGGCACCGAGCGGTGGCGGACGCGGCGGCCGCGGTCGCGGCGGCCGCGGCGGACCTGGTGGTCCAGGTGGCCCAGGCGGCGGTCGTCCCGGCGGTTTCCGCGGTGGACGCGGTGGGCGTCGTGGCGGTACCGCTGGTGCATTCGGCCGTCCAGGTGGCGCACCACGCAAGGGCAAGAAGTCGAAGCGGCAAAAGCGCCATGAGTTTGAAGAGCAGCAGAAGCACGTTGTAGGCGGCGTCCGCTTGCCAGATGGCAAGGGACAGACCGTCCGTCTGCGCCGCGGCGCTTCGCTGTCTGACTTCGCGGAGAAGATCGGTGCCGATCCAGCAGCATTGGTGCAGGCACTGTTCAACCTTGGTGAAATGGTCACCGCAACCGCATCCGTATCGGAAGATACGCTGCAGCTGCTCGGTGACGAGATCAACTACAAGGTAGAAGTCGTCTCCCCAGAAGACGAGGATCGCGAGCTGCTCGAGTCCTTCGACCTGCAATTCGGTGAGGACGAAGGTGGCGAAGAGGCCCTCGAACACCGCCCTCCAGTCGTCTCCGTCATGGGCCACGTTGACCACGGTAAGACCCGCCTGTTGGATACCATCCGTAAGACCAATGAGGCAGCCGGCGAGGCCGGCGGTATTACCCAGGGAATCGGTGCTTACCAGACCACGGTTGACGTGGATGGCGAGCGCACCATTACCTTCCTGGATACCCCTGGTCACGAGGCCTTTACCGCCATGCGTGCCCGCGGTGCGAAGTCCACCGACTTGGCCATCTTGGTTGTCGCCGCCGATGACGGCGTCATGCCACAGACGGTTGAGGCCATCAACCACGCCAAGGCTGCCGATATCCCGGTTGTCGTGGCCGTGAACAAGGTGGATAAGCCGGAGGCCCAGCCGGAAAAGATCCGTGGCCAGCTCACGGAGTATGGCTTGGTGCCTGAAGAGTACGGCGGCGACACGATGTTCGTGGATATCTCTGCTAAGCAGGGCCAGAACATCGACCAGCTGCTGGAGTCTGTCATCCTGACTGCCGATGCCGCCCTCGAGCTCACGGCTAACCCAGAGATGGATGCCCAGGGCGTGGCCATCGAGGCCCACTTGGACCGCGGTCGCGGCCCGGTGGCTACGGTCATCGTCCAGCGCGGTACGCTGCACGTCGGCGATTCCATCGTGGTAGGCGATGCGCATGGTCGCGTGCGCCGCATGCTCGATGAGTTTGGCGAGGACGTTAAGGAAGCCGGTCCTTCCCGCCCGGTACAGGTACAAGGCCTGTCCGGCGTCCCAGGTGCTGGCGATAACCTGCTCGTGGTCGATGATGACCGCGTGGCCCGCCAGATTGCCAACCAGCGCGATGCTCGTAAGCGTTCTGCTTTGCAGGCAAAGCAGCGCAAGCGCGTATCCCTGGAGGATCTGGACAAGGTATTGCAGGAGACTTCGACCCTCAACCTCATCCTCAAGGGCGACAACGCCGGCTCCGTCGAGGCGCTGGAAGATGCCCTGCTGGATATCAAGACCGAGGACGAAGTCGAGCTCAACATCATCGACCGCGGTGTTGGTGCCGTAACGGAGACCAATATTTCCTTGGCCGCCGCTTCCGATGCCGTCATCATTGCCTTCAACGTTCGCGCGGAAGGCAAGGCTACGGAGATCGCCACCCAAGAGGGCGTGGATATCCGTTACTACACGGTTATCTACAAGGCCATCGAGGAAGTCGAGGCCGCTCTCAAGGGTATGCTCAAGCCGATTTACGAGGAACGCGACACCGGTGCGGCCGAAATCCGCGCCCTGTTCAAGTCCTCCTCGGTGGGTACCATCGCAGGCTGTATGGTCACCGATGGCAAGGTTGTCCGCAACGGCAAGGTTCGCTTGCTTCGCGATAACAACGTCATTACTACCGATGCCAAGATTGAGTCCCTGCGTCACGAGAAGGACGACGCGACCGAGATCAAGGCCGGCTATGAGTGCGGTATGGTGCTGTCCTACCCGGATATCCAGATAGGCGATATCATCCAGGCTTATGAAGAAGTCGAGGTACCGCGCGACTAGTCGCTGCTAGTTTCGGCCCGCTGTGCGTGCCCACCTTGAGGGCCTTTCTCCACGGAGTTTGGCCATTAGGTGCGGCAGGTATCGCGGGCCGTTTCGTGTTTTCGCGTGCGGGATTTTCAAGCGGTTTCCATTGGGTGCGGTGAGTTACTAAACTGGTAGTTTCTGATACCGCGACACGGTAATTTAGGAATAAATTTTTCCCCTGTAGCTTGGAGGTTCTCATGGTCGATCACGCACGTGCGGCGCGGCTAGCAAAACGAATTCAGGAAATCGTGGCTAGCGCGATTGAGCTGCAGATTAAGGATCGCCGCCTGGAGATGGTCACCGTGACCGATGCCCGCGTCACCGGTGATTTGCACGACGCTACCGTCTTTTACACGGTGCGCGGCCACGATATCGAGGCAGAACCCGATTATGACCAGGCTGAGGAAGCACTCAAGCGCGCGAAGGGGCAGTTGCGCAAGATCGTTGGCGATCAGCTCTCCGTGCGCTTTACCCCAACCCTGACGTTTGAGCTCGATACCGTCCCAGAGGCCTCCGCGCACATGGAAGAGCTTTTGGCGCGCGCTCGGGCCCGCGATGAAGAGCTAGCGAAGCTGAAGGAAAATGCCCAGCCCGCGGGTGAGGCCAACCCATATAAGACCTCCGATGAAGACGAGGCTTAAGTGACCCGCAAGGAATATCAGGACGCAGTCGATGCCATCTCCGGCGCGCAAAGCATCTGTATTATCACCCACTTGCGCCCGGATGCCGATGCCATTGGTTCGGCCACGGCACTGCTCTTAGCCATGCAACAAAGCGGGAAGGATGCCTGCGCGGTCATCGGCCAGGATAAGGACTTTGCGCCTAACCTTTACTCCATTCCAGGAGCGGATCAGGTCAAGGTTACCCGAGAGCTACCGCAGGGCTATGACGTTTATGTCACCGTGGATTGCGGGTCGATCGACCGCACCGGCCTATTTTCCGCAGACATCGCCGAGCTGGCGGCGGCAGGGCGCGTGTTGTGCATCGATCACCACTCATCCAATCCTGGGTTTGGCTCCGTGAACTTGGTTGATTCAGAGTGCGAGTCCACCACGGTGGCCATCTTGACCATCCTGGACATGCTGTCGGTGCAGATAGAAAACACCATCGCGCATTGCCTGTACGCCGGCCTTTTGACCGATACGGGTAGTTTCCGGTGGGGCAGGCCCGCCATACACGATGTGGCCACCCGTTTGATGCACTATGGCCTGGACACCAAGCAGATCGCCACGGATTTACTCGATGCCACGACCCCTGATGATCTGCAGATGGTCGGCCGCGTGCTCGCGGGACTGCGCATTGAACATGCCGGTGAGCTGGGCATAGGTATCCTGATCGCGGGCCTGGCCGATATCGAAGGTCATTCGGACTCGGCAGTGGAATCCCTGGTGGATTTCGTGCGCGCCCTTGAGGGCACGCAGTTGGGCGTGGTCTTTAAGGAGCAGTCGCCCGGGATTTGGGCGGTATCGCTGCGTTCGACGGCGATCAACTGCGCAGCCCTAGCGGCTACTTTTGGCGGCGGCGGGCATGTTCCGGCTGCCGGGTACATGACACAGGGAAGCGAAGAAGCCATCGTTGCGGAGCTGGTGAGTGCCATCGATGAGCACTAGGCAGTCAACCCCCACGACAGTAAGCGCACGCGAGGTCTTTGGCCTCGCGTTTCCTGCGCTTGGCGTCCTGGCCGCGATGCCGCTCTACCTCCTGCTCGATACCGCAGTGGTGGGGCGCTTGGGTGCCCAGGAACTGGCTTCGCTCGCCGCGGCAACCACGATCCATACCGTGGTGACCACGCAGCTGACCTTCTTGTCCTACGGCACTACGGCCCGCTCGTCCCGCCTGTTTGGCGCTGGAAAGCGCGCCGAGGCTGTAGCGGAAGGCGTGCAAGCTACCTATGTGGCTTTAGGCGTCGGCGGGCTTTTGGCCATTATTATGTGGATCTTCGGCGGCGTATTTGCCCAGTGGCTTACCGGAGATCCCACTACGGCGGCCGGCACCGCGCTGTGGCTGCGGATTGCCGCGCTGGCCATTCCCGTAACACTGGTGGAAATGGCCGGAAATGGCTGGATGCGCGGCGTACAAAATACCAAGAAGCCGCTCTATTTCACCCTCGCCGGAATGATTCCCGGCGCCATTGCTGTACCCGCATTCGTGTACTGGTGGGGCCTTGCCGGTTCTGCCATCGCCACCGTAATGGGAATGAGCATTATCGCGAGCCTCTTCGTGCGCGAGCTGTATAAACAGCACGAAGGCTCGTGGGCATTTCGTTGGCACATCGTGCGCGAACAGCTCATCTTGGGCCGCGATCTGATCTTGCGCTCCGCCAGCTTCCAGGTGGCCTTTCTTACCGCCACGGCCGTGGTGTCCCGCGTGGGCACTGCGGCCTTGGGTGGCCACCAAATCATGATGCAGCTGTGGAATTTCATGTCGCTGATTTTGGACTCCCTGGCTATTGCCGCCCAAGCCTTGACCGGCGCAGCTTTGGGCGCTGGTTCGGCGCGCCACGCGCGCAGCGTGGGAAGCAAGGTAGTGATGTATTCCACCATCTTTTCCGCCTTCCTCGCCTTGGTTTTCGCCGCCGGGGCCGGGGTCATCCCGCGCGTGTTTACCTCCTCGCAGGAGGTCATTGATGCCATGAGCCAACCGTGGTGGATCCTCGTTGGCATGGTCATCGCCGGCGGCGTGGTCTTTGCCCTCGACGGTGTTTTGCTGGGAGCAGGGGACGCGGCATTCCTGCGCAGCCTGACTATCGCCTCGGTTCTTCTGGGATTTTTGCCCGGCGTGCTCCTCGCTCATGCCATGGGCACGGGCCTTACCGGTGTGTGGTGCGGCTTGGCCGCGTTCATTTCCTTCCGCCTGATTGGCGTGGTCTACCGCTTCTATTCTATGAAATGGGCTGTAATAGCAGAGTAGTACCTGCGCTACAGTGGCTGTAGCGAGTAATAACAGCACTTTAGAAGATGAATGAGGAAGGCGGGTGGGAGCGGCAATGCCAACGTTATGGGCAGTAGCAGACCTGCACGGCGCGATCAGTGACAACTTTGCGCGCATTGCAGAGCTAGCCCCACCAGATCCCGCAGATTGGCTCATTGTGGCAGGCGATGTTGCAGAGCGCAGCGAGCTTATCGTGCGCATCTTGCGGGACTTGGCCGCGCGCTATGACACCGTTATTTGGGCGCCGGGCAATCACGAGTTATTTTCCCGTTCCCAAGACCAGTACAAGGGGCGCGAAAAATACGATCACCTGGTTGCCGCCTGCCGGGAGATCGGCGTTATCACCCCGGAGGACCCTTACCCGGTCTTTAACGGAATAACGATCGTGCCACTTTTTACCCTGTATGACTACAGCTTCCGCCCACCGGGGACCTCGGTGGAAGAAGCGGTGCAGCAGGCGCGCGCCAAAAAGCTTGTCATGACCGATGAGGTAGCTATCGCCCCTTTTGTAGACGTGCGCGCGTGGTGTTGGGACCGCTTGGCGTATTCCATTAAGCGTTTATCCCGAGTGCAGGGCCCAACCATCTTGATCAACCACTGGCCATTGGTGCAAGAGCCCACGATGGTGCTGCGCTTCCCGGAAATCGCCCTGTGGAGCGGCTCGCGCCATACGCGTTCGTGGCCGCGACGATACAAGGCAGAGGCAGTCATTTACGGCCACCTGCACATGCCCTCAAAGATGAATGTGGATGGGGTAGACCATATCGAAGTCTCCCTAGGTTACCCGCGCGAATGGCGTAACCAGCCGCACCGTATTGCCTGGCCATACCCAGTTACCTCAACCTTTGGGGAGGTGAATTAATGCTTTATCCCGACCTATTCCCAGAAACTACCCGTTATTGCTATGTGCGTACGGATGCCCGCGAGTCCGACCTGCTCAACTATGAGCATCTTGACCCTAAAGAACAGTCCATAGTCTCGCACGCGGTTGATATCCGGAAATCCGAATTTGGCGATGCCCGCTGGTGTGCGCACCAGGCCCTGCGCGAGCTGGGCTTTACAGGCTCGAACCCGATCCTGCGCGGGGAGCGGGGCATGCCGCTGTGGCCCGAAGGATTCATTGGATCTATGACGCATACGGAGGGCCTGCGCGCAGCGGTGGTGGCCTCCACCACGGATTTTCGCTCCATTGGCCTTGATGCGGAGCCGGCGCAGCGCCTGCCCGATCACGTCTTGACCATGATCGCTCGGGCCGGGGAAATGCCGCAGCTGCCGCGCCTAGAAAAGGCGGGGGTGCACTGCCCAGACCGCCTGCTGTTTTGCGCCAAGGAGGCGACCTATAAGGCGTGGTTTCCCATGACACATCGGTGGCTCGATTTCGATCAAGCAGAGATCGATATCCGCGAGGATGGCACCTTCATTTCCTATATCCTAGCCCGCCCCACGCCAGTGCCGTTTATCACCGGGAAGTGGATTCTAGAGGGCGGTTATGTCGTGGTTTCTACGCTGGTTCCGGCCCTTGATTTTTCAGCCTGAACAGAAACCCGCTCAGATCTCCTCGAGCAATGCCCTCAGCCACCGACTTAGAGGGTGGACGGCCGCGCCACAAAGACCGTGGCCAGCCTTTTGCCCTTCTCCTTAATGAGCGCGATGGCCTGGCCATTGGGGGCTACCGCCGCATGAACCCCGGACAGCCCGCGCGGCTCTAACCATTTGCCCATCGCTAAAGCGGCGGCCTCGTCCTCGGTGACGGGCAGGACGGGGAAACTGCGCTTGAGCGCCTCATCGAGGCTCAAGGATAGGCTGGGGTTTTCGGCAAGATCGTCGAGCATGTGGGCATCGGCAAGCGCAAAGGGCCCCACCGTAGTGCGGCGCAGGGCGGTTAAATGCCCGCCGACGCCCAGGGCCTCGCCCATATCGCGCGCCAAGGAGCGGATATAGGTGCCGGAGGAACACTCCACGGATACATCGAGGTCAATAAAATCGCCCTCGGCGCGCAGGTCATGAATATCAAAGCTGTGGACGGTGACCGGGCGGGTCGGGATATCTACCTCTTTGCCCTCCCGCACCAATTCATGCGCCCTTTTGCCTTTGATCTTGATGGCGGACACCGCGGCGGGCTTTTGCATAATCTCGCCGGTCAATGCGGCAACTTCGGCCTCGATGGCGGAACGGTGCAGTGCGGCCGCAGGCTTGCCCCAGCGAAATTCGCCCTCGGCATCATCGGTGGTGGTAGAAGCGCCGAGGCGGATGGTAGCTGAATAAGACTTGGTGGAGGCGACCATGTGCGCGAGGAATTTGGTGCCGCGTTCGATGCCGAGGACCAGCACCCCTGTCGCCATGGGATCCAGGGTGCCGGCATGGCCGACCTTTTTAGTGTGAAAATACCTGCGTAGGCGGTTAACAACATCGTGAGAGGTCATGCCGGCAGGCTTATCAACGATGACAAGTCCGGAATGTGCGAGCGCATCAGTCATAGGGTACAAGTCTATGCTCTACGATGGATTTCGTGGATATTTGTTACGGAATCGATGACATCCCCGCGGATGTGGGGCCGACCTCGGTAACCATTGGCGTCTTCGATGGCTTGCACCGCGGCCACCAACAGCTCGTTTCTGCCTGCGTGGAGCATGCGCGGGCGAATAATCAGGTCCCCGTCATGGTGACCTTTGACCCGCACCCGGTCTCGGTTTTCTTGCCGGAGCGCGCCCCGGTGTCCGTGGTGAGCTTCGAGCGCAGGCTGGAGCTCGCGGAAGAAATGGGCATCGAGATGGTGCTTGTCATTGACTTCACCAAGGAGCTTGAGGGCGTGGAACCGCGGCCCTATGTGCGCGACCTCTTGGTGGGAAAACTCCATGCGCAGCACGTGGTGGTGGGGGAGAACTTTACCTTCGGCGCTGGTGCCAGCGGCACCGCGGAAGCCATGCGGCAGCTGGGCGAGGAGTTTGGATTCAGCGTCGATATCATCCCGCTGCTGGATGAAGACGGCGTTCAGATTTGTTCCACCTATATTCGCCAGAGCCTGTCCCGGGGCGCAATAGAATCGGCGAATTGGGCGCTTGGCCGGCACTTTACGGTGACCGGTCCCGTGGTGCGCGGCGCGGGGCGCGGCGGCAAGGAGCTGGGCTTTCCCACGGCCAACCAGTATTTCCCAGATACCGTAGCCATTCCCGCGGATGGGGTGTATGCGGGATGGTTCATTGTCCATTCCGAATCGCCCCTCGACGGGGACATGCAGCCCGAAGTGGCCTATGCCGCTGCGATTTCCGTGGGCACGAATCCCACCTTTGGTGATGAAGAGCGCTCCGTGGAGTCTTTCGTCTTGGACCGCGATGCCGATCTTTATGGCTATGAGGCAACCGTGAAATTCGTGGGCCACCTGCGCGATATGGTGAAGTTCCATTCCGTCGATGAGCTTTTGGAAGCCATGGCCCAAGACGTCGCTGCCGCCCGCACGGTGCTGGCTGCCGATGCCTGCGCGCAAGGCTGCAATAGCGAAGACTATTTCTTAAAGGAGAAGTAAATGAAGGCGATCCTCGATCTTGATACCGGCATTGATGATGCCCTGGCCCTGGCCTATGCCTTGGCCCACCCCGATCTTGAGCTCATCGGAGTGACGTGCACCTATGGCAATGTCACCGTTCCGCTGGCGGTGCGCAATACCCTGGCCCTGCTGGAATTGCTAGATAGGCCCGATATCCCGGTCTTTGCCGGCCCCAGCCCGGACGGTTTCCAGCCCAGCGAGATTTCCTCGTTCATTCACGGCCAGAATGGCGTGGGCGAGGTCGCGCTTACCTCGTCCGATAAGACCGAGGACGCCCAGTCGGCCACGGAGTTCTTCTTGCAGGCCGTGCGCGATTACGGCGATGACCTGGTCATTATCCCCACCGGTCCGTCGACGACCATCGCCCAGGCCATGCTTGCCGATGCCACCTTTGCCACCAACGCCCACATCGTCATGATGGGCGGGGCGCTGACCGTTCCCGGCAACGTATCCGCGTGGGCTGAGGCCAATATTTCCCAGGACCCGGATGCTACGGATTACCTCTTCCGCCACAGCAGCGATGTCACCATGGTGGGCCTTGATGTCACCCTGCGCACCCTCTTGACGGAAAAGGAAACCGCGCGGTGGCGGGCAACAGGAACGGCCGCGGGCGAGGCTTTCGCCGATATGGTGGATTACTATATCCGCGCTTATGCCACCACGGCGCCTCACTTGGGCGGCTGCGGCCTGCACGATCCGCTGGCCGTGGCGGTAGCCGCCGATCCGTCGTTGGTGGAGGTCATTGAGACCAATATGAAAACCGATACCGAAGGCCCCACCCGCGGGCGCACCATCGCGGACGAAACTAGGCTGAGCCAGGAACCGACCGCGAAGGTCGCCGTGGGCGTGGACAACGAGCGGTTTGTCAGTGAATTTGTAGACCGCCTCGAAGAACTTTTCCGCACGGTGGGCGCCAAGTAGTGCAGCGTTTTGATTTGCCACGCTAATTGGCTGTAAGATGACCAGTTGGCTTAGCGACTGTGGTTCACGACAGTTGCGGCACGCGGAGCTCGCCACGGCGGCGCTGCGCGTTGAAGAATAGTGTGGACTGAAATAAAGGAGAAATACTCATGGCATTGACCACTGAGAAGAAGGCCGAAATCCTCAAGGAGTACGGCCTGCACGAGACCGACACCGGTTCCCCCGAGGCACAGGTTGCCCTGCTGACCTCCCGCATCAACACTTTGACGGAGCACCTGAAGTTCCACAAGCACGATCACCACTCCCGTCGTGGTCTGCTGCTGATGGTTGGTCGTCGTCGTGGCCTGCTGAAGTACTTGGCAGAAAACAACGTGGATCGTTACCGTGATCTGATTTCCCGCCTGGGCCTGCGCCGCTAATTGCGACGCGGCTGCGGCCGAATTTTTCCCCTTGCCCTGCGGCAAGGGGAATTAGTGGTTTTATACCCTCTTAATCCTTGTAGGGAGCAGGGGCGTTTGTAATTGCCGTAGCTCAAAAGTGCGGAATCTCTGTTAGAATTTTCACCGTTGTCAAAAACAATGTGGAAAAGGCGGCACCGACGATCGCCTAAAACATTCAAGGAGAATTACTAGATGAGCGTTCAGAACTCCGTAGAGTTCAATATCGATGACGAATTCGGTATTACCGAAGCTATCGCCGTCCTCGACAACGGGGACTTTGGCACCCGCACGGTACGTTTCGAAACCGGCCAGTTGGCCCGCCAAGCAGATGGTTCCGTAACTACGTACCTCGATGATGACACGATGCTGCTGGCCACCACGACTGCCTCGAACCAGCCGCGCGAGAACTTTGACTTCTTCCCACTTACCGTGGACGTGGAAGAGCGCATGTACGCAGCCGGCAAGATCCCCGGCTCCTTCTTCCGCCGCGAGGGGCGTCCCTCCACCGAGGCCATCTTGGCCTGCCGCCTCATCGACCGCCCGCTGCGCCCCACCTTTGTCAAGGACCTGCGCAACGAAGTGCAGGTGGTCATCACCGTCCTGTCGCAGGACCCAGAAGAGTACTACGACGTCGTAGCCATCAACGGCGCGTCCGCAGCAACCCAGCTTTCCGGCCTGCCGGTCTCCGGCGCCGTCGGCGGCGTGCGCATGGCGCTCATCGCTGATGACAAGCACCCAGAAGGCCAGTGGGTGGCGTTCCCGAACCACGAGCAGCACGAGCGCGCGCTCTTTGAAATGGTGGTCGCAGGCCGCATCGTTACTAAGGGCCGTAAAGAAGACGTCGCCATCATGATGGTGGAAGCTGGCGCCGGCACCAACGTTGCTGAGCGCATTGCCGATGGCGCCCCGGCACCGCAAGAAGCCGCCGTCGCCGAGGGCCTCGAGGCAGCCAAGCCGTTCATCAAGACCCTGTGTGAGGCCCAGAACGGCCTGGCAGAGCGCACCGCCAAGGAGACCCAGGAGTTCCCGCTCTTCCCAGCGTATGAAGACGATGTCTTCGCCGCCGTGGAAAAGGCCGCTTCCAAGAAGCTGGAGAGCTTGCTGACGATCCCGGGCAAGCAGGAGCGCGACGAGGCCACGAACGAACACATGGAGCAGGTCGAACAAGACCTGCTGCCGCAGTTTGCTGACCTGGAAGAGGCAGTGGCCTCCAAGCAGATTCGCGCTGCTTATAACGAGGTCATGAAGAAGATCGTGCGCCGCAAGATCTTGACCGATGGCTTCCGCATCGATGGCCGCGGGCTAACCGATATCCGCGACCTGTCCGTTGAAGTTGACTTGGTACCACGCGCGCACGGTTCTTCCTTGTTCGAGCGCGGTGAGACGCAGATCCTCGGTGTCACCACCCTGGATATGTTGAAGATGGAGCAGCAGATCGACTCGCTTACTCCTATCGAGTCCAAGCGTTACATGCACCACTACAACTTCCCGCCATTTTCTACCGGTGAGACCGGCCGCGTGGGCTCACCCAAGCGCCGCGAAATCGGCCACGGTGCGCTCGCCGAGCGCGCCCTGCTTCCGGTCATCCCGTCGCGCGAGGATTTCCCGTATGCCATCCGCCAGGTCTCTGAGGCACTCGGCTCCAATGGTTCCACCTCCATGGGTTCAGTCTGCGCATCCACCCTGTCCCTCTACAACGCGGGTGTTCCGCTCAAGGCGCCGGTAGCCGGCATCGCCATGGGCTTGGTCTCCGGTGAGGTCAAGGGCAAGGAAAAGTTCGTGGCACTGACCGATATCCTCGGCGCCGAAGATGCCTTCGGCGACATGGACTTCAAGGTTGCAGGTACCTCCGAATTCATCACTGCGTTGCAGCTGGACACGAAGCTGGACGGCATTCCTTCTAAGGTCTTGGCCCAGGCGCTCGAACAGGCCCGCGATGCCCGCGCAACCATTCTGGAAACCATGGCTGAGGTCATCGATTCCCCAGATGAGATGTCTGGCCTAGCCCCGAAGATCACCTCGGTGAAAATTCCGGTCAACAAGATCGGTGAGCTCATCGGCCCTAAGGGCAAGACCATCAACCAGATCACCGAAGATACCGGTGCTGATGTCTCGATTGAGGACGACGGCACGGTCTACATCTCTGCAGTTACCGGCGAGGCCGCAGACGCTGCGATCGAAAAGGTTAACTCCATTGCCAACCCGCAGTTGCCCAAAGTGGGCGAGCGTTTCCTCGGCACGGTAGTCAAGACCGTTCCATTCGGCGCTTTCGTATCCTTGACCCCAGGCCGCGATGGATTGATCCACATCTCCAACCTGGGTGGGGACGAGCGCATCGAGAAGGTCGAAGATGTCGTAAACGTTGGCGATAAGGTACAGGTAGAAATCGCGGATATTGATAACCGCGGCAAGATCTCCTTGGTGCCAGTAGAGGACTAATCCCTCAGACGCTCTTTAGAGCAGTGGCCCTGTTTCCCGGATATGGTGGGAAACAGGGCCATTTTCTATGCCTGCGCCGTGATCACTTAGTTTTGGAAATCAAGCACGAGGCGTTTGGGGTTCTGCAAGAAGGTCACGGAATAAGGCGTTTGCTTCTTTAGCCCGATGACCAACTGCGTTTGCGCCTCGAAGGTGGTGGTGTAGTTGATCTCTTGCACAACACCGGCACCTGGGGTGATGCCAGAATCCATGAACCTTTGCTCTAACTCTGGTGTTGATGGCCACGGGGTGCCCTCGATACCAAGATTGAGGAATGTAGCGCCTTTGACCTCGACCGGAAGTCCCGAGGCCTGGTGGGCGGGCTGATCAGTATAAGTGGTAAACCACCCGGCTTCGCCGTCACCTTCGAGGTCAATCACCACGCGGGTAAAAGAATCATGCGCGGCTACCCGAATCCCAGTGGGAACGAGGCCACCCAGGCCAGGAGGAAGGTGGCGCTGATCCTCGAGGGAGGGCGTGCCCATGCCGCCAAAAGCAGGTTTTGGATCATTGCCCTGCGCGTGTTGCTGATGGTGGCTTAACGGGGCGGTGTCTTCTACCGTTTTGGTTGGGTCATCGGCAGTGGTTGTGGTAGAAGGCTCCGATTTCTCTGCCGCAGACGTGGTCGATTCCGCCGTGGAGCTGGTGGATTCCTGCTGCGTAGCGAATGAGGCATCGGCGGCCTCGTCATCGCTGGGGTTAGCGCAAGCAGCCAGCGAGAGCATGCAGCTCATGCCGGCGCCAGCAGCGATAACGCGGGTGAGAGTAGATCGAGACATTGTGACCACTTCCTAGGTTGTCTACCTTGTTGTCTCTTTCAATTCTACCGGTACACAAGTGGCCCAACTGGGGAAGTGATGCAATTGTTGTACAAGGGAAACTAGCGAAGGTGTGGCCTAACGCTTCAATTGGACGAGCTGGATGAGGTTACCCACGGTATCGTCAAAGACTGCGATAATGGAGGGGCCAACGTCGGTGGGCTCCATGGTAAAGTCCACGCCCTTGTCCTTTAGCTCAGCGTATTCTTTTTCCACATCCTGCGATAAGAATTGGGTGACCGGGATATTATCCGCCTTCAGCGCCTCGGTGTACGTCTTAGCGGCAGGGTGGCCCTTGGGCTCAAGGAGCAGTTCAACGCTGCCATCGCCGTCCGCGTTGGTGACCGTAAGCCACCGGAAATCGCCGTGTGTGACGTCATCTTTTACCCGGAAACCTAGGACATCGACATAAAAATCGTGGGCGCGAGCAACGTCATCTACTGGAACGGACGCAATATAAATCTGCATGACGCCCAGTTTAGCAGTGGTATTTTTGCCGTTCGGACGCCCGCCCGCCCCGGATGGGCGAGCGCGATAGGATGGGAAAGAAACAAAGGATTTACTCAAAGTCGTTAAGAAAGTGAGACCCGCAATGGCGATCAAAGTAGGAGTCTTGGGAGCGCAAGGGCGCGTCGGCAAGGCGATTGTTGAAGGCGTTAATGCCGAAGATGACTTAGAGCTCGTAGCGGAAATTAGCCGCGGGGATGACCTGCAGCAATTGGTTGATAATCACGCAGAGGTCATCGTAGATTTCACCCAGCCTGATTCAGTGATGGGGAACCTGGAGTTTTGCATCGCGAACGGCATTCACTGCGTGGTGGGCACCACTGGCTTTGATAAAGAGCGCTTGGACCAGGTGGAGCAGTGGACCCGCCAAGAGGGTGCTGGAAACGTGCTGATCGCACCGAATTTCGCCATCTCTGCCGTGATGACCATGGTGCTTGCCAAGCAGGCAGCGAAGTTCTTCGAGACCGCAGAGGTCGTGGAGTTTCACCACCCCACTAAGCTGGATGCGCCTTCCGGTACCGCCATCCACACCGCAGAGGCCATTGCTCAGGCGCGCCGCGATGCCGAATTGGGCGAGATGCCGGATGCGACGGAAAAGTCCCTCGAGGGCGCGCGTGGTGCGAATGTAGACGGAATCCCAGTACATGCCGTGCGTACCCGCGGCATGGTGGCCCACGAAGAGGTTATTTTCGGTGCGCAGGGGCAATCCCTGACCATCCGCCAGGATTCCTACGACCGTTCCTCCTTTACTCCTGGCGTTTTGGTCGGCGTGCGCGAGATTGCGCAGCACCCGGGATTGGTCGTCGGGCTAGACAAGTACCTGGGGCTGTAACGGTATGGCCACTGCGAGTGAGCTAAAAATCCAGCTCATTGCCGCCACCGAGTTTCACCCGCCGCAGGGAACGCAGTGGCGTGCCGATGAGACGGCGACCGATGGCGAGGCCCTCGTCGAATTCGCGGGACGGGCGTGTTATGAGTCTTTTGACAAACCCAACCCGCGGACCGCGACGAACTCCGCCTACCTGCACCACATCATGGAGGTAGGCCATACGGCGCTTCTGGAACACGCTACGGCCACGATGTACATTACGGGGCTCTCGCGCTCAGCCAGCCATGAATTGGTGCGCCACCGGCACTTTTCCTTTTCGCAGCTATCCCAGCGCTTTGTGCATCCCAATGAGATGCACGTAGCGCTGCCCAAGCTGGTGGAAGAAGATGAACAATTGCGCCGGTTGGTCATGCAGGCCGTGGATGACACCCGTTTTGTCTACGATGAGCTGCTCGAGGCCTTGGAAGAAAAGCTGGATGAGCCGAATGCGCTGCTGCGAAAGAAGCAGGCGCGGCAGGCGGCGCGCGCGGTTTTGCCCAATGCGACGGAAACGAGGCTCGTCGTTACCGGCAATTACCGCGCGTGGCGCCACTTCATTGGGGCGCGGGCGGCCGAGCACGCTGATACGGAATTGCGCGAAGTGGCGGTAGAGTGCTTGAAGCATTTGCAAGACCAAGCACCAGCGCTTTTCGATGACTTCCATATCACCACGTTGGCCGATGGAACGCAGATGGCCGCAAGCCCTTACGCTTAACACGCGCCACCCCGATGCGGCCAAAAGGTGCCCTAGCGGGTAACCTTGACGGCTATGAGCACAGGTATGACAGCAAAGACTGGCGTTGACACCTTCGGTCGCATTGGCGTCGCCATGGTCACTCCGTTTGATCGTGACGGTGCGCTGGATGTAGAAGCGGGTCGCCGCCTGGCAGCTCATCTCGTAGACAACGGCGTGGATTCACTCATCTTGGGTGGAACGACGGGCGAGTCTCCTACCACGTCCTTGGACGAAAAGTTGGAGCTGCTCAAGGCCGTAAAAGAGGAAGTGGGAGACCGCGTCCGGATCTGTGCGGGCGCCGGAACGAATAACACCGCAACCTCGATCGAGGTTGCCCAAGCTTCCGCCGCCGCAGGAGCCGATAGCCTGCTCGTGGTGACTCCGTATTACTCCAAGCCCTCCCAAAAGGGCGTCTATGAGCATTTTGCCGCAGTTGCTGATTCTACGGATCTGCCGATTTGCGTCTATGACATCCCTGGCCGCTCGGGCATCCCAGTGGCGTCGGATACGCTCCGCCGCCTTGCGGAATTGCCGACTATCCAAGCCGTGAAAGACGCCAAGGGCGATCTTTCCGCGGCCGCAGAACTCATCCAAGAAACCGACTTGGCGTGGTACTCCGGTGACGATCCGATTAACCTGCCGTGGCTATCCCTCGGCGCTTCGGGTTTCATCTCCGTCATCGGCCACGCTGCACCGCGTGCCTTGGTAGAACTCTATGAAGCTTTCGATGCGGGCGATTTGGCCCGCGCGCAAGAAATAAATTACTCAACGCTTCTTCCACTGACCCGCGCTCAGGCGCGGTTGGGCGGAGCGACATTTGCAAAGGAAGCTCTGCGCCTGCAGGGCTTTGAAGTTGGCGATCCCCGCCTTCCTGTTACCGCCGCGAGCGAGGAGGAACGCGAGGTACTTCGCCGTGATTTGGAACAATCTGGAGTCCTTTAAGAATGACTGAACCCCGTAACCGTTCCCGTAAGGTCACCCGCAAGGCGGGTCCACCTTCGGAAACTGAGACCGCCTCCAATGAGGCGGCTTCGCCCGTATTTCAGGCCCCTGCCAATAACGCCGGCACTGCCGGAAATGAGGAACAGGGCAACTCTGGCAAGAATAACTCTGCCGATAACAAGAACGACGGCGATAACAACGGCCGCCGCTCGCGTTCCCGTGGCGGCCGCGGCCGTGGTCGTGGCGGAAACGGCAATAATGGCAATGGCCAAGGTGGCAATAACCACGGCGGCAATAACAAGAACAACAACGGTGGCAACGGAAAGAACGGCAATGGCAAGGGCCGTGGCCGCAATAACAATAACCGCGGCCGCCGCAACGTGCCGAAGTCCATGCAGGGTGCTGATTTGACCAAGCGCCTGCCGGAACCGCCAAAGCAGGCGAAGGATACCCTGCGCATCTACGCCTTGGGCGGTATCTCCGAAATCGGCCGCAACATGACCGTCTTTGAGTACGGCGATGAGCTGCTCATCATTGACTGCGGCGTGCTCTTCCCATCGTCTGGCGAGCCTGGCGTGGACCTCATCCTGCCGGACTTCGGGCCGATTGAAAAAAAGATCGACAAGGTCAAGGCCCTCGTGGTCACCCACGCCCACGAAGACCACATCGGTGCCATCCCGTGGCTGCTGAAGCTGCGCCCGGATATCCCCATCGTGGCCTCCCGTTTCACCATCGCGCTCATTGCGGCCAAGTGTAAGGAACACCGCCAGAAGCCGAAGTTCGTTGAGGTCAACGAAAAGTCTGACGTGACCTACGGCTGCTTCCGCGTTCGCTTCTGGGCGGTTAACCACTCCGTGCCGGATGCGCTCGGCATCATGCTAGGCACCCCGGCCGGGAATATCATCCACACCGGTGATATCAAGCTGGACCAAACCCCGTTGGATAACCGTCCGACCGACCTTCCGGCGCTGTCTCGTTACGGCGACGAGGGCGTTGACCTCATGCTGTGCGATTCCACCAACGCCACCGTGCCGGGCGTATCCGCCTCCGAGGGCGATATCCCAGCCAACTTCAAGCGCTTGGTGGCTAATGCGAAGCAGCGCGTCATCTTGGCCTCCTTCGCCTCGAACGTCTACCGCGTGCAGGCTGCCATCGATGCTGCCGTGGCCAATGGCCGCAAGGTGGCCTTCAATGGCCGTTCGATGATGCGCAATATGGAGATCGCGGAAAAGATGGGCTTTTTGAAGGTCCCGCGCGGCACCATCATCCCCATCGATGAGGCCGCGAAGATGGCCCCGCACAAGACGATGCTCATCACCACCGGTACGCAGGGTGAGCCGATGGCCGCGCTGTCCCGCATGGCCCGCCGCGAGCACCGCCAGATCACGGTGCGCGATGGCGATACCATCATCTTCTCTTCCTCGCTCATCCCGGGCAACGAAGAGGCCGTCTTCGGCGTTATCAATATGCTGTCCCAGATTGGTGCCAACGTCATCACCAACCAGGACGTCAAGGTCCACGCATCTGGCCACGGCTACTCCGGCGAGCTGCTCTTCCTGTACAATGCGGCGCGCCCGCGCAATGCCATGCCCGTCCACGGTGAGTGGCGCCACCTGCGCGCCAATAAGGAATTGGCGATTTCCACCGGCGTGGCCCGCGACCGGACGGTCTTGGCACAAAACGGCGTCGTGGTGGATCTGCGCAAGGGCCGCGCGGAGGTCGTCGGCCAGCTGCAGGTTGGCCACCTCTACGTCGATGGCGTGTCCATGGGCGATGTCGATGCCGATACCTTGGCAGACCGCACCAACTTGGGCGCCGGCGGCGTGGTATCCATTACCTGCGTGATTGATAACCGCACCTCCCGCCTGCTCGAGCACCCAACCGTGGCAACCACCGGTTTCTCCGATGATGACCGGGGTGTTGTGCCCGAGGTTGCGGAGATGGTGGAAAACACCATGAATGATCTCGCCGCAGAGGGCGAGAATGACACCTACCGGATGGTGCAAAAGCTGCGCCGCAAGGTCTCCAAGCTCATGGATTCCAAGTACAAGCGCGAGCCGGTCATTTTGCCCACCATCGTGCCGACGAATTCAGGCACGCTGCTTGCCGATGACGCCGATGTCGACGCCAGCCGCGAGTCCCTGTAGGTTCTCCTACAAAAGGATTTAATTACAAAAGGATTTAATTCCGGCATAGTTTCTGTGCCCCAGTATTTCGATGACCTCGGTATGCTGGGGCACATGTCGTTTTCATCTTCCGAACGCGCCAAGATGGTCGCGCTTCTGCATCAGCTAGGTCCAGACGCCCCCACGCTGTGTGAGGGCTGGACCACGCGCGACTTAGTTGCCCACCTGTGGGTGCGCGAAAACCGTCCCGATGCCGCAGCGGGCATGTTCCTTTCGGTCCTGCAGCCCCACCTAGAAAAGGAATCCGCTAAGGTCGCCCGCCGCGATTTCGATGAGCTTGTCGATGCCTGGGGGAGGGGACCGGCAAAGTTCAACCCCGCACGTTTTCTCGATGCCCAGCAAAATTTGGGCGAACATTTCATCCACCACGAGGATATCCGCCGCGCCAATGGCCAGACCGAACCCCGCGATTTTTCTGTGGCCGTGCAGAAGAAGCTGCACCGTTTTTTGAAGATCTGGGCCAAATTGAGCCTGCGTAAATCCACCCAGCCGGTGATCCTGCAGCCGGACGGGATGCAGCGCATCGTCGTGGCAGACAAGCACGGGGTAGCCGATCGCGGCGATCGCGTGGTCCGCGTAAGCGGAGAGGTTGGCGAACTCCTGCTGTGGGCGTACGGGCGCGATGTCGTGCAGGTCGCCATCAATGGCGACGAGTCAGCCATCAAGATGTCAACCCTGTAGGCTAGAAAAAGCCGCTTTTGTGGCCCGTGCTGCACCTTTTTAGCCCGAACTCGGGACATTTCTCGGTTAACTAGCTCTGCCACGCGTGTGGCGTATGTGATTTGTGGGGTTTTCCGGTTAAGGTAAATGACATGTCTGTCAAAAATGCCTCCTCTCGCGGATCGCGCCGGAACCAGACGCGAGCATCAAAAAGCGCGCCTGGCCGGAAAGCGAACCGGTCGCGGCCGTCTGGCCGCAGCCAGTCCAGCGCCGGTGTGCCAGAGACGCTGGAGATGACCTCGTCTGGGCGCGCGGCAGGAACGACGCAAGAGCGTACGGGGAGCGCATTTCGGGCCGTCGGCAAGGGGCTTGGCTCTGCATTTGGTGCCACCGCGCGCGGAATGGGCAATGTTGCCCGCGGCCTAGGCAATGGCCTTGCAGGCCTGAAGCCGAGCCAGGATGTAACTGCTGACGGCACGGAGGATTTCGAGAGAACAAGGGAGCCACAGGAAATTTCTGATAGCGCCGGGAAAAAGAAGAAAAGTAAGGTAACTCGCGCGCGCGATATCGCAGCAGAGGAGGAAGCACAGGCTGCCGAGGAGGCAGCGGCTTCCTCGCAGGGCGGGTTGCGAGTCAAGAATCCGGATGCGGTTGCCCTAGTGCTCATCGGCGTAGCCATCGTCCTCGCCGCCACCGTATGGTTTGGGGTCGCCGGCCAGGTGGGCGTCTGGGTAGGAAACCTGGTGCGCTACGTCATCGGCGCCGGCGCGTGGGTGCTTCCCATTGCACTCGTCGCGCTGGCCATTTCGCTCATGATGGAAATGGATGGTCCATCCGGGCGCATCAATCCGCGCATTGCGGGTGGCACGTCGATCATCGTGCTGGCGATGCTGAGCCTCATCCACATCTTTGCCGGTAATCCGCCGCTCGGCTTTACCACCGATACAGCGGGCGGGGCCGGCGGTGTCGTCGGCTTTGCAATCGGCGGGATTCTGGATGCCGCGTTTACCTCGTATGTTGCGGTGCCGCTGCTCTTCCTTGTCATCATTTACGGCGCGCTGCTGGTTACGGGAATCACCATCCGCGAGGCCTACGAGCTCGTGGCGGATTCGCTGCGCTCGGCCTTGTCCCGCTTTGGCGGCAGCGAGGCGGACTACGACGATGCCGACGAAGACGATCTTTACGGCCACGTATCTGGCGATATCGACGATATTGCGCACGGCCGCGAGCGATCCGAGCGTCCTGCGCCGAAACGTCGCCGCCCGTCCACCCCGCGCAAGACCGGTAGCTCCTATCCGGTGGAGCCGCTTGCCGATGCCCCCGCAGACGACCACACCGTCGCCTTCAACACCCCGGTCCGTGCGGGTTATGAGCCGGTGGACCGCAGTGACGAAGAACTGGGCTACGGCACGGACTCCCGCATGGGGGATACCGATGCCTTCCCAGCAGTAGACGATGCTGATTACGCAGACGACGGGGAATCCACCCAATCGGCGCTGCCAGAAAGCGAGCCCACCCGCGTCTTGGGTTCTGCCACTGGCGGGGCTTCTGCCGGTCGCAACGCGGGTAATGTAGCTTCGCGTGCTGGTCGCGCCGCGGGTGCCGCTGGTGCTGCTGCATCCGGGGCGGCCGGCGCTGTTGGTGCTGCTGGTGCCGCTGGCAAGGCCAAGGGCGCTGCAGCCGGTGCCGCTGCCGCAGGTGCTGCTGGAGCCGCCGCGGGCGCGGCAGCCGCAGGTGCTGCCAAGGCCGGATCCGATGCCGTGTCTTCGGCGCACGAGGAGGCTCGGCGCCTGTTCCGTGAGCGCTCTGGTCGCGATGCCGCCACCGGCGCACAGGTAGAATCCGCCGCGGCGGAGCAGCCTGCCGCGCAACCCCAAGCGCCCGCCCCAGCGCAGTTTGGCAACGACAACTATGCGGTGCCCTCTACCGATCTCCTAACCCCTGGCACGCCTGCGAAGGAACGCACCGAGATCAATGACCGCATCATTGAGGCCATTACTGATGTCTTCGAAGAGTTCAACGTCAATGCTCAGGTAACGGGCTTTAGCCGTGGCCCCACGGTAACCCGCTATGAGATTGAACTTGGACCAGGCGTGAAGGTCTCAAAGATTACGAACCTGCAGTCCAACCTGGCCTATGCCGTAGCGACCGATAACCTGCGTTTGCTTACGCCGATTCCAGGCAAGTCCGCGGTGGGCATTGAGGTGCCTAACCCGGACCGCGAAATGGTTCACCTGCGTGAGGTCTTGGACGCGCCTAGCATGACTTCGTCCCCGGATCCAATGTTGATTGGCCTGGGCAAGGACATCGAGGGTGAATACACGTCCTTTTCCGTGCAGAAGATGCCGCACTTGCTGGTTGCCGGTGCCACCGGTTCCGGTAAGTCTGCATTCGTGAACTCCATGCTGGTTTCGCTGCTGACCCGCGCCACCCCGGAGCAGGTGCGCCTGATCCTCGTCGATCCAAAGATGGTCGAGCTCACGCCGTATGAAGGCATCCCGCACCTGATTACGCCCATCATTACTCAGCCGAAAAAGGCCGCTGCGGCCCTCCAGTGGCTAGTGGAAGAGATGGAGCAGCGCTACATGGATATGAAGGCCGCGCGCGTGCGCAAGATCGAGGACTATAACCGCAAGGTAGTCTCCGGCGAGTACCAGGCACCGGCCGGTTCCGAGCGCGAGGTTCGTCCTTATCCTTATATCGTCTGCGTCGTAGACGAGCTGGCGGATTTGATGATGACCGCCCCGAAGGAAATCGAGGACTCCATCGTCCGCATCACCCAGAAGGCCCGCGCTGCCGGCATCCACTTGGTGCTTGCTACCCAGCGCCCGTCCGTCGATGTGGTCACCGGTCTGATCAAAACCAACGTGCCTTCCCGCTTGGCGTTTGCCACCTCGTCCTTGACCGACTCCCGCGTCATCTTGGACCAAGGCGGTGCGGAAAAGCTCATCGGCATGGGCGATGGCCTATTCATTCCGCAGGGCAAGCGCCCAGTGCGAATGCAGGGTGCATTCGTTTCCGATGACGAGGTCATGGATGTCGTCGAAGCCGCCAAGTCCCAGGCTGCCCCGAACTACACCGAGGGCGTGACCGAGGAAAAGCAGTCCGAGGCGAAGAAGGAAATCGACGATGACATCGGCAAGGACATGGATGACCTCCTCGAGGCCGTCGAACTTGTGGTGACCGCCCAGTTGGGCTCCACCTCAATGCTGCAGCGCAAGCTGCGCATCGGCTTTGCCAAGGCGGGCCGCCTGATGGATCTGATGGAATCGCGCGGTGTCGTGGGGCCATCGGAAGGCTCCAAGGCCCGCGAGGTGCTGGTCAAACCGGAAGAGCTCGATACCATCCTGTGGATGATTAAAGGCGCCGATCCTGCCGATGCCCCCAAAGAAATCCAGGACGAGATGAACCAAGAAGAAGCAGACGGTGATGCGGGCGATTCCGCAGAGTCTGCTACTTCCGATGCCCCCGATGCGCCCAATTCCGATACGCGGACGGTGCAAGCAACCTATAACCCATCGTCTGGAGCATTCTAAGTAGTGTAAGATAGTTACGGTCTTGGAGGGGAGTACCCCACATTCGGCATAGATCGTCAACACGGTAGCCTGGCGCTCCCGGTCGTGTCGGCCTAGCGAGGGATAGCCGCTGGGCGGGGGAGACCTCCGGTCACTTTCTTAAAGTAAATTCGACCGGAGGGATCTCGCGATGAACGTTCCATTGTGGGTGTGGCTGGTCACCGGTGCGGTGATTCTAGCCTTTTTTATATTCGACTTTTATTCTCACGTGCGCAGTCCACATGAGCCCACCTTGAAAGAGTCGGGCCTGTGGACCCTTTTCTATATCGCTGTCGCTGTAGTTTTTGGCGGCGTCGTTTGGGCCGTGTGGGGCCATGAGCACGGCATCCAATTCTTTACCGGCTATGTCACCGAGCAAGCGCTGTCTGTGGATAACCTTTTCGTATTCGCGCTTATCATGGGCTCCTTTAAAATCCCGCGCAAATATCAGCAGAAGGTGCTGCTCATCGGTATCATCATTGCCCTCGTTTTTCGCTTGGTATTCATCTTGCTGGGCGCGGCGGTTATCGCGGCGTGGTCCGATATCTTCTACCTCTTCGCCATCTTCTTGCTGTATACCGCCATCAAGTTGGTCATTGATGAGATTCGGGACGCCCCGGAGACCAACCCGAACGATATGGCCATCATCAAGCTCGTACGCAAGGCCGTAGACGTTACCCCGCAGTACCACGGGGATAAGCTCACCCATCGCATGGATGATGGCTCAAAGAAGGGCAAGTTTGCCTTTACGCCGCTATTTGTGGCGCTGGTGTCCATTGGGCTTATCGATGTCATGTTTGCCTTCGATTCCATTCCAGCAATCTACGGCATTACCTCAGAGGCGTTTTTGGTCTTTACCACCAACGCATTCGCACTGATGGGCCTGCGCCAAATGTACTTTCTTATCGATGGCCTCTTGGACCGCCTCGTCTACCTGCCCTACGGCCTGGGCATCATCCTGGGCTTCATCGGTGTCAAGCTGCTTTTCCACGCATTGCACGAGAATAACCTGCCGTTTATCAATGGCGGCGACAATATCGAATCCGTGCCGGAAATCTCCACCATCGGCTCGCTGGTGGTCATCGTTGGAGTCCTGGTCATCACGGTTCTTGCATCGGTTATTAAGAACATGCGCGATAAGCCCCAAGGCGTAGTGGCCGTATCCCACAATCACTACGACTGGGATGAGGAAGGAAATAAAATCGTGCGCAATACCCGCGGCGATTACTTGGGCAGGGCCGAGGATCTGTCCAAGGAAGACCTACCCAACTAGGGACCTAAAAGCGGGCCTTGACCGGATTCCACTCGCGGAAGCTTCGGCCCCGGAGGCAGCCTTGTTGATAGAAGGGGTCGTCGTTCATTAGCTGGATGACATCGGCAACCTGGGTGTCATCACCGTCAAAGCGCACAACGATGAGCGCGCCTCCCTGGGAATCCGTTAACGGTCCGGAGGCCACGATGGTGCCCTCATCAAATAGCTTCCCGGTGAACTCGCGGTGGGCGGGGCGCACTTTCGCTATCTCGGGGTTGGCCGGGTTGTAGTCATAACTCACTGCAAAATACTTCATACCGGCCAGTATAAAATCTCGGGGGAGTGTGCCGCGAGACCAGAACCCAAGCAGGTAGTATGTATAGGGTGAATCAACCCGGAGCACAGTCAGCGCAGTCCTCGGATGTGAATCCGCAGGTCTCTAATTGGAATCTGCCAAATATCCTTACCTGCCTGCGTATCGTTTTCATTCCGGTCTTTGCATGGCTGGTCATCGGCGGCCACCAGTGGTGGTCTTTCGGCGTCTTCGCCGCATTAATGCTCACGGATAAGCTCGATGGCGATATTGCCCGCGCTCGCGGATTGATTACTGATTTTGGCAAGATCGCCGACCCCATTGCTGATAAAGCGCTCATGACCACAGCGCTTGTCTGCCTCAATATTGTCGATCAGCTTTCGGTTTGGATCACCGTCATTATTCTGATCCGCGAATTCGGCATCACCATCTGGCGTATGGCCCTGCTGCGTCGCGGAAAGGTCGTCCCAGCCTCTAAAGGCGGTAAGCTAAAGACCGTCCTGCAGTCCTTCGCCGTGGGCCTATACTTGTGGCCGCTTCCTTCGTGGATGGATATTCCTACCGACTTCATCATGTGGATGGCCGTCGTGGTTACGGTCGTTACCGGCGTGCAGTATCTCATCGATGGACAAAAGCAAAATAGCTAAACGCGATGACCTTCACAGAATCTGACCTCGTTGCCTTATTGACAGAGCGCCACGAGACCGTGGCTTTGTGTGAATCGCTGACTGCCGGCTTAGCCAGCGCGACCATGGCTTCGGTACCAGGAGCATCTGCCGTATTGCGCGGCGGCCTTATCACCTATGCCACCGAGGTAAAATCCTACTTTCTAGACAAACCAGTCGCAGAGATCGAGCGCGTAGGCGTCGTATCTGGCGAAACCGCAGTCGATATGGCCCGCGCCGCTGCTGTGAAAACTGGGGCCGATTGGGGGATAGGGCTTACAGGTGTTGCAGGACCGGATAAACAAGAAGGAAAAGAACCCGGGACGGTATTTTTAGGAATCTATTCCGCTGACCGCGTAGCGCAGTCTTATTGCTTGCACGACTTGGGCACGGAACGCAATGAAATTAGAAGGGCCACGGTAGGAGCTGCGATCGACCAACTTGGTGCGATCATCAAAAATTTTCCTACCAGTGGGGAACAAATTTCATCGAAGGAGCGTTAAAACTTACGATGAACATTTCTACAGCAGTCCTTGAACACTCGGCGCAGACTGCCGCGGAACCTGCGGCAGCGGCACCATCGGCGCCACAACCTGCCCGCACCCCAGAGCCACTTCTGCGTGAAGCATTGGGTTTGACCCTGCGCGCATTCCGCGCGGATAAGTCAGTTACCCTGCGCGAATTGGCTAGCGTTGCCCGCGTGTCACCGGGCTACTTGTCGGAGCTCGAGCGGGGCCGCAAGGAAGTTTCTTCTGAGCTATTGGCCTCCGTGTGCCATGCGCTCGACGCGTCTGTATCGGACGTGCTGATCGAGGCTGCCGGCTATATGGCGCTGCCCTCGATGGATGAAGAGCTCGCGCATACCGCGCCGGCTGCTTCTGAGCTTTAACGCGTGCGCGACTCTTAAGAGAGAGTAGACGCGGTGGATACCTGCGATTAGTGGCGGCAGAGCCCTAGGCGTTGGGTTACTATGAACACGACAACGCGACGCATTCCCACATTCCTTAGAAAGGTCTAGAGCATAATGGCGAATCCATTTGTTAAGGGTTGGAAGTACCTCATGGCACTGTTCGATAATAAAATCGAAGAGAATGCCGATCCGAAAGTGCAGATTGAGCAGGCCATCGAAGATGCCCAACGTCAGCATCAAGAGCTTTCGCAGCAAGCTGCGGCGGTTATTGGCAATCAACGCCAGCTGGAGATGCAACTTAACCGACGCCTAGCCGAGGTCGAAAAGCTGCAGGGCAATACCCGCCAGGCGCTGGAGCTTGCCGATAAGGCACGCGCCAATGGTGATGAGAGCAAGGCCGTGGAGTATGAGAACGCCGCCGAGGCCTTTGCCGCTCAGTTGGTGACTGCAGAAGAGTCTGTAGAGGACACGAAGAAGCTCCATGACCAGGCATTGCAACAGGCTGAGCAGGCAAAGCGCGCTGTAGAACGTAATAATGCTGCCCTGCGCCAAAAGGTTGACGAGCGTTCGAAGCTGCTATCGCAGCTGGAGCAGGCAAAGATGCAGGAAAAGGTTTCCGAGTCTTTGAACTCCATGAACGAGCTATCGGCCGGCGGAAACACGCCTTCGCTTGATTCCGTGCGCGATAAAATCGAGCGCCGTTACTCCAAGGCTCTGGGGCAGGCGGAATTGGCGGAAAACTCCGTCGAAAACCGGATGGCTGAGGTGCAGCAGGCAGGCGTTCAGATGGCCGGCCATTCTCGCTTGGAGCAAATCCGTAGTGAGATGAACTCGACGAAGTCGGTGGAAGGAAACCGAACTGAGGCCATCGAGGGAAATAAGGGCTCTGGCTCCGCTGCGGATCAGGCCGCACAGCCGACGTCGAATGACGATGCAGTCCAGGCCCGTCTGCGCGAGCTGCGCGGAGAGTAACACCCTGATTCCGCGTTCGTCGTCATAGCACTAACCGCACAATAGCCTTCGATCCTTCCTTATCCGCTCTGAGCGGTGGGGAAGGCGGAGGCTTTTGTGCTAGTCGGGCAAATGCCTTAGTTGACTTAGTCGCCGACGCCGCGGGCTTGGAGGGCTTCGCCAATAGCCTGAGCGCGTCGGATGGAGCGGATGATGACGGGTGTGACAAACGCCGAGGGGGAGAACCCAGCCCCGCGCGCCTTCCGGGCATCGAGAACCTCATAGACCGTTTCGAACATGAGGGGGATGAGGCGGATTGTCAGGGACATCGCCAAGCTGATGTTTTCTACTGGGACGCCGAAACGATTTAGCGGCTGGAGGGATTCTTCCAGGGATTCCATGATCGCGTCGACCGTCGAGGTAAGCGTTAATAAGAAGGCCAGGATCATGGCGGCCAAGATGTTGAGGAACATCACGGCGGCGTAGTCAAAGTCCTTCGCCCACCACTGGAATCCAGCTAGGGGAATGAGGATGATTAGGGGCGGCCAGAGTTGGCTCCAGGCAATCCGTGGGGGAATGCGGGCGATGATGTACGTCAATGCCGCAGCGATCACCGCACCGCCAGCCCACGGCAAAGAGTTGAAAAAGATGTTGGTAACCAGGATGAATACCAGCAGTATGAGTATCTTCCAGCTCGGTTTCATCCGGTGGATTACCGTCGTGCCCGGAACGTACACGGAAAGCGGAATATTGGTTCTGCGTCGAGTCATTGGTTGGGCTTTCTAGAGCGGACGCTGTGCCATGAGGTCTCGGTAAAAATTGATGACCTCCTGGGGAGCGCCATCGGCGGCAACCTCGTGGTCATCGATGCAAATGACGCGATCGAAGTCCAAAAGAAATTCCAGATCGTGAGTAACCACGATGAGCTGCTGGTCGAGCTGTGCGAACTCGCGCTTTATGCGGTCACGATTGCGGAGGTCAAGCAGCGTCGTTGGCTCATCTGCGATGATGAGCACTGGGTCGATGACCAGCACGGCGGCCAGGGCGAGCAATTGTTTCTGTCCACCAGATAGGGTGTGAGGGGAGCGCTCGGCAAAGTCTAGAAGCCCGAACCGCTCTAGGGCGGCGTCGACTCGCGCAGTGCGCTCGGTCTTAGGCAGCTTGAAACGGCGCAGGGAAAAAGCGATGTCATCGCGCACGTTGGGCATGACAATCTGATTTTCGGCATCAGAAAATACGAACCCCACCTTTTCGCGCACCTTTTTGCCCTGTTCGCTGGGATTTATGCCGTCGACGGTTACGGTGCCCGCAGTGGGCTCACCCAGGCCATTGATAAGCCGGGTCAGCGTGGACTTTCCGCCGCCATTTTGACCGATGACGCCGATCCGCTGCTCGCTTAAAGTCAGGTTGATGTCATCAAGGACCACCGTCTCATCGAAAGCTACCGTTACCGAGGAAAAGTCGATGGTGGGCACTAGGAGGCCTTCTTACCCATCAGGTCGGGGAATGCGGAGTGAACACCAACGGCGATGATGACGGCCACGATGAGCTTTGCGGTGTCAACGAGGACGAACGGGCCTTGCGCCGCGATGGCCGGGCCTACATCCAGCCCGGAGCGAAGCATCAGGCCGATGGCGCCACAGGTGTACTGCACCAAGAGGCCAACGATGGCTGCGATAGCGAGAACCACGGTCATGCCGCCCTTTCCGCGTGGAGCGCGGTAAGCAATGGCGCCGGCGGCGATAGGGGAGAGCACGTATCCGATGATGTATCCCACGGTAGGGCCGGCAAGCGCCCGGAGCGTGGTGCCACCGCCTGCCAAAATGGGCAATGCCAAACCAATAAAGAGGAATAGGAGTCCAACGTAGCCGCCGCGTTTTCCGCCCAAGATGAGGCCGGCCAAAATGAGTGCGGCGTTTTGCAAGACGATGGGGACGCCGGCGGTGCCTACGGGGATAGAAACGAAGGCTAAAACGATAACGAGGGCGGTAAATACCGCAACATAAGCAATGGTGGTTGCCACGGAGTTCTTCTGCATGGAAAAAGATTAGCATCTTGGATAAAGACGCTGTAGACATGCGTATTTGAACGTTGTTCAAGGAGGGCATTTTTGGAGTTCTGGTAAAGGTTTTGGAAAAATTTCCATGGTGGTGGGTAGGATTGCGCGCATGCGATTGACGGAGTACCACCAATTGGTTGTGGATGAATTTGGCGAATCAAAAGGGGCGTGGATTAGCCATTCGCATGTTTTATCTATGCTCAATGGAACGCCGGATGAGCTTATCGAACGTGGCATCGATCCCCGCCGTGTCTGGATAGGGCTGTGCGATGACTTCGATGTCCCCCAAGAGCGCCGTCTCGGCGTAGATTACCCAACCTTATAGGGTTTAGAGAAGCCGAAAAGGCGTGTCCATTTACGATATTCGAACAGATGTATGTACTCTAGTTGGGGTGTCGGTGTGGGCGACTACAGTGGGATTGCATTGAGGGCGGAACCATTTAGGGCTCTGCAGCAGTCTAATTTAAGTGTTCACGTAGCGTCGTACGAGATAAGGATTTATAACAATGGCAACGAAAAAGAAATCATCCTCAGCCGCAACCAAGGGAGATGACCGCCAGAAGGCGCTAGATGCCGCTATGGCCATGATCGAAAAGGATTATGGCAAAGGCGCCGTTATGCGCTTGGGTGATGATAACCGGCCGCCCATCAAGGCCATTTCTTCCGGCAACACGGCAATCGACGTGGCGCTGGGCATCGGCGGCTTTCCCCGCGGGCGAATTGTGGAAATTTATGGCCCAGAGTCCTCCGGTAAGACGACGGTGGCATTGCACGCAATTGCCTCGGCGCAAAAAGACGGCGGCATTGCAGCGTTTATCGATGCCGAGCACGCCCTCGACCCCCAATATGCGCGCCTGCTAGGCGTCGACACCGATAATCTCCTCGTATCCCAGCCCGATACCGGTGAGCAGGCCTTAGAAATCGCGGATATGCTGGTGCGCTCCGGCGCTATCGACATCATCGTGGTGGACTCCGTGGCGGCGCTGACCCCGAAGGCGGAAATCGAAGGCGAGATGGGCGATAGCCACGTGGGCCTGCAAGCCCGCCTTATGTCCCAGGCCTTGCGTAAAATGACCGGTGCGCTATACAACTCCGGTACCACCGCAATCTTCATCAACCAGCTGCGCGAAAAGATTGGTGTGATGTTCGGTTCCCCGGAAACCACCACCGGTGGTAAAGCGCTGAAGTTCTATTCCTCCGTGCGCTGCGATATCCGCCGTATCCAAACGCTGAAGGATGGCCAAGACGCCATTGGCAACCGCACGAAGCTCAAGGTCGTAAAGAATAAGGTGTCCCCACCATTCAAGATCGCCGAGTTCGACATCATGTATGGCGAGGGTATCTCTCGGGAGTCCTCCATCATTGATCTCGGCGTAGAAAACGGCTTCATCCGCAAGTCTGGCTCCTGGTTTACCTATGAAGGCGATCAGTTAGGCCAAGGTAAGGAGAAGGCCCGCTCCTTCTTGAAGAACAACCCTGACCTTGCCAATGAGATCGAAAAGAAGATATTCCAGAAGCTCGGCATTGGGGAAGAGGCGGCAAATGGTGAAGAAGCTACCGCCATGGATGTCCCGGGCTCCGATGACCCATTGACGGATGAGTCCGTAGATTTGGTCCCGAACGTCGACTTCGATGACGACTAATCCTGTCCACCTGCAATCCCACCGCTTATAACCCACACTATGAATCAACCCGCCTCTGAAAAACTAGAGCAACTCCGCCAGGCCCTTGTCGCCTATGAAAAAGGAGAAGCCGGGGGCGGGCTTTTTGATCGGGAGGCCGAAGAGGCAAAATCCAAGGTTCGCTCCCGCGCCTTGGGTTTGCTCGACCAGCGTTCGCGGTCCCGTCAGGAATTGTATGACCGTCTAGTACAAGTCGAATTCGCCCCCGAGGTGGTGGAAGATGTCCTCGATGACCTAGCCCATGCGGGCCTCATCAATGATGCCGCCTTTGCCGCCGAATGGGTGCGGCAGCGGCATAAGCGGAGGGGGAAATCGCGCAGCGTCCTCGACCGCGAGCTCCGGGAAAAGGGCGTAAGCCAAGCGGATAGAGACGAAGCCCTCGAGCAAATAGATGCCGCCGATGAAGAAGCTATGGCCCGAGCCTTGGCGGAAAAGAAAGCGCGCAGCGTGAAATCCGTTCCTGCGGATAAGAAGGAACGGGATAAGGCGCTGCGCAGGATCGTAGGCGTATTGGCGCGCCGTGGGTTCAACGAGGGAATGTCTTTGAACATTGCCATTAGCGCCCTCGAGGAGCGTTGCGAGGAGCTTTCTTCACCTTAAAAACCCGCGATGGGGTTTAGCACCGTGTGGACTCCAACCTAGGTACTCGCGCACGCGCCCCAAGCACCGCACCACGCACTCGAACCCACTTGGCTGCCTTCACGGGCGCCCAGCAGCGACGGTTATGAGTTGTTCTGGGTGATGGCTAGACTATGCCGACGTGGAGCAGACAATTCCTGAAACTCGTACCTATGAAGTCCGAACCTTCGGCTGCCAGATGAATGTGCACGATTCTGAGCGCATCTCTGGCCTGCTGGAGGAAGCTGGCTACGCGGCCGCAGACGAGGCCACGGAGCCGGATCTCGTCGTCTTTAACACGTGCGCAGTCCGCGAAAACGCCGACAAGCGCCTGTACGGCACGCTGGGCGCATTGAAAAAGACGAAGGAGAACCACCCAGGCATGCAAATTGCCGTGGGCGGGTGCCTTGCGCAAAAGGATAAGGACACCGTCCTTGACAATGCACCGTGGGTGGATGCCGTTTTCGGCACCCACAATATGGCAGCATTGCCGACCCTCCTCGAGCGCGCCCGCCATAACGCGGAAGCCCAAGTAGAGATCGTCGATTCGCTAGAGGCGTTCCCCTCGGTATTGCCCGCTAAGCGCGAATCCGCCTACGCGGGTTTGGTATCGGTGTCCGTGGGCTGTAATAACACCTGCACGTTCTGCATCGTTCCCTCCCTGCGCGGAAAGGAAGAGGACCGCCGGCCGGGCGATATCCTAGCCGAGGTACAAGCGCTAGTGGATCAGGGCGTCTCTGAGGTCACCCTCTTGGGCCAAAACGTCAACGCCTACGGCGTGAATTTCGCCGATCCAGAATTGCCGCGCGACCGCTTCGCTTTCTCGAAGCTGCTGCGCGAGGTGGGAAAGATCGACGGCCTCGAGCGCCTGCGGTTTACCTCTCCGCACCCGGCAGAATTTACCTCGGATGTCATCGACGCCATGGCGGAAACCCCGGCCGTGTGCCCGCAGCTGCACATGCCGCTGCAGTCCGGATCGGATAAGGTCTTGAAGGACATGCGCCGCTCTTACCGCACGAAGAAGTTCTTGCGCATCCTCGATGAGGTTCGCGAGAAGATTCCAAACGCGGCGATTACTACCGATATCATCGTCGGCTTCCCAGGCGAGACCGAGGAAGATTTCCAGGACACCATGGAGTTGGTTCGCCGCGCCCGCTTCGCTTCGGCGTTTACCTTCCAGTATTCCCCGCGCCCTGGCACCCCTGCGGCAGAGATGGAAAACCAGGTGCCTAAGGAAGTCGTCCAGGATCGCTTCGAGCGGCTCGTTGCGCTGCAGGATAGCATCCAGGCAGAGGAGAACCAGAAGCTCGTGGGCACTGAGGTGGAGCTTTTGGTCCAGGCAGAAGGCGGGCGCAAGAACGACGAGACTCACCGCATGTCGGGTCGCGCTCGCGATGGGCGCCTTGTGCACTTTAGCCCTATCGACGACAACGGCGCGGATATCTCCGCCGAGATTCGCCCCGGCGACGTCGTGCGCACCAAGGTCACCGGTGCAGGCTCGTTCTTCTTGCTTGCCGATGCCGCAGTAGCCACCCACACCCGCACCAAGGCCGGCGACATGTCGGCGGCGGGCCAAACCCCCACTA
The DNA here is from genome assembly GCF_000478175.1 of Corynebacterium sp. KPL1814. Taxonomy (GTDB): domain Bacteria; phylum Actinomycetota; class Actinomycetes; order Mycobacteriales; family Mycobacteriaceae; genus Corynebacterium. Next base: position 528,167 of record NZ_KI515774.1, read on the forward strand.
CCGCTCCCATTGGGGTGGGGCTGGGATTGCCGGGCATCGGCAAGCCTGCTGGTGCTGCCGCAGCGGATTCCTGCGGCTGCTAACCGGGGGAGTAGGCTAGGGTTCCATGAGAGAGCGAAATACCACCACCGCCGCCCAGGAGGCGGCACAGGCGGAGCGCCGAGCAGCACAAACCATGGATTTGCGTGGGCAGAAGCTGACGCTGTGGATCGCTGTGGCGGCCTATATTGTCTACCTCATCGTTCCTTATGCCGGTTCTGCCCACGGGTGGCAGGTTCTCAGTTTTGGCACCACCGACGGCGGGGTAAAGATCTCGCTGATGGAAACCGTCTCCGCGTGGCTCGCGCTTCTCGGCGTGGGCGTGCTGACGACGGCGACCCTGCTGACCCGCCGCGCCACACTCGGGCTGATTGCGTGGATGATGGTGACGGTTTCATTCTTCGTTAACCTGTGGGGCTTTTGGTACCGCGGTTCCACCGCGGATGCCCCGGCCATCGGCATGTGGGTGGGCATGCTCGCCACTTTTTTGGCCTTCTTGGGCTTTAGCCTCGTCGCCCTGCGCCGCAGCCCGGAGCAACGCGCTGCCGAGGAAAAGGTCCGTGCATCGGCGGGCCAGCTGGATGAGGTAGGCAAAATCCAGTCCGATATTGCGTCCCCGCAGCCGCAAGAGATGCTTGTCGATGACCGCCGGAAAAAGGCCGCCGAGCGCCACCGCCACCAGCACGAAGGCTAAAGGTGCAGCTCCCAGGCTGAGGATTGGGAGATTTCCCGCGCCCCGAGCCGCGCGTATAGCGCGTTCATAGCACCATCGCCAGCAGCGACTGAGCAATAGCAGCGGCGCACCTGTGGCCACGCTCCGTTGACCTCGTGCAGGGCAGTGAGCTTAGCTAATTGCGCCAAGCCTTGCCGGCGGTGGTCACGGTCGGTGACGGTAAGAGTCCATTCGCAGACCTCCGGATCCGCCGCCTCGTGCCGCGCCAGTTCCGTGAGCGCCACGATGTCGCCGGCGTCATCAATGAGCGCAACGAGCAGCGTATGCCCGCGCCGCGAACGCAGGCGTTGGTGCGCCTCTTCCAACCGCTGCCTGGACCACACGATGGGCTCGGTGGACAGGGTGCCGGTATCGGCATCCGCGGACGCGACAGTTAAAAGGCGCATGACATCGTCGATATGCTCTTCCGGTATGGCATAGTCCTGCCATACCGCGGCCGAAAGCCCGGGCGGAAAGAGGGCAGCAGCCGGTTGTTCTGGAATATCGATGGCTAGTTGTCGCTCGCTATGGCGCTGCGTAAAGCCTAAGGATTGATAGACCTCCGCCATCGCGTCGTACTCCGGCGAAGTCTCCGGCGGGTGCAGCAGGCCCGCGTGCGCCACGCTACGGCCGAGCTGCTGGGTGATTTTTAAGGCTGTATCTCCCATCCAGGTAGCCACCTTCTGCCTCTTGGCATCAAGGGGTTCTCCGGGCAGTGGCAGATCGCAGAGGACGCACTCGATTTCCGCGGCATTCCGCTCCTCTAAAAGCGGGAGGCTGATGTGGATAAATCCCACGTAGTCCAGCTCTGGACTCGGTGCAGTGGCTGGAATTTGCGGCAGACCAAGCTCGGAGACGGGCCCAAGCGTCGCCGGCCCATCGACCACGGCGAAAAGGTAGGTCTGCGATTCGCCCGAACCCTGCAGGCGGTGCACCACGCGGCTAGGCGAGGTCGAGGCCGCTGCATCCCCGCTGGCTTCCTGCGCCGCAAGGTTTGCCCAGAAAACAAACGATCGGATGCAATCCGCCGGTTCATCCTCGGCTATCTGGGTTGGGCGCGCAATCTGAACGAGGTGCACTATTTATCGTTGACGGCATTGGCAGCGGCATCGGCGAATTCCTGCCATTGCTCCGCCTGCGCGCGCAGCTCCGCGGCCTTCTTCTCCTTGCCCTTAGCTTCCGCGGCCGCGGACTGGGCCTTGAAGTCTTCCACCTTGGCCTGGAACTGGGCCACGCGGGCCTGCGCTTCGGGGTCGGTGCGACGCCATTCGGATTCCTCCGCCTGGGTGACGCGCTTTTCTAGCTGTTCAATCTTGGATTCGTACTCGCGGATTTGGTTGCGGGGCACAAAGCCGATTTCCTCCCACTTTTCCTGCAGCTCGCGCAGCTTAGCCTTGGCCTTGTCCATGCTTTGCGATGGGTCGATTAGGCTGTCGTATTCCGCAAGCAACGCGTCCTTTGCCTTGGCGTTTTCGGCGAACTCGCGGTCCCGCTCGTCGTTGACGGCATTGCGGGCATCGAAGAAGCGGTCCTGGGCGGCGCGGAACTTCGCCCACAGCTGGTCATCGACCTCGCGTGGGGCGCGGCCAGCCGCCTTCCACTCCGCCATGAGATCGCGGTAGGCGCGGGCGGTGGGACCCCAATCGGTGGAGTCCTGGATGGCTTCAGCGCGCTCGACCAGCTCTTCCTTCTTCTTCCGCGCCGCAGCACGGGCGCGATCGAGATCCGCAAAGTGCGAACCGCGGCGCCGATTAAAGGAATCGCGGGCGCGCGAATAGCGCTTCCACAGGCCGTCATCGGTCTTCTTATCGATGCCCTTAATCTGCTTCCACTCTTCCAAAATGGCGCGGATGCGGTCGCCGGCGGCCTTCCACTCGGTGGAATTCTCGGCAATCTCTTCAGCCTCGGCGGCGAGCTTTTCCTTCGCCGCAATCGCATCCTGCCGGCGCTTTTCCCGCTCCGCCTGCGCCTGTTCACCGGCCACAACGGAGTGATCAATAACCGCCGCGAGGCGGCGATCCAGCGCCGCGATATCGCCAATGACCGCAGCGGTAGGCAGGGTCTCGCGGAGTTCGGCGGCGGTTTGCTTGATTCCTGCGGCCTCGCTGGGGTTGGCGCGCAGGCGAGCCTCTAGGAGCTCGATCTCGGTGGCTAGGTCGTCATAGCGGGCGCCGAAGTGCTCGAGGCCTTCCTGCGCAGAACCTGCCTGCCATTCCCCAATCTTGCGCTCGCCCTCGGGGGCGGAAACGAAGACGGACCCATCGGCATCGACGCGCCCCCACTTGGCCGGATCGTTCTTGCTCGGAGATTGCACGGGCACGGGCTTGGCTGTGGGGCGGGGGCCCTTCTTGGGCATGGAACCTGGGGTTGGGGTGGGAGACATGGAAAGCCCTCCTAGACATATATCGCCGCGCGTCACGGCTGCCGGATGAAATCACTGGTTACATTACCGCGAAAAATCGATGTGTGCCTAGAATCTATTTAATTACCTCCACTTGGGTAGATAGTATAGAGGAATAATGTTCAATCTCATGGTTATGCCCGCCTCGCCGGCGCTGGCAGTCGAGCTAGCCCCCAACGACGCCGCCTCGCGGGCACTGCTCGCGGCGGCGCGCACGCTCGCGGTCGAAGCCGCTGCCGCCGGCATTAGTGAGGCAGAAATTATTGGATCCCGCTCCCCACGGTGGCATACCCGCCATACCGGAAGCCTGCGCGCCTGGGGAGCCGACCAAGTGCACGTGGGCGCCGGAAACTACCTGCCAGAGATCATGGCCCACTACGTCTTATCCACGGTCCCACAGATAACGGTTCGCGATAGCCGCGATTACCTGGGTACACCAGCCCCAAAGGTCCTTACCATCGTGGTCGCAGACGGCAGCGCGGGCCTTACCGAGAGGGCACCGCTGGCCCTTATCCCCGGCGCGCAGGAGGCGCACCGGTGGTGCGAGGAGGTGTTGATGGGGGCATCGGCAAGCAGCGATGCCGAGTGGCTTAAGCAACGCGGCGTGGAAGAGCCGGAGCTCTGGTTGGAGCTTTCCGGTTGCGCACCTAAGCGCGCGCAGGTGCGGGCGACAGATGCCACCCTCGGGGTCGGACGCTACGTAGCTGGCTGGGAGGTAACATGCGCCCCATCGCAGTAGTTGGCCCCACCGCCTCAGGCAAATCCGCCCTCGGGCTGGCCCTAGCCCATGAACTGGATGGGGAAGTGGTCAATGTCGATTCCATGCAGCTATACCGCGGCATGGATATCGGCACCGCGAAGCTTTCCCCCGCAGAGCGCGAAGGAATTCCGCACCACCAGCTCGATGTCTGGGACGTGACGGAGACCTCTTCCGTGGCGCGCTATCAGCAGGCGGCCTTGCGCGATATCGAGGACATCATGTCCCGCGGCAAGACGCCCATCCTCGTCGGTGGATCCATGCTCTATGCCCAGGCATTGGTGGATGATTGGCAATTCCCGCCCACCGATCCGCAGGTGCGGGCCAAATACGAGGCCCGCCGCGCCGATATCGGAACCGACGCCCTCCACGCCGAGCTGGCGCGCGTCGACCCAGCCGCAGCCGCAATCATTGAGGACAAAGACCCTCGCCGCACCGTCAGGGCGCTGGAGGTCATCGAGCTGACCGGCAAGCCCTTCAAGGCCAGCCAGCCGCCGAAAAATGGCCCGCCCCGGTGGGGAACCAAGCTGCTGGGGCTGCGCACCGATAGCGAGTGGTTAAACCCGCGCATCGAAAAGCGCACGCGCCTCATGTTTGAGCAAGGCCTCGTCGAGGAAGTCGAGCGCCTGCAGGACAAGGGGCTTGTGGCCGATTCCACCGCCGGCCGCGCCATTGGCTATGCACAGGTGCTACAAGCCCAGCGCGGCGAGCTGACGTGGGAGGATGCGGTAGAGCGCACTATTACTGGCACCCGCCGGTACGTGCGCCGCCAGCGTTCCTGGTTCAACCGCGATAAGCGCATTACCTGGCTTGATGCCGCGGGCGATACTACCGCCGAGGCTTTGTATGTGCTGCGGCGCTAGGGTAGAGGGTATGAAATTTGCCAAAGGCCATGGAACTGAAAATGACTTCGTCATCGTAGAAGACTTCGACGCCAAAACGCCGCTCTCACCGGATCGCGTGGCGGCGCTGTGTGACCGCCGGGCAGGAATCGGCGGCGATGGCCTGCTGCGGGTGGTTCGCGCCGGCGCCCTCGTGGACGCGGGCGAGCTGGTGGCCTTGCCGGACGGGGTGGATGCTGCCGATTGGTTCATGGATTACCGCAACGCCGATGGCTCCGTGGCGGAAATGTGCGGCAACGGCACCCGCGTCTTTGCCCATTGGTTGCGCTCGCACGACTTGGTTGGCGAGGACGCATTCACCATCGGCACCCGGGCGGGCGCCAAGCAGGTAACGGTGCATTCCTGTGATGCCACTGCCGCTAGCGTCACTGTGGAGATGGGGCCCGCGCGCGTGACCGGGGTGTCCACGGCCTCCGTAGGCGGTGAGTCCTACGCCGGCCTCGGGGTGGATATGGGCAACCCGCACCTTGCGGCCGTCATTCCAGGCCTGGAACCGGAAGCTTTGGCTACCAAGGAACTCACGGCGCCGGTCTACGATGAGTCCTTCTTCCCGGGTGGCGTGAACTTTGAGCTGGTTACCCCGCTGCGGGAGGGACACGTGCATATGCGCGTCTTCGAGCGCGGGGTTGGGGAGACGCAGTCTTGTGGCACGGGCACGGTTGCGGCAGCTACCGCCGCGCTTGCCGATGCCGCCCAAGCCCTCGGCACCGTCCATGTCCACGTTCCTGGCGGCGAGGTCACCGTCGAGGTTTATGACAACGGCACGCGGTTGACGGGCCCGTCCGCCATCGTGGCTACGGGCGAAACGAGCTTGTAGAGGCGTTAGTTTCCGTCGTCGATCTGTCGCGTGCGGTAATCCGGGCCGAGCTGGAAGGCCGCGCGGCGGGCCGCCAGCCAGGATTCTTTCAGCTCGCGGGCACGTTCATCGGTGACGCGGAGGAGGGATTCTAAGTCCTGCGTGCGCATGCCGTGGGCGTGGATTCTGACATTGAGGCGGCGGAGGAAGCGGCGCGCCCCGGCTAATTCGTAGTGGAACGCATCGATGGCGGGGTGGGAGCAGTCGAGGTCGAGCAGTGCCGGCCGATACAGCGTGCGATCCGCCAGTGGCTCCGCCTCTGTGGAGGTTTCGAATTCCTCGAATTCGGCGATGACGTCCTGGATATCGTCCGCCGAGAGGGAAATAGAACTGCGCAAGGCCCTTCGTTCCGCGGTATCGGGGCGCGTGCGCAGCATAAACCACCCCGCGCCCACCAGCATGGCGGCGATGATGAGGCCGGGCAGTTTTAACGTGGCAACAATCGCGATCGCGCAAAGGACCAAGAGGATAAAGACAAGTGTCCTCCGGTTTTGCGGATCGTTATGGAATGCCATGGCCTAAAAATTTAGTGCCCACCGCAGCCGCAACCGCCGGATCCGCATCCGCCATCACCGCAGCCGCCGGACGGCATGTCAATAGCGGCGGTGAGCAGGGCCGTACCGGAAATCACGGTATCCTTGGCCGGCAATTCGCCACGGTCCGCTGGCAGGCAGAGATCGAAGGGGAATAGCCCGTCCATGACGAGGTGCGCGAACTTTTCGCCGGTGAGTTCATTGGTGCGCCATTCGGCTTCCATCACCCGGGCGGCAAAGGTGGCCGCAGGAGTGGGGGCCTGTGCGCCCGAGCCCGAAGCGATGACGCGGGCGCCTTCGGATTCAAAAAGGGCGGGGTACTCGCCGGTTTCGGCTTCGAATGCGGCCGGGGACTCGTAGGTGGTGATATCAAGACCCATGGCGGTCAGCGATACCTGCTGCCATTCCTGCCGCGGTTCTTCTGCCAACAACGGTCCCTGCGCGAGGTTCGCCGTGACCTGCGCCAGCGGCGTGCCGAACGGATCGATGATATCCATGATCGCCAGCACGTCATTAAACATCTCCACGTGGGCAAAACCCTGCGTAACCGCATCGAAACCGATAAAGGTGGCGTAGGGCTCAACCGCCAAGATATTAAGTTGGGCACCCGAAGGATCGCCGTATTGGATGAGCTGGCCGCCGCGCACCTCACCGGTTACGGCAAGGCGGTCCGTGGCGATGGCTGCCTCGACCGCGTCCTGCCAGCGTTCGAAATCCAGGCCGATCGCCTGCATCTCGGTATTCTTCTTCTGGGTAGTAGTCGTTGGCCTAGGCTGCGTCGTTTCCATAGGCACCATTGTATCGCTTTGTCCAGTAAGCCCGGAAACCGCAATTCCCGTTTTGCGGCCTAACGTGCCAAAATAGATAGCAATATGAACAAATTTTCCCCGCAGAATTCTGATAGCTCGGCGAGCAAGGACGAACTTCTCGCCCAGGCCTTCCGCGACCACGCGGACACCCCGCAGGAAACCACTCCCACCAGCGGCGATCTAGATTTGGCCGAGCGCAATGCCTTCCGCCGCGTTACCCGCGAGACCTCCATCCGCGCCGAGGACACCACCGATGGCTACGAGGTGGAATACCGAAAACTGCGCCTCGAGCGCGTCATCCTCGTGGGCGTGTGGACCGAAGGCACCGTAGCGGAGGTCGAGGCCACGATGGATGAGCTGGCCGCCCTGACCGAAACCGCCGGCGCGGACGTGGTCGAAATGATCTACCAAAAGCGCGATAAACCGGATCCTGGTACTTTCATCGGCTCGGGCAAGGTCAAAGAGCTCCACGATATCGTCGAGGCCACCGGCGCCGATACCGTCGTGTGCGATGGTGAGCTGAACCCCGGCCAGCTCACGGCATTAGAGCGCGCGCTCAATACCAAGGTCATCGACCGCACCATGCTCATCTTGGACATCTTTGCCCAACACGCAAAGTCCAAGGAGGGCAAGGCGCAGGTCTCGCTGGCGCAGCTGGAATACCTCTATACCCACACCCGCGGTTGGGGCGGCAATCTCTCGCGCCAGGCCGGCGGCCGCGCCGGTTCCAATGGCGGCGTGGGCCTGCGTGGTCCCGGTGAAACCAAGATCGAGACCGACCGCCGGCGCATCCGCACCGAGATGGCGCGCCTGCGCAAGGAATTGCGCGGGATGAAAACCGCCCGCGAGGTTAAGCGCTCCAGGCGCCAGTCCTCCACGATTGCCCAGATCGCCATCGCCGGCTACACCAACGCCGGTAAATCTTCGCTCATTAATGCCATGACGAACGCGGGCGTCCTCGTGGAAGACGCGCTATTTGCGACCTTGGATCCCACGACGCGCCGCGCCTCGCTCGCCGATGGCCGCCAGGTCGTCTTCACCGATACCGTCGGCTTCGTCCGCCACCTGCCCACCCAGCTGGTGGAGGCCTTCAAGTCCACCCTGGAAGAGGTGCTCGCCGCCGATATCATGCTGCACGTCGTGGACGGATCGGACCCGTTCCCGCTCAAGCAAATCGAGGCGGTCAATAAGGTCATCTACGATATCGTCAGCGAGACTGGTGAGCAGGCCCCGCCGGAAATCATCGTGATCAATAAGATTGACCAGGCCGATCCGCTCGTGCTCGCGGAGCTGCGCCACGTCTTGGATCATGAGGACGTCGTCTATGTTTCGGCGCGCACGGGGGAGGGCATCGACGAGCTGAGCGCGCGCGTGGAGCTCTTTCTCAACTCCCGCGATAGCCACGTTAAGCTGCAGGTTCCCTTCACCCGGGGCGATGTCGTCTCCCGTGTGCACGCCGAGGGCACCGTGCGCAGCGAAGAATATACCGAAAATGGCACGCTTGTCGATGTCCGCCTGCCCGCCACCACCGCCCGCGAGCTCGCCGAATTCATCGTGGACGACGATTCTTAAAATTCGTGTTCCATAGCCCATAATGGTGGTTCGTGAGCATACTAGGTTGGACTGTCCATGGCGACGGTAAGAAGATTGCACCAGGCGCCGTGGTCGCGCCCGAGGAACGACTAAGTTGGGGCCGAACCATTGGCATCGGCATGCAGCATGTGGTGGCGATGTTTGGTGCCACGCTGCTGGTGCCCACCCTGACCGGATTTCCGGTCAATACCACGCTGCTATTTTCCGGCATCGGCACCATCCTATTCCTGCTGACTACGCGCAATCGCCTGCCGTCCTACCTTGGGTCGTCGTTTGCTTTCATCGCCCCGCTGACCGCCTCGCAGCAATACGGGATTGCGGCGCAGGCCGGATCCATTTTGGTGACCGGTTTGGTGCTGGTGGCGGTCGGAATCGTGGTCAAGGCTGCCGGCAAGCGGGTACTCGATGCGGTGATGCCGCCGGCGGTTACCGGCGCCATCGTCGCGCTCATCGGGCTCAACTTGGCGCCGAATGCGGCCGAAAACTTCGCCAGCCAGCCCTTGGTAGCAGGCATTACGCTGCTGGTTATCCTCCTGGCCACCGTGGCCGGGCGCGGCATGGTCTCGCGCCTGTCCATCCTTATCGGCGTGGTCGTCGGTTGGGTTTTCGCCGCCCTGACCGGCAACTTGGGCGAGGGAGCCAAGGACGCCATCGACGCCGCCCCGTGGGTAGGCCTGCCCGAATTCCACGCCCCAGAGTTCCATCTTTCGGCCATCGCCGTGGCCCTGCCGGTGCTCGTGGTGCTGATTGCGGAAAACGTCGGGCACGTCAAGGCCGTCTCCGAGATGACCAATCGCGACTTAGACGATCTTGCCGGCGATGCGCTGATTGCCGATGGCCTCGCCTCCTCCCTCGCCGGCGGCTTCGGCGGCTCCGGTACTACCACCTATGCCGAAAATATCGGCGTTATGGCCGCCACGCGCGTCTATTCCACCGCCGCGTATTGGGTCGCCGCCTTCACCGCCATCCTGCTGGCCTTCGTCCCGAAGTTCGGCGCGCTGATCTTCACCATCCCCACCGGCGTGCTCGGCGGGGCCACCCTCGTGCTTTACGGTCTTATCGGCATGCTGGGCGTGCGCATTTGGATGGATAATGAGGTCAACTTCAACAACCCGGTGAACCTGACGGCGGCCGCGGTGGCCTTGATCGCGGGCATCGGCAACCTGACCCTGACCGTGGG
>NZ_KI515774.1:540323-828889 GCF_000478175.1 Corynebacterium sp. KPL1814
CGCGGCCCGTGGTCGTTGACCATCACCGGGGAATCCGCCGACGTCGCCGATATGCACTCTGCCCTCGATAACGAGCGCCCATTGGAATCGGTCAAGTCCATCTTCTTCGGCGGGAAGTCCGGAGCGCGCACTACCGCTACCACCCAGGTGATCATCACCTTGGACGAGCTCGACCGCATCGTCGATGGCGATGGCGAGGAAATAACCTTGCAGCTCACCAATGGCTCGCGAATCAGGGGCGCTGACTTCGTCACCCGGGTCCTAAGCTCCCACGGGTACATCACGCTGGTACACCCTGTAGAGGCCAAGGGCCAAGGTTGTTGATGGTGATCCGGTAGAGGTCTCGGGGGTCTTGCGCACGGCCCGGGCAGCCCAGGCTTCCATGATCTGCTGGACGGTGCGCTTGCGGGCTGGGGTCGATCCACTCCTCGCGGTGAAGCGCGCGCACTTGCTCCTGGAGCCAGGCTTTGGCCTGCTTCTCGGTGTCGAAGGTCTTGGAGTGCTCCCGGTCGATGTTGTTCCGGTAGCGGGCTACCCAGCGGGTGCGGCCTTTGGTGTAGGTGCTGTCGGCCTTCTTGCGGGGTTTGGTGACGCGGCGTTGGATAGCCGTGCTATGCTCCTTGGAGGTGTTTGATCCTCGTGGTGGGGGACAGGCCCGTTGTTTCCCCGGTGGTGCGCAGGCCATCGGGGATTTTCTCATTGGGATCCAAGCATAGCACGGAGGGCCACGGGTGATGTTCCCGTGTCCCACTGTGCTGGGTTTATCCTTTTGGTATGGGAGCGAAGGTTCCGTCTAGCACTATTTTTGCTGGACTCATTTTCGCTTCAACTGCTATGGATACGGCTTCGTCAAGATGTACAGCCATGAGAGAGATTGGATGGTTGTCATCCCTAGCGCATCTCTCAAAGTAGTCTATCCACTCTGAATCGATTAGTGCTATCGGAATGGAACTGACTACGTTCTTGGCGTGACCTCGGACTATATTGACCCTTAACCCATCGTCATCTTCCATAAGATGGAGCCGCTTGTGGTTAGCAAAGTATGCCACGAGTTGCTCCTTGATGGAGTTGGCCTGGGGTGACATCAGTTGCACCCGTCATCCGTCGGAAAAGTGGTGAGCACTTCATGCTTGTCGGTCAGGATCGTCCTTGTTCGCTTTGTCTTGACGACTTCTCCAGAGTCCTTGTTGACGAGATAGATCTCTGAGCTGACACACCATTTGCCACCATCTTGCGGGGCAGTTTGATCGGGATTAGTGATGTTCTTGGTGAGCGCCATGTCTGCGATGTCGCGCCAGTCACGTCCCTCGATGTCGGCGAGTGTTTGCCACTGCGGGCCGTGGCGGTTGACAATGTGGCGGAATCCGACGTTCTCAGTTCCGCATTTCAGGGTGATGTCGCCAGCGCCAAGCTGGTTTTCTGGCGGCCCGTAGGGGCCACCGTGCCATGTGCGGATCACCTTGCCAATGTCTTTTGCTCCGTCTTGTGGGCAAGCGCCCCAAACCGCAGGATCTGGCATGTCAACAGCCTGCGCGGGGATCGTAGTGAGTGGGCCGAATACCGCTGCGCTAAGGCTGACCGCAAGTAGTCTTTTGATTCTAATGTCCCCTCCTTAACTAGTGTGACTGGGATATCAATCATGGTAGGGTAGCGCCGCAGGTTTCACAACCGAGAAGAAGAGATTCCCCTCACGTCAGATATGTACGAAAGCGCCCCTGGCTTGCATGAGGTCAGGGGCAGGTAAGGAGTTTTGCAGGGGGCTACAGGGCGGCGTCGAACTTCGCTGCGCACTGTTTCGTCCATCCGGTGGTGCCGTCGGTGAATACCGTGGTGCCACGCTGGTAAAGGGTGTGGTCGGTGAGGCAGTGGGAGGTGGTCTGCCCGGTGTCCTGTACGGGCGGGGCAGGCGGTGCCGTGGCGTCATCGACCGGCTGGGCGGGTTGCGCGGGTAGCTTTGAGGTGTTGTCATCACCTTGAGCAGGGGCCGGAGCCCCCGGAAGATCCAGTACCCAAGCCTTCGTCGCACCTCGGGGTGAGATGGTGAGATTTTCCGCGTTCGCAGGTACCGCGTAGACGTTCTGCGTGCGCTGTTTTCACCCACGCGGGTGAGGCTATCCCCTGTGGGGGACAAAGATTCGCAATCGAATGCGATGCCCAGCGGCTCCGAATATCCGTCCTTCGTGAGCACTTTCGCGTCGCCGGTGGTGAAGGAGAAGTTATCCGACCAGGAGTACTCATTGACGGCGATCTCCGCGTCAAAGGTGAGATAGGTCTGCTCCTCGGTGGGGCGTCTACGTAGCTGGCGACTCGGGGACACTGGTCATGTAGAGCCACGTTGCTGATAGTGACGTCAATGTCGCAGGTCCGATCACCATCGCAGGTGATGGTGAAAGGCTCTCCTTCATTGATGGTGTCCAGTGTGGGGTCCGAGGACGCAGCCACCTCGGTGGAAGGAGCGGCTTCCGCAGTCGTGGTGATGTCCTCCTTGGCCTCATTAGCGCTGCTGCACGCGGACAGGAGCAGGGCAGCGGGGATCAAGACGCCCAGGGGCCGGATAGTGGTGCACTGCATGATGGGTTCCTTTCTAGGTGGGGCTACTCGCAGGCCACGCCGTCGCCGTCTTTGTCGAGATCGCGGCTGTTACCGGAGCTGTCTGTGTAGAGCGGAGCAGCACCGGCAGCACGCACGGCTGCGCAGTTCTTGTAGTAGGTGGATGCTGCAGGGGCGGGGCGACAGGAGCTTCATAGGCGGGAGCAGGATCCGCCACAGGGGCCGGAGCGTTAGCCTCCTCCACGTCCCCCGCAGCTGTGTCGTTGCTCTCCTCGACAGCGGTTTCCACCGGCTCCTCAACCTGCTCTGGCTCCTCCTCCTGGGTGACCACCTCGGTCAGGGTGACCTCTGCGGTCACAGCCCCCTCTGAGGTCACCTCCACAACGCAGGTCTGCATCGCCGTAGGAGTCTCCACCACAGGCTCCTTCTCGGGTACGTCGCTCTCTGTCGCCGGGACAATCGCAGACCCCACAACCAGCCCCACGATGGACCCGATGGCAATGACAGGCCACCGCCGGTTGACCTTCTCAGCGGCGGGCGGCTTACCAAGCAGGTACGATCCGCTTCGGACAAGAACGTGTAATTCTCAACCCCCTTCGCGGCTTCCGCAGAGCGTCCCTGTCGTGCTTCTCACAGTACATCCACCAGCCGCCAGGCAAGATGATCGCGACCCCCATGATGACCGCACCGATGAAGGTTCCAACACCGCCCTTCCCGATGCTGAGGAGACCTCCGAGCACCAACAGCACCCCGAGGATGATGGAGGCCCAGGCCAGGACGGTTTTCCAGGTTGGCGGTTTATGCTGCTCAGCCATAATTCAACTCCCAGTATCTCGTGTCACAGGGGGTACGAAAGTATCCTAAGCCGCCCAGCTCGCAAGGCAGAACACAACGCGGGTAGCGGGGGGACACCCCCAGGATCCCGCAAAAATCCCGCAAGCCACGCCGGAACCCCTGGAATGGCCGGAATAACCTGAATGCTCGGACGGTTCTGACCTGCGGAACTGTGAAACCACTGGTAGTGGAATCGGGTTGCAACGTTTGCAGAGAATATCGGCGTTATGGCTGCCACGCGCGTCTATTCCACGGCCGCGTATTGGGTTGCCGCCCTGACCGCTATTTTGCTGGCGTTCGTCCCGAAGTTCGGTGCGCTGATTTTCTCCATTCCCACCGGCGTGCTTGGCGGGGCCACCCTCGTGCTCTATGGGCTTATCGGCATGCTGGGCGTGCGGATCTGGATGGATAATGAGGTCAACTTCAATAACCCGGTGAACCTGACGGCGGCCGCGGTGGCCTTGATCGCGGGCATCGGCAACCTGACCCTGACCGTGGGCGGGGTGAGCCTGGAGGGCATCGCCTGGGGTTCTGTCGGCATCATCATTGCGTATCCCATCATGCGGCGGCTGTACGAAACCGTGGGCGAAGGCCACGACGCTAAATACTAAAATCTGTGGATAACTTTGTTGACCCCGCCGCGAAATAGCGCCGTGGCGGTAAGGTTCGCAGCGTAATCCACAGGCCTTCGTGCGTGCGGTCGCCGTTGCGCCGGATTGTGCGTTGTACTAGGCGGCATGAACGCACTCGACCGTTATTTAACCGCGCTGGGCCAAGGTATGGATATCATCGCCGCCGCCCGGGGCTTAAGCGAGCGCGACGTGGTGCAGCGCGGCGCCAGCGACATCGCCGCGCGCGAGGTGGTGCATCTTTGCGATGTCTATTTTGGCCGCTGTGCCTTTAGCGCCAAGCAACGCACGGCGCGCTCGACGACGCACCCGCTCGACGTGCTCAGCCTCATCGAAAAGTTCGCGCTGCGCGCTCGCACCCAACGCGATGCTTGGGCCATACGCTCCGAGTTATGTGAGTTCCGCGGAAGCGCCACTGCCTTGCGTAAGCGGGCGCGCGACCTCTTGCGGGAGCTACAGCCGCCCCGCACTCCCAAGAAAGGCGTGCGGATCACCCGCCGGCCGCGGCCCGTGGTCGTTGACCATCACCGGGGAATCCGCCGACGTCGCCGATATGCACTCTGCCCTCGATAACGAGCGCCCATTCGAATCGGTCAAATCCATCTTCTTTGGCGGGAAGTCTGGGGCGCGCACCACCGCCACTACGCAGGTGGTCATCACCTTGGACGAGCTCGACCGCATCGTTGATGGCGATGGCGAGGAAATAACCCTCCAGCTCACCAATGGCTCGCGCATCAGCGGCGCCGACCTCGCGAGCCGGGTTTTAAGCGATCATGGATACATCACGCTTGTGCATCCCGTTGAGGGGCCGGTCAACTTGTACCGCACGTCCCGGTTTGCCAACGCGAAGCAGCGCTTGATGGCGGCCGCCGTCAATCCCGTATGCCCCTGGGAAAAGTGCAATTATCCTGCCGATGAGTGCCAGATTCACCACCTAGAAAGCTGGCAGCACGGTGGCAATACCAATGCCGCTAACCTCGCTACTTGTTGCCCGTACCATAACGGCGTCAACGATGATGACCCGCAGGCCCCGCCGCGGCGCGGGCGATTGGCCCGAATACAAGGAAAAGTCCGCTGGCTTCCGCCGTGGGCCACGAACCCCGGCAGCCCGAACGAAAACGACCGGCCGCCATCCTAAGAATCCGGGACAAGAGGATTAGCGCAAAAGGATCCGCGCGCCCGCACCGATCCACAGGCTCAGGGCCAAAAATCTAAGCGACCGCGCTTGTGCGCCGCGCGAGCTGAATAGCCGGCGCAATGGGCACTAGGAAACCCGCCGATGGATCGCAAAAGCTCCCCGCCGTCAAGGCGAGGAGCGTACGAGTCGTGTTTAAACGCTAGTTATGAGCAGCAGCGCTTAGGAAGCGTCGAGATCCTGCTCGATGAGGCCGGCGATCTTCTCAACGGCTTCTTCGTTATCAGAGGTAACGGTGACCTCGTCGCCCTGCTCGGCACCGAGGGCCATGATCATCAGGGAAGAAGCGGCGTCGGTTTCGTTATCGTCATCTTCACCAACGAGGTTCAGGAAGATATCCTCGTCGAATTCGCCGGCAGCGTCAGCAATGATGGAGGCAGGACGTGCGTGCAGTCCTACGGAGGAGCCGACCTTTACAGTCTTGGAAGCCATGGAAATTATCCTTTCTGTGGTTAATTTATCGTGATCCAGTGTACGAGTGATTGGTTTATGCCGCCACGTTCTGGGAACCGGTCTTGGACTCTGGAGCAGCCTTTTGAGCAGCTTGCTGGACGGTTTTATTGGGCCAGAATTGCTTCATGGCCAAGACCGCGACGGTGGACACCGCCACGCCGGCAAGGATTGCGACCAGGTAGGCCCAGAACGGATCGATGGCGAAGGCGACGAAGACACCACCGTGCGGGGCACGGGACTCGACCGACAGCGCCATGGAGATAGCACCCGTTACGGCACCACCGGCCATCATGGAAGGGATGACGCGGAACGGATCGGCCGCGGCGAAGGGGATGGCGCCTTCGGAGACGAAGGACAGGCCGAGTAGCCAGGCGGACTTACCGTTTTCCTGCTCGGCAGGGGTAAATAGCGACTTGCGAATGAAGGTTGCCAAGGACAGTGCGATGGGCGGCACCATGCCGGCGGCCATGACAGCGGCCATGATTTGCATGGAGGCTGCGTCGCCGGTGGACAACCCCGCGGTGGCAAAGAGGTATGCGGCCTTGTTGACTGGGCCGCCCAGGTCGACGCACATCATCAGGCCTAAGATGATGCCGAGCACTACGGTAGAAGACCCAGACATGGAAGACAGCCAATCTTGCAGGCCCTCCATCAGCGCGGCCAGTGGGGCGCCCAAGAGCAGGTACATCGACAGGCCAACGACGAGGGAGGTCAAAAGCGGAATGATGACCACCGGCATGAGGGAACCGAGCCAGCGCGGGACCTTCCAATTGCCAATCCAGAGGGCGATGAAGCCGGCCAACAAACCGGTGACCAGGCCACCGATGAAGCCCGCGTCGAGGGTCACAGCGATAGCACCGCCGACAAAGCCCGGCGCAATACCAGGGCGCCCGGCCAGGGCGTAGGCGATATAGCCAGAAAGTGCGGCGACAATAAAGCCCATTGCGGCCTGGCCGATGGCAAAAAGCACCGCGCCTATATAAAGCGAGTAGCCGGAATGCTCGAACGACATCGTCTCACCGTCGACGATGATGTCATTGCCCGGCAGGTTGGATAGGGAGTAATCCGTGGAAAGCGCCTGCCAGCCATTGGCCATATCGGCGCCGCCGAAGAGGAATCCGAGGGCGAGCAGCAGGCCGCCGGCGGCAACGAACGGCACCATGTAGGACACGCCGGTCATAATCGCCTGTTGGATGCGCTTGCCCCAACCCAGCGATTTTCCTTCTTCTTCGGCGGAGGAGGAAGAGGCGGTGCCAGAGACCTTTCGGGCATTCGGGTTCTTCGCCGCCGCGATGGCTTCATCGAGCATCTTGCCGGGCTCGTTGATGGCCCGCTTGACGCCGGATTCGATGACGGGTTTGCCCGCGAAGCGTTCGCGGTCGCGCACGCCAACGTCCGTGGCAAAGATGACCGCGTCGGCAGCGTCGATGGTGGACTGCGAGACCGATTCATTATTGGACGAGCCCTGGGTTTCGACGGTGAGGTCGACGTCGTCGCGCTCGCCGGCGGTTTGGGTTAGGGCATCGGCAGCCATGTAGGTGTGCGCGATGCCGGTCGGGCAGGCCGTGATGGCAACGATGCGGGTAGCTTGTGCCGAGGAGCCCGCGCTTTCCGATGCCCCCGCTGAAGCGCCCGCCGCAGCCTCCGCGTTGTCCTGCTTTTTCTTCTTCGGCTTTTCCGCGTTGACGACGGCGAGGATTTCCTTAACAATTTCTTCCTTCGTCGATGCGGTGCGCAGGGCCTCTAGGAAGTCCTTGCGCACGAGGGCGCGGGCGAGTTTGGAAAGAATTTGCAGGTGGGCCTTGCCGCCGCCGGCGGGTGCGGCGATCAGAAAAACTAACTGGGCGTCGCCGTCTGGGCCGGAAAAATCCACGCCACGGGATAAGCGGACTAAGGCCAGTGTTGGCTCGGTGACGGCTTCGGAACGGCAGTGGGGAATGGCCACGCCGCCGGGCACGCCGGTGCCGGCCTTGGCTTCGCGGTCGATGGCGGGCTGGGCGAGGCCTGAAACCTCGGTTGCGCGCCCGGTATCGTGCACCAAGGTGGCGAGGTTGGTGATTACGGATTCGACGCTATCGCCGAAGTCGGCGTCAAGCGCTACCAGTTCGGTAGTGATGAGATCGGATGCCATGATGGAAGGCTCCTTTAGCTAGAGAGCGGAGATGGAGGTTCGGGCGGTATCGAGTTCTTCGGGGTGGGGGAATTGGGTGCCGGGCTTTGCTGCCGCAGCGGTGCCATAAGCCACCGAGAGCGCGAGGGATTCTGCCGGTCCTTGCCCCTGCGTGCGCCCCAGTAGGTATCCGGCCAATGCGGCATCACCCGCGCCAACCGTGGATTTCACCGTGGCGGGAGGCGGTGTAGCAGCCCATGCGCCATCTGCGGTGACCAGCACGGCGCCGGCGCCGCCGAGGGTGACAAGCACTTCCTTGATGCCGCGCTTCACGACATCCCTAGCAGCCTTCACGACCGGGCTATAGTCCCCAGCTGCAGCGGCGCGCTCGAGGGCGAGGCCATCCTGGCCGGTGAGCTGCCCCAGTTCGAAACCGTTAGGTTTGATGAGATCTGGGGCTGCGGAATCGAGCTGCTCGGCGATGGCTTTCATCGGGGCATCGGAAGTATCGACGGCGATGCGCGCCTGCGGGGCGGCATTCCGGATTTCCTTGATGAGGTCGGTGTACCACCCGGCGTCAATGCCTTTGGGCAACGATCCGGCAAGGGCTACCCAATCGGCGGATTGGGCATGACGGGTAAGGGTTGCGATGAGGTGGTTTTGGGTGGCATCGGAAAGCAGCGGGCCCGGGCCGTTGACCTTGGTGGTCGTGCCATCTGGCTCGGTGATGGTGGTATTGACGCGCACGCCGCCATCCATGTCCACGTTGGCGTAGGGGAGGTCGACGTCGTGGATGAGGTTGATGAACGGATCGGCCGCGCGGGCAGGGAAGAGGGCTAGGGTTTCTTTCCCTGCGAGGTGCACCGCGTGGGCGACGTTGACGCCTTTACCGCCAGCAACCTGGGTAACACTGGCGGCGCGGTGGACATCGCCTGAGGTTAAAGGCTGATTGAGCGCCAAGGTGGCATCAATGCTTGGGTTTGGGGTGAGCGTGAGGATCATCGAGAACTTATCCCTTTCGCAGTGTGCGTATATTGGGGGCCACACGCAGTCCGGTCCGGTTGGAACTCGCGCTTAAGCCCGCCGTTAATGTTTATTCTTGCCCGATTGTGTTGGAAAGTCAATAGAAACCGTGTGGCATACATTGCATTTCTGTTGGATTTGTGATGATCTGGAAATAAATAAGCCGCTATCTTCGAAGGAAGTATCGCCATGGAAAATACGCTTCAGTCCACTGTTAAAGGAACCGGCGTTGTCGCTGGAGTTGCCTATGCAGAAGCCGTATGGGTGCGCCCCCGCCCGGAGCTGCCTACTGAAGGAAGTATTGACCAAGAGGCCAGCAGCGAAGCCGAATACGATCGCTTCCTCGAGGCAGTCGATGTCGTCGCCGGCCGCTTGGAAAACCGCGCCGCAGCCGCCGAGGGCCAAGCCTCGGAAGTGCTGACGGCCACCGCCGGCATGGTCAAGGACCGCGGGTGGCACAAGGCCGTGCGCAAGAACATTCGCTCGGGCAAGAATGCCGAGTTCGCCACGGTGGGAGCCACGGATAAGTTCGTCACCATGTTTGAAGCGGCAGGCGGCGTCATGGCCGAGCGCACCACCGATCTGAAGGACGTGCGCGACCGTGTCATCGCCCAGCTGCGCGGCGAGCAGGAGCCTGGTTTGCCCATGGTGGAGGGCCAAGCGGTGCTTTTTGCCGATGACCTCGCGCCTGCCGATACCGCCACCCTGGATACCGCGCATATTCGCGCGCTCGTCACCGAGCTGGGCGGGCCTACTAGCCACACCGCGATCATCGCCCGCCAGCTCGATATTCCGTGTATCGTCGCCGTGGGAAATAAGCTGCGGGAGATCGAAAGCGGCACTCTGGTCTTCGTCGACGGTGCGCTCGGAACCGTGACGCTGGGTGCGGACGAGGAAGAATCCACCAAGGCGGTCGCGGAATACCGCGAGCGCGCCGCCCGCGTGGCCGAATGGACTGGGCCGGCGCAAACCAAGGACGGCCACCGCGTGCAGCTGTTGGCCAACGTGGCCGATGGCAACGCCGCCCGCATTGCCTCCGACTCGCAGGCAGAGGGCATTGGCCTCTACCGCACGGAGTTGTCGTTCCTGTCCGCGAGCGAGGAGCCTTCCGTTGACGAGCAGGCAAAAATTTACAAGAAGGTCTTTAACGCCTACCCCAATTCCAAGGTCGTGGTGCGCACCTTGGACGCTGGCTCCGATAAGCCGATTTCTTATGCCACGTTGTCCTCGGAAGAGAACCCGGCGTTGGGTGTACGCGGTCTGCGCATTGCCCGCGATAACGAGTCCCTGTTAACCCGCCAGCTGGACGCCATCGCCCAGGCCGCGGAGTCCCGCGGCGGCGATGCCGAGACTTGGGTCATGGCACCGATGGTGGCGACGTCGAAGGAAGCCCAGTGGTTTGCGGAGCTGTGCCGGGAGCGCGGCCTGACCGCGGGCGCGATGATTGAGGTGCCCGCAGCAGCGCTGATGGCGGATAAGATCATGCCGCATCTGGACTTCGTTTCCATCGGCACCAATGACCTCACCCAGTACACGATGGCCGCTGACCGCCTGTCGCCGCAGCTGGCGTACCTCACCGACCCGTGGCAGCCGGCCGTGCTGCGCCTGATCCAGCACACCTGCATCGCCGGACACGAATACAACGTACCGGTTGGCGTGTGCGGCGAGGCCGCGGCCGATCCGCTATTGGCCTGCGTATTGACCGGCCTAGGCGTCAACTCCTTGTCGGCTGCATCGACCGCAGTCGCTGGCGTTGGTGCCCAATTGGCCGAGCTGACCTTCGATCAGTGCCAGCAACTTGCCGATGCTGCCCTCAACTCCGAAGGCCCCTCCGCCGCCCGCGCCGCAGCGATGGAGCAGATAGAAAAGTTCAACTAGCGGCATAAGGTTTCGCCCTCCCTACCTCGGTGAGAAATGGCACCGGAGTAGGGAGGGCGAAGTCGTGCGCGTGCTGGAGCTATTCGCTGGCGAGCACGACGTCTATTTCGCGCTCGCGCAGGGCATCGACGAAGGATTCCGGTGCGCCGGAATCGGTGATGACGACATCGATATCTGCAATGGAGGCGAAGCTCACCAAGTAGTCGTTGCCCAATTTGCTGGAATCACACATGACCACGACCTTGTGGGCATTCGTGACGAAGGCGGATTTGATGGCTGCTTCTTGGGAATCGGCCGTCGACAAGCCGTGATCGAGGGTCAACGCATTGGTGCCGATGAAGGCGACATCGGCGCGCATGAGCGCCATGGTGCGCAGGGCGGTATCGCCGACGACGGCCTGGGTGATAGCGCGTACGGTCCCGCCGAGGAGCTGGACATCGGGAACGCCGCTATTGGCTAGCGACAGTGCGATGGGCAGGCTATTGGAGACGATATTGAACTGCGCCTGCGGGTATTGCTGGCTAATGAGCTCGGCAAAGGTATTAATCGTGGTGCCGGCGTCCAGGAATATGCTGCCGCCGCCAGGGGGAAGGAAGTCGAGCGCGGCGTGCGCGATGGCGGCCTTGGCCCCAGATGCGGAACGCTGGCGGGTATCAAGCGTGAGCTCCGCGGTCTGGAACGCTTGCGAAGCAACGGCGCCACCGTGAACGCGGTGGACAACGCCCTCTCGATCCAGTACGGCCAAGTCGCGGCGGATGGTTTCGGCAGTCACGTCGAAACGCTCTGATAAATCGGTGACGTTGACGCGACCCTCGACAGCAGTTTGGGACGCGATTTGGCGGCGTCGCTCCTCTGCGTACACGGATCCTCCTTGCTCCTCGCCTTCGGCCGAGCGTGAACTCTATTTGCGAATGCACGCGCGCGGTGAAAGCTAAATCATGTGGGGTTTCTCCCTCCATTGTGTCAAAATTCGGCGGTAATCGGACGAAAACAAAAATCCAGATTTGTTCCGTTGTCTGGTTTGAACAAAAATTGCTGGTCAGTAAGTTCTAATTCCCCTAGATGAAAGTCGGCCCTGTTAGCGCTTTACTTACGGATCCGTTATTTTGGGGGTGCTTTATCAATAGGCCCCGCGCGCTTAAGTTGGCTTTTTGGGGCGCGCTTGCGAGGCAGAAAGGCGTGGAATGCGTTAAAACTCGAACGGCCCTGCTCCCCAAGCAAGGGAACAGGGCAGCGTACGACGTGCAAAGAGCGGGTTTCAAGAAAGCGGGCGCAGAGTGCAGGCGGCGACAAGAACTGCAGGCGAAAACTCGCGTGCGGCTTGGTTAAAGTAGCTTGCCGAGGCCTAGAGCTTGCGGAACACGGATACCACCTTTCCCATAATCTCTGCATCATCGCCGTTGATGGGCGGATAGGCATCGTTGTGCGGAAGGAGCCAAACGCCAGAGGAGTCGCGGTGGAATTCCTTGACGGTGGCCTCGGAGCCATCGAGAAGCGCGGCGACAAACTCGCCTTCCTCAGCCACTGACTGTGACCGGATGATGACCCAGTCGCCGTTGAGGATGCCGGCATCCTGCATGGAATCGCCCACAACCTGCAACATATAAAGCTCGCCTCCGCCGACGACCTCGTCTGGCATGGGGAAATACGTGTCGATATTTTCCTCTGCGGTGATCGGTGCACCGGCAGCAATGCGTCCCACGACGGGAATATAAGCTACGGCAGCGGACTCTTCAGCGCTGCGGGCAGAGGTATCGGTGGCCTCTTTAGATTTACGCCCCGGTTTCTTTTCGCCGTCGTCAGTATTGAGGTGACGCACATCGACCGCGCGTGGCTTATTAGGATCGCGGCGCAAGAAACCCTTTTCTTCAAGCTGCTTGAGCTGATAGGCCACGGACGAAGTGGATTGCAGGCCTGCGGCATCGCCGATTTCGCGGATGCTGGGTGGGTATCCGCGTAGCATCACCGCATCGCTGATGACGTTAAGGATGCGGCGTTGCCTTTCGGAAAGGGAAGCGTAATCGTTCTTTGCATTGCTTGCTTTTTTGCGGCCCATGTGCGGCTCCTAGCTAGGGGTCTGAGATTCTGCGGTCGTAGCTTGAAAAGGGACTGGGTGGCAGCTGCGTGCCATAACCCATTTGTAGCACGAAAAGTACAGGCGTTCGAGATTTGCGCCGAAAACTGGACAGGTTTTCGAAAGGGTGCTATAAATCGAACATAGAATCAATCTCGAACACAGGAGCGACATTGTGCTCCTGTCGTGTCAAGGGGCCGCTTTAGACTTATTGCGGTCGTCGAAAGGAAAAAATGTCTCAACTACTTAACTCTCGCAATAACATGGTTAAACAGCACTCGGCACGTCCACAGATCGTACCTTCAGCCGCCATCTGGGATATCGATGATCGTAGGTGGGGTGCGCAGCATCCCCGCTCTGGAATAGAAAAAATTAGGACGCTAGATTCTGAATATCGAACGAATCCTAAAGAGGATTCGAATATGTGGACTGACGAATATTCGCTGCTTAATGTGGCAAACAACGCGATTGAAAAAGACGATACACAGAGTTCACGCAAAAACTACCTGCTTGGTGCTGTGTTCGGCGCTGCGGTATTTTTTGGCACGGTCGTCGGTGGATTGATGGGCACGAGCGCTGAGGCACCGACTGAACCTGGTACTTCGGTACAGCAAGTAGAAGCAGCGATCGTTAAGTAATGCATCTAGTACTTAAGCGGGCGCTGGGAAGGCTCTAGGTTGGGCGTCTTATCTGCCATCAGCTTGCCTCCTAGGGCAGGGGTGACCTTGCTCGCTTAAGGAGGCAGGCATGCGGGCAGCACGAGTCTGGAGTAGCGGCGTCCGATTCTTGGCTTGGCCTCGGGAGTAAACTAAGCCGAGAAGCTAAATTAGCGAAAGGACTAGTGTGTACTGCCCGTTTTGCCATAACGAACAATCCCGCGTTATCGACTCTCGCGTGGTAGATGCAGGCGCATCGATACGGCGGCGTCGCGAGTGTGCTTCGTGTAAAGGGCGTTTTACCACTGTGGAAAAAGCTGTACTGCTGGTCGTTAAGAGAAATGGCCTTGCAGAACCATTTAGCCGGGATAAACTCATTCGGGGTGTCAGGCGCGCTTGCCAAGGCCGAGATGTTAGCGATGACGCCCTTAAAAAGTTGGCGCAAGAAGTTGAGGAAACCGTGCGGGGGCATGGGTCTTCACAGGTTAATGCCAACGAAATCGGGTTAGCGATCCTTGAGCCATTGCGTGACCTAGACGAGGTCGCATATCTGCGCTTCGCCTCGGTATATAAATCTTTCGAGAGCGCGGATGACTTTGAATCGGAGATTCGACTGATGCGGCGACGCGATCGCGGGGGCCTTTAAACTGCGGGGGTTTAGGGCAGGCTCGAAGCAGCTTTAACTGGGGTTTTGGGCCCATGATTTTGGTGAGGCCGCCTAATTCTGACGTCACTGGCGGCTGAGAGAACAGATTTCCTTGTTGGTGACTGGCAGCGGTTTCTTGCCGACAGTGGTGCTTGGGCGCAAGCAGTGCTTGGGCAGCAGATGTGGCTGGGCAGCAGCTTTGGCTAGCTGGTGGGGTTTGGCCGGCCAACCAGCCAGCGATGGTGGGAGCGGAGCTCCCGGCGAGTGCCGGGAATGCGGTGATAGGAACGTCAGCGCAGCTTATCCACTGCCTTTTGGATTCTCCGCAGGGACACTGCGTGCGCCGTGCCGAGGCGCTGGGCAAATAGGGAGACCCGCAGTTCCTCGATCATCCAATGAATGTCCTTGACTTCGCGCGTCTTTTCGCGGCCCGCAGGGAGATTTCGTAGCCGGTTTGCAAGATAGGCCTTGGCATTATCGACTTCGGCCTGACGGTCGGCATCGCGATCCGGATCGAGCGACATGTCCTCCAGGCGGATGCGCATTGCCTGGATATAGCGGGGAAGGTGGCGCAGGTGCGTGGCTCCGTGCACGGTGATGGCATTCGGCGGAAGAAGGAAATTAAGTTGCTTTTCCATATCGTCGATGGCGGGACCGTCCCACTGGGAAAGCTCGGCACGGAGGTTGGAGTACTCAGCCAAGCCAGGCGCGATCGAGACGATTGATTGCCGCACGCGGCCGGGAACCTGCGGCTTCACGGTATCCTTGAGCTCGGAAAACGCTTCTGGCGAGCGCACGGGGCCGCCGGCTTCGAGCATGAGGTCGCGGATTGCTGCGACGCGGGCGTCATTGACCAGCCCGTCGGCCCCGCCATGCGGATAAGAATCCACGGCGACGCGCTGCTGCAAGGGAAGCCCCTTGACCATTTGCGCGGTCGAGACGGAAATCTCGCGCATCAAAAGCGTGAGGGTGGTGGTGACCATGGCGGCATCGGCAGCCGCCTTGGTGGGATGAACCTTAAGCTCCACGCCATCCTTGGTGGCCACCAGCGCTGGGTAAGCGGTGACCTCGTGGCCATCGACGGTGGTGGTGACGGTCTTGTCAACGGTGCCGAGGGTATCGTCGGTCCATTCGCTGACCGCGGTGGATTCGGCTGTCCGGCTTACCCGCGATACGGACGATTTAATGTGGCCAGCCTGGCGTTCGCGCAGGGCGGCAAGGTTCCTATCGGAATCGATGATGGTGCCACGCTTGTCGATGGCCGCGTAATTCATCCGCAAATGTTCCGGCAGCTTGTCCGGTTGGAAATCGGAGGCGTTGATGCCGTGGCCGCCGAGCTCGCGCAGGACATCGGCAAGTTGCTGGGTAAGGGGGCCTTCGAAGGGGATGAGGCGTTCCATGGCGCGCTCGGCAAATTCCGGGGCGGGCACGACGGTGCGCCGTAGGGCCTTGGGAAGGGAACGAATAAGTTCGTTGACGAGCTCGAATCGCAGGCCGGGGACGAGCCAATCGAAGCCTTCGGTATCAAGCCCGGCAAGCATGGGCACAGGCACCATCACGGTGACGCCATCGAGCGGGTCGCCGGGTTCGAATTTATAGGCCAGCTCGTAATCGATGGAGCCCTTGCGCCAGTGATCGGGGAAGGAGACTTCGGTGACGTCGTGGGAGTCATCGACAAGCGTGGCTGGATCGAAATTCAGCAGATCGGGTTCCTGGCGGCGCTTTTTCTTCCACCAGGAATCGAAATGGCGGCCCGTGGTGACCTTGGCGGGAATGCGCTGGTCATAGAAATCAAAGAGGGTATCCTCATCCACGATGAGGCCGCGGCGGCGGGCCTTTTCCTCGTATTCGGCCGCCTCATCAAGGGCTTGCGCATTTGCCTTGAGGAAGTCGTGGTGCGCATTCCACTCGCCGGCGATGAGCGCATTGCGGATGAACATATCGCGTGCCGCGACGGGATCCACGCGGTGGTAGGGAACGGTGCGATCCGCAACGATGGGCACACCATAGAGCGTGGACTTTTGGTGTGCGATGGCGGCCGCACGCTTGCGGGACCACGTGGGGTCGGAATAGTTGTGCTTGAGCAGGTCCGCGCCGAGCTTTTCCACCCAGGCCGGATCGATGGCGGCAACGTCGCGGGCCCAAAGCCGAGAGGTTTCGACGAGCTCTGCCGCCATGAGGAACTCGGGTGGCTTTTTGGCCAACGCGGAACCTGGAAAGACAAGGAAGCGGGTATTGCGCGCGCCGTGGAACTCTTTGGAATTGCCGTCACGGGCGCCAATATTGGACAGCAGGCCAGATAGCAGCGCGATGTGAATATCGTCGGAACGGCGCTCGGTGGCTTCCTGGTAGTTCCACCCCAGCTGCTTGGATACGTCTTTGAGCTGGCGGACCAAGTCGAACCACTCGCGGATGCGCATGTAGTGGAGGAACTCCTGCTTCATGCGCTTGCGGAACTTATTGCCCGATTGCTCATTGCGGGTCTGTTTGATGTAGTCCCACAACTTCAGCATGGACAAAAAGTCAGAGGTCTTGTCCTTAAAGCGCGCGTGCGCTTGATCGGCTTGTGCTTGGTAGTCCAGCGGGCGTTCGCGTACGTCTTGGATGGTCATGGCGGCGACGATGACGATGACATCGTGGAGGCAGCCGTTGGTATGGGCCTCGATAAGCATGCGCGCCATGCGGGGATCGAGTGGGATCCGGACTAAATTGCGGCCGGTTTCGGTCAGCGTCGGTTTCTCGTGCTTGTCCTGGAGGGCACCGAGCTCGTGGAGGAGGTTGAGGCCATCGCGAATGGCCTTGAACTCGGGGGGCTGGAGGAAGGGGAATTTCTCGATATCGCCGAGCTTGAGCGAGACCATTTGCAAAATGACGCTGGCCAGGTTGGTGCGCAGGATTTCCGGGTCAGTAAACTCCGGGCGGCTTTGAAAGTCTTTCTCGCTATAGAGGCGGATGGCGATGCCATCGGCGACGCGGCCGCACCTACCGGAGCGCTGATTGGCAGAGGCTTGCGAAATGGGCTCGATGGGCAGGCGCTGCACCTTGGTGCGCGTGGAATAGCGCGAGATACGCGCGGTGCCGGTATCCACGACATAGCGGATTCCGGGTACGGTCAGCGAGGTTTCGGCGATATTGGTAGCCAAAACGATGCGCCGCCCGCGGTGATTGCTAAATACGCGGTGTTGTTCCTGGTTGGATAGGCGCCCGAAGAGGGGCGCGACCTCGACGTTCTTCCATTTTTTGGCCTCGATTGCTTCCATGGCATCGCGGATATCGCGCTCGCCTGGGAAAAAGCAGAGGATATCGCCGTCGCCTTCTGCCATGAGCTCCTCGATGGCCTCGGTTAAGCCATCGAGCGGGTCTTGATCCACCAGCTTTCCACCGGCCTCGAATTCGAGGGGACGGTAGCGGATTTCTACCGGATAGGTGCGCCCGGATACCTCGATGATGGGCGCAGGGGTGCCATCGGGCTGGGCGAAGTGCTCGGCAAAACTTTCCGGATCGATCGTCGCGGAGGTGATAATCACCTTGAGATCGGGCCGCTTGGGGAGCAACCGCTTGAGGTATCCCAAGAGGAAGTCGATATTCAGCGAGCGCTCGTGCGCCTCATCGATAATGATGGTGTCGTATTTATTAAGGAAGCGATCGCGCTGCATTTCCGCGAGCAGGATACCGTCCGTCATGAGTTTTACGGCGGTGCTATCAGAAACCTGGTCATCGAAGCGGATGGCGTAGCCTACAGATTCCCCGATATCTTGGTCCAGCTCGGAGGCGATGCGCTCGGCGACGGTCCGCGCGGCAATGCGGCGCGGCTGCGTATGGCCGATAAGGCCGCGGCGGCCCCGGCCGATGTCGAGGCAGATTTTAGGGATCTGCGTGGTTTTACCGGAACCGGTTTCGCCGGCAATGATGACGACCTGGTTTTCTTCAATCGCGGCAGCAATATCGTCTTTGCGGCCGCTGACCGGCAGGGAATCGGGGTAGGTGAGTGGGGGAACGGCGGCATCGACAAGCGCTAGGCGATCTGCGGCAGCCTGGATATCCTGGCCGACTTCGCGCAGGGCCTTGGGGGCGCGTGCCTTCGATAGGCGGCGGCGGAAGCTGCGGGCCTCGGCGATGGTGACGTTGTCTAATGCGGCAAAAAGTTCATCGCGGCTAGGGGCCTGCGATGTCGTGGTTTCATGCTGTGTCATGGCTAATCTATGAGCTTACCCCGGTTTCGTGGAGTGGAAAAAGTTGCTATTGTGAAAATACTTATCCCAACGATACTTTTCTCGTTGCGCCCAACCCGAATGCAGAAGGAAGGCACCGCTGATGAACGACGATAAATCCGGTGGAAATGACGATTTTCCACGCTACGAACCGACTGACCACCCGGAGGATCAGCCGAGCTACGGAAACCTGCCGTCCTATGGCGGTAGCCACGAGAGCTCTGGCAATCAAGGATATGCGGGCTACCAAGCACAGGACAACACCGTAAACAACGGCGGGTTTACCGGAAAACCCTCGGCCATCGATTCTATTTCGTGGGCCTTTCGTACGGTATTTAAGAATTGGAAATTGTGGATCCTCGGTAGCTTGCTCGTTGGCGTGATTGCCATCGCTTTCTCCATCTTGGGCGCGGCCGTTGCTCCCTCAGAGGGTGCGGAGGCCTTCGGTGGAGAAGCCATTGTGCAGATCGTGTCCTATGTGTTCGTGGCCGTCATTAGCCTGATGGCGCTGCGACTGGCGCTATTCCAAATCGATGATCCGCGCACTGGTTGGAACTATGTGGGCAAGGACGTGCGGTGGTGGCAGCCGCTAGCGATCATGATCATCATCGGCATTATTACCTGGTTAGTAATGTTCATCTTCGTTGGTGGTTCATTCTTCCTTAGCCCTGATATGGGGACCGGTGCCACAGAGGAAGAGGCGTTGGAATCCATGGCAGGCCTTTTCGGAGTTGTGGCTTTATTGACTCTCATCGGCCTGTTTATTCAGCCGCTTTATATGTTGATGCAGTGGTTTGCGGCCGATGGCGACGGAGTTGGCCAAGCCATCAAGAACGGTTTTAAGGCCGGTAAAGGAAACTACGGCCAGCTTTTGCTGCTAACGGTGCTCAACATGCTGATTACGATTGGCGGTTTCATCGTGCTCCTTGTTGGCTTGATTGTTACTATACCGGTTACCTTACTGTCTACGGCTTATTTGTTCCGCCAGTGTGCAGGCCGCGCAGTCGGTCAAGCTGGGTAATCGCTTTGCCATTGTTTAAGGCCACCGAGGCACTGCTTCGGTGGCCTTAAACGTGCGTGGCGGTTTTAACCCTCCAGCGAGCGGACGAGGGCATTTTCATAAGCTGCGGTTATCAGGGTGCCGAATTCGCGGAATTCTTCACTGCGTGCGGCAGAGGAGCGGAAGACGAGGCCGATTTCGCGCTCTGCGGTGACATCGGGGGAAAAATAGGCTACACCGAGGTTCTTGCCGTGGCATTCGGTGGCCAACGCGGACTTGGGGACGAGGGTACAGCCGAGCCCACCCATGACCAGTTGCATAATAGTGGTCAATGATGAGGCGCGAGTGACGGAATTTGTTGCCTCTGCCGGGTTGACGTGGGCGTGCCGGCAGAGATCGACGATTTGGTCGCGGAGACAGTGGCCATCGTCAAGCAACAGCAAATCCAAGTCCCGCAGCTCCGCCACCTGGACGTCCGTACGCCCGGCGATGGGGTGATCGGGCGGGCTGACGATGGCGAAGTCCTCGGTGTACAGCGGGCTGTCGACCATGCCCGTGGCCTCTGAAGGCAGCGCAAGGACGGCTAAATCGAGGTTGCCGTTGCGCAGGCGGGCGATAAGGTGCTGGGTTTGCTCCTCCACAAAACGCGGCTCCAGCTCCGGGTAGGTCTCCGTAATCTTCGCCAGCAAGTCCGGGAGGATATACGGGGCGATGGTCGGGATAACGCCAATGGTCAGGGGGCCGGACAGGGTGCCGTGGGCACCGCGGGCATGCGCGAGGAAGGTATCAGCGGCCTCAAGCGTGGATTTGGCATAGGGTAGAAGGGTTTCACCGGCCGAGGTCACGATGACCTTGCGGGTGGAGCGCTCGATGAGCTGCACGCCGAGCCCCTGCTCGAGCGCCACGAGGCCCTGGGAGAGGGAAGGCTGAGAGATCTCCAGCTTGGCGGCAGCGGTGCCGAAGTGCTTGTTTTCCGCCACGGTGACGAACGTGCGCAGCTGGGCAAGTGTTGGTCGATACTCTTTATTATGCATGCCTATCACTCTAACATTTATCTATAGGATTAGCTATTGACGTGACCGGAATTAATGGTATTGTCTTTGGTGTTGGGCCGGAGAGGGTCCGGCCCGTGGTCCTCGGTACGGGACTGTCGGAAACTTGAAAAAGATTACCCTTTTAAGAAGGAGTTGAAGAACATGCCTATCATGACCGTTGGCGAAAAGTTCCCAGAATTCGACCTCACCGCCCTGACCGGCGGTGACCTGCACGACGTTAATGCTAGCCAGCCAGAGGACTACTTCGAGCAGGTTTCTTTGGACAAGTACGAGGGCAAGTGGAAGGTCGTATTCTTCTACCCTAAGGACTTCACCTTCGTTTGCCCGACCGAGATCGCTGCCTTTGGCAAGCTGGACGAAGAGTTCCAGGACCGCGACACTCAGGTGCTGGGCGGCTCCACCGATAACGAGTTCGCTCACTTCAACTGGCGCGCAACCCACCCGGACCTGAAGGACGTTCCGTTCCCGATGTTCTCCGACGTGCGCCACGACCTGATCCGCGCCCTGGGCGTAGAAAACGCTGATGGCGTTGCTGACCGCGCAACCTTCATCATCGACCCAGATGGTGTTATCCAGTTCGTCTCCGTTACCCCGGACGCTGTGGGACGTAACGTTGATGAGGTCCTGCGCGTTCTCGACGCCCTGCAGTCCGAAGAGGTCTGCGCCTGCAACTGGGAGAAGAACGACCCAACCAAGAACATCGACAAGATGGATGTCGTTCAGTCCCAGCTTTAAGCCTTAGTTATCAGTAGGTGCTTTCCCCGCCGTTCTGGCGGGGCACGCACTTGCCTTGCAATTTAAATTACTGAGAAAAGATTTAGAAGGAGAAAAACCGTGTCTATCGAGAACTTGAAGTCCTCGCTACCCGAGTACGCCAAGGATCAGAAGCTCAACCTCGGCGCGCTGACCCGCACGACTGAGCTGAATGAGGAGCAGCTGTGGGGCACCCTGTTGGCATCGGCTGCAGCTACCCGCAATGACACCGTGATTTCTGAAATCGCGGAAGAGGCGCAAGAGCACCTCTCCGAGGAAGCTATCAACGCCGCTTACGGCGCTGCCACCGTGATGGCAATGAATAACGTTGCTTACCGCGCCAAGGGCTGGTTGGGCGATGACTACGCACAGGTTAAGTTTGGTCTTCGGATGAACTTCATCTCCAAGCCGGGCGTGGAGGACGCAAACTTCGAGCTGTGGAATATCGCCGTTTCCGCCATCAACGGCTGCGAGCACTGCTTGGGCGCACACACCCAGAAGCTCAACGATACTGGCGCGACCAAGGAACAGGTCTGGGAGGCCATCAAGGTTGCTTCTGTCATTCAGGCAGTCGCACAGGCCGTTCAGATTGAGGCTGCACGCTAAAAGCGCTGCTTAATCGCCCTTTAAACTAAGCCACCCCCGCGCGCTGTTTGACTCGGTGTCCCTCACAGGACGCTGGGTGCAGCGGAGGGGGGTGGCTTAAGTCGTTTTACCCAGCCCGCACGCGCCTAATACTCAACGCGCAGCTCTGAGAGGCGGACCTCACCGGCTTCATCAGAGGCGTCCAGATCGACGGTACCGACGAATTGATAGGCGCGATCGCCTGCCGGATCCTTAATGATTTGCCGCACGGGCCAGCTGCGGGAGCTTGATTCCTCCAACCGGAAGTACTCTGGTCCGCGCGCCTCAGGGCCGGTATCAATATCGTCGTATTCGTCGAAGTAGTCATCCAAGACGGCACCAAAATCGGGAATTTCGTCCAGATAATCCAATACCTCGGCGAGGCGATCTTCTTCCTCCAACGCGAAGAGCTGCGCGAGGCGGAACATGTAATTGCGCACCATAATGCCAAAGGCGCGGCGGTTGGCGGTAAGCGCAGTAGGGTCTTCGACGCCGAAGGCTAGCTCTCGGTCGAGCGTATCTTGATCGATGGGGGAGTCTTCGCCGGCCATCTGCGCCCATTCATCGACAAGCGAGGAATCCACCTGGCGGATAAGTTCGCCTAACCAGATAATGATGTCTTCAATTTGGGGCGTCGTATATTCATCGGGGATGGACTGCTTCAGAGTCCGCCACGCGTCGGTGAGGTAGCGAAGGATAACGCCCTCAGACCGGGCTAAGCCGTAGGTGGCGACCAAATCCGAGAAGGTCATGGCGTTTTCCACCATGTCGCGCACCACGGATTTGGGCCGCAGCTCGAATTCCTTTACCCACGCATTGGTCTCCGCAAAGGTATCGTAGGCCTGCTCAAGCAGCTCCTCTAGCGGCTTGGGCCAGGTGATATCCTCCACGATATTCATGCGGTCGGTATAGTCCACCCCGTCCGCCTTGAGTGCGGCAATTTCTTCCCCGCGTCGTTTCTTCTGCTGGGCTTGTAGGACCTGCCGGGGATCATCGAGGATGGCCTCAAAGACCGAGATCACATCAAGGTGATAGCTCTCCGCCTCCGGGTCCAAGAGGGAGAGCGCGGCCAATGCAAAGGGGCCAAGGGGCTGGTTCAGGGCAAAGTCACGCGGCAACTCCCGCACGAGGTGGTAGGGGCGGCCGTAGATATCGAGCCCCTTCGTGGATTTTTGGACCACACCGGAATCTACCAATCCGCGGAAGAGGTCGAGGGCGGTGAGGATGTCCTTGTTCTGCTTGCTGCGGGGATCATGATTATCGCGCAAGAGGTGGCGCATATGCGCATAACCATCGCCGTGGCGGGCTAAGACATTGAGCAGCATCGAATTCGAGACCCGGAATTGCGAGGTCAACTGCTCCGGTTCTGCTTCTGTCAGCCGCGCAAACGTCTTCTCGGACCACGAGACTTCGCCCTCGCGTGCGGATTTCTTCTTGAGCTTTTTCAGCCGCTTCGGGTCATCGCCAATGCGCCTGCGGGCCTTGGCATTTTCAATCTCGTGCTCAGGGGCCTCGACGACGACGGTGCCTTCCGTGTCATAGCCCGCGCGCCCAGCCCTCCCTGCAATCTGGTGGAATTCGCGGGACTTCAAGATGCGCTGGCGTTGCCCATCAAACTTGGCCAGGCCGGTCATCAAGACGGTGCGGATGGGCACGTTGATGCCTACGCCCAAGGTATCGGTGCCGCAAATAACCTTGAGGAGGCCGCGCTGCGCGAGGCGCTCCACAAGTCGCCGGTACTTGGGCAGCATTCCCGCATGGTGGATGCCAATGCCCTTGCGAAGCAACTTTGAGAGATCCTTGCCAAAGGCGGTGGTAAACCTGAATCCGCCGATTTCTTCAGCGATTTCCGCTTTTTCCTCTTTGCTAATGATGCCAGAAAGCGAGGTCAGGGCTTGGGCCCGCTCGGCCGCCTCGCGCTGGGAAAAGTGCACAACGTAAATGGGGGCCTTGTTATCGGCGAGCAGCTCTTCGATAGTTTCGTGTACCGCGCTGAAAACATAAGAAAAATCCAGCGGCACCGGGCGGGTAGAGCCGGCCACCAGATTAGTCTCGCGCCCCGTGCGGCGGGTGAGGTCTTCTTGCAGCCAGTCGGTATCACCGAGCGTGGCCGACATCAAGAGGAATTGCGCCTTGGGCAGTTCCAAGAGCGGCACCTGCCATGCCCAGCCGCGGTCAGGATCGGAGTAGTAGTGGAATTCATCCATGACTACCTGGTCGATGTTGGCCTCGGCGCCATCGCGAAGCGCGATATTGGCAACGATCTCAGCGGTGGCGGCGATGATGGAGGCGTTGCCGTTTACGGTGGCATCGCCAGTCATCATGCCCACGTTCTCCGCGCCGAAGATTTCACACAGCGCAAAGAACTTCTCGCTGACCAGCGCCTTAATGGGCGCGGTATAAAAACTCCGCTGCCCGCGGGCGAGGGCGATGAAGTGGGCGGCGTTGGCCACCATGGACTTTCCCGAACCCGTTGGGGTGGCGAGAATGACATTATCTCCGGCCAGGATGCCGAGCGAGGCCTCCTCCTGCGCGGGATATAAATCGATTCCCTTGCTAGTGGTCCACGAGTTAAACGTATCCCAAATGGCCTCATCGATGAGGGACTCGGGGACTTCCGTTAAATCTGGCAGCTGCTGAGATAAGTTCACCCCCACCACCTTAGCGGCGATGGGGGCGGGTTCGTTAGATATCGTCGCCTAAGTCTCTGTCATCGTCATCAGCAGAGTCTTCGCGGTCATCAATATCGGTATGGATAATCTCTTCGCTATCGGCCTCATCGAGCGAGGCGAGGAAGGCCTCGAATTCTTCGCTGATTTCCTCAGCGCTGGGCACGGCTTCCTCGCCCGGCATGATGGCCTGCGGGTGATCCTGACGGTAGCGTTCCATGAAGGCATCGTACTGCTGCTCCAATTGCTGGACCACGCCCTCAATCTCTTCCGAGCCATTGACCTGCTCATCCAGCTGGCCCTCGACGCGGGAAATATCCGCCTCGATGCTGCCCAGCGGAATATTCAGCCGGGCGGCCTTAGCCACGGAGTCAAGGAGCTCCAGGGTCGCCTGCGGGTACGGGGACGCGGCCAAGTAATGCGGCACGTGCGCGGTATAGCCCGCTACCGTCCGGCCCTTATCCGCCAAGGCCTTTTCTATATAGAGCGCCGCGGCACCAGGAACCATCATCGTCGAATCCATCTTGACCATGCCTTCCGTCAGGCGGGAGGTAGTACCGTGCGCGGTGACCACGGTGGGGCGGGTGTGCGGCACGGGCATCGGCGCGGCGTAGAGCATGATGGTGTCTTCAATATCGAATTTCTCCACCAGCTTCACTACCGCCGTGGTAAACGCTTCCCAGCGCATATCCGGCTCTGGGCCAGACAGAAGAAGGAAAGACTTGCCGGAATTATCCCGGAGGACCTTCAAACCCAAATCCATGGGTTCTACCTCTAGGGCCCGGTCATTATCGATGGTGATGGCGGGGCGGCGGGAGCGGTAATCGATGAGCTCATCAGAGTTAAAGGAGGCTAGCTGGCGGTTTTCCAGCGCGGCCTTGAGATGATCGGCGCTCGACTCAATGGCCTGGCCTGCATCGGCATAGCCGTGCATGGCAACAATCATGGTGGGGCCTTTTCCTTCACCGGAATTGTCCTTAACCACCGGAGCGGGGTACTCCAATTCGTACATGCTGCGCTCTTCTTCGTGCATGATGTGTTACCTCCTTGGTCTCTTAATCTAGATCAACGACCGCCAGGACCGCACTATTCCCACACGCACTCAGTTCAGTGTTCGCGGAGTAGTTAAATAACCCATTATGCCCTAACGAGGAAACCCGCGCTAGGCCCGGTGCGGTGGGCCTGTGCATAACTGCTTGCCGATGCCCCTTTCCGCCCACCTTATCCACAGATTTCGGCCCTCTGCCTGTGATGGGCTTTCGGTACTTGCCGCAGGCCCCGAAGCTAGAAGCCATGAAGATCACAACACCACAAAAGCCCATCCGTACACCCGGCGATATCCTTGCCAATATTCCAGGAATCCTCGGATTCTTCCCAGCAGAATCAATCGTCCTCATCTCCATCGAACCAACCCCAGAAGGCCGCACCATGGGGCCAGTCGCGCGCGTAGACCTTTCCGATGTCCCCGCAGCCCTCGCAGAGATCATGAGCGCCTTTCACTGCGGTAATCCCGAAGTCGTTCTAGGCTTTATTATCTCTCAGCGCGAGGAAGTAGAGCTCTGGGAGATGATCGAGGCGCTCTACCACTTCGAAGATGACAGGGGCACCGGAATTGATGCCTGCTGGCTGGTGGAAGAAATCGCCACATCCACCGCCTACGACCTCGTATTCGGCTTTAGCACTGGGAACGGGAAGGGCCCGATGAAAGCCTGGACCGAAGGGACCATTCCCGCTATTTCCACCAGCTCTTCCATGCGCGCCTGCGTAGAAAACGGCACTTTGCCGGAGCTTTCCCGAGACGAACTGGTGCAGCAATTCGCCCCGCATAACCCGAACTTCGGCCAAGAAGAAATCGTGTCCATGCGGCGCTGCGCCGAGGAATTGTCCCGGCAGATGCGCGCCGGCCACGGCTACGGCACAACGGATCCAACCCGGGTGGTTCAGCATCTCATCGCGGATGTGCAGTATGTATTAAGCGAGGTAGAAACCCTGGAAGAGACCCTGGATAACGAAGAATTACTTTGCGTCGGAGCAATGTGGATGTCGACGACGTGGATGCGCGACTTGGTCATCCGGGACCTCGTCGAATCCCCGCACGCGGCCGGTACCTTGCTCCTAGCCACGGCGCGCACCTTTGGCGGCACCATCCGTTATAACGCGCTGGCGTTATTTGCAGCGACCCAGGTGGCGCAGAAATTCGGGCTCTATGCCGGCCCAGCGCTTACCGTCGCCCTCGATGAGGCACCGGGTCACAATTTGAGCCAGCTCATTGCCCAAGCCTATCGCAGCGGAATGGGGGAACGCCTCATTACCAGCCTGAGCCGCGGTTGCGACGCGGCGCGGGAGGCAGCGGGGATTGATGCCGATGGCTTTGTGTAGCCCCGCGTTTTAGCGCCGCGCCGAATGCGCCCGGTCGCCCAATTGCCGAGTGAAATTCCACGCGTCGGTCACGATGGTTTCCAAGTCGGTGCGCTGAGGATTCCAGTCCAGCTCCCGCTTGATCTTGTCTGAGGACGCAATCAGCGTGGCTGGATCTCCGGCGCGGCGCGGGGCGATCTCCGCCGGAATCTCGTGGCCGGTGACTTTCCGGCACATCTCGATGACCTGCTTGACGGAATATCCCTCGCCGGAACCCAAGTTATAGATCCGGTGGGTGCCGGGGGCATTGCTGTGGAGGGCAAGCACGTGGGCATCGGCAAGATCGCGGATATGGATGTAGTCGCGCACCGGCGTGCCATCCGGGGTATCCCAATCCGTGCCAAACATGAAAATCTTATCGCGGTGCCCCAGAGCAACCTGCAGCACAATGGGGATGAGGTGGGTTTCAATCTCGCGGTTTTCGCCGATGGAGCCGTAGGCACCAGCGACGTTGAAATAGCGCAGGGACGTTGCCGCGAGCCCAAAGGCTTGTGCAAAAGAGGTAATCATGTAGTCGATAGCCAATTTGCTAGCGCCATAGGGATTCGTGGGCTGGGTCGGCATGTTCTCAGTAATAGGGACCTGCTCCGGTTCGCCGTAGGTGGCTGCGGTAGAAGAAAAGACGAGGCTTTTGACATCGTTATCGCGCATGGCGTTGAGCAAGCGCAGCGTGGTCACGACGTTGTGCTGCCAATATTCGTCCGGCTTTTCCACGGATTCACCGACGAGCGAGCGGGCGGCGAAGTGGAGGACGCCCTCGAAGCCGCCTTCGCCCAGTACTTCTGCAGCCTTGTCGGCCACATCGCCTTCTACCACGCGGGCTGCGGGCGGCACGGCATCCCGGTTTCCCGTGGAAAAGTTATCGATGATGGTGACGTCGTGGCCTTGCTCAACGAGGACTGCGGAGCACACGCTGCCGACATAGCCGGCACCGCCAGTAACCAAAAGCTTCATGGCCTAGACCTCCACGCGCACGGCGTGTGCGAGATCATCTGACAAGGTGATGACCTTTCCCGAGGGAGTGGTAAGCGAAATCGTACCGCCATTATTGACCACGGTGACCTCGGTACCGATCCGGATTCCAGCCTCAGCAAGGTCCCGGAAGGTAGCCTCATCTACCTGCAGGATCTCATTGATCTGGATAATCTTGGCGGATTTTTCTTCGCCATCGGGGAGATCGATAGCCCGCGTCCCAATTGATGGTTCGGGGACCTGGAAGCCCAGTTGCGCCAGCGCCGGAATGGGGTTACCAAAAGGCGAGCGGCTGGGGTCATCGAGGACCGATACCATGCGCTTTTCTACCTCTTCGCTCATTACGTGCTCCCAGCGGCAGGCCTCATCGTGGACCTTGCTGATATCGAGCCCGAGGACATCAGTAAGCAAACGCTCCGCGAGTCGGTGCTTGCGCATAACCGCCGTGGCCAATTCGCGTCCCTTTTCGGTTAGATCCAAGCTCCTGTCCGAACGAACGTGGAGGAGGCCATCGCGCTCCATGCGAGCAACGGTTTGGGATACGGTAGGTCCGGACTGCTCTAGGCGTTCCGCAATCCGGGCGCGCAGGGGAGTGATGCCTTCTTCTTCCAATTCATAAATGGTCCGAAGGTACATCTCAGTAGTATCAACGAGGTCCCTCACGTGGGCATACCTTTCTTTGAAAACAGTAATGCGTGCCGTGCGCAAAGCAGACAGCGCTTTTTACATTCTGTATCCAGACTAGCTTAAGTTGCCCTAAGTTTGCTGGAGAGATTTTAAGGAGACGAGTTTGCGCTCGCCGCTTGCATAGAGAACGCGACCTCGAAAGCGCACTGGGAAAATTCTCGGCGGCACAGTCGAGGTCGCGATTAAAGAAGGTTCAGGAGGCGAAGAGTTCTATTGCGCGTACTCGCGGAGGCGATCGGCGCGGTTGCCATCGCGCAACTTCGCCATGACCTCACGCTCGATTTGGCGTACGCGTTCGCGGGAGAGCCCGAACCGGCGACCAATCTGGTCAAGGGTGCGTGGCACGCCGTCATCCAAGCCGTAGCGCAGGCGGATGACGTCCTGCTCGCGCTTTTCTAGCGTATCGATGACACCGCGGATATCGGAGTGGCGCATAGAGGCCACGACGGCGGTCTCAGCATCGGTAGCCTCAGCATCTTCGATGAAGTCGCCCAATGGGGCTTCCTCGTCAGTGCCGACAGGCATGTCGAGTGAGACGGGATCGCGGGACTGGCGCAGCAGCATCTCGATCTTGTCCTCATCGATGCCAGATTCCTCGGACAGTTCCTCATTGGTCGCCTCGCGGCCCAAGGACTGATACATCTCGCGCTTGATGCGGGAAAGCTTATTTACCTGTTCCACAAGGTGGACTGGGAGGCGGATAGTGCGCGACTGATCTGCCATGCCGCGGGTAATGGCCTGACGGATCCACCACGTGGCGTAGGTGGAAAACTTAAAGCCCTTGGCGTAATCGAACTTTTCCATAGCGCGGATAAGGCCAAGGTTGCCCTCTTGAATGAGGTCCAATAGCGGCATTCCGCGGCCGGTGTAACGCTTGGCCAAGGAGACTACGAGGCGCAGGTTTGCCTCCAGCAGGTGGGAGCGGGCCTTCTTGCCCTCGCGGGCCAAGATCTTCAGGTCGCGCTTTTCTGCACGGGTCAGCTTCTCCGCGTTATTGAGCTTGTACTCTGCATACAGGCCCACCTCAATGGTTTGCGCGAGTTCAACCTCGTCCTCAGCACTGAGCAGGGCGGTCTTGCCGATTCCGTTGAGGTAGACACGTACCAAGTCAGCGGAGGGGTTGTCATTGGTTTGATTGCGGCGAGACCCGCGGTCTACTTCCTGTTCCTCATCAGTAGTGGCAGTCGAAGTGCCATTGGCGGTGTTGGCAGATGGATTCGTCATCTTTTCAGCCTCCTGAAATTGTCGCCTGTTTCAAAAAGTACAACGGTGTGAGGACGCATTTAGTTCCCACGCATCCTGAAATGTTTAAAACGGCGACGTGCAGGCCGCTGTGCCCCACCTTTTTGGGGGCGTCGGCAAGCGCATGCGCCACGTGGATGCAGTAAAACTGCTACATCCAGGTGGCGGGGAAGTCTTAGCCGCGGACCTGTACGAGGTAGCGATAGACCGTGGGTTCAGATACTCCGAGCCGGGTGGCCGCCGCGGCAATGCCGCCTTTGAGGAGGAAGAAGCCAGCATCCTCGAGGGAAGCGATGACCTCTAGCCGTTCGTGGCGCTGCATCGACTCGACCGGGGTGGAGTGCGTGGAAATCGCGGAATCCAGCATGGAGTCCAAAAGGTGCTCAACGTTGGAACGCAGCGATTCGCTATAGGGCGCTTCCGGCTTTTTCTGCGCGGGCGCTTCCGGTGCGGGAGTGCGCTGCGGTGCGGTGGTGCCGGGGTAGCCGCCGAAGGCCTTCGCCTTATCGATGGCCGGCTCGGTACCGCCTATCAACGCGTTAGCGGCATCGCGGATCTGGATAAGCTCGGATAATTCCACATTGATACAAAGCATGCCGCGCATATGCCCGGTGGCATCGCGCAGGAAATAGCTCGAGGAGCGGCAGACTTTTCCCTCGCTATTGACCGCGCGGTACCCGGTCATCATAGGAACGGCAGCGGCGTCGCCCTGTTTCATGAACCAGAGCGCAAAGTCTGTAACCGGGCCGCCTAGTTCGCGGCCGGAAATGTGACCGTTGGCAATGGCGATGATGGATTTATCGGGTACATCGAGATCATGGAGCACGATTTCGGTGTTAGGGCCCATGGCCTGACCGAGGAAATCGACGAGTGGTATGTACTGCTCGAGGAAGTTTTCTTCGGGGGCATGGCTGCTAGAAAGGTTCATTAGCTGAAGCATGTCCTTATAATTCCTGTCAGATTATTGATAAGGTACCACAAAGTAACGACAAAGGAGGCGAGTACCCGGCCGTGCCCAAGTACTCACCTCCTTATATGGTGCTCTTTCCGGAGCCTAGGTTGCCGGCATTAACCACATACCGGGATGGGCGGGTGGACGGCTAGGGCGAGGCCGCCTTGTGAGGTTTCCCTGTACTTGGCGTTAATGTCCTTACCGGTGTTGTACATAGTCCAGATGACCTCATCGAGGCTGACACATGGCTTGCTTTCGCGGTCCAAGGCCATGCGTGCGCTGGTAATGGCGTCTACCGCAGCCACGGCATTGCGCTCGATGCAGGGGACTTGCACTTGGCCTAGGACCGGGTCGCAGGTCAGGCCCAATTTGTGTTCCATGCCGATTTCAGCCGCGACGCAGACCTGTTCCGGTGTTGCCCCCATCAGTTGGGCCAGCCCGGCCGCTGCCATGGAGCAGGCGACGCCAATTTCTCCTTGGCAGCCTACTTCCGCACCGGAAATGGAGGCGTTCATCTTGTAGAGCGCGGCGATGTGGTTGCAGGCGAAGATATAGTCCGCGAACATGCTCGGGGTAACTGGCTCGACGAATTCATCGAAATAGGCCAGTACCGCAGGAACGACGCCGCATGCGCCGTTAGTAGGTGCGGTGACGACGCGGCCACAGGCGGCATTTTCCTCCGAAATGGCCAGGGCAAACATGTGTACCCAACTCAAAATGTTGAGGCCATCGTGGGGGTCGGATTGTTCCAGCCTGCGCTTCAGGGCTGCGGCGCGGCGCGGTACGAGCAGGGCACCGGGCAGCGGGCCATCGGTTGTGGAGCCACGCTTGATGCCGGTGTACATGACATCGCGGACCTTGCGCAGGTGCTCGTCGATGTCCCCCTCGCTGCGCAGCGCCTTTTCATTGGCCCTGCCGAGCTCCGGGAGCGTCATATTATTGGTTTCACACAGCGCCAGTAATTCTTCCGCGCTGGCATAAGCGAATGGGATGTCAACGGTATCTCGGGTGCGCATGGCGAAGTCTTCTTGCTTGACGATGAACCCGCCACCCACTGAGTAGTAGGTCTTGTGCAAGATGTCTTCCTCGCCGGCAAAGGCGATAAGGCACATGCCGTTTTCGTGCATGGGGAGGTATTCATCGTGGAAGTAGAATCCGCCGTCTTTGGGGAAGCTCACCTTGTGCGTACCACCGAGAAGCAGCGTTTCGCTCTGGCTGACCTCTTTCATGAAGGCGGAGATGCCGTCGATATCGACGGTTTCTGGTTCTTCGCCGGCCAGTCCCAACAGGATGGCTTTATCGGTGGAGTGGCCCACACCGGTCAAAGACAGGGAGCCGTAGACATTGGCTTGGACGCGGGTGACCTTATCCATGAGGTCTTTTTCTTTGAGCTCGTCAACGAAGGCCTTGCCGGCTTTCATTGGCCCAAGGGTGTGTGAGCTTGAGGGGCCGATGCCGATCTTGAACATATCGAAGATGCTGATGAACATGGTTTTCTCCTGGAAAATCCTGAGAAGCAAGTGCTGCTTAGAAAGCCTGCACGATGGAGTAGATGATGGTGGCGAGGGCAATAAGACCCATGATGAACACGAAGTAGTTGGAGGCCTTGCCCTTAAAGCGGGCGAGTGCTGGAACCTTGTGGATGGCAATCATCGGGATGAGGAACAGCATGATGGCGATGGTCGGACCGCAGAGGGTTTCAATCATGCCGAGGATGGAAGGATCTGCCCAGGCAACGAGCCATGCGGTTACCAGCATGAAGACAAGCGTGATGGTGTCGAGCTTGTGGCTGGATTCTGCGTCATCTTTATTGGCATTCTTGCTGCCTTTG
Source organism: Corynebacterium sp. KPL1814 (assembly GCF_000478175.1). Classification (GTDB taxonomy): domain Bacteria; phylum Actinomycetota; class Actinomycetes; order Mycobacteriales; family Mycobacteriaceae; genus Corynebacterium. The sequence goes on from NZ_KI515774.1 coordinate 572,786, forward strand.
ACCAGGAGGCCCTCGAAGCCTTCTGCAGCGCCGAGGTAGTGACCTAAGAAGGACTTGGCTACGGCAATCATGGCGATGATAGGGGCAATCCACTGGATGACGGGGTTATCAAAGTGGTTGGCCAGGTAAGACAAGATGGTGATGTTTTGTTCCTTGGCCTCGGCCATATCCGCAGGCGATAGGCTGAGCGCGCAGGAGAAGACGAAGAACATCACGACGGCGACCATGAGGATTTCCGCGCGGAGCAATATCTTGCGGGACTTGTATTCCGCGTACTTGCCGTAGGTTTGGCGGCGGTCAACGGCGAAGGAAGAAATCATGGGCGAGTGGTTGAAGGAAAAGACCATGACTGGGACTAGGAGCATCAAGGTAATGCCCATGCCGTGGCCGGAGGCTTCGCGCGCGACGTCGAGGTCGAAGCTATCAAAGAGTGCGGTATTCCACTTGGGGATGAGGTACAGCGAGAGTAGGACTAGGATGCCGATGAACGGATACACCAAGTAGGACATGACGTGGACGACCACGCTTTTGCCCATGCGTACGACGAGGATGAGGCCGCCTACGAGAACCAGCGAGGTAAGCCACCGATCCGGTGAGGTGATGCCTAATTGGTGTTCCAAAAAGGAATTGACCGTGTTGGTGATGGTTACCGAGTACACCAACAGGATGGGGTAGACGGAGAGGAAGTAGAGGATATTCATCAGCACGCCGGCTTTAACACCGAAGTGTTCCTCCACGACGTCGGTGAGATCGCCATCTGGCTTTGAGCTTGATAGGACCAGGCGGGTCATGCCGCGGTGGGCCCAGTAGGTCATCGGCAAGGCGACGACGGTCATAATAAGAAGCGGGATGATGCCGCCGATGCCAGCGTTGATAGGGAGGAAGAGCACGCCGGCTCCAATGGCGGTGCCGAATAGGGAGAGCATCCAAACGGTGTCTTCTTTGTTCCACGCTGGGGCGCCTTCTTGGCCCGCAAATGGGGTTTCTATGCCGTCAGCGGGTGGCTTTTCTTCTGCGGGTGGTTGTTCCGGAATTTGCGCACTGTGTTCCGGGTGTTCGACTTGTCCGTGGCGCAAGAGCTTGTGGGACATCTTCTTTCCTCCTCTGCATGGGGTTGACCGAAGCTTGAGGGCTCCTGTCACCCTGGAGTGAGAAAATATTTTCTCTCACCAGCGTGCCCGGGCAAGGGTCTGAAATTAAACTTTCAGCTTGTATCCAGCCCATTCGCTTCGTTACGCGTTAAGTATAAGCCCGCAGTAATGCCAAGTGATAATAATTTATTACATTTTGGGATGGGTTAATTATCACTCTGAAAAAGCTTGCGCGGCGCCCAGCGATATGCATTGTTGAACAATATCGGCCTCTTTGCGAGCTAGCTCATAGATAATCATGGGTGTGAGTGGGCGCTCGTGCAGGTAAACGCCGGATGAAGGGAAAATGCGTGAGAGGAAATTAGGTCTCGACCAAAACCGTAAACGGGCCTTCGTTGACGGACGATACGCGCATCATAGCCCCGAATTGGCCTGATTCGACCGCGATAGTGCGTTCGCGGAGGCGCTCGATGATGTACTCAATGACCGGCTCGGCCTCTTCTCCTGGAGCCGCATTGGCCCACGACGGGCGCCTCCCCTTGGCGGTGCGGCCATACAGCGTGAATTGGCTGACCACTAATACTGGGGCTCCGGCATCTGCAACCGATACTTCACCGTCTAGGATGCGCAGCTCCGCTATCTTGCGGGCCATCTTTTCTGCACGCGGTTTCCAATCGGCTAAATCCTCCCGGGAGACACCGACGAGGGCTAAAAGCCCGCCCGTTTCAGGGCAGTCGATGGCGCCGACGGTCTCGCCCGCGACGGTGACAGCTGCTTCGGATACGCGGGTTAGAACTGCGCGCATGCCTGTATCTTCCTTTCCTGACTATTCGGTGCTCTTCAGTGTTATTCAGTGTGGGCAGCCGGGGAAGTATCGTCCTCGAGCAGCAGATCGGCCGGGATGAGCAGGCCATGGCGAACCATATCGATAATGGCGGGAAGCGCGGCCGCGGTCAGTTCTGCCTCATCGAAGCCGTGCGCTACCGCATACAGGCCAACGGTCTCTCCAAGGTTAAGCCCGTGGGGAGATAGGCCAGCTACGATTGCTGCCAAGTGTTCATCGACTTCGTGGCTCCACCGGGGACCATCGGTACGCGTCAGGCGGATAACCGCCCGGTTAAAGCCTTGTTTATTATCGGTATCGGCCACGCTGACTTCTTCCTTGGCTACCTGAGGGCGCACCCGGAAGTGCTTTCCCTCCAGCTCACCAGGAACCAAGTCGCGCAGCCATGCCACGCGGGCGAAGTATTCCTCCACCTCGGGTCCCAATGGGTCACTAAAGTGCTGTGGCATTTCTTCGGCCAAGATATCGGAGGGCGCGTCTTCGGCGATCTTTTGGATGGCGACGAATCCAAACCCGATTCCCGTGACATCGTGGTGGTGGAAATGATCCAGCCAGGCCTTTGAGCGCGCCTTGCCCTCATCGCTGCGCACATCAAGCGATTCGTCCTTGAGCCAGGTGGATACGTAGAGGGAAGGATCGGCGACATCCCGCTGAATGATCCAGGCAGCCACGCCCTTATCCGGCAGCCACGAGGCCACGCGCTGCTGCCAAGTCTGCCCACCGGTATGCACCCAGGCGGCGAGCAAATGCGCGGTTCCGCCCGGGGTGAGGTGATCCACTGCCTGGGATACCACCAATTCGCTAGCCCCATCCAAGTTCAGGCCAGAATCGCGGTAGACATGGCCCACCTCAGGAAGGCCAACGACGAATGGGGGATTGGCAACGATGCGGTCAAAGGTGCGCCCCGCAACGGGCTCGAACCACGAGCCCTCAACTAGCTCTACCTCTGTACTAGTCCCTGAGGCAGCGACGGTGGCACCGGCCAAATCAAGCGCGCGCCGGTGGACATCCGTCGCCGTAATGCTGCGCGCGCACTCGAGCTGACCCAACAATTGCACTCCCGAACCGGTGCCCAGATCGAGCACCGTTGATACCGGGCTTACCGGCGTCGATTGCAAGAGTGAGAGGCTTGCCGCCCCGACGCTCAAGACGTGATCCGCGCCGGGGACGTGGTCCACCAGCGAGGCATCGACATCGGAAAAGACGAGGCGGTTGGAGCCGACGATGATATGGGGCCGGATATCGAGGGCAATGTAGATGCTGCCGCGATCATCGGAAAGCGCCACGCCGGCATCCAGGAGCTTGGCGGCAAGGCGGGCCCCGAGGGCATCGGCAAGCAGCGTGGCCGGCAGATGCTCATGCAGCAGGAAGAAGCGGATGAGCGTATCCAGCTGGGTATTACCCGCGGTTCCGCGCGCCACCGCGGCAGGCTCACCACGGTAGAGCGCCTCCGTAAGCTCTGGGCCCAAATGCCCCGCTAAACCATCGGTAGTAAAACCGGACTGCGAAAAAGCCTCCGCTAACTCTGGGGCAAGATCGCGCAGAGCGGCGGCGTCGAAATTAGGGCCAAAGGACGTCATGCTGGGAGAAGTTCCTTTCCAGTCGTGCTGAAGATGCGGCTAGTCGGAGGCTGCATCGTCATGGTCAATAACGGAATGCTGAGATTCGATTGCCTTGGAGCCGCCGCGGGAAATCTGTTGGTTCTGATACTGCGAATATAGCTGACGATTCATCGCGGGTTTATAGACATTTTTATCCCGCTTGTCCTTCTTCTCACCGCGGCTATTGCCAATGACCACGGCAATCCACGGCAAGGGAAAAGTCACGCCCACGATAATCGCCGCGATTAACCACCAATGCAGGTACAAAAAGACCCCGGCAATGAGCAGCGATGGCACGCGCAAGAATTGGAAAAAGCCGTACCACAGCTCCCGGCGCCTGCGATCTTGTGCGGGCGAGAGCTTGGCATCCGTGATGAGAAAACGTTCCTTTTTGCCAAACACTTAAACTACGCACCTCCCTGGAGCCCGCCGCGTAACCCTACAACAGGGGACGGGAAAGCCGGCGTTGGCGTGCGTAGAGTGTGCATGTTCTCCAAGGGTAGACGCATGACTCGCAAAGTTCGATGCTGATGCGGCAAAATGGGGTGCGTGACTACGACTACGAAGACAATTGAACGGCCAGATATTCGTGAAGACACTTCGAAGACGGATAATGACACGCCGAAGTTCTTCCACTACGTCAAAAAGGATCAGATTCTTGATTCCGCAGTCAACGGCAAGTACGTCGTTGCCCTGTGCGGTGAGACCTTCCCGGTAACCAAACAGGCAAAGCCGGGCTCGCCGGTCTGCCCCGATTGCGAACGCGTTTTTAAGGGTCTTCGCCGCAAGTGAGGACGTTTAAGAAGACGAACCTCCGCGCGTGGCAGCAATCAGCCCTCGATAAATTCCTCGCCACCAAGCCACAAGATTTTATGGCCGTGGCGACCCCCGGTGCGGGTAAAACCACCTTTGCTCTGCGCATCGCAACGGAGCTCATGGAAGACCGCACGGTAGAGCGCGTCATCGTCGTGGTACCTACCGAGCACCTGAAGACGCAGTGGTCTGCCGCCGCCGCGCGGGTGGGCTTGGCCTTGGATCCTGCCTTCACGAATTCCTCTGCTGTTAACCCCAGCATGGATGGCATCGTGGTGACCTATGCCCAAGTGGGCATGCATCCCTTCAAACACCGCGCCGTTGCCTCTGCGCGGCGCACGCTCGTGATCTTGGACGAGATTCACCACGCCGGCGACGCCAAAAGCTGGGGCGATGGCGTCAAGGAGGCCTACGACGACGTCAACCACCGCCTCGCGCTGACCGGTACGCCGTTTCGCTCCGATGAATCGCCCATCCCCTTTGTGCGCTATGAGGACGATGGGGAAGGACACAAGGTCTCGCGCGCCGACCACACCTACGATTACGGCGATGCGCTTGCCGATGGCGTCGTGCGCCCCGTCGTCTTCCTGTCCTACTCCGGCGAGGCGCGCTGGCGGGACTCCGCCGGGGAGGAGCACTCCGCGCGCCTGGGTGACATCATGAACGTGGAACAAACCGCGCGCGCCTGGCGAACCGCGCTCGACCCCAAGGGCGAATGGATCCCCGCCGTGCTGCAGGCGGCGCATACCCGCTTGATGCAGATGCGGCGCAATATGCCGGATGCCGGCGGGCTCGTGCTCGCTTCCGATACCACCACCGCCCGTGCCTACGCGAAAATCCTCAAGCAACTCTCCAATACCCCAGTCTCGGTCATTTTGTCCGATGACCCAGGCTCCTCGGACCGCATTCAAGAATTTGCGGACTCCACCGATGAATGGATGGTTGCCGTACGCATGGTGTCCGAGGGCGTCGACGTGCCCCGCCTTGCGGTGGGTGTCTACGCCACGTCCGCGTCGACCCCCTTGTTCTTCGCCCAGGCAATCGGCCGCTTCGTGCGCTCCCGCATGCCTGGCGAAACCGCCTCGGTATTCCTTCCCTCCGTCCCCGTGCTCCTCGGCCTTGCAGAGCACATGGAAAAATCCCGCGACCACGTCTTGGGCAAAGAAAAGACGGAGAAAGAAGGCTGGGACGACGAGCTACTCGAGCAAGCAAACCAGAAAAAGACCGAACCAGATATGTTGGAAAAGTCTTATGAGTCCTTAGGCGCCGAAGCCGAATTCTCTGGCCTGCTCTATAACGGCTCGCAGTTTAATACCGGCGATATGACCTCTGATGAGGAAGCCGACTTCCTCGGCATCCCCGGGCTCCTCGATGCCGACCAGGTCAAAGACCTCTTGCGCAAGAAGCAATCCGAGGAAATGGACCGCCGTGAGGCTGAGGAAAAGGCGCGCCGGGCTGCAGAGGCAGCCGAGGAACAGCGTCGCAAGCTCTACGGCACCCCGCACGCGCCGAAGCGTGGGGGACAGGCGGGTGCCGCGGGGGCGGCACCAAGCTCTGCCGGCTCCGATGCCGGAACGGTGGATGAAATCTCGGCGCTGCGCAAGGAACTCAACACCGTCGTGTCTATCACCGCGCAGCGCACCGGACGCCCGCACGGCGCCATTCACACCGAAGCACGCAAGGCCTGCGGCGGGCCGCCCACCGCGCTGTGCGACGCCGAGCAGCTTCGCGAGCGCATCGACTACCTGCGCAAGTGGTAAACGCTTCGAGAAGCGTCCGCTGAGTCTCAGCGGAGGTGCGCCGAACGTGCGTCTGAAAATGTGAACGGTGTAAATGTTTTTAGGAAGAGTAAGCTCGATATCATCCTGCCCGTAGGCCTTTGGCTTAAGAAGATCCAAGGAGATGGATGATGAAGAAGCTCATCAACTCGCCGGAAAACGTTGTTGCTGAATCTGTTGAAGGATTCGCGCAGGCACACAAAGACATCGTCACGCGTGCAACTGACCCTCTATTCGTAAGCCGCAAAGAGAAAAAGGAGAGCGGCAAGGTCGCCGTCGTTTCTGGCGGCGGTTCGGGACACGAGCCGCTCCACGCGGGATTCGTTGGCCATGGCATGCTCGACGCTGCTGTTCCCGGTGCGATGTTTACCTCACCGACGCCGGATGCGATTCAAGCAGCAACCAACGCCGTCAATACCGGCGCGGGCGTGCTTTACATTGTTAAGAACTACACGGGGGACGTCCTCAACTTCGATACGGCGGCTGAACTCGCCGAGTTTGATGACATTGAGGTCAGCCAGGTCATCGTAGATGACGATGTCGCCGTTGAGGACTCAACGTATACCGCTGGCCGCCGCGGCGTGGCTGGAACCCTTCTCGTGGAGAAGCTGGCGGGCGCGGCCGCCGAGCGAGGCGATGACCTTGCTGCCGTTACTGCTGTCGCAAAGAAAGTAGTGGAGAACACTGCCACTATGGGGGCAGCATTGTCTGCGTGCACCGTGCCCCATGTGGGAAAGCCCTCCTTTGATTTGGGGGAGGACGAGGTCGAGTTGGGCGTCGGTATTCACGGTGAACCCGGCCGGAAAGAAATCCCGATTGTTTCTGCTGACGACGTAACGGATCACCTGCTGGATCCCATCCTGGCGGACCTTAAACTGAGTGAAGGCGAGCGCACCATCGTTGTGGTGAACGGCATGGGAGCTACGCCTGCTTCGGAACTCTATGTGGTCTACCGCCGTGTGGCTCAACGTCTCAAGGACGCGGGCGTGACCATCGAGAGATCACTCGTGGGTGACTTCGTTACTAGCTTGGATATGGCGGGTTGTTCTGTCACCGTGATGCGCGCTGATGATCAAGATATTGCGCTGTTCGACGCCCCCTGCCACACCGCCGCTCTACGCAAAGGAATGTAATCATGACTAACCTTTCAACTGTTTGGGCACAGGACTGGATGAAGAACTGTGCTGCAGCCGCCCATGACCATCGTGATGAGCTCATCGAGCTAGACCGTGTGATTGGTGACAGCGACCATGGTGAAAACGTCGACCGCGGTTTCCGTGCCGTGGTGGACAAGGTTGCTGCCGAAACCACTGAAGACGGCTCGACCGTTGTGGACGTGCTCAAGCTCACCGCCAAAACTCTGATGTCCACTGTTGGTGGTGCCTCCGGGCCTCTGTTGGGCACCGCGTTCTTACGTGCTGCTAAGGCAGCCGGCTCTGGTGATCTCGATGCCTCTACAGCGGCTGCAGTTATCGAAGCCGCCGCTGAAGGAATCACCTCGCGAGGCAAGGCCACGGAGGGGGAGAAGACGATGGTTGATGCTTGGGCTCCTGCTGCCCGTGCTGCCCGTGAAGCAGCAAATGCCGGACGCAGCCCAGCTGAGGTTCTGCGCGCGGCTGCCGAAGCCGCAGCCGAAGGCGCCGAGGCTACCATCTCAATGGTGGCGACGAAGGGACGTGCCTCCTATCTGGGAGAGCGATCCGTAGGGCACAAGGACCCAGGTGCGGCGTCCACCGCGCTCTTTCTAGCAGCGGCTGCCGACGCAGCCTCGAGCGCAGTGACTGAAGACAGCGGCAACAACAAAGCAGAGGAGGCTTAGACGATGCCACAACCACACGTTGGCCTCGTACTCGTTTCTCATTCGGCCAAACTTGTCGAAGGTCTCGCGGAACTCGCAGCCCAGATGGCCTCGGACGTCACCATCCGCACAGCTGGTGGACTCGAAGACGGGGGAATTGGAACCTCGTATGACCTCATCGAATCTGCCATCAACGACCTCCTAAGTCAGGAGCTCGGTGTGGTTGTTCTCACTGACTTAGGCTCAGCCACGATGACAGTGGAGTCTGTACTGGAGTTCCTAGAAGATGATCCGGTGACTTTCGTTGATGCACCGTTGGTGGAGGCCGCCATTGCCGCGGCTACGTCTGCGCAACAAGGAGATGACCTTGCCGCCGTAGCCACGGCAGCAGCACAGGCCATTGATATCTTTGTCGCATCGAATTCTTCCCGCTCGGCGACAACTGACGAAAGCACTGCGAGTGCAACATCAGAAACGGGAGAGTCATATAAGCAAACCGTCACTGTTGCGGACGCAGCGGGCCTGCATGCCCGGCCCGCTTCAAAAGTCGCTGAAATGGCGGCGACGGCAGACGGTGACATCGTCATTACTTACGATGGTGAGGATGCTGAAGCAGATTCAGCAATGATGCTGATGTCTCTCGGCGCGCCTCATGGCGCGTCAGTCACCGTCAGCGGAGAAGCTGGTGACTCTGCCCTTGTCGACCAGATTGCTGACGGTATCGCTCAGGGACTCGACGAGTAAGTCAAGAGTACTTCCACGGGTGCCATGATATGAGGGGTAAATGGCCCGCCCGTGGTGGTTTCGTGCCCTGACTGGTTGGATAGCGGTTGAGGTGGAACGCAGCTAAGTTCCCGTGAAAGCGCAAAACCCTGAACCAACCAAATCCAGCGAATCGGTATGGCAACACCGGCAAGTTCCTACTACGCGCCTCATGCGGATGCTTATGGAGCCGGCCCAAGGCCGGCTCTTACTTCACGAATTCCGCGTCGGCGTAGACGGGGAAGATCTCTCGAGAGAAGTTGTGTTCGCCTTCGATGCTCGCCGTAGAGGGAATCCCGCAGGTTCCTATAAGCGCGGTAACAGTTGTCGTGCTTTCGGCGGCTCTTCTACAGTCCATCCTGTAGGAGCTTAGATCAAAAGCGGCGAGGGATACGTAATCTCCTCGCCGCTCTCCCTTTTCGCAAGGGCTACATGCAACTAGTCCAAGTAGTCACGCAGGACCTGCGAGCGCGACGGGTGGCGCAGCTTCGACATCGTCTTGGACTCGATTTGGCGGATACGCTCGCGGGTAACGCCGTAGACCTGACCAATCTCGTCTAAAGTGCGCGGCATGCCGTCCGTGAGGCCGAAGCGCAGGCGAACCACGCCGGCTTCGCGCTCCGACAGGGTGGTGAGCACGTCCTGGAGCTGGTCCTGCAGCAAGGTGAAAGACACGGCATCGACGGCGATGACGGCCTCAGAGTCCTCGATGAAGTCACCCAATTGGGAATCGCCCTCATCACCGATGGTCTGGTCCAGCGAGATGGGCTCACGCGCATACTGCTGAATCTCCATCACCTTTTCTTCGGTGATGTCCATTTCCTTCGCGAGCTCCTGCGGGGTGGGCTCGCGGCCCAAGTCCTGCAGCAGCTCGCGCTGGATGCGGCCCAGCTTGTTGATGACTTCCACCATGTGCACCGGGATGCGGATGGTGCGGGCCTGGTCAGCCATGGCGCGGGTAATAGCCTGGCGAATCCACCACGTGGCGTAGGTAGAGAACTTATAGCCCTTGGTGTAGTCGAACTTTTCCACCGCACGGATAAGGCCCAAGTTGCCTTCCTGAATAAGGTCCAAGAAAGCCATGCCGCGGCCGGTGTAGCGCTTGGCCAAGGAGACCACCAGGCGAAGGTTGGCCTCCAACAGGTGGTTTTTAGCCTTGCGCCCGTCCCTTGCGATGCTGCGCAAGTCGCGCTTTTCCATGGGGGAGAGCTTGGCAGCCTTATCGCCCTCCGCGCGAGCCTTTTCCATCTCGTCCATGCGGTGCTGCGCGTACAGACCGGCCTCAATGCGCTTTGCCAAAGAGACCTCCTGCTCCGCATTAAGCAGGGCAACCTTACCGATCTGCTTAAGGTACGCACGCACGGAGTCGGCGGAGGCGGTCAGCTGTGCATCCTTGCGCGCCTGGCGCAGGGCGACGGATTCTTCCTCGTCCCAGACTGAGGACGAATCTTCTGCTTCTTCCTCGTCTTCTTCTTCGCCCAACTCTTCCTGAATATCGTCTTCATCCAGGTCAGTAGGGGCATCGAATTCATCTTCTTCGATGTCCTCGTGGGTTGGGTCGAAGTCGGCGTCATCCGCAGGGGCGTCTTGCTCAACGGCGTCGAGCTGATCCTCTGCGTCCTCAGCTTCCGATGGTGCTTTGTCCGCAGAGTTTGCGGGGGAGTCTTGCGGTTCCGCCGCAGAGGCTCGCACGGTTTTCTTGACAGCTTTCTTGGCTGATTTCTTTGCCGACTTCTTGGCGGTCTTCTTAGCCGTTTTCTTGGCAGTCTTTTTCGCCGTCTTCTTAGCTGTCTTCTTGGCGGTTTTCTTCGCCGTTTTCTTTGCCGTCTTTTTGGCGGTCTTCTTTGCAGGAGTAGATGCCTCGACTGACTTGTCGTCCTCGCCGAGTGCCTGGTCTGAAGAATCAGTGGCTGCCACGTACGCCCTTTCGACTTACTACTTGATGGAAATAGCTCACCGCACCCGCACAGGGTGGCAATAGCATTATGAAATGCTAGCGTGTGTAGGCCTTATGCAGGTCAGACACGCCCGAGAGCCATGCAATTTTGGATCGACCGCCCAGTATAGGCGATTTTTGCACAATGCCGGTAGATAGGGTTATCGCAACGGTGATTTTATGGCTCTAGGCCTTCCAATACAGCCATTGCTGCACCTACAATGCCCGCACGATTTTCCAGTTGTGCAGGCATAACGGGGCTATCAATGGTTAAGTGGGGTCCCCATTTGTGGAATTTGCGAGATATGCCACCCCCGATGAGGAAAGCTTGCGGGTTAAATAATTTCTCGTATTCTTCCAGCACACGATTGAGCCGAACCGCCCACTCCTTGTACTTCAACCCTTCGCGTTCTTTGGCTGCGGAGGATGCGATCGCCTCGGCCTCGTCAGTTCCCACCGTGAGGTGGCCGAGCTCAGTATTGGGGAAGAGCTGCCCATTGAGGAAGAAGGCCGAGCCAATGCCGGTTCCAAGTGTCAAAAAGATGACTGGTCCGGTTTTAGCCAACTCGTTTCCATATGCGACTTCCGCAAGGCCTGCGGCATCGGCATCATTCAAGACGACAAAATCTACGTCTAAATAGCGCGAAAACAACTCGGTGGTATCCACTCCTACCCACTCAGGTGAGATATTGGCAGCGGAGTGCACCGTGTGGTTGGACACCACCGAGGGCAAGGTGATGCCGACGGGCTTGTCCCATTCTTTTTCGCGCATAATTTGGGCTACCACCGTGGCTACCTCATGTGGCGTGGCCGGCTGTGGGGTGGGGATCTTCAGCCGTGGGCCCACGAATTCACCGTTATTGAGGTCGACTTCGGCGCCCTTAATGCCGGAGCCGCCGATATCGACGCCAAAAGAGTGGCCAGTATGAGTAGTCATGCTCGCAAGTGTAGAAGAAGGCACAATGGTTGGCATGGAACATGACATAGATTTTCTGCAGCTGCGAGATTTTGCGGAAACTACCGCAATGCGTGCGGCTGAACTTATTCGCGCGCGCCGTGCAGAGTTGGTTGCTGGAGACGGTATTGCTGCACATACTCAGACAAAATCGAGCGCCGTCGACCCGGTTACGGAGGTCGATACCGCCACCGAGGAGTTTATTACGCGTACGATCAGGGAAATCCGCCCTGGAGATGGCCTGTTGGGTGAGGAAGGCGCAAGCTTCGACGGGACGACTGGGGTGCGGTGGATCGTGGACCCCATCGACGGAACCGTCAATTTCCTTTACGGCATTCCGGACTATGCGGTCTCGATTGGCGCGGAATACGACGGCCGCTTGGTAGCAGGTGCAGTGGTCAATGTGGTGCGGCGGCAGGTGTATGCCGCCGCGGCAGGAGCGGGCGCCACGGTTGCCACTGCGGATGGCACGCGGTCTTCGCTACGGTGCGGTGAGCAAGACGATCCGGCGCTTTCCTTGGTAGCGACGGGATTTGGTTACGACGCACAGCGGCGCAAGCAACAGGCGGAATTGCTGACTAAATTGTTGCCGCAGGTCCGCGATATTCGCCGCATCGGCGCAGCCGCCCTTGATTTGTGCCGCGTGGCAGAGGGGAGCGTTGACGCTTATTTCGAGCACGGAATTAACGCCTGGGATTTTGCTGCCGGTGCTCTCATCGCTCGCGAGGCAGGAGCTAAAGTTCATCACCCAGGACTGGACAAGGGGTCCGCTGATGGCGAATTAACGTGGGCCGCGGGGGTGAATTTGGCACCCGCATTTGAGGAACTTTTGGCAGCACATGGCGCTAAGGAGGCGATGCGGGGGTGAAGGGTCTAAGAAATTTTTAGCAGCAGGATGACATATCGGTATTTGTCCTTTACTATGCGCGATCGATAAATAACTATTCCTAAAGCAACTCGACTAATAGGGGCGTGTATTATGGCCACCGATTATGACGCACCGCGCCGCGGCGCAGAAGAAGAACTTGAAACTGACTCTTTAGAGGGACTGAAAGCAGCTGAACCCGAAAGCAACGGTATGGATGACGATGGCGAAATCGTCGAAGCATTCCAACCGCCATCAGTTGACCTGACCGGCGAGGAACTCAACGTACAGGTCGTTCCCCGCCAAGAAGACGAATTTACCTGCGGATCCTGCTTTTTGGTCCAGTCCAATAAGCGTTATTCGCACGAAGAAGATGGCATGCCCATCTGTAAGGATTGTGCCTAAGCAGCCGGTATTGGCCTAGCTAGTCGATATTGCGCACAATCCAAATAAAGATTCACCCCGCCGCAGTTTGCAATGGTAAACGCGGCGGGGTTTGAAGTTTCCTTGTCTAGCAGACACCCAATGTGCGTGGGACCTAACTCCCTGGGGCCTCTACTTTCTGAGGGCGGTAAATCCTCTCAGTCATCCGGTTCTATCTAGGGCTGCTCGCCTTTGCTCTTTCCATCCGGTACGCTGCCTTGCTTCTGCCGTTTCTCCCATAGGTATCTACGACCCAGGAAGATGGGCAAGACTAGAACGAAGTAAAAAGCCATGTACCCCACTACGTGAAGGAAGATGCCGTCAGAGCTTACTTCGCTCCAGGCCACCCCCTCTACGCTTGATGAGGACACTCCACGCCAACCAGTTACTTGACTGACATAGAATTCAGCGATGACCATTAGTGGCAGTAGCACAAAGGAAAACCACCACGGAGGTATCCAGGGTTTCCCATCTTTCTGAGTTCTGCGTAGAGCTCCTCCGAAACCCATTGAGATCTCCTCCTAGTCCAACTGTTTACAGACAGTACAAGAACCCGCGTAAGGTGCGACCGAAATTCTTTTTTAATTCTATCTTTCGGGCTTGCTCGGGGGATGCAGTAGCAACGAAAACACCAACGGCACTCTCACAGGTGACGCCTTCTAAAAAGCAGCGATTCCCTAGAATCTACGAACCTTTTGCGTGCTGCTCTGGCAGGAAGGCGCGGAGCAGTTGGTCTGGATCTTTCGAGGCAATGAGCCAATATGGGGTGTCATCCTCCGGATCATTGAGGACCATCATGGCGTGCTCGTCAATCCACGCATGAGAGACCAAGAATGCAGCCGGATCGAATTGCGGGCCCAGTGCGTTATGGCGCGCAGACTTTGGAACGGTAATCGAACGAGAGACAACCTCATTGGGCAACTGTGCATCCTTGACGAGCAGCCACCGCGTTCCATCTTCATCTTGTTCTACCTGCACAACGGTCCCAGACCACGTGATGAGGACCCAGATAGCGATGGCGCCGAGCAGGACTGCGGGAATGATGGTCCACCACACAGAGCGGTTAAGTCCGGCCGTGGCTGAGGTTAAAGCCACAACGATTGCTGCAAAAATCCAGAAGTACCACGGCACCCACTGGCGTTCGCGATACAACACTTTCGGGGCAGCGGGTTGAGGAGCAGAAATATCAGACACGCCTAGGCATTCTAGTCCACTCCAGGCGCAGAATGAACCGGCTGGGGCAGGTAGGATTGGCTAAGTGACTGATTCGAATTCGCTACCGCAGGAACAAACGCCAGTAGGAGACGTCAAAATCAAGCGCCTCGATAAAGGTCTCCCGATGCCATTTCGGGCGCATCGGGGTGACGCCGGCGCCGATCTCTACGCCGCCGAAGCGCTTACTCTCCAGCCTGGCGAACGCGCCCTTGTCGGCACTGGTATCGCCATGGCCTTACCGCTCGGCACCGTGGGATTAATCCATCCGCGGTCCGGCCTAGCAGCCAAACACGGGCTGTCCATTGTCAATACGCCGGGTACCGTGGATGCTGACTACCGCGGGGAGATCAAGGTGTGCCTGATTAACCACGATCCCCACACCCCGATCGAGATAGAGCGCGGCATGCGCATCGCTCAACTCGTGGTACAGCGTGTAGAACTAATGGATTTTAGCGAAGTAGAAGACTTGGATGAGACCGACCGCGGTACCGGCGGCTACGGATCAACCGGGGTATAGGAAGGATTAAAAAATGGGCATTTGGCCATTTGGAAAAAAGAAAAACGATGACGGCCGAAAGGAAGAGCCGGAGAACTCTCAGCAGTCGCAGTCGCAAGAGCCTGCTGCTGATTCCGCAGGATCGGCTTCGGCTGACTCGAATTCTTTTGAATCCGTAAAAGATACGGCTGCCGATGCCGCCGCAGCATCGGGACAGGTGCCAACGGAGTTTGCCCACGATGCCGTGAACGGCGAAACCGGGCCCTTCGATGGCGATTCCGTCAATATCGAAGACTTTGACTTTTCTGATTCTTCCATCGGCATCCTTGACCTTGGCTCGATGCGCATTCCGCTGCCCAAGGATTCCCAGGTCCAGGTAGAAATGGGCGAACAAGGCCCGAAGATGCTGCACATTGTCACCAAGGCGGGCCGTATTACTCCCGTTGCCTTCGCAGCTCCACGCAAGCCTGGCCAGTGGGCTGAATCCGTGGAAGAAATCAAGGAAGGCATGAGCCGCGATGGGCTATCCGTCACCACGGAGCAAGGCCCTTGGGGGCTGGAAATCGTTGGCAAAAATGACAACGGCCAACTGCGCGTCATTGGCGCCGAAGGCCCGCGGTGGATGCTGCGCTTAACTCTTGCAGCACCTACCGGCCTTGAAGAAGATTTAGCGCAGATCGCGCGCGACGTAGCATCGCGAACCTTTGTCTACCGCGGTGAAGATCCCATTTTGGCGGGCAATGCACTGCCGGTCATCATGCCCAAGCAGCTGGTGGAGCAGGTCAAACAAGCCATGGAAAAGCGTCAGCAGGACCAATCAGGCGCAAATTCCCAGGGGCAGGCGGCCCAAGGTCACCCAGAAAACGGGGTAGGCGGCCCCGATCCCGCAGCTGAGGCGGAAGCCGAACAGCAACTGCGCGATTTGGGCGCGCAGCCACCCAAGGGGGACAATGAATCTCCCGCACATGACAAAGACAAGGGGTCTAACCCCGATACCGATAAGTAAGTAAAGCAGAACGCTACGTGAGTAACTCTTTGCCGGAGCCGCAGGCTCCACAGCTAGGCGACGACCAGGACCGCGATACTGAGCCAACTCTGTTGGAACAAATGGGAGGCCTTCCCGGACTGGTTGCGGCCACCTTGCCCATCGTCGTCCTTATTCCAGTTAATAGCCTTTACGGCCTAACCCCGGCGCTCATCTCCGCGCTGGGTGTGGCGGTAGTGATCGCCATATGGCGCATCGTTCGCAAACAGACCATTCAGCCGGCCATCTCTGGCCTTATCGGGGTGGCCATTTGCGCCGCCATCGCCTGGTTTACCGGCGATGCCAAAGGCTACTTCCTATACGGCATTTGGATGTCACTGGCCCTGTTTATCGCCGCGTCGCTATCAATTCTCTTCCGGTGGCCGGCCGTTGGCGTTATCTGGAAGGGCTTGAACGGCGATGATATGGCCTGGCAGAAGGTAAAGCTTGCGCGCAGGGCCTATTCCATTGCCACCGCCGGGTGGGCCGTTATCTTCTTAGCGCGGTTTATCATCCAGCGGGCGATTTATGATGCCGGGGAGACGACCGCCTTGGGCATTACCAGGATCGTCATGGGCTGGCCCTTGACGCTATTGGTGACCGCATTGACCGTGTGGATGGTGCGCCGCGCAGATGCCGCGGTAGAAGCGGCAGAAAATGCCGGGCTTGCCACAAGTTCAGATCGCAGTACACAAGAGTTCGAGGCAGAAAATGAATGAGTCCGCTCTATCTCGCGGAGACACCCTGGAGGTCACCATTGACCGCATGGCCCATGGTGGACTTGGCATCGGCCACGCCTCAGACGGGCGCGTCGTCTTCGTTCCCCGGGCTTTTCCGGGGGACACGGTTCGCGCAACCGCCGGTAAGGTGAAAAAGTCCTTTATCAAGGGCGAACTCGATAGCATCGTCACCGCAGGGGCTCTGCGCGTACCCAGTAGTTGCCCCGCCGCGGAGCTTGGTGCTGGGTGCTGCGATTTTGCAGAGTTGGATCCCGCAGCGGAACTAGACATCAAGATGGACGTTCTCCGCGAACAGCTGCGCCGTAGCGGCATAGAAGGGCTCGAGTCCCTCACTATTGAACAACACGACCTGCCGCCGGTACGGGGCTGGCGGACGAGGGTCAGGTTGGGCGTCGACAAGCAAGGCCGCGCCGGATTGCGGAAGTACCGCTCGAATGAGCTGGTGACTTCTGTCGGTTGTACCCAACTAGCAGATGGCCTGATTGATGGTTTGGTAGGCGACGGCGCGCGGCGTTTTACCCCGGGGGCCGAAATCGTCGCGGTTCTCGATGGCGCGGGTAACCGGCATGTGGTGGAAACGCGCAAGGCACCGCGGGGCAGGCGCGTGGAGACCATTCGCGAGGTCATCGAGGGCTCTGGCACCGTGGTCGAATACGTCAATGGCCGCGAGTTTTCCTTCCCTGCCACGGCCTTTTGGCAAGCGCATGTGGCGGCGCCGGAACTTTATAGCGCTGTGGCGGGGCAGTGGCTGGCCGGCCGGAATTACCAGCAGAAGATTGCCTGGGATTTGTACGGCGGCGTCGGACTATTCGCGCCCGCGCTATCAGAAGCCACCGGTGGAAAAGTCATTTCCGTGGACTATTCGCCCGCGGCAACGGCGTCTACGCAGCCGGGGCTGCGCGATATCGATATTGCAGTCAAATCCGCGAAGGTAGAACAGGTTGCTGCGCAATTGCCCCAACCTGGTGCCGTGGTGCTCGATCCGCCGCGAACCGGGGCGGGCGAGCAGGTTATCCGCGCCGTGGCGGAGGCAAAGCCGCAGGCCGTGGTGCATGTGGGCTGCGATCCCGCAACCTTTGCCCGCGATCTATCCCTGTGGCACAGCGCTGGGTACAAGCCTGAGAAAATGGCGCTAATCAATGCCTTTCCTGGCACCCATCACTTTGAGGTTATCTCTCTTATTACCCCAGATAAGGAAGCAGATAAGCCGGCGCAGAGTTCCGTTTAACGCGAAAATACCTCGCCTGAAGTAATGAGCCGATATAAAAGAAAATACGGACCACGGGTACGGTGGATAGGAAGAACTAAGCACAGAAGGAGTTGAAGGCCGCTCCATGACTATCTTGGATACCATTAACTCGCCGCAAGACCTGAAGGCACTGCCTACAGAAAAGTTGGAGGAACTTGCGGCGGATATTCGCCAGCGCCTCATCGATAAGGTTTCGGTGACGGGTGGGCACTTGGGGCCCAATTTGGGCGTGGTGGAATTGACTATTGCGCTGCACCGGGTCTTTGATTCCCCGCGCGAGCCCATCATCTTTGATACCTCCCACCAGTCTTATGTGCACAAGATGCTCACTGGCCGCACGGCCCAATTCGATACCCTGCGCCAAAAGGGCGGCCTGTCCGGTTATACGGACCGCGGTGAGTCCGAGCATGACTGGACGGAATCCTCGCATGCTTCCGCCTCGCTATCGACTGTGGATGGACTCTCTAAGGCCTTCAAGATTCGCGGGGAAGGCCACCGCAATGTCATCGGCATCGTCGGCGATGGCGCGCTTACCGGCGGCATGTGCTGGGAAGCGCTCAATAATATCTCTGAAGATAAAAAGCGCAATGCGGTCATCGTGGTCAATGACAACGGTCGCAGCTATTCGCCCACGATTGGCGGCATTTCTGAAAACCTGGGGCGCATTCGTTCCCAGCATGGCTACGACGAGCTCATGGAGCAGGGCAAGCGCCGCTTGAAATCCATGGGGTGGGTAGGCGAGCGCGCCTTTGATGCGCTCCATGCCATGAAAGAAGGCGTCAAGTCCACAGTCTTGCCCACGGAGATTTTCCCTGAGCTGGGGATTAAATATATTGGCCCCATTTACGGCCATGACATCGATGGTTTGGTGCATGCGCTTTCCTATGCCCGCGATTATGAGGGCCCCATTATCGTGCATGTGGTCACGGAAAAAGGCCACGGGTTTGCGCCTGCGGTCAATGAGCCGAAGGATCAGATGCACTCGACGGGCGCTATCGATCCGGTAACCGGCGTAGCGAAGGGCACCAAGCAGCCGGGGTGGACGGCCGCATTTTCTGAAGAATTGATCGCGGCGGCGGAAAAGCGCGATGACATCGTTGCAATCACCGCAGCCATGGCGGGTCCTACGGGGCTGGCTCCCTTCCAGGAGCGTTTCCCAGAGCGGTTCTTTGATGTGGGCATCGCCGAGCAGCACGCGATGGCCTCTGCCTCTGGTTTGGCTTTGGGCGGCATGCACCCCGTGGTGGCTGTGTATTCCACGTTCCTGAATAGGGCTGTGGATCAGGTGATCATGGATATTGCCTTGCTCA
The DNA here is from genome assembly GCF_000478175.1 of Corynebacterium sp. KPL1814. Taxonomy (GTDB): domain Bacteria; phylum Actinomycetota; class Actinomycetes; order Mycobacteriales; family Mycobacteriaceae; genus Corynebacterium. Next base: position 591,686 of record NZ_KI515774.1, read on the forward strand.
AGCTGCCGGTGACCATCGTGCTGGACCGCGCGGGCGTGACGGGATCTGATGGCGCCTCCCACAACGGAATTTGGGATATGTCCTTAATGAGCATTGTCCCTGGCATGCACATCGCTGCCCCGCGCGATGGTGCGCGCCTGCGCGAGCTCTTTCACGAATCTCTGGACATTGATTCTGGGCCTTCAGTCGTCCGGTTCCCCAAGGGAAACTTGCTGCCCGATATGGAAGCCGTGGATACGCTTGCCGATGGCGTCGATATCCTCTACTACGGCGAGGCCGACGCCGGTGAGGATACCCCCGAGGTCCTCATCGTTTCTATCGGTGCGATGTCTGCACGGAGCATTAAGGCCGCGCAAGAGCTGGAGAAGCAGGGGCTCAACGTCACGGTCATTGACCCGCGATGGGTCGCGCCAGTGGCAAGCTCCGTCATCGCTATGGCGGCAGATCACGATCTGGTGGTGACGGTAGAAGACGGCCTCATTCGCGGCGGCATCGGGTCCATGATTGCTGAGGCTCTCGGAGCCGCAGAGGTGGATACCCCGGTGCGGCGCCTTGGCGTTCCTGGCTACTTCCCCAAGCACGGTTCCCGCGGCGAGGTTTTGGAAGAGTTTGGCCTAAGCCCAGAGCTCATTGCTGCATCGATTACCGAGTGGGTAGACAACCTCACCGATTAGTGCGGCTGGGAAAATAGGCTCGCGATCAATGCCGGGGCAACGAGGTTGACCTGCCATGGCCGCGCGCCCTCGCGCTCTAGGAAGGCGGGCACGTCTTCAGGCTGGCTGATGGTTCTGCTCCCACCAATGGCCGCCCACACGGCAGCGCGGAGGGTAGCGGATCGCAGGAGCAGCTCCGATGGTAGTCCGAGCTCTTCGGCGATGTCCCCAACGGCGGCGCGGATTTGCTGATACTCCTCCCACAGTTCTGGATACTCCCTGGACCACACCGATTTGGAGGGGACGGTTCTTTCCTCACGGAGCGCACCCGGGCGCCCCCGCGGTGGAATTTTCTGGGACTGCTGCACCGCCCGCAACCAGCGCTGCGCGGCGCCTTTGCGCCGGCGCGGAAACCCCTTGATGCGGGTGAGCTGCGGCTGCGTGCTGGGCAAAACCCGGGCTATCTCTACCAGCACCTTATTGGGCAGTACCCGCCCAGGCGCGGTATCGGTTCGCCGACTAATATCATCGCGCAGGTTCCACAAAGACTGCGCCGCGGCGCGCTGTTTCCCATTCTTTAGGCTCGATACTCCCTTGATATCGCGCCAGGAGCCCGGCTGTGGGGAGGTGTCATGTGCATGCTTGGCGACGATTGCCGCGCACTCCTCCAGCATCCACTCCAGCTTTTCTTGTTCGGCCAAGATATCGCGCAGCGTCGTAGCTAGTTCCAGCAGGAGCTCGACATCGAGTGCGGCATAAGCGCGCATTTCTTCACTCAACTGCGGGATGGACCAGTCATCGTCGCCGTGGCCCTTTTCTAACTGGACATCGAAAAGCTCCGCGATAATGGCGCCCAAATTGGTGCGGTGAAAGCCAGCAAACCGGGCGGCCAATTCCGTATCGAAAAGGGCGCCGGGGAAAAGCCCGAGCCACCCAAGAGAGGGGAGATCCGAGGGGGCGGCGTGAATGATCCAGTGCTGACCATTGAGCACCGGGGCCAGCACCTGGGTTAACTCCGCGCGGTGGCCTTCTGGAGCAAAAAGCATCGTCCCGGCGCCGTTACGGCGAATCTGGATGAGAAAGGCGCGGTCATCGTACCGGTAACCTGAGGCGCGTTCGGTATCGATGGCAAAGGCCCCGGTGCCCGCCTGCAATCGCGCGGCCGCCTCGGCAAATTCCGCCGGGGTGGATAAGACCTTCGGAATACCCTCCTTCGGACGCTTCCGAAATTCCACCATCTTAGCGGCCGAGCTCAGTAACGCCTTCAGGCGGCAGGCCCGCGACGTTGGCTAAGACTTGTGCAAAGGCCTGCACGTGCGGTGCTAAATCTAGTCCCTCCGCGGTCCACGATGCGCGCATTTCAATCTGATAAGCGCGCGGGGGACCGCCGATCTCTCCGAAGCGGACCGAAGCGGTGGAGGTGACGGTGCCGCCGAGGTTGGTAAGCTCCGCGCCCTCTTTTTCTAAGCCTTCATTGAGCCACTGCCAGGCGACGTCCGGCAGCAACGGATCTCCTGCTACCGAATCATCCATATCGGCCTGGATATACGCCACTAGGCGCATCGCGCCCTCCCAGGCCTCTTCCGCGCCTGGGTCATGGAGGAGGATGAGGCGCCCGAAGGCATCGCCATCTGAATCGGTGGCGATAATATCGGGCTCCTCTTCCGTGCCCACCTCAAGGCCAATGGCGTGGCTAAAGGGGGCTAGCCGCTGCGGTGGGCGAATGGACCCGAGGCTAATCTCAGGGCGAAGAGCGGCCGCGTGCATGGACTCTACCGCCTGAGTAAAAGCCGGTGGCGTCGTCGGCTCTTGTGCCTCGTCGTTGCGGCGTAGGGAGGTAAAGGCTGCACCATCTCCGGAGTTGCCTCCGGCATTCTTACCGGCGCTGGGCGTGGTCGATTCGGAATTACTCACCTTGATAAAGCTATAGTTTCGCTACCTTGAGCTGGCGGAGGCGCGCCGATAGTGGGAGGTGTACAGGGGGGGGAGAGATGACAATCGATGTAACTCGAACTTATGATGGATATGTCCGAATACTCGAATAAGCTTCTGCAAAGGAGAAGGCAATGGCGAAGCTCGATTTCAAGGAACTCAACGAGGTACAGCAATACTCCCAACACGCCGTTTTCAAGGTGATTCCAGGCGGGCTGGGCAGCGAGCGCGAAGAGATCATCTCCCAAGCCCAAGAATTCTTTGCGGAGCTAGAAAAGGACAATAAAGTCACTGTCCGCGGCGTCTACGATCTGACCGCGATGCGTGATTCTGCGGACTTCATGATCTGGTGGCACGCCGAGGAATTTTCCGATATCCAGAAAGCCTTCGGCGATTTCCGCCGGGAGACAACCTTGGGCCAGGTTAGCGAAGTAACGTGGATTGGAAATTCCCTGCATCGGCCGGCCGAGTTCAATAAATCCCACCTGCCTTCCTTCATCATGGGGGAAGAGCCCAAGGAGTGGATTTCCGTCTACCCATTCGTGCGTTCGTATGACTGGTACACGATGGAAGAAGAAAAGCGTCGCCGCATTTTGATGGAGCACGGCATGCAGGCACGCGACTACCCCGACGTGCGCGCCAATACGGTGCCGGCATTCGCGCTTGGGGATTATGAGTGGGTTCTTGCCTTTGAGGCCGACGAGCTACACCGCATTGTGGACCTGATGTATAAGATGCGCTATACCGAAGCCCGCCATCACGTTCGCGAGGAAATTCCATTCCACACCGGACGCCGCGTGAAGGACATCGCAGAACTCATCCAGGTTCTGCCCTGAGGATTGAAACAAAAACAGCGCTGGGAGCGCCCTTTATTGGAGGGAGCTCCCAGCGCTGTAGTTTGATCTCACTGCGCGTGGTAGTGAAATCCTAGTTTTCCTCGATGGGCTTTTCTTCCAGGTTCAAGGAAATAGAGTTAATGCAGTAGCGCAGGTCAGTCGGGGTATCGTAGCCTTCGCCTTCGAAAACGTGACCCAAGTGGGACTCGCAGTTGGCGCATAGTACCTCGACGCGGCGCATGCCCAGGGAATTATCTTCCCGCTCGATAATCTTGTCACCGGCTAGCGGGGAGAAGAAGGAAGGCCAACCACAGTGGGAAGCAAACTTCTCGGTGGAACGGAATAGCTCCTCGCCGCAGGCCTTGCAGGAGTAGACACCCTCTGTGGTGGTATCTGTGTATTCGCCCACGTGCGGCGGCTCCGTGCCTGCTTCGCGCAATACGTAATATTCTTCGGGGCTAAGGCGCTTTTGCCAATCGGCATCAGCAATGAGCTTAAAATCAGTCATGACTTTAAGTTTAATCCTTTATTTGCGTGGCACGCCACCACCCTGCAACGCAGGCGAAGATGATGACGATGAGCAGGCTCCAGCCCACGGTCCCTGAGAAGGTGTTCATCCACCGCCCGGCATCGGGATGCGCGTGCGACGTCCATGTCACCGGGGCCAAGAATAGGAACGCAGCCACCCATGCGCCCACCGAGTGAAAGACCGAGCGCGGCAGGAGCACGGTGAATATTAGCGGGAATAGCCACATTGAATAATATTGCTGTCCTAGCGAGGACAAGAAGAAAATCCCAACCATAATCGTGCCACTCGTCGTCAGTGCCCAAAATACTGGTTCGGATTGTCGCCACCGCAACAGTCCGAGCACCGCGCACGCGACCAAGGCGGCGAAGATTGCCCACACCACCCAGTAGAGGACGGGGCCGAATTCCACATAGGCGCGTAATCCCGCCCAGGATGAGTTGGCATAATCGCGGGTCGTGGAAAGATAGGGCACCAGCTTATCCAGGTAACCGCTAGCACCCGGCACGAGTGGCCACGCGAGGACATTGAGTACCACCGGAATCCCGAGCCCCGCGAGGAGGTTGCGCCACTGCAGCTTGACCAAGGGCAAGAAAAGGAGGGGTGCGAATTGGGGCTTAATCAAAATGGCTAGCCCGATGGCTATGCCGGAAACCCACGCGAGCTGCGGGGTGCGCTCAGCCTCTAAGAAAGCCCACAGGAAAAGCGCCATGCAGAATAAGAGCACACCGTTGATATTGGTAAACGCCAAAGTATTGGTGACAGATTCAGTGGCGAAGGCTAAAGCGATTGAGACTGGAAACACCGGCGAGCTGAGCTTTCTTCCCACCACGTGGGTCAAAAGCGCCAGTGCCGCAATAATGCCAAGGGCGTTGACTACGATGAAAAGGCCGCGCGCGAGGTTGAAATCGAGCCACGCTAAAGGCGATAAGAATAGCGTTGCACCTGGGGTGTAGAGATATAGCGGGTCCACATGGTTATAAGCCTGTTTATACACCGGAATGCCATCGACCATGCGCCTTAGCGCGCTATAGACCGTAGTGAAATCATCAGTCAACGTCCCATTGCGCGCCACGATGAAGACGCGCTGGATGACGAGGAGAACGGCAATAGGCCATGCGGCGGCGTTTATTCGAGCAGTCACGACCTTTTAGTCTACGGACTCAACTGTGCGCGAGTACCGCAGAAACACCGTGCTATCTGTATCGGCGGCAACATTGTCTAGCTGCATTCGGCGGTGGGAGTGCGTGCCATGAAAGGTAGCCACGGGCTTTTCTACGCCGGTGGAAAGGTGGGGATCCAGGGTTAAATACATCTGATCAATGGCATCGATATGCACCAGCTGGCCGATCATTCCTGGACCGCCTTCGCAGAGGATGCGCTGGAATCCACGCTGCCGCAATACGCGGAGATAGTCCTGCATGGTGCCTTCGCCCGCATCGATTACTTCTGCGCCAGTGGCTATGATCTGCTGCACAACGCCCGAATTTCGCAACTGGAAATAATGGATATCCGGAACGAGGAAGATGGGTGCTGTGTAGAAATTTGTGAAGAACTGAGTAGTAACGTCGTATTTCAAGCTTCGGGAAGGGACTACCATTGGAGCGGGACGATCATCTTTAAGCGACTTCCGTACTCCGAAGTAATTTTCGGAACGCACGGTATTACCTCCGACCAATACAGCATCAGCCCAGTCTCTTAACGCAGTTAAAAGCTGACCGTCAGTCTTGTTTCCCATCTCTTTAGAACGATTATTTATAGTCGCGGAGCCACTTAGCGTACTCGCCATAATTGCTCGGAGGACTACCTCGCCAGTCGGCTCAGGGCCCAGTAGTGATGAGATTTCTCGCAAAGGCATGGGTATAAGGCTACACTTAGGCACATATTTTGTTGGCAAGAGGACGAAAATTACTCAAGATAATAGAATCGAAGACAATGTTCAAGGAGAAAAAGATTAAACTGCACGTTAAAAACATGCCAAGAGAAGGAGATAGTCGATCAAATTTTCGCGAACAATACATCCAGGATTATGGGGATAACTGGGCAGAGACGCTCGCAGACCAGATGGCAGTCGATGAGCATGTTAACTATGATGACTTTGTAAACATATCTGATTTAGTATGGACTGCTAGACAGAACCACGTACCGGTCCAAAATCTCATTTCACCGATGGATCTTACCAATACCAGAAACGCGAAGAAAAGGTGGGCAATTGCCATAATGCTCCTTCAAGCTGAGCGTCTCGATTTTAATTATACGGGTGTTCGTGGAGTCTGCTCCATGCTGAATAAACAAGATGAATTTTTCGGTGAGTTCACTGCATTTAATATGTTCTCAGCTATGGCAAGTCCGCACGATCGGATACCGGAAAAAGAAATTCACGATTTTTTAAAGGTTCGGCGGGCCCCGAAAATTCAACATCTACTTCTGCATGGAATGTGGTTATCTCCAGAAGGAGAGTATTCGGAAACCATGGTCCTAGTAAGTAATCAAGTTCTGGACGATAATCCGCGTGATATAGTTGCTCATTTGAGATTAGCGGAGGGTTTACGGCGAAAACATGAATACAAACGGGCAGTGCGAATTTTGGACAGAGGAATCGAATTAAATGATTCGAGAGATACAAAAATCCATGAAGATTTTACACGCCAACGGATAGTCACTACTCAAGAGGGGCAAATGTGGGTGTTGCTTAAGAAACATCAAGAGTCCCTAGACGACCAGATACTTGAGTATAGTGAAAAAATTCGCAACGAACAGTACTCAATGCTATTTAGGATAGTTGAGATTTTGGCATTATTCTTCGCTATTGTTGGTCTGTTTGCAACCTCTGTTTCACTTGCCTCTTTAGGGGACCTTTCAGTAGGTCAGCGGCTATCGATTATATTCGCTGGCGGAGTAGTTTTGATAATGTTCGTACTCTTATTGCATTTCATTCTAAGACCTGAAAGTGATAGGTGGTGGATAGAGAGACGTCAAGATATTAGCGCTAGGAAGTGGAAGGCAAAGCGTGATGCCTGGCGCAGCGAGGTGGTCGATGAGATTGAGCAATCTAATTCTTTGAAAGTGGACGGTATACGTCAAGAATTAGATTCCATAAAGTGCCATATTGATAATCTGTAAAATTGGAATTGAAGCGGATGTAGTATTTATAAATCAATACTTTATTCTTAAAGAAAGGAATTGTTAATGGTTAGCACGGAGGACTACGTTTCCGACCTGGATGGCGGAATTCCTAAATTTTCTTTCGAAATAGATCGGTTGGATGCCGCGGTTGATCAAGTATCAAATTATGTTGAAACTAGATTGAAGGAAATATCGACCGTATCAGATCGGCCCCTTGCCATGATGCTCTCAGGAGGTATCGATTCGATACTTAGTGTCGCTATCGGTGCGTCTTCTGGAATTCATTTAAAAGCATTTACTTGGCATTGGGCTGGATCTGAACAATCTACCGCTGAACTGAGTGTAGCAAGGGCGGTTTGCGAGTACTTCGGAGTCGAGCATCAAACTATTTCACCAGAATTACACCAAATCCACGGGTTACTTTTAGAAGTCATTGAGAAGCTTGAAACTACAGAACCGTGGGAGATTGGAGCCGGTTTAGTCCTTCATGCTATCGCCGAAGAGGTAGATCGGAGTATGCTAGGGGCGCCAATAGTGAGTTCCGCCGGTGCAGACACTCTTTTGCTAGGCGGCAGAGATTTGCAGTATCTGACAAAAGAAGAGCACTCATTATATAAGTGGCAGAAAATGGTCTCGGAATCCATTCGGTCGAAGTTCACGAAAGGACGTTTCATACCGGATTTTTACCAACGCATTTTGTCTCCGGGACAAGCCCATTTTAAAGTTTGGCAAACCAAGACTGCTGTTGAGTTGGCTAGCCGTCTCCATCCATCAGTTGTTAAAGGTCCTAGCTGGGATAAGGATAAAATCTTGCTGCGCGAAGCGGCAGTCAATGCCGGTGTTCCTCGTGGGCTGGTTGATAATCCCAAGAGCCCGATGCAGGCTTCTTCGGGCTTTTTTCGAGCACTCGAAGATTTGGCGAGGCGCGAACTAGCCGAGGAATTTAAAGATCGTACCTACTCAGATCCTTTAGTTGAGGATCTCTCGCTGATAGTGGGCCGTCTTTATTTGGACCGCTTGATTAATGAACACCAGCGCTTTTGAGTGTATTACAAACGGTTTCTTATATAACAAAATAGTGCCCTAATCCATTGAGTTAGTTCATACTTTCTAGCGGTTTTCCATTGGCGATGCTATCGGTACGAAGTAGTCGAATTACTTCGACGAAATAGCTTGGCACGGTATTATTACGAATTCAATAAGTGTTGTTTTAGTCTGCAAAATCTAAACGTGTCCATTTGTGGCCTTTTGGTCCACTCGATTTTATTTAGGCTAGTGACTTTGGCCACCGCAAGTAGCAACTCGTAATTGAATTCGGAGCTCATCGGTGGAAGGACTTTAATCCCTCATGGAATCTGACGGTCCTAAAATAAATGTGGCAAAACCTCGATGCTTTAATGTTTGAGTTGCCTCTGCTAGTTATGGGGTTTGGTTGAACGAGTTTGGTTCTGGTCTTGGTGCGGAGGGTACGAATTTCCTATAGGCAAGCAGCTTTTTATTTGTATAAAGTTTTTGAGTCGATGCAAAACTGGAAGACAATAGGGGGATCGGCTGGGGGTGAGGGAATAAAAGTTTGAAATTTGCAGAGAAACGCGCCTTGGCGAAGTCTCTCCGCTCTAACTCGCAGGCATGAGCAATGTATAGGTTAGGTTTAATCAGAATTGCCTTCTGAGCGGCGTATTAAAAATATTCAATCCAATAGATTTGAGCTGTAAGCTGGGTTTAACCGATTTAGTTTGGCAACTCTTCCTCATCTCGTTATATGGGGCGGCAACCTCCACGCGCCTCATCAAATGCCTTCTTTCCTTGTGAACTGGAGGAGCATGGGTCTTCGTTCATTGCCCGTGCTCGGACATACAACACGCTGGAGCGCAATTGTTTTTCAGTCCTCCTATGTAAGTTGTGGATGAGGGCCCTGTTTGCAGTTTCGTGTATGTCACGGCTCATTTATAGAGAAGGAGATGGAGCATAGACAATCACAACCTGGGTCAGTATTGGGGCATAGTCTCGAATTTTGAGCTCTTTTAAGCGACACAGTTAACAACGAAAGAGGGCGGGCGGGCTTCGACAGGCGGTTTAGCGCACGTCGATGCTCTTTTAACGGGATGGATGAGTGAACTTATACATTCGCAGCCCGGCTTTGTAGAAGTCAGATTTGCAAATTTCCGATGGCTTCCGGGCGGTACTGCTCACGATGCGCTTGGGGACCTAAACCAGCCGAATAATCACAACACCGGTCAAAAGGAGGGCAATGCCCAGCACCTGGCGGGACTTAATGGGGTCGCCGCTTACGCGGTCAATGATGAGCGAGCCCAGCATTGAACCAAGCAGGCCGGCAACTACGGTGAGGCCGGTACCAATCTGCGGAACGAGGGCGGCGTTGCCGAAGATGAAAAGCGCGCCCAATACACCGCCTATCCACATCCACCACGGGTTGGGTTTTCCTTCCGGGCGCTCGATGCGCGGGCGCCAGCGCAACACAATATTGACGATGACCAAGGCGGTAACGCCGACGGCAAAAGATACCAGCGCAGCGCTCACCGGAGATCCCGTCACCTGGCCTAGGTGGCCGTTGATGGCGGATTGGCTGGCGGTAAAACAGCCAAAAATAAATCCGGCGAGCCGCCACAGCCACAGGGCGGTCGCGGAATCTTCATTACTTGTTGCTGCGCTGGGGTGGCTACCACTGCGACTACGCCGGTAAGCACGATAATGGCACCGATAGCGCGCACAACCGTCAAAGAAGACTGAGGCGACTCGAAGAGACCAAAGTGGTCAACAATAAGCCCCATGATGACTTGCCCGGCAATGGGCAAGACCACAGTCTGCACCGCACCCAGGTGCGGAAAGAGAAGAATATTTCCGGTCAGTGCGACAACACCCAGCAATCCGCCGAACCAAATCCAGAGTGGTTCATCAAAAGCCTGCGTAATACCGTAGTCCCCGCCGGTAACGGCGGTAGCCACGATGAGCAGGGTGATCGTTCCTACGGCAAAGGAAATCATCGAGGAGGAAAACGGGGTGCCGGTGGAGGCGCGAAGGCGGGTATTGACCAGCGTTTGTATCGGTAAGACGAGTCCAGCAAGAATTCCCAAAAGTATCCACAACACGGGTGGACACTTTACTCAGATAAGACAAAAGCCCACTTGAATGGGAAAGCCCACCTAAGCGAAGGAAATTAAGCTTAAGTGGGCGGTGGTGGTCCTAACTGGGATTGAACCAGTGACCTTTCCGGTGTGAACGGAACGCTCTCCCACTGAGCTATAGGACCTTGCGGGGGATAAATTTACACCCGGTGCATTCCATTTTCCTAATTGGCTGGATGGCGGGCGTGACCGGTGGGGTTAAACGTCTGCATCCCCGGGAAGGTGTACGTGCAGGGTAAATGACAACGCTGCAATTCACAGTGCGGAGAAATGGGTGATGTGTGCCGCGCAATAGGGGTGCTGGGCTGGGGATTTGGAAACTGACAGGGAGCACGATAATGTTTGTTCACGCACCGCGAAGCATTAAGCACTGCGGCGCGATGCGGATGTAGCGCAGTTGGTAGCGCATCACCTTGCCAAGGTGAGGGTCGCGAGTTCGAGTCTCGTCATCCGCTCCACGCTTTTCTAAAGGGTGTTGCATCACAAAGGAAAGTGGAACTAAATGAATAGCGCGCGATTAGCTCAGTGGGAGAGCGCTTCCCTGACACGGAAGAGGTCACTGGTTCAATCCCAGTATCGCGCACAAGGACTTTGTCCTAGAAACCGGGCCTGGTTTCGCATGCGGATGTAGCGCAGTTGGTAGCGCATCACCTTGCCAAGGTGAGGGTCGCGAGTTCGAGTCTCGTCATCCGCTCCAGCACTGTATTGTGTGAGGCGGTATCGCCACGGTGGAATGGCCGAGTGGTGAGGCAACGGTCTGCAAAACCGTGCACACGGGTTCGATTCCCGTTTCCACCTCAACGTTTTAATGCCTTCGGGCATTGGGCGCGATTAGCTCAGTGGGAGAGCGCTTCCCTGACACGGAAGAGGTCACTGGTTCAATCCCAGTATCGCGCACGAGGGTCATCTGATGCCCCTTGGTGAATCTCTTGATTCACCTGCGGATGTAGCGCAGTTGGTAGCGCATCACCTTGCCAAGGTGAGGGTCGCGAGTTCGAGTCTCGTCATCCGCTCCATTCACGCCGCCTTGTCACCAAGGCGGCTTTTTTGTATCCGGCACACCCCACACTTCTGAAGTGATGGAGATCGCAGACTTTTTCGCTTCAGTGCGGAACTATGGAGATACGGTTACCGACTATTGAAGAGACACATTGATGACCACGATTGTCACCAAGACATTCGTTGGGATTAGGATGTCTTTGCATGCACACGCAAAATTCAGAACTGAAGGAGCTGAAAATGAGCCATCGCGTACCTTGGTTGCGCCGCACGGCAGTGGCGGTGGGAGCTACCGCGCTTATCGTGGGCGGATCCGCACCTGTAGCACTGGCGCACGATTCCGTCGTGGGCGGAACCGTAAAGGAGGGCGACCAGCTCGAGGAGTTTCCTGCGGAAATCACCCTGGAGTTTTCCGGTATCCCAAAGGACCAGTTCAACACCTTTGCCGTGACCAATAAGGACACTGGCGAACAGATCTTTAGCCAGGAGCCGGAGCTAGATGAACGCGATCTCACGATCACGACTCCAGATGATGTCGACCCCGGCCCAGGAAACTACCAGGTGGGATACAACATCACCTCCTCGGATGGCCACGCCACACGCGGTGGAGTCTCATTTACGGTGAAAGGTGAGGACAGCGATGGGGCTTCTTCCACCGACGCTGCAGATGCAGATGGAGCTGCAGATTCTTCGAGCGATATGCCCACCTCGGTGAAAATCATCCTGGGAGTGGGCGGTGTGCTGGCCATAGCGGCCGTGCTCGCTTTGTTGATTGCAAAAACCCGTCGAAATGACTCGAAAGGTCACAAATAATGACTAATAAAATTTCCCACCTGATTGCTGGCGTATCCCTCAGCGCCCTAGTTCTCGCTGGTTGCTCCCCGGATAACGAAAACGATTCCAATAACTCAGAGTCGACTTCGGCTGCTTCTTCAACTGCAGAAACCAGTGAATCCACCGCGGCGGCGGATAAGGACCTGACCTTCGAGGACGCCGTCGTACGCGCGAACGAAGACAAGGATATGACCGCCATCTTCGGCACCTTGGTCAATCACTCGGATGAAGACATCGAGATCACTGGTTTCTCCACGAACCTGGACGCAGAGATGAACCAGATTCACGAGACCGTCGATGGTCAGATGCGCGAAAAGTCCAGCCCCTTGGTCATCAAGGCCGGCGAGAGCCATGAACTTGCGCCAGGTGGCGACCACTTCATGCTGATGGGAATGAAGGAAGGCATCATGCCTGGCGATTCCCTTGAGCTCAAGGTGACCTTGTCTGGCGGCGACGAGATGGACTTAGGTCCCATCCAGTCCCGGACCATGGGTGCCGGCGATGAGGACTATGGCGACATGGACGGCATGGACCACGATCACTCCGGCCACGATCACTCCGGCAAGGACGACGAGAAAGAAAACCACACGCACTAATCATGACGGGATTCAGCAGAAGGGGATTTCTCACTGGCGCTGCAGTGTCTACCAGCGCCATTGCGCTGGTGGGGTGCAACACGGATAGATCAACACCAAACGCTGAAGCGGAGGAGAACACTCCGCTTGCCGATGCCACCGTGGCTTTCGACGGCCCACACCAGGCCGGCATTGACACACCGGAGCAAGCGCACCTGAACTTGGTGGGCTTTGATCTCAAAGGGGGCATCGGCAAGCAAGGCTTTGCCCGCCTGATGAAGTTGTGGACCGAGGATGCCCGTGCGCTGTGTACGGGCCAGCCCCCGTTGGGAACTTTGGAGCCAGAAATGGTGCGCCAGCCGGCGAACCTCACCATCACGTGTGGGCTGGGTGAGCGCATTTTCTCGCTGCTGGACGTAGATAAGCCGGAGTGGCTTGGCGATGTCCGCGCCTATTCCCGCGACCAATTAGAAGACAAGTGGGGCCAGACCGACATCGTCCTGCAAATCTGCAGCGATGACCCCCTGATGAATACCTACGCCCTGCGGCATATGGTGCGCTCAGGCGAGCATTATGCCGAAGTTAACTGGCTGCAGCAGGGCTTTATTAATGCCTATGGCAGCCACGAAAAGGGCGAAACCGCGCGCAATATGTTTGGCCAAAAAGATGGCACCGTTAACCCGCACGGCGACGAAGAATTCGCCGACCAGGTCTGGATCGAGGACGGACCAAAGTGGCAGCAGGGTGGTGCGGCCATGGTAGTGCGCCGCATCCGCATGAACCTCGATACCTGGGAAAAGCTGGATCGGCCTTCCCGCGAAAATGCGGTGGGGCGCAAGCTGGAAAACGGGGCACCGCTTACGGGTGATAAGGAATTCGATGAGGCGGACTTTAAGGCCACGGATGAGTATGGCCTGCCGGTCATCGATAAGAACTCCCACATGGCGCGCGCGACTGCGCCGAAGGACCACCCGGAGCAAAAGATCTTGCGCCGGCCCTATAACTACGAATTGCCGCCGGATGGCAAGGATGGCCAACTATCCAATATTGGCCAAATCTTCATCTGCTACCAGCAGGATCCCACCAAGCAATTCGAACCCATCCAGGCGCGGCTTGATGAGGCGGACCTGCTGAATGAGTGGCTCACCCACATCGGTTCGGCGATGTATTTCTGCCCGCCGGGAACCAAAGGCGGCGATGGTAAAGAAACGTGGTGGGCGGAATCGCTTTGCACGCATGCTGGCCTGTAGAATGACGATCCGTAAATTTAACTAGTGGATGCGGCCAGGTATGCCGTATCTGCGCGAGCGCAAAAAGGAGCGCGAATATGGCGGAACTTATTCCCGCAGCACCGGTAAATTACGAATCCTTCACCGTGCCGGCCGGGCAAGCGGTTGGCGCGGTCCTCCGCGAGCTGGCCCTGCCTAATAAGGGCCCAGAGGCCGTCGTGGTAGTCCGCGGCGTGGACGGTACTCTTTTTGACCTCTCGCACACCCCAGATGAGGAATCGACGTTTGTCCCGGTAGCCGCCTGTGAGGAAGATGGCCGCGCCGTCATTCGCCACTCCTGCGCCCACGTCATGGCCCAGGCCGTGCAAGCTGAATTCCCCGGCACCAAGCTGGGCATTGGCCCATCCATTGAGAACGGCTTCTACTTCGATTTCCAGACCGCTGAGCCCTTCACTCCGGAGGATCTCAAGGCCCTGGAAAAGCGGATGAAGAAGATCATCAAGGGCGGCCAGCGCTTCGAGCGTCACACCTATGCGTCCACGGCAGAGGCCGAGCAGGCCTTGCAGGATGAGCCCTTCAAGCTGGAGCTTATCCAGGACAAGGGCAATGTGGACCCGGACTCCGATGAGGCCGCCGAGGTGGGTGCCGGCGATCTGACGCACTATGACAACGTGAACCCGCGCACCAATGAGGTGGAATGGTTTGACCTGTGCCGCGGCCCGCACGTTCCCACCACGAAATACATCCCAGCCTTTGCCCTGACCCGTTCGTCCGCCGCCTACTGGCGCGGCGACCAGGCTAACGCTGGCCTGCAGCGCATCTACGGCACCGCCTTCGAGTCCAAGGACGCATTGGCCGCCTACCAGACCATGGTGGAAGAGGCAGAAAAGCGCGATCACCGCCGCCTGGGCCAAGAATTAGATCTCTTCTCCTTCCCGGATGAGATTGGTTCCGGTTTCCCCGTATTCCACCCCAATGGCGCGACCGTACGCATGGAGATGGAAAACCACTCCCGCAACCGCCACGTGCAGGCGGGCTACTCCTTTGTCAATACCCCGCACATCACCAAGGGCGACCTCTTCCGTAAATCCGGCCACCTTGATTTCTACTCCGATGGCATGTTCCCGCCGATGCAGCTCGATGGCGAGTATGACGCCGAGGGAAATACGGTCAAGGAGCCGCAGGACTACTACGCCAAGCCGATGAACTGCCCGATGCACAACCTGATCTTTGCATCCCGCGGCCGTTCCTACCGTGAGCTTCCGCTGCGCCTTTTTGAATTCGGTACGGTCTACCGCTACGAAAAGTCCGGCGTGGTGCATGGCCTGACCCGTGCGCGCGGCTTTACCCAGGACGATGCCCACATTTACTGCACCGAAGAGCAGCTGGAAGAAGAGCTTACCCAGGTTCTGGACTTCATCATTTCGCTGCTTGAGGATTACGGCCTCTCCGATTTCTACTTGGAGCTTTCCACCAAGGACCCCAACAAATTTGTCGGCTCCGATGAGATTTGGGAGCGCTCGAACACGATCTTGCAGTCCGTGGCAGAAAAGTCCGGTCTTGAGCTCGTTCCTGACCCCGAGGGTGCCGCGTTCTACGGGCCAAAGATTTCCGTCCAAGCTCGCGATGCCATCGGACGTACCTGGCAGATGTCCACGGTGCAGCTGGACTTCAACCTGCCCGAGCGCTTTGAGCTGGAATACACCGCCTCCGATGGCACGAAGAAGCGCCCGATCATGATTCACCGGGCCCTCTTCGGCTCCATCGAGCGCTTCTTCGGTGTGCTCCTTGAGCACTACGCGGGCGCCTTCCCAGCGTGGTTGGCACCGCACCAGGTCATGGGCATTCCGGTAGCCGATGACTTCGTCCCGCATCTGGAAGACGTTGCCGCCAAGCTGCGCGTCAAGGGCATTCGCGCGGACGTGGATACCTCCGATGACCGCATGCAGAAGAAGATTCGCAACCACACGACGGGCAAGGTGCCCTTCATGTTGGTCGCCGGTGCTCGCGATGTGGAAGCCGGTGCGGTGTCCTTCCGCTTCTTGGATGGCACGCAGGTCAACGGCGTGCCCGTCGATGAGGCCGTTGAGCTCATTTCCACGTGGGTGGCAGAGCGCATTAACGAACAGCCGACAGAAGAGCTCATTCGTGCCCGGCGCTAATCCGCAAAAGGGACATAGCGAGGAGACATTCGTCTATACCGGTGCCGGTGAGCCGGACCGGTTGGAGCGACTGTGGGCGCCGTACCGGATGGCTTATATCGCGCAGCGGTCCGAGGATCCCTTCGTGGAAGCGCCCAAGGGTAGCGATGAGGATGGGCTGATCATCGCGCGCGGCAAGACGGTATATGCGCTGCTCAACCTGTTCCCCTATAACGCCGGCCACCTCATGGTGGTGCCATACCGCAAGGAATCCGAGCTGGAAAACCTCACCGAGGAGGAATCCCACGAGCTCATGGCCTTTGCCCAAAAGGCCGTGCGGGTGCTCAAGCGTGTATCACAGCCAGAGGCCATTAATGTGGGCTTTAACTTGGGGCGCGCGTCCGGCGGCTCGGTGGGAGACCACCTGCATTTGCATGTGGTGCCAAGGTGGCCCGGGGATAGTAACTTTATGACTGTCCTCGATGGGACTAAGGTATTACCGCAACTACTGCAAGACACCCGTCGTGTCTTGGCAGAGGGGTGGCGTGACATGGAAGAGGAGGACTCGCGTGCTTAGCGTGCATGGGCGAAAGCCCGCCGCCGTGGTGGTGGAACCTATAGCCAAGACCTTTTTAAAGTTGGGGCTAACACCCAACGTGGTCACGGTTGTAGGCACGATTGTGACCATCGCTATTTCGGTGATCCTCATTCCTACCGGCCACCTCTTTATCGCCGCCGTACTATCCGGCCTCTTTGCCGCCTTTGACATGCTCGATGGCACCATGGCCCGACTGACCGGCAAATCGAGCGCCTTTGGTGCCACACTGGACGCGAGCTGTGACCGCATTACCGATGGCGCGTTGTTCTGCGCCATCGCGTGGTGGCTGGTTTATACCGCAGACGCGTCCAAATGGACAGTGGCGGCCTGCCTCATTACCTTGGTGTGCTCCCAGGTCATTTCCTATATCAAGGCTAGGGGAGAGGCCTCCGGTTTCACCATGGTCGGTGGCCTTATTGAGCGCCCTGAGCGCCTCATTCTCGCGTTGGGCGGCATCGGCCTTGAGGGCTTGGGTGTAGATTACGCCGCAGCGGTATCGCTGTGGATCTTGGCGGTCGGCTCAATCTTTACCGTGTATCAGCGCATTGCCATTGCAGCGCGCCAGGATGCTGGGATATAAAATTAGCGACCGTGGGCGCAGCGGGGGCTATCATTCCGGCTAGTTCGTGGTTTGCGCACAAACTATTCTGGAGGATCCGGCACCATGTGGGATAAAGAAGATGTAGCAGCGGCCGGGTATTTGGCGGGCTGGAAGGTAGTTCGCCGGCTGCCCGTGTCCCTAGCGGGCACCATCTTCCGGTGGGTGGCGGATTTCGCGAGCGACCACGGGCGGGGCATGGACGGCCTGCGGCGAAACCTTACCCGCGTGGTGGGGGCAGAAAATGTCACGCGCGAATTGGTGCGCGATTCCATGCGTTCATATATGCGCTATTGGATGGAGGCGTTTCGCCTGCCCGCGATTCACGCGGATCCCCAGCTGCACGAGCGCCTCATGAGCGGACTAGAAGGACTCGAGCACTTCGACGCCTCCGCGCAGTCTGGACGGGGCGTCATCCTGGCGCTGCCGCACTCCGGCAACTGGGATATGGCTGGGGTCTTCTTGGTGGGACATTACGGGCAATTTACCACCGTGGCGGAGCGGTTAAAGCCGGAGGTGTTATTTGATGCCTTCGTGGATTACCGCGAGGAACTGGGGTTTGAGGTCCTGCCGCTTACCGGTGGGGCGGCCACGCCCTTTGCACGCCTGAAGGAAGCCCTGCAGGAGGGCGGGGTGGTCTGCTTATTGGCGGAACGCGATATTACCCGCCGCGGTATCACGGTAGATTTCATGGGCGAGGAAGCCAATATGGCGGCAGGTCCCGCACAGCTAGCCATTGAGACCGGCGCGGCACTCCACGTGGTGCACTCGTGGTTTGAAGGCGATGGCTGGGGGTTGTCGGTGTCTCCAGAAGTTCAGGTTACCGATATTAAGGAGACCACCCAGCGGATGGCGGATGGGTTTGCGGCTAATATCCAGCACCACCCCGAAGACTGGCACATGCTGCAGCCGCAATGGAACGAGGACGTGGAGCGGCGCCGGCAAGCGCGAAAGGAACGTTCCAGTTAATGCGCATCGGTATTATTTGCCCGTATTCTTTTGATGAACCTGGTGGCGTGCAGGCCCACATCCTCGACCTGGCCACCGTTTTTATAGAACAAGGTCACTTTGTCCAGGTTCTTGGTCCTGCCGCAGAGACCACACCGCTACCGGATTTCGTGGTCAAGGGCGGCCCGGCCTTCCCGATTGCGTATAACGGCTCCGTTGCGCGCTTGTCGGTGGGGCCAAAGGTAACCCGCAAGGTCAAGCGCTTCATTC
This sequence comes from Corynebacterium sp. KPL1814, assembly GCF_000478175.1. Classification (GTDB taxonomy): domain Bacteria; phylum Actinomycetota; class Actinomycetes; order Mycobacteriales; family Mycobacteriaceae; genus Corynebacterium. The sequence goes on from NZ_KI515774.1 coordinate 610,097, forward strand.
AGGACGGTGATTTTGATGTCCTGCATATCCACGAGCCCAATTCCCCGAGTTTTTCCATGACCGCCTTGGCCGTGGCGCACGGCCCCATGGTGGCGACGTACCACGCCTCGGCGGCCAATTCCCTCATCCTGACCCTGGCAAAGCCGCTCCTCGTGCCCTTTTTGGAAAAGATTCGCGGCGGCATCGCGGTATCGGATATGGCGCGGCGCTGGCAGGTGGAGCAATTGGGCGGCGATCCTGTCCTGATTCCCAATGGCGTCGATACCTCCGTCTACGCTTTAGCGCGCAAGAAAAGCCAGCCCGCGCTTGCCGATGCCCCACTCGAGGTCGTTTTTCTCGGCCGCCTCGACGAGCCGCGGAAGGGCCTGGATATTCTGTTGGCCGCTTTGCGTCAGGTCAACACGAATATTCGCGTCACCATTATGGGTGGCGGCCGTGCCCGCGAGGTCGAGGGCGTGGATTTTGTCGGGCGCGTCAGCGACGCAGAAAAGGCACAAATCTTGGGCCGGGCCGATGTCTACGTGGCGCCCAATACGGGCGGGGAAAGCTTTGGCATCGTGTTGGTAGAAGCCATGGCCGCCGGTGCCGCCGTCGTGGCTTCGGATCTGGAGGCCTTTCGGGCGGTCTGCAACGCGGAATCGGAAGAGCCTGCGGGAGCGCTATTCCGCACTGGCAATGCCACCGATTTGGCACGTGTGCTCAACCAAGTTTTGGATGATGGCGACTACCGGCGGCGATTGGTGCGCAATGGCGTGCAGCGCGCCCAGATGTATGACTGGGACCATGTTGCCGCGGCGGTCATGCAGGTTTATGAAACGGTGCAAGATGGCACGAAGGTGAGGGTGAAGCGATGATGGCGATAGAAATAACCATCGCGCTGCTTATTCTCATTCTTGTGGGATCGTGGGCCATTTTCACAGCGCAGCGGCTAAATTTCCTGCACATCCGCACCGATGCTGCGCTGGCGCAACTGCAGGCGGCGTTGGACCGGCGCGCGGCGGTAACGGCGGCAGTTTCCCCGGAACTTGCGGCCTTGGCGCAAAGGGCCGAATCCACCGAGCTTTCGCAAGGGCATTTTCAAGCCCGCACCATGGTAGAGCGCGAGCTTTCGGCCGCCATTGTGCGCGATTTTCCGGTAGGCCAGCGCCCGGCCGCCTTGGCGGATGCGGAAGGCCGCATCCAATTGGCGCATCGCTTCTATAACGAGGCAGTTAGCGATACGCGCGCGCTGCGCCTGCGGCCCGCAGTGCGCTTCTTCCACCTCGGCGGAACCGCTAAATTACCGGAGTACTTCGACTACATGCTGGCGGATTAAGAATTTAGCTGCGGGGTGTCTGCGTAGTGGCATCGGTGCTCGCTTCAGACTCGGTAGGGGCGTCGGAGCCAGGCACGTTAATTCGCCCCGTATTCGGCGAGGACGCGTTCTCTGCGCCGGCTTCCGCGCTCGTTTCCGAGCCGCCTGCTGCCACGATGGCCTTTTCTATGCGGCGTGACAGGCTTACCTCAAGGATGAACCATATAAGTGCAAAGAGCACCGCTACGAGGATGAGCATATTGCGGGCGACGAGTACGTAGACCGGAGTCAGGTTTTCGCCCACGTACTTCCACACGAAGTCATAGTGGAACGGGTAGACGTAGGTGCCAAGCGCGGCGGCTGCAACTGCACATACAGCGAGGAGGCCCTGACAGATCTTGATGGGTATAAACCCGGCGGGGAGCTTTTGGCGTACTACCACAGCGAATAGCGGTCCGAGCCAAATGATGTACTGGGGAGAAAATACTTTATTGGTTGCTATGAGGAGCAGCACCATAAGGGTGAAGAAGGCGACGGTGGTTCGCGCGGTCCACCCTCCGGCGAAGAAACGGTACAGCGCCCAGCTCAAGGCGAATACCAGCATCCCGGCCGTCGCGATGGAGCTCCACATGATGGCGGTATCGACGCCCGGACCTGAAATTTCAAAGCTCTTGGACGGGGCATATCCCAAATGCCACTTACCTGGGTTCAGGTGTGCCTGTAACAGCAGGTTTGTCGCCGGAATGGATTCAAGTTGGAGTCCGCGTACCCCCTGATAGTTCAGTGGGGAAAGCAGACGGTCCATGCCGGAGGTGACAACTGTCAATGCTGAAAGGGCGGCAACCGAGCCGAAAAAGGACGCCAAGCGCAGCCAGGAATTGGTGCTATTAAAGCGCCCGACCAGTCCAGCTGCGAGGACGCCTGGCCAGAGCTTCATGGTGGTGGCGAAGCCTAATAGGGCGGCGCCGGTCTTGGGATGAGAAATAAGGAGCGCTGCGGCCCCAGCGACGACGACGGCAGGAAAAATATCGAGGCGCCACACAAAGACGTGGCCTGCAGCCGTGCCAAAAAAGACCCAGAACCAACCGGCGAGAAAAACGCGCTTATTGCGTTCGTGGTGGCGCAGCAGGAGGGCGAGGAAGGTGGCATCGACAAGCAGCGTCATGATGGTAAAGCCAATGTAGAACACGCCGCGGTCTCCACCGGTGAACCAACTTAAGATGATGGTGGGCCACGTGCCCGCGTGGGGGTATTCGGTCATCTGCGTGGGATCAGTGCCAAAAAGGCCGGCGAAATAATAGGCAACATCGCCGCGTGCGCTGTGGTCGAGCTTCAAAAAATAGACCAAAACCAAGCGGGCGAGAACCCAGCCCACCCATACCGCAGGAACTGTCGCGAATCTTTTCACCCAAAAGATTCTAGGGAAAAATTTGGTCGTTGAGTAGTTCGAATCAGGTTTCTCGTCACCGGGGTTGGGCTGCCCCGGGGAGTAGGGTGGCAAGGCAGACGAAGACTTACGTGATGTAGCGCATAGTAGGCGCACAAGAAAGGATGACTGTGGGCACCATTTCTGAGGTTTTGGCATTAGAAGGCACCCAAGATACGGATGTCTTTTCTGGCCCAGCGATCCCCTCGCAGATTGAGCGCACCTTCGGCGGGCAAGTTGCCGCGCAGGCGCTTACCGCGGCGCAAAAGACGGTGGAGGGGAAGCAGGTGCATTCCCTCCACGGTTATTTCGTTGGCCCAGGTGATACGAAAAAGCCGCTGGAGCTGCAGGTAGAAAGGCTGCGCGATGGTCGTTCCTTTGCTAGCCGGCAGGTTCGGGTCATCCAGGATGGCCGCCTCGTCTTTATTATGCTGGCTAGTTTCCACCGCGAAGGTGATGCAGGACCCGAGCATCAGGACGTGGCACCGCAGGTATTAAGCCCCGATGAAGCCGCTCGCCGTGGCGGTGGGGCGCCGTATTCCACCCGGATTATTTTGAAGGAGTGGACCGATTGGGATATCCGTTTAGTGCCCGATGAGGGCCGCGATGATGCCGCCGCGGAGGTGACAGGTGCCGGATATCGCCATATTTGGTTCCGCAATACGGGCGAGCTTGGGAGTGACCCCGCTTTCCACCGCGCTGCCCTGACGTATATGTCTGATATGACCCTTATTCGGGCGGCGCTCATTCCGCACCAAGGGGATAAGGTGCAATTGGCAAGCCTTGACCATGCGGTGTGGTTTCTTCGCCCATTTCGCGTGGATGAGTGGTTGCTCTATGAGCAGGTATCGCCCACAGCGGCGCAAGGAACGGCCATCGCGCGCGGTAAATTATTCAATGAGCAGGGTGAACTCGTTGCATTGATCAATCAAGAAGGCTTGACTCGGTTCCTTGATGAAAACTTAGGAAGCGGTTCTGCGCACGGCAATTGGCATAACGTCTAGCGACGCGTCCGTATCATGGGGGCGCTTTTCCCAGTTCGTGCAGGGCACGTATAATTGTCAACAGATTTAGAACCCAATTAGAAAGGGACTTAATGTCAGGCCACTCAAAATGGGCAACTACCAAGCACAAGAAGGCTGCCAATGACGCTAAGCGCGGCAAGGAATTTGCCAAGCTCATTAAGAACATTGAAGTGGCGGCGCGAACCGGCGGTGGTGATCCTGCGGCCAACCCAACGCTCGATGACATGATTAAGAAGGCCAAAAAGGCCTCCGTCCCCAATGACAACATCGAACGCGCCCGCAAGCGCGGCTCTGGTGAAGAAGCCGGTGGTGCCGACTGGGAGACCATCATGTACGAGGGTTATGGCCCCAACGGTGTCGCAATGCTGATTGAATGCTTGACCGATAACCGCAACCGCGCGGCTACCGATGTCCGCACCGCGATGAGCAAGAATGGCGGTAACCTGGGCGAATCCGGCTCGGTTGCTTATATGTTCTCCCGCACCGGTTATGTCTTGGTGGAAAAGGGTGAGCTGAGTGAGGATGATGTCTTGATGGCAGTCCTCGATGCTGGCGCTGAAGAGGTTAAAGACCAGGGCGAGAAATTTGAGATCATCTGCGCCCCCACGGATGTGCAGGCCGTCAAGGAGGCCCTCAAGGAAGCAGACATCGAGGTTGATGACTCCGATAACGATTTCCGTGCCTCCGTCGAGGTTCCTCTCGAGGCCAATGACGCCAAGAAGATCTTCCGCCTCATCGATGTTTTGGAAGAATCCGACGACGTCCAGAACGTATATACCAATATGGACCTCTCCGATGAGGTGCTAGCAGAACTCAACGCAGAGTAAGAATACTGCACATATTGGAGGCACTAGCTCGGTGGCGGCTCTTCGCGCATGCGGAGATTCCGGTGCCGAGCGTTGTTGTGTTTTTATTGGGACAGCCTAAAAGTTGCGCCGTGTTGTAGAACATGTGTGTGTAAGACATAATGGGGAATTAAGACTAGGAACGACGAGGCCGCGGAACAGGGAGTGGGCGGGTGTGAATATCGAAGGCATGCGCGTGATGGGCATCGACCCTGGGCTAACTCGCTGTGGCCTGTCCGTAGTTCAAGCTGGCCGCGGGCGCGCAATTCTTCCTGTCTCCGTTGGCGTGGTGCGGACCCCGAGTGATAAAGATTTGACCGAGCGGCTCCTGCGGCTGTCCGTTGCGGCCAAGGAATGGATGGACGATTATTCGCCCGACGTGGTTGCTATAGAGCGCGTCTTCGAACGCGGCCAGGTCTCGACCGTCATGCAGACTGCGCACGTCGTAGGAGTCCTCGTGCTCGCGGCTGCCGAGCGGGATATTCCGGTGTATATGTACACACCGTCCGAAGTAAAAAAGGCCATTTCTGGCAATGGGCGCGCAGATAAGAAACAAATGACGACGATGATTACTCGTATCTTGGGGCTTACGGAGCCGCCCAAGCCGGCGGACGCAGCGGACGCATTGGCGCTGGCTGTCTGCCATTGCTGGCGGGCGCCAGCGATCGTCAGGATGGATAGTACTGGTTTAGGGCTTGGCGCAAAGACCAGTGGTGTCCGCGGGCGGGGGAAGGGTGTTCAGCCTTAGCTCGCCACACCCCACAGGTTAAGTTTGTTCATTATTAGGTCATGTTGAAAGCGCACACAGGTAGGAAGGTACGGTAGAAAATGATTGCGGCATTGCGGGGAGAAGTCCTCCACATTGGTTTAGACCACGGCGTTATTGAATGCGGCGGGGTGGGCTATAAGTTCTTGGCTACCGCAAAGACGTTGGGAACCCTGCGCCGCGGAGAAACTGCCTTTGTGCTTACTACCTTGGTGGTCAAGGAAGATGCGTTAACCCTATACGGCTTTACCAGCGATGACGACCGCGAGATGTTTCAGGTGCTGCAATCCGTGTCCGGCTTGGGGCCCAAACTCGCCCTAGCTGCGTTGTCCGTCATGGGCGCAGAAGAGCTTGCCGCAGCCATTGGCGGGGAGGATGTGAAGGCGCTGCAGTCTATTCCGGGCGTCGGCAAGCGGATGGCCCAACGCCTTACCCTGGAGCTAAAAGATAAGGTAAAGCGCTTTGCTGGAGCTCCAACGGCTGATGCGGCGCCGGCGGCAGCAAGCGGCGGTGACCCAGTTGTCGATAGTGTCACCGAAGCCCTCCTGGGCCTAGGATTTACTGAGAAGGCGGCCCGCCCCGTGGTGGAGGCGGCATATGCCGAAGCCCCTGCGGCGGATACGTCAACCTTGCTGCGCGCGGCCCTAGCCCAGTTGGGTAAGCAGGGCTAAAAGAACACGACGTCAAGAAGACACGAAGGCTACAGCATGTCCGATATTGAGCGCACCGAGTTCAACCTCCCGGAGGGAATGAATGAGGCGCACGATTCACAGCACAATAGTGATGTGGAAGCCACCGCTCACGCCGAAGAACACGATATCGAGCGCTCCCTGCGCCCGAAATCCCTAACGGAATTTATTGGGCAGCCAAAGGTCAGGGAGCAGCTTTCCCTCGTGCTTACGGGCGCTAAGAACCGCGGGGTCACCCCGGACCATGTCCTGTTATCGGGGCCGCCCGGCCTGGGTAAGACTACGATGGCCATGATCATTTCGCAGGAACTTGGGACGTCGCTGCGCATGACCTCGGGCCCAGCGCTGGAACGAGCGGGAGACCTCGCGGCGATGCTTTCGAACCTCATGGAAGGCGACGTGCTTTTCATCGATGAGATCCACCGCATCGCCCGGCCCGCCGAAGAGATGCTCTATATGGCCATGGAAGATTTCCGCATCGATGTGATTGTGGGAAAAGGGCCGGGTGCTACCTCGATCCCGTTGGAGATCCCGCCGTTTACCTTGGTCGGGGCTACAACGCGAGCAGGAATGTTGACGGGACCGCTGCGGGATCGCTTCGGCTTTACCGCCCAAATGGAGTACTACAGCACCGAGGATCTCACCCATGTGATCAAGCGTGCGGCACATATCTTGGACGTCGCCATCGACGATGATGCCGCCGTTGAGATCGGCTCGCGTTCGCGCGGCACTCCGCGCATTGCCAACCGCCTGCTTCGCCGCGTGCGCGACTATGCGGAGGTCAATGGAACCGGGCGCATCGATCTTTCCGCCGCGCAGGGGGCGTTGGAGGTATTCGATGTTGATGAAATGGGGCTGGACCGGCTGGACCGCGCCGTCCTCAGTGCCCTGATCAATGGCCACGGCGGCGGGCCGGTGGGTGTTAATACCTTGGCCATCGCCGTTGGCGAGGAACCCTCCACCGTGGAGGAGGTGTGTGAGCCATACTTGGTTCGCGCCGGCATGATTTCGCGCACTGGGCGGGGCAGGGTAGCCACCGCAGCCGCATGGCAGCACCTGGGCCTGACGCCTCCGGATGGGGCAATTGGGCTGTTTTAAGGGCCCATGTGCACCTCGCTGGTGGGGTCCATGGGATGGAACTAGCCGATGGTTTTTGTGAACCAAACAGTCTGGCATACTGGAAAGTTATGGAAATCATCTTTCTCATAATCATTGTCATTTTGTTCATCATTCCTTCCTTTATGGCGATGCGTAAGCAACGCCAGCGCCAAAACGACATGCAATCGCTGCAAAATTCCCTGCAGAATGGGGACCGCATCGTGACCGCCGGCGGTGTCCACGGTGTGGTGCGCGGAACCACCGATACCAGTGTGGACCTCGAGGTTTCCCCGGGAGTTACCCTTACCTTTGACAAGATGGCGGTTGTTCGCACCGAAAGCGAAGCCCAGAAACTTAACCGCGGTAGTGCAGACAAAGCTGGAGAGCCGCAGCGAGACAACGGCGAGAACAATAATGATGAGGGACTCAATGGTGGGGAAGGCGAGCAGTCCTCCGACCGCTAATTCCTCGTTATCGCCCGTGCTCTCAACGAAGGCAGGCGCGGGCGTACCTTGTGCACACGGCTAGTGTTCTATGAGCCTGCAATTGGCTTAAGAGAAACGTAGAACCTGACACATTTTCGCTGAATCGCGGACCCCGTTAAGGAAAATGTTATTCCATGACGTACGATTGTGCGTTGTTAACGTGCCCGCGCCGAATCGGGCGGGCCGTATTTAATGTCTAATCACCCTGGTTTGCAGTGCACAGGAGAATATCGTTGTCCGCATCATCTCGAGGCGCTATGAAAAATAGCAACCGCCAATGGCCTAAACGCGCCCTCGCGCTTTTTGGGCTTATCGTGGTCGTTATCTATGCGCTGGTCTTTTTCACCGGAAACCGCCAAGCCACCCCAAAGCTAGGCATCGACCTGCAGGGTGGCACCCGCGTAACCTTGGCACCACAAGGTGAAGACCCCACCCAGGACCAGCTACGGCAGGCGCGCAATATTTTGGAACAGCGCGTGAACGGCATGGGCGTTTCTGGTTCCGAGGTCGTCATCAACGGAAATACCCTCGTCATCACAGTACCGGGCGAAGATGCCTCGCAGGCCCAGGCAGTGGGGCAGACCTCTCAGTTGTACTTCCGCCCAGTGGCGCAACCCTCCGCGCCGGACTTGGACAAGCTCGACAAAGAGCTGGAGGATATGGCCAACCGCTGGGTCAAATACGGCGTCCTAGATAAGGACGAGGCCAACAAGAAGTTGGAAGACGTCACCAATGCCGTTGCCCAGCAAGAAGCGCAGGCTGAGGGCAAGGAAGCGAAGGACGTCAAGGCACCAAAGGTTTCCGCTAAGCCTTTGGATGAGCCGTCCAACTCCATTGAGCAGACCGAGCGTCGCGATGAAATAACCGAAATGTTGTTAAAGGACCGCCAGTCGGACGACCCAACGACGCAAGCAGCGGCCTCTTCGCTCCTAACCTGCCAAGGCTCCGCTGACCCACTGGCTGGTGCGGACGATCCGTCCAAGCCTTTTGTTACCTGTGACTACGACAACGGCACTCCCTATGTCTTGGAGCCAGCCCCGTTGCTCAACGGCGTTGAGGATGAAGACGGTACCCGTTTGACGGGTAATGAGATTGATACCAATTCCCCGATCAACGGTGGCCTCAACCCGCAGTCTGGTCAGATGGAGATCAGCTTCTCCTTCAAGACTGGCGATGGCCCGAACGGTTCCCAGACTTGGGCTGACCTCACGCGGGACCACCTGAACGACCAGATTGCCATCACCCTTGACTCGGCTGTTATTTCTGCGCCGGTTATCCAGGGTGCTACCCCGTACGGTTCCGCTACCTCCATTAACGGTGATTTTAGCCAAGAAGAAGCCAATAACCTGGCCAATAACCTGCGCTACGGTGCCTTGCCGCTGTCCTTTGCCGGCGAAAACGGCGAGCCCGGTGGCACGGTGGAGTCCATTCCTCCGACACTGGGTAAGGCTGCGCTAGAAGCTGGCCTGTGGGCTGGCTTGGCAGGCTTGATTTTGGTCATCCTTTACTCGCTGTACTACTTCCGAGCGCTCAGTGGTGTGTCCGTCATCTTCTTGCTTGGCTCCGGCCTGCTAACCTACGGCGCCATTGTGTTGCTGGGGCGTTGGATTGGTTACTCACTCGACCTTTCCGGTATCGCAGGTTTGGTCATTGGTGTCGGTGCGACCGCGGACTCGTTCGTGGTCTACTACGAGCGCATTAAGGACGAGCTCTTAGAAGGTAGAACCTTTAGGTCCGCTACGCGGAAGGCCTGGGAGCGCTCGCGCAGTACCATCGTGACCGGTAACGCGGTGACGTTGATTGGTTCTGTCATCGTCTACTTCCTCGCCATCGGTGAGGTGAAGGGCTTCGCGTTTACCTTGGGTCTGACCACGATCTTCGACTTGGTCGTCTCCTTCTTGGTTATGGCGCCGGTGATGCAGATCATCGGCCGCCGCCCAGCGGCCGCCAAGCCATCGATGAACGGTTTGGGCGGAATTTATGCGCTAATTGAAGAGCGGCGAGAACGCGGCTATTACGGAGATTCCCGTTCTGCCGCTTCCGCGCAGCGGGAGCGCTCTACTGAAAATTCGGCATCCGTTGGCGCCGATTCGTCTGAGAGTTCTTCGCCCTCAGCAGCTGCGGAAGATGAGGAGAAATAATCATGGCCGTATCGACTAAAAATAAGATTTCGCGTTTAGATCGCCTTTATGAAGACGAGCGTGGCTATGACTTCATTGGCCACACCAAACGGTGGTACGGGATTACCGCCGCGCTCCTCGTCGGTGCCATCGTCGCCATCTTGATTCGTGGATTTACGCTCTCCCTCGACTTTGAGGGTGGCACCACCTTGTCCATGCCCGCTGGGGACTTGAAAGAAGATGAGGTAGCTACCGTCTTTGAGGACTCCACTGGCGTTGAACCGGAGCAAGTGCGCATCGTTGGTGCCGGTGATGCTGAGACGCTTGAAGTCACCTCTGAGCGCTTGAGTCAGGAGGAAGTAGACAGCGCCCGGTCCGCCATTTATGAGGAATTCCAGCCAAAGGATGAAAACGGGGAGGCCACCCCGGACGCCATTGGTTCTTCCACGGTGTCCGAATCGTGGGGTTCCTCGATTACGCAGCGCATGATCCTCGCCATGATCGTATTCCTCGTTGCAGCGACAATCTATGTGGCGGTGCGCCTGCAAAAGATTATGGCTTTTGCCGCCATTTTGGCGCTAATTATTGATGGCATCGTCATCGCCGGTATCTACGCTCTCTTTGGCTTTGAAGTTTCTCCCGCCGTCATTATCGGTTTGCTCACCGTCTTGACCTTCTCCATCTATGACTCCGTCATCGTCTTCGACAAGGTCAATGAGAACACTGCAGGGCTGGAAGGCCAACGTTCTAAGACCTACGGGGAACTGGCTAACCTGGCGATTAACCAGACGGTCATGCGTTCCATTTCCACCTCCGTCATTTCCGCGCTGCCTATTATCGCGTTGTTCGTCATCGCCGTATGGCTTATGGGCATCGGTACGCTGCGCGATTTGGCCCTGATCCAGCTCATCGGTGTTATCGAGGGTATTTTCTCCTCGATTTTCTTAGCCACCCCGCTGGTGGTGACGTTTGCTAATTGGACCAAGCGCGTCAAACAGCACACGCAACGTGTGCTGGATTACCGCGCGGGTAAGTCTGAGGATGGTGAACCAGCGGAGGCGGGTTCTGCAAAGCGCAAGGTGGTCACGCCTTCCGATGTCGGGGCCAAGACGCACAAGGAAGTGGCAGAAGAACAAACTGATCACGGCAGCAGTGCCTCCGGCCATACCGGTGCTACGTGGCGCCCGGGGCGCTAAACGACCTTAAACACGGCATAATCAGGCAGAGTAAGGCTTGGTCTTTTTAGGAGAAAAGGGGTTGTGCGTACCGTGGAACGCAGATTAGGCACCACACGGTGGTGGGGTCGCCGTCCCAAAATCACAGTAGTTGCGGCAGGGCTTTCCGCCCTTGCGCTGGCAGCGGCCTCGTGCAGCAGTGGCGAATCCGATAGCGGTGACCAATCCGCGCCCAGCGATCCGGAGTCCTATAACTACACCGGATATATGGTCAACTCCCAGCTGGCAACGACGAATGCCGGTACCGCCTTTGGCAGCACCACTTCAGCGGCACAGCTTTCGACGCGCCTTTATCCCGGCCTTTTTGTGCCGGGGCCCTCTGGACAGCTTATTCCCAATGCGGATTTAGTAGAGACCGAGGAGCTTCCGCCCGCAGGAGATAGCGATCAGGAAAGCGTGCGTTTGACGCTAGCCGATGACGCCACGTTCTCCGATGGCACCCCCGTTACCTGCGATGATTACCTGCTTGCCTATAAGGCTGGCACGCACCCGGTTGAATTTGCCTCGCATATGCCGCTGATGAATGACATCGCAGATATCGAGTGCGCACCGCACAGCAAGGCCTTTACGCTGACTTTCCAGAAAGACCAGGGACATCGGTGGCGCCAAATGTTTGGCCCTGGCACCGTCATGCCTGCACACGCGCTCGCGCAGAAGGCGGATTTGACCGTAGAAGAACTCAACGCGGCATTGCACACAGAAGACATGGCGACGCTGCAGCCGGTAGCGGATTTGTGGCGCTACGGTTTTTCCACCGCCAAGGATGACTTTGACCCCGAGTTGCAGGTGTCTTACGGCCCATTTACCGCGGATAAGGTTGGCGATTCTGGCGAGGTTTTCTTAAAAGCCAATGAGCAGTATCGCGGTGACAAACCTGCCTTGGATCGCCTCGTCGTTTGGCCGAGTACTGCCGACGCACAGGAACTCGCGGATAAGGGCGTTCTCAAGGTGGCAGATTCCGCCACTGCAGCGCCTGACTGGCTCTCAGGGAACGCAAGCAAGGACGCAGAATCCGAGGAAGGCAACGAAGCCCCCGAATCCAAAAACGGATCTGACTCGAATAAAGAAGGCAACTCCAATGGGGAGGACCCCGCGGGCGCAGAGAAAACCGAGTTTGAGACGACCACCGAGGTGGGCCTGCAAACCGACACACTGACGCTATCGCAGGCTGGGATTTTTGCAGAACCTTCCGCTAGGAAGGCATTCGCTGCCTGCGTGGACCAAGCAGCTATGGCGCAAAAGAGCTCCGAAGTATCTGGTGTCAATGTTCCACCGGCTTATCTGCGCACCGTCTCTGTCGAGGATCCGGTAGCCCAAACACTAGGATCGGTGGCGAAGGATTACGAGGGAACGGACATGACTGCGGCTGGCCAGTTGAACGGGACCACCATCAAGGTGGGCTACGTTGGCCCAGATAAGCGCTATCAGGCGATGGTCGATGCGCTGCGCGCCTCCTGTGAACCGGCGGGCATTACCATCGAGGATGCTGCGGAGGAGAAACTATCGCAGTTTTATCTCAACCCTGATCCAGAAACGGGGGAGCCAACCATCGACGCCTTCTTGGGAGCGGTCGATCCGCTGACCGAGTACTCTGCCGCTGATTCCAGCATCAAAAACTCCGTTCAGCTCAAGGAGCAGGAAGAGCAGCTGTGGGAGAGTGTTCCCTCCATTCCGGTCGCTGCACAGCCGCGCGTGTTTATCGTTCACCGCGACGTGGAGGGTGTCCTGCCGTACACTGGCATCTCGGGCATCGGCTGGAATATGGACCGGTGGCGCGTATCGGCACAAGAACCTGTGGAAAAGGCCTAGGCCTTTTCCGCTCCTAAATTAATTCTCGCTATTTAGTTGCAAGGAAGATGATGACTTCTCACTACGAATCAGCAGCACAAGCTTTGAGCGACAAGGTGCGCCTTGTGCAGGACTTTCCAGAAGAAGGAATTCTTTTTGAAGACCTCACACCGGTATTAGCCGATCCTGAGGCATTTCAGGCCGTTGTTGATGGCCTCGCCGCCGCGTGTGAGGAGTTGGGAGCGGATCTCATTGGTGGCTTGGATGCCCGCGGGTTCCTGCTGGGCTCTGCCGTGGCGTACAAGCTGGGCTTGGGTATTTTGGCCATTCGCAAGAAGGGCAAGCTTCCGCCGCCGGTATATACCGAGGAATACGAACTGGAATATGGTTCGGCGGCGTTGGAGATCCCCGCCAGCGGCGTTGATGTAAAGGGCAAGCGCGTGGTGCTTGTCGATGACGTCCTGGCCACCGGCGGCACCCTCCACGGCGCCAAGCTGCTTCTTGAGTCTGCGGGCGCCGAGGTAGCGGGCAACGTCGTGGTGCTCGAAGTTAAGGGGCTTAACGGCCGTGAACGCTTATCGGGCCCGCCGCTCATTGTGCTGGATGACGCTGACTAAGATGGTGTGTCTAAGCTAGATCACACGATCTGGAAAGGCTCTGCAGTCAGCAATATAGGCTGCGGCATTGTGAAGGGCGGTAGAGATGGCCACGGATAAGTCAGCAAAACGCCAGGCTAATAACGGGATGCGGAGCATGTCTGCCCGCCTTGCCCGGTCACTGACCGGCGGGCGGGTCAAGATTAACCCGGTGCTCGATCCCCTCATGTCCATTCACCGGAAATTCCACCCCAAAGCGGATGCGGAATTGCTCAACGCTGCCTATAACACCGCAGAAAGGCTGCATGAGGGAGTATTCCGTAAGTCGGGCGAGCCGTATATTACCCACCCGCTAGCCGTGGCTACGATCGCCGCGGAAATCGGCATGGATACCACCACCATCGTTGCAGCACTCTTGCACGATACGGTGGAGGATACCGAGTACACGCTGGAGGATCTGACTCGCGACTTCGGGCCCGAAGTGGCCCGGCTTGTTGATGGCGTGACCAAGCTGGACAAGGTGGCCCTGGGTGTTGCGGCGGAAGCCGAGACCATCCGGAAGATGATCGTCGCCATGGCCAACGATCCGCGCGTGCTGGTCATCAAGGTCAGCGACCGTCTGCACAATATGCGCACTATGCGCTTTTTGCCGCCGGAAAAGCAGGCCAAGAAGGCGCGCCAGACGCTAGAGGTCATCGCCCCCTTGGCCCACCGGTTGGGCATGGCGAGCGTGAAATGGGAGTTAGAGGATCTGTCTTTTGCCATCCTCTATCCCAAAAAGTACGACGAAATCGTGCGCATGGTGGCAGAGCGCGCGCCCTCGCGCGATCGCGCCCTGAAGGAAATCATCAACCAAGTGGGCGCCGCCTTAAAGGAAAATGGCATCGAGGCCGAAGTAATGGGCCGGCCGAAGCATTACTGGTCTATCTATCAAAAGATGGTCGTGCGCGGCCGCGAGTTTGCGGAGATCTTCGACTTGGTGGGCATCCGCGTATTGGTGGATGATATCAATAGCTGTTACGCCGCCATTGGTGTTGTGCACTCCATCTACCAGGCCCTGCCTGGGCGTTTTAAGGACTATATTTCCTCCCCGCGCTTCGGCGTCTACCAGTCTTTGCACACCACAGTGCTCGCGGATGGCGGAGCAACCCTTGAGGTGCAGGTCCGCACGCACGAGATGCACTACAACGCCGAATTCGGCGTCGCTGCGCACTGGCGCTATAAGGAAACAAAGGGAAAGAATTCTGGGCACCAAGAAGAGGTGGACCAGATGGCTTGGATGCGTCAGCTGCTGGACTGGCAGAAGGAAGCGGCAGACCCCAATGAATTCCTTGATTCCCTGCGCTATGACCTGACGGCGCGCCAGATCTTCGCCTTTACCCCGAAGGGCGATGTGGTGGATCTGCCGGCGGGCTCTACTCCGGTCGATTTCGCCTACGCCGTGCATACGGAGGTTGGCCACCGCTGCATTGGTGCCAAGGTTAACGGTAAATTGGTGGCGCTAGAATCGCCACTGAAATCCGGCGACAAGGTAGAAATCTTTACCTCCAAGGATCCCAATGCCGGTCCATCGCGCGATTGGCAGGAATTCTTGGTCTCCCCGCGGGCGAAGGCAAAGGTCCGCCAGTGGTTTGCCAAGGAAAGGCGTGAGGAGCATCTTGAAGCCGGGCGCGATGCCTTGGCTACTGAGGTGCAGCGCGGCGGCTTGCCGATGCACCGCCTGTTTACCGCCAGCTCCATGAAGCAGGTGGCAGAACAGTTGCACTATTCTGATGTCGATGCCCTGTACACTGCCATCGGCGCAGGACACGTCTCCGCACAACACGTGGCCAACCAATTGGTCGCTATGTTCGGCGACCGCGATGATGCCGTGGATGCGCTGGCTTCTCGAACCCCGCTGTCGGAGCTCGAGCAGTCCCGCGCGCAGCATACCAAGGACTCCGCCTCCGGCACGGGCATCTTGGTGGAGGGAAGCCCCGATGTCATGGCTAAGCTTGCGAAGTGCTGCCAGCCGGTGCCTGGGGACGCCATTTTTGGCTTTGTCACCCGTGGCGGGGGAGTGTCGGTGCACCGTGCGGACTGCGCCAACGCGGAAAAGCTTAAATCTGAGCCGGAGCGCATGCTGAAGGTGGAGTGGTCCTCTGGCACCTCTTCTACCGGTGCGTTTTCTGCCACGCTGCAGCTTGAGGCATTGGACCGTCAGGGCCTGCTGTCTGAGCTAACGCGGGTATTAAGCGATCAGAACATCAATGTGTTGACTATGAATTCGAACCGCGGCGAGGACCAAATTGCCACGATGCGATTTACCTTCTCTGTCTCGGATACCAAACAGCTGGGCTCGTTGATGACGACGTTGCGCAATACCGAGGGCGTCTTTGACGTCTACCGCGTGACTGCCTAACCGCCTTCCCGCGCGGCTACCTCCCTGTGCGGTTGCTTGATAGAGCAAAGCGCGGGCGACGCGCACGTGACGATTGCGTGAACTCTTGGCGGAGGAAAGGTAAAAGCCCAGTTCACGGGCGTTATGCTTCCTGCGAATTGGTTAAGAAAGCGGTATATATTGTCTGAATGCTTTCTACGACACAGGAGTAATTATGCAGTTCCGCCGCATTGGCCAGTTGGTGGCCGCTACCACCGTCACCGCCGTCGCGCTGTCTGGCACACACGCCCTAGCGCAGGAGGATACGACCACCATCTCGGTTACCAATATCACCGACTTGCACGGCCACCTGGAAGATGGCCTGAGCGAGCCTGCTAAGGCGGGCGATGAAATTGGCGTGGCTCGCCTGCAATCGCTTATCAAGCAGGTCAACGAAGGCCAGGAGTTCAACCTCACCTCTTCGGGCGATAACGTGGGCGGTTCTGCATTCGTCTCGGCCATCTCGGATGACAAATACACCCTGGAAGCGCTCAATGCCATGGGGATGAAGGTCACCGCGGTGGGCAACCACGAATTCGACAAGGGCACCGAGGACCTAACGGACTGTATCGAGCCAGCGTCTGACTATCCCATCCTCGGCGCCAATGTATTAAAAGACGGCAAGCCGCTCTTGGATGCCTCTCATGTGGAAGAAATCGACGGCGTGAAGGTCGGCTACGTCGGCACCGTCACCCAAAACACCAAGTTCAAGGTGTCTGCGGCAAAGATTCCGGGCGTTACCTTTACCGATCCCGTTGAGGCAACGAATAAGGAAGCCACCCGCTTGAAGGAAAGCGGCGAGGCAGATGTCGTGGTCTCCCTCTTTCACGAAGATGCAGAGGAATACGCAAAGGGCTTTAATAAGGACGTCGATATCCTCTTTGGTGGCGATACCCACCAGACCACCCAGGGCACGGTTGAACGCGACGGCGCGCTGCCACTGCAGTGGGCGCAAGGCTACGAGTACGGCAAGCTGCTTAACGATGCCGATATTACCTTCGACAAGGCCGCGGGCAAGGTGAAAAGCATTGATCTCAAGCAGTACGACGCGACTGCTGCGGCGCAGGTAGAACCCGATGCTGACATTACGGGCATCGTTAAGAAGGCACAGGATGAAGCCGAGGTAGAAGGCTCGAAGAGCGCTGGCACAGTCGAAACCGACTTGTTCCGCGGTTCCGATGAGGGGCAAAAGCCAGGCTCTAACCGCGGTGTCGAGTCCACCCTGAATAACTTCATCGCGGAAGGGCAGCGCTATGCCTTGAGCAAGCAGGTGGGTGAGGACATTGACCTCGGCGTCATGAATGCCGGCGGAGTGCGCGCCGATTTGCAGGGTGGCGACGTCACCTACAAGGACATCTTTGAGGTCCAGCCGTTTGGTAACTCCGTTATTACCGCGAAGGTCTCCGGCAAGGACTTCATTACCGCACTGGAAAACCAGTGGCAGGAGGGTAGTAGGCCGCGTCTTGCCATGGGGCTTTCCAATAACGTGCAGGTGGTCTATGACCACAAGGCCTCCCAGGGTGAGCGCGTCAAGTCCGTCACCATCAACGGCGAGCCCCTTGACCCGTACAAGGACTATTCCATCGCGCTTTCTTCCTTCCTTGCTTCCAGCGACAGCGAAAAGGGCGGCGATGGTTACTTTGAGGCAAGCTCCATCAAGGACAAGAACGATGTGGGATACATGGATGCCCAGGCCATGATCGACTACATTGCGTCCGGCGAGTCCGAGGTCCGCAAGGGACAGGGCCAAATTGGCGCCCACATCGATGGCGAAATTGCCCCAGGTAAAGAAATCACCGTCGATTTGTCCAGCTTGAACTACACCAGTGAGGGCGAGCCAATGGCTAAGACGGTTACGGTGAAGTTGGGGGATGAGGAAGTAACCGCCGATATCGATAATTCCAAGCAGGAAAGCGATGACCAATTTGGCGAGCGCGGACGCGCGCAGGTGACGCTGACCGTGCCAGAAGGACTCACCGGCTCCCAGAACCTAGAAATCACCACAGACGCCGGCACTCAAGCCATCCTACCCGTGGAATTGGGTGATGCCGATGGTGCCCCGGAGGTACCGCAAGGTTCCTCCTTTGGTGGCGCAGCCCTTGCCATCGTGGCGGCACTAGCGGCAGGAATCGCCATTATTGGTTTGCACCCCCAGGTGCTGCCGGCACCGCTGCGGGCCATCTTTGATGACCTGCGCAAGTCCTTTCACATCTAATTAGGAATCCAAATCCTGCGGATACACTAAAAGCGCTTTTCCTCGCTTACAGGGGGAAAAGCGCTTATTTTTCTGTGCTGTGTCTTGCATCCTAGTAACCTCAAAAGCCGTGGATATCTTTGAACGGTTTTTACGCGAGGCTACTTTTCAACTAGGAATCGAGCTACATCGAGTTCCTGTTGTCATGTTGTCTACATTAGGCATCTATCTCGCCTTTATGGTCTTGGTGAAGCTTTTTGGTTCCCGCGTATTGACCTCCATGACGGCCTCTGACGCGATCATCATCATTATGTTCGGTGCTGTTGCCGGGCGTGTGATCATTGGTGTTCCGCCCACATTAGCGGCGGGTGTTATTGGGCTGACCACGCTGATGGCCCTGGAAGCTGCATTCGGTACCATCCGCAAGGTGGTGAAGTGGACGCGATTTTTGGATCGCCGTCCTGTTCTCATCGTCTTTCAGGGCGAGATGATTGACGATAATCTCACCGTGTCTCACATCACTCGCTCTGACGTGTATTCCGCGGTGCGAAAGGCTGGTTTAGCCCGCATGGAAGACGTTCAGATCATGGTTTTAGAGCCCACCGGGCATATATCTGTCATTAAGAATGGTCAGGACATAGACCCCGATATCTTTAATGACCTCGTTGGCTCTGGGTATATCAAACAGGCCAAAGAGTCTTAAGGATTTGATAGAGGGGGGAGAACTTCAGAACTACCTTCCGTATAGCCGCCGTGCAGTTCAATAAGAGCACGGCGGTTAATCGCCCTCAAGGCGCGTTAGCGTTTAGAAAGGAAGTTTGAAGTTCTTTAGAAGGTCATCGATGTTGATGTACTTATTGGCGAAAGCGAAGAGAGTACCCAGTGCGCCGACCGCGGCAGTAATAACTTCGATCCAGGCCTTGACGGACTCAGGATTCGCGTCCTTGGAAGACAAGTCTTGCGTTTTCTTGGCATCGTTTTGCTTGTTTGCGTCAGAATCAATGTTTTGGCTAGCAGTGCCGGTGGAGGTGGTAGTAGCACTCTGAGCAACGGTGTCCGCATTCTCCGCGGCAGTGGCCACGGTGGTGCCAGCGAGAGTAACGGACAGGGCGGTTGCGCCGGCGAGGAAGGCCTTGCGGGAGAAAAGCTTCATTGTGTTTCCTATCAAGCTTGTGGTGTTCAAATTTTTTAGATATTAGACGGCTGCGTGACTGTCTGAATTACCCAAGCTGAGTTTAATAAAAAACATTATCAATAAGGAATGGGGGGGTTTGAAGGGGGTGATTAATCCAGATGGAGAGTATAGAAAGGATGTGCTTTCTGGAGTTACGTGCAGGTAGGAGGGTGGTCAAGGCAAAGCATCGGATATGAAAATGCCCCAGCGCCACGCCACGATTTAGTTCGTGCGTTGCGCTGGGGTGAGGAAAAGGTAGAGGGAATGGAGGGAGGCATCGGCAAGCGCCGATGCCGCAGACTAGGCCTTTACCGTAGCCTTTTTGATCTTTACCTCTTCTGCAGGCTTGCCATCCTTCTGGCCGCCTGGATTGTCACCTTGATTACCGGTGTCTACGCCGGCCTTGGCAATCTTGTCTAGGGTCTTTAAGCCATCTTCGGTGATGGTGCCGAAGTAGGTGTAGTTAGGAGGTAACTCCGAGTCATCGTAGTTAAGGAAGAACTGGGAGCCGTTGGTATCCGGACCGCTATTGGCCATAGCAACGGAGCCGCGGGGGTAGACAACGGGGTTTTGTGCGTCCTCGTCATCAGTTTCATCGGTGGGGTATTCATCAGCAAAGCTGAAGCCTGGGCCGCCGGAACCGGAACCGGTGGGATCGCCGCATTGGAGCACATTCAAGCCACCAGAGGTCATGCGGTGGCAGACGGTGTCATCGTAGAAGCCGGAGTCAGCCAGTTCCGAAATGGCGTGGGTGGTGCAAGGCGCGGTGGCGCGGTCTAGGTCCATCTCGATCGGGCCCTGGGTGGTATCGAAGGATACGGTGACAGTGCCCTCGGTGGAAATATCCTTGCCGTCGGGCTTCTTGGCACCGTGGCCATCCTGCCCATTGTCCTCATACTCGCACTGAACGGTTGCCGGCAGGGCTTCCGCGCGCTTGCCGCTCAAGGGCTCCGCCTTGGGGGTTTCCTGCGTGGTCTGAGCTTCCGAGGTATCTTCCGCCTGGATGTCGCCCTCAGAGCCATCGCGGGTGGAGAGGAAGTAAATTCCTCCCGCGATGCCGAGGATGACGACGAGCGAGGCTAAGGCGACACCAAAAGGACGAGTCTTTTGTTTGCGGTCACGGGACTTTAGCTCGCGGTCGAGCTTGTGCAGCGCGTCTTCTCCGCGCTTTTTATTATCTGGCACCGTGGGACAACCTTTCTAGCGATTATCGGTGACGTGTCTCAACTAGGACGATTTTAGCGGCTTTGCGGACGTGGGGCTGACTTGGCTCGGGGATTGGCATCAGCAATAAGCGGTGAGCTATAGCGGGGAAGCAAAAGTATCAGTACGCTCGGGGCCATGGCTGAAGTTAAATTTTCTGACGAACCTACCCAAACCGCTGGTGAACTTCCCGCAGTAGGGGAGCCCATCCCAGAGTTCACCCTCGTTGGCACCGACCTTTCTGAGGTCACCAATAAGGATTTCGAGGGCAAGCGCCTCGTTATCTCGATTTTCCCTTCCATCGATACGGGTGTGTGCCAGCAGCAGCTGCGCACCTTTAATGAAAAGGCTGCGGGCCTAGACAATACCGTTGTCTTGTCCGTCTCCCGCGACCTACCCTTCGCGCTGGATCGTTTCTGCGCCGCAGAGGGCATTGAAAACGTGGACACCGCGTCCGATTTCCGCTCCGATTTTGGCGAGAAGTTCGGCGTGACCTTGCAAGGCTCCCCACTCAAGGGCCTATTGGCACGCTCCGTTGTAGTCACCGACGCTGACCACAAGGTCATTTACAACGAGTTGGTGCCGGAGGTAACCACTGAGCCGGACTACGACAAGGCTCTTGCAGCCCTGCAATAAAGCTTTAAGCTGGCAGGCTCATTAAATCCAGCACCCAGCCTTGCCCACAACCCTCCGTGGCTGTGGGCGCGAAGGTTGGGTGCTTTTTACATGCTTGCTTCGTACTAGAATCCAGAGTGCCGATGCGATCAGGGAGGCGCGATGGGTGCGAGCCTCGTTAGACTTGAGCCATGGACATTAAAGGATTTACTGCGGGCCCATTTCGCACGAATACCTATATCGCGGCGGAGGGAAAGCGCGCCTTCATCGTGGATCCGGGCATGGATTCCATGTCGCAGGTTATATCGCACGACTATGACTATGAAGCTATCGTGCTCACGCACGGCCACATTGACCACACCCGCGAGGCCGGGGATTTGGCGCAGATGCTCGATATCCCCGTTTATATTCACCCCGCAGATAGGTTCATGTTGGATTCTGGGGAGGGCGTCTCCGCCCAGGCACAGGAGCTATTCCAAGCCTCGAGCATGGTACCCATTGCCGATCTCCGCGAACTCCACGGTGGGGAAGAACTAGAGCTAATCGGGCATACATTCACCCTCCAGCACGCCCCTGGCCATTCGCCGGGGTGTGTATTGATCATTTCGGATACTTTTGCCCTTACCGGTGACGTACTTTTTGCCGGGGGAATGGGGCGCGTTGATCTTCCGGATTCTAATCCACAGGCCATGCTGGATTCATTGGCGGGGCCGGTGTGGGATTTAGACGATGAGCTGGACATTCTTCCCGGCCACGGCCCAACCTCAACCATGCGTCAGGAGAGGGCGACCAACCCATTCCTGCGAAAATCCCATGGGGTACTCTAGTGACCATGAGTGAAGAGAAGCGGTTCCAGGCACTGTCCGCACCGAAGGGTGTGCCAGATTATTACCCACCAGAGTCTGCGACTTTTTATAAGGTCCGCCAGACCATGGTGGAACAGGCGCATCTTTCCGGCTTTCAGCACATTGAATTGCCCATTTTTGAAGATACCGCGCTCTTTGCCCGCGGCGTGGGCGAATCTACCGACGTGGTCTCCAAGGAGATGTACACCTTTGCAGATCGCGGTGATCGCTCTGTGACCTTGCGCCCAGAGGGAACGGCGGGCGTTATGCGCTCGGTCATTCAACACAATTTGGATCGCGGTCAGCTGCCAGTGAAGCTAAACTACAGCGGTCCGTTCTTCCGCTATGAGCGCCCGCAGGCAGGGCGCTACCGCCAGCTTCAGCAGGTTGGCGTGGAAGCCATTGGCGTCGACGATCCAGCATTGGATGCTGAGGTCATCGCCTTGGCGGATCGCTCCTACAGGGCCTTGGGTCTTAGCGGTTTCCGCTTGGAATTGACCAGCTTGGGCGACCGGAATTGCCGGCCCGCCTACCGCGAAAAGCTGCAGGAATTCTTGTTCAAGCTGGACCTAGATGAAGAAACCCGCCGCCGCGCGGAAATCAACCCTTTGCGCGTCTTGGACGATAAGCGCCCGGAAATGCAGGAGCAGCTTGCCGATGCCCCCTTGATGCTCGACTACCTCGATGCCGAGTGCCGCGAGCACTTTGAGACCGTCACCGGCATGCTGGAGGATATGGGCGTTGCATACGAAATCAACCCCCGTATGGTGCGCGGCTTGGACTACTACACCAAGACTTGCTTTGAATTCGTCCACGATGGCCTGGGTGCGCAATCCGGTATTGGCGGCGGCGGCCGCTACGACGGCCTGATGGCGCAGCTTGGCGGGCAAGATCTCTCGGGCATCGGCTATGGCCTCGGCGTTGACCGCGCCATCCTCGCCCTAGAAGCGGAGGGAATCACTCTGGAAGGCAGTGATTCCCGCGTGGACGTCTATGGAATTGCCTTGGGTACAGCGGCCAAGCGCCGCATGACTGGCATCATCAATGACCTGCGCAAGGCAGGAATCGCCGCGGATATGTCCTTTGGCGATCGCGGCCTCAAGGGTGCGATGAAGGGCGCCGACCGCGCAGGTGCGCGATTTGCTCTGGTCTTGGGAGATCAAGAACTAGAAAACGGTACCGTTGCCGTGAAGGACTTGGCCGCACACGAGCAGCGCGATGTTGAGTTATCGCAGCTGGTTGCCACTCTGGGGCAGGATCTAGAAGGCTAAGAGTAGGCTTAAAGAAAAAGGGCACCGAAGAAATTTGGTGCCCTTTTTGTGTGTTTTCGACCCTTCTTAGCACTCCACCTGGGAGACGCTAAAGCCCATCGTCTTGGCCAAGCCGCCGAGGGAGGTCTCCTTGTACTTGGAGAGCATATCGCGGCCCGTATCTGCCATGGTTTGTACTGCGTTATCGAGGGTGACGTGGTGGGTGCCTTCGCCCATCATTGCCATGCGAGCGGCGTTAATGGATTTCACTGCGCCGATGGCATTGCGCTCGATACAAGGGATCTGCACCAGGCCGCCTACCGGGTCACAGGTAAGGCCGAGATTGTGCTCAAGGGCGATCTCTGCGGCATTTTCTACCTGGGCAGGCGTAGCGCCGAGGAGTGCTGCCATTCCTGCAGCGGACATGGATGAGGCGGAGCCGACTTCGCCCTGGCAGCCGACCTCGGCGCCGGAAATGGAGGCATTCTGTTTGATGATCATGCCGATTGCCCCGGCGGTGAGCAGGTATCGGCGTGCGGATTCTCGGCAGAAGTCACCATGGAAATCACGCGCATAATGCAGCACGGCAGGAATAATGCCGCAGGCGCCGTTGGTGGGCGCGGTAATAACGCGGCCGCCCGCAGCGTTTTGCTCGTTGACCGCTAAGGCGAAGAGGTTGACCCATTCCATGGCGGAAAAACCGGAGTGTGGGTCATTTTTCTGCTCGAGCAGCTGCGCATACATCTTGGGAGCGCGCCGCGGCACGCGGAGGCCACCGGGCAGCAGCCCCTTGGTGGAAATGCCATCGGTCACGCATTCGCGCATGATGTCCCATACGAGGTCCAAGTGGCGCAAAACGTAATCCGCGCCTCCCTCATCCTTGTGGAGTACTTCCTCATTGGCGAGGACAATTTCCCAAATATCTTTGTCGTTGGCCTCGCAGAGATTGAGCAACTCTTCGCCGGTGGTGAACTTGTAAGGCACGGTGTCTTCTACGGTTGCTGCGGCAACGCCGGCGGGCACTTCGTGGCTATCGGCTACCTCTGCATCTAGCTCTTTGCGGGAGAGGATGAAGCCCCCGCCGACGGAGAAGTACTGTTCATCTTCAGCAAGGGTGTTGCCATCTGCGTCCCAGGCCTGGAAGATCATGCCATTGGGGTGCTGGGGCAGTGGCTCGTTCTCAAAGGAAATTTCGTAGTCGACGGTGCCAGAAGGGCCAGAAATGGTGCCTTCGCTGGGGATTATGCCGCCGGCTTGTGGCTCGGCATCGATGGGAACGGTCAGCGGCTCCCAGCCGGCGAGTCCCAGAATGACGGCGCGGTCGGATGCGTGGCCACGCCCCGTGGCGGCAAGCGAACCGCGCAGCTCCGCGGATACGCGGGCGGGGTGGGTATCGAGGGATTCTAGAAATTGCTTCGCGGCGCGCATTGGTCCCACCGTGTGCGAAGAGGATGGACCGATGCCGATGGCGAAAATGTCAGTAACGCTAATAGTCATGGTGAAAGCCTTAAGAAACCTTTCTTCGTTGCAAGAGAGTTAACAGTCCAAGAGCATGAAAAAGAGATTTTCTCAGGCGCGGGGATTCAGGTCGAACATTCTAAAATTCAAGCGTAGAGAAATATGTGAGATGTATCAATTTTAGAATATGCGACAGGTATTGTGGCGCTAGTGCTTTCCGTCGTATTGGGACAAAATCTGCTCAAACGGCAGGAATTCCTCGTCCGTTCCGATTCCAGTAGGGCGGGAATGGGGGCCGGGCTTGGGGGCATCGGCAAGCCCGGCGACCCGATCCGTGGGGCGGATCATCTGATCCGCAAGCTGCGTGGCGGCACGCTCGATACGGCTGCGAATGCGCGTGCCCTCGGCGGTCCCCAGATCCTCAGTTGCCTGAAAATGCCGGTCGGAACGACGTGGGCGTGCAGGTAATTCAACAGGGGGCGCAGCGCATAGTCCAAGATGAGCGCGTGGCGCGGTGAACCGCCCGTAGCGGCCACGATAGTGGGCAGCTCCTCCAAGGCGTGCGCATCTAGGACATCAAAAAACATTTTGAACAGCCCGGAATAGCTGCCTTGGAAGGCAGGCGTGACGGCAATAAAGCCATCGGCCGTAGAAAGCAGCTCTTTTGCTTCATCCAATTGGGGCGTCGGGGCCGCCCAATTAGTCATGGCCGTGGCCAACTCAGAAGCAAGGGTGCGCACCTCAATGATGTGGGTGGTCACGCCTTCTCCGCGCGCGGAAATCTTTGCTTCGGTAGCTTCTGCAATAGTCTCGGCCAATTGCCGGGTAGACGATGGTTCCGAGAGCCCGGCCGTGAGGACAACCAAAGATCGCATTGCTTAGTCCTCCTTTCCAGGGCTTACGCGAAAGTGTGGGGAATCTGGGTGTTGCTTGAGCGTGGCATGCGTCGGTGGATCTGAGGGTACATGGTCTGGTCGTCGCTGCTCAAAGCGCCGTCGGAGCTCCGGGACGACTTGCGTGCCAAGAATTTCTATCTGCTTGAGCACTACTTCTTGCGGCAAGCCCGCGTGATCAACGAGGAAAAGCTGGCGTTGGTAATCGCCCACATAGTCCGCAAATTTCAGGGTGCGCTCAATAACCTGCTCCGCAGTGCCCACGGTCAGCGGGGTGTAATCAGTAAATTCCTCCAGGCTCGGTCCGTGCCCGTACACGGGGGCGTTATCGAAGTACGGGCGGAAGAACTTCTTTGCTTCCTCTTCAGTATCGCCAATAAATACCTGGCCGCCGAGCCCCACGATGGCTTGGTCGGCTTGGCCGTGGCCATAGGATGCAAAGCGGCGTCGATACATATTGACCATCTTGGCCGTGTGTTCTTGATTCCAGAAAATATTATTGTGGAAGAACCCGTCGCCGTAATAGGCGGCTTGTTCGGCAATCTGCGTAGAGCGAATGGAACCGTGCCATACGAACGGCGGGACGCCATCAAGGGGAGCCGGGGTAGAGGTAAACGCCTGCAACGGAGTGCGGAATTTGCCCTCCCAGTTGACGCTATTTTCCCGCCACAGGCGGCGCAGCAGGTGGTAATTTTCCACGGCCAACGGGATGCCTTGGCGGATATCTTTGCCAAACCACGGGTAGACGGGGCCAGTGTTGCCGCGCCCCATCATCAGGTCCACGCGGCCGCCGGAGAGGTGCTGTAAAAAAGCGTAATCTTCCGCGATCTTTACCGGATCATTGGTGGTAATCAGCGTCGTGGAGGTAGAAAGCTGCAAGCGCTCGGTCTGCGCTGCGATATAGGCTAGATGGGTTGTCGGAGAAGACGGAACGAAGGGCGGATTGTGGTGCTCGCCGGTGGCGAAGACATCGAGGCCTACTTCTTCTGCCTTGAGCGCGATTTCCGTAATATTGCGGATTCGCTCCGCCTCAGACGGGGATTCGCCCGTCGTTGGATCGGTGGTGACGTCTCCAACCGTAAAAATGCCAAATTGCATGATATCCCTTTCTACCCTTGTTGCGTACCTAAAATCATTGTACGTGACATGTCAACAACAAGGAAGGGGGGAGATTATTCCCAGCGGGGTAAAGAAGGGCCGGGAGTTACCTATAGACCCCGCGCCCCAAGGTGTCGCACTCAGCCATCCGGCCAGAATTATAACCAGCAAGGAAAGCCTGCTGGCGTTGCTCAGAAGACCCGTGCGTCCACGCATCGGGCTGAACCTGTCCGGTGGAACGGCGCTGAATATTATCGTCACCCACAGCCTGCGCCGCGGTGACCGCATCCGCAACTTGCTGTTGGGAAATCGGCTCAAGCAGAGCATCCTCGCCCTTATCCGCGTGAGAGGCCCAAATCCCCGCGTAGCAATCTGCCTGGAGCTCGATCTTTACCGCGTTTGAATCCGCGCCGGGGTCGTTATAGTCAGAAAGCTGCAGCGTGCCCTCGAGCTGCTGAATGTGGTGGCCAAACTCGTGGGCGACGATGTACATCTGCGCGAACGGGGCATTGTGTGCACCATAGTTGCTCAGCGAATCGAAAAACGTGGTGTCAAAATACGCCGACTGGTCGGCGGGGCAATAAAACGGGCCAGTGGCTGAAGACGCAGTGCCGCAACCGGAATTGGTGGAGCCATTGGAAATAACCCGGCCAGGGTTGGTGTATTCGATGCCGGCTTGCTCGGGCAGCTCGGCGGTCCACACATTGTCCACGCTCATAGCGGTAAACATGACTCGGCAGTCATCGTATTTATTGCCGTCTTCTGCCGTTTGACAGTGATCGAAGGCAGAATCATCGGCGCCAGATTGGGTGCCGGATTGTGACTGCTCATTGCCTAGCAGGGCACCAATATCGGAGGGGTTTCCTCCCAATAAGAGGTAGAGCCCTACAAGCACGACGGAGCCGACGCCGCCGCCTATCGCGAGGCCACCGCCACCGCCGGAGGTTGCGCGCTGGCCATCAAAATCGGCACCAGATTTAAATGTCATGTCTAAATAGTGCCACACCTTTTCAGCGTCGTCAGTGCGCAGTGGGTACATCCTTTCCCGGGGGCGGGCGGCGGCGCTGGGGTCGTGACAGTGTGCTGTGGGTTAATTGGGCTTAATAGGAGCGGAAGTAGCAGTGGGATGTAGAATTGGCCAAGTTCCTAGTCTTGTGCTTGGTTGGGCGCGCGCTGTTTACGCGTGGCTGGACCCGCAAGTAACTCCATTTCAGAAGGGATTGAATTATAGTGCTGCGTACCCATTTGGCCGGTGAGCTCCGCAAAGAACTGGCAGAAGAGACCGTAACCCTAACCGGTTGGGTGTCTCGTCGCCGTGACCACGGCGGCGTCATCTTCATTGACCTGCGCGATCGTTCCGGTATTGCCCAGGTAGTCTTCCGTGAATCCGATGTGGCCGAGCGCGCCCACGACCTGCGTTCGGAATACTGCGTCAAGGTAACCGGCGTAGTGGAACCGCGCCCAGAAGGCTCCGAAAACCCGAACCTGCCTTCCGGAGACATCGAGGTCAACGTCACCGACCTGGAGGTGCTCAACAAATCCGCAGCGCTGCCCTTCCAGGTAGATGATCCTTCCGCCTCTGGCGAGGTAGGCGAGGAAACCCGCCTGAAGTACCGCTACTTGGATCTGCGCCGCGAGCGCCAGGCAAAGGCACTGCGCCTGCGCTCCGCTGCCAACCGCGCGGCCCGTAACGTGCTGGATAAGCACGATTTCGCCGAAATCGAAACCCCCACCTTGACCCGCTCTACCCCAGAGGGCGCGCGCGACTTTTTGGTGCCTGCCCGCCTGAAGCCAGGCTCCTGGTACGCGCTGCCGCAGTCGCCGCAGCTATTCAAGCAGCTGCTGATGGTAGCTGGCATGGAGCGCTATTACCAGATCGCGCGGTGCTACCGCGATGAGGACTTCCGCGCCGACCGCCAGCCGGAATTTACCCAGCTGGACGTGGAGATGTCCTTCGTGGATCAAGACGATGTCATTGCGCTTGGTGAAGAGATTGTCAAGGAGCTGTGGAAGCTCATCGGCTACGACATTCAGACCCCAATCCCGCGCATGACCTATGCCGATGCTATGAAGTACTACGGCTCCGATAAGCCGGACCTGCGTTTCGACATCAAGATTGTCGAGTGCACGGAGTTCTTCAAGGACACCACCTTCCGCGTATTCCAGAACGAATACGTCGGTGCCGTAGTCATGGACGGCGGTGCATCGCAGCCGCGCCGCCAGTTCGATGCATGGCAGGACTGGGCCAAGCAGCGCGGTGCCAAGGGCCTTGCCTATATTACCGTCGCAGAAGACGGCACCCTGGGTGGGCCAGTGGCCAAGAACATCACCGACGCAGAGCGCGAGGGCATCGCCGAGCACGTTGGTGCAAAGCCCGGTGACGCCATCTTCTTCGCTGCCGGAGATACCAAGTCTTCCCGCGCGCTGCTGGGTGCGGCCCGCGGTGAAATCGCCAAGAAGCTCGACCTCATCAAGGAAGGCGACTGGGCCTTTACCTGGGTCGTTGACGCCCCGCTCTTTGAGCCTTCTGCCGACGCCACCGCTTCCGGCGACGTGGCCTTGGGCCACTCCAAGTGGACCGCGGTGCACCACGCCTTCACCTCGCCGAAGCCGGAGTGGATCGATTCCTTCGATGAGAACCCGGGCGAGGCCACGGCGTACGCCTACGACATCGTGTGCAACGGCAACGAGATCGGCGGCGGTTCCATCCGTATCCACCAAGAAGACGTCCAAAAGCGCGTCTTCGAGGTGATGGGCATCGGCGATGAGGAAGCGCAGGAGAAGTTCGGCTTCTTGCTTGACGCCTTCTCTTACGGCGCACCTCCACACGGCGGCATCGCCTTTGGCTGGGACCGCATCGTGTCCCTTTTGGGCGGCTTTGACTCCATCCGCGACGTTATTGCCTTCCCGAAGTCCGGTGGCGGCGTGGATCCGCTAACCGATGCCCCCGCGCCCATCCCTGCCGCACAGCGCAAGGAAACCGGCGTGGACTTTAAGCCGGAGAAGAAGGGAAGCGGCGAAGAGGAAAAGGCTGCGAACAGGGGGCAGGAGAACTAGTTCCTTAGGCTCGCTATCACGACACCATTTTCAGGTTAAGCGGGGCGTGCGCCTTCGCCGCAGCGGAAATTTGTGCGGCAAGGGTGTAGCCCCGCTTTGTGGTGGAGGGCATACTGGATAGAACTATGGTTGATACACAGACAGTGCTTTCGACCGATGAGGTCATTAGTGCCGCATCGGAAATGTTGTCGCGCCGCTTTGGTGGCACGCCAGAAATGTCGGACGTTGAGGATTTAGGCGGGTCCGGCAATGCCTTAGTTCTGCGCGCGAAGGTTGCCCCTAGCGCCTTTTTGCCGCATCGCTCTGTGGTTATCAAATACAATCCAGTAACCGGCTACGGCGTTGATGACGCAGCGATGCTGCGGGAGGTCGTGGCCTACCAATTCACCACCGCCTTAGCTGAAGACGTGCGCCCTGGACCCGTGCTGCTCGCACACGATTTAGACCGGCGCATCATCGTGTTGACGGATTTGGGCGAGGCCGAAACGCTCGCGGATGTGCTTTTAGAATCCTCCGATGAGGATCGCATTCGGATCCTGCGCTCTTTGGGCACGGCATTGGGGCATATTCACGTAGGAACCGCAGATCATGAGCAGGATTTCGAGACCCTACTCAACCGCACCTTGCGGCATAACCCGGAATATGCGGACCACCAATCCGTGCGCGATCAATCCTTGTATCGCTCCATCGACATTGGGCTCAACCTGCTTGATGAGGCGGGACTCAAAGCCCCGGATAGTTTCCGAAGCTTGGCCGATCAAGCCGCTGAATCCCTCGCCTCCGGCAAGGATAGGGCCTTTACTCCCTTCGATCTATCGCCGGATAACATCATCGTTTCCAAGCGCCTGCACTTCTTGGACTATGAATGGGCCGGCTTCCGGAACGTGGGCTTTGACGTCGCCTGCGTTATCGCGGGCTTCCCGCAGTTCCTGTTTTCTAAGCCAATTACGGATAAGGAAGCAGATATATTCCTCGCCGCATGGTCGCGCGAGGTATCTGAGGTGTGGCCGCGCTTTGCCGATGAAGACGAACTGCACGGGCTTATCGTCGCTTCCCTCATCGGCTGGGCCTTGTCGAGCGTGACCACGATGCACGCCGGGGGAATTGAGGGATTGGTTGCCCTTGCTAGCGGCGACGCGGAGATTGTCCATGACCCAAAGCGTTCGATCCTGCGCTCGCCGGAAAGCGGGCCTTTTAATGAGGACGAACTTTTGGTGCGCCAAGACCTCTATGAAACCTTCGACGCGCTCGCGCGCTACGCCGCCCAGTGCGGAACCGCACCATGTACGGCAATCGCGGAATTTGGCACCATCGTTGCCCGCCGCGTCCACGACGACTAATCACTACACCTTTCTGGGGAGCTAAAACCACATGAGCCAGGATTCTCTCTTCGGCGCCTCTCCCAATGCCGGCGGCACTATGGGAGGCGATGGCTCGTCATCGTCTTTTCCCACGGCCAATCTCTTTGCCACGCACTCCGGCTCGCCCTTGGCCGCCCGCATGCGCCCACAAACCCTAGAAGAGGTTGTGGGGCAAGACCACCTTCTTGCCCCGGGCAAGCCGCTGCGCCGCCTAGTCGAAGGCTCCGGCGAAGCCTCGGTCATTTTGTATGGTCCCCCTGGGACCGGCAAGACGACGATTGCCTCGCTCATCGCGAGCCAGATGGGCCAAAACTTTGTTGGTCTCTCCGCCCTCGATTCAGGGGTGAAGCAGGTGCGCGAAGTCATTACCCATGCCCGGCAGGAACTCATCCACGGCCGCAGGACAGTGCTTTTTATCGATGAGGTTCACCGCTTCTCCAAAACCCAGCAGGACGCCTTGCTGGCAGCGGTGGAAAACCGGACGGTTCTGCTCGTTGCGGCGACGACCGAAAACCCATCCTTTTCGGTCGTCTCGCCGCTTCTTTCCCGCTCGCTGCTTTTGCAGCTGCACTCGCTGAGCGAGGAGGATCTTAAGGGCGTAGCCCGCCGCGCGTTAGACAGCGATCGGGGGCTAGGCGAGCGCGAGCTGACCATTACCGATGAGGCGCTCAATCAGCTCGTCGTGCTCTCTGGGGGCGATGCCCGGCGCAGCCTGACCTACCTCGAGGCGGCCGCGGAAGCAGTAGACGATGGCGGCGAAATCACCGCAACCACGATTACGGATAACGTGAATCGGGCGGTGGTGCGCTATGACCGCGACGGCGATCAGCACTACGACGTGACTTCTGCGTTCATCAAATCCATCCGCGGCTCCGATGTTGATGCCGCGCTGCACTACCTAGCGCGCATGGTGGAAGCCGGCGAGGATCCCCGGTTTATTGCCCGCCGCCTGATGGTTCACGCCTCAGAAGATATTGGCATGGCTGATCCCACCGCCTTGCAAGTCGCCGTCGCTGCCGCAGAGGCGGCGCAACTGATCGGCTTGCCGGAAGCGCGCATCCCACTGGCGCAGGCAACGATTCACTTGGCGACGGCGCCGAAATCGCCGTCCGTCATCGCTGCCATTACTAAGGCACAGGCCGACGTCGCCGCTGGCAAGGTCGGCCACGTGCCGCCGCACCTGCGCGATGGGCACTATGAGGGCGCCAAGCGGCTGGGAAATGCGACGGGGTATTCCTATCCCCACGATGACCCGCGCGGGGTAGTGGAGCAACAATACCTGCCCGATGAGCTCGAAGGCACCGTATATTATGAGCCCACGGAGCACGGCGCTGAAAAACGAATCTTTGACTATATTGGCCGTTTGCGCAGGATACTTCGCGGCAAGCGCCGCTAAGTTCTAGGCGGCATGGCCGCTTTTGGCCCCACCGATGGGCATAGCCTGCCTACCTGTAGGTAAAGTTGGGTGGGTTAGAAAGCTTCTTGATGGAAGATAAAAGCTTAGACAGTTAGGATTATTGCTCGTGAAGACTCATGAGATCCGGGAACGGTTTACCCAGCACTTCGTCAATTCTGGTCACGAGGTTGTCCCCAGCGCCTCTTTGATCCTGGATGACCCTAACCTGCTTTTCGTTAACGCGGGCATGGTGCCCTTCAAGCCCTATTTCTTGGGCCAGCAGACTCCACCATTTTCGCAAGGCCTTGCCACCTCTATCCAAAAGTGCGTGCGCACCTTGGATATCGAGGAGGTGGGCATTACCACCCGCCACAACACCTTCTTCCAAATGGCGGGCAACTTCTCCTTTGGTCAGTACTTCAAGGAAGGCGCCATTTCCAATGCATGGAACCTGCTGACCAAAGAAGTAGAAGACGGCGGGTTTGGCCTGGATCCGGAGCGCCTGTGGGTCACCGTGTACCTCGATGACGATGAGGCAGCGGAAATCTGGCGCGATAAGATCGGCGTGCCGGAAGAGCGCATCCAGCGCCTTGGCATGGAAGATAATTACTGGTCCATGGGCGTGCCGGGTCCGTGTGGCCCCTGCTCGGAAATCTATTACGATCGCGGCCCCGAATACGGCAAGGACGGCGGCCCGATTGCGGACGATAACCGCTACATGGAGATCTGGAACCTCGTGTTCATGCAAAATGAGCGCGGCGAGGGAACCGGAAAGGGCGATTTTGAGATAGTCGGCGAGCTGCCGAAGAAAAACATCGATACCGGCTTGGGCATCGAGCGCGTCGCCTGCCTCTTGCAGGGCGTAGACAACGTGTACGAGACCGACCTGTTGCGTCCGGTCATTGACGTCGCCGAGGAGCTTACCGGCGCCACCTACGGCGAGAAGGCAACGCAGCAGGATAATATCCGCTTCCGCGTGGTGGCTGACCACTCCCGCACCGGCATGATGCTCATTTTGGATGGTGTTACCCCAGGAAACGAGGGCAGGGGCTATATCCTGCGCCGCTTGTTGCGCCGCATCATTCGCTCCGCAAAGCTGCTCGGCGCCGAGGGTGCCACCATGGAGCGCTTCATGAATACGGTCATGGACACCATGACCCCGTCTTATCCCGAGATTGCGGATAACCGCGAGCGAATCTTGCGCGTGGCCATCAACGAGGAAAAGGCGTTTTTGAAGACGCTGGAGTCTGGCACCAAGCTTTTCGATGAAGCCGTGGAGGACCTGCGCTCCACCCACCGCGCCAAGACCCAAAAGGTGCTCTCCGGTGACAAGGCCTTCGAGCTGCACGATACCTACGGTTTCCCTATCGACCTCACCCTGGAAATGGCGCAAGAGGCCGGCCTCGACGTGGACATGGACGGCTTTAATGCCGCCATGGGCGAGCAGCGCCGCCGCGCCAAGGCCGATAACCAGGCCAAGAAGCACGGTCACACCGACCTCTCCTTGTACCGCGATTGGGTGGATAATAACCCCACCGTATTCACTGGCTATGAGGAACTGGTCTCGGGCGCGAACGTCATCGGCCTGGTCAAAGATGGTCAGAAGGTCAACGAGGTACACGAGGGCGATGAGGTTGAGGTCATCTTGGACCACTCGCCGCTCTACGCCGAGTCCGGTGGACAGATGGCTGACCGCGGCCGCATTTCCGCGGGCGAATCCCTCTTGGAGGTCAATGACGTCCAAAAGATTGGTAAGAAGCTGTGGGTACACAAGGCTTCCGTTACCGCCGGTGGGCTCGACCTTGGCATGTCCGTTGAGGCTTCCGTAGATGAGAAGTGGCGCCACGGTGCGACCCAGGCTCACTCGGCCACCCACCTCATCCACGCGGCCCTGCGTCAGGTGCTGGGACCCACGGCCGTGCAGGCGGGCTCCCTTAACCGCCCGGGCTACCTGCGCTTTGACTTCAACTACACCGAGCAGTTGAGCCAAGAGCAAATGGAAGAAATCGCCCTGATTACTAACCAGGCGATCGACTCCAATATGGCCGTCAACACCATCGAGACCTCGCTGGAGGAAGCCAAGGCAATGGGCGCCATGGCCCTGTTCGGTGAAAACTACGGTAACCAGGTGCGCGTGGTCGAAATCGGCGGACCATTTTCCATCGAGCTCTGCGGCGGCACCCACGTGGGTTCCTCGGCAGAGATTGGACCCGTGTCCGTGCTTGGCGAGTCCTCGGTGGGCTCCGGCGCCCGCCGTATCGAGGCCTACTCCGGCATGGATGCCTTCCGGTACTACTCCAAGGAAACCGCGCTGGTAGAGGGCGTTTCCCGCGAGCTAAAGGTGCAGTCTGAGGAACTCCCGGAGCGCATTTCGCAGCTTTCGGAGCGTCTCAAGGCCGCCGAAAAGGAAATTGAGGGTCTGCGCAAGGCGCAACTGACCGCGCGCGCCTCTGAAATCATCGACTCGGCTACCGAGGTCAATGGCATCAAGACCATTACGCTTCAGCTTCCCGATGGCACTTCTGGCGGCGACCTGCGCACCGTGGCCACCGATATCCGCAACCGGATGAAGGATACGGCCGCGGTCATCGTGCTTGGCGCGGTGGATAAGGGTAAGTTCCCGTTCATTGCCGCCGCTACGGGCAAGGCTGTGGACGAGGGCGTGAAAGCTGGGGACATCGTCAAGCGCCTCGGCGAATACGTCAACGGCCGCGGCGGCGGCAAGCCAGACATGGCGCAGGGCTCTGGTACCGCGTCGGAAGGTGCGCAGCGGGGCTTTGAGGCCGTCAAGGATCTGTTGCAGTCGCGATAAGGATTCATTGTGGCTAAGGTTGAACCAGATTCCCCCGGAGTGGATGACCCAGGCGAGGGCCGCCGGTTAGCACTCGACGTAGGAACAGTGCGAATTGGCGTCGCGGTATCCAACCGCGAGGCCACCCTCGCTACCCCTGTGGAAACCGTTCCCAGGAAGACCGGCTTCAAAGACCGCGATCAAGAAGACATTGATCGAATTCTCGAGCTTATTGAGGCATATTCCGCTGTAGAAGTCATTGTTGGTTTACCGCGTGATTTACACGGAAATGGGTCAAAAAGTGTAAAACACGCGAAAGAAATTGCGTTTCGGATTCGACGCCGCTTGAATCAAGATGAAAATATAGATAAAGTTCCACCACCAGTACGCTTGGCTGATGAACGTTTGACGACGGTAGCGGCAACCACCGCGCTGCGCGCGTCCGGCGTGTCCGAAAAGAAGGGCAGAAAAATCATTGACCAAGCTGCAGCGGTGGAAATACTACAGTCCTGGCTGGATGGGCGTGCTAACGCGCTCCGCTCGGATGATGCAGTAGCCCAGCCTTCAAACTCAGGAGACTAAACACGTGAGCCGTAACCAACAACGCCTCGGGCGATCGATGGATGATAAGTACGTCAAGCGGCGCCAGCGCGGCATCGCCGTGGTGGTCGCATCCGTCATCGTCATTCTAGGAGCTCTGATCTACATCGGAGTACGCATCGGCACTTCTTCGGCCGACTACGAAGGGGCCGGTAACGGCACCACGCAATTGGTGGAGGTCCCCGAAGGATCCTCCATGTCCGAGCTGGGACCCACGCTCGTGGAAAAGAATGTGGTCAAGACCCAAGAGGCATTTGACTCGGCGTCCTCGATGAACCACAGCGCCAGCCAGATTCAGCCTGGCTTCTACCGCCTGCAGGAAGAAATGAGTGCGGCGAATGCGGTTGAGGCATTGCTCGATGAAAATAATCGTGTGGACATGCTTGAGGTCCAAGGCGGTGCAACCCTGGAAGATGTGAAGGTCGTTGGCGGCGACGTGCGCTTCGGCATCTACTCCTTGATCTCCCAGGTCAGCTGCGATGACGGCAACTGCCTGGAGAAGGAAGAGCTGGAAAAGGCGGCGGCGGAAACCGATCCTAAGGAACTCGGAGCACCCGATTGGGCACTGGACGCTATCAAGAAGCGCGGCAATGACCCGAAGCGTATTGAGGGCCTGATTGCCCCTGGTCAGTACGTCTTGGACCCGAATATGAGCGCCAAGGATATCTTGAAGGACCTCATTACCCGCTCTGCCAAGCGCTATGAGGAAACCGATATCGAAAATCGCGCTAAGGCCATCGGCCTGTCGCCGTACGAGCTTTTGACCTCTGCCTCTTTGGTGGAACGTGAGGCGCCCGCCGGCGAATTCGACAAGGTTGCCCGCGTCATCCTAAACCGCTTGGACGAGCCGATGCGCCTGGAGTTCGACTCCACCGTTAACTACGGGCTGGAAGACGTTGAGCTTGCCACCACCGATGAGGCGCGTGGGGAGAAGACGCCGTGGAATACCTACGCCAAGGAAGGCCTGCCGGATACGCCGATTTCCTCGCCTTCTGATGAGGCAATCCGTGCCATGGAAGAACCTGCCGATGGTAACTGGAAGTTCTTCGTCACCGTGGATAAGGACGGAACCACCGTGTTCTCCGATACCTACGATGAGCACCTGGACCGCGTGGATGATGCCATCCGCTCCGGTGTCCTCGACTCGCAGCGCGAGGGTGAAGGGGCAGGTGCCGGCAACGGCGATGCCGCCTCGGATCAACCGGCTGAATAGGCCCTAGGCCGCAGCCAGAAAGGTAGAGACGTCCCCATGCCGCGCGCCGCAGTACTCGGTAGCCCCATTGCTCACTCCTTATCGCCTATCCTGCACAACGCAGGGTATGGTGCAGTGGGGCTCAAGGACTGGTCCTATACCCGCTTTGAGGTTACGGCCGATACCCTCGCCCCATTCCTAGAAGAATGCGGCCCCGAGTACCGCGGCTTTTCCGTGACCATGCCCGGTAAGTTCGCCGCGCTCAAGGTAGCGGAAGAACAAAGCGAGCGGGCACAGCTCATCGGTTCTGCTAATACCTTGGTTCGCACCCAGCACGGCTGGCGCGCGGACAATACCGATACCGAGGGCGTGCGCGGTGCCCTGCAAGAACTCATTGGGCTTCGACCCGTGTCTCAGGCGCTTATTATCGGCGCGGGGGGTACCTCTCGTCCGGCGCTGTGGGCTCTGGCGGAACGCGGGATCGATCAGGTCACCATCTTGAACCGTTCCAACCGCCAAGCGGAGCTCCAGCCCTTGGCCGAGCGGCTGGGACTCAATCTGCAGTACGCTACTTTTGACGATGACTTGGAGGACCTTTCTCGCTCCGCGGATTTGATTATTTCTACCGTTCCTTCGGCTGCGTTAGAGGAATATCGCTTCCAGCTTGCCCACGCACCAGTACTCGATGTGATTTATCATCCGTGGCCCACGACGCTCGCCGCCTGCGCGGCCGCGAATGGTTACTTCACCGTGGGTGGGCACGTCATGCTGGCGCATCAAGCATTTAGCCAATTCGAGCAATTCACCGGTCTTACCGCACCGCGCGAAGAGATGGTTGCGGCTTTGCAGGAAGAGCTTCGCCTCCGCAGTCTCTAATCTTTTTGGCAATACGCCCATGTGCGCCGCCTCGCTATGAAGAGCGACCTGCGGGGGCTTAGCCTTATGGCATGGGGATTTTCGGGGGAATAATTTATGGCTTGTGGGCGTGCGCGTTGTTCTGGTGGGACATCCGCGAGCGACGGTTGCCTGATGTGCTGACGATCCCTGTCGGGATTCTATCTGTCACTTTTGTCAATTGGGGCGGTCTATTGTGGCCGGTGCTGTATCTCCTGGTCGCGCTGCGGGGTGCTGGCATCGGCGGGGGAGATATTAAATTGGCCTTGCCGCTAGGAATGCTCGTTGGCGCTGTGGCAGGACCATTGGCCGTCCTCATCGCCTGTGGCGGCGCCGCCGTAATCACCTTGCTGGCAAGCGGTGTAGGGCGCGTCAAGGGCAGCGTGCCTCACGGTCCCTCGATGGTGGTATCCGCTGGGCTGGTCATGGTCTTACATACCCTCTTTGAGGGGGAGGCGAATATATTGGGGTGCCTAGTTGCTCCTTGTGGATAGGTGCCGTGCGATAATACCCGCATGCTTCGTTGGACTACCGCTGGTGAATCCCACGGCCAGGCACTGATCTCCATGTTGGAGCACATGCCGGCCGGAGTGCCCATTACCCGTGCTGATATTTCCCATCAGCTTGCACGGCGCCGCCTAGGGTACGGCCGCGGTGCGCGCATGAAGTTCGAAGCCGATGAGGTAACGCTGCTCGGCGGCGTCCGCCATGGGCTGACCATTGGTAGCCCCATTGCCATCATGATTGGCAATACTGAATGGCCGAAATGGACCACCGTCATGTCCGCAGATCCCATCGATATGGAGGATGAGGACGTAGCCAAGGCGATGAATTCGGGCCGGGGTGCACCCTTGCAGCGCCCGCGCCCAGGCCACGCCGATTTCGCGGGCATGGTGAAGTATAACCACAGCGAGGCCCGCCCCATCTTGGAGCGCTCTTCTGCCCGGGAAACCGCCGCACGTGTTGCCGCTGCGACTGTAGCGCGCAACTTCCTGCGGGAAACTGTGGGCGTTGAGGTTTTCTCCCACGTGATTTCCATTGGCGGATCGCAGCCCTATGCGGGTGCTTCCCCGAGCTTTGTGGATATCGAGGACATTGATAATTCTCCGGTGCGCGCCTTTGACAAGGACGCCGAATCCGCGATGATTTCAGAGATTGAAGCCGCAAAAAAACAGGGCGATACCTTAGGCGGCATCGTCGAGGTGATAGTCGATGGCCTACCGATTGGCCTGGGCTCACATATCTCCGGCGATGACCGCTTGGATGCACAGCTTGCCGGGGCTTTGATGGGCATTCAGGCCATCAAGGGCGTAGAAATCGGCGATGGCTTCGAAGAAGCGCGTCGACGCGGCTCCGAAGCCCACGATGAGATGGTCCGCACCGAAGATGGTATCACAAGGCTAAGCAACCGGGCCGGGGGCTTGGAAGGCGGCATGACTAATGGACAGCAATTGCGTGTCCGGGCCGCCATGAAACCGATTTCCACGGTGCCGCGCGCCTTGCACACGATTGACATGGAAACAGGTGCGGATGCAACCGCAATTCACCAGCGTTCAGATGTCTGCGCCGTGCCGGCCGCAGGAGTGGTGGCTGAAGCCATGGTCTCACTCGTGCTAGCGCGGGCAGTTTTAGATAAATTTGGCGGGGATAGCTTGAGCGAAACCACCCGCGCCATTGCTGCATATGAAGAATACGTATCGCAGCGTCTCGCCTTTAACCAGGAGTAAATGATGACAACCCCAACCGATGTAACGGGACAGCCACATCCTTGCGTCGTTTTGATTGGCCCGCCAGGTGCGGGAAAATCCACGATTGGCCGCCGGCTTTCGCATGCGCTGAATTGCGATCTGGTGGACTCGGATCACCTGATTGAAATGGCCGAGGGAAAACCCTGCGGTGAGGTCTTTAGTGAGAAAGGCGAACCAGCGTTTCGCGAGCTTGAGGCCGAACATGTCGCTGCAGCCCTGCAGAAGGGTGGGGTAATAAGCCTTGGTGGGGGCGCGGTGATGACGGCCTCCACGCGTGAGCTTTTGGAGCGCCACACCGTCGTATTCCTCGATATTTCCGCAGAAGAAGGCGCGCGCCGCACGGCCGGTGATCGCAACCGTCCGGTATTAGCGGCGGATAATCCGGTTGAACACTATCGTTCTATCGTGGAAACGCGCAGGCCCTTCTACCTGGAAGTCGCTGATTTCCGCGTGCGCACGGATACTCGCTCCCCGCAGCAGGTCGTGGGCGATATCCTGGGCTTTTTAGAAACCCTCTAGGCGGGTAATTAACCCCGCGCGATCCTGCAGGCTATCGCTCCGTAGAAAGGACAACCTCATGCCCACCATCGCCGTTAACGGACCGAGTCCCTATGAGGTCCGCATTGGGGCAGGCCTCAGCGAAGATATCGCACGGCGCTGCGCGGACACGGGCGCCGATAAGGCAGCGATCATCTTCCAGCCCGCCCTGCGCACCGCCGCAGAAGAACTTGCGGCAGCCGTAGAAGCACAGGGCGTCATCCCCGTCTTGTGCGAGGTACCGGACGCTGAGGCGGCCAAGCAGCTTAGCGTAGTGGGAGGCGTGTGGGATCGCCTTGGTGAGGCCGGCTTTAGCCGCAGCGATATTGTCATCGGTTTAGGCGGCGGGGCCACCACCGACATGGCAGGGTTTGTCGCTGCCGGATGGATGCGCGGAATTAAAGTGATTCAGGTTCCTACGACCCTGCTTGCCATGGTGGATGCCGCAGTGGGCGGGAAAACTGGAATCAATACTAAGGCTGGGAAGAATCTCGTCGGAGCCTTCCACGAGCCGGATTCTGTATTCGTCGATCTGGAACGCCTAGACACGCTGCCACAGGCGGAGATCGTGGCTGGTTCCGCTGAGATCATTAAGACTGGGTTCATTCATGATCCGCTCATTGTAGAGCGCTACGTGGAAAATCCAGATGCTTGCCTTGACCCACGCGGTGTCCTGCCCGAATTGATTGAGCGTTCCATCGCGGTGAAAGCTGCGGTGGTGGGAGAAGATCTCAAGGAAGCCGGGCTGCGCGAGACCCTCAATTATGGGCATACCTTTGGCCACGCGGTAGAAAGGCAAGAAAAGTATGTGTGGCGCCACGGCAATGCGGTAGCCGTAGGAATGATGTTTATTGCCCATCTTTCCCATCGCCGGGACCTGATAGATGCAGAACTGGTGGATTTGCACCGCAGCATCTTGCGCAATATCGGCCTGCCTACGACGTATCAGCCTGGCAAATTCGCGGAATTATATGAGGCGATGACCCATGATAAGAAAAATCGCGATGGGAAGATACGCTTCGTGGCTCTGACCGGAATCGGTGCGACGACGCGGATAGAGGGTCCTTCGCGCGAAGAATTAGAAGCGGCGTATGCCGCCATCACGGAGTAGATATGAAAATCGTTGTTCTCAATGGTCCGAACTTAAATAGGTTGGGAAAACGCCAACCGGACGTCTATGGTTCCACGACGCTGAGCGATGTTGAAAAGCTCGTGTCTGATCGTGCGGTGAAGCACGGGGCAGACATCGAGTTTTTCCAGTCTAATTTTGAAGGCGAGCTCATCGAGAAGGTCCACGCGGCCGCCGATGCTGGTAGTGCGGTCATCATTAACCCAGGTGGTCTGACGCATACCTCCGTTGCTTTGCGCGATGCCTTGGCAGAGATTGCCGATGGCGCCGGGTTCGTGGAAGTGCATATCTCCAACGTGCATGCTCGCGAAGAATTCCGCCATCATTCTTATCTAAGCCCCATTGCCCGCGGCGTCATCGCCGGCCTAGGGGTCTTTGGATACTGCGCCGCAGTAGACTATCTGTGCCAATAATCGCCGGCCCGAAACGCGCCCTTTCGGCCGCAAGCGGTAAGTAGGTACTGAACCTGGCCATCGTCGCCGCGGAAATGGATATAGTGGAAGAATAAATTCTTACACTTCAATACGATCCCCGCAAAGGATGATTTTATGGCACTTGCAGATACCCGTTTCAGCGATCGCCGCCGGAAGCTAGCCGCCGAATTAGCTGGTCAGCGCATTGACGCGGTATTGGTAACCCACTTAATCCACGTCCGCTACTTGTCCGGATTCTCCGGCTCCAACGGTGGGCTTTTGCTGCGCAAGGATCTCTCCGCGCTCATGGCTACCGATGGCCGCTATACCACCCAGATTGCCCAAGAAGTTCCGGATCTAGAAGCTGTAGAGGGCCGCGCTGTAGGTAAGGTGCTATTGCAGCAGTTCGATGATGCTCAGTCGCCGGTTCGCGTCGGTTTTGAAGCTGACTACATGTCCGTATCGGAATTGGAAGATCTGAAGGATTCTGCACCGGATGGGGTCACCTTGGTACCCATTTCCGGAATCATCGAAGATATCCGCATCACGAAGGATCCTGTAGAACTGGAAAAGCTGGAGGAGATCGCAGCGATTGCTAACCAGGCATTGGAGGACCTCCTTGCCGCAGGCTCGCTGCGGGCGGGCCGCACGGAGCGCGAAGTTGCCGCTGACCTGGAATTTCGCATGCGCATCCTGGGATCGGAGCGAGTGAGCTTCGATACCATCGTGGCCTCTGGCCCGAACTCCGCCATGCCGCACCACGGCGCGGACGACCGCGTGATCGAGGACGGGGACTTGGTCACCATCGACTTCGGCGCTCACCTGCGCGGATTTAACTCCGACTGCACCCGCACCTATGTCGTGGGCACGGCAAATGACTTTGCTAAGGAGATCTACGATGTGGTGCTGCGCGCCCAGCAGGCTGGCGTGGAGGCTGCGGTAGCGGGCACCTCGCTTTCCGATGTCGACGCCGCCTGCCGCAACGTTATCGCTGACGCCGGATACGGCGACTACTTCGTCCACTCCACCGGGCACGGCGTGGGCTTGGACGTGCACGAAGCGCCTTTTGCTGCCACGACCGGTAAGGGAGAGCTGGCCCCAGGCATGACGCTGACCATCGAGCCGGGCGTGTATGTGCCGGGCAAGGGCGGCGTACGCATCGAAGATACGCTGATTATCACCGATGGAGCCCCGAAGATCATTACCGCCGCCTCCAAGGACTTTACTGAGCTACCCGCATAGGTAGTCTTGGTCCCGTGACTCCTCCCTTTCCGGGGAGGAGATTTTAGGGGGTACCGGTGGGCCAGCGGGTGCGGGCTATCCGGTAGGCTTATACTTTGCTTTCAACCTTTCAACCACAATATTCGGGAGTTTAACCGCAATGGCTGATACTACTGATTTCAAGAACGGACTCGTTCTCAAGATTGACAACAAGCTGATGCAGATCACCGAGTTTCAGCATGTGAAGCCGGGCAAGGGCCCAGCATTCGTGCGCACCAAGCTGAAGGACGTTGTCTCCGGAAAGACCGTGGACAAGACCTGGAACTCGGGCGTCAAGGTAGAAACCGCCACGGTGGACCGTCGTGATATGACCTACCTGTACAACGACGGCACCAGCTACGTCGTCATGGATGAAAAGACCTTCGAGCAGTTTGAGCTTTCGCCGGATAAGTTTGGCGATGCCGCACGTTTCCTGCTGGAAAACATGCGCGTGCAGGTCTCCTTCTACGAGGATGAGGCATTGTTCGCGGAGCTTCCTATCTCCGTCGACCTCAAGGTAGAGCACACCGAGCCAGGTCTGCAGGGCGACCGTTCCTCCGGCGGCACCAAGCCCGCCACGCTGGAGACCGGCGCCGAGATCCAGGTGCCGCTGTTCATTGAAATCGGCAATGTACTAAAGATCGATACCCGCACCGGCGAGTACCTGTCCCGCGTCAACAACTAGGGCCTTATCTTGTCTGATAACACTGCTAAGCGGGATATCAATCATAAGCGGCATACCGCGCGCTACCGGGCGCGCCGGCGCGCAGCGGATATCCTCTATGAAGCGGAGAACAGGGACGTTGATCCCGTCGCCATCGTTGAGGACCGCGTTGCCTTGGCGCGCGAGGATCGCCACGCTGTAGCCCCCATCGCGGACTACACCAAGGTCATCGTCCAAGGTGTCGCAGAAGAGCTAGACGCTATCGATGACACGATCTCGCGGTATCTTTCCCAGAACTGGGAGCTGCGCCGGATCCCCGCCGTCGACCGCGCTATCCTGCGCCTTTCGGTCTGGGAGCTGCTATTTAATCCGGATGTTCCCACCGCGACGGCCGTCGTGGAAGGCGTGGAGCTGGCCTCGCAGTATTCCCACGATCAAGCCGCACCGTATATCCACGCGGTCTTGGATGACGTCGCGCAATCTCGTTCCGAGCTGAGCCCGATGAATAACGTCGGTCAAGAGGAAGAAAGCGACGACGTGGAAGCCAAGGATTCCCAAGAGGACTCTGCGGACTCGACGCACGCAGAGGCGCCAGGG
The DNA here is from genome assembly GCF_000478175.1 of Corynebacterium sp. KPL1814. Taxonomy (GTDB): domain Bacteria; phylum Actinomycetota; class Actinomycetes; order Mycobacteriales; family Mycobacteriaceae; genus Corynebacterium. The sequence continues at coordinate 654,252 of NZ_KI515774.1, forward strand.
GAGCCCGAGGAGCAAGGGGAGTCAGCCCCGGCTGCGGAAACGGAAACAGACGCGGAAGAGGAAAACTCTTAAACCAACTCGTTCCCTTCTCCCGCTGCGCTATGCCGCGGGAGACAGCCGGTTCGCACGGCCCATACCGTGGCGTTTGTACAATAATTGCCATGGGTAAATTTAAGATCAAAGATGCGCTAGACCTGCGCGCCGGAAAAACCTTTCGGCTTGCAGATGTCGATCCCACGGCGACTCCAGGATTCGATGGCTCAAAGTCTGACTTAGAGGACCGTTTCGAGCATTATGACGATGAGCTCTATGATTTGCAGGAGCGCCTTTTTGCTAATGGCAGGGCGCATAGCGATGACGCACCTTCGCTCTTAGTGGTCCTGCAAGGAATGGATACCTCCGGCAAAGGCGGGGCGATTCGTCACGTCTTTTCCGTCTTTGATCCGCAGGGCACTAAGACCGTGGGTTTTGGCAAGCCCACGGAAGAGGAAATGGAACACGATTTCCTGTGGCGCATCCGCAAACACGATCCGGTTCCTGGCCAAGTCGTGGCCTTTGACCGTTCCCACTACGAGGACGTCTTGATCCAACGCGTGCACGAGTGGGTGGATGAGGAAGAAATCGACCGCCGCTTCGAGGCGATTCGTGAGTATGAGCAAGAGCTCGCCGGAAAGCGGGTAAAGATCCTCAAGGTCTTTTTGCACATTTCGCCGGAGTTCCAAAAGGAAAACCTCATCGAGCGAACCGAGCGTGAGGATAAGTACTGGAAGTACGATCCTTCAGACCTTGAAGAGCGCGGCTATTGGGATAAATACATGGCCGCCTATGAGGATGCCATTCGCCGGACGGATGAGCTTTGGGCACCATGGTTTGTTATCCCCACGGACAATAAGAAGTACGCGCGCATGGCCTTGAAGTACCTCATTGTCGATGCGCTGCGGCACTTGAACCTGTCGTGGCCCGCGCCCGAATTCGATCCGGAGGCAGAAAAGCAGCGCATCCTCGATGCGGACTAGGCACTAGCCGCGGCGCTGAGACCCTAAGGAAGGGTAAAGGCGTCTAAAAATCCCCGCACCGTCGCCGCGCCCCAGCACGCGAATGCGTGAGGCGGGCGAACTAAGTACGGGGAGACAGGGCCTAGGAAAAGGCAGCTTAATCGTTTCCAGACGGCGCCGAGTTTCCCTCGTCGCCGTTTCCGGCCTTCGCAGCGGTTTCAGATCCGAGCTTGGCCATTTCCTCGGCGGCAGACACCATGGCGTCCTGGCCGTTGATGACGGCGTCGACGGCCTTCTTCAAAGCGGTGGTGAGCTGCTCATCGGTCATTCCGGCCGCGGCGGGAATGTCGCGCTCGGTGCGGACGACGAGCATGTCATCGTGCTCAGAAATAACGGCTCGCGCGCCAAATGCGACAGAGTTGATCTGGTTGGCGGCGAGGAAGAGCCCGGCATCGGCCTTGGAAAATGAGGCATCGGTTGGCACATCGCAGCGCACGATGACAACGGAATCCAAGACCGCAAACATGGTGGGCAGGCCATTGAGGTTGGCGGTGGCGGCGTCGATTTCGCCTTCCACCTTGGTCAGCTCAATATCGAAGGTGCCCATGGCGGCAACGACGCGGTCCAGATCGACCTCGGGCAAGTTGTTTTCGGTGGATGCGGTGGATGCATTAGTCATGGTTATGCTCCTCCCAGGTGACAAGCTGTGGGTAGTGCTCTTCAACAAAAGCCATGGACTGCAGCATGGAGTCCAAGGTGGACATTACGAAGGCACCGATCTGGTTGCGGGACAGGCCATGGGAAATGTTGATTTCGCGCACGCCGGAGACGGCCAGATTATTTTCGGACGACTCAAAAAAGCGCAGGGTGGGCGCGAAGTGCTGTTGGTTCCACTTGTTGAGAACCATGAGCAGTTGTGGGCCCTCCGAGGCTGGGGCATTACCGCGCCAGACGGAGTCCGCCACGAGGACATCGTCACGCACCTGCAGGGTAATAGCGATATTGGAAAAGCCGGTGCGCAGGATCTTTACCGTTTCGCCTTCGCCGACGGTCTGTTCTTCTACGCGGTACTCGAGCTTTTCGGAGTCAAAAATCTCACCGATGCGCTCGAGGGTGACATCCTCAATGGGCGTATCGGGATACAGGGTTGGTTCTTCAGACACGTAAGTAGTCTCAATCCATGTACTAATCGGGGATAATGGTCAACCCTGCCTAGTTTACCTAACTACACCGGCGCTTTCTGGCAAGTGAGTATTGTGGCAGGTCTTATTCACCGTCCGGGCCACAGGCTGAAGTGCGGCCTGACCCCCGGAAAATGGACACGTCGGGGGTTAGGCCCCACCCGAATGTATGTGCGATCCGCGTATAGCTAGCACCGTCAAGGAACATCGCAAGGATCTGTTTGAAGTTAGCCACAACAATGGCCTCTTTCCAAGTAGAAGTTGATGCGACACCAACGAATCGTGGTGTCGCCAACATCAACTATGAAAGAAAAACCCTTGCAGTACCAGGTACCCGTAACCCTGGTACCAACCATGCGGACTCACGGTACCAACTACCCCAAATCCACACAGATACGCAGTGGGATCGATATGATGGGGGTTAGCGGCCATCGCGGTCATATTCCTTTCGAGGATAGGTTGAAGTTGATTCGAAAGGTACCCGTGATGGTCGCCTTGCTGTGCACCGGCACAAGGCTTACCGCGGGCTACAGATACACCACACTAAAGGACACAACCCATTAGGTCCGATAACCTCAACCAACTTGGACCTTGGTTGGGGTTATTTTATTGTCCCAGACCGACCGTGTACGCGACAATCAGACTGACTATACCTATCCTAGATATTCTTGAGCATTAGCAGGAAACAACTCCATCAAACCTTGCTCTGTGGTTGAACCAGCTGCCGAAGTGATGATCGTGCGTTGCGTGAGGTTCGAGATATACGCATTCAGAATCTTTGCCGAAAGCGATTAAGACTTTGATTCCCTGTTTCCCTGGGCAGTTATTTGTTACTTTTACGTTGTCAGCACTTGGCTGGACGTTAACGCAGGTAGCAACCGGGGACGAAGCGGAAAAGAAACTAATTCCGCCCTTAGTTGTGTCGGGGAGAAAACCGTCTGGGTCGACAGAGAGTGGCACGGTGTCCCCAGGTTGATACTGATTATTTTCAGATGCGTGGGCGGTGACGGGGGACACTGCAGTTAGTAAAGTGCAGCCCATTAAAATGAGACCCTTTTCCACGTCATTGACAATCATCCTTTCTGGATATATTCCATAGAATTTAATTTATTCTTTTCGGGAGTTGAGGTAAGGAACATCTCTACGAAACCAGAGCCCTGAAGTATTTCATCCCACTCGATAGATTCTTCATTTCTACTTAAATCAGGGAATCTTCCCCAAAGGCGAACGACGTTTCTTTCGTGAAGTCTAGGGTTAAAGAGGTCGAAGTGGTACCAGAGCTGATTTTCGGGGGAGCCGCTGTTTCTTCCCGCTTGGATGCCGACTCCGGCTAAAATTGTTTCCTCTGGAAGTATGGTGTCTTGAAACATTTGGGTTGATATATTTTTCAAAAACTTGATTTCATCAGTTGTGATAGAAACAAATTGATTGATGACTATTCTCCTAGCGGTAGAAAGCAGTGATTATTCCGACAGGTCGGCCGTCTCCGCTTGCGGGATCTACTCGTTCTGTGGCAACAACCGTCATAACCCTTCCATTGATTGGGTAAGAGCATGTTTTCTTGCCATTTCCTGCATTTAAGCCGCCTTTGCAGTCGGGGGCGTTATGTAAAACTGTGTCAATCTCTGTAGTGGCTGGAACGAAACCGTCGTGACTGTCTTTGATGTGAGAAAGCCCAAAACCAACACTGCCGAGTTCATCTCCTTATCCTACGCGGAGTGGAAGATCCTCGCCTTTCGGACCAATGATTGTTTGGCTGATGGTCCAGTCAATTGGCTAAGCGGCCACTGCAGTGGGGGAAACAAGTAATCCGATAAATGCCGCCAAAATTGGCGGATAAAAATTTCTTTACTTTCACGGGCAACGTCTTTCAAATGTATTTGGAAGATTTGCGACGGGAGAGAATGAAACCTTTGGTGCTGATGTTGGTGTCAAGTGAGGCATGAATCAAAAAGGAAACCCTGTCTCATTAATTATGATGGTCTAACTCTCCGTTTCCCGCAAGACCTTTTTGTGAATGCATAAATTAATTTATGCATTGCTTCAATCGGGCTGCTACTCCGAAAACACAGTAGAACTTATGCCATAGTCTATGGGACTATCGCGACAGCTTTACTGATCCGATTCGCCAGCTGCTGGTGTTTCACGCCGACCGTGGAACCCAATTCACCAGTGAGAAGCTCTGGGAGGTGTGCCGCAACCTAGGCATTGACCAGTCTGTGGGACGTACCGGAGTGTGTTTCGATAATGCGATGGCCGAGTCATTCTGGTCGACGCTTAAAACCGAGTTCTACGACCGTAAGCGCTGGGCAACCCGTGATGCCGCACGCAAGGCCGTTGCCTACTGGATTGAAGTCGTCTACAACCGTCGGCGCAGGCACTCCGCACTCGGGATGGTCAGCCCCGTCGATTTCGAAAATCACATCACCCAAACCAGAAACGAAGAAAAAATCGCTGCCTAACCGCTAGGTAGCTCCACTACGTGTCCACGATTTGCGGGCAACCCCAGACGCGCATGTGGTCTGCGAGCGCATAACCTGCAAGTTTCCGCGAGTAAGTGCCAATAACGGTGGCCAGGCTTGCGCCTGGTAGTGACACATCGGCGGCGCTTGGTAAAGCCTTTGAAATCCCATGGATTTCATGATGCGTGCGACCTTCTTGTGGTTGATCGGGGTAAACGCCGTGTCCTCGTTCAGGCTTGCGGCGATGCGTTTAGCACCATAAAGACCATGCTCATCATCAAAGATGGTTGCGATCCTCGCACCAATAAGACCATCGGAACACATCTTTAACCTGCGCTGTTCACGGGTTTGGACCCATTTATAAAACGAGGAACGATTCAGCTTCAACACCTGGCACATCCGTGTGAGCCGAGTATTCGGTTCGGTGGTCATAGACAAACTGGAAGCGGATCACCAGTGAGTCTCTTCGGCAAAATATTTAGCGGCCTTGCGCAGGATGTCGCGTTCTTCGCGCAGTTTAGAGAATTCCTTTTCCAACTGGCGGATGCGTCTCACGATTCATTTGCCGTTTGGGCTTTATCCTGCATGGCTTTTATGCGGGCACGTTTGCCGGTGCCGTACTTCTTGACCCATGAATGCAGCGAGGCTCGGTTGATGCCGAGCTCTGCTGATGCTGCGTTCAGTGAGAGGTCCTCATTGTTTTCGTAGAGGGCCACACCGTCGCGTTTGAACTGTTCGGAGTACCTGGACATGGTGGTAGATTACCTTTCTTGCCAGCCCGACTGGGCTGGATATCAGGTGTCCACCAAAAAGGGGTCAGGTCCGTCCTGCAAGCTTGCCGACATGGTCATTGGCATAACTCCGCTCAAGCTCGTGCGCGAAATACTTCGCTTGATGGTTGGAGAGGTGCAGTCCGAAGGAGATACCGGGGTTCTCATGGCGCGTGCTCTCCGGTACAGAATGGTCTGGGCTCTGAATCATAATTTTCCCGATGTAGTGAAACTGCTTGCATGTGTCAGCGTCATTCAACTTTAGCGGGCGGGGCGCGATGGGTGAAACGCTTCCAATAGATTTTGTTTCTATGCGGTGCCGTGTTGAACCCATTCAATTATCTATTCTAACGATCTAGAGTCAGCCTTGTGGGGTTGCCCGCAAATCGTGGACACGTAGTTAAGCTGCTTAGGGGTTAAGCAGCGGCCTTCTTATTACCATTTTGATCAGCGAGCTGGGCTTCGAAATCGACGGGGCTTACCATCCCGATGGACGAGTGGCGACGGCGCCGGTTGTAGACAATCTCAATCCAGCGAGCCACCGCCTTCCGGGCTTCGTTGCGGGTTCGCCATTCCTTCCGATCGTAAAATTCGGTCTTCAATGTCGACCAGAACGACTCGGCCATCGCGTTGTCAAAGCAGACACCAGTACGGCCGACCGATTGTGCAATCCCTAGTTCTTGACAGACCTGCCACAGCTGTTCGCTGGTGAACTGGGTACCACGATCGGCGTGGAAGACCACGCCGTCGGGTACTTCACCACGCAGGGTGTAAGCCATGCGCAGTGCACGTTCAACTAGGTAAGAATCCTGCACACTATCCATGGACCAGCCTAGGACTCGGCGGGAGTGTCCATCGCGGATAACGCATAGGTACAGCCAGCCCTCATTCGTGCGTAGATAGGTAATATCCGACATCCACACTCGATTAAGCTGCCCTTGATCAAATAGGCGTTTCACTAGGTCTGGAAGCGTTGACTTCCGCTTGGATTGAATCGTCGTTACGGGAACAAACGCCCTGGGTGAGATGCCTTCAATACCCATCATCCGCATGCGTTTGGCCACGGTTTTGCGATTCACATAGACCCCACCCTCGGCGAGTTCTGCAGTAATCCGTGGGGCACCGTAGACTTCGTCAGAATCTTCCCAGATGTCATGAATTTTCCTGTCTAACTGGTCGAGGAATCTCTGACGCTGATTTTCACCACGAAGCCGTACTGCTTGAGCCTTTTGCCATTTATAGTAGCCAGAACGAGAAACCTCTAATAACCTGCTCATTCGTTTGATGCTGTAGTTCGCCTTCTCCTGCTGCATTAGCTCAAATTTTTCCGATCGCGTTGCTTCGCAGCGAAGAAGGCGGTGGCTTTTGACAAGAACTCATTATCCATCTTGGCCTCAGCTAACTCACGACGCAGGCGAGCGTTTTCGGCTCGTATATCGGCATCACTGCGGCCATCTACCGAGCCTTGGCGTTCCCGCTCAAGTTTGACCCACCTGCCTAAAATTGTGGCTGATACGCTAATTTCCTTAGCCACATGAGCGATTGGGCGCCCAGACTCAATGACCAGTCTGGCGGCCTCCTGCCGGTACTCCGGGGTGTACTTCTTCCTTGACGAACTCACAATGAACATCCTCTCCTACGGACACAAGATCCGCACTAATCGGGTGTCCACTAAACGAGGGTAACCTCACTTGGGCCAGTCTTGCTACTCGACTTGTGAAGGTGGTTTGCTAGCGAGGAAGGGGGATTAGTACGTTTATTTGGTTGATAGGCGCTATCAGGATTGAGGGGAGGGTAGGGCTTGACCTCGGAAAGTAAACACACCGGGGTCAGGCCCGATCGGGGATGGATCGAATATGTATATAGCTTGAGTGTGGGGTTAGGTTTATAGGTATTTGTCGAAGCTGTCGGGGTAGGCCACGGCCATTTGGGTGATGGTTTGTTTCCAGCCGGAAACTCGGGCTCCTTCCATGAGTCTGCCGGCTGTCGCTGAGACTCGTTTGGACTGCTCTTTGCCGTCTGGGCTATGCCACCGCGATTCTGGAGGGCACAGAGTGGGTGGACTCCGAAGAGGACGTGGATGAACTCACCGGGTATCACTCGGTGCGCCAGGGCCCTGCGCCCATAGTGGTGCAGTCCTCCCCTAAGGCGGAGGAGGCCGCGGTGCTTGCCGCCCACATTAAGGAATGGACGCAGGGGGAGGAGGACGTCTCCATCGGCGTGCTCACCCGCACCAACCAGCGCGGGGAAGAGATTGCCCGACAGTTGGGCGAGCACGACGTTGCCGTTAGCGCCGGCCGCCGTACCTCGCAGGAGCGCCCGGTGGCCGTGATGACGATGCACAACGCTAAGGGGCTAGAATTTACCCACGTCATCCTGCTTGACGTCAACGCCGAGGCCCTCCCGCAGCGCTATCTGTTCAAGGGGCTGGCACCCGCCGAGGCCGACGAAGCGTTGCAGCGGGAGCGCGCACTGCTCTACGTTGCGGCGTCGCGTGCCCGCGACATGCTCCTAGTCAGCGTGGTCGGGGAGGCATCGGAGCTCTTGCCTGCGTAGGGGCGTTTCGGCCGCCAAGAGTATTGCAATGGCCTGGACTTGGAGCAGGCTTTCGCCGCCGAGTTCGTGCGCCAAGGCGCCGTCGATGGTGGGGTAGCGGAAGGTATGGCCTAGATCCTCCAGCACCTGTGGTTTCACGCGCTGGTCGGTCAAGGCGAGTTCTTGCGCGCCTTGCTTGCCCAAAAGCAGGGCGGGGCCGAATTGGGGGATTGGCAGGATGGTGGGGCGGTGCAATTCGGTTCCCAAGGCGGAGACGAAGTCCTTATTGAGCACCGGGTTTGGTGATACCCCATTGACCGGCCCCACAAGCTTCTCATCCACGATGGTGCGGATATAGACATCGGTGAGATCGTCTAAGGCGACCCAGCTGTACCAAAAGTTGCCGTCACCAAAGGCGCCGCCAAGCCCTGTGGAAAACAGTGCGCGCAAGAGCGGCAGCAGGCCGGAATTGCCGGACATCACGATGCCGGTGCGGATATTGACCACGCGTTTTCCGGACTCACGGGCGGGCGCGCAGGCTTTCTCCCAGTCCACTGCGACATCGGCAAGAAATCCTTCGCCGCGCTCGGCGTCCTCAGTTAGCAGCTCAGCGCCGCGCTCGGAACCGTAGAAGCCGATGGCAGAGGCGCACACCATCGCCTGCACGGAATCGGTGGCGGCGACTAGGCGGGCGAGGTTTTCGGTGGGGCCCACGCGGGAGTCGCGGATATCGGACTTGTGGCTGTCATTAAAGCGCCCAAAGATGGGCTCGCCCGCCAGGTGTACGAGCACGTCGACGCCCTCGAGGAGATCGGGCCGCGGGTGGTGCGGGCGCCACTCGCGCTGGCCTGCCTCCGCCGTGCCGCGCACGAGAGGGATCACGGTGTGGCCCAGGGTTTGTAGCTGCGCGGTCAGCGCGCTGCCCACGCTGCCGTGAGAGCCGGTCATGGCGATGGTCAAGGGCTTGTGGCCGAGCTGGCCTTCGCGCAGGCGGTTTTCAAAGGCAATATCCTGGATGAGCTGGTGCTGCCGGTAGGCGAATACCGAGGTGAGGGCCGCGGCGGGAATGCGGGTATCTACCTCGTCCGTAATCAGCGTCCCGTCTGGGTGATCGGCAAAACGGTGCGTATGGCGCCACTTGGCAAATTTGCGGATGGGGGCGTTGACGCACACATCGCTGAAGCTATAGCCGGCCTGGTAGCGCGCAAGGTCGTGCTGTGCCGTCCACTGCAAACCACCGGGCAGGGAAAGCAAGGAGGTGCCAATGCCCAGATCGGTGGCCTGCTGCACGGGCTTCATGAATGCGAACGGTGGGTTTAGGCGTGCCAAGGCCCCTGGCCGGGTATGCCATTGCCAGACGTGTTCGCGGGAGGCTGGGACTACGTGCTGCGCGGAGAAACTCACTGCGTGATGCACCTCTTTCGGCTAAGCCTCACCCACGGGGTGGGTAAGGTGCTAGAGTAATACGTGTCTATCAGCATAGACGTCTACAAGTTCATTGACAGGCATCCTTTAAGGACCGCACCGTGAGGCGGGGAAGGAGGTCACGATGAGTGGAACTGACGTGAACGCGAACGAATTGGAGCTTTTAAGCGCCGATGATGTCTCGCGTACCGTTGCACGCATCGCGCACCAGATTATTGAAAAGACGGCGCTCGATTCCGCGGAGGCCCCGCGGGTCATTTTGTTGGGCATTCCCTCAGGCGGAGTGCCCCTAGCGGAGCGCCTCGCGCAGAAGATACACGAGTTTTCCGGGGTCCCCGTTCCATGGGGCTCGCTCGACATCACGTTGTACAGGGACGATTTGCGCAATTTCCCGCACCGCGCCCTGCAACCGACCTCCATCCCAGACGGCGGCATCGATAATGCCACGGTCATCTTGGTCGATGATGTCCTTTACTCCGGCCGCACCATCCGCGCCGCGCTCGATGCGGTGGGCGATGTTGGCCGGCCTTCGATTATCCAGTTGGCCGTATTGGTCGACCGCGGGCACCGCGAAGTCCCCATCCGCGCCGATTATGTGGGCAAGAACCTGCCCACGGCGCGGGAAGAAGATGTCTCCGTATATATCCAAGACATCGATGGACGTGATGCCGTAGTCCTCACTCGCTCTACGTCCCCGGGCGATGCCGCGCAGATAAGGGGAACGCACTCATGAAACACCTCATCGATAGCGCGGAACTATCCCGCGCAGAGATCATTGGCCTGCTGGATGAGGCCGATCGCTTCCGCGAGGCGCTCGATGGCCGCGAGGTCAAAAAACTGCCTACGCTGCGCGGGCGCACGATTTATACGCTCTTTTATGAAAACTCCACGCGCACGCGCTCGTCCTTTGAAACTGCCGGCAAGTGGATGTCCGCTGACGTTATCAACCTCTCGGCATCGACCTCGTCCGTGAAAAAGGGCGAGTCCCTCAAAGATACGGGCCTGACCCTAGCGGCCATCGGTGCCGATGCCATCATCATGCGCCACCCCTCTTCCGGTGCGCCGCAACAGCTGGCCCAGTGGGTGGACCCGGATGGCAACGGCCCTGCAGTGATCAACGCCGGCGACGGTGCGCACCAGCACCCGACGCAGGCCTTGCTCGATGCCGTCACGATGCGCCAGCGCTTGGGCCTGCGCGGCGATCATGGCTTCGAGGGCCTGAAGGTCAAGATTGTGGGCGATTGCCTGCACTCGCGCGTGGTGCGCTCCAACGTGGATCTCCTGCACACCTTGGGTGCGGAGGTCACCCTCGTGGGGCCTGCGACCTTGATGCCGTGGGGCGTGGATAAGTGGCCGGTGCGCGTGTCCTATGACTTTGATGCAGAGCTTGCGGATGCCGATGTGGTGATGATGTTGCGCGTGCAGCAAGAGCGCATGGACGGCGGCTTCTTCCCGTCCCACCGCGAGTACGCGCAGCTCTTTGGGCTCTCGCAGCAGCGCGCCGCGGCGCTGCACAAGGACGCCATCGTCATGCACCCGGGTCCCATGTTGCGCGGCATGGAGATCAACTACGCCGTGGCCGATATGGATAAAACCACGGTATTGCAGCAGGTCAATAACGGTGTCCACATGCGCATGGCAGTGCTTTTTACGCTGCTGACCAATGGCGATAACGCCGGTATTTAAATCGGGCAGAGCATAAGCCACGTAAAAGGGAGAGAAAATGACCACGTACCCAGCTACCGGCCGGCTGTCCGCACCGGCCGAGAACCCACTACTGATTAAGAATATTCGCCCGTACGGGGAAGGCGAGCCTACCAACGTCCTCGTTCGCGGCGGCGTTATTGACGCCATCGGCCCCGAGGTGCAGGCAGACGGCGCCGAGACCATCGACGGCGGCGGCAACGTGCTGCTGCCAGGCCTGGTTGACATGCACGTTCATCTGCGCGAGCCAGGCCGCGAGGACACCGAGACCATCGAGTCCGGTTCCAAGGCCGCGGCCAAGGGCGGGTTTACCGCGGTGTTTACCATGGCTAATACCACGCCGGTCACGGATCAGCCCATCATCGCCGAATCTGTGTGGGCAAAGTCTCAGGCGCTGGGGCTATGCGATGTCCACCCGGTCGGCTCCATCACCAAGGGCCTAGAAGGCAAATCCTTGACGGAGTTCGGCATGATGGCGCGCAGCGACGCCAAGGTGCGCATGTTCTCTGATGACGGCAAGTGCGTGCAAAACCCACAGCTCATGCGCCGCGCGCTGGAATACGCCAAGGGCATGGACGTGCTACTGGCCCAGCACGCCGAGGATGACCGCATGACCGGTGGGTCTTCTGCCCACGAGGGCGAAAACGCCGCACGGTTGGGCCTGCGCGGCTGGCCGCGCGTTGCGGAGGAATCCATCGTTGCCCGCGACGCCCTGCTCGCCCGCGATTACGGTAACCGCGTACACATCTGCCACGCGTCCACGCAGGGCACGGTGGAGCTCCTGCAGTGGGCGAAAGAGCACGATATTCCGCTTACCGCAGAGGTCACCCCGCACCACCTTCTTATGACCGATGACAAGCTGCGCACCTATGACGGCCTCTTCCGCGTGAACCCGCCGCTGCGCGAACAGCGCGATACGCAGGCGCTGCGCCAGGCGCTTCTCGATGGCACCATTGACTGCGTCGCGACCGACCACGCGCCGCACGGCTCCGAAGACAAGTGCGTGGAATTCGAAAATGCGCGCCCCGGAATGCTGGGGTTGGAGTCCTCGCTGGCGGTCATCGCCAAGCTCTTTGTGGAAACTGGCCTGGCGGACTGGCGCTTTATTGCCCGCGTCATGTCCGAGCGCCCCGCCGAGATCACCCGCTTGCCGGGCCACGGTCGCCCCTTGGAAGTAGGGGAGCCAGCCAACTTAACCATCGTTGACCCGCAACACCACTGGGTATCCGATTCCGCGCAGCTCGCATCCAAGTCCCAGAACAACCCGTATGCGGGCGAGGAATTTGGTGCGCGAGTTACCCACACCATCTTGCGCGGCTCGGTAACGTTCGATCTGAACGCCGCAACCCATGACTAACCTTGCACACAGCACCCAATCAAGGCACAGAAAGGCCACGACGTGACTGATAAAACCCCGGCAATCCTCGTCCTTGCGGATGGGCGTACCTTCCGTGGCTACGGCTTCGGCGCTACCGGCACCACCCTCGGTGAGGCCGTATTTACCACCGCGATGACCGGTTACCAGGAAACGATGACGGATCCGTCCTACCACCGCCAGATCGTCGTTTCCGCAGCCCCGCACATTGGCAATACCGGCTGGAACGATGAGGACAACGAGTCCCACGGCAATAATATCTGGGTCGCAGGCCTGGTTATCCGCGATCTGTCCCGCCGCGTATCCAGCTGGCGCGCAGAGCGCAGCTTGAGCGAAGAAATGCGGGCGCAAGGCGTCATCGGCATTCGCGGCATCGATACCCGGACCCTGGTGCGCCACCTGCGCAATTACGGTTCCATCTCCGCGGGACTCTTCTCCGGTGAGGCCGCCACTCGGCCCGTCGAGGAACTCCTCGAGGAGGTAAAGAGCCAATCCTCCATGGAAGGCGCGGATCTTGCCGCCGAGGTATCCACCGATAAGCCCTATGTTGTTGAGGCCCAAGGAGAAAAGAAGCACACCATCGTCGCCTTTGACATGGGCGTGAAATCCGCAACGCCGCGTTACCTTTCCCAGCGCGGCATCGAGACCATCGTGGTACCGTCTACCACCACCTTTGCAGAAGTCCAGTCCTATAACCCGGATGGCGTCTTCGTCTCCAACGGCCCAGGTGACCCAGCTACCGCCGATGACACCGTTGCCACCATCAAAAAGGTGCTCGCGGCGGACATCCCGTTCTTTGGCATCTGCTTTGGCAACCAGCTGCTCGGGCGCGCGCTGGGCCTAGACACCTACAAGATGAAGTTCGGCCACCGCGGCATCAACGTCCCGGTACGCAACCTGCTCACCGGAAAGATCGATATCACCTCCCAAAACCACGGCTTCGCACTGAAAGCCCCAGATAACTACGACCTGACTGGTAAGGACGCCGAATTCGCCTCGGACTTCGGTCCGGCCCACATCACGCACATCTGCTTGAACGATGACACGGTCGAGGGCGTCGCCCTGCGCAATGGCATGGCCTTTTCGGTGCAGTACCACCCGGAATCCGCCGCCGGCCCGCACGATGCCAACCCGCTCTTTGATCAATTCTTAGAGCTCATGGCCAACCACACCGCGAAAAAGTAGTCACCCAGGAAAAGGAAGAAATATTATGCCAAAGCGCACTGACATTAATCACGTCCTGGTCATCGGCTCCGGGCCCATCGTCATCGGCCAGGCCTGCGAGTTCGACTACTCCGGAACCCAGGCCTGCCGCGTCCTCAAGGACGAGGGCCTGCGCGTGACCCTGGTGAACTCGAACCCGGCCACCATCATGACGGATCCGGAATTCGCCGACCATACCTACGTCGAGCCCATCGAGCCGGAATACATCGAAAAGATCCTGGTCAAGGAATCCGAGGAAGGCCACCCCATCGACGCCGTGCTGGCTACCTTGGGTGGGCAAACCGCGCTCAACGCCGCGGTGCAGCTGGACCGCCAGGGCATTTTGGATAAGTACGGCATTGAACTCATCGGCGCCGATATTGATGCCATCGAGCGCGGTGAGGACCGTCAAAAGTTTAAGGACATCGTGGCCTCGGTAGGCGGGGAATCCGCGCGCTCGGCGGTGTGCCACAACATGGACGAGGTCCACGAGACCGTCGACAAGCTCGGCCTGCCCGTCGTGGTGCGCCCGTCCTTTACCATGGGTGGCTTGGGCTCCGGCTTGGCCTTCGATAACGAGGACCTTGAGCGCATCGCCGGCGGCGGGCTTGCAGCTTCGCCCGAGGCTAATGTGCTCATCGAGGAATCCATCCTTGGCTGGAAAGAATACGAGCTCGAGCTCATGCGCGATGGCGATGACAACGTGGTCGTCGTGGCCTCCATCGAAAATGTCGATGCCTTGGGCGTGCACACCGGTGACTCCGTGACCGTGGCGCCGGCGCTGACGCTGACGGACCGCGAGTTCCAAAAGATGCGCGATTTGGGCATCGACATCATCCGCGAGGTGGGCGTCGATACTGGCGGCTGCAATATCCAGTTCGCCTTGAACCCGGATGATGGCCGCATCATCGTCATCGAGATGAACCCGCGCGTCTCCCGCTCCTCGGCGCTGGCCTCCAAGGCAACGGGTTTCCCCATTGCCAAGCTGGCCGCGAAGTTGGCCATTGGCTACACCTTGGACGAGGTACAAAATGACATCACCGGCGAAACCCAAGCGGCTTTCGAGCCGACCTTGGACTATGTCATTGTCAAGGCGCCCCGCTTTGCCTTCGAGAAATTCCCCGGCGCCGATGACACCTTGACCACCACGATGAAATCGGTGGGCGAGGCCATGGGCATTGGCCGCAACTACATCTCCGGCCTGAATAAGGTCATGCGCTCGCTGGAAAACAAGCCCAACGGTTTCTGGACCAAGCCAGATGAGTATTTCGCGGGCGAGCGCGCCACCGACGTGCAGGCGGTGCTCAAGGACCTCGAGCGCCCCACCGAGGGCCGCATGTACGATATCGAGCTGGCCCTGCGCCTCGGTGCCTCGGTGGATGAGGTCCACGAGGCCTCCGGCGTAGACCCATGGTTCATCGCGGAGCTTGAGGGCCTGGTGGAATTCCGCCAGGAGCTTGTCGATGCCCCCGTGCTCACCGAGCAGCTCCTGCGCGAGGCCAAGGTCTTTGGGCTTTCCGATGCCCAAATTGCCGCCCTGCGCCCCGAGTTCAACGGCGAAGACGGCGTGCGTAGCCTGCGCTGGCGCATGGGCATCCGCCCCGTCTTCAAGACCGTCGATACGTGTGCCGGCGAGTTCGAGGCACAAACGCCGTACCACTACAGCTCTTATGAGCTGGATCCCGATGCCGAAACCGAGGTGCACCCAGCGCCGGAAGGCTCGAAGGGCAAGGTCATCATCTTGGGCTCTGGCCCGAACCGCATTGGCCAGGGCATCGAATTTGATTACTCCTGCGTGCACGCCGCCCTTGAGCTGTCCCGCAAGGGATATGAGACCGTGATGGTCAACTGCAACCCAGAGACGGTATCGACCGACTATGACACCGCAGACCGCCTCTACTTCGAGCCGCTGACCTTCGAAGACGTCATGGAGGTCTACCACGCGGAGGCAGCCTCCGGCGAGGTCGCCGGCGTGCTGGTGCAGTTGGGCGGCCAGACCCCGCTGGGATTGGCAGAGCGCCTTGACGCCGCCGGCGTGCCGGTGGTGGGTACCAGCCCTGCTGCCATCGACTCCGCCGAGGACCGCGGTGAATTCGGTAAGGTTCTAGAAGCCGGTGGGCTTGCCGCACCGCAGTTCGGAACCGCCACCTCCTTCGAGGAGGCCCGGAAGGTCGCATCCTCCATCGGCTACCCAGTTCTGGTTCGTCCGTCCTACGTGTTGGGCGGCAGCGGCATGGAAATTGTCTACGATGAGCAGTCGTTGGAGAACTATATCGAGCGCGCCACCGAGCTTTCCCCAGACCACCCGGTCCTAGTGGACCGCTTCTTGGACTCGGCCATCGAGATCGACGTCGATGCCCTGTGCGATGGCAATGAGGTCTACCTCGGCGGCGTGATGGAGCACATCGAGGAGGCTGGCGTTCACTCCGGTGACTCCTCCTGTGCCCTGCCGCCAATGACGCTGGGCCCAGAGGACATCGAGAATGTGCGCGAGTCCACGCGCCGTTTGGCCGAGGGCATCGGCGTGAAGGGCCTGATGAACGTCCAGTTCGCCTTGAAGGACGACATCCTGTATGTCATCGAGGCCAACCCGCGCGCCTCGCGCACCGTTCCGTTCGTCTCAAAGGCGACCGGCGTACCGTTAGCAAAGGCCGCCGCCCGCATCATGATGGGATCCACCATTGCGGAACTGCGGGAGGAAGGACTTATTCCATCGTCCTACGATGGCGGTTCCTTGCCACTCGATCACCCGATTGCGGTCAAGGAAGCGGTCTTACCCTTCAACCGTTTCCGCCGCCCAGATGGCAGCCTACTCGATTCCTTGCTGTCGCCCGAGATGAAGTCCACCGGTGAGGTTATGGGCTTGGCCACCAACTTCGGTGCGGCCTTTGCCAAGGCGGAAATCTCTGCGTTTGCTCGTCCACCGATTGAGGGCACGGTCTTCGTCTCCGTAGCCAACCGGGATAAGCGCACGCTTATTTTCCCCATCCAGCGCTTGGCCACGATGGGCTACAACATCATCGCTACCGCGGGTACCGCGCAGATGCTGCGCCGCAACGGCATCGAGTGTGAGGTCGCCGTCAAGGTCTCTGAAGCCAAGGACGGCGAAGAGTCCATCGTGGACAAGATCCTTAACGGCGAGGTGGATTGGATCCTCAATACGCCAGCAGGTTCCGCCGGTTCCCGCCACGACGGCTACGATATCCGCGCCGCAGCGGTGCACATGGGACTGCCGCTGGTCACGGTGGTTCAAGGCGTGACGGCGGCGGTGCAGGGCATCGAGGCGCTGCGCCAGGGTGATTTGCAGGTCCGCGCACTTCAGGAGCTTGAGCATGGACCACGCAACTAAAACCTTTGGCCAGCGCCTAGAGGACGCCGGCCGCGAACGAGGTCGCCTGTGTGTAGGCATCGACCCGCACCCGTACCTCTTAGAGCAATGGGGGTTGGATAATTCACCAGAAGGCCTGCGCACCTTCAGCATGCGCTGCGTCGAGGCCTTCGCGGATTCCGCAGCCTTGGTAAAACCGCAGGTGGCTTTCTTCGAGCGCTTCGGAGCCGCAGGCTTTGTGGTCTTGGAAGAAACGCTGGCCGGTTTGCGCGAGGCAGGATGCCTGACGGTGGCGGATGCCAAGCGCGGTGATATCGGCTCCACCATGGAAGGCTATGGCGATGCCTGGCTAGGGGAGACCTCGCCCCTGCGCGCTGATTCGGTGACACTTTCGCCGTACCTCGGTGTTGGGGCGTTGGGCGCGGCTATTGCCACGGCGCAAGAAAACAACCGCGGTGTATTCGTCCTCGCGGCTACCTCTAATCCGGAGGCGCGCGCCATTCAGGCAGTGCCCGCGGGCACTGCGGATTCGATTGCCCAGGCGGTCGTGGACGAGTGCGCCGCCTTCAATGCCTCGGCGAAAGAGGCCGGTGTTGCTGGAAGGGTCGGCGTTGTGGTGGGCGCGACCGTGGATAATCCGCCCCGATTGGACTCGCTTAATGGCCCGGTGCTGCTTCCCGGCGTCGGTGCCCAGGGGGCGGGCCCCGAGCAGGTGCACGCCATTGTGTCTCAGTGCCCGCAGCTGGGCTTTGCGAATGTCTCGCGCGCCGTCCTGCAGCGCGGTCCTCAGGTCGATGACCTGCGCAAAGCGGTGATCGATACCGCAGACCAATTCCGGGATTAGAACACGCGGCGGGGTCGATTAACGGCCGCGCCGTTTACCTGGTATTTTGGTCTAAGCATGTGCGTTGACGTGCTAAAACGAGTGGCCCATTTGGGCTGTTGATCGTCATCGTGTCACTAGCGGTGCTAGGATAATCAGAAGTCGGTGTGCTCGAAGGTTCAGGGTAACTTTCCGCGGTATTTACATCGCGTTTGGCAACCGGAGTCTGGTACCCAGTGCCAGAAGTAATAGAACCAATCTAATGAATCGGAGGAAACTCGTGGCCCTTCCAAAGTTGACTGATGAGCAGCGTAAGGAAGCTCTCGCAAAGGCCGCTGAGGCCCGCAAGGCTCGCGCTGAGCTCAAGGCTGCGCTTAAGCGCGGCGAGACCGACCTAAAGGACGTGCTGGAAAAGGCTGAGACCGATGAGATCATCGGCAAGACCAAGGTTTCTGCACTCCTCGAGGCTCTGCCTAAGGTTGGCAAGGTCAAGGCCAAGGAAATCATGGAAGATCTGGAGATTGCACAGACCCGCCGCCTGCGCGGTCTGGGTGAGCGCCAGCGTCGTGCTCTTCTTGAGCGCTTCGGTTACGACGACGAATAATCACGTCCATGGCTGACGCAACTGCTCGCGGTCGCCTCGTCGTGTTGGCGGGTCCCTCCGCAGTGGGTAAATCCACCGTAGTGTCGCGTCTACGACATGACGTCGAGGGGCTGTATTTCAGCGTGTCTATGACTACGCGCCAGCCCCGCCCCGGGGAAAAAGACGGCGTGGATTATTTCTTCGTCACCCCTGAGGCTTTTCAAGAACGCATTGATGCCGGTGAGATGCTCGAATGGGCAGATATTCACGGCGGATTGCAGCGTTCTGGAACACCTGCCCGTCCCGTAGAAGAGGCTTTGGAAGCAGGGCGCCCGGTTCTCGTCGAGGTTGACCTGGCCGGTGCGCGTAGCGTCCGGAAGGCCCTTCCGGAAGCGGACTTGGTATTCCTGGCCCCTCCTTCCTGGGAGGTGTTGGTAGAGCGCCTGACCGGTCGCGGTACCGAACCACAAGACGTCATCGATCGTAGGTTGCACACTGCGTATGAGGAACTAGCTGCACAGGATGAGTTTGATCACGTTGTGGTCAATGAAAACCTAGATGAGGCAGTCGCCGCCATTAGTGATATCCTGCGAGGATAGATTCTTCCTTTGACCATCTTCAACCAATGTAAAGGTGCATGTGACTAACGTGACCACCCCTTCTAACACTGAATCCGCAAAGTCGGAACCGGTATTTGATGATCCGATTGGTATTACTGACCCGCCAATCGATGAGCTGTTGGACAAGGTTTCTTCCAAGTACGCCTTGGTAATTTTCGCTGCCAAGCGTGCGCGCCAGATCAATAGCTACTACCAAGAGCAAGATGAAGGCGTCTTTGAGTTCGTGGGCCCGCTGGTTAACCCAGAACCCGGCGAGAAGCCACTGTCCATCGCGCTGCGCGAAATCGACGCAGGCCTGTTGGACCACGAGGAAGGCAAGTAAGTAGCGCGCGCTTTCGCGTGCGCACCTTGTGCCTCATTTCAGCCCCGTCCGGCTAATCCCCAATGGTTTCACTTTTGTGGAACTAACGTGGTGGCCGGGCGGGGCTCTTGTCATGCCTGCACGGTACGATTGTGCGATGTGACTGTTTCAAATTCTCCTCGCAATATCGTGCTGGGCGTTGCCGGTGGCATCGCCGCGTATAAAGCCTGCCACCTAGTGCGCAATTTTAAAGAACACGGCGATAACGTCCGCGTCGTTCCTACAGAAAGCGCCTTGAATTTCGTCGGCGCCGCAACATTTGAGGCATTATCCGGAAACCCCGTCTCAACCAGTGTTTTCGAGGCCGTAGAGGACGTGCAACACGTAGCTGTGGGGCAGCAAGCCGATGCCGTGGTCATCGCCCCTGCCACGGCTGACCTCATTGCGCGTTTGGCTGCGGGACGCGCCGATGATCTCTTGACCGCGACAGTGCTGGTGGCAACGTGTCCCATCATTGTGGCGCCTGCCATGCACACCGAGATGTGGAATAACCCAGCGACACAATACAACGTAAAGACCCTGCGCCGGCGCGGAATTACCGTCATGGAGCCGGCACACGGGCGTCTTACCGGTAAGGACACGGGCGCAGGAAGGCTGCCAGACCCAGAACAGATCGCAGCCATCGTACGCACCGAACTCGCTGGCTTTCATATCGACCACAGCTGGTCGGGGCTAAAGGTTGTTATCTCCGCCGGTGGCACGCAAGAGGAATTGGATCCGGTTCGCTATATAGGAAACCGTTCCTCCGGGCGGCAGGGGTTTGCGCTGGCAGAGGTGGCCGCGCACAAGGGTGCGGATGTCACGATTGTGGCCGGCAATACGGCGGAGTTGCCGGTACCGAGCGGCGCTACAATCCGGAATATCGTGTCCGCGCAAGACCTAGAAACCGCGATGCGCGAGGAATCCCGCGATGCCGATATCGTCATCATGGCCGCGGCGGTCGCGGACTACCGGCCTGCGAACGTGGCCGAGTCCAAGATGAAAAAGGGCAAAGCGGATGATGTGCTTGCCGCACTGGAGATGGTGGAAAACCCAGATATTTTGAAGTCTCTCGTGGCAGCCCGCGAGGAGGGTGAGGTGCCGGAGAATTGCGTCATCGTTGGTTTCGCGGCCGAGACGGGAGATGCTGATTCCTCGGCACTGGAGTATGCCCAAGAAAAGTTTGCGCGCAAGGGGTGCGACGTCCTGATGGCCAATGAGGTTGGCCGCGGTGTGACCTTTGGCCAGGAAAATAGCGAGGGGTGGATCCTGCGGCGGAATGAGGAACCGCAGCGCGTAGAGCATGGATCTAAGCAGGTCGTCGCGGCGCAGATTCTCAGCGTCGTGAATGGAATGATTGAACCGGGAAATTAAATATTGCGTTTATAGACCGCTTAGTCTAGGGTGGCGATATGATGGGTAGGGGCAGAATGCCTCGGTATCGAATACGTAATAATCAAAGGAAGTTTTTGTGACTGATAACGCTGCAGTGGAAGCTCGTCTTTTTACAAGCGAGTCCGTTACTGAGGGGCACCCAGATAAGATCTGTGACGCCATTTCGGATGCCATCCTGGATGCGCTTTTAGATAAGGATCCGGAGTCTCGCGTCGCCGTGGAAACGCTGGTTACCACCGGCCAAGTACACGTCGTGGGCGAAGTTCGCACCAATGCCTACGTGGAAATCCCGGCTCTGGTGCGTGAGACCCTGAAGTCCATCGGCTTTACCTCTTCCGATGTGGGCTTCGACGGCAATACCTGTGGCGTTAATATCGCCATCGGCGAGCAGTCGCAGGAAATCGGTGCGGGCGTGGATACCTCCACCGAGGCACGCGATCAGGGTGCTGATTATGACGAAGAAAATGACACCGCCGGCGCCGGCGACCAGGGCCTGATGTTTGGTTACGCGTCGAATGAAACTGCGGAGTACATGCCATTGCCCATCGCCTTGGCACACCGCCTGTCCCGCCGCCTGACTCAGGTGCGCAAAGAGGGCATTGTGGACCACCTGCGCCCGGATGGCAAGACCCAGGTGACCTTCGCGTATACCGAGGACAATGAGCCGTCTCACCTGGATACGGTCGTCATTTCTACCCAGCACGATCCTGAGGTAGATAGCAAGTGGCTAGAAACCCACCTGCGCAGCGAGGTGTTGGAATGGGTTATCAAGGACGCCGGCCTTGATAAGTACTACACCGAGGACACCAACCTCTTGGTCAACCCTTCCGGCTCCTTCATTTTGGGTGGCCCGATGGGCGATGCAGGCCTTACCGGGCGCAAGATCATCGTGGATACCTACGGTGGCATGGCCCGCCACGGCGGCGGTGCTTTCTCCGGCAAGGACCCCAGCAAGGTGGACCGCTCTGCGGCCTACGCCATGCGTTGGGTGGCTAAGAATATCGTCGCCGCAGGCCTGGCAGACCGCGCAGAGGTGCAGGTGGCCTACGCCATCGGTCGCGCCAAGCCGGTCGGCCTATACGTCGAGACGTTCGGCACCGCGAAGCAGAACTTGACCGATGAGCACATCCAAGCTGCCGTCAATAAGGTCTTTGACCTTCGCCCAGCCGCCATCATCCGCGAATTGGATCTGTTGCGTCCTATCTACGCCCAGACCGCCGCCTACGGTCACTTCGGTCGCACCGACGTTGACCTGCCTTGGGAGCAGTTGGACCGCGTGGAGGAATTGCGCGCTGCCGCTGGTCTGTAGAATATGGGCTTATGCCTAAGAAAACACCCGCCGTCCGGAAACCGGTCGCGCGGGTGTTGCCTCTTTTAGGGGTTGCTCACCTTGATCGGGGATTTGATTACCTGGTAGATGAGGCCGAATCTGAAAGCGCCCAAGCCGGGGTGAAGGTACGCATCCGGTTCAATGGGCGCCTGGTGGATGCGATCATCGTCGAGCGCAAGCATGATTCCGACTTCGGTGGCCAGCTGCGCTTTATTGAGCGAGTCATCTCGCCATTCCAGGTCTACCCACCGCAGCTGTCCCGGCTGGTAGAAGCCCTGGCGGATCGCTATGGCGGGATTTGCTCCGATATCATTCGCTCTGCCATTCCGCCGCGCCATGCAAAGGCGGAGGAAGCGGATTTGGATACCCCGTGGGAAGACCTCGGTGCAGCCAGCGAGCCCGATTTATCCGGGTGGTCTGCCTATCAGCATGGGGAAACGTTCGTTGATTCCATCTTGGGCGGGAAATTAGCCCGCGCCGCGTGGCAAATCGCCCCCGGCGATGAATGGGAAGACGCGCTGGCGGCCTTGGCGGCCAAGGTTGCCTTGGGCGGGGGAGGCGTACTTATCGTCGTCCCAGACCAAAAGGTGGTTGATGCCCTGGAAAACGCCCTGCGCGCTGTCGTGGGGCCGAAACAAATCACGGTGCTGACCAATAGTATGGGCCCGCAAGCGCGCTATCGCCGCTACCTTTCGGCCTTGGTGGGCCAGGCGCGAATAGTCATTGGTACGCGCTCGGCGGCTTTTACTCCCGTGGACAACCTCCAGCTAGCCGTTATTTTTGATGACGGTAACGATAACTTGGTGGACAATATCAAGCCCTACGTCCACGCCCGGGAGGTGCTTACTACCCGCTCTGCCTTCGAAAATTGCAGCTTCATTGCGGCCAACCATTCGCGCACGGCAGAAACCCAATTATTGGTGGATTCAGGGTGGGCACACGACCTCATACCGAGCGCCTCAACCATAGAGGCACGCCGGCCCGATATTTTGGCCATTGGTGCCTACGGGCTGTCCATTTCCCGGGATTTGGAGGGCGGTACGACCTCTGTGCAAGCGCCGGCCTTTCAGGCAGCACAGCAGGCCCTCGACCGCGGTGAACCGGTGCTTGTGCAGGTCCCGCGCAAGGGCTACGCGCCTATTTTGGCTTGTGGAAAGTGCCATTCTCCTGCGCGGTGCCGCCACTGTAACGGGCCATTGGGGTTGCCTCCGAGCTCCGAGCGCTCAAGCGAGGAGGCGGTCATGCCTACCTGCCGCTGGTGTGGGCGCATTGCCACCAATCACCGCTGTACCGAGTGCGGCTCGCCGCGGCTGCGCGCCATCGTTTTAGGCTCTGAACGCACCGCGGAGGAATTGGGGCGCGCCTTTCCCAATACATCCGTTGTGGTCTCCGGCGGAAATAAGGTTGTGGGCTCAATTGAAAATGCCCCGGCATTAGTGATTGCCACCCCGGGCGCTGAGCCGCGGGTGAAAGGCGGCGCCTATGGCGCGGCCCTCTTATTGGATGCGGGCACTTTATTAAACCGGCAAGACTTGCGCGCCACCGAGGACTGCCTGGCCAAATGGGCGCAGGCGGCCACCATGGTCAGGCCGCATTTTAAGGGCGGGCGCGTCATCATCGCTGCGGATCCGGAACTTCCCGTGGTTCGCCACTTCATAAGTTGGGACATGGTCGCGGCCGCGGCAGAAGAATTGCGTGCCCGGCGCGAGGTGCGCTTTCCGCCGGCCGTGCACTTCGCCGCCATTGACGGGGCGGACGCCGCTTTGGATTCCTTCGAGCAGTTGGTGGATCTGCCAGAGCACGCCGAGGTTCTAGGCCCGGTTCCGCTCCCGCCAGGGGACAGCCTCCCCGGGGAATACGATGCGGACCGCTTTGGCCCACCGCAACGTCTAGTGGTGCGAGCCCCGCTGGGGCCGCGGTCGCAGCTTGGGCGCGCATTGCGCAAGGCTAATGCGGCGCGCAGCGCCCGGAAGCATGAATTGCCACTACGCATCATGGTCGATCCCATTCACGTGGGTTAGAAGTGCGCATAAACTTAGGCGAATAGGCAGTACATGAGGAAGGGAAGAAGCAGTGGCAGAATTAGACATCAGGCTCTACGGGGATCCCGTACTGAGTACGCGAGCAGAAGAGGTTACTACCTTTGACTCTGGTCTTCGCACTTTGGCACAAAACATGCTGGAGACCATGGATGCCGCAGGTGGGGTAGGGCTGGCGGCGAACCAGGTGGGCATACTCAAGCGCATCTTTGTCTATGACTGTTCGCATACGCAGACCGGGTTGCGCGGGGCTCTGATTAACCCCGTGTGGACGCCTTTGGGAGAAGACATGCAGGCTGGCCCGGAAGGCTGCCTATCCATTCCTGGGATTCGCGCCGATACGCCGCGGCACAATCGGGTATTTGTCTCTGGGCGCGATGTAGAAGGCCGGCCGGTGGGAATGGTGGCCTCCGGCCTTTTGGCGCGGTGCATTCAGCATGAAACCGATCACCTTGATGGGGTGTTATTCCTGCGCCGGCTTGGTGATACCGACCGCAAGGCCGCCATGCGTACTATCCGCGAAGCCGAGTGGTTTAATACCGCGGGCTAGGCGAGCTTCGGCAACGCAGGCGGGGTCGTTGTACCCTAGAATTTTCACCCGAGACCTCGAGGAGACTCATCCAGTATGCGGATTATTTTTGCTGGCACCCCAGAGCCGGCGGTGGTGGCATTGGAGAAATTGCTTGCCTCCAGCCACGAAGTGGTAGCGGTCATTACCCGGCCCGATGCAAAGAAGGGCAGGGGCCGCAGCCTTCACCCGAGCCCGGTGAAGGCGCTGGCGCAAGAACACGGCATCGAGGTGCTAACCCCGGCCACGCTGCGGCCTGGTACGGAAGATGGCGATAACCTGCGCCAGCGCTTGGCCGAGCTGCAGCCAGAGGCCATCCCGGTGGTGGCCTATGGCAATCTCATTAGCAAGGATCTCTTGGATGTCGCGCGCCATGGCTGGGTCAACCTGCACTTTTCCCTTCTTCCCGCCTGGCGGGGTGCGGCACCGGTGCAAGCGGCTATCGCGGCGGGCGATGATATTACCGGCGCGTCCACCTTCCGGATCGAAGAAGGCCTGGATACGGGCCCGGTCTTCGGCACGGTCACAGAAACCATCACCGGGACAGATACTGCGGACGACCTGCTCACCCGCCTGGCGTATTCCGGCGCGGATCTCCTGGTAGCCACCATGGATGGGCTCGAGGCCGGCACGCTGGAGCCGCAGGCCCAAAATGGGGAGGCCACCTATGCGCCGAAGATCTCTACCGCGGCAGCCCGCATTGACTGGGCGCAGCCAGCGTTTGCCATTGACCGGCATATCCGCGCCCACACCCCGGGCCCGGGCGCGTGGACGCTGCTTGACGATGCCCGCCTCAAGGTAGGCCCGGTCCGCCTCACCGAGGGCATCGACAAGCTCCTGCAGCCTGGCGAGGCGCTGATTAGCAAGGACGCGGTGTATATCGGGACCGCGACGCAGCCGGTGCAGCTGGATAGGATTCAGCCACCGGGCAAAAAGATGATGAATGCGGCCGATTGGGCGCGTGGATTAGGAAAGAACGCAGAGGTGAGGTTCCAGTGACTGGTGGATTCCGCTCCCGCAGTAAGTCTGGCGACAAGGCGCCGGAGTCTAAACAGCACGGCAAGAACGGCGCGCCCCAACGCGGCGGTGGGCAGCGAGGCAACGCTCAGCGTGGCAATGCGCAGCGTGGCCAAGCGAACCGCGGCCAAGGCCAGCGTGGATCCGCCCAGCGTGGTCGCGGCATGCAGGACCAGCGCAACCGTGGCAATCGCGATGACCGAGGTAACCGAGGCAATCGGAATGCGGGCGCAAAGAACACAGGCGCGGGGAGTTCACTTGTGCAGGCCGCCATCGACCAGGGCGGGGATCCGGCCCGCGCCGTTGCCTTCGATGTGGTGCGCCGGGTAAGTGAAGAGGATGCGTTTGCCAACCTCGTCTTGCCCAAGGCACTGCGCAAGCAGAAGCTTTCTGGCCGCGATGCCGCATTTGCCACGGAGATTACCTATGGCACCCTGCGCACCTTGGGTGTGCTCGATGCGGTGATCGCGCGGTGTTCTTCGCGCGAGCTTGAGTCAATCTCGCCGGTGGTCATCGATGCCCTGCGCCTGGGTACCTACCAGGTGCTGTATACGCGCGTGGAACCCCACGCGGCGGTAGATACCTCCGTCCGGCTCGTTGTGGCAGGAGGGGAAGAAAAAGCGAAGGGATTCGCCAATGGCATCTTGCGCACCATTACCCGCACACCGCCGAATGAGTGGCTCAAGCGGCTGGCCCCAGAAGGCGAGATTGCAGGCCTGGCCTTTAGGCATGCGCACCCAACGTGGATCGCGGAGTCTTTTGCCCGCGTTGTCGACCCCGAGGAATTGCCCGCTGCCTTAGCGGCGGATTCCGAGCGCCCGAGCGTGCACCTGGTGGCGCGGCCAGGCGAAATTTCCGCCGAGGAATTGGCGCTGATTACCGGAAATGAAGAAGGTACCTATTCGCCCTATGCGGTGTATATGGATTCCGGGGACCCAGGCCAATTGGAACCGGTCCAGCAGGGAATGGCCGCGGTACAAGATGAAGGCTCACAGCTTATCGCCCGCGCGGTCTGCGAGGTGCCCGTCAGCGGTACTGATCAGGGACGTTGGCTCGACCTGTGCGCGGGCCCGGGCGGCAAGGCGGCCCTGATGGGGGCCTTAGCGCGCATCGAATCCGCGCACGTTGATGCGGTGGAGGTATCACCGCACCGCGCGAAACTGATTGAAAAGACCGTGCAGGGGTTGCCGGTGACCGTCCATGTGGCCGATGGCCGCGACCCGCAGGTGGGCTCGGGCTTCGATCGCATCTTAGTGGACGCGCCGTGTTCGGGGCTGGGCGCTTTGCGGCGCCGTCCAGAGGCACGCTGGCGGAAATCTGAAGCCGATATTGCCGAGCTTTCGACATTGCAATTCGAGCTATTGTCCTCTGCTCTCAAGCTCGTGCGGCCGGGCGGGGTCGTGGTGTATTCCACGTGTTCGCCGGACCTGCGCGAAACCCGCACCATCGTGGACCAGGCGGTAGAAAAGCTGGGTGCACAGGAGCTAGATGCGCGGGAATTTATCCCAGATATGGGCAATGTGGGCAAAGAAAAATCTGTCCAAATGTGGCCGCACCGCCACGGCACCGATGCCATGTTCATGGCGGTATTGCGGCGCGGCGATGAGGAAGGGAGCTAGAATTAACGGTATGCCTGCACCACTTATTTCTCCGTCAATTTTGGCTGCTGACTTCGCGCGGTTGGGTGAACAACTAGAGGCCATTTCCAACGCTGATTGGATCCATGTAGACATCATGGACGGCCACTTTGTCCCCAACCTTTCCTTTGGCCCGGATATTACGGCCACGGTGAGAAAGTCCACGGATAAGCCGCTTGACGTGCACCTGATGATTGAGGAGCCGGCGAAATGGGTGGAGAGCTACATCAAGGCCGGTGCCACTTCTGTCATTTTCCACGTGGAGGCGGTAGATGATGAGGTCGCCGCGGTGGACTTGGCCCACAAGATCCGAGACCTGGGTGCGCGTGCGGCCTTTTCCATCAAACCGGATACGCCCATCGAGCCGTGGCTAGACAAGCTACATCACTTCGATGAGGTGCTGGTCATGTCCGTGGAACCAGGTTTTGGCGGCCAGAAATTCATGCCCGCCATGCTGGATAAGGTCCGCGCCCTGCGCGAGAGCATCGACCAGCAGAATCTCGATACCATCATTGAGATCGACGGCGGCATCGATCCGGATACGATTGCCTTGGCAGCCGAGGCCGGATGCGATTCCTTCGTGGCGGGATCGGCCGTATTCAAAAGCGATGATCCAGCGCAGGCGGTGGAAGAACTGCGCGCGCTTGCAACGCGTTCATAATGGCTGGCGCGATGGATGAAACCTGCGTTTCCGAAGCATTGGTTGAGGCCATGCGGGCCGGTGCGGCGGTGCGCGGTACCACGAGCCCGAATCCGCCGGTAGGTGCGGTGATTTTGTCTGCTACCGGCGCCGTTGTGGGCATTGGTGCGACCCAGCCGGTGGGCGGTGCCCACGCGGAAGTCATGGCGCTGCGCGCGGCCGGCGAGAAGGCGCGCGGCGGTACGGCCGTGGTTACCCTGGAGCCGTGCGCACATACGGGCAGGACGGGTCCCTGCGCCACCGCACTTATCGATGCCGGAATTGCCCGCGTGTACTACCTGCATGCCGACCCCACACCACAAGCAGGCGGGGGAGCGCAGGCCTTAGCCGCAGCCGGGGTTGAGGTGGGCCAGCTCACCGCACCAGATGGCGTCGAAGACGCGGTGCTTGCATGGTTGCGCGCTGTGAAGCTACAACGCCCGCATGTCACCCTGAAATTTGCGCAGACCCTAGACGGATTTACCGCTGCCGCCGATGGCACGAGCCAGTGGATCACCGGGCCTAAGGCCCGCGAGTGGGTCCACGCCGATAGGGCGCGGCGCGACGCCATCATCATCGGCACCGGCACCGCGCTTGCCGATAACCCCTCGCTTACCGCACGTAATGGCGATGGGAGCCTGCGGGAGCACCAGCCGCGCCGGGTGGTCATCGGCAAGCGCGAGCTCCAGTTCGCGGGTGAGAAGGTCTCTCACCTGCAGCAACTGGGATTCGAACAATATGACACCATCGAGGGCGCGTTGAAGGAGCTGTATGCCAGCGGCGCGCGGGACGTCTTGGTTGAAGGTGGGGCGGGCCTAGCCCAGAGCTTCATCGAGGCCGGTGTTGTGGACGCGCTTGCTGCGTATATTGCCCCTATTTTGCTAGGCCAGGGGCGCGGGGTTCTGGCGAATGCGGTGGCGCACACGCTTGCCGATGCCCCACGTTTTACCACCGTGCGCACCACCAACCTCGGGCCCGATGTCCTCATCGAATACGAGGCGCGGAACGAGCGTTAAAAGATTAGATACTTTAGAGATAAATACAAGGGGAATCATTGTTTACAGGGCTAGTACAAGAGCTAGGCACGGTGGCCGCACTTGAGCCACAGGCGGATGCGCTGCGGTTGAGCATCCGCGCGCCGCAGACGGTGGGTGACGCGCGCTTAGGGGATTCCATTGCCATCAATGGCGTGTGCCTTACCATCGCGGAATTGGATGGGGATATTTTCTGCGCCGATGTGATGCGAGAATCTTTGGACCGGACGGGACTCGGTCAGCTGGAAGAAGGCGCGCGGGTGAATGTCGAGGCGGCATTACTGCCCACCACGCGGCTGGGTGGACATATTATGCAGGGCCATGTCGATGGCACAGCACGGTTGGTCTCGCGCGAGCATTCGGAGAATTGGGACGTGCTGCGTTTTAGCTTGCCCCGCGAGCTTGCCCAGTACGTCGTGGAAAAGGGCTCTATTGCGGTCAATGGCACGTCTTTGACGGTCAGCGCCGTAGGTGACGACTGGTTTGAGGTCTCCCTTATTCCCACCACCTTGCGGGAGACGACGCACGGCGAATCTCAGCCCGGCGATATCGTAAACCTCGAGGTGGATGTGCTGGCGAAGTATGTAGAAAAGATGCTTCACCCCGAATCCGGAATTGCTCAAGCAAAGGACTAGACTGCTAGGTTATGTTCGCGACTGAAGAGAGCATCCATTTTGATGCCATCGATCACGCCATTGCGGAGATTGCCGCCGGCAAGCCGGTCATCGTCATGGATGATGAAGGACGGGAAAACGAAGGGGATCTGATCTTTGCCGCGGAGCTGGCAACCCCGGAACTGGTCGCGTTTATGGTGCGGTATTCCTCCGGATATGTCTGTGCCTCATTATTGCCGGAAGATTGCCAGCGGCTCGATTTGCCGCCGATGATGGCGCAGAATCAGGACGTGCGCCAGACCGCGTATACGGTCACCGTGGATGCTGCGACGGGTTCTACCGGAATTTCTGCGGCCTCCCGCGCGGAAACCATCCGCCGCTTGGCTGATTCTTCGACTCGCTCCAGTGACTTCACCCGGCCCGGCCACGTGGTCCCCCTGCGCGCGCGACCCGGCGGAGTATTAGAGCGCGATGGGCACACGGAAGCCGCCGTCGATTTGGCGCGCCTTGCAGGCCTTCGTCCCGCCGGCGTGCTGTGTGAAGTCGTATCAGAAGAAGACCCGACGGATATGGCCCGCGGGCCGGAACTGCGCGGCTTTGCCGATAAGCATGGCCTTGCGCTGATCTCTATCGCGCAGCTTATTGAGTGGCGTCGCCACCATGAGGTGCAAACCCAGCGCGCGGTGGAAACCCGCCTGCCCACGGAGTATGGCGAATTCACCGCGATTGGTTACCGCCATGACCTTGACGGCCAAGAACATATTGCCCTAATCGCCGGGGATCCCGCGCAGCTTCGTGGAGCCCGCGATGTCGTGGTGCGCGTGCATTCCGAGTGCCTTACCGGTGACGTCTTTGGCTCGCGCCGGTGCGACTGCGGCCCCCAATTGCAGGAATCCCTGCGCAAGGTGCAAGAAGCCGGCAGCGGGGTAGTCATTTACCTGCGGGGCCACGAAGGCCGCGGGATCGGATTGGTGCACAAGCTCCAGGCGTACCGCCTCCAGGACGAGGGCTGGGATACAGTCGATGCCAATTTGGAACAAGGGCTGCCAGAAGATGCCCGGGAGTATTCTGTGGCCGGCCAGATCCTGAAGGACCTTGGGGTGGAATCGGCACAACTGTTGACCAATAACCCGCACAAGGGGGAAGGGCTCGCCGGATTCGGCATCGAAGTCAGCCAACATACCCCACTTACCATCGCCGCCAACGCCGATAATATTCGTTATCTGCGGACCAAACGCGACCGCATGGGCCACGATCTTCCGCAGGTGGCACAGTGGGACGCGCAGCACGAAGGAGAATTAGGTAAATGAGTAAAGAAGGATTGCCGGCTATCGCCCAGGTAGATGCGCGCGGCCTCCGCGTCGCGGTCGTGACCGCGACTTGGAACGAAGAGGTCTGCGATCAGTTACACCAGCAGGCGGTGGAGACGGGCCGTGCTAATGGGGCAGAGGTCGCAGAATTCCGCGTCGTTGGCTCCCTGGAATTGGGCGTGGTTGTTCAGGCGGCCGCGCGGAAATTCGACGCCGTCGTTGCCTTGGGTTGCGTCATCCGCGGCGGCACTCCGCACTTCGATTATGTCTGCGATTCCGTCACCCAAGCCCTAACGCGCATCTCCTTGGATGAATCGACGCCGGTTGGCAATGGGGTCTTGACGGTCAATGATCAGCAGCAGGCCATCGACCGCGCAGGATTCCCTGACTCGGCGGAAAATAAGGGCGCAGAATCCATGATTGCGGCTTTAGACACCGCGTTGCAATTGCGTAGACTAAACACAGAATATTAATAAAAGGCCAATCGAAATCCTGACCACTTACAGGCAGGCAGGACTTCCAGAGGAGTAAAGCACATGAATGAGGCCGCAGCCTCGAATGAACCCCAACCGCGCCGCACCCTTAGCGATGCGGAGGTATTGGCCTATACCAGCGCGGATCCCTTCGCACGGACCACGTCGAAGCCGTGGGAATACACCGCCAAGTCCCCGTTCTTGCGAAAGATTGCCATCGGTTGGGTCATTCTTGTCATGGCCATCCATATCTTTATGGGTGTCACGCTCGATATTTCCTTTACCGGTGCGCACGTGACCACCATCGATAAATTCGCCTTTCCTGGTGTCGGCGTAGTCATTTCCATCTTGTCGTGGATTGCGCTCAACCGGCCGCGACTGCGAGCCAATGAAGATGGGGTAGAGGTCCGCAATATCATCGGCACGCGCTTTTACCCGTGGCAGGTGATATATGGGCTGTCTTTCCCCGTCGGCCAGCGCATGGCCCGCCTTGAGCTGCCCGAATTTGAGGCCGTCCCCGTGTGGGCATTACAGTCCGGCGATAAAGACACCGTGATCACAAAAGTCCGTGACTTCCGCGATCTGGAAGCCAAATACATGCCGCAGGATTAAGCATTGGCAGATCCAACGACCTATCGCCCCGCCCCGGGAACCATTCCGACGGAGCCGGGCGTATATAAGTTCCGCGATGAGAACCGGCGCGTCATTTACGTAGGCAAGGCCAAAAACCTGCGGGCGCGCCTGTCTAATTATTTCCAAGACATCACGCAACTGCACCCGCGCACGCGGCAAATGGTGTTGACCGCGAGCTCTGTGGAGTGGACGGTGGTTGCCAGCGAAGTTGAAGCGCTGCAGCTGGAATATACCTGGATCAAGCGGTTCGATCCGCACTTTAACGTCATGTACCGCGACGACAAGACGTATCCCATGCTTGCCGTCTCGGTGGGAGAGGTCGTCCCGCGCGCCTTTTTCTACCGCGGTCCTCGGCGCAAGGGAGTGCGGTACTTTGGCCCCTATTCTCATGCTTGGGCAGTGCGGGAAAGCCTCGACCTGCTCACCCGCGTTTTCCCCATGCGCACCTGTTCTAAAGGCGTATATAACCGGCATGAACGGCTGGGACGGCCGTGCCTTTTGGGGTACATCGGCAAGTGCGATGCGCCCTGTATCGGGCGGGTGAGCAAAGAAGAACATCGCGAAACCGTCAATGAGCTGGTCTCATTCATGAATGGCAATACGGCTGGTGTTAGGCGCAAGCTGGTTAAAGACATGGAGGCTGCCGCCGAAAACCTGGAATTTGAGCGTGCGGCGCGGTTGCGCGATGATCTTGGGGCCATCGACAAGATCATGGAGCAGCAAGCAGTTGTCTTTGCTGATGGCACCGATGCCGATCTGATTGCGTTTAATTCCGATGAATTGGAAGCCGCGGTCCAAATTTTTCACGTGCGCGGCGGCAGGATCCGGGGCCAGCGCGGCTGGGTTGTTGAACGCGCCGGCGACCAGGCAACCTCTGAACCCATCGAGGAGGGCCAACCCGATCCGGCCTTGCCCGCCTTGGTACAAAACTTCCTCATCCAGTTTTACTCCGATGCCGTGGAGCGCGAAGAACAAGAAGCTCGTGAAGATGCGGCTTTAGCTGCGGATGTGCCACGACGCGGCGTGGACCAGGAATCGCACATGGAACAGCGCCATGTCCACGTCATACCGCGTGAGATTTTGGTCCAAGCCATGCCGGAAGAATCCGAACAAGTAGTAGCCCTCTTGGAAGAGCTGCGTGGCGCGCGCGTTGATCTGCGCATACCCCAACGGGGCGATAAACGCTCCCTGATGGATACCGTGGAAAAGAATGCGAAGGAGCAGCTGCGCCAGCATAAGCTCAAACGCGTCGGTGACCTTACCGCGCGGTCCGCGGCGCTGCAGGATATCCAGGATGCCTTGGGGATGGACCAAGCACCGTTGCGCATCGAGTGCACCGATATTTCGCATATCCAGGGCACCGATGTCGTCGCCTCCCTGGTGGTTTTTGAAGACGGTATCCCGAAGAAGTCCGATTACCGGCGCTACCGCATCAAGGAGGCAGCCGGCGATGGGCATTCCAATGACGTCGGCTCCATTGCGGAGATCACGCGGCGTCGGTTTAAGCGCCACAACCAAGATAAATTGGCGAACCCGGATGAGGAAAAGGAAGAATCCTCCTTTGCGGAAGAAAAGGTGGCAGAGGAATCTGCCGAGGCGGGACGCCGCTTTGCCTATCCTCCTCAGCTCTTCATCGTGGACGGCGGCGCGCCCCAGGTGGCTGCGGCGCAAGAGGTATTTGATGAGCTGGGCATCGTCGATGTCACCCTCGTGGGGCTGGCCAAGCGCTTGGAGGAAATCTGGGTGCCAGGGGATGATGAACCGGTGATTTTGCCGCGCAATTCCCAGGCTCTGTTTTTGCTGCAGCAAATTCGCGATGAGGCACACCGATTTGCCATCACCTATCACCGGCAACAACGCTCTAAGCGCATGCGATCCTCGGCGCTCGATGCAATTCCGGGGCTTGGCCCGCAACGTCGGACGGATTTGGTCAAGCATTTCGGTTCCGTCAAAAAGCTCAAGGCGGCCACGGTGGATGAGATTTGCGAGGTCAACGGCTTTGGGCCGAAACTGGCGCAGACCGTCTACGATAAGTTGCACGACGCACAGTAAATAAGCAGCTTTCTGGCAGAAGTGCCGAGCGCGAAAACGCTAGACTGGTGTGCATGACGCACTTCGACACTCCGCCCATCTTGATTACCGGCATGTCCGGCGGCGGGTTGAGCTCCGCCGCCAAGGTTTTTGAGGATAAGGGCTACTATGTGGCGCATAATATCCCGCCGCGCGCCATCGTGGACCTGTGGAAATTGTGTAACCAGGAAGAAACGCCCGTTGAAAAGGTAGCGGCGGTAACGGACGTGCGCTCTCGCATGTTTCCGGGCTCCCTCATGGAGACCATCGATGAGCTAACGGCATTGGGCATGAAACCCACCGTGCTCTTCCTTGATGCTCGCGATGATGTGCTCATCCGTCGCTTCGACTCCGTGCGTCGCACCCACCCGCTGCAAGGCGACGATACCTTGAAGGTGGGTATCCAACGCGAACGCCAAGCGGTGGCGGAAATTAGGGATCGCTCCGATATCATCATTGATTCCACGAACCTGTCGATTCATGATTTGCGCCGGGCTATCGAAGCTGCGTTTGGCGAATTTCAAAATACCAATCAGCACGTCACGGTGGAATCGTTCGGTTTTAAGAATGGTTCCCCGCGCGATGCAGATATCGTTGTTGACGTGCGCTTTTTGCCCAATCCCTATTGGATTCCGGAGCTGCGCGGCTGCCGCGGTACAGATGCGCCCGTGGCCGATTATGTCCTGTCGCAGCCTGCCGCGCAGAAATTCGTGGATAATTTTGTCGCCATGTTTTCCACCATGCTGGAGGGATACCGGCACGAGGGAAAGAACTTCATCACCGTGGGCGTCGGCTGTACGGGCGGGCATCACCGCTCGGTGGCGGTCGCGGAGGACATCGCCAAGCGCCTGCGCGCCAATGACACCCTTGACGTCAGCATTTTGCACCGGGATATCGCCCGTAATTAGGGCTGAGGAGCATTAATAACTGTATGAAACACCCTTCTCATATGGTCTGCCTTGGCGGCGGCCATGGCCTTTATCAAACGCTTTTATCCGCACGGCGCAGTAATGCGGCGGATATTTCTGCCATCGTGACGGTTGCCGATGATGGCGGTTCCTCGGGGCGCCTGCGCCGGGAACTGGATATCATTCCGCCCGGTGACCTGCGCATGGCGCTGGCCGCGCTAGCCGATGACAATCGCGTAGGCGAGCTGTGGGGCAAAACCCTTCAGCATCGCTTCGGCGGCAATGGCGCCATGGCTGGCCACGCCGTGGGCAACCTCATGATCGCGGGTTTGACCGGGGTCTTGGGCGATTATCAGGCCGCCTTGGACGCGGTAGCGGAGCTTACCCACTCGCACGGGCGGGTCATCCCCGTGGTTCCGCACCCCTTAGAAATTGAGGCCGATGTCTCAGGGCTTGACGATGACCCCCGGGTCATGCGCCAGGTCCGCGGTCAGGTCGCGGTGGCATCGACGCCGGGGCATGTGCGGCGCGTGCGAATCCTGCCTGAAGCCCCACAAGCCAATCCCGCCGCGCTGGAGGCCATTAGGCAGGCTGACCTTATCACCATCGGTCCAGGATCCTGGTTTAGTTCGGTCTTGCCGCACACGTTGGTGCCAGAAATCGTCCAGGCCATTTCTGAGTCCAATGCTTTGCGCGTGGTCATGCTCAACCTGTCGGCCGAGCCGGGAGAAACCCAAGGCTTTTCCGCGGAGCGCCACGTGCATGTGCTGGCCCGTCACGCCCCGGATTTGCGCATCGACCGCATCGTCGTGGATGCGGCAGCGCTGCCAAATGAGAGCGAACGGGTATATGTGCAGCGCGCCGCGCAAGCCTTGGGCGCACGCGCGGTATTTGCGGATGTCAGTATCCAGGATGACAATGGACAGCGATTGATGAAACACGATCCAGACAAACTTTCTTCTGTCATCGTGGATCTTTATAACGAGTACCGGCGGGCCTAGCTAAGGTCAGGCCAGCCAGTCCTCAGGGCGCGGGACTCGGTAAAATAAGAGAATTCCGTTTCCCACGCAGTAGTTGGTGTGCGTGGGACCGTGCATTGCACATGCGTCATTCGTGACTGTGACAGAGAAATGGGGCGAACTAGGTGACCACACCGTTGACCGAACAGGTCAAAGAAGAACTAGCGGCGGTTGGCGTGACACGTCAGTCCGCGCGCGCTGCGGAGCTTGCATCTATCCTGCGATTTGCGGGAGAAGTAGATGTCTCTGGCGAGAGCATGGCCTATGAGCTTGAGCTCGATAACAAGGCAATTGCGCAGCGCATCATCGTGGCTTTAGACGAGCTTTACGGGATAGAAGCGGAAAGCCACGTTGTCGGCCCTGCGGGGACGGTGAAGAAATCGCGCGTCATCGTGCGCATCACTAAAGGAGCGAGGGAGCTTACCCGGCGCCTAGGCCTGATTACTCGCTCCGGTCATGCCGTGGTGGGTCTTCCGCCGCAGGTCATTTCCGGCACCGTGGCTGATAGCGAGGCGGCGTGGCGCGGTGCCTTCCTTGCGCACGGCAGCCTGACGGAACCAGGGCGCTCTTCGGCATTGGAGGTAACCTGCCCCTGCCAAGAGGCCGCGTTGGCACTCGTGGGCTGCGCACGGCGCCTGGGGATTTCCGCGAAGACTAAAGAGACCCGCGGCGAAGATCGGGTGGTTGTCCGCGACGGCGATGCCATCGGTGCACTGCTTACCCGCATGGGCGCGCAAGTGACCCGCTTGTCTTGGGAAAAGAAGCGGGTAAAGCGTGAGGCGCACGATACTTCGCGCCGGTTGGATAATTTTGATGATGCCAACCTGCGCCGCTCGGCACGGGCCGCCGTGACCGCCGCGGCGCGCGTGGATCGGGCGATGGAAATCCTCGGTGATGACGTTCCTGAGCACCTAGCCGATGCCGGCCGCTTGCGCGTGCAGCATCGCGAGGCCTCGTTGGAGGAGCTTGGCAGGCTCGCGGATCCGCCCATGACTAAGGATGCCGTGGCCGGGCGCATTCGGCGCTTGTTATCCATGGCGGATAAGCGGGCCGAAGAACTGGACATCCCCGATACTAATGAGTCCATCTCAGACGATCTTTTTGGTGACTCTTAGTCGCGGGGCACGATTGGCTCTGGAACTTTGAACCACGAAAGGCGGTAAGGAAAGCATTGAGGTGCTTTCCCTCCCGCCTTGTGTTGTGCCGCGGCTGAGGTGCTTTTAGTTAGCGGTGGCTTGTGCTTTATGGGACCAAGAAGCCCAAGACGTTGGTCATCAAGAAGACGATGACACAGACAACGGCCAAGAACGCGATGGAGT
This sequence comes from Corynebacterium sp. KPL1814, assembly GCF_000478175.1. Lineage (GTDB taxonomy): Bacteria > Actinomycetota > Actinomycetes > Mycobacteriales > Mycobacteriaceae > Corynebacterium. The sequence continues at coordinate 691,641 of NZ_KI515774.1, forward strand.
AGCCCACGACGTTTTTCAGGATGACAGATTCCTTGCCTTCCATGGATACGGCGGTTGCCGCAATGGCCAGGGACTGTGGCGAAATCATCTTACCCACAACACCACCGGCGGTATTGGCGGCCAGCATGAGGTCAGGGTTCACACCAATGCGGTCAGCGGCGGCGACCTGCAGGTTGCCAAAGAGCGCATTTGCAGAGGTATCGGAGCCAGTAACCGCGGTACCAATCCAGCCCAGCACCGGAGCGAAGAGCGCGAAGATGGAACCAGCGGAGGAAACGAATTCACCGATGGCGATGGTCTGACCCGAGTAGTTCATCGTGTAGGCCAGAGCGAGGACCAAGACAATGGTCAGGCCGGAGAACTTCATGCGGTTGGCAACTTCACCAAAGGCCTGCACGGGTTGGGCGAAGCTGAGCTTGTAGCGGCCGTTTTCGTTCCAGAAGTGGTAAACGATGGCCACAATAATGCCGGAGAGCAAGAGCAAGGTACCCGGGTTGCCAAAGACATTGAAGCTAAAGCTGGTGTCCATGGCCTCACCATTAGTGCCGATGACGGTGCCATCAAGCAGCGGCCACGCGAACTTCAGCTTCCAGAATCCGAAGATCGCTGGTGCTGCGGTAGCAACGGCAAATACTGCGGTAACGACGGCGTAGGGCAGCAGCGCCATCCAGATGCGGCGGCCGTTCAAGTCGGTCGCGGTTTCTGCGGCGGGCAGCTCCATGCGCTCGCGCAGCTGGGTAACGCCCCGTGGTTTCCACACGCGGAGGAAGATGAAGGCGGCCCCCAAGGACACAATGCAGGCAATAACGTTGGTGAGCTGGTAAGCAAAGAAGGTTGCGGTAAGCCACTGTGCTCCGGCAAAGGAAATACCGATGACCGCGGCGGCGGGCGCAGTTTCCTTCACGCCGCGCATGCCGTCCAGGATGAATGCGATAAGGAACGGGACGATGGCGGCAATGACCAAGACCTGCAGGGCAATAAGGCCGGCAATATCTTGGGTTTGCTCGGCGGTACGTCCGCCGACCTCACCGGCGGTGGTGACTGGAATACCAACTGCGCCGAATGCGACTGGAGCGGTATTCGCAATAAGAACTACCGTGGCTGCGCGCAGAGGCTTGACGCCGAGCGCCATAATCATCGTGGCGGTAATGGCCACGGGGGCACCGAAGCCCGCAAGGGCTTCAAGGAGGCCACCGAAGCAGAACGCGATGAGCATCGATTGGATGCGGATATCGCCATCGCCTAAGAGATCGAATGTCTTACGTAGATCTTCGAAGCGGCCTGAGGCGACCGTGATCTCGTAAAACCAAATTGCCGTAATAATGACCCAGACAATGGGCAGTAGGCCGAAGAGCCCACCGCGGACTGCAGAGGACAATGCCATATCGACGGGCATCGCAAAGGCAACTATGGCTAGGATGATGGAGGTCGCAAGGGCGACGGCTCCTGATGTATGTGCGCGGGCTTTAAAGCCCATCAACATAATGAAGAAAGCGACGAGGGGGAGAATCGCCACGAGCGCGGTGAGCCCAAGACTGTCTCCCACAACAGAGGTGTTTATCTCAAACATTGAGTATCCTCGATTCTAACGGGGGTACTATCGCAGGCGCATTCGGTCTGCGGGGGGATGTAAATTTGTTGCCCACGCGTTTCAGGAGAGAGATTAGCGCCCAGCGAATGCCCGAGTGCTACCTGGAACACAGTGAGTTAGCGTAAGCATATCGCGTCATAAAAACTGTGGTGTGATTTGGGTTAAATTAGTTTATAGAACCGCATCTTTGGCGATCGGTGTGCGAGGAAGTGGGAAAATGCTTCGCGTAGTGATATATCGCACATTAACGGTGTAAAGTCCACAAGAACCAACCTAAACGGGCTTGAACAGCCGGTTCATTCGGAAGAAACAAAAGAACTCGGGAAGATTGTACGCCTATATCGGGAAAGTTTCAGATACTGCACTGCCAGCCGTGAAGGCCTCTGCACGCTGTTTAAAGGCTCTGTAGTATTGCGGTTGTTGGGCAAAGCCTCGGGCACCTTACTCACCCAGAGCAGTAAAGTACTCGAAGGACCCGCGGTAGGCCCATAGAAATAATTACTCGACTCTTTGAGGAGATTTACAGTGACTACCCGCGTAGGCATTAACGGCTTTGGCCGCATTGGTCGTAACTTCTTCCACGCTGTTAACCGGACCGACAATGACCTTGAGGTCGTTGCCGTCAACGACCTGACCGATAACCAGACTCTCTCTAACCTGTTGAAGTACGACTCCGTACTGGGTCGCTTCGACGGCGAGATTACCTACGACGATGACTCCATCACCGTCAATGGCAACCGCATCCGGGTCTTCAACGAGAAGGACCCGAAGAACCTGAAGTGGGGCGAACTGGACGTAGACCTCGTTATCGAGTCCACCGGCCTGTTCACCAACGGTAACGACGCAAAGGCTCACATTGAGGCCGGCGCCAAGAAGGTCATCATTTCCGCCCCTGGTAAGGAAGTTGACGCAACCTTCGTCTACGGTGTTAACTCCGACACCTACGACCCAGCTGAGCACAACGTTATTTCCGCAGCTTCCTGCACCACCAACTGCTTGGCTCCAATGGCCAAGGTCTTGAATGACAAGTTCGGTGTGGAAAAGGGCCTGATGACCACCGTTCACGCTTATACCGGTGACCAGCGCCTGCAGGACGCTCCCCACAAGGACCTGCGCCGCGCCCGCGCCGCAGCCGTCAACCTGGTACCTACCTCCACCGGTGCAGCTAAGGCCGTGTCCTTGGTTCTGCCTGAGCTGGAAGGCAAGCTGGACGGCTACGCTATGCGCGTTCCGGTCATCACCGGTTCCGCAACCGACCTGACCTTCACCGCTTCCCGCGACGTCACCGTTGAGGAAATCAACGCCGCACTCAAGGAGGCAGCTGAGGGTGAGCTGAAGGACACCCTCGCATACACCGAGGATCCTCTGGTTTCCACCGACATCGTAACCTCCCCGCACGGCTGCATCTTCGACGCCGGCATGACCAAGGTCTCCAACGGCAACCTAGTCAAGGTTCTGGGTTGGTACGACAACGAGTGGGGCTACACCTCCCAGCTCGTCCGCATGACCAACCTGGTTGCAGAAAAGCTCTAAAGTTCTGATACAGAGCAGCCCTTAATGCGATACCGGCCACAACGAACGCCCTGACGGCACGACGTTGTGGCCGGTATCATTTTATGTAGCAACCTCAACTGCAGAATCCACTCTAAAAGGAGTAACACATGGCTTTTAAGACGCTAGATAACCTGCTAGAAGAAGGCGTAGAGGACCGCCACATTCTGGTCCGCTCTGACTTCAACGTGCCGCTGGATGATGACGGAAATATCACCGACCCCGGCCGCATTACCGCTTCTCTTCCCACCATTAAGGCGTTGGTCGATGGCGGCGCGAAGGTCATCCTTTCCGCCCACCTCGGCCGACCCAAGGGTGAGGTAAATTCCAAGTACTCCCTGGCCCCGGTTGCAGAAGCGTTGTCTGAGGCTTTGGATCAGTACGTTGCCTTGGCCAACGACGTCACCGGCGAAGACGCCCACGAGCGCGCGAACGGGCTAAACAGCGGCGATGTCATGCTGGTAGAAAATGTCCGCTTTGATCCGCGTGAAACCTCTAAGGATGAGGCAGAGCGCGGCGAATTCGCCGACGAGCTCGTTGCCCTGGCTGCCGATAACGGCGCTTTCGTCTCCGACGGCTTTGGCGTTGTGCACCGCGCGCAGACCTCGGTATATGACGTCGCCAAGCGCCTGCCCGCCTACGCCGGTAAGCTGGTGGAAAAGGAATTGGACGTATTATCCACCGTGGCAAAGGATCCGGCGCACCCATATGTCGTTGTGCTGGGTGGCGCGAAGGTTTCCGACAAGCTTGGCGTTATCGAAGCCCTTGCTGGAAAGGCCGATAAGATCATCATCGGCGGCGGAATGTGCTACACCCTGCTGGCAGCCAAGGGCTACAACGTTCGGGAGTCCTTGCTGCAAGAGGACCAGATTGAAAACTGCAAGAGCCTGCTGGAGCGCTTCGGTGACAAGATCGTCCTGCCCGTTGACCTCACCGCCGCCAGCGAGTTCGCCGCAGATGCTGAGACCAAGGTCGTTGAGCTCGATGGCATTCCTGAAGGCTGGATGTCCTTGGACATCGGACCGAAGTCCGTCGAGAAATTTGCCACCGTACTGGCAGACTCCAAGACCGTATTCTGGAACGGCCCCATGGGTGTATTCGAAATGGAAGCCTTCTCAAAGGGCACGGCTGGGGTAGCGCAGGCGATTATCGATGCCACCTCCTCTAACGGTTCCTTCTCCGTCGTCGGCGGCGGCGACTCCGCAGCCTCCGTACGCACCCTGGGCCTCGATGAGGAAGGCTTCAGCCACATTTCCACCGGAGGCGGCGCATCCCTCGAATACCTCGAGGGCAAGGAGCTGCCGGGCGTTTCCGTGCTCGAAGCATAAACCGCCTAAAACAGTTAACTAAAGGCGTACAAAGAAAGGACTAATTATGGCACGTACACCACTTATTGCTGGTAACTGGAAGATGAACCTCGATCACATTGAGGCCATCGGCTCCGTTCAAAAGTTCGCGTTCTCCCTGCCGGAGGATTACTACGACAAGGTAGATGTAGCCTACATAGTTCCATTTACCGATATCCGCACGATTCAGACGCTCGTTGAGGGCGATAAGCTGAAGATCACCTACGGTGCGCAGGACATCTCCAAGCACGAGTCTGGCGCCTACACCGGTGAGGTATCTGGCCAGATGCTGAACAAACTGGGATGCAGCTGGGCAGTCGTCGGCCACTCCGAGCGCCGCGAATACCACGGCGAAACCGACCAGCTGGTCGCTGAGAAGGCCGCAGCGGCCTTGGAAAATGGCATCAGCCCCATCGTCTGCGTGGGTGAGCCGCTCGACGTGCGCGAGGCCGGTACCCACGTTGACTACGTGGTGAACCAGACCCGCGATTCCCTGCAGGGACTCAGCGCCGAGCAACTAACCAAAACCGTTATCGCCTACGAGCCCGTGTGGGCCATCGGTACCGGCAAGGTTGCCTCCGCTGATGACGCGCAGGAAGTCTGCGCCGCTATCCGCGGCCTGGTCAAGGAACTCGCGGGCGACGAAGTTGCCGACGGCATCCGCATCCTGTACGGCGGTTCCGTAAAGGTTGACTCCGTTGCTGATATCGTCAGCAAGCCGGACGTAGACGGCGGCCTTATCGGTGGTGCTTCCTTGGTAGGAGAGGACTTTGCCAAGCTGGCTGCCAATGCCGCTAATGCCGTTAGTTAACAGGCGTTAACAACCATCACAAGGTGACTGGTATGCCGCGGGTTGGGGTGAGCCCTTCCCGCGGCATGGTGTACAGTAGGCCCTTGTGATTGCTTTGCGTAGGCAAAGCAGGTAAGTACTTCACGCTGGTGGCTAGCGTGTCCTTCGATAGTACGCAGAAGGTGCCACTGGGCGTACGTTGAGAAAAGGAAGAACCTCATGGTCTTAGCACTGGAAATCATTTTGCTAATTTCAGCTATCTTGATGACCATCTTTGTGCTTTTACACAAGGGCAAAGGCGGCGGCCTGTCTAGCCTTTTCGGCGGCGGTGTGCAATCGAACCTGTCCGGTTCGACCGTGGTGGAAAAGAACTTGGACCGCTATACCGTCGTCATGGTGATTATCTGGTTGGCCTGCATCGTTGGCCTAAACCTCATTCAGGCGTACGCGTCCTAAGACGCAAGGGGCGGTACCCCGCTAAGCTTTAGCGAGGACCTGCCCAGACAACAGCGCCGGTACTTCGGACCCGGAACCTTTCGCAGAGAAAGGAAAGGAGTCGAGGTACCGGCGCTTTGTACGTTAAGCAGGAAGGGCGGCGGGGCTTTTAAAGCTCCTGAGCGGCATCGTCTGCCAAGAACAGGATCGTTTCCTTCGTCCCCTGCGCACCGGCGGCTGGGCACTCTTCAGCGTCGACGCCGTCAACGATGTTCTTTGCGGCAGCGGCCTTTTCTTCCCCAGCGACTAAGAGCCAGACGCGCTCGGACCTATTGACCGCCGGCAACGTGAGGGTAATGCGCTCGCTCGGCGGCTTGGGCGAATCGTGTACAGGTACAGCGAGTTCTTCCTGCTCACGGATGGCAGGAGAGTGGGGGAACATGGAGTTAATGTGGCCTTCTGCGCCCATTCCCAAAAGGTGTAGATCGAAGCCCAAAGGTGCGAAGTCTTTCAACTCTGGCTCGTAGGCATTGGCGGCAGCCTCCATGGAGACCGCACCAAGGTCGAATCCGTGGATATTCTGATCGGGGATATCGACGTGATCGAGCAACGCGGAACGCGCTTGACCTTCATTGGAATCTGGGTCACTGACCGGAACATTGCGCTCATCGCCAAAGAAGATATGCACGCGGGACCAATCGATGCGCAAGGCGGGATAGTTCTCACCTTGCTGCTGGGCGGCGAAGTCAAGGCGCGCGAGCTCGTGCAGCAGTCCAATTCCTGCGCCCCCACCTGTTAGTACGATTCTTGCTACGCCGTCACCATGGAGGCCACCATTGCCGGTTTGGATACCGGCGATGGTCTCGATGAATTTGAGTGCGGCTTGGGAAATAAGGTCATCTACATCGCTGACGCGGTGAAGCGTTACCATTCGGTATCAGAATCCTTTGCAAAGAATCGGTATAAACAAGTGCGCTGTTAAAGCTTACTGTAGTCTACTTCTCCCAGAGCACGTAGCGCCTGGGCGTAAGTTTTATCGGCATCGAGGTGTCGCAATTCCTCAGAGAGGATTTCGGTTTGCATGCGCGGGCTCAAACTGACTAGCGAGTCAGGTGTACCCGGTACGCGCACTCGCACAGTGCGCTCATCGACGACATCCACATCCACGTGGGTCGATTCCCGGTTAAAGCGCAGGTGGGTAACCGGGAAATAGCCACTATTAGCTTCCTCGGCCGTGCGCTGTACCGGGACGCTGAGGCGGTCGAGCAACCAACCCGCTGCGAAGTTTGGCGCAGGATGCCCGGCGGGGCCGGCGACCTCTGCCGATATCACCTTCTCATGGGGATGGTGATCGAGCGCCGATGCGACAACCCCGCGCCATAGCGTGATGGAGGCCCAGGACATATCGGAATCGCCGGGGGAATAGCCATCAGAAAGCGCGCGCAGATCCTGCTCGCCCACGGTGCCTTTATGAGCCACATTGGTGATGCGGCGTTGGGCCAATTTGCCCACGGGGCTCTTTGACGGCACCTGGGGGCACACGTTGGGCCACCATGCGACCAGCGGGGTATCCGGCAGCAAGAGCGGGGTGAGCACGGACTCGGCTTGATCCGCGAGCGCACCATGCAATTGCATGACGACGGTCTCAGAGGCACCGGCCTCGCCGCCGACGCGGAGCTGGGCATCGAGCTGGGTATCAGAATTCGGGTCGCCGGGGACCACGACGAGCACGCGGGAGGGGTGTTCATGAGAGGCATCGCGCACAGAGGCAAGGATTTGCTCCAGATCGTCGCCTTCTTGTGCCTCCACGATCAGGGTGAGCACCCGGCCCGTGGTGCGGGTGTAGTGCTCTTGGGCATCGACAAGCTTCTTGGCTATTTCACCGGTGGTGGTATTAGGCAATGGAATAATCATTGACTACGTCCCTTCTACGGGCGACGCCAGGAATGACCCCGGCGGCGCAGCATCTTATCGGCTGTGGTGGGCCCCCATGTACCCGCCTTATAATCTTCGGGCTCACCATGCTTGGACCAGTAATCGATGATCGGATCCAAAATCGACCACGATAGTTCGACTTCTTCATTGGTGGGGAACAGGGATGATTCATCGAGGAGGGCATCCAAGATGAGGCGCTCATAGGCCTCGGGGGATTCCTCGGTGAATGCCTCGGCATAGGCAAAGTCCATGTTCACATCGCGTACCTCCATGGTGGAGCCCGGCACCTTTGAGCCAAAGCGCATGGTCACGCCCTCATCTGGCTGAACACGGATAACCACCGCGTTTTGGCCAAGGGCATCGGTTTCGCCATCGACAAAAGGCTGGTTCGGTGCGGCCTTGAAGACTAGGGCGATCTCGGTGACGCGGCGCCCCAGCCGCTTGCCCGTGCGCAGGTAGAACGGAACGCCTCCCCAGCGCCGCGAATTGACCTCCAACGTACATGCCGCATAGGTCTCAGTAGTGGAGGCGGGATCAAAGCCTTCTTCTTCGCGCAAGCCCTTCACGTACTCCGAGCCCTGCCAGCCGGCGGTGTACTGGCCACGAGCGGTGGTTTTATTCAGCGGATGCACCGGTTGCGTAGCGCGCAGCACCTTGACCTTTTCGGCGCGCAGTGCCTCCGGCTCAAAGGAGGAGGGTTCCTCCATTGCGACGAGGGCGAGCAGCTGCAGAAGGTGGTTTTGAATAACGTCGCGTGCAGCGCCGATTCCGTCGTAATAGCCAGCGCGGCCGCCGAGGCCGATATCCTCAGCCATGGTAATTTGCACGTGGTCGATATAGTGAGCGTTCCACATTGGCTCAAAAATCTGGTTGGCAAACCGCAGGGCCATGATGTTTTGTACGGTTTCTTTGCCCAGGTAGTGATCGATGCGGAAGACGGCCGATTCGGGGAATACTGCGTTGACGATTTCATTGAGTTCGCGCGCGGATTCCTGGTCATGGCCAAAGGGCTTTTCGATGATCACGCGGCGCCAGGAATCCTCCATGGAATTGGCCATGCCCACGCGTTCCAATTGGTGGCAAATATCGGAGAAGAATTCTGGCGGCACTGAAAGGTAGTACGCCCAGTTGCTTCCCGTTCCGCGGGCCTTATCCAGCTCGGCCAACCGCGCAGAAAGCCTGTCGAAGCCCTCATCGTCGAAGGAGCCTTGCACGAACTCGATTCCCTGGGATAAGTGCTCCCACACATCGTGGTTAAAGTCAGTGCGGGCACCGGCTTCTACCGCGTTACGGAAATAATCGCAGAAGTCCGCGTTATCCCAGTCCCTGCGGCCATAGCCGACGAGCGTGAAGCCGGCGGGCAAGAGGCCGCGGCTGGCGAGGTCATAGATGGCTGGCAGGAGTTTTTTGAAAGCTAAATCGCCGGTCACGCCAAAGATGACCATGCCTGCGGGGCCCGCGATGCGTGGCAATCGTTTATCGGCGGCATTACGCAAGGGATTGGCCCAAGCGGCTGAGTCCGTCACGGATTATCCTTCCTGGAGGGAAAAGCTAAGCAGTCTTTCAACTAATGGCGTCATAATGCCCCGCCGGCTTTCCGGCGGGGCTAGGACCACGGTCGTAGTTTACGCGAGTCGCTGATTGAGGGAATCAAGGAGGTCATTCCACGCGGCGACGAACTTATCCACGCCCTCGCGCTCCAGGACTGCAAAGACATCTTCTAGGTCAATGCCCACCGATTCGAGCTGGGAGAAGACCTTCTCGGCTTCTTCGCCGGCAGTGGAGAGGGTATCGCCGTGGAAACCACCCTCCTGCAGGACCGCATCAATGGTCTTTTCCGGCATGGTATTTACCGTGTGCGGGCCAGCCAGCTCGGTCACGTACAGCGTTGCTGGGTAGTCAGGGTTCTTCACGCCGGTAGAAGCCCACAGCGGGCGCTGAATGGGCGCGCCTTCTGGGAGGCCGTTGTTGTCACCGAGCAATTCTTCCTGGAAGAGGGCGTAGGCACGCTGCGCGTTAGCGACACCGGCCTTGCCGCGGAGGGACAAGGCCTCTTCGGAACCGATAGCCTCTAAGCGCTTATCAACTTCCGTATCTAGGCGGGAGACGAAGAACGATGCGACCGAATGGATCTTGGTGATGTCCTTGCCACCCTCGGCCGCGCGCTTGAGCCCAGCCTGGAATGCGGAGATGACCTCGCGGTAGCGAGACACCGAGAAAATCAAGGTGATGTTAACGCTGATTCCATCTGCGAGGGCATCCTCGATAGCGGGGAGGGAGCCTTTGGTCGCCGGAATCTTGATCATCGCATTGGGGCGGTCAACTTGGGCCCACAGTTCGCGGGCCTGCTTGAGGGTTGCCGCTGCATCGTCGGAGATGCGCGGATCCACCTCGATGGATACCCGGCCATCCTGGCCGTCGGTATCGGCGTAAATATCGGCGAAAAGGTCACAGGCGTTTTGCACGTCCGTAATGGCCAAGGAGTAGACGGCCTCATCGACCGAGGCGTTCTTCTCCTTCAATGCAGCCAAGTCCGCGTCATAGGCCGTGCCACTAGTCATGGCAGTGGCGAAGATGGCCGGGTTGGTCGTTACACCCACGATGGACTTGGAGGAAATAATCTCTTTTAAGTTTCCAGACTCCATACGCTGACGCGAAAGATCATCGAGCCACGTCGAGGTACCTAATTGGGCAAGTTCAGAAATGTTATTCATAGTCATTCCTTTAAGCGTCGGTGAGGTGGGCTTAGCTTTGGGCTTCGGCGATGCTCTCGCGTGCGGCATCGGCAACAGCAGCAGAGGTGAAGCCAAACTTTTCGAAGAGCTCGTCGCCGGGAGCGGAGGCGCCGTAGTGCTCTAGTGAGACGTTGCGGCCGAAAGTACCGGTGTACTTGTGCCACGACATGGCGAGGCCAGCTTCGACGGAAACGCGGGCCTTCACGCTGCTGGGCAGGACCGATTCGCGGTACTCTGCGTCCTGCTCGTTGAACCACTCCAGGCACGGTGCCGAAACCACGCGAGCGGCCGTGCCTTCGCTTTCGAGCTGCTGGGCGGCCTCCACGGCGAGCTGTACCTCCGAGCCGGTGGCCAACAAGATGACGTCTGGCTCATCCTTAGAACCTTCGACCAAGGTGTAGGCGCCGCGGCGAACGCCATCGCGTGCCTTTTCCTTGGTGCCTTCCAAGATGGGGAGGTTCTGGCGGCTGAGCGTAAGGCCCTTCGGTGCAGCCTTGTATTCCATCGCTGCGGCCCAGGCCTGTGCGGTTTCATTGGCATCGGCAGGGCGGATAACGGACAGGTTCGGAATGGCGCGCAACGCCGACAGGGTTTCTACCGGCTGGTGGGTAGGGCCGTCCTCGCCCAAGCCAATAGAATCGTGTGTCCACACGTAGTAGGTATCGGTAGACATCAGCGAGCCGAGGCGCACGGCTGGGTACTGATACTCGGAGAAGATCAGGAAGGTACCGCCATACACGCGGGTATTTCCATGGAGGGCAATGCCGTTCATGATGGCGGACATCGCGTGCTCGCGGATGCCAAAGTGCAGGTTGCGGCCATATGGCTGCGCAGACCACTTATTGGTGGTGATGTTTTCAGGACCGAAGGAATCGGCGCCCTTAATCACGGTGTTATTGGAACCCGCCAAGTCGGCCGAGCCGCCCCACATTTCCGGCAAGGCAGCAGCCAAGGCTTGGATGGTCGCCTCAGAGGCTTTACGGGTGGCAATCGCATCACCTGGCTCCCATACAGGCAGCTCGGCGTCGAAGTTCTCCGGCAATTCGCGTGCGGTCACGCGGTCAAAGAGCGCCTTATTCTCGGCGTTTTCCGCTGCCCAAGCGTCGAACTTCTCCTGCCACTGCGCGTGCTTTTCGGCACCGCGCTCACGCAGCTTGCGGGTGTGGGCCAAGACCTCATCATCGATGTGGAAAGTCTTTTCCGGATCGAAGCCGAGCACGTCCTTGGTGGCGGCAACTTCGTCATCGCCAAGCGCGGCGCCGTGGACGCCACCGGTGTTCATCTTGGTGGGGGCCGGGTAACCAATCACCGTCTTAACGCGGATGAAGGAAGGTCGCTCCGTTTCCTGCTGGGCATTGCGCACTGCCTCTTCAATGGCGACGACGTCCTCGCCGGATTCAACGGTCTGGACGTGCCAGCCGTAGGCCTCATAGCGCGCGGCGACGTCCTCGTTGAAGGCGATATTGGTGTCATCCTCGATGGAAATCCGGTTATCATCCCAGAAAACGATCAGGTTGCCCAGCTTCTGGGTGCCAGCCAGGGACGATGCCTCTGCGGTAACGCCTTCCTGCAGATCACCATCGGAGGCAATGGTATAGACGTAATGGTCAAATGGGGATTGATCGGCTGGTGCCTCAGGATCGAAGAGGCCGCGTTCCTTGCGGGCGGCCATGGCCATACCTACCGACGATGCAAGGCCCTGGCCGAGCGGGCCGGTGGTGATCTCCACGCCATCAGTGTGGTGCACCTCAGGGTGTCCAGGGGTAAGCGAGCCCCAGGTGCGCAGCTCCTGGAGATCTTTCATCTCCAAGCCGAAACCGCCCAAGAAGAGCTGAATGTAGAGGGTGAGGGAGGAGTGGCCAACAGACAGCACGAAGCGGTCGCGGCCCGCCCAATTGACGTCATTGGGGTCGTGGTTGATGACGCGCTGGTAGAGCGTGTAGGCGAGGGGAGCAAGCGACATCGCCGTGCCTGGGTGCCCAGAGCCGCAATTTTGGACGGCATCGGCAGCAAGCACGCGCACGGTGTCGACCGCGCGAGTATCGGTCTCTGTCCAGTCGTCCGGATAACGGCGCTCGACCATAGCTTGCAGGTCTGGGGACAAATTATCTTTCGACACGGTATAAGGCCTCGCTTAACTCTAGGCGTTAATTGCTGAACTCCACACAGTCTAGTTACTTTTTTGACGGCGGTGCGGAATTATTGAAAGCTGCGGGTAACCGGTAAGCTGGCATGGCTAAGCGGTGTACGGCATAGCATTAGTTACTCTCTGCATTTCCGCTGCATTGATACGATCCATGTGCAGCGCATTTTAAATGTAAGCCATAGTGTGAATTAATTCTCCGGAACTTTTGTGCCGGGGTGTGCGACCACTACACCGTGGGCATGCCGCACTGTGTAGCGTGTGTGCTGTAGATCAACGTCTGTTCAGATAGTGGAGGAATTCCTTGGAGACCATCAAGGCCTATTTTGCGCTAACGAAGCCGAGGATTATTGAACTCCTCCTCGTGGCCGCAATTCCGGCGATGCTCCAAGCGCAACGGGGCGTTGAGGCGGTTTCTGAGAATATCTGGCTCATCATTTCCACCATTTTCGGCGGATGGATGGGCGCTGCGGCCGCCCATACCTTTAATAACGTGGTCGATTATGAAATTGACCAAAAGATGCAACGCACCCGCGCGCGCCCACTTGTGCGCGCCACGATTTCGAAGCGGAACGCGGCGATCTTTGCTTGGATCATGCTCGTGGTGTCGGTGCTGTGGCTGGGCATCCTGGCAAATTCTTGGTTGGCGGCGTTCTTCGTCATCCTCACGAACTTTTTCTATGTATTCGTCTACACCAAGTTTTTGAAGATGCGCAATGCCCAAAACATCGTGTGGGGCGGTTTAGCGGGGTGCATGCCGGCCATGGTGGGTTGGGCAGTCATCCGCGATAACGCGCCGGCGGGAGAGCCCGACCGCTGGTGGCAGGCAATAGTCCTATTCCTCATTATCTTTTTCTGGACCCCGCCACATACCTGGGCCTTGGCCATGAAATACAAGGAAGATTACCGCAAGGCCGGGGTGCCGATGCTGCCGGTCGTGGCGACGGAACAAGAAGTAACCCGCCAAATCGTGTGGTATTCCGTTGGCACGGTCATCGTCACGCTGCTGATCGTCCCCGCGGCATCGTGGATTTACCTCATTGCCGCCGTAACTTCTGGCGCGGTCTTCTTATGGCTAGCCATCCGCCTGCACCAAGGCGTAAAGAAAGGCGCAAAGGTAAAACCCATGCGCCTGTTTATCTATTCAAATAACTACCTGTCGGTACTCTTTATTGGCCTGTCCATCGATGCCGTCATAGGTTGGGAGCCAATCGGCCGGATGCTTGGTTGGTCCGCCACCCTGTTTTAGAACCCAGTAGCACGCTGCAGCGCGAGCCCGTGTGGCTCGCGCTTTATTCTTCCTTAGTCCTGCTTTACCCGCAGAACAATAGAACCGGTGGTGCTACGCGATTGTAGGTCGCGGTGGGCCTGCTCTGCTTCTTCCAAGGGATAGGAGGCCGATACGTTGAACTTGAGGTCCCCGTCCATCACGGCCTGGACGACAGCTTGCGCACGCATCTGGAATTCGCCCTCTTGCGCCGTCCACGCGCCGAGCGAAGGCCGGGTCAAGAAGATGGAGCCATGCTTATTGAGCAGCTGCGGATCGATGGGCTCAACCGGGCCAGAAGCGGCACCAAAGAGCGCGACGGTGCCGCGCGGGCGAACGGCCTCGAGCGATTCGAAGAAGGTGGCTTGCCCCACGCCGTCATAGACCACATCGACGCCGCGGCCGCCATTAAACCGACGAACCTGCTCGCCCAAACCATCGCTGTAGCGAAAGACATGGTCGGCGCCGCACTTATACGAGATCTCTTCCTTTTCATCGGTGGAGACAACCGTATAGACCGTTGCCCCCAAAGAGGATGCCATTTGGGTCAACAGCTGGCCCACACCGCCCGCACCAGCGGTAATGAGGCAGGTAGCGCCTTCGCCAAGCTCATACACGCCGTGGGAAAGGAAGTGGGCGGTCATGCCCTGTAGCAGCATGGAGGCAGCGATCTCGGTGGGGAAATCATCCGGTACAGCGACAAGGCCGTTCCGGGGGACGCAGACCTGCTCGGCATAGGAACCAAAGGCGTGGTGCCATGCCACTAGGGAGCCTTCCGCAATTTCCCCCTTGGGATCGTGGACAACGCGCCCCGTTCCCTCAAAGCCAGGGATAAAAGGCGTCTGGGCGTTATAGATACCCTCGCGGTAGTAGGTATCGATATAGTTCACGCCCGCCACGGTGACATCAACTAAGACTTCGTCCTCACTAGGCGTGGGCGCAGGAACCTCGGCGTAGCGCAGGACTTCCGGCCCGCCCGTTTCTGTGATCTGGATAGCATGCATAAGGCCATGCTATCCCACAAAGCGCAGTAGCTGCAGAAAAATTGTGCTGTCTAAATCCTAGACGGCGGCGCGTTCCTCATTTAATGATTGCTGGCGAACGGCGTATTTATCGTCGCCGGCGGGAGAGCCCGAGATGAGGTCTGGCGTGCCACCGACGCGGTGGCGCCCGTGTGCCCAGAGCAGAGCGGTAAAGCCGGTGACCACGGCGGACATACCTATGTGGAAGGGGACCGTCCACCGCGGCACGCCCAGGTAGAACTGCAAGACGCCCACGGCCCACTGGATGAGGATGCAGACGATAAGGACCCACCCTGCCTTCTTGGTCTCCTGCGGGGTGCGGTGCTTGTACAGCAGGAAGACGGTAATGGCGGTAAAGATGAGGTAGACGTACATGCACATGGCGTGGGCGATGGCCATGGACTCGGTATCCACATTCAAGCGGCCGTCCATTCCCACGCCGGAGTCGCCGGAGTGGACGCCGGAACCGGTCACCATCGTCCCGGTGATCAGGACGATCGAGAGGGCGATGGTCGCGATGACGGCGAGGATGCGAATCGCTTGCGGGAACCGCGGCTGGGCGGTGCCATCATCGGGTTCTTTGATGCGGGCATACAGCATGCAGGCAAGCCACACCAGCACCATGGAAGGCAGGAAGTGAAGAGCCACGGACCACCAGCGCAGATCCAAGTGCACGGAGATGCCGCCGATGACGGCCTGCAGGACGATGCCGGCCACGTTGAGCCATGCATAGACCCTGAGCTCAGGCCGGCGGCACGCCATATACATGGCGATGACTGCCGCGCCTGCTGCGGCGGAATCGACGAAGGTGAGCAGGCGATTACCAAACTCAATGATCTGGTGGATTGCCGGTGCTGCGCCCTCTACCGGTACCAAGGAACCAGGCTGGCATTGGGGCCAGGTGGGGCAACCCAGGCCGGAACCGGTGACGCGGACGATGGAACCAGATACGGTGATGCCGCCTTGGCAGAAGATCAGGATCAGCGCGATAAGTCGCTGTTGCTCCACGGTAGGGACGGCTTCTTTAAAAAAGCGTTTAGTTCTGGTCCAGTAATTCACAAGCTGCATCTTACTAGGGGGTGTGTAGCGAGCCGAAACCTTTGGCTCTATTTCGCGGGGAACTGGGTATAACTCACATTTAGCCGTCGAAACGGAACCAACGAACGGCCGCATACGACGCCACTGCCAGCCACGCGGTCAAGGAAATGAGTTCGATGCCAGGAAAGGTGGAATTGGAGGCATCGGCAAGCGCGCCCGCTAGCGCCACGGTGGGCACGATGTTGAGCAGGCCATTATCCCCCAAACCCTGGGAGTAAAGAGTCCAGCCGACGATCGCCAGCAGGATGAACCAAATGAGGTTGGCCAGCGCGAGTACGGCCTCAGAGCTAAGGGTGCCGCCAAGCACCAAACCCATGGCGGTAAAGGCGGCGACGCCAAATATGAGCGAGACGATCATGAGCAAAATACCGGGCACACTGATGCGCAGACCCAGGGCAAAGGCCGTGGCACCGAGCACCAGAATCTGGAATACCACCATCGTCAGCACGCCTATGATCTTGCCGCCGATAATCGCCCACGCCGGTACGCCGGAAGCGCCGGTGCGCTTTAAGGCCCCATAGCGGCGGTCAAAGGCCAGGGAAATTGCTTGCCCGGTGAAACCAGCCGACGTCGCCGCTACCGCAAGCACCATGGGAAAGACCTCGTGTAGACCATGGCCTGTGGTTGATTCCAGGTGGGCGGTCCCAATCAGGATGGCGAGTGGGATAACGATGCTGAGCAGTTGTTGTTCGCCGTGGCGCAGCATGAGCTTGGCTTCCATGACGCCTTGGGCAAGGATGATGGCGCCCGCACTCGCCCGCTTGGGTGCTGGGCGGAAGGTGCCGGGGGAAAACGTTGTGCTCATAATCGGGGGCCTATTCCTTGAAAATTCGCTTGTAGTGGGTGCGTGTATTGGTGATTCTAGGATGAAGACAAGGCACGAGGCTTCATCAACTGCGCAAGTGCCTGCCTGTGAGATCAAGGAATACTTCCTCGAGGTTCCGGTGGTGGGATTCCAGGCTTCGCAAAAGCACTCCTTGCCGGGCGAGCTCGGCGGCGAGGGCGGAAATCAGTTCCGGTGAACTGGGCTGGCTCACGCGGTAGTGCAGTGGCCGCGAGGCGGTCGTGGGGATCCCAATTCGCTGCAAGGCGTCCAGATCGACTGCGGAGTTGGCACTAAAACTAAAACCGGCGCCCTCGCCCTGGGCGGTAAGTTCCGCCGGCGTTCCCTGCGCCACGAGCGCGCCGTGATCCATGATGGCGATCTGATCCGCCAGTGATTCAGCCTCATCCATCAGGTGGGTGGTCAGAATAACGGTGGCCCCGTCGCGCTTGAGGGCGCGGATGAGGTCCCACACGGCGAGGCGGGATTGGGCGTCCATGCCTGCGGTGGGTTCATCGAGGAAAACCAGCTCGGGCCTGCCGATGACCGCGAGTGCCAGCGATAGCCGCTGTTGTTGCCCGCCGGACAGCCGCCGGTAGGACGTGCGTGCCACGCCTTGCAAGCCGAGGGTCTCGAGCAACCATTCCGGTGGCAGTGGATTGGCGTTATAGCGAGCGGTCAATTCCAGCATCTCTAGCACGCGGATGCCTGAATAGGACCCGCCGCCTTGTAGCATGATTCCCACTTTTTCGCGCACCTTATCTGGTGCGGTGCTGGGGTCAAGGCCCAAGACCTTAATGGATCCGGCGGTGGGGTGGATAAAGCCTTCAGACATTTCGATGGTGGTGGACTTGCCAGCACCATTGGGCCCGAGCAGGCAAAATATTTCGCCGTGTGCAACGCTCAGGCTGAGCCCATTGACGGCTGCCGTGGGGCCAAATTTCTTTACCACACCGTCCAAGGACAGGGCGGGGTTATCAGCTGGAATTGCATTCACGGGTGCCTAGTTTAAGACACGGATTCCGTTTCGGCGCATTGCAACCCACCACACGCCGGCTACTACGGCGAATGTGCAGGCAGCGGCGATATAAATGGAAAGCACCGTCCCGGCAGGCAAACCCAAGCCGCGCGGTAGGACGAAAAAGCTCATCGCGCCGGTATAGGCAACGACGCTAAACCGGAAGATGTGCCGGTTCGCCCACGCCGCCAACGGCAAAACGGCCCAGAGGATGTACCACGGGTGGACCACTGGGAAGAAGATAACGAGCACGAGGGTAGAGATTCCCAGCCCGCCCACGGGGTGGATATATCCGCGCAGCGTGGCAAAGAGCATGCGGGACATGAAGGCGACGGCGACCAAGACGCCGAAACTGCGCGTGATGGTCAATATGGCATCGGTGTGGTCCCCAAGGCCTAAAAACATGCCGAGGAAACCGGCGCCCACTCCCGTGGCCGTGGATAGGGAAAGCCAGGAGCGAATCGTGGCGGCTCCGCCTTGCCCGGTAATCCACCCGAGGTTAATGCCCGTGATGATACTGATGAGCGCAATGGTGACTACGAGCACCGCGCCCTGCACGGCAATGGCTATAAATAAGGCCCGCCAGCGCGGCACGCGCGCCTGCACGTGCAGGTGGCGGGCATACGCCATGCCGATAAAGCCGAGCCCAATAAAGCCGGTGACCTTGACCATTCCGGCGCAGGATAGGAAAAAGCCAGAGGCTATAAGCGCAACGTAGGCTCCTCTTTTATCCTGCCCCAGCTTATCGATGCCCCTTAATCCAAGCTCCATGCCCAGCAACGACAATCCAAGCATGATGGATTCATTATGGATACCGCCGACGAGGTGAAGGATGGTCAGCGGGTTCAAGATGCCGAGCCATAGTGCGGAGGCAGGGGAGACGCGGCATCGCTGAGCAAGCTGTGTGATGGCCCAGCCGGCCACGATGATGCCCACGATGGAAAGTAGGCGGTGGGCGATGACGCCTAAGACAATGGAATTTCCGGTGATGATGCTGACGATGGCCGCCAGCCCCAAGGCAACGGGCCCATATGGTGACGGTGAATTCGCCCAGATAAACGGAACGGAGCGCGCGAGCTCGTTGCCAGCGCCCAAGAGCTGAACTGGGCCGGCGGAATAGGGATCCATCCCTTGGGCCACGATGGAGCCATTGGCCAAATAAGAATAGATGTCTTGGGTAAATAAGGGTGCGGTAAAGATGAGGGGGATGATCCACCCAGCCCACGTGATCCACAGCTGGCGCGGGGAGACCAGCCGGCGGGAGCGATCGCTGGTGGGCTCGCCGGGTCGCGCCTGGCGCAGCGGGGTGCCCACGAAGGGGGCGAGGAAAATCCAGGCCGTTACTAAAAGCCCCACGCCCACCATGACGAGGGCGGACGAGGTCTGCAGCATACGCGACATGAGCGAGCCAAATGGCACATTGTCATAAGGGTTGCCCACTACAGGCAGCGCGCCTGCTCCCAAAGCGCCAAAGGCAATGAGGAGGGAACCGACGGTTCCGGCCCACCGCAAGATGAAAAAGGTGCGCTTTTGGGAGACCGTGGTGTGCTGCAGTTCCTCTGGCGCTTGGGTGATGAAATCGTAGCGAGTATCCCCGGCTTGCGCGCCGGTGCCTTCGGCGTGCAGCTGCGCGGAACGAGAACCTGCGGTGCCCAAGCGCGGCAATTCTGCCTTAACGCTCTCGAGCACTCCCCGTAGTTTCCCTTTCATGGCTTAAGACCTTACGCGAGGACCGTGGGGTGGGAAATTCACCCCCGCCGCCACGCCCGGTGACTGCAATGGTGGCATTCCGGAATGAATTAAGGAACACTAGTGTTGTCTAATGATGAAAGCGCAGTTATGGCGCTTGCGTAGCGACGGCATTTCCGGCGCGACGGAGCGCGGTGACTGCAGGCAACTGACCTAAGGAAGGGAGGTTTTAGGGCATGGCTAACTCACAGCGCGCGGCAGCGGCGCATGTGGCGGTGAAAGAATCACGGTCCACGGATGGTGATACCCGCCGCCAGGTACTGCTGCTATTGCTTAAGGACGGCCCTGTAACCGCCTCTTACCTGGGTGAGCGCCTTGGTCTTTCGACCGCCGGGATCCGCCGGCATTTAGACATTCTGGTGGAAGAAGAACTAACGGAAGTTGTCGAGCGCCGTCCAGTTTCTCGTTCGCGGATGCATTCCGGAGCGGGTCGTGGGCGACCGGCAAAACACTTCCGCCTGACGGATCGTGGGCGTGCGCAATTTGGCCACGCCTATGATGAATTAGCTTCTGAAGCGTTGACCGCGCTGCGCTCTGCGGGCGGTTCAGAGGCTGTGAAGAACTTCGCTAAGGCTCGTTTTGAGCGCATCATCGCCGATGTGCGTCCCTTCGTGGACGCGGAAGAATCGGTCGAGGAAGTAGCGCGCAAACTGGCTGAAACCCTGGATAAGCACGGGTACGCCGCAACCGTGGACCGTGCGGGCCAGGGCGTGCAAATCTGTCAACACCACTGCCCGGTTGCCCATGTGGCGGCCGAGCACCCTGAACTGTGCGAGGCAGAGCAGGAAGTCTTTTCCGCCCTCTTAGGCAAACACGTACAACCTTTGGCTTCTATCGCAGATGGCCACGGAATTTGTACCACGAATATCCCCTTGACACCTGTCAAAACTAATACTGAAAGGAGCGAGTCATGACCCAGGCACAATCGGCACCTGATAACAAGATGACCGATGATGAGATCATCGATTCTATTGGTGCGTATGAGTACGGCTGGCACGACTCGGACTCGGCCGGCGCTTCTGCCGCCCGTGGCCTGAACGAGGACGTTGTCCGCGATATTTCCGCAAAGAAGGGCGAGCCCGAGTGGATGCTGAACCAGCGTCTCAAGGCCCTGGATATCTTTGATAAGAAGCCCATTCCCACTTGGGGCGCGGATCTCTCCGGCATCGACTTTGACCAGATCAAGTACTACGTCAAGTCCACCGAAGAGCAGGCGCAGACCTGGGACGACCTCCCGGATGATATTAAGGCCACCTACGATAAGCTGGGCATCCCTGAGGCAGAAAAGCAGCGTTTGGTTGCCGGCGTGGCCGCACAGTACGAGTCTGAGGTTGTCTACCACCAGATTCGCGAAGACCTGGAAAGCCAGGGCGTTATCTTCGTCGATACCGATACCGCGCTGCGCGATTACCCAGAGCTTTTTAAGGAACACTTCGGCACCGTTATTCCTGCCGGTGACAATAAGTTCTCCGCGCTTAACTCTGCAGTGTGGTCCGGCGGCTCCTTCATTTACGTTCCGAAGGGCGTGCACGTTGATATCCCGCTGCAGGCCTACTTCCGTATTAATACCGAGAACATGGGCCAGTTCGAGCGCACCCTTATCATCGTGGATGAGGATGCCTACGTTCACTACGTGGAAGGCTGCACCGCGCCCATCTACAAGTCGGACTCCCTGCACTCCGCGGTGGTGGAGATCATCGTGAAGAAGGGCGGCCGCTGCCGCTATACGACGATTCAGAACTGGTCCAGCAACGTCTACAACCTGGTGACCAAGCGCACCAAGGTGGAAGAGGGCGGCACCATGGAATGGGTCGATGGCAATATCGGCTCCAAGGTCACCATGAAGTACCCGGCCGTGTGGATGACCGGTCCGCACGCTAAGGGTGAGGTGCTTTCCGTCGCCTTCGCTGGCGAGGGACAGTTCCAGGACACCGGTGCGAAGATGACGCACATGGCGCCCTACACCTCCTCCAATATCGTCTCCAAGTCCGTTGCCCGCGCCGGCGGTCGCGCTGCCTACCGCGGACTGGTGCAGGTCAACCAAAATGCGCACCACTCCACGTCCAACGTGGAATGTGACGCCTTGCTCGTGGACAATATCTCGCGTTCGGACACATACCCGTATAACGACATCCGCAACGAGTACGTCACGCTGGGCCACGAGGCTACCGTTTCGCAGGTTTCTGAAGAACAGCTGTTCTACCTCATGTCCCGCGGCATTGCGGAAGAAGAAGCAATGGCAATGATCGTGCGTGGCTTCGTTGAGCCGATTGCTAAGGAGCTGCCGATGGAGTACGCCCTCGAGCTCAACCGCCTCATCGAACTGCAAATGGAAGGATCGGTCGGCTAAAGAAATGGTCGCTTCGAACGAATTCAATCCGGATAAGATCACCAAGGGTGACGTCTTTACCTCTACCAACGTGGAGGATTTCCCGGTACCGCACGGCCGCGACGAGGTGTGGCGCTTTGTTTCCCTCCGCAAGCTGCGGGGCCTGCACAACGGGGAATTTGCTCAAGCGGTGGCCCAGGATGTGAAGGTAAGCGAGCACCCCGGCGTTTCTGCGGAGACTGTAAGCCGCGACGATGAGCGTCTTGGCCGCGTGGGCAAGCCTTCTGACCGCGTGGCCGCCCAGGCATGGACCTCCATGCCGGAAGGTCAAGTGGTAACCGTTGACCCCGAGGTGCAGGTGGAAGATCCCATCACCATTACCTATACGGGTAAGGGCGAGGACGTGACCTCCTTCGGTGCCACCTCCATTGAGGTAGGCCACCATGCGGAGGCCACCGTGGTGCTGAAGTACGTTGGCTCTGGCACCCATGCGGATAACGTGGAGTTCATCCTCGGCGATGGCGCGCACCTGACCGTCATCGTGGATGTCGACTGGGAAAACGACGCGGTGCACCTGTCCAACCAGGTAGCTCAGGTAGGACGCGATGCAGTGCTGCGCCATAACTCTGCCATCTTCGGCGGCGAGGTCGTGCGCATCGTCCCACGCGTGAACTTCACCGCTCCTGGCGGCGATGCCGAGTTGCTGGGCGTGTACTTCGCCGATTCTGGTCAGTACTTCGAAAACCGCATGCTCGTGGATCACTCGGTTCCGAATTGTCGCTCCAATGTCCTGTACAAGGGCGCATTGCAGGGTGAGAAGAAGAACGAGGCTCGTACCTGCTGGGTGGGAGACGTGCTTATCCGCTCCAACGCACAGGGCACCGATACCTATGAGACGAATAATAACCTCATCCTCACGGACGGTGCGCGCGCTGACGCCATCCCGAACTTGGAAATCGAAACCGGTGAAATCACCGGCGCCGGCCACGCCGCAACGGTGGGACGCTTTGACGATATCGAGCTGTTCTACCTGATGTCCCGCGGCATTCCGGAGGCAGAGGCTCGTCGCCTCATCATTCGTGGCTTCTTCAATGAGGTCATCCACCGCATTCCGGTGCAATCCCTGTCCGAGGAACTGGAAAACCGCATTTCCGAAGAACTGGAAAAGATCTCCGCTTAACGCACTTACAGAAGGAAACCCACAAAAACTATGTCTACTCTGGAAATTAAGAATCTCCACGCCCAGGTTCTGCCGAATGAAGAAAACGGCGAGCCCAAGGAAATCCTGAAGGGCGTCAACCTCACCATCAACTCCGGCGAGATCCACGCCATCATGGGACCGAACGGCTCCGGCAAGTCCACCTTGTCCTACACCATTGCCGGTCACCCGAAGTACGAGGTCACCGAGGGCGAGGTGCTTCTCGATGGCGAAAATCTCCTCGACATGCCCGTTGACGAGCGCGCTCGCGCCGGCCTGTTTTTGGCCATGCAGTACCCCACCGAGGTCCCTGGCGTGAAGGTATCGCAGTTCATGCGCTCCGCCGTGACTTCCATCCGCGGCGAGGCCCCCAAGCTGCGCGAGTGGAATAAGGAACTTACTGAGGCTCGCGAGAACCTGAAGATTGATAAGTCCTTCATCTCCCGCTCCGTCAACGAGGGCTTTTCCGGTGGCGAGAAGAAGCGCCACGAGGTCATGCAGCTGGACATCTTAAAGCCCAAGTTCGCGGTCATGGATGAGACCGACTCCGGCTTGGACGTTGACGCGCTGCGCATTGTTTCTGATGGCATCAACCGCTACCAGGATGACACCAATGGCGGCATCTTGATGATTACCCACTACAAGCGCATCCTGAACTACGTCCAGCCTGATTTCGTGCACGTATTCGCTAACGGTCAGGTTGTTAAGACCGGCGGGGCCGAGTTGGCAGACCA
The DNA here is from genome assembly GCF_000478175.1 of Corynebacterium sp. KPL1814. GTDB lineage: Bacteria > Actinomycetota > Actinomycetes > Mycobacteriales > Mycobacteriaceae > Corynebacterium. The sequence continues at coordinate 715,405 of NZ_KI515774.1, forward strand.
GCTTGAGTCTGACGGCTACGACCAGTTCCTGCAGTAAAGACCAGCCCAGTGCTGGTTCATCCTCGATGAATCGAAGAAGTTTTATGTCTGGATTTGATGTAAACGCAATTAGGGAGCAGTTCCCAATCCTGCAGCGCACCGTGCGCGGCGATAAGCCGCTGGTGTACCTGGATTCGGGGGCTACCTCCCAGCGCCCGCTGCCGGTATGGAAGGCAGAGGAGGAGTTCGTTCTCCATACCAACGCCCCGGTTCACCGCGGCTCGTACCAGCTGGCTGAGGAGGCGGATAACGCCTATGAGTCGGCCCGGCAGGCCATTGCCGCCTTTGTTGGCGCGGATCGCGATGAGATTGCCTTTGCGAAAAACGCCACCGAGGCGCTTAATGAGGTTGCCTATACGCTTTCTGATGAGCGCGCGGGCGAGCTCTATGTAGGAGAGGGCGATACCGTCGTCATCACGGAGCTCGAGCATCACGCTAACCTCGTGCCGTGGCAAGAGCTCTGTGAGCGCACTGGTGCCACCTTGAAGTGGTACTCGTTGACTGACGATGGCCGCATCGACTTGGATTCGCTTGAGCTCGACGAGTCCGTCAAGGTTGTTGCGTTTACTCATCAGTCCAATGTGACTGGAGCGGTATCCGATGTCGAGGAGATGGTGCGCCGCGCCCGCGCGGTGAATGCCATGGTGGTGCTCGATGCCTGCCAATCCGTCCCGCACATGCCGGTAGATTTCCATGCCTTGGATGTGGATTTCGCCGCATTCTCAGGCCACAAGATGTGTGGCCCCAATGGTGTGGGCGTGCTCTACGGCAAGGACGAGTTGCTGCGCAAGCTTCCTCCATTCCTCACGGGTGGATCCATGATCGAGGTAGTGAAGATGGAAGGCACCACCTTCGCGGAACCGCCAACGCGGTTTGAAGCCGGAACGCAGATGACCAGCCAGGTCGTCGGCCTCGGTGCAGCGGTGAAGTTCCTCGAGGAGGTGGGGATGGATAATATCCATGCCCACGAGCAGAAGCTCACCGCCTATGCCTTGGAGCAGCTTCGTGAGATTCCTGGCCTGCGCATCATCGGCCCAGAAACGGCTGAAAACCGTGGCGCGGCCATCTCCTTTACCGTGGAAGGCGTTCACCCGCACGATTTGGGGCAGGTGCTCGATGACCAGGGCGTATCCATCCGCGTAGGTCACCACTGCGCATGGCCGCTGCACCGCGCCTGCGGTGCACAGTCCACCGCGCGCGCCAGCTTTTACCTATACAACACGGAAGCCGAAGTAGATAAGCTGGTAGAAGCCATTAAGGCCGCCCGCGATTTCTTTGGAGTTGCCTAATGAATCTTGATTCGATGTACCAAGACGTGATCTTGGATCACTATAAAAATCCGCAACACGCGGGGTTGCGCGAGCCGTTCCAGGCAGAGGTCCACCACGTGAACCCCTCATGCGGTGATGAGCTCACGTTGCGCGTCAACCTTTCCGCAGATGGCAAGACCGTTGAGGATGTGTCCTACGACGCCGAAGGCTGCTCCATCTCCCAAGCATCGACGTCCGTCATGGCGGAAGAGATCGTCGGCCTGCCCTTGGAGGAAGCCAATAAAAAGCTTGCCGAGTTTGAAAAGATGGTTACCTCGCGTGGCCAGGACGAAGGCGATGAGGACATCATCGGCGATGGTGTTGCCTTTGCAGGCGTTTCTCAATACCCGGCACGAGTTAAATGCGCGCTGCTAGGGTGGAAGGCTTTTCAGGCCGCCACCGCAGATGCGCTCAATGAAGTGGAGAAGTAAATGACCGATCCCGTAGATCCTTACCAGAACGAGAATTCGTCCTTCAGCGCAGGCGGTGAGCGGCCGGAGCAGACGGAAGAACAGCTGTCGAAGGCCTTTGACATCACCGAGTTCATGCGCGATGTCATCGACCCGGAGCTCGGCATCAACGTTGTTGACTTGGGCTTGGTCTATGACCTGTGGCTGGAAGAAGAAGATGGCAAAGAGCTCGCCATGATTAACATGACGCTTACCTCGCCGGCCTGCCCTTTGACCGATGTCATTGCGGAGCAGGTTGAGGACATCGTTACCGGCAAGAAGCTTGCCGATGGCGTGCGTATCAACTGGGTGTGGATGCCGCCTTGGGGCCCACACATGATTTCCGAAGAAGGCCGCGAGCAGCTCCAAGCTCTGGGCTTCGCGGTTTAATCACCACGGAATAGCGGGAAAGCGGCGGTAGTACTACCGCCGCTTTGGGTTAAGTAGCAAAATGTGTGTCTGGTGGGCGTGTCGTCGGTTGGGCGCCTTTTGTCATTTCATGGGTCCTTTTCTGATTCCTATGGAGTGTGAGTATTCGGTTGGGATAGCGTTGTCGTAGAAGGCTGGTCGGCCTGTTTCCGGGTCGGCTGTGTTGTGGTCTTCTGGGGTAAGGCCTTGGACTTTGGCGAGTTGGTCTTGCCCGAAATTGCACTGCCTGGCGATCTCTAATGGGTCGTCAGGCAGTTGTGTTTGTGAATACAGGTACCATTCCAGCATTTTGCGTTGTCGTTCTCCTGTTCTTCCACGGTGAGCATCAGCGATGCGTTTGAGCGGGGCGTTAACTCCGCCTTCGAGGCTGTTTGTCGTTGCTACCCAACGCTGTGGCATAAGAGCATGTGGTGGTGGCTTAAGGTAGGTAAATAGATGTTGTTTCTGCGAAAGGTTTCGCAGTGATTTATAGGCTTGGCGAACGCGTAAATGGGTCCATTCCCACTTACGGTTGGACCTGCGGCGGTGTGTAGGGGTCAGGGTTTTCTCGGAAAGGAAGTGTTTATAGACCTGGCCGAAGTCATGCAGGTTCTTCGTCCATTCCCGTGCTTGGTCTAGGGTGCTGATTTTGGTTAATTGCAGTGCTAGGCCATAGATGGCTTTGCCGGCATCGGTGCGTGGCCGGCTGGTGGTGTATCGGCGGATTACGCGTTGGGCATGGACTAGGCAGCGCTGGATTGGTGTGTGTGGCCAGCATGTTGCGATGGCTGATTGGGCGCCGAGTCCGCCATCAAGTACGACGCATAACGGTGGCGCTATGTTTTTAAGTAATTGAATATAGGCGTCGGTGGATTCCTTTTTAGCCCAGTGCCAGGCAATGACGTGGTCATGGCTTGCTGCGACAAGCAGGCAGCCTGCCGCGGTGTAGGTGCCGTCGATGAAGATTTGGTCGTAGATTCGGTGAGGGTCCGGGGTATTAGGGATATCGATAAGCCAAAAGGGTTCAAACCGGCGGTTGAGAGTCCACCGGCTTATTCCTTGTTGCTGAGCGAGCTGGTTCAATGACGTTGTAGATACCGCGTAGCGGTAGAAGGCGCGGAAGTCCCGGGACTGGGTATGGTCAGTTCGTTGGCGCGTTAGGGAGCTTCCGCAGTTGGGGTCTTTGCATCGCCATCTGGTTTTCCCTTTGGATGTTGTGCCATTTTTCTTCATCTGCCCTGCACAAATAGGGCATCGTGGTCGGTTAGTAGTCACCGGAAAATTCAACCAGCTCACCACATACCACATGCAGGTGCCATTCCGGTGGATTGAACAAAAAGCAGGGCCGAATAAGCCCCAGAAGCTTATTCAGCTCCTATTTAAACAAGCTAACCAGCGCTTACGCTGAAACCGAGACACACTTCCTGCTACTTAACCCGCCGCTTTTCTGCGTGAATTAGTGCCTTGTGCTTTGGTTGCTAGACTGGCTTGTCGTGATTGTGACCAATGATTTTGAGGTACGCGTAGGCGCCCGCACGCTTCTCGATGCCCCCGGACAGCACCTCCGCGTCCAACCCGGCGACCGCATCGGACTAGTGGGCCGCAATGGTGCGGGAAAGACCACGACCATGCGCATCTTGGCCGGTGAGACCGAGCCTTATGGGGGCGCGGTTTCTCGCTCGGGTCCGATTGGCTACCTTCCGCAGGATTCGCGTGAAGGCAATATCGAGCAAACCGCGCGCGAGCGCGTGCTCTCTGCCCGTGGGCTGGATGATATTAAGCGGCGGATGGCCAAGCAGCAAGAGCTGATGGAAACGGCCACGGATGAGAAGTTCCGTGACAAAGCTATCCGTAAATATTCCCGCCTGGAAGAACAATTCGATTCCTTGGGCGGTTACGAGGCCGACTCCGAGTGCGCTCAAATCTGCGATAACTTGGGGCTGCCGCAGCGCGTTTTAGACCAGCAGCTCAAGACGCTCTCGGGTGGCCAGCGCCGCCGCGTGGAGCTGGCGCAGATCCTTTTTGCCGCCAGCGAGGGCTCGGGTAAGTCCCAAACCACGTTGCTCCTCGATGAGCCGACAAACCACCTGGATGCGGACTCCATTGTCTGGCTCCGCCAGTTCCTGTCCAAGCATGAGGGCGGACTGGTCATGATTTCCCACGACGTGGAGTTGCTCGAGGCGGTCTGTAATAAGGTCTGGTTCCTTGATGCGGTGCGCGGCGAGGCGGACGTCTACAACATGGGCTATAAGAAGTATCTCGACGCACGTGCCACCGATGAGGCGCGGCGGCGCCGCGAGCGCGCGAATGCGGAAAAGAAGGCCTCCGCGCTGCAAAAGCAGGCCGCGAAATTGGGCGCGAAGGCCACCAAGGCCGCAGCGGCTAAGCAGATGCTGAACCGAGCCGAGCGCATGATGAATGACCTCGACGAGGTGCGCGTTGCGGATAAGGTAGCCAATATTAAATTCCCCGAGCCCGCCCCGTGCGGCAAGACGCCCATGAATGCCAAGGGCTTGACCAAGATGTATGGCTCGCTGGAGGTGTTCGCGGGCGTGGACCTGGCCATCGATAAGGGCTCCAGGGTCGTTGTCCTGGGATATAACGGTGCCGGTAAGACCACCTTGCTCAAGCTTTTGGCGGGCGAGGAGCGCACCGACGGCGAAGGGGGCATCGTCAGTGGCCACGGTTTGCGCATTGGTTACTTTGCCCAAGAGCACGACAATATCCACCCGGATAAGAGCGTCTGGGAAAATACCATCGAGGCGTGTCCCGATGCGGACCAGCAAGAGCTGCGCGGGCTGCTGGGTGCGTTTATGTTTTCTGGCGATAAACTGCAGCAGCCTGCTGGAACGCTGTCTGGCGGTGAGAAAACCCGCTTGTCGCTGGCCACTTTGGTCTCCAGCCGCGCGAACGTACTGCTTCTCGATGAGCCGACCAACAACCTCGACCCCATCTCCCGCGAGCAGGTGCTCGACGCGCTCAATACGTACACGGGCGCGGTGGTCTTGGTAACCCACGATCCGGGTGCGGTAAAGGCACTCGACCCTGAGCGCGTGATTATTATGCCGGACGGCGATGAAGATCTGTGGTCCGATGAGTACATGGAAATCGTCGAGCTGGCTTAAGCTACATGAAGACGCTAATCGAGAGGATGCCCGCCTGGCGGGATAAGTTTTGGGTCATTCCCGCTGTAGCGGTAGCAGTGGCCGTCGTGGCGGCCGAAGGCATGCTGGCGATCGACCGCAACTTCGATCTGGCGCTCTCTCGACTCTATGACGGCAGCGCGGAAAGCGCCCAGGGCCTGCTCACCGCCGTGGCCACCGCCACGCTGTCTCTGGCCGGCACCCTGTTTTTCATTACGCTGACCGCGCTTTCCGGCGTGGTGACGGTGATGGGTCCGCGCCTATTGCACGAGTTTTTAAAGGACCGTTCCATCCAGTCCACACTGGGGATCTACCTGGCAACCTTTACCTATTCGCTGCTATCTCTACGTGCCGTGCGTGCTGGTGGTGAAGGCAAGCAAGAACACGTCCCCTCGCTGAACGTCGCAGTCGATATTGCCTTGGCGCTGATATGCGTGGTCTTTTTGATTTATTTCATCGTCCACATCGCGCAGTCTATTAGCATGTCTCACGTGGTGCACGTGGTGGCCCAGGATGTGGAAGAGCACATGCGGCGCCTTATCGAGCGCGGTGAGGAAGAGAAAGTATCAAAGGCCCCGGGTTCGGATTTCTACGAATCCGCCGACGCAACCCGCAGCTCCCAAACGGGCTACCTAAAATTCGTGGACTACAAGTCCATTGCCCAAGCAGCCGCCGAAGAAGATTGTGCGGTTCACCTGGGCGTAGCCCCCGGCGATCTCGTGTTAGAAGGCGAAGTCATTGCCCACGGCGTGCCGCACATGCCGGAAAACATTGAAAAGCACATCGTGGTCACGCAGCACCGCGAGGATGCCTCCGCGCACGACCCGCGGTTCACAGCCCGGCACCTCGCGGAAATCGCCGCCCGTGCTTTAAGCACCGGAGTCAATGACCCCTATACAGTCATCGACATCATTGACCGCTTCACACAAATCTTGGTGGTCATAGGGGACAAGCGCCTGCCGCAGGGGATTATGCATATCGATGGCGAGTTCCGCCTGGATTATCAAACCTTTAGCTACGAGCAGATCATTGAGGCGATGTTCACCCAAATCCGCCGCGATGCGGCCGATAATGCTGAAATCTATCTCAGCCTGCTCAATAACCTGGCAAAGGTGGTGGCACTGCTGCGCACCGTGGAGCGCCGCAACGTCCTAGATGAAGCCGCGGAGGCTATCTACTCCGATGCGGGCCGCCAGGTCGGCGGCGAGGTGGAGCTGCGCCAGCTAGAGGATTCTTTTCAGCACTTCAAAGCGAACCTCGCCCGGTGGGAAGAATCCGAGAAACCGGGCGAGGAGAATGAAGACTCCGAGTCCTAGCGGAGCCTTGGCGCACTTTCCCTGGGCACGCTTGCCCTAGGTGTGGGGTACTCCACACCTAGTTACGGAAACCGTGCACAGGTGCGGGGATAAAGCCGCCGCGGTTAATGAACTGCGAGTTGCCCACCGTATTAACCGGGATGATAGGGGCATAGCCCAAAAGACCACCGAAGCTGACCTCATCGCCCACCTTGGCGCCAGGTACCGGAATGACGCGCACGGCCGTGGTCTTATGATTCATCACGCCGATGGCGGCTTCATCCGCAATCATGCCGGAAATCGTGGCCGCAGAGGTATCACCAGGCAGCGCAATCATGTCAAAGCCGACTGAGCAGATCGCGGTCATGGCTTCCAGCTTGTCCATGGAAATGGAACCGGACTTTACGGCATCGATCATGCCCCTGTCCTCAGAGACGGGGATGAATGAACCGGACAAGCCGCCCACGCGGGAGCATGCCATCATGCCGCCCTTCTTCACGGCATCGTTAAGCAGCGCCAAAGCCGCCGTCGTGCCGTGCGTGCCCACCTGATCCAGGCCCATGTGCTCGAGGATGTGCGCGACGGAATCGCCGAGTTCCGCCGTGGGGGCCAAGGAGAGGTCGATAATGCCGAAGGGAACGCCGAGGCGATCGGAGGCCATATTGCCCACGAGTTGGCCGGCACGGGTGATCTTGAAGGCGGCCTTTTTTACCTCCTCTGCAACCTGATCCAGGGTTGCGCCTTCCAAAGAACCGAGGGCGCGGTCCACCACGCCAGGGCCCGAGACTCCGACGGAAACGACGCAGTCGGGCTCCTCGATGCCGTGGAAAGCACCAGCCATAAACGGATTATCGCCCACGGAATTGGCAAAGACGACGAGCTTGGCGCAGGCGATTGCGGAATTATCTTTGGTGAGCTTTGCGGCTTCCTTGATGACCTCGCCCATCTGCTTCGTCGCATCCATATTGATGCCGGCGCGAGAGCTGGCGATATTGACCGAGGAACACACCACGTCCGTATCAGCCAAGGCTTCTGGGATCGAGGCAATGAGTTTTTGTTCTGCGCTCGTCGCACCCTTTTCCACCAGCGCGGAGTAGCCGCCGACGAAGTTAACGCCTACTTCCTTGGCGGCCTTGTCCAGCGCCCGTGCGGCATCGACGGGGTTGCCGTCCAAGCCTGCGACAACGAGGGAAATGGGGGTGACGGAGATGCGCTTGTTGACGATCGGGATGCCGAGCTCACCTTCGATGCCCTCGCATACCTCAACCAAGCGGCCCGCTTGCTGCGTTACGCGGTCATAGATGGCGTGGCAGGTTGCCTCCATGGTCGAGCGCGTGCATCCCAGCAGGGAAATGCCCATCGTTACGGTGCGGATATCGAGACGATAATTTTCGATCATCTCGATGGTGTCCAAGATATTGGTGGTATTAAAACGCGTGCTCATGTTAAATCTCGTTCATGGCGGTAAAGAGGTCTTCGGACTGAATGCGGATGGATTGCTGCTTTTCCTCCGCCACCGGGCGCATCCGCTCCTTAATGGTCTGGATGGACACGGCATCCGCGTCGAATTCGACGCGGAGGATCATGGTGAAGTAGTCACCCATCAGGGTTTGCGATACGTCAACGACGTTGATGCTGAGATCAGCAAGGGTCGTGGTTACTGCTGCGATGATTCCGGTGCTATCGGCACCTGTAACGGTCATAATGGCATACATAGTCAGTATTCTATCTGGTTCGGTGGGCAATGCTTACACCACGGTAGCGGCATGTAGTGACTTCGCTGCGGAAGTGTCGCTGCAGCATAAAAAATGCGCTGTTACGATGGGGCGCTATGACTGATACTAAGAAAAAGATTTTGTACATTGGCGGACACGGCAAGGTAGGACTGCTGGCGGCTCCAAAATTAGCGGCTGCCGGCCATGAGGTTCACTCGCTTATCCGTAACCCAGAACAGAAGGCCGATATCGAGCAGGCCAACGCTACGCCGGTTATTGCAGATATTACTGAGCAGTCCGTTGATCAGTGGGCGGAGCTTTTCGCAGATTATGACGCGGTTGTGTGGGGTGCCGGAAACGGTGGCCGTGGCGGTGCCGAGCTGACGTGGGCGGTTGACCGCGACGGTGCCTTGGCCGCCATCGAGGCCCTAGAAAAGCTGGGCAAGGATGTCCCGCAATTCGTCATGATTTCTTATGTCGGCTCCCAGGTCGCGACGACGGACCCAGCCGATGAGAAGTGGTACGCCTACGTGGAGTCCAAGAAGGAAGTAGACAACCGCTTGGCAGACAGCTCCATTCCGCACATCATCCTGAAGCCCGCTGGCCTGACGGAAGAGCCTGCGCAGGGGCTGGAATTCGCTGAGGACAAGATGCTACAGGAGGGCCAGACCTCGTCTCGTGACTTGGTGGCAGACGTCATCGTAGAGGTACTGGGCCGCGAAGAGCTTCCAACGTCTCCAGTCGTATTCGTCGACGGCGACAAGCCAGTAAGCTCCATTAAGTAATAGTCAGCCATCTATGAGTCTCTCGCGCCCAACCGTATTGCTCGACTGCGATCCAGGGATTGATGACTGCCTCGCCCTAATGTATTTGGCGGGGCTGCATCACGCAGGCGAGATCGAATTGGTGGGCGTGAGCACGACTGCTGGAAACGTCGAGGTCCAGCAGACTGCCGCCAATGCACGGTGGATTTTAGATCTCTGTGGATTGCCGGAAGTCCCCGTCGCCCCAGGGCGGCCGGCTCCACTCGAGGTCGAGCTGATCACGACACCTGAAACCCACGGGAAGTCCGGCTTGGGCTATCTTTCCGCGCCCGACCACGATTTCGGCGATATTCACTGGCAGGAGTTGTGGTCGACCGCGATTGCCCGCAACCCAGGTCTGTACCTCATCATTACTGGCCCGGTAACTAATTTGGCGGACTTCGAGCGGGCGCATGGCGATGCCGTTGCGCGGTGCGGCTCGATTATCATCATGGGCGGTGCCGTTAATTACCGCGGCAATACGACGCCGACCGCGGAATGGAATTTCTGGGTAGATCCGCACGCAGCAGCTCACCATTTTCGAACCTCAGCGGCACCACCCAGTACTCTCTGCTCGCTCGAGGTTACCGAGCAATTTCTCATCACCCCAGAACGGTTAGCAGAAATTGTGGGGCTGCTCGGCACCCACCCAATGGCTGATAAACTGCCGGAGATACTGCGGTTCTACTTCGAGTTCCATCAAGCGCAAGAAGAAGGCTACCAAGCCCAGATCCATGACCTTCTGACCTGCATCATCGCCCTAAAGAAGGTATCGTTCGAGGCGGTAGAAACGACTATTGACGTGGAAGCGGACTCTGCGCTGATGCGCGGGACCAGCGTCGCAGACCTCCGCAATCACTGGGATCGGCCGGCTAATGCCTCGCTGGTGACCAGCGCAGACATTCCAGCCTCCCACCGCGAATTCGACAGGGCGCTGCGCAGCTTGGGCGCGCGTGTTGCTCAAGGCGAATAAATCTTTTACCCTAATCCGCAGCGCATACGCCACATTTTCCTACGCTGAGGTGACATAGGCTGGGACCAAAAGAGCAGTGTGCCCCCATTCTCCTTTACACATTGATGGATTAGGAATACCTCTATGCCTCAGCTTTCTCTTACCCCTGCTCGCCGGGGGATGGTCATCGCGGGCGCCGCGCTAGTCGTCGCCACGTGGATCTACTTGGTGCTTTTTCGCCCGACCGATTGGGAGTCCGTAGCGGGCTCCGCCGAAGCCTTGATCACCTTGGCCGGCTACCTCATTGGTGCGGCTCTTTTGCTTGCCGGCACCGTGCCGTCCCTCCCGGCTCGTACCATCGCCATTATTCCCATCGCCTTGGTTCTTAATATCGTAGTGGGCCAAATCATCGGATCGAGCGGCATTCCGCTGTATATCGACTCCGTAGGAACCATCTTGGTAGCGGCCCTCGCGGGCCCCATCGCCGGGCTCGCTACCGGTACGTTGTCATCCGTGGTCTGGGGATTGCTCAACCCGATGGCGCTCCCATTCGCTGCCGTTTCCGCTGCGACCGGATTCCTTTCTGGCTGGGCCATTCAAAAGGGCGCGTTCACCAAGATCTGGAAGGTCATCGTCAGCGGCGCGATTATCGGCATCATCTGCGGCATGCTCGCCGCACCCGTAGCCGCCTTCGTCTACGGCGGTACGGCTGGTGTCGGTACCGGCGCGCTCACGTCCCTCTTCCGCGAACTGGGCAACTCTTTGATTGCATCCGTCACCATGCAGTCCCTCATCTCTGACCCACTGGATAAGGTCGTTGTATTCCTCATCGTGTGGGCTGCCGTGAAATCCTTGCCCAAGCGAACCCGGGAATCCTTGCAGCCTCGCTAATGTATCGCCTTCACCCGTCGACGGTCCTCACCATTGCTGCGTGCGGCTGGATACTTATCCTTGGGCTCAATAGCCCACTAGTCTCCGCGCTCGTGGCAAGTGCGATGCTTGCCTATGGCGTGTGGGCCACGAGATCCATCGCGATCGTCTTGGCATCCGGGGCGCTCTGTGTCCCAGTGGTCCTATCGATGTTAGTGATCCACGCCCCCTATGGTGATAACCAACTGATTCCGCTAGTCACAAGCGATGGCCTGCTCATTGCAGCCACACTAGCCCTGCGCTTTTTCGCGTTAATGGTGTGCTTCATCGTGGCGATGTCCGTGCTGCGAATTTCCGATATTGCGAAATGGCTACAAGTCTCGCGCGCGGGGCACAAAATTGCCTACATCGTTGGTGCTTCACTGCAATCTTTGCCTCAAGGCGCGCAGGCATGGCGGACCGTCCGCGATGCTAACCAGCTGGCCGGAATCAAAGTGACGTGGCGCAATACTATTTCTCGGGTGGTCATCCCGGTGATTTCGCGCCTATTGATTCAAGGCACCGAGCGCGGCCACGCCCTAGCCGCCGCGGGCTTTGATGAAGAGGGAACTAGGACCCTTTTGCGGCCGGTACCGGATTCTGCCGTGTCCCGCGTGCTGCGCTGCATCGTTCCCTTAGGAACCATAGGAGTCATGGTCTTTGTATGGATATAGACGATATTCAGCCGAGTAAAGGAACCGTCGTTCAAGTACTTGTTCCTTCGGATGCGATCGCGGAAAACGTAGCGCAAAAGCTAGGAGAAAAATTCTCGACGTCCGCCATCATCGGTACAGACTCGTCCGCCCAGATGAGCTATTTGCGCGATACCTGTATCGAAGAAGTAGTCCTAGGCCTAGAAAACCAAGGTGAGGACCCAGCGCGCATGCAGGTGCGGGGAGAGGAAATGCTCGCGGCTGTGGGCCTGAGCGATTACGCGGAGAAGAACCCCACCCAGCTCTCTGGTGGTCAGACCCGGAGGCTCGCAGCTGCGTGTGTGGCGATTCGCGAACCCGAGGTCCTTATTATTTGCGAGCCGAGCGCGGGTCTTGACCCCACATCGCTGGCGATGATGGTGAAGCTATTGCATTCGCTGCGCAATACCTGCGTTCTTGCTGTGTCATCGATGCATTGGCCCGAATTGGGCGGTCACGTCGTAGGAGAGATCCCGCAACCGGTCCCACTTAGCTTGGAAGCGATTTCGTCCCATGGACCGCGGGAAAATCTCGGCCCGCTTACGGCGCGCCGCGGACAAGAAAAGAAGCGGTGGTGGCAGTCGGCGAAGCCTTCCGGCACTACCTTTAGCGTCGGGCCAGTGACCATTCCCATCCGCAGCGGCAGTGTGACCTGGTTGCGCGGGGCAAACGGCACTGGAAAGACATCGCTTCTGCGCTCCGCCGCCGGCCTTGATGGGGCACAGCGCCCAGCTGAGCCCCGGGGATTGGTCCTCCAATCTCCTTATGACCAGGTAATATATTCCACCTTGGGTGACTTTGTTTCCGATAGCGCGTTACGGGAGCTACTAGAGCTTGATGCGGCTGAGCACCCATTGGATCTGCCCGCTTCCCGGCTCAGGCTGGCCCAAACTGCACATGTGGTGGGGATGGGCCACGCCATCGTGCTCATGGATGAGCCGGATAGCTTGCTTTCGCTAACGGATCGAGCGCTGATGCATCAACTGATTCATAGGACGCTGGAATCAGGAACGGCAATAATCCTTACGTGCCACGATCCAGGGTTCGTCGAAGAGATCGCGCAGTATGTCAGTATCCAAGAAGTGGAACTGTCCAGCACTGACGGCATCCAAGAAGACACCAACTAAGCGTGGCGGCGTTGAGTCGCTGCCTTCGCCTCCTGCTAAGAAATCAGAAAGGCGAAGGCTGGTGCGCGGTTAGCGCTGAGGCGAACTAGAACTCCGGATCGATTGCTCTACCAGATCGAGGACGCGCTCCAGGCTATCCGTATCTCCCAAGGCGAGCCTATTAATAAACCCATCCATGAAGGTTTCCAAATAGCGCACCAGGGTATCTATATCGACGTCGTCTCGCAGGCGGCCTTGCTCTGCGTTGGAGGCGAGGCGGGCGCGGATAGCCTCGTCACGAATGGACTGGTGCTCTTTCCAGCGCGCAGCAAATGATGGGTCCGTGCGCAATAGAGAAGTGATCTCTAGACGCGTGGCAAGCCAATCGTGGCGTTCTGGGTGACGCAACATTTCACGCATGACTTCGACGAGGCCATTATTAGCCACTACTTCCGCCTGGCGCGCGGCATCTTCGCGGGCTAAGGAAAGAAATAGAGATTCCTTGTCCCCAAAGTGGTGAAAAATGGCGCCACGTGATTTCCCGGTGGCTTGTTCTAAGAGGCGAACCGTCGCACCCTCATAGCCATGCTCGGCAAAGCAACGTCGCGCCCCAACGAGAATTTCGTGCCGCCGCCGATTTAACTCAGATTCACTCACGATTGGCATAGTGAGGTCGTCTCCTTTTAGGAATAATTAATACTTCAAGTTAAGTATGTTCTGAAACGAACATAGTACGACAATAAAGAAACGCGGGGCCGCAGAGCCCTCTACGGGAGAGAGCGGTGCGACCCCGCGTCTTCAAGCTCAGCGACGAGCACTAAGCCCAAAAAGCTTAGTACTTTTCCGTCGCATTAAGTGGCTTAGTTCGTCACCATCTGGCGCAGCACGTACTGCAGGATACCGCCGTGGCGGAAGTACTCTGCCTCACCCGGGGTGTCGATACGTACGTTAGCGTCGAACTCGACGGTGTCATCAGAGTCTTGCTTGGTAGCGGTGACGTGAACGGTCTTCGGGATGGAACCGTCGTTGAACTCGGTGATGCCTTCGATGTCGAAGGTCTCCGTACCGTCCAGCCCCAGGGACTCGTGGGACTCGCCGTCAGGGAACTGCAGTGGGATAACGCCCATACCGATGAGGTTCGAGCGGTGGATGCGCTCGAAGGACTCGGTGATGACTGCCTTTACGCCCAGAAGGTTGGTGCCCTTTGCAGCCCAGTCACGGGAAGAACCGGTGCCGTATTCCTTACCAGCAATAACGACCAGTGGGATGCCGGCTTCCTTGTAGTTCTCGCATGCATCGTAGATGTATGCCTGCGGTGCGCCCTCTTGGGTGAAGTCGCGGGTGTAACCACCGGTCTCATCCACCAGCTGGTTGGCCAAGCGGATGTTGGCGAAGGTACCGCGCATCATGACCTCGTGGTTACCGCGGCGGGAACCCAAGGAGTTGTAGTCAGAGCGGGAAACGCCGTTCTCATCCAGGTACTGCGCGGCCGGGGTGCCCGGCTTGATGGCAGAAGCAGGGGAGATGTGGTCGGTGGTGACGGAATCGCCCAGCTTCGCAAGAACGCGAGCGCCCTTGATGTCCTCAACTGGGTCCGGTTCGGTCGGCATGCCCTCGAAGTACGGAGCCTTGCGGATGTAGGTGGAGTCCTCATCCCACTCGAAGGTCTCGCCCTCTGGGACATCCAGGTTGCGCCATGCGTCGTCACCCTTGAAGACGTCGGCGTAGTCAGCCTCGTACATCTCGCGGGAGATAGCGGACTGGATGGTGTCCTCGATCTCCTGCGGGGTAGGCCAGATGTCCTTCAAGAAGACATCGTTGCCGTCTTCGTCCTGACCCAGCGGCTGGTTGTCGAAGTCGAAGTCCATGGTGCCGGCAATAGCGTAGGCGATGACCATGATTGGGGATGCCAAGTAATTCATCTTGACGTCCGGGGAGATACGGCCCTCGAAGTTGCGGTTACCGGACAGAACTGCGGTAGCTGCCAAGTCGTTCTCGTTGATGGCTGCAGAGACTTCCTCTGGCAGTGGGCCGGAGTTACCAATACAGGTGGTGCAACCGAAGCCGGACAGGTAGAAGCCCATGGCCTCGAGGTCCTTCCAGAGGTCTGCGCGCTGGAAGTAGCCATCGACAACCTGGGAACCAGGTGCACAAATGGTCTTAACCCATGGCTTGGAGCGCAGGCCCTTTTCGGCGGCCTTACGTGCAATCAAACCTGCACCCACCATGACGGATGGATTGGAGGTGTTGGTGCAAGAGGTGATGGAGGCAATTGCCACCATGCCGTGGTCAAGGGTGTACTCGCCACCGTTATCAGGTTCAACGGTGATCGGGTTGGAGTGACGTCCCTTAGCGCCAACGGCGGCGGACTCGCCGTGGCCCTCGCGCGACTTGTTCAAGCCACCAGTGACGTCCTCATCGCCAGGCGCGCCGCCCTCAGCGGACATGCGCTTTGCCTCAACGGAGGAGTCATCCACGCATACCTCGTCGGTGGTGTAGTTGGACAGATCCTTACGGAACTGTTCCTTGGCCTCCGAAAGGAGGATGCGGTCCTGCGGGCGCTTCGGGCCGGCGATGGATGGCTCAACGGTGGACAGATCGAGTTCGATGTACTCGGAGTACTCCGGCTCCGGAGTGTCCTCTGCCAGCCACATGCCCTGGGCCTTGGCGTACTGCTCCACGCGGTCGATCTGCTCTTGCGGACGACCGGTGAGCTCGAGGTACTTGGTGGTCTCTTCGTCGATGGGGAAGATGGCCGCGGTGGAACCGAACTCTGGCGACATATTGCCGATGGTGGCGCGGTTAGCCAGCGGGACGGACTTAACGCCGTTGCCGTAGAACTCTACGAACTTCTGGACAACGCCGTGCTCACGCAGCATCTCCGTAATGGTCAAGACGACGTCAGTTGCGGTAACGCCGGTCGGGATTTCGCCGGTGAGCTTGAAGCCCACTACCTTCGGGATGAGCATCGATACCGGCTGGCCAAGCATGGCAGCCTCTGCCTCGATGCCGCCAACACCCCAGCCCAGGATGCCCAGGCCGTTTTCCATGGTGGTGTGGGAGTCGGTACCGATACAGGTATCCGGGTATGCCAAGCCCTCGTTGTCAAAGACAACGCGGGACAGGTACTCAATGTTGACCTGGTGGACAATACCGGTTCCCGGAGGAACAACGCGGAAGTTGGAGAAGTTCTCAGCACCCCAACGCAGGAACTGGTAGCGCTCTTCGTTGCGCTGGTACTCGATTTCAACGTTCTTCTCAAGAGCGTCGGTGGAGCCAAAGGCCTCAACGATGACGGAGTGGTCAATAACCATCTCGGCCGGGTTTAGCGGGTTAACCTGGTCTGGCGTACCGCCAAGAGCGGAAACGGCCTCACGCATGGTTGCGAGGTCGACGACACAGGGAACACCGGTGAAGTCCTGCATGAGGACGCGGGCTGGGGTGAACTGGATTTCAGTATCCGGTTCGGACTTTGGGTCCCAATTGGCGAGGGCCTTGATGTGGTCCTCGTTTACATTCTTGCCGTCCTCATTGCGCAGCAGGTTTTCTGCCAGCACCTTGAGGGAGTACGGCAACTTCTCCATGCCAGGAACCGTGTTGATGTCAAAGTAGTCGTAAGACTTACCGTTGACATCAAGGGTCTTCTTGGCGTCGAAGGAGTTCAAGCTTTCAGTCACAGGGAGCTCCATTCCTTGTTGATAAACAGTCTGTTCTGTTTTGTACTCGCCGCCTACTGGAGTTGCGGGATAAGCAAAAGGTGCGCGACCACATAGTGGTCGAGACGAAGCCATGGGGCCCGCAGTGCCAAAGACGGCAAAGAACGCGATGGTTCACCTATTTATTGTAGAGGTAAAAACCTTCCGTTGCTTCAATTGTAACGGGACAAGCGTTCTGTTTAAAGCTTTTAGTCGCACTCGGCGCGTTTACTGTGTGGGCGGCGGCGGTAACCATTATCTTTAATGAAGAACGACTGAGGAATATGCGCAGTGCATAACCCCCGATTTCGGGTGCACGAGCCTCCGTAACAGGGAAATAGAGGGAAGAGGATTGAATGGTTCCGGGTGATGTGGACGTCCCGCGGCTGGCTCAGCAGCTCAAGCAGGATGGCGTGGCTTATTCCGCACCCTCCCTGGAATCGGATACTCAGCTGAACGCACACGTCGCAGAGCAACTGCGTGAGGGTGACGGGGTTGCCGTGGTCGATGTCTTTGTCTCCAAGGCCGCCGACGCGCGCGACATTGCACAAGAGCTCCATGATGCTACCGATCTGCACACTGTCATCGTGCAGACCCCGCGCCATGTCTCCTCGGTTAGCGAGAACTATAGCCGTGCGGATATTGAATCTTCCCAGGCGCAATTAAAACCGGGACTTAACCAAGTCGATCTTGTGCAGCAGTACTATGCAGGGCTTGAGCAAAGCAGCTTTCCGATGATCGCAGTCGTCGCCGTCGTCGCCATACTCGCCCTACTTTTCGGCGGTTTAAGTTATTGGCGTGCCTCCCTTCACCGCGAACTTCGGGGGTAAGTAGCTGCCATTCAGGAGGGCGCGGGTCCGGGGAGGGTGGACGTATCAAGGCGTCCAAACGTATCCAACTTCTAGCTATGTTTGTTCGAAAAAGTAGAAGAAAAATTCCATTTTTTCAGCGCTCGGCGCGCCCCAGAACCATCCGCCGAATCGAGCTAAATTTTGCGGCCGCATGAGCGTCGTGGCGTACCACACCGAAGGGACTTGCGGTGCCCACCCTGAGGTTTATAGAAAATGATGTTCAGGAATTGGCGTGATTCATCAGCCTCCTTACGGGCGCCCCTCGGGCGACTCCGGGTCGCTGCGGATGAAGAAAACTGTGGTTGCCTAAAAGGTCAGGGGAGCGGGGGAGGGGTCAAAGTAAAGGCTTAGTGGTTGACTTGAGTTGGGGGAGTGGTTCTAGAGCTGTGAAATGGCTCCGAATTGGTTACAGCTCGGGGCGCAAGACCCTCGAAATACGAAAACCAAAGTGATGAACATCACAATAACGGGATGGTAACAAAATTATTGCAGGTTAGGTACGACTGTTGCGTCATGTGGTTTAACTTGACTCCACGTAATTAAGTGGAATGTGTGCGAAAAGGGCGTGTCGTGACGTATGGTTCGAGTGTCGACTCAAGGGACATGAATATCTTCTTGAGTTCATGGGCTTAGCCTTGACGGTCAATTGAAGATTCGCACGGGTATGTGGGGAAGCACGCCTCGCGGGAATCGAGGAATTGGCGGTTCTTGGAAGTCAATGAACCACGGAGCGAACTCTCGAACGGGAGAGTAGAAAATCTTTCACTTGAGCGATGACAATGTTCGAAAAATAAACATCAACCCACCTTCCTTAAAAGTGGTGAGACGAGTTCGCTAGAGCTCCGTTGTGTGGGTATGCGGGTGTTGTTCTTTGTCGAGCCCTTCGATATTGGATTCCCAGAGAAGCGGAATCCAGGCACGAGGTTCGCGAGGAGCGCAGTCGGGTACGTGCAGAATGGGAGAATGAGGGAACCGGAATCACACTAGGGCCAGCATCGTGTGGCCTGTTCATGGTTTGTGGCCGCTTGCCCTCGCACGGAAGAGTACGCGAATAAAGCTGTACATCCACTGCGCCGCGGCGAGTTGCGCCAAGGATCATAGGGCAGTTCTCACTGTGCCAAGCGCAGCGTGCGAAGGGGCTTGGACTCTTTTAGCAACCCAAATTCACCGCAGGCCACAACTGGAGCTCTATGAAGATGCGCCAATCCTAGATTGGAACTGCAATGGGAGAGTAGTAGATGCTCCCTGCAGCGCTAGAGCGCTCACGCTCACAGTAAACCGCGTAGGACACGTGGAGAAAGTGCACCATACATGTCGCTGGTATGGGGAAATAGTAGC
Source organism: Corynebacterium sp. KPL1814 (assembly GCF_000478175.1). GTDB lineage: Bacteria > Actinomycetota > Actinomycetes > Mycobacteriales > Mycobacteriaceae > Corynebacterium. The sequence continues at coordinate 734,110 of NZ_KI515774.1, forward strand.
GATTGTTGGGCATTGAGTCGTGAGGCTACTGAGCTCAAGCATCAGTGCATAGAGCTTTAATAGACGTGCGCAATCCCTAGGTGAAGTCTTTACTTTTCGGGCTCATGTGCCGCTTACCTCCTGGAGCTAAGGGCTGCCAGGGCGATAACGCATACCCATAAGCCTTTGGGTGTGCGGCTATCGGATTCGGAATATCGCAACGAAGACTCTGAGCTTGCTGCTGTGCGAAAATGCGCAAGCTTCAGTGTCTCGGGCATTCCTATGCCCAAGTGCGGTTCATGGTGTCCCAATCTTTAACAGGAAGGTGGTCCAAACAAGGAGAATTCCAGTGGCCACTATTCGTCTACCGCGCATCCGACATGTTCGCGCAACTATAGCTGCAGTCGCAGGTGCCGCAGCGCTATCGCCCCTTACGTCCATCGCTCCCGCAGGAGCAGATGAGCACCCCGATCCCGCCCAAGCCGGCGCGGTTGAAGAAGTTCCAAGCGCCGGTGCAGATGACTCCATTGCCCGCGCTGTATCAAACGTTGATGCTCAGCAGCGGGACGTAGATCAGCTGCGGCAGCTGCTCGACCAGGCGGAGGAGCAAGCGGCGGCCGCGACAGAGCGCATCGCCCAGCTTTCGGCCGATCCTGAGCTTGCGGACGATGCGGCAGAGCTTGACCAAGCTTATGCCGATAAGCGCGCAGCCGAATCGGCAATGGTAGAGCACCGCCGTAACTTGGCCCAGCGGGAAGCTCAAATGAATGCCACCCGTAACTTCGCCGAGGCGTCTTTTGCTCACCAGCAGCAGGCGGTGGAGGTATCCCAACAAGGCGACCTTCCAAAGGTGCAAAATCAAGATAATAACCTTGATTTTAAGGTAAATGGAGATGCGTTTGCCGATGCTCCCGTCAAGTCGAAAGACTTGAATAAAGACAAGGCTCAAAACTTTACCGACGAAATCGTTCCCGACGAGACTCCGCTACCTGAGGCGACTAATAACGACGTCGGTTCGGACGAGCAGGCGGATCCGGCGCCCCCGAAGGCGGAGTTCGGCACTGCGCTTAACCAGGGGGCAACCCCGTCCTTTAACACGGTGGACTTTGGCACCGGATCCTCGGCATCGGACGTTATGGACGTCGCCGGGGAGCTCGCCGCATCCGTCGACCAAGACGATGTGCGAGCACTGATGGAGGGATCTGCAGACTTGTTGGGGATTGGCAGCCCGAATACGGCGCCATCGGCAAGCACTGATCCTTCCGTCACCGGTCAAGGGTCAGGAGCGCCATCCACCCCTGCTCCGGGCAATAGCAGCCAGATTGAGGCGGTAATTGCTCGCGCAGAATCTGTCATCGGAACCCCATACGTGTGGGGCGGCGGCGACAACAATGGCCCAACTGGCGGCCTCCGGGACGGCGGCGTTGCCGATAGCTTTGGTGATTACGGCCGGAGCGGTTTTGATTGCTCTGGATTGACTAAGTACGCGTTCGCCGCAGCAGGCCTGGACCTTCCGCACTACACCGGTGCGCAGTACCAAATGGGCAACAAGGTTTCGCGCGACAACTTGCAGCGCGGCGACCTCATCTTCTACGGCGCCGGCGGTAGTCAGCATGTTGCGATCTACTTGGGCAATGACCAAATGATTGAAGCCCCGCAGTCTGGCCAGAACGTACAGGTCTCCCCCGTGCGCTGGGCTGGTGCGACCCCGGATGTCGTGCGTCTTCTCTAATTCTTAGCCTTGTGGTTGCTACTATTTAGGGCATGACTGACGCACAGCATCCTGCCCAAAATTTCGACGCCCTGCTCGTTCTTTCTTTCGGTGGCCCGGAAGGAAACGAGGAGGTCGTTCCGTTTTTAGAGAACGTTACGCGGGGCCGCGGAATTCCGCGCGAGCGCTTAGAAGTAGTGGGCGAGCATTATTACCACTTTGACGGGGTAAGCCCGATCAACGGCCTGAACCGGGAGATTATCAGTAACGTCGAAGGTGAGTTGAAAAAACGCGGACATAATCTACCGGTTTATTTTGGCAATCGGAACTGGCACCCCTTTGCCACAGCTACCGCAGAGAAAATGGCGGAAGAGGGGATCCGCACGGTGGCCGTCTTCGCCACCTCCGCTTGGGGAGGCTACTCGGCGTGCCGGCAATACGATGAAGACATCGCTGCAATGCGGCAACACCTTGCAGATAAGGCTCTGCCAGAAATCGAATTCACCAAGATTCGACAATTTTATGATCACCCCAAGTTTATCGCGGAGATGGCCGATGCCGTCGCCGAGGCCTGGCGCCGTATCCCCGCCGAGAAAATGGAGAGCGCGCGCATGCTGTTTACAGCCCACTCGGTGCCGAATGCACACGATAATGTCGGCGGTGCAGACGGGGACAAAAACCTTTACTCCCGGCAAGTAGCCGAAGCCTCCCGTCTGGTGGCCGAGCGCGCCGGAATTTCTGATTACGACTTGGTGTGGCAATCGCGCTCCGGTAACCCGAAGACGCCGTGGCTGGAACCGGATATCGTTGACCACACCACCGAAATCCATGACCGCGACGGGGTAGGCGCCGTAGTGGTGTGCCCCATCGGTTTCATCTCCGATCACATGGAGGTCATCTGGGACTTGGATTCCGAACTGCAAGCCGCAGCCGATGAGATGGGAGTACAGGTCGAGCGCGCCCGCACCGCTGGCCCCTCCCAGCGGTTTGCGGGCATGGTGGTGGATCTGGTGGAAGAACTCGAACAGGGGAAGCCGTGGGAGACCAGCGGGAATGTCACCGTACAAGGGTGCACCACCAACGGCGCGCCCTGCGCTGCAGGCTGCTGCGATATCCGCGCCCACTAAAGGGGCCGCGTGCGAGCCTGCTTCAGCGAGCGAATTCCGCTGCCGAATAAGCCACTCCCGTCATCCGCGCCTGCCGGATATGGCGCCATAGGCGGAGGAGCTGCGGGTCGAGGCTGTGATCGTTGATCCTATCCGTGACGGTTTCGATGATCGCGGCAACGCGGTCCGCGCGAGCAAAGAGTTTCGCAGCCCGGGGCGGGGTGGCCGGTGGCAGGCCGGGTGTGTCATAAAAATCGCTCAGGGTCCCCACCGTGAGCCGGGGATTAGTCAGCGCGGTGGACTGGTAGCCGGTGGCCGTAATGAGATCGGCGGATTCATCCGTTGCCTTAGTCAACAATGCGTCCGCCTCGCCGGGGCTCAGCCATGCCGGTGAAGGTAGCGGCTGATCCTCGCGGATTACCTGCCATGCCGTGTGAGCTCGATGGGGATAGGGGACAAGGACGAGCGAAACTTCCGGATCGTTGGTGCGCACAACGATGGCGCCCGCTGAACTTTGCGCGGCCGCACGGGCAGATTCTGATCCTGCGGGAAGCGCCGGCGCTTCACCCGGGCCAGATAAAATAAGCCGGAGAAGAGGCTCCCCGCCCGCGCCTGGCTGAGAAGTGAGCTCCTTCGTTTCGGCGCGCAGCAAGGCGAGCAAATCGATGAAGGGAGATTCATCCAAGCATTCGGGGCGCCCGCCCAGCTCTGTCAGGGCATCGAGCAGCTCATCTGTTGTCTCATGTCCCCACAACCACGCGGCTAGCCAGATGGCAGAGTTTTGGAGAGGGGACCACACTTCGGCGCGCATATCCATGGCGAGCAAGTGTAGTAGATAGACTATCGGGTCATGAGTTTAGATCCTTATGGCGGAGATATTTTTGCTGGGCACCGACGCAGCAAGCCCACCCAGTACCCAGAGGTGCCGGCAGACCCGGGCATGGTGGTAGAAGTGCGCGGTGATGACTTTGTGGGCGCCGTATTAGGCGTGGATAAGACCGTCTTTGGTGAGGTCGTGCGGCTAGAAGACCGCCACGGCGTCGAGCGAGTATTTAACCTTATTAAAGGCGGGTTCTTAGTAGAAGGTCAGCCGGTGACGCTTACGAGGTACGTGCCCAAGCAAGCACCCCGCAAATCCAACTCGGGATCTAGGCGGGTAGAAAACGTAGAAGCCAAGGTGGCAGCGCCATCGCGCATTTGGGTCGAAGGCGTCCACGATGCCGCCATCGTGGAAAAGGTGTGGGGGCATGACCTGCGCGTAGAAGGCGTGGTCGTGGAATACCTGGAGGGCTTGGACAACCTCGAAGAAAGGCTCGCCGAATTTCAGCCTGGCCCCGGCCGCCGGGTAGGCGTGCTCGCGGATCACCTGGTCAAAGGGTCGAAAGAAACACGAATGACCGAGTCAGTGGGGGAGCACGTTCTAGTCACCGGCCATCCTTTTGTTGATATTTGGGCGGCAGTAAAGCCGCAACGGGTAGGCCTGCAAGCATGGCCGGAGGTGCCGCGGGGCGAAGATTGGAAGACCGGGATTTGTCGCCGCGTGGGTTGGTCCGACCCCTCCGACGGGTGGCGCCACGTGTATAACGCGGTCCATTCTTTCCGGGACCTAGACTCCAGCCTTATCGGTGCGGTCGAACGGCTCGTGGATTTTGTGACCACGCCAGAGCTGCAGAAATCAGACCTTGTCTAGGCTCCAATAAGCGGTGCTTTCCGGGCTTAGGCTAAATTGGCGCGTTCAATGAGGTTGACCGCCAATTGCCATCCGGCCATCTCGGCGCTCCAGCCCGCAGCCTGCAGCCTTTGGGACATCGCCTGTTTGGAAATGCCCAATTCTTCCGCGGCCTCATTTTGATTGAGCCCCGCCCTTACGAGCGAAGTCGCCTCGCGGCCCTCGATGGTGCGCTTATTAAGGACATATCCAATGAGCGCAAAGGCCGCGGCGATATCGCTTGCCTCTGCGGAACGGCCGCGCTTATTGAGCTTGGTATAGACCTGCCCCATGCGCGCGGAATTTTTGAGCGCCGCGGTAGCCACGTGGCGCGCGCTTTCCTCGTCTGCCTGGTTGCCGGGGCTGATGCCGATGCCGATGGCCCAGTCGCCATCGGCAAGCAAGGCCATGACAACCTCACACACTGCGGTGGCGGAATCGACAACGGCGCAAATATCCTCCACACCAAGGACGTGAAACTCGCCGACGCCCTCGAGAGTGGATAGCGCGGCGGCCGAGCGCTGCACGAGCTCAGCGCGGCGCACGGAACGCCCACGGTAGCGGGCATGGACAGCGAGCACGAGGTTCCTCCTTCATCGCGAGCAGTTCGTTACAGTCTACCGCTTAACCTTGACTGGACGGGAGTCGGCAGGCGCGAATCGAGAACAAGCCCGCCTATGCCGGCGAGGGCAAAGACGATAAAGGCAGCGATAATTCCGGGACTGGCCGTGCCAGTAAGGGCATCGCCGAAAAAGACGCCAATGACCGTGGTAGGAATCGAGCCGAACAACGTAGCTACCGTAAAGTGCGAAACGCTGATGGGGGTAAGCGCAGCGACATAGTTGAGAAGGCTGAAGGGCACTCCCGCGACCATGCGCAGGGAAGCGATGGCCAGCCAACCGCGCCGCTCGAGGTGGGCATTGATGGTATAAACCGCAGGATGAGCAAGGTGCGGCCTAATCCAGTCTCCGAGCAGGCTGCGCACAATCAGCAGCGATAATACGGCCGAGATGGTGAGCGCGAATAGCGAGATAGCAAGACCCCGCCAAGGGCCGAAAAGGATGCCAGCTGCAATCGTCCAGATGGTCCGGGGTAGGGGAAATTGCGTAAATATGACATAACCTAGCGTGAAGGCAACCGGAAACCACGCGCCAAGGCGGGCAGCGGCGGCCCGCATCTGGGAGAGATCGGGAATATCGAGCCAGATAAAAAGCGCAACTCCAGCAAGTGCGAGCGCGATGATGAGGCTCCAGCGTCGCGGTGACCACGCGCGGATTGAGCCCCAAGCAGAGTGGATGAGTTGAACGCAGAAGCTACCAAAGCTGCGTATCCAATCCCGGAAAGTGGTCATGCGTTTGTATCGTAGTCGGCTGGGCCGGGCTGATAGAAAAGAGCTGTACTCATAGAAAAATCTCGAGACACCATAGGAACGATGTCTCGAGACTTCACGATGTGCCCGGAGGGGGACTTGAACCCCCACGTCCGTTAATAGGACACTAGCACCTCAAGCTAGCGCGTCTGCCATTCCGCCACCCGGGCAGGGTGTTTGCAACCTCTCGGTTGGGCACCCCGAAACTTTATCGTGTTCCGCTATTGGAATACAAATCGCCAGGTAAATCCTCATAAAACGGACGATCTCAAGGCGGTGAAAATACATCCTTGTAACTTGGGTAGCCGTAGCGCGAAAGCAGGAACGCGGTACGAAACCAGCCGCCTAGTGGAGGGTTAGTGGGGAGGGACATCGACAAGCGCGTGTGATCTGCGGTACAAAGGGGTACATGACTTCTTATGCAGATGACACTCGATTCCCCGGACCTGACCCATACGCCCCGCTGCGCGATCTCCCCAGCTTCGGGCTGTCTTCTACCGACTTGGTAGAAGGCGATGAGATCCCAGAAAAGCACCGCGCGCCGGAAAGCGTGTCCCCGCAGCTGGCATGGTCCGGGCTGCCGGAGGGAACCAAGTCTTTGGCCGTCACCTGCTTTGACCCGGATGCACCGACTGCCTCCGGTTTCTGGCACTGGGCCGCCTTTAATATCCCCACCGATGTCTCCGAGCTGCCCACCAATGCCGGTGCGGCAGAGGACCTTGGCATCGACGGTGTTATCAGCCTGCGCAATGATTCCGGCAACCGTACCCACTTTGGTGCTAATCCGCCGGCCGGCCACGCGCCGCACCGCTACCTCTACGCGGTCCACGCCGTAGACGTAGAAACCCTCGACATTGATCCAGATTCTTCCCCGACCGTCCTCGGCTTCAACCTGCACTTCCACGCGCTGGGCCGGGCAATCCTTTGGGGTTGGTACGAGGCCAAGTAATGGCGAGTTCCGCTCCTAAAAATCCAGTGACCCCACCCGCAGCGCTGCGGGTGGGCGGCGCTTTTTTGGTCGTCGCTTTTGTGCTGGTGCTTTTCGCCCTCATCTCCGTTTTTAGCGATGGATGGGGCGCACCCTTTGTCTGGACCTACAGCAACCTCGCGATCATCATCGCTGCGGTGATGGTGGGTGCATTCAGCACGATGAGCAAGGAGCATGCCGGCAGCCGCGCGCAGATCATCGCCCTGGCAGTGGCGGTGGCGTTGATCATTGCTAGCCGCTTTCTGCCGCAGCACGATTTGCTGATTCAGCAGCAGTATTGGTTGCTCTTTTATGCCGGCATGTCTGCCATCTGCGCCTTGATTTTGCGGCGCAGCGTCATGGCGACCTCTTAAGCGGTCCCTAAAACAAGCAATGCCACGTGTTTCTACACGTGGCATTTTCTTTATCTAATGAGCTGCTAGTTTATTGCCGTCCACGGCAGGTTGGAGCCTACTGCCTCAGAGATATTGCTTAGGCCGTGGGCGCGAATCTGCTTGGCGATTCCCCTGTGAATGTCCCGAATCCAGTCCGGCCCGCCGTAGATGAGCCCGGTATAGCCCTGGAGGAGGCTGGCACCGGCGGCAATCCGCTCCCACGCCTGTTCTGGGGTGGTAATGCCACCGACGGAAATAAGGACAAGCTGCGAGCCCACGCGCGCGTTAAGGCGGCGGAGTACCTCTAAGGAGCGCTCGGCCACCGGTGGGCCGGAAATGCCACCGGCACCAAGGGCTTCTACCTCCGCGCGGGGAGTGTTAAGCCCCTCGCGGGAGATGGTGGTATTGGTGGCGACGATGCCGGTAAGGCCCAGTTCGACTGCGAGATCGGCGACGGCATCGACATCGGCATCCGAAAGGTCCGGCGCGATTTTTACCATGACGGGGACATCGGTGGATTCTTGCACGGCGCGCAGGATGGGGCGCAGCGATTCGACCGCCTGCAGGTCACGCAACCCCGGAGTATTGGGGGAGGAGACATTAACCACCAGGTAGTCCGCCAGACCGCCTAAGACGGACGCGGAGCGGCGGTAATCATCCACGGCGCGTTCGGCCGGGGTGACCTTGGTTTTGCCGATATTAATCCCGATGACGTCGTTGTACCGGCGCTTGCGCAGGTTCTCTGCCACGGCGGCCGCACCCTCATTATTAAAACCCATCCGGTTTAAGATGGCGGCATCTTCTTTGAGGCGGAAGAGGCGGGGAGTCGGGTTTCCCGGCTGCGCCTGTGCCGTGACGGTGCCCAGTTCGGCGTAGCCGAAACCAAGGGGAGACCAGGCATCGGCGGCCGCGGCGTTCTTATCAAAACCGGCCGCAAGGCCGAGCGGGCGCGGGAAGGTGATCCCGCACACGTCTTGTTTCAAGATTGGATTGTTGACCGGCAGGACGCGGCCAAGCACCCGATTGGCGGGACCTGCCACGTGCAGGCCGTGCAGCCCGGAATTGATAATGCCGTGGATGCGCTCGGGGCTGAGGCGAAACATCCCGCGCAGCGCCAGCTGATAGGCGCCTTTGCGCAGCGAATCGAAGGTCGAAACCATGGATTAAGACTCCTTTGCCTTTGTCAGGTGTGGATCCGCCACGAACTGCAGCCCCTGGCCGGATGCGGAGGCAAGCACGATGGTGCCATTGGATAGGGCGGTTATATTTTGGGCATCGGCAAGCGTGGCAATCTCGCCGCGGGATTCGGGAACGCCCTTGTCAATGGAATAGGCGTGCGCGATGTTGTTATCGGTGGTGGTAACCCACGCGAGCTCGCGCGAATCATCCCAGGCCACCGCCCAGGGGGTGCCGTCTACCACGCCGTATTGGTGCAGGCGGATGACGTCATCGGAGGTATAGACCGCGATCCGGTCGCCCTCGGTATCGGAGGCGAGCACGACGCCGTTGTCACCTACCGCGATTTGGCCGACACCCTGGCCAGCGCGCAACCGCCCGCCGGCGCGATCGTTGGGCCAATCGATGTTTTGGATGGTGGAATCCGAACGTTGAATACGCACAATCCCGTCGTCGCCGTCCGCGTTGGGAACGGCGAGCATCTGGTCCGAGCCGGCCTCGACGGAGATTTCGCCGTCCCGCGTGCCATCCTTGTACCGGCCGACCACAGCGGAGTCGTCAGCGGTGACAAAGACCTCGCCGGTCGAAATCTGGGTAGCGGCGGTGACCTGGAAGTCCTCATCCATGTTGATTTCTTCCGGTGATTCCGGCGCAGAAGGATCGATGAGCAGGACCTTATCCGGGCAGGCCAAGACGAATCCAGATTCGGAGGAACTTAAATCGCCGCAGGTAGAATCGATATCGATGCTCTTGGCCTTCTTAGCAGCAAAGTCATCCTGGCTGCCAATGCGCACCTGGTCCGCGGTGCGAACAGCAATCGTATCTTTCACCGCGTCCAGATCCGTGATGTCTTCATCGAAGTCGATGACCGTGCCGGCTGGATCGGTGTCGCTCGGAGAAGCAGCCGGGGTGGCATTGCCCTTTACTGCGGTTTCGGGATCACCGCCTACGCCCACGGTGGAATCGCAGGCGGCCAGCGTAGCAGTGGAGAGTGCTAGCAAGCTGGATAGTACGAGTGTGGAGCGGGATCGTGATTTCACGGATACTTATCCTAACAGCGCGCGTTGCGATTTCCCGAAGCCGTGCGCGGCGGTAGTGTATGGCGGGTGATTTCTGATACCGCGACCGAAGCAGTTTCTTGGGCACAAGTTATCGTTTTATCCATTGTGCAGGGGCTTACGGAGTTTCTCCCGGTAAGCTCCTCTGGGCACCTGCGCATTGTTTCCGAGCTCTTTTGGGGCAACGATGCCGGTGCTTCCTTTACGGCCGTCATCCAGCTCGGCACCGAGCTTGCCGTGCTGGTCTATTTCGCCCCAATGATTTGGCAAATCCTCTCCGGATGGCTCCGCGGGTGGACCAACCCCGCCTCGCGCGGGCAGGACTGGCGCATGGGCTGGATGGTCATCGCCGGTTCCATTCCCATCGGCGTTATTGGGTTGGTTTTTGAAGATGCCATCCGCGGGGCGCTGCGCAACCTGTGGATCACCGCTGCGATGCTGATCCTTTTCTCCTTCGTCTTCATCGCCGCCGAGCGCGTGGGCTCCAAAAAGCGCGGTTTTGAGGAGCTGACGATGAAAGATGCCATCATCATGGGCCTGTGCCAGTGCCTGGCGCTGATCCCTGGCGTTTCGCGTTCGGGCGGCACCATTTCCGGTGGTCTTTTCTTGGGCCTCGACCGCGAGGTGGCCACGCGCTTTAGCTTCCTCCTGGCCATTCCGGCGGTGCTGGCGTCGGGGCTTTTTTCGCTTCCCGATGCCTTCGCGCCCGAAGCCGGCCAAGCCGCGTCCGGCATGCAGCTGCTCGTGGGCACCGGTATCGCTTTTGGCTTGGGCTACGCCTCGATTGCGTGGTTGTTGAACTTCGTGGGCAACCACTCCTTTGCATGGTTCGCGGCCTACCGCATCCCAGTGGGCATCCTCGTGATGATTCTGCTGGCCTTGGGGGTCCTACAGCCCATTTAAATCGCCCCATAAGTTCGCGTTAGGATAGGTGCCATGCATTCTTGGCCAACACCTACTTATAGTCGCATCCCAGGCGATGCGGCGCAGCTCTATCTCTACGACTCCGCGAATCAAACCAAGGCCCCCGTGCAGGTAAAGGGGGATACCGCCACCATGTACGTGTGCGGCATTACCCCGTATGATTCGACCCACTTGGGCCACGCAGCCACCTACCTCACCTTCGACCTGATCTACCGGCAGTTCCTGGACGCTGGCAAGAAGGTCAATTACGCGCAAAATATCACCGACGTCGATGACCCACTCTTTGAGCGCGCGGAGCGCGACGGCGTTGATTGGCGCGAACTCGGCACCTCCCAGATCGACCTTTTCCGCTCCGATATGGAACTTTTATCGGTCATCCCGCCGCAGCACTTCATCGGCGCCATGGAAGCAGTCGATGAGATCGTGGACATGGTGCAAAAACTATTGGATAACGGCGCCGCTTACGTGGTCGATGACCCGGAGTACCCCGATGTGTATGCCTCCATCGATGCCACCGAGGAATTTGGCTACGAATCCAATTACTCGATGGAACAGATGCAGGAATTTTTTGCCGAGCGCGGCGGCGACCCCGACCGCCCGGGCAAGAAGCACCCCATGGATGCCCTGATTTGGCGCGCCCACCGCGAAGGCGAACCGGCGTGGGAGTCTCCCTTCGGTCCCGGACGCCCCGGCTGGCACATCGAGTGCTCTGCTATCGCCACCAATTACTTGGGCAGCACCTTTGATATCCAAGGCGGCGGCAGCGATCTGAAGTTCCCGCACCATGAATTCTCCGCCGCGCATGCAGAGGCCGCCTTGGGCGTAGACCGCATGGCGCAGTTCTACGTCCACACGGGAATGATCGGCCTCGACGGCGTGAAAATGTCCAAGTCCCTGGGCAACCTGGTCTTCGTCCACAAGCTCGTGGAGCAAGGCGAAGATCCCTCCGCCATCCGCCTTGGCGTATTCTCCGGCCACTACCGCGCTGAGCGGGGCTGGTCCGATGAGGTGCTCGACCAAGCCAAGACCCGCCTGGCCATGTGGCGCTCTGCCCTGGAAAGCCCTGGGTCCCTGTCGGCTGCGGAAGGTGCGGTAGCGGGGCTTCGCCAAGCGCTTGCCGATGACCTCGATACCCCCACCGCGCTGCGCGTCATCGACGATTGGGCAGGCAGTAACCGGGGTGAAGACGAGGAAGGTGCTGCGGAGTTAGTGCGTACAGCACTTAATTCGCTGCTCGGCGTGCAGGCCTAGCCAACTTAGGGCAATATCGACAGCATGAGCATTCGCGCAGATTTCCAACCCACCGTTGATGAGTTCATTGCTGATCTTAAGTCCTTCGCCACCGGCGATTACCTCAAGGACGAGGAAAAAGAATTCTGGGAGGCACCGTTTAACGCGGCGGTCCTACCAGAACTCAAAGGCCACCTCGAGCAGATGTTGGATGGGTTGGACGGGCTGCCGGACGATCCTGATGGCGGCCAGCTCGCCGCGGTGCTGAATAAGACCGTGCAAAAACTCGCCACCTTCAATCGCAAGCAACACGATGCGGTGGTGGAGCCGGAGGAAAAGGAAGAAATCGCCGAGCTGATGTACAACGCCTCCGCGGCTACCGGCGCCGATGATGAGGCGCTGTCACAGATCCCAGAGTTGGACTTCTAGGCCCCTTTACGGCGCCAGCCCGCCGTGGATAGATTCCTAAGGTGAAGTTGATTGATCACCGCGCAGCGCGAATATCCCCCTCGTTGAGCCGTAGTTCTATGCCGGAATAGCCGGTGGAGTGTGTATGACCACAGTGAGTGATTCCCAGTCTTTGTCCCGTCCCGCGGCGATTTTCTGGGATATGGATGGCACCTTGACCAACTCGGAGCCCTTGTGGGGTGAGGCGACGTACTATCTTTCGGAAGTGCTGGGCAAGCGCCTGACAGCCAGACAACGCATGGATACGGTGGGGGCTACCTTTCCTACGACGCTGCGCATTTGCGCTGATAATGCGGGAGTTTCCTTGGGCGAAGGCGACGTCGAAGCCTATCGGCACAAGATGTTTGATTATGTGAAGACACTTTTTGCTGGCCGCCTAGAAATCTTTCCCGGGATCCCTGAGCTTTTAACCTCGCTTCGCCAAGACGGCATGCCGATGATGGTCACGACGAACACGGATCGCGACGTCGCGGACGCTGCCATCGCGGTAATAGGCCGCGAACATTTCGTGGACACTATTTGCGGCGATGAAGTTCCCACTGGCAAGCCCGCCCCGGATATGTACTTGGAAGCAGCCCGGCGCCTGCAGCTTGATCCAGCTCAGTGCCTTGTGTTTGAGGATTCCCCGGCAGGTATGCGCGCTGCCGTGGCCGCGGGATGCACCGTTATCGGTTTGCCCGAGGATGAAGGCGTGGAAGTGCCGGAGGGGGTAGTGGAGATTTCCCGGCTGCGCGATTCTCGCCACCTCGCAGGCGCGCGCCATGTAGATGTCTACGAGTGGTTCCGAGCTATCCAGGAAATGAAATAAAACCCTTCGCATTGACTGCTTACCTGTGGAACAATAGGTAGTTGTGAAGGATTTTGAGACACTTTTTGCTGAGCTACTACACAAAGCAGACCAGAAGCCAGAGGGCTCTGGGACCGTCCAGGCGCTGGAAGAAGGCGCCCATCATATTGGCAAAAAGATCATCGAAGAGGCGGGCGAAGTATGGATTGCCGCCGAATACCAGTCCGATGAGGAACTGGCGGAAGAAATGTCGCAGCTTATCTATTGGACGCAGGTCATGATGATCAAGCGCGGCCTGCGGCCTGAAGATATTTATAAATACCTATAACTTGTTGCCCACCTGCGGTGGAGCAGACTTCCTGGAGAACAGCATGATCAAAATTGCAGTACCAAATAAAGGTTCCCTATCAGAAGCGGCTTTAGAAATCCTTGGTGAGGCCGGTTATAAGGGGCGCGGCCACTCCAAAACGCTGAACGTGGTAGATTTGGACAATGGGGTGGAGTTTTTCTTCCTCCGCCCGAAGGATATCGCAATCTATGTCGCCCGCGGTGTGCTTGATCTGGGGATTACGGGGCGCGATTTAGCGCTCGATTCCAACGCCCAATTTAAAGAGGTCCTCTCACTTGGCTTCGGTGACTCAACATTCCGCTACGCCGCACCCCAAGGAGAGGGGTGGGATATCTCTCACCTGGAGGGCAAGCGTGTGGCAACGTCGTACCCGAATTTGGTCCGACAAGACTTGGCGGAGAAGGGGATTTCCGCCGATGTGATCCGCCTCGACGGCGCGGTGGAAATATCCATCCACTTAGGCGTAGCCGATGTTATTGCTGATGTCGTGTCAACTGGTACTACGCTGCGGCAGCAGGGTTTGGCGCCCTTTGGTGAGCCCATTGTGAGCTCGGAAGCTGTTGTCATTAAACGCCACGATGCAGAGGTGACGCCAGAAGAGCAGGTTGTATTGGGCCGCATCCAAGGTATTCTGCACGCCCGCACCTACCTCATGATCGATTACAACATTGCAGAAGAAAATCTAGATAAAGCAGCTGGTGTTACTCCGGGCCTGACTGGCCCAACGGTTTCACCGTTGGCGCGTCAAGACTGGGTGGCGGTGCGTGCGATGGTTCCGCAAAAAGAAGCCAACCAGATTATGGATCGACTTTCCCAACTCGGTGCGGAGGCAATTTTGGCTTCCGATCTCCGCATTGCCCGCTTTTAGGGGGAGTATTAAATTCTTGGTCGTCCCAACTGGGGCGAAACGTGGCTACCATTGGCGCTTGAGATTATTCACTCGGACATCATTCTCGACAGGCAAAGGAGCCGCGCCATCATGGCAAAGTCGTCTAAGAAAGAAGAAAAAGACACTAAGTCTGCCGCAAAGCAAGCGGAGAATAAGCAGGAGGATAAGACCACTCATTCTGCACAGAAAAAGGTAGCTGAGCAGAAGCAGCCAAAGACGTCGAGCAAAAACACTCGTACGGAAACCGATCTGATCGGTGACTTGGAAATTCCCGCTGATGCTTACTTTGGTGTCCACACCGTCCGCGCGATGGATAACTTCCAGATTTCCTACGTGACCATTAACACCATTCCGCACTTCATCCGCGGCATGGTGAAGGTCAAAAAGGCTGCCGCGATGGCCAACCGTCGCTTGCACGTGCTGCCAAAGAAGAAGGCAGAGGCCATCATGTGGGCCTGTGACCAGATCTTGGATGAGGGTCGCTGCATGGACCAGTTCCCGCTCGATGTATTCCAGGGTGGTGCCGGCACCTCGTTGAACATGAACACCAATGAGGTCGTTGCCAACTTGGCCCTTGAGCACTTGGGGGAGGAGAAGGGCTCCTACGACATCATCAACCCCAACGACGATGTCAACATGTCCCAGTCCACCAACGATGCTTACCCAACCGGCTTCCGGTTGGGCCTGTACGCTGCCATCGATGACCTCATCGTGCGCATCGACAGCCTGCGTTCCGCATTCCAGGACAAGGGTAATGAGTTCCAAGACATCCTGAAGATGGGCCGTACCCAGCTGCAGGATGCCGTCCCCATGACCTTGGGCGACGAATTCAAGGGCTTTGCTAATAATCTGAACGAGGAACAGGCCGTTCTGCGCGATGCACAGAGCCGCTTGCTGCAGATCAACCTCGGCGCAACCGCCATCGGTACCGGTGTTAACACTCCAGCCGGCTACCGCCACCAGGTAACCGCCGCATTGTCGGAGGTCACTGGCCTGGAGATGAAGACTGCGAGCGACCTTATCGAGGCTACCTCTGACTGCGGTGCCTACGTATTCTTGCACTCCGCCATCAAGCGCGCTGCCATGAAGCTGTCCAAGATCTGTAACGACCTGCGCCTGCTGTCCTCTGGTCCGCGCGCTGGCCTTGGCGAGATCAACCTGCCAGCCCGCCAGGCAGGTTCCTCCATCATGCCGGGTAAGGTCAACCCAGTCATCCCAGAGGTTGTCAACCAGACCTGCTTCAAGATCTTCGGCAACGACCACGTCGTGACCATGGCTGCAGAGGCAGGCCAGTTGCAGCTCAACGTGATGGAGCCGGTCATCGGTGAGGCGCTGTTCCAGTCCATCCGCATCATGGGCAACGCGGTTGATGCCCTGCGTGAGAAGTGTGTTACCGGCATTACCGCTAACGCCGACGTGTGCCGCCAGTACGTGGAGAACTCCATTGGTATCGTCACCTACTTGAACCCATTCATTGGCCACCACAACGGTGACGAGATTGCCAAGGAATCCCTCAAGACCGGCAAGGGTGTCAAGGAACTCGTCCTGGAGAAGGGCCTTCTGGATGAGGCAACGCTGAACAAGGTTCTGTCGGTAGAAAACCTGATGCACCCAGAGTTTCGCGGTCAGCTTTTCCTCGATGACAACTAAGTAAAGTTCGCGAGCCGGAGTGCTGCATGAGGTGGGCGATGCCCATCCTCATGGTGGTGCCCACCATTCCGCACACACCGTGCTGTTTTTTCCGTGGAAAGCGGAAAAGTACTCCATGGTGTGTGCGGTCTCTTTCGTGAATGCCTGAGCTAACGTCTCCCGTTTCCATAGTGCAGCGGCATGGAAATATACCGAACGGTTTATAACGCGAGGTAGAACACATGTGGGAAGCAACACAAACGGGCAGAATGCGTAAATAAAACAACATATTCAAGGCAAAATAGAAATGTAAGGGTGGTCCACGACCGGCATGCTGATGTGTGTCCACCACGTGTAGTTGAGAACGTGTGGAGTGTATCCATGGTTATTATTCATATTGTCATCGTTCTCGCGGCCATTATCTTAGGTGCGAGAATTGGGTCCATAGGCATCGGCATGGCCGGTGGCCTAGGCGTTCTCCTTTTGGGCGTTGCGGGAGTTCCCGTAACTAGGGAAGACATTCCGTTCGACGTCATCGCCATCATTATGACGGTGATCGCGGCCATCGCCGCGATGCAAAAGGCCGGCGGCATGGACTATTTGGTTCACGTGGCCGAGAAGTTCCTGCGCAAAAACCCCAAGAAGATTACGTTTTACGCACCCATCGTGACCTGGTTGATGACGGTCTTAGCTGGTACCGGGCACACCTCCTTTTCCACGCTGCCGGTCATCGTTGAGGTGGCCAAGGAAGGCAAGGTTCGCCCGTCGCGCCCGCTATCTATCGCGGTCGTCGCCGCGCAGATGGGTATTTGTGCCTCGCCGATTTCTGCTGCAGTTGTCATCCTGGCTGGTCTGCTTGAACCTATGGGGGTGGGGTACCTCCAAGTGCTCGGCGTGTTGATTCCAGCTACCTTTTTGTCCATCTTCCCCGCAGCTTGGCTGGCCAATAAGTTTGGTAAGGAGCTGGAAGATGACCCTGTGTACCAAGAGTGCAAGGCGCAGGGCCTGGTCAAAGAGCCGATTGGTGCTAGCAAATATGAGCCCAAGGAAGGCGCTAAGTCTTCCGTCGTTATCTTCCTTATCGCCATCGTTATCGTCATGGCATGGGCTACCATTTCTTCCGAACAAGTTGGGCTCATCACGGATCCAACGCTGCCGCGCAATGAGGCGATTATGACGGTCATGCTTTCGGCCGCGACGATCATCGTGCTCAAGACCAAGATCCCGGCCGCTGACGTCCTCAATACCCCGGTATTTAAATCGGGCATGTCCGCCTGCATCTGTGTGCTGGGTGTCGCGTGGTTGGGAACCACCCTTATCAACCACTACTTGGACGATATTCAAGCCTTGGCTGGTGACGTCATTGAAGCTTCGCCATGGTTGCTGGCAGTGGTGCTCTTCTTCGCCGCAGCCCTGCTGTACTCGCAGGCTGCTACCACCAAGGCGCTCATGCCCGCCGCGTTGGCGTTGGGAGTAAGCCCGGTTACCGCTGTGGCCGCATTCCCGGCAGTTTCTGCTCTGTTCATCCTGCCTACGTACCCCACGTTGCTGGCAGCAGTCGAAATGGATGATACGGGCACGACCAAGATCGGCAAGGCCGTATTCAACCACCCATTCCTCATCCCTGGCGTGGTCAGCATCGCCGGTTCCGTGCTCCTTGGCTACGCACTCGGCGCGGTAATCATTTAGCGAGTCCTCTAGCTTGCACTCCCAGTGGCGTCTTCTCCGCGGAGAGGGCGCCACTTTTATGTGGAAGCTCCACCATAAGAAATGTTCCGTCTCACACTTCATACCCCCATGCGACTTGGCTTATGCCAGAAATCGGTAGGGTAGGTGCCATGACTACGCAGCCATCCGATGTTGAAATCGCACAAGCCCATAACCTGCAGCCGATTGGGGAGATCGCAGCCAAAGCAGGCATCCCCGAAGATGCAGTAATTCCCTTTGGTTCCACGAAAGCCAAGGTGGATATCACCAAGGTGGACTACGCCAAAGACAAGCGCGGCAAGCTCGTGCTGGTGACAGGAGTCTCCCCAACACCTGCTGGCGAAGGTAAATCCACGGTGCTTATCGGCTTGACCGATGCGCTGGATCAGATCGGGAAGAAGGCTATCGTGGCCCTGCGCGAGCCATCCCAGGGCCCGGTCATGGGCATCAAGGGCGGCGCCGCGGGTGGCGGTTACGCCCAGATTGTGCCGATGGAGGATATCAACCTGCACTTCACCGGTGACTTCCACGCCATTGCCGCGGCAACGAATACGCTGGCTGCCATCATCGACAATCACATTCACCAGGGCAACCAGCTGGGCATCGACCCGCGCCGCGTCACGTGGCAGCGCTGCGTCGACGTGAACGACCGCGCACTGCGCAATGTGGTCACCGGGCTCGGCGGCCCTGCGCACGGCGTGCCGGCAGAAACGGGCTTTACCATTACAGCCGCCTCCGAGATCATGGCCATTTTGTGCTTGGCGACGAGCCTCGATGACCTCAAGCAGCGCCTAGGCGATATCACCGTCGGCTTTACCTATGACCAGCGGCCAGTGACCGCGCGGGAGCTCGATGCGGAAGGCGCGCTGACCGCGCTGATGCGCGATGCTTTGAACCCAAACCTCGTGCAAACTCTCGGCGGGGTTCCCGCACTCGTGCACGGTGGTCCCTTCGCCAATATCGCGCACGGCTGCAACTCCTTGCTGGCGACGCAGACCGCCCTGCAGTTTGGCGATATCGTGCTGTCTGAAGCCGGCTTCGGCGCGGATCTTGGCGGCGAGAAGTTTATGGATATCAAGTCCCGGTTTGGTGACCTGGACGTGGCCGGCGCGGTGGTTGTGGCGACGATCCGCTCGCAGAAGTACAACGGGGGCGTTGCCAAGGACAAGCTCACCGAGGAAAACCTTGAGGCGCTGCAGAAGGGCATCGTCAACCTTGAGCGCCACGTAGAAAACCTGCGCAAGTTTGGGATCAAGCCCGTCGTCGCGCTGAACCTTTTCTGGTCCGATACCGAGGCGGAGCGCCAGTTCATGCGCGATTGGGCTAAGGACTTCGGCGTGGCCCTGGAAGAGGCCAACGTCTGGGCCGAAGGCGGCGCAGGAGCGACGAAGCTGGCCGAGACCCTGTTGGAGAACCTCGAGGGCGGCGCGCAGCAGCTCTACGATCCAGAAGAAGGCATCGAGGCCTCCATCGAGACCATCGCCCGCGAGATCTACCGCGCAGACCGCGTGGAATACGGCTCCAAGGCCGTGAAGGACTTGCAATACATCAAGGACAATGGCTGGGATAAACTGCCCGTAGTCATTTCCAAGACGCAGTATTCCTTCTCCGATGAAGCAACGGCATTGGGTGCACCGGAAGGCCACACGCTGCACGTGCGCGAGCTACTGCCGCGCACCGGTTCCGGGTTCATCGTGGTGCTGACCGGCAACGTGATGACCATGCCGGGCCTGCCCAAGAAGTCGGCGGCCAATAATATCGACGTCGCCGCCGATGGCACGGTATCCGGACTGTTCTAAAAGGTTTTAATCCGCCGCGGAGCCCGGCCACCCCGGGTACTCCGGCGGCGTGCCGCCAAATTCGGGGCAGATCGCCTGATGCGCGCACCAATTACAGAGCTTGGAGCGCTTCGGGCGAAAATCCCCGGCGCGCCCATCGGCCTCAATCTTGGCCCACAGTTGGCCTAGATCGCGCTCGAAGTATTCGAGTTCTTCCTGGGTAGGAGCTAAAAACATCGAGTCCAGCACCTTGAGATACATCAGCCGCAGTTGGTGAGGGATGATGCCCAGCAGGCGCCAGTACACCAGGGCGTAAAAGCGCATCTGGAATTGGGCGCTCTGGGAAAACCGGGGTGCTGGTTTCTTTCCCGTCTTATAATCCACGACGCGCACCTCGCCGGTGGGGGCGCGGTCCACGCGGTCAATAAACCCGCGCACGGGTACGCCATTGGGCAGGACCGTATTGACATACATCTCGGTTTCTTGGCAGTCGAAGCCCTGCGGGTTTTCCATCTGAAAATAGCCCTTGAGCAGCTCGCGGGCGGCGACGAAGAAGTCATACGTCTCTTCTTCGGGCACGAGCTCGAGCAGTTCAGCGTCCTCTTCTGTCATCGCGGCCCAGCTCGGTTTGATCATCTTTACCGCTGCTGGGTAGGTGCGCTCTTCACGCGGGAGCTTATGCGTTTCTTCTAGGACCGCGTGGACCAGGGTTCCCTTAACTTGGGCGATGGTCTTGGGCTCGGGAATCTTGTCGATGGCCCGGAATCGATAGAGCAGCGGGCACTGCTGGTAGTCGGAGGCGCGCGAGGGCGACAGGGCAAGGGGACGGGGGCGGGGAGTTGATGTAGTAGCCATGGTGTATCTAGCCTATCGCTGATCGTTTCGTGGCAAGCTAGAAGGCATGAGTTATACCGATAAGTTCCTTGATTTCTTGGCGGCCTCGCCGTCGTCGTACCACGCCGCGCATGAGGTAGCGCGCCAGCTGCAAGAATTTGGCTTCCAGGTTCAGGATGAGCGCGAGGACTGGTCGGCCGCACCAGGCGGGCACGTCATGGTCCGCGGCGGTGCGGTTGCCGCGTGGTACGTGCCGGAAGGCGCCGATAAGAACTCCGGTTTCCGCATCGTTGGCTCGCATACTGATTCGCCGGGGCTGGCGCTCAAGCCCACGCCCGATTTTTCGGCTGTAGGTTGGCAACAGGTCGCGGTGGAAATCTACGGCGGTGCCTTGCTGCACACGTGGTTTGATCGTGAACTTACCGTCGCCGGCCAGGTGGTGACCACGGATGGGCGCCAGCACCTCGTGAATACGGGTCCAGTCCTGCGCCTTCCTTCGCTAGCCATTCACTTGTACCGCAAGGATGAGTTCAAGCCGGACCGCCAAAAGCACATGCAGCCGGTGCTGACGGTCGGCGATGAAGAGGCGTCGATCCTGCAGGTGGTGGGGGAGCAGGCGGGCATCGCCAAGCAGGATATTGCTTCCTTCAACCTGATTACCGCCGATGCCGCCCGGGGTGCCGTCTTTGGCGCGGGCGAAAAGTTTATCGCGGCTGGCCGCATGGATAACCTATCTTCGGTGCACGCCTCGCTGGAGGCCATGCAAAGCGCTGCGCAGGACTATGACGGCTCCGATATTTTGGTCATGATGGCCTTTGACCACGAGGAAGTGGGCTCGAGTTCCCGCTATGGTGCCGCCGGACCGATCCTGCAGGACGTGCTAACCCGCACCGCCCGCGCGCTGGGGGCTAATGAGGAAGAGCGATTCCAGATGTTCGCTCGCTCCAGCTGCGTGTCTGCCGATGCCGCGCACTCGGTGCACCCCAATTACGCGGATAAGCACGACCCCACCCACCAGCCGATCATTGGGCAGGGCCCAGTGACCAAGATCAACGGCAACCAGCGCTACGCCTCAGATGCACAGACGATTGCTCTGTGGGAGACCGCGTGTGCCAAGGGTGGGGTTCCGGTGCAGCGTTTCGTGGGCAATAACGATGTGCCGTGCGGCTCGACCATCGGCCCGATTACCGCAACGCGGCTGGGTATCGACACCGTCGATGTGGGCGTGCCGATGCTGTCGATGCACTCCGCGCGCGAGATGGTGGGCGAGCAGGACCAAATATGGCTCTCGCGGGCTCTTGAGGCATACTTGAAGGGTTAGTACCCACAACCTCGAGGAGTTTTGCGGCATGGCTTATTCTGGCCCCTTTTCCTATGGCGACCGCGTGCAGCTGACGGACGCCAAGCGGCGCCACTACACGGTCATTTTGAAAGAAGGAGGCCAGTTCCATTCCCATAAAGGCATAATCAACCACGATGACATCATGGGGATGGATGAAGGTTCCGTCATCGAGTCCACCCTGGGCTCGTCCTTCCTGCTCTTCCGCCACCTCATGGTGGATCACGTCTTATCGATGCCGCGCGGTGCCGCCGTCATTTATCCCAAGGACGCCGCACAAATCTTGGTCGAGGGCGATATCTTCATGGGCGCCCGCGTGCTTGAGGCCGGTGCGGGCTCCGGCGCCTTGTCGATGTCCCTCCTGCGCGCCGTGGGCCCCGAAGGCCACGTCTATTCCTATGAAATCCGCGATGATCACCTGGAGTACGCGGTCGATAACGTCGAGGAATACTTTGGCGCTCGCCCCGAGTGGTGGTCGCCGCGCCTAGGCGATCTCGGTGATGTCACCGCTGAGGACCTCGGTGGCCCCGTCGACCGCATCGTCTTGGACATGCTGGAGCCTTGGGAGAACCTGGAGACCGTGCGCGATCTGCTGATCCCTGGCGGCGTGTTCATGACCTATGTGGCAACGGTCCCGCAGCTGATGAAGGTCATGGAGGGCATCCGTGAGCTACAATGCTTTACCGAACCGAAGGCGTGGGAATCCCTCGTGCGCGAATGGAAGGTAGAAGGCTTAGCCACCCGCCCGGAGCACCGCATGAACGCGCACACCGCATTCCTAATTTGGACTAGGCGGCTTGCCGATGGCGTCACCCCACCGCGCCCCCAGCGCCGCGCCCGCAAATAAGGTGCACAGTTTTAAGTACACGGGTGTAATTAAATACTAAAGTGGCCTCGCTCATACCTTGTCGCGCGTTAAAGTGGTGTGCATGGATGAAGCCACGGATAATAAGCGGCAACTCAGCCAGCTTGCTGCGCGCAACCAAAAGCTGGTGGAGCTACTACAGAAATCGCGCGCCGAGCTCGAGCAGTTATTTGCTGAGGTCAATGCGCTTGCAGAGCCAGCCTCTACTTACGGCGTCTTTTTGGCCTACTCGCCGCACCAAAGCGAGGTAGGCACCACCGCGGAGGTCTATACCAACGGCCGCGTCATGCAGCTCAAGGTCTCCCCCAACGTGGAGCCGGGCAGCCTGCAGGTGGGCCAACAGGTTCGGCTGGGCGATGGCTTCGTGGTCGTCGAAGGCTGCGCCCCTACGAGCACCGGCGAACTTGCCACCGTGGTCGAGCGCTTGGACCAGCGCCGCGCCGTCGTGGCTAATTCCGCGGGGGATAACCGCGTCGTCCTGCTCGCACAGGCGCTGCAAGAAAGCGTGCGCGCGGGCGAGGTCGTGCTGCTGGATACCAAGGCTTCCGTGGCCGTGGAAAAGGTGGACCAGGCAGAGGTTTCCCAGCTTTCGCTGGAAGAAGTACCCGATGTGCGCTATGAGGACATCGGTGGCTTGAATGAGCAGATTTCGCAGATCCGCGATTCCGTCGAGCTGCCCTTTATCCACCCCGAGCTCTACCGGCAATATGGGTTGCAACCGCCCAAGGGCGTATTGCTTTATGGCCCACCCGGCTGCGGAAAGACGCTCATTGCTAAGGCCGTGGCGAACTCCCTGTCTACCCAGATGGGGGGAAATGGCTCCAGCTACTTCCTTAATGTCAAGGGCCCAGAGCTGCTGAATAAGTACGTCGGCGAAACCGAACGCCGCATTCGGCTTATCTTTGAGCGCGCCCGCGAGCTCGCCCAGGCCAGCGCGGATCGCCCCGTGGTCATCTTCTTTGACGAGATGGAATCCATTTTCCGCACCCGCGGATCCGGGGTTTCGTCTGATATGGAAACCACCGTCGTTCCCCAGCTGCTGACGGAGCTCGATGGCGTGGAGGGCCTCAGCAATGTGGTCATCATCGGCGCCACCAACAGGGAAGAGCTCATTGACCCCGCCATCATGCGCCCGGGCAGGCTGGATATGAAGGTGCGCATCAATCGCCCCACCAAGCGCGGCGCGCGCGAGATCTTCGCCCGCCACTTCGATCCCTCCATTCCACACGTGGGCGATATTGACGAGCTCATCGGCGATGCCGTAGATGAGCTCTATAGCGATAGGCCTTTTGCCCAGCTGCACTTTAGCAATGGGCAGCGCCAGGTCCTGCACTACCGCGATTTCGTCTCTGGCGCGATGATTGCCAATATCTTGGCCCGGGCTAAGAAGCTAGCCATCAAGGAGGCTTTATCGGACCACGGTGCGCAGCGCGCCGCGGAGGAAGGCGATGGGGGCGTTAAAGGGGGCATCGGCAAGCAGCACCTGCGTGCCGCCATCGCCGCCGAGCAGGCGGAATCGGAATACATGCCCACCTCAACCAACCCCGAGGAATGGAGCAAGATTGTTTCCGCGGATCACGGCGGATCGCGTGTGACCAGTGTGGAACTTTTAAGCGGAAGGAGCTGTACGTGGCCCGCGTGCTAGGAACGGAAACGGAATACGGCATTTCTACGCCGGATTCGCCGGAGGAATCCCCAATCATCACCTCGACCCACGCGGTGGTGGCCTATGCAGCGCTGTACACGGGCGCGCGTTCGCGCTGGGATTTTGCGGAAGAACATCCCTTGCGAGATTCCCGCGGTTTTGACCTCAAGCGCTACGATACGGTTCCCGTGGTAGACCCCAATGCGGTTGGTGTGGCCAATGTTGTCACCCCGAGCGGGGCGCGGTTCTATGTGGACCATGCCCACCCCGAGTACTCGGCGCCGGAATGCACGAATGCTTGGGACGCGACGCTCTATGACGCCGCCGGCGATCACACGCTACTGCAGGCCAGGGATGCCGTCGCTGAGCTGACGGAACAGGGAAAGTCCGTCTTGGCGGACCGGCAGCCGTGCTCGCCGCTGCGGTTGTACAAGAACAACGTTGATGGCAAGGGCGCCAGCTACGGTTCGCATGAAAATTATCAGTACGCCCGCAGCACCGATTTTTCGGTCATGGCCCAGGCGCTGATTCCCTTCTTCGTGGCCCGGCAGGTCGTTATCGGTGCTGGGCGCATGGGCCGCGGGGAGTTTGGGGAGGAACCGGGGTTCCAGATTTCCCAGCGCGCGGACTATATCGAGCAGGAAATTTCCCTGGAAACCACGCTCAACCGCGGCATTATCAATACCCGCGATGAGCCCCATGCCATCCACGATGACTTCGGCCGCCTGCACGTCATTATCGGCGATGCGAATATGTCGCAGACCTCGACGCTGCTGAAATTGGGCATGACCTCGCTGGTGCTCGATGCCATTGAGGCCGGCACGGACTTTAGCGATTTGCGCCTTGCCGATGCCGTCGCGGAGGTGCCCCTGGTAAGCCGCGACCTCGAATTGCGCCACCAGCTCACGCTTGCCGATGGCCGCGAGCTCACCGCCCTCGAGCTGCTCGCCGAATACCGCCGCCGCCTGCAGCCGGAGACTTCCGCCGACCACAAGGTGCTGGCGGCCTGGGACGAGGCGGTAGGGCTGCTTGCCGATGACCCCCTCAAGGCCGCCCACCTCCTAGATTGGGTGGCCAAGTACCGGTTAATCAAGAGCTACCTCGACCGCGGCATCGCCCCAGATGACCCCAAGCTGCGCCTTATCGACCTGCAATATGCCGAAATCGATCCGGCGAAGTCGCTGCACTATGCGCTGGTGCGCAAGGGCCAGATGCGCCAGCTCTTTAGCGCCGAGGACCTGCGACGGGCCGCGGCCGAGCCGCCTACCGACACCCGTGCATATTTCCGCGGGCGCATAACGCAGAAATTCGGCGAAGATATCATCGCCGCCAGTTGGCAAAGTCTCACCCTGCGCTGTGGTAACACAGGCGGGCCATCTCGAAACGGAGTCTGGGCTACCGTGGCCATGGATGATACCCGTGGCCTCACCCGTGCGGACTGCGAAGGCATCATCGAGGGCGCCAGCAGCGTAGAGGAGTTACTTGAAGGGCTTGCTGCCATCGGCATCCAGCCCGAGTATCGTAAGTAATGATCACCTAATATGAGGAAAGGATGACACCGTGTCCACTTCGAATCGCCAGGTCAGTAGCAATAATGGGGGAAATGGCCCCGAGTCAGAGGAAGAATTTACCGCTACCCAGCTCAATATCAACACCTCCGGCACCGATGATCTCTTGGATGAGATCGATGGCCTGCTAGAAAATAACGCGGAAGAATTCGTCCGCTCGTACGTCCAAAAGGGCGGACAGTAGGCGTGGAATCCACCCGTCCCGTTTTTGCTCGGCGGATCATGGGCATCGAAACCGAGTACGGCCTGTCCACGGCGACGCCGAAGAGCCAGCGGGCATTAAGCCCCGATGAGGTTGCGCGCGTGCTCTTCCGGCCGATCGTGGAAAAATACGCCTCGTCCAATATCTTTGCCACCAATGCCAGCCGCCTGTACCTCGACGTCGGCTCGCACCCTGAGGTAGCCACCGCCGAGTGCGATAGCCTCAGCCAGCTCATCGCCCATGAATGCGCCAGTGACCGCGTGATGAACCGCCTGGCCCTGCAGGCGGAAGACGCTTTGGCCGAAGAAGGAAACGAGCGCGCGGTCTACCTTTTTAAGAACAACGTGGATTCCGCCGGGCACTCCTTTGGTTGCCATGAGAATTACCTTATTAGCCGGCACATGGTGCTCAAAGACCTGGGCGTAGCGCTCTTGCCGTTCTTGATTACCCGCCAACTTATCTGCGGGGCGGGAATGGTGCAGCCTGCCAAGGGCGACCAACCCGCGCAATTCCTCTTATCCCAGCGCGCCGATCAGGTATGGGAGGGCGTATCGTCCGCGACCACCCGCTCCCGGCCCATCATCAATACCCGCGATGAGCCGCATGGGGATTCCAAGCGCTTCCGCCGCATGCACATCATCGTTGGCGATTCCAATATGGCAGAACCCACCATCGCATTGAAGGTCGGCTCCACCCTGCTCATGCTGGAGATGCTGGAGGCGGGCTTCGAGCTGCCCGAACTCGAGATCGCAGATCCAATCCACCACATCCGCTCCATCGCGCGCGATGTGACTGGGTCCACGCCGCTGCCGCTTGTTAGCGGGGGAACCATTACCGCCTTGGAGGTCCAGCAGCAGCTTTGCGCGCGGGCCCGCGATTGGCTCGCCCACCGCGAAGACGCCGGCACGCCCACGGCAGAATTGGAGCGTGTGGTTGACCTGTGGGAGCGCATTCTGCGCGCCATCGAGACCGGAGACTTTTCTGGGGTGAACCGCGAGATCGATTGGGTCATCAAGCTCGAGCTGCTCGAGCGCTACCGTTCCCGTTTGGGCGGTGACTGGGCGCATCCGAAACTGACGCAGGTTGATATGACCTATCACGATATCCGGCCGGGGCGAGGCTTATACGACGTCCTGCTGCGCCGCGGAATGGTCGAGCGCTGGATCGACGATGAGTCCATCGAGCGTGCGGTATCCGCCGCGCCGCCGACCACGCGCGCGGCTTTGCGCGGAAAGTTCCTAGCTGCGGCCGAAGAATGCGGCGCGCACGTGACCGTGGATTGGACGCGGCTGAAGGTTAACCGCCCAGAACCGCGCACCGAGGAACTGCTCGATCCCTTCGCGTCCACCGATCCGCGCGTTGAGGCATTGCTAGACTATATGCACGATAATCACGCCTAGGGCGTGCACATTGAGCACTGGGGAGAGTAGACAACGTGGTGGCATCACGATCCACGCCGAGCCGGCAGGATGCGGCGGTAGAAAGGCTCACCAACCTATCCTTTGCGCTGCAAGGAGCGGCGAATTCGGGTGGTTCACCTGACCGCTCCGCGGCCTGGATCCGCAGCCACGTCGCAGGTTATAGCGATAAGTCCGACGAGGCTTTCACCAAGGCACTGGGCCGCGATATCGCCACCTTGCAACGCGCCGGAGTCCCCATCGTGCACACCGGTGGGGAAGACGGTGTCTCGTACCGCCTCGACCAAAGCAATTACCAGCTCCCGCCGGTGGAATTTTCACCGGAAGAAGCGATGGTGCTTGGCATCGCAGGGGGAGTGGGAACCCCTGGTGGATTGAGCGATTTCTCCCTGTCCGGGTGGACCAAGATTGCCGCTTCGGGGGCCTCCCGCAACCTGGAGGGTGCCCCCGTATATACCGCGGTCAATGACATCACCCGGCTCGCCCCCGAAGTCATCACCTTCGTCCTCGCCGCCGTGCGAAATAAAGTGCGCATCACCTTTTCCTACCGCCCCCATCCGGCGGCTGAGACAGTGCGCCGGACCATGGATCCCTGGGGAGTGGTCAACCACCAAAGTCGCATTTATATTGTTGGCTTCGATGTTGACCGCGCAGCCCCGCGCGTCTTCCGGGCCTTAAGGCTTTCCGATATCAAGCGGTCCCACCAGCCGGCTGAGCACATCGAGCCGACGGTGGACATCGACAAGCTCGTCAAAGAGGCGCTACAACGCGGCGAAAAGGTGGATGCGACCCTGTATATTCCAGAGGGTCAAGCCCAAGAGCTAGAAAGCGTGGGCACGCGCACCGCCGATGGCACCGTAGTGCTTACCGGGGTCCAGAAGGATTGGTTGGTGCGCAGCGCAGCGGGCTATGCCCCAGAAGTAAAAGTGCTCGATCCCCCCGAGGTGCGCACTGACATCATTAATCTATTGCGCGCAGCCGCCAACCACAATGGAGCTGAGTAAACCAATGGCCGATGGATCTCATAAACTGCAAGCGCTCGTCCGGTCGCTCAACCTCATCCCGTATTTTCAAAACCATCCGGATAAAACCCCGATGGAGGCGGCCGCGGATTTGGGGATGGACCCAGGAGAGCTAAAAGATGCCGTGGACCGGCTATTTTGCTCTGGGACTGGCCGCAATACCGAAGAGCTCATCGATCTCTCTTTCAGCTACCGCGATGGGGTCACCATCTACAATGACCAAGGCTTGGGGCAAGCATTGCGGCTTACGCCGACTGAGGCGGGCGCGCTCTTACTTACCCTAGAATCCCTCGAGGCTATGCCTGGGCTGCTGGATGCGCGGGCGATTAAGACGGCCGCGGAGAAATTGCGCTCCATTATGGATGAGCGCACGCTGAGTATCTATGACACGTTATCGACGGTGGACCCGCAAGAATCCGATATCCAGGCAACCTTAAACCGCGGGCTCAATGAAAAACGGCGCATCCGGATGCGCTATTGGAGTGCTTCATCTAATAAGGAAACCGAGCGCCTAGTTGATCCGGCTCGGATCTTCATCGTGGATGCCGAGCCTTATCTCGCGGCATGGGAAGAAGAAAAGCAGGGGCATAGGACCTTCCGCATCGACCGCATCAAGCATGCCGAGTTGACCGAGGAAACTGCTCATCCGCGCCTCAAGGAGCTGGATTTCGACGCTGCAGCACCCTTTAATTTAGGTACGGCGGATTCCGTGGAATTAATCATTCATGAAGAATTCACTTGGCTTGCAGAATACTACGATATGCAACTAAGCAAACGCCTAAAAAACGGCACTGTAGCTGCAACGATGCAGGTAGGATCGGTGGATTGGCTGGTTCGTTTCGCCCTCGGGCAGGCCGATAGGTTACGCGTTATAGCCCCTCAATCTATTGTGAATCTCATTGCGGAACGCGGAAATGCCGCGTTGAAGGGCTATACTTAAAATTCAGTTACTGCACGCACATGCGTCTTAAAATTGCCTCGCGAATTCTCCCCGCGAAGGGAGAGAGCGCGGCGGCCATCTGGCGCAGGCAAAGAAGAACCGAAAGAGGATCTTATGACCTTAGGACCATTGGAAATCGGCCTGATTGTTCTCGTCATCATCTTGCTATTTGGCGCGAAGAAACTGCCCGATCTTGCTCGTTCCATGGGCCGCTCGATGCGCATTTTCAAATCTGAGGTCAATGAAATGCAATCGGAGGACACCAAGCGCTCTGAGGCTCAAGCTCAATTGAGCCAGAAGCGCCAGCAGTCCGATGAGGAGTTCTGGAACCGCCCGGATATGCAAC
Organism: Corynebacterium sp. KPL1814; assembly: GCF_000478175.1. Classification (GTDB taxonomy): domain Bacteria; phylum Actinomycetota; class Actinomycetes; order Mycobacteriales; family Mycobacteriaceae; genus Corynebacterium. The sequence continues at coordinate 763,519 of NZ_KI515774.1, forward strand.
CTGGCCACCAGCAGGGAAACACTTCTTCTCAGAATTAGCGCCTTCTGCCTGCTAGAAATGCGAACACGCTTTGCTTATGTACTCGCCAGCCGTGCCGGCGCGCGGCATCCAGATACCGAGTGAGCAGGGTAGTGTTCGCTCTTGTGCGTTGAAAGAGCCAAATTGATGTCCTCACAGTCCCACCCTGTCGGTGAACAAGGATCCCGCGTGCGCCGCAAGCGGCGAGGTTTTTCACGCAAGCCCAAGAATCCAACGGGCGAGATGACCTTAGTGCAGCACCTGCAAGAGCTGCGGCGAAGGATCATTATTTCCTTGTTGGCCTTGGTTATCGGTGCGATCATCGGTTTCATTTGGTACCAGCAGGCGCCCTTCCGGATTCCGCCGCTGGGAGAAATTCTGCGCGAGCCTTATTGCTCATTGCCGGAAGATAAGCGGGCCAATTTCAATAACGATGGCGAATGCCGCTTGCTTGCCACCAGCCCCTTCGAGATGCTCATTTTGCGTCTGAAGGTCGGTGCTTTGGCCGGTACGGTGATTTCGTCCCCTGTCTGGCTCTACCAGGTGTGGGCATTCATTGTCCCAGGCCTGCATAAGAACGAGCGCCGCTATACCTTGAGCTTCGTCGTTGTGGCCGTCTCACTCTTCCTGGCGGGCGCCGTCTTGGCCTACTTCATCTTGTCCGTGGGCTTGGAATTCCTCATTGGTATCGGCGCTGAGTATCAAACCGCAGCATTAACCGGTGAGCGATATTTTTATTATCTTTTGGCGATGTTGCTCATCTTCGGCATCAGCTTCGAGGTTCCACTTTTGGTGGTCTCGCTCAATCTCATTGGTATCTTGGAATACAACCACGTCAAGGACAAGCGCCGCATTATCATCGTCGTGGTTATGATCTTCGCTGCTTTGGTGACGCCAGGCCAAGAACCGTTTAGCATGCTGGTCTTATCCGCCTGCCTCTTGCTGCTTATCGAGATTGCCTTCCAGTTCTGCCGCATTCACGATAAACGCCAGAACCGGCAGCGCCCTGAGTGGATGGATCTTGATGATGAATCCGCGTCCGCGCTTGATGAGGGCCCCACGGGCGTGGGTGGACCCGCGCCTGTCGATGCCCCATCGGGCGTGTATGCCTCCCCAAAGCCCACGGCACCTAGCGCGTCATCGCAGACTGTCCGCGCGGAAAAGCGGGCGGCGGATAGCACTTCGCAGCAGGCTGGGGATCGCAAGGGGCCGCCACGGCCTACCGATGAAGGCGGCTTTTTCGACGATGTGCTTTAAGCACGGGTAGCCTTGTGAGATATGACTGAAACTCACCTGGATACCTTCGCTGCCGGCCTCCCATACCCCTTGGATGAGTTCCAGGTGCAGGGGTGTGAGGCGGTAGAAAGTGGCCAAGGTGTGCTCGTCTGCGCCCCTACCGGCGCAGGTAAAACCGTCGTTGGCGAGTTTGCCGTTTCTTTGGCCTTAAGCCGCGGCACGAAGTGCTTTTATACCACCCCGATTAAGGCGCTGAGCAACCAGAAGTACCACGACCTCGTCGCTGAGCACGGCGAGGATGCCGTTGGTCTGCTTACTGGCGATGTCTCTATCAACTCGGACGCCGAAATCGTGGTGATGACCACTGAGGTGCTGCGCAATATGATCTACGCGGATTCGCCCGCGCTGGATAGGCTTACCCACGTGGTCATGGATGAAATCCACTTCCTTGCAGATGCCTCCCGCGGTGCGGTCTGGGAAGAAGTCATTTTGAACTTGGCGGATCACGTTTCCATCATTGGTCTATCTGCCACCGTGTCCAATTCCGAGGAATTCGGTGAATGGCTCGCTACCGTCCGCGGAGATACCTCTGTCATTGTGACCGAACACCGGCCGGTTCCGCTCGATCAATGGATGATGTTGGGCCGCAAGATTTATCCGCTCTTTGAACCGGAATCCGGCGGCCAGGTCAATTCTGAGTTAGAGCGCCGCATTCAGCGCTTGGAGGCGGGCGATAGCGATGATGCGCGCGCGGACTATAAATCCGGCAAGGGTTTTCGCGCGAGGGCGCGCCACAAGGGCGGCGGGCGCAGCGATTTTCATGGGAAGGCCGGCGGTCGTTCCGGTTCTTCTCGCCCGCAGGATCGCTACCGTCCCTTAGGGCGCCCGGAGGTGCTCAAGGTGCTGCAATCGCAAGATATGCTGCCCGCGATTACCTTTATTTTTTCCCGCGCCGGTTGCGACGGCGCGCTCTATCAGTGCCTGCGCAGCAGGATGGTGCTGACGACGCAAGAAGAAGCAGAAGAAATCAAGGCCATCGTCGATGCCGGCGTCGAGGGCATCCCAGAAGAAGACCTCCAGGTCCTAGACTTTCGGCGGTGGCGCGAAGCGCTCTCGCGTGGTTTTGCTGCCCACCACGCAGGGATGCTGCCGGCATTTCGCCACATCGTCGAAGAACTCTTTGTTCGCGGCTTGGTGCGCGCCGTATTCGCAACAGAGACCCTTGCCTTGGGCATTAATATGCCCGCCCGCACGGTGGTGCTCGAAAAGCTCATTAAGTTTAATGGCGAAGCGCACGTGGACCTCACGCCAGGCCAATACACGCAGCTGACCGGGCGTGCTGGCCGGCGCGGAATCGATACCCTGGGCAACGCGGTCGTGCAGTGGGCGCCTGCTATGGATCCGCGTTTTGTCGCAGGTTTGGCTTCGACGCGCACGTATCCGCTCATTTCTACGTTTGCGCCGGGCTATAACATGGCCATTAACCTGCTGGGCATGCTCGGTTTTGAAGACTCGCTGCGGCTGCTGGAAAAGTCCTTCGCACAGTTCCAAGCCGATGGCTCCGTGGTGGAAGAAACCCGCGAATTAGAACGCGCGGAGCATCGCGTGTGCGAGTTGCGGGAGCAGCTTGACGATGCCGTCGATGCCCTCGCACCACCGGCCAAGGACGGCGAGGATCCCGCCGAGGTGCTCATGGATTATATCCGGTTGCGCCGCGAGCTAACGGCAGAAGAAAAACAATCCAAGGTTGATAAGGAACACCAACGCACCCAGGAAGTAGTCGCGGTGCTAGCCCGCCTGCAATTGGGCGACGTCATCGCGATTGCCGGAAAGAAACGGCCCACCCTTGCCGCGGTGGTCACCCCGGCCAACCAGACTGAGGATCCACGTCCGTGGGTGACCACGGAATCTGGGTGGTCTGGGCGCATCGATGCCACCGGGATTAGCAATCCACCGATTCAGCTGGGCCGTATTAAGATCCCGAAGCCGGTGCGGAAGAATCCGCGGCGCAATACCAAGTACATCCAGGATGTCTTCCGCCGCGAAAAGTTTGATCGTCCGAAGCGGATGAAGTCGAAACCACGCCTGCGACCAAATAAGCGGGTGGGCGAGTTGCGCGATGCCATTCGCGAGCACCCTGCGCACGACTGGCCCGCCACCGACAGGGAGCAACTGGCCGGCGTGGCACAGAAGTTGGCGCGCCGCGAGCGCGACCTCGAAAAGCTGCAGACCAAGGTGAATAAGGCGACCGATACTTTGGGCCGCACCTTTGAACGCATCGTGGATCTGCTCGCGGAGATGGACTATGTCGAGTTCTCTGGTGCCGGCAGCGATCGCACGCCGGTCATCACTGAGGAAGGCGAGCGCCTGGCAAAGATTCATAGCGAATCCGATCTGCTCGTTGCCCAATGCCTGAAGCGAGGCATATGGGATGAGCTGGATCCGGCGGAGTTGGCCGGCGTTGCATCTCTGTGCTGCTTTGAAAATAGGAAGGCCACTGGGGGCCAGCCGGAAGCCGCAACGGATCGCATGGCCGATGCCATGAATGCGACCTGGCGCATCTATACCGAGCTCAGCGCGGATGAGCGGCGCCACCGCCTGCCCCCAACGCGCGAGCCGGAAGCCGGTTTTGCTCTGGCCATTCACCAATGGTCAGCGGGTGCGCCCTTGGGCTATTGCATGGCGGCGGCCAATGAGGCGGGCGCGGAGCTTACCCCCGGTGACTTCGTGCGGTGGTGCCGCCAAGTTGTGGACCTCCTGCAGCAAATCGCCAAGACTGGCTACGATGGCCAGATTCAGCGCAACGCGCGCCGCGCAATCGATGCCATCCAGCGCGGGGTCGTCGCGATCGGGGCTTAAGCTAGCCCGGCCTGCTGGCTAGTAGACTGAGGTGTATGACTACTCAGGCTTTTTCTCCCGAAGTGTATTCGCGCCGGCTCGCGGCCGCGCAAGAAGCGGCCACCCAGCAGGGCATTGACCTTTTGCTGATTGGCACCGGCCCCGATTTCGCCTACCTGACCGGTTCGTGGGTATCGTCCCACGAACGCCTGACGGTGTTAGCCGTTCCCCAAAGCGGCACGCCGTGGATAGTCTCGCCGAATACGGATATCACGGATATTAAATCGGCGCCCGTCGGCAAGCTCGATGTGGAGCTGCGCGGGTGGAATGACGGCGATAATCCCTACGAGCTCGCCCTCAAGGGCGCTGCGCCGATCAAGAAGGTCGCTCTGGGCCAATCCCTGACTGCGGACCACATCCTGCAGTTCCAGGCGCTCGTGCCCGAGACGGATTATGTCCTTGCCACCTACGCGCTCGCGGAGCTGTTTACCCGCAAGGATGAGGCGGAAATCGCAGAGCTGCGCAGGGCCGGCCAGGCCATCGACGCCGTGCACGCCCAGGTTCCTGGGCTCCTGCAGCCCGGCCGCACCGAGGCCGAGGTGGCGCACGAACTGGAAAAGCTCATCCTCGAAGAACATTCCATCATTGACTTTGTCATCGTGGGCTCTGGCCCGAATGGCGCCAATCCGCACCACAGCTTCTCTGACCGGAAGCTGGCTGCGGGCGAGCCCGTCGTCGTGGATCTCGGAGGCACCTTGCCCTCCGGCTACCATTCCGATTGCACCCGCACCTACGTCGTAGGCGGCGATCTTAGCCAGGCACCGCAGGACTTCCAGGACGCTTATGCAGTGCTTTACGATGCCCAAGCGGCCGCCCGCGCCGCCGCCAAGCCCGGCAGCACGGCCGAAGAAATCGACGCTGTTGCGAGGAAAGCTATTGCCGATGCCGGCTGGGGCGATAAATTCGTCCACCGCACCGGCCACGGAATTGGTCTCTCGACCCACGAGGAGCCCTTCATCATGGAGGGAAATGACCTAGCGCTGGAAGAGGGGATGGCCTTTTCCATTGAGCCGGGTATTTACCTAGAAGGCCAGTGGGGCATGCGCCTAGAAGACATCGTGGTACTTACCAAGGATGGATACGAGTCCCTCAACGTCGTTGAACGCGAAGTGCGCTAAGTGGCTGGCGTACTGATCCTAGGCGGGCGCAGCGATATCGGCGGTGAAATCGCCCGTCGCGTGGCCTGCGGCAACGACATCGTCCTCGCCGCGCGCGGGACGCACGGGCTTCAGGAGGTAACCTCTCAGCTAGAGGCCGCAGGTGCACGCAGCGTCCACCAGCTGTCCTTTGATGCGGAGGATTTCTCCCAGCACCGCCAGATCTTTGCCGAGGCCAAGGAACGCGTCGGCGCCATTGAGCTGACTGTGGTCGCCTTCGGCATCCTAGGGGATCAAGATAAGGCGGAAACCGATCCGTCCCACGCAGCACAAATCGCCACTATCGACTACACCGCCCAGGTCTCCGTGCTAACGGTGGCGGCGCAGTCGATGCCGCGCGGCCATATCGTGGCCTTTTCCTCCATCGCTGGCTGGCGGGCCCGCCGCGCCAATTATGTCTACGGTTCCACCAAGGCCGGGCTGGATGCATTTTGCCAGGGCCTTGCGGATAGGTTGCACGACAGTGGGCTTGGGTTGATTACCGCGCGCCCCGGGTTCGTCATTGGGTCCATGACCCAGGGGATGAAACCAGCGCCGCTATCGGTGCGGCCAGGCGATGTCGCCGATGCCGTCGTTGCCTGCATAGACAACGACGACCGCCGCGGTCAGGCGCGCAGCCACACCTTGTGGATCCCGAAGGCCCTGCAAGCCTTGGCCTGGGTCATGCGGTTGGTGCCCCGGCCCGTGTGGCGGCACATGCCGCGTTAGCCGGCCTCGCCCTCCCGCAGCAGGGGCGAATTGATGTCGAAGATGAAACCGCGCGGGGCGAGCACGCGGAGGACGACCTCGGCATCGCCCTCTGCGATGTCGTGAAAGACGAGACCTCCCCACGGGGTGACCGTGATGGCCACCTCGAGCTGGCCGATGAGCTGCGCGAACTGCGCCGGGATGGCGCCTTGGTAGACCCCCGCACCAAGGTTGACCACGCCTTCTGCCTGGTGCTCATCCAACCAACCAATGGGCCCAGGTTCTGCGGCGAGTTCCGCACCAGCCGCCCCGGTGGCCTTCGCCTCAGTGCCTTTTGCTTCGGTACTCCTCGCCTCGGTGCGCAAGGCACCGAGGCGCTGGAGGTGGGTTGCGGCATCGGCAAGCGAGAGGCCCGCGGTCGGGCTGTTAGTGGCGGGGGACTGGGTGATGTTTAAGGTGGCATCGTCAAGCAGCTGCATACTAACCTGCGCGGCAGAGGCCGGCAGATCGTCGGCGTCAGTGGTAATCGCGAGCGACTCCAGGCCCGGCTGTTCGGTATTCAGGTGCGTGGTCAGCTGGCGCGCGGCTTGCTTCGCGGCGGCAGAAAGGGGAGAGGCCAGCACAGGAATGTGGAAGCTCTGCAGCTCTAATTTATCCAGCTCCGCCGCAAGCTGGGCCTTGTCTGTAATTCCCCGCAACTCGATGGCGGAATTAGGGCTAATGTAGACGCTGCCATCGGCCCAGTGCGCCGCGCAATAACCCAAATGGATCCAATCATTAGGGCTGGTAAAACCGCCCACAACGTGCAGGCGCAGGGAAGTGCCGGACTCGGGATGCTGGAAAAATTTGGGGTAATGCATAGCTTGCCAGTGTAGCCGGTGAGAAGCCCTGCGCTGGGATCGAGTGTTGCCAGCATATCGTCAGCTTTGCTCGTTAAACTGGAAGCTATGCCGTTTTTATATCTCGTCCTCTATATGCTGGCGGAAACCCTAGCGTTTTGGGCCGTCGCCGAGTGGATTGGCCTCTTTTGGGCGTTCATTGCTCTGTTCATCACCATGTTCTTTGGAATGTCCATCGCCGGTATTGAGGTGCGCCGGTTGATGGGTAAACAGGTAGAACAGGCGGGTGACGGGACCTACTACGTCCGCGATAACGACATGGGTAAAACCGCCGGGAATGTGGGCCTAACCTTGGCCGGTGGCATGTTGCTGTCCCTGCCTGGGTTTTTGACCAGTTTTATTGGTATCTTGCTCATCTTCGCCCCAACGCGGTCGCTGTTTCGAAAGTTTATGGCCGTATCCATCTACCGCAAGGTGGAGAAGATGGGGGTGCGCATTTACGAGGCATCGCCCATGGCACAGCAGCACGATAGCTATGGCAATTTTGGTTCCTTTGGGCAGGCCTCGGGCCAATCTTTTGGGCAATCGTCTGGTCAGAGCGATTCCCACGAAGTTATCGACGAAGAAGAGCTGCGCAACTGGTCCGAAAACCTGGATCCTGATGACTTCGGTCCCCGCGGCGATGGCAATTCGCAGGACGGAAAATAAGTGGCGATATTTTTCGCCCGCCTCGTCATAGCGGGCATATCTGGTGCGCTGACCTTTACCGCCCTTGAGCCGCGCGGCTGGTGGTGGGGCGCGATCATTGGCATCGCCCTGCTGTATGTGAGCCTCATGCCTTGGCGTGGGCGACAGGTGCGCGGGGCCACAGGCGCGCTTTTGGCGGTGGCGCACGGGCTGATTCTGTACTTGCTGAGCCTGCCCTGGATTGGCGAGTTGGTAGGGACCGTGCCCTATGCGGCGCTTGCCATCTGGCTTTCGGTATATGCCATCCTTTTAGGGATATTCGGGGCCTCTGTGGCGCGGTGGCGATATGGATTTCTGGTCTTTCCCTTCGTGTACCTCGCCGTGGAGGTCCTGCGTTCCTCGGTGCCTTTTGGTGGTTTCCCTTGGGTCAAACTGGCGTGGGGACAAATCGAAGGGCCCTTAGCCAATCTCGCCCCGTGGGGCGGGACCTCCCTGATTACAGTGGCAACGGCGCTGTGCGCCTGCGGCCTTGCCGGCTTATTGCTGCGCGGCGGGCGGGTAAAGATTGCCGCTGGCGCCGCCCTTATTCTCCCGCTCATCGTTGGACTAGCGGCCGGGCGTGGCATCGATCCTGCCGATACCAAGGTTGGCGATACCAAGGTGGCGGCCATTCAAGGTAACGTGCCGCGCAGCGGTCTGGACTTCGCCGGGCAGCGTCGCGCGGTACTAAATAACCACGTTCAGGAAACGGAGAAGCTCGCGCGCCGCGAAGACGATATAGATCTGGTGATCTGGCCGGAAAATTCTTCCGATATTGATCCTTTCCGCGATGGGGAAGCAGCCCAAGCCATTAGCGGGGCCGTCGATGCCATTGACGCTCCCGTGCTGGTCGGTACCGCCACCCGCGATGAGGTAGGCGCGCGCAATACCATGCAAGTCTTTACCCCTGGCCACGGTGAGGGCGATCACCACCATAAGAAGTACCTGCAGCCGTTCGGTGAGACCATGCCCATGCGGGACTTCTTCGCGCATTTCTCTGACTACGTTGACCTCGCCGGTGATTTCAAGGCAGGGGACGGGCCCGGTGTGGTCTCCATGAATTCCGTCGCGGTAGGTGTGGCGACCTGTTATGAGGTCTCCTTCGATAATGCCTTCCATGAATCCGTCAAAAACGGCGCGCAGATTCTGACGACTCCGACCAATAACGCAACATTCGGCTTTTCCGATATGACGTACCAGCAGCTGGCTATGAGCAGGCTGCGCGCGCTAGAAACAGACCGCGCCGTCGTGGTTGCAGCCACCTCTGGAGTGTCCGCACTCGTGCACCCAGACGGCAGCGTGAGCCAATCCACGGAGCTTTTTGAGCCCGCGGCACTGGTAGAACGCCTGCCACTGAAAACCGGCGAAACATTTTCGGTGCGCTACGGTTCGCTCATGCAGTGGCTGATGGTTATTATTGGTACCGTCTGCGCACTCATTGCCGTGCGTACTAACCGATTGGGTCGTACACCTCGCGGTGTCGGCGCTAAAGAAAAGTAGGAGCATTAATTACTGTGAGCACTCTTGATTCTGCGACGCTGGTTATCATCCCAACGTATAACGAGATTGAAAACCTTCCCCTGATTACCGGCCGCGTCCGCGAGGCGCTGCCAGAGGTTCACATCCTCGTTGTGGATGATAATTCCCCCGACGGCACCGGCGAGAAGGCCGATGCTTTCGCAGCAGAAGATGACCACATTCACGTGCTACACCGCGAGGGCAAGGGCGGCCTTTTGGGCGCTTATATCGCCGGCTTCGAATGGGGCCTGGAGCGCGACTACCAGGTCCTTTGTGAGATGGATGCCGATGGCTCCCACGCCCCAGAACAGCTGCACTTGCTGTTGGAGGAGATTGACGAGGGCGCGGACCTAGTCATCGGTTCCCGCTACGTGCCGGGCGGCGAGACCGTCAATTGGCCGGCATCCCGCGAGTACCTGTCCCGCTTGGGCAACCTCTACATCTCTTTCGCGCTCGGAACCGACCTGTCCGATATGACCGCCGGCTACCGTGCCTTCCGCCGCGAGCTTTTGGAAGACATCGACTTTGATGAGCTGTCCAAGGCCGGCTATATCTTCCAGGTGGACTTGGCCTTCCGCGCGGTCAAGGCTGGATACGATATCCGCGAGGTGCCCATCACCTTCACCGAGCGCGAGTACGGCGAATCCAAGCTGGATGGTTCCTTTGTCAAGGATTCCCTCTTCGAGGTAACCAAGTGGGGCGTGGCCCACCGCGCGGAGCAGGTGAAGGATTTTGCCGGCGAGATGTCCAAGCTGGCGGACCACGAGGTCAAATACGGCTCTGTTCACAATGCCGGCCAGAAGGCCCGCAACGGTGTGGGCTGGGCCACCAACTTGGCCAATGAGCTGGGATACTTGGTCAAGCACCAGGTGGGCCAGCTGACTAAGAAGAAGTAATCTAAGCAGCATAAAGCCCGTACCCCAACGCCACCGTGGCGGTCAGGGTACGGGCTTTAATTAATTCCGCTTGAGCCTTTAAGACTTCTTCTGCTGTTCCTGCTCCTTGAGGAGGCGAGCAGCGGTCCGACGGCGGGAGCGCAGGTGGTTAATGCGCTCTTCCAAAAGCTCATCGAGCTCCTCGATGGAGCGACGCTCCCGCAGCATATCCCAGTGTGTGCGCGGTGGCTTGATGGGCTTAGCTTCCACGCCTTCGCCCTCTACGAGGTGGCCCAGTTTGCCATTCTTGCACATCCATTCTTCAGGGATTTCTGCCTCATGTGCAAAGGGCACCTCATAAATCTCACCATCGTCCGTGCGGTATTTCACCATCTGACGCGGTGCGAGGTCGTGGTCGCGGTCAGTTTCGTAGCTGACTGCACCCATACGGCTGCCACGGAGTACGCGATCTGCCATGCAACATCATCCTTTTCAAAGAGATCCCTGATTGACGGCGATAGTTTCGCCTAAGAGCTATTTATTATAACGAACACCCACGCGGTATTGTTCCCAGCCCGCCGTTTAATGGACTAAAGTGTATCGAGTGATCCGTACAGCTAGTCGTGAAAGCAATGTCGGTTCCTGCCAATGGTGTGGAAAGGATATTGACCAAGGCGGTAGGGGACGACCACGTAAGTTTTGCAGCGCCTCGTGCAAACAGCGTGCCTATGAACAAAGAAACAATGTTAGTGGCACGGATATTCCTGCCGATGCAGTAATCTTAAGCCCAGATAAAGTGCAAGGTTTGCGCGACGGCCTTTTTGAATTGCGGTGTTCCGCAGAAGACATTCATACCGCCGCGGAAGAAGGCGCGAGCGCGGAAGAGCTTTCCAGTCTGTGTGAGGAGCTTATTTCGCTGGCTCGGCGTTTAGAAGGACTTCGATAGTAGATGAAAAAGCTTTTTTATAACCGGAAACTCGTCGTTTCCATCTTCGTGGTTTTAATCCTCGTGCTTACTGCCGTAGCGATCGGCCCGATTGTGTACTCGCTTTTCAAAAGCGGCGGCGTCAAGACGGAGCCCGTGACTGCCGATGGCGCCAAGGCAGCCTCAACGCCGGTCGACGGTTCCTGGTCTGTGGCCAAGGGCCGCGCCGATAACCACACCTCGGTGGGCTTTACCTTCGACGAGGTTCTGCCGGCGGAGAGGACGTCCACCTCTGGGTCGACCACGGAGGTCACCGGCCAGGCGGAGATTTCCGATTCCACGCTGGAATCCGCCACCATCACGGTGAATATGGATTCCTTGACCACGGATAAGAAAGTCCGCGACCAAAATATGAAGTCCAAGCTCTTTAAGACCTCAGACTTCCCAGAATCGTCTTTCACGCTTACCAAGTCCGTCTCACTTGCCGATGTCCCCGAAGACGGCACCATAGGCTCCGTTAAGCTCACCGGTGACCTCAAGATCAAGGACAAGACGCAGGAAATCACCCATGAGTTCGATGTTTTGCGCGACGGCGACGATATCGTCATTGGCGGCGATATTCCGATTAACCGCTTGGACTACAACGTGGAGACGCCAGACATGCTGGCGGCTAAGGTTGCCGAGGACGGCGAGATCAACCTGCGCGTCTCCTTGAATAAGGACTAAACCGTGAATTCTCGACGTTTAATTCCCGTGCTTTGGTTCCGCCTCATTGTCGTCATAGCTTTCTCGATTTTCGTCGCGGTCCAACAGATGTGGCTAGTCACGGCGGTTGCAGCATTGCTGGCGGTGTTAACCATCTGGCAGCTGTGGAGCGCCTACAAAAACCAATAGCGTTATTTTAACGTCACTGTGACTAAATGCCGGGGTATAAGTGTGCCAAGGTCCAGCGGCAGGAAAGGACCGCCTGAAGCGAATCTCGACTCAATCGGACGTCCGAGCCGTCCGGAGCCGTGGCGTGCCGCCTGCCAGACACTCCACACAAGCCTCGTCGAAACGATTTCTCAAGCCAGGCTCGCTTCAGGAATCTAAACTCTGGCCGCTGAGGAGCCGAAGTCGCAGAAGCTTTGACGCTCTCAAGACCTCAGCGTGCAGCAACAGGTAGGCCAGCCAACATCCCGGACCGAATCCACGGACCTAAGGGGTTACACTCAAGCCGCCCTCAACTTAACCAGCAGATCTCCATAATTGTCCGATAATGTACATTATGTCATTTTAGATCCGTAGAAGTCCCTCCCATCGTGCCGCGGCCCTTGATCCAAGAATGGTCCAGCCACCCGGGCGCAAAGTGTTCCAAATTTACAAATAGAGCCCCTCAAAAGGCCCAAATCGGCTCGCTATTTGCAAAAACGCATCACGCCATGCCAGCGCATCCCGCATGCAAGCCATGCCGGCACATCACACCAACCCCACACACCACATACACCAAACGTGCAACGCCCAAGGCCAACACATATGCTGGACTTCATGACTATTCAACGCGTTGTCACTAAGCCTTCCCGCGCCGCCCTGTTCCTGGTCTTGAACATTGCAGAAGGCGGCGAGCAAGCCACTCGGGACATGCTCTCCGCATTTGGCGATACCCTCAAGTCCGTCAATTTCCGCCATAACGAGGGCGAGCTGTACACGGTCGTTGGCATCGGCGCCAACATGTGGCCACGCCTCACCAGCGCTCCCCGCCCGGACAAGCTCAAGGAGTTCGAGCCGCTCGAGGGCACGTACAAGGCGCCTTCCACGCCGGGCGATATTTTGCTGCATTTCCGCGCGAATACCTATGACCTCTGCCACGAGATGGCGCGCCAGGTCTTGCGCCAGCTGGGCGATGCTGCGACCGTCATCGATGAGACCCAGGGTTTCAAGTACTTGGACCAGCGCGACCTCCTAGGCTTTGTGGATGGCACCGCCAATCCCCTCCCCGAGGAAGCTCTAGAGACAGTGCTGCTTGCCGATGACGCCGATTATCCCCGCGGCTCCTACGTCACAGTGCAAAAATACACCCATGACCTAGATAAGTGGAGCGGTATCAGCACCGAAGAGCAGGAACGCGTTATCGGGCGTACCAAGGCCGATGACGTGGAGCTCGATGAGGATGCGCAGCCATCAAATTCCCACGTGGCTCTCAATGACCTCGAGGAGGACATCTACCGCGAGAACATGGTCTTCGGTTCCTTTGCCTCAGGCGAGATGGGCACTTACTTCATCGGGTACGCCAAGGACCCAGAAGATATCAACGAGCGTTTACGCAATATGTTCATCGGCGATCCCGAGGGCAATTATGACCGAATCCTGGACTTCTCCACGGCCTTGACCGGTACGAACTTTTTCGTCCCGAGCGTTGAACTGCTGGACGAATTTGATGAGCTTCCGCAATAAAAATCCTAGCGGCGCCCGCCGCGATTGCGGTGGGTCAGTCCGAATTGGACGGAGTCTATCATCCCGAGGCTCATGAGCGCCTCACGAAGCGCGAATTGGAAGGTCCATAACCTGCGGAAAACCGGATCAAAGCCGGCAGCGGCGGCCTCGCGAAGATGCCCATCAAAAAAGGATCGCTGCTGGCGCAGGGATTCGATATAGTGGCTGCCCACGTGCGTTTCGGACACGATGCGCAAGTGCGAGTTCTTATCCACGAGCCGGTGCACGTCCATGGTCAGCGGATAGTCGAGTCCTGGCCAGATATAGGCCCGCATGGCCTGCAAGGATGCTCGGGCAGCCTCCGACATGGACTCGGTGGCCACGATGGATTGAAAAGCCGCCCGACCGTTTGCGGTAAGGAATCGGTCGAGGACTCGGATATAGGCCTTGCGCTCTCGCGGGCTTAATTGTTCGAACTTTTCCACGCTGATGATCGCGTCGTAGTGCCCGCGCCACTGCTTCGGGCTCGGAACGGAATCCGGAATCCGCTCTACGTGGATAGAATCTTCCGTTCCGGCAAAGACAAGCGCCTCGCGCATCTGGGTGATTTGTTCGACATCGCTGGTCAGGACGTCGACTGTGGCGCGGCGCTTGGTAGCGCGTATCGCGGCCTGCATCCCGGCCGCGGGATAGACAAGAAGGTGGGTACCGGCGCCGGTGCGGGTGGCATCGAGAAGCCAGTCTGCCGCCCTGCGCTGCGCCTCTCCCAAGTCATCCCGGTCCACGTTGGTGGGCTCGCTCACCGTGGTGACATCGACAAAGTGGCTCTTCGGCTCCCTGCCGCCGGCTTTCGGGCTAAAGCTCTCGACCGTTTCCCGGATCGTCGTCGGCACGCCGCTGGAGAAAATCCCGCCAACGTGGCTGAGGCCATCGCCGGCATAGAGGTGCACCAAGTCGAGCGGCAGCTCCCCTGGCTCAGAATCACGCACGCTTACCCCTTGCGGTTTGGGAAGGTACCCCACCTGCAGGAGCTTGCCCAAAACTTTTACCAATTGGGCGGAGGATTCGACGGTCCACTCGCCTGCCATATAGCTTTCGGCAAAGCCTAACCATCCGGTAGCGGCGATCCGCTCAAAGAGCGCATCGTGACCCACCTTCAAATCGGGGCCGCCAGCAGCATCGAGTTCGAGCTCCAAGCCGGCGCTATCGCAGGCCTTGGCAAATTCTGCTTCGGCCCGGCGGGATTTTAGCGTCGCCCAGCGCTGCGATGGCACGGTCGCGATATTGGGCCACGCCTCCGCGTTAATGGAGCGTAGATGCTCGGGGGTGGAAAAACTCATGGTTTGGGGAGCGCTCCTGGGTGCAAGGGTCACGGTTGGGCTTATTTTAGCCAGATTCTGAGCGGTTTCGGTCGAGGCACTCCGCATGAAAGGAAACCCGAATCGTATGTAAATGGGCATCAAGTATGCACGTTATGTGACAAGCGTTTACACTATACGGGTACTTAAATAAGCTTTCTCGAGGAAGGTCGCATTAATTCCATGACTGATACCCCTTATCGTCCAAACGGAAGCCGTCACCACGTCGTCGTGGTTGGCGGTGGATTCGGCGGTCTTAACACTGTGAAGAAGTTGAAGAACGCCGATGTTGAGATCACCCTCATCGATAAGAAGAACCACCACCTGTTCCAGCCAATGCTCTACCAGGTGGCTACCGGCATGATTTCCGCTGGTGAGGTTGCCCCTTCGACCCGCCAGCTGCTGCGCAACCAGGATAATGTGGACTTTGTCAACGGCAACGTGACCGACATTAACCTGGAGGATCAGACGGTTACCGCCGAGCTCGATGACTTTTCGCGCACCTACTCCTACGACTCCCTCGTGGTCGCCGCTGGTTCCAGCCAGTCCTACTTTGGCAATGACCACTTCGCCGAGTTCGCCCCTGGCATGAAGACCTTGGATGATGCCCTGGAGCTGCGTTCCCGCATCATTTCCGCCTTCGAAAAAGCTGAGCTTACCGATGACCCCGCTGAGCGCGAGCGCCTCCTCACCTTCATCATCGTCGGTGCCGGCCCAACCGGTGTGGAGCTCACCGGCCAGATCGCTGAGTTGGCTAACCGCACGCTTAGCGATGTCTACTCCACCTACGGCACCTCCGCCGCAAAGATTTACCTGCTCGACGGCGCGCCCCAGGTACTCCCACCGTTTGGCAAGCGCCTCGGCCGCCGTGCCCAGCGCACCCTGGAAAAGGAAGGCGTTAACGTTCGCCTGAACGCCATGGTGACCGATGTCAACGAAGACTCCGTGACCTACAAGAACATGAAGACCGAGGAAGAGGTCACCCTCGAGGGCGCGACCAAGATCTGGTCCGCCGGTGTCGCTGCTTCCCCATTGGGCAAGATGGTCGCTGATCAAGCTGGCGTCGAGGCTGACCGCGCGGGCCGCGTATCCGTCAACGATGACATGACCGTTGGTGACTTCAACAACGTCTACATCATCGGTGACATGATGTCCCTGAACCGCCTGCCGGGTTTGGCACAGGTGGCAATTCAGGGTGGCGAGCACGTCGCCAAGCTCATCGAGACCAAGGTGGACGAGGAGTCCACGGCCGATGAAAAGGAGCCATTCGAGTACTTCGACAAGGGCTCGATGGCCATCGTGACCCGCTTCAATGCCGTCGTGAAGCTGGGCAAGACCGAATTCTCAGGCTTCCCGGGCTGGTTGGCATGGTTGGCCCTGCACCTGACCTACGTCGTTGGCCTGCGCAGCCGCTTGGCCGTATTGGTCAACTGGGCGGCTAATATCCTCTCCCGCAACCGCGGCAACCTGGAGATTACTACCCAGCAGCGCATCGCCCGCAACCTCATCGATGAGGCAGAAGAAGAGAAGAACTAAATTCTCCTCGGCACCAGCCGCCGTCCTACTACCCCGCAACGGGACTGTGGGCGGCGGCTTTTGTGGTTTTCGTTCCTATTTTCCCATTTTTGTTAGGCTTGGGCAGTACAACATGGGGTGCCACGCAGTGGCTGAGATATACCCATTGAACCTGCTCTCAGTTAGAACTAGCGAAGGGATTGTTGTGGATTGTTCATTTCTCCGTGCCCACGATGCGGTGCGCGATACCGCTCCACTTATTCAGTGCTTGACCAATAAGGTCGTCAGCAATATTTCTGCCAACGCGCTGTTGGCCATCGGCGCCAGCCCAGCAATGGTAGATACTCCAGATGAGTCGCAAGATTTTGCGAAGATCGCCAGTGGCGTGCTTATCAATTGCGGTACCCCGAATTCCGAACAATACGACGGCATGCGCGAGGCAATCGCCGGTGCGACCGCGGCTGGAAACCCGTGGGTCCTCGATCCCGTCGGCGCAGGTGGTCTGCACAAGCGCACCGAGTTCATGCACGAAGTCTTGCCGCAGCGCCCGACGGCGATTCGCGGCAATGCTTCCGAGATCATAGCTCTAGCAGGAACCGGAGCCGGCGGGCGCGGCGTGGAGTCCACCGATGGCGTAGAGGCGGCACTGGAACCGGCACTCAAATTGTCCCGCGAGACTGGTGCCGTTGTTGCCGTGTCTGGCCCCACGGATCTCATCGTGCAGGCAGGCGAATCGCCGAGGGCGGTAAGCCTCGAGTCCGGGCACCCGATGCTGCAAAACGTCATCGGCACGGGTTGTTCGCTGGGCGCCATCTGCGCGGCTTACCTGGCAGCGTGGGAGGATCCATTCGCAGCGATCATCGCAGCGCATGCGCATGTGGGGGCCGCGGGCAGCGTTGCCGCGGAGAAATCCTCGGCGCCCGGCTCCTTTGCGGTTGCCTGGCTCGATGCGCTGCATGAACTGTCGACCGATGGAATCAAGAAGCGGATCTCTGCCTCCGAGGTCGCAGACATTGCGGGGCTGTCATGAGCATCGATTGGACGCTGTACCTCATCACAGATCCTGAGCTCGCCGGCGGGCGGGACAAGGTCGTTCCCATCGTACAAGAGGCAGTGCTCGGCGGGGCTACCGTCGTGCAATTGCGCGATAAGGAGGCCAGCGACGAGGAGGTGGAGGCTACCGCCCGCGAGCTCATGAAGGTCTTAGGCGATGTACCGCTTTTTATCAATGACCGCGTCGAGGTAGCGGCCAGGGTGGGCTGCCACCTGCACATTGGCCAAAACGATATGGATTTACACCAAGCACGCGCGCTGCTCGGCCCCGATAAGCTCATCGGGCTTTCGGTGGGCACACGGGAAGAGTTGGACGCCATTGACCCGCAGGAGGCCCCCGATGTCATTGGCATCGGCCCGGTTTATTCGACGGCGACCAAGAAGAATGCGCCAGCGGGAATCGGCGCTGAGGCAGCCAGGCGCCTTGCCACCGCGGCGCGCGAACGCGGCATCGAGTCCGTCGCTATCGGCGGCATCAAGGCGCACAATGCCCACGAACTTTCTGCAAGCGACTTCGCAGGGATCTGCGTGGTCAGCGACGTTATGGCTGCTGGTGACCCGGCAGCGGCAGCACACAACCTAAAGGAGGCCTACCGTGGCTAAAGGAACCTACCCCCGTATTCTCTCGATTGCTGGAACCGATCCCACAGGCGGAGCCGGCATTCAGGCCGATCTGAAGTCCATCGCTGCCGCGGGCGGGTATGGAATGAGCGTGGTCACCGCGCTAGTGGCCCAAAACACCCAGGGCGTGCGCAGCGTCCACGTCCCGCCGCTGGATTTCCTGCAGGAGCAGCTGGATTCGGTCCGCGAGGACGTAGAGATCGACGCCATCAAGATCGGCATGCTTGCCGATGCCCCCATCACCGACCTCGTGTCCACCTTCCTCGACCAGATCGAGCCGTCCGTCCCCGTGGTCTTGGACCCGGTCATGGTGGCCACCAGCGGTGATCGCCTCTTGGACCCAGAGGCGGAAAAGGCGGTGCGCGAGCTGTGCTCCCGTGCTGATGTCATCACGCCCAACCTCAAGGAGCTAGCCGTGCTGACGCAGACGGAGGAAGCCACGGATTTGGACCGTGCCATCGAGGTGGCTAAGGCGTGGGCCGCTGAGGCGGATACGGCGGTCATCGTCAAGGGCGGGCACCTTGACTCGGCGATTGCCGATAACGCCGTGGTCACTCCCGATGGCAAGGTTCACCGCGTGGAATCGGCCCGAGTGCAGACCAAGAATACCCACGGCACGGGCTGCTCCCTCTCCTCTGCCCTAGCAACGCGGCTTGGCGCAGGCGATGATGCCGCCACCGCCCTTGAGTGGTCGACGGACTGGTTGCACGAGGCGATTGCTAATGCGGATGCGCTGGGCGTCGGCAAGGGCAGCGGGCCGGTAGACCACCTGCACCGCTCGCAGCGCTTGATGCGGGCTGCATCCTCGGTCCCGCTTCCTCACTTGGCTGGACCTTTGGAAGAGGTAGAAAATCCCGAACAGCCGCGGGTTGCCGCCGCTGGCCCGTACACGCAGCGCCTGTGGAATATCGCAGCGGAGCACTGGGATCAGGTAAAGGCACTACCCTTCATCCAGAAGCTCGGGTCCGGAGCACTCGCCAACGATGCTTTCAGTTTCTACCTTGATCAGGATTCGCAGTACCTGGCGTCCTACTCGAAGGCCTTGGCTCGCTTGGCCAGCCAGGCACCCGATACCGCACAGCAATTGCACTGGGCGCAGGGCGCCTACGAATGCCTCGCAGAGGAGGCTGAGCTGCACCGCGGGTGGTTGAAGGATTCGGCCACCACGGCACCATCGCGGGTCACCTGCGCTTATACGGATTTTCTGATTCGCAGCACGCACACGGAAGATTATGCCGTCGGCATCGCGGCGGTACTTCCCTGCTACTGGCTGTATGCGGAGGTAGGCCTGCACTTGGCGGAATTCGACTCGCCGGATCACCCCTACCATGCCTGGTTGGAGGTCTACGGCGGCGAAGATTTCCTCGCCGGGGTGCGCGAGAGCATCAGGATTGTGGAGGAAACCTTAGAAAAGGCGGATGAGGCCACCCGTACCCGCGCCGAGCGCGCCTTTATCAGCGCCAGCATTCACGAGGTAGATTTCTTCGACCAAGCGGACCGGCGCTTTTAAGGCCTTATGCCAATAGGTCTGCGCCAGGCCTGGAAAGCACGGCGACCAAGAAGGTGGAATGCTCCGAGAATAGCTTCATGTCCCAAGAAGAGAATGTGAAGTCAACGCGGTAACCCACCTTCTGCGCCATATCGAGGAAGTCCTGGAAGTCCCAGCCGCGGCCTTCCCCAAAGCCGGTGACGAAGCGTCCGCCGGGGGTCAGCGAGTTAAAAATATTCCGCAGGGCTTCCTCGCGGCCGTCCACGGCCAAAAATCCCATGACGTTTCCCGCAGAAACAGCGAGGTCAAAGGGTCCTTCAGGAACCTCTTCCGTGCACAGATCCCCGACGAACCATTCGCCGTCCGGGAAGTCATGTTCGGCGTGTTCGATCAGAATAGGGTCCACGTCGATGCCCACCACGCTGTGTCCGCGGCGCAGCAATTCCCCGCCGACGCGGCCGGTTCCACAGCCGGCGTCGAGGATGGTGGAATTGCGTTCCACCATGGCATCGACAAGCCGGGCCTCCCCATGAATGTCCTTGCCCTGCGCCTCTAGCATCTTCCATTTGCGGGCGAAATTATGGGAGTGGGCGGGATTGGCTTCGGTAACTTCTTTCCACGTAGGCATAGATTCGATTATATTACCCACCGTCGGTGTAAGCTTTACCCGCTGCGTAAAACGTGGCCCGTTTTACTACTTGATTGCGTTACTATCCGCACTATCGTGCAAAGGAGGCTGAAACGATGCCGTCCGTACCCACGCCCTTTAGGGGCCGAAAGAAATCCACGCCTCCTAGTCAGCCTTCCTTCCCACCGGTTCCTGCCGAGCGCGCCATCGAGCACTGCCGCGTCTTCGTTGATGGTGAGGCCCTGCCCGGCGAGTATTCCGCGCATTCCGCCCTAGAAACCGTGGCGGAATATGGGCGTGGATTTGTTTGGGTGGGCTTGCATGAGCCCTATGAATCCCAGATGACGAAGATCGCTTCGCAATTTGGCATCCACGAGCTCATCGTGGAAGACGCTGTTATGGCCCACCAGCGCCCAAAGCTAGAGCGCTACGATGACCAGCTCTTTGTGGTGGCGCGCTCGGTGAATTACCGCGACCACGATGAGGTAAAAGATAAGCGCCAGATCATTTCCACGGGCGAAATCCAGATGATCATGGGCTCGAACTTCATCATCACCGTCCGCCACGGTGCAAAGCTGCCCAACTTGGCCTACACGGTTGAAGACGAACAGGACTTGGTGGAGCTCGGCCCCGTCGCCATGGCCTGGAAGATCCTGGACATGATGGTGGACCGCTACTCCGAGGTGGCGCGCCTTATTAGCGATGAAGTCGATGAACTCGAAGAGGAAATCTTTACCCCGAACCTCAAATTCGATGTCGACCGCATTTACATGTTCAAGCGCGAAGTCTTGGAGATGAAGCACGCCATTTATCCGCTTTCTGCGGCGTTAAAGGCAATGGTCTCGGATCACAAGGATCTCATCTCTAAGCAGATCCGGTCCTATCTGCGCGATGTCTATGACCACGAGCTCGTGGTCAATGACTTGGTGGCCAGCTTCGATGAACGCCTGACCTCGCTTATTGATGCCTCGGTGGCCAAGGTCACCATGCAGCAAAACTCGGATATGCGCACCATCTCCGCGGTCGTCGGCATGTGGGCCGCGCCGACCCTCGTCGCCGGTATTTACGGCATGAACTTCGATATCATGCCGGAGCTGCACTGGGCCTTTGGGTATCCCATGGCAATAATCATCATGGTCGCTGTCGTCGCCGGCCTGTGGGCGTGGTTCCGGAAGAACCACTGGCTCTAGCTGCGCTCACCCATAATCATGGTGCGCAGCGTGGTGCGTGCAACCAAGGTGTCTCCTTGGCGCATTTCTACGCTCCACACGTGGGTCCGCGTGCCCAATTGAATGGGGGTCGCTACCGCTTCTAGCTCGCCCTCACCTGTCGCTTTGATGAAGTCCGTGGAGTTATTGACTCCCATCGCTAGGGCATCGGCAGCCGCGACGCTGGCAAGGGAGGCTACCGTTTCCGCGATGGTGCAATATAGCCCGCCGTTCGCCACGCCCCAGGGTTGGTGGTGCTGAGGGGTCACGGTGAGGTGCGCGCGGGCCTCGGTTGGGCCAACGCGGTCGAAGGTGAGCCCGATGAACTCGGCAAGCCCGCCGTTGACCGAATTTAGTTTCTCCAGTTCCTCCTCGTTGAGCAGGCGCGTGTGCGCGGTGTGAAGTAAGTCATTGAGTATCTGGGTATCTGACATAGCCTTCAAGCTTAGCCGCCAGCGCGGCGAAAGTGAGGCGGTGACGTAGGATAGGCACCATGACTGAAAAGAACGAACTCGCGCACATTGGTGTAGTCGGCCTAGCGGTAATGGGCTCCAACCTAGCCCGCAACTTTGCCCGCAATGGCAATACCGTCGCCGTCTATAATCGCAGCCCAGAAAAGACCCACGCACTCATTGAGGCCCACGGTGACGAAGGAAACTTTATTCCTTCCGAGTCTATCGCGGATTTCGTGGCTTCCTTGGAGCGGCCCCGCAAGGCCATCATCATGGTGCAGGCGGGCAAGGCCACCGATGCGGTCATTGACCAGCTTGCCGATGCCATGGATGACGGCGATATCATCATCGATGGCGGCAATGCGCTGTTTACGGATACCATTCGTCGCGAAAAGGAAGTGGCCGAGCGCGGCAAGCACTTCGTGGGCGCGGGCATTTCCGGCGGCGAGGAAGGCGCCTTGAACGGCCCGTCCATCATGCCTGGTGGTCCGGCCGAGTCCTGGGAGACCTTGGGCCCCATCCTGGAGTCCATCGCTGCCGAGGTAGATGGCACCCCGTGCGTGACCCACATTGGACCGGATGGCGCCGGCCACTTCGTTAAAATGGTCCACAACGGCATCGAGTACGCCGATATGCAGGTCATCGGCGAGGCCTACCAGCTGCTGCGCTACGGCGCTGGCATGGAGCCTGCCGAGATCGCGGAAATCTTCAAGGAGTGGAACTCCGGCGACCTGGACTCTTACCTCATTGAGATCACCGCCGAGGTACTGGCCCAGAAGGATCCGGATACGGGCGCCCCGCTTGTCGATGTCATCTTGGACGCCGCCGGCCAGAAAGGTACCGGCCGCTGGACCGCCATCAATGGCTTGGAATTGGGCGTTCCAATTACCGGGATCGCCGAGTCCGTCTTTGCCCGTGCACTGTCTTCTTCTAGCCAGCAGCGCGCCGCCGCGCAGGAGGGTCAGCTTCCAGCAGGCACGAACGCGGACTTCGACATCGATAAGGATGCGTTCATCGAAGACGTTCGCCGTGCGTTGTATGCCGCCAAGCTCATCGCCTACTCCCAGGGCTTCGATGAGATCAAGGCTGGTTCTGCTGAATTCGGTTGGGATGTCGATCCGCGCGACTTGGCCACCATCTGGCGCGGCGGCTGCATCATCCGCGCTAAGTTCTTGGATCGCATCCGCGAGGCATTTGATACCAATCCAGAGCTTCCCGCCCTCATCCTGGATCCCTACCTCAAGGGCGAGCTGGAAGACCTCATCGAACCGTGGCGCCGCGTCGTCGTCGCGGCAACCCAGATGGGCCTGCCCGCCCCGGTATTCGCGTCTTCGCTGTCGTACTACGACAGCCTGCGCGCCACCCGCCTGCCAGCCGCCCTTATCCAGGGCCAGCGCGACTTCTTTGGCGCGCACACCTTCAAGCGCACCGATAAGCCCGGCACCTTCCACGTCGAGTGGTCCGGTGACCGCAGCCTGACGCAAACGGACTAAACTGCCGTACACATAGAGGGAGGACCTGCTCGGTGCAGGCCCTCCCCTTTTTAGTACCTGGACTTAGACCAAGCCCAGCCACGACCAGTAGGTGGCAGAAAGCAGGAGGATAAGCAGGTATCCGACGATGGTCAGCGGGATACCAGAGCGAAGGAATTGTTTGGTGCTAAAGGCACCGGTGCCATAGGCCAGCATATTCTGCGGCGCCGAGACGGGAAGCAAGAATCCGAAGCAGATGACAAACTGCTGAATGACCACGAAGCCGATGCCGCCGTTAGGCACATCCAGCGTGGAGGCCAAAGCAATAAAGACCGGGATGAGCGCGGAGGCAAGCGACGTAGCAGAGGCAAAGCCCAAGTGGATGAGGATATTAAACAGCGATACCAGCGCAATCGTTGCCAGAATCGGCAGCGAATCCAGCCCCATCAGCCCGAAGGTCTTTTCTGATAGCCACGTGGCAGCGCCCGTATCCAACAGGAATGAGCCGAGCGAAATGCCGATGGCAAAGACGATGAGGGTACCCCAGCTCACTGATTTTTGGGCCTCTGGCCAGGTAAACACGCCGATCTTCGGTAACAGCATCAGGGCAACGGCCACCGCGGTAATGACGGCCGAGCTAATCGGGTGCAGTAGCCCTTCGGTGGCCCAGAAGAAGAGCAGGAGGAGGGAAAATCCGATGAGCCTCTTCTCTTCCGGTGAGGTGGGCCCGAGGTCCTCTAGCTGCTTGGCGATGAGCTCCTTTCCTCCCTCAATGCGTTCCGTTTCCGGTTTGATGACGGCGCGCATGATGAAGTACAGCGCGATGGACATCAAGATGGACCAGGGCGCGGCCCAAATAAACCACTGCCCCCAGGAGACCGACTGCCCCATTTGATCCTCAATAAATCCCACCGCCACGAGGTTTTGGGCGGCGGCGGTTTTAATGCCTACGTTCCAGATTGAGACGGCCTGCGCTGCGGTAATGACGAGTAGAGCACCCAGCTTCGACTCATAGGACAGGCCGAAGGCGGCTACCATACCGAGCAAGATGGGTACTACGGCGCCCGCACGCGCGGTGGCAGAAGGAACGAAGAAGGCCAAGATGATGGCAATCGCAATGGCGCCGATAACGATGTGGGAGGTCTTCTCCCCCGCGACCTTCAGCACGTACAGGGCAATCCGCTTGTGCAGGCCCGTAGCTTGCATCGCCCCGGCCAGAATCAGCGCTGCGGCCACGAGTGCTACCGCGGAGGAGGAAAATCCTGCCATCGCGACCTTGAGAGCGTTGGAGGTGCCGTAGATGCCATCGGATTCTGGATCCGGCCCGAGCCCCAAAAGCAGGGAAATAAGGCCAACGATGAGCAGGGCGCTTACCGGATAGCTCACGGCCTCGGTCACCCACATGATCACCGCGAAGGCCAGCATGCCCAGAGCCACTTTGGCGGGCCAGTCGAGTCCTGGAATCGGGATAAGTAAGACGACCGCTAGAGCCACGAAGGCCAGCGCGAACCACACGGCATCAAGGTGAAACCTCTCCTTCTTCGTGGGCTCTGTTGATTCCTGCGGTGAGGAGTGGGAAGAAGTACTGGCTGCGGATGCTTGTGCTTGAGCCATGTGACGACTCCTTAACAGTTCGGTGTGGCCTTGGAAAGGGCCGGTGAGTGGAGAAAAAGATTTGCGTGCTTCCCAGCACCACCTTCCACGTTAGGTAATAACCAGTGAAATACCTAAAGCAGGGGCTTATTTTTGCTATGGGATTTCTCACTTGTACCGTAGCCCACCAATCGTGCGTCGGCCGATGCGGGATTTTGCGCGCCCACCAGTTAGAATTGCCCAACGATGACTACTTTTGCCGAACTCGGCTTACCTCAGCGCGTGGTTCACGTTTTACACAACCAAGGAATCACGGAAGCTTTCCCCATCCAAGCCGCAGCCATCCCGGATGTACTCGCAGGCAAGGACGTACTTGGCCGCGGGCCTACCGGATCCGGAAAAACCTTTACCTTTGGGCTTCCCACATTGGCTCGATTGGCTGGCTCGGGCGCCTCTACCCCGGGCCAGCCCCGCGCGGTCGTGCTCGCCCCCACCCGCGAGTTAGCGACGCAGATCCAACAACGCCTCGATGAGCCCGCCGCCGCATTAGGGCTACGCGTCCTCGCCGTGGTCGGCGGCGTTAATATCAACCATCACATCCGCTCTCTGGCACGCCCAGTAGACCTCTTGGTCGCCACACCTGGTCGCGCCCAAGATCTCATCGCCCAAGGGAAGTTGTCCTTCGACAAGGTACAGATCACCACTCTTGACGAGGCAGACCAGATGGCCGATATGGGTTTTCTTCCCCAGGTGCGCAAGCTTTTAAACTACACCCCGCCCACCGGTCAACGGCTGCTTTTTTCTGCGACCCTCGACGGGGACGTCAATAAGCTTGTCGAGCAATTCCTGCACGATCCCGTGGTCCACTCCACAGCTCCAGTTGCCGCGGCGGTGGAATCGATGTCGCACCACCTATTTTTCGTGGGCGATCGCCCCGCCCGCAATGAGGTGGTTATGCGCATCGCTGCGCGCGCAGGCAAGACCATCATGTTCATGCGTACCAAGCACGGCGTGGACAGGCAGGTAAAAAAGCTTCGGCGTGCCGGCATTAACGCCTATCCACTGCACGGAGATAAGGGCCAGGGGGCGCGCAGCCGCGCCATTTCTGGCTTTGCCGATGGCTCCATTCCAGTCCTCGTAGCCACCGATATTGCGGCGCGCGGCATCGATATTGCAGACGTTTCCCTCGTCGTCCACGTGGATCCGCCTGCAGAACACAAGGCCTACCTGCACCGCGCAGGGCGTACGGCGCGCGGCGGCGCAACAGGCACGGTGGTTACCTTGGCCACCGATGAACAGCGCTCAGAGGTAGCTGCCCTCATCAAAAAGGCCGGTGTGCGCGCTACCGAATACGATATTTCCCACCGCGAAAACCCGGCCGGTGCCCCTGAGCTGCGCACGGTCACCGGCGCCCGCAAGCCGCACGGACCGGCACTTCCGCCGCCGGGCCAAAACAGTTCTAACGGCTCGGGCCAGCAACAAAAGAAGCAGCCTCCACGCCAACAGAAGCGGCAGGTTGGAGGAGCTAAGAGGGGTAAGGGGCGGCGTCGCTAAGCGCCAGTGCAATAGAAAGGAGGATGTGCGCGTGCAGGTTTTATCTACCGCTGACTGGACCGCCCGCATAAATGAGCACGAGCGGCGGGCAGCGGACCGCCTGGAGAGGTTTCGCCATCCGGGCAGCTATCACCCGGTGTTTGATTTCCTTTTTGAGTACTACCCTGTCCGGCCGTCGCATCTAAAGCGCTGGCACCCGGGCATCGACACGGCACTCGAGGGTAATGCACCCCAGGCTAGCTGGCGCGATTACCACGAGACTGCGGACGGCATCACCGTGGACGTGGAGTCCTATATGCAACGCCGCGGAAGTTCCGTTGACTATATTTTGGATCTGCTGCGGCGCTCTGCCACCAACCCGGTGCACTTTGATTGCTTTGGTCTGCACGAATGGGCGATGGTTTACCACACCGATTCCCCACGCCATGATCTCCCGCTGCGCTTAGGCGCAGAAAGAACCAACCGGGTCGTTGATACTCATTCTCTAAAGTGCTCGCATTATGATGCGTTCCGTTTCTTTACCCCGCCCGCGCGTCCGCTCAATTTGACGGTTCTCAACCGTGAGGATCAACCGGCCAACGACCAGGCAGCCTGCGTGCACGTGACCATGGATCTTTATAAATGGGCGTGGAAGCTCGGCCCCTTGGTCCCAGGTGATCTCTTCCTCGATTGCCTGGATCTGGCTATCGATGCCCGCATCCTTGACATGGAGGCCTCTCCGTATGATTGCCGTAATTGGGGCCTTGGGGTAGTTCCTATTGAAACACCAGAGGGCAAAGCGACGTATGTCAACCGTCAACGGGGCCTCGCGCAGCGAGCCCAACCACTGCGTGAGCGGCTTGTCGCAGTAATGGAAAAGGCTTATTGCCAGTTACACTAGATTAAACGCATCATGCGCTGGCTCGGGAGTTTTGGAGAAAGGCACTACATGGCACGGCACTCAAACGGGGAAAACAGATTCGCACTAGCCGGCTGGGTTATCGCGGTTATCATCATCGCAATCCTTGCCGTCATCGCACCGTTGATTTTCCTGTTGCGCGCTGGGGACGGGTCTGGAGAGCCTACAGCCGCAGATACCGCACACGAATCCTCTGTGGAAAACAACCCAGGAGGATCCTCCTCTCCTGGTGCGACGGACACCGGCGAAGGGGGCAAAGAAGCTTCCTCGTCCAGCGTAGACATGGTGCCCAATACTCTCCTGCTCGTTGATACTTCTGCGAATATGACCGCGATGTTTGACGCAACGCAACAAGCGCTATCTGGCACCGCAGAAAAACTGAGCGACAACAATAGTCAGGTTGCCTTGTGGAACTACTCGTCCCCCATTTCGGAGGCCGCGGCGGTGGGGTACCGCGACAACCTCGGATTCGGCGATGGCTCTGAGGTGTCGCAGACACTCGCGGCACTCGGCACCGGTGGTGTGCCGCAAACGCGCAGCGCTACAATCGCGGCACTGAATACCGCAGCGGATCAAGCCGTTGGCACCAACCAAAAGACACGGGTCGTCCTCGTTACGACCGGTACTGAGCTCGACATGGATGATGCCCAGTTTGCCGCCTCCCTTGACGGCGCGAAGTCAGACAACGTAGAGCTATCCGTTGTCCACGTGGGCCCAGGGGAAGTCGATGAACAGCTAAAGGACGCTGCTGAAAAATTCACTAGTGTCGATGCAGGCACCCAGGAGGACCTCAACGCCGCGGTGGATAAGGCCGCTGGGGTTTAAACAAAAAAGTTCTCCCTCCACCCCCGTGAGCTGGGGTGGAGGGAGAACTTTTAGGAAGACTTAGGAGCTCTTGCGGTTGCGGCGAGCGGCAAGCTCATCGAGGCCAACCACATTGTCATCGGGCAATTCCTCGATGCGCTCTGCAGGGAACGACGTAATTGTGCCGGACAGTTCCTTCAAGATTCCCGGCACTGCGATGCCGAAGACACCCTGACCGCCGGCGAGAAGGTCAATGACCTCATCATTGGAGCGGCACTCGTACACGGTGGTGCCATCAGAGACGAGGGTGAGCTCCGCCAAATCATTGACGCCGCGGTCATGCAACGATTCCACGGCCAAGCGGATATTTTGCAGGGAAATACCGGTGTCGAGCAGGCGCTTGACAATCTTGAGGACCAAAACGTCCTTGAAAGAATATAGGCGCTGCGAGCCCGAGCCGCGGGCGGTGCGAATGGAGGGATTGACCAAGTTGGTGCGTGCCCAGTAGTCCAACTGGCGGTAGGTGATGCCAGCAACTTGGCAGGCGATGGGCACGCGGTACCCCACTTCTTCGTCCGGCCCCACATCAAAGAGGGATTCTTGGACGTACTGGGACTCGGACTGAGTGTCCTCGGTGATGCTCACGTAATTACTCCAATGGGGTTTGTTGGAAGCTCTAAAGATCAATTAAATGCCAAGCGCACACCCCCGTCAAGCGGTGCTTGCTTAACCTTCGAGTACAACTTTAGACTTTAAAAACCACATTGTCACCATTAGTCACACGCGTGTCATTAATTTTTTCCGTCTTCTTCCCCCGTGTGGAAATCGGATTCATCCATGCCAAGGCTGCGCATCATCTCTTCAAAATCGGCATCGGCCTGCGCGTTTCCAGATGCAGAGGTGCTTTCCCCGGCGGAAGTGGCATCGCTATCTCGCCCCTCCTTGGTGGGGGTAGGAAGTTCAAGGTCGAAGTATTCCTTAATGTCCTCCTCGCTGGCGAAAACGGATACCTGCGCCAAGAGCGCAGACTCGGCAACAATGGGAACCTTAAAGTGGTCAGCTACCGCCAAGGCATCGCTCAAGCGGGCATCAAAAACCTCGCCTTGCGTGGTCTGAATATCCACCATGAAGGTGCCTTGATGGTGGTTGACAATCTCGATGGCTTCAACTCCACCTGCAGCCTCCAGGACCTCACAGAGAAGATCGTGAGTCGTGGGGCGATTTGGGTGCTGGTCAGAAAAAACAGCGGCCAATTGAATTCCGTCTACGGCTGAAAGCCAGACGGGAATGAGGCGATTCTCTTCGGGCCAACGCAGCAGCGCGCAGATATCATCTTCTGGCCCAAGCTGGTGAATGCCGTGAAGTTCAAGGGTTACATCACTCATAGCTACCACTCTCCCACATGGGAGGTGGCCATGGTGAGTTAGCCGTTAAATTCGTGGCGCAAATCCGTCTTCACCAAGGTGGCATGCAAAGAAACGACCAGCGCCGTCATCTGCTGGGAGAGTTCTTCTGCCTGCTGGTGCGCGGTATCGGAATTCGAGTGCGCTACGGGGGCCGCGACCTGGGATATCAAGTCCGCTTGGCGGCGTGCGCTATTGCGCAGGGACTTCAGCTGGCTAGCGCTAAAGCCGAATGCCTGCAGCGCTACTGCTGCAGAGGCGATGGCCACGTCGTCCGTATTGAAAAATCCCGCGGCGTCCGGCTTAATGAGCTTGTCCTTGATAAAGGTGGCAATATCCGCCTCGGATGCTCCGGCTTGCTCTGCTACCTCGGCATCGGTCAGGCGTGTTACCGCGGGCGCCTTGAACTGCTGCGGGGACAGCAATGTCTCCGCATTGCCAGCAGAAACAATGGCGGTGACCTGGCCGGAATCCATTGCTTCCAGCTGCTCGCGGATGACCTTAAGCGGGGTGTAGTTATCCCGCTGGGTGGTCAAGATATAGCGCAGCCTATCCACATCTTCCTGCGTGAACCGGCGGTAGCCGGAGGCAGTGCGCTGGGGAGAAATCAGCCCCTCTGACTCGAGGAAGCGGATTTTAGACACAGTGACATCAGGGAATTGCTGATTCAGCGTTTCTAAGACCACGCCAATGGACATGGTCTTAGCCTTCTTCGTATTCGGGCTCTTGCGGCGAGCTGATGCCGCCGCGGATTCTGCTGCGCTCACTGTGTCTATCTCTTTAAAAGTGTCTCAGTAGTCGTTGGATATAAAAAGGAGACCAAACCGCTTTAACCGAGGACGGCAAAACGGTCTGTCTGCTGCGGTTTTAGTCCTGCTTGGTGATGAAGACGAGACGGAATTTACCGATCTGAATTTCATCTCCAACCTCGAGCACCTGCGAGTTGCGCGGTTCGCGGTTGACGTAGGTGCCGTTCAGGGATCCCACGTCTACTACCTCGAATTGGCCGTCATCATTCTTGCGGAATTCAGCGTGACGGCGGGAGACGGTGACATCATCCAGGAAGATATCTGCCTCTGGGTGGCGCCCTGCCGTGGTAGTGTCCTGGTCCAGCAGGAAGCGGGCACCGGCATTGGAGCCACGCTTGACCACAAGCAATGCCTGGCCATCCTCCAAGTTTTCCGTACCTACCGCAGAGGTTTCGGTTCCCTTGGTGCCATTTTCCATTTCCTTGAGCAGGTCAGCGCGGAATACAGAGGTGGTCTCCACCTGTGGTTCCGGGGTTCCGGTGTTCTCGCTCATTGTTACCTCCGGGGATTAGTTTTGAGTTACTTATACCAATAATAGCGACTCTTCCGAGTCTGTGATCTCTCAGTGGGCAATTATTTCACCGAAAAATATTTCCGATGCCGCTCAACACGGAATTTCCCTGCCCCGCAAGGGGGTTATCAGAAACCATATAGGTCCAAGTTGCGCTTGGACGGTTCAACCCAGAGTCTGCAAGGTGTGCCCCCTCGGCGTCAATAGGCACCTGCCTGAAGGTCTCTACCGCCTGATCGACTGCCCGTTGCGCTAAGTCCTTAAACTCGCGGACCGCAATGCGGTGATATTCGTCAATTGGGGTCTCGCGCGCGATGGCGCGCAAGTGGATGGATTCTCGCACATCATCGAGCAGCTCGAGATGATCGGCCCAGCCCATGTCGAGGTGATACAGCATGATCTCCCGCGCCGCCTGAATCCGCGCTACCTCTGGGAGATCCGCAAGCTCGCTCGCCCGCTCTGGGGCGCGCTCAGCTAGTTCCTGCCACGCTTGGTCTGTATCCAATAGCGCTGCACGGCGCTTATCGATGATGATGCGCTGATCCGCCAAGAGCTGGTTATACTTCCAGGTTTGGGCGTGAATTTCTAGCAATTGACCCTCTGTTACCCGCTGGCAATGTGCCACAAAGTCCTGCACCCGTTTGGATTCGATGAGCCCGCCAGGGCCAGGTTGCGCGCTGACCTTTTCCCCAGCACCGCCTTGTTGCACCACATCATCTTCCAGGGAGACGAAAAATAGGGCCAGGCCTGGGTCTCCTTGGCGCCCTGCACGCCCGCGCAGCTGGTTATCGAGCCGCGCGGTACGGTGCCGAGAGGTTCCGATCACGGCAAGGCCGCCGCGCTCGGCCACCTCATCGTGGTCGGCCTCATCGGCGCCGCCGAGCTTGATATCGGTACCGCGGCCGGCCATTTGTGTGGAGACAGTTACCCGCCCAATATCGCCGGCTTCGGCAACTATCTGTGCCTCTTCGCGGTCATTTTTGGCGTTAAGCACGTTGACTTCGATATCTCTATCGCGCAAGGCCTCCGCCAAATTTTCTGATTCCGCAACGTCTTGGGTTCCCACAAGCACAGGTTGACCAGCATCGTGTAGGCGGGCAATTTCCTCGACGATTGCCGCCGACTTCTCCCCTATGGTGGCAAAAATCCGATCCTGCTCATCAAAGCGTTGCAGTGGCTTATTCCGGTCGATAACAGAAACGTGCAGGTCATAAAACTGCCGCAGCTGGTCGGTGGCCTCTACCGCAGTACCCGTCATTCCGCAGACCAGCGGGTACCGGCGCATGAGTTCTTGCAGGGTAATCGTATCGAGGATGCGCCCGCCCTCAGAGACTTCCAAGCCCTCTTTGGCCTCTACCGCTGCCTGTAGCCCGTCGGGCCAGCGTTGTAGATCGGCGACGCGGCCCCGGGAGGCATCGATTAGCTGCAGCTTGCCATCCACCACGATGTAATGAATATCGCGAATCAACAGCGCCTTTGCGTGCAGCGCCAAGTTGACCTTGACCAGGACGGTGCCGATATTGTCCTCGGAATATAGGGAATCGATGCCGAGCTCTCGCTCTACGCGGGCTGCGCCGACATCGGTAAGCTGCACCGTGCGCCCGTCATCCGAGATGACGTACTCGTGGTTCTCCCGGAGGCGGGAGACCACATTGGTAATTTGCCCGGTGGGCGCTTCACCGGGGCGATTTCCGGCCAAGACCAGCGGCACGAGGGCCTCGTCCACCAAGACGGAATCGGCCTCGTCCACCAAGGCGACATCCCCAGGAGCCTGCACCGTCTGTGCACGTTCGGTGATCTGATTATCGCGCAGCAGGTCAAAGCCCAATTCATTGACGGGGGCGTAAATAATATTCTGCGCATAAGCCGCGCGGCGCTCATCCGCGCTCATGCCCTCCGTCACAGAAGCTACCTGAAGGCCAAAAAATTCCACGACGGGCCGCATCCATTCGGCATCGCGGCTGGCTAGGTAGTCATTGACCGTCACGACGTGAACGCGCTTTCCGGTCAGCGCGAAACCCGTTGCGGCCATCGCGCCGACGAGTGTCTTGCCCTCACCGGTAGCCATTTGAATGACATCGCCGGTAAGCAGTCGCAGTACCGCCTGCGATTGCACGGTAAATGGGTGCAGGCCCAGGGTGCGTTCGCACGCTACGGCCAATGCGCCCAGGAATTGTGCCTTGTCTGCGACCTCGCCGCCGCGCACCGCAGCGCGGGCGGCTTGGGCCACGGCAGCATCGTCGCTCTGCGCGAATTTCTCCGCGGCGGAGCGAGCTTCATCCACGATGGCCTTGGATTTCTTATCGTTTCGCTCGCTTTGCGAGCCCATCGCTTTCCAGAACCAATCGAATGCTCCCACGACAATTCCTCCTTTAGGGGCTGGCTGCCTACGACTCTAGTCAACCTCATCTGGCTTGGAACTTATGGGGCCGTTATTGTAGGTGCCATGCAATCCGTCAATGTTAAGCTGCCGTCCAGCCGAGGAACCGAGATGGCAGGAACCATCGACTTTCCTGATGCTCCCCCTCTCGCCTTCGCCGTCTTCGCGCATTGCTTTGCCGGCTCGCGCCATACTCCTGGCGCGGCCCGCACCTCGAAGCAATTAACGGAATTCGGTATCGCCACCTTGCGCTTTGATTTTCCCGGTTTGGGGCAATCAGAAGGCGAGTTCGCGGACACCACGTTTAACCAGAATGTCGACGATATCCGCGCCGCCGCGGACTGGCTAGAAGAACACTATTCCGCACCACAGATGCTCATTGGTCACTCCTTGGGCGGCGCAGCGGTGCTCAAGGCTGCCACGGCACTGAAAAAGATTCGCGCCGTGGCCACCATCGGCGCCCCCTTCGATCCCGCGCACTCCGTGCTGCACTACGCGGATAAGATCGGCGAGGTCGACGCTAATGGTGAGGTCGAGGTCGTTTTGGGCGGCAGGGCCCTGACCATTTCGCGCAAATTCCTGGAGGATTTGGCAGAAACCAATCCGGAAGAATATCTACCGCGGTTGCGCAAGCCCCTTTTGTCCCTGCATTCCCCCATCGATCAGACGGTGGGCATCGACAATGCGCAAAATATCTTCCGCATGACCCGCTACCCCAAATCCCTCGTCTCGTTGGATAAGGCCGATCACCTGCTCACCAAGCAGGGGACGGCTGCCCGCGCCGCTGATCTGATCGGTGCCTGGTCCCAGCAGTTTATTGTCCCCGACTATGAGCCCGAGGAAGTGGGCACGGATGCCGCCGTTGCCCGTCCCGCTACCGGCACCAAGTTCGGCGTCGTGGTGCGCCACAATGATCACCCCGTGACCGCGGATCGCACCAAAAAGGAAGGCGGCAAGGGTAAGGGCTTTACCGCAACCGGCCTGCTCATGTCGGCCTTGGCAGCTGCCTCCACCCAGGCCATCAAGGAGGCCGGCAAGAAGCTTGCGCTTGACGATGTCCACGTATCCATCACCCAGACCGGTACCACCTCCTTCGAGCGCCGCATCGAACTAAAAGGCTCCTTGAGCGATTCCGATATCGATGCATTGCGTGCGGCCGCACGCGATACCGACGTCGAGCGCATGGCCGCCGGCGCTACCATCACCGATATCGTGGACGCCAACTAATGGTGGCCCTCAACCCCATCGCCGGTTCCCGCCGCTGCCCCTGCACGAGCGGGCTGAGCTTTGGCGAATGCTGCGGCAAGTACCACGCCGGCGCCAAAGCTCCCACAGCCGAGGCCCTCATGCGTTCGCGGTTTAGCGCCTTCGTCAGCGGCGATGAGGCCTACCTCCTGCGCACCTGGGATCCGGTGACTCGGCCGGGCTCATTGGACTTGGCTGACTCCCCCATCAGGTTCTACCGCCTCGATATCCTCGATACCGAGCGCGGTGGCCTTGTAGACGATGAAGGCATCGTGGAATTTGAGGCCTTCTACAAGGGCGAGGCAGTGGGCTCCCAGCGGGAGCGATCGTCTTTCCGGCGCCTTAATGGCGCATGGGTCTATTCCACCGGCGAGCTTTAATGCAGGTCACGGCCTAGATTTCACTGTGG
This sequence comes from Corynebacterium sp. KPL1814, assembly GCF_000478175.1. Classification (GTDB taxonomy): domain Bacteria; phylum Actinomycetota; class Actinomycetes; order Mycobacteriales; family Mycobacteriaceae; genus Corynebacterium. The sequence continues at coordinate 798,212 of NZ_KI515774.1, forward strand.
AATTATCCTGATGTAATCTAGGGCAGTCGCAACAAATAATGCGACGCCGGGCTATGGCGCAGTTTGGTAGCGCACTACACTGGGGGTGTAGGGGTCGCAGGTTCAAATCCTGTTAGCCCGACAAATTATCCCACGGCTATGGAGTAACTCCTCGGCCGTGGGATTTTCTGTATGCCTCGTCTACACCGCAAAAAGGATGGCAAGGCCTAATAGGATAAGCACCGTGGGAAATAACACGCTCTCCCACTTCTCTAGCGCTTCTGCTACGGCTGGCCGTGTGGCCACGAACTTCGCTACCGCTACAAGGCCGGCGACCAAAACGAGGAATACGATGCAGTACACCGCGATGTCTGAGGGCGAAGACGTGGTAAATACCGGCAGGTACACACCGATATTATCGCCGCCGTTGGCAAACGTGACCCCGGCTACCGCAGCGACACTGAGCTTCTTTCCAGAAACGTCATCGTCGTCTTCCCCGCGAAAAGCCTCCCAGGCTGCCCAGAGGCCAATGGCCAGGGGAATAAGCCCGAAAAAGCGAATCCAGTTTTCCGGAAGGATGGCGCTAAGTCCCAGACCAAGTGCCACGGAGACCGCGAGGATCCCTAAAAATCCCAGATATTGCCCCAAAAGAATGGCTTTGGTCGTGCCCTTCCTGCCCGCGCCACGGGCAAAGAATAGCGAGAGAACAACGATATCGTCGATATTGGTGACGATAAATAAGACGATTGCGGATGCGAGAGTAGTAATCACATAATCAGCTTAACGTATCCACCGATGACAATTGTCATGGAAACTTCGTGACACGACCCCTGCTATTAAAAGCGCAAACGTAGTTAAGTGCAAGACATGAAAACTACACGTATCCCTAACTCAGGTTCCTCAACAGCGATTGAGGTACGCGACGTAGAAAAAGTCTTCGCAGCGAACTCCTCGCATTCAGTGCGAGCACTGAATGACGTATCAGTCTCCATCGCCACCGGAGAAATCGTAGCGTTGTTAGGTTCCAACGGCGCTGGAAAGTCCACACTCATTGACCTTATCTTGGGCCTTACCGAACCTTCTTCCGGCGCTATTACAGTCCAAGGCAAAAGCCCCCAGGAAGCGATCAACAACACACAGCTAGCAGCGGTGCTCCAATCCGGAGGTCTTCTCCCTGACCTCACCGTAAGCGATACCTTAAAGATGATTTCCGCTACCTTTGCCCAGCCCCTAGACATTGGCGAGGTCGCACATCACACCAACTTAGAACCGATATTGTCTCGACGAGTGGGCAAGTGCTCCGGCGGCGAGCAACAACGTCTTCGTTTCGCGCTTGCGCTCCTGGGTGACCCACAGATACTCATCCTTGACGAGCCGACTGCCGGTATGGATCCAGGCGCTCGCCGGGATTTTTGGGCGTCCATGCAGCACCAGGCTGAGCTCGGGCGCACCATCTTCTTCGCGACACACTATCTCGAAGAAGCGGACAATTTTGCTGAAAGGATAGTGCTTCTGCACAAAGGGGAAGTTGTGGCCGATGACAAGGTAATTGACATACGTAGCCGCGGCGAGGTCCGAAGAATTACGGCCCAATTTGACGGCAGTATCCCTCCAATGAGTGCGCTACCAGGCGTTACCGAAATCACCCGCACTGGAGATCACATTCAAATGACTACCTCAGATTCGGATTCACTGGCCCGTCATCTTCTTAACCACACAGGCGCCTATGACCTCACCATTAGCGCTCATAGTCTGGAAAATACTTTCCTCGCTCTCACCGATGAGCACAACTAATCCAATTCTCCTCCCGCCAGCCCCCCCAAACGAAAGATTCCAACCATGTCTAATAGTTCCACCGCGCCTGCGTTGAGTAACACAATGCGTTTTGCTGGGTACAATTTCCTCCGGCTGCGCCGCAACCTCGCCCCGCTATTTTTCACCACCATTTTGCCGGTATTTTTCTATTTACTTTTCGGCACACTAATGGACTTTGGCAGCCTTCCTATTCACAACGGTAACTTTGCAGCTCTCCAAATGATCAGCATGGCCCTGTACGGTGGCGTCGCCGGTGCGGTGGGAGCCGCTGCTTCTTCAGTCACTGATGCTCGGTCCGGTTGGAGACGCCAACTAGCGGTTACTCCGCTGCGCCCTCACCAGATCCTCTGGGCGAATATCACATCCATAGCATTGCAAGCTCTGCTCCCCATTGCAGCAGTGTTTCTCACTGGTGCATTAACTAAGGCTGACATGGAGCCCCACCAATGGGTTCTGTCCTTTCTTGCGTGCGCTGTTGTCTCTATTCCCTTTGGCTTATATGGAATGATATGGGCACTTGCTTTACCGACGGATAACTCCGTGGCTATTGCTTCTTCCTCTATTGTCCTCCTGCTGTTCGCCGCCAATGTCTTTATCCCTCTATCTTCCTCACTTATGGCGTTTGGCCGCTTTACACCCCTTTTTGGCCCTGTCGTGTTGGCTCAATGGCCATTGGCAGAAGGGATGCAACTGCTCAATGATGCCGATGGCACGGTTAATCATTCCTTGTGGAGCGCGGGACTAAACTTCGCCGTATGGACCGCAATTTTCGTCGGAGCCTGCACAGCGCTGCTCCACCGCGACAAATCACGAATGTAATGGATTCATTCCACTCGCCTTTCAAAGGATTCGCTACAAATAATGCGGTGTTTGCCAGCGTTTGGCTTATATTTCTGCTCTTCAGCTTAATTCTCAATTTCGTTCAGCCTGGTGTGGACGCTACGCAGCGCCTAGGATCCACTGCCTGTGTTATCGCTTTCAGCGCCCTATATTTCTTCAGCTTTGGTTCGGTGACTTACTACCCGCGGGGCTGGAACTTACGTTATCGCTTGGCTGCTCGGTGGTCTGCCTTAGCGCTCATAGCGCTTATCGCCATACCCTTCTTTGGAGTTTATGCCACCACATTTGTGCCCTATCTAGCTGCATTCCTCGGGTTTCAATTACCACTGCGCCGGGCATTGTTATGGGTACTTCTTACCGGACTCGTAGTCACAGGTGCCTTATGGAGCGTCGATTCGCAGGACCTCTTAGGGACATTCATTGTGATATTCGGCTGGCCAATCTTGCTGGTGTTGCTAGGCACAATGTCTCAAAGAGAAGACTCGCGCACGGATTTAGAGCATCAACTCGATCTCGCTCGCCAACGCGAAGACATTGCCACCGACGTTCACGATTTGCTCGGTCACTCGCTTACCGTCATCAATTTAAAATCTGAGTTGGCACAGCGGTTAGTAGACGTAGATCCAACTCGAGCTCGAAACGAGCTTCAAGAAATTAGTGACCTCTCCCGTAAGGGTTTGGCAGAAGTCCGCTCCACAGTTACCCGGATGCGCATGCCGACCTTCGAAGGAGAAGTTCAGGCAGCACGGCGAGCGTTCGATACCACAGGGATTCAGGCGCATCTTCCTGCCAACGTCCGAGCCGTAGGACTTTATGACGCCGCCTTTTCCTGGGCCTTACGCGAGCTCACCACTAACGTTATTCGCCACTCGGGCGCAGAGCACTGCTGGGTAAGCGTAACCCAAAATAAGCTCCAAGTCGTAGACGATGGTTGCGGCTTCGATCCGAAAAAGCAGTACCAAAAGGGCGGACTGCAGGGTCTGCACAAGCGAATAGAGGACAGCGGTGGGAAGCTAATTATTATGAGGAAGGACAACCGCACCATAGCGCTGATTACTATGAATAGTGATACTGAGTTACTGCACTTAGACAATGAAGTGGAGTCCGATGGCTGAGACATCTCCACCCATCCGTATCCTTATCGCAGAGGATCAATCATTGGTTCGCGGTGCCCTTGTCGCTCTCCTAGCTACAGAACCAGATATCGAGGTAGTTGCTCAATGTGCAACGGGCAACGAGGTTGCGGAGCTCGTTGCCAAGCACAATGTGGAGGTAGCTCTACTCGATATTGAAATGCCTGGAAAGAGCGGTCTAGACGTAGCTGAAGAGCTCTCCGACAGTCCATGCAAATGCCTCATCGTTACTACTTTTGGCCGCGGCGGCTATGTAAAGCGCGCTATAGATGCCAACATCGCTGGGTTCATAGTCAAAGACACTCCACCAGAACAACTGGCGGAGGCAATTCGCCGAGTAAAGGCTGGGCTCCGGGTTATCGATCCTGCGCTGGCACGAGAGAGTCTTTTTACCCCGGACAACCCGCTCACACCCCGAGAACGAGAAATCGCACAGCTTTTATTATCTGGGGTGGCTTCCTCTGAACTGGCGCGCAAAGTGCATCTTAGTCCCGGCAGCGTACGCAACGTCGTGTCCAGTATCATGACAAAAACCGATGCAAATAACCGCTACGAGGCTGCTAGGAACGCCCAAACTCAGGGCTGGATTTAAAAAGCGCATTTTTCACTAGCCCAATCGGACCGCGTTTTCCAGAAAATCGGCCATAGACATAAACTTAAGCCCCGTTCCAGACAGGAGCGGGGCTTAAGCGATATTTAATTAGGAATTAGGGCAAGAACTACTTGTTCTCGTCATCACCGTCGTTATTGGTGCCGAGCTTGTCATCAATGACATCGCGGGCCTTGTCTACCTGGTCTGCCTTGTCTTCGCCCAGCTTGTCCTTGGCAAAGTCCTCGGCCTTGTCTAGACCTTCGTTGGTAACTTCCTGGCCCTTTTCGGAGTTCAGTGCTTCCTTTGCCTTGTCAAAGATACCCATTGCTAATCCTTTCGTTGTTTACTTCATCTAACCATTGCCGTGCTTGGCAACACTGCCCACGATAATGACACTGCCGAGACTTCGCCACCAAAGATAGCCAAAAGTTCTAAAGTGATAGCGTTAATGAGATCAATGACCAGCTCGCACGGAAAAGACAGAAAATGACGCACACTAGCCCTGGTGCAGACTGCAACGCCGCGGAATTCTTTGGGTTGGTATGGCCTGGCAAGCAAGCCGCGCGCGCTGCGGCGGAGACTCCCCTAGCCGCCGAGTTCGAGCTCGATGCTGCGTTAAGCAGCTCTACCACCTCGCCCAATAGCATCCACGTGGCCGATAACCTGCCGGTTCTACAGCACTGGGTTTCCACGGGCGAAACCTTCAATGTCATCTACATCGACCCGCCGTATAACACCGGCCGGGACTTTGTCTATCGCGATAATTACCGCGCGCGGCGAGAGGTAAATTCCGGCAGCTATGCCCAGTGGCACGCCGAGTGGCTGTCCATGATGTTGCCACGGCTCATCCTGGCCCGGCGAATTCTGGCGGAGAACGGCTTTATATTCGTCTCCATTGGAGAGGACGAAGCTGCTAATACCCGCAAGGTTTTAGACGAGGTTTTTGGCGAGGGCTGCTATGCCGGGCAATTCATTTGGAAAAAGGCCGGCACTGGGAAAAACGATTCCAAGTATGCGGTGGTAGAACACGAATACATCCTCTGCTATGCCAAGAACCCGGACAACCCCGGATTCAATGTAGATTCTGAAGGCTATAAGAGCACCAAATATAACCACGAGGATGAACGCGGCAAATACTCCTTGGTGCGCTTAGATTCTAAGACTCTGGGGTATCTGCCATCGCTTGATTTTCCCATTTCCTCTCCCGATGGCACGCAGCACTGGCCGGACCAACCGGCTGGCCAGAGCCAAGTAGCGCGCTGGCGCTGGGGCAAGGATATGGTGGAAAAGCGCTACGATGAGCTGGTCTTTCGGCGCGGATTCGTCTACACCAAGAACTATCAAAAAGCAGGGGCTCGGCCGCGATCCATCCTCGATGGGCAGAGGTTTGGCGTAACGCGCACCGGACGCCGCGACGCAGAGGACGTCATGGGTGTAGAAGGAATCTTTGAGTTCCCCAAGCCGGTACGCCTTATCAAGCACCTCATCGCCATTGGCGGTGGGGACGATGCCCGGGTACTCGACTTTTTCGCAGGCTCAGGCACCACGGCGCAGGCGGTCATCGACCTCAACCGGGAAGACAATGGCGAGCGCAGCTTTCACCTAGTACAAATTCCAGAGACCACCGCCCCGGACAGTTCGGCGCACCGGGCAGGATTTTTAAGCGTCGCGGATATTTGCGTAGAGCGCGTGCGATCCGTGCCTGGGGCCTCTTTCCGGGCCTACCGCGCAACCTAGGTTTCGCGGGTACCGTCAGGCCTGCCCGGGATGCCGAAGAAGTCCAAGACGCGGTCAGTGGCGAAGAATTGTCCTACTTCATTATTTTTGTCTCCAAGACCACCCGGCCACACGTGGGACCCGCCGCCGATGCGGATATGCTCCAGCGGTGCGGAGCAGCCCCGCCAATGCATGTCGAGGGCATTATTGACCAAGCGGTTGGTTTCTACCTTCTCCGAGCATTTATTGCGCTTGCGGTCCTGCTCTAGGACAGATTCAACGGAGAAATACTTGGTCTTGTGCCGAGTTCCGCCGTGATAGCCCACGACGGGATCATCGGTGCCGTGCATATCGAGGCGCCCTACCGGTTCATGGGCGCAATCTTTCAGAATATCTTCGTAATATGCAGCGGAGATAGTGGCAACCGAATGGAAGATGCCGGGCATTTGACAGGCCAAATAGGCTACGAAGCCACCGCCATTGGACATGCCGGTGGCAAAAAGCTGCGAATCATCAACGTTATAGGTCGCACGCAGGGAATCGAGGATGTCAAGAACGAATTTTTTGTCTTCGCTCCCGCTGGTTTTCGCGTATGGCGCGGGGCTCCACGCTTTCTCTTTTCCCGCGGGAAATACAGTAATGGCTTGTGCCGCATCAAGGCGGGAATAGTCGCGCAAGTTTTCCGCTGACTGCCCCCACCCGTGAAAAGCCATTACAACAGGCCACTCTTTTTGTGCCGTATAACTTTTAGGCACGCTGAGAATAAATGAGCGCCCGGACGGCAGGTTAATCGTCGAATACGATCCCGGTTCTGGACCACTGAGCGGCGCAGAGGTAGGAATCCCGAGCTGCGAGGCAGCCGACCCGTGCGATTGCGTGCTTTCGCTGCGTACCGCCGAGTCCGATTCTTCCTCATTATTTGCGCATGACACGCCCAGCGCCGCCACGCAGCACAAGACTGCGGTGCTCAACGTCGCGCGCACCGGCCTCCGTCTCATGATTTTCGTCCCTTCTGCCAAGCGGCCCATAACTGTTTATAGCGGCCCCCATAATTTAGCAGCTCTGCATGACTACCCTGTTCTACCACCCGGCCATTATCCATGACCACGATGGCATCGGCACGCGAGGCCTGGTCCAGGCGGTGCGCTACCACCAAGGCGGTTCGGCCCTCCATTACTGACTCTGCGGCGTCTTCTAAGGATTCAGCACCCACCGAGCCTGCTTCCGCCGTGGCTTCGTCCAATATGATGATACGCGGATCCAACAGTACGATTCGGGCAAGCGCCAATTGCTGCGCCGCCACCGGGGCCAACGGCATTCCTTGCGCGCCCACGATGGTATCGAGGCCTGCCTCCAGATCGAAATACCAGTCGGCCCGGACTTGGCGCAGCGCCTGCACCATTTCCGCATCGGTAGCCTGCGGCGCCGCGAGCGCAAGATCCTCGCGCAGACTCCCGGAAAAGACGTGCACCTCCTGGGAGACGAGGGCGAGGCGTTGGATACGCTCGGCATCGGAAAGCAGGGCAACCTCGACGCCATCGACAAGCACGGTGCCTTTATCCGGAACGCGCAAGCCCGCAAGCAACGCTGCCACGGTGGATTTTCCTGCCCCAGACGCCCCGACGAGGGCAACCGTTTCGCCCGGCTTAATCTTTAGGTTGACTCCCTCGATGGCCCAAGAGTTATCGCCATAACGGAAGGAAATATCCCGCATATCCACGCTGCCATCGCCCCTCGGTGCACCGCTATCCGGTACCGGTGCGGGCGGATCGATAACCACGCCAACGATGCGCGCCAGCGAAGCATACCCAGATTGCACTGTATCTAGCACGCGCATCAGCCCCATTAGCGGCCCGCGCAAGCGAATGAGTAATAACATCGCCGCGGTGACCGCGCCAACAGTAAGCGCATTGGCCTGCACCACCCAGAAGCTTACTGCCAAACCGCTGCCCAATAAGACCAGCTCAATGCCGGTGAGGTGGGCCTGGAGTACCATCATCGTCCGGCGCGCGTTATATCCTTCTTCCACCACACGCGTTGAAGCCGCGCCGATGCGATCGTGCATCGTCTTTTCCATGCGGAATGCGCGCACCGTATCCCTGCCGTGGATCGCCTCCAAAAGCCGGCGGGCGCGGTCCGCCATGGCGGCGCGCTCAGCGGCATACCGGTCAGGGGCGCGCCGCAGGTAATACCGGCCGGCTAAGAAATACAGCGGGGTCACGGCAACAATAACCACGAGGTATTGCCAATCCACCGTAAGTAGTGCCACTGCCGTTGAGGCAATGACAAAAATGGATTTCGCCAGCACGGGGACCGTTTCTGTAACCGCGGCGGATAGCTCCGCCACATCATCCGTTGAACGCGATACCAAGTCCCCAGTTCCGGCATCCTCGACGCGGTGCGTGGGAAGGCCGAGTGCCGTAGAGACCATATCCTCGCGCAGGGACGCAATAACGCGCTCGGTCAGCTGAGAGAGTACATAGAATCCCGCTGCCGAGAGTGCAGCAGATACTGCGGCGACCCCGATAAGCAGGGCTCCGAGGAGGGCGATGCTGGTGCCCGTCGTCACGGCATCGACAATCTTGCCGAGCAGGATCGCAATGCTGACATTGGCCGCTGCCCCGGCTATCAGGAACACCACGGCAATAACGGCGCGCCGGCGCGCGTGCGGAATGGCCGAAAGCTGCTGTGCCACAACCTTTCTTACCTGTGGCCAGGTGGCGGTGGGAAAACGCATTAGGACTCCACCCCCACTGCATGCCACGCGGGCGCCGATGTATAGACGATGGTGGGCTTATCCTTCCGGTAGTCCGCAACGCGGTGGGCTACCTCTTGTTCGGTAACGGAATCGACCGCCGTCGTGGGATCAGAAAGAATCAGCACCTCTGGATCCGCTGCAATGGCACGGGCAAGGGCGACTCGTTGCTGCTGGCCGCCGGACAGATTGTTTCCGCGCTCACCCACGGCGCGGTCAAGCCCACCGGGAATATCCGCGCCAGCAGCCACCTCTAGGGCCCGTGCGGCCGTATCCGCATCCGGATGGATATTGTCTTGTACAGTCCCGTCAAACAGCATGACCTCGTGTGGCACGACGATGAATTTTTCCCGGGGCAGCTCCCGTAGTTCTTCCGGAGCATGCCCATCGATCGCAGTCACCCCTGGCCGCAGCGCAGGAACCTGTGGCGCAGCGTCCTCGGGCAGGCCAGGCGCTCGCAGTAGGCCTACTATTCGCTGCGCACTCGCCTGCGCCGCGGCCCACCGGGAAGCGATATTTCGACCCAGCATGGTCATCGGGGTAATGATGAATTGGGTTAGGCCAATAATCATAATGAGCTCGCCAATGCTCATCTGCCCATTCAGCGCTAGGTAGCCAGCAGCAACGGCGACGGCGATGACATAGATCGAGCCCAGTGCCTCGGTAGAAGCATTCAATCCTGCCTGCGCCGCATTGGCCTCAACGGTTCGCTCGTAGGCGGCATCGGAATCACCCGCATAGCGCTTGCGCACCGTACCTATCGCACCGATCCCCTTAATAATGCGCAGGCCATGGACAATATCCGTCGCCGTCGCACTGGCGCGGCCCAATGCCGCTTGCCGGATACCAGAACGCTTGCGCAATGGACCAGCCGAGCGCAGCGTTCCCCACACCACGATGGGACCGCCGCATAAGATGGCCACTCCTAGCGGCAGATTCGCCCGGCTGGTCATCACCGCAACATAAATGATGGACGTAATCTCTGCCACCGGAAACACCGTCATCATCACGGCATTTTGTACGCGGGTCGCATCGGTAGAGGCAATGGCCAATAACTCTCCTGGCGTGCGTTTCGGCCCGCCCATCCCTTTGGAATCCATAATCCGATCCGTGATGGCCATGCGCACGTCGTGGCCGATGACCAGCATGCTGCGCGCGTTGAGCCCGCGGCCACACCACCCAGTGACGGTATTTACGGCGAAGGCTAGGACCAGAAGTGCAAGCCACCACCACAGTCGCCCTATCGATCCTTCCACCACCGCTTCATCGATGGCATAGCCCACGATGACCGGCGTTGTGCCGTTGAGCACGAAGGAGATAGCCATGCACACGGCCGCGGGGATGGTCATCCCAGGCCGGGAGAAGACAGTCTTCAGCAACCACCGCGGATCTGATGGTTCTGGAAGTGTTGCCATAACAAGCCATTCTAATTCCCGGTAGGTTAGATAGCCTATGTCGACTCGCCATCCCAACCCCCAGCACTTCCCCAGCTACCGCAACCCCTCTGCGAAGCAGAAGCCTACCTTCAGCACCGATCCCCAGCGCACCCAGGCAGCGCGCGCCTTCCACCACGGTGCACATACCTATCAGGATGTCCGCCCCCATTACCCGCCCGAGGTTGCTGAGCTCATCGCCGGCGCCCACCGCGTTGCCGATATCGGCGCCGGCACCGGCAAACTTACCGAGTCCCTCACCAATCCCACCGTGTTTGCGGTCGAGCCATCTCCAGACATGGCCCGCGTGCTCCACCACCGCCTAGACGTTCCCATCATCCGCGCCACGGCCGAGCACACCGCGCTTGCCGATGCCTCCCTCAACGCCGCCTGCCTCGCCCAAACCTGGCACTGGGTCGACGTTGCCGCCGCCTCCGCCGAGCTGGACCGCATCCTCGCGCCGGGCGGGCGCGTCCTTTTAGTGTGGAATACCCTCGACGTACACGCGGATCCCTGGATCCTTCGGTTAAGCCGCATCATGCACTCTGGCGACGTGCATAAGCCCGGCTTCTATCCGGAGTACAGAGCGCCTTGGACATTAGACCGCGAGCTCCGTCTGAGCTGGACCCACGAACTCACCCCAGAACAGCTCCACCAACTCATGCACACCCGTTCATACTGGCTAAGAAATAACGAGGACATCCACGAGCGCATGACCCACAACCTGAACTGGTACCTCTACGAACACATGGGCTTTTCTCCCGGGCAAAAACTACACATCCCGTACCGCACGGATGCTTTCGTGCTGGTACGGGAGGCGAAGTCTCGCGACTGATTACAGGAGAACCTGGGCCAAGAGGGAGCCGACCACACAGGAGGTAAATACGGAGATCGCTCCGGGGATAAGGAACGAGTGGTTGATGACGTATTTGCCAATTCGCGTCGTACCCGTGCGATCGAAGCCGATGCAGGCCAAGTCGGAAGGATACGTGGGCAAGATGAAGTAACCATAAGCCGCACCGTAGAAACCAACGATGACAGCCGGGTCAATGCCCAATTGCAAGCCAATGGGAGCAATTGCTACCAGTGCAGCAGCCTGCGAATTTACCAACTTGGACACAACTACCAACACGACGGCGTAGGTCCAAGGGGCCGCCTCAACGACAGAGCCCAAGTTCGTCTCCAGTGCATCGATGTGGGATTGGAAGAACGTATCTGCCATCCACGCAACACCAAAGACGGAAAATACAGCTGTCATGCCGGCCTTGAATACTGGCGTAGATGCAATCTTTTTAGTATCTACCTTGCAGCTAAGAAGGATGATGGCACCGGCGACGAGCATGACCATCTGGATGACTAGGTTCATGGATACAGGGCTCAGCTCGCCGTCATCACCAGGAACCAGTGGGCGCAGGAACTCGAAGGCGCCGAGGAGGACCACGCAGGCAATAGCGATGAGGAAGACGACTACCGAGCGCTTAGCCTCGCGGGAAAATTCCTTACCGATGAGCGAATCGGCGCTCTTATTGATGCTGGCGGCAAACTCTGGGTCTTTCATCCGCTCTTGGAAAGCCGGATCCTTGTCCAGGTCCTTTCCGCGACGCAGCGACCATAACGCAGCGAGAACAACACCGCATAAGGATGCGGGAAGCGCCACCGTAAGAATCTGCGGAATCGAATAAGCCTTGTCGATAGCTCCAGCATTTTCCGCAAGGATCGACGCAAGAGAAACGGTAGCCACGGACACGGGCGAAGCGGTAATACCCATCTGGGCCGAGGTCGAGGCCACTGCCATTGGACGCTCAGGACGGATGCCCTTTTTGAGCGCGATGTCTTCAATAATCGGAAACATGGTGTAGACCACGTGGCCAGTGCCGCACAGTACGGTAAGGAACCAAGTAGTCAGTGGTGCCAAAATGGTGATGCGCTCTGGATGAGCACGCAAGAACTTCTCTGCATGCTGCATCATCACTTCCAAACCTTGTGCTTGTTGCAGCGTGGCTGCGCAGCCGATAACGGCAATGATCGTAAGCATGACCGACACGGGGGGCTCGCCCGGTGCCAAGCCAAATACGAAGACCATCAGCATCAAGCCGATGCCAGAAATTAATCCTAGGCCGATCCCGCCATAGCGGGTGCCCAAAAGCAAAGCACTTAAAATGATTATGACTTGAAGCACGATAGCCAGGACTGAATCCGGGGCAATCACATTCGCTAACATGTCATGCCTTTCAAACAGAAAGTAAATGGTTGACAAGTTTTATCCTATCGGCGCCATAGTGCTTTCACCGAAGCGAAAAGGAGAGCGAAGTGTCACACCATTGTTGGTGACACTTTTGCTCTCCTAAGTGGTAAAATACCGGGTTAACCGGCGAAATTATGTAGTTTTGAGGCGCCCTGATGCCTCTACAGTGAGCTCCGGCTGTGCCGGCGAGACAAGCTCAACTACACCTCACGTGCCAACCCCGAAAGCTGTTGCGCACTTAGTTGTCGACTCCTCAGGCCTTGTCCTTCCCGGACTTTAATTCGACCTTGTACTGTAAGTGATTTTTCACTGCGGGCCACTCATGCCGCAGCACGCTGTACACGCAGGTATCTCTGACTAACCCGTTATCCAGTATCTGGTGGCCGCGAAGGATCCCGTCCAGATGCGCCCCTAGGGATTCCAACGCGCGGCGGCTTTCGCGGTTAAAGGAGTTGGTGGTGAAGAACACGGATAAGCAATCAAGCTGCTCAAATGCATGGCCCATGAGTGCCAGTTTGCAGTCTGCATTAACCGCAGTATTCTGCGCCGATTGCCTGTACCAGGTGTATCCGATTTGTGCGCGCCTGTTATCTAGGTCTAGGGCCTGATAGCCAGTCATTCCCACGGTAGCGCCGGCTGAATCAAATACCGTAAAAAGCTGCGATCCGTGGGAGTCATACCAAGAAATGCGTTCTTCCACGGCTTTTTCCATCTCGCTTGGTGATGGAACCTTGGTGTACCACCGCTTCCATAACTCCCCGTCCTGTACCGCCTCAGCTAGTCCAGGGGTATGGTCCACGCTCAACGCCTTGAGAGTGATATTTTGCCCGCGCAAGATCTCGATTTTCTGTGACACCGTATTTACCTTCTTGCTTTCTGGGCCTAAGCCAATGATCTAATGTCTTTCAAGCTTAGCTGCCAATGACACCGAGCGTAATGAGGTAGATAAAAAACAAGCGAAGCCCCACAAGTGTGAGTGCTTCGCTCGCTTTCGCAGTGAACTCTTATTTCCGCTTCTTGCCTCGGCGTTCGCGCACGCGCACGGCGATGCGGATGGGAGTGCCGTGGAAACCAAAACGCTCGCGGAACTTGCGCTCAAGGTAGCGCCGGTAGGATGCATCGAGGAATCCAGTGGTAAATAAAACAATCGTCGGTGGCTGGGTCGATGCCTGCGTAGCAAAGAGCACGCGCGGCAAACGATTATTCTTCATCGGCGGCGGGTTGGCCGCAATCGCCTCACGCATCCAGTTATTGAGCTGACCGGTAGACACGCGCTGATCCCAGCTCTCTAGGGCATCAATCATGGCAGGCTCCAGTTTCTGCAGGGCGCGACCGGTCTCAGCTGAAATATTAACGCGGGTCACCCACGGCAAGTGCCGCAGCTGCTCGTCAATCTCTCGGTCGAGGTAATAGCGGCGGTCCTCGTCCATCAGGTCCCATTTATTGAACGCGATGACCAGTGCCTTGCCGGATTCCAGCACCATATTGAGCACGCGCTGGTCTTGCTCGGAGATCTCCTCGGAGGCATCGATAAGCATGATGCATACCTCAGCCGCATCGATCACGCCGCGGGTGCGCAAGGACGCATAATACTCGTGGCCCTGCGCGTTCTTGACTTTCTTGCGCAGGCCCGCGGTATCAATAAACTTCCACAACTGCTCATCTAACTGCACCAGCGAGTCCACGGGATCCACCGTGGTGCCGGCGACATTATCTACCACCGAGCGCTCCTCGCTGGTGAGCTTATTGAGCAACGAGGACTTGCCCACATTAGGCCTGCCGACGAGCGCGACGCGGCGAGGGCCCGACGTAATCGAGGTCTCGCGCGGTTCTTCGGGGAAGCTGCGCAGGATCTCATCCAGCACGTCCGCGCCACCGCGTCCGTGTTGTGCGGACACCGGCCACGGGTCCCCGAGGCCCAAGGCGTAGAACTGCGCCATATCCGCATACTGGTTATCGGAATCGAACTTATTCGATACCACGATCACCGGAACCGGAGACTTTTGCAGGCGGCGCGCCATAACCTCATCGGTTTCGGTAATGCCTACTTTGGTGTCTACCACCATTACGATGACATCGGCGGTATCCATCGCCATTTCTGCCTGGCGGGCGATATCGGCGTGCATGCCTTTGACGTTGGGATCCCAACCGCCGGTATCCTGCACGATAAAGCGCTGCCCATTCCAGTCCGCCACGTAGGACACGCGGTCACGGGTAACGCCAGGGTGGTCTTCTACGACGGCCTCGCGGCGGCCGAGGAAGCGATTAACCAGCGAAGACTTGCCCACATTCGGCCGGCCCACAATGGCGACGGTGCACAGGGCTTCTTCGGTGGCATCGGCAAAGCCAAGCGACTGCGAGAGCTGCTCCCACTCGTCCTCACTGAGAGGTTGCTCGAGGTCGTCCTCGTCCCCGTAGTCGGCCTCGCCGAACTCTGACTCATCAAAGTCGTAGTCGAATTCTTCGGCATCAAAATCGTCCGTAGCCCACCCCGGCGAGGTCTCTACCGTTTCCTCGTCGAACTTACCCGCAGGGTAATGGAACTGCGTGACTTCTTCCTCTGGGGACTCAAAATCTTTATTGCTCATGAGCGGGACTCCTTAACCACGTTGATAAGAGCCTGCACGACGTCCTCCGGGCTCATGTCAGAGGTATCGACGATAGTGGCATCGTCGGCTGGGCGAAGCGGCGAGGTGGCGCGGGAAGAATCCGCGGCATCGCGGCGCTGCACATCTGCCAGTACCGATTCAAAATCGGAGGCGATGCCGGCCTTTTCGTTTTGACCGTGTCGGCGCTGCGCGCGAACTTCCGCCGAGGCCGTCATGAATGCCTTGGCGGGGGCATCGGCAAGCACCACGGTGCCGATATCGCGGCCCTCTACGATGGCGCGGTGGGCGCGTTGCGCCAGCGTGCGCTGCAATGCCACCAAGTTCTCGCGCACCTCTGGGATGGCAGATACTGCGGAGACGTTCTGGGTGACCTCGTCTTCCCTGATGACGCGGGAGACATCGGCGCCATCGAAAAGCACCTGCGTGGAATCCGGATCATCGGAAACCTCCAAGGGCAGATTCGCCGTCGCGGAAATCACCGCTTCCTTGTCCGCGGGATCCACGCCTTGGCGCAATACCGCCAAGGTTGCCACGCGGTACATGGCGCCGGTATCGATGTATTTTGCGTCCAATTGCTTAGCTAGGGCCCGGCATGTCGTGGACTTTCCCGTTCCGGAGGGGCCATCGACCGCAAGAATCAAACCTTCATCAGGCATATTCGAAATCATTACATTCCCACCGCTTTGTACAAGCTCGTCAACTCGTTGGAATTCAGTGCGCGCAGCCCGCCGGGCTTCATATCGCCCAATTGGACCGTGTGCAGCTTGGTGCGCACCAGGCGCTGTACGGGATAGCCGGCTTCCTTCAGCAGGCGGCGCACGATGTGCTTGCGGCCTTCGTGCAACTCGACTCGGACCAGAGAGAACCCCTGGTTCTGGTCCACTACCTGCACGAAATCGGCCTTGGCTAGGCCATCCTCTAGCTCGATGCCCTCTTTGAGCTGGCGCACAAGCTTATTATCGGCCTCACCCAGTACCGTGGCCAAGTAAGTTTTCTTCACCTCATACTTGGGGTGCATCAGGCGGTTGGCCAATTCCCCATCGTTGGTGAGGATGAGCAGGCCTTCCGTATCCGCATCCAAGCGGCCGACGTGGAATAGGCGCTGGCCCGAGGCAACCTTTTCAGACACCACGTCCCCCACGCAGGGGCGACCGAGATCATCTGACATCGTCGACTGCATTCCGCGGGGTTTATTGAGGATGAAATATTCTTGGTCCTCGTTGACATTGACGCGAACACCGTCGACGCGGATGACGTCCACGGCGGGATTGACCTTAACGCCCTGCTTGAGAATGACATTGCCATTTACTTCGACACGGCCGGCATCAATGAGGATTTCCGCGTGGCGGCGCGATGCGACGCCCGCCTTGGCCAAGACCTTCTGCAGGCGCTCGCCCTTGGGCTTTTCATCATCGACCAGCCAGTCAGCGCCCAAATCGCGCGCCACCGACTCTGCAGTGGCCTTCTGCTTTTTCTTGGAAACGTGTTGATTACGAGCCGGCTTGGCATTAGAGACAACGATATCGCTGTCTCGCTGCTTCTTATCCGGTGTGCCGTCACGGCGAGCGGGAGGAGTCACTTAAGTGTCCTTTTCTCTCGAAGATATGAAATTACCTGCGTGAGTCTACCCCACCTCAGTACTCTTCGTCGATTGCATCGACATCTGGGAGAAGCGGTGCCAGATCCGGAAGGCGTTCCAGCGAGTCTATGCCTAGGAGTTCGAGGAAAAGCTCGGTGGTTTCATACCGGTGCGACGCCCCTTCGAACTCGTCCTGTGGGAGCTCGCGGATGAGCCCACGCAGGTTAAGGGTGCGCATCACGCCGTCCACGTTGACACCGCGGACCGCCGAGACCTGCTGGCGCGTGACCGGTTGGCGATAGGCCACGACGGCGAGGGTTTCCAAGGCCGCGCGCGAGAGCTTTGTTTGTGCCCCATCCAATAAGAACTCCTCCACCGCGCTGGCGTTTTCCTGGCGGGTATAAAACCGCCAACCTTCTGGCGTTTCGCGCAGCTCAATTCCAGAGCCGCGGCTATCGAATTCGCGTTGGATGGCCCGCAAGCAGTCACTAATGACCGCCGGTTCCACGCTAAGCGCCCGCGCCAAGGACTCTACGGATGCCGGCGAATCGAGCACCAGCAAAATCGATTCGAGCCGGGATCGCAATTGCGAAATGAGCGGAAGATCCATGCCCCTTAGAGTACAACCACGGACGGCGGTGCTAGCACTAGTCCCAATTTGCTGCGGCTACAACCGCGGGATCTACGTCCAAGCCGGTCCAGGAAAGGTCCAGCTGGCCCAGCGCTTCCTCCTGCTGGGCATCGACCGCCTTGGCCTTAAACAGTTCCAAGAGCGCCAAGAACCTGCCGACGATATGCATGGTTGTGGTGCAATCCCGGGTAAGCGAGGAAAAACTTGTCCACTGCCCTGCGCCCATGAGTTTGAGCGTTTCGAGGATCTTTCCAGCTTGTTCGGGTACGGAGACGGCAACGCCATGAATATGGCCCGTTGCCACTTCTTCCGGCGGCTTGGGGCGAAAGACACCCGCCGCCATTTCCGCAAAGCTCGCCGGAGTATGCCCCAACGTCACGGGAGGTAAAAGCTCCGCAAATTGCTCCTCGATGCTGACCGCGCGCGGATAGGAGCGCTGCGCTTCCCGCTGCCAGCGGGCAAATTGATCCGCCGCCTGCTTATAGGCTTTGTACTGCAAAAGGCGGGCAAAGAGCAGGTCACGCGATTCCAGCAGCTCCAGGTCCTCTAGATCATCGACCTCACCCCGTGGCAAGAGCCGTGCGGCCTTTAAGTCCAACAGCGTTGCCGCCACGACCAAGAAATCAGTCGTCTCATCCAAATCCGCGTTCTCGCCCAACTGCCGCGTGTAGCCCACAAATTCATCGGTCACCTCAGACAAGGCCACATCCGTGATATCCATCTTCTTGGCCTGGATGAGCTGCAAAAGCAGATCAAATGGGCCCTCGAAATTCCGCAGGGCAATGCGAAACCCCGTAATCTCTGGTTGCGTCACGGTAGCTTAAACGGTCGAGCGCTCGATGACTTCCTTCGCCAGATCGCGGTATTGCTGCGCGGCCTGCGAATTTGGAGCCCACGAGGTGATGGGCTCGCCGGCCACGGAGGTTTCTGGGAAGCGCACGGTACGGGTAATGACGGTATCGAATACTTGGTCCCCAAAGTATTCCACCACGCGGGACATTACCTCGCGGGCATGCTTGGTGCGCCGATCGAACATGGTGACCAAAATACCCATGACTTCCAGATCGAAGTTGATGCGGTCAGAGACCTTTTCCACCGTGTCCGTGAGCAAGGCAAGCCCGCGCAGCGAGAAGAACTCGCATTCCATGGGGATGATGACGCCCTGGGAACAAGCTAGGGCGTTGACCGTAAGCAGACCCAAGGAAGGCTGGCAGTCAATAATGATGAAGTCATAGTCACGGCGCACCGGACGCAGGGCGCGCGCCAAGGTGTGCTCGCGGCCTACTTCATTGACCATCTGGATCTCTGCCGCGGAAAGATCAATATTGGCCGGAACGAGGTCCATGCCGGACACGCTGGTGTGATGAATGGCGGAGTGTATAGAAGTATGGCTATCCAGCATCACGTCATAAATCGAGTCCTCGATGTCATCATGGTTTAATCCCAGCCCAGCGGAAAGGGCGCCTTGCGGGTCCAAATCAACCAGTAGGACCTTGCGTCCATACTCTGCGAGGCAGGCCCCCATGTTGATGGTTGACGTGGTCTTTCCCACGCCACCCTTTTGGTTACACATCGAGATGATGGTGGCGGGCCCATGTTTTTCCAAGGGGGCGGGTTCCGGCAGCTCGCGGACAGGGCGGCCAGTTAGCCCCGTCTCTACATCAGAGGCTGAAAAGAGACCCTCTTCGCTCACAGTCAAACCTTCTTCCTTGACGCCAAGTCATGGACCATGACATTTGGCATAGGGTTGCTTACAACGTTGTAACTATAGCGTACCCGCTCCCCTGTATGACTACCGAGACTTTGCAAATATCAAGCCTCTATCTTTGACTTAAGCAATGGAAGCTACGCCCTCGGATGCGCCGCGCGCCATACCTCCCGCAAGGAATCAGCGGTAACGTGCGTATAGATTTGCGTGGTAGTCACTGAGGAATGTCCTAAGAGCTCCTGCACGGTGCGCACATCGGCACCGCCTTCGAGAAGGTGCGTGGCAAAGGAATGGCGCAGCGTGTGCGGGGAAATAGATTTATCCAACTGGCTGCGCTGCGCAGCGGTCTTAATGATGGACCACGCGCTTTGCCGCGAGAGCGCCCCGCCGCGCGTATTCAAAAACAGCGCGGCAGTCTTGCCCTTTCCCAGCACGGGACGGGCGCGCACTAGGTAGGCGTCGATAGCCTGCCTGGCATGCGAGCCCAGGGGTACAAGCCGCTCCTTATCGCCTTTGCCATGCAGGACTAGGACGTCATCGGCAGTAGCTACGTCATCGACGTTGAGCGAAATTACCTCAGAGATGCGCGCCCCAGTGCCATAAAGCACTTCTAGAAGCGCCCTATCGCGGAGGTCAACCGGCGTTTCCGTAGGCGTCGATTCGATGAGCCGTGCCACCTCATCCACGCTCAAGGTTTCCGGCAAGTGTTGCCCCGTGGATGGCGGGCTCACCTCGGCGGCAACATCGCTATCAACTTCACCCTCCGCAACGGCGAATTTATGCAACCCGCGCGCCACGATGAGGGCACGGTTGGCAGAAGATACCGCCATATTTTCGCGCAGATCCTTTAAATAGGCCTCCACCATCGGTCGAGTTACCTGCCGTAGGTCCTGGACCCCATTTGCTGCCAGCCAGTCCACGTATCGGCGAATATCCCGCCGGTAATTGCTCAGGGTATTTGCTGAAACGCCGCGTTCGACGGCGAGGTGATTCAACCAAGTCTGAGCGATGTCCTCTGCAGCAGTCACTGCTTTTTCAGATCCGGTCCGCTGCGTCGAGCAGCCATGTGGGTCGGGCGCAAATCGAACGGCGCATCCACCGAACGCGTCGGCTTTCCCCCAATGACCGTGGCATATGCAGATAAAATACCCGCGCACGCAACGGAATTAACTATCTCACCCCTCAGCACCCTGTCAACCGCCTGGTCTAGGTCCACCCAGGCAAAATCCATATCGGCTTCTTCATCGCCGGTGTCCTGCAGCGCGGGAACCTCACTAAGGTCACGAGCAAGGAAAATCCGCACGGCTTCCTCACAAAACCCCGGCGAGGTCACCATATCCGTGAGAACTTCCCAGTCCTTAGCGGCAAGGCCCGCTTCTTCTTGCAGCTCGCGCTGCGCGCCTGAAAGCTCGTCCTCGCCCTTCACATCGAGCAGTCCTGCGGGCAGCTCCCACAGCCGCTTGCCGACGCTATGCCGGTACTGATGCACCATCGCGATCCGCCGATCCTCATCTAAGGCGACCACCGCGACGGCTCCTAGGTGCTCGATGATCTCCCTATCCGCCGTGTTGCCTCCTGGCATGGACAAGGTATCGCGGCGTACGGCGACGATAGGCGCATCAAAAATTAACTCTGAATCCAAGACCTGAAAATCGTGGGCCACTGTTATTTCTCCTCTTCCGGTAGGGCGGAATCTGCGCTTTCTGCCGATCCGTAGTCCCCCCTGCCCCCATTAAGCTGTTCTTCGGCGGCGGAAATCACAGCAATGCGCTCTACCGCGCGCTCAATGCCGTCTACGGTAGAAAGATCCACGTCATTGGTGCGCAATTGCTCTACTGTCTTATCGTCCTGGGTCTGCTTGCTCCGCGCGCTCATCACCACGCTGCCATTGACCTCATCCAAAGCGGTGGCAAACTCAGCCAAGGTGTCGGAATAATATCCGCGCACCCCGCTGCCAGAAACAATGAGGATGGACTGGGCAGGAAGGATAGTCCCGTCCTTATAATCAATAAAGTCCTCATCGCGCAGGGCACGCAGCAGCTCAGATCGCTCTTTTACGCTAGCGAGCGGTTCCGTGCTTTCTGGGTCCATGGATAAGGCCGCGCCCAAAACCTCGCCGCCATAGCTTCCTACGGTTTTATCGAGTCCTTTAAGATCTGCCTTTTTCGGGGCCTTATCTTTAAGGATTTTTACGATATCGTCTTTGCTTTCCCCGCGCAGAAAGTCCTTACTTAGCTTGATTTCTCCCGCTGCGGTGGCCCCGGAGGCTTCTAAGAGCTTCGTGATATCAGAAAGATCGCTGCTATTTGCGTCATCGGTGGAAATGACCAGCACCGGTCGCTGCGATAACGTACCGGAGACCAGATCTGGTGCCACATCATTGACGATGTCATCGCTCGCCTCATTTTGGTTCTGCAAGATCTTATTTTCTTGCACTACCTTGCGGTGTTCCGCACGGATCGGGTCATCGTCGGCCACGCTGGTGGTCAGGTTGGGCGCGATCACCAAGGCACCGAGGGTCACACCAACCGCCGCCCCTAGTCCGAGGCCCGTAATTAGTTGCGCTTTCGCCATATTTTTACCCCCCGCTTAGAATAGGCTCGACCAGGTCTGGCTTAAATTACTCAAGAAATCCTGGCTCCCGCCGAAGCCCACGATCAAGATGATCGCTGCAATCGCCACCAAGATACTCAAAAGGGCCCATAGCCAACCAAGGTGTGAGGACGGAGCGGAATACAGGTTGATTACTGCCTCAGCATCGACCACCTTGGTTCCGGCCTTCAGCCGAGACATTACAGCAGACGGAGCCACGCGGTTGGCAAAAACATCATCGAGGTCAAAGCCGCCACCTGACTGCATGATAAGGCCCGCACCGTGGTAATCCGCAAAGAGCAGCGCTAAATCCGTGGCCGATTCCGAAGCCGCCGGAAACGTCATGGCCCCGATGCCCAATTCTTGGATGCGGTCAATGCTCTCCACGCTGCCTTCTGGATCCGCAGGCACCACAATGCGCGCGCCGCAACGCAGCGCCTCATCGCTTACCTTGGCAGGATCGCCAATGATGAAGTCAGGCTTATATCCCTGCTCCAGCAGAGAATCCGCGGCTTCATCAACCGCAATGAGCAGCGGTTCATACTCCCGGATGAAATTGCGCAATTCTTTCAGCTGGGAGCGGTGGTCTTCAGTGGGAGATAAAACGATGACCTTCCGGCCAGCTATCTCGGAACCGGATGCGGGGACCCCGAGGCCATCGATAAGCAGCGGGCCTTCAGAATTAATGAAGTCGATGGAGCTCGCGAAATAGGACTCCATGTGGTCAATGAGTGCGCTTTGTGCCGCCTTGAAGTTCTTGTCTGCGCGCTCCCGGGAAACCTTCTGCCCCGTCCCGACTACTTTATCCGCGACGTAGACCTTTCCATCGTCCCCAATATGTGCCTTCTTGCCATCCTTAAACTCCGAGATAAATTCCTCGCCGAGGCCTTCGAGGAGGTCAATGTCGGCATCGAGAAGCATGTGCGGACCGCAATTAGGAATGGAGCCAGTAGAAAACCTGGCGACGTTGACCACCGCTGAGGGCTGCAATTCCACGAGGGTTTGTGCCTCGGGGCGAGAAATATTCGCCGCATCAATAACGGCGATATCACCTTCAGAAAACTTCTTAAGACCTTTCGCGCCCGGGGTGCAATCGCGCAATGCAGCATGCTCACCAGGATGATCAGGGGTACGGGAAAACAGAGCCATGGGCTCCATTGTTCCTTGCTTAGTCCGCCAGCTGGGTAAGGCGCGCGGAAGCTTCTTTTTGTGCGCGATCAAAAAGCTCTTGGGCATGGGCGCGCCCCGTCTCGGTGTCATCCAAACCAGCCAGCATGCGCGCCAATTCCTCCACGCGCTCCTGTTCCGTTAGCTCGGCTACCCCAGAGGTAAATTTATCTTTCGAGACATGCAAATGCGCATCCGCATACGCCGCTACCTGCGGCAGGTGGGTCACGACGATAACCTGATTGTGCGCAGCCAGCCGTGCTAGCCGACGCCCAATTTCTACCGCCGCACGCCCGCCCACGCCGGCATCGACCTCGTCGAAGACCAATGTCGCACCGTCCTCGCTGGCGAGCACAACCTCAAGGGCAAGCATGACTCGAGACAACTCGCCACCGGAGGCCGCAGTGGCCAAAGGCTTCCCATTGAGCTGCAGCTCCGCAGCATCGGCGCCTGTCTTGGAATACTTTGCCGCGGAAAGCTCAACCGACATAGTGGAATTGGGCATGGCCAATCCATGCAGCTCTTCAGTCACCAACTTGCCCAGCGCCTCCGCCGCTTTCCGGCGGCTCTTCGTAAGCTTCGCCGCCTTCCGCTTCATCTCCTGCTCGGCCTCTTTGACCTGCGCCTTAAGTTCCTCGAGGACTTCAGTGGAGGTATCCATCGACTGCAATTTGGACTCCGCCTCATCGCGCCACGCCAAAACACCATCGATATCGCTGGCGTATTTACGGGTCAAGGCTCGGAGATCCTGTTGGCGTTGCAGAGACTTTTCCAGCAGATTCGGATCTGCCGGCAGTCCCGCGAGGTATCCACCGAGCTCAGCTGAAATATCGCCTAGCTGCGTGGTGATTTCAGAAATGCGCTCGCCTAAGTCCGCCAGCTGCTTATCCGAGGATCCCACTAACGCCGATCCCGCGCGCCCGAGCAGCGAAGAAGCGGCCTCATCAATCTCTTCCGTTCCATCGATCGCTGCCAAGGCAGTGTGCGCGGATTCGCGCAGACCGTCCACGTCTTGCAGGCGCTGCACCAACTGCACTAGCTCCGCGTCTTCCCCTGGCTCGGGCGCCACACCGTTGATCTCCTCTAGGGCATATTGCAGGCGGTCAACTTCCTGGGCAAGTTCCCTACGAGACTCGGTGCGCCGGCGATAATCCTTGGCCAGGCTGCGCCACTTTTTAAAGGCCTCAGCATAGTCTTCCCGAACGCCAGCCAGTTGCGGGTCTGCACGGTCCACGGCCGCGAGTTGCTCCTCTGGGGCCAAGAGGCGCAATTGGTCATTCTGACCATGCACGGTAATTATCTCCCGCGCGAAATCTCCCAACGTGGCGGCCGGTACGGCTCGCCCTCCCAAATACGCCCGCGATCGCCCCGCAGCCGAAACCGTGCGCGAGACAATAAATTCACCATTTTCATCTGGCTCACCGCCCACCGAGTCCACCAGCTGGCTGATGCTCTCCTTCGCGGAACTAAAATGGCCCTCCACGGCCGCTTTTTTAGCGCCATCGCGCACCCGAGAGGCATCGGCACGCCCGCCGGCCAACAATCGAAGCCCCGTAACCACCATGGTTTTGCCAGCGCCGGTCTCACCGGTCAATACGGTCAGGCCCTCCGATAATTCCGCAGAGCTATGGCGAATGACTCCTAAATCATTGATAGAAATATCGACAAGCACTATTTCTCCTTCGGTCCACGCCAGCCTTCCACGGGCAACCGCAGCTTAGAGACCAATCGATCCGTAAAGGGCTGATCATCCAACCGCACCCAGCGTACGGGGCGCTTACCGCGCACCACCTCAACGCGGGCGCCCGGCGGCATAATAAGTTCCCTGCACCCATCCAAGATAACCACGGCCGGTGTGGTTTGCATGGTTGATTCCACCGCCACCAAAGAGTTGGGAGAAACCACTAAAGGTTTAGTAAAGAGTGCATGGGCATTATTCGGCACGACCAAGATTGCATCTAGCGATGGCCACAGCACTGGGCCGCCGGCAGAAAATGCATACGCCGTTGAACCCGTTGGCGTCGAAATTAGCACGCCGTCACAACCGAACGACGAGACCGGGCGCCGGTCGATCTCCAAAATCGCATCCAACACGCCCGACCTGTTCTGGTTTTCTACCGAGGCCTCATTCAAAGCCCAACTGCTAGCCAGTTGGTGACCGTTGGCATCCGAAATAGAGACATCCACCGTCAGTCTGTCCTCCACCCGGTAGCTCTTCTCTATTACGCGAGCCACGGCACGGTCTAATGACTCCACTTCCCATTCTGCGAGGAAGCCAACATGACCCAGATTCACTCCGAGGACAGGAATATCAACCGCGCGTGCCATATCAGCTGCACGCAGGAAGGTTCCATCACCGCCGAGAACAAGGACCAGTTCGCATCCCGCCGCCGCGTTATCAGTATGCGGGACGTGCTGTAGCCCCGGCAGTACGGTTTCGTCCGCACAAACGCGAACCGTTATCCCTGCCTCCTGCAATAACTCGGCTGCACGGGAGGTAGCCTGCAGGTTCTCTGCGCGATTGGCATGCGGAACCAACAATATCTCTCGCATTACTGCGGACCTTCTTCAACGGCAGTATCAATCATCTGTTTCATTGTAGCCACGTCCGTGGACATACCGTCCTTTTTCAGCCACAGGAAATATTCCACATTTCCACTCGGACCCGGCAACGGTGAAGCCACAACACCGTGCAGACTAAGGCCTAAAGACACGGCAAATTCAGCAACGTCCTGCGTGACCTCTGTACGCATCTCCGGAGAACGAACCACCCCGCCGCTGCCGATGCGCTCCTTGCCCACCTCAAACTGCGGCTTGACCATGGGCAGGAGCCACGCTCCGTCCTTCATACACTCCACAATTGCTGGCAGCACCAGTTTTAAGGAAATGAAAGATAAATCCCCGACCATGCCATCGCACTGGCCATTGGTCATCTCCGGAGTAATAGTGCGGATATTGGTCCTATCCAAGACGGTCACGCGCTCGTCATTTTGCAGCCGCCACAGTAACTGCCCATAACCGACGTCAACGGAAAGTACCTCACGCGCACCGTACGCCAAGCACACATCCGTAAAGCCTCCTGTCGATGCCCCTGCATCTAAGATGCGGCCATTCATGTCGACGTCGAATGCGGCAAATGCGCCTAGGAGCTTGTGCGCGCCACGAGATGCCCACTTGTCTTCCTCAGACTCCTCGACCTTGATGGAGACTTCAGGATCCACGACAGTTGCAGGCTTTTCTGCCTTAAACCCGCCGACCGTCACACGGCCAGACTTGATCATCTCGCGGGCTTGCTCACGAGATCGCGCAATTTTTCGGCGCACAAGCTCTGCATCCAGCCTGCGGCGTTGTGGTGGCATTAGTTCTCCTGCAAAGCATTCCGCAACACGGAATGCGCCCTGTCCAGTTGGTCGACTTCTTCTGCGAGTGTCGGTGCATCCTCGCCGAGAATTGTCGAAATCTCCGAATCTACTTCTTCGGGCTCTTTCACGGCCCGAAAATCGTGTGGCTTTACCGCCATTTCGACACAACCTTCTCCGCAAACTCGCTACGCGGCTGAATATACCGAGGTGGTGCTGGCATCGACCACGCCACTTCCAAGACCGTCCGCAGCGCTTGCACTGAGGTAGAGGATTCGTTTCCCCCCTGCAAGAGAACGTCATACCCATCACACCGCGCGGTAAAATCTCCTTGCGGTCCAGGTCGCACCTGCGAAATAGGCAATGAAAGCTCGTGCATGCCTGCACCAATGAAGTTAGGCCGTGCCTCCACGGGGGCCTCGATAAGCTCCAGCTCGCCCGATACGCCGGTCAAGACATGAAAGGTATTCATCGCTGCGGCGTTACCTCCAACAATATCCGTATCTAGCCGGTCGCCCACCGCCAATGGCTTTTTCGACCCAACCTTTTTGGCCGCAAGGAAGAACATTGCTGGTTCAGGTTTGCCGGCAGATACGGGCTCTACTCCCGTCGCCTTTTCGACGGCAGCGACTAGGGAGCCATTGCCAACGCCTAGCCCCCGCTCAATTGGAAGGGACGTATCCAAATTTGAGGCGAAAAATTTCGCGCCTGCCCGGATAGCCAGCGCGCCCTCCGTCAGCTGTTCCCACCCGACGGACTTATCAAATCCTTGCAGGACGGCTGCTGGTTTATCATTAGCACTCGAGACCACGGAAAAACCCATGTCCTTGGCCAAGTCCCTGAAAGAATCCGCGCCGATAATTAGCACCTTCGCACCCGACGGGATTTCCTCGGCAGCTAACTGCAACACTGCCTGGGCGGAGGTGACGATATCACCAGAATCCGCAGTCAAACCGATATCCGTCAGCATTGTGGCAACGGCTTCTGGGCTCCGCGACGCATTATTTGTTACATATACGGCGGGAACTCCACACGTATTAATAACGTCTACGACGTTGCTTAGCGGACGGCCACCCTCCCAGACGGTTCCATCCAAGTCCAACAATAAGGCGTCATGTTTGCTCAAAACACTCATTACTTACATTCCGCCAATCGGTCAGCGGCATCGGTCCAGTCGCCCTCATCAATGGCGATGGTGTGCTCGAACCACTCGTGTGCTTCATCGTTGCGACCCGCAGCAAGAAGCGCGTTTGCATAGGCATACGACAGCCTACAAGCACTTACTCCCCGATCGTTGCGGTCAGGTTGTGCCCTCTGAATGGTAACCACCGCTGATTCAGGCTGATCGAGGTCAAGGCGAGCGCCTGCCAACACAATTGCTAATTCGGTAGCGGATTCTTTGTCTAGCTCCTTGGCCTCCTCGCTGCGTCCTAACTCCAAGGCCTTTTCCGGCCGACCCAATCCGCGTTCACAATCAGCCATAACCGCAAGCATTCCTGGACCGCCAGAAATACGGCGGGCAGCGCGCAGCTCAGATAGCGCCTCTTTCCACTCGCTGGCGCGGTAAGCAGCGATACCGTTAACTTCTCGGGCGATAGCCACGCGGCCTGCACGATCCTTAGCCGCGCGCGCATGCCGCAGCGCCAGCTTAGGATCATCATCCATCCAAGTCGCCGCCATGATCATATGCTTGGCGACGGCCTCCGAGTTTTCTTTGGAGAGTGATTTCAGGTCTTGGAGCACCAATGGGTCCAAATCATTGATATCAATTTCTTCAGGAATGTCCGGATCGGTCATACGACGGTTGATTCGCTCTTCCCTATAACCAGAGCGCTGTGGAGAGAAAGATTTCTTCTTTCCCCCTCCGCGAGAATCACGGTCCCCCGAGTTGCGTGGATTTCGACCCCGACGGTCTTGTCCTCGGCCAATACGGCCGTGCTGGTTGCGCTCCGACATTCAGTCCTACCCTTTCTTGGTTGGAACTCGCACAGAAATACCGCACCCATTCTACAGTGCTAAACGACATTCAAAGAATCTAGAATATCCTCGTCCATTGCTCGCAGTGTCATCAACCCGGTCACTGCTTTTGGGCGCACTGGTGTGGTGGTGTTGGGTGGGTGGTTCCTATTTTTTGTTGTTGTGTTTGTTTCTTTTGTGTGTGAGGAATTGTTTCCAGGTGTAGTGCCAGTGTGAGTTGCAGGTAGCGAGTGGTCCTTTCGGGTGGTCTATTTGGTAGGTGCCGTCTTGGTGTAGCCAGGCGATGGTGCCGGTTATTGGGTCCATGTGAGGTTACCCTCGTTTAGTGGACACCCGATTAGTGCGGATCTTGTGTCCGTAGGAGAGGATGTTCATTGTGAGTTCGTCAAGGAAGAAGTACACCCCGGAGTACCGGCAGGAGGCCGCCAGATGAAGTGTCCCAGGTTTTGTTCCGTTTGAGTAGATGGGAAAATCTGGAATATGCCAAGAAAATTTGACCAGGATGCGAAGGATCGTGTGGTCCGTCTTGTAGAGGACCGCATCTTGGCGGAAAATATGTCGATGCAAGCCGCGTGCCAGGCAGTAGCCCCAAAGCTGGGGGTGTCATGGCACACAGCCCGTCAATGGACCCAACAGGCCCGCCGTGCGGGAAACATCCCAGAACCCGTGCCTGAAGATCTGGCCGCCGAAAACGCGAGGCTTCGCCGTGAAAATCAAGAGCTACGCGACACCAATGAACTTTTAAAGGCTGCCTCAGCTTTTTTCGCGTCGGAACTCGACCCAAAACGTCGGAAATGATCCGGTTCATCGATGAATACCGGAATCGTTTCTCTGTCGAGTTCATCTGTAAGACGTTGAAGAAAAACCGCGCTGGTGGGTTCATCACCTCGCGTGGGTATCGTCAGTCCAAGGCCCGTGGGGTAAGTGCTCGCGGCCTTCGTGATGCTGTGCTGGTTGAACGCATTAGTGCTATCCATCGGGATAATTACGGCATCTACGGTGTGCGGAAAATGTGGCATGCTCTTCATCGTGACGGAATCGATATCGGTCGTGAACAAACCGCGCGGCTGATGCGTCTAGCCGGTGTATCAGGCAAAGGCAAAGGCCGCTCGCCTATGACCACTCGCACACCTCAAAGGCCGGATTTGCGCCCGGACTTGGTGGAGCGAGAATTCAAAGCCGAAGGCCCGAACAAGCTGTGGGTGGCTGATATTACCTACGTGCGCACGAAGAAAGGCTTTGTGTATGCCGCGTTTGTCACCGATGTTTACTCCCGACGGATCGTTGGGTGGGCGTTATCAGATTCCATGCGCACCGAAGCGTTGCCGCTGCAAGCTCTCAACCAGGCGATCGCGTCTGCTGAGGAAACAACAGGTCTCATTCATCATTCGGATCACGGCTCGCAGTATGTCAGCGTTGTCTACAACGAGCGTCTTGCCCAGCACGGGATTGCCGCTTCCACCGGAACTGTTGGCGACTCCTATGACAATGCTCTGGCGGAAAACGTTAATGGTTCCTACAAAAACGAGCTGATCCATACTCGCAGGTGGGATGAGGTTGTCGAGGTGGAAATCGCGACGTTTGAGTGGGTGTCATGGTGGAACGAGACGAGGCTTCACCAAAGCTTGGGCTACCGCACGCCAGCTGAAGTGGAAACCGAATTTTGGGACCAGCACCCGCCGCAAGCAATAATAGAAATCAAGGCAAACGCCTAGGAACAAAACCCGGGGCACTTCAGTTCGACCTCGTCAGTGTCGTCGTCTGCCAGGTGGTGGGTGTCGATGAAGTCGCGGATAAAGCGGCGGATTTCTGCCACGCTAGGTACATGTTGGCTCGGTGCTGTCGGTGTCAGATAGTCTGCCAGGGCGGCATCGACCAGGCCCAGGCGTTCGTGGTTGTCGCCTATACGTTCTACTTCCCTATCGATAACCCGCAAGCGTGGTGTATCCAGGATCCACTGCTCCACGTTAGTCGCTGCTACCAGGGGGAGTTCCTGCATGCGGAAATGCGCCCTAATAATGCCAGACAAGATGCTATAGCTAAGGCCTAAGTCTTTAGCCAGGCTGGTCAGTGTCAGATCGACGTCGTCGCCCAGGTCTGGAAGGAGTGACTGGTAGAAAAACCAGGAGTTCTTCCGGGCTTGTGCTCCAGCAGCAGCAATAGGATTGTCTGGGGTGTTGGTGGCATAAAAGACTACCGGTACCTCCCCCTCAGCCTCACCATCAGAGTCGTAATCAGGATCAGTGTTGGTATCAGGATCAGTGTTGGTGTCGTAGTCCAGTGGCTCGCCGGCTTTACGGGTATTCCCCGGCGTGGTGTCGGAGCGTGTCAAGTTGTTTGTGTGTGGGGCTAGGTTTATAGGTATTTGTCGAAGCGGGCGGGAAAGGCTACGGCCATTTGGTTGATGGCTTGTTTCCAGCCGGAAACTCGGGCTCCTTCCACGAGCCTGCTGGCGGTAGCCGAGGCTCGTTTGCCTTGTTTCGCTCTCTTTGCGGCTCGTTTGTCTTCAATGTTGCAGATCATCAACCACAGCGTCTTGAGCGCGGAT
>NZ_KI515774.1:832484-832984 GCF_000478175.1 Corynebacterium sp. KPL1814
GCCGGATCTCGTCTCGCCATAGTAGTCATTCTGGTTCATCTCCTTATGCGGGTTAGGTTCCCACACACAAACCATTAGACACTCTCTGGTGTCGCCTACTGGCTCGTGCCTAGTGGTAGCTGGTGGTGTGCTACTTGTCATCGTAACCGTATCCCCCGGGGTGTACTACACCCTTCAATGTGTCGAATATGTTTTCGTCTACCAAGGCATCAGACTACCCACCCGAAAAGACACCAGGGTAAAACCCACACACCCCACCACGCATAACCCCTGCTCGACAGAGTACAAGTCGCCTACACTAGCGGGGGTAAAACGACGGAAAGTCCCCGAAAACCAACCACCCACAATTATTAGGGGTGGTGGCCTTTCGGGGACTACCAGAAGTCACTATTTAGTTATTCTTTGTGTTTGGTGTCGGCGGTGACTTACTCTCCCACAACCTCCCGGTTGCAGTACCATCAGCGTGTACAGGCTTAGCTTCCGGGTTCGGAATGGGACCG
>NZ_KI515775.1:0-8001 GCF_000478175.1 Corynebacterium sp. KPL1814
TGTACTTATTTTTTATTTTTGTGTGCATGGTTGTGTGTTGATTGGTCTGTTGACCAGCGAGCCTATGGTGGTTTGTTGGTTGGTGTGTGCCGGTAAGGTGTTGTTATACGCATCTTTTTGAATACTGTTTAGTGTTTCGGCTGCATTGATGGATTGGTTGGCATGTGATTGTGTTCAACTTTTTGTCTCCTCTTTTTGTGCCCCGTCGGGTTGGGGAGGCAGTTTATTTTTCTTTGTAGTAATTTTTGGACGCCAGCATGGACTGCTTTTGTGTGGTTTGTGGTGGTTTGTTCTTTTGGTTAGGTTTGGGCTTTTCACGGCCTTGATTTTGGAATGTTGTTCTGAAATTCTTTTTGTGGAGAGTTTGATCCTGGCTCAGGACGAACGCTGGCGGCGTGCTTAACACATGCAAGTCGAACGGAAAGGCCCTGCTTGCAGGGTACTCGAGTGGCGAACGGGTGAGTAACACGTGGGTGATCTGCCCTGCACTTCGGGATAAGCTTGGGAAACTGGGTCTAATACCGGATAGGAGCCATCTTTAGTGTGGTGGTTGGAAAGTTTTTTCGGTGTAGGATGAGCTCGCGGCCTATCAGCTTGTTGGTGGGGTAATGGCCTACCAAGGCGGCGACGGGTAGCCGGCCTGAGAGGGTGTACGGCCACATTGGGACTGAGATACGGCCCAGACTCCTACGGGAGGCAGCAGTGGGGAATATTGCACAATGGGCGCAAGCCTGATGCAGCGACGCCGCGTGGGGGATGAAGGCCTTCGGGTTGTAAACTCCTTTCGCTAGGGACGAAGCTTTGTTGTGACGGTACCTAGATAAGAAGCACCGGCTAACTACGTGCCAGCAGCCGCGGTAATACGTAGGGTGCGAGCGTTGTCCGGAATTACTGGGCGTAAAGGGCTCGTAGGTGGTTTGTCGCGTCGTCTGTGAAATTCTGGGGCTTAACTCCGGGCGTGCAGGCGATACGGGCATAACTTGAGTGCTGTAGGGGTAACTGGAATTCCTGGTGTAGCGGTGAAATGCGCAGATATCAGGAGGAACACCGATGGCGAAGGCAGGTTACTGGGCAGTTACTGACGCTGAGGAGCGAAAGCATGGGTAGCGAACAGGATTAGATACCCTGGTAGTCCATGCCGTAAACGGTGGGCGCTAGGTGTGAGGGTCTTTCTACGACTTTCGTGCCGTAGCTAACGCATTAAGCGCCCCGCCTGGGGAGTACGGCCGCAAGGCTAAAACTCAAAGGAATTGACGGGGGCCCGCACAAGCGGCGGAGCATGTGGATTAATTCGATGCAACGCGAAGAACCTTACCTGGGCTTGACATACATCAGATCGCTGCAGAGATGTAGTTTCCCTTTGTGGTTGGTGTACAGGTGGTGCATGGTTGTCGTCAGCTCGTGTCGTGAGATGTTGGGTTAAGTCCCGCAACGAGCGCAACCCTTGTCTTATGTTGCCAGCATTTGGTTGGGGACTCATGAGAGACTGCCGGGGTTAACTCGGAGGAAGGTGGGGATGACGTCAAATCATCATGCCCCTTATGTCCAGGGCTTCACACATGCTACAATGGTCGGTACAACGCGTTGCGACACTGTGAGGTGGAGCGAATCGCTGAAAGCCGGCCTTAGTTCGGATTGGGGTCTGCAACTCGACCCCATGAAGTCGGAGTCGCTAGTAATCGCAGATCAGCAATGCTGCGGTGAATACGTTCCCGGGCCTTGTACACACCGCCCGTCACGTCATGAAAGTTGGTAACACCCGAAGCCGGTGGCCTAAACGTGTTAGGGAGCCGTCGAAGGTGGGATCGGCGATTGGGACGAAGTCGTAACAAGGTACCCGTACCGGAAGGTGCGGGTGGATCACCTCCTTTCTAAGGAGCTTTTATTATTGGGCTGCAGTTGCAGCCAGAACCCATAGTTGTGGGTTGCCCACTGTTGTTTGATGGTGGGTTGGTGGTTGAGTAGGCGAGTGTTCTGCTGCCACCGAATTTGGAAATTCCGGGTAGGTGACACACCTTAATCAGCAGTATCAAGTGTTGAGACAGTGCTTTGTGACATGCGTAAAAGTGTCCATGTATACAAAAATGAGTGTTGATTGTACGTTGGTGCATTGTTGGGTGTCTGGGGCATTATCCCCTTTTTTGTGTGCCTGACTGGTTGATGGATGCCATTCATTGTGGTGGTGTTTGTTGCTGGTTCGGGGTGTTGTGTGAGAACTGTATAGTGGACGCGAGCATCTGCATGATGCCACTTACACGTTGTGTTTGTGGTGTCTTGTGTGTGTGATGTGATTTTTCTTTTTGTTTATTTTGTCAAGTTCACTTGTTACCACCACATGCTGGTTGCATGGCTTTTGTTGGTTGTGTGGTTTGTGTGTGGTGGTTGGTGTGTTCGTTATTTAGGGCGCATGGTGGATGCCTTGGCATGCTGAGCCGATGAAGGACGTGTAAGGCTGCGTTAAGCCTCGGGGAGTTGTCAATAAAGCGTTGATCCGAGGATGTCCGAATGGGGAAACCTGGCCCTGGTTATGTGGGGTTACCCTTCAGTGAATTCATAGCTGTTGTGGGGGTTACGCGGGGAAGTGAAACATCTCAGTACCCGTAGGAGGAGAAAATAATAATGATTCTGCTAGTAGTGGCGAACGAACGTGGATGAGGCTAAACCGTGTGCATGTGATACCTGGTAGGGGTTGTGTGTGCGGTGTTGTGGGGCCTGATTGTGTGTCATCTACCAGTGGCACGCCCTGTGCATTGTTGTTAGGTGAAGTGGTTTGGAATGATCTGCCGGAGTAGGTGAGAGTCCTGTAGCTGAAGATGATGATGTGGGGGTTGTTGGGTTCCCGAGTAGCAACGGGCTCGTGGAATCTGTTGTGAATCTGCCGGGACCACCCGGTAAGCCTAAATACTCAGTGTGACCGATAGTGGATAGTACCGTGAGGGAATGGTGAAAAGTACCCCGGGAGGGGAGTGAAATAGTTCCTGAAACCATGTGCTTACAATCCGTCAGAGCACTTTTTATGGTGTGATGGCGTGCCTTTTGAAGAATGAGCCTGCGAGTCAGCGGCATGTCGCGAGGTTAACCCGTGTGGGGTAGCCGTAGGGAAACCGAATCCTAATGGGGTGGTAAGTGGCATGTCCTGGACCCGAAGCGGGGTGATCTACCCATGGCCAGTGTGAAGCAGCTGTAAGAGGTTGTGGAG
This sequence comes from Corynebacterium sp. KPL1814, assembly GCF_000478175.1. Taxonomy (GTDB): domain Bacteria; phylum Actinomycetota; class Actinomycetes; order Mycobacteriales; family Mycobacteriaceae; genus Corynebacterium. The sequence goes on from NZ_KI515775.1 coordinate 3,200, forward strand.
GCGCGAACCCACGTAGGTTGAAAACTGCGGGGATGAGCTGTGGGTAGGGGTGAAAGGCCAATCAAACTCCGTGATAGCTGGTTCTCCCCGAAATGCATTTAGGTGCAGCGTCGCATTTAGCTTGGTGGAGGTAGAGCGACTGGTTGGTTGAGCGGGACTACAATCTTAGCAATGTCAGCCAAACTCCGAATGCCATCAATTGTGTTGTGCGGCAGTGAGACTGTGGGGGATAAGCTTCATAGTCGAGAGGGAAACAGCCCAGATCGCCGGTTAAGGCCCCTAAGGGTGTACTAAGTGGAAAAGGATGTGGGATCGCGAAGACAGCCAGGAGGTTGGCTTAGAAGCAGCCATCCTTGAAAGAGTGCGTAATAGCTCACTGGTCGAGTGGTTCTGCGCCGACAATGTAGTGGGGCTCAAGTACACCGCCGAAGCCGCGGCAAGCAACAATTTTTTGTTGTTTGGGTAGGGGAGCGTCGTGCATGGGTGGAAGCGTTACCGTGAGGAGGCGTGGACTGTGTGCGAGTGAGAATGCAGGCATGAGTAACGAATTGTAAGGTGAGAATCCTTACCGCCGGATGACTAAGGGTTCCTGGGTCAAGTTCGTCTTCCCAGGGTGAGTCGGGACCTAAGGCGAGGCCGACAGGCGTAGTCGATGGATAACCAGTTGATATTCTGGTACCCGTACATGTGCGCCCATGATAAAGCACGGATACTAACCACTGCGGATACGCTACCTAGCATTCTTTGAGTGTTGGTGGTGTTGATGTCGTGGGGCCTGATGTGTGGTTCAAGTGATGGGGTGACGCAGTGAGGTAGCCGCGCCACTTACTGGATTGGTGGTGTAAGCGTGTAGGCCGTGTGGTAGGTAAATCCGCCACACATATAGGTTGAGGCGTGATGCGTAGACCCTACAAGGGTTGATGGTGGTGATCCTGTACTGTCGAGAAAAGCCTCTAGCGAGTGTGTGTATGGCCCGTACCCTAAACCGACACAGGTGGTCAGGTTGAAGATACTAAGGCGTTCGGGTGAACTGTGGTTAAGGAATTCGGCAAAATGCCCCCGTAACTTCGGGAGAAGGGGGGCCCTGTGACGTGAAGACCCTTGCGGTTGGAGTGTTGTGGGGTCGCAGAGAATAGAGGGAAGCGACTGTTTATCAAAAACACAGGTCCATGCGAAGACGTTAAGTTGATGTATATGGACTGACGCCTGCCCGGTGCTGGAAGGTTAAGAGGACCGGTTAGTAACCTTTGTGGTTGCGAAGCTGAGAATTTAAGCCCCAGTAAACGGCGGTGGTAACTATAACCATCCTAAGGTAGCGAAATTCCTTGTCGGGTAAGTTCCGACCTGCACGAATGGCGTAACGACTTCTCTGCTGTCTCGACCACAGGCCCGGTGAAATTGCATTACGAGTAAAGATGCTCGTTACGCGCGGCAGGACGAAAAGACCCCGGGACCTTCACTATAGCTTGGTATTGGTGTTTGGTTCGGTTTGTGTAGGATAGGTGGGAGACTGTGAAGCTATCACGCTAGTGGTGGTGGAGTCGTTGTTGAAATACCACTCTGATCGGATTGAGCATCTAACCTTGGCCCATGATCTGGGTTGGGGACAGTGCCTGGTGGGTAGTTTAACTGGGGCGGTTGCCTCCCAAAATGTAACGGAGGCGCCCAAAGGTTCCCTCAGCCTGGTTGGCAATCAGGTGGTGAGTGTAAGTGCACAAGGGAGCTTGACTGTGAGACAGACATGTCGAGCAGGGACGAAAGTCGGGACTAGTGATCCGGCACCTACTTGTGGATGTGGTGTCGCTCAACGGATAAAAGGTACCCCGGGGATAACAGGCTGATCTTCCCCAAGAGTCCATATCGACGGGATGGTTTGGCACCTCGATGTCGGCTCGTCGCATCCTGGGGCTGGAGTAGGTCCCAAGGGTTGGGCTGTTCGCCCATTAAAGCGGCACGCGAGCTGGGTTCAGAACGTCGTGAGACAGTTCGGTCTCTATCCGCCGCGCGCGTTGAAACTTGAAGAAGGCTGTCCCTAGTACGAGAGGACCGGGACGGACGTACCTCTAGTGTGCCAGTTATCCCGCCAGGGGTAGTGCTGGTTGGCTACGTACGGAAGGGATAACCGCTGAAAGCATCTAAGCGGGAAGCCTGTTTTAAGATGAGGTTTCTTTTGAGGTCCCCTAAAGACTATGGGGTAGATAGGCCAGACTTGGAAGCACTGTAAGGTGTGAAGGCTACTGGTACTAATTGACCAAAACAAACACACCACAACAAACCCCCTAAACACAATGTTTGGATATGTTGGGTGAGCTTGATTGAAGCGAGTAAACAAACAAAAGTGCACATTCACGTGTGTGTCGCGTCCACTATGCAGTATCTGACACAACACCCACACACAGTGGTGGGTAGTGTTCTGATAGGTTTGTCGGTGGTTCATAGCTACAGGGAAACGCCCGGTCCCATTCCGAACCCGGAAGCTAAGCCTGTACGCGCTGATGGTACTGCAACCGGGAGGTTGTGGGAGAGTAAGTCACCGCCGACACCAAACAACAAAACAACAAAATAATGTTTGTACCGAGAGGGGCAAGGACACCGATTTCATCGGTGACCTTGCCCCTCTTTTTCGTGGTCCCATAGTTTTCTATAATGTAGCCTATGAGGACTCTTGCACAGGCGGTAACCGATCTCGTTCGGACCAATGACCCTGATCTGTACAAGGGTGAACGCGGGGTGTATTACAGCGACCGCATATTTGAAGCTGCTGAGCTATTAGAACAAGCAGTGGAGAATCCTGCACAACTTCTCGGGATTGTGCCGCCGAGTCCGCCCGATATTGTGTTTGTTTCTCTAGACGCTGTAGAAGAGATTCTCAAGACTATCCCTAGGGTGAATGATTATGCCCATGCCGTAAGGGATGCCGGCGAAGTCTTGGCGCGGGTAGTTCCTTCCGCGGCACAGCAAGCTAGTTATTTTGGTTGCGCTTTGGCTGGCTGGTTTATACGAATGAATGAGATTCTCCCAGCGGAAGAAATCGACCTCGACCCAGTCTATTTGGCACCTGCCTTTGGTGAAGAGGGGGTGGCTCGCATCCGTTCGTGGAATACGGCGGAGCAAGGTAGTGGATACGTGGGGCGTCGGCTAGCGGTACTAGAAGGAGCTAGTGAGGCCGTCCTTCGTACCCATGGTCTCAAGGGAAGTGCGGCGTCGCGCTATGAGGAGATTATTGCCGGCCTTTGTAATATCGGCCGCTACGATCTTGCCTTCGATTGGTCCGAGAAGGCAGTTGGTGAGTGCGCCCCAGCGGAAGTCCGAAATATCGCTTCGCGTTGGGCCGTACTTGCTAAGGAGCATTTTCCCGAACACTCGGAGCGCGTGGCTCGCAGTGTATTCGACACATATCCAGAACTGTCGTCCGCTCAGCAACTCTATGCTGCGGGCACCGACAAGGCGAATTCTGCGACGCATATACAAGCCACGTTGGCGGCGAAGCCGTGGGACTTAGCGATGTTCCAGCACTTGTACCTTGAAGACCCTGGACTTGCCTGGAGAACCGTCGCAAAGGCGGGAATGGAACAGTCAATGGCGCAACGGTTCCTTGATGACCTCCCGGAGCAGGCTCTTCCCTTCGTTCGCGACGATGTCGCAACGTATTTAGATTCGACTCGGGTTGGTCGCGATATGGGCATCGAGCTGCTGCAGACCATGAGGGAAAAGTCGGCGGAGCTAGGGGAGCCCTGGGAAGCGGACTTCAATGCATTCTTGACAGGCCTGCGCCGTCGCTACGCCGAACGGCATGTCATTTTAAGGCGACTGGACGAGGTTTTTCTTATTTCTTAATTCGACTACCGCTAAAACGCCCAGGTAGTTCCTATAGGCAACCATGAAGTCAACGGCACCAGGTAGGGACAGCAATGTACGGACACTGCTCACGGGTGTACAAATCCGTTAACTTGTTGTAAGCGTGTTTACATGAGCGAGTCAGTGATCAGTTTGCGCGTTAACGCGAAGCAAAAGGAGCGCCTAGATGCGCTTGCTTCGCGGACTGGACGGACAGGGGCCTTCTATCTTCGCAAGGCCCTAGATTCCTACCTAGATGAACTTGAGTATGTGTATGCGCTCGAAGCCGAAGCCGAAGCAGCCCGATGCGGAGAATTGGACACAATCTCGTTGCAGGAGTTAGAGGACGAGTGTGGCTTGGTCGATTGAGTTCACCCCACGTGCGGTTAAGTCGTTCCGTTAGGTCGGACCAAACGGGGGTCAGCTCCGACTGATTTAGACGATTTTGGTCCTCCGCTTTGCTAACGCGCTTCGCGGTATCAAGAACGGCCTTCCGTAGGGGATTCCGACTACAAGGTGATCATGTTGCCCATCACGCTTGGCTTATTCGACTAGAATTATTGAAAACTATTTGCGACACTCTCGTAGATTAAATATTCTAAACAGGGCTATCTAACCTGATTGCTATCAGCATTTTAGTCTTTGACGTGATTTGCATGTATCCATTTGCCGTCCAGTTGCAAATCTGTGTACTTATACGTACACACACCACATCCGCTCACAATGAAAATTGTGATGGTGTGGTTTTCATTTTTATGGGGGTCAGGTCCGTGCGCGCATTAAAGCTGTGCATGAGAAAGCCCGAACCATCGATAGGCTCGAGACGAATGCTAGTAGAGCACGGCAGTCATCGGGGAGTTGTTAATTATGGCTGAGCGTGTCAAGTTGTTTGTGTGTGGGGCTAGGTTTATAGGTATTTGTCGAAGCGGGCGGGAAAGGCTACGGCCATTTGGTTGATGGCTTGT
>NZ_KI515775.1:9171-73836 GCF_000478175.1 Corynebacterium sp. KPL1814
ATTCAAACCCCGGGTAATTGAGGCTTGTAACATGCCCCGAACTAGGTCGTTGGCATCCGTGGTGGACGTGCCTAGCTCATCAATCAGTTTCGCGATTTCTGGGTTAGCAAGCAGCTTCTTTTCAATCGCATCAATCTTGGCCTTATCAGCCGGATCTCGTCTCGCCATAGTAGTCATTCTGGTTCATCTCCTTATGCGGGTTAGGTTCCCACACACAAACCATTAGACACTCTCTTATGGCTGTCTTGGCTTCTAACTCAGCATGTGAAGGGGAAACCTCGATAGGGGAGCTCTTACATCTAATTTTCGTATCATGGAAAATACGATAACTAAATCCAACCGTAACCGTCCCACCATCCCTCACTAACGCTTTGTCTCTTCCCCAGTGACAATTGCTTAAGATCTCATCGCACTCAACGCGCGGGAACGTAAAAATCTTGTGGAACCACCAGCTCACCCAAGTTGGTTTGAAAACCGTGCGGATTTCACGGCAGTCCACAAAGTTCTCTACGTTTTTATCGTCTTCCAATTCTAGGTACCCTTTCTCAACAGGAATGGTCGAAGCAGGGGCCTGACCCCCGGACAGTGGACACGTCGGGGGTCAGGTCCGTCAGAGTAAGCTCTTCTACCGCAATACCGCTCTATATAGGAGCGGCTTGAGGTAACTCTGCTACTTGCCCGCGTGATTGCTACGGTGGCTGAAAGGTCATCATTACAACAGGATGCCCCATAAGAGTTAGAGCATTTCATGGATTAGTAATCCAGTGAATTTTTACCAACACCACCACAACATCAAAACCGACCGACGCGTCAACTACAACATGGACCTAGGCACCGGCACCGTACCTACCAAGTAGACCACCCGAAAGGACCACTGGCCACCCACAACACACACTGGCACTACACCTGGAAGCAATTCTTAGACCACAAAAAGAAAAAGCACCAGAAACTATTTGGTGCTTGAGAGTCCTGACTAGAGGACGAGCAGGTCATAGCGGGTGGATTTGACATCGGAAAGCCGCTTTCGGGCGCGCTCTAGGCGCTGCCATTGTTCCTGGGGGATGGATTTGCGGGCGATGGTGACGGTTTCAGCATCGGGGGTTCCCCAAGCAATGGGCATGGGGGAGATTTGCTGCCAATGCTCCTTATCGGAAGTAGAACGCTGGCCGGACACGGCGGCGACTGGAACCTTGGTGCCCACGGTGCGTTGGACGCCGGGAATGGAGGTCACCGTGCGCAGGCACGCGCCCCAACGCGGGGGCAGGGAAGGATCCACGTTGGTATTGACCAAAGCCATGAGGACCATGTCACGCTCGTTGACCTCCGCGATGACGGCGGGAGCCAGCGGATAGGAGTCATAGAGAGATTGCGCCGTTCCCACCTTGCTGGCGGCGGCAACGCCGACAATCGCCACGACAATGCCGAACAGGATAAGCCCTAATCCCAAGGTAATACCCCAAGAAAACCTCCACCACACGGCGGCACCGGCGATTACGAGAATCAGCCCGAAGATAAGCCCGGACACGCGCAGGCGGTTGGAATCACGAAGTAGCTCATTATTGGACTTAGCAAAGGACTCGTCAACGTCGAACTTAAAGATCTTCATTGTCCTAAGTCTACTGCGTCCATGAGCCGGTAGGCATATCCTTGCTCGGCGAGGAAGCGTTGGCGGTGCATAGCGTAGTCCGCATCTAGGCTGTCGCGGGTGACCAGGGTATAAAAGAGCGCCTCGGTTTCCTTCGGTCGCAGCAGGCGGCCAAGGCGTTGGGCCTCTTCTTGCCGGGAGCCAAAGGTGCCGGAGACCTGGATGGCTAGTGCAGCTTCGGGCAGGTCAATGGAGAAGTTGGCCACCTTGGAAACGACGAGGATGGCCAGCTCGCCCTCGCGGAATTGCTGGAAGAGCTTTTCGCGCTTGGCGGTAGAGGTGGTGCCATCGATGACGGGGGCATCGAGGTGTTCACCTAATTCGCGCAGTTGGTCCACGTATCCGCCGATGATGAGCGCTTGCTGGTCGTGGGAAGCAAGGATCTTATCGACGGCGCGGAGCTTAGCCGAGGCTTGGGCTGCGATGCGGTAGCGGTCGCGCGGCTGCGCGGTGGCATAGAGCATGCGTTCTTCTGGGTCCATATCTACACGGACCTCAATGCATTCCGCGGTGGCGATGTAGCCGGCCATTTCCAGCTCTTTCCACGGCGCATCGTAGCGCTTCGGGCCGATGAGGGAGAACACATCGCCCTCCCTGCCATCCTCGCGCACGAGGGTGGCGGTAAGCCCTAGCCGGCGCCGCGATTGCAGGTCCGAGGTCATGCGGAATACGGGTGCGGGAAGCAGGTGTACTTCGTCGTAGATAATAAGGCCCCAGTCGCGGGAATCGAAGAGCTCGAGGGCGCGGTATTCACCCTTGGTTTTCCGCGTGACCACTTGATAGGTGGCGATGGTAATCGGCTTGATTTCCTTCTTCTCGCCGGAGTATTCGCCGATATCGTTTGGAGAAAGCGTGGTGCGGCGCAGGAGTTCGTCGCGCCACTGGCGGCCGGCGACGGTATTGGTAACCAAGATGAGGGTGGTGGATTGCGCCTTTGCCATGGCGGCGGCACCGACGATGGTTTTGCCGGCACCGCAGGGCAGCACGACGACGCCAGACCCGCCGGACCAGAAGGCGTCGGTGGCGTATTCCTGGTAATCACGCAGGTGCCAGCCGTCCTCGTTGAGCGCGATGGGGTGAGATTCGCCGTCGATATAGCCGGCGAGGTCTTCGGCGGGCCAGCCGGCCTTGAGGAGTTCTTGCTTGAGGCGGCCGCGTTCTGAAGGAGCCACGGCGATGGTGTTGTCATCGATGCGCGAACCCAGCAGTTTTCCTACCTTGCCGCGGGAGAGCTCGGTGAGGATAGCGGGCTCTTCGGATTCGAGGATGAGCCCGTGGGCGGGGTGCGCCTGGAGGCGGACGCGGCCGTAGCGGGACATGGTCTCGGCGACATCGACAAGCAGCGATTGCGGGACCGGGAACCGGGAGTAGGTTTCTAGGACATCGACGACCTGCTCGGCGTCGTGCCCGGCGGCGCGGGCATTCCAGAGTGCCAGGGAAGTAATGCGGTAGGTATGCACGTGCTCTGGGGCGCGCTCCAGCTCCGCGAACGGCGCGAGGGCGGTGCGCGCAGCTGCGGAATCTGGATGATCGACTTCCAGCAAGACGGTCTTGTCCGACTGCACAATCAGTGGTCCGTTCATGCGTCTAGGGTAACGGAGGTGATGCGGTGCAGGGGAAACCGGATGGTGGAGCCATCGGCGGCGCGGGCATCGATTTGGCCACCGGCGACGGTCAGTGGGGTGACGGTGCGGGTCTTGGTATTGCCATTTTTATCGGCGTAGCCAATGGTGATGGGGCGTGCGGTACGTGCGGCGGCGTGAACCAGATCCAGGTTGGGCAGGCTCGGGGCCTCGCCGGTGGTGAGGTTGCGCAGCGCACGCGCGATATCCGGCGGCGCGGCCTGGGCGCGAGGGCTGGGTGTGGGAAGCGTTGCGGGCTCGGGCGCGATGGACAGGCTAGCGCCGTTTTCGTCCTCGGCAGCGGGGGAGAGGCCGTTTTCGCGCAGGCGCTCCAACAGCTCGCTGACGCGCAGCTGGGAAATCGCGACCGTGGGGGCCAGCAGGCGCAGCGGGGCGGCCTTCGCGGCGATCTGCAAGAGGGCTGGGTCCTCGCTGCGTAGGTAGGACAGGGCAGGGCCGGAGCGCAAGGTGCCGTGGCGCTTGGCGATGTCCTCGATGTGGAACGCCAGCGTATGCGGGACATCGCCATGCGCGGCGAAGAAGTCGCGGATTTCTGTGCCCGTCATCCCGCGGTCGAGGCCGCGGCGGAGTGAGGCATCGCTGATGCGGTAGACGCTGGCTAAACCGGGCGATTCTAGGTCCGCGAGGGACTCTAGAGTGTGATGGGCGGCAGGCTCGAGGGGCCCAGGTACGAGCACGGTCATATCCGCTTGAATCAGGAAATAATCGATGGTGTCTGGGGTTAAGGCATCGGCTGCAGCGAAGCCATCGATGAGCACGCTGGTAGCTCGCCCGAGCGCGATGGCACCTATCCATTCCGCCTCGTGGTGCAGCTCATCGATGGTCTCTGGGGAGGTATGCGTGGCAAAAAGTGGAAAGGAAAAATGCAGATCCGCTTGAAATTCAGCTGCGGAAAGCGGCTCTGCGGAGTGGAGGTAAACATCGAGGATATGCCGGCGGAACTTGGGCAGGCGATCGGTGCTGGCAGAGAGCACCCGGCCGGATTCCCACGGGGTCCAAGGGGAATGCTCCCAGGCGGTGAGGAGCACGCGCCACTGGGCGGCTAGTTCTGCATCGAGCCATTCTTGGGCGGAATCGGTGGGCGCGAGGAAATTTCCCTCGTACCCGGACGGTTCGCCGCGGTTGATTAGGCGTGCAGACAGGCCGAGCGTGATGAGGCGGCGCAGTTCTGGTTCCGCAATGTCGAGCTGCTTGCTGAGCTGGGTAAGCGGGCGCACGCCGACGGTTTTATCTTTGAGGAGTTCGATTGGTCGGGCGCCGAGGGCAGAAATGAGTTGTTGCATGCCGCGCACCGCGGACAGACCCGCGGCAGTACCGGCGTCATCGGCCTTGCGGTCTGTGGTGGGCTGGCCGCGACGCGCAGAGGGTTCGGTGGGGATGTGTGGGACGGTATGCCCCTTCATCGCGCGGTGCACCTCGCGCGGCAGGCGAACGGTCTGAGAGTCAACGCGCTGCAGGAGCTGCTTGTCAATCAAGCGCGGTACCGGGTGGGACGGATTGGTCTCTCGCGTGGTACCGATGCCATTGGAGCGCGCCAGGGTGGCAAGGACGTGGCGTTCGTCTTCGGCGAGGGCATCGATTGTCGCGGGTGATACATCGAGTTGATTAAGTAGTGACCAGCCCGTGGGGAGTGCGGGCATGACCTCTGGCGGGATTTGCACCGCGCCAAAGGCGAGGCCGCGTTCCTTGAGCTCGCGGGTGATGGCGGGGTTGCGGTCTTCTACCTCTGCAAGCTCCCCGCCGCGCTTGGCGATGTCCTCCAGCACCGCCAACTGCTGCGCGTTACACTCCGCTAGCGCTCGGGCGATGGAGGTGCGCAAGAGCAATCGCGTGGCCAGCGCCGCGATGGAGGGTGGCAGCGGGGTTAAAACGTCGGGACGGTGGCGAAGGATGGTGGCCAGTTCCTCTTCAGTGAGGGAATTAAGCCAGGTGCGAAAATGTGGTAGGTGGGAGGACTGAGTCATGATAAATCACAATTTTAGCGCTGGATTGAGTTACGTTTTTGCCCGAGGTTTGAAATAATAAGGCTATGTCGAATGAAAAGAATGGCTTTGTTTCCCCGGCGTGGCCGGACAATGAAAACCGCGAGCATGCAATTACGGAAATTTCTGCGCCTTTTGCTGGTGCCTCCAGCCCCTACGGCGATGATTTGGTGCTGCCGATGCCGGCAGAGAAGTTGAACTACGTTCATCCTTATACCCGCATCAACCGCTAAAAAAAATTCCCCTTGCCGCAGAAGGCGAGGGGAATTTTTATGCGCTTATTTAGCGGCTGAAGTTCTCAATTAGCTGTGCAACCGGGTCGATGACATTGCGGTTCGCGGAGTAGAACGCGTTAAAGTCGTGGCGGTTTGCGTGGTAGAAGTCGGTGAACTGTGCCGGCAGCTGCAGGCCGTAAGCGTTAGCGGTGTCCTTGATGAGGTTGTAGACGGCGTCTACAGCGAGCTCATCGGACTTGTTTTCTACTGCCTGCTGTACTGGCTGCGGTGCTGCAGCAGGTGCGGAAGGAGCGGTGCGCTCGGTCGGCGCGGAGTTCAGGCCAAGGGAAGCCGAGCACGCAGGCCATGCGCCCCAGCCCTGGTTAGCCAGGGTGCGCTCAGCGATGACAATCTGCTGCTCGCGGGTTGCCTGGTTAGCGGTAGGGGCAAATTCACCGCCGCCGTATGCCTGCCAGGTCTGCGCGTTGAACTGCAGGCCGCCGTGGTAGCCATTGCCGGTGTTGATGTGCCAGTCGCCGCCGGACTCACACTGTGCGAGGCGGTCCCAGTCGGAGTCAGGGGCAGCGGCGGCGTTCGGTGCCATGATGGCGGCGGCTGCACCCAAGGCAACGGTGCCTGCGGTGAACTTAGCGGCAAAGTGGTTAGTCTTAGCGGAGTGGCGTCCCATAAAAGTAGTCCTTTCCGTGGTGCCCGTTTTCATGGAAATGTTTTGCGCCTAGAAGAAAGGATGGGCGGGGAAACCTTCTTTGCGGCGACACTGGGGGCCAGCGTAGCGGTTTATAACGAAATAGTCACGTTCTGGGCACTAAATGGGAAAGAATTGAGACTATTGTGGTTCTGTCCGCAAAGTTTCCGCAGGTAGGCACATTGATGTGAACTATGTCACATTACATGTGGAACTTCTGTTCTGTATAACTTCCAGCTAAACTTAAGAATTTACCCAAGAGAAGAGGTGGATACCTATGCCCATTGGCAAAGTGAAGTGGTATGACGCCGAGAAAGGTTTCGGTTTCGTTAGCAACCCGGGCGATGAAGACGTCTACGTCGGCCGGAATGTCCTGCCCCAGGGAGTAGAAGAAATCTTTCCGGGCCAGCGCATCGAATTCGATTTCGCGGCGGGGCGCCGCGGACCGCAGGCGCTGCGGGTGCGCGTGCTGGACAAGCCGCGCCGCCGCACGCCGTCGCGTAAGCCGGAAGAGCTCGGCAGCATGGTCTCTGATGTTATGACCCTGCTGGAATCGCAGGTGCAGCCGGTGTTGAACTCGGGGCGCTACCCCGAGCGCAAAACCGGGCGCCAAGTAGCAGAAATCCTGCGCGCGATTGCGAAGGATTTAGATAGTTAATCATCCATGGTGGATAGGGACCACACGGTGGCGAGGGGGGTTTCTTCGCCATCGTCGTCGGTGCCAATCATGAGGGAGGAAACCTCCACCACCATAAGCCGGGGGCGCTCGCCAGTCGATGCCTCGATGGGATCTACCGAACCGGGGATATCCACCTCGGTCGTTTCATTCGCACCGTGAGAGGTTTCGTCATTGGCGGCGGGATCATCATAAATGGAGAGCACCTTCCATTCGTGATTAGAAATCTCCTCGGGGATCTCTAGGTGCAAGGTGTCATCTTTGCCCACCGTTAACTGGGGAACATCGCCTTCGGGGCACTCGGTTCCCGGCTCGCAGACGAGGTAGGGCGTGACCTCCTTGGAGTTATCTCCCACGGAGGCGGTAATCGCAATCTCACTCGGCTCTTTGCCTGGCCGCGAATTATGCCAACTCTGAAAGATCACCACGGAGGCGACGATGAGCGCCACGACTACGATGAGCGCGAGGATCTGCAGCAGCGACTTTTTCCTTGCTTCCTTACGGGTTGCCATGGCCCATTACTTTACTCGAACGCGGTAGAGCTCATCCCACCGCTTGCCGGTAAGCCAGAATTCATCGGTGCCCGCGATATGAGCGATGCCGTTTAAGACATCATCGGGATCGGAATACTTCGATTTATCGATGGCATCGGTAGAAATCACCGCGGTTACCTCGCCGGAGGAAGGATCGATGCGGTAGATATCGTTGGTTTGCCACACGTTGGCATAGACATCACCGTCCACGCATTCCAGCTCGTTGAGATCCTCCACGGGCGAGCCCTCGAGGGTGACCTCGGTGGTGGAGCGCTCCGCAAAGGTTTCCGGATCCATGTGCCGCAGGGTAGAGGTGCCATCGGACATGATGAGCTCGTCCTGGTTGGCGCATAGCCCCCAGCCTTCGCCGGCATAGGTGGCGGTGTCAATGTGCTGGAAGTCGCCGTCATAGCGCAGCGCCTGCCCGCGCTTCCAGGTCAACTGCCAGATGGAGTCGCCATATTGGGTAATGCCTTCCCCAAAAAGCGATTCATCCAGGGCGTGGTCTTGGAGGACCTCGCCGGTCTCAGGGGAGAAGCGGATGAGTTTAGATTCGCCCCATTGCCCAGTGCCGAGCAGGAGGTTGCCCGCGTCGTCTTCTTCTAGGCCTTGCGTGAAGGAGTTCTCCGGTAGTGGAGCGGTATCGAGGACCTCGACTGAAAGGTGCTCGGGAGCGGAAGGGGCCGAAGAATCAGAAGCATCAGAGGAACAGGCGGTCAAGGCGCAGCAGGGCACGGCAATGAGCGCGGCGCGGCGGAGAAACGACATGCACCATATGTACCACTGTTGGCTGGCCATCATGAATAATGAGGGGCGTGAGTAAGCGAAAAGCAAATCCGTTGATCGATTCCCGCGCCGTACGCATTGCGCGTGAGGCATTGGAAGAGGTGGGGGAAGGGGGCATCGGCAAGCATAGGGGCGTAGCCGGAATGGGCCGCAACGTTGTCACCCATCGCTTTGAAGCGGATATGCCAGGATACCCAGGCTGGGAATGGCAGGCCGTGCTCGCGTGCGCGGAAGGCTCGCGCTACGTCACCGTCAATGAGGTGGCGCTGGTACCGGGCGGGGAAGCGCTGCAGGCCCCGGAATGGGTGCCGTATGAGGACCGCGTGCTGCCGGGGGATTTGGGCCCGGGGGATCTTATGCCGCCGGCCGTCGATGATGAGCGCCTAGATGGAAATGAGCTTTCCGCCAAGGGCCTAGCGGATGCCAAGCAGCGCTGGCAAGAAGAATATGGCCCAACCTCGGAGATGGCGGCCAAGGCGCATCTGCAGTGCCGCACGTGCGCGTTTTATATGCAGCTGATGGATAACTTTGGGGTATGCGCCAATGAGTATTCCGCCGATGGCCGCGTGGTGCATGCGCGCTACGGGTGTGGTGCGCATTCGCAGACGCGGGTGAGTGAGGAGAAGGCGCCGGCCGCGGCCTTCGATGACGAAAAGCCCATTTACCAAGATTTTGAATTTGGGGATTAAAGCAGCACACTTAGGGCGTAAAAATACCGCTCTACGTGAAAGGGCACGGCGTGAAAGCCACTCTCGATCGCTATTTCCAGATTTCTGAACGCGGTTCCACCATTGGAACTGAGCTACGCGCGGGAACGGTCTCGTTCTTCGCCATGGCATATATTATTTTGCTCAACCCGCTGATCCTGGGCACGAGCCCGGATGCGGAAGGCTATACCTTGGGCGTGCCGCAGGTTGCGGCCGCCACGGCGTTGGTCGCCGGCGTGATGTCCATTGCCTTCGGTGCGATTGCGAAGTACCCCTTCGCCATGGCCGCGGGCCTGGGCATGAATACCTTCGTTGCCGTCAGCATGGTCGCCACCAGCGGGCTGACCTGGCAAGAAGCAATGGGCCTCGTGGTAATCGAGGGCCTTATCATCGTCCTGCTCGCCGTGTCCGGCTTCCGCACCGCGGTATTTGACGCCATCCCGCAGCCCATGAAGGCCGCGATGGGCGTGGGCATTGGCCTGTTCATCGCCATGATCGGTTTCGTGGATGGCGGGTTCGTTACCCGCGTGCCCGATGCCGCACAGACCACCGTGCCGGTGGGGCTGGGCATTAATGGCTCGATTGCCACCTGGCCGGCGGTGGTCTTTGTCATTGGTCTTATTGTTTGTGCCTTCATGGTCATCCGCAATGTGCCGGGCGGGCTATTTATTGCCATCATCCTCAACACGGTGATTGCTTTTATTGTTCAGGCGCTCACGGACTCCGAGGACTGGGGCATGGCCGCCCCGGAGAGCCCGGAGGCGTTGGGAGGCCTGCCGGATCTTTCCATCGTGGGCGATGTGAACCTGGTGGGCGCCTTTGCCAATATCGGGGTGATTTCCACGGTTCTGCTCATCTTCACCCTACTGCTGACCAATTTCTTCGATGCCATGGGCACCATGACTGGGCTGGGCAAACAGGCCAAGCTCGTGGATGACAACGGTAACCTGCCGGGCATGAAGAAGGCGCTGGTTGTGGAAGGCGCCGGCGCGGTGGCCGGTGGTCTGGGCTCGGCATCCTCGAATACCGTTTTTGCGGATTCCTCTGCCGGCATTGCCGATGGCGCCCGCACCGGCCTGGCCAATATCATGACCGGCCTGCTGTTTATCGCCGCCATGTTTTTCACCCCGCTCTATGAAATCGTGCCCATCGAGGCCGCTGCGCCGGTGCTGGTCATCGTCGGCGTGATGATGGCCGCGCAGCTCACGGATATCCCGTGGACTCGCATGGAAGTGGCCATCCCGGCGTTTTTAACCATCGTGGTCATGCCGTTTACCTATTCGATTGCCAACGGCATCGGCGTGGGCTTTATTACCTTCGCGCTCATGTCCACCTTTGCTGGTAAGGCCAAGCAGGTGCACTGGATCATGTGGCTACTGGCGGGCTTGTTCGTCATTTACTTTGGCATCGATCCGATTTCGGAGGCCATCGGCTAGCCTGGAAGGCATGCATATTTCTGATCCCCGTGACCCTCGCCTGGATGATATTCGGAACCTCAACAAATCCGATAAATCCGGCGAGGGTTTGGTCATTGCAGAAGGCCCCTTGGTGGCAGCCCGCCTGATGGAATCGCGCTTTCCCATGCGCTGCCTGGTGGGCTTTCCCCAGAAGCTGGAGGCCTTCTTTGCAGAGTACGGAGAGCCAGAGTGCCCCGTCTACGAAGTATCGCGTGAGACCCTCGCGGAGGTCGCAGGGTTCGATATGCACCGCGGGTTGGTTGCCGCCGCAAACCGCGCCCCAGAGCCGGAGGTGGGCGAGATTCTGGAGCATTCCCGCACCATCGCCGTGCTGGAGGGCGTGGGGGATCATGAAAATATCGGCGCCATTTTCCGCCACGCGGCCGGCATGAACGTTGATGCGGTATTGCTGGGCTCAGGTGCTGCGGATCCGCTCTATCGACGCTCGGTGCGCGTATCCATGGGCCACGTGCTGCGCGTGCCCTTTGCCCATTTGGAGGGCGGTTTCACCACCTGGCAGCGCTCGCTGCAGGCGCTTGCCGATGCCTCCTTTACCCTCATTTCCTTAACCCCCAACCCCCAGGCGGTGCACCTGGCAGAGGCCATGCACGGGCAGGACAAAGTGGCCATGCTGGTAGGCGCGGAGGGCCCCGGGCTTACCGAGCACGCAATGAAGGCCACCGATATCCGCGCGCGGATACCGATGGCCCCAGGTACCGATTCTCTAAATGTTGCGACCGCGGCCGCCATTTCCTTTTATGAGCGCCAGCGTTCCTTGAGCGACTTGAACGTCTGACGCAGCCAATTGCCAATCAACGAGCCGAGGTGCTTGGCGGTAGAAAGGATCTCATCGCCGGTGGAATCCGGCTCGGCATCGTGGTCCTCGTAGTCGTCATAATCGTTCAGGCCCAGCCTATTCGCTGATTGGGCGGCGAACTCGCTGACCGGTTGCTTTGGCTTGGGCGGATCGATCTTGGGTTCTGGGCGCCCGTCCACGGCATAACCCACGACATCCAGGTCTGGGCCTTCCTGTCCCACGGTGATGCCCAACCAGTGTTCTTGGGCGGCCTCCATGATGCTGTGGGGCCGAAACGGCAGGGAAATACCGCCGAGGGATTCGTCCTTTTCGCCGGCCCAAAACGGTGCCTCGAAGGGCTCGGGCAGGCCGGTGTCCTCGTAGAGACGGTCGCGGGAGGCACACAAGCTGCGCTTGAGCTCGCCGCCTTCCCACAGCGCGAAGCCCGCATAATCCTCGTCGGCATTGCTAACAAGCGCGATAACCCGCTGGGCAGGGATTGCACTTAAGAGGTCATTCGGCAGTTGGGATAATAGGACGGAATCGCCCTCGCAGACCGTTTGCACCACGGCAATCCCTGGGTAGCCGCCGATGTAGTACTCATTCGGATCCGTCTGCGCGGAGCGGTTCAGGGGGAATTGCCCAATCGGGGTGACCGGGAACTTGGGGTTGAGCTGGGCTAGGAACTTGCGGCCGAAACCGCGGTCCGCCTTGGGTTCGGTCTTGAGAACTTCTTCGGCGCCGGGCTTGGAGATGTACCACAGCGTGAGGACGGCATGAGAGATGTCCACTGTTTAGTCCCTCGGGCGCTTGGTATTGGAGCGAACGCCCAAGAGCACGTCCTCCCAGTGTGGGGTGACGGCCTTGCGGCGGCGCTTCGAGGGCTTGGGCTCGGAGGACGGATTCTGCAGGAATTCCTCTTCTTCCGTCTCTTCGCTGGAACCGGAAATATCGGTGACATTGGCGGGCTGATCGCCGTCAATGGCTTCGTCGTAGCGGCCGCTGCCCAAGGAAGTCAGCGATCGCACCGGCTGCACGAAGTCCGGGTCCGTAAGATCTGCCGCGACCGAGTTGCGGGCCTCGACCGTAGCGGGGGAGGACATGGACTGCTTGAAGGTCCATTCCGCCTCGTTTTCAGAAAGGCCAGCCTTCCAGGTCACGCGCACTACCCACGGCTCGCCCTGGTGGCGGTAGGCATCCCACGTGGACTCCGAGAGGGAGTGGCCGCGGGCGGCAAAGGAGCTCGCCAGTACTTCCCACAGGGTGAGCTTGGCCGGGCCGTCTTCGCGCACCGGGTGGGCCTGCTTGGCCACCTCAGAAATGCGGTTGCGCTCCAGCATGACCGGGTAGGCGAAGGGCTCGATGCGCGATTCATCGACATGCATCTCTTCCGCGAGCTCCGCGGTGGAGGCACCGGCACGGATGCGGTTTTGGATCTCTGCCGGCCGGATCTGCTTTTCTTCCTCTTCGTGGGAGGGCTTCGGCATCGGCGCTAGCTTCGGCGGCTCCGGCTTGCTAGCGGCGGGCGTGAGGGCGGAACGCAGCTCATCGGTGATGGGAAGGGAAAACTCTTCGCCTTCTTCGGTGCGTAGCACCAATGAGTCTTCGCTCGATTCGCTGTCAACGAGAAACAGCTCGCGCATAGTGTGGCGCTCCTTTGCCTATCGACGGAAGGACGGATCTGTGATGCAGTCAACTATAACGCGAAAAGGCCCCGCGCCATGCGAGGCGGCGGGGCATGTTGATGACTTAGTTGGCATCCAGCACGTAGTCGATGCACTGCGTGAGCTTGGCGATGTCCCCAGGCTCAATCGCCGGGAACATGCCCACGCGCAGCTGGTTGCGGCCGAGCTTGCGGTACGGCTCGACATCGAGGATGCCGTTGGCGCGCAGGGTCGCGGCAAGGTGGGCAGCATCCACGGAGTCATCGAAATCGATGGTGCCCACGACTAGGGAGCGCGCTGCCGGATCGCTGACGAACGGGGTGGCCTCCGGCCGGGCTTCGGCCCAGTTGTACAGCGTGGAGGAGGACTCGGTGGTGCGCTTGACCATGCCGTCGAGCCCGCCGTTGTCATTCATCCACTGAATCTGGTCATCCAGCATGAGCAGGGTGGCGATCGCCGGGGTGTTATAGGTCTGGTTCTTGCGGGAGTTATTCACCGCGGTCTGCAGGTTCAAAAACTCCGGAATGAAGCGATCGGAGTTATTGATCTTTTCGATGCGCTCCAGCGCGGCCGGGGACATCGCGGCGAGCCAGAGTCCGCCGTCGGAAGCGAAGCACTTCTGCGGCGAGAAGTAGTACACGTCGGTCTCAGCGATATTGACGGGAAGGCCGCCGGCGCCAGAGGTGGCATCGACAAGCACAAGCTGCTGGTCGTTGTGGGGATGTGGGCGAACGACCTCCGTCATCGCGCCGGTCGAGGTTTCATTGTGGGCCCAAGCGGCGACATCGGCATCGGCCGCAAGCTCGCGCGGATCCGGGGCGGTGCCGGCGGGGGATTCGGTAAGAGCCGGGGCATCGAGCCACGGGGCCTTGGAGGCTGCCTTGGCAAACTTGGTGGAGAACTCGCCAAAGGTAAGGTGGGCCGACCGGCGTTCGATGAGGCCAAAGGTAGCCGCGTCCCAAAAGGCGGTGGCGCCGCCCAAAGACAGGACGATCTCGTAGCCTTCAGGAAGCGAGAACAGATCGCTTAAGCCCTCGCGTACGGATCCCACGAGGTTTTTCACCGCCGGCTGGCGGTGCGAGGTGCCCACGATAGCGGGGTCTATGGCCTCGATCTGGGCGGGGCGTACCTTGGAGGGGCCGCAGCCAAAGCGGCCATCGGAAGGCAAGAGATCTGCTGGCAGGGTGATTTCTGGAGTACTCATGCCGCCAGTGTAGAACAGTTCCGGTTGTACGGCAGGTATTTTGATGCCCGTAAACTTGTTGGCAGAATCACAAAGTTTGCTAGAGTGTGAATAGGTATAAGGCTGACTTGTCTAAGTTAGTGCCTTAAAGAACTCTTTAACAGGGAAAGGAAATTCCGTGTCTACTGAAGAAAACAAGGTAGTACTCAAGCACGCTGGCAACGAGTACGAGATGGATATCAAGCAGTCCACTGAGGGCGATTCCGGCTTCGATATCTCCAAGCTCCGCAAGGAAACCGGGCTTGTTACCTTCGACCCCGGCTACACCTCCACCGGCTCCACCGAGTCCAAGATTACCTTTATTAACGGTGAGGAGGGCATCCTTCGCTACCGTGGCTACGATATTGCTGAATTGGCAAATAACGCCACCTTCAATGAGGTTTCCTACCTGCTGATCAAGGGCCACCTGCCGGATGAGCAGGAACTCTCGCAGTTCAATAGCGCCATCCGCCACCACACCCTCTTGGATGAGGACTTTAAGGCGCAGTTCAACATCTTCCCGCGCGATGCCCACCCGATGGCCGTGCTTGCTTCCTCCGTGAACATTCTCTCCAGCTACTACCAGGATCAGCTGGACCCACTGGATGAGGAGCAGCTGGACAAGGCCACCGTTCGCCTGCTGGCTAAGGTGCCGATGCTGGCCGCTTACGCTTACCGCGCTTCCCAGGGCAAGCCATATATGTACCCGGATAACAACCTGAACGCGCGCGAGAACTTCCTGCGCATGATGTTCGGTTACCCAACCGAGGAGTACGAGGTTGACCCGGTTGTCTCCAAGGCACTGGACAAGCTGCTCATCCTGCACGCTGACCACGAGCAGAACTGCTCCACCTCCACCGTCCGCATGATTGGTTCCGCACAGGCGAACATGTTCGTCTCCATCGCCGGCGGCATCAACGCCCTGTCCGGCCCGCTGCACGGCGGCGCTAACCAGGCCGTGCTGGAGATGCTCGAGGACATCGAGAAAAACAACGGCGGCGACGCTACCGACTTCATGAACCGCGTGAAGAACAAGGAAAAGGGCGTTCGCCTGATGGGCTTCGGCCACCGCGTGTACAAGAACTACGACCCACGCGCGGCCATCGTCAAGGAAACCGCACACGAGATCATCGATCACCTGGGCGGCGACCCGATGCTGGATCTGGCCATGAAGCTGGAAGAGATTGCGTTGAACGACGATTACTTCGTCTCCCGCAAGCTCTACCCGAACGTGGACTTCTACACCGGCCTCATCTACCGCGCCATGGGCTTCCCGACGGACTTCTTCACCGTCCTCTTCGCCATCGGCCGCCTGCCGGGCTGGATTGCTCAGTACCGCGAGCAGCTGGAGATGAACACCAAGATTAACCGTCCTCGCCAGATTTACACCGGTGAAACCCTGCGCAAGGTTACCCCTCGCAGCGAGCGCTAATTAGCGCTTTTGGTCGCCCCAATTCAGCCGAATCGGGCTTGAGCACTATAATTGGTGCAGCTCGGTTCGGTTTCATTGCGACCGCACGAACAAACTAGATTTCCCAAGGAGAATAATCCCCATGGATAAACCTGTTATTGAAGCCCAGTCTGGCCCGGCGCCGACCGACCTCGTCATCGAGGACATCGTCGTAGGCGATGGTGCTGAAGCTAAGCCTGGCGGCGTAGTGGAGGTCCACTACGTTGGCGCCGAATATGAGACCAACCAAGAATTCGATTCCTCGTGGGACCGTGGCCAGTCCATCGAGTTCCCACTGACCGGTCTCATTGCCGGCTGGCAAGAGGGCATCCCGGGAATGAAGGTAGGCGGTCGCCGTCAACTCATCATCCCGCCGGAAAAGGCCTACGGCCCCGCCGGCGGTGCGCACCCGCTGTCCGGCCGCACCTTGGTCTTTATCATTGACCTCATCCGCGCCGACTAAGCTGCGCTAAAAATCGTTGAACCGGCTCCCTTAAGGGGGAGCCGGTTTTTCGTTGTGTAGGGGCAGTCAGTTCCCGCAAGGGGCCGCATAAGACGAGAAACTGGGGCACAATGGGAACTATGACTGTGCCAACTATTTCATTCAATGATGACCGCGAGATGCCCCAGCTTGGACTGGGCACCTACAAACTCAATGACGATGAGTGCATTCGCGTAGTCCGCGAAGCCATTGACTTGGGCTACCGCCACTTTGATACGGCGACGTTGTACAAGAACGAAGAGGCATTGGGTACTGCGCTCAAACAAGCCATTGACGCGGGCGACGTCACCCGCGAGGACCTGTTTATTACCTCCAAGGTCTGGCACTCCCACCACGGCGCGCAGAAGGCGGAACAGGCCTTCCAGGAATCCATGGAGAAGTTGAAGCTGGATTACTTGGACCTGTACCTCATCCACTGGCCATGGCCACAGGGTGGGCTGTACGTGGAGACCTTTGAATCCATTGCCCGCCTGCAGGGGATGGGCCAAATCGCTTCCATCGGTGTCGCTAACTTCTACGAGGAGGTCCTCGAGGACCTCATTGACAAGACCGGCATCACCCCGGTGCTCAACCAGGTGGAGCTGCACCCTGGGTTTACCCAGCCTGAGCTGCGCGAATTCCACCACAAGCACGGCATCGTGACCGAGGCGTGGTCTCCGCTGGCGCGCGGCGTGGTGCTCAATAACCCAGAGATTGAAAAGATCGCCGCCGCGCGCGAGGCTACCGAGGGCCAGGTGGTACTGGCTTACCTGATGGCCAAGGGCATTTCCGTTATCCCGAAGTCCGCCCGCAGCGAGCGGCTTCAGGAGAACCTGGCCGCCGCAGAGCTGGAGCTGGGCAAGGATGAAATCGCGGCTGTTGACTCCTTGGAAGGCCAAGAAGGTTTTGGCCGTATGTTTAATGATCCCCGCGAATTCCCGGGCGCGGAGGGCTAAGAAAGAACTCTCGGGCGAAGGAGCCACCGGCGACGGCGTCGTCGGTGGCTTTTGCTGTGCAGGATGGCTGAGTGGGGGAGTACGTGCTGGTTAAGGCGCCAACCGCGTTGATAAGTGGTTCCTTTTGTGTCGCCTTTACTGATTAGTTAACCTCTGGTTAACAAAATTCGCTAACCGGTTGAATCTAGGGTGAAGGGGGGTGATGTGCAAAGAATATTAGCCCAGTTGACCGGAACCTATCGGGTTGAAAGGGGGGAGTTTTTGTGGGGTGCATTGGCAATATTTACTGCTTTGCAAAAAATGTTCTGTATCTTACATAGCAACGCGGGTAGTGATGAACAACACATTGCGCCTCGTTTGTACAGAACCTCTCTCACCCAAGGAGACAACCCTTCTATGAGTGATACAACTGCTCCCGTCGAGCGCCGTGAGCTTACGGCAGCCGACTACATAGAAATGCGCGATAGCGAAGAGTTTGGCGAGCTGCGCAGCGCTTATCGTAGTTTCACTTTTCCCATGACCGTCGCGTTTTTCGTGTGGTACATCGTCTACGTGCTCACCGCCGTGTTTGCGCCTGATTTTATGGCCATTGAGCTTGGCGATGGCGGCTGGAATATCGGCCTCGTCTTCGGCCTGGCCCAGTTCCTCACCACGTTCATCATTACCTGGATTTACGTGAAGTACGCCAATAAGAATATTCAGCCTAAATCGGTTGCTATTCGCGAGAAGTTGGAGGCCAAGTAAATGACTACCACTTACCTTGCACAAGAAACTTCCGCCGGTAACCCGATTCTGAATATCTCCATCTTCGGCATCTTCCTCGTGGTTACCATGGCCGTCGTGTTGCGCGCCGGCAAGACCACGAAGAAGGCGTCTGACTTCTATACCGGTGGTGGCTCGTTCTCTGGCCGCCAGAATGGCTTGGCCATTTCCGGTGACTACCTTTCGGCTGCGTCCTTCCTCGGCATCGTTGGTGCGGTGGCGCTCAACGGCTACGACGGATTCCTGTACTCCGTTGGCTTCTTCGTCGCCTGGCTCGTGGCCCTGATGCTCGTGGCTGAGCCGATGCGTAACGTGGGCCGCTTTACCATGGCGGACGTGTTGTCCTTCCGCCTGAAGCAAAAGCCGGTGCGCGTGGCCGCGTCCATCGCCACGCTCTTCGTGACGCTGTTCTACCTCATTGCACAGATGGCCGGCGCCGGTTCGCTGGTGGCCGTGCTGTTGAACATCCATGACTTCAAGTGGCAGGCAGTCGTCGTCGGTATCGTCGGCGTGCTCATGATCCTCTACGTCTTGGTCGGCGGCATGAAGGGCACCACCTACGTGCAGATGATTAAGGCCGTCCTGTTGGTGACCGGTGTGGTCGTCATGTGCATCATGGTGTTTGTCTCCCTGCGCGGTGGCTTTAGCAACATGTTCAGCACCGCGATTGATATGCACGCATCGTCCGATTACCTCCATGAAAAGGGCTATGAGGCCAAGGAAATCATGGAGCCGGGCCTAAAGTACGGTGGCTCCACCGCCGCTAAGCTGGACTTCATCTCCTTGGGTATGTCCCTCGTGCTGGGTGTGGGTGGCTTGCCACACGTTCTGATGCGCTTCTACACCGTGCCGACCGCCGTTGAGGCGCGCCGCTCCGTGACGTGGGCCATCGTTATCATCGGTGCCTTCTACCTGATGACCCTGATTCTGGGCTACGGTGCAGCCGCACTGGTTGGCCCGGACCGCATCCTGAACGCACCGGGTGGCGCGAACGCCGCGGCACCGCTGCTGGCACTGGAAATCGGTGGCTCCATCTTCATGGCCATTATTTCCGCCGTGGCCTTTGCTACCGTGCTCGCCGTGGTGGCGGGCCTGGCGATTACCGCCTCCGCCTCCATCGCGCACGATATTTACCACGCGGTTATCCGCAACGGTGAGTCCACCGAGGCAGAGCAGGTGCGCGTCTCGCAGGCCACCGTGGTAATCCTGGGTATCGTCTCCATCATCTTGGGTATCTTGGCGATGACCCAGAACGTGGCCTTCCTGGTCTCCCTGGCCTTCGCAGTGGCGGCATCGGCTAACCTGCCGACCATCCTGTACTCGCTGTACTGGCGCCGCTTCAACACCGCGGGTGCCGTGGCCTCCATGTACACCGGTGTTGTCTCCTGCTTGGTCCTCATCTTCTTCTCCCCAGCGGTATCCGGCACCGAAAGCGCCATGTTCCCGAACGCGGACTGGGCTATCTTCCCGCTGACCTCGCCGGGTCTGGTCAGCATCCCGCTGTCCTTCTTCGTTGGTTGGTTCGTCTCCATCGTGACCAAGCCAGATAACTTGGACGAGCTGGCGGCAGAAATGGAAGTTCGTTCCCTGACTGGTGTGGGCGTCGAGGCCCCAGTCCAGCACTAATTGCCCGAAAAGGAGCAATTACCGGTAATATGGTTCGACGTGTTTAAACCGTCCTCTCTCAACGCGGCGGCATCAGTAAAGGCTGGTGCCGCCCTTGCCGTGTGCATGCTTGCCTGCTCTACGGTTGCTGGGTGCAGCAATAGCGAGCGAGACAGCACCGCCAAAGCCGAAGACACCACGATTACTGCGCATAGGGCAGCAAAGGTGCCCCCGCGGATCAATGAGTTCCTCAAGGGGGATGAGGACCATTCCATTAGCTATATTCGCCTGCACGATGGCATGTATATGGGCTCTGCGGCAGAACACGATCCCCGCCCGGCGCTCAGCCTTATCAAGCTCTATATCGCTACCTACGTCATTGAGCAGGGCGAGTACGAGGACAAATACGAGGCGCTCGGTATGATCGCCAGCTCTTCTGATAAGAGCGCCGAGGAGCTGTTTAAGAAGTACCCGGATTCCATCGATAAGATTGCCAAGGAATACGATCTGGAATCCACCAAGGCGGGCGAGACTTGGGGCTATTCGGAAACCTCCACCTATGACGTGGCCAGCTTCATCTCCCAGCTCATCAAGCGCGATGAAACCCACCCCGTGCTCGTGGCGATGTCGCACGCGGATCCCGTCTCAGAAGATGGCTATGACCAGGATTATGGCACCGCGAAGCTCTCAAATGTGGTGGGCAGCAAGTGGGGCTGGTCCAATGATAAGTCGATTAATTCCTCGGTGTCCTTTGGCAAGAACTTCGTCGCCGCGGCCTCCATTAATGGCTCCGCCGATGACCTCACGGACTACGTGAAGAGCGAAATCAACGGCGAGAACCTGGGCAAGGCCACCGAGCGGTTCTTGAAGTACAAGGACGGCGAGGACGTTCCGCCCATCGAGACGACCTCCGAAAAGCCGACTTCTAGCGAGAAGAAGGACAAGGGCAAGAAGGAGGAAAAGAAGTCCTCCGAGCCCAAGGGGAAATAGGCCTACTTAAAGGCCTTGGCGATATCCTGGGCGGCATCGGCAAGGCCGCGAATTTGCTCGTTGCTTAGCGATGACCCCTTAAAGCTCACCCCATCCGCGGTAACCTGCGGCAAATCCGGCATATTCGGGATGGCCTTGTCCAGGGTGGAGCTGAGATCCTGGATGCCTGGCTGCTTGGAATCGGGCGTCCATTGGCCCCAGTCGCTGGCATAGACCTCGTTGACATCAACGATGACGTTCTCGATGGTCTGCTGGCGCGACTGCGGTAGCTGGTGAATGGTGGTCTTGGGGTGGATTTTCCCGTTAGAACCCCAATCGTGCATCCAGTAGAACGTGCCAATCCTATCCTGGCTGGCCCACTCGATGGTGTTGTAGTTGCCGTAAACGCCGGTCTGGTAACCGGCCACGGACAGCGCCTTGGAGAATGCCTGCAGGTATGGCCGGATGAACTGGGTGTAGTGCTCGCGGGTGGGGTTATCGTCGATGGCGATGTAGATGGGCCGGTTCGTGGGGCCACCGGCGTCCTTATGTAGCGAAATGGCCTGCGGGGCGTGGATGGCGGCGCCCGCCGCGCCCTGCTTCCAATCGGCGGTGTCGGCGCGGCCGAATTGATATACCGAGGCCGTGGGCAGGCCGGCGGCGGCATTGGCGGCAGTCTCTTGGAGAGTGACCGGCTTGCCGGTCATCCAGGCCGCGCCGGGGCGCTTTTTGGAGACGTAGCGAATGGCACCGATGTGGCCCGCGCGCTTGATGGCGTCGGGGGAAGGGGGCCCTGAGGAAAAGTCAATGATGGTCCCGCGCACCGGGCCGAGGGCTGCGGCAGAGGGTGCGGCCGTGCCAATGGCGCCAGCGGTAAGGGCAAGGGCGCTTGCCTTCAAAAGGCCGCGACGAGACAGAGACGGTGACATGAAAAGCTCCTGCAGTGATCGCATTAGTCACAATAGTTAACAAATGCACCATAGCAGGAGGCGGTGGGTGAGTCGTGTTTATTTTGACACGTTGCTAAATTCCACGTTCGTGGCATGTTCCACGGTGCGCGATACCGTGCAGTCCTTCTCGTGGGAAATGCGAATCAGGTTATCTACCAGTGCGCGGGCCTTTTCGCCGTCCGGGGTGGAAGGGAATGCGAGGTCGAAGGCGACGCGGACATCGGAAAGCCGCGAGGCGCCATCCTCATCCACGCGGTCGCCCTCGGCGCGCACATGGAAAGACTCCGGCTCGGTGCGCCGAGAGGTCACGACATCCACGTCCACCGCGGTGCACCCGGCGACGGCGGCCAGCAGGAGCTCTACCGGCGATAACAGGCCCTCCCCGCGGCCGAACTCGATGCTGGCGCCTTCCGCATTGGTGGCCCGGTACACCGAATTTTCTACGCGGTTAAGGTCAACGGAATACTGCTTCGTGAGTTCACTCATGGCCTAAAGCTTAAGCCAGGCTCGGGATATAGGCCACGCTGCCGCCTAAGGACATCGTGATAAAGATGGGCGCGATAACCAGGGGCCCGAGCCAGACGCGGCCGGTATTGGCATAAAACATCTTGTTCAAGATGGGCAGCAGGATCATCATGGGCAAGATGGACTGCAGCATATTGACATACAGCCAGTCATCGGTCCAGTGCACCGTGCCGGTGGCGGCGAAGACGGAATATTGGATAACGAAGATCATCGCCAAGCCGACGGAGTTGGCCAGCGCCGCAATGAGGTAGGTCTGCCACTTGGGCGTATCGCTATAGCGCGTGCCCACACCGGCGCGAATGGAGTTGGCCAGGTAGAAGATGAACATCGCCGGCACGTACATGAGAGCCACAAGGAACCAGCGCAGTGTTAGCGGGCGGGAGGCTACGACCAAGAAGCGGTAATCATTGTGGAAAGCGAGATACACAATGGATAGCACGGAGAAATACACGAAGAGCAAGATGAAGGCCAGCAGTAGCGTGCGCCCAAAGGTGCGCCAGCTCATCGTGATGCCCCAGGAACGGGCGCGCTCGCCACGGGCGTAGGTGGACTTATCCCGGGTGATATAGAACAAGATAAGCCCGACTATGCCGTTGACGATGGCCCACAAGACCACCGAGTTGACCATGCGCGCCGGGAAGAACCAGGTACTGACCTTATTCGCGGCATCGTAAAAGACATCTTGCGATAGGTTTGCCAGCGGCATGAACGTGAAGAACGCGATGGCCGCCGTAAGCACGAAGAACGCCCAGAACTTCGCGGCCTCTTTACCCCGCGGGCGCTTCGGCACCGTTGGCAGGGCCTGCGCCACTGGTGCGAAGTAGCGGGTGCGCAATAGCATGCGGGTTAGAGGGAAGAGCATGGCAATGCCGCCAATGAGGGACAGGAGGTTAAAGACCTCCTTGAGCCACCACGTCTGATTGCCGGAATCCATCTTCACCGGCGCATCCAGGGTGTCATCGAAAAACTCGAGGATACTGCCGATGGCACTGGGTGTAAGCGGCTGCAGCGGGTGCAGCGTTTCATCGTTATAGGCAATGCGGTAGGTGCCCTTGTCGATGTCCCCGTACCCATGGCCAATTTCAATGCGGTCCACCTGGTCTTGTTTCTTGAGCCCAGAGTTGACCATGGACAGGGCCTCCGGCGCATCGCGCAGATCACCATCTCCATTGATATTGCGGTAACCGCCCTCATCGTAGCGGGCATAGCCCAGCGCCATATTGGAGTGCACGTGGGCGAACTTTTTATCGTTTAAGTTCTTGAGCCAGCCGGAGATAAAGACTGCGGAGATCTTATCCAGATCCTCGGCGCGCTTGCGCTCGCCATCCGTGATGGTGGTGCCGCCTTCGCTATCCGGATCCTTGGCGGCTTTGAGCGCATCATCGACCTTCTTGCCGTATTTATTGGCCGCGGTGCGCACTGCGGTACCACCGGCGGAGTGGCCGGTAATGCCGATTCGATCCTCATCGACGTAATTGAACGTATCCAGGTGGTCTGTGACGTAATCAATGGCGGTCACGATGGCGGAATCACTATCATCCGGGTGCTGCGAGCTCGATTCGCCCTGGTTATATGGGTCAACTACCAGGGTGACAAAGCCGCGCCGGGCCAATTCCAGCGAGTTGGAGACCTGGGTTTCCTTGGTGCGCTGGAAACCGGGTGAGACGATGACCATGGGCGCTTTATTCTCCGGCGTCGCGTCCTTCGGGCGGAAGAGATCTGCGGTGACCGTAGCGCCGTGCTTGCCGGCGATCTTTAGATCGGTGACCTGAACATTGCCGCCATCGGTTTGCACCAGCGATGAGCCCAACCCGCCGATGAGCACGATGGCAATGCATACAAAGAGCTTCCAGCCATCGCTAAAGCGGCGCTTTTTGGATACCTCAGCAGGCATCTGCTCTGCCTGGTGTTCCAGCGAAAGGGACGACTGTTCTTCCACGGGAGTGGAGGACGGGGATGCGGAGTCGGACATATACGCGTTCCTTGCAGGTGGTACTTAATTGAAATGAGTGGGCTGAAAGTCCGATAGTGGAAAACTTAAAGTCCAGCGTGGAAGCATATTAGGCCCGCCCGAAAGCGGGTGCAACCGTTGCGGTAAATGGTGGTGCAGTGCAAGCGCTGAACTGGCCAAAGTTTGCGCGATGCGGTGAATTAATAAATCAGGGGCGGCGAGAAGCGAATACGCACCGATTGTCCAAGCTCTGGTTTATTAACTGCAGTAGTGCGGAACGTGACCCCAGATTCGTGGGAGGCGGTAACGGAGTAGTGCCCGGCTTCGAAAATGGCGGAGTCAACTACCGCCGCAACCGTGGCGCCTGGATGGTTTTCCTCCACGATTGTTGCGTGGTGTGGCAAGATGGCGGCCTTAGTGCCTTCGTCCCGCACGGTTACTTCACTCAATGGCCAAGAGATCCCAAGGGCGGGGCACTCGACGCGGCCTCCTGAAATAGTGGTCTGGACAATCGTGGCATCCGCAATAAATCCCGCGACCACCGGGCTAGCGGGATCTTCCAGTAGCTGTTGCGGGGTAGCAATCTGCTGGATTTCGCCGCCGTCTAGAACCACGACTCTATCTGCTATTGCCAGCGCCTCGGCGCGATCGTGGGTGACGTGCATCGTGGTTAGGCGTTGCTTTTGCGTCAGGGCTACCAGCTCGCGGCGCAAATTATCGCGCAATGGTTCATCGAGGGCTGAAAGCGCCTCATCCAGCAATAAAACCTTGGGGTTAGCGACGATCGCCCGGGCCAGGGCAACGCGCTGGCGCTGCCCACCAGAAAGGCTATCCGGAGTACGGTCCTCGAATCCTGGCAGGCCCACGAGAGCTAAAGTCTCAGAAATGCGCTCTTCGCGCTCGGCCTTTGCTACTTTCGCCTGGCGCAACGGGTAGCCAACATTGTCTCTAACGGACATGTGCGGCCAGATTGCGTGCTGTTGGAAGACCATGCCAATGCCGCGTTTCTCGGGAGGAATAGCAGTCATCTGCCGGCCGTCTATGTAAAGCTCACCCGACGATGGAGAAATAAAACCAGCGATGGTGCGCAGGAGCGTGGTTTTACCGGAGCCTGACGGGCCAACGAGTGCAATGAGTTCCCCAGGCTCGATGGAGAGGTTGATATCGCGCAGGCCGGTGGTTCCATCCGGAAAAGTGACCGTGAGGTGGGAAGCTGCAATTTTCGCCATTATTAAGTCCTTACCTTAGGAGCACGAATAGTCAGTGCGAGGGCAATGATGCCAAGCAGCGCAAAGAGCAAAGCGAGTGCTGATGCTTGGTTATAATTTCCTGCCTGCTGCAGGTTGAAGACTTGGACACCCAGTGTTGTGGTTCCGGGTGCGACGAGGAGTACGGAAATAGTAAGTTCTCGAATCGCGGTCACCGCGACGAGCACCGCACCGGAGATCGCCGCCGGAATGGTCATCGCGCCGGTGGTAGTAAATAGCGCCTTAAGCGGCGTGGCACCAGAAATGCGCGCTGCTTCTTCCACGGTGACTGGGGTGCTTATTAACGGGGCACGCACGGACTGGACAACGAGTGCGGTAAAAGCGCAGACGTAGGCGATAAGGATTATCCAAATGGTGTTATATAACCCGGTATAGCGCCCGGCGATCAGCCAGGCGACGCCGATAATGAGCCCAGGCAGCGCGCTCGGTAGTAGCGCAGAAAGAGTTAAAAGCGTATTTCCCCGCGCCTGGGTACGGGTCACTAGAATTCCGATGACCCAGCCAAGAATCCCGCAGATTATCGCGGCGGTTATTGACAGAAATGCGGAATTGGTGAGGCCGTCGATAACGCGCGGGTTGGATAAAGCACTGCTAAAGTTCGCCAACGAGATGGTTTCTAAGGTAAACGGAATCCCAGGAGCTGGCAGCAATGCGCGGTAGGCCAAACCAAGGATTGGGCCAATGGAAATGGCGAGTCCGCACACCCACATGATGATCGTGACCGGCCAACGCGCTGAATGCAGTGCAAAGCGGGCCGGGCTTCCGGACTCATGGGTAGAAGACGAGTTTTTCAGGGAGGTGAGATAGTCCATGATGACTGCGCCGATTCCCAAAAATAAGAGGACGACACCGATGGTCGAGACCACCTGTAATGGGTTGGATACGGTGCCGGAATCAATGAACCGGTAAATCATCGTCGCGAGCGTTTCGAATCGAGCCGGCGAGCCGATGATGGCGGGAATCCCGAAATCCGCCAGATTAGCAATTGCCGTGAGGGTAAACGCGGATAACAGGGCGGGTCGCAGGAGCGGAAGGGTGACCGTGCGCAGAACTGTCATCACGGAAGCGCCAGATACTCGGGCGGCTAGCTCAAAATCCGGGGAGATGGAGCGCAGGCTCGAAGAAATGATGACGTATGCCGTGGGAAAAGAGTGGATGGTCATCAGCGCAATGACCCCGTCGGCGCCGTAGATATTCCATATCTCGAACCCAAAGAGCTTATTCAAACCCTGATTCGGGCCGAAGAGTTGAATCCAGGCGATCGCTCCGATAAATGGCGGAACTAAGAGTGGCGAGAGCAGGAATAGGCGCAGAACCGATGAGCCGTAGATATCCGTGCGGTCTAACGCGATGGCAATAACGGTGCCGATAATAACGGCGGCGAGCGCCGAAAGCGCCGTGGTGAAAAGCGAATTCCATGTAGCAATACCGAGCCCTTGCTCTAGCAAGACGGGGATTTGGTTCCCGCCCAGTGCAAGGGAGACAACAAGGGATAAAGGTGCGATGAACAGGCCAATGGCAATGAGCCACACGCCAACGCGCAGCGCGGATACGGAGGGATTTTTCAACAAACGAGCCATCTAGAACTAGGAAGACACTGCCTTTTGGAATACCTCGACGGCGGCGTCTTTATCCTTGGTGATTTTCTCCAGGTCCTGGTCCATGAGCTCAATGTCTGCGAGTTCAGGGGTGTCCGCTGGAGTTCCCACGTCCTCACGTACTGGGAGGTACGACTGCTCGACGGCGATTTCTTGAGCCTTCTTCGAAAGCAGGAAGTTGATGTACTTCTGTGCTGCTTCTTGTTCCTTGGAGTCTTTGAATACGCCCGCGGGCTCAGAAATATACGGTGATCCCTCGCTAGGGTAGGCGAGGGCAACTGGGGATCCCTTATCCGCTAGGTCGCGGACTAAGTAATCGACGACCACGCCCACGGGCCTGGAGCCGGAGGCGATTTCTTGGGAAGTAGGACCATTGGACTCTGCGATCATCGGGGAATTCTTGCCCAAGTCTTCGATCCATGCTTCACCGAGGTCTGGATTGTTCTTCCATGCTGAGGCATTAAATGCTGCCGCACCAGAGACCGCCGGGTTAGGCATGACGAGTTTGTCCTTGTACTTCGGATCGGTGAGATCCGCCCACGAGGTCGGGGCATCGCCTTCTGCGATTTCGTCGGTGTTATAAGCAATGACCGTAGGGATAATGCGCGTGCCGACATAAAAACTCTCGTCGTCTTTGGCCTCATCGATGATGTCGTCGGAATCGACATCGGCAAGCTCGATGAGATCGCCATCCTCGGCGTAATTTTCAAAGGTAGGTGCATCGGCCGCCCAGAAAACGTCTGCCTCGATATCGTCAGATTGCTTCTCCGAAGAAATGCGCGCGTTCAAATCGCCGGTACCGGCGCGGTACACCTTGACCTCGATATCGGGGTTTTCTTCATTGAAGGCCGCATTGATTTCATCGACCTTTTCTTCCGGCTCAGACGTATAGACGGTAATAGAGGTTGAATCGCTTGCGGCCTTCGTATCTTCATCGTCGGTCGCAGGCTCACCGCACGAACTAAGAAGAACGGTTGAAGCAAGGGCTAGGGCAGCGAGAGAAGAGTGCTTTGGCTTCATTGGGGAAGTTCCTCCAGAGAGAGTAGTGATCAGGAACGTCAATCTAACTGCACCGAAGTTAAGGCAACTTGGGATCGATATGAACGCACAGTAAATTCTTTGAGCTTCTGGGCAGGTGTTTCGGTGGGCCGGACCGCCTTGCGCGAGGGGACGGCTTTTAACGCTGTAAAGCGGGAAACCAGGAGGTGACAAGCTTAAGGTAGCCCCACATGGGGGATTAATCTATAGAGCAATAGATATTTATATACCTGTAGTACTACCGTTATGAAAAGCAATGAAGGAACCCTACAAGGAGAAATAATGGATTCGGTGATTGCAGGCAATGCGAGCTGGATGCTCATGAGCGCGGCTCTCGTGTTGCTCATGACCCCAGCCCTCGCACTTTTTTACGGAGGCATGACAGAGCGCCGCGGTGTGCTCAACATGATGTTGATGTCCTTCGGCTCACTAGCGGTAGTCAGCATCATTTACATCCTCTGGGGCTGGTCAATGAGCTACGGCACGGAGTCCTGGGGCGGCATCGTTGCCAACCCCTTCGAGTTCTTCGGACTCAAGGATTCCATCTTTGATGCCAATGGTGAATACCTCGAAGGTGCGGAAGGCTACGCCAATATCATCGATATCGGCTTCCAGCTCACCTTCGCCGTTATTTCCACCGCGATTATCTCCGGTGCACTCGCCGGCCGTGTGAAGTTCGGGACCTGGATGCTTTTCAGCGGCCTGTGGGCAACCTTTGTCTACTTCCCGCTGGCCCACATGGTCTGGGGCGGCGGCATCCTCGGTGAGGGCGAAAGCAGCGTCACCAGCTGGATCTTCGGCAGCGAAGGTGGGGAAGCGCTTGTGGCCCCCATCGACTTTGCCGGTGGTACCGTCGTCCACATTTCCGCCGGTACGGCCGCACTGGTTCTGGCGATTGTCGTGGGCAAGCGCCAAGGCTTCCCGAAGAGCGTGCAGCGCCCCCACAACCTGCCCATGGTCATGCTCGGTGCCGGCCTGCTGTGGTTCGGTTGGTTCGGCTTCAACGGCGGTTCCGCCTTCGCAGCCGATGGCCTCGCCGGCCTGGCCTGGGTCAACACCACCGCCGCAACGGCTGCCGCAATCCTGGGCTGGTTGCTCGTGGAAAAGGTGCGCGATAACTACTGCACCTCCCTGGGCGCTGCCTCCGGTGTGGTCGCAGGACTGGTCACCATTACCCCGGCCGCCGGCGACCTGAACCCGGTCACCTCGCTCATCATGGGTGCCCTCGGCGGCATGCTGGGCTGCTTGGGCGTGGGCCTGAAGTTCCGCTTCGGCTTCGATGACTCCCTCGACGTCGTGGGCGTCCACCTGGTCGCCGGCCTGTGGGGCACCGTGGCAGTTGCCTTCTTTGCCAATGACCGGGGCATCTTCACCGGCGGCGGCGTAGAAGGCTGGAAGCTGCTCATCGTACAGATCCTCATCGCCGCTATCGCCGTGGCCTTTGCTGCAGTCATTACCGCCATCATCGCGGTGATTTTGAAGGCGACCATCGGCTGGCGCGTGACCGACCAGATCGAAACCGACGGCATTGACTTTGGCGGTCACCGTGAGACCGGCTACGACATTGGCGGCCGTGCAATGCGCGGTACCACCAGCCGCAACTAAAACGCCCAGCGATACCTAGGAGCAACAATGAAACTCGTAACAGCCGTGGTCAAGCCCTTTACGCTTGATGATATCCAGCAAGCACTACAAAAGCTCGGTTCACCGGGCATGACGGTGACCGAAATCGAAGGCTTTGGCCAGCAACGCGGCAACAAGGAAATCTACCGCGGCGCCCAATTCGCCACCTCCTTTGTGCCTAAGGCCAAAATCGAGCTCATCGTGGCAGACGATGACGCCGAAGCGATTGTCGATGCCATCGTGGACGCCGCCTGCACCGGCGAAATCGGCGACGGCAAGATTTGGATTGCACCCGTTGAAGACGTGATCCGCGTTCGCACCGGCGAGCGCGGGGAGAAGGCTATTTAAGCCTCCAAGACACCGGCGCCCCAGGCCTCCTCATAAGGGTGGAGGGCTGGGGCGCTAATCTGTCGTTAAATCTTGCGGGGAAGAAACAATGAGGCCATCGAACCGGTTTCTGCCAAGTGGCACTATCTACTTAGGCGGAAAACTAAAGCTAAAGATTGGAGCAATTCTTGGATTTGCTCTGCCTGGCCGCTGCCTTCGGCCTCCTTTCGTAAAACCTGAATGATTCGGGACGTGCTCAAGGGCTGGGGACATTTGGGCCGCACATCAAGTCAATACAGCCGTTAATGCGCGAACCTGGCTCAAGAGCCACTGAATGAACGACCTGTCTATTGTCTTCGTATTCTGAAATTTGCCTATTTTGTAAGACCCCGTGGCGGATATCCCCCTGCCGATCGCAAAACCATGCAATCCGTAATTCTTGTCTATCTAGACTACCGTTCGCCTGAGATGCCAAGGACGGTATTGCTGAGAGAGTGTGTCAAGTTGTTTGTATGTGCGTCAGGCATGAGGACCACGCGTATCGATGAGGGGGTGGAATTCACCGACGTTGACCTGTTTGGCGTCAATGAAGATCAACTAGCGCTGCAGCTCCTGCTCCGAGGTCACGCTCGAGCGGAAGCCGATGACGTACTACTGCGAGAGCGTGCACTCTTGTACGCCGCCACACTCCGTGTGCGCGACGCCTTAATGGTTAGCGTTGTGGGTGAAGCCTCGTAGTTTTCTTCCTTCCGCAGATCCCCGATTTCTCCGAGATGGAAGTTTGACCACACGAATAAAGCCCAAGGCACTTCAGCTATGTCTCACCTTGCCCAGCGGCGTTGTCAACGACGGGAGGCCTTAAGCGCGGCCCTTGCGGTATGACAATGCCAGCTCGGAGACGGCGAGTGCTGTGGGTACAACTAGGAGCCAATTGGGTACCACAGCGGATACCGCAATGAACGCGGCAAAAGCGGCTGCGAACGCGTACGTCATGGTCTTTTCCACGAAAAGTCCTTTCAAACGGGGCACGGTGTTAAGGAAAGTTCTTGGGACTGGGTAGCTTATGTCTTCAGTCTTTAGAGGTTATCTTCGGCTGTCTTCCTTATTGAAGAGCCATCTAAATTCGGGTTTATACTCTGCGATGAGTATAAGATTGCGGCTCATTCCTCAAAGCAGAGCATCTGATTGTTCTGGGGTTGCCCGCAAATCGTGGACACGTAGTTAAGCTGCTTAGGGGTTAAGCAGCGGCCTTCTTATTACCATTTTGATCAGCGAGCTGGGCTTCGAAATCGACGGGGCTTACCATCCCGATGGACGAGTGGCGACGGCGCCGGTTGTAGACAATCTCAATCCAGCGAGCCACCGCCTTCCGGGCTTCGTTGCGGGTTCGCCATTCCTTCCGATCGTAAAATTCGGTCTTCAATGTCGACCAGAACGACTCGGCCATCGCATTGTCAAAGCAGACACCAGTACGGCCGACCGATTGTGCAATCCCTAGTTCTTGACAGACCTGCCACAGCTGTTCGCTGGTGAACTGGGTACCACGATCGGCGTGGAAGACCACGCCGTCGGGTACTTCACCACGCAGGGTGTAAGCCATGCGCAGTGCACGTTCAACTAGGTAAGAATCCTGCACACTATCCATGGACCAGCCTAGGACTCGGCGGGAGTGTCCATCGCGGATAACGCATAGGTACAGCCAGCCCTCATTCGTGCGTAGATAGGTAATATCCGACATCCACACTCGATTAAGCTGCCCTTGATCAAATAGGCGTTTCACCAGGTCTGGAAGCGTTGACTTCCGCTTGGATTGAATCGTCGTTACGGGAACAAACGCCCTGGGTGAGATGCCTTCAATACCCATCATCCGCATGCGTTTGGCCACGGTTTTGCGATTCACATAGACCCCACCCTCGGCGAGTTCTGCAGTAATCCGTGGGGCACCGTAGACTTCGTCAGAATCTTCCCAGATGTCATGAATTTTCCTGTCTAACTGGTCGAGGAATCTCTGACGCTGATTTTCACCACGAAGCCGTACTGCTTGAGCCTTTTGCCATTTATAGTAGCCAGAACGAGAAACCTCTAATAACCTGCTCATTCGTTTGATGCTGTAGTTCGCCTTCTCCTGCTGCATTAGCTCAAATTTTTCCGATCGCGTTGCTTCGCAGCGAAGAAGGCGGTGGCTTTTGACAAGAACTCATTATCCATCTTGGCCTCAGCTAACTCACGACGCAGGCGAGCGTTTTCGGCTCGTATATCGGCATCACTGCGGCCATCTACCGAGCCTTGGCGTTCCCGCTCAAGTTTGACCCACCTGCCTAAAATTGTGGCTGATACGCTAATTTCCTTAGCCACATGAGCGATTGGGCGCCCAGACTCAATGACCAGTCTGGCGGCCTCCTGCCGGTACTCCGGGGTGTACTTCTTCCTTGACGAACTCACAATGAACATCCTCTCTTACGGACACAAAATCCGCACAAATAGGGTGTCCACTAAACGAGGGTAACCTCAGTTCATAAAAGACGGTTCTTGTTTCTTGCGAAGAAGTGTACCTCAGCAATCGGTGAAAATACTGATCATTCTGCTTAAGGAACAAATAAAATTCCGTAAGAGAAACAGCATCTACAAGTCATCTGCGGTTGATGGAATTTTAACAATAGCCGAGGAACATGCGGGACAAAATGGGGTCGCGCCCATGACGAAGAAACTGATCTCTAGGGCTCAGTATCTCCAAACTAAACCACACTGGAAATCCGTAATCACTGCAGTCGCGTGAAGAAATAGACTAGGCTATTGCGGTTTCGGATTGCACATGTATTTTAAATGTTGATTAGGTAGCCTGAAAACCATGAGAAGCTTGTGGAAGCATTTGCGGCCATTCTGTGTCTCCGCCTTGATAGCCATTGTGCTCGGGGTTCTGTTTAATGACTATCACTGGACACTTGCTTTAGTGGTCACAATTTTGCTCATAGGTGTCGTTCTATCGATGGCGGATTATGTTTCCGAACGGCGTCGAAAGAATGAGGATAAGTGATGAATCGGAAAATGCAGTTGTCGTTGGCTACCGGATTCGTCGGCGTGGTTTTGCTCATCGCAGCGCCGATTTTAATGAACGTGGGAATTGATACTGCCGATGCTGGGCAGCAATCAGGTAATGCTGTAGCTCCATTGCTTTCAGCGACTATCGGAACCGTGCTAGTGTTCCTCGCGCTGGCCCGTTCCGGTCCTGTATTTGAAAAGAAAAATGTAAAAGCCGAGCGCTAGAAGCGCTAGTTTTCTGGGGCGCACTCCTTGCAGGAATGAAGAGGACATGAGGATACGCGTGTCCAATCAACCTACTGGTTGATTCAAGGTTCAACTGCCTCTGCGATTCAAAGCCAGAGAAGTTGGGGCAAGATATGTATTTAGAGTAATTGATCCCCTCGTATCCAGTCACGGTGATGACTGGGAAGGAGTAATGACATGAAGGCTTTGTATAGGGCAGCGATTTTCTACCTCGTCTTGGGCTTGGTTGCTGGTTTGTTTTATCGGGAGTTTACGAAGCTACAAGATTTCCCGGAAGGCGAATATACGCAGCTAAGCGTGGCTCACACCCACTTGCTGGCGCTGGGCTTCATGCTATTCCTCATCTTCTTGGCGCTGGAAAAAGTCTTCGCACTGTCGCGGCACCGCCAGCTGTTCAACTCGTTCTTCTGGCTGTACAACGTGGGCGTTGTGCTCACCGTTGGAATGCAAATTTCACACGGCATTTTGACGGTGCTGGGCAAGGAATCCAATGAGATGATTTCTGGCATCGCTGGGCTGGGCCACATCTTTATCACGGTGGGTCTGACGGTCTTCCTCGTGAATTTGGGGCGGGCCATCAAGGAACCAGATGAAGGCAGCCCCAATGCTTCGGTGAACGCCTAACTATGTGCGAGCACAGCGCACAAAAACGTCACGGCGCCTACTCGCCGCGATTGGATAAGCCTGGCAGTCCTTTCCGTCGGGCTGGGAGTCATCG
Source organism: Corynebacterium sp. KPL1814 (assembly GCF_000478175.1). Lineage (GTDB taxonomy): Bacteria > Actinomycetota > Actinomycetes > Mycobacteriales > Mycobacteriaceae > Corynebacterium. Next base: position 42,710 of record NZ_KI515775.1, read on the forward strand.
TTTTAGATGGCACTATCGTCGGCGTGGCATTGCCGTCGATCATCACTGACCTGCAGCTCAACCTGACGCAGGCGCAGTGGGTCAACAGCCTCTATGCGGTGCTACTGGCGGCGCTGCTGTGACGGGCAAGATTGCGGATGCCTGGGGACGCAAGCGCGCCTTCCTCACCGGCCTGACAATATTTGTGGCAGGCAGCGTATTGGCGGGATTTTCTACCACTGCCGCCACGTTGATCTCCGCGCGCTGTGCAGGCTATCGGCGCCGCGTTCATCATGCCGTCCACGCTTTCCACGGTTAATGCCGTATTCCGCGGCAAGTACCGCGCCGCAGCCTTTAGTGTGTGGGGTGCGGTTATTTCCGGGGCGGCGGCGGTCGGACCGCTCGCCGGTCGTGCACTGACGGAATGGGTGTCCTGGTATTCGCGATTATTGAGGGCCCCGATCTAGGCTGGTGGAAGCCCCAATCCTCGTTCAGTTTCTTTGGCTGGACTTGGTCAGAAAACGCGCCCATCTCACCGGTTCCGGTGGCTCTCGCGATTTCGGCTGTAGGCTTCGCGCTATTTATTCGGTGGGAAAAGCACCGCGAGCGGGGTCACCGCTCAGCGCTGCTGGACCTTGAATTATTTTCTTATTCCACGTTTTCGTGGGGAAATATCACCGCTGGTGCGGTAGCACTCGGCGAGTTTGCCATCATCTTCGTGCTGCCGCTGTACCTGATTAATGCATCGGATCTCAGCACGATGTCAGCGGGCCTGGTGCTGGCAGCCATGGCAATCGGAGCATTGTTTTCCGGTGCGCCAGCCCGCCATGTTGCGGCACGGTACGGGGGCACCTGGCACCGTGCTCATCGGGTTCGGCTTGGAAGCCGTCGGCGTCCTTATCCTCGTCCTGCTTATGGGGCCGGATACGAATGGTTGGATCATCGCCACGCCGCTGACCCTGTATGGCTTGGGGCTTGGATTCGCCTCTGCACATCTGACCGGCACGGTGCTGCGGGATATTCCCGTCGATGACTCCGGGCAAGCCTCCGCAACGCAGAGCACCGTGCGCCTGGGGCAGTGGTGCAGGCCTTAAGCCAAGGCATGACCAACGCCGCGCAGTGGTCGCTCGTTGCTGCTGCCGCATTCCTTGCGCTGGGATTCGTCGGTGCACTTCGGGTGCGCAGGGCTGCTGCGCAGAACGGCAACGAAACAGAGGATAAAGCCTTTGCGGGGGAGTAGAGGCAAAAGGTTTAGAGGACTGCAGTGACCTCATAGCCCTTCTCGGTGAGCAACTTGGACACGGCTTCAAATGTCGCCCTATCGCTATCCGGGTTGTAGGTTTCGGGATCCAAAGCGATATGCGCGAATTCTCCGTCGTAACGCACGGTAATGAACTCGTAGCCAGCCTGGTCTTGGGCATCATCGATAAGCGCCTGCACGTCAGAAGTATCGCTGTCAGGAGTAGCCGTGGACGCATGTTCTTGGTGCTGGGCTGCGGGGGAAGCTTCTGCGGTTGGAGTGCTGGGGCCGGTTAAACCAGTGCCTGCAGCCAATAGCCCAGCAAGAATAGTGGTAATCATCTGTGAGTACCTTTCTGTACGGCGGATGGTGTGAGTGAGCGTGGTGCAAAACGTTCCGTCACCTGCAAAATTAACGGTGGTAACTTTAGCTTAATTTTGGATCAGCTCAAAAATATGCAGCCTTGGTTCACGCTCAATAGTTTAAGGACTGAGGGGCTTGACCCCCGATGTCTCTCTTTTCCGGGGTTCAGGCGCTATTGAGTTCGTTTTCTGTTAAAAACTTAGACTGAAAACGGATCATTATTGGGATTGTTGTTGACGATAAGCTCAATATGATTGGTGACCGAGGATGCTGTTTCTTCACCGAAGAAGTGAGTAATGAAGGCCACCGCCATATCAATTCCTGCCGCCACACCGGATGATGTCCAGAGATTGCCGTCGTGGACCCATCGAGCTTGCTTTTTCCATTCAATTTTCTGGCCGTGCGTTCTAACCCAGTCAAACGCGTTTTTATTGGTGGTAGCGGTGTGGTTTTCTAATAAGCCTGCGGCGGCGAGTAGCGCCGACCCAGTACAAACTGAGGCGATGATGTCCGCCGAGCTTGCAAGGGCGGTTAGCTGGCGGAGGAATTCTGGATCTTGAACAAGTGAGCGTGTACCGCGTCCTCCTGGTACAAGCAGAGTATCTCCAGAGAAAGATTCAAAACGCATTGTCGGAACTATGCGTACGCCTTGAGCGCTGCTTACCGGGCTGTCATGTTTTGACAGATAGTTCACTTCAAGGCCTGGTGTATTTGCGAGTACTTCTGCGGGGCCAAAAACATCGAGTAACTCGAACCCGTCAAAAAGTACGATGCCAATGTTTTGCGGACGCGTCTGGCTCATGACTAAACCGTATCAAAACCAAATTCGACGCCTTAGAGTTTTGGTGCTCGGGGTCAATAAGCAGAAGCGTGGAAAAATTTACCCCTCTGATGCAGGTCAGAGGGGTACAAATTGGTGCCCCAGAGAAGATTCGAACTTCCGACACCGGCTTTAGGAGAGCCGTGCTCTATCCCCTGAGCTACTGGGGCGGGGATGTTGCTCATGCAACTCGGATCATAATAGCAGTGGGGCGCGAGTGCGCCCCAAAAGGCTGCGTGCGCGGCCATTTGTATAGGTCCGGCCAGCAGCCTTAGCTATGAGGTTTAGGCTTGTGCCAGCTCTTCCTGCTTGTTGCGCACGGAGGATGCAGGCGGGTTGGTCTCGTGAGTGCCGTCGGAGTACAAGACGGTGGGGATGATGCGGTTACCGTCGTTGACGGACTTAATCCACTCGTTGATGTCGTCGGCGTTATCGCCTTCTACGTCCACGAGCTCGTATGGGGTTTCGGTGCGGTCCAAGTTCTTAATGAGCTTGGCGCAAAATGGGCACCAGTCGGCGTAGAAGATGGTGACATCGGCATTGGTTTCGGGTGCTTGTACAGTCATTATGCTGCGTCCTTTCTATCGTAAGTTAAAAAGCGGTACTTCATGGGAAGCTCGCTGGCCGGCTGCTCGGGAAGCTCTAAATGCCCTTTGTCTGAGGTGAGCCAGTCCGTGCTGTAGGCCAAGCCAAACGTATCGGGGATATCCGGGGCAAAGACGGCGTCATCGCCATAGATATCGCCGATGTTTACGCCCATGAGAGTGACCTCGATGCGGTCCACCTGGTCCAAGGCGGCGGTGTAGATTTGGCCGCCGCCGATGACCCAGGCATCGGCAAGCGCGGGCATCGTCTTGCCCACCGTAGCACCAGTTGACCACGTGCCAGGCGCGCGCGAGGAGAGCACGTAATTGTCCCGGCCGGGTAGGGGGCGGAACTTGGGGTTGAGGGACTCCCAGGTCTTGCGGCCCATGATGACAGGCGCGCCCATGGTGACGTCCTTGAAGTGCTTGAGGTCCTCCGGCACGTGCCAGGGCATCTGTGCGCCATCGCCGATGATGCCGTCCAGGGACTGCGCCCAGATCGCGCCGAGCATTAGACCGACACCTGCGCCTTGATGGCCGGGTGTGGGTCGTAGCCCTGCACCTCAAAATCGGCGAAGTCATAGGAGAAGAGGTCCTTCGCCCTGTTGAGCTTGAGCTGCGGGTACTCACGCGGCTCGCGGGAAAGCTGCTCTTGGACTTGCTCCACGTGGTTGTTGTAGATGTGGCAATCGCCTCCGGTCCAGATGAGATCGCCCACCTTGAGGTCGGCTTGCTGGGCAAACATGTGGGTCAGCGCCGCATAGGAGGCGATATTGAAGGGCACGCCCAGGAACATATCCGCCGAGCGCTGGTAGACCTGCAGCGACAGCGTGTCATTGGCCACGTAGAGCTGGAAGAGCAGGTGGCAGGGCATAAGTGCCATCTGGTCGAGCTCAGATACATTCCACGCGGAGACCAGGTTGCGGCGCGAGTCCGGGTTATTCTTCAGGGTGTCGAGCGCCTGCTGGATTTGGTCGATGTGCTTCCCGTCCGGGGTGGGCCAAGAGCGCCACTGCACGCCGTAGACCGGGCCCAAATCGCCGTTTTCATCGGCCCACTCGTTCCAAATGCGCACGTTATTATCCTGCAGGAATTTCACATTGGAATCACCGCGCAGGAACCACAGCAGCTCGCCGATGACCCCGCGGAAGTAGACCTTCTTCGTGGTGAGCAGTGGGAAGGATTCCGCCAGGTTATAGCGCAGCTGCGCGCCGAAAATGGAGCGCGTGCCGGTGCCGGTGCGATCGCCTTTGGCCGTGCCTTCTTCGAGGACGCGGCGGAGGAGATCCTCATAAGGAGTCTCAATCATAGGCACCAGTTTAGAAGCCGCCATTCTCCTCGGCAAAGGCCGCGGCGTGCTCTAGAATCTCGTCTTTGAGCTCGGGGCGGCAGATGAGCAGATCGGGGATGAAGGTGTCCTCGTTATTGAAGGTGATGGGGCTGCCATCGAGGCGGGAGCAGTGCAGACCGGCTGCCAGGGCAACGCCTACTGGGGCGGCTTGATCCCATTCGTATTGGCCGCCGGCGTGAATATAACCGTCATAGTCGCCCAGCAGCACGTGCATGGCCTTCGCGCCGGCGGAACCTATGCCCTCGGTTTCATAGCCCATCTGTTCTGCGATATAGCCGGCCACCTTGGGTGGGCGATTGCGGGAGATGACGAATTTCTTAGACAGAGGGCCGTCGACGGCGCGCACATCGGAAGACTTGAAGGTCACGCCGTAATCCGGCAGGCCCACCGCAGCGTGGACCGGGGTGCCATCCTCAATGAGCGCGATGTGTACCGCCCAGTCCTGGCGGCCGGTGGCAAATTCCTTGGTGCCGTCAAGCGGGTCCACGATCCAAACGCGCTTCTTTTTTAGCCGGGCGAGATCATCGGAGGCCTCTTCAGAGAGCACGCCATCGCCGGGCCGGTGCTGTTCTAATACACGGGCGATCCATTCTTGGGCGGCGTCATCGCCGGCATCGCCAAGCGAAAGGCCCCGCAGCAGGCCACCATTGCGCACACCCTTTAAAATCTCGCCGCAGCCTTGGGCGAGCGAATTGGTCAGGCGGGAATCAGAAATCTCGACGGTCATGGTGCCCACATTACAACGGGGACTAGAGTGTGGTCATGCCAGAAAACATCCTCGAACGCTTTCGCCCCCAAGTGGCGCAGTGGTTCCAGGATGTTTTTGCCGCTCCCACCGCGGTACAAGCCCAGGCATGGGACAAGATTTCCCGCGGGGATCACGCTCTGATGGTTGCCCCCACCGGTTCTGGTAAGACGCTCGCGGCGTTTTTATGGGCGCTGAATAACCTGGTGGAGCGCGAAGGACAATTGACCCTGCCGGTAGGCAATGCTTCCGGCTCCGCGACGGGCGTGCGGGTGCTGTATATCTCGCCGCTCAAAGCGCTGGGCGTGGACGTGGAAAATAACCTGCGGGCGCCGCTAACCGGCATTGCGCGCACCGCGGAAAAGCTGGGGTTGGAGGTGCCGAATATTTCCGTGGGCGTGCGCTCGGGCGATACGCCCTCGGCAGAGCGCTCCCGGCAGGTGCGCAAGCCGCCGGATATCCTCATTACCACCCCGGAATCGGCGTATTTGATGCTGACCTCGAAGGCGGCGGGGATTTTGAAAACCGTCGATACCGTTATTATCGATGAAATCCATGCGCTGGCCGGCACCAAGCGTGGCGCGCACCTCGCCCTGACGCTGGAGCGACTGCAAGAGATTGCGGGCGATGTTCAGCGCATTGGGCTTTCTGCCACGGTGCGCCCGCTTTCGGCCGTCTCGGATTTCTTGGGAGGCAACCGTCCGGTGGAAATCGTGGCGCCGGAAGCCCACAAGAAGTGGGATCTGGATGTGCGCGTGCCGGTCGAGGATATGTCGGATCTTCCCACGCCGGAGGCGGGCTCGACCATCGGAGAGCTCACCGTCGATGATGCCATCGGCATTACCGGCGGGCCGGAAGGCAGCGGCGACGGCGGGGAAGAATTCGGCGTGGAGGACTTCGGCGGGGAAGAAGACACCGCGCTGCCCACCGCGAACTCCATCTGGCCGTTTATTACCCAGGATCTCTACGCGGACATCATGGCGCATCGCTCCACGCTGGTCTTTGTAAATTCGCGGCGCAGCGCCGAGCGCCTGACCAGCCGGCTTAATGAGCAATACGCGCAGGAATATGACCCGGATTCGCTCTCGCCGGAAACTCGGCGCGATCCTGCCCAGCTGATGGCGCATTCGCACGTTGCGGGCAAGGCGCCGGCGGTCATCGCGCGGGCCCACCACGGTTCGGTGTCCAAGGACGAGCGCGCCATGACGGAAACGATGCTAAAGGAAGGCACGCTGAAAGCCGTGGTGGCCACGAGCTCGCTGGAGCTGGGCATCGACATGGGCGCGGTGGATTTGGTGGTGCAGGTGGAATCGCCGCCCTCAGTGGCCTCGGGCCTGCAGCGGGTGGGCCGCGCCGGGCACCATGTGGGCGCGGTATCGCACGGCGCGTTTTATCCCAAGCACCGCGCGGACCTGGTGCAGGCCACGCTGACGGTGTCGCGCATGCGTGGCGGGATGATCGAGAAGATGCATACCCCGCGCAACCCGCTGGATGTGCTCGCGCAGCAGACCGTGGCGGCGGTGGCTGCCGCGGGCGAGGAAGGCTTAAGCGCGGATGACTGGTATGACATCGTCAAGCGCAGCCATCCCTACCGCGAGCTGGCCCGCGAGGTTTATGACTCCGTGGTCGACCTGGTCAGCGGCGTCTATCCGTCCACGGATTTTGCGGAGCTGAAACCTCGCGTGGTTTATGACCGCGTCTCCGGCGTGATGACCCCGCGGCCGGGGGCGCAGCGCGTGGCCGTGACCAGCGGCGGCACCATCCCGGATAGGGGTATGTTCGGCGTCTTCCTCTATAGCGGTGGCGAATCGGGCAAGGCCCCGCGCCGTGTGGGCGAGCTCGATGAGGAGATGGTTTATGAATCCCGCGTGGGCGATGTCTTTACCCTGGGCGCGACCAGCTGGCGCATCGAGGAGATCACCCGCGATCAAGTTTTGGTCACGCCCGCGCCGGGGCATACGGGCCGGCTGCCGTTTTGGAATGGCGATGGTGCCGGGCGCCCCTATGAGCTGGGCCAGGCCTTGGGCGAGTACCGCCGCGAGGTAAATACGGACCCGGGCATAATCGCGGATGCTGATGACAATGCCCGCAGCAATATCTTGTCCTACCTGCGCGAGCAGCAGGCGGCCACCGGCATTATTCCGGATGAAAAGACGCTCGTGCTCGAGCGCTTCAAGGATGAGCTGGGGGATTGGCGCGTGGTGCTGCACACCCCCTTTGGCCGGCCGGTCAACTCCGCCTGGGCCCTGGCGGTGGGCGCGCGGGTGGGCGAGCGCACCGGCATGGACCCGCAGGCGGTGGCCGGCGATGATGGCATCGTGTTGCGCCTGCCCGAGGGCGAGGCCGATCCCGATGGCACGATTTTTGCCTTCGACGCCGACGATATTGCCGATGTCGTAGCCGAGCAGGTGGGCAATTCCGCCCTTTTTGCCTCCCGCTTCCGCGAATGCGCGGCCCGCGCGCTGCTTTTACCCCGCCGCAATCCCGGCAAGCGCGCCCCGCTGTGGCAACAGCGCCAGCGCGCCGAGCAGCTTTTGGACGTCGCCCGCAAGTATCCGTCCTTTCCCATCATTTTGGAAACGGTGCGCGAATGCGTCCAGGACGTCTACGATGTGCCAGCGTTGCAGGAGGTCATGCGCGATCTGGGGCACCGCCGCGTGCGCATCGCGGAGGTCACCACGGATCAGCCCTCGCCCTTTGCCTCCTCGCTGCTGTTTAATTACACCGGCGCCTTCATGTACGAGGGCGATTCCCCGCTGGCGGAAAAGCGGGCGGCGGCCCTTGCCCTTGACCCAGCGCTCTTGGCCAAGCTGCTGGGCACGGTGGAGCTGCGCGAGCTCTTGGATCCCGCGATCATCGACGAGGTCCATACCCAGCTGCAGCGCACCGCACCCTCGCGCCGGGCGCGCACCACCGAAGAGGTCGCGGATCTCCTGCGCGTGCTCGGCCCCATCCCGGTTGAGGAGCTGGGCGAGCATACGGACGTTCCCCTAGCCGCCCTGGATAGCCTGGGCACGCGGATAATGCGGGTGCGCATCGGCGGGCGCGAGCACCTTGCCCAGTCCCAGGACGCGGCGCTGCTTCGCGATGCCCTCGGGGTCCCCATTCCTCCCGGCATCCCCGCCCAGGTAGCCACGCTTGCCGATGCCCTCCCACAGCTCATCAACCGCTGGGCGCGCACCCGCGGCCCGTTCGTGCTCGCGGACCTAACCGCTGCCTTCGGCATTTCCGTCTCCGCAGCACACACCACCCTGGCCGGCCTGGATTCGATTGTGGAGGGCCACTACCGGCAGGGAATAGAGGAGCAAGAGTACTGCGCCGCCGAGGTGCTAAAGACCATCCGCTCGCGCTCGCTTGCAGCCGCGCGCGCGGATAGCGAGCCGGTCTCTGGCGCCGCCTTCGGTCGCTTCCTTCCGGAATGGCACGGCATTGCGCCCGCAGGGAAGCGGCCCGCGCTGCGCGGTGCCGATGGCGTTTTCTCTGCTATCGAACAGCTCGCTGGGGTACGCCTGCCGGCCTCTGCCTGGGAATCCATCATTCTGCCCGCCCGCGTGGGGGATTATTCGCCCCGCATGCTAGATGAGCTGACCGCCAATGGTGAAGTGATGATCCTCGGCGCCGGAAAGGCCGGGGCCGCCGACCCGTGGGTGATGCTGCTGCCTGCCGATTACGCCGCCCAGCTCGCCCCCGAAACCGATCCGGAGGGCGTGAGCATCTTGCAGCGGGCCATTATAAGCGTGCTGGAACGCGGCGGCGGCTTCCTCTTTTCCGATATCGCCGCCGAGGTCCCCGGTACCGCCGAAGAAACCCGCGAGGCCCTTTGGGGGCTGGTGGAAATAGGCCTGGCCAGCCCGGATTCCTTCGCCCCCATCCGCACGCGCTTATCGGCAGGCGGGCGCGGCGCTTCCCGCGCCGGCCGCGGCTCTACCGCCCACCGCTCCAAGCGGCGCCCCACGCGCTCGCGACTGCGCATGGGCCGCACCTCGTTCGCCCAGACCCAGAACGCCACTGGCGGCGCCGGCCAGACCCCACCCGATATGCTCGGCCGCTGGTCGTTGGCGGTGCCCGCCGCCCAGGACGCCACCTCGCGCTCTGTGGCGCACGGCGAGGCCTGGCTGGATCGCTACGGCGTGGTCACCCGCGGCTCCGTGGTGGCAGAAGACGTCCTCGGCGGCTTCGCGCTGGCCTATAAGGTCCTGTCCGGCTTTGAGGAATCCGGCAAGGCCATGCGCGGCTATGTCATCGAGGATCTCGGCGCCGCGCAGTTTTCCACCCCGGCCATTATCGATCGCCTCCGCGGCCTAGCGGATTCCCCCGATGTCACCGGTTGGCCGTCCGGCACCACCGATCCAGAGACCTTCGTGCTCGCCGCCGTGGATCCCGCCAACCCCTACGGTGCGGCGCTGCCTTGGCCGCAGCGCGATGATCCGGGTGGCAAAGCCACCGGCGGGCCGGCCCGTTCCGCCGGGGCACTGGTCGTGTTGTGTGATGGCCTCCCCATTGCCCACCTCACCCGCGGTGGCAAGACCTTGACCACGTTTATCGATGCGCTGCCCGATGGAATCGAGACCACCGACGTCTACGCCCGCCTCCTGTCCGCGCTCACAGAACTCATCGCCGCCGGGCACATGTCGCCGCTGGTGATTGAAAAGTGCAATGGCAACCCCATCCACCACACCCCGGCCGCTAGCATCCTGCGCTCGCTGGGGGCCGGAATCACGCCGAAGGGCGTGCGCATTGCCAGGCGGGCCGCGCCGCCGCGGGTCCCGCGCCACGGGGCGAAGGACGGCTCGCCGGAGGATTTTCGCGGTGATTCGCGTGGCGGCCTGCGCGGCGGCAGGCGTGCCTCCGAGGCCATCGAGGAGCTCAGCTTCGACGAGCCGCCCCCGCCTCCGCCACCCCGCAATTCCGGTGGCTTCCGCCCGCGCGGTGGATACCGTCGCTAGCGCTACACGCCCGCAGGTGTATTTTGGTGGAGCCACTGTGTCTGAGGCCCACGGAAGGAGGCCATCCCCCATGCCCGAAGGCGATTCCGTCCTACAACTTTCGCGCCGCCTGCAGTTTATGACCGGGCGCGAGGTCACCGGCTGTTCCGTCCGCGTGCCGCAGCACGCTACCGTAAACCTCACCGGCACCATCTGTGAGCGCGTGTGGCCCTATGGCAAGCACCTCTTCGTGCAATTCGACCAGACCATCGTGCATACCCACCTAAAGATGGAGGGCACCTGGGCCATCCACTACGCCGGCGACCGCTGGCGCAAGCCCGGCCATAGCGCGCGCATCGTGCTGCAACTGGCTCATTCCCCGCGCGATATTGAACTCGTAGGCCACTGGTTGGGCTTTGTCGATATCTTCGACGCGGATCAATACTTTAGCCGCATCGCGCACCTTGGGCCGGATATCTTGGATCCCGACTGGGACCGCGAGGAGGCGCTGCGCCGTTTACGCGCGCGACCCGATCGGAGCATCGGCACGGCGCTTTTGGACCAGAAGGTCGTTGCGGGCATTGGCAATGAATACCGCGCCGAAATCTGCTTCCTCGCCGGCGTTCACCCGGCCACCCCGGTGGCAGAGGTGGATGTGGAACAGGTAGTGGACATCGGCAAGCGCATCATGTGGGCCAACCGCAACTCGCCCATCCGCGTGACCACCGGCGTGCGCCGCGCCGGGGAGACTACCTATGTTTTTGGGCGCAATCGCAAGCGCTGTCTGCGTTGCGGCACCATCATCCAGAAGGATTCCCTGGGCGGCGTTGATCGCGGTGGGGACGAGGGCGAATTAGAGCGCATCATCTGGTTCTGCCCGCACTGCCAGCCGCTCTAAGGTTTCTTTACGCTTTTCGCGCTAAGCTGGCGGGCATGCGATCACTACTAAATCTTGTATTCAATATCATCTGGCTACTCTCCGGCGGCATCGTTCTTGCGCTGGGCTACTTCCTCTTTGGCATCATCGCCTGCATCTTCATCGTGACGATTCCTGCGGGCGTTGCCTCGTTCCGCATGGGCCAGTTCGCCCTGTGGCCGTTCGGTCGCTCCGTGGTTGAACCACGCAAGGGTACCGGCGGAATGTCTGCCATCTCCAATGTCATCTGGTTCGTCATCGCTGGCCTGTGGCTGTCCATTGGCCACGTCGTTACCGCCGTTATCCAGGCGATTACCATCATCGGTATCCCCGTTGCCTGGGCCAACCTCAAGATGATTCCAGTGACCTGCTTCCCGTTCGGCCGCAAGGTTGTTAGCTCGAAGAACATCCCAGCCGGTTGGCAGCCGATGGTGAAGCTGTAAATTCACCTTGCCTGAAAGCGCCTGGCCCGAAGCGAAACGTCACTTCAGGGCGGGCGCTTTAGTGATCTGTGGTGCTTAGGCACGAAGATGTCCAAAACAACCGCGTTTGTCTCTTTTTGAGGGCGAAATTTTTAAGAACGCGGTTGTTTTGGACATTTTTGGTGCCCGAGCACGCGGCGCATGACCCAGGCACGGCTGGGGCCGGAACTAACGGTTGGCGCGGTACCAGCCGATGAGCTTATCGGTGGACTGGTCGCCGGAATCTACCTCTTGGCTGCCGGAGACGGCAGGGGCCAAGTCATTGGCCTGCTGCTTGCCCAGCTCCACGCCCCATTGGTCGAAGGAGTTGATATCCCAGATGATGCCCTGGGTAAAGACGATGTGCTCGTAGAGCGCGATGAGCGCGCCCAGGGTGGAGGGGGTAAGCTCCTCGGCCATAATCGTGGTGGTGGGGCGGTTGCCCGGCATGACTTTGTGCGGCACGAGGTCTTTCTCAACGCCCTCGGCGGCGATTTCTTCGGCCGTCTTGCCAAAGGCCAACACCTTGGTTTGGGCGAAGAAATTGCCCATGAGCAGGTCATGCATCGAGCCGGTGCCGTCCGCGGTGGGGAAGTCTTCCTTGGGGCGGGCAAAGCCGATGAAGTCCGCTGGGATGAGGCGGGTGCCCTGGTGCATGAGCTGGTAGAAGGCGTGCTGACCGTTGGTGCCCGGCTCGCCCCAATAGATTTCGCCGGTATTTCCAGTGGTCACTGCGGTGCCATCGCGGCGCACGGATTTGCCGTTGGATTCCATGGTCAGCTGTTGCAGGTAGGCCGGGAAGCGGCCGAGATCCTGTGAGTAAGGCAGGACGGCGTGGGTTTGGGCGCCGAAGAAATTGGTGTACCAGATGCCCAGCGAGCCCATGAGTACGGGCACATTGCGCTCTAGCGGGGTGGTGCGGAAGTGCTCATCCATGGCGCGGAAGCCTTCCAAAAAGCGCATGAAGTCCATCGGGCCAATGGTGCACATCAAGGACAGGCCAATGGCGGAATCGAGGGAATAGCGCCCGCCCACCCAATTCCAGAACGGAAACATGTTCTCCGTATCGATGCCGAATTTCTCCACCTGCTCCGCATTGGTAGATACGGCCACGAAATGCTTGGCTACGGCGGATTCATCGCCATCGAATTGATCGATGAGCCAGCGGCGTGCCGCGTGGGCATTGGTCAGGGTTTCCTGGGTGGTAAAGGTCTTAGAGGAGACGATAAAGAGGGTGGAGCCGGCATCGAGCCCGTCCAAGGTGGCGGCCATATCGGCAGGATCCACGTTGGAGACGAACTCCGCGGAAATGCCGGCCACCTCATAAGAGCGCAGGGCTTGTGCGGCCATGGCGGGGCCGAGATCGGAACCGCCAATGCCGATATTGACCACCTTTTTGATGGTGTGGCCGGTGTGCCCCAACCAGGATCCAGAGCGCAGGGCGGTGGCGAAATCGCGCATGCGGCCCAAGACCTCGTGGACATCGGCGGCGACATCTTGGCCATCGACGTGCAGGTCATCTTCTACCGGCAGGCGCAAGGCGGTGTGCAGCACGGCGCGATCCTCGGTGTTATTGAGATGCTCGCCTGCAAACATGGCATCGCGGCGGCCTTCCACATCGGCGGCGCGGGCTACCTCGACTAGGTGCTGGAGGACGTCATCATCGATGAGGTTTTTGGATAAATCCACGTGCAGGCCGGCGGCGTCGAAGGTGTAGTTCTCGGCGCGGTTTGCGTCTGCGGCGAAGAGTTCGCGCAGGCGCAGGTCCTGCTTTTCTTCATAAACCTTGACCAGGTCTTTCCACTGGGACGATGCGGTGATATCCATGGCAATTGGCCTTTCTGGCGACGAGCGCATTGGCAATGTGTACCCCTCCCACCGTAGTCGAGAATGAGTGCCAACGGGACCGCGAAAAGTGTGGCGTTTAGAGGATGAGGGCGCCCGCCCAGCCGGCGATAAGTAGTGGGATATTGAAGTGAATAAAGGTAGGGATGACGGAGTCACGGATGTGATCGTGTTGGCCATCGGCGCCGAGGCCGGCGGTGGGGCCGAGGGTGGAATCGGAGGCGGGAGAGCCGGCATCGCCAAGCGCGCCCGCCGTACCAATGAGCGCCACCGTGGCCGCGGGGCTAAAGCCGAGCGAGGCGCACAGGGGAACGTAGATAACGGAGATGATGGGCAGGGTGGAAAAGGACGAGCCGATGCCCATGGTGACCACCAGGCCGACTAAGAGCATGGCGCCTGCGGAGAGGAACTTATGGGTACCAAAGAGGTTGGCGGTGGCATCGACAAGCGGGCCGACTTCCTCCGTCGCCGTCATGACGGAGGCAAAGCCCTGCGCGGTGATCATGATAAAGCCGATAAGAGCCATCATTTTCATGCCGTTGGTAAATACGTCATCGGCGTGCTTCCAATCCACCGCGCCGGAAATGAGCAAGATGCCCAGGCCGGTCAAAGCACCGACGAGCAGGCCATCGGATTCGAAATCGAGCGCCTGCATGATGATTTGCACGGCGAAGGTGGCAATAATCGCCAGGATGGAGACCCAGATTTTATACCGCGAGGGCGTTTCCTGGTGCTCTTCGGCGGCAATGGGACGATCCTCGTACTCGCGCGGTGCGCGGTAACTGATAAAGATGGCGATGAGTAGGCCGGCGAGCATGCCCAGGGCGGGGATGGCCATGACCTGCATAATATTGATATTGGAGGTATCCAGGCCGGCCTCTTCGATATTAAAGAGCAAAATATCGTTCAAATAGATGGACCCGAACCCCACCGGGATGAACATGTAGGTGGTGATAAGGCCGAAGGTCAGGCACGTGGTGATAAGGCGTCGATCCAGCTTGAGCTTATTCATCACCGCCAAAAGCGGCGGGACGAGCAGCGGGATGAAGGCAATGTGGACGGGGATGAGGTTCTGGCTCATCACGGCCATGGCGATAAGGCCAATAACGAGCATCCACTTGGTGGTGGCGGCGGCCTTGGGATCTAATTCGCCGGTGCCGCCGAGCTTGGCGATGAGAAAGTTGGCCAGGATCTGCGGCAGCCCGGCGGAGGCAACACCCATCGCGAAGGCGCCCAAGAGGGCATAGCTCAGGGCAATCTTGGCGCCGCCGCCAAGACCGTCTTGGAAGGCGAGCATGGTGGCATCGAGGCCCATGCCGGATAGCAGGCCGCCGACGATTGCGCCGATGAAAAGCGCCACCACCACGTGCACGCGCAGGAGGGTGAGCGCGAGCATGACGATGACGGCGATGAGTACTGCGTTCATGCCCCGAAAGCGTACTGCATAGTATGGGTTAGCCCGTAATTAATCCGAGTGGTTGAGTGGTGGCTTTACCCCAGGCGGCCGCGCCCCATGCGCAGTAAGGCAGAGGCGATGGTGGGGCCTTCCTCACCAAGCTCGGCGCGGAACTCGTTGAGGATGGCGATCTCGCGGGTGTGTACCAGGCGCGTTCCGCCGGAGCTCATGCGGGTGCGGCCCACCGCGCGGGAGACCTCGGTGCGGCGCTTGACGGCATCCAAGATGATCTGGTCCAGGCGGTTGATTTCCTCGCGATACTGCTGGATTTCCGCATCAGATAGGGGATCATCCGTGCCGGTGGGCGTGCGGATATCCAAGCCATTGTCAACGATGGATTCATTATCTTCAGCGGTCATGGTCCCTTATTGTGCCACTTGGTCAGGTATTTAGAAAGCGCAGTGTATGCCGCAAATACCGGCCATGTCCGGTGGGACTAGTAGGTTGGTAGGCATTATGACGAATAACTCTCCATTTAGCCCTTCTTCCACCCCGCGCGAACCCGCATCCGGCACTACCTCCCGCGGCGGCTTTGCCCCTAGCCAGCCCGAACAGCAGAACCCTTTTGGTAGCACGCCCAGGCCCGCGGAGTCCGATCCTTTAACCCAAGGTTTGAACCCGCAGCAATTAGAGGCGGTCACCCATACCGGCAGGCCCCTGCTTATCGTCGCCGGTGCGGGTTCCGGTAAGACGGCGGTGCTTACCCGCCGCATCGCGTACCTCATGCGTCACCGCGGGGTTAACCCGTGGGAAATCCTCGCCATTACCTTTACCAATAAGGCCGCCGCAGAGATGAAAGAACGCGTGGGCTCTTTGGTAGGACCGGTGGCTGAGCGCATGTGGGTATCTACCTTCCACTCCATCTGCGTGCGTATTTTGCGCCAGAACGCGCAGCTCGTACCGGGGCTTAATACCAACTTCACCATTTATGATGGCGATGATGCCCGCCGGCTTCTATCCATGATTGCCAAGGACATGCAGCTGGATTTGAAGAAGTACACCCCGCGAGTGCTGGCGAACCAAATCTCCAACCACAAAAATGAGCTCGTGGGCCCGGATGAAGCGGCCGAAAAAGCGCAGCAGACCAAGAATCCGTTTGAGACAACCGTGGCGGATGTCTACGCCGAGTACCAGCGCCGCCTGCGGGCAGCCAATGCGGTGGACTTCGACGATCTCATCGGGGAAGTAGTACGCATTTTCACCGAGCACCGCCAGGTGGTGGAGTTTTACCGCCGCCGGTTTAAGCACGTGCTAATTGATGAGTACCAGGACACCAACCACGCCCAATATGCGCTGGTAGCAGCGTTGGTGGGCAAGGGTGAGCTGGGCCCCGATGCCCCAGAGCTGTGCGTGGTGGGTGATTCCGATCAGTCCATTTATGCCTTCCGCGGCGCCACCATCCGCAATATCGAGGAATTCGAGCGCGATTACCCGCAAGCACACACCATCTTATTGGAGCAGAACTACCGCTCCACGCAGACCATTTTGAACGCGGCCAATGCCGTGATTGCGAAAAATGAGAACCGTCGGGAGAAAAACCTGTGGACCGCGCATGGCGATGGCGATTCCATCGTGGGGTATGTGGCGGATAATGAGCACGATGAAGCCCGCTTTATCGCCGCGGAGATTGATGCGCTGGCGGATAAGGGCCATAGTTACTCCGATATCGCCGTGATGTACCGGACGAATAATGCCTCCCGCGCGCTGGAGGATATCTTCATTCGATCCGGCATCCCCTATAAGGTCGTTGGCGGAACCCGCTTTTATGAGCGCCGCGAAATCCGCGATATGGTGGCCTACCTGCGCATTATGGATAACCCGGACGATACGGTGAGCCTGCGCCGCATCATCAACGTTCCCAAACGCGCCATTGGTGATAAAGCCCAGGGCCAGATTGCCCTGCACGCGGAGAACCAGGGGATAAGTTTTGGCAAGGCGCTTGCCGATGTCCCTCGGGGCGACGTCCCCGGCCTTGGCACCCGCGCCGTTAATGCCGTTACCAAGTTCAACGACATGATGGATGGCATCCGCTCACAAATCCCAGGCATGCGCGATGAGGTAACCGGCCAGCCCGATTTGGGCGAATTGCTCACCGCCATCCTGGATGCCACCGGCTACAAGGCGGAGTTAGAAAATTCCAACGATCCGCAGGACGGCGCGCGTCTTGATAACCTCAATGAGCTGGTCTCCGTGGCCCGCGAATTTACCTCGGAGGCCGCCAACCAGATGGCCGCCGCTGGTGCGGATGCCGTCGATCCCAATGAGCTATTAGAAGAAGGCGAAGCCGCGCCGGGCTCGTTGCAAGCCTTTTTGGAGAAGGTCTCCCTAGTTGCGGATGCGGATCAGATTCCGGATTCTGAGACCGGGGTAGTAACCATGATGACCCTGCATACGGCGAAGGGCTTGGAGTTTCCCGTCGTCTTTGTCGCCGGTTGGGAGGACGGCCAATTCCCGCACATGCGCTCGCTGGGTAACCCGAAGGAATTGAGCGAAGAGCGCCGCCTGGCGTATGTGGGTATCACTCGCGCCCGCGAAAAGTTGTACCTCACGCGCGCCATCTTGCGCTCTGCGTGGGGCAATCCGGTAACCAATCCCGCCAGTCGCTTCCTCGCCGAGATCCCAGAGGATCTCATCGACTGGCGGCGAGAGGATTCCGATAGTGACCTCACCGGTTCCTGGGGAGCCGATGACTATCAGTATGGCCGGAGCTATCGCCGCGGTTCTAGCGGCGGCTATTCCGGTGGTGGGGGTGCTGGGTTTGGCCAGCGCGCTACGTCTTCCCCTTCGCAACGCACTCGCCAGCCTGCAGCTAATTCCATGCCGAAGAATAAGAACCTCAACCTTGCGGTAGGAGACCGTGTCAACCACGCGAAGTACGGGCTCGGAACCGTGATTGAAACGGCCGGTTCCGGTGCCCGCGCCACGGTGACCGTGGACTTTGGTTCCTCCGGCAAGGTGCGGCTCATGCTCATCGGCGGCGTGCCGATGGAAAAGCTCTAGACCGAAATCCCGCGTTCGTCGAACCAGCCCACTGGGTCAACGGCTGCGCCGCCGCCTGGGTGAATTTCGAAGTGCAGGTGCGGGCCGGTGGAGTGGCCCTCACTGCCGATATCCGCAATGTGGTCGCCGGCCGAAACGTGGTCGCCCACGTTGACGCGCAGCGAGTTGGCGGGCATGTGGCCGTAGACAGAGATGCTGCCATCGACGTGCTGGATGCGAATCCAGTTGCCAAAGCCTTGTGCCGGGCCGGAGTTAATGACTGTGCCGTCCATGACGGAGTGGATCGGTGTGCCGACTGGGTTAGCTACGTCGATGCCGTTGTGCATCGCGCCCCAGCGCATGCCGAAGCCTGAAGTCAACGTGCCGGAGGTGGGGAAGACCACCGTATTACCAGATGCGTCCTTGCCACGCTCAGGGGTGAGGCCGGAGCGGTCTCCCTCGGGAGCGAAGGCCTCTCCCAGGCCAGGAACGGAGGAAGGGTCTAAGACGATGTTGACCCCGCCGGAGTCATTCTGGCTAAGTTTCGGGGTGGCATCGCCGTTGAGCACACCAACGGCGGTATTTGCGAGGCCGACGGCGGCGTCGATAACGCCCGCGTTATCGACGTTGGTGGCTTGGGGCTCAGAGGAGCCATTGGAAACGTCCACGCTGGCCACTGGATCAGCAGCAAAAGCGGAGGTGCCGGTAGCAAAAACGGTGCCAAGCGTGATGATGCTTAGCGCTACATTCCTGCGTGCACGGTTCATGCGCTTCATAAGTTTAAGTCCTTTTCATGGCTGTGCATGGTCTCGAGGCGTGCAAACCTTAAAGGTTTGGCGTCTTTCAACTGCCCCCTGCGACACGCCGGGGAATGGAAATACCCCATTTGGCGTTCGCTTGTGGCAACGAGTTAAAAGTTAGCCTGCCCATGGGTGCCGCGCAATCTGGAAAAATGCTGGTAGAAACCACGATCATTCGAAAAGTTTCGAACATGCCAGCTTGTTGCGCGTGTTACGAAAGTGGCTAAAGTTGCAGGTTTGAAGTACTGGTTTAAGCTCTGGGGGTAGCTATCGGGGGGTAGGGTGGTTTGAGCGCTGGGGAAGGACCGTAAAAAGCCGTCTACCTGCGACAAGGCCCTGTACTGGACTCGGCTGAAAGCGTCTTGTGGCCCCGTCGGGCGGGGCCATCCCTAAGGGCGCTAGAAAGGGAGCTGACTGCTAAAATTCTGCAGTTGCTGTTGAATTTGTGGGCCGAAAGCGTTGACCGCACCGATTCCTATACCGATGGCCAGTGCGCCCGCAAGGGCACCGATGATCCCCCAGAACTGCGGCTTGGAAGAGAGGGAATCAGCAACCGGTGGCTGGTGATCTGTCGCGTCTTCAGCGTCTATGAGGTGGGCTTGAGAGTGATCTGAGGTGGAGCCTAAGGGCAAGCAATCTGCCAGCTCTTCGATAGTATAAAAAGTTGAGTCGGCGGTAATGGGCTCACAGCCATCGTGGAATGGGATTTCCTTTTCGTTGTAGAGCATCCGCACGAGGGTCTCTCCGCGATCATTTTGGAATGCATCCCATTGAATATTCGCTCCCATCGGCGAGACGGCATCACCGCGCCAAGCGGAGTTATCCCAGCTGTATAAATCATCTTCTGGGACACCCTGCTCGGAACCGGGCAGCTTCAGTAACGCGGCAAGCGGCATGATTGTCTCAGCGTGGCCGAAGCGATAATTGGCGGCTACCTCGCCGCCAGCAGCGCGGTCCTCAACGTTTCTAATCATCTCTTCGAGCAGTGGTTCATAGTTGTCGTAGGCAACTGTCTGGCCCTGGATAGCTGGGCCTTTCTCGTAGAAGTCTTCTACGTCAAGCAGGTACGCGAAGGTCGGTCCGTTAGTATCGTCCATGTACTCATCAAAGATCCACCCCTCCGCCGGGGCCTTTTCCTCGTGCTCCAAAGCTGGAGCGATGATGTATAGGTTGTAAAACTGCAAGGCCGCATCGACGATGCCTTCAACGGATTTATCTTCCTTTTCTCGGGCGGAAAAGTGAATGGAACCATCTGCTAAAGCATTGATAAATTCCGGCGCAAAAATCTTAGCCAGTAAGCTGCGTGCAGCCTGTTGTGACTCTGGCTTGGCGTAGGCCTGTTGTACCTTTTCCTGTAAAACCTGAGAGTCCTTCCACTCCGTATAGCGCTGATAGGATGCAGCGTTTTTATCCTTGTGTGCGTACATCAGGTCAGGGCGTGCGGCGATGTTGACGTGGCCGTCTGTCATTTCATCATCCAAGTGCTCAGCCAGTGCGGGAGACTGTTCCAGTAGACCTTCCCCGAAGTTCCACCCAGAGTCATTGGCGCGGTCCTCTCCTGAGGAAGTAAAGCTCACCTTGAGGTCTTCGGCAGCAATCGATCCCAGTAGCTCCGCATTGCGTTGTGCATTGCGCTTGCCGATGCCCCCGAGCTCTTCTCGTCCCACTTCCGTCAGGTTTCCATAACCGGCTTCTTGGCCAGGGCCACCGGATAGCTCTTGGTTTACCGTTATCATGGCCTCCACTTGCGGGATGAGCTTTGTGCCGAGCTCGGTGAGCTGACCGCGTTGTTGGGCATACTCCAGCATCTGCTGTGCGAGGTCGTCGTATTTAAAGCTTGATAGCCCGCGGGATCCGTGGCGATCTACCGTTGAGGTGTAAATCTGGCGAAACCCACTGGGGGCTTCGGCGTAGCTTGATCCCTGTGGCTGGTAATGCTGCTTGGTGGAGTAGTAGGTGGTGCCTTCGGAAGCTAGAGCTGGTGCGGGCGCGAGGGCACAGCTAAGGGCAGTGATGAGGGAGAGAGTGCGTGTCCGCATATGAGTATTCCTTGTGGAGGGCTGGATAAAAAGACAGCTGACAGCTTAAGGGCCGCATCTTGCAAACACATGGCATGTAGGTAAATTGCGGGAATACTTTTCGGCCCTAGGCGGTGTGTACGACGCGTTGGCGAACGGGGATTGATTTTTGCGGTTGCGAGCGAGCGGAGGTGGAAGGGTGCCGCTAGGTATAGCAAAAGCGCCGCAGGGGATATCTGCGGCGCTTGAACAAGAAGGAAAGAAGGCTCTTAGAGCTGGATGCCTCGCTCGGCCAGCCATGCCTGTGGGTCAACGGCGTCACCGGAGTTCGGGTGAACCTCGAAGTGGAGGTGGGAACCGGTGGAGAAGCCCATGGAACCCATGCCAGCGATCTTCTGGCCTGCGTGCACGTGTTCGCCCACGGCAACGTCGAGGGTCTGCATGTGGCCGTATACGGTCATGGTGCCGTCATCGTGGAGGATGCGGATCCACTGGCCGTAGCCGGAGGCTGGGCCGGAATCGATAACGGTGCCGTCCATGATGGAAAGGATGGGGGTTCCGATGGCGTTGGCGATGTCAACGCCGGAGTGGAACGAACCCCAGCGCGGGCCGAAGCCAGAGGTGAAGGCGCCTTCAGCGGGGCGGGCAATGGAAGGGGCGCGAGCTGCAAGGTCCTCGGCGGCGCGGTCAGCGGAAGCCTGGATGGACTTGCTCAGCTGGTCAACCAGGTTGGTGACCGGCTTTGCCTCAGCCACGTTGAGGATCTGCGGCGCAGCATCGGAGGAACCGGCTGGGGCGTCATTAACCTCGGAAGTATCAGCGGCAAGCTTGTAGTCGACAGACTGCGTCGTGGTGGTGGTAGATGCAGTGTTGTCGGACTCAACGTTTGCGGCAGCTGCGCCGCCTACGCCGGCGGTGGACACGGCACCGGCTGCAACGGTCATGACAGCGATACGACCCTTTGTGGTCTGCGAGGTGACAATCTTGCGATGGCGGCCGGCGCCACGCTGAACTTTGCTTCGCATTAAATCTTCTTTCGTGTCTTTCACAATCTTCAAAAAGAGCGTTACATCGTCTCTGGGTTAGTTACGAGATTGTGACCTTCTTGTTACCAACGAGATGTAACAGTAGCGTCTCAAAAAGATAACAGCAAGCCAAAAGTGAATATTTTCTCGCGCTGGTCTGGAATAAGCCTACATGCAGGCAACTTCTGGAGAATTTTACGCATAGTGCGATATAAATCTCTTAAAACCAAGCCCCCGTGGTAGCCCCGAAGCTGTAACAGTGCGCCTTCGGAGCCGGTTGCGGAGGCGCCGTGGCGTGAAATTACTGTGGCCAGTGGGGGATAAGGGGGAAAACTTCATTCCTTATATATATGTCTACAGTAGTTACTGAAGAACTCCACGGTGATTTTGGAAGTGCCTCGTCGCGCCACCCCGCTACCGCGCGCAAAAGGTGGCAAAGTGGACGCCGATGAACAAAAACACCAGCCCCCAATCTCGGTCAACGCCCCGCCCGCGTAGCCAGGCGCGGGGCCGGACAGTGCAGACAGAGCGCGCCCCTCGTGCGCCCCACGCCACAGCGACGCAAAAGCCGCACAATTCCGCAGAACGCGTCGCGCGCAAAGCTGGGTCGAAGGCGAAGGCCCGTCGCACTCCGGCCCCGCTGACGAAAGCGGGGCGCATCCGCCAATTATTCATGTCGGCGGCCCTGCCGAATATTATTGTTGTCCTTATTATTGTGGCGCTCGCTTTTGGCGCGCTCTTGCTCTTTGGATCGCCCCTCGCATGGTTGCCCACCATCGTGGCGGAAGCGTGGATGGTCTTTAACCTCGCGCCGGTATCGGCGGCCGGGGTGGACCTGTCGTTCTTGCCTGCCTTGCCCGCCCTCATCCTCGCCACGGTGGTGGCGGTGCGCGTGCGCGCCGCGGTAAAACACAAAGTCAGCGTGAAGGACCTAGCCATACTCGTCGCCTGCGTGGTTGGCGTCCCCGTGGTGTTGACCTGCATTGCCTGGGTGATGCTGTGGGATGCCGGCAAGGTCTTTGACGTTTCCCCGCCCAACCTTGCTGCCGCGCTGGCCCGGGTTATCGTGGTGCACTTGACCGCGATGGCAGCGGGCATGGGTACCCGCTTGTGGCGCGCATTGGCTAAGCGCTATGGCGCCCCGCCGCTGCTTGTCGATGCCGCCCTTATTGCCCTGCGCTACCTCGCCTACCTCGCCATTGGCGCGGCAGTAGTCTTCGTGCTGGTCTTCATCGTCAACTTCTCGCGCCAAGGGGAGATGATGGATGAGTACCCTTCCATATCCGGGCTGGGAATTTTCACCCTCATCTTGTTGAGTCTGCTGTATATTCCTAATGCCATCGTCAGCACCGGAGCAGTGCTGGTGGGGTCGGAGTTTTCGGCAGGAGAAGCGCAGGTAAGCCTTTTTAGCACCCACCTTGTTCCGCTGCCGCCGCTGCCGATTACCGGTGGCATTCCGGCCTCCTCGCCGGGGTGGGCGGTTGTGTTCATGGTGGTTCCCCTCATCGCGGCGACGCTGTCCTTGTATAAGAAGCGCCCATCCTTCCAGAAGGTGCTTGCAGCTACGGTGGCTACCGCGGTCATCATGTTCTTCGCGTGCTACCTGGTCAGCGGCACGCTGGGCTATTACGGCCACACCGGCCCGCACCTGTGGACCGCTGCCGGCCTTGCCGCGCTGTGGTTCGCCGTCGTCGGTTTGGCCGTCGCGGCAGCCTTTGCGTTCATGACTTGGCGGGACGCTCGTGCAGCCGAGGCGGAGGCTACCGAAGAGGATTCAGACGGTACCGAAGAGTCGGCAGAAGATTCGGCTGCAGAGGACACCGCTGACGCAGAGAGGTCTGATGTGGACACGGACGATGCAGAAAATGCTGAAGCCGACGATGCTGATGCCGAATCTGGGGAAAGCGAATCCGACGAGGATGAATCGGAGTCGAGTGACGGCGATGCCGCTGAGTCCGCTGCGGAAGAAACAGAGGATGCAGCCGACGACGATGACGCTGCCGCAGAATCCAAGGGCAGCGCAGACAGCACCGACGAGGTCATCGAAGGGGAGGTCGTTGAAGACAGCGACGACGACGATGACGCGGAAAGTACCGCGGGCGATGGTGGGGAAGAAGGGGCATCGGAAAGCAGCGAGCGCGAAGCGGCTGAAGACCCCGAGATCCTGGAAGGCGAGCTCGTGGAAGAGGACGCAGATGAGGGCAACCCTGACGCGGCAGATTCTACTGAAAGCGGTAGGAGGGACTAGGCTATAGCGCGTGACTTCACCGATGCCACCACGCGCTACTGCTGCCACTGATCGCCTACGAGTTGTCGTGCTTGTCTCTGGGACGGGCTCGCTTTTGCAAGCCATCTTGGATGCCCAAGATGGGCGCTACCGTGTGGTGAAAGTGGTGGCGGATAAGCCGTGTCGAGGTATTGACCGCGCCCGAGAACGCGATATCGATACCGAGATCGTGGAAATGGGCGCGGACCGTGCCGAATGGAATACATGTCTGGCTGATGCAGTAGCTGCTGCGCAGCCAGACATTGTTGTTTCTGCAGGCTTTATGAAGATTTTGGGGGAGGGCTTCCTCCGCCGCTTCGAAGGTCGCACCATCAATACCCACCCGGCGTTATTGCCCGCGTTTAAGGGCGCGCACGGGGTGCGCGATGCGTTGGAATACGGCGTGAAGGTCACAGGCTCTACCGTCCACTTCGTGGACGCGGGCGTGGATACCGGCTCCATCATTGCGCAGCGGCCGGTGGCCGTGCGGGTAGACGATGATGAGGCCAGCCTCCACGAGCGCATTAAAAAGGTAGAGCGCGAACTCATCGTCGATGTGCTGCGCGCGGCGCAGCCCCGCGGCGAGGAACTTTTTATTCAACTCGCAGACTAAGACTTTTCGAAAGGCTTAATCCTCCTCATGAGCGAAGACCGCAAGCAGGTAAAGCGCGCACTCATTAGCGTGTACGACAAGACGGGGCTGGAGGATCTGGCCCGCGCACTTGATAAGGCAGGCGTAGAGATCGTCTCTACCGGCTCCACCGCCAAGAAGATTGCAGACCTGGGAATCGAGGTCACCCCGGTTGAAAAGCTAACCGGCTTCCCCGAGTGCCTGGAAGGCCGCGTCAAGACGCTCCACCCGCGCGTGCACGCCGGGATTCTGGCCGATACCCGCAAGGAAGACCACCTAGCGCAGCTCAATGAGCTTGAGGTAGAGCCCTTCCAGCTCGTCGTGGTCAACCTGTACCCCTTCCAGGAAACCGTAGCCTCCGGCGCGGACTTCGATGGATGCGTGGAGCAGATCGACATCGGTGGGCCTTCCATGGTGCGCGCGGCGGCCAAGAATCACCCGTCCGTTGCCGTGGTCGTGGATCCGGCGCGCTATGGCGAGGTAACCCAGGCCGTTGAAGAGGGTGGATTTAGCCTTGACCAGCGCCGAGGGCTTGCCCGCGATGCCTTCCTCCACACCGCTAACTACGATGCGGCGGTTTCCGCATGGTTCGTTGACCAGCTCAGCGAAGGCGAGGAGACCACCTCGCTGCGCTACGGCGAGAACTCCCACCAGGCCGCCACCGTGACCCGGATTGGCACCAAGGGTTTGGCTAACGCCAAGCAGCTCAACGGCAAGGAAATGAGCTACAATAACTACCAGGACGCCGATGCTGCGTGGCGCGCGGCCTGGGACCACGAGCGGCCCTGCGTCGCGATCATCAAGCACACCAACCCGTGCGGCATTGCCGTATCGGACGAGTCCATCGCTGCAGCCCACCGCGCGGCGCATGCCTGCGACCCAATGTCCGCATTCGGCGGCGTCATCGCCGTCAACCGCGAGGTCAGCGTAGAGATGGCCGAGCAGGTCAAGGGCATTTT
This sequence comes from Corynebacterium sp. KPL1814, assembly GCF_000478175.1. Lineage (GTDB taxonomy): Bacteria > Actinomycetota > Actinomycetes > Mycobacteriales > Mycobacteriaceae > Corynebacterium. The sequence goes on from NZ_KI515775.1 coordinate 68,073, forward strand.
CACCGAGGTCATCGTCGCACCCGCCTATGAGGATAAGGCGCTGGAAATCCTGCAGAGCAAGAAGAACCTGCGCGTGCTTTTGGCCGAGCCAGAGGAACAGGGCGAGGAGCGCAAGTACATCTCCGGCGGCGTGCTGCGCCAAGAACCGGATACCTACCAGGCCGAGGGCGATAAGCCCGAAAACTGGACCCTGGCAGCGGGCGAGGCCCTGAGCGACGAGGACTTGGCCCAGCTCGAATTCGCTTGGCGCACGGTGCGCGCGGTTAAGTCCAATGCGATTCTGCTGGCCAAGGACAACGCTACCGTGGGCGTGGGCATGGGCCAAGTCAACCGCGTGGATTCCGCCAAGCTTGCGGTCGAGCGCGCCAATACGCTTGCCGATGCCACCAACCGCCCCCAAGGCTCCTTCGCCGCCTCCGATGCCTTCTTCCCCTTCGCCGATGGCTTGCAGGTGCTTCTCGATGCCGGCGTCAAAGCCGTTGTCCAGCCCGGCGGCTCCATCCGCGATGAAGAAGTTATCGAGGCAGCTAAGGCCGCTGGTGTTACGATGTATCTCACTGGAACGCGCCACTTCGCTCACTAGCGATAGCGCCCGAGACCTAAGGAGCCTGGCCATGTTCGCACCAACCCACACCGCACCGAGGCGTACTACACCGAGACGCATGGCGCTCGGCGGCCTAATGATCGCCGGGGCGCTGTGTCTTAGCGCGTGCGGGCAGGGCGAGCAGGAGCCGGAATCAGAGCCGGGCATCGCCAAGCAGGCGACGTCGCGCTCTACGGAGAGCACGGCGGATAGGGCGGATAGGGAGGATAGCCCTCGCGATGCCGCAGCGCAGGATGAGGCTGCGCCGGCTGATGCCCAATCCGATGCCGCGAAAGCTGCCGAAGATGGCGGGCCGGCTGTGGCTGGTGATTTGCAAAGCGAACTCGACCGCATCGCCGCCAACTACGGGAATGTGGGCATCGCGGTGTCGGATGGCACCACTACCGTTGCAGCCGGGCGCACCGCGCCCGAAACCGCCTGGTCCACCTCCAAGGTGCCGGTGCTCATCGCCGCGCATCGCGCAGGGCTCATTGGCCCGGACGTGGTCACGTCCGCGATTACCTATTCCAATAATGAGGCGGCGCAATCCGCCTGGGACGCACTTGGCGGTGGCGCACAAGCCGCCCAGGCCGCGCAACAAGTACTTGCCGAGGCCGGCGATACCACCACCCAGGTACAAAGCCAGGTCACCCGCCCGGAATTTAGCGCCTTTGGACAAACGCAGTGGAGCGTGGGCGACCAAGCCGCATTCATGGCGAAGCTGCGCTGCGTCAACGGTGCGGAGCCCATCCTCAGCGCGATGTCTACGCCCGACCCCGCCCAAAGCTATGGCCTACGCAATCTAGAGGGTGCTGCCCTTAAAGGTGGCTGGGGCCCAGATACCGCCGGCGGCTATGATGTGCGGCAGATGGGTCTTGCCACCATCGGCGGCCGCGAGGTTGCGGTAGCACTCATCGCCTCGGCCCCCGATGGTCAATACGCCTCCGCCCAACCAATACTTTCGGGCATGGCGGTCGATCTTTCCAAGGCCGACGTTGCTTGGCCGACCCCAGCTTGTTAGCCCTCACCCCGGCTTGTGAGAAAGGACTTATCATGCCGCACTTTAATCTAACTTCAGGTTTGCGTTGGGGACTGCGCCTCGGCGCGGTAGCGACTGCGGGCATCGTTTTAAGCGCCTGCAGCAATGGAACGGATGGGGAGCAGCCCGAATTTTCTGGTGACAGCGGCATGACCACCGTAGAGAGCACGACGGATATCTCCGCAGAAGAAACCTCGACGACCGAGTCCCCGGAAACCGAGGAGAAAGAACCACCCGTGGTGACGGTGACCGAAACCGAACAGGAACAGGCGCAGGCACAGCCACCGAAAAACAATAATGGTGGCGGAGGTGACCTCATCGATGGCCTGGGTGAGTACGGCTGGACCGATATTAATACCTACGCCGATTGCCATCGTTTTGAGCGCGTCGTCTTCGCAGGCAAAGGTCCAGACGGCAGAGCGATTGTCTGCGAAAACACGGGAGGAACGCTGACCTACCGGTCGACCATCTTCGGCGGCGAGTTTACCGGGCCAATCATTGGCCAAGATAGTGGCAACTACTACGTGGATGCCACGCCCTCGACCATTGTCGTAACCCCCAGCGGGATTAGCGTGCGCGAAGGCGGCGGACTGGCCGCCACCGCGGACTTTACTCAATCCTGGCAACGTTAACCACTGGTAAGTGGTTAACGACGACGCAAGGAAGAGGTTAACGGGACTTTTTCTTCTTTCGATCAGCAGCGGCCGCCGCAGCCGCAGAAATCGAGTCATTGCGGTTCTTCAGTAGCTCAAGCGTCATGGCTTCGGCGTCCTCGGGGACTGTGGCGCCGAGGACGGCAAGGGCGGCATCGGCAAGCATGGCGGCAGTCTCCGGAACCGACTGGGCCGCGGCATAGGGAGGCGTGCCATCATTGGGGCGCATCTCGATGACAGACAGCGCGACGTGGAAGGGCAATTCGATGCGCGGATCCGCATCGCCCACAATCGCGGCGGCGGTGGTACGGAAGTGGTTCTCCAGCCGCTCGCGGGAGCTGTGATACTCCGAGAATTCAGGCGAATTGGCCACCGGCAGTTGGTACAACCGGCCGACGTTCCAACCGCTGGTGAGCAAAAGGCGCGATTCCGCAGCGACCAGCGACCACAGGCGCTGCTCGGGTTCGGCATCGGAATCTACCAGCTCATCGGCAAGCTCCAGCGAGGGCTCGATGGTGGAATTAAGCAGTGCGAGGAAAATCTCCGTCTTGGAGGGAAAATGGTAATACAGCGATGCCTGCCGGATGCCCACCGCGTCCGCGATTTGGTGGGTCGACGTCGTGGCAAAGCCCTGGGTGGTAAATAACTCTGAGGAGGCGTCCAGAATCTCTTCCCGGGCGCTATTGCCTCTGCGGCGGGGGCTATGTTTACGCGGCCTACCGACGTTTCCTGACATGCGGCGGACGCCTCCTTTCTCTCAGCAGAAAATGCTTTTACTCAACAACTCTACAGCCCCGCAGCCAGACGGCGCGGAGCGCATGCATGGCCACAGCATTTTGTGGCGATTTTAATGTGCGCCATCCGCGGCGCGTTGGGAGATGGATTCGAAGGTCGCAGACACCATGCGGCAAGCTGTGCCATAGGCCGTGCGCTCCAGCGGCGGGAGATCCTGCAGCGTGGATTCGCGGCCGTGCACATTGTCGAACCAGCGTCGCATTTCTACCGAATACCCTGTGCGCCACGCAAGATCCAAGGTCTCTGCGTCCTCCGCTGTGAGCATTCCGCGTTCTTGACCAATGGCGAGGCGATCGACCGTAGGTCGCGGCCCCGGTGCCGCCCACCGCGCAATGGCGGCGATGGGGGATAACAGCATGGATTTAATATCCACGGCCGCGCTGCGATCGGGCAAACCGCCAACGCGCTGGAGCAATGGCGGACGCTGGGCCAACGCCTCCTCCAACAACGCCTGCTCGCCGCCGTGGCCTAAAGGCAGGCCAGCATCGACGCGCGCTGCCATGGAATCGGCTGCTTGGTGCACCTCTAGGCCAACATCGCGAAAAACAGACTCCAAGTCGCTGTCTTCTCCCATCCACTCGATGGGCATGCTGGGCAGCTGATCCCCGCGCGCCGCCGCGCCGGTTAACCGGACATCCGCGTCCACGCCTGGGGCGCGCACGATGTCTGTCAGTAGCCGCGAAAACCAGGAGGCTAATTCAATCTCATCATCCTGGTGCGCTACCGCATTGCGCAAGACATCTTGTGCCTCCGCCAACAAGCCGCGAGCGGTTGCCCGGGATTGGCAATGGGGAGCAAGCTCCGAAAGATCGAGAAGGGATTGGTGCAGGGCCATACAGTCACTGCCTTTCACTCATTACAAAGCGGTGCGCTTCTAAAAGTTGTGCGGCGCAGGATTGCTATAAATGTAACACTTATGTGAAAGCGCAGTAGCGCTTGGGGGGAGTGTGCAGCGGGTTCGTCGCGTCCGTGGCAGTGGGCGTTCGTGGACGAGTTTTGCGGCTGGGGCCTAAACGACAGGATGTGTTGGTGAAGTTATATGTTTAGCCAGTCTGGCCTGCTGGTATTAGGATTATTTCACTTATCCGGAGGGATAACGCAGTCTCGGGCCTGAAATACCACCGGGGGCGTGCTGATGTGCTAGGCGCCGAGGTTCACGATGAATGGATGAGTAAGAATCATCCTCGATGCCCCGTCTGTAGCAGGGCGTGCACCAAAATACGGGACTACAAGCATCAATCCGCCAGCGATGGCGATGGAACGCCTGTAAAGCCACTGTCACTCGCGCTAGAGGCTGAGCCAGGAAAGTGGACGCATCAGAGGCCAGGCCTTAGCCAAAGCACACACCCTAGCCAGCCAAGAAACGCAAGCCACCAGCGGCCGTGAATACGGCCGACCAGCAACTTTCGACAGTGCCTATAACCACTCTATGGGAATACGCAAAGGCCACATGCCCTAAACCACGCAGTCCACCAACACAAAATGTCGTTTAACCCGACACGCCGGAAAACAACACATTTTGTCGTTTAACCCGCGGCTGGTGTTGCGGGTTAAGTAGCAAAATGTGTGTCTGGTGGGCGTGTCGTCGGTTGGGCGCCTTTTGTCATTTCATGGGTCCTTTTCTGATTCCTATGGAGTGTGAGTATTCGGTTGGGATAGCGTTGTCGTAGAAGGCTGGTCGGCCTGTTTCCGGGTCGGCTGTGTTGTGGTCTTCTGGGGTAAGGCCTTGGACTTTGGCGAGTTGGTCTTGCCCGAAATTGCACTGCCTGGCGATCTCTAATGGGTCGTCAGGCAGTTGTGTTTGTGAATACAGGTACCATTCCAGCATTTTGCGTTGTCGTTCTCCTGTTCTTCCACGGTGAGCATCAGCGATGCGTTTGAGCGGGGCGTTAACTCCGCCTTCGAGGCTGTTTGTCGTTGCTACCCAACGCTGTGGCATAAGAGCATGTGGTGGTGGCTTAAGGTAGGTAAATAGATGTTGTTTCTGCGAAAGGTTTCGCAGTGATTTATAGGCTTGGCGAACGCGTAAATGGGTCCATTCCCACTTACGGTTGGACCTGCGGCGGTGTGTAGGGGTCAGGGTTTTCTCGGAAAGGAAGTGTTTATAGACCTGGCCGAAGTCATGCAGGTTCTTCGTCCATTCCCGTGCTTGGTCTAGGGTGCTGATTTTGGTTAATTGCAGTGCTAGGCCATAGATGGCTTTGCCGGCATCGGTGCGTGGCCGGCTGGTGGTGTATCGGCGGATTACGCGTTGGGCATGGACTAGGCAGCGCTGGATTGGTGTGTGTGGCCAGCATGTTGCGATGGCTGATTGGGCGCCGAGTCCGCCATCAAGTACGACGCATAACGGTGGCGCTATGTTTTTAAGTAATTGAATATAGGCGTCGGTGGATTCCTTTTTAGCCCAGTGCCAGGCAATGACGTGGTCATGGCTTGCTGCGACAAGCAGGCAGCCTGCCGCGGTGTAGGTGCCGTCGATGAAGATTTGGTCGTAGATTCGGTGAGGGTCCGGGGTATTAGGGATATCGATAAGCCAAAAGGGTTCAAACCGGCGGTTGAGAGTCCACCGGCTTATTCCTTGTTGCTGAGCGAGCTGGTTCAATGACGTTGTAGATACCGCGTAGCGGTAGAAGGCGCGGAAGTCCCGGGACTGGGTATGGTCAGTTCGTTGGCGCGTTAGGGAGCTTCCGCAGT
>NZ_KI515775.1:75796-243673 GCF_000478175.1 Corynebacterium sp. KPL1814
AAACAAGCCATCAACCAAATGGCCGTAGCCTTTCCCGCCCGCTTCGACAAATACCTATAAACCTAGCCCCACACACAAACAACTTGACACGCTCTCGCCATCTGGTTTTCCCTTTGGATGTTGTGCCATTTTTCTTCATCTGCCCTGCACAAATAGGGCACGTGGTCGGTTAGTAGTCACCGGAAAATTCAACCAGCTCACCACATACCACATGCAGGTGCCATTCCGGTGGATTGAACAAAAAGCAGGGCCGAATAAGCCCCAGAAGCTTATTCAGCTCCTATTTAAACAAGCTAACCAGCGCTTACGCTGAAACCGAGACACACTTCCTGCTACTTAACCCGGTGTTGCCGCGGCGTGTGGCGTTTGCGGCGTAGCGAGACCCTAAAAACGACTTTCGCCGCCTCACCTCGAAAGGCGGGGCGGCGAAAGTTTATGGTTCTTTTACCGTGTCACACTTGCCAGCGGCAAAAGTGCGCTGTTGATACCCAGCTACTGTTTAGCGGGTGGTGAACGGCAGGAGAGCCATTTCGCGTGCGTTCTTGACTGCGGTAGCAACCTGACGCTGCTGCTGCGGGTTCAAGCCGGTGACGCGACGGGAACGGATCTTGTGGCGATCCGAGATGAATAGACGCAGAGTCTTGGTGTCCTTGTAGTCCACCTTCTCAATGCCCTCAGCCTTCAAAGGGTTCTTCTTCGGGCGACGGCTCTGCTCCATACGGAACTTCTTTTGGTTATTGCGCTTATTAGCCATTGTGCAATTACCCCTTTACCAGCTGGACTTGCGAACGCCCGGCAGCTCACCACGGTGAGCCATGCCGCGCATACGGACACGGGACAGGCCGAACTTGCGGAGGTAACCGCGTGGGCGGCCATCGGCTGCGTCGCGGTTACGAACGCGGGCTGGGGAAGCGTCACGAGGCTGGCGGTTCAGTTCGAACTGAGCCTCCAAACGCTCCTCATCCGGGGTGTTCGGGTTCTTGATGATCTTCTTGAGCTCAGCGCGACGCTCCGCGTAGCGGGCGACGATTTCCTTGCGCTGTTCGTTCTTAGCGATCTTGGACTTCTTAGCCATGAATTATCGCTCCTCGCGGAATTCGACGTGCTTGCGGGCGATCGGATCGAACTTCTTCAGGGAGATGCGATCCGGGTTATTGCGCTTGTTCTTACGGGTCACGTAGGTGTAACCGGTGCCCGCAGTGGACTTCAGCTTGATGATTGGGCGAATATCGTTACGTGCCATACTTAAATCTTCTCCCCACGTGCGCGGATCTTGGCAACAACGGACTCGATGCCGTCGCGGTCAATGATCTTCATACCCTTGGTGGAAACATTCAGAGTAATGGTACGGCCCTCAGAGGGCAGGTAGTAGCGACGACGCTGCACGTTGGGGTTCCAACGGCGCGAAGTGCGGCGGTGCGAGTGCGAGACCTGCTTGCCGAATTCCGGCTTGCGGCCCGTTACCTGGCAAATAGCCGACATGGGTCTTCTTTCTCCTAGCCGCCCACATCGTGGCTATAAACGACTACGTGCCGACTGCCGTGTGAGGGTGGCAGTGCTCAAAAAGTGAGGTGTGAGCAGGTGCGGCATCGTCGTCAAAAACCAGTAGACGGGGCGTAATACGTATATTTTGACAACAGCAAGAGCAAATCTTACAGCCTTACTCGCGATATACCTAATCGCTGCCGCGATAGTCTCGCGCATTAAGCCGTCGGCTTGGCGTCGATGATCAAGCAGCACTGCCTAACGTATTGGAGAGGTTCGAAAGCGCACTATAACGAATGGGGCGTAGATGTGCGCCTGTGGTGACTGTGATTGCCGCAGGTGAGCAATTTCGTATATAAGGCAGTGGAATGTAGGATAATTCAGGTTATCGGTCGGCGCATTGTGTGGCGTCGGGCGAGCTGTAACTGTACATCCCAACTCGGGCACGATCCGTACCGGCATAATTCAGTGTGCGGAACCGACCCGTAGTCCAACCCTGAGGGAATATCTATGAAGAAAGACATCCACCCAGATTACCACCCAGTGGTCTTCCGTGATGCTGGTACCGGTCACTCCTTTTTGACCAAGTCCACCGCTACCTCTTCTCGCACCGTTGAGTGGGAAGACGGCAACGAGTACCCGCTCATCGTCGTTGACGTTACTGCTGAGTCCCACCCGTTCTGGACTGGTGCACAGCGCGTTATGGATACCGCTGGCCGCGTCGAGCGCTTCAACCAGCGCTTCGGTGCCATGGCTCGCCGCAAGAAGAAGAACGCGTAAGGAGAAGAAGAGAAAATGGCAACTCCTAAGTTTAAGAAGTCCCGTGCGAACACCCACGCACGTCGTTCCCAGTGGAAGGCCGACAACGTCGCCCTCCAGGAAGTCACCATCGACGGTCAGACCGTGCGCATCCCGCGCCGTCTGGTCAAGGCCGCTAAGCTCGGCCTGGTTGACGTAGAGCAGTTCTAAGCCTGCTTTCAATCCCACCCCCTCCCGGTTGCTTATTAGCGACTGCGAGGGGGTTGTGATGTTTTAGGCCCGGGAAAGGGATGTTAAAAAGCGCCTTCCGGCCTGGGCGGCGCCAAGAGGTGGGGGAGACTTGGGCTGTGCCAGTGCTGCCTACTCCTCGGGTCTTAAAGGCTAAGGAAATCCACTTCAAGTTAAGGCCAGGCTAATCCTAAAATTAATATAACAGCGCACTAACCCGATGGTGGATCAGTTTTTCTCTGCGATTGTGCTCGTGGCGGCTCGCGCCCCAGCATGAAAGATGCGTAGTGCGGCGATTGTGAAGGCGTGTACGAGCGTGAAGGGGGCGATGTGTGCGGCGAGTTTGGGCAGCTTATTGCCTACAGTAACTTCACAGGAACTTCTAGTACGTTGGCAGAGTAGTTTAAGTTGTGACTAAGCGAAGCGAGGCATAGTGTTCCTATGAACATGAGGAATGATGACAACCGCGGCAATAATGGTCAGTCGCACGGTGTCCCGCAGGAACCCTACGGCATGAACAATGGGCAGGCGCCGTATAACCAGCCGCGCGGTGAGCAGCAGAATTCTGGATCCGCATATTCCAACGGAACCTATTCCCAGGGCTGGAACCAGCCGCGCATCAACGAGCAGGATGCACAAGCTTCCGCATACGGGCAGCACACCCCGCCCAGCAATCGCCTCTTTGGTGGCGCTCAGCCGAGTGCTACCCGGGGGCAGGATGAAACATCCAGCTTCTCTAGTCAGCAGGGCGATTATTCCCAGCAAGGGCCTGTAAACAACCAACCCGGCCAGCCGCCCGTGCCTGGGGTAACGCCTTTGCCGCCGCAGCCTAAGGAGAAAAAGAAGATCGGACTTGGCGCCGCGACCGCAATCGCAGCGGTAGCGGCAATTGCAGCAGGCTCCATTACCGGTGTGGTCGTGGGGAAGAACCAGTCCAGCAGCGGCACGTCCGTGGTCAATGAGGCTCTTCACAGCCAACCGGCCGCCAATAGCATGGGTAAGGAACCAGAGGAAGGTTCGGTGGAAGCGGTTTCCTCCAAGGTTTTGCCGGCCGTGGTATCCATTCAGACCGCTACTCGGACCTCGGCTGCGGAAGGCTCTGGCTCGATCATTTCTCCCGATGGTTACGTGTTGACCAACCACCACGTCATCGCCGGTGCGGAACAGGGCGGCATCATGCAGGTGACCTTGAACGATGGCAGCAAGCACGAAGCCGATCTCGTGGCTTCCGATGCCAATACGGATGTCGCCGTCATCAAGATCAAGGACGTGCAAGACCTGCCGCACCTCCAATTCGGCGACTCGGATGCGGTAGCGGTTGGCCAAGAGGTAGTCGCCGTAGGTTCGCCGCTTGGACTCAATGCCACGGTGACTTCTGGCATCGTATCCGCAAAGAACCGTCCGGTGCGTGCGTCCCAGGAGGGTGGCGAGTCTTCGCTTATCGATGCCATCCAGACTGACGCCGCCGTTAACCCCGGCAATTCCGGCGGTCCTTTGGTGGATATGGACGGCAATATCGTTGGTATGAACTCGATGATTGCCTCGTTGTCTGATAAAGCCACGGGCGAGGGCGGCTCTATCGGCCTCGGGTTTGCCATCCCTTCCAACTTTGCTAAGCGGATGGCGGATGAGCTCATCAATAAAGGACAGGTAACTCACCCCACCTTGGGGGTTAAGGTCTTGGCGCGCGATGACGGTAATGGCGCGCGCATTGCCGAGGTCGAGCCGGGCAGCCCAGCGGAACAAGCAGGATTGAAGCAGGGCGATATCGTCACCCGCGTCAATGACCGGCTGATTGAAAACGCCGATGCGCTTATCGCGGCCGCTCGTTCCCAGGACTTCGGTGCGACCGTCACCTTGGAAGTATCCGATGGAAATTCGGATGATACTCGTCAGGTAGAGGTAACCCTGACGGGCGAGTAGATTAAAAGCCAGCCCGCGCCGTGTCCGCATTGCGCCCCGACGTTTCTTTGAAGGAGAAAAATGGCAGACTCTCAGCAAGACTTGACCGACTCCACTAGGTTGGAGGATTCGGCTTCCACAGACGCTTTGCGGGATGTGGCGGAGCCGGATGATGCTTACCTCTTGGCCAGTGAGAAGGAGGACCGAGTGGCGGCGCCGCGCCGCGCGCTCGTTGTGATCGTCACGGATCACCCCGGCGAAAATTCAGATAGCACCTCCAAACTGGTTACTGAACTTTTAGCAGAGGCGGATTTCCGCATCGATGGTTCGGTGGTCGTGCGCTCGAAGAAATCCAAGATCCGGCAGGCTATTGAAACCGGCGTCGTCGGCGGTGTGGATCTCGTGCTCACCGTCGGCGGCACTGGCGTGGGCCCGCGTGATAAGACCCCGGAAGCTACCACTGGGGTCATCGATAAGATGGTGCCGGGCGTGGCCCAGGCATTGCGCTCTTCTGGTCAGGCCTGCGGCGCGGTCGATGCGTGTGCATCCCGCGGTATTTCGGGCGTTTCTGGTTCCACCGTCGTGGTCAACCTCGCACCGTCGCGCGCTGCCGTGCGCGATGGAATGGCTACATTGACCCCGCTGGTCCACCACCTCGTGGATCAATTGCAAGAATCCAGCGTGCAATAGCGCCAAGGAAAGGGGTGGAGATACTGCCATGACCTCTCAACCACGCCGCCAGCGCAGGCGCGTATTCAGGCAATCAGATACGTCGGAATATGACCGCAGCGCGGACCGCCCAGTAGAGCAGGAATTAGCTAGTGGAGAAGGTGCCGATGCACAGCGCATCGTCACTCTCGATGATGCCGCGGCGGAAGGCGACGGTGCTCAAGCAGCCGAGCGCGGCGAAGAGTTTTACCGCGAGAACCAGCCGCCGCACCACGGCTAATAGTCTGCGCATCCTTGTCCCGAGCCAGGAAATGCTGAAACAGTCATAACAAAAGCCCGTGGCCTCCTTCATTGCGAAGGTGGACACGGGCTTAACTGCTTCTTAGCAAGGATTAGTCGTCGTGGCGGCTGTGCTTGCCCTCAGAAGTTGTGGAGTTATCGGTGTCCTCGGCTGCAGTGGCATCCCCAAGTGCCTTATCTGCGGCGGTGACAGCCTCAGCGTTCTGGGCCTGCAGAAGATCGCGGATTTCTGCCAAGAGTTCTTCCGAGGTCGGTGCCGGCGCCTCTGGGTCCACACCCTGGCGGCGCTTAGCGGCTTCAGTGAGCTTGTTCAGCGGCATCACAATGAGGAAGTACACCACTGCGGCGATGATCAGGAAGTTAATCGCGGCGGTAATGACGGCGCCAAAGTCTACGAGGGTGGACTTATTATCGGTGATTTGGAAGCCTAAACCATCGACCTCGGCGGAGCCGAGGGAGTTAATGATCGGCTGAATGATGGAATCCGTCACGGAAGTGACGATTGCCGTGAACGCGGAACCGATGATGACTGCGGTGGCAAGCTCAACCACGTTGCCGCGCATAATGAAGTCTTTAAAGCCCTTAAGCATGGGAGAAGACGAACCTTTCTGGGGGTAGATAAGGATGGGCGTGAACCATGAGCAAGCAGGGAGTTTAGTTCAAGCTAAAAGTATTCACAACTTGGAGGGATGGAGGCTGCAATATTGTTGCTTAGTTAACTAATGTACACCGGTTGCGGTATAGGTATTTGGTGTTAGTGTGAAAGCGGAATATAAAAAAATATTGTTTGTCAAAATAACAGTATTCTAATGCGTGGGCAGAAGGGATCCCAGCATGAATATCGCACTTGCTCTATTTGCCTTGGCAGTCACCATTGGTGCAGGCTACCTCCTTGTTAAAGGTCATAAGCCGGTCATCATTTTATTGCTTGCCGGGTTTATTCTCATTGCAGTTTCTACCGCGGCCAAAGCTGGCTACGGAGTTTTAGATGAGGAAGACTCCACCGGATCTCGGTGGCTAGACATCATTGGCATATTCGAACAAGTTGCTGGTAGCCAATTAACAGGCGTCGGCCTAATCATTATGGCGGCCGGCGGCTTTTCGGCATATATGAACAAGATCGGCGCTTCACAGGCACTGGTCGAGGTGCTTGCCGCCCCAATCGCAAAGTTCAAACACCCCTACATCACGCTAATCCTCACGTATTTCCTCGGCGTGGTGCTTTTTATGTTTATCCCCAGCGCTGCTGGGCTCGCTATTTTGCTTCTAGTGCTATTGCTTCCAGTGCTGAAGGCGGTAGGGGTAAGCCCCGCAGCAGCAGGCGCGGTCATCGTGTCAGCCTCTGCATTGCCTATGGGGCCGGCATCGGGAACCTCGGTGCTGTCGGCGCGAACCATTGATTTATCCCCAGTCGTCTACTTTGTTCAGTACCAGCTGATCGTGGCCATTCCTACTGCTATTGCAATTGCTATCACTCACTATTTCGTGCAGCAGCATTACGATAAGCGGGATTTGGAAGAGTACAAGGAAACCGACACCATGGGCGATGGTTCTGGCGAAGCAGGCCCGAAGTGGTATGGCTTATTTCTCGCACTGCCCATTATCTTGTTGATAATCTTCAGTCCCTTGGTCAATGACAGCATCGAGCTGAGCACAGTGGGAGCATTCGTAATTGTCTGGCTATTGGCCATGCTGTGCGAAATCATCCGCCATCGTTCTTTTGCCACCGCAACTGAACAAGCCACATCCTTTTTTACGGGTATGGGAAAGATGTTTGGTGGCATCGTCGCATTGATTATCGCAGCGCAAATCTTCGCCACCGGGTTGACGGCTACGGGCGCCATTTCCATGCTCATCGATGGAGGCCAGCAACTCGGTGCCGGCGCTATCGTCATCACCCTCATGTTCACCTTGATCGTGGGCCTAGTGACGTTCCTGACCGGTTCCGGTGTCGGCGCATTTTCTTCCTTTGCCAGCCTGGTGCCTGATGTCAGCCGTGGGCTCGGTGCTTCGGCAGCGGCAGTGATTACCCCAATGGAATTTGCCAGTGGTTTATTCCGCGCGGTTTCTCCGGTCTCCGGGGTAATCATTTCCGTCGCCGGTGGCGTAGGGATTTCTACCACCGAGCTTATTCGCCGCACCCTCCTTCCAATGGGGGTTGGCTTTGTCGTGATGATCGTATCCAGCCTGATCTTGCTCTAAGCACGTTCTGGGGCCACAACCTACATCTGAAAAAGTAAGGAATTTATCATGGGAATCGGCGCACTGAACTCGTCTTTTCAGAAGAAAGGCTATGTCACAGCGGACATGGAAGCCCACTGGGAAGAAGCACAACTTATCCGGAAGATTTTCGCTGTTGAAGCGGCAATGGCGCGGACGCAGGGACACATGGGAATCATCCCGCAGGAGGCTGCCGAGGCGATCTCAGATAATGCAGTCGCCAGTGATGAGCTGATAGAAAAGGCCCAAAGCGGCGGGGTTGGCAATCCTTCGGTCGCTGTCCTAGATGCGCTGCGGGAGGCGGTTCCGGAAGACCAACGCGGTTGGGTCCATTTCGGGGCGACGACTCAAGATATTTTGGATACCGCGCGGGCCCTGCAGATCAAGGCAGCTACCGACCTAATACTGGAACGCCTGAACGCTGTGATTGCAGCTACCGCCAAACTTGCTCACGAGCATGCCACGACGTTAATGGTTGCGCGCACCAATGGGCAGTATGCATTGCCGACGACACTGGGTACGCGCTTCGCGCGGTGGAATGCGGAACTGCGCCGGAGCAGGGAACGCTTGGAAGCGATGCGCGAGCGCACGGAACAGATTCAATTTACCGGTGCTGTAGGCACGCTGGCGTCCTTTGGAGAACAAGGCCCTGAGTTAAGTCGGCGCCTTGCCAAAGAATTGGAACTGGTTTATCAACCGGTTTCTTGGCATGCGAGTTCGGATACAATGACAGAGCTTGTGACGACCGTGGCTACCTTGGGGCAAAGTTTGGCCAAGATTGCAGAGGATCTCTTTGCTATGCAGCAATCCGATTTGGTCGAGGCCCGCGAGGACATGGATGTGCATACCTCTGGATCGTCTACCATGCCGCAAAAACTTAATCCCTTTGCCACAATGAAAATTTCCGTGGGAGCCAGCATGGCTTGTGGCATGGCGGCAAACATGCTGACGCAAGCACCGGCCACCTTCGAGCGCGATCACCGCCAATCCGAGGTTCATCGCAATCTGATTCCACAAATCTTTGTTGCCGTCGATGGAGCGCTGGAAAAGTTGGGCCAGCTCTTTCCTCGCTTGCGTTTTGATGCACAAGCATTAGAAGACAATGTAAAAAGCGCGGGTGTCTCATTGATGACTGAAGGGATCATGATGGAGTTGGCTCCGCATATTGGTCATAGTGCCGCACACGACGCTCTTCAGGAATTCGCCCGAGAAAATAGAGAGAACGGTACCAGCCTGGAAGAGTTTTGCGCGGCCCACTCTAAGCTTGCAGGTGTTTCGGAAAAGCTGGACTTTGATGCCTTGACAAACCCAGCCAATTACATCGGCCAAGCTGTTGAAATCGCGAAATCGGCGAAGGAATAGATCAGGAATAAGTACTGCAAAGACCACCACTACGCAAAAGGTTCAGGCTGTCTTTAAGTAGCAGCATCTGCGTCATCGACGGCTTGGGGCTGGGCGCGATCGCCCACGATGACCACGGTCAGCGGTTGGTTTAAAGAGGCCGCGGCCACGTCATTGGCATGCTCATTAGGAAGTGCGAGCAAGACGGTGGCAGAAGAAACTTCGCCCTCCGCGGTGGTGGTGGAGACCACCCGGGCGCCGGAGGCGATGACGCGGGCGGTCGCGGGCTGGGAATCGGTGGCATTGCTTGCCGTGACGATGTCGACGGTATCGCCGTGCTGTAGGTGGGGAATGATGTCTGGATCGGCAAGCGCGCTGCTAGGTATGGAAGAAGAAGGCAGGCGCTCGAGGGAAACATCGGAGGCGGAAAGCTCCGCGCCGGCGGGCAGATCGTGGCTAAAGACCAGCACCTGCGGCAGTTCCTTCGCCCTGGAAATCGCGGAAACCAGCGCGGCAACGAGCAGGACCAGCGCGATGACGCGGCGCACGAGCACGCCGCGGCGGTGGCCAGGGGTGCGAAGAGTGCGAAAGAATTGAGAGATTCGCGGTGACGGAGAATGAGCCATGCACAATTAGACTGCGCTACCGCCTGCACGGTTCCCTGCGTTTAGGAAGAAAAGCGGTGGATTCCTGCGGCGGTAACCACGGCCTCGACGCGGCGATCGTGGGATGTGGCCGGGATAGAGTCAAGGAACTCGGTAGGGTAGATCATGGCGAGTACCGCGGGGTGGTTGCGCGGAACCCGGGAAAGCGCGCGGTCGTAGTAGCCGCCGCCCTTGCCCAGGCGGTTTCCGGCCGCATCGATGGCCATGGCGGGGGCCAAAATCAGATCGCAACCGCACAGCACGCGGCTATCAAAACGCGGGCCAGCCGGCTCAGAAATACCCAACTGACCAGGCTGCATGCTGTGCGGGCCCTTGTAATCTGCCCAGTTCAAAACGCCATTGCCGCAGGTGATGGGCAATAAAACGCGGTCGACGCGGCGGGAAAGCCACGGGATGAAATCCGCCCCGCCTGGTTCTGTGCCCAGCGGCCAATAGGCAGCGACGCTCGATACGCCGGAAAGCTCGGGCTCTAACTGCTCGCGCAGGGCAGTGGTCCATTCCGCGCGCTCATCTGCGGTGAGGCTGCGGCGCGCGCGAAGCAGGCGGGTGCGGAGTTGAGCTTTGATGTCGCTGGAAGAAGGCATAAATAAATAATAGCGTCCGTGGCGTAGCGCTACACAGGAAAATCGTGCGCCGTTGTACCCTAAGATCCATGGCTAATGAACGCGAAGATTCCGCCTCCGGAATCACCACGGTTGTAGTTCCAGCGGCTGGCATGGGCACCCGCTTTCTGCCCGCCACGAAAACCGTCCCCAAAGAATTGCTGCCCGTTGTGGATACTCCCGGCATTGAATTGATTGCTGAGGAGGCAGCTTCAGTGGGCGCGCGCCGGCTTGCGGTCATTACCGCACCTGAAAAGCAAGAAGTAATGCGCCATTTTGCGGAATTTCCGGATCTGGTAGAAACCTTAGATTCCCGCGGCAAGGATGAGCAGGTGGCCAAGGTCAACCGCGCTCACCAGCTCATTGAGCCCATCGCGGTAGAGCAAGAAAAGCCCTTGGGCTTGGGCCATGCCGTGGGGCTGGCGGAAGAAGTCTTGGCAGAAGATGAGGACTCTTTTGCCGTCATGCTGCCGGATGACATCGTATTGCCGGCCACCGTTATGGCAGATATGGCGCGCGTTCGTGCTGAGCTCGGCGGCAGCGTGCTGTGCGCGTTTGCGGTGCCGCAGGAGCAGACGTTTAATTACGGCGTTTTTGACGTAGAAGATACTGACGCGCCGGGCGTGAAAAAGGTCGTCGGCATGGTGGAAAAGCCGGACCCAGAGGACGCGCCGTCCAACCTGGTTGCTACTGGGCGCTACCTTTTGGACCGCAAGATTTTTGATGCGCTGCGCCGGATCGAACCGGGCAAGGGCGGCGAATTGCAGCTGACCGATGCCATCGAGCTGCTCATTGAAGAAGGCGAGCCCGTCCACGTGGTGGTCCACGAGGGGAAGCGCCACGATTTGGGCAACCCCGGCGGCTATATCCCGGCCAACGTGGACTTTGGCCTGCGCGATGAAAAATACGGCCCAGCGCTGTATAAAGCTATTAAACAAATCATGTCCGATTTCGAGGCGGAACAAGGCCTTAACTAATTACCTTGCCGCGCGCACGTGCGTCTAGGGCAGCAAGGTAAAAGGGCAATAAGAAAGGGCGGGCAGAGACCGTATGCGTTCAGTTGATGACCAGTTGGCGCTGGTTACTGATGCGGCGACGACCCCGGAGCCGGTGCGGATGAGCATTTCTAATGCACTGGGGTTAATGTGCGCCGAGCAGGTGCAGGCCAATCAGCCTTTACCGGGCTTTCCCCAGGCGGCCATCGATGGGTATGCGGTTCGCGCCGTTGATATCGGTGGCGAGCGCGGGTTGAAGGTTCGGCGCCCGAAGAATCAGGACCAAGAAGGCAGCGAGGGTGAGGATGCCCCCGAGCAGGCCGATGACGCCGCCGCGCAGCCCGCCCCACCAGAGGTTGAGCGTTCCTTGCCCGTGGTGGGCGAGGTGCCGGCCGGCTCGAAGCAGCCGTTGCGTTTACAGCCCAAGCAAGCCGTGCGGGTCTATACGGGCGCGCCCTTGCCCACGCTTGCCGATGCCGTCCTACCCCTCGAGTGGACCGACCGCGGCCGCAAGCGCATCACGGCGCACCGGACGGTGCGCTCGGGCGACTTCGTCCGCCGCGTGGGCGATGATATCCAGCCCGGCGATGTCGCTGTATCCTCCGGCACCGTCCTTGGCCCAGCGCAGATTGGCTTATTGGCCGCGGTGGGCCGGTCCAAGGTGCTGGTTTATCCGCGCCCGCGCGTGACCATCGTGTCCTTTGGCCGCGAGTTGGTCGATGTGGATAAGGAACCGGGCCTTGGCCAAGTCTTTGATGTGAACTCTTATTCCTTGGCCGCCGCCGCAAAAGAAGCGGGGGCGGACGTGGTCCGCGTAGGCATTGCCGAAGGCGAGCCGCGCCGCATCCGGGAAGTGCTAGAAACCCACATCACGCGCAGCGAAGCCCTTGTGATTACCGGTGCCGTTGGTGGCGCCGGTGCCGAACAGATCCGGGAGATTTTGGCGGAAATCGGCGATATCGATACCTCCCGCGTGGCCATGCACCCAGGATCCGTGCAAGGCTTTGGGCTAGTAGGAGATGAGCGCATCCCTACATTCCTTCTTCCTTCGAACCCGGTTTCGTCGCTGGTTATTTTCGAAATCTATATTCGTCCCTTGATTCGCCTGGCTTTGGGCAAGCGCAATGCCCACCGCCGAGTGGTGCGTGCCCGCGCACTGAACCACATTGATTCCCGCCCCGGACGCCGTGGCTTCATTCGTGCCCGCTTGATGCGCGATGCCGAGACCGCAGATTATTTGGTCGAGGGCCTTGGCGGAGCGACCGGTGCGCCGGCGCACCTTCTGGCGGGACTGTCCGAAGCCAATGCCATGATCCGCGTGCCTGAGGAAGTCACCGAGATTCGCCCGGGCGATGTCGTTGATGTCTTATTCCTTACCCAGCGCAGCTAATGCTTGACCCTTTCGGTACCGCTGCGGCGAAGCTGCGCCATCCAGTTACTGGGCCCACAGATGATCTGCACCCCGGTTGGCCAGAAGCGACGCCGACGGTGCAGCTTCCTGCCTCGGGGACACTGCCGTCTGGCGGACGATTGCGGCTGCGGCCTTTGCTGCGCTCGGATGGTCCCGAATGGCGGCGCCAGCGCATTGAGGACGAACCCTTGCTCCGGCCGGTAGAGCCGACCCAGGCGACCACTTGGGCAGCGGCCCATAGCTCGCAGGCCTGGTGGAATTACCTCATGTTTCTGCGCAACTCCGCGCGCGATGCGCAGGTAGTCCCCCTAGCCATTGAGCTCGAGGGAAAGTTCGCCGGCCAGGTAACACTAGGCAATATCCAGCACGGCAGCATCCAGGACTGTTGGATTGGCTATTGGGTTTATTCCGCCGTGCAGGGCGCGGGCGTTGCCACCGCGGCCACGGCCTTGGGCGTGGACCATGCCTTTGGGCGGGTAGGCCTGCACCGAGTGACCGCAACCTACTTGGAACAAAACCCCGCCTCCGGGCGCGTGCTGGAGGCCAACGGTTTTCGCTCCGAGGGATTTTTGCGCCGCAACCTGCATATCGATGGCGCCTGGCGGGATCACCATTTCGTGGCCCTAGTCAAGGAAGATTTTGCATCCACAGCGGTTGAGCGGCTGCGCCAAGCTGGGCGTTTGGTGTGAAAAGCATCCTTAATTCCGGGGAATGCTTTCTCAGTTTTCACATAAGTAACAACATTGTAATTTACGGCTTCTGTGGCCCCTAAAGTGCGGTTTTAGCGATTACAGTGGAGTAATCATATGCACCCCAAGGGAAGGTCCTTAAGTCGTGTCCACAGCTGTGCCAGTTATTGCAATCATCGTGGTGTGGCTCTTCGTGCTCGCGCCGTGGCTATTGGGCAGGAGCAATCGCCCGATGAGCCATACCGGAGAGGCCTTTGAGGATACCCGCGTGCTCTTTTCCGGCGATTCCGGCAATGTCGCCGGCCGCCGCCGCCCGCGCCTGCGCGCCGATGATATCCACCGCAGTGCGTCGGATGAGGATCAAGACTACGAGGTCGTATCCGCTTCCACGGAAAACTCGGACCGCGAGGCAGACGTCGATGACGTGCTGATCGAGGAAGAAGTAGAGGACCGCGCTTCCCGCGCACAGTCGCGGACCATCGCCGGTGCTGCCCGCCGCGCCCGGGCGCAACCCTTCGGCGTTGGTGGCCGCGCATTCCGCTCCGCCGCCGATGAGAACGAAGCGGACGCGCGCAATGGGCACGCCACCCCAACTGAGGAGACGGCAGAGACCATCGAGGGTGAAGTCATTGAGGAATCCGCGGTTCCAGCCGCTGCCGCTGATACCACCGATGCGACCAATGCCACCACTCCCGCCGATAGCGCGCGTACGTCTAGGGACTCCGACGATGCAGATGTGAACACGGACGATGTCGATGATGTCTTGCTCGATGATGACGAGCGCGCCGGCGAGGAAGCAGGCGGTGCAAAGCGCAAGGGCCGCCGCGGTGATGTGGTTGCCAATTCCACCGAGTCCTTCACCGCGCCGGTGGCAGCGGACATTGCAGAAGACGCGTATGACTATGACGAGACCTATACCTCCCCGGTTGACCTGATGTATCCGGGCGCGGTGGACCCCGCCCCAGTCATTGATGCAGAACAACCGGACTCCGCAGAAACCGACTCCGCAGAGTCTGAATCCGAAGGCGCAGCAGAGGAATCGGCAGAAGCAGATGAGTACAGTGCCCAGGGTGCTGAGGACGCGGCGTTGAATACGGACCTTTCTGAGGACGAGGTGGCATTTGCTCAGCGGCGCCTTGGCCGCGGTGGTTGGGACCCAGTAGCGGAAAAGGAGAAGTCCGCTACCCGCTACCAGCGCCGCCAGCGCACGCTCATCGGCCTAGCCATCGCAGTGGTCCTCACCGTGGCCCTGGGCATTGTGGCCGGTGGATGGACTTGGTGGCTGGCAGGCATCGTCGGCATCCTGACTGGGACCTACCTGGTGGCGCTGCGCGCGCAAGTCCGGCAAGAACAAGCGCTATTGCGGCGCCGAGTAAAGCACCTGCGCCGGGCGCGGTTGGGCGTTCACAATACCGATGATGAGGCGTTGAAGATCCCCCGCAACCTGCGCCGCCCGGGTGCGGTCGTCGTCGAAATCGATGATGAAAGCCCCGACTTTGAGCACCTTCCCTTAAGCTACAGCGATGATGAAGATGGCGACTTTGATGGCCCGCACGCCGGGCCCAGTGGGGTAGGGCGCCGCGATGACCTAGCCGCTCGCCGCGCAGGTTAATTAGCCGGCTGCATCCTCGCTTCCGTGGAGCTTTTCGGTTTCCTCCGGCCATACACCGGAGGTAGCCCGGCGGTGGGAGCCCAAGAGATGGGTATCGACCATCCCTATTGCCTCCATGAGCGCAAAGCAGGTCACCGGCCCCACGAACTTAAAACCGGCCTTTTTCAATTCCCGCGACATGGCCTGCGATTCTGGGCTCTTGTTCGGAATATCCTCCATGACCTCGGGGTAGATATTTTCTGTGGGCTGAAAGCTCCAAATGAAATCCGCTAAGCCACCCTCTTCGCGCAGTTTAATGGTGGCCTTCGCATTATTAATGGTGGCGCGGATCTTGGGCTCGTTGCGGATAATGGTGGCATCGGCAAGCAAGTGCTCCACCTCGGCCTCGCCGAATTCCGCGACCTTTTCCGGATCGAAGTGGCAAAAGGCCTTGCGGAAGGCGGGGCGCTTTTTTAATACCACGGCCCAAGACAACCCAGACTGGAAGGACTCCAGGCTCAGGCGCTCAAAAAGGCCGGCCTCGTCCCTAATGGGAAGTCCCCATTCGGTGTCGTAATAATCCGTCAATAGCGACGATGTCACGGCCCACGGCGTGCGGGCTACGCCGTTCTCGTCATACGCCAGCGGGGTGCGTTCTTCGGTGGTGGTGTCAGTGTCCATGGACGGTTCTCCTATTGGTGTGTTGTGCCTATTTTCCTTGTCTTTCCCCATTCAAGCAGCGATTGCGGGTGGGATGCAGCGTGTACCTCGCCAGATGGTGAAATTGCGAGCTCAGGGCGTGGGGCGGCGGTGTCTTCGCGTTGGGGTGGGCATTCGATGTAGTCTATTGACCATGAATAGACCTGCCGTTCGTGATGCCGCGTTGCTGCTTTTTCGGTTGGTCCTCGGGCTCATCTTTATTGCGCACGGCGTGGACAAGATGTTCATGGACGGAATGGATGAGACGGTTGGGCAGTTTTCTGCCCTCGGCATCCCGCAGCCACAGATAGCCGGTTATGCCGCCGCAATCGGGGAGATGGTGGGTGGCGCCTTCCTCGTCATTGGTTTGTTAACCACCTTTGCCGCTGCGGCGCTGGCCGTGGACATGGTGGGCGCGCTGTACTTCGTGCACTGGGGAAATGGCCTCTTTGCCGGCGACGGTGGCATCGAGTACCCCTTGGTGCTGTGCATGTCCCTCATAATGATCGTTATTTTTGGTTCTGGCCGGGCGAGCTTGGATAGGGCGTTAAGCAATGTTGACGCATAGCCAAGTGCAAGCGGCGATTTCCGCCCAGCTGGATGGCGAAGAAGCGGAGCTTTCCGCAGACGTCATCGACGCCCACCTAGAACACTGCGCGGAGTGCCGAGCGTTTCGCGATAAGGCAGCGGCGCTATCGCGTTCCTTAAGCTTCGTGGAACCGGCGGATTCCGGCATGTCGCCGCCGACGGATCTTTCTGAGGTGATCCTCGCCGGGGTAGAACCGGAGTGGAAGCGGGCATCGAGCGCCAGGCAGGCCAACCTCACGGTGGCACGCAGTGCCTTGGTAGTCATGGGACTCGTTTTTGCGGTGTGGGCCATCGTACAAGTGGTGCGCGCTTCCGGCCTCGTGCCGCTGGGCACAGAGGGTTCGGTGCTGGATCCTTCGGCCGATCCAGACCGCGCCAACCTGCTGATGGAAGGCGCGGCCGTGCGCTTTGGCATGGCGTGTGGCCTGCTGTGGAGCGCCTGGCGCCCAGCCTCTGTGACCGGGCTTTTCCCGGTATCCGCCACGATGTTTGCATTTCTTTTTGGCTTTGGCGTGCGCGATATTGCGCTCGGCACCGTCACCATGGAACAGGTCTATTTGCTCATCGCTACCGCGCTGTCGACCATTAGTCTGGCCTGGGCGTGGGCTGCCGAGAAGGGCTACCTGGTGCGCGCGTGGTGGAAATCCTTGAACGCGCAGCCGCACTAAGGCGAACGGGTTTCTGGCACCTATTTCCAGCTGGGCAGCCACATCATGGATTGATACCAAGACTCCGGGATGATGAAGCCGTATAAGATGGGCGCGAAGTAGAAGAACATTGCGACCACCAGCGCGAGGTAGCAGGCGGCTGCAAACGTTCCCCGCCGCATCGACCCGCCAGCGATGCGCCTAATCCACCGCCACCTGATGGGCTTACCGCGTCCGACCATTTGGCCTAGCGTGAGGGCGAGAAGCACGATGACAAACGGGATAAACGCGGTGGCATAAAAGAAGTACATCTGCCGGTCAAAGGCCGCCAGCCACGGGAGAAATCCGGCCGCAAAGCCCACGAGGGGAATGAGGAAGGCGCGGTTGCGGCGGATGATAAGCGACCACAGCCCCCAAAGTACTGCGGGGACTACCAGCCACCAGATCGCCGGGGTGCCAAAGAGGTAGAGCATCTTGCGGCATTCGTCACCGCCGCTGCATTCCAGGTCCGTACTTGAGTAATACAAAATGGGCCGAGCCCCGGCCAGCCATGCCCACGGCTTGGAATCCCACGGGTGGTGGTGGCCGCCAGAAGAGGTCAAGCTGGCGTGAAAATCCAATACGGAGGAGTGGTAATAAAACCAGCCGGCCACCGGCTCCGGTAAGTGCATGAGCCAAGAGTCTTCCCCGATGGTCCCATCCACCTTGGCGTGCCGGTAGACCGCGGTCTCTGAGGCAAACCACGCGCGCCAGCTCCACGCATAAATCATTACTGGCACGGCTACCAGGGAG
Organism: Corynebacterium sp. KPL1814; assembly: GCF_000478175.1. GTDB lineage: Bacteria > Actinomycetota > Actinomycetes > Mycobacteriales > Mycobacteriaceae > Corynebacterium. Next base: position 93,380 of record NZ_KI515775.1, read on the forward strand.
GCGAGTGCTGCGGGCGTATCGCGAATGAGCGTGCCCACAATGTAGCGGCGAATGCCATACTTGCGGCGCAGCGCGAGGTCGCTAAGGACGCAGAGCAGGCCGAAAAACATGATGTAGTACAGCCCAGACCATTTCACGGCAAGTGATAGGCCTAAAAAGACTCCGGCGGTAAAGCGCCACCACCGGAAGCCAAAGCGTGGCCCGAATGGGGAGGTGCCCATCCCGCCGCTTAGCAGGGCGTGGTGGAGGCACTCGCGCATCTGTTGATGGTCGCGGGCTAGTGCCCACGCTGCGGCCACGATGAAAAAGACCTGGAAGATATCCAGCATGCCGAATTTCGCAGAAACCAAGAGGACGCCATCGCAGACGGCCAGAATGCCGGCAAAGGTGGCCACTTGCCAGGAAAAGGACAACCGGCGGGCCAGCGCCATGGTCATCAGCACGGTGCCGACGCCGAAGAGGGCCGTCATCAAGCGCCAGCCCAGCGGGGTATAACCAAAGACCCATTCCGAAATGGCAATGATCTGCTTGCCCAGCGGCGGGTGAACCACGAGCCCAAAGCCCGGGTTGGTCTCGATGCCGCCGATGAATAAGTTATCCCAGCTTTTGACCATGTCCCAGGCCTGGGGAACGTAGTGCTTTTCATCGAAGACGGGAGTGCCCTGTGATACCGGCGCGGTAAGGCCCACGAACCGCGTGATCAGTGCGAGAACGGCGATGATGCCGGTGCTTATCCAATCGGCCTTGCCCCACGTGTAGGTGCGCGGTGCCGGCGGCATCACGCGGTTATGCGGGGTGCGCGGTGAGCTAGAGGGGGCAGCGGTAGCAATAGTCACGAAAAAGAGTTTAGGCGACGAGCCTGCGCGCGGGTGCATAGGAGAATGTGGAATGCTAGAGGCATGTCAGCTTTAGGTCTGGAACCACTTCCGCGCGGCGTCATTCTTGCCGCCACGCCCTTGGGAAATGTCGGTGATACCTCGGCGCGCCTGATGCAGGCATTGGCGCATGCTGATGTCATCGCTGCCGAAGATACCCGCCGCGTGCGCAACCTGGCGCAGGCCCTGGGCATCGAGATTTCCGGTACCGTGGTGTCCAATTTCGACCACAATGAGCAGGCGCGTGCGCAGCAGCTTATCGATGCCGCCCAGCACGGCACCGTCCTCGTGGTCACCGACGCCGGCATGCCGATTATTTCCGATCCAGGCCTGTCTCTAGTGGCCGCGGCCGCCGAACGCGATATTCCCGTGACGTGTTTCCCAGGCCCCTCGGCGGTGCCTACGGCGCTCGCCCTCTCTGGCCTGGGCGTGGGCCACTTCCTCTTTGATGCATTTCCGCCGCGCAAGCCCGGCCCGCGAAAGGCGTGGCTGGAATCGCTGCGCAATGAAAAGCGCGCCATCGTATTTTTTGAATCGCCCCACCGCATCGCCGAGACGCTTGCCGATGCCACCCAGGTTCTCGGCGGCGATCGCCCCGCCGCGGTATGCCGCGAGCTGACCAAGACGTATGAGGAGGTGCGCCGCGGCCCGCTAGCTGAGCTGGCCGAGTGGGCGAGCGAGGGAGTCAAGGGCGAAATTACCGTGGTCATCGAAGGCGGAACCGGCGCTGCCGTGACCGCCGCTGACCTTGTCCCGCAGGCCTTGGAGTTGGCCGCGGCCGGCATGCGCTTGAAGGACGCGTGCAAGCAGGCCGCCAAGGGGACTGGGGTATCCAATCGGGAGTTATACGATGCCGCTTTGGATGCCCGCTGACTGCCCGCTAGTTGAGCACTTGTTGAATCGTACGCAGGTTATTTCTATGCGCTGTATAAACGGTCACAATTGGTCGTGCTAACAGTAGGTTTCACGCTTCTATATGTGTTATCGAATCGTTATCTTGCTCGGGCGTGTGGCGCCTAAAAGCCGTCTACGTGGGGATATGCGGCTTATAAGTGTGCAGGAAGCATTAAGGAAATGCTCAAAAATGTGCATAAGCTGGGGTTTTGGTAACAAAACGGTTTGAAAAATTGGGGGCATAACACCACTGTAGAGAGCATGACTAGTACTGAAAATAACGGCACTGGCGTGCCCGAAGAAGGGAAGGGGCCCAGCGAAGCGCCTGCTGGGACCACTTCTACTGCTTCGAGCGAGCAGCCGATTGAGGATTATCAAACGGTAGAAGAGGCACTGGATGAACAGACGGCGACGAGCCAGATCCAGGACATGATCAACTCTGAGGGGTTCCACCCCGAAGAGTATGACGACCCGGAAATCGAAGTTGCTGCGGACCGCGATAATATCCCGATTGACTGGACCATCATGGGTATTGCGGGTGTTCTCGTTGCCGCCATCGTTATCTGGGGCCTTGCCGCCCCGGATAACTTCGCCGACTTTTCTTCCGCGGCCCTGACGTGGGTCGTCGATAAGTTCGGTTGGGCTTACGTGCTCTTTGGCACCGTCTTCGTGGCCTTCGTGATCTTTATTGCTTCCTCCAAGTTTGGCTCCATCAAGTTGGGCCACATTAACGAGGAACCGGAGTTTTCCACGCCTTCGTGGATCGCCATGATGTTCGCTGCGGGTATGGGCATTGGCCTCATGTTCTACGGTGCTTCCGAGCCGCTGGCGAACTACCGCGACGGTACGCCCGGCCGAGGAACGGAAAACGTGGGCTCATCCATGGCCTACGCCATGTTCCACTGGACGCTGCACCCCTGGGCTGTTTACGCCATTGTTGGTTTGGCCATCGCGTACTCGACCTACCGCATCGGCCGCAAGCAGCTGCTAAGTCAGACCTTCGTGCCGCTCATCGGTGAGCGCCGCGCCAACGGCGGATTGGGCAAGTTCATTGACATCCTGTCCATCTTCGCCACCGTCTTCGGTACCGCTTGTTCCCTGGGCTTGGGCGCGCTGCAGATTCAGGCAGGCCTGGAAGCTTCCGGCATCATCGATAACCCAACCCAGTCCGTGGTTATCGGCATTGTCTTGGTCTTGACCCTGGCCTTCTTGCTGTCCGCACTTTCCGGTGTGGGCAAGGGTATTCAGTACGTGTCCAATGCCAACATGGTCTTGGCTGCGGTGCTGGCCATCTTCGTCTTCATCTTGGGCCCAACCGTGACCATCCTGAACCAGATTCCGGGATCCATCGGTAACTACTTCAACTACTTCACCGAGATGATCGGCCGTACCGCAGAGTCCGAGAACGGTACCGCCGGTGAGTGGCTGTCTGGCTACACCATCTTCTACTGGGCATGGTGGGTCTCCTGGTCCCCATTCGTGGGCATGTTCTTGGCGCGCATTTCCCGCGGCCGCTCCGTCCGCGAGTTCTGCTTGGGCGTCCTGCTCATCCCAGCCGGCGTTTCCACCCTGTGGTTCGCCATCTTCGGCGGCACCGCAATCCACATGGAGCAAAACGGCGAATCCATCACCGGCGAATCCGCCGAGGTAGAGCTGTTTAACCTCCTGCACAACCTGCCTGGTGGCTTCATTGCCGGCGTTGTCGCCGTCATCTTGCTGGCCACCTTCTTCATTACCTCCGCGGACTCCGCGTCCACCGTGATGGGTTCGATGACACAAAATGGTGCCGCAACCGCGAAGCCGTGGCTATCCGCCCTGTGGGGTGCTCTGACCGCAGCCGTTGGTTTGACCCTGCTCTTGGTTAATGAGGATGCACTGTCCAACCTGCAGAATGTCACCATCGTGGCGGCGCTGCCGTTCTTGTTCATCGTCATTGGCCTGATGTTCGCCATTTACAAGGACTTGAGCCAGGACATCATTTACCTCGAGTACCGCGAGGCGCAGCAGTTCCAGCGCAAGATGGCCCGCGAGCGCCGCTTGCACCGCGACTACCAGCGCACGCAGGTGCTCAAGAAGCGCCGCAACGAGCGTTTGAAGAACCCGATGAAGCGCAAGTAGATAGAGCATCTACCGCCTTCGGTAGCAGCGCCCGCCGCTTTCCCATACTTGGGAGGGAGGCGGGCGCTTTTCGGTGGTAGAGATAATGTGCCCTCAACGTGTGTTCGTGCAGGTGCTTCGATAAACTGGACTCCATGACTGAGTCTTTAGTAGTAAATGTTGCCTGGCCATACGCCAATGGCCCGCGCCATATCGGTCACGTGGCTGGTTTTGGCGTTCCCTCTGACGTATTCGCCCGGTTCCAGCGAATGCGTGGCCGCAACGTACTCATGGTCTCCGGCACGGATGAGCACGGCACCCCGTTGCTGGTCCAGGCCGATAAGGAAGGCGTATCCGTCCGCGAACTCGCGGACCGCTATAACCGCCAGATTGTCAACGATCTGGCCAACCTCGGCTTGTCGTACGACCTTTTTACCCGCACCACCACCCGCAACCACTACTCGGTGGTGCAGGAGCTGTTCAAGGGGCTCAATGAGAACGGCTACATGCTGAAAGAGACCACCAAGGGGGCAATTTCTCCATCCACCGGCCGCACGCTGCCGGACCGCTATATCGAGGGCACGTGCCCCATTTGCGGTGCGGATGGGGCCCGCGGTGACCAGTGCGATAACTGCGGTAACCAGCTGGACCCAGTAGACCTCATTGATCCGGTATCCAAGATCAACGGCGAAACGCCGCAGTTCGTGGAAACCGAGCACTTCCTATTAGATCTGCCATCGCTGAAGGACGAGCTGCAAAAGTGGCTTTCTACCCGCGAGGATTGGCGCCCGAACGTGCTAAAGTTCTCCCTCAACCTGCTGGAGGACATGCGCCCGCGCACCATGACCCGCGATATTGACTGGGGCATTCCCATTCCGGTGGAAGGCTGGCAGGACAATAACGCGAAGAAACTATACGTGTGGTTCGACGCCGTCGTGGGCTACCTGTCCGCCTCCATCGAGTGGGCGCACCGCACCGGCCAGCCGGAGGCGTGGAAGGAATTCTGGCAGGACCCAGAAACCCGTCATTACTACTTCCAGGGCAAGGACAATATCACCTTCCACTCGCAGATCTGGCCGGCGGAATTGCTGGGCTATGCCGGAAAGGGTGCCAAGGGCGGCGAGCTGCACCAGTACGGTGAGTTGGACCTGCCCACGGAAATCGTCTCCTCGGAATACTTAACGATGTCCGGCTCAAAGTTCTCCTCCTCCAAGGGCGTGGTGATCTACGTTAAAGACTTCCTAGCGGAGTTTGGCCCGGATCCGCTGCGCTACTTCATCGCCGTGGCTGGTCCCGAAAACAACGACGCGGACTTTACATGGGATGAATTCGTGCGCCGCGTCAATAATGAGTTGGCCAATGGCTGGGGCAACCTGGTCAACCGCACCGTGTCCATGGCGCACAAGAACTTTGGAGAGGTTCCGGTCCCGGCGGCCCTAGAGGAGCGCGACGAGGCCATTTTGCAGCTGGCGGAGGAGACCTTTACCACCGCCGGTAACCTGCTGGAGCAATCCAAGTTTAAGCAGGCCATCGTCTCCATCATGCACGTGGTGGGCGAGGCGAATGCGTATATCGCCTCCCAGGAGCCGTGGAAGTTGGCCAAGGATGAAACTCAACGCGAGCGCCTGGCCACCGTTTTGTGGACCGCTCTGCAGGTCGTGTCTGACTGCAACGTCATGCTCACCCCGTTCCTGCCGTTTACCGCGCAGAAGGTGCACGAGACCTTGGGCCGCACCGGCGAATGGGCCGCGCAGCCTGAGGTGCGCGAGGTCAAGGACGATATCCCGGTTGAGCTCGTGGGCGCGGGGCTTCCCCCAGAAAACCACGAATATCCTGTCATTATGGGTGACTACACCCAGCAGCAGGCCAAGTGGGAGCGCATCCAGGTGGCACCAGGTACTACCTTGGCAAAACCGAAGCCGCTGATTTCCAAGCTGGATCCAGAGCTCGGCGAAACCGGCCCGGAATGGGCGCCGGTGATGAACTAGCGCGGTAACGTCCCGCTAGATACACACAGCGCGGTGGCCAGTCCCAATGAAAAGGGAAGGCCACCGCGCTTTTGCTATGCCTTAAAGGTTCTGCCTAGTGCTGGAAATCGCGCTGCAGGTGAACCAGGCCTAGGCGCACGCCGTCCTTGGTGTGGATATTGGGCATGCGGCCAGTTTCTGTGAACCCAAATTTCTTGTGCAGCGCAATGGAACCGGCATTGGTATCCACGATGTAGGTAATCATGGTTTCGATATAGGGATCGTCGGCGGCAATGTCCATGAGGGCATCGAGAAGCTCAGAGCCTACGCCCTTGCCCTGGGCGACGGGGGAGATGTATACGGAATCTTCGACGGTGCCGTAATAGATGGCGGGCGTGACGAATTGAAAGTAGGCGGCCCAGCCGATGATTTCATCATCGTCTACGGCAACGAGCACGGGCGAGCCCGCCTTGGACATGTCCTTCAGCCAATCTTCGCGGTCAGAGACCTCTTCTTGCCAGGTAATGAGGTTATTCGCCGGTTTAGCGGCGGAGGCAGCATTGTAGATGGCGGAAATGGAGGGGGCATCGGCAAGCTCGGCGGGGCGAATATGCATCAAAAGTCCTTTACACCAGAAGTTCTAAGTGGGTGAGGCTAAGCCAGTGATCGAATTTGTAGGTTACCTCTTTGAGAGTTCCCACGTTTTCAAACCCGAACTTTTCATGCAACTTTAATGATGCCGTATTAGTAGACACGATCAAGGCGAGCAGCGAATGCACCTTGTCATCCGCCCGGGCGCGGTCTACCAGCTCACCCATAAGGGCGGTGCCCACGCCTTGGCCCTGGGCATTGGGGGAAAGGTAAATCGTGGTTTCATAGCAGCCCTGCCAGATACGGGGATCGCGGTAGGGGTGGTAGAGCGCCCAGCCCAAGTATTCGCCAGCATCGGTTTCGGCAACGAGGAAGGGACAGTCCATGTCCTGGATGTGGCGCAGGTGTTCTTCGCGCTCAGCCACGGTGACTGGGGTGGAGTTAAAGATGACGTCGGTATGCTCGATGGCCCAGTTGAGGGTATCGGTTATGGCGGGGACATCGCTCAGGTCCGCTGGTCTGATCAACATAGCTGCCAATATTACAATTGCGGGTATGTCTAAAAAGAAGCCACGTCCTACTCCCATTCCGGCCCCAGGGCTCAGCGGGCTCAGTGATGCGCATACCCACCTTTTCTCGCATAAAGATACCGATGCGGTGCTGGTCAATCGCGCCCGCGCAGCCGGGGTATCCCGCCTGGTAACGGTAGGCGATGACCGCCGCGAATCCGAAGCGGCTCTTGCCACCGCGCGCGCATTTCCCAATGTCTACGCTGCCTGCGCCATCCATCCAGTGCGGGCAAATGAGTTAGATACACCCACCAAGGCCGCTTTGGAGGACATGGTGGCGGATCCGCAGTGCGTGGCGGTGGGGGAGACCGGCATGGACGCCTACTGGGTTCACCACGAACCGGAGACCACCGCGAGCTTGATCCAGCAAGAAGAATCCCTGCGCTGGCATATCGATCTGGCGGTGCGCACCGGCAAGACGCTTATGATCCATAACCGCGAGGCGGATGAGGATTTGCTGCGCATTCTTGCCGATGCCCCCGCGCCCGCCACCGTCATGCTCCACTGCTTCTCCTCGCCGCTGCGGGTAGCAGAAGAAGCACTCGAGCGAGGCTACGTGTTGTCCTTTGCTGGCAATGTCACCTTCAAGCGCAATGCGGAACTGCGCCAGGCGGCGGCGCTGGCCCCGGCGGGACAATTGCTGGTGGAAACCGATGCGCCGTTTATGACCCCAGAGCCGTTCCGCGGGCAGCGCAATGAGCCTTCCCTGATCGGACACACCTATGACTGCATTGCCCGGGCGCGCCACCAGACCACTCAGGCTTTGGCGGCGGAGGTCAACGAGACTTTTGATCGCGTGTATGGGATTAACACGGAAGATGAGTGAGGAGTGTCACAAAATTAAACCCGCTGGTCGCTGGTGGTATGGGTGCTTGATGTGACAACTGTTTTCGCCAGTTATAGCTGTGGCGCAACGTTTCTCGACTTTCCTTACTCGTTATCGTATTGTTATTGATTGTTCGTTGAGGCTTTATGTCTCTACCTTCCCACCGCGCTGCTCCACAGTCGGGGCAGTAGCGGGCACCGCCGCTGGTTTCCCTAGCCAGCGGTAACAATTCTGATACTGGATAGACAGCACTACCGGAGATTAACTACACATGGCACCTCACCACATTAAGCGCATTAATAATTCACGTTCCCTGCCGCTGCGCCTGGCAACGGGTGGCGTATTGAGCACCCTCGCTGTAGGCGGTGTCGTGGCGATTGCTGCGCAGAAAGACCTGGTCGTAGACGTCAACGGCGACAAGGTGGAGCTGGCTACCTTTGCCAAGGACGTGGACGGCGCCCTGCAGGCCGCCGGCGTTCAGGTGGGCGAAGAGGACATCGTCTCGCCCGCACCATCTGAGTCCGTGACCGATGGCGATGAGATCTCCGTGCGCACCGCCAAGCCAGTCGCCGTATCCATCGATGGTGAACAGCAGCAGCTTTCCACTACCGATCTCACCGTTTCTGATCTGCTCAATAACCTGCAGGGCGTAAACCCGGGAGCTGCCGTGAAGTCTGGCGAGGATGACGTGGACAAAGATACTCAGCTAAAAGATGGCATGGATCTAGAGGTCGTTTCCCCCAAGATCATCAAGATTAACGATGGCGGCAAGAATACCTACACCAAGATTGCCGCCAAGACCGTGGGCGATGTGCTCAAGGAGCGCGGTATCAAGCTCGGTGAGGATGACCGCGTCTTCCCAGCCAAGGAAGAAAAAGTCACCGAGGGCATGTCTATCAAGGTTGAGCGGATAGACATTCAGACCGAGAATGCCACCGAGGAATTCGACGCCGAGCCGCATTTCGTGGATGACCCTGAGCTGGAAGCCGGCGCCGAAGAGGTGCGCGAGCAGGGCGAAAAGGGCAAGCGCGAAATCACCCGCAAGGTGGTTATGAAGAACGGCAAGAAGGAATCCGAAGAGGTCATCAAGGATGAGGTCGTTGTAGGGCCAAAGCCCGCGACCATCGCCCGCGGTACCAAGCAGGCGGAGCCGGAGCCGCAAGGCGGTAACTCGGGCGCGGCTGCCCCCGCCGTGGCCGATGGCTCCGTCTGGGATTCCATCGCGCAGTGCGAATCCACCGGTAACTGGTCCATCAATACCGGCAACGGTTTCTCCGGTGGCCTGCAATTCACGCCGTCCACCTGGGCTGGCTTCGGCGGCACCGAATACGCGCCTGAGGCATGGCAGGCCACCCGCGAGCAGCAAATCGCCGTGGCACAAAAGGTACAAGCCTCCCAGGGCTGGGGCGCATGGCCGGCATGTACCTCTAAGTTGGGCCTGCGTTAAAAAGCATAAAGCACCCGCAGCACCGCGCATTCTGCACCGCACCCCGCGTCACCACGGCGCGGGGTGCGACTTTCTGCATTCTTCAACTAGGTTAGAGAGCATGACTGATTCCCCGGGCGCCGCGCTTTTAGGCCCAGTAGAAATCCGAGCTTTAGCGGAGAAACTGGATATCACGCCCACCAAGAAATTGGGGCAGAATTTCCTCCATGATCCCAATACCATTCGCCGCATCATCGCGGCCGCGGATCTGGATCCCGCAGACCGCGTCGTGGAGGTCGGCCCCGGATTGGGGTCGCTGACCCTAGGGCTGGTGGAGATCGTTGAAGATCTCACCGCGGTGGAGATCGATCCGCGCTTGGCTGCGCAGCTGCCGGTAACGGTGGGCGAGCGCGCCGCGGACTACGCCGAGCGCCTGCGTGTGGTGGAAAAGGACGCGCTGCGCGTGACCAGCGAGGATGTAGCGGCTCCTACGGCGCTGGTGGCCAACCTGCCCTATAACGTGGCGGTGCCAGTGCTCTTGCACTTTTTGGAGACGTTTCCTTCCATCCGCCGCGTGCTCGTCATGGTGCAGCTGGAGGTGGCGCAGCGCCTCGCCGCGGAGCCCGGCAGCAAGATCTACGGCGTGCCTTCCGTGAAGGCCGGATTTTATGGCACGGTGAGCCAAGCTGGGACCATCGGCAAGAATGTCTTTTGGCCCGCGCCCAATATTGCCTCCGGCTTGGTGCGCATCGATGTCTTCGATACCCCGCCTTGGCCGGTCGACGATGCCGCGCGCGCTGCGGTATGGCCGCTTGTCGATGCCGCCTTTGCCCAACGCCGCAAGACCCTCCGCGCCGCACTATCGGGCCACTATGGTTCCGGCGCGGCCGCCGAAGAGGCACTGCGCGCGGCCGGAATCGACCCGAAGCAGCGCGGGGAGAAGCTCGCTGTTGCAGACTTTGTACGATTGGCGGGACTACAGTGAGCGCACCACACGGAAGCGAGCCGATAACCTATACCGCGCATGCGCATGCCAAGGTCAACGTGCACCTTGGCGTGGCGGAGCCGCGGGAGGATGGCTTTCACGAGCTGGTCACGGTCTTTCAGTCCCTGAGCCTGCACGATACGGTAACGCTGACTGACTTAGGCAACGCCGAAGTGGATAAGCCCCGCGTGCAGTACCTCAAGGTATCCGGTCCGCACGCGGCGGGCGTGCCCGAGGATGACACGAACCTGGCTTGGACCTCGGTGGACCGCATCATGCAGCATCTGTATGTCACCCGCGGTGGCATCAAGATTCCGGAGGTGGGCCTTGAGATTCACAAGGCCATTCCCACCGCCGGCGGCATGGCGGGTGGCTCTGCGGATGCCGCGGCGGCGCTGCGGCTTGCCGAGCGCTGCTACGGCCGTTATTACGGGATTGATTCGGTAGGAGATCACATTCTGGATGCCTTGGGCGCCGCCCTTGGCTCCGACGTACCGTTTACCCTGCTGGGCGGCACGGCGCTTGGTACCGGGCGCGGGGAGCAGCTGACCTCCATGATGACCAGGGGCACCTATCACTGGGCGCTGATCGCTTCTGACCGTGGGCTGTCGACGCCAAGCGTGTTCCGCAAGCTCGATGAATTGCGCGATGCGGGGCGGGTCACCGCGCCAGCGCTTGATACGACGGAGATTTCCCAAGCGCTAATTTCCGGCGATGCCCAGCGCGTGGCGGCGCACCTGCACAATGATCTGCAACCCGCCGCGCTATCCCTGCGCCCAGATCTCCGTAAGACCTTGGAGGCGGGCATGGACGCGGGCGCGCTCAACGGCATCGTCTCCGGCAGCGGTCCCACCTGCGCGTTCTTATGCGCTACCCGCAAAGACGCGGAGGAAGTTGCAGCACAGGTAAGCATAGAAATACCGGGCACCAAGGGCGTTGTTGCCCAGGGCCCGGCTGCGGGTGCAGAAGTGCTCTAGCTTGGGGCGAGTGGGGGCATCGCCAAGCACGAGCACTAGAGCGCTGGATATTTAGAGCACGGCCATTTCGGTGGGCTCAAAGTCCAGCTCGTAGCGGTCGGTTTCCTTACCGCGCAAGAGGTCGATGACGACGAGCTCCTTCTTCTGCGCGTCCGTGATGTAGGCATAGCCATTGGCGGCCTTCAGGATTGGGCCCGGCTGCTGCCACTCCTCGTTTTCCTTCCACTTGGAAATCGCGTCGATCTGCTTGGTGATTTCGCCGGAGTCTGGGTCGATGACATTGAGCTTGCCATCGGTGGTGAGCACTAGGGCCTCGCCCATCGGGCCGCGTGCCAGGGAGCGGAACCAGTAGGAGCCGTCCAAGTCCACCTTCTTGGCGGAGTAGTCCTCGGTATTGATCAGCGTCACGGAGGTGGGGTGCTCGGACTCGGCGTCCTTGTCGGTCTTATTATCGGCCAGGATGACGTTCGATTCCTCAGAACCCGCGGCGTTTCCGGAGCGCTGGTAGCCATCGGCACCGGCATAGCCGGAGACGTCTACCTTGTGGAACTTGGATCCGTCAAAGACTACGGGGCCGTCTTCGCAGCCAAAGAAGAGCTTTCCATTTCCAGCGGCTGCTTCGCCGCGGACGCCGGGGCACTTGGTGGTCTCATCCAAGACCTTGCCGTCCTTGTCCAGGTGCTGGATGGTGTGGCGCTCGTCCTCGGTGCCCTTGGTGATGACCACGGAGCCATCCTCAAGCGGGACGGCCACGCCGTGGTGCCCCTTGCCCGTCTTGACGGTGTTAACGGGCTTGGCGTCCTTGGATCCGATGTCCTCGGTCTTATAAATCTTGGCTACGCCATCCCCATCAGAAAATAGGGCGGTAAAACCATCGTGGTGGACCACGTGGCCAGCGTGGGGCGCCTTAATCTTGTCATCGCCTAGCTCTGGATCTGCGGTGTAGTAGTGATTGTGGTCGCCGTGAGCCATGGTGATGCGGCCGGTGTCGTAGGTGAGGAAGTTATCGCCCTTGGTCACCATGACGTGGCGGTCATCGCCGGCGTCATTGAGGCGGAGGAAGGCATTCATCTCCTCTTTATCGAGGACGTCTCCGGATTTGGCATCGTAGGTGGTCAGGCCATCGGCGTGGGAGAAGACGATGCGCGTGGGAAGCTGGGCTACCTCGGTCTGTCCTTCTTCGGCTTCCATGCCGTCGTGGGAGTGGCCCTCGTGATCATGATCGTGGTCATGTTCGTGTTCGTGTTCGTGGCTTTCCGCGGTGGTGGCTTCGTTGGTGTTTTGGGCGTCGGTGTCTTCTTCAGGCGCCGAGCAGGAAGCGATGGTGAGAGCTGAGGCAGAGAGGATAGTGCAGAGGGTAAGTGTGTGCTTCTTCATACACACGCAGAGTATTGCAAGTGAAATTCGGTAGCAACATGTTTGGGGATGCGGGGGTGACGGTAGGGAGGTATTAAGATGAGTTCCTGTTATGGCAAACCTGATTAACCTCGAGCAAGTCACCAAGTCCTATGGCTTAAAAACTCTCCTTGATGGGGTATCCCTCGGCGTACAAACCGGGGATCGCATCGGCATCGTGGGCGTTAACGGCGGCGGCAAGACCACCCTGCTGGAAGTGCTCACCGGCATCGAGCCGCCGGATTCCGGCCGCGTATCCCACACTTCGGAGCTGCGCATGGCTGTGGTGACGCAGCGATTTGATCTGCCCGAAGAGCTCACCATCGCTCAGGCGATCATTGAACCCCTCGAGCTCGAGACCTATGAATGGGCTTCCAATGCCAAGGTGCGCGACGTGCTCGGCGGCCTTGGCATCGTGGACCTGGGGCTGGATACTCCCGTGGGCTCCCTGTCCGGCGGCGAGCGCCGCCGCGTCAACCTTGCCGCCGCGCTGGTGCAGGATTTAGACCTCGTGGTGCTCGATGAGCCCACGAACCACCTTGACGTGGAAGGCGTGCAGTGGCTGGCGGATCACCTGCTCAAGCGCAACCTCGCCGTCATCGTAGTCACCCACGATCGTTGGTTCCTCGATACCATCGCCACTTGGACGTGGGAGGTTCACGACGGCACCGTCGATGCGTACGAGGGCGGGTACAACGACTGGACCTTCGCCCGCGCCGAGCGCGCCCGCCAGGCCGATGCGATGGAGCAGCGCCGCAAAAACCTGGCCCGCAAGGAATTGGCGTGGCTGCGCCGCGGGGCACCGGCGCGTACCTCGAAACCGCGCTACCGGATTGAAGCCGCGGAAGCGCTTATTTCTAATGTCCCCGAGCCGCGCAACAAGGTTGAGCTCATGTCCTTTTCCAAGCAGCGCCAGGGCCGCGTGGTCATCGAGCTAGAAGATGCCACGATTAAGTCCCCGGATGGCCGCACCTTGGTCGATCACCTCACCTGGCGCCTGGCTCCGGGCGAGCGCATCGGTCTCGTCGGTGTGAATGGGTCTGGAAAGACCACGCTGCTGCGAACGCTCGCCGGCGAATACGAGCTCGCAGCCGGAAAGCGCATCGAGGGCCAAACTGTGCGCTTGGGTTGGCTGCGCCAGGAACTCGATGACTTGGATCCGCAACGCCGGCTTCTCGATGCCGTCGAGGACGTTGCCACCTACGTGCAGCTAGGCAAGAAGGAACTCAGCGCCTCCCAGCTGGCCGAGCGCCTTGGCTTTTCAGCCAAGCGCCAGCGCACCCCGGTCGGTGACCTCTCCGGTGGCGAGCGCCGCCGCCTCCAGCTCACCCGCGTGCTCATGGCAGAACCCAATGTTTTGCTGCTAGACGAGCCCACCAACGACCTGGACATCGATACGCTCCAGGAATTGGAATCTCTACTCGATTCTTGGCCGGGTACCCTGGTGGTCATTTCGCACGATCGCTACCTCATCGAGCGGATTGCGGATAATACGTACGCGCTCTTTGGCGATGGCAACCTGACGAACCTTCCCGGCGGCATCGACGAGTATCTGCGCAAACGCGAAGAAATCGAGGCTGGCAAGAACACTGGGGTTATAAACCTGGGAGAAAAGAAGTCGGAGGCGCCGGCATCGAAGCCGGAGAAAAAGCTTTCTTCCCAGCAAGAGCGCGAAATCACCAAGAAGATGAATGCCCTCGAGCGGAAGATGCAGAAGCTGGAAAAAACTGCTACGCAGATCAATGAGAAATTGGCTGCGGCGGCAGAAGAAGTTGATACCGAAGCGATGACTCGCCTCGATACGGAATTAAAGGACAACCGCAGCGCCTATGAGGATTTGGAGATGGAATGGCTGGAGTTAGGGGAGAAGCTCGAGCAGTAGAAGCGCGCATCGCCGATATTGTCCGCCACCTCGATCCGTGGGGCATTATCGGCGCCGCCGTTCTGTCTACCTTGGGCCTTACTCCTTCCATTTTGCCGCGCGATTGGCCCTATCAAGGCCTGGTCTCAGGCCTTGCCGCCGGGCTTGGCTACGTGGTGGGCATCGGCGTGAAGCTGGTGTGGTACCGCTTCGTGGTCAGCAAATGGGAGGATAAGTATCCCTGGCTTGCTGCCTCCGCATGGGAACCAAAGCGCTACCGGCTACTCGCGCGCATCGCCACAGGCGCGTTCATCGCGTGGATGGTCGGTTTCGTCATTATCGCCGTCCGGTGGCAGCACCAGCTCGCACGCGTATATTCCGCACCCGCGCCGTCCATGTCGAGCTACCTGCTGGTGGTGCCTTTGGCCTTGGCGGTATTTACCGCCTTTCTGCTCATTCTGCGCTCCATTATCTTTCTGGTGCGCTGGTTAGCGCGCCGCTTCCCGCAGCGATTCCGCTCCACATACCGCCGCCTTGGGGCAGTGCTCATCGTTGCGGTCATTGTTATCTACACCGTTGAAAACATCATTCCCGGCGCCATCGTGGGCTTGGGCGATAGGGTATTTACCGCCCAGAACGCAGACCCCGATCCGGACGCTCAGCGCCCCACGCTCAGCGAGCGCTCCGGATCGCCTACTTCCGATGTCGACTGGAACGGCGTGGGCCTGCAAGGCTCCCGGTTCCTTAGCTCCGGCGCGCATAAGGCCGAGCTAGAGCAGGTGACAGGAAAACCCGCCAAAGAACCCATCCGCGCCTACGCCGGCTTGGGCAACCGCGACTCCAATGAAGGGCGGGCGCAGTTGCTTATCGATGAACTCGAGCGCACCCACGCCCAAGACCGCAAGGCCCTCTTGTTGACCATGACCACCGGCACCGGCTGGGTATCGTCCTATTCCGCGCAAGCTTTTGAGTTGCTCTATGGCGGGGATACCGCCATTGCCGCGGCGCAGTATTCCGCCATGCCGTCCGTTTTCCACTTCCTTGGCGGAGGCGGCCAAGTAGAGCGCGCCGGGGAAGAGTTCATCAACCCCATCGTGGACTGGTGGAATTCGCTGCCAGAAGATGATCGGCCCAAGCTCTACCTCTACGGCGAGTCTTTAGGTACAACCGGCATCGAGGCCGCCTTTTCTGGCGTGCGCGATATCGCCAATTCCGTCGATGGCATCTTATTAACAGGCCCGCCGCACTTTAACCGGTTGCGCTCGCAGTTTGTGGAGCGCCGCGATCCCGGGTCCACGGAAATCTCGCCGGTCTACGCTGGCGGGCTCGTGGTCCGCTTTGCCAACGAGGTGGACCAAGTCCGCCGCTGGGGACGCGTTCCGGAAGAGGAGTGGGGTAGGACCCGCATGCTGTATATTCAGCATCCTTCCGATCCTGTGAGCTGGTGGTCGCCCGAATTGGCCTTCAAAGAGCCGGATTGGATGAAAGAAGATACCCCCTATTCCCGTGAACGAGTGATGCAGTGGATGCCCATTATTACCTACCTGCAAGTTGCCGCGGATCTACCCGGAGCCAAGGATGTTCCCGATGGTGTGGGCCATAATTACGGAAACTCTGTCCTCGATGGCTTCGCGGCCATCGCCGGGCCCGACGTTGCCCGGTCCATTGATTCGGAAGAGCTGCAGCGGCAATTCGATGAACTCGATGTAGGTATTTATTAGTCTTCTTGGGACTTCTTAACTCCGCGAGGTAACCTAGAGCACACAGAGCGCCGTTTGTATAACAAAGCCATATCGAAGTGGGGCGGAACCGGCGATATGCTTTCGCCCTCTGAAAAGTTATGACAAGCTGAAAATCATGAAGCCGATTCGAAGCGCCACCGCAGCAGTCCTGACCACCGTACTCGCCCTGTCTGGTACCACGGCAGTGGCTTCTGCGGAGCTTACCGCGGCCCCGCAGGTTCAGCAGGTTTCCACCCTTGCTGAAAAGTACAACGTTACTTTGCCCAGCTTTCTAAAGGCCGCACCTGAAGCTGAATCGGAAGTAGCAGCGGAAGAAGCGCCTACGGCTGAAGCCGCTCCGGAGCCACAGGCCTTCGAGGCCCCGCAGGTTGCCGCTGACTTGCAGGTAGCCACCGCCGATCACCTAGCCCAGGCTGGTCACCACCCAGATGAGACCGCAACCGCTATCGCACAGGAATGGGCAAACCAGGGTGCAGGCGGTGAGCTTACGTACTACGGCGACGTGGCAAGCGGCGTGACCCACATCGATGAGGGGCAAGGCAACGTCTACCGTCTGTCTGAAGAACAAGCCCAGGAGCGCCTCAACTGGTTCAACCGGGGCCTCGAGGTAACGCCTGGACCCGAGTACGGTTATGGCGTCGCTACAGCCTTTGACGGCGAGTTCATCTATATCGCGGAATACTTCCTCAACTAGTTCTTTTCCCACGAAATCTGCCCCCGATTCTCCTGATGTCCGTGCGCATGGCAGAGCAGTCATGACGCAGTGGGAACAACATTGGTAGAATCGGGGGCATGATTTTGATTAACGTACAGTTCCACGTAAAGCCTGAGTACGCCGATACTTTCCTTGACGAGATCAACTGGTACACCGAGGCTTGCAACGCCGAGCCGGGTTGCATCGACTTCAAGTGGTACCGCGATCCGGAAGATTCTCAGCGCTTCCTGCTGCTCGAATCCTACGCAGATGGCAAGGACGTAGAGCACGTTCAGGGCGAGCACTTCAAGCGCGCCTGCGACGAATTCCCCAAGTACCTCGTAGAAACCCCTGACATCATCAATGTCCACATCGATGGCCGCACCGGTTGGGACAAGATGGGCGAGTTCGCCGTCGATTAATCTCGCTGCCTAGTACTAAAGCCCGCACTCAGGTGAATCATGAGTGCGGGCTTCATTTATGCCTTCACCTACGACTCAGAACGTATAACCCCGCCCTTCGCGCTCACTGGCGGGGACCCCGCCAGTGAGATCGGACCGCCCCGTGAGCGCGAAGGGCGGGCTGCAACTGAGGCCGGGTCTGGCGCGGGGCAGGAGGCCGGCCAGGTTGGGTTAGCTACCTACCGCCGCGCTCTCCGTTAAGCCTGGCATTGTGAGGACACGCTCTTGTCGTATTTGGAATATTGCTTCAGAGCGTCATAGAAGGCGTCGGAATAGCCGCTGGCGCCTTCGGGAAGCGGGTGCACGCCATCGGAGTAGAGCATGTCCGGATTATTCTCGGCGTAACCACACCAGTCGGCGATATAGGCGTTGTCGTATTCCTTAGCAGCGTCGATGACGTCCTGCTGGGACTGCGCCATCCACTCGCGGTCACCGTAGGGAACAACCATTACCACGGTATGGTCCTTGCCGATGATGTCCATGGCCTGGCTGATTTGATTTGGCTGGGCGGCGCCGTTGGTACCGAAGCCCAAAAATACGGTATCGCGCAATGTACCGGCATCCTTCATTTGCTGAAGGATTTGGATACCCACCGTGTAGTGGCGGGATTCCTGGGCATCGATATAAATGCCAGGGAATCGTTGGCTGAGGGCATCACTAGCCGCCAGCATCACCGAATCACCGATCGCGGTAATGTCCGTTCCCTTCGGGATGGGGCGGGTCTTGGCGTCGTCCTTTTCCTTCGCCCCGTCTTTATCGTCTTCAGTCGATGCTGTCGACGGCGCGGATGCCTCCGGTGGAGGTGGGTTATTGCTTTCGTTTTGCTGCTGGAGCTGGTCGAGCTGCTGCTCCAACTCGGTCTTGTCGCTGGAATTGACCACGCCGTAGACAACACCAACCAGAGAAGCGACAACCAAGAGCGGGACCACTGGCCACATGGCCTTGCCAAAGCCATCCTTGATTTCGCTGAAGCTCGGGCGCGATGCCCAGTAGTTCTTCCACGTCTTCTTGTAGCCTCCGCGGCGGAAGGGGTTCTCGATGAACTGATAGGAGATCTCCGAGAGGATCAGGGAGATGGGGATGGCGATCAAGCCTAGAATCCAGGAATCTTCAGCATTCTGATTGCCGTGGAATAGTGCCTGCAAAATCATGATGACCGGCCAGTGCCAGAGGTACAGCGAGAAGGAACGCTGACCGAACCACCGCATGACCTTCGTCCTAAATAGCGGCGTCATCGGGCCATATTCGTGAATGACGCCCCACACCATGAGGGCACCAAGGATGCTGGTGAGGAAGAGGCCGCCGCGGTAGGTAAATTCGGCATCGTCAGGCATGAGGAATAGCTGCGCAACGTAGCCGATAAGCGCCAAGAAGCCAATGATGCCGGCGGCGCGGGTTTCTACCTTGCCGGTGGTGGCCCAGGAATCCGCGTTGGGATCGGACTTCGTAGAGGTCATCAACAAGGAGAGGACTGCACCGGTCAACAGGCCGAAAGCGTGGGTATCCGTGCCGTAGTACACGCGGGTGGGATCTTCGCCTGGGGTGAAGATAAACCACATGGCCGCGAAGGAGGCAAGCCCCAGCACGCTGGCGACGACGACCGGAAGGCGGCGCGGCTGGCGTGACGAGATGCGGAAAATACCCAGCATGAGCAGTGGCCAGATGAGGTAGAATTGCTCTTCTACGGCGAGTGACCAGTAGTGGGCGAATACCTGGATCTCGTTATCGGCGAAATAGGATTGCGAGGTCGTAATCTGTGTCCAGTTATTGACAAAGAACAGGGTGCCGAAGAATTGCTGACGCAGGCCGACGGCCAAATCGCCGCCAACCCACGCAACGATTGCCGTACAGAAAACGAGCACGGCGACGGCGGCCGGCAGGATGCGCCTAAAGCGCCGGACCCAAAAGTCTTTCAGGCTAATCGTCCCAGACGAGCGGTATTCGCGCACGAGGAGCGAGGTAATAAGGAAGCCGGAGAGGACGAAGAACATGTCCACGCCCAAATAACCGCCGGGTAGGGCGTCGCCGAAAAAGTGGTACAAGACAACGGCGATAACGGCTAGGCCGCGCAGGCCGTCAAGGCCCTTGACTTGGCGTAGCCGCGCGTGGCGCTTCTTGCGCACGCTTTTATCCTCTGGCGGTATTGCAAGTACTTCAGAGTCGTTTTGTTGATTCTGCAAGGGGTATTTCGATTCATTGGCGCCCTGCTTGCCTTGCGCAGACGACTGCTCCGCAGAGTGATTGGCTGCAGGTTGTTGTTCCCGCGCGTTCTCTTCGGCAGGGCGCTTAGCCTGAAAGGCCTTCGTGGGCGCGGTCTTCTCTCCGCTTGGGTTCCCAGGATTTTGTTCTTGCGCAGAGGCGGACCCCTGGATAGAGGCAGGCTCCTGGACGGAGGCGGGGCCCTGTGCCGCGGCGGATTCTTGTGCGGTTTGGCGCTGTTCTGGTCGCTTGCGACTAGATGCGCGCTGTTCAGGCTTGTGTTGCTTGGGCTTTTGGGCGGGCCAAGACTGCTGGGTGGGAAATTCAGGGGTTCCTTGCACGCCGTTTGCCGAATCATCGGCGGGCTTAGCAGGGCCAGAAGGCTTAGCCGTGCCTGAAGGACGAGCGGAGTCGAAGGGCTGAGTAGTGCCGGATGACTGGGACGGGCTAGCCGAGTTTTTAGGGTGAGAAGAACTCGAGGAACCAGATGAGTTGGAGGAACGGGAACTACTAGGACTGCCGGACGTACCGGCGGGGCTCGCAGGGAATTCCTTCGTCTCGGCCGCCGGTTGCTGTGGCTTCTTAGAACCTTTGGCCGTGGCTGGCTTTATCGGTTGGCGCTTTTTCGCCTCGTCCTTTTTCTGCGGGGAACCGTTCTGCTTGTTTTGGGCAGTCCCTTTAGGCGTAGAGGCTTTGGAGGCCTTCGCATTTTGGGCGCGAGTTGCCTGCTTTTGTTGCGGCGTGGGCGTACCTATCTGGCGCGACTGGCGCGCGAGACCACGGTTGATGTCCGTAGGCTTTGTTTGTGCAGCTTTATTACTGTCCTGCTTGTCTTTGGACTGTGGTGTTGACTTGCTGTTTTGCCCACTCGAGCGGGGAGCTTGTTGTTGCTTCCGCGCGCCCTTTTCAGTGTGGCTCTCCGCATTCGGTTCGGCGGATGCGGTGGAATTAGGCGTGGAAGCCCTAGTGGAGGAATCACCTGTAGGCCCACCTGTTTGCCGCGTCGAAGGCGGCGTGGCCTCATTACGCTCGGAATCTTTCTTCCCCAGCAGCGAGCGCAGAAAACGATTCACATGAACTCCCATTGCACTACGAAAATGTACTAATCGGCCAATTTTAGACCGCGAGCAGCGCCATTACCCTAAGTAGAGAGCACGGCGTGGCGCGGGAAATTGGCAATGTTTTACGGATAAATGGTGAAAGAAGAAAGTCTAATCCTGTTGGCTGGCAAAAAGCTGATTCAGCACTGTCAGCACCCCATACTCGGTATTGGGTGGGGCGATTGTATCTGCAATGGCCTTGAGCTTAGGGTGCGCATTGTCCATGGCAATGGCGGTTCCAGCGGCTTGGAGGAGTTCGAAATCGTTGAGGAAGTCCCCAAACGCCGCGGTGCGGGACTGGGGGATCTCGAGCAAGGACGCCATCGTTTCTAGCGCCACCCCCTTATTGACCCCGGCCGCCATCACATCGAGCCACACTGCCCCAGATACCGCAATATTGTGTTCGGGCACGGCCTCGCGCAGCGGATCGTGAAGGTGTTTTTCGCTGCCGTCGGCGCAGAAGGCCGCGATTTTGATAATTTCCTCATCGAGCAGATCGTGTAAGTCATCTACCCAGCTGATGGATTTATAGTACTTGGAGATCTCGGCGGAAGCTTGCTTGTCGATGCCCCTTTCCACAAACGCCGTAGCCGGTGTGCACAGCACCACGGTGTGCGGTTGAGCGACCGCGTCGAGCGCAGTTACCGCGGCGTGGACGGCCGGTGATGGGAGGGGAGTGGTGCTCAGCAGCTCGTCATTGTGCACAACCACGGAGCCATTTTCCGCAATAAAGGTCTCCCCATGAGGAAACATCTCTTGCAGGGTGGCGAGCTGGCGCCCCGATGCCGGAACGAGGGTGACGTCAAGCTCGGTTGCACGCTCGCTGGTCGCCGCGAATCCTGGCGGCAAGTCGCCGTTTCCATCGAGTAGGGTGCCGTCCATGTCTAGGGCGATAAGCTGTGGAAACAAGATTAAGACCTATCTGTGAAGTCGCAAACGGTAGCTAGGTACATGAGTTGTGTGTCACAATAGAGGATATGACTAATGATGCACCTATCGTGTCCTCAATCCGCAACCATACCGGAGTCATTGAGCTCAACCGCCCAAAGGCTCTCAACTCGCTGAGCCCAGAGATGATCGATCTCATCGCCGCCGCTTTGGAGAAGTGGCGGGGTGATGACGAGGTGGAGCAGGTTCTTCTGACTTCTACTAACCCCAAGGCTTATTGCGCGGGCGGCGATGTCCGCTTGGCTCGCGATGGCATCGTCGACGGCAACTACGACGAGGTGGATGACTTCTTTGCCTCGGAATACACCCTCAACGGGGATATCGCGGAATACCCCAAGCCGGTCATCGCGCTGGTGGATGGCATCGCTATGGGCGGCGGGCTTGGCGTGTCCGCGCATGGCTCTCATTGCGTGGTCACGGATAAGACCTTTGCGTCCATGCCGGAGATGAATATTGGCTACGTTACGGATGTGGGCATGGCGTATGCCTCCCAAAACGCGGTGGGTACGCGCGGTAAGGCCTCGCCAGAGCTCGCGAAATTCTGGGGCATTACCGGCTACCGCATGTACGCGGCTGACCTCGTGTGGAGCGGGCTGGCTACTGACTACGTAAAAGACGGCGATGCCTTTGCCAGCGACGTCATTGACTTGGGCATTGACGCTGCGCTGGACAAGCACTCCATGCAGCCGGAAGATGAGGCCCCGCTTGCAAAGCTCATCGAGGGGATCGAAGCCAGCTTCCGCCACGATTCCTGGCAGGACATCACCGCGGCTGCAGAGGAGTACCCAGAACTGAAGGAGCTGGTGGAGAAGCTCACCGCGCAGGCTTGCCCGACTTCCATCGTGGCCGCTCTGGAGCTCTACCGGGCAGAGGCGAAGTGCTCGAGCATTCGCGATGCCCTTGAGCTGGAAAAGAAGTTGGGTGCTTATATGTATCGCCGCGATGACTTTTCCGATGGCGTGCGCGCGGTATTGGTGGATAAATCCAATGATGCGGCATTCAATCCGGCAAGCGTCGCGGAGGTGGATGCAGACGCCATTCGTGACGTATTAGCTAAAGGTTAATCCCGCGGAAGGAGGCATAGGCCGCTCGGGCCTGCGCCTCATTGATCTCTGGGGGTGGGGTAGCCGCCAGCGTTGCCTCCGTGGCCGCGGATGTGGGCTGCGGCAAATGCAGCGCTTCGGAATCGAGGAGGACGAGGCCGACGCGGCCATCGGCAAGCGTGGTGCCCACCAGCGTCCACATGCCCAAGATAGGCAGGGCCAGCTGGGGTACCTGCCGGGCGCGCGCATAGTCCAAGGGTAGCGCGGGCCGAATTAGCGCCGGCACCTGGTGATCGATGCCGAAGCGGTACAGGTTCGCGGCGGCCTGCGCGGCTGCGGTGTCCTTGACGGCGGGATCGGCCCACGCCCATAGGAATCGTTTCTCCGAAATGGTGGCGATGAGTACCGCCGTGGCTTCGGCCTTCCCGCCGGAGTAGCGGATCCCCGCAGTGGCCTCGTCCGCATTGAGGTGCACCGTGGCCTCGGGGAAATTGCCCTGGAAGTACATCTGGTGCTCCATGCCGTAATAAAAGGCATCCTCGATGATGCGGGTATCCTTCATGCCTGGCTCGATGGCGGTGATCTGCGGCGCGCCCTCTGCGCTAGAAAAATACAGCGTCGTTCCATCGGAAAAATGCTCGGCGGACTCCGCAGCATAGTCCGCGTCAGTCTCTGCGACCGTAATGCCTAAGTGGTGGGCGAGTTCGTGCACAGCCCGCTGCTCATCAATGTCTGGCGCGCTGCGGCGAATGCCTGCAACAACGCTGGTGGGAAAATCGAGGCGAGGGTGAAAATCCACAGCAATAATCGCCTCATGATCTCCTTGTTGTGCCCGCAGTACCGGGGCATTGCCGGCCAAGAGGCGAGCGAGGGGGATAAACTTCGCCGGATCATCCCCGCCCTGCGGCAGGTCAGCTTCCGCCTGCAATGCCCACCGCCAGGCGGGCGAGCCGGCGCGATCAATAACGGCGATGCGCGTGCCCCGGAAGTCTGTGACACCGGAGGACGAGCTACAGCGGATCTCCACGGGCTGATTGTGGCTAAGGCGCCCCTCGGCATCCGTTGAGGGGGTAAGGAAATTAAATTCCACGTCGGTGGTATCACCCAGGTGGGCCCGGAAGGCGGCATCAAGGCCTGCCTGAATGAAGCAGGCATCGCGGGTGGCCTGGGCAAGCGAATTCGAAGTATCCATAATTACCTACGAGGATACTGAAACCTCATACGAGGCCGCGCAGGGTGGCAAAGGCGTGGTGAACCAGCTCATCGCGTTCCCGTTTGCTGGGGGTCCTGCCCATTTCGCAGCGTCTTTTCAGCTCTTGCTGGCAGGCATTGCCGGTGCTGCCACACGCGTTCAAAATGATGGTGAGCTCGAAGGCCGAATATTCGGGGTAGCGCTCTTGAAAGGCGACGATGACACGGTGCGTGACGCTATCGAATTTCTTCTTTTCCTCGGCGGTGTGACTGAGGTTTTCCATCGCCTCGCCGATCTTGAACAGGCTGTGCAGCGAGCGCAGCTCCATGTCTTCATTGTCTAGAGCATCAATGAGCGTTAACTCCAAGACCGAAGAGATGGGCTCGCCGGGAAATGCGGTGGGAATATCCTCTGCGAATGCCTCGAGGACATCCGCGGTGTAGTGCAAGAGGGAATCGGCCACGGAAGAAAAATAATTATGGAACGTGCGCGGGGACACCCCGACGGCGCTGGTGATATTGGAGACCGTGACTGCCTCAGCGCCGCCGTCCAAGGCGAGGCGGGCCGCGGCATCAGACATGGCCTGGCGCGTTGCTCGCTTCTTGGATTCGCGCAAACTAGTCACGATGAACCTTTCCTACCTTGTCGTGCTGAAAGCGCATGAGTGCCTCGCGCTCCTTGTGCAGGGCTTCGCCCTCGATATCCATATTAGGCACGATCTTATTCAACCACTTAGGGAACCACCACGCCTTGTCTCCCAAGAGGAACATGGTGGCGGGGATGACCATCATGCGGATAACGAAGGCATCGATAAGCACGCCCATTGCCAGGGCAAAGCCCATGGTCTTAATGAATGGCTCGTCCATCAGGATAAACGCCGCGAATACCGAAATCATGATCAGTGCTGCGGCCGTGACCACGCGTGCGCCGTGCTTAAAGCCATTCGAGGTCGCGTTGGCGGCGGTCTTGCCGCTGACGTAGCCCTCGCGCATGCGGGTGACCAAGAAGACCTGGTAGTCCATGGCCAGGCCAAAGGTCAGGCCAATGAGCATGATGGGCAGGAAGGATAGCAGCGGCTGCGGGTCGTTGACGAGGCCGAACATGCCCTCTTGCCAGATGCCAACGGTAATGCCGAAGGTGGCGGCCACGGAAAGCCCGTAGCCTGCGGCGGCAATGAGTGGAACCCAAATGGAGCGGAAGACCAGCATTAAGACGATGAAGGCAAGGCCCAAGACGATGGCCACGTACGGTACGAGCACGCTACTCAGGCGCTCAGAAATATCGTCGAAAATCGGGGTGATGCCGGTAATGCCGTAGGAACCGCCGTCCTTAGAAAATTCGCCCTGATACTCGCGCAGGCGCTCCAAGGTCTCGGTGGTTTTCTCATCGGTTGCGCCGGTGGTCGGCGTGATCATGATCTGGGCGGCATCGCCATTGTCCGTGGTCTGGATGATTTGGGCGTTTTCTACACCCTCGGTGTCGTTGAACTTGTGGAGGAGATCCTGGAAGGCCGGCATGCGGTCTTGTTCGGAGACGTCTTCCACATTGACAAAGGCGATCATCGGGGCATTGCGGCCTGGGCCAAAGGCCTCCTCGGACATTTCGTAGGCCTCACGCTGTGGGGTGCCGGGTTTAGCGGAGCCATCGGTAGGCATGGCCAGGCGCATACTTGCAAATGGGATGGCCAGGATGGCAAGCACGATGACGCCTACGCCTAGGTGTAGCCACGGGTGGGCGCGCACACGGCGGACCCAGCGCAGGCCCATGGTTGGTTTCTCGTCCTCGGGGTCTGGAACCTTTGGGCCGGGCACGCGTCCGGCGAAGATCTTGGTGCCCAGCAGGCCCAGCACGGCGGGGATAAAGGTATTGGCCACTAGCACGGCGATGACCACGGTGCCCGCAGCGGCGATAGCCATGGTGGACAGGAATGGGATGCCGATAATGGTCAGGGCCGCCAGGGCGATGACCACCGTGGTACCGGCGAAGACGACGGAGCCGCCGGCGGTGCCCAGCGCCATGCCCATGGCGTGAGCGCGGGTGCCTTTATCCATCTTCTTCAGCTCCTTGGCCAGTTCCTTTGGCGTCAGGTTATTCAGGCCCGAGGAGGTGATGAGCTCATTGCGGAAGCGGTTGACAATGAACAGGGCGTAGTCGATGCCCACGGCGAGGCCGATCATGGAGGCCAGCGTCGGGGTCATATCGGAGACGGTATCGGTAAAAATGGTGGCCAGCTGCACGCCGAGGATGCCGATGCCCACGCCGATGACGGCGGAAATCAGCGGCATGCCAGCAGCTACGAAGGAGCCGAAGGTCACCAGCAATACGAGGGCGGCAACGACCATGCCGATGAGCTCGGCACTGCCGTTCATGCCGGCCTCGGCCATTGAAAAGGCATTGCCCTGGTACTTAACGGAGAGGCCGTCGCCGTCATGCTCGTGCAGGACATCCGTTACCGCAGCCATTTCGTCATCGTTGATGTCCATGACATCCGCGGCATCGAAGGCGATGGTGACGGTGCCGGTGGTCTTATCTTCGCTCAGCGGGGAAAGCTGCTGCAGGTTCTTCGCAACCTGCTCTTCGGGCATGCCCTGGGCCCGCATCTGCTCGCCCATCTGCTTTTCCATGCCAGCGGCGGCGAGGACTGGGCTGACCAGCTCTTCTTGGTTCTTCAGCGCACCGGTGTCCTTGAGGTCCTGGAGCAGCTTATCGATGTCCCCTGCAACGGCATCATCGCTTAGCTCCTTGCCCGCAGGGGCCTGGATGACCACGGTGCCTTCTGGGGCGCTCATGGCATCGGTATCTTGCTCGAAGTGCTCCATCATCTCTTCTTGAGTGGCGGTGGAGTCCATCTCCGGCATGGCGAAGTTGGGGTTCGGGGTTTTGGCAAAGCCGGCGGTGAGGCCGACCATCGCCACCAAGACGATGAGCCAGAAGGCGAGGAAGGGCCATACCGTGCGGTAGGACCAGCTTCCCAGCCGGTAGAGGAATCTGGACATGGGGTGAGCTCCTTAATGAGTGAGAGAGTGGGCGCTGCTTCTAAATTCGTGCATAGTCTATGCAATCTTGCGGAAATGGTGCAAAGTAAGGTGCAGGTGGGCATAGTGTCGTAATAATGTGACCTATAACCCAGGCCTGCCCAGAGCGCACAGGGTGGCGCGAAGGATAGGTAGACTATCGCGCATGATTCACGCGGTAAGTTTCGCCCTCTTGGATTCGGTCAATGCCTTGCTCATTGGCATCCTCGTGGCCATCGGCATCATGCTCCCGCGCGGGAAGTACCGTTGGATTTCCGGCCTAGTCATCCTGGGAGATTGGTTAGGCGTGCTTACCGCCGCGGCCGTGGTCATGTTCGTGCTTTTGGGCGTGCGCGAACAGATAGCGGCCATCTTGGAGTCACCGATCGCCGGCGGCATCCTCATCATCGTCGGTATCGCCCTGGCCTTCGCCGCCTGGCATTCCCAGGGAAAACCCAATGCCTTAATCGGGCGCATGCTGCAACCACTGCGCAGGCCTTCCATCACCACCGTGCTTATCGGGTTTGTGATGGGCGTAGTCCAATCGCTGACCTCCGTGCCGTTTTATTTCGGCCTCATGTTCTTGGCCACCGAGGATTTGTCGCTCGCCGGCCAATACGGCGGCCTCTTGTGGTATGCCACCCTCGCGCTTTCCCTGCCGGTGGTGTGCGGCCTCTTCATCGCCGTGGTGCGCGCCCACCCAGACTCCGCTGCGGGCCGAGTCTTTGCTGCGGCGCGCGAAAACAGCACGCGGGTTGCGCTCATCAGCGGCTATGTCGTTGCCGCCTTCCTCATCATTATGGGTGTCGTGAATCTATAGGGATGCGCTAGTCAAAGTAGACATCATCAAGCGCGAGCTCAGAGCCAGACTGCTGCTGTGCAAGGTCCACGTAGCGCGCGGCGTGCGGGATAAACGCCGCGGATTGCTCGGCGGAAAGCGCGCGGCGCACGGTGGCCGGGACGCCGGCGGCCAAGGAACGCGCCGGGATATCCGCACCCTCGCGCACCAGTGCGCCGGCTGCGATGAGCGAACCGGGCCCGATGGTGGAGCGAGATAGCAGGGTAGCGGACATGCCCACTAGGCTGCCAGCGCCCACATGGGTGCCGTGGAGCATGGCCATGTGGCCTACCGTGACATCGTCTTCAAGGATGCACGGCGCCTCCCGCTCCACGTGGATAACGCTATTGTCCTGAACATTGCACCGGCTGCCAATGCGGATGGGGCCGACATCGCCGCGCAGCACGCAGCCATAAAAGACGGAAGAATCCGGGCCGATTTCCACATCACCAATGATGGTGGCATTCGGCGCGATCCAAGCGCTGCGGTGGATGCGCGGGCGCTTACCCTGGAAGGGATAGATAGGCATTATTCCACCACCACCGCGAGGCTGGGGGAAAGCTCGTACTCGCCGGAGATGGGGGCATCGGCAAGCGGAGCACCTGCAATCTCTGCCTGAGAAAGCGCGCTCGCCAGCGACGGCGTGATGGGGATGATCCAGCCGTGTTTGGGGTCTTTGACCGGCAGCGCATCCTTCGTTAAGGCGGGAAAATGCGCCGTGGTGGTGGGGGAGATAAGGGTTGCGGACTCGCGCGAGCCGGCGAGTTCGGCAAGGGCCCGCGCGCCCTGCTGACCGGTGATAATGATGATCAGCTGGTCGGCGGTCCTAATATCCAACCGGTCCACCTGCATGGTCGTCGCCGCGGAATCGGGCCGCGCCAAGTGCGGCGCCCCATTCCCGGTGAGCTTGGCAAGAGCGTCCAATAGTCCCATAACCCTTTAGTTTAGCCGCGTAGCTAGGAAGCGGGGTTGACCGCCGTAACATCGCCGCGCGTATTATGGGAGACCATGATTGATGCCAGCAATACCGCCCTTGTTATCGAAGGCGGCGGAATGCGCAATTCCTATACCGCCGCCTGCATAGTCAAACTCATCCAAGAAAACGTCACCTTTGGATGGGTAGGCGGGGTATCTGCCGGCGCCTCCCACACAGTCAATTACCTCTCGCACGATGCCAAGCGCGCGGAGGAATCCTTCACGGATTTTGTCAATAACCCCAGCTTCGGTGGCGTGGGCTCGCTGGTGCGCGGCAATGGCTATTTCAATGCGGAATATATTTATGAGCGTTCCGCGGATAAGGATATGCCTTTTGACTGGGAAGCGTACCGCAAGCATCCAGCGGATATGGTACTCGCCGCCGCGCGGGCCGATACCGGCGAATCCGTGTATTGGACCCGCGATGATGTGAAGGAACCAGAAGATCTGTATGTGCGGGTGCGCGCCTCCTCTACGCTGCCGCTGCTTATGCCCATTCGCATCATCGATGGCTCGCCCTATGTGGACGGCGCCTTGGGCTCGTCCGGCGGCATTACCATCGAGCAGGCGGAAGAGGCTGGCTACGAAAAATTCCTTTTCATCGGCTCCAAGCCGCGCGGGTATGTCCGCCCTGAGGTAGCGCGCCCGGCGATTACCCGCCGCATCTTCCGCAAGTACCCCGCTATTGCCGATGCCCTCATTGGCCGCCCGCCCATCTATAACGCGGCCAAGGACCGGCTCCTCGAGCTAGAGCGCCAGGGCAAGGCGCAGCTGTTTTTCCCGGAAGATATGCAGGTGGCCTCTACCGAGCGCAACGTGGATAAGCTGCGCGCGAATTACCAAGCCGGCAAGGCGCAAACCCATGCCGAGTGGCCAAAGTGGAAAGAATTCCTGCTGGATTAGCTCACCTCTGGGCCGTGGTGTGAGATCGCCCTCCTGATTCTTGGCGGTGACAGAAGGAATAATAGCGTGCGCTGCACTAATGGCGGTATTCGGTGCAAGGTGCCAAGCCTTCTCAGCTAGCTAAATCGCGTTTAGCTCCTAAGATTGCACAGAGTGTTAGCTATTTTTGATGGCCATATTTGGCTGAGCATTTTCTTCATGATCGTGCTCGGCACGCTTTTTGGCATGATTCCCTTTGGTCCGTTGCGCTTCGGCGCGGCGGGTACCCTTTTTGTCGGTTTAGCCTTCGGATCCTTTATTGATCTGGATGACAATATCCTCAGCTCCTTGCAGGAGCTGGGCCTGGGCCTCTTTATCTATATGCAGGGGCTATCTGCCGGCGAGGCCTTCTTCAAGGGCTTTTCCACCCAGCTAAAGCACATGTTGCTCGCCACGGTGGCGGTGATAGCCGCAGCGGCCGCGGCGCTGGGCGTAGGCAGCCTCATGGGGCTATCGCCGCTGGCGGTGACCGGCGTATTTTCCGGTGCAACGACGTCCACGGCATCGCTGGCCGTGGCCCAGCAGCAATCCGGCGAGGAGCTGCCCGCCGTGGGTTATTCATTGGCCTATCCGGTCGGCGTGGCCGTGGCCATCCTCCTCGTGGCATTCATCCTGCGGCATAGCTGGCCTGCGCAGAAGGACCAAGACCACTCGGCGGAAAAGATTTTCCGCTCGCGAACGATTAAGGTCACCCGCGATATTTCCTATGCCGAGCTGCGCGAGAAATTCGCGGATCATTTCGTCATTGCCACCATCCGCCGCGGCCGCGATATCGACGTGCCGGGCGATAACCCGGAACTGCACCGCGGCGATGTCCTGCGTGTGCTGGTGACCAAGGCAAAAGCTAAGGAGCTTACCGATGCACTGGGAAAGCGCCAGCCCCAAACCCCGTTTGTGGATAAGCGCTTGGTCAATGAGACCGTGGCCATTTCCAATGAGGATATTGAGGGCCGCAAGGTCAAGGAGTTAAACCTCTTTTCGCGCTACGGCGCGCGGATTGTGCGGGTGCGCCGCGGCGATGAGGAATTCCTTGCCACCAATGAAACCCACTTGGAATCTGGTGATGACCTAGAAATCGTGGTCAAGCATGACCGCTTGGGCGATGTCCGCGATTACTTCGGCGATTCCGTGACCGCATACTCGCAGCTTAATTGGGTAGCACTCGGCGGTGGGCTGACCATTGGCTACCTGATTTCCCTCATCGTGGTGCCGCTGCCCGGCGGCGCGTCCTTCGAGCTCGGGTTCGCGCTGGGCCCATTGATCACCGGACTGGTCCTCGGCGCCTTGCACCGCACCAGCCGCATTCCGTGGCAGATCCCGTCCCCGATTAATACTGCATTCCAGCAGTGGGGCCTTGCTATCTTCTTGGCCTCGGTGGGCCTGTCCTCCGGCGAGGCCTTTGTGTCCACCGCTTTCTCTTGGATGGGGCTGAAATCCATGGTGCTGGCCGCGATCATCGCCGTAATCATCATCGGGATTTTCGCGGTGGCCAGCCGCTTTATGGGGCAATCCGAAACCCGCACCTCCGGCGGAATTTCCGGTCTCTTTGGCCAGCCCGCGGTGGTCAATTACGCCACGGGCGCCAGCTCGGATTCGCGCATCCTCACCGGCTATACCTCTACCATCGTGGTGGCGCAGTTCATGAAGATCGTGGTCATCCCCGTCATGCTGCTCTGACGGGCGGCCGCGGTATTAATCCGCGACCAAGGTCTCCATGGTGAGCTCGGGGTGTTCCTTTTCAATGAAGGCGAGCTTCCACTTATCGCCAAATAGGGCGATGAGCTCGCCGTCCTGGCGGGTGAAGATCTCTACGCCGCGCTGGCGGCCGAGTTCCGGTGCGGATTCGGCATCGGTGCGCCGCGCCACGGAGTAGGGGATGGGCTCGGTGACGGTTTCGACGTTGTACTCGAATTCCATGCGGGCCTGCATGACCTCGAACTGCATAGGGCCGACCGCTGCCATGACCGGGGAGGCATCACCGCGCGCATCGTTGCGCAGGACCTGCACCACGCCCTCGGCAGAGAGCTGATCCAAGCCCTTGCGGAAGGCCTTGTACTTGCCCAGCGATTTCGCGCGCAGGATGCGGAAGGCTTCCGGGGCGAATTGAGGCATGGGCTTGAACTGCACCTTTTTGCCGGAATAGATGGTGTCACCGGGAGCTAGCGCGCCCGCGTTGACGAGGCCCACGATATCGCCCGGGTAAGCGGTATCCACGGTATCGCGGGTGCGACCAAAGACCGTCAGCGCATACTTGGTGGAAAAACTGCGGCCGGATTGGGCGTGGTTGACCTGCATGCCACGCTCGAATTCGCCGGAGACCACGCGCATAAACGCCAAGTTATCGCGGTGCTTTTGGTCCATGCCCGCCTGCACTTTGAATACGACGCCGGAGAAGTCATCGGCTACCTCGCGGACCTCATCGATGGCGCTGGTGGCGGCCTCCACGGCCTTGGGATCCGATTCGCGGGAATGCGGTGCCGGGGCGATGGCGCACAAGGTATCAAGGATCTGGTGGACACCGAAGTTCAGCATTGCCGAGGCGAAGATGAGCGGGGAGGTCACGCACTGCTCAAAGAGTTCTTGATCGTGCAGGGCGCCATCGGCGGCAAGCAGCTCGGCTTCCTCTACCGCGGTTTCCCACACGTCCTCTTCCTTTTCTTCTGCGGCCGCAGGATCGTAGTGCTCTTCCGGCGCAATGGTGGAACCACCGGCGGTGCGGATGAAGTGGATGTAGTTATCGGCCTCGCCGTCATCATTGATATGGGCCAGGCCGCGGAAATCGCCTGCGATGCCCACCGGCCAGTACAGCGGGGTGGGCTGCAGCTGGATTTCGTTCACGATTTCATCAACGAGTTCGAGCGGCTCGCGGCCCACGCGGTCCCACTTGTTGATCACCGTGACGATGGGCAGCCCGCGCGCCTTACAAACGCGGAAGAGCTTGAGTGTTTGTGGCTCGAGGCCCTTGGCGGCATCGATAAGCATCACTGCGGCATCCACCGCGGTGAGCACGCGGTAGGTATCCTCCGAAAAGTCCGCGTGACCTGGGGTATCAACCAGGTTGATCATATAAGGCTCGCCCTCGTGTCCCTCCGGGGCGTATTCAAACTGCAGCGCGGACGAGGCGACGGAGATACCGCGGTTTTTCTCCATGTCCATCCAGTCAGACACGGTGGACTTGCGGTTGCCCTTGCCGTGTACCGCGCCGGCCTCATTAATCACGTGCGCATGCAGCGCCAGCGCCTCCGTCAGCGTGGACTTACCGGCATCCGGGTGGGCGATAACGGCGAACGTGCGGCGGCGCGAGGCCTCAAAAGCGACAGAACTCATGCGCCATAGTCTAGTGCTTGAGCGCTACCACTCCACATTGAGGCGGCGGCCCAGATCCTCAAAGACGCGGTGGGCCACAGAGATATTCTTCGCAATCGGGCGCTGCACGCCCAGCGTGCGCTTATTATTGTAGTATTCCCCGGACTGAAAATGGATGCCCTCGGTGCCGGTGAGGAAGTAAGCCAAGTTCTCGCCGCCGGCCTCTGCGGTGCCAAAGGCCTTGCCGATGACCCCGGAATACACCTTGCCGGTAAGCCCGTTCGAGGACTTGCCAAACTCGGTGGCTAATACGCCCGGGTGAAAAGACACCGCGTTGATGCCGTGGGCATCGATAAACCGGGCGAGCAAGATATCCGCCAGCTTGGCATTGCCGTATGCGCGCTCTGGGCTGAAATGCTCCAGCGTATTGGGATCTGCCGGGTCGAAATTGGAGATCAGCATATTGGCCAAGGACGCCGTGTTGACCACGGTGGCGTTACTATCGCGCAGCTTTTCTTGCAGCAGGGATGTCAAAAGGAAGGGCGCGACGACGTTGACCTGCCACGTGCGCTCGAATCCATCGGCAGTCATGGTGGGGCCATCGAAGATACCCCCGGCATTATTGCCCAAAGCATCGATGCGCTCTAGTTGTTGCAGGTCATTAGCCAGCTGGCGCACTTGGGCAAGCGATTCGAAATTGGCGAGGAAATACTGTCCGTCCACCTCCTTTGCAACGGCCTTGGTCTTGTCCGGATTACGACCGATGATGACGAGGTTATCCTGCGGGCGCGTGCGGCGAATCTGCCGGGCGGCTGCGGCACCAATGCCTGACGATGCCCCGGTAATCACGATGGTCCTAGCGGCGGAATACGGCGAAGTCATACGCTAGATTCTAGCGATGGTCGCGACATTCGTTTGCGACATTCGTTCGTGATATTTCTCCGCGGCGTCCCGCCGCGCAGTTCCGCTTGGGGCTGGACGGGTCTATACTTCCGGTTTGTGAAGCGCCTGCTTTTTCTGCGGCAGTGGGGACCGGCGCGGCTAACAGCCACCGGGTTTCTACTGCTCATCCTGATAGGAACGGCATTGTTATTGCTGCCGTTCGCCGAGGCGGGAGATTCCCGCGCCTCGTTTTTATCTGCCCTTTTTACCGCAACCTCCGCGGTCTCGCTGACCGGGCTGGTCGTGGTCGATACCGGAAGTTTCTGGAGCCCAGCCGGGCAAGTGGTCATCTTGGCCCTCATCCAACTGGGCGGTTTGGGGATTATGTCGCTGGCCTCGCTATCTGGCTGGCTTTTAACCGGCCGGATTAGCTTTAAGGCGCGCAAGACCGGTGCCTATGAAAGCCGGCCCATCCTTGCCGGTGGCATCCGCCGCACCCTGATTTTTACCTTTGCCTTTACCGCGCTGGTAGAAAGCATTATCGCGGCGGCGGTCACCGCGCGCCTGATGGTGGGCTACGGGCATTCCTTCCCGCGGGCGTTATGGGAGGGCATCTTCCACGCCATTTCGGCGTTCAACAATGCCGGGTTTAGCACCAATAGTGATAACCTCGTGCCGTTTGTGGGCGATGCCTGGATCCTCCTGCCGCTGGCCGGAGCGGTCATCGGCGGCGGGCTGGGTTTCCCGGTCTGGGCGGAATTGATGCGTCACATGCGGCGCGGGTCGGAGGCGATGCGTCGCATCTCTATTACCGCGCGGATGACGCTGGCGGCCACCGGCGTGCTCATTGTGGCCGGCACGATATTTTTTGCCTTGACGGAGTGGAGTGGCGTACTGGCACCGATGACGTGGGGCGACAAGCTCCTCAACGCGTTCTTTGCCAGCGTGTCCCCGCGCACGGCCGGTTTTAATACCTTCGACTACGGTGAGGCTCACCCGGTAACGCTCATGGGTACCGATATCTTGATGTTTATCGGTGGCGGCTCGGCCGGTACCGCCGGCGGCATCAAGGTCACCACGGCGTGCGTGCTATTAGCCGCCATGGCCGCGGAGTTCTTGGGCAAGGAAAAGACTTCCATCTACCACCGCAGCCTTCCCCACAGTGTGACCCGGCAGGCGCTAGCATTGAGCTTTGCCGGGGTGCTGGTGGTGACCCTCGGCGTGGCGGCGCTGCGCTTTTTCGACCCGCAATTCAGCGGCGATCAGGTCTCCTTTGAGGTCATGTCCGCCTTTGCCACCGTGGGCCTATCCACCGGGATTACCGCCAGCTTGTCTGCACCCTCACAAATCGTGTTGTGCTTCATCATGTACTTGGGCCGCGTTGGCCCAACCACCCTGGTAGCAGCGTTGGCGGCCAAGAACCTCAGCCGCCGCTATAGCTACCCCGAAGAAAGGCCCTTCATTGGCTAGCATTTTTAAGGCGTTGGGCCACTCCCGCGCCACCCTGGACATTGCCCCGGTCGTCGTCATTGGCTTGGGGCGGTTTGGTTGCTCCCTGGCTGGCGAGCTCATGGGCCATGGGGTAGAGGTCCTCGGCATCGATTCCGACGAGAAGATTGTGCGTGAACGAGCGCCCCATTTAACCGAGGCCATTTCGGCGGATACCACCGATCCGGCGGCGCTGCGCCAGCTGGGCATCGATGAGGTGGAGCGGGTCATCGTGGGCATCGGCTCGCACTTGGAGGCGTCTATCCTCACCGTCTCCAATTTGGTGGAGCTGGGGGTCAAAGATATTTGGGCCAAGGCCAATTCGGAGGCCCACGAGCGCATCCTGCGCCAGATCGGCGCCCACCACGTCATCCGCCCCGAGCGCGATACCGGCCGCCGCGTGGCCTACCTCTTGGGCGGGCGCTTCCGCGATTTTGCTGAGATCGCCCCGTACTACGGCGTGACGCAGATGGCCGCGCCCTCCTCGATTACGGGTCGCCCGCTCGATTTGGGCGAGGTTTGGCGCACCCACCACGTGCAGTTGGTGTCGGTCTGCCAGGCGGAGGGTGCTTGGGCCCCGCTTGCCGATGCCACCCAGCTCGCCCCCACCGACTTCATCGTCGCCGCCGGCAGCCCGCAGGCGCTGGAGAAATTTTCCCAGTCTTAGCGCGAGTGAATGCGGTTTTGGGCTTGTACGAGCCCCTGGGTCGCGATGAGTTGGGCAGCTTCGGCGGCGGTGGCGATGGCGGTATCGAAGCCGGGGCCGGCATCGACAGGTGCTAAAACATAATCCGGAATCGACGAGCCCTTGGGCGGGCGCGCGATGCCAATGCGCACGCGCACATAATCCCGCGTGCCCAGGTTGTGCGTGAGCGATTTCAGCCCGTTGTGCCCATTTTCATTGCCGCCCTGCTTCAGACGAATTTTATTGGCCGGCAGGTCGAGCTCATCGTGGATGACGATGATGTGGTCTGCCGCAATGCCCAAAGCCTGCGCCAGCGGGGCAATCGGATCGCCGGAGAGGTTCATAAACGTTGTCGTGCGCACCGCCAGCGCGCGGGTATCGCCCCAGCGCAGCGGGGCTGCCTCGAGGTCCATTCCGCGCACCGGCTCAAGCACGTCGCCGCCTTGGGCCAGTACATCGTCGACGGCCATGTATCCCACGTTATGGCGAGTGGCGGCGTACTTCGCGCCGGGATTGCCCAGGCCAATGATGAGCCAGTCTGCCTCTAACTCGGCCGGGTCCAGCCCCTGCTGCGCTGGCGAGGGACCGCCGAAAAACCGGGCAATAAAATCTTTCAAAGCTGCCACGAATGCGCCTTTCTAGCTCGGTACAGTAGTGTCCTATGAGCCAGGTTATTCAATCTTTGCGCCGAACCGTAATGCCAGCGCCCATGGCGGGCGGGCCTACCACCGTGCATCTGGTGCGCGCCGCGCATGCGGCCGGCTCCTTTGGCACCCTGGGGCTTGGGTCTGCCAGCGTGGATTCTGCCCGCAGCCAGATCGATGCCTGCGCCGGCATCCCCTTTGGGGTGAACCTGTTTTGCCCGCAGGATCCGTTAACTCCTGAGCAGTTGGCCGCCGCCGCGGATCTGGCCACGGCCGAAGGTACCCCGCTGCCGGATCCCGATTATTCCTTCGGCTTCCACGACAAGCTCGAGCTGGCGCTTCAGGGCGGCGCCCGCGTCGTGTGGTCCATGTTCGGTACCTTTGATTCTGAGCAGCTTGTCCGCATCCACGCCGCGGGTGCCGAGGCCTGGACCACCGTCACCACACCCGATGAGGCCCGCGCTGCCGCCAAACTGGGAGTGGACGCGCTGTGCGTACAAGGGCCCGCTGCCGGCGGGCACCGCGGCACGTGGGACCGCACCGCGCTTCCCGATGATCGGCCACTGCCAGAGCTCATCGCCGCCGTTCACGAAGCCGTCCACGCCGTCGCACCGAACATCCCGCTGATTGCCGCGGGCGGGCTGCGCACGGCAGGAGAGGTAACCCAGGTATTAAGCCTGCCCGGCGTGGCCGCCGCATCGTGCGGCTCTGCCTTTTTGCTGAGTAAAGAAGCCGGAACCAGTGACTACAACCGCAAGCTTCTCCAGCGCGGCGGGGCCACCGTAGCCACCCGCGCCTTTTCCGGGCGGCATGCGCGCGGTTTAGAGACCGACTACACCCGCGCCCACCCCGATATACCCCCGATATATCCCATGCTTAATTCCGTGCTCAAGGAACGCCGAGCGCAGCACGATGGCGCCGTAGCCTACTGTCTCGTAGGTGAGCCGGCGGCCAAAATCCGCGGGGGTAGTGTCGCAGACATTCTGGACTCCCTATGCCAAAACAAACACTGATACACGCTAAAATTTGGGGCGAAGATTGCTAGCCACCCCCGAAATAGAAATGGATGGAGCCTCGTGACTGCGAACGCACATATTGGACATGATGACTGGAACGAGCGCCTCGAATTGGCGCAACAGATGATTCCCCTCATCCACCAACTGCACCGCAACAACAACGTCGTCGCCACCATCTTCGGCCGCCCGCTGGTGGGGCAGACCGATATCGACATCATCAAGTCCCACCGCTACGGACGCCGCATTGCCCAGCGCCAGCTCTCCACGGCAGAAACCCTGCCCATCCTGTCCGAACTAGCGGATATGAACCTAAGCTCCGCGTCCATCGACGTCGGACGCCTCCTCCTGGGCTTTGAAGAGTCGGGCGAAGAAGACCTGCGCCGCTACCTCGAAGATGAACTCACGGAAATCGTCGGTGCCGGCGAGGATATCGACCCAACCGATGTCGTGCTGTACGGCTTTGGCCGCATCGGCCGCCTCCTTGCCCGCATCCTTGTTGCCCGCGAGGCCGCTTACGGCGGCGTGCGCCTGCGCGCGATTGTGGTGCGCAATAAGGGCGAAGGGGACATTATCAAGCGCGCCAGCCTCCTGCGCCGCGATTCCGTCCACGGCGCCTTCAACGGCACCATCAGCGTGGACGAGGAAGAACAGGTTATCTGGGCCAATGGCACGAAGATCCAGATGATCTACGCCAACGATCCAGCCACGATTGATTACACCGAATACGGCATCAACAACGCCGTGCTGGTAGATAACACCGGTGTTTGGCGCGATAAGGAAGGCCTGTCCCAGCACCTTAAGGCCAAGGGCGTGGCCCGCGTGCTGCTGACCGCACCGGGCAAGGGCGATATTAAAAACATCGTCTTTGGCATCAACGATTCCGCCATTACCGATGACGATAAGATCCTCTCCGCCGCATCCTGCACTACCAACGGCATTACCCCGGTGCTCAAGGTGATCAATGACCGCTACGGCGTGGCCCACGGCCACGTGGAAACCGCGCACTCGTTTACCAATGACCAAAACCTCATTGATAACTACCACAAGGGCGAGCGCCGCGGCCGCGCCGCCGGCCTGAACATGGTGCTTGCTGCCACCGGTGCCGCTAAGGCCGTGGCCAAGGCCCTGCCGGAGTTCGAAGGCAAGCTGACCGGTAACGCCATCCGCGTTCCTACCCCGGATGTGTCCATGGCGGTGCTTAACTTGGAGCTGGAGCAAGAAGTCGACCGCGATGAGGTCAATGACTTCCTGCGCAACGTCTCCCTGCACTCGGATCTGCGCCAGCAGATTTCCTACATCGCCTCCCCAGAGGTCGTCTCTAGCGACTTCGTGGGCAATACCAATGCCGGCATCGTCGATGGCATCGCCACCATCGCCTCCGGCAAGCACTTGGTGCTCTACGTCTGGTACGACAACGAGTTTGGTTACTCCAACCAGGTCATCCGCGTGGTGGAGGGGCTTTCTAATGCCCGCCCGGTGGTCCTGCCCAAGCGCGTATCTCCCTCTGAGCTTTAAGCTCGCATAGTTTAAGGCCCGCGGAGTCCCCGCGGGCCTTAGTTATTTAATCGGTAGGGCGAAGTGCTCGTGTGCGCAGCAACCGCCTGGCGGCCCACGAAGTAATGGCGGCGAAAAGCAGGGTCATTATCGCAGCACAGGCGTAGCGGCCAGGAGAATCCGCATTCATCGGCCAGGCGGGGAAGGCAACGAGCCAGAGGACGGTCTTCGCGAGGACATCGCCGCCTACCGTCACGGAGACAATGGTGCCGACGATTGTCAGAGCAAGTGAGCTCCAGATACCAAAGCGGATGACGACGATGAGCGATATCACCGTGAGGACGTACCCCACGCCGACCGCTAGGGGCAGTTGCGCTAGTACGGTTAGGGCAGCACCACCGGCGAAGATAACCGCGACTGAAGCACACGTGCACACCACTGCGATGATGCCCAGTAACCACAGGAGAAGGGCAGTAGAACAGTGGCGAGATTCTGTATAAACAATCGGCCACGCGCCCGAGAACCCCGGCCAGACCAGCACAGGAAGTACACCGGCCCCCACGGGGAGAAGCAGAAATACGAAGAATCCCTGTACATAACGTGGTGGGTAGTAAAGGGCAATAAAGATCAGCGCTAAGGCGCTTAATACCAAGCACGTAATGACCGCTGGCGTCATGATGGCCCGGTGAAAGCCACACAGCGCATCGGCACGGCGCGAGCGGGCAGCGGCACGAGAGACAGTGGCAGGCTGCCATCCCTGAGCCGGAGTGGCGGCAGCACTGACCGTGGGCGCCGTCACGCGCCGGGGTCGGGAAAGCGGCCGTAATCGGCGAGGCGTCATGGTTGCGGTCAAAGAGCCTGCTACAGCGAGGATGAGGCATAACGCAAGCGCAGGAAGTGGGCTTTCCTGTAGTAGTGGATCACCTGGCTCGAGCGGAACCGAATTCTGGTGGATGCGCAGCGCAGGCAAGAGTAACCGTAGCGGCCACGCGGGTGGGAAGGCCCACCATAGCGGCCCCTCGACAACGCGAGGAAGCACACTAATGACCTGCCATATAACCGCGAAGATAAGCGTGACGGCAAGGCCCAGCCTGCGGGCACATGCGGTCGCAAACCCCGCGATGCCGATAGCCCCGAGGAAAGAATAGGCCCCAGCGATGATAAGCAGCTGGTGGTTTGCAAGAGCTTGCGCTGCAACCGCCACCCAGGACAAGCCGAAATTTAGTAGGTGGAAAACAGCGAGGCTTGCCACGACGATGAGGAACCGGGAGGCGTGCTCATAACGGGGATTAAGCCGGCGCCATAGTGTGCCGCCGCCGCGGCTGAGTGCCTCGCGGCGCTCTGGAACGCCAGCAAAAAGCGCAATGAGCGGCGCATACATACCGGTGATAAACATGGACTGCCAGCCAAGAACACCTGTAGCGTCCTCGGCAGAGGACGCAAAGGCAGAAAAGAATACCGTCATTACCACCAGAGGCAGGGCGAGTAAGGGTAACCACTGCACGGCGCTACCGCGGCAACGCAGTAGTTCTGCAGAAAGATACCGTCGATACTGCTTAAACATCGGTCTCACCATCGGCAGAAGTCAGGCGGAAGAATTCGGCTTCCAATTCACCACTGGGGGCCAGTTCCTGCAGGGAGCCGGAATACCGGATGGTACCTTGGGACAAAATAGTGATGTCGTGGGCTAGGTGAAGGACCTCACCGAGTTGATGGGAGCTGACCACGACGGTGTGCCCAGCGGCGGCGAGCTGCTGGAGGAGCTTGCGCAGCTCCGCGATGCCCTGTGGATCGAGTCCATTTTGCGGCTCATCGAGCAATAAGATTTCTGGATCACCCAGTAGGGCCTGGGCTAAGGCTAAACGGGCTTTCATTCCGGTGGAAAAAGACTTTGCCTTCTTAGCACCAGCCCCGGCTAGACCAGCAATGTGCAAGACACGATTGATTTCCGAGTCGGGCAATCCGAGAAGGCGGGTATGCACGCGGAGGTTATCCGTGGCGGATAGGTGCCCGTAGAAGGCTGGCCCGTTAACCGAGGCGCCAACATGGTCGAGAACTTCCCGTGACCATGGTTTGCCAGCCACGCACACCGTTCCCGAATCGGCGGGCAGCAGACCGAGGAAAATGGAAAACAAGGTGGACTTGCCGGCACCATTTCTCCCGAGCACAGCGTGTACCCGGCCAGGTAAGACCTGAAAACTGATATCCCGCAGCACTGCCTGGGAACCAAAAGACTTTGTGATGTGTTCGAAAGAAACCTCATAGCTCATACCAAAAGTATGAGCTGCGCAACTATCGAAATCTTCCGCCTGCGAGACGGTCTTCGCGCCGGGGTAGTCCTACCACAGTAGGAGGCTAGGCAATGCCAGCTTTGTGCGCCAGCAGCACCAAAGCCACGCGGTCGCGTGCAGCTAGCTTGGACATCAGCGCAGAGACATGCGTTTTTACCGTGGTATCTGCGATAGACATGTGGCCGGCAATCTCGCGATTTGTAGCCCCGCGCGCGATGAGCGAGAGCACCTCCATCTCGCGCCGAGTGACTAGGTTAAGCCCCTGGCGTTCGTGTGGACTGAGCTGGCTGTGCGTTAGCGCTTTGCGGTAGCCCTCTAAAACAGGGCCCGTTACCTGCGAGGCGAGGACAGACTCGCCCTTGGCAACGTCGCGTACGGCGTGTACCAGAACCTCTGGGTCGGCGTCTTTTAGCAAGAATCCATGCGCACCGGCGGCAATCGACTGGGATACCAGATCCTCTTCATTGAATGTGGTGAGCATGATAATCCGGCAGTTAGGGGTGCGGGAAAGAATGGCTTGGGCCGCGGCAATTCCATCCATGCCAGGCATTCGTATATCCAAAATGGCCACATCAATGCGGTGGCGAAGTGCCAAGGAAACGGCGTCGCCTCCGGAGGCTGCGGTAGCCACCACCTCAATATCTTCCTGCGCGTTCAATATGGTCGATAAGGCAGCGACGAGCATCGCTTGATCGTCTGCAAGCATGACGCGAATCTTAGGCATGGTTGTCCTTGTGTAATGGTAGTTCCGCAGCCAGTGTAAATTTCTGGGCATCGCCACTGCTAGTTAAGCTTCCGCCCAAGGCTTGGGCGCGTTCCTTAACTCCCACCAAACCGACGCCGCTGCCGGATACCTCACTGGGTGTCGGGGAAGTAGCGGTGGAGATGAGGGTGACCCGTGCGGCATCGGAAAGCGTGAGTTTTAGCTGCACGTGCGTACCGGGGCCTTGGTGGCGCAGGGCATTGGTCAGCCCTTCAGAAATGATGCGTACCAGGGCTAGCTGAGTCAGCGCGGAAACCTCGTAGGAGGAAGGCAATTCCGCGTCAATCTTCAGGCCAGCGGTGCGAAAGCCGTCGATGATGCTCTGTACATGCTCGAGCTGCTGCGCGGGTTCCAAAGCCGAAGGCCCCGTGCTGCGTAGCGCTGTGACAATGCCGCGCACTTCCTCCAGCGCGGAATCCGCACCATCGCGAATGCTCTGCAAGGTGTCCTCGGCAGCGGTGGTATCCGTGCGCGCGGCGATAATCCCGGCATTAGCCTGAACCTTGATCAAGGTGAGGGAGTGGGCCAAGACATCGTGCAATTCCCGAGCGATGAGTAAGCGCTCTTCCTCCTGCGCTTGGTGGAACCGTTCTTGAGCTAAGCGCTCGCGTTGCCTATCCAGGTCAAAATAGCGTGCGGCGATGAAATAGGCGCTGCCGAGCACCGCCCAATGCACCACCAGCAAGGTGATGTAGCGGCGATCGAGCTGGAAAGATAAGAGAAAGGACTCGGGGTCAATGCGCCACATAGCAGGCGATACAAAGGAACCCAAGAGCGCGGCGATAAGCACCGCGCGGGGAATTGAGCGGCGTTCCACGTAGCGGGAAGTGGCGTAGACGGCCATCGGCGCGGTCAATGCCCATGGGGTAACCCCGAGGTTGGCTGGTAGCTGGCTTATCCACGCCGCGGACCACGCACCAAGGAGGACGATAAAGCCAGCTGCACTGAGTACCGGTTTGGTACGCCAGACCCAGATGAAGGGCAAAAATAAAAGCGAAAGCGCTGCTTGGATGAGCTCGATCGCTCCTGGAGCCGCCCAAGCCCCGATGAGATAAAACAGCGCAATGAGCGCTGCCACCGCGGTGAGGATTTTATCCCCTAAGCGTGCTTTGGCGACGGTGTCAGTGCTCATAGTCGGACATAGTAGTACGGCTTCGGGGGACTACTTCTTTTTGTCCTTCTTCTTACCTTTCTTCTTATCTTTCTTTGTGGGTGAGGCCTCCAGCTTGGCAGCTACATCCGGCACATAACGGAACTCTTCGCGGTCTGGGCGCTCGTAGGTCTTGCCATCGGAATCGGGACGGTGCGGGATCTCCGGCAACTCGCGCTCGATCTTCTCGTAGGGGATGGTATTGAGCAAGTGCGAAATGACGTTGATGCGCGAGCGCTTTTTGTCCTCAGACTCCACGGTGTACCACGGTGCGGTCGGGGTATCGGTGTGGATGAACATGGCATCCTTGGCGCGGGAATAGTCTTCCCAGCGGGTAATGGATTGGAGATCCATGGGCGAGAGCTTCCAGCGGCGCAGCGGATCATTGCGGCGGGATTCAAAGCGCTTAATCTGCTCTTCATCAGAGACGGAGAACCAGTATTTGCGCAGGATAATGCCATCTTCCACAAGCATCTGCTCAAAGGTGGGAGCCTGGTGCAAGAAGCGGACGTATTCTTGGTCGGTGCAAAAGCCCATGACGCGCTCAACGCCAGCGCGGTTGTACCAGGAGCGGTCAAAGATGACGATTTCGCCCTTGGTAGGCAGCTTTTCCACGTAGCGCTGGAAATACCACTGGCCCTGTTCGCGCGAGTTCGGGGCGGGAAGCGCCTCGATGCGGCAGGTGCGGGGGTTGAGGTACTGCGTGATGCGCTTAATGGCAGAACCCTTGCCGGCGGCGTCGCGGCCTTCCATGATGATGACCACGCGGGCGCCGGTCTCAACAACCCACTGCTGCATATCGACGAGCTCTGCTTGCAACCGCTCGAGCTCTTTTTCGTAGGCCTTTTTATTCAGCTTCTTAGGGGATTTGCTGCTTTTGGTGCTCATTCTTCCAGCTTAACGGCTTGGTGGCCCTATCTAGAAAACTGGTATGCCCTCGTTGGAGTGAGAACCCAGCCACAGCATGTGCGGGGTATGTGCAACAGGCTTAGAGGCTGGGCTCGCCGTAGCGAGTGGTATTAGAAATATGGCCGAGTCCTTCGACGTCGATGGCGACCGTATCGCCGTCTTGGAGGAATTGCTGCGGGTCGCGGGCAAAACCAACGCCTTCGGGCGTACCGGTTACGATGACGTCACCGGGGTTGAGGGGGTAGAGCTGCGAGCAGAATTCTATGAGTTCAGCGATGGAAAAGATGAGGTCATCGGTATTATCCTGCTGGCGCACTTCACCATTAACCGTGGTGGTCAGCCGCGCGCTACTGCCCGGCGCCCATTCATCAGGGGTGGTCAGCCAAGGCCCAAACCCTGCGGTGCGATAAAAAGACTTGCCAGCGTGAAATTGGCTGGTCTGGCGCTGAAAATCGCGCAAGGTGTAGTCATTCATGATGGAATACCCCGCCACGTAATCCAATGCGTCCGCGCGGGTTACGCGGTGCGCGCGCTCGCCGATGACCACCGCTAGCTCACCCTCATAGTCCAGCTTCTGGGTAGCGTATTCGGGGATATAGACGTCATCGAAGGGGCCGGTTAGCGCATCGGCGAATTTGATAAACAGCGTGGGGTGCTCGGGAAAGTCGCGGCCCATTTCCCGGATATGCTTGGCGTAATTAAGGCCCACGCAGATGATCTTC
This sequence comes from Corynebacterium sp. KPL1814, assembly GCF_000478175.1. Classification (GTDB taxonomy): domain Bacteria; phylum Actinomycetota; class Actinomycetes; order Mycobacteriales; family Mycobacteriaceae; genus Corynebacterium. The sequence continues at coordinate 138,341 of NZ_KI515775.1, forward strand.
CCTGGCGTTGGGACGACTGCTTCTAAATCATGCTGATCAAAGACTATTGGCTCGCCGGATAGCTGTGCGGCCTTGCGCCAATCTTCGCTGCGCAGCAGCGCGCCTACGTCTTCGTAGTCCAGCTCCACTCCCACATTATCGCCTTCAATGCGGATTGCGGAGGTGCCGAACGCGGTGCGAAGAGTAGCCAATTTCATGCCAGCTAGTCTAGCGCACTCCTTATTTCTGCTACCGCGTCAGCGCAAAGGATGGGGATCTCCACCTTTTCTTGCTTGGACCACGGCTTGAGCACAAACGATGCCGGATCCATCCGGCCTGGCGGCCTTCCGATGCCTATGGAAAGACGCTGATAGTCCTTAGTACCGAGCGACTTCGTGGTAGAGCGCAGACCGTTGTGCCCGTGATCGCCGCCGCCTTGGCGCAATTTCACGGTCCCGAAGTCGAACTCTAATTCATCGTGGACTACCACAATATCCGCGGGCGCCAGATGGAAATACTGGGCGAGTGCCTTGATCGGCCCGCCAGAAAGATTCATAAAGGACCGCGGTTTAGCGCAGATTACCTTGCGGCCGGATAGCGTTCCTTCCGCAACCTCGGTATTAGTCTTCTTATGTACCGAAAAGCTGCTCATTAATTCACCGGCGAGCTCATCGGCAACATCGAAGCCGATATTGTGCCGCGTGCCGGAATATTTCGGGCCAGGATTGCCAAGGCCTACTACGAGTAGTGGAGTCACTGCATTATTGTCGCATAGATTGAAATTCTATTGGAAATACAATTACATGCTCCATGGAATATGCCGCCGAGTATCATTGCTGCTCGGTTGCTAAAAATACTTCTTATAACGGTGGACTTGGAGAAGTATCGTAGTGATTAAGGAGGTGCGCCCCATGTCCGAAAAATCAACTGAAGTTGATCGCGAAACCGAAAATGTACCTAGTAGCAAAGTTGCTGCTGCGCGGCTCATTATCAAGCGCGCTAAGGAAGGCAAGGGCAAGATTGAAATCACGCCTAGAATTCGTGAACTTGCCGGACAAGATTTATAAAACCATCTATAAAACTGCGATATCGCCGTGAGCATTGCTGCTCACGGCGATATGCGTTTGGGGGAGTGGGAAACTACTCCTCAGAATCGCCGGACTCGGAGGACTCGCCCTCCTCATCGACGGAGTCGGCACCAGCGTCGGCGCCGCCTTCCTCAGCAGCCTCAGCGGCCTCTTCGAGCTCCTCGTCAACCTCAGGCAGGGAGATGGAGAGGATAACGGTCTCTGGGTCTGCCACCAGGGTGGTGCCTTCCGGCATGGTGATGTCGGCGGCGGTGATGACTTCGCCGTCCTCGAGGCCCTCGATGGACAGTTCGATCTCTTCCGGAATGTTCAGTACGTCAGCCTCAACCATGAGGACGTCTGCGTCCTGGATGTGCATGGTGCCCGGTGCGGACTCGCCGGTCAGGGTAATCGGAACCTCAACCTCGACCTTCTCGCCGCGCTTAATCAGCAGCAAGTCAACGTGGTCGATGTCCATGGTGAGCACGTTCTGGTCAACGTTCTTGACCATGGTCAGGTACTGCTCGCCTTCGATCTCGAGCTCCAGAACGGCGTTGACACCGTTGTTGCGAACGAGGGACTGGATGTCCAGCAGCGGCACTGCGAAGTGTACTGGCTCCTGGTCGCTACCGTAGATTACGCCGGGAACCTTCCAGTCGCGGCGCAGGCGGCGGGCGTAGCCCTTGCCAAAGACGGTACGTGGTTCTGCTTTAATGATTGGGCGCTCTGCCATGATGCAATCTCCTTTGTCGGTGTAGTGCGGCGAGGCTATCGAAGTTATAAAAACGACGAAAGCCTGCCGATGAACGTCTTGGACGAGTCATCGCAGGCGTCAATAAAAGCAACATGCTCTAACTTCAATCGCGTCGATAACGGCTTCCCAATTTTTGAGTCGCCCTCGCCGAGACTGAGTTAGATTAGCATCTCTCGGCCGACGAAACCAAAACCCACCCCGTTAATCTTCCTTCGCGCCCTTTCCTCTGATTGCGCCCTTCGCGCTCACCGGCGGCGCGTATGTCTGTAGCTCGGGTTACGCAGTGAGCGCGAAGGGCGGGTGGGAGAACAGCAGGCGGTAGTGCTTGCGCGTACCTGCGACGCCCTTGGCGCTCACGGGGATGGAAAACACCAACACCCCGCCGTTCACGGTGAGCGCGAAGGGCGGGGTGCGAGGTGTAGTGTGACCGGCGAAACGCTTATGCCCGATCGAAAAGGGTAGTTACAGAACCGTTTTCGAAGATCTCGTGGATGGTCCGAGCCAGCAGTGGGGCGATGGACAGGACCTTGAGGTTGGACCAGCCTTCGGTGGACTGCGGCAGGGTATCGGTGGTGATGACTTCCTCGGCACCGCATTCGGACAGGCGCTCGCGGGCGGGGTCAGAGAATACGCCGTGGGTGCAGGCGATGATGACCTTCTTTGCGCCCGCTTCCTTGAGCACGCGCACAGCGCCGGCGATGGTGCCACCGGTGTCAATCATGTCATCGAGAAGCACGCAGTCCTTGCCCTCAACTTCGCCCACCACGCGGTTGGAGACCGTCTTATTGGCCTCGGTATTCGAGCGGGTCTTGTGCACGAAGGCCAGCGGGGCATCGCCCAAGTCGTGGGCCCACTTTTCGGCGACCTTCACGCGTCCAGCATCGGGGGAGACGACGGCGATGTTATCGGTGGCGTACTTGGACTTGATGTAGTCCGTCAAGATGGGCTGGGCGTGCATGTGGTCCACAGGGCCGTCGAAGAAGCCCTGAATCTGGTCCGTGTGCAGGTCCACCGAGACGATGCGGTCCGCACCGGCTGCCTCCAGGAGATCTGCGACCAGGCGGGCGGAGATGGGCTCGCGGCCCAAGTGCTTCTTATCCTGACGCGCATATGGGTAGAACGGCAAGATCGCGGTGATGCGCTTGGCGGAACCACGCTTCAGCGCATCGATCATGATGAGCTGTTCCATCAACCACTTATTAAGCGGCTGAGAATGCGATTGCATGACGAAGCAGTCAGCGCCGCGCACGGACTCTTCGAAGCGGATAAAGATCTCGCCATTGGCGAAGTCCCGGGCGGTGGTGGGAACCAGATCAGTGTTGAGTTCCTTTGCCACTGCCTCTGCCAATTCTGGGTGTGCGCGCCCAGAAAAGAGCTTCATGTTCTTGCTACTACCAGTTACCTTGCCAGTCATAGGAGAATATGCCCCTTTACTTTTCGTTGTCCTGTGCACGGGCTGCGGCTTCTGCCGCTGGGGTGCCCGGACGCTTCTTTTCAACCCAGCCTTCGATATTGCGCTGTTTGCCACCGGAGACTACGAGTGCTCCCGCGGGAACATCGTCTTTAATTACTGTACCCGCACCGGAGTACGCGCCATCACCGACATTGACTGGAGCGATAAACATCGTATCCGAGCCGGTGCGCACGTGGCTGCCAATGGTGGTGTGGTGCTTGTCCACACCGTCGTAATTGACGAAGACCGAGGACGCACCGATATTGGATTCCTCGCCCACGGTGGCATCGCCAATATAGGTAAGGTGCGGCACCTTGGTACCGCGGCCGAGCTCGGCATTTTTCGCTTCCACGAAGCCGCCGAGCTTACCGTCTTCGCCCACGATGGTATTCGGGCGAATAAAGGTAAATGGCCCGATCTTGGCGTTAACGCCGATGACGGAATCACTGCCGTGCGTGCGGACCACGGACGCGCCGGTACCAATCTGCATATTCGTCAACGTGGAATCTGGGCCGACCTCGGCATTATCGGCGATGCTAGTCGCTCCCCATAGCTGGGTGCCGGGGTGGATGGTGACATCGGTGCCGATGGTGACATTGACACCGATCCAAGTGGTTTCCGGATCGATGATGGTGGCGCCGCCGCGCATGGCCTTTTCCACCATGCGGCGGTTGAGCTCGCGGCCGGCGGCCGCCAGCTGCACGCGATCATTAACCCCGGCGAGTTCCTGCGGATCTGCGGCCACGTGTGCTCCCACGTCATGCCCGGCGGTGCGGGCGATTTCGAGGACATCGGTAATGTAGAGCTCGTCCTGCGCATTATTGGTATCAAGCTTGGTTAGGGCATCGCGCAGCGCTGCCGCATCGAACGCGAAAACGCCGGAGTTGACCTCATCGACCAAGCGCTGTTCTTCGGTGGCATCCTTGTGCTCCACGATGGCGGACACGGATCCGTCCGTGTCGCGAATGATGCGGCCATAGCCGGTAGGCTCTGCAAGGCGCATGGATAACACCGTGACCGCATTGCCTTGAGCGGTGTGGGTATCGCGCAACCCCTCGATGGTTTCTGGGGTCAAAAGCGGCACGTCACCATTGGTGACGATGATGGTGCCTTCGAAATCAGAAATCGGGGAAATCCCGCAGGACACGGCGTGGCCGGTACCGCGCTGTTCTTCCTGCACGGCCTGCACAACCTTGCGGTCCAGCTCATTCGCAATTTTTTCTACGACGGGCGAGACCTGCTCGCGCTGGTGGCCCACGACGGTCACGAGGTGGTCTGGATTAATTCCCGCCGCGGCGTGCAGCGCATGTCCAAGCAGCGTGCGACCGCCAATTTCGTGCAAAGTCTTTTGCTTTGTGGATTTCATGCGCGTGCCGGCGCCCGCCGCGAGGACGACGACGGCACTTGGGGTAGTTGCTTCCACGGTCAACAAAACTCCTGGGGGTTGAGTTTGATTAGTTCTTCGGGCTTTATTTTATAGTCCATATTTAAACTATGTGCGAGAAACCTCCTTAAGGCTGCCCGCGCGCCACACTCCAACAAAGCCGACGAGCGCCAAGAAAATCAACGCTGCCTCTGGCCCCGCGAGAGCGATGACGGAAGAAATGCCACCCATGATGAGCAAAATAATGCCCATCATGGTGTTAGCCGCACCCACGTATTGCGTCCTTTTATCCCCACCGGCCATATCCACCACGTAGGTCTTTCGCGCCACGCGAACTGCCGTATGCGCGAGATTGACGGCAAAGAAGCCGAGCGGCATGACCCAAGCATTCACAGCGTCTGAGGCCCAGTGGGAACTAGCCACGATGAGCAGGATGATAACGGAGGAGGCGGCAGCACCAGCCGCCATGGTGTTCTTGGAAGACTTATCCGAAAATACGCCAGAAACTAGCCCACCGATAAGCGAGGCCAAACCAGAGGCAATCACGAAGCCGAAGACACCAGAAAGGTCATCGTGCAGCAGCACGATAAATGCGGTAGAAAGCGCCGAGACCAGCAGCAGAGCGCGAACGATGACGAAGTTGCGGAACTGGGCATCGTCAGTGAAAAGGTGCCACGTATCTGACCACCAGCTCTTATCGATGCCCTCTTGCTTACCCTCCGGCACCGGCTCTTCCACGTGCGAAAATACCCACGTCGCAATGGCCCAGGTAGAAGCGCCGACCAATAAAACGATGCCCATAGTAGAGATCGTGAGATCCCCCAAGAGGAATAAGATGACGCCGGCAAGCAGGGTGGCCCCGCCGCCCAAGGCCGCTGCGGATCCGGTCACTCGGCCGCGCTGGCCCTTGGAAATCGTGCGCGCCTGCACGTCTTTGCCGGCGATGGAACACAACGCGCGGAACAGGGAAAGCGCCGCCAATGCAAGAAGTACGATCACGCCCAACCATGCTCCGCGTATAAAGAATGCTGCAAGGGCAATCACGGCGGCGGAGATGGCTTGGCCGGTCGAGCCGATCATCCACAAGCGCTTGCGGGCGCGGTGCGTGGTCACCCAAGGGGTAAGTGCGGCCTGCGGCAGCATGGAGCCAGATTCCCGGATAGGGGTAAGCAGACCGGTGAAGAAGGCAGGGACGCCTGCCGCATTAAAGAGCGCCGGCAGCACCGTTTTGGACGCAACGATCTGGTCGCCTAAATTTTGTAGGCCATTGGACCAGATGAAGTACCTGGCATTTGAGTTAGACATGAAAGAACTTTCGAGATAACCGAGACAAAGCGGGATCACACTGTAATCCGGTCATAAGAGACCGCCTATCAACTTTACTCGCTTCCTACCCCTGGAAAGGGCGAAACCGCTGCGATCGGCTATGTTCAGTAGTTGTTATGCACGACGTGGATCCCCTCATCAACACGATGTACCAGGCCTTCGATCTGATCGGAGTGGCCTTGAACGGCATCATCGGCGGCACGATCGCCCGCCGCCGCGAATTCGACATCGTGGGTTTTATTTTCCTCGCCTTATTTTCCGGCCTGGCTGGCGGCATGATCCGCGACATGCTTATCGATGACGGCCCCGCAGCCGCCATCTCAGATCCCTGGTACTTGGGCCTTGCCTGCGCCGGGGCGCTGACGGCCTTCCTTATGGAACTGAAGGGAAAGGCGTGGGAGATTTTCCGCGAGCACGGCGATGCCATCATTTTGGGTATGTGGTCTACCACCGGTTGCGTGAAGGCACTGGCTGCAGGCATGCCCATGATCCCGTGCGTGTTTTTAGGTGTCTTAACCGCCGTCGGCGGGGGAATGGTCCGTGATGTCGCCTCTGGACAAATCCCGTCCATTTTCGGCGGCAGCCCCCTCTACGCAGTGCCGTCTATCGTCACAGGCATTGTCATGGTGACCTTTGCATCCTATGACCAATTTGCCATGGGCATGGTGGTTTCCCCGATCGTCGGCAGTGGCATGGCCATCATTTCCTACTGGCGGGGCTGGGTCCTGCCCCGCGCTGGGGTCGCGCCAGTGAACTACACCGCGGCACAGGTGGCCGCGATTGCCAAGAAGGCGGAGATAAAAGGCTTCCGCCGCGGCCGGCGCAAGCGCTAGCGGCTTAAACGGCGCATAGGGCCGTACCGCAGCCAGCTTTAAGGCAGGTTGGTGACGATGGCGATGATAGTAAGGATAATCAGGACAAGAACGCTCCACCTGAGGAAAGGATCCTTGGTCAGGGGCAATGGCTCCCGGGAGTCGTCATCATCAGGTTCCGGGGAAGACGTGGAGTGTGGAGCGGTCATGGCAGGAATCCTTTCGAGTGCAACGCTGCTGCAATGCTAGTGAGGGCGACTATAAGCATCGCCCTCGAGCAAGAGCAAGGCACCTCGACGGCACTGCGTGAGTGCCTTGTGGAGGACGACTACAGATTATCCACTGCGTACTGTGCTTCTTCTGCGGTGAACTTTTCACCGTATTCGCTAACGAGCTGGTCATAGATAGCATTGGGCGACATGCTCATCATTTCTTCGTAATCGCGGGCCGTTTGAAGCGCATTATCGTGGTAGTCCGCTTCCAAATTATCAATTGCGTACTGGGCGGCTTCCGGGCTGAATTGTTCACCGTACTCGCTGCTGAGCTGGTCGTACAATCCCTGCTTGGACATGTGCATGGTATCTGAGTACACCTTGGCACTCTTCAAAGCATTCTTGAATTCGCGCGGAACATCCTGGTCTTCGCTTCGTTCTTCTGGTTGATCGTCTTGCTCATCGCGAGCATCGTCGTCTGGGTTTATTTCCTGGGCATCTTCCGCCGGGGTGGCCTCTACAGTGCCTTGCTGGGTGGTCTGGTCTGTGGAGCTTTCGCTGGTTTCATCATCGCTGCCGCCCAAATTGGCAATGATGCCGATAACGATGAGGACACCGATGATGATTGCGCCCCACTTAAGGCAGCCGCCCTTTTTCTTTTGGGGCTGCTCAGGAGCCGGCTGTCCAGCTGCTGGTTGACCAGCCGGTTGGGAATTATCGGAATAGGGGGATGGAGAGGTCATGGTGTGGATACCTTTCAAGGTGAGTGAGAGAGGAAAAGGGGAAAGTTTTCCGACATTGGCTGCAAGTTCGCAGCAGTGGTCGAGAACGATTAGCGCAGCGGATCTTTGGCAACGTGGACGGTACTGTCTTGAATATCGCCCAAATCAACGACAATGTTGCAGGAATAGAATTCTCGGACTGGAGTGCCAAATCCATTGGGGAAATCAACGTGGCCAAAGGCGTAGTACCTACGCGGCGAATCAGTGATTGAATCTGACGACTGAATGTCAATGTCTTCTGGAAAACTGACTCCACCGGGATACTTGGCACGGCTGGTTACCTGCTCACGGCATGCATCCAAAGCAGCTTTTGTATCTTCGGTTTCGCTTATTTTCAAAATGGCAAGATCAAAGAATATTAATGCTACGAGGGCGGATCCAACGAGCAATAGCCAGAACCACCACCGCTTTACAAGCGGCTTTTCCACATGTGCTGAAGGAAGTGGCGTCGCATTTTCAAGGGAGGGAGACGGGTGAGGAGAGGTGTCCAACGCATTGGTCTTTCGGAAGAGAGAAAATGAGTGATTATTGCCGGTGCACACCCCGGCATCGAGCTGTGGTGTGAAGTAGCAATGGTTTAACTAAATCAACCGGTCTGGACATAAGCATGCGGGCAAGGAAGGAAAATCGCCTATGTGTACGAAAGTTGTAGATTGCCTCGACTTTCCTTGGCTTAAAGTGGAGTAAGAAGTAGATTAAGGTATTTGCGATTATTGATGGCTCAGTAGTGGGGTAGAGAAAGGCTTATTTCTATGAAGGCGGACGTAGTAATCGTTGGCGGTGGATTTGCGGGCACTTCTGCAGCTATTACCTTGGCCCGCGCGAATCGGACTGTCGCATTAGTGGACTCAAATCAGCCACGAAATAGGTTTAGCGAGCATTCCCACGGAGTTTTAGGATTTGATTCAGCTTCGCCTATTCAAACGCTTGAAAGCGGACGCCGTGAATTTCAGTCGTTCGGCGGAGAGGTTATTTCTCAAATGGCGAAGTCGCTTGCTCTTGCTGATGGCGACACTCGTGGGTGGAAAACCGAATTGGAAAGCGGCGACGCCGTTTACTCGCGCCATGTAATCGTAGCTACAGGTATCACTGACAAATTGCCAGACATCCCCGGAGTAGCGCAGCTGTGGGGCAACCGGGTCTTTCACTGCCCTTATTGCCATGGTTATGAGGTAAAAAATAAAAACCTGGTCGTTATTGGTGGGAAGAACCCTCCATTTACTTTCCGTATAACGAAGTTGCTCACTAAATGGACGGATCGAGTGACTTTCTATCCAAATGGCTTGGATCTTTCCCAGGAAGAAAAACGCCTTATGGAATCGCTAGGAATCACAATTGAACCTAATTTGGTGCAAGGGGTTAGAGAATCTGAACGCTTTGGTGGCGGCGTAGTACTTGACGTTGGGCAGGAAAAGAAAGAATACGAAGCTTGTTTTACCGGTCCGGAATTTGTTCCCAATGACTCAATACTTAAACAAGCCGGATGCGCTGTAGAACACGGTTGGGTTAAAGCGGACTCTGGGATGACGTCGCTGGAGGGCATTTGGGCTGCAGGAAATGTCATAAGCTCCCCATACCAAATGCCGCAAGCCATGGGTGCTGGAGCCGCCGTTGCCATTAAGGTGGCTCAGAAGATGTTTGACGAGGATATCTCCTACTAAAGGATTTACACTTTCATTGCTCATACCGGAGATTGGATAGTGGTGGCTTCCCCACAATGAGCTAATAAAGTCGTACCGAGACGCATTGGGAGTTCTTGCTACCCGATTTTTCGAGGGGCTATCTTGTGTGGGCCATTTTTCGCTAGCATGTGATGATGCGCTTTTCCTACCTGACTGTCCCTACTGTGACAGCGTGTTTATTGTTGGCGGCCTGCTCGAACCCAGATAGTGGTGACACGAATCAGGCTGCGAATGATTCCGAATCTGCGTCGGCCTCCAGTGCTGCCGCGCAGTCAAAGGCGGCGAGCGAACAGCACACGGAGATTCCGACCGCAGATAGCGATGCGTCGCAGCTTTTGGCGGGGATGACGATGAGCAACCTCGTCGATAAGCAATCGCAAGAGGTGGCCCGCACCGCGCTTGCCGATGCCGGAATGCCACAAGAAAGTATCGACGGCTTTTTTGAATTGGTAGACGAATACAACACTGCTGTACCGACGGACAGCATGGTGGCCGAAGGCTTCGCGGATTACGGGACGCAGGATCCGGACTACGATGTGGAGGCCATTTCAAAGGCGTGGAATGACCACCATGCGGACTATGTGGGTACCAATTGCCGCATTAATACCTTTACCCTGGCGGATTCGCTCTTTTCCGTTGATGACCAGGACAATCCCAATGATTCCTTGTTATTCCTAGATCAACAGTCCCTAGATAATGCGCCGGAGCAAATCTTTGATGAAGCCGAGCGCGCCAAGTTCGAGGCCTTCTATGGGAATGTGGAAACCACCATGGAGCAAGATCCAGGGCAGCACATCGCCGATATCAAGGCTTATTTTAAAGACCGCGGAATCGAGTTCGCGGATACGGATGCTCGGGTGGTGTCGGTATTCTCGCACGATACCTTGACGGAACCGGCCACGCTTTTTATCGGACATACCGGCGTTGCCGTGCCGTATGAGGATGGCTATCTATTCTTGGAGAAGCTTGCCTTCGATATGCCTTATCAGGCGGTGACGGTGAAGGATATGCAGCAGCTCAATGATTACTTGATGCATAAATACGATGACGGCCCCGATTTGGAATATGGCCAACCCGTCATCTTTGACAATGATGACGTGATAGAAGGCATGCGCTACGCCAAGAAGTAAAAGGGCAGTTTAACCCTGTGTGACAATAATGAACTGCTTCCTGCCAGGAGGCGCGTGGCCTTTAATGCCCAAACCACGGCGGAATAGTTTGAACATTCGCGACGGGGAGTAATTTCCCGCCAATCCTAACATTTGCTGAATGTTCAGGGGCCAGTGGGTGATAGAAGAACCCTGGCAACTCGATTCCTCTTTGTAAGCGATGCGCGGTCTAAACGGAGCGTGTCGTTGCGGCTGCATCGTTACGGGAAACAAGCCATCAACCAAATGGCCGTGGCTTACCCTGTTAGCTCTGACTGATACCTGTAATCCCGATTTCCCGAATAAACCACGTGACTCGCTCTTAGCGCATTCGGCAGGGACACCCGGTTTCGAAGGGTTGCCTAATTCCTTTAAGGCAAGCATAACCATCGTCACGCCGTACGCTACTGTGATATATACCTCACATTTTAGGGCTAGGATAGGTAATCTATATGTCGCTATAGGTATACTCACTAACCGTGTCGAGCTGGAGTTCTCAGAGGCTGGACACCGCCTCCCCAGCAAACGTTGGGAAAACCCACAAGACTCATAAGAAGGGTTGAAGACATGAAATCGAATAATTTCCGCCGCGTTTCCATCGCAGCTGCGACTGCCGCTCTGGGCCTGACCCTGGCAGCCTGCAGCGATGATGGCAGCTCCGCCCCGGTGACCGTCACTGAGACCGCTATACCAGCGGAACAGAGCAACCAGAATAACCAGGATGATGGCAAGGAAACCGTCACCGTCACCTCTGGTGCAGACGCTAACGCGAATGGTGGCAATGCCGGTCAGGGCGGTGGCAACGCTGCCACCAACGACCTGCCCACCGAAATTACCGGTTACTCCGGTGAAGCAGAGCGTGACCTGAACGAAGAGGGTCTGACTAAGGATGAAGTGACTCAGGTTTTGCAGCGTGCCCACAACGGCGAAGGCAAGGTCAAGTGGGACAATGATGGCTACTGGGAAGTCGAAGTTGGTGGCGTTGACGTCGATATCGACAGGAACGGCCTAGTCCTTGACGTCGACCGCTAAATAGGTCACCCCGCTTCTGTATTGGCTTTATGACTACACAGAGCACTCAATAATTGGTTCTTTTGGGAACCCAGCGAGACCGTCCAATGCGCGCGTAGTGCACTGGACGGTTTTCTTATGGCCGGATTCCTTTAATCTCGGAGGTGTTTGCTCCAAAGAGGGGTTAGCTCGGTCAAATGGAGAAAAGAGAAATGCTCTGGGTGGTTGGAATACACCCAGAGCATTAGTGGAATTGTGGAGATCGTTGAAGTTAGGCGAGCTTAGCGGAGATCTCGATGATCTTTTCAACGACCTTCAGCGCGTCTTGAATTTTGCTGAAGTCAATGTTCTTGATGAACTTTTCGGCCTTTGCGTTGAAGTCATCAGTTTTGCTGGAGAGCTCGTCGAGCTTGGCGTGGAAGTTTTCCTTGTGCTCTTTGTGCTTGGCGTCGAGATCCTGCTTGTCGTCTTGGTGCTTGCTGGAAAGCTCGTCCAGCTTGTTGTGGATATCCTCCTTGTTGAGCTTGGAGGAACCGTTGTCGTCCTGCTCTGGGGTGGTCTCGGTGGTGGTTTCTACCGCTGCGGTGGTCTCGGCTGCAGTGGTTTCGGGAGTGGTTTCTTCAGCGAGTGCCGGTGCCACTGCGGTGGTGGTGGCGATGGCCAAGGTGGTAAGTCCGACGGATGCTTTGCGTAGCATGATTCCTCCTTAGTGGAATGTTGTTTTCAAAAGGTGGGTGTTTACACCGGAAACATACTAATGCTTATTCATTAAATATTCAGCTTTTGTGTCGGAACACACAGGAATACGTCAGGTGTGTATCAATTTTGCTGGAGATTTGGGTGCACCCGCCTGCGTATCTTGGGGCGTACAGGGGGGAATACATACGTGGAGGGATTGCATCATGAGTATTTGCGTTGCCCTATTTCCGCCGGTGGCTCGAATGCTCCTAGGGAGAGGGGAAGGGAAGCGCTAATTTGCCACCGTTGGACGTGATCGCTGAATACAGTGGACCCCGAGGCTGGTAGATTTTCACGGTTGGGCGATTCTCTTAGTGACTGCTTTTCTGCGACCACAGGCGGATTCTAGGGGTCATTGCAACGATGACGGTTACTTTGGTTTGATACTACCGGTTCGTGTCAGGGCGTTGGTCATGACTTCGGCTGGGGTGCGCCAGTTGAGTGCTTTGCGTGGTTTGTGGTTGTGAATGTTGGCGATCATCTCTAGGTCCTCGGCGCTGTAGATGGACAGGTCACTGTTTTTGGGTAGGTTTCTCCTGAGCCTGCCGTTGGTGTTTTCGTTGCTGCCTCTCTCCCACGGCGATCCTGGATGGCAGAAGTAGATGGGAATGTCAGTGGCCATGGTAAAGGCTTTATGGCCAGCCATTTCACTTCCTTGGTCCCAGGTAATTGATGACCAGATAGCTTTATCGATTCCAGCAACAGCCTTGTGCAGGGCTGTGAATACTTCTTTGCTGGTATGCCTTCCTGGTAGGTGGCCAAGGACAACAAATCGGCTGACGCGTTCTACTAACGTGATCACCGCGGATTGGTTATTTTTACCAAGGATGAGGTCGCCTTCCCAGTGGCCTGGCAAAAGACGTTCAGTAACCTCTTCTGGCCGGTCGTCGATGAGGATCATGTCGTCAACGAAGCGTTGCTGGGCCGGTGTGGTGGTGCGTGTTTGGCGTTTCTTGCGTTTCTTTCTGCCGGTAGGCAAGTCCAGGCCGAGGTCTTTGAGTCTTCCTTTGGACTGTAGATAAAAGGCGTCATAAATCGTTTCGTGACTAATGCGCATGTCCTTATCAGTGGGGTAGTCGATGGGCAGGCGATTGGAAATCTCCTCCGGTGACCATTGTGCCCGCAATTGTGTGCATACATAGTCCCATAACCTTTTGTTGGCCAGCAGTTTCGGTATTTTCGGCCGCAACCTACGCGCACAAGCCTTTAACTGGGCGGTTTCTGCACGATACGGGCCTTCAGCGCTGTGGTTTCTGCGTACTTCACGCTGAATTGACGAGGCACTTCGCCCTAAACGGCGACCGATCTCCCGCAGCGGCACATGCTCACGAAGAAGATCGGCGATAATAACGCGTTCTTCAAAGCAAATATAGCGATCACTGATGCGTTTATACGGATCCACACCGCCAGGCAAGGCAGGGGCACAAAACCGTCCAGATTCGCTGACGTCATGGCGTTGGCGCAGCGCTTTCATAAGTCTTTTATACGTGGTGGCATCCTCGCCGACAGGTATGAACTCTTTACGTGGCCCTCCGGATTTGATGAGTCCTTTTTCGAAGTCTAAAGACAATCGACGATCAATTCCTACCCCAGCCCCAGCATCACCAACAGGCAAGCTCGCCAACCGAAGGCGTAAGTATTCCACCCTTAACTGTGTTTGGCGGACTTTCCGGGCATACCTCGATAGCCGGATATGGCACCCGGCTTCTGTAGCAACGGCATACGCAGCGGTGGGATGCATTCCACACGTTTTGGCGGCTTGATGTACCGAAAGTCCGCCTTGAACTAGTTCTACAAGCTGTAAAGCCTGGCTACCGCGACGATCAACTCGTTTGGCTTTATGTATGACTGGCAATCCGTGAGAATGGCAAAAATTCAAAGCATGCGCGTAATGACAGCCAAGCTCACCAGCAGCCGAACGAACACTACGCCCACTGCCAACCAAGGCGACCAAGCCACGACGATCCGACTCAGACAACGAATGAAACGGGCCCACAACTCCAGGCACAACAACACCCTCCTAAGGGAAAGTGTTGCAACGACCCTCTGAACTCAAGACAGAAATGGGAAAACCAAAAATCCCTCTCGCTGGCGTTTATGCCTTTAGAGAGGGATATGAAAATGCTTCCCCACCAGGACTCGAACCTAGAATGGCGGTACCAAAAACCGCAGTGTTGCCGATTACACCATGGGGAACCACAGCGATTGCTGTAGCTATAGCGTACCTGACGCCCCCGGGTAAATAACAAATTACTAGGTAGGGGTGGGGCAAAGGATATGGTAGAAGGCATGGTTCGACAGAGAATGACCGGACGCGAGCGCCGCGAGCAATTGATTTCCATTGGGCGCGCCGCCTTTGCGGAATTGGGGTTTGAAGGCACCAGCGTCGAAGAGATTGCGTCCCGCGCCGGCGTATCGAAGCCGGTGGTCTATGAGCATTTTGGGGGCAAAGAAGGCCTGTATGCGGTAGTCGTGGATCGGGAGATGTTGGCGCTAGAAAAAGTCATCAGGGACTCATTAGAAGAAGGCAGCTGGCGCGAGCGCATTGAGCAGGCCGTAATGGCGCTGCTGAATTACGTCGAGGAAGAAACCGATGGTTTCATCATTCTGGTACGCGATTCGAAGCCGGGCGAGGAGCGCAGTTTTTCTACGCTGCTTAATGCCGCAGTGGGGCAGGTGGCCTATATCTTGGGTGAGGCCTTTGAGCACCGCGGTATTAATCCGGAGCTGGCCAATATTTATGGGCAGGCCCTCGTTGGCATGGTCTCTACCACGGCGCAGTGGTGGTTGGATGAGCGCAGCCCGGATAAACCGGATAAGGAAGTCGTCGCTACGCATATAGTCAATCTATGCTGGAATGGTTTGTCCGGTATGGAAATTAAGCCCAAGCTAGGAGGCAGGAAGTAAATGGCGACGCCAATGCTGGCAGGTCTGCTTAAGGTCGCGGCCACGGACCCGAAGCTCAAGGGGCTTGTGGCCAATGTGGGCCAGGACCTGCACATTACGGGTATCGATCAGGCGCGCCCTTGGGCTCTTGGCACCCTGGCCCACCACGCGCCGGTGCTGGCGGTCACGGCCACCAGCCGCGAGGCTGAGGATCTCACCGCGGAGCTTACCGCCATGATGGGCGACAAGGTCGCAATGTTTCCTTCTTGGGAGACGCTGCCGCACGAGCGGCTGAGCCCGGGCGTGGATATCATCGGCAAGCGCGCGCAGGTGCTGCACAACATTGATGACCTGCGCATTATCGTTACGGCCGCGCGCGGGCTCTCCCAGCCCATCCTGCAAGAAATCGAGGGCCGCGCCCCGGTGCACCTGGAAGAAGAGCACGAGTACAACTTCGACGATGTGGTGCGCAGCCTGGAATTTAGGGCCTATAAGCACGTGGACATGGTGGCCAAGCGCGGTGAGTTTGCCACCCGCGGTGGCATTATCGATGTCTTTCCCACCACATTGGATTACCCGGTGCGCGTGGAATTTTGGGGCGATGAGGTCACCGATATTCGTCAGTTCTCTGTTGCTGACCAGCGCACCATCCCAGAAATCGAGGTCGGCCGCGTCGATATCTTCACCGCCCGCGAACTGCCGATTACGGATGCGGTAGCGCAGCGTGCGGCCACATTGGCGGCGACGCATACCGGAAACCCGGCGCTGGTGGAGCTTTTGACCAAGGTCAGCGAACACATTCCGGCTGAGGGCATGGAGGCGGTTTTGCCCGTGCTTTCCGATGCCCCACTGATCACCCTTTCCGAGTTTCTCCCTGCCGACACGCACGTGGTAATGGTGGCGCCGGAAAAGATCAGGCGTCGCGTGGAGGACCTGGAAAAGACCGACGCGGAATTCCTTGCCGCAGGCTGGGAGGCCGCCGCCATGGGTGCGGATGGCCCCTTGTCCACGGAAGGGCTTGATACCGAAGGATCGAGCTACCGCTCCTTTGAGTCTTTGGAGGTCTCCATTCGCGAGGCCGGCCAGCCGCTGTGGACATTTTCCCCACCGGGCATGTTGGCCGGACCAGAGGAGGAAACCCTGCCGCTCGAGTTTGAGCCTGGGCCCACCCCGCGCGGCGATATCAAGGAAATCGACGCCATGATGGCCCAGCTGCTGGCGCATACCAATGCTGGCGGGCGCGCGGCGTTTATCGCGCCTGCCCAGGGCGCCATTAAGCGCATGGTGGAGCGCTTTGCCGAGCAGGGCATTCGCACCAAGGTGGCCACCCCTGGTTGGGAACCCAGCGCGGGCGAGGTCACCTTGTATCAGGCGCTCAGCCATGCCGGCTTGGTCTTTCCCAAGGTGCGCAAGCTCAAAGACGCTGAGGCACTCCCGCTCGTCGTGGTCACGGAAACGGACCTGACCGGTAACCGCGTTGGCGATATTGCAGACGCTAAGCGGCGGCCGGCCAAGCGCCGCAATAAGGTGGACCCGCTGGCGCTCAAGCAGGGCGATTTTGTGGTGCATGAAACGCACGGCATCGGCAAGTTTTTGAAGATGGCCGAGCGCACCATCCAATCAGGCGATGAGACCAGCCGGCGCGAATACATCGTGCTGGAGTATGCGCCCTCCAAGCGCGGGCAGCCGGCGGACCAGCTGTGGGTGCCGATGGATTCGCTGGACCTGCTTAGCAAGTACACCGGCGGCGAATCGCCCCACCTATCCAAGATGGGCGGCTCGGACTGGAAGAACACCAAGAAGAAGGCGCGTGCCGCCGTACGCGAGATTGCCGGCGAATTGGTGGATCTCTACGCCAAGCGCCAGGCCGCACCGGGCCACCAGTTCGCGCCCGATAACCCCTGGCAGGCGGAGATGGAGGATAATTTCCCCTTCGTCGAAACCGAGGACCAGATGCTGGCCATCGACGCGGTGAAAGAGGACATGGAATCCACGGTGCCGATGGACCGCGTGGTCGTCGGCGATGTGGGCTATGGCAAGACCGAGGTCGCCATTCGCGCCGCCTTCAAGGCGGTCCAAGATGGTACCCAGGTCGCCGTGCTGGTGCCCACCACGCTGCTGGCGCAGCAGCACTTCGATACCTTTAGCGAGCGCATGGCCGGTTTCCCTGTCAAGATGGCGGTCCTATCGCGCTTTACCTCAAAGAAGGAAGCCACGGAGATCTTTAAAGGGCTTGCCGATGGCTCGATTGACATCGTCGTCGGCACGCACCGCCTGCTGCAAACCGGCGTGCATTGGAAGAACTTGGGCCTTATCGTCGTGGATGAGGAGCAGCGCTTTGGCGTGGAGCACAAGGAACACATCAAGGCGCTCAAAGCCAGCGTCGACGTGCTCACCATGTCCGCGACGCCGATTCCCCGCACACTGGAGATGTCCATGGCCGGTATCCGCGAAATGTCAACCATCCTCACCCCGCCAGAAGATCGCCACCCGGTGTTGACCTATGTCGGTGCCTACGAGGACAAGCAGGTCGCAGCGGCCATTCGGCGCGAGCTTTTGCGCGATGGCCAGACCTTCTTTATCCACAATAAGGTTTCCGATATTGAAAAGAAGGCGCGCGAGCTGCGCGACTTGGTGCCAGAAGCACGCATCGTCGTTGCCCACGGCCAGATGAACGAGGACGTGCTGGAAAAGACCGTCCAGGGATTCTGGGACCGCGAGTATGACGTTCTGGTCTGTACCACGATCGTGGAAACCGGCCTGGATATCGCCAATGCCAATACGCTCATCGTGGAAAATGCCCACCACATGGGCTTGTCGCAGCTGCACCAGCTGCGCGGGCGCGTAGGCCGTTCCCGCGAGCGCGGCTACGCCTACTTCCTGTATCCCAAGGGCGCCACGCTGACCGAGACCTCCTATGACCGCCTAGCCACCATCGCCCAGAACAACGATCTGGGTGCAGGCATGGCCGTGGCCATGAAGGACCTGGAGATGCGCGGTGCCGGCAACGTGCTGGGCGCGCAGCAATCTGGCCACATCGCTGGCGTGGGTTTTGACCTCTACGTGCGCTTGGTGGGCGAGGCCGTCGAGGCCTTCAAGTCCCTGGCCCGCGGCGAGGCACCTGCGGTAACAGACGAGGGCCCGAAGGAAATCCGCATCGATCTCCCCGTGGATGCCCACATCCCAGAGTCCTATATCGACTCCGAGCGCTTGCGCCTCGAGGTCTACCGCAAGCTCGCGGCCTCGCAGGACAACAAGGATCTCACGGCGGCGCGGGAGGAAATGGAAGACCGCTTCGGTACCTTGCCCAAGGAGGTCGAGCGCTTGCTCGCCGTGGCGCGCCTGCGCCACCAAGCCCGCCGCGCCGGGGTGGCAGACATTACCGTGCAGGGCACCCGCGTGAAATTCCACCCGGTGGAGCTGCCGGATTCCAAGCAGGTGCGCCTGAAGCGCCTCTACCCGGGTTCGAGCTTCCGCGCTGCGGCCAAGGCCATCAACGTGCCCTTCCCCAAGGCCGGGCGCAATGTCACTTCGCCCAAGCTGCGCGATGAGGAGCTTATCCAGTGGGCAGCGGACTTCTTAAGCGCGCTTTTCGATGTCCAACCCATCAACGTCTCCGGCGAGGAAGCCGGCGCCGGGTCGGTCATCAGCGTAGGCGAGTAGCCGATGGGCGAGAAGCCGAAGGGCGCGTAGCCCCTCGGCGCTTAGGAGAAGTCCAAGCCGATATCCAGCACGCGCACCGAGTGGGTGAGGGCGCCGACGGCGATATAGTCCACGCCTGAGATGCCGTACTCGCCGGCGTTTTCAAGCTGCAACCCGCCGGAGGCTTCTAGCGCCGTGGTTGGGCTGAGCGCTTGGCGGCGGTGGACGGCGGTGTGGACATCGGCAAGCGCGAAGTTATCCAGCAGCACCATATCCGGGTGCAGCGGGAGGACCTCCTCGAGCTGGTCCAAGGTATCGACCTCGACCTCGCAGGGGATATCCGGGGCATGCTTGCGCACGCGGCGCAGGGCCGTGGACACGCTGCCGCCCACGGCGAGCACGTGATTGTCCTTAATCATGGCGGCATCGCCCAAGCCCATGCGGTGGTTTGCCCCGCCGCCGGCGCGCACGGCGTATTTCTGCAGCGCGCGCAGGCCAGGCAGGGTCTTGCGGGTATCGCGTACCTTTGCCTGCTTAATGCTATCCGGAGTCCCCGTTTCCTCCGCCGTTGCCGCGATGGCATCGACCCAACGCCGGGTCTGCGTCGCGATGGCGCTTGCGTGCGAGACCATATTGAGCATGGTGCGCTCAGCGGCGAGCACCAAGAGGGTAGGGGCCTGCACCGTGGCGATGACCTGGCCTGGGGCAACGCGGTCGCCGTCGGTGGAGCGGAGTGTGATGGTGGGGGTCGGGGCATCGGCAAGCGCGGCGCCTGTATCCACGCCCCACTGGCTTAAACGCTGGGCGGTCGCGTCAAAGACCTGCTCGATAAGGCCCAAGCCTGCGATGGTGCCGGCCTCGCGCGCGGTGAACTCCGCCGTGCAGCGGGCCTTACCCGGCCCCGTGGCCAGGGAGGTGTAATCCGGCCCGTAAGCGAAATCCTCATCCAAGGCCGTGGCAATGAGCGCAGAGCAATCCGGCAGGCGCAGGTTGTCCATTTATTCGCCCCCGCCGGGGTTGCCAATGGAAATCATGGCCTCGAGGGACTTGCGCGCCGCGTTCGCGATGTCTTCTGGCACCGTAACCTCATCGGTCTCTTCTATCAGGCAGCGCTCCAGGGCCTCTGGGGTGATCATCTTCATGTACTTGCACTCGGCGTGGTCATTGACGGCCTGGAAATCGATGTCCGGCGCGGCCTGGCGTAGCTGGTGCAGCATGCCGGTCTCAGTAGCAACGAGCACCTTGTTCTGCGGCTGCTTCTGGGACTGGGTGATCATCTGCCCGGTAGAGAGCATGTGTACGCGCTCTTGTGGCACCAAGCCCTCGTTGGCTAGGTACAACGCGGAATTGGAGCAGCCGCACTCCGGGTGGATATACAGGTCCGCGTCCGGGTTGTCTTGGGTCTGCTGGGTCAGCTGCTGGGCACTGATGCCCGCGTGTACGTGGCACTCACCGGCCCAGATGCGGATATTTTCCCGGCCGGTCTCGCGCTTGACGTAGGCGCCCAAGAACTGGTCTGGGCAAAAGAGGATCTCTTTATCCGCCGGCAGCGAGTTGACCACGTCGACGGCATTGGAGGAGGTACAGCAGACATCGGTCAGCGCCTTGACCTCGGCGGTGGTATTGACGTAGCTGACCACCAGGGCATCGGGGTGCTCTGACTTCCACTGGCGCAGCTCATCGGCGGTGATGGAATCCGCCAGGGAACACCCAGCGCGCTCATCGGGGATGAGGACCTTCTTATTCGGCGAAAGAATCTTGGCGGATTCCGCCATGAAGTGCACGCCGCAAAAGACGATGATATCTGCATCGGTTTCCGCCGCCTTGCGGGACAGCGCCAAGGAATCGCCGGTGTGGTGGGCAACGTCTTGGATCTCCGGGATCTGGTAATTATGCGCCAGGATCACCGCATTGCGCTGCTCCGCCAACTCTTTAATCCGCTCCGCCCAGGCCTTGCCTGCCGCGGGGTCCGAACCAGCGGGAGTGGCAGAGGGCATGACGCTAACATTGCTTTGAGTCACAAGTGCTCCAAAAGTGATAGTCACAGGAATTAGTGGGGTGTTATAACTGTACTAAACTGTCTGTGTTCAAGACCACTTGCGATGGCGGGGTGAGGGCACCGATCTGGCCCGGCTGATAGGGCAGGTGATTAGAGCTCCAGCGATCCTTGGGCGAGGCCGACCGCGGCGATGGTGGCGGCCACCAGCACCATGATGACGATTGACCACTCAAATCCATTAAAAAGCTTCTCGCGGCGCGATAGGCGGGTGAGCACGTACGGGATAATTCCCGGCACGACGGCGAGGGCACCGAAGAGAATATAAACCGGGTCGGCGGCATAAATGAGCCACAGCGAGTACACAAAGGCCACCAGCGCGATGCCAAAGTGGCGCCGGTTTTCGCGTCTGGGAATATCCGGCCCCGACAGATCGAAGCGCGTCCCGGCGTGCGGGTGGGGCACGCCCTTGCCGCGTATCGCTAGCAGCAACAGATACAGCGAGGAGAAGATATAGGGCAGGAGGTACATGATGGTGGCGAGCTGCACCATCGCGGCATAAGACGCCTCATTGACGTAGAAGACGACGATGAAGATCTGGATGGCAGAGGTGGAAATCAACTGGGCTACCCACGGGGCGCCGGCCACATTGATGGTGCCGATGCGGCGGGGGATAAGGCCATCGATGGCCATCATGACGATGGGCTCAGCGCACAACATTTGCCAGGAAACGTAGGCACCGAGGACCGAGAGGCACAGGCCGATGGAAATCAGCGCGCCGCCCCAGGGACCGACTACCTCTGTGAGCACCGAGGCCATGGAATTATCCGGCAGTGCGGCCAGCTCCTCCTTCGTCATCACACCAAAGCTCAACGTGGAAACGGAGACCAAGAGCGCCAGCACGGAGAAGAAGCCAATGACGGTGGCGCGGCCAACATCGGTGCGCTTAGCGGCCTGCTTGGAATAGACGGAGGCGCCCTCTACACCGATAAAGACCCAGACCGTAAAGAGCATGATGCCCTGGACCTGCTCAAAGACGCTGGCATTGGAATTTCGGCCCCAGAAGTCCAAGGTGAATTTATCCCAGCTGAAGCCGATGAACGCGACTAAGACGATGAAGGCCAAGATGGGGACGATCTTGGCAATCGTGGTCACCAGGTTCATGAATGCGGCTTGCTGCACCCCGCGGGCCAAAACGGCGAAGATGCCCCATGACAGCAGGGAGACGGCGATGGCAGACGGCCACTGGTGGTCGGCATCGAAAAGCGGCAGGTAATGCCCAATCGTATTGAAAAACAGCGTGGCATAACCCACCTGCGCCATCACCGAGCCCAACCAGTAGCCCCAGCCGGAGGTAAAGCCGATGAAATCACCCAAGCCAGCGCGCACGTAGGAATAGACGCCGGAATCCAGGTGGGGCTTGCGGTACGCCAAAATCTGGAAGACAAAGGCAACGGACAGCATGCCGATTCCCGCCACCAACCAACCGATGAGCATGGCACCGGGGCCTGCCACGGAGGAAATATTTTGGGGTAGCGAAAATATGCCCGCGCCGACGGTGGATCCGATGATCAGCGCGACAAGCGTCCACAATGACACCGAGTGGGACTTATTTTGGCTGGAGGTCATTGGCCTAAAGTACCGCGCCCGCCCCGTTAAAGGGAACTTGAGAAAACACACGGGATAGACTTTGTAGCTATGACAGTCCTGTTGCTCGATGAACGCTGGCCCACCATGATCCCCATGCGCGCCTATGGCAGGTTATATGGACCCGTTCAGTTCACCGGGGAAGTGCCGGTATCAGTGCGGTGGAATTTTTCGGATCTCCTAAGCGGCGACGATCCCACCGGTACCTTGGTCACCACCGATGAACACGATCCAGAAACCCAGGCGCGCATTGCCACCGGGGAGCAGGTCATTAGGGCCGAGTCGCTCGAGGATCCCGTGATGCAGGCGCGCAGAGCTATGGCGACGGCCCGCCGCATCGGTGAATGGGAACGCGAGCAGACCCATGAATCCCTCCTGCCGTACTTAGAAGAGGAGGCAGGGGAATTTGCGGCGGCCGTGCGCCAGCGCGCGCCCGAGGCGGATTTGCTCAAAGAGCTAGGGGATATCTTCCTGCAGGTGCTTTTTCACGCCGAGATTTCCACCTTCTCGCTAGACGATGTCGCCGCCAGCTTCGTGCGCAAGATGCGCTCCCGCGCGCCGTACCTCTTTGACGGCACGGCGGAATTAGTAGGTGTAGAAGAACAAAACCGCCTCTGGGCGGAGGGGAAATCGCGAGAGTAAAAGCGGGACGAAAGGCTCAGCGACTTTTACGCGCGGCGGGCGCGTGTAGTTATCCGGCGGGGTGAAATTCACTTAGTAGGATGGCTACTCATGAACAGGCTGCTGCGAACAATCGGGGGCTGCGGGCTAGCCGTAGTGATCATCATTGCGCTGGTGATGGGGCTAATTGTGACTAATTCGTCCGATGATTCTTCGGTCCCGGATGCCACCCCGCCCGTAGGCGGAAAAGAGGTGGCGAATATCGATGTCAACGCGCCGGGGCGCACGGCCGATAAGCTAACGCACTGGGCATCGGATCTAGCGGAGGCCACCGATATCCCACCGCAGGCGCTGCGCGCCTATGGCAATGCGGAGCTTATTGCCCGGCAGCAGTACCCGGGGTGCAATTTGCGGTGGAATACCCTGGCGGGCTTGGGCTTTGTAGAAACTCGACACGGTACCTATAACGGCAGTTGGTTTAAGTCCTCCAAGTTGGATGACAACGGCTACCCGCAGCCGCCGATCGTCGGCATCACCCTGGATGGTGCGAATAACACCGCGCACACCCCGGATACCGATAACGGCGAAATCGACGGCGATACGGAATTTGACCGCGCGGTAGGTCCATTGCAGTTCATCCCTACCTCGTGGGAGTCCGCCGGCGGCGATGCCAATGGCGATGGCAAGGCTGATCCGAACCAGATTGACGATGCCGCCCTGGGAGCGGCGAACCTCTTGTGCTTTGGTGATAGGGATCTCAGTGACCCGGATCAGTGGGAAGAGGCCATCTTAAATTACAACCAGTCCAGGGAATATCTGGACAAGGTAGCCCACGCGGCCAATGCCTACTCGGTACCGCAATCGGCTCGCTAGCCTCACGCGTGGCGGTTTTCTGGAACAATTGGGCCTGTAACTGAACTAAGTGGCTCAGCGACGAACATCATCTATAAGGAGTGAGTTACAGCATGGCTGGTATCATCCACGCATTTGGACGCGAGATTCTGGATTCCCGCGGTAACCCGACCGTAGAGGCCGAGGTCTTCTTGGACGACGGCGCCCACGGCGTTGCCGGCGTTCCCTCCGGCGCATCTACCGGTGTGCATGAGGCACACGAGCTGCGCGACGGCGGCGACCGCTACCTGGGCAAGGGCGTGCAGAAGGCCGTAGAGAACATCAACGAGGAAATCGGCGATGAGATCGCTGGACTCGAAGCCGATGATCAGCGCCTCATTGACCAGGCGCTCATCAAGCTGGACGGCACGGACAACAAGTCCCGCCTCGGCGCCAATGCCATCCTCGGTGTATCCATCGCTACTGCAAAGGCTGCCGCCGAGTCCGCCGCGCTGCCGCTGTACCGCTACATCGGCGGCCCCAACGCTCACGTTCTTCCCGTTCCCATGATGAACATCCTGAACGGCGGTTCCCACGCTGACTCTGGCGTGGACGTGCAGGAGTTCATGATTGCTCCCATCGGCGCAGAGACCTTCACCGAGGCTCTCAGCATCGGTGCTGGCGTGTACCACTCCCTGAAGGCCGTCCTGAAGGACAAGGGCCTGTCCACCGGCTTGGGCGATGAGGGCGGCTTTGCTCCTTCCGTCGATTCCACCCGCGCTGCGCTCGACGTCATCGTTGAGGCCATCAAGAAGGCCGGTTTCGAGCCGGGCAAGGACGTTGCCTTGGCCCTTGACGTTGCTTCCTCCGAGTTCTACGAGGACGGCAAGTACCACTTCGAAGGCGGCGAGCACACCGCTGAGGAGATGTCCAAGGTTTACGAGGAACTCATCAACGAGTATCCCATCGTTTCCATCGAGGACCCGCTGCAGGAAGACGACTGGGAAGGCTACACCACCCTGACCGCCGCCATTGGCGATAAGGTCCAGATCGTCGGCGATGACTTCTTCGTCACCAACCCGGCTCGCCTGCAGGAGGGCATCGACAAGAAGGCAGCCAACGCGCTGCTGGTAAAGGTCAACCAGATTGGTACCTTGACCGAGACCTTCGATGCGGTAGAGCTTGCGCACCGCAATGGTTACCGCACCATGATGTCCCACCGCTCCGGCGAGACCGAGGACACCACCATTGCGGACTTGGCTGTTGCCCTTAACTGCGGCCAGATCAAGACCGGTGCCCCGGCCCGTTCCGAGCGCGTGGCTAAGTACAACCAGCTGCTGCGCATTGAGCAGGAGCTTGGCGATGCCGCCGTTTACGCCGGCCGCTCCGCCTTCCCACGCTTCAATGCTTAAGGCCTAGCGGTCTAGTCTAGAAGCTAGACGCCGCTAGGAAATTCGGTCCCCGTTGCACCCCACAAAGGTGCGGCGGGGACTTCCTCTTTGTGTCCCTAGTTCTGCGCAGGGAGTCCGCGGAGGGCCCATTGCACAGCACAGTTCTCGGGCGATGAGATCGCCCGAGAAAGTTGGTGAATTTCCGCGCGTGCCACGCCCTTGTTACTGGTGTGGCGGCGCTAGGATAGTAACCCTATGGCACGTGAGAAGAAGACGGAGCGCCGCCGGAGCCGCACCAGGGTTCCGGTGGCCTCGCGTGCTGCGGATATCCGCAAATCCCAGCGGGCGCAGGAAAAGAAGAACCGCAAGCCCGATCGCATGAGCATCGTTGGTATGACCGTCATCGTTGTTTTTGTGCTGGTGGTGCTCGTCATCATCGCGGTTCCGCTGCGCAATTACTACCACGGCCGCTCCGAAATCGCCCGGCTTAATGAATCGATTGCAGCGAAGCAGGATGAGAAAGACGCCCTGCTAAAAGAGATCGATAAATATAAATCCGACGACTATATCAAGCAGGAAGCCCGGCGGCGCTTCGGCGTGGTGGAGCAGGGCGAGACCGCGTACCGCATCCTCGATCCTAATATTCAGCCCGATAACCAGGTCACTACCGATGGTCAGGCGCAGGAAGATTCGCGCCCATGGTTTGAGGTGCTGTGGGATTCGGTGGCGCAGCCGCCAGAAGAAGAGGCCCCAGCGAGCGAGTCGCAGCACCTGCCGATTGAGCCAGCGCCTGAGGAAAGCGGCGATGTGCGATAATTGTTCGCATGACCGTCACTGATGCAGATTTAGCCATCGTCTCCGAGCAATTGGGCCGCACCCCACGCGGCGTGCTGGAGGTATCTTTTCGCACGCCGGACGGCCAACCGGCCGTGATTAAGACTTCCCCCAAGCTGCCCGATGGCACCCCATTTCCCACGCTGTATTACCTCACCGATCCCCGCCTGACCGCGGAGGCCTCCCGGCTGGAGGTTGCCCACGTGATGAAGTGGATGGAGTCCCGCCTGGCTGAGGACAAGGAGCTCGCCGCGGACTATCACCAGGCCCACGAGCATTTCTTGGCCAAGCGCAACGAGATTGAAGACTTGGGCACGGACTTTTCCGGCGGCGGCATGCCGGAGCGAGTGAAGTGCCTGCACGTGCTCATTGCCTATGCGCTTGCCGAAGGACCCCAACACTTCCGCCTCGGCACCGAGGCCGTGGCCATGGCGGCCGATCACGGTAAGCTGCGCGGTACAGCGATTCCACAGGACTGGCCCACGGTAGAAGAGCTGGGCATTGACCTGGCGGAGTTCGATTTTTCCAACGCGGAATAGGAGCAAGACATGACTCGCGTGGCAGCAATTGACTGCGGTACTAATTCCATTCGCCTGCTGATTTCTGAGATCGATGAAGACGGCAAGGTGCGCGATATCACCCGCACCATGGAAATCATTCGCCTGGGCCAAGGCGTGGATGCAACGGGTGAAATCGCGCCCGATGCCTTAGAGCGCGCCCGCGTGGCCTTGGAAGGCTATGTGCGTCAGATGAAGTTCGAGAAGGTCACCCGCGTGCGCATGGTGGCCACCAGTGCCACCCGCGATGCGAAGAACCAGCAGGAGTTTTTCGATATGACTGCTGAGCTTCTGGGCCAGATCGAATCCGGCGCCAAGGCGGAGGTTATCTCCGGCGAAGAAGAAGCGCTTCTGTCCTTTAACGGCGCGGTGGCCGATATGGAGCCGGATCGCGGCCCCTTCTGCGTCATTGACTTGGGCGGCGGTTCCACCGAATTCGTCGTGGGCACCGCCGATGAAGAGATTCTAGGTTCGCACTCTGCGTACATGGGCTGTGTGCGCTTGACAGAACGCATCATGCGCACCGATCCGCCCACGGAATCAGAAATCGAGATCGCTTCCGAATACGTGGCAGAGCGTATGGGCGAGGTGGAAAAGATCGTCCCCATGTCCAAGGCGCGCACCATTGTGGGTTGTGCAGGCACATTTACCACGCTATCCGCCTTGGCCCAGGGGCTAGAGCGCTATGACCCCGATGCGATCCACGGCTCGGAGCTGCGTTTCGACGCCCTGCGGGTGCTGCTCAAGCAACTCGTCAGCATTCCCTCGGAAGAGCGCGCCCTAAATCCGGTCATTCACCCCGGCCGCGCCGATGTCATTGGCGGTGGGGCAGTGGCAGTTGAGGGAATCATGCAGCTCATCGAGCGCACCAGCGATGCACGTAGCTTCTTCATCAGCGAAAAAGACATCCTGGACGGCATCATTGCTGGTCTGGTTAGTGAATCGACCCCCCATTAACTCTTTTTAGGAATAGTGTCCTACACTATTCCTTGCGCCCCGCCCCCATAGCCCAATCGGCAGAGGCAGTCGACTTAAAATCGATTCAGTGTGGGTTCGAGTCCCACTGGGGGCACGCTGTGAAGTCTCGAGACATCGTTCCTATGGTGTCTCGAGACTTTTCGTATGGCTGAGCCTAGCGTTTTAACTGGCTGGGAAGGCCCGGCCTAGTCGCGTGCCATTCGCCCACCACATCCGCGAGCCAAAGACGCGTGCGGCCCAATCCTCGCCGGTTCACGGCCCTTTGCCTGTATCTACGTCAGTGATATTAGGCTGCACTGTTTTTCCGGTTGTTGCTGTCGATGGCAATTCCGACTGCAATGAATGCCGGGATGAAAAATGCGCTAGCTCCCGCCAGCGTCATGATGATTGCTGTGGCAGTGGAAATGAGTGTAAATCGCAAGATGTTCCTTAACTCTTGGCCGAATTATGACTGTCTAGGCACTTGAGGATCAGCTCATGAAGAAGGTACCTCTTCTAAGATTATATCGAAGCTACGGATAGCAAACCCTCGGCTCACCCGACAGGAGAGCAAGTTCCTAGCAGCATAGCTCGGGATACGTCAGCGGAGGCAACGGTCCAGTAATAAATTTCTTGGGATCTTGAGCAAATTATTCTAAATGAGGAACTTTATGGGGCGTGGTGACGTTGATCTACATGAGAAAGCTGATTTGTACATCACTGAGAAAGGACAACCGTGCGTTCAAGCAATCCGGTTATGACCTCGCTAACTGAAAGTAGCCAGCAGCAGAACCCCGGCTACGCGGGCGAAGCCCCTCGCCCTATGACCGTGGATGACGTCGTCACCAAGACGGGAATTACCCTCGGCATTATTATCGTGGCCGCTGCCATCAACTTCTACCTGGGCACCATGAACCCAGGCACGGCCATGATGCTTATGCTCGTCGGTGGCATTGGCGGATTCATCACCGTACTCGTGGCCTCCTTTGGCCGTAAGTGGGGCTCGCCGGCCGCGACCCTCACCTACGCAGTATTCGAGGGCCTTTTCGTTGGTGGCTTCTCCTTCGTATTCGCGAACAGTACCATCGGTGGTTCTAATGGCATGGCGCTGATTGGCCAGGCAATCGTCGGTACCATCGGCGTGTTCATCGGCATGCTTATTGTCTACAAGACCGGTGCAGTAAAGGTCACCCCAAAGTTCACCAAGATTTTGGTCGGCCTCATCGCAGGTGTTGCGGTCATGGCTCTCGCTAACTTCTTGGGTGCCATCTTCTTCGACTTCAACCCACTGCGCGATGGTGGCCCCCTCGCCATCATCTTTTCCTTGGTCTGCATCGTCTTGGCTGCTCTGTCCTTCCTGACTGACTTTGACCAAGCAGACCGCCTTATCCGCGCCGGTGCTCCTGCTAAGCAGGCATGGGGCGTGGCTCTCGGCTTGGCCGTAACCTTGGTCTGGCTCTACACCGAAATTCTGCGCCTGTTGAGCTACGTTCAGCGCAACTAAGCCTTTTCGCGCTTTCGGCCCGCACTACGGTGCGGGCCATTTTTGTGTCCGCGTCTGGATTACGGGTGTGTAATTATTGGGGTAATTGAGGGGGTATTAAGTCGTTCTTTAGCCTTTAAGCGGGTAGGAGAGCGCATTCAGGTTTAAGACAGCTAATGAGCAGCAAATTTCACCATGTGGAAAGTTATAAATGTGGCGTATGGGATAACTGAAATAGTTAAATAGTGACTAATTTGCGGGCTCGACAAGAAATTTTTGCACGATTCATGCATGCTATGTGGCGGGAACGGGAAACCGGAAGGTAGAGAGTTCTCTCCTCTATTTTCTTCTCGTTCCAGCTCGTCTAAAAGGGGTAACCGAAGGATTGTTGTGAAACGTCAGGCAACCGTAGCAGCGCTGGTAGTCAGTTCGGTCGCGCTGAGTGGCTGCGCTGCGGAAGTCGGCTCGAGGAGCGTATCAAAGGATGCCGCGATGACGGCAGAAGCTGATGGCACTAGTTCGGCCGATGGCGCGAGTGATGCCAACGGGAACCAGGGGGATGACGTGGAAGATAATCTGGGGGATTCGGGACACTCCGAAGACGAGGATTCGGGGGCTGGCGCCGGTTTTCGGGGGGGAGACCGGCGCCAGGGAAGATGGGGATTCCGGAGTACTACCGCCACCGGGAGAATTTGATCCTGCAGATCCAGATTTCGAGCTATTCGATCCATGTACGGAGATTCCACCGGAAAAGCTGGAGCTCGCAGGTGTTAAAGCTGAGATGGAGTCTTCTTATCGGGAATCTGGATGGAGCTATTGCGCCTTCAATGGGGGAAAAGATTATCAAGATGCAGTTATAGCTCTGGAGAGCACGATTAGGACTATCGATCAAGTTGAGGAGGGGTATCCGGAAAATCCTGTGCGCAAAGGGGTGAACCTTCCTATTGCGTCTTACAAGGTAGAAGGGTTGATAGGGGACTATTGTTCATCGCATCTTCAAACTACTAGAGGAACAATAAAATTAAGCTTTATTCAAATGGGGAGTGACTCCGTTTTTGAAGATTGTCAGAATTCAGAAAACATCATTGAAAATCTATCAAGATAATTTGATACTCGGGGGATCAAATGCAAATTTCAATTCAGAATCTACTGCTCAATTCGGTATCTATCGATAAACTTAAGGAACGAATTCTCGAGCTTGGGTCTATGAATGACTCTCCAATTAGTGCATCATTTTCACCGGTGAAAGGAATTGATGATGTCGGAGAATTGCACAAGCGTGTGCTACTAAGCGATCCAGGCTCTGCGATATCTTCAATGGGAGCATTTTCAGAACAGATTACTTGGCTCTATGACAGCCTTGCCCGAGAAGCCAGAGGCTTTGAGGCCCAAGAATCTGCGAATAGCAGGGCGATGGATATCGCTGATGCGGGTGGTGAGATAGGCGTTGAATCGATGCCGATTATGGACCAGCCGGAGCCGGGGTATAGCCCGTTTATGTTTACTCCGCCCGTTGTTAACGTCGGCACGTCGATTACCAAGCTGGCTACGGACTTAATGTCTACACAGATTTGGAGTGTATCCGAGGCTAATGCGCGGTGGAGCTCTTTAGGTTCTGAAGTTCGGGAGATCGTGAGTGGACTTGAACAAGCCGCTGGGTCTTTGGAAAGTGAGAATGACAGCGAAACGACGTCGCGGGCGGCTGCGAAGATCCGGGAGGTAGCGGCCTCGGGGAAACACTTTGTGGCCAATACTGAAGTAATCGGAGATAAGCTCACTGGTTTCCACTCGCGGTTGATGATGATTCAGCCGTCGGCAATGGCAATGGCGATGGAGATTATGAAGATCCCTGACCCGGCGGAGCGAAAAGCCGCAGAGACTGCGGCGTTGGCAAAGCTCCAGCCGGATCTTCAAAGGTTGGCCATTGACGCAATGCCTAACCAACATTCACTGATGGAACAGTCGCCGGCCTCCGGCGGAGGCGGCTTTGATGCCGGTTTGTCTGGTGTGGACGGCGACGGCCAGAAATATAACACCGACAATGTCGTGTAGCCGCGCGCGATTCAAGAAGCTATTGCCCGCGGCGATGTGGGGCCGGGAAACTTTGACGTTGCAAATGGTACGGTTCACGATCTGGAGTCGGTGGGCATGACTCCAGAGGAAACCACCGCGTTCCAGGAACAATTGCATGCAGACGGCAGAAAGGCGCTTTCCCAACTAGGTGCGGGCGACGGAATAGATATCAGTGGTCGCGATGTCGCAACCAGTGGAGCCTCACTTCCTGGGACGACGGCGCCGCATAGTCAGCTAGGTTCTATGTCAATGTCTGGCGGTGGGCCCAGTGCTACGGGTATGGGCACTGGAGCCGGCGCAGGCACCGGAACTGGCATTGCAACTGCTACGGGGGCTCCTAACTTAGGCGGGCGAGCTGGAAGCGGAAATCCTGGCGCGCACCGCGGGGGCGGAATCAATCCACAGGTCGGGCTCGGCAGCAGGGCCTTGGGCACAGGCGGAAGGCTTGGTTCTGGAATAGGCGGAAATATGGGCGCACTCGTAAATTCCGTTCCTGGATTGGGCGCTGGCGGAACCGCTGCGCGCGGCGGAGCAGCTCTGCGTGGTGGTTCCGGTGAGAGCGTCGGCGCTCGCGGCGTGGGAGGTGCGTTTCCTCGCGCGGCAGGTGAAGGTGCTGGCAACAGCAGCGGTGGTTACGGTAGCCGGGGACACCTAGAAAAGGGCGCTGCGCGTGAAGCTGTGGTGCGCGGGGGAGGCGCCACCAATGGCGCCGGTGCCAAATCCGGTGCAGCCAGGCCGGCCGCAGGCATGCGGGCGTTTGCACCAATGATGGGAACCCGGGGTCAGGGAAATGACAGGAACCGGGTGAAGGCGGTAACGACTCAAGTCGAGCGTGATCCGAATAAGCGGGATCTGTTGGGTGAGCCACCGGCGGTCGTGCCTGGGGTCATCGGCAATTGGGCGCGAGAATCCTAGACAGCGAATTGGGGGAAAGAAAAAGGCTGAAGGAAATAATCCTTCAGCCTACTTCTTTTATTGCGGCAATTGTGTCGCGGTGGCGTTTGGCTGCTGCACAGGTTCCTCGATCCCGTTCTGCAGGTCCTCCGAATCCGCTCCGGGCTCGGTGGTGGCGGCGGACGAAGACGTATCGGCATCCTTCTGCGCCGGTGCCTCGCCGGTAAAGGTCGATGCGTTGTCGATCTTGCCGGATTCAGAATCCTGCTGGTTCGGCGGGTGGCAGGCGGCCAAGGAAAGGCCGGCGGAAAATACTAATCCAGCGGTGGCGAAGCGGGAGAATTTCTTCATGGGGATGTGCTCTTTCTCCAGAGTAGTGAAGGCGGTAGTGGGGTGGAAGGAGGAAATTAGGACTCGCGCGGGGTGGCGGCCTTGGCGGAATCGTACGGGGCAGCTGATTCGATGGTTACCGAAATGGTCTTACCGTTTGGTGCGGAGTACTCGCGGGTTTCACCCTCCTGCGCACCGATGATGGCTGCGCCTAGCGGAGACTGCTCCGAGTAGGTTTCTAGGTCCTTGTTATCGGTCGCAGCGGCGCGGGTACCGATGAGGAAGGTTTCCTTATCGTCCTTGTCGCCGTTGTAGTACACGTGAACAACGCTGCCGGTGTAGGCAACGCCTTCCTGCATGGTGCCACGCTCGGTGGTGGAGTTAGCCAGCAGCTCAGAAATCTGCTTGATGCGGGCCTCTTCCTGGTCCTGCATCTCGCGGGCGGCATCGTAGCCGGCGTTTTCTTTCAGGTCGCCCTCTTCGCGGCGCTCATTGATTTCCGCCGCAACCTCAGGGCGGTGATCGATGAGTTCCTGCAGCTCGGTCTCGAGCTTTGCCTTGGTTTCTGGGGTGATGTACTGCTTTTGCTGCTCAGCCATTCTAAAACCTTCCGTGCTGTGGAATAGTGGTCAAAGTCCCGCGCTGATGGAGGGACAGAAGTTAAGTATGCAACCAGGCAAATGCCCAGTTCTAGGCTGTACAAATCCTAGCACATGGACCTAGCGACTTTCCGCGTAGTCGGGATTGTCCATATCCAGGTAATCGGGGATATTGCCGGAGCAGCCGTAGGCACCACCGGCGACGGCACGGGCATTGGTGGGGACATCGACGGCAACGCGATGCGTCTCATTTCCGCCAGCGGGAACGGCAAATTCGCGACGGCCTACCTCGGATTTGGAGTAATCGTAAGCCTGCACGATGCAGTAAGCATCCTCATCGGTGTGATTTCGGGTCACATCGACCCACACGCGGGTGGTGTCATCGCTCAGAACCTCTTGGGTGACCATCGAAATCTGCGCATTGACGGATTCTTTTTCCCGAAAATACTGGAAGCCGTAGTAGAGAAGGGTGACGAGCATGGCGGCAAAAATCAACACCAGCGCCTTATTGGTCCAGCTACCAGAGTTCTTTTTTGATTTATCGCGCGAGCCGTAGCGCGCGGCGGAGCGAGAATTTCCGGCGGAAGTCATAGCCCTACTTTAACCGAGGAGTACCATTTTCCCATTATCTACTAAGATAGTGATCTGTTCTAAAAGCTAGTTTTAAAGGGGATGGATTTTCAGTGAGCGACTTTCGCCTCCTAGCAATCCACGCACACCCGGACGATGAATCCTCCAAGGGTGCCGCGACTACGGCCCGTTACGCTGCAGAAGGTGCGGACGTAATGGTGCTGACCTGCACCGGTGGTGAACGCGGTGACATTATTAACCCGGCTATGGACCGCCCTGGCGTTAAGGAAAACATGGCTGAGGTACGCCGCGAGGAAATGGCTAAGGCAGCCCGCGCGCTTGGGGTCCAACACCAGTGGTTAGGCCACGTAGATTCCGGCCTGCCAGATCCTGAGGAAGGCAAGAGCATGGAAGAGCTCTTGCCGGAAGGCTGTTTTGCCCTGATGGGCGATGATGCAGCGGCCCAGGAAATGGTGCGCGTTATCCGCTCATTCCGCCCGCAGGTCATCATTACCTATGACGAAAATGGCGGCTACCCGCACCCAGACCACCTCATGGTTCACCGAGCATCCATGATTGCGTGGGAAAGGGCTGGTGACCCTTCCTACCACCCAGAATTGGGCGAGCCGTGGGAACCGCTGAAGCTGTACTACTCGCATGGCTTTGTGTACCAACGCATGAAGATGTTCCACGATCTCCTCCTTGAGGAGGGCAAGCCCAGCCCTTATGGCCCTATGTTGGCGCGTTGGGATACGGCGTTTGGCGATATTATGGCTCGCGTTACCACGCAGGTGGAGTGCGCCGATTACTTCCAAAATCGCGATGATGCGCTGCGGGCGCACGCGACGCAGATCGATCCGGCCGGGGCCTTCTTGGCCACCTCCGTGGAGGTCCAACAGCGGCTGTGGCCAACGGAGGAGTTTGAGTTAGCCAAGACTCGGGTATCGACCTCTCTGCCGGAAAATGATTTATTTGCGGGCATTGAAAAGAACGAGGAGACTTAAGATATGAGCGTCTATGACTCCCTTTTCTTGGCTGCGCACGATGTCACTTACCTTGCGCAAGGCACAGAAGGTGCAGAAGGCGGACCGATGGGGCCAGAGTTTGGTAAGGCCTCGCCCATCGGGCTGCTTATCTTAGCCATCTTGGGTGTTGCCGTGCTGGTAGCGGGGTGGAATTTTCACCGCCGCTATTCGCGTTTCCGTCGGCGCACCATGTTCGCTGAAGACCACGGGATCGATCCATTCGACGAAGAAGCAGTGGATGCGGCGCTCAAGGAAGCTGGCCTTTACGATAACCGCAAGAAGTCGATTTTCTAGCCGGCTGGAGTAATCAACGTGACATTCCTCAAGCGGCTGATGTACCCCTTGTATGAAGCACGACTTGTGCGGCTTATCAAGGGCAGACCGCAGCCGAAGCACGTGGCGATCATGGCTGACGGCAACCGCCGCTGGGCACGGGAAGCCGGGTTTACGGATATTAGCCACGGCCACCGCCAGGGTGCGAAGAAAATTGGAGAGATGATCG
Organism: Corynebacterium sp. KPL1814; assembly: GCF_000478175.1. GTDB lineage: Bacteria > Actinomycetota > Actinomycetes > Mycobacteriales > Mycobacteriaceae > Corynebacterium. The sequence goes on from NZ_KI515775.1 coordinate 173,527, forward strand.
CGTGGTGCCGTGATACCGATATTGAAGTAGTCACCATCTACCTCTTATCCACGGAGAACTTGAAGCGCAGTCAGCAGGAAGTGCAGCTGCTTTTTGACATCATCTCTGATGTGGTCACGCATCTGTCCCAGGGGGATCTGGATTGCCAGGTGCGCCTTGTGGGTAACTTAGATTTATTGCCCGCGCCGGTAACCCAGCGCATGGTTGACGCCGCCGAGGAAACCAAGGATAACCAGGGCGTCATCGTCAATGTGGCCGTGGGCTACGGTGGGCGCCAAGAAATCGTCGATGCCGTACAGAAGCTGGTGCGCAGCGAAGCCGAAAAGGGCACTAGCGCAGCCGAGATGGCGGACCGAGTCACCGCGGATTCGATTACGGAACACCTCTATACCAAGGGCCTGCCGGACCCGGACTTGGTGATTCGCACCTCCGGTGAGCAGCGCCTTTCCGGATTCCTCCTGTGGCAAGCAGCCTATTCAGAAATCTGGTTCACCGATACCTATTGGCCGGCATTCCGGAAGGTAGATTTCCTGCGCGCGCTGCGTGATTATTCGCAGCGTTCGCGCCGCTTTGGCAAGTAGCAGCTAGATTTTTCGCATGCGGACCTGTTCCACCAGGTGATGCGACCCCTTCTTCAACACCAGCGATGCGCGCACGCGGGTGGGCAAGATATTTTCCACCAGGTTCGGCAGGTTAATGGATTGCCAAATCTCGCGGGCTTGGGCGCGCGCCTGCTCGTCGTCCATATCTGCGTAGGCAGCGAAGTGGGCATTGGGCCGGCGGAATTCGGTGTGGCGCAGCGTGAGGAAGCGATCGATATACCACTGTTCGATATCGTCCGTTCGGGCATCGACGTAGACGGAGAAGTCAAATAGATCCGCGATGGTTAAGGTGGGGCTGGTCTGGAGGACGTTGAGGCCTTCCAGAATCAAGATATCCGGCTGGTTGACCTCTTGATAGCGATCTTTGACGATGTCATAGGTGATGTGCGAGTACAGCGGCGCTTTGACTAGGGGTTTTCCTGATTTGACGTCGGTAACAAAGCGCATAAGTGCGCGGCGGTCGTAGGATTCGGGGAAACCCTTGCGCTTCATCAAACCGCGGTCTTTAAGCGTCTGGGTGGGAAAGAGGAATCCATCCGTAGTCACCAGATCCACCTTCGGGTGGGAGTCCCAGCGCTGAAGAAGCACTTGGAGGAGGCGAGCGGTGGTGGATTTACCCACGGCCACGGAACCGCCGACGCCGATGACGAAGGGTACGTGCGTGGGTGGGTTGCCCAAGAAGGCCTCGGTGGCGGCGGTGAGTTGTTGCCGGGCGGTGACCTGCATGTGGATAAGGCGGGAGAGGGGGAGGTAGACATCTGCGACCTCGTCCAAATCAATGCGGTCGCCGATGCCCCGTAGTTCTTCTAGCTCGTTTTCTGTCAGCACCTGTGGCATGGATTTGCGGAGTTCACGCCAGGTTTCACGGTCAAAGTCGAGGTAGGGGCTTGAATCCAAGTTGCGCGCCATAGCCTAATTGTCGCACGCGGTGATAAGGGGATGAAAAATTTGCCCCCTGTAAGGTAGCCGAAAGGTTATGATATGTAATGGCTCATACTGCTTCCTACCGAGAAGAGGACTAGTCTTATATGGCTTCTTTTAATACTGACCTGCGCGACCTTGACCCGGATGTTTTCGGCGCTATCCAGGGAGAAATTTCCCGCCAGCGCGAGACTCTGGAAATGATCGCTTCTGAGAACTTCGTGCCGCGCGCCGTCCTGCAGGCACAGGGTTCTGTCCTGACCAATAAGTACGCCGAGGGCTACCCGGGGCGTCGTTACTACGGCGGCTGTGAGCACGTCGATGTCGTTGAGGATCTGGCCCGCGACCGTGCGAAGGCGCTCTTCAATGCGGAATTTGCTAACGTGCAGCCGCACTCTGGCGCGCAGGCCAATGCCGCAGTCCTGTCCAGCATCGCGGAGCCGGGCGATAAGATCCTCGGCTTGTCCTTGGCCCACGGTGGGCACTTGACCCACGGTATGAAGTTGAACTTCTCCGGTAAGCTTTACGATGTCGCAGCTTATGGCGTAGACCCAGAGACCATGCGCGTGGATATGGATAAGCTGCGTGAGCAGGCGCTGAAGGAGAAGCCAAAGGTTATTATCGGCGGTTGGTCCGCCTACCCGCGCACCCTGGATTTCGCGGCATTCCGCGAGATAGCCGATGAGGTGGGCGCTTACCTGTGGGTAGATATGGCCCACTTCGCGGGTCTGGTTGCCGCAGGCCTGCACCCGAACCCAGTCGAGCACGCCGATATCGTCTCCACCACCGTGCACAAGACCTTGGGTGGTCCACGCTCCGGCATGATCTTGGCCAAGCAGGAGTACGCAAAGAAGCTGAACTCCAATGTCTTCCCCGGCCAGCAGGGTGGACCGCTGATGCACGCGGTGGCGGCAAAGGCCATTTCCATGAAGATTGCGGCCAGCGAGGAATTCAAGGAGCGCCAGGAGCGCACCCTCGAGGGTGCCCGCATTCTGGCCGATCGCCTTTTGGCGGAAGATACGCGGGCAGCTGGCGTCGACGTCGTCTCCGGCGGCACCGATGTCCACCTCGTCCTGGCGGATCTGCGCAATTCGCAGCTCGATGGTCAGCAGGCAGAAGACCTCTTGCACCAGGTAGGAATCACGGTCAACCGCAATGCGGTCCCGAACGATCCTCGTCCGCCGATGGTCACCTCGGGCCTGCGCATCGGCACCTCCGCCCTGGCCACCCGTGGCCTTGATGCGGAAGCCTTCACCGAGGTTGCCGATGTCATCGGTACCGCTTTGGCACAGGGTAATAACGCCGATGTCGAGGCCCTTCGCCGGCGCGTCGATAAGATTGCCGAGCACTACCCGCTGTATGAAGGCCTCGAGGACTGGAAGCTAGTTTAGTCCTTATCCTCTGCGGCGTCCTCGTGGACGTCGTGGCCGCGAGCCTGCGCCAGCGTGGCGCGGGCTTGCTGCAGCCACTCAGGCTGCTTTTCTAAAAGCTCGCTGATCTCAGAGGTGGTCAGCGGCTTATCCATATCATTTTTCTTTAATGCGGTGACAGAAATACCCAGCTTGTGGGCAACTTCCTGCCGGGGGTGGGGGCCTTCGCGGCGCAGCGTTTGCAGCCACTGCGGGGGATTGTGCTGCAATTCGCGCAGTTCTTCGTGGCTTACTGCGCTATTTTGAAATTCCTCGGGCGCGGCGGGCAGGTAGATATTCAGCTTCTTAGCGGCGGTCTGCGCGCGCATCGCGGTACCGGACGGTTGCTGTTGGTTATGTTGTTCACTCACGGTTTAACCGTAGCACTTTCAGTAGACTGTGCTCCATGCTGCGCTTAGCCTTTGTCACCGGTACACAACCTGGAAAATGGTTTCAGAGATTTCAGGACAATACCGCGCACGGCGGTTTATCTACCGTCGATGCGGATGACAGCATGGCGCAATTGCTCGCCGGCCACGCGGATCTGGCGCTGACCCGCCTGCCGGATGCGCGCGTGGATGACTCCTTCCACGTGGTCCGCCTTTATGAGGAGGCCCCCGGCATCGCGGTTCCAAAAGACTCCGTCTATGCGGAGGTGGGTGAGGAGCTGGCGCTTGCCGATGTCTCCGATGAACACCTCAACTACCGCCTCACCGATGCCGGTGAGGTCGATATCGCCGCCGTACGCGAAGCCCTGCAGGTGGTCGCAGCCAATGTGGGAATCGCTATTGCACCGCTGCCGCTGCTAAAAATCCTCAGCAAGAAACAGGTAGTCCCGCTCGCTCTGAAGGGCAGCGACGTGCCGATTACCGAAATCGCGTTGGTCTGGAGAAAGGCAGAGGATAGTGAGGCCATTCAGGATTTTGTGGGCATCGCTAAGGGCCGCACTGCCCGTTCCTCTAGGCAGGAAAAGCCGAAACGAACGGCTCGCGAAAAGGCTAAAGCTAAACAGTCTCGGAAGATTGTTAACAATCCGTTACAGAAACAAAAGAAGCGCCCTAAGCAGCGCAAACGGCGGTGAACTGAAAGCTGATCTGCGCTATTCTCGGTGCACACAGTGGCACGATAGTGCAGTTCGCGTATACGGTTGGCTGCGCTCGCCACAATGGCGGCTGAAAACTACAGTGAACTAATTTTTCGGCTGAAAAATCGAAAGGTAGATCTAGAAATGCGCAAGATGACTCGTCGTATTGCAGGTGGCTTCGCGGCCGCAACCCTTTCCGTTGCACTCGTTGCATGCTCGGACGCAGAGGATGCCGCCGATGACGCCAAGGATACCGCTGGCTCTGTAGCCGCAGACGCCTCGGATTCTGCCGGCTCTGCCGCATCCGATGCCACCGACGCCGCAGGTTCCGCCGCTGCAGAGGCAACCGGCTCCAAGGACGAAAATGGAGAGGGCGGTACCCAGACCATCACCACCGCTGGCGGCGAGGAAGAAGTTCCCGCTGACCTTGCAACCGCCATCGAGGAAAAGCGGGCAGAGTGGGGCGACGTGCAGAACGTAGAGTCCTCTGATAAGGGCACCCTGGCTACCTTCGAGGGCGGCAAGTACTTGGCCTACTCTGAGGAGACTGGTGCACAGCCGGTCATCGGCAAGATTGCTGAAACCTGGGTAAACGAGGGCGGCCTCGACTCCTCCGTTGGCCTGCCTACCAACCCTGAGGCTGACGCAACCGACGCAAAAGGCTGGACCCAGGAGTTTAGCAACGGCAGCATCTCCTGGACGCAGGGTGAAGACGGCCAATTCAAGGCTGATGTCGAGGCCTAAAGGCTGAACTCGGCGCTTGCCCACGCGGTACGCCGATCACCTCTCATCACTTTCCCTGCGGGTTTTCCCGCAGGGATTTGTCGTTTTCTTAAAGTTCATCTTCCACCCATGTGATTTCAACCTTGGGTGCTTAGGTTGGGTGGCAGCCCCCAAGAGATCGCAGCATCAGCGGTCCGGGGGATAGACAAGGAAGAACAGCTTTCTACCGTTTCACAAAGGAAGATTCCTGCCACCATGACTCGCCCCTCTGTACTTTCTACTCCACTAGGCACCACCGATAATGACGTCGCCACCAAGACCTATGTTCTCGATACTTCGGTCTTATTATCTGACCCGTGGGCATTGCGAAAATTCGCTGAACACGAGGTCGTCCTTCCCGTCGTGGTTATCTCTGAATTAGAAGGAAAACGTCATCACCCGGAGCTTGGCTGGTTCGCCCGCCAAGCTCTTCGCTTTTTGGAAGAGCTGCGCGCTACCTATGAGGCGCTCGACCAACCCGTTCCGGTCAACGTGGCTGGCGGTACCTTGCGGGTAGAACTCAACCACCAAGACCAGTCGCTCTTGCCGGCCGCATTCCGCGGGCCGGAAGGGGATCATCGCATCTTGGCCTGCGCCTTGAACCTGGCGCACGAAGGCAAGGACACGGTCCTAGTTACCAAGGATGTGCCGCTGCGCGTCAAGGCCGGCGCCGTGGGCGTGCAGGCCGATGAATATCACGCCCAGGACGTCATTTTGACCGGGTATTCCGGAATGGCTACCGCTTATACCACCGCAGATGTCATCGACGCGCTCTACAGCGATGGGGAAGTGCTGCTAGACGGGGCTGTGACGGACGATGACACCCCAGTGGAAGACTTGCCGGTGCACTGCGGCATCACCTTGGTTGCCGGCGCGCAATCTGCCCTGGGCCGCATTATGCCGGACGGGGCGGTGCGTTTGGTGCGCGGTGATCGCAATGCCTTTGGCGTGCAGGGGCGTTCGGCGGAACAGCGCATCGCCCTTGATCTCCTGTTGGACCCAGAGGTTGGCATCATGTCCATCGGCGGTAGGGCAGGCACCGGCAAATCCGCGCTGGCCTTATGCGCCGGCTTGGAGGCGGTCTTAGAGCGCGGTGAGCACCGCCGCATTGTGGTCTTCCGGCCCATGTATGCCGTCGGCGGTCAGTCGCTGGGGTACCTGCCGGGCTCTGAGTCAGAGAAGATGAACCCATGGGCCCAAGCGGTCTATGACACCTTGGAAGGCCTAGTTTCTGACAACGTCCTGGAAGAGATTCACGAGCGTGGACTCATCGAGGTCCTGCCGCTGACCCATATCCGTGGCCGGTCCTTGCACGATGCCTTCGTCATCGTGGACGAGGCGCAGTCATTGGAGCGCAACGTCTTGCTCACCGTGCTCTCGCGCTTGGGCGAAGGCTCGCGAGTAGTGCTCACTCACGACGTTGCCCAGCGCGATAACCTGCGGGTGGGCCGCCACGATGGGGTACAGGCGGTCATCGAAAAGCTTAAGGGTCACGAGCTCTTCTCGCACATTACCCTTAAGCGATCGGAGCGCTCCGCCATTGCGGAACTCGTAACCGATCTATTAGAAGGCAACGACTAAGCGAAGGGCTGGATGAATGCTATTCGCAGACAGCGAATTTAATGAAATCTATATGGCAAAAATTATCCAAGACCAGTAATAATGGTGCCTATGAGCGAGAACGCCAAGCAGACTTCTGCGGACGATAAGAAAAAGGATTTCCGTATTCGGCCCTTCACTTCGGCCGATTACCCGCAGATGCGGGACATCTACGAGCAGGGCCTACAAACCGGCCATGCTACCTATGAAACCCGATCCTTGACCTACGAAGAATTTACGAGCTCCAAGATCATGGCCTCGGTGCACGTAGCCGTTGAGGCAGACGACGATTCTAAGGTATTGGGGTGGGTTTCGGCCGCCCCGATTTCCTCGCGTACCGTCTTCCACGGGGTGGTAGAGGATTCCATTTACTTGGGATCTGATGCCCAAGGCCGTGGCATTGCAGGGGCCTTGCTCGATTGCCTCATTGAAGTGTGCAAGGACCTGCACAAGTGGGCCATCCACTCCTGGATCTTCCCAGAAAATGAAGGTTCTGCGGGCCTGCACAAGTCTCGCGGGTTTGAAAAGGTCGGCACCTACTCACACATGGCCAAGATGACCTATGGCGAGTTGGCCGGTCAGTGGCGCGATACCGATGTCTACGAGCTCCTGCTTCCCAAGCCGGAGGAAAAGCACCTCTAAAGGCGCTGTGCCATTTAACCACGAAGGCCGTAGCGATGCCGGGGAGAATTAATCATTCCGGTCGCTACGGCCTTTCGTTGTTTTCTACCACGCAGTGTGCGTAGGTAAAGCTTGGTGAGATACGCGGCCTTAGACTGCGGGTTAAGTAGCAAAATGTGTGTCTGGTGGGCGTGTCGTCGGTTGGGCGCCTTTTGTCATTTCATGGGTCCTTTTCTGATTCCTATGGAGTGTGAGTATTCGGTTGGGATAGCGTTGTCGTAGAAGGCTGGTCGGCCTGTTTCCGGGTCGGCTGTGTTGTGGTCTTCTGGGGTAAGGCCTTGGACTTTGGCGAGTTGGTCTTGCCCGAAATTGCACTGCCTGGCGATCTCTAATGGGTCGTCAGGCAGTTGTGTTTGTGAATACAGGTACCATTCCAGCATTTTGCGTTGTCGTTCTCCTGTTCTTCCACGGTGAGCATCAGCGATGCGTTTGAGCGGGGCGTTAACTCCGCCTTCGAGGCTGTTTGTCGTTGCTACCCAACGCTGTGGCATAAGAGCATGTGGTGGTGGCTTAAGGTAGGTAAATAGATGTTGTTTCTGCGAAAGGTTTCGCAGTGATTTATAGGCTTGGCGAACGCGTAAATGGGTCCATTCCCACTTACGGTTGGACCTGCGGCGGTGTGTAGGGGTCAGGGTTTTCTCGGAAAGGAAGTGTTTATAGACCTGGCCGAAGTCATGCAGGTTCTTCGTCCATTCCCGTGCTTGGTCTAGGGTGCTGATTTTGGTTAATTGCAGTGCTAGGCCATAGATGGCTTTGCCGGCATCGGTGCGTGGCCGGCTGGTGGTGTATCGGCGGATTACGCGTTGGGCATGGACTAGGCAGCGCTGGATTGGTGTGTGTGGCCAGCATGTTGCGATGGCTGATTGGGCGCCGAGTCCGCCATCAAGTACGACGCATAACGGTGGCGCTATGTTTTTAAGTAATTGAATATAGGCGTCGGTGGATTCCTTTTTAGCCCAGTGCCAGGCAATGACGTGGTCATGGCTTGCTGCGACAAGCAGGCAGCCTGCCGCGGTGTAGGTGCCGTCGATGAAGATTTGGTCGTAGATTCGGTGAGGGTCCGGGGTATTAGGGATATCGATAAGCCAAAAGGGTTCAAACCGGCGGTTGAGAGTCCACCGGCTTATTCCTTGTTGCTGAGCGAGCTGGTTCAATGACGTTGTAGATACCGCGTAGCGGTAGAAGGCGCGGAAGTCCCGGGACTGGGTATGGTCAGTTCGTTGGCGCGTTAGGGAGCTTCCGCAGTTGGGGTCTTTGCATCGCCATCTGGTTTTCCCTTTGGATGTTGTGCCATTTTTCTTCATCTGCCCTGCACAAATAGGGCATCGTGGTCGGTTAGTAGTCACCGGAAAATTCAACCAGCTCACCACATACCACATGCAGGTGCCATTCCGGTGGATTGAACAAAAAGCAGGGCCGAATAAGCCCCAGAAGCTTATTCAGCTCCTATTTAAACAAGCTAACCAGCGCTTACGCTGAAACCGAGACACACTTCCTGCTACTTAACCCTAGACTGCGGGCACCTCCCAGCGCCCAAACCATCTCTGTGCCTGTGGACGCATGGAATCGCTCAGGCGGCTAAAGGGTGGCACGGCGATGCCTTCGCGCTCGGCCAAGGCCACGAGGTAATCGCGGGTGCGCCAAACCTCGATGGGGCTTGCCTCGATATCGAGCACCTCCGCGAGGCCGCCGGGTTGGTAGCCGAGGGCGGACTCGATGGGGGCATCGGCAAGCGGCAGGTTATCGCGCAATGCATGCAACTCCCTGCTAGTAGCGGCGGTTTCTGCGGGGTTGAGAGACATTAATCGATCGTCTCCTTCAGGCGGTCCTCGCGCAGGGGAAGCAGGACCAGGAGGGCGACGATGACGAGCGGCACCATCAGCGCGATAACCGGGGTCAGGCCGTCATTATAGGAATTTAATACTGCCTGCTCGAGCGGCTCTGGCAGGGAAGACACCAAATCCGGCGTGAGGCTATTGGCATTGCCATCAGCGTTACTGAACTTTTCGGCATAGGCCGCGCCCTCAGGGCCGAGCTGCTGGATGGCCTGCGGCAGGCGGTTGGCCATCTCATCCTGCATGTTATTGATGAACATGGAACCGACCAGGGAAGCGCCCAGGGCAGAGCCGATCTGGCGGAAAAAGTTATTCGCCGCGGTAGCGGTGCCCACCTGGGAGAGCGGGAAGGAGTTCTGGACGATGAGGACCAGCACCTGCATGACCATGCCCAGGCCGATGCCGAAAGCGAGGAACTCGAATCCCAGTTGAGTGAGGGATGTGTCTACCGACAGGCGGGACATCCAGAAGAGTGCACCGGCGGTAATGGCGAGGCCGATGAGGGGGTAGATCTTGTAGCGGCCGGTGCGGGCGATGATGAAGCCGACACCGGTGGAGGTGCCGATAAGGCCAACCATCATCGGAATCATCATCAGGCCAGCTTTGGTGGGTGATAGGGTGTGGACCATTTGCAGGTAGGTGGGCATATAGCCCAGCACGCCGAACATGGCTAGGCCCAAAATGACGCCGGACAGGGTGGTCAGGGCCATGTTGCGGTTCTTGAAGAGGCGAACCGGGATAAGCGGTTCGGCAGCGCGCAATTCCACGATGGTGGTAATGATGGCGCCGACGAGGGTGATGGCGCCGAGGGTGAGGATCATGGAGGAATCCCAGTCGTACTCGGTGCCGCCCCAGGTGGTCATGAGGATAAGGGAAGCGGTGGTAATGGCGATGAAGGTGGCGCCAAGCCAGTCAAAGCGCTTCATATCGGCCTGGCCCACGCGCAGGTTGAGCACCAAGATGCAGACCACCATGGCCAGCAGACCGAGCGGGATGTTCATCCACATGCCCCAACGCCAGCCGGGGCCATCAGTAAACCAGCCGCCCAAGACGGGCCCGAGGACAGAGGACAGGCCGAAGACGCCGCCCATGATGCCCATGAACTTGCCGCGCTCGCGCGAGGAGGTGACCTCGGCGATGATGGACTGTGAGGAAATCATCATGAACCCAGCGCCAAAGCCTTGCACGGCGCGGGCGACGATGAGGACCGTCATGGAATCGGCAAAACCACCGACGGCGGATCCGACGACGAAGACGGCGATGCCGCCAATGTAGAGCCACTTGCGGCCCAGCATGTCACCCAGCTTGCCGGAAATCGGCATGGCAATGGTCATGGTGACAAGGAATGCGGAGATGACCCAGCTCATGTGGTCAACGCCGCCAAGCTCACCAACAATCGTTGGCAAAGCGGAAGAGAAAATCATCTGGCCCAGCGAGCTCATCAACATGGTGAGCACGAGCGCAGAGAAAATGAGCCCCAGGTTATCCGCCCGCGACTGGCCCTGCGCAGGAGCCTTTTCGGCTGTATCTACCATCGGATTCCTTTCATAAAATCATTAATCAACATCAGTGAATCATTCAGACGCGACCTCAGGGCGTCGCTGCAATCGCTATCGGGGGCGGCAATGGAAAGCCAGAGGGCCTCGCGGACCACACCGGCGATGACCATGGCCTCCGTTGCCGTGGACTGGCCCTCGAGAATGCGCAGTTCCGGTTCCCGGTCAAGGCGCTCTTCGATGAGCCCAATAAGCTCGATGGATTTTGCCCGCTTGCGGCTAATGGAGGCGGCGGCCGCCTCTGGGTCATTAGCAATGCGCTTGCGTCGCTCCCGAATGGTGGGATTAACGTGATGGCCCTCCATATGCTGTTCCACCAGGTTAAGGACTAGTTCCATGATGTTGGTGGTGGGTTCGTGGAGGAAATACTCACGCATTTCCTCGGTGAAGTCAGCACTTGGCGCCCCAAGCACGGCGGATTCCTTCGAATCGAAATAATTAAAAAACGTGCGCCGAGAAATACCGGCTAGTTCGCAGATCTCTTCAATAGTGACCTCGCCAAAGGAATGCTTGTCCACCAATTCGGTGGCGGCATCCTCAATGCGTAGCCGCGTTTCTAGGCGTTTCTGCTCGCGTAGTGATAGTTCTTCTTGCACAGAATGCAACTTTACACTCGGTGCAAACTTGCACCAAGTGCAAAATGGGTGATTTTGTAGATGTGTACGCCGAATTTATGGTGTAGTTCACAGCCTGCGCTTACCGATGCCCCCCTCCTCCCCTTACTTACCTGTGCTTCCTGTGCTCGGGAAGCGCCTTCAGTCATGTGAAACCCCCGCTCAGGAGTGATTTCCGAGCGGGGGTGTTAGCGCTAAAAGTGGCTTAGCTTAGATATTGTCGCGCTCGCGGTTGGTCATGCTCAATACGTTCAAGCGCTTGTCCAGCTCTTCCTCGGTGAGGTTCTCTCCGTCAACAAAGCCCAGGTCAATGACGGCCTGGCGGACGGTGATCTTCTCATTGAGAGCGTGCTTTGCGGCTTTAGCGGCGTTCTCGTAGCCGATGGCGGAGTTCAGTGGGGTCACGATGGAAGTGGAAGATTCCGCGAAGTGCTTCATGCGTTCCTCGTTGGCCTCGATGTGGTCGACGCACTTCTCAGCAAAGACGCGGGCGGAGTTAGCCAGCAGGCGAGCCGACTCGAGCACGTTGCGCGCCATCATCGGGATGAAGACGTTGAGCTCGAACTGGCCTTGCGCACCGCCAAAGGCAACGGCTGCGTCATTGCCCACAACCTGGCCGGCCACCATGGTGACCGCCTCAGGGATAACCGGGTTGACCTTGCCCGGCATGATGGAAGAACCAGGCTGCAGGTCCTTCAGGTGGATTTCTGCCAGGCCGGTCAGTGGGCCTGAGCCCAGCATGCGCAGGTCGTTGGCAATCTTGTTGAAGGATACGGCCACCGAGCGCATGGCGCCGGAGAACTCTACGAGGCCATCGCGATTAGCCTGTGCCTCGAAGTGGTTTTCTGCTTCCTTCAGGTTTTCCACGCCGGTGAGCTTCTTGAGCTCCTCAGTCACCTTGCCGCCGAACTCAGCGGAGGTATTCAGGCCGGTGCCGGTGGCGGTACCACCGATGGCGAGCTCGCCCAAGCGCGGGAGGGTAGCCTCGATGCGCTCGATGCCGAGCTCCACCTGGCGGGCGTAGCCGCTGAACTCCTGGCCCAAGGTGATTGGGGTGGCGTCCATGAGGTGGGTGCGCCCGGCCTTGACGACGTCCGCGAATTCCTTCGCCTTCTTAGTCAAGGACTCGTGCAGGACCTTTAGGCCCGGAATGAGGTCATTGACAGCCGCTTCCGTAGCCGCCACGTGGGTGGCGGTGGGGAAGGTGTCATTGGAGGACTGGCCCATGTTGACGTCATCGTTCGGGTGAACCTCTACGCCCTGCTTATGCACCAAGGAGGCGATGACCTCGTTGGTGTTCATATTGGAAGAGGTGCCGGAGCCGGTCTGGAATACATCGATGGGGAAGGCATCGTTGTGCTTGCCATCCGCGATTTCCTGTGCGGCGGCGATAATGGCGTCTGCCTTTTCTGTATCCAGGCTGCCGGAGTCCTTGTTGACCTGTGCGCATGCAGCCTTGAGCAGGCCAAGCGCACGAATCTGCGCATCTTCCAAGCCGCGGCCGGAAATAGGGAAATTGTTTACCGCGCGCTGGGTCTGTGCGCGCCACAGGGCATCAGCGGGAACTTTAACCTCGCCCATAGTGTCATGTTCGGTACGGTATTCGGTCATGAGAATCACCTCGGTTGATTGATTGTGTGCACCTACCCCCAGTATGGCGAAAAGCTAAAAATCAGTGGGTGAAAAGCCCGAGTCTGCCCCGCCATTTGGGGGTGAGGTTTAGTTCTTGGTGGGGTCCGAGTAGTCCACCACTGAGTATTCCTGCAGCTTAGCCAGCTTGTGGAAGGAATCGACGTAGCGAATGGTGCCGGACTTGGAACGCATGACCAGCGAACGGGTGGAGGCACCATTATTGCGGTAGGAAACACCGCGCAGCATGTCACCATTGGTCACGCCGGTAGCGGCGAAGTAGCAGTTCTTCGACGAAACCAAATCATTGGTGCCCAAGACCTTATCCAAGTCGTGTCCGGCAGCGCGGGCCTTTTCTGCTTCTTCTTCATCCTTCGGCCACAGCTTGCCCTGGATCTCGCCACCCATGCACCGCATGGCGCAGGCGGTGATGATGCCCTCAGGGGTACCTCCAATGCCCATCATTATGTCGATGGAGTTGGAATCCTGGCAGGCGGCGATGGCACCTGCCACATCGCCATCCATAATGAGGCGCACCTTGGCTCCTGCCTCGCGGATCTCCTGGATGAGCTTTTCGTGGCGCGGGCGGTCCAATACCACCACGGTGATATCGGCGGTGCGCAGGCCCTTTGCTTTGGCCACGGACTCGATATTCCATTGCACGGACTGGTTGATATCGATGGATCCGACGGCTTCTGGGCCCACGGCGATCTTTTCCATGTAGAAGACCGCAGATGGGTCATACATGGTGCCGCGCTCTGCGGCGGCGATTACGGAAATGGCATTGGGGCGGCCCTCGGCCATCAATCGCGTGCCATCTACCGGGTCCACAGCAATGTCCATCGCCGCGCCTTCGCCCGTGCCGACCTCTTCACCGTTGAAGAGCATCGGGGCCTCATCCTTTTCGCCCTCACCAATGACGACAACGCCCTGCATCGCCACGGAGTTAATCAGTTTGCGCATGGCATCGACTGCCGCGCCATCGCCCTCATTCTTCATGCCACGACCAACCCAGCGGCCAGAGGCCAAGGCGGCGGCTTCGGTCACGCGCACCAGCTCCATGGCCAAGTTACGGTCGGGCAAATAAGAAGTATTTTCGGACATGTGTAGTGGTTGCCTTCCATGTTTTCTCACCGTGGGGGTAATTCCCACGCGATTAGTGTTCTACTTGTCCTATTCTGGCACTTTTTGGCGTCAATAGGTCCGATTTGGGGCCCCTTTTGCGGGGTTTTTCCTTTCTCTAGGCAGCATTATCGGCGCGAATGTGCGCACGCGGGAGGCATGTGGCACTTTCACGGTGGCTCATGCGATACTAAGGCGCGTGGCTGCAGAACAAAGACCGAAGATTTTCGAAGGCGCTCGCGACATCATTTTGTCCCTTTCCGTAGTGGTGGTCATGATGTTGCTCGTGGTGGGCGCGACGGGGCTTTGCTCGGTGAATCCGGAAACAGAGCAAGGCCCAGTTCAAGAGGTAGACGAGGAGACCTTCCTGGATACGCAGGCTCGCGCCGGTATTGGTGCTATCCGAGATCCCCAGATGCCCGAAGGCTGGCAGGCCAATGCGGCCCGCCGTTCGCAGCTAGGCGGCGACACAGCCACCGTCGTCAGCTGGCTTACCGCGGATGGAAACTACGTGGAATCCACCCAAACCCAGGTTTCTGCAGAAGAGGCGGGCGAAAAATACGACGCTAACTATCGCGGGCTGAACTCAATGCGCGAGGTAGCCGGCCATCAGGTGCGCGTGCTGGCAAGTGACGACGATTCTGTGCGCCGCTTGTGGATCGCCGACTTGGGCGATGCCCGCCTCATCATCTCCGGTGCAGCCCCCGATGAAGAATTCGCTGCAGCCACCGAGGCCTTCATCAAGGCCGAACCTATAAGCGGAAAGTAACCTCGCTGAGCCCCTCGGCGTCCGCTTGCACTGTGATTCCTTCTGTATCACCGGTGGCTTCGTCCAAGGCAGCGGCATCCAGCCCGCTCAAACGCGTCTTTTCTAGGTAGACGTCCACGCGCTCGCGCTGGGAACGCTGCGGGTAGATGGAGACTTGGACCACTTTGGCATCGGCAAGCAGCAGCACGATGGACCGGGAAAAGTAACTCAATTCCTCCTCTGTGGCCGAAACCTGGGTGCTGGTATGTGCCGGCCCGAAAAATTCCTCTACCAGCGCGCGGGAATCGCCGCCCATGATGGAGCCTGCCGATGCCGATTTGGAGACGAAATCAATCCGCCTTCCCGGGTAACCATAAATCTGCATTACTCTTCACCCTCCTCAGCCTGCTGCTCGCTGTGTTCCGCCTTTTCAAGGGCATCCTCCACCCGCTTGGATGCGCCATCCAAGTGGGACTCGCACGTGCGAGCAAGCGCCTCGCCGCGCTCCCAATACTTCAGAGACTCGTCCAAGCCCATCTGGCCGAGCTCTAGAATCTTGACGGTTTCAATGAGCTCATCGCGCGCCTGTTCGTAGCTCAATTCCTCTACGGGAGTAAAGGCATCCTGGCCCGGCTGGCCGGAACCAATAGTTTCATCTGACATCAGCAATTCTCCTACTATTTCTGGCTAATCGGCGGCCTTGGAGGCCATGGACACGGCAGTGATGGAACCATCGCCCACGCGAATGCGCAATTGCGCGCCGGGCGGTGATTGTTCATAAGAGCTAACTACCTCCGGATCGCTGCCGTCTTTGGGCAATACCTGGACAATAGAATACCCACGGGCGAGCGTGGCTGAGGGCCCCAAAGCAGAAACCCGTGCGCGCAGGGATTCCACGTGCCGGGTCTCGCGGTCCAAGAGCACCCGCAGCTCGCGGCGCATGCTCGTGCGCATGCGCTCGATCTCCTCGCGCCGGGCGCGGATCGGCGTCATAGGGTCAGCCAATACCGGCCGGGAACGGATATTATCCAGTCCACGGCGCTCGCGTTCTACCCAGCCGCGCAACGCCGCCGCCATGCGGGAACGCGCCTCTGCAATAATCGCTCGTTCTTCTGCCACGGAAGGCACCACGCGCTTGGCGGCATCCGTGGGCGTGGCCGCGCGCAAATCTGCGACATTATCCAGCACCGGGCTGTCTGGCTCGTGGCCAATCGCGGAGACTACCGGGGTGCTGGCAGCCACGACGGCGCGTTGCAGGGCTTCTTCAGAAAAGGGCAATAGATCTTCCACGGAACCGCCGCCGCGGGCGATGATGATGACATCAATCTCCGCATCGGCGTCCAGCTCCTGCAGGGCCGAAATCACCTCGGGGACGGTATTGGTCCCCTGAACCGGAGTATTAATGACCCGGAATTGCACGGCCGGCCACCGGTCGCGGGCGACTGCCATGACATCGCGCTCGGCGGCAGAACCGCGGCCGGTAATTAGGCCAATCTTCTGCGGGAGGTAGGGAAGCGGGCGCTTGCGCGCGGGATCAAAGAGGCCCTCTGCGGCGAGCTGCGCGCGCAGTTTTTCGATGCGCGCCAATAGATCGCCGATGCCCACGTGCCGGATCTCCGTGGTCCACAAGGAAAAGGACCCGCGGCCGGCATAAAAGGCGGGCTTGCCGTGCACGATGACGCGATCGCCATCCTTCAGCGGCGTGGGCAGGTTGTGCAGCATTGAGGAAGAGCAGGTCAATTGCACCGACTTTTCCTGCTGCACATCGCGCAGGGTGAGATAAGACAGCTTCCAGGTGGGCTTGTAATTGATCTGCGTTAATTGGCCTTCCACCCACAGATATCCAAGGCGCTCGATCCACCCCTTCACCTGGTCATTGACCTGGCCCACAGGCCAGGGGGTCTCTGGAGTATTTGCCGGTTGGTTCACGCAGCCACCCTTTCCTTCTACAGCGCCCTACGGTGCCCTTTAGTCTAGGTGCTCCAGACAAGTACCGCCCCGCTTGGGTGGCCTAGATCGGCGCTTTTGCTGCTGGATAGGCCTTACTATTGTTTTGCTTTACCTTTCGATACTCTGGGAGGCATGACTGATGGTAAAAATGTTCTCCTCGCGGCACCGCGCGGTTACTGCGCTGGAGTGGACCGCGCCGTCGAGACCGTAGAAAAGGCGCTAGAAAAATACGGCGCACCCATTTATGTACGCAAGCAAATCGTCCACAACCGTTATGTCGTTGAAACTTTGGCCAAGCGCGGGGTCATCTTCGTTGAAGAGGCAGCCGAGGCCCCGGAGGGTGCTCACCTCGTCTTCTCCGCCCACGGCATCTCCCCGGCGGTGCGCAATCAGGCGCAAGAGCGCAAGCAATTGACCCTGGATGCCACGTGCCCCTTGGTTACCAAGGTGCACAAGGAAGCCCAGCGCTTCGAGCGCGATGGTTACCACATCCTCCTCGTGGGCCACGAAGGCCACGAAGAAGTAGAAGGCACCGCGGGCGAGGCCCCCGATGTCACGCACCTGGTCGATGGCGTTGACGGCGTGGACAAGCTGCCGGACTACCTCCAGGATGAAAAGCTCATCTGGCTGTCACAGACCACGCTTTCGGTGGATGAGACCGTCGTGATCGTCAATAAGCTGCGCGAGCGTTTCCCACACCTGGAAAACCCGCCGTCAGATGATATTTGCTACGCCACCCAAAACCGGCAAGAGTCCGTCAAGGCCATCGCGCCGAAGTGCGATCTGATGATCGTGGTGGGATCAAAGAACTCGTCCAACTCGGTGCGCCTCGTAGAGGTCGCGCTCGAAGCAGGCGCGCGCGACTCCCACTTGGTGGACTTCGCCGCAGAGATCGATGAATCGTGGTTAGACGGCGTAGAGACCGTTGGCGTGACCTGTGGCGCCTCCGTGCCGGAACTCTTGGTGCGCGAGGTGCTCGAGTACTTGGATGATCGCGGCTTTAATGACGTGGAGCAAGTAACCACCTCTACGGAATCCATTACCTTCGCGCTTCCGCGCGATCTGCGCCCCGCCCGTACCTAGCGCTGCAGCACTTAGAAGCAACGAAAAACCGTGAGCCTAGCGGCCTCTTAAAGAGTGCCGACGGCTCACGGTTTAGTTTATTCATAGAGGTTGTCGTCCCAACGCTGCTTTTTGGCAGTGTCTTTTGGTGAAGAAGAGGGACCTGGTTCGGGGGCCGGTGGTATCACGTCCCCCGCGCGCCGGTTCGGATCCGGCTGCAGGCGTTTTTCGCGTTCTGCCTGTTGCTCGCGGCGGCGCTCTTCCCGGTCGCGGCCGCGGATGCGGTCTTGCGGTTTCTGCGGCGGCCGCGCTTGTGCATGCGATCTACGGCGGGAGGAGCGTAGGGATGAGGCCTGCGGGTTTTCGGATCTATCGCGGGCCATAAGCTCCGCCACGGAAAGCCGTTCAGTGCGGTTCTGACGGTCTCGCTTCATGTCCGCGCGCCGCGAGGCCTTTTGTTGATTCACGGCGCGCTGGGCGGCCTTGCGGAAGCGCATCCAGCGCAGAATGCCGATTGCGGTCGCGCCGAGAACCGCGATAAGCAACCACAGGAAGTTCTGGACCAGCGGATACACGGAGGTCAGCAGCGACGTTTTAGAAAAACTGCTGCCTTCTGGAGCATTGGACTTGGTGATGAAGACTCCTGCCGTCACCACGGTTACCGCGTACAAAATGGGGATGGACGCGATGGACAGGAATAATCCCCGCTCCTCAACGATGAGCGCTATGAGCAGCGAGCTGATGATGAGGAAGGCAAAGTACATCCAGCCTATGGAGCCAGCCTGAATGGAAATCAATGCGCCGGTGAGCAAAAGTGCCGCCAATAGCCCAAGGCCCTTCAGCAGCGAGATGCTCGGCATGCTCAGGCTTTGCGCGGCGGTAGGCTTTCGTTGTTTGGCTAGTGACACGTCGCAAAATCCTACCGTCTGGCGCGGGCCAATGGCTATATCCACGCAGTAAAACTGCCTAGATTTTAGGAAGAATTTGTCCCGCGCGGCCACGTATCAATGGGGGAAGGCTCCCGCGGTGCCCTGTTCGTGTGGCCGGGAATCTCCATTTCGTGCAGTTTGCGGGCGGTCACGCCCACGCGTGAATCCAGCGAGGAGAGCGTGGAATTATAGGCTTCTACTGCCTTTTCGAGGTTCTGGCCCACCTTGCCGTAGTGCTCCGAGAGGGTATTGAGCCGCGAATAGAGCTCGCGTCCCAAGCGTTTGACTTCCTTTGCCTTGGCGGAAATATCTTCCTGGTGCCACCCCATAGCCACCGTGCGCAAGAGCGCGAAGAGTGAGCTCGGGGTGGCGATGACGACGTTGCGCTCAAACCCGAACTCGATGAGCTCAGGATCGACCGATAGAGCCGCATCGAGGAAGGGATCCGCGGGCACGAAGAGCACCACGAATTCCGGGGTCGGTTGGAAGGCCTCAATATAGTCTTTGTGGGACAACGCCTGGATGTGGCTGCGCAGCTGATGCGCGTGGCGGCGCAGGTAGCCTGCGTGTTCTTCTGGATCCTCGGTCTCCAGCGCATCGAGGTAAGAAGAAAACGGGACCTTGGCATCGACGATGATATGCCTGCCACCGGCCAAGTTGATGAGCATATCTGGGCGCACGATGCGGCCGTTTAAGGGCGCAGAGACTTGGGAATCAAAGTCCACGTGCCGTCTCATGCCGCCGAGTTCGACGACGCGCTCTAGCTGGATCTCGCCCCACCGCCCGCGCACATTGGGCGAGCGGAGGGCCGTCACGAGCTGATCCGTGCGCTCTGTTAGCCGAGACGAGGTGCGGGTCACGGCCTGCACTTGGCTGGAGAGGGAGGCCAGGTGGGCAGTGCGGTCTTCTTCCAATTCTTGGAGCTGGAATCCGAGCCTATCCATGGCCTTTTCTAACGGCTGTAGCTCGGCCTGGCGGCGTTGGGATTCTTGCAGCGCCCGGTGCTCCTCGCTCGGCGCGGAGCGGGAAGCGGAATGAGAGTGGGCCAGCCATCCCAGCACGGCGCCCAATAGGAGACCGATAAACAGCAGCAGCACGGGCAAAGTGGATGTCATGGAATCCACTATGACACGTGCTGCCGACACGGCACACTATTTATTCGAATCTCCGTTCAAAAGATTTTCAAAGGCATCCCGCGCCCGGCGCAGGTTGGAGCGCATGCTCGGCTCGTCATAGTCCTCTGGGGTGGAGTCGACGTCGACGGAGTCATCGAGCGTGGTGGAGTCGCCATCGGAAGCCGCATCGGCGCCGGCGATATCGGGGTTGGCGTGTTCTGGGACCTTGCGCCATTGCTCGCGCTTGTATTGCGCCTGCTCTTCGGTATAGCGGCCGATGAGATAGCCCGCGACGGTGGAGTAGTTGAGCTCGGAGGAGTGCTTTTCCCCGGACTGCAGCTTCATCATGTCCTGCACGTAGCGATAAGCCACTGCGACCATCGCAGCGGTCGGTACGGCCAGGAACCCACCGATGAGTCCAAAGAGCGCGGAGCCGACGATGACGGAGACCAAAACAATAACTGGGTGCAGGTTCATGGCCTTTGCCTGCAGCCACGGCGAAAGGACATTGCCTTCAAGCTGCTGGACCAAAATAACGAGGCCCAAGACCAACAGTGCTTGGGTAAAGCCCAAAGACACCAAGGCGATAACCACTGCGAGCGCGCCGGAGACGATGGCGCCGACGAACGGGATGAAGCCGGCGATGAAGGTGATGATCGCCAGGGCCATCGCCAAGGGCACGCCGATAAGCACGAGGCCGAGGCCGATAAAGATGGCATCGATAAGCGAGACCACCGCCTGTGCCCGAATGAATCCGCCCAGGGTATTCCAGGCGCGCGTGAGCAATTCCGTGAGGTGCCAGCCGGCGCGCCGCCCGGTGGCATCGCGCAGCCACGGCAGGAATTTGGTGCCGTCCTTGAGGAAGAAGAAGGTGAGCACCAAGACAATGAACACCGTGACGAAAAATGAGGTGGCATTGCCGATACCCGTAAATACAGACCCGGCGATAACGCCCGCACGCTCCTGCAACCAGCCTGCGGCCTCGTCGATATAGGTGCTCATATCGTCGCTATCGAGGTTCAGGGGTGGGCCCTGGGCCCAAACCTGGAGCTGCTGGATGCCGGAGACCGTTTGTAGGTAGAGCGACTGGGATTGCCGCATGAAGTCCGGTGCCACCGAGGCGATAAGCCCACCGACGGCGGCCGAGGAGAGCAGGATCGTCACAATCGCCGCCAGGCCTGCGGGCAGTCCTTTTGTTCGCATCCAACGCGCCATGGGGTGAAGCACGGTACAGATAATAAGAGCCAAGAGCACCGGCAGGATGCCCTGCCAGAAGCTACCCAAGACGTGACAGATCGCAAAAAGGAAAACGCCAATTATCAGCAGGCGCACGGCCCACAGGGAGGTCGATTTCACCATTTCGCCCGCAATGACGGAGCGATCGACCTGATTGCCCGGGGGGTGTGGCGATACGTCGTCCAATTGGCTGGTGTCGAAGTCACCGTCCATTTTATCGCCCGGGCTCGCCTGCGGCTTTTCGGGTGTTGGTTGCTTATCAGAACTCACCCCACCATCTTGCCTCATAACGCGGTAGGTGCGTTAGGATTAGCCCCGTGAGTCTTACACTAGGAATCGTCGGCTTGCCCAATGTGGGCAAGTCCACTTTGTTTAATGCCCTGACCCGTTCCGAAATCTTGGCGGCTAATTACCCTTTCGCCACCATCGAGCCCAACGTCGGCTTGGTGGAGCTGCCGGATCCCCGTTTGGACACCCTCGCTAAGATGTTCAACTCCGAGCGCATCTTGCCGGCGACCGTGTCCTTCGTGGATATTGCCGGCATCGTCGCAGGTGCCTCGCAGGGCGAGGGCATGGGAAACGCCTTCCTAGCCAATATTCGTGAGGCCGACGCTATCTGCCAGGTGGTCCGCGCCTTTTCTGATGACAACGTCATCCACGTCGATGGTCAGGTAGATCCCGGCAATGACATTTCCGTTATTAATACAGAGCTCATTCTGGCGGATCTGCAGACCATCGAGAAGGCCCTGCCGCGCCTAGAAAAGGATGCCCGGAAGAATAAGGACTTGGCTCCTGTGGTGGAGGCCACCAAGAAGGCGCAGGAAATCCTGGAGGATGACCGCACCCTCTTCGCCGCCGCCAAGACCGGCGAGATTGATCTTTCCCTCGTGCGCGAGCTGCACTTGATGACGGCTAAGCCCTTCCTCTATGTCTTTAACTCGGACGAGGCTGTGCTTACCGATGCCGCCAAGAAGGACGAACTGCGCCAGCTCGTCGCCCCAGCAGATTGCGTCTTCCTCGATGCACAAACCGAGTCCGAGCTCTTGGAGCTGGATGAGGACGAGGCAAGCGAGCTGCTCGAGGCAGTAGGCCAAGAAGAGCCGGGCTTGGCTACTTTGGCTAAGGCCGGTTTCTCCACCTTGGGCCTGCAGACCTACCTCACCGCTGGTGAAAAGGAAGCCCGCGCGTGGACCATTAAGCAAGGCGCTGCCGCGCCCCAGGCTGCCGGCGTTATTCACACCGACTTTGAAAAGAAGTTCATCAAGGCCGAAATCGTCTCCTTCGATGATCTTGTTGCCGCCGGCTCCATGGCCGAGGCGCGCGCCAACGGCAAGGTCCGCCAAGAAGGCAAGGACTACATCATGCACGATGGCGACGTGTGTGACTTTAAGATCGGCGGCTAAATCCTAGCTTGTTGCAGGTCGCGGTAGGGAACGTGGCGAGCGCGGGAATTTAGAGTTACCCTATCTGCGTACCCAACAACAATAAGGAGGTCATAATAATGGCTGAGCTAGATAACAAGACGATCGCAATCATTGCTACGAATGACTTTGAAGACTCTGAGCTGACCTCTCCGCTAGAGGCCGTACAAAAGGCAGGCGCTACCGTAAAGGTTTTGGCGCCTAAGGCCGGCACCATTACGGGCAAGAACGGTACCGAGATCAACGTTGATGCAACGACCCAGGACTCCGAGGGTGAGACCTTCGACGGCATCATCTTGCCTGGCGGCACCAATAACGCAGACCTCATCCGCTTGGACGAGGCAGCCGTTAGCATCGTGCGCAAGCACATGGGCGAGGGCCGCCCCTTGGGCGCTATCTGCCACGGCGGCTGGATTCTAGCCGATGCAGACGCTCTCAAGGGTCGTACCTTGACGTCCTTCCCGTCCCTGCAGACCGATCTCCGCAATGCAGGTGCTACCTGGGTTGACGAAGAGGTCCACTGCGACCAGGGCTTGGTCTCCTCCCGTACCCCGGATGACCTGCCTGCATTCAACGCTAAGTTGGTCGAAGAGTTCGCAGAGGGTCAGCACTAAATTAGGCTAAAGCCTTAATTACTCCCTACGAGCCAGAGCGCGAGAAACCCTCTGGCTCGTAGGGAGATTTTTCGTCTATATGGGCTCCTTGCGTTCCCTAGGGCGGATCATGGATTTGGTTGAATGTTTAAGGATTCTCGCCGTCTGCTAACCTATGAACCCAGAAGGGGAGTAGTTCCTACGGCGCCCGCGTGCGCCGCGATGACTGGTCGACACACTGGCTTCAAAGCCCGGCCACTCAGCATCGATGCTTTTGATGCGAACGAGACCTTCGGACTGATTTTGGTTGCCGAAGGGAGAGTAGTAGGCCTTGTCTTCTTTAAGTTCTGAGCAGCGCATTTTAGAGCGCTTTATGATGCTGTCCATCGCCGCGGCGGTGGCGACGATTATCTTGAAATCCCTAGCGGCCTGGCTAACGGGCTCGGTAGGTTTCTTCTCGGACGCCCTTGAGTCCCTCGTGAACCTCGCAGCCGCCATCGCGGGCTATTGCGCCTTGCGCATTTCCGCCAAGCCTGCCGATCACAATCACCACTTTGGACACGGCAAGGCCGAGTATGTGTCTGCGTTGGTAGAAGGCGCGATGATCTTCCTCGCCGCTGGTGCCATCATCTACACCGCGGTTCAGCGCCTCATTACTCCCCAGCCCGTTGAAGAAGGCGGCTGGGGCTTAGCGCTGTCGCTCTTGTCCTCGCTGCTCAATTTGGGCGTCGGGTTGGCCTTGATTAAGGCGGGCAAGCGCTATCGTTCCGCGACGCTGAATGCTGATGGCCACCACCTGCTTACGGATGTGTGGACCTCCGTCGGCGTCCTCGCCGGCATGGCTGCGGTGTATCTTACGGGCTGGCTGTGGCTCGATGCTCTCGTCGCCCTAGCCGTTGGCATCAATATCTTGTGGACGGGATTTAAGATTTTGCGCGAATCCGTCAGCAGCCTGCTTTCTGAGGCCCTTCCGGAAGAAGAGCAGGATCAGATTTGGGATCTCTTAGCTGAACTGGAAAAAGAAAAGTCCGTGACCTTCACGGACCGGCGCACGGTAGCCTCCGGCAGGCAAAGAATGGTCTACCTGACCATGGAGGTGCCGGCGAACTGGAGCGTTTTATACTCGCACGAGATTGCCGATGACGTCGAAGTCGCCCTTGACCAGCTTTTCCCCGGATGCAGTGTGTTTATTCACGTGGAGCCGGCCGGCGTCGCGCATCGCCGCCCACTTCCATTCCGGCAATAAATAAAGGCCCAAGGCGTACTGCCCGGGGCCTTTATTCGCGATTTATTAAGCCTTGACGCTTACTTCCTCGTCGGAGTCTTCCTCCATGATGTGCTTAACGCCGTTTTCGGCTTCATCCCACACCTCTTGGTTTTGGATGCCTGCGCGCTTGGCGACGACCGTCGCGCACAATGCCTGACCCGTGACGTTCAGTGCCGTACGGCCCATGTCAATGATGGGCTCAACGGCCAGCAGCAAACCAACGCCAGCCAACGGCAGTCCCAGCGTGGACAGGGTCAGCGTGAGCATAACCGTCGCGCCAGTGGTACCCGCGGTAGCCGCGGAACCAATAACGGAGACGAAGATGATGAGTAGGTACTGCGTGAAGTCCAGGTCTACGCCGTAGAATTGCGCGACGAAGATCGCAGCAACAGCGGGGTAGACGGAGGCGCAGCCATCCATCTTCGTGGTAGCGCCGAGTGGCACTGCAAAGGACGCGTACTCGGTGGGAACGCCCAAGGCGCGTTCGCTAAAGCGTTGCGTTGCGGGCATAACACCCATGGAAGAACGGGTGACAAAGCCCAAGGAGGTTACAGGCCAGATGCGCTTGTAGAAGCCCTTGACCGGAATATTGTTGAACTTCAGCACTGCAGGGTAGACCACGGCGAAGACGATGGCTAGACCCACATACATTGCCAAGACGAACTTGCCCAGCGAGCCAAGTGCGTCCCAACCGTAGGTAGCAACGGCCTTACCGATAAGCGCTGCGGTACCAATCGGTGCCAGGCGGATAATCCACCACAGGACTTTCTGGATGACCTTGAGGAAGGACTCCGTAAAGTGCAAGAACGGATCGGCTGCCTTACCGGTCTGTACGGCGGCAATACCAATGGCCAAGGAAATAACCAGCAGCTGAAGCGCACCGAAATTGAGGGTAACTTCGCCATCGCTAGCAGAGGCCGTAAGTCCAATGAAGTTTTGAGGGAGCAGCTGCTCGAAGAAGGCAGTCCACGAACCGACGCTCGATGGATCCTCCGCGGTGGATGCATCGACGCTCGCGCCAGCACCGGGCTTCATGACCAATGCCACGACGATGCCCACGATGACGGAGAAGAACGCTGTAATGGCGAACCACATCAACGTAGAAACGGCCAAGGATGCGGCATTGGCAACCTTGCGCAGGTTAGCCACAGAGGTGACCACCGCGGCGAAGATGAGCGGCGGAACCATGACCTTCAATAGCTGGACATAGGCGCCACCGACACCGCTGAGCAGGCTGGTCAGCCACCCTGGATTATCAGGATCGGTATCCATGCCAGATGCGATCAGTCCCAGGATAAGGCCGATGATAAGGCCCGCAATGACTTGCGCGCCAAACCCCGTTGCCCAGCTAGGAAGTTTGGAGCGAGAGGAAACTTTTTGTGTCATAGAACGTCCTTTAGAAATAAAATGAACAGGTCTGACTATTTGTTGAGTACGGTGCTGTTCAACTTTGACCAGTCTTACTTTATTCCACGCGTCAAACCATGAAGAAAAAGGGACCCGTTTGCAGCAGGAGATTTGTTATGACCGCTTTGTAGACAAAGCAGTTCAGTATCTACTCATGCTTTCGCTCACACCGCGCTCTATAACCCGCGCGCTTCAATCCTCATCCTGCAACCCCGCCCTTCGCGCTCACCGCGAGAATCATCTCGGTTGGCTCGCCTATCTCCCGTGAGCGCGAAGGGGAAGGGTATGGGGAAATGCATCTTAACTTTCGATTTAGTGTGCTGCTCGTCCGCTCGAATTCGTCCTCTTTACCTTCGCGCTCACCGCGAGCCCAGGGCCCTGGTAAAAAGCCGCCTCCGGTGAGCGGCAAGGGCGGGTACTATGCGCAAACTAAAAGGACAGCTCTGAATCGAAGCAGCGGAGCACCGTCATCTGCCATACTGAAATGATGAAGATTCTGGTAACTGCATTTGATGCCTTTGGTGGCGAAGAAATTAACCCTACGGAACGCGCGCTCGATAAGCTGCCGGATGAAATCGGCGGCGCGCAGATTATCAAGCACCCTGTGCCCACGGTGTTCGGTGAAGCACTGAAGCAGGCAATTGCTGTGGCCGAGAAAGAAGGGGTAGACGCGGTGGTCTGCCTGGGGCAAGCCGCCGGGCGCAGCCATATCACTCCGGAGCGAGTAGGCATCAACTTAGCGGATGCTTCCATACCGGATAATGCGGGCAACCAGCCAATCGATGAACCAGTGGTTGAAGGCGGCCCGGCCGCATACTTTTCCACCCTGCCGGTTAAGGCAATGGTCGCAGCGATTCAGGAGGCTGAGATTCCGGCACGGGTCTCGACCACCGCGGGAACGTTTGTGTGCAACCACCTGCTCTATGGCCTGTTGCACCATTTGAAAGATACGCAGGTAAAAGCAGGCTTTATCCACGTACCGTTTATTAAGGAGCAGAATAAAGAAAACAGCCCGATGCTGGAGCTTACGGACGTCGTACAGGGTGTGGAATGCGCGATCAGCGCAGTTGCGAAAAACGCTTAGGGTCACCTTGCTAGAGAATTTTTCCGCCCAAATATAGATTTAAAGACATGTCTCGCTTAAGTCCTCTCAACTGGCCGGTGGTGCGCCAGCTGCGTAGCGGCGATCCCTTTGGCCGGGATATCAATACGCAATCAACCAAGAGCAAGGAAAAGCACGGGCGCACGGTCGAAGCTGACCGCGTGGTGCAATCCGTGTGCCCATATTGCGCGGTTGGTTGCGCCCAGCGCGTGTACGTCAAAGATGACCGGGTCATCCAGATTGAGGGCGATCCGGATTCACCGATTTCGCGCGGGCGTTTGTGCCCGAAGGGCTCAGCGTCGGAGCAGTTGGTCAACTCCGCAACGCGATTGACCAAGATTAAGTACCGCGCACCGCACTCCACCGAGTGGCAGGAGCTGGATGAAGACACCGCGATGGACATGATCGCGGATCGTTTCTTGGAAGCGCGCCGGAAGGGCTGGCAAGACACCGATGATTCGGGGCGGACGCTCAACCGCACGATGGGTATCGCCGGCCTTGGTGGCGCGACCTTGGATAACGAGGAAAACTACCTCATCAAGAAGCTTTTTACCGCTGCCGGTGCGGTGCAGCTCGAAAACCAGGCGCGCATATGACACTCCGCCACAGTTCCTAGTTTAGGAACTTCGTTTGGCCGCGGCGGCGCAACCCAACCGCTGCAGGATATGGCGAATGCTGATTGCATCGTCATCGAGGGTTCGAATATGGCCGAGTGTCACCCGGTGGGATTCCAGTGGGTCGTAGAAGCCAAAAAGCGTGGCGCCCGGATTATTCACGTGGATCCGCGGTATACGCGTACCTCTGCGTTCTCCAATCGCCACATTGGCATTCGCGGCGGTACCGACGTGGTGCTGCTGGGCGCGGTCATTAACTACATGCTCCAGAATGAGCTGTACTTCCGCGATTATGTCGTCGCATATACCAATGCGCCGATGATCATCTCGGAGGATTACCAGGACACCGAGGAACTGGACGGACTGTTTTCTGGCTATGACCCAGAAACCGGCACGTACGTGACCGATTCGTGGCAGTACGTGCAAAAGCCGGAAGGTTCTTCCTGGAATGTGGAGCGCGATGACACTCTGGAGCACCCGAATTCGGTCTTCCAGATTCTCAAGCGCCACTATGCGCGCTATACCCCTGAGCTGGTAGAAGAAACCTGCGGCATCGCGCAGGAAGACTTCTACTACCTGGCGGATTCCATTGCGCAGAATTCCGATCCGGAACACACCACGTGTTTCGCTTATGCCTTGGGCTTTACCCAGCACACCTTGGGCGCTCAGTTCATCCGTACCGCTGCCATTTTGCAGCTCTTGATGGGCAATGTGGGCCGCCCAGGCTCGGGAATCATGGCCTTGCGCGGGCACGCCTCCATTCAGGGATCCACGGATATTCCGACGCTCTTCCACTCCCTGCCCGGCTACCTGCCCATGCCGAGCGTGGAAAAGCAGACGTGGCCGGAATTTGTGGATGAGATCCGGGATGAGTCCCAAAAGGGCTTCTGGCAGATCGGCGAAAATTACGCCGTGTCCTTGATGAAGTCTTATTGGGGAGACGCGGCGACCAAGGAAAATAACTGGGGCTATGACCTCATGCCGCGCATTTCCGGCGCGCATTCTACTTACGAAACCCTGCAGGCCATGCTTAATGGTCAGGTGGAAGGCTATTTCGTCTTTGGTCAGAACCCGGCGGTGGCGCAGTCCAATGGTGGCATGCAGCGCCGCGGTCTGGCATCGCTGAAGTGGCTAGTGGTGCGCGATTTCCAAGAAATCGAAACCGCATCGTTTTGGAAGGATGCGCCGGAGATTAAAAACGGCGAGCTGAAGACCGAAGACATCGAAACCGAGGTCTTCCTAATGCCCGCGGCCACCCACGTGGAAAAGGCCGGTACCTTTACCCAGACCCAACGCATGCTGCAGTGGCGCTTCCAAGCGGCGCCGCCGCCAGGCGATGCCAAGAGCGAGCTGTGGTTCTTCTACCAGCTGGGCAAGAAGCTGAAGGAACGCCTGCGCGATTCCACTGATCCGCGCGATCTCCCGCTTCAGAAGGTGACGTGGGATTACGTGGAAAATGAGGAAGGCGAGCCGAACTCGGAGGACGTCCTCAAAGAGATCAACGGCTACTACCTGGATGGTCCCAAGAAGGGCGAGCTTTTGCCCACCTTCGTGGAGATGAAGAATGACGGCACGACCTCCGGCGGCTGCTGGATCTACACCGGCGTGTACAAGGACGGCGTTAACCAGTCCGCGCGCAAGGTCCCGGGTTCGGAGCAGAACGAGGTCGCGCCCGAGTGGGGCTGGGTATGGCCTGCTAACCGCCGCATTTTGTACAACCGTGCATCGGCCAAGCCGGATGGCACCCCGTGGTCCGAGCGCAAGAAGTACGTGTGGTGGGACGAGGCCCAGGGCAAGTGGGTAGGCGATGACGTCCCTGACTTCCCGGTGACGAAGTCGCCCGAGTACAAGGCTCCCGCCGATGCCGTCGGTCCGGACGCCCTTGATGGCACGGACGCCTTCATCATGCAGGCGGACGGTCGCGGGTGGCTCTTTGCGCCTTCCGGGCTTTCCGATGGCCCTTTGCCCACCCACTACGAGCCGCAGGAGTCTCCGGTGACCAACGTGCTGTATAAGCAGCAGCAATCACCGACGCGCTTGACCATTAAGCGCCCGGATAACCTGCAGCGTCCAGAACCGGGCATGCCTGGCGCAGAGGTTTTCCCGTTCGTATTTTCTACCTATCGCCTCACGGAGATGTACACCTCGGGTGCGATGTCGCGCCGCCTGCCTTATTTGGCGGAGCTGCAGCCGGGCCTATTCTGCGAGGTGGATAAGGACTTGGCCGCAAAGCGCGGCTTGGAAAATGGCGAGTGGGCGACGATTATCTCGCCGCGCGGTGTGATTGAGGCGCAGGTCTTGGTCACCGATCGCATGCAGATGCTGAAGATTAATGGGGAAGAATTCCACCAGATTGGCCTGCCCTTCCACTACGGCGAGTCCGAGACCACCGCTGTGGCCGGTGACGGTGCCAACGATCTCTTGGGTCTTACGCTCGAGCCGAATGTGTTCATTCAGAACTCAAAGATCGGCGCCTGCGATATCCAGCCGGGCCGCCGTCCGAGGGGAGAAGGCCGCTTGAAGCTGCTCAAGCAATACCAGGAGCGGGCGCAGTTGAGCGTTGATTCCGGCAATGATTTGTTGTCGGTTCCTGACTCGTTTACCTATAATCCCGAGCCCGAAAAGCGTGGTCAGTCTGGGGCAGATAGTAGTGATGATGAGACGGCAAGCGAAGGCGAAGAAGGTAAGTAAATGACTAATCTACTGACCGAGGACGTGGGCCGGCACGGCTATGATTCCTACCGCCGCATGGCCTTTTTCACCGATACGTCCGTGTGCATCGGCTGCAAGGCCTGCGAGGTGGCGTGTAAGGAATGGAACCGCAACCCGGTAGAGGGATATGACGTCACCGGTAATTCCTATGACAATACCGGCGCCCTGGGCGCCAATACGTGGCGGCACGTAGCCTTTGTGGAACAAAACAATGACCGTATCGAAAAGGCTCGTGAAGAGGGAAAACAGCTTATTTCCCTAGGCATGCCCACCATCGGTGGAAAGCCTGACGAGGTCGATACCACGCCGCCGGATACGGATACGTTCCGGTGGTTGATGTCCTCGGACGTCTGCAAGCATTGCACGCATGCGGGATGTTTGGATGTGTGCCCAACGGGTGCGCTCTTTCGCACCGAGTTTGGCACCGTGATGGTCCAAGATGATGTGTGCAATGGCTGCGGAACCTGCGTGGCGGGGTGCCCCTTCGGCGTCATCGAACGCCGCGATGACGGCGGGGTGTCGTTGAAATATGATAAGACCGCCACGGTGGATTATCAGGATAATTCGCACGCCGGCATCAACGTGCTCAAAAAGCTCAAGCAGCGCAAGCCCCAAGGCACGGATCACACGCCGGGCGAGGCAATGCCGATTAAGAATGTGGGCGTCGCCCAAAAGTGCACTATGTGCTATGACCGCCTGAAACAGGGTGAGCAGCCGGCGTGTTCCAAGACGTGTCCGACTGATTCCATCCAGTTCGGTACCTATGAGGACATGCTGGCCGCGGCGAAGGATCGCGTGCGCGTCCTGCACGAACAGGGCATAACGGAGGCGCGGCTCTATGGCGCCAATGATAACGATGGCGTGGGCGGAACCGGCTCTATCTTCTTATTGCTAGATTCGCCAGAGGTCTATGGCCTGCCGCCGGATCCGCGCGTGCCCACTGCGGATTTGCCGAGCATGTATAAGACCGCGGCCAAGGCCATCGGTGGGATGGCACTCGCCGTGGCGGGTTCCTTTTTGATTGGAGGGCGCAAATGAGCGGTTTTGATGAGTACCGGCCACCGCAGCCGGAGCGGCCGAATCGCTACCGCAATTTCGATGGGCCGAAGCGCAAGAAGAAGCGCAAGCGCCCGGGCGCGGGTGCGCAGGATGGCTCCAAAGAGGAGCGGATGGCAGAAGACTTTGAGTTTTCTTCCTACTACGGCAGGCCCGTGGTTAAGGCCCCACCGTGGGAGTGGCCCATCGGTGGGTATTTCTTCTTGGGCGGCATTGCCGGCGGATCGGGGCTTTTGGCCACCGGTGCACAGGCCGCAGGCAATGCGCCATTGCGCCGGACCACGCGGGTAGCGGCCTTTGGCGCGGCGGCCGCAGGATCGGTCTTTTTGATTTTGGACCTGGGCCGGCCGGAGCGCGCATTGAATATGTTCCGCGTCTTCAAGGTGACCTCGCCGATGTCGCTCGGATCGTGGCTGCTTGCGGGCTTTTCCACAGCGGCAGCCATTCCGGCCGCGGTAGAGGTGGATAATGCGACCAAGCGGAAGCTGCCGCTGCCGAAGTGGTTGCGCGCGAGCCTGGGCAAGGCTGCGACTCCGGCCGGGGCGGTCACTGGTGTGCTCGGTGGCCCGTTGGCCGGATATACGGCGGTATTGCTGTCTAATACGTCCAACCCGGTATGGAATGACATGAAGCGGCACCTGCCCTATGTCTTTGTGTCCTCGGCTTCGGCAGCAGCCTCTGGCCTGGCCATGGTGACAACCCCGGTAAAGCACGCCGGTCCCGCCCGCGCCTTGGGCATGGCGGCTGCGGCCAGCGATATCGCGACGACGAAGGTATTAGAAAACAATATGGAGCCGGAGCCGCGGGAGGAATTGCACCACGGAACGCCAGGTAAGCTTATGCGCGCCTCGGAATACCTGATAGCCGCTGGCGGCGTGGGCAGCGCGGTGGCGGCGGCAACGAAGTCCCGCGCCGTGTCTGTGGCTTCGGGCCTGGCCTTGCTTGCCGGTTCTGCGTGCACGCGCTTTGGCGTGCTCAACGCTGGCTTGGAGGCGGTCAAGAACCCGGCCACCACGATGGGGCCGCAAAAACGCCGCGCGGAGCGGCGCCGGCGCGAGCAGGGGCTTGCCACCGACGTGCTCAGCGCAGGTTAGTGCTGGGCAGTCAGGTTTAGTCGAGGTTGGCGAAGGAATCGGCAAGCTCTTCGCCGATCTCCTGCATGCGCGATTGCTCCGCCTCTAAGGACTCGGAATCGCGGTGGAGATAATAGTTCACCGCCGCGTCATGGACCGTGGTCACGCAGGTGGTCGAAATGGCATCCTCGACCTCCCAGGCGGAGCAATAGAAATGCCGGTCCGCTGCGGTGAAATCGAACGGCTTGTACTCATTTCCCGCGCGGCCTTGGGCAGCATTTTGCTTATCGATGTCCTCATTGACCAGCTCCAAGTAGCGCTCTGCCGCCGCATCTGGGTCATCGGGGCACACGGCCTCATTATCGGACTCGTATTTCGTGCCCAGTACGCTGACCTTCTCCGGCGAATCGCCGCCATAGAGCACGGAGAAGGAGTCATCCTCATCGCTGGTGGAATCGGGATCCTGGTTAGCGCCGATGAGGGTGTCTGGCAGGGACGTGCGCAGTTCCGATAATTCGATGGGCGAGCAGCTGCGGTTGGTGCTCCCGTCAGCGCAGGCGACAAGGCCCGCGCCGAGGGCGAGGGTGGCAAGGGGCAGGCTAAAAATGCGGTGGTTCATTTTAGGAAATGGTGATGTAGGAATCGTTAGAAAGCGGTGTCGTGCGGCCAATAACGGGGTAGCCCGGGACCTCGCCGATGATGAGGAGGCCACCGGAGGTTTGGGCATCGGCAAGCAGCACTAGCTCTTCCTCCGTAAGGGAGGAGGGCTGCAGGTGTGGGCGCACCCAATCCAGGTTGCGGCGCGATCCGCCCGGAATGAAGCCCTCCGCGAGGGCGTCGGTGGCACCGTCCACGGTGGGGATCGCA
Source organism: Corynebacterium sp. KPL1814 (assembly GCF_000478175.1). Classification (GTDB taxonomy): domain Bacteria; phylum Actinomycetota; class Actinomycetes; order Mycobacteriales; family Mycobacteriaceae; genus Corynebacterium. The sequence goes on from NZ_KI515775.1 coordinate 206,493, forward strand.
GAAAAGTCCAGCTCAGCCGATACGCCAGAAGCGCGGCACATCTTGTACAGGTGTCCCAGCAGCCCGAACCCAGTGACATCGGTGGCCGCTCGCGCACCGGCGGCAACGGCGTCCTGGGCGGCCTGGCGGTTGAGCGCGGTCATGGAATGAATGGCGGCCTGGGATACCTCGCCGGTGGCCTTGTGCTTATTATTCAAAATGCCCACGCCGATGGGCTTGGTCAGCGTAATGGGCAGGCCGGCCTCGGCGGCATCGTTGCGCATGAGTTTTTCGGGATCGCCGATGCCCGTCGCCGCCATGCCGTACAACGGTTCCGGGGCGGTAATAGAGTGGCCGCCGGTAATGGAAATGCCCGCCTCGGTGGCCTTATCCATGCCGCCGCGCAGCACCTCGCGCAGGACGTCCAGGCCGAGCTTCTCATTGGGCCAGCCCACGAGGTTGATGGCGGTAATGGGGGTGCCACCCATGGCGTAGACATCAGAAAGCGCATTGGCGGCGGCAATCTGGCCCCAGGTATAGGGATCATTGACCATGGGGGTGAAAAAGTCCGCGGTGGAAATCACGGCGAGGCCGTTGTCGATCTTGACCGCTGCGGCGTCATCGCCATCGTCGAGGCCGACCAAGACATTGGGATCGGCCTTGCCGATGAGCCCTTCTACCGCCGATTCCAATTCCCCGGCGGGAATCTTGCAGGCGCAGCCGCCACCGGCGGCGAAAGAGGTTAAGTTAATCTGCTCCGTCATGCTGGTCATTTTACCCGCCGGAAAGTGGTGGGGCGGGCGCGGTGGGGTGCGCGCGGGGTCTGTAAAGTAGCCAGGCGGAGGCGTACGTGTCCTGGTGGGCTCCCCGGTCTTCAAAACCGGTGAGGCCGAGCATCTCGGTCTGGCAGGTTCGATTCCTGTCCGTCTCCGCCAAAAGCGTGCAAGGAGGAAAACGAGTGCCGAGCCATAACGCTGGTCGCCCCGCGAATAATGCCCGTGATCCCCGCCGGAATTTACCCCGCATGGATGAGCTCTTGCGGCTCCCCGTGGTAGAAAGCGCGCGGCAGACACTCGCCGAACACGCCATCCGCGCCACGATTCAAGGCGTGCTCTCCGCCGCCCGCCGCGGGGAGGTGCCCGTTGCCGGCGTGGAGGAAGAAATAGTGCAAAGGCTGGCAGACCACAGCACCCATTCCTTGCAGCCGGTCATCAACGCCACCGGCGTGATTATCCATACGAACTTGGGCCGCGCCCCGCTGCCCGCAGCCGCGATCGACGCGTTGCAGGACGCGGCCGGATATACCGACGTGGAAATGGACCTAGACACCGGGCGGCGCTCGTCCCGGCGCGGTGCCGGTGCCACCCAGGCGCTTTTGGCGGCCTGCCCCGGCGCGGAGGACGCGCTGGTGGTCAATAACGGTGCGGCGGCCTTATTGCTGGCCACGGCCGCGCTGGCCCCGGACAAAGAGGTCATCATCTCGCGTGGCGAGCTGATAGAAATCGGCGCGGGGTTCCGCCTGCCGGAGCTTATTGAATCCACCGCGACGCGCCTGCGCGAGGTGGGTGCGACCAACCGGACGCACCTGCACGATTATGAAGGCGCGCTGGGGGAGGAGACCGGTGCGATTTTGAAGGTGCACCCGTCCAATTTTCGGATAGAGGGGTTTAGCTCGTCGGTGGGTGTGGGCGAGCTGGCGCAGCTGGCGAAGAAGCAGGGTACACACCTCATCGTGGATCTCGGCTCGGGCTTGCTCACCCACGATCCGGTGCTGCCAGACGAGCCCGATATTCACGCGCAGCTGAAGGCCGGGGCGGATATCGTCATCGCTTCTGGCGATAAGCTTTTGGGTGGGCCGCAGGCCGGGATCCTGTTGGGCACTAAGGACGCGATTGCGGCGGTGAAAAAGCACCCGTTGGCGCGGTCGGTGCGCATTGATAAGCTGCGGCTTAATGCCCTGGAGGCGGCTATCACGACGCCCGCCAATGCGGTGCAGCAGGCCCTCCACCTTGACCCGGCGCGCCACCGCGCGCGCACCGAGGCCATCGCCGCGGCGGTGGGTGGCGAGGTTGTTGACCACGCTGGTCGCGTGGGCGGGGGAGGAGCCCCCGAGTACCCGTTGCCCGGCGTCGCGGTATCCCTGCCGGAGGAACTTGCGCCAAAGCTGCGACGGCACACCCCGCCGGTGGTGGCGCGCCAGCACCAAGGCCGCTGTCTCATTGACGTGCGCTGCGTGCCTGAAGCTCAGGACGAGGTGCTCATCGCGGCTATCCGGGCGGTGATGTAGGTGTACGTCATCGCGACCGCCGGCCACGTCGATCACGGCAAGTCCAGCCTGGTGCGCGCCTTAACGGACATGGATCCGGATAGGTGGGCCGAGGAAAAGCGCCGCGGGCTGACCATTGACTTAGGCTTTGTGTGGACGTCGCTGCCTTCCGGTGCGGACGTGGCCTTTGTCGATGTCCCCGGCCACGAAAAGTTCTTTGGCAATATGCTCGCCGGGGTGGGGCCCGCCTCCGTGGTGCTCTTCGTGGTTGCCGCGGACGAGGGCTGGCAGGCCCAATCCACCGATCACCGCGATGCGCTGCACGCGCTGGGCATCGAGCACGGCATTATCGCCCTGACCCGCAGTGACCGCGCCGATGAAAAGCGCCGCGCGGAGGTCACCGCCCAAGTGCGCACGCAGTTTTCTGCCACGCCGCTTGCCGATTCCCCCATTATCCCCGTCTCCTCCCACACCGGCGAGGGCCTAGCGGAACTGGGCGGGGCGCTCGATGACTTGGTCGCCCGCGTGCCCGCACCCGACACAGACGCCCCGGTGCGCCTGTGGATCGACCGCGCCTTTAGCGTCAAGGGCGCGGGAACCGTGGTGACCGGGACCCTGAGTGCTGGCACGCTGCGCACCGGCGACACCCTGGTGCTATCCACCGCGGCAGGGGACAAGCGTGTGGAGATCCGTGGTCTGCACAGCGAAAATACCGCGCAGGAATCCTTGGGCCCCGTCACCCGCGCCGCGGTCAACCTGCGCGGGGTCGATGCCGCCGATATCCACCGCGGTGACCTGCTGCTGAGCCCCGATGCGTGGCGCGGCGTCGATACCGTGGACGTCCACCGCACTTTTGGCACCGCGCTTGATGAACTGCCCGATAACCTCGTGGTCCACTGCGGTACCGCCGGGATAGAAGCGCACCTGCGGCCGCTGTCAGCGGGCTTTGCCCGCCTGCGCCTATCGCGCGCTCTGCCGCTGGTCATCCTGGACCGCCTAGTGATCCGCAGCCCCGGCGGCCGCCATGTCAGCGCCGGCGTAGAGGTCATCGACGTGCGCCCGCCGGAGCTCGACCGCCGCGGTGCCGCCCGCAAGCGGGCTAACGCACTGGCTGAGCTAAGCTCCTTTCGCAATCCTTTCTCCTACCTGCAGCGCGTGGGCTATGCCCGGCGCGCGGACCTGGCACTCGATGGTTATGACACCGACGCTACGCCGACGGGCATCATTAACTTCCACCAGTGGTGGATTGCCGCCAGCCAGGTAACGCGCTGGAAAGAAGCTCTGACTACCGCGCTGCAGGAACACGCTGCGGCTAATCCGCTCGCACCCGGCATGCCGCGCAAGGCGGCACTCGATGCCTTGGATCTCAAGGAAGAAGGGCTGCTGCGCCTAGCAGTAGCCGCCGCGCACGCGGAGGAATCCGAAGGGCTTATCCGCCTGCCCGGCCACAGCGTGGATCTCGGCGCCGCCGAGCCCGCCGTGACTGAGCTGGAGCGCAGGTTAAATAAAGATCCCTTCGCGGCACCAGAGGCGCACGAACTTAAAGAGCTGGGGCTGAGCGAAAAAGAACTGGCCGCCGCCGAGCGCGCCGGGCGCCTGCTACGCCTGAAAGACGGCATCATCCTCTTACCAGGCGCGTCGGGCAAAGCGCGGGAGCTCCTAGTAGAACTCGAGCAGCCCTTCACCCTGTCCGCCGCGCGGCAGGCGCTGGGGACCACCCGCCGGGTGGCCATCCCGCTGCTGGAATATCTCGATGCCCACGGCATTACCCGCCGCGGCGAGGGCAGCAAGCGCACCCTGCGCTAAGCAGAGGTGGCCGACCTATTTGCGGTGGTTTCCGCCGCGCGGGCGGGACTGTTCGCGCGCCACGCGCCGGGCACGCACGCGGGCGGATTCGGAAGAAAAGCGGCCCGGTTCCTCCGCGACGGGAAGTGCGCGCCAGCTCAGGTTTTGTGAGCCCGGCATGGACGAGACCAAGTCAGCCAAGCCACTGCTAGCAGGCGGTGCCGCGGCCTCATCGTTGTCGCGGGCTCGAGGCGCGGGTGGGGAAGTAGGTGCCTCTTTGTCTTTCTTGGTGCTGTCCCCTTGGGCAGCACCGTCCTCTGGGGCAGCGCCGTCCTCTGCGGCAGCGCTGGGCGTCGCGGGCGAGGATTCTGCAGAATCTGTGGTCGTTGTGGTCGCGTCGGTATTGGGGCTGACCGGGCGCCGCGAGCCGGCGGGAAGATCACCGGCGATGTCAGCGGACTCCAGCGCGAACTCCCACTCCTCGGTCGGGGCTGGGGTGGCCTGGCGGGATGTAGTGGCACTAGGAAGCGCGGTGCGTCCGGACGGCACCCTCAGGGGTGGTACCGCCGGGGAGAATAATTCGCTATCTGGGGAATCCGCGGCGGGGATATCGACCGCGATCATCCCGCCGCCGCTATACGCGCGGGCGGCCAACACAGTACCGGCTTCTTGCGCCGCCGCATACGCGGTGCGCAGGCCAGGCAACTGGCTCAACGCGCCACACGGGCCGAGCACAGTATCGCCGCAGGCGGCCACGACGGCATCATCGATGACCTTAAGCGTGACAAGGAACTGCTGCGTTTCAAGGTGAGATAGCTGCGAATCAGGCATATCGCCCGCCGCAGTATCAACGACCGCGCCGTGGCCTCCAGCGAGCAGCGCCGATTCGGCGGGCTGGTCATTGACTGGCACCATCCACGGCCACAGCCCGAGGGAGACGGCAACCTCGAGTTCGCCGTCAACAATGCCGACCGTGGCTACTGTCTGCGGGGTGGCTTGCGATGCCTTCAACCGGTCTAGGTCCGGGTATTCGGCTGCCTCTACCTCATCGAGAAACCCGATGAAGCCAAACTCCGAGCGCACCCGCCAGCCGTTGGAGTAGGTATCGGGCTCTAAAGAGACATCGATAAGCGCGGGCTGAGTACCCACGCCAGGGATGCTGAGCGCCGTGCCGGCGATGACGTGCTCCAAAATCACGACGTGTTCAACACCGAAGTAGCTGGTAGGAAGCGGATAAGCCATCATGGGTATAAGGTCACCTCGAAGGTTAAATGCTGGCATGAAGGATGCTATTTATTTTACGCATGTGGGGGTAATGGCATCCTCATCCGGTAATTTCCGCGAGATTTGGTTAGTGTATAGGCACCTCTCGGTAGTTGATTTTTGCATAAACGAATAGGAGCAGGTGCTATCTCTTCTACATCCACACCTCAGCCCGGAACAAATCCGGATGACGGGGTGAATAACACAGCAGAAAGCCGCAAGCGTGTGCGCGGGGCCAAGCGTATCCTCCGGGAAATTACGTACCCGCACAATATCCATCCGGCCCTCGTTCCTGGCGTGTCTGTTGAAGATCAAAAGATTAAATATGGGGTGGATAAGACCATCCTGAGCGTCGTGGGTGGGCTCATCGTCGCCTTTGTGCTGTGGGGAGTCCTTGCTCCAGAGCAGGTGTTTGATTCTTCTTCCGCTGCCTTGGATTGGGTTATGCGCAACCTCGGGTGGATCTTTACTGCCCTGGCAACATGCTTGATGTTTTTGCTGCTCATCTTGGCGTTTTCAAAGTACGGCAAGATTCCACTCGGCGTCGATGGGGAAAAGCCAGAGTTCTCCACTCTTAGCTGGGCGGCCATGCTTTTTGGTGCGGGGATCGGCATCGGCATCATTTTCTTCGGACCTTTTGAGCCCCTGAGCTACTATCTTTCACCGCGGCCAGGCGCCTATGAAGCCGCAAGTGATGACGCTGTCATGGGGGCTATGGCCCAAGCCGCCATGCACTGGGGGATTAATGCTTGGGCTATCTACGCCATCGTCGGGCTCTGCGTAGCGTACGTCTCCTTCCGCCGTGGTCGTGTACCGCTGATGAGCTCCATCTTAATGCCGCTTTTTGGCAATCGATCTACGGATTCCGCACCGGCGCGAATCATTGATGGCTTAGCGATTATCGCAACGCTCTTTGGCACTGCAGCCACTCTGGGTATCGGCGCCCTGCAAATTGGCCGCGGAGTGGAGATCGTCAGCGGATGGTCCACCGCCGGAAATACCGCGGCGCTCATTATCATCGTTGTGCTTTCTATCGGCACCATCTTTTCCGCCGTATCCGGTGTGGCGAAGGGAATTCGGTGGCTGTCCAATATCAATTTGGTATTGGCATTGGCACTCGCCCTCTTTTTCTTTGTCATCGGCCCCACAGCCTTCCTAGCGAATATGCTGCCCGCCGTCATCGTCGAATACCTCGGTGAAATGCCCAATATGCTCTCCGCGAACATGGGCCAGAGCGAAGACATGGTGTCCTTTTTGTCGTCTTGGACTACTTTTTACTGGGCATGGTGGGTGTCATGGTCACCATTCGTTGGCGTATTCGTGGCCAAAATTTCCCGCGGGCGCACCATCCGGCAATTTGTTCTCGGCGTGTTATTAATTCCATCTGCCATCATTGTCTGTGCCTTCACCATCTTGGGCGGTACCACCATTTGGCTGCAGCGCCGCGATGGCGATATTGCCCCAGACGGCACTATCGATTCCATGCCTGCAGCAGAAGATATGTTCTTTACCGTTTTGGATCACTTTCCCGGATCAGAATGGATGGCTCCGATTGTCATCCTCATGCTCGTGGTATTTTTCATCACCACGGCCGACTCTGCGTCCATCGTCAATTCCCAACTGACACAGCGCGGCAATCCCCAGCCGAAGCCTCTGGTAACGATTTTCTGGGTTATTTGCATGGCCGGCATTGCCGTTGTGATCCTATTAGCTGGCGGCAAAAATGCGCTGCAAGGCTTGCAAAACTTGATCACCGTCACGGCCCTGCCGTTCGCCGTCATTATCGTGCTCATGTGCATTGCCCTCGTACGGGAATTGCGACATGATCCTGCAGCGATCCGCGATTATTATGCGGAAGAAGCTGTCTCTAATGCCGTTATCCACGGTGTGCGCGAATACGGTGACAACTTTGCCCTTACTGTCGAACCCACCGATGATGATTCTGATTATGCTACCGGTGGCAAGTTTAACTCCACTGCCGCGGAGGTCACCGAGTGGTACGCGCGCACCGATGAGGAAGGCCATGCCATCGGATATGACTACGAAGCCGGCCGCTACGTGGATGATGATCCTTCGGTGGCCGATGGTGAGTTCGTATCTGGCTCCGCCGAAGACGATACGCAGACCCCGCCAGCTCATTAAGGCTTGATAATTATTGTCAGGTACAGTCACAGACTATGACCTTGTCCACGTTCGCCTTCGCCTTCGGCCTGGTCCTGCTGTCAGGCCTGTCCACCTCCATCGGCGGAGCGCTGGCTGTGGGAAAGCGCCAGCCAGGGCCCGCATTTATGGCTGCGGCCCTGGGCCTTTCGGCGGGTGTGATGCTTTATGTCTCCTTCATGGAAATCCTGCCGGAGGGCACAGAGCAGCTTAGCGATGCCCTCGGAAGCGAGAAATCCGGTACCTGGGCCGCGGTAGGCGCCTTCTTCGCCGGTATTGCGGTCATCGCGATTATTGACCGAATGGTGCCAGAAGAAATCAACCCGCACGAACCGGGCACGACCGAAGAAGATGCCCGGCGCGGCAGGTTGATGAAGACGGGCGTATTTACTGCGGTAGCGCTGGGCCTGCACAATTTTCCGGAGGGCTTTGCCACCTTCTTATCAGGCCTGGAGTCTAAGGAGATTGCGGTGCCGGTGGCCGTGGCGATTGCCATCCACAATATCCCGGAAGGCATCGCCGTCGCGGTGCCACTGCGGGAGGCGACCGGATCGCGCAAGAAGGGCTTCTGGTGGGCCACTCTTTCAGGGCTGGCTGAACCGCTCGGCGCGCTCATCGGATTTGGCCTGCTCATGCCGGTATTGGGGCCGGCCACCATGGGCATTAGCTTTGCCGCCGTGGCAGGAATCATGGTGTTTATTTCCCTCGATGAGCTGCTTCCCACCGCGGAAGAAACCGGCGAGCACCACTACGCCATCTACGGCCTTATCGCCGGCATGGCCATTATGGCAGTATCGCTCATGCTGTTTATGTAATTTAGTGTTGCGCTTCTGAGGTGGCAGACGGCGAGCCGGTTGAGGCTTTGACGGCCATGACGATGCTGGCGATGACGAGGCCGAGGATGAGCCCGCACACCATGGACAGGCCGGTTTCGGCCAGCCAGCTCAGCGCGCCATTGTGGATGTGTTCAGTGGCGGCCTCGATAAACCCATGTGGCTGGTCTACTCCGAATTCATGCAGGCCTGTGGTGACGATATGCCCGCCTACCCACAGCATGGCGGCGGTGCCGATGATGCCGATGATATCCAGCACGATGGGCATGCCCTTGACCAAGGCATTGCCTAGCAGGGAATTGCCATCGCGGCGCCGGGTTAAGGCCAGGCCGATGTCATCCATCTTGACCAGCAATCCCACGGCGCCGTAGACGCCCAAGGTCAAGATGACGCCGACGGCGATGAGCGCGCCAAGGCGCAGCCAGAAGGGCTGATCGATGACCTCATTTAAGGAAATCACCATGATCTCAGCAGACAGGATGAGATCGGTGGTGATGGCGGATTTCACCAGGCTATCTTCGGCCTCGGGGCCCTTGTGCTGGACGGTATCGGTGGCATCGCTTGGGCTGGAGTGGAAGAAAGAGAGGATCTTTTCCGCGCCTTCGAAGCACAAATAGGTACCGCCACACATCAAGATGGGCGTGAGCGCCCACGGCGCGATCCAAGACAGGATCATCGCAATCGGCAGGATGATGACGAGCTTGTTGATAAGCGAGCCCTTGGTGATGCGCCAGATCATCGGCAGCTCGCGCTGCGGTTTGATGCCCTCGACGTATTGCGGGGTTACTGCGGCATCATCGACGACGACGCCGAGGGCCTTCATGGATGTCTTGCCGCCTAAGGCGGCCACATCGTCGACGCTGGAGGCGGCGGCGCGGGCAATTAAGGCGACATCGTCAAGCAGGGCAAAAAGGCCACCGGCCATGGCTTATCCTTCGGGGGCTAAAGTTATGTTGTCTGACCAAGACAAGTCTATGCCGTGGTGGGCAAGCCAGGCCATCGCATCGTCGCCGTGGCGGGTAATTCCCTCGACCGCGTTCAGGGTGGTGTCGATGGCGAGCTCGGCGTCCTCGGCGGAAATGAGGCCGGCAGACGTCGCCGCGGAGAGCTCGTCGATGTCGAGGACGGTGATGGGCTCGCCGGTGGTGGTCACCAGATCAACGTAGAGATCGCGGGTGGTCCATTCGTTGCCCTGGCGCTGGATTTCTGCGACGTCGATATAAAAGTCCTGCTCTACCTCAATGCCGGTGCGGAAGTGAAAAATATTTGCGCGCAGGTTGAGGCTTGGCAGCAGCCAGGATTCGAGGTAGCCAAAACGCGGGTGATCGGCGCCGCGCGCCATGTACAGGCCGAACTCGGTTTCAGTGTAGGTATCGACTTGGCGCAGGTAGCCCTTGGGATCGGTATTGGTGAAGTCCGCAGTATTAAAAGTCTCCCGCTTGACTGGGTGGAGATCAACGGCCATTACTTCACCTCTAGGAAGGCGGCGGTGGGGGCGAAATCGCATCGCGCCTCGGTGGTATTAACGGAACCGGAGAGCAGCGCAACGACCAGGCCCTTGCCGGTGTGGGCCGTGCCAGACAGCGTCGTGGGCCCATCCTGGTTGATGCCGTTATTGTGCAGCGGGGTAATGCCGCTTTGCAGGGTATTGATATTAAACCACTGCACGTTCATTCCTCCTTGGTCTGGTGCTGCCGGTGGGGTGCCCAAGGCGGTAAAGAGGAAGGCGGTCTCGCCCTCGCCGGCGCCGGGGGCGGGAATTTCCGTAGGGCCAGGTACCGCGATGGCAGAGCCGGTGGCGGCGTTGGTGCCGCCGATGCAGTGCGCGGAGACGGTAGGCCAATAAAATTGCCGGAAGTGCGGGTTATCGCCCTGCGGCATCGGAACGCCGCCATCTCCATCGCCGGTGCCAGCAAAGAAGTCCAAGGCAGACAAGATCGCATTGCGGGCGTCTTCAGGGATCCACGGCTGCGCGGCAAAGGCGCGCACGCGGTCCTGGGTCTCCGGGGTGGGGCGGCCGAGCTCATCTAAGGGGCTGGCGGGCATGTGCTGCTGTGCCAGTGAGGAGAGGTCCGGGGCGAAGGCCTGCGCGGGCGCAACCAGGGGAGAGGCAAGGCCAATAAGCGCGGCGGTGGCAGCGGCGATGTAGCCGGTGCGCCCGCTTAGGCGCCAAGAAGTGTGGGCGTGGCTCACGGTATCAGGTCCTTATTGTCTCGCAGGGAAAGAAGTATAACCTCATCGGTCACAGCAGTAACAGTAATAACTCTAGTAACGATAGTGATCCGCTGGGAAGTGTCAAGTACTAGGTCGTTTCAGGCACGCGAGACGTTACGGGGTGGCATAGGTCGCGTCCTGGCTCCCCAATGCTGCACTATGCCCTGTTAGGGGGTATCGTAGGACGTCGTTCAAGAACATTTCTCGCGCACCAGCGCTTGTAGATCCTCCGAAGGAGAACCCAACTAGTGAGTAATACCGAGTTCCGTAATGTTGCCATTGTCGCGCACGTTGACCATGGCAAGACCACGTTGGTCAACGGCATGCTGGAGCAGTCCGGTGCCTTTGGCGAACACGGTGAGCACACGGACCGCGTCATGGACTCCAACGATCAGGAGCGCGAGCGCGGCATTACCATTTTGGCCAAGAACACGGCCATCCGCCGCCAGGGTCTGGGCAAAGACGGCGCAGACCTCATCATTAACGTCATCGACACCCCGGGCCACGCCGACTTCGGCGGCGAGGTCGAGCGCGGCATTTCCATGGTGGACGGCGTCGTGCTGCTTGTCGATGCCTCTGAGGGCCCCCTCCCACAGACCCGTTTCGTCCTGACCAAGGCGCTAGAGGCCAAACTGCCGGTCATCGTCTGCGTGAACAAGACCGACCGCCCCGATGCCCGCATCGACGAGGTTGTCACCGAGTCCCAGGACCTGCTGCTGGAAATCGCAGCTGGCCTCGAGGACGAGGAAGCCGCAGCCGCCGCTGAAGAGCTGCTCGATCTCCCGGTTCTGTACGCCTCCGGCCGCGCCGGCGTTGCCTCCACCGAGAACCCGGGCGACGGCAACGTCCCCGATAGCAAGGACTTGCAGGCGCTTTTCGATGTCATCTACAACGTCCTGCCAGAGCCTTCCGCTACCGTCGATGCCCCGCTGCAGGCGCACGTGACCAACCTTGACGCCTCCGACTTCCTCGGCCGTATCGCGCTGCTGCGCATCTACGCCGGCCGCATCAAGAAGGGCCAGCAGGTGGCCTGGATCCACTACGATGATGAGGGGAACCAGCACACCAAGACCGTTAAGGTCGCCGAGCTGCTGCGCACCGTCGGTTTCGAGCGCCAGCCGGCCGAAGAGGCCATCGCCGGCGATATCGTCGCCATCTCTGGTATTTCCGATGTCATGATTGGTGACACCATCGCTGATCCAGAAAACCCAGAGGCACTGCCGCGCATCACCGTTGACGAGCCGGCCATCTCCATGACCATCGGTGTGAACACCTCGCCGATGGCAGGCCGCGGCGGCGGCACCAAGTTGACCGCCCGCATGGTCAAGGCCCGCTTGGAGCAGGAGCTTATCGGTAACGTCTCCCTGCGCGTGCTGCCCACCGAGCGCCCCGATACCTGGGAGGTTCAGGGTCGCGGCGAGATGGCTCTGTCCGTGCTTATCGAGTCCATGCGCCGCGAGGGCTTCGAGCTGACCATCGGTAAGCCGCAGGTTGTTACCCAGCAGATCGATGGCAAGACCTACGAGCCTTATGAGATCCTCACCATCGACTCCCCGTCGGAGCACCAGGGTGCCATCACCCAGCTGCTGGCTTCCCGCAAGGGCCAGATGCAGTCCATGGACGTGCGCGAGGGCGACTGGGTGCGCATGATCTTCCGCGTTCCCGCCCGTGGCCTCATCGGCTTCCGTACCCAGTTCATGACCGAAACCCGTGGCGCCGGCATCGCCAACTCCATCTCCGATGGCATCGATGTCTGGGTCGGCGAAATCAAGTCCCGCGCAACCGGCTCCTTGGTGGCTGACCGCACCGGCCAGATCACCCAGTACGCACTGATGCAGCTGGCTGACCGCGGCAACTTCTTCGTCGAGCCAGGTGCTGAGGCCTACGAAGGCATGGTGGTGGGTGCCAATAACCGCGATGAGGATATTGACATCAACATCACCAAGGAAAAGAAGCTGACCAATATGCGCTCTGCCACCGCAGACGCCACGGTCACCCTGGCCAAGGCCCACACGCTCTCGCTGGAAGAAGCGCTGGAATTCTGTGGCAACGACGAGTGCGTCGAGGTTGCTCCAGACGTGCTGCGCGTGCGCAAGCTCGAGCTTTCCGCCACCGACCGCAAGCGCGCCGCCTCCCGCGCTAAGCAGATGAAGAAGTAATCTGCCCTCGGTCTAAGTCGTGGCTGCGGTTGATGCCGCAACCGCCGTGATAATCGCCGTCGTCTCCTGCAGTATGGTTTTTACCGCAGAGGCGGCGGCATCGTCGTAATCCACCTGTTGCTTTAATTCTTTGATGCGGTTGCGCATCTCTCGGCGTTTCATTTCGGGCGCGTCCTCCTTGAGCAGGGGATAGGCCCCATTAACCTCGCGCAGAATATCCAAGATAATCATGTCTTTGGTGCTTGGGTTTTGGGTGCCGTCAAGCACCGCGGCGAGCCTCTCGCGCACCTCATCTTCTAGCGCCGTATCCGTCATGATGTAGCGATCGCCTCCCAGCTGCCACCACGAGGAATCCTCAATTTTCAATTGGCCGCGGTCCTGAAAATCCTGGGCAATCTTCTCGCGCGGGGAGAACCACCTCGCCTGTAGCAATGTCTTGACCGAGCTGGTCCGGTGCTCGTGCAGGCCATCCCACGCCCAAGCAAGCACTGGGTGCTCTGGCTTTTTATCCGTGGCGTGCACCTTATTCTTTGCACTTATGCCAACCGCGTCATGCATGAGTAAATCGCTAAAAAGGCCGGCGCTCAAGGCGGTCTCGTTATTGGTCACTGCCTCCTTTTTACCGTTGTCCTTCGTCAGCAGGAGGAACATTTCTTGGCAGATAAGCATGGTGGGGTAATTCCTTCAACAGTGATTTTGTCCGAGTTTAGCGCGCAGAATCTTCGTGTGGCGGAAAGAAGGTACTAAAGTAGTCCGCGATGAAAAATAGTCTCAAGGCCCGTGCACTTGCTGCCACTGCCGTCATCGGCCTCGCGTTTGTCAGCGGGTGTTCGGCCAATCCTGGCCCACCGCCGGTGGTAGAAGACTCGGACGACCAGGAAGCTACCGCCCAAGAAACGGAATCAACCACGGCCGCGACGGACGATGGTCCGCCGCGCGCGGAGGAAGACGAGTCTCGGCCCACCATTTCCATCGGGGTCGATCCCCTGCGCGCTGGCCTTAACCCACACTTGGTGGCCAATAACTCCGAGCTCGTGGATCAAATCGCGGAGCTGGTTTTGCCCTCGACATTCCACTGGGGCCGCATGGATACGGACGTCCTGGAATCTGCCACGGAGGTCACCGCACCGGAGGACGTGGCCCAGCGGGTGCGCTATGTTATTGCCTCTCCCGCGCAGTGGTCCGACGGCACCCCGATTTCCGGCGCGGATTTCAGCTACTTGTGGAAGAAGATGACCACGACCGCAGGAGTTAAAGACCCAGCGGGCTACCGCGCCATTTCCGCGGTGACCACATCCGATGGCGGGCGCGTGGTCACGGTGGATTTTGCAGAGCGGGTTAAGGATTGGAAGCAGCTATTCAACCAGCTCCTTCCCTCACACCTGCTGCAAAATTCCGATTTTGATTCGGTGCTGGCCAATGACATCCCCGCCTCCGCCGGCCGCTTCTCGGTCGATAGCGTGGACCGCAGCCGCGGGGTGATCACGCTCAACCGCAATGACCGCTTTTGGGGCGCTGACCCCGCCCACATCGATGTCGTCCAGCTGCGCGAGGTACGCGATAGCACGCAGGCGCTAAATATGCTGCGCTCCGGCCAGATTGGGTTCGCGGACTTTACCCCGGATCAAACCTCGCAGGAAGCGCTCGGCCTGCTGGGGCACGTGAGCGATAAGACGGTCACCCGCCCGCGCCAGCTGCGTTTGCACATGTCCACCGAGCAGGGTGCGTTGGAGGATGCGGCCGCGCGGCGCGGTCTGGCCTCGCTTATCGATACCGGGCAGGTTGCCCGGCTCGCCACCGGCCGCGCCTCCAACCTGAAGGCCGGGCATAACCCGGTCTCCGGGGAGGCAAACCTGACTGCCCTGCGCGAGCGCGCCAGCAAGAAACCCATCCGCTTCGCCGTCGATCCGACCAGCCCCACGGCTTTGGCTGCGGCAAATACGCTGTACGATGTCCTCGAAGCCCACGGCATCCCCGCCGAGGTCACCACCGACAGGCTTACCACCATTACCTCAAAGCTGCTTCCTGAAGGCAAAGTGGATGCGGTGGTGACCTGGGAGGATACCACCTTAACCTCGCTTTCTGCGGCGAGTATCTTCAATTGCGCCGAAGACCAGCCGCTCGCAGGCGATCTCTCCGGGTTCTGCCCCGATAATGCCGCCGAGACGCGCATGGACATTCTCTCCGGAAAAATCAGCCCCTCCACCGCGTTGGGCCGAATCCGTGAGATCAATGCCCAGGACGTGTTATACGTCCCGCTCTTAGATGAAACGCGTGTGCACGCGCTGGGGGAGGGTATTGTAGGCCCCGGCCAAAGTATTGATGATTGGGATAAAGGTCTGGTCACAGCGCCGGTTTGGAGGAAAGATGAGGACTAAGGACTTGGTGGGCTACCGCGTTGTTGCGGTGCACGCGCACCCTGATGATGAGACGCTTTTTACCGGCGGGACCCTCGCGACCCTGGCCGCGCGCGGCGCACAGGTCACGGTCATCACCCTTACCCTTGGTGAGGACGGCGAGGTCATCGGTGCGCCCTATCAAGGCCTGGCCGAGCACCATCAGCTCGGTGGCTTCCGCGCCCGTGAATTGGCCTGCGCCCTCTCCGCCCTAGGAGTAGAAGGAATACAGCTGGGCGGATTCGGCCACTTCCACGATTCCGGCATGGTGGGATCGCCCTCTCATGACAACCCCCGCGCGCTGGTCAATCGCTTGGACGAGGCAGTAGATCTGCTCCGCGCGGAATTAGAGGCACTCCAGCCGCACGCCATCTTGACCTATGGGCCAGATGGCGGATATAACCACCCGGACCACGTGGCGGTGCATAGGGTGGTAGAGAAGGCGGCATCGGCAAGCACGCGCATCTGGTGGGCGATCTTTGACCGCGCCGCTAATTACGCCGGCCTGGAGACCCTCGACGCGCCCGCGGGCTGGCGCAAACCTGATGCCGCGTACCTAGATAATTTCACCACCGCCGGCGCGGATCTGACCTTCGCGCTTGACGATGCCGCCCTCCACGCCAAACGCGCCGCCATGCGCGCCCACGCCACGCAAATCTGGCTGGCCGATGGCAGCACCACCGCCACCAACCCCGAGGCCGCCGTGGCCGCCGTCCACGACCCAGCAGCGGTGCCCGGGGCCTACTGCCTGTCCAATAGATTGCTCATGCCCTTGCTGCGTGCCGAATACTTCCAACTCGGCAGGGGCGAGCCCGCAACCGACCTCCTAGGGGATCTGTAATGCGCACTGATTTTAGCCGCGGCGAGCAGGTCACAGGCCTTATCTGGCTTTCTCTCGGCGCCCTGCTATCGCTGTTTTTAGAGGTCATTTACCTCACCGCACGGATCCCGCTGGCTGATGGTGCGAGCATAGCGTTTCCCATCACCATCCTCATCGCCGCCGCATTCAATGTGGTGCTAACCCGCACCGCGCGGCTGTGGAGTGATCGTACTTACATCGCGGCCATCCCCACCATCGTCTGGGGCCTGGGATTTTTCGCGCTTATGCTGCTGGTCCCGATTACCGGTGATGTCATCGTGGGCAATAATATTCTCAGCTTGCTCCTGCTTTTGGCCGGAATCGGCGGCGGCGTTTGGCCTTTCCTAAAGCAGAAGTGACATACTATATTTCATCCCCAAACCCACGAAATCAGGAAGATTCAAGGATTCTCCATGACTTATACAATCGCTCAACCTTGCGTTGATGTAATGGACCGCGGCTGTGTTGAGGAATGCCCCGTCGATTGCATTTACGAAGGCAAGCGCATGCTCTACATCCACCCAGATGAGTGCGTGGACTGTGGCGCGTGCGAGCCCGCATGCCCGGTAGAAGCCATCTTCTACGAGGATGACGTTCCCGATGAGTGGATCGATTACAACGATGCCAACGCAGCATTCTTCGATGACTTGGGCTCTCCCGGTGGAGCGGCAGCCCTCGGCCCGCAAGATTTCGACGCGTCAATGGTAGCCGCGCTGCCCCCACAGAATCAGGAGTAAATCATGGCCCGCACACCGCTAGGACAATCGCTTCCGGATTTTCCCTGGAACTCGCTGGCTGGCGCCAAAAAGAAGGCCCAGGCGCATCCAGATGGAATCGTTGACCTTTCGGTGGGCAACCCCGTAGATCCGGTCGCCCCCGGCGTGCAGCTGGCGCTGTCCTCTGCCGCCGAGGCCCCCGGCTACCCGCAAACGCAGGGCACACCCGAGCTGCGCGAAGCCATCGCCTCCGCCCTCCGGCGCCGCTACCATATGGACGTGGATCGCGTCCTGCCCGTAGTGGGCACGAAGGAGGCCATTGCGTGGCTGCCCACCCTGTTGGGCATGCGCGGCGAGACCGTCGCCTTTCCCTCGGTGGCCTATCCCACCTACGAGGTCGGCGCCCTCCTCGCTGGGGCTACGCCACTGCGCGCCGACGACGACTTTCAGGACGCCTCCCTGGTATTCATCAACTCCCCGTCCAACCCCACCGGCCGCGTAGCTGGGGTAGAGGAGCTGCGCCGCATCGTGGCTTGGGCCCGCTCGACGGGCGCCATCATCGCCTCCGATGAGTGCTACATGGGCTTGGGCTGGAACGATGACAACCCGCCGGTATCCATCCTGGATCCGCGCGTGACCGACGGCGATAATACCGGCCTCATTGCCATGCATTCGCTGTCCAAGTCCGCGAATATGGCCTCCTACCGCGCCGGATTCTTCGCCGGCGATAACGACCTCATTGCGGAGCTCTTGGAGCTGCGCAAGCACGCCGGGCTCATCGTGCCCGGTCCGATTCAGGCGGCGATGGTTGCCGCGCTTGACGATGACCCCACCGAAGCCCTCCAGCGCCAGCGCTACGCCGCGCGCCGCGCCGAATTAATGCAGGCGCTTATCAAGGCTGGCTTTACCATCGACCACTCCGATGCCGGCCTGTACCTCTGGGCCACCCGCGGTGAAGACTGCCGCGAGACCATCGACTGGTTGGCTTCCTTGGGCATCCTCGCCGCACCTGGCGATTTTTATGGCCCCTCGGGTGCACAACACGTGCGCATTGGCTTAAACGGCACCGACGAGCGGGTGCGCGCCGCCGTCGAGCGCCTCGCTAGTGCCTAACTCGCCTCGCGCGTTTCGCCCGCCTGCGCGGGAGGGGATTTCTCCCCGCAAGGTGGTCCTGCGCGAACGCGTTCCGCTAGAAGGCGAATACTGGGCCGCCCGCGCGGGCGATTCGCCCTTTCCGGAGGGAACGCTCCTTCCCGCGGGTGCGGCTCTTCCCCGGCCGGTTCCCGCGTGGTATCACCTCTCCGTTCCGCCGGAGGAGCCGATTCCCTTTGACTACTGCGTAGTCCACGCGGATGAAGACATCATCGTTGCCGATAAACCGCACTTTCTTCCCACCACCACGAATGGTCGCTTGCAGCGCGAGACCCTGCAAACCCGCCTGCGCGTGGACTTCGGCGAAGACGAAATCGTGCCGCTTCACCGCCTTGACCGCCTCACCGCCGGCCTCGTCATCTGCTCGCGCAATCCCGCCACCCGGGCCGCCTACCAGCGCATTTTCCTGGAGGGGAGGGCGGTGAAGAGGTATAGGGGCATCGTCAAGCAGCCGCTTTTCCTTGATGAGGAAATCCAGCTGCCCATGTACAAGCCGCGGGGCGGCAGGCAGGTGCGCGTGGCTGATGAAGGCACGCCTACCTCGACGTATGTTCGCGCTGCCGGGCGAGAGGTGACCATGTGGCCGCGGACTGGGCATACGCACCAGCTGCGGGTGCTGCTGAATCATCTTGGGCATCCGCTTATTGGTGATAACACCTATCCCAAGCCGCGCCCGCTCGACCTCTACGACTTTTCCCGCCCGCTTTACTTGCTGCATGAAACTATATCTTTTATAGATCCTTCATCACATTCGGAGCGTCAGTTTTTCAGTTCGCGGGGCTTAGGAACTACAATCAGGTAATTACTAATCTCCGGCAAGAAAGGCGGCCCATGGCAGACCTCAGCGTTGCGCGCTTTGCGTCCAGTTTTGGGCAATTCCTCAAGTTCGGTCTTGTCGGCGGCTCTGGCACCGCGGTCAACCTTTTCGTGTACTTTCTTGCGCAGAAGCTTTTTGGTGCGGCGGATATCTTTGCCGAGGATCCCTTCATGAACCTCTTTGGTTCTGCATTCCACATCCGCTGGTACCACGTCTTTGCCACCATTTCTTTCCTCGTAGCCAATACCTGGAACTACCAGCTCAACCGCATGTGGACCTTCCGTACCGTATCCAAGGTTTCTTGGATTCGCGGTTTCTTCCCGTTCCTTTTGGCGGGAATCGGGGCGTTTATCGTCAGCCAGGTCATCCTGACGCTGCTCATGAACCCCAATTCGCCCGTGGGCCTGCCAACCGATGTCTTCGATAACTCCACCGGATTGCGCACCAAGTCCTATTGGGCGCAGGCCATTTCCATCGTCGTGGCGATGCCCATCAACTTCATCATCAACAAGCTCTGGACGTTCCGCTCCAAGCCGAATAATCCGGTCGTCGTCGACGAGGTTGCGCCGGTTTAGCTACCTGCCCTTAGTTCACCCGTAACCGCCCCCGCTCTGCGCCTTGGCGGGGCCGCTCCCGACCTAGCGGCTCTCGCCGTTCACCCCGGCCCCGCCCTTCGCGCTCACCAGCGTGGGCGGCTGGGGTCATTTTATGCTGCCGGTGAGCGGCAAGGACGGGGAGGGGCATCGCCAAGCAAGTACTGGCGCGACCCCCACCCCTTCGTGCTCACGCTGGGGTACTTTTCATCGACGCCATGCCTATTCGGTGAGCGCCACGGGAGTGTTCGCCCTTCGCGCTCACCGGCAAAGGAAACAGGCAGCGAAGCCACGTCCCCGTGAGCGTCAAGGGTAGGGAGGCCGGGAGCCGCTGACGCAGGGACCCCTCCGCGCTCACGGGGAGTAGCAAACGAAGACCACCCGCCGTCCGCGGTGAGCGCGAAGGGCGGGTGGTGGTGGGGTGTGCCTGAAGGTGGGAGGTGGGGGCTAGTCCTCGAGGGTGGCGTCGAGGCGGGACTGGTCCCGGCGGTTTTGCTTACGCCGGAGCGCGGGGGAGATGAGGATGACCGTGATGGCACCTACGGTGGCGCCGATGAGGTAGGGGGCGGCATCGGAAGGCGCGAAGGCGCGGTAGGCGATGCCGGCGAAGCAGATAAACATCGGGATGAGGTAGAGGGCGGTTAAGGTCCAATTGGAGCGGACCGTTGGGGTGGCGATGTGCCTGCGCATCCAGGCGGCGCTGAGGGAGGTGCCGGCGATGGAGGGGATGATGGCGAGAAGGGCGAGGAGGCTGAGGCGGCCGGGGAGGGACCACGCGAGGATGGCGGCGACGATGAGCTCGAGGAAGGTGATTGGAGTCAGGGTGATGGCGGAGGCCTTGGTGAGGATGTCGCGCTCGAACTCGTCGGTGGAGGCGCGTTCGATTTGGTTGAGGGACATGTTGGCGATGGCGTTAATCATGTTGTTCAGCTCCAAAGATCTTCTCGACTGTTTTGTCTAGCTCGCGGCAGATGTCCAGTGCGAGGTGCACGGACGGGGAGTAGTTGCCGCGTTCGATATTTGCGATAGTTTGCCGGGAGACGCCGACGCGCTCTGCTAGTTCGCCTTGCGACCATTCGCGCCAGCGCCGCCACTTGCGGACCATGTTGGGTTGTCCGGCCACTTCATCACCTCTCTTGTCGTGTTTACATCACTTAATGTAAAGGAAACTTGACATTCTGGCAAGGGTTAAACGCATAAATGCCAGAGCCAATACGGCTGCGTGGCGGAAGTGGGAAGCTTTGGCTCGCGGCCTTTGAGCAGGTCACGGGTGGCTTTGATGAGGAGGATGACTTGGTCAAGGTGGTGTGTGACGTCATCGGCAGTAAAGCGCAAAACCGTGTACCCGTGCGCGGTCGCGGCGTTCTGTTTGGAGCGGTCGGCCTGGAACGCGATGCTGTGGCTGTGGTAGGTCCAGCCGTCGATTTCCACGATGAGCTTGCCCATCAATAGGTCGAACCGGTAGCCACACACCAGGGCGTTGTGAACAGGGAAAATGCCTTCTGCGCGCAGCGCGCGGCTGACTTTCCGCTCCGGCGGGCTATCCGCGCCGATGGCGGAGCGCCGAATCGTCTCCTTCAACGCGCGCGGTGTCCGGCCCATTCGTTTGCGGTCCCGGTCCAGCCGGCCGGGCCCCTTTTCACCGCGGTAAAACTCTTCCAGCAGCGGGCCACAGGCCCTAGCAATCTTGCGAGCAGCCCACAGAACCTGCACCACCGGCAGCCCTTTGACCAGGCTCGTTGCCTTGAGGCGAGAATGCGAAACCCGGAAATTCTTACCCCGCAGCGTGCGCGGGCCCTCCGCCTCCAGCGGAAACGTCAGCGGCCGGTCGAGGTGAATTTCTTGCGCGGTCTTCCCCGTAAAATGAATGCGGCTCAGCCCATGCACCAGCGCCTTCGCCACCGCCAGCGGGGACCACTCGTCGGTATAAATCCCCCGGTGCACGCGGAATAGCTTCCCCGCGCGCACCCGTCGCCGAATCGTGTCCTTGCCTAGCCCCTGCTCGCGCAACTGCGCAGTCGTCCATGCCCCCATGGCTTCAACCTAAAGAAGCGGCAGCCTCCCCGTCCATACGGATTTCGCTAGCCTGTGGATAACCGTCCCATTTTGCGTTCCCGCGCGCTATTCTCGCCGCTGCCCTGTGGATAACTCCCTCCATGCCACCCTTCGCGCTCACCGGCGGCCACTTGGGTGCGCTGGAGCGTCCCCTGGTGAGCGCGAAAGGCGAGTGTGGTCCCAGCCCGCCCTTTGTGCTCACGCCCACGCTTTCCGATGCCCATTTCCTCCTCCCCGTGATCGCGAGGGGCGGCCCCACACCCGTCGCGCTCACCGGGAGGTGAAAACGCCGTACCCCGCCCAGCGCTGGTGAGCGCGAAGGGCGGGGTAATGGGGCGTGAGGGCAGTGATGGTGGGCTGGAGGCAAAGCTAGGTCAGAGGGAGCGTGGAGGTCGGGTCGATGCCGCGAGCTTTGGAATTGAGCACGCCCGCGACGGCGAGCACCGCGAACATGGCGGCGGCGGATAGGAGCTGGGTGCGGGCGGTGGCATCGGTAAGCATGAGCACCGCGATGGCCGCGAAGAGGGCGAGGGCGAACCAGGTGAGGTAGGGAAATGCCCACATGCGGATGGGGAGGGGATGCAGGGCCTCGAGTTGGCGGCGCAGGCGCAGCTGACTGACGGCGATGAAGACCCACACGATGAGCAGGGAGGCGCCGGCGGCGTTGAGCATGAAGGTGAGCAACCAACCAGTATCGGCGTAGTTGAGGACGACCATGAGGGCGGAGAGCACCACGGACAGGGCGATGGCGGTGGTGGGCACGCCCTCGGTGTTGGTGGCGGCGAAGATGCGTGGGGCCTCGCCGCGGGAGGCGAGCGAGTGCATCATGCGGGATGAGGCGAAGATTTGGGCGTTGAAGGCGGATAGCAGCGCGAGGACGATGATGACCTCCATGATGCCGGCGGCACCGGGGATGCCGGCCCGGTCGAGGACCATGGTAAACGGCGATTCGGCAGCGGTGGAAGCCGCGTCCAGGCTCGAATAGGGAAGCAGGAACGTGATGACGAGGACAGAGCCCAGGTAGAACACGGAGATGCGCAGGATAGTGGAACGCACGGCGTTGACCAGGGATTTTTCGGGATCCTCGGATTCGGCGGAGGCGATGGCGACGACCTCGATGCCGCCGAAAGCGAAGGCTACGGCGAGCAGGCCGGCGGCGACGCCGCCGAGGCCGTTGGGCATGAAGCCATCGGCAAGGAAGACGGATGTGCCCACGAAGGTGTGGCCAGGCAGGAGGCCGAAGATGAGGAGGACGCCGATGATGAGGAAGGCGATGATGACGACGACCTTGATGAGCGCGAACCAGTACTCAAATTCGCCGAAGGTGCGCACGCGCAGCAGATTGACGAGGCCGAAGACGGCGACGCAGATGGCGGCGGGTATCCAGGGCGGCACGTCGAACCACGAACCGATGAAACCTGCAGCCCCGGTGATTTCGGCGCCGAGGACGGCGACGGTGGCGCACCAGTAAATCCACCCTTGGGTAAAGCCTGCCCAGCGGCCGATGCCGTGTTCGGCGTATTCGGAAAAGGAGCCGGAGGCGGGGATGACGGTTCCCATTTCCCCGAGCATTTGCATCACGAGGATGGCGAGGAAGCCGGCGATCGCGTAGGCGATGATTACGGCTGGGCCGGCGGCGGAGATGCCAACGCCCGTGCCAAGGAAGAGACCGGCGCCGATGGTGGAGCCGAGCCCCATCATGGTCAGGTGGCGGACCTTCAGGCCAGAACCAAGGGTAGAAGAGTTATCAGACACTTCTCCATGGTATTTCTCGGCCGCGGGGCGCCGGAATTGAGGTGGCGTTAATTCTTGTGGAGGTCCTCGTTTAGCGCGACAGCCTCGGCATTCCACTCCACGGCCTCGACGGCACCGGAGACGGAATTGCGGCGCAGCAGCAGGCCGGAGGCGCCGGAGAGTTGGGAGCCCTTGACGGCTTCGCCATTGCCGACGCCCAGGGCCTCAGCCACCTTGCCAAAGACGGCGACCTTGGTGCCGGCGGTGACGTAGAGGCCGGCTTCGACAACGGCGTCATCGCCAAGCGAAATGCCAATGCCCGAGTTAGCGCCCAGCAGGCAGCGCTCGCCGATGGAAATAACTTCCTTGCCGCCGCCGGACAGGGTGCCCATGATGGAGGCGCCGCCGCCGATATCGGAGCCATCGCCTACGACGACGCCCGCGGAAATGCGGCCTTCCACCATGGAAGCGCCCAGGGTGCCGGCGTTGAAGTTGACGAAGCCCTCGTGCATGACCGTGGTGCCCTCTGCCAGGTGAGCACCCAAGCGGACGCGGTCGGCGTCACCGATACGCACTCCGGACGGAACAACGTAGTCCACCATGCGGGGGAACTTGTCCACGGAGTAGACCACGACGGGGCCACGGGAGGCGAGGCGGCCGCGCACCATCTGGAAATCGGAGACGGCGCAGGGGCCGTAGTTGGTCCAGACCACGTTGTTGAGGTGGCGGAAGATGCCGTCCATGTTGAGGCCGTGCGGTTTTACCTCGCGGTGGGAGAGCAGGTGGAGGCGCAGGTAGGCGTCGTAGGTATCAGTAGGGGCCTCGTCGAGGTCAGCGATGGTGGTCTCCACCGCCACGCGGGCCACGCCGCGCTCATCATCGGGCCCGACGAGGGCGGAGAACTGCTGCGGAGTCTCTTCCAAGCGCGTCGTGCCGGTGGTCTCTACTGGCTTATCGGTATGAACTGCTGGGAACCATACGTCCAAGACGGTGCCGTCGTGGGTAATGGTTGCCAGGCCACGTGCGGATGCAGAAGTCATGGTGGCTAGCTTAGCAATTACTGCCGTACTTGTTCGCGCTTGCCCGCGGGAACCACGAAGGACAAGGCGACGAGCGCGGCAAAGAGGATGATGACGGCGATGACTTGGTTGCGGGCGGAGGGGTCAAAGAGCATGAAGATGGTCAGCGCGGCCAGCGCGGTGGCGGTAGCCCACGGCAACCAGGGGTATCCGGGCACGCGGATGTCCGTGAGCTCGCCGTTCGCCTTCAACTGCGGGTGCAGCTTGAGGAAGGAGGCGACGATGAAGGCCCAGACCACTAACAGGCAGCCGCCGACGGCGTTGAAGAGGAAGGCCAGCAGTCCTGGCGGGTTCCAGAACTGGAGTCCCACCGAGGCGAAGGCGAAGATCATAGACAAGATGACCGCATTGATGGGGGAGCCGGAGTGGTTGGTCTTGAGGAAGAACTTGGGCGCGCAGTGGTCTTTGGCCATGTCGAAGACCAGGCGCGAGGTGGCATAAATCTGCGCGTTGAAGGCGGATAGGAGGGCCAGCGCGATGATGGCCTCCATGAAGCCGGCGGCGAATGGAATCTTGGCAGCCTCGAGCACCAAGGTAAACGGCGAATCGGCGGCGGCATCGGCGTCTTGGATCTGGCTAAACGGCAGGGCCATGGTGATGACCACGATGGAGCCGATGTAGAAGATCATGATGCGCACGATGATGGCGCGCACTGCGGTAGCCACGTTGCGGGCGGGATCCTCGGACTCGGCGGCGGCGATGGTCACCAGCTCGATTCCGCCAAAGGCGAACGCCACGGCGAGCAGGCCCGCGGCGAAGCCGGGCATGCCATTGGGTAGGAAGTTATCGGTGAAGTTGGTGCCAGCGCGGGAGAGATCCATGCCGGGCAGGACGCCGAGTGCCATGAGGATGCCGATGACGAGGAAGGCGATGATGACGGCGACCTTGATGATGGCGAACCAGAACTCGAATTCACCAAAACCGCGCACGGCGGCGAAATTCACTATGGCGAAGAAGGCCACCGCGATGAGCGCGGGAATCCACGGGGCGATATCGAACCAACTGCCGATGATCGCGGCGGCGCCGGTGATTTCTGCGCCCATGACCATGATGAGCATGAACCAGTAGATCCAGCCCATGGTAAAGCGTGCCCAGTGGCCGAAGGCCTGGCCGGCGTAGGTGGAAAAGGAACCCAGGGAGGGACGCGCCGCGGCGATTTCCCCGAGCATCCACATGATGAGCGCGATGAGGACGCCGGCGACGGCATAAGAGATGAGCACCGAGGTGCCGGAGATTTGGATTCCCAATCCGACGCCCAAGAAGAGACCGGCACCCACCGCGGAGCCCAGGCCCATCATGGTGAGGTGTCGCGATTTCAATTGTGTGGCTTCGGCCATAATTACCACCTTGTGAGAGGTTATTTTTTGCAGTGAAGTGAACATTACACAATGCAACGGACCCAGTGGGGCGCTACCATGGCGGCTTGTGACTTTAGATCTATATGCCGACCCCATTGAAGTGACCAAGGCGCTCGTCGATATCCCAAGCCCCTCCCACCACGAGGAGGCCATCGCGGATGCGGTGGAAGAAGCCCTGCGTGGTCTAGATGTGGAGGTTGCCCGCTTTGGCAATACCGTGTGCGCGCGCACGAACCGCGGGATGGATTCCCGCGTGGTTCTTGCAGGCCACATCGATACCGTTCCATTGGCAGATAACGTACCGCATCGCATGGACACCGCCGAAGATGGTGCCGAGATCATGTTCGGCTGCGGCACCGTGGACATGAAATCCGGCATGGCCGTGTACCTCAACGCCTTTGCTCACCTGCATGAATCGGAAGAGCTCCAGCATGACCTGACCGTCATCGCCTATGAGGGCGAAGAGGTATCCACTGAATTTAATGGGCTGGGCCACTTGCAAAAGGATCATCCCGAGTGGTTGCAGGGCGATTTTGCGCTCCTCGGCGAGCCCTCCGGCGCTATGGTCGAGGCCGGCTGCCAGGGTACGATTCGCCTGCGCGTGACGGCGCATGGCACCCGCGCGCACTCGGCCCGCGCCTGGCTGGGCTCCAACGCCGCGCACAAGCTCGCCCCCGTCATGACGCGCATTGCGGACTACGAGCCGCGCGAGGTCACCATCGATGGCTGCACCTACCGCGAGGGCCTGAACATCGTCCACTTGGAGGCTGGCGTAGCCACCAATACCTTGCCGGACGAGGCCTGGATGTTCGTCAACTTCCGCTTCGCCCCAGATCGCAGCACGGAGGAGGCATTGGAGTACATGAAGGGGGTCATCGGCAAGCATGAGGACGTCACCATAGAGATCGACGACACCGCTGGTGCCGCCCTGCCTGGCTTGGGACAGCCTGCGGCACGTGCGCTTGTCGATGCCGTCGGTGGTAACGTCCGCGCCAAGTTCGGCTGGACCGATGTCTCGCGCTTTGCTGAGATGGGCATTCCGGCCGTGAATTTCGGTGCCGGTGACCCGGGCTTTGCGCATAAGAAGGACGAGCAGGTGCCCACGGCGCAAATCTCTGAAGTTTCCACCGCACTGCTTAATTACTTGAAGGGATAAAAATGACCCCTGACCACATGCGTACCCTGCGCGGCCCGCTCTTGCTGCGTAGCGAGGGAGAACAAGGCTCCACCTTTGACCAGCGCCTGCTGGAATCCGGCGCGGACCACGAATGGCAGCATGCCGATCCGTGGCGCGTGCTGCGCATCCAAGGCGAATTCGTGGCCGGCTTCGATGCGCTGGCCAAGCTGCCTAAGGCCGTAACGGTCTTTGGTTCCGCGCGCACCAAGCCTGAGGATGCGAGCTATCAGATGGCCGAAGAACTCGGCCGCAAGCTTGCCGAATGCGCCTACGCCGTCATTACCGGCGGCGGTCCCGGCATCATGGAGGCGGCGAATAAGGGCGCGCACGAGGGCGATGGCCTCTCTGTGGGACTCGGCATCGAATTGCCGCACGAGCAGGGCCTCAATGAGTACGTGGACTTGGGCCTGAACTTCCGCTACTTCTTTGCCCGCAAGACCATGTTCTTGAAGTACTCCCAGGCCTTCGTCTGCCTGCCCGGAGGCATGGGCACCATGGATGAGTTCTTCGAGGTCCTCTGCATGGTCCAGACCGGCAAGGTCACTAATTATCCCATCGTGCTCATGGGTACCGAATACTGGTCTGGCCTGCTGGAATGGATAAAAAATACCCTCGCCGCCGGTGGCTATATCAACGAAGACGACCAAGAGCTTTTCCTGCTTACCGATGACCCCGATGAGGCCGTCGCCCACATCATCGAGCGTCACAAGGTCATGAGCGATAAGCGCATTAGGGAGCCGCGTTGAGCCTCGCGCGCGTGATGGCAATAGTCAATCGCACTCCAGATTCCTTTTATGACAAGGGGGCCACCTTTGACATGGACCCCGCCCTCAAGCGCTGTGATGAAGCCATTGCGGCGGGGGCCTCCATCATCGATATCGGCGGGGTCAAGGCCGGGCCGGGCGAAGAGGTCGATAGCGCGGAAGAAATTGATCGCGTCGTGCCCACCATCGCCCGCGTGCACCAGCGCCACCCGGAGGTACTTATTTCCGTAGACACCTGGCGCAGTGAGGTCGCCGAGGCAGCGATCGCTGCCGGGGCAGGGCTGGTCAATGACACCTGGGCCGGCTGGGACCCGCAGCTTATCGAGGTCGCCGGCCACCACCGCGTGGGCTACGTGTGCTCGCATACCGGCGGGATTACCCCGCGCACCCGCCCGCACCGCGTGCACTTTGATGATGTTGTCGCCGACGTTATTGCTGAGACTACTGCCCTGGCGGAAAAGGCCGCAGGGCTCGGCTGCCCGGAAGAGCTCACCTTCATCGATCCCACGCACGACTTTGGCAAAAACACCTATCACGGCCTAGAACTCCTGCGGCGCATCGACGAGATCGTCGATACCGGCTGGCCCGTACTCATGGCGCTATCCAATAAGGACTTCGTGGGCGAGACCCTCGCGCGCGGGGTGGGAGACCGCGTCGCCGGAACGCTCGCTGCCACCGCCTGGGCCGCAGCCCACGGGGTGGCCGCCTTCCGCGTCCACGAGGTCGCCGAGACCGTCGACGTCATCCGTATGATCGCCGCCATCCAGGGCACGGCCGCGCCCCTTGATACCACGCGCGGGCTCGCATGAGCGTTTCTGTCATCATCCCGGCGCTCAACGAGGCTTCCACCGTGGCCGGCGTTATCCGCGCCTGCCTTGCCGATGACCCCCTCGAAGTGCTCGTCATCGATGCCGACTCCACCGACGAGACTGCCGCAGTCGCGCGCGCCGCTGGCGCCGATGTGCGCAACTGGCGCGATATCCTGCCCGAGCCACCGCGCCCCGGCAAGGGCGAGTCTCTGTGGCGCGGGGTCGCCGCCGCGCGCGGTGACGTCGTCGTCTTCATCGACGCCGACCTAGAATCCGCCGCGCCCGGCATGGTCACAGCACTCGCGGCGCCCTTTGAGGATCCCGGCGTGAATATGGTCAAGGCCCGCTATCGGCGCAGCCTCAACGGCCAACCCACCGGCGGCGGGCGCGTGACCGAATTGACCGCAAAGCCACTCATCCGGCAGTTCTTCCCAGAGCTAGCCCACATTGACCAGCCCCTAGGCGGCGAATACGCTCTTCGCCGCTCGGCCGCGCTAGAGGTGCCCTTCGTGGAAGGCTATGGGGTGGAAGCGGGGCTGCTGGTGGACATCGGCAAGCGCGGCGGGCTGACAGAAGTCGACCTAGGCACCCGAGTCCACCGCAACCGGCCGCTTCATGAGCTGGCGCCAATGGCGGATATCGTGGCGCGTACGCTGCTCTCGCGCGCCGGGGTGAGTGCGCCGATTGCTCAGCGCCCGCCGCTGCTAGGTAGGATTTAAGCCATGCTGTCCTGGATTGTGCTCATCGTGGTGCTCATTGCGTTCATTGTGATCGGAACGTGGGTGTGGGGTTCGATTTTTGGGCCCGGGACCGTGATGGACCCACCCGATGAGCCGCAGAAGGTGCTGGAAAATAACCGCGCCGCCGCAGCTCAGGGCCGTTTTGAGGACGTGCAATTCGAGGTCGTGCCGCGTGGGTACCGCCAAGATCAGGTTGATGATCTGCTCGCGCAACTGGAGCTGGAATTAGCGGCCGCGCGGAAAAGCGGGCAAAAAGGGACTAAGCTGGAAAGAAACGAAGAAAGTTAAGGAGCCCAACTATGGCAGCAATGAAGCCACGTACCACTGGCGGCGAAATGGAAGCGGTGGTGGAATCCCGCAAGATCGTCATGCGCATCCCATCCGACGGCGGCGGGCGCATCGTTATCGAGCTGAACAAAGAAGAGGCCGCGGAGCTCGGTTCTTTGTTGACCGAGGTTTCTAGCTAGTCTGGATACATGCTTTCTCATATCGTCGACATTCTGGCCGATCCATCCGACGGCACGGCGCTTTCCGGCGTCGATGATTTTTCCCGCCTCGTTTCGGAATCCGGCCATTCCTTTGATGTGGCCAAGCAAGGGTATGTGACCTTAGCGGCCGGTGCCGGCCTCAAGCACAAGGGCGATGACATGGATATGGTCAACGCCCGCGAAGCGTACCTAGCCACCGGCCATTTCGCGCCCTTCGTCGAGTCTGTGACCGGCGCGGTGCAAGACGCGCTCGATGCCAGCTCGCTGTCTGCCTCTACGCCCGCCTCGCTCCTCGAGGTCGGCGCCGGAACCGGCTACTATCTGGCCCACACGCTTGACTCCATCGACGGCGCGCGCGGCGTCGGCCTCGATATCTCCCCGCATGCGGCCAAGCACTTGGCCAAGTGCCACCCACGCGTGGGTGCCGTGGTTGCCGATGTCTGGCAGCAGCTTCCCATCCGCGATGAATCCATCGACGCGATTTCCGTGGTCTTCGCCCCGCGCAACCCATCCGAATTCCAGCGCGTCCTCGCTCCCGGCGGCCAAGTCATCGTCCTGACCCCGGGCGCGGGGCACCTCGATGAGCTGCGCGAACCCCTCGGCATCCTCGGCGTGGAAGAGGGCAAGGTCGAGCGCATGTATGAGCAGGCAGAAGGCCACCTCGAGCAAGCGGCCGACCCAGTCGATATTTCCTTCCCCATTCACCTGGATAAAGCGGCCATCGCCGCACAGGTAGGAATGAGCCCGTCCGCCCGCCACATCAGCGCCGACGAGCTTGCCGAGCGAATGGCCGCCCTTCCTCCCACGCTGACGGTCACCGCCCGCGCCCGCCTGGACCGCCTCCGCGCGGTTTAATAAACGCAGGTTCGCCTCAAGACACCTCGCCTTCGGCATACATACCGCCCTTCGCGCTCACCAGCAGCGCGCGGGGCGGTTCATTTGTGCTTCCGGTGAGCGCGAAGGGTGGGGGTGGAATCAGCCAGCTACCGTACCCTCCTTTGGCGCTCACGGGGAGCTGCTTGCCGATGCCCCGCAGCCTCGCCGGTGAGCGCGAAGGGCGGGGCGGCTAGAAGGTGGTTGGCCGGAAGGCGAGAGGAGCAGAGGCGAGTGCTCGAAGGGTGGGTCCCGAAGGGCGGGCGGCCGGGAAGGAGGGTAGCAGTATTAGAGCTTGGAGCCGGAGCGCTGCCAGTCCTGTTCGATGACTGCTTCACTTGTGGTCTCGACATCCATGCCGGAGCAGCCGCCGTCGAAATAGACGCGGGAGGCCATGGCGATGAGGCCGCCGTCAACGAAGACCTCCACCGTGGAGCCGTCTTGGATGATGGTGAGGGTGTCGGAGTCGCCATCGGCAAGCGTGGCGGTGGCGGGAGCGGAATCAGCGAAGTAGTGGTCAAAGGCCTTGTTCATGGAACGATCGAGGCTGATTTCCTCGCCGGAGTGGCAGATGGTGGCGGCGGGGTCACCGTTGCCATCGCGAAGGGTGATGGTGACGCTGGAGCCGGTGGGAACCTCCATGACGCCGGTCCAGGAGCGCGCGTAATCCGAAAGCTTGACCGCCTCGGGCAGGCCGGTGGCCGGCGCCTGGTACAAGACGCCGCCCTCGAGCGTGACCTGGCGCGGCAGGGAGAGGGCATTGGACCAGCCTTCGGCATCCCAAGAAGCGTGTTGGGTGGCGTCGTCGCCGCGGCCATTGCCGTTGAGCAGGCCGAGGATGACGGCGCGCTCGTAGCGGCTTTCTTCAGGAATCGTGCCTGCGGTGGCGTTGGTATTGCGCGGGCGGGAGAAATCGTGGCCGAAGTCCACGCGGCGGAATCCGGAAACCACCGTGAAGGTGGCGTCTTCTAGCTGGCCCACGAGGTAGCCGGAAACATCGCGGCCGTCGCGCTCGAGGGTGACAAAGAGTACGTCGTAGATCTCTTCGTCGACTTCATCGCGCAGGCGCACGATGCGCGGGGAAACCACCGGAGGAATGGGGGAGTCGGCGGGCACTTCGCCGTCGAGGAAGCCTGGGTCGCCCTCGAAGGTAAGGCTGCCGCGCAGGGACCATGAGATGCCGTCGTGGCTTTCTAGGAGGACCGGCTGCGGGGTTTCGGTGCGGCCGGAAAGCGCCAACATGAGCCAACCTTTGTGGCCGTCTTCGCGGTCATCGGTGGCCCAATCGGGCACGACGGAAGGCGAGCGGAACCGAGTGTGGTCGGTGGTATTGCCGGCCACCTCGCCGAAGCGCACGACGTTGGGGTCGAGGGCCGAGGAGTCATCGGACACCTCGCAGACATCGTCAATGCCGGAAAAGCGCGCGAGGCGAATGGAGGTGCCGGTCGCGGTCACGGAAGTGAAATAGAGGTTGGTAGCGTCCTCACCCTGGGCCACGGACCCCGCGCGGAGGGCGAGCTCGCCGCCGACTGGGGCGAGGACATCATCGCAGTCCAGCCAGTTAAACGGCGCTTCCTCCGAATAGGTGTGTCCCCAGCGCGCAGGGGCATCGGGAGTGGGGCGATATTGGTAGAACATGTGCCACGTATCGCCATCGCGAAGGACGCCGGCGGGCGCGTCTAGGATGCCGACATCGGGGATGAAGTGGAGTTCGGGGCGGTGAGTCGTCACGGCATTCCTCTCTTAAATCAGGTGCGGGTTCAAGCTTGGGTTGGGGTGGCAGCCACGCCAGGGAGGAAACGCGTTGACCTGCCACGCGGTGGTTTCGCCGCCGTGCGCGGGCGGGGACTTTATGGGGCAGTGTCCGGCTGTCATGTACACCCAGAGTACGGATATCTTTTAGCGCGTGCAGGGCCCTCGCTTGCCGATGCCGCCTTTTAAAGCTTCGTTACCAATGTCAGCCCCGAACCCAGCGGGAGCCGGGTTACGGTGGCGCCTTCGAGCTCGCGGAGGTACTCATCGGCCTCGCGCGCGGCGGCGGTATCGCGGTCGGTGCGGGAGGTGTCGGCGACGGTGCCATCGAGAAGCGCATTGGCAAGCACGAGCGTGCCGTGCTGGTGCAGCAGGGGCCAGGCTGCCTTGATGAGGGCGGGGAGGTCGAGGGCGGCGACGTCCGCGTAAATGACCTGGTAGGCCTCGGTGGCCAAGCGCCCGAGCACGTCGAGGGGGCGCGAGGGGAGGAAGCGGCCGCGGGTGGAAGCGTAGCCGGCCTCGCGGAAGGCGGCCTTGGCGCTGCGCTGGTGCTCGGCCTCAGGGTCGATGCAGGTGAGGATGCCGTTATCTGGCATGCCCGCGAACAGGTAGAGACCGACGACGGAGGCGGCGGGGGTAATCGCCACGGCCTGGGGACGGTCTACCACACCGGAGGAAGTTGCCGTCAGCGTGGTGAGAAGCTGGCCGGTGGATTCATCCGGGACGGGCAGGCCGTATTCCTCGGCGTGGTCGCGGGCGCCGCGGAGAGCCGCCGAAGGCTCACTGGTGGAATCGATATAGGAGCGCAGTGCGTCATATGCGGTAGTAGTCACGATTAAGACAATAGGTAAAGTTGCGCGAAAGGGTGGCAAAAACGCGCGCAGCCAGCGAAATTGTGATCTGTGGGAAGTATGTGACGGACTCACAGGATATTATCAGCGCAGTGGCTGGAGTTTCCGCGCTGAGTGTAGAAAAATGACACCCATGACAGAAACGAAGCGCGATGCCGAGTCCGTTGCCTCCACCGATGCGAACGTGGAGTTGACCGGTACCGCGGCGTTCGATGCTGGGGAAGCCACGATGCCTTCGTGGGCCGAATTGGTGGCAGAGCACGCTGATGGCGTGTACCGCCTAGCCTACCGTTTATCCGGTGACCAGCAGGATGCCGAGGATCTCACCCAAGAGACCTTCATGCGTGTCTTCCGCTCCTTGGATAAATACCAACCGGGTACCTTTGGCGGCTGGCTGCACCGCATCACCACAAACCTCTTTTTGGATATGGTGCGTCACCGTTCCAAGATCCGCATGGAGTCCCTGCCTGAGGATTATGAGCGCGTTCCGGGTACGGATATGACCCCGGAGCAGGCCTATACCGTGGCCAACCTGGATCCCGTGCTGCAGTCCGCGCTGGATAGCCTGGCGCCGGATTTCCGCGTCGCCGTGGTTCTGTGTGATGTCGAAGGCATGAGCTATGACGAAATTGCCGAAACCCTCGGCGTGAAGATGGGTACGGTGCGCTCGCGCATCCACCGCGGCCGCTCCCAACTGCGCGCGGCGCTAGAAAAAGAGGCACAGACCAATGCGGAAGCGCGCATCTTGTTGCGCACGCGCTAGAATCGAATCGTTAGCTCCCCTGCCGCGCGGCAGGGGAGGATTAAGTGTGATTAATCCGGCTGTGGCATGAACGTGAGGAGGGCGTCGATGGACTCACTGCGCGGACGCCGCACCCTCTCCAGGCTCAGCGTGCGGGGCGACTTTACCCCCGCGCAGGCAAAGGCTCGGGATAAGGCAAAGGCGCGGGCGCGGCGCAACGATTCCATCGGCCACCTCGGCCCAGAGGCCGTCGTCGCCTTCGTAGATGGGGAGATGGAGCCCAAAGCCATGCACCGCGTGCGCATCCATCTAGTCCACTGCGCGGAGTGCCGCGCCGACGTGCACCACCAACGCCATGCCTCCGAGTGGGTGCGTCACTGCAGCGATGATTCCGCGGTGAAGGCCCCACTGTCCTTATTAGCCAAGCTGGCGGGAATGGCTACGGAAGGCGTGGCCCCGGGGCCCGATGCGTCGACCCCGGCGCACCGGCCGGAACAGGATTTCCTGGATAAAGTTGAGACGGTGGTACGCGCGATTAAACACAATCAGCGCGGACAGAACTAAACGGAGGGCGAGGATTTAACCGTGTTTTCTTCCATTGGCTGGCCCGAGATTATTGTCATTGTCCTCCTCGGCATCGTCATCATCGGTCCCGAGCGCATGCCGGAGGTTATCAAGGACGTGCGCGCGGCCATCTACGCCGCCCGCAAGGCCATCAATAATGCGAAGGCCGAGCTCAACGGCGAGATGGGGTCCATCTCCGCGGAATTCGATGATATTCGCGGCCCGCTCAACCAAGCTGCACAGTGGACGCGGTTAGGCCCGAAGGGTGCTATTACCAAGGCGCTTTTCGATGGCGACGATTCCGCCTGGGACGACTTCAATCCCCAGAAGATGGCCGAAGATATCAAATCCGGCACCGCGCCGAAAGAACCCGAACAGCGCGCGCAAGACAACAATGGTGCTGCCCGGCCCACCTTTAACTATGCCGAGGTATATGGCGATACCACCGAAACCACCCGGCAGCCGGCGCAGCAGCCGCCCCAGCAACAACAAAAGCCGCAGCGCGGTGGAAAAGATTCCACCGGCAGCGGCTCTGAATGGAGCGACGTTACCTAATACAACGCGCTGTTAGTTCACGCCCAAATTGAGGCTCTTGCCAACTAGGGAATCGGAGCGGATGGCGAGCTTATCAGCAACCGCCCTAATTTCCTTCGCGGCAGGGGAGTCGGGAGCCTCGAGCACGATGGGCGTGCCGGCATCGCTATTCGAGCGCAGGGACGGATCCAGCGGCACGGAGGCCAGCAGCGGCACCTCGTGGCCAAGAATGACGCCGAGGCGGTCTGCGACGATCTGGCCGCCGCCTTCACCGAAGACGTCCATGGTGGAGCCATCCGGCATGACCATGGCGCTCATGTTCTCAATCACGCCGGCCACGCGCTGGCGCGTTTGCTGGGAGATGGAACCGGCGCGCTCGGCCACCTCGGCCGCAGCGGCCTGCGGCGTGGTGACGATGAGCAGCTCCGCATTCGGGATGAGCTGCGCAACGGACAGCGCCACATCGCCGGTGCCCGGTGGCAGGTCCAGGAGGAGAACATCGAGATCGCCCCAGAATACGTCTGCCAAGAACTGCTGCAGCGCGCGGTGGAGCATGGGCCCGCGCCAGACGACGGGCGCGTTACCCTCCACAAACTGCCCAATCGAGATGTGCTTAATGCCGTGGGAGATGGGCGGCAGCAGCATTTCATCATCAAGCACGGTGGGGCCGTCGGTTGAGCCGAGCAGGTTGGGCACGGAGTGGCCATAGATATCGGCATCGACAATGCCTACCTTCAGGCCCTTATCCACCAGCGCTGCGGCAAGGTTGACGGTCATCGAGGACTTGCCGACGCCACCCTTACCCGACGCCACCGCAAATACGCGGGTCGTCGAATCGGGCTTCGCAAAGGGAATCTCGGGCTCGGCCTGGCCACCGCGCAGCTTTTGCTTCAGCTCGCGGCGTTGCTCATCGCTCATCGCGTCCATGGTTACGGTGACCTTGCCAACGCCGTCGATATCCTCGACCGCGGCGCGGGTATTGGTCTCGATGGTGGACTTCATGGGGCAGCCCGCGATGGTCAGGTAAATGCCAACGGTGACGTCGTTTCCTTCGATATCGACCGATTTCACCATATCGAGTTCGGTGATGGGGCGGCCGATTTCTGGATCCTGTACGTGGGAAAGAGCCTCGCGTACGGCTGATTCGGTAATAGAGCTAGACATAACTCTTGCCATCTTAGTCACGGCGCTACCTTAGGTAAACACGCCTGCACGGTAGACTCGGTGAGACGTTTGAATCCATCCGTTTGTATCGTTGACCTAGAAGAATAAAAGGAGCACACTCAGTGAAGCGCAGCCCCGCCCGTCGATTTGCCCGCGCTACTGTTACCGCGGTGGTAGGCGCTGCGCTGCTTGTCGGCTGCTCAGACAAGGTTGACACTAGCCCCGCTGCGGCAAAGTCCGAACCGGAACAGGTGCAGATCGTCGTTGACCCTGCAGAAACAGATCAGCTCATCTTAGGCGAGGTATTCCGGCAGTCGCTCTTGGAGGAAGGGCGTACCGCCGAGCTGAAGGAAGAAGAAACCTTCAAAATACATGGCGACAAAGGCAGTTCCCTGAACCCAGAGGGCAACTTTTACGTCGGCTGCACCGGCAACTTTTTAAGCCACTTTAATCCCGGTGAGGCGCGCGATATCTCGGCGGAATATAAAAAGGCAGAAGAAGACAGTGAGCCGGGCGGGGAAGACTTCCTAGCCCGCACCCATATTGCACTCATGTCTACCTTGCCCACCCAACTTGCCACCGTCGAGCCCTCCGGTGCTCACGGTTGTGAGGATGCGCAACCAGAGCTGCCAGAAAACTTCGTAGTCATCTATAACGACAGCCTCTTTGACCGCGAAGAAGAAAAATCCGTCGCCGCGGTCACCAAATTCATCACGCAAAAAGACATCTCTGACATGGCAGACGCGATAGAGGATGGCGAAGAGCTGAAGAAGGTCGTCCACGAATGGATGGAAGCCTCCGGACTGGACATTGTCAATGAAGAAAGCGATTCAGGCTCCTCCGGCGGCTCCGATCTGAGTAGTTCTTAAGTAATCTCTGCGCTCCGTGCTACCTACCTCCCGCCCTTCGCGCTCACCGGCAGGCGCGCATTAGCGTGCGTTGGTCCTCTTCGTGATCGCGAAGGGCGGGGTGGGCGAACGGGCGAATCCGCTCGTCGAACTATTACTGCGATACCTGCACCGCACCCTTGGCGCTCACGGGCAGTGCTTGCCGATGCCCCAACCGCCTCGCCGGTGAGCGCGAAGGGCGGGTAGGGAGCGTGTCAAGTTGTTTGTGTGTGGGGCTAGGTTTATAGGTATTTGTCGAAGCGGGCGGGAAAGGCTACGGCCATTTGGTTGATGGCTTGTTTCCAGCCGGAAACTCGGGCTCCTTCCACGAGCCTGCTGGCGGTAGCCGAGGCTCGTTTGCCTTGTTTCGCTCTCTTTGCGGCTCGTTTGTCTTCAATGTTGCAGATCATCAACCACA
>NZ_KI515775.1:244893-400877 GCF_000478175.1 Corynebacterium sp. KPL1814
GGGCCTAAACGACAGGATGTGTTGGTGAAGTTATATGTTTAGCCAGTCTGGCCTGCTGGTATTAGGATTATTTCACTTATCCGGAGGGATAACGCAGTCTCGGGCCTGAAATACCACCGGGGGCGTGCTGATGTGCTAGGCGCCGAGGTTCACGATGAATGGATGAGTAAGAATCATCCTCGATGCCCCGTCTGTAGCAGGGCGTGCACCAAAATACGGGACTACAAGCATCAATCCGCCAGCGATGGCGATGGAACGCCTGTAAAGCCACTGTCACTCGCGCTAGAGGCTGAGCCAGGAAAGTGGACGCATCAGAGGCCAGGCCTTAGCCAAAGCACACACCCTAGCCAGCCAAGAAACGCAAGCCACCAGCGGCCGTGAATACGGCCGACCAGCAACTTTCGACAGTGCCTATAACCACTCTATGGGAATACGCAAAGGCCACATGCCCTAAACCACGCAGTCCACCAACACAAAATGTCGTTTAACCCGACACGCCGGAAAACAACACATTTTGTCGTTTAACCCAAGAAACGCGAGGCGAAGGCAACAGCGCCCATGCAATAGCAGTAAGCATGAAAATGCCCCAGTGAGGAAATAACCTCACTGGGGCATTCAGCGCTGTAGCGCGCTAGGTGCTGCTTCGGCGATTAAAAGCGATTACACGTCGAAGGCCTCTTCAAGCAGGTTCTTCTGCTCAATCTGGTGCACCTTGGCGTTACCCGTAGCCGTAGAGGACTGGGCGCGGCGGGAGACGCGAACCATTTCCGGCATATCCGGAATGAGCTCGCGCAGGTGCTCGTTGTAGAACGGCCATGGGCCCTGGTTGGCGGGCTCGTCCTGCACGAACCGGACCTGGGTGGCATTCGGGTACATCTTGAATGCCTCGCTCAGGCGATTGAACGGAATCGGGTGGAGCATTTCCACGCGGACGATGGCGATGTCATCGCGGCCGTCGGCCTCGCGCTTCTTTTCCAAGTCCCAGTAGAGCTTGCCGGAGACCAGCATGATGGTCTTGACCTTGTCCGTGTCGCCGACCTCCTTGTTATTGACGTCCACGTAGTGGGGGTCATTGATAACGGAGCGGAACTTCTTGACCTCGGTGAACTCCTCAACGGAGGAGGTGGCGGCCTTGTTGCGCAGCATGGACTTCGGGGTGAAGACGACCAGCGGGCGCTTCATCTCGCCCAAAGCCTGGCGGCGCAGCAAGTGGAAGTGGTTAGCCGGGGTGGACGGCTGGGCCACGGTCATGGAACCTTCCGCACACAGCTGCAGGTAGCGCTCGATGCGGGCGGAGGAGTGGTCCGGGCCCTGGCCCTCGTAGCCGTGCGGCAGGAGGAGAACCAGGCTGGACAGTTGGCCCCACTTGGCCTCACCGGAAGAGAGGTACTCATCGATGATGGTCTGGGCACCGTTGGCGAAGTCACCGAACTGAGCCTCCCACGCCACGAGGGCGTCGGGGTTACCCACGGTGTAGCCGTATTCGAAGCCCATGCCGGCGAACTCGGTCAGCGCGGAGTTGTAGACCATGAACTTGCCGCCGTTGTCCTTGGACACTGCCAGGGAGTTGAGCGGGTTGTACTCGTTGCTATTGCGGGGGTCGAAGGTCACGGCGTGGCGCTGGGTGAAGGTACCGCGGCGGGAATCCTCACCGGCCAGGCGCACGACCTTGCCCTGGTTAGCCAGGGAACCGAAAGCGAGTAGCTCGCCCCAGCCCCAGTCGATGCCGCCTTCGCGGACAGACTTCGCACGGTCCTTGGCCACCTTGGCCACGCGCTTGTGGTACTCGAAGTCCTCGGGTGGGTTGCCGTAGGCATCGCCAAGCTCGACCATCTCTTCAGCGGTGATGGAGGTATCCAGACCGTGGGTGAGCTCCTGCGAGGAGGTAATACCGGTCTGTTCCTTCGGGCCGGCCTTTTCGGCTTCCTTGTGCTCGGTGAACACGGACTCCATCTGATCGTGGAAG
The DNA here is from genome assembly GCF_000478175.1 of Corynebacterium sp. KPL1814. GTDB lineage: Bacteria > Actinomycetota > Actinomycetes > Mycobacteriales > Mycobacteriaceae > Corynebacterium. The sequence goes on from NZ_KI515775.1 coordinate 246,860, forward strand.
TCGCGTGCGGCTGCCTCGGCGTCCTCGGCAGACAGGTCGCCACGGCCAATGAGCTCGTTGGTGTAGTGCTCGCGCACCGGCTCGTGGTTCTCAATGACCGAGTACAGCTGCGGCTGGGTCATGGATGGGTCATCGGCCTCATTGTGGCCACGCAGGCGGTAGACCACGAGGTCAATGAAGACGTCCTTGCCAAACTGGCGGCGGTATTCTGCGGCCATCTGGCCAACCCAGACAACGGCCTCTGGGTCATCACCATTGACGTGGAAGACCGGGCAGTCAAAGCCCTTGGCCAAGTCGGTGACGTAGTGGGTGGAACGGCCGGAATCCGGGGTGGTGGTAAAACCGACCTGGTTGTTGACCACGATGTGGATGGTGCCGCCGTTGGTAAAGCCACGCAGCTGGGAGAGGTTGATGGTCTCCTGCACGACGCCGAGGCCGGTGAAGGATGCATCGCCGTGGAGCATGACGGGAACGACGGAGTAGCCGTCCTTGCCCTTGTCCAAGATGTCTTGCTTGGCGCGGGCGATGCCCTCCATGACTGGGTCCACAGCCTCAAGGTGGGACGGGTTGGCGGCAAGGGTGACCTTGATTTCGCCATCGCCGAACATCTGCAGGTGCTCGCCCTCGGAGCCCAAGTGGTACTTCACGTCGCCAGAGCCGCCGAGCTGGCCGCCCTTGTAGTTGCCGTCGAACTCGCCGAAGATATCTGCCAGCGGCTTGCCAACGATGTTGAACAGCACGTTCAAGCGGCCGCGGTGCGGCATGCCCATGACGACCTCGTCGAGGCCCTGGCCCGCAGCCGTATCGATGATGGAATCCAGCAGCGGGATAAGGGTCTCGGCGCCCTCAAGGGAGAAGCGCTTCTGGCCCACGTACTTGGTCTGCAGGAAGTTCTCGAATGCCTCGGCGGCGTTGACCTTCTGCAGGATGTACTTCTGCTCGGCATTGGTCGGCTTAGGCATGCCGGCCTCGAGGCGGTCCTGCATCCAGCTGCGCTCGTCGCGGTCCAGGATGTGGGTGTATTCGGAGCCGACCTTCAGGGTATAGGCGGCGCGCAGGCGGGAAAGTACCTCGCGCAAGGTCATCTGTTCCTTGCCGCCAAAGCCACCGACGTTGAAGACGCGGTCCAGATCCCAGATGGTCAGGCCGTGCGTAGCGATGTCGAGGTCGCGGTGATCCGGGCTAGGCAGGCCGGGCTGGGACCAGCCGAGCGGGTTGACATCGGCAAGCAAGTGCCCGCGGGAGCGGTAGGACTCGATGAGCTGCATGACGCGGGTGTTCTTGTCCACGCCGGAGTTGGGGATGTCCTGTGCCCAGCGGAAGGGCTCATAAGGAACGCCCATGGACTCGAAGAGCTCGTCCCAGAAGGCGTCATCAACAATGAGCTGGCCGATGGTGCGCAGGAACTCGCCGGACTCTGCACCCTGGATGACGCGGTGGTCATAGGTGGAGGTCAAGGTGACCAGACGGCCGACGCCTAGGTCAGCCAAGCGGTCAGCGGAAGCGCCGGCGAATTCTGCCGGGTAATCCATGGAACCAACGCCGATAATGGAGCCTGCGCCCTTGGTCAGGCGAGCAATGGAGTGGCGGGTGCCGATGCCGCCCGGGTTGGTCAGGTTAATGGTGACCCCAGAGAAGTCATCCATGGTGAGCTTATTCTTACGGGAACGGGTAACGATGTCCTCGTAAGCCTCAATGAACTCGGCGAAGGACTTGGTCTCGCACTCCTTGATGGCGGCGACCACGAGGGCGCGGGAGCCATCCTTCTGCGGGAGGTCAATGGCAAGGCCCAAGTTGATGTGCTCAGGCTGGACGACGAAGGGCTTGCCGTCCTTTTCCTCGTAGCGCACGTTCATTCCAGGATGCAGCTGCACGGCCTTGACCATGGCGTAGCCAATAATGTGGGTAAAGGAGATCTTGCCACCGCGGGTGCGCTTCAGGTGGTCATTGATCATGGAGCGGTTTTCCCACATGAGCTTGACCGGCATGTCGCGCACGGTGGTAGCGGTAGGAATCTCGAGGGATTCTTCCATGTTCTTAGCAATCGCCTTGAACATGCCCTTGAGCTGGCGCTCGTCGCCGCCCTTATAATCTTCTAGGTTATCCAGCGGAGACTGCGCATTCTTGCCTGCAGAATGCTTTGCCTTCGCGGATTTTTCGTTGGCCTTAGATACGGACTCTTTCACGTTGGTATCGCGGGCCTCTTGCTTGCGGGCGGTGGTGGTGCCTTCGGTCTTCTTGGCCGAGGTCGTGGACTCTGCCTTTGCCTTCTTTGGCTGTGGCTTAGATGCTTTAGAAGGAGACTCAGCTTCTGGCTGCGCCTTGGGCGCGCCGTTTGCTTCGAAATAGTCGCGCCACTCCTTGTCTACGGAGCTAGGATCCTTGGAGTACTGCTGGAACTGCTCGTCTATCAGCCACGCATTCGGGCCGAAGATGCTCGATGTGCTCACGGCAGGTTTTCGCCTCATTTCTCTGCTTTAAAATGGTCGTTTATTCGACTTTAGTCCGGACTTTGTACGAGCGCATATCTCACCCGCCAAAGTGTCTGCCTATATGATACGGGCCAATCCCTCACCTTCACTATGTCAGGGGTACTGAATTCGCTCTAAACGATCACTGGGTACCCGTCTCAGTGTGGGAAAGAGGGGAGAGCTGCTGGCGGGCGTGTTCGATGACCTGATTGGCCAGCTTGCGATTGGCCTTCGTGCCAATGACCGCGCCAATGCCCATAGGCATGAGCTTGCCCACCCAGGCCCACTTCATGCGCTTGGTGATCTGCTTGGTAAATACCTTGGTCAGGCGTCCATTGATGCCAGATAGGGTGGGCCCAGAAAACCGGGAGAGGGAGGCTACGGAACGCGCCCCCGTGACCGTGCCGAGGTCACCAACGAAGGTATCGACAACTGCCGAGCCCTTCGAGCCCGTTAACACCACCAGTACTAAGGCGCGGCGGCGCTCGGGAGAGGAAATATCTTCGCCGCGCAGGTACGCGGACGCCAGGATGTACCACGCGGCGGCCTCAAGAAAGACTACGGATTCCGCTCCAATGGTGGCAGCGCCCGTAAATAGCCCGATGCCGGGGAGGGATGCGGAGGCACCAGCGGCCGCGCCCGTGCCGGTAGTGATATTGATGAAGTGCTTGTTAATAAAGCCCTGCAACTCTTGGTAAGTGGCTTCTGGGTGGTGCTTCTTTAGGTTCTTGACGTACTTGGAAATAACACCAGATTGCACGGATACGGCGCGGTCCAGGGAGTTCAGCAGCGCCTTGGTAAAGCGGCTGCTGTGTTCCGGATCGATATCATATGTGTCAGTAGCTGCGTCATCTGGGGCGGACTTTTTAAATATGGACATGCCTTCTCCCACACCAATCCTTAATTTGTTGGGGCAGTAGTATTAATTGATTTTTACCCAGCATAGCCCTGACCTTGAAAGGAGGGGGCGGCCATGTGCGATTCGGATCGCAGCCGGCGTGCAATCTACCTAAGGTAGGGAGTATGCCTTACCCGCAGGATGGTCAACGCGACAGTGGGGACTCTTATTCCGAAGAGTCCACCGCCGCCGCGCGCCTGCGGGCCATGCGCGCACACGAGCGCGCCCGTCAGGCCCACGAGCGGGCACAGAATGCCTACGCGGATGAGCTCACCGTACGCACGACTTCCGGCTGGGTGCGTGGGGTCATCGAAGAAGACCTTAGGGTAGATCGCCCCATTAGCGCCGGGCCGGTGCGCACGTGGCGCGGCATTCCCTTCGGTGCCTCCACGGCCGGCGACAATCGCTTCCGTGCACCACGGCCGGCACCGCGCTGGGACGGGGTGCGCGACTGCAGCCAATTCGGGCCAATCGCCCCACAACCGACGTACTCCTGGACCGACCGCATCGTCGGCTCCGAGGACTGCCTGTACCTAGACATCGTGCGCCCGCGCACGGAGGAAAAGCTGCCCGTCGTGGTGTACCTGCACGGCGGCAGCTTCATCATGGGCTCATCCCACATGCTTATGCTGCGCGGGTTTGAGCTCGCCACCCGCATGAACGTGGTCTATGTTTCCATCAACTTCCGCCTCAACGCCCTGGGGTATCTGGACCTGCGCAGCCTAGGCGGTGAGTGCAGCGCCAACCCCGCTGTGGCGGATCAGATTCTGGCCCTTAACTGGGTGCGGGACAACATCGCTGCCTTTGGCGGCGACCCAGACTCCGTCACCCTCATGGGCGAATCCGCGGGTGGTGCCGCGGTGCTGGCGCTCATGACCAGCCCGCCGGCCGAGGGGCTCTTCCACCGCGCCATTGCCCAATCCCCACCCATCGCGCTGGTGCATTCCCGCGCCCAATCCACTTTGTGGGCCCGCGAACTCGCGCGCCGAGTGGGCCTGCCGCGTCGGGTGAGCGTGGACGATCTGCGCCAGGAAGACTGTGCCGATGTGGTGCGCTCTGGCCAATCCATGATGTGGCGCGCCGGCGAGCTACTGCACTTAAACTCCTGCTACGCGCCCACGGTGGACGGCGAGCTTCTACCCGAGCACCCCATCACCGCCTTCGAGCAGGGCCATCAGCACAAAATCCCGCTGCTGATTGGTACGAATTCGGATGAAGCCAGCTTTGGCAAGTTCCTCTTTCAGCGCCCTAGCGCCCGGGAGCGCGCTGCGTTGCGGCTCTTGGCCTCCTACGATCCCCATCACGCCCCTGAGGTCGTCGCCGCCTATCGCGGTGCGGTCCGCCGGGAGGACTTTGCGCACTTGCTTGCCGATGCCCTCTTCTGGGCACCCTCCACCCGCATCGCCAGCGCCCACTCTGAAGTAGCCGATACCTGGATGTACCGCTTCGACTTCGCCTCTGCCGTCTTGAAGTGGCTGGGCTTAGGTGCCATGCACTCGATGGAGTTGGGCAATGTCTTTGGCGATCCCCAATCCTCGCGTGCCTCCCTGTTAACCGGCTGGGGCTCACGGGCCGAGATGGAGGAATTGACCTCCACCATGCAGTATCACTGGGCCGCGTTCATCCACGGCGGCAGCCCGAAAGCGCAGTGGCCGCGCTATGACGTCGGGGAGCGGGCGACCATGATCTTTGATGAACAGGCCTATATCGTGCACGCCCCCAATGACGGTCGCCGCAAAGCGTGGGAGGATTACCACATGGTGGAGTGGGGAAGCGGGCGCCCAGAGCTGGTGCGCTCCCTTGGTTTTCAACCACACCGGCGGGATTAGCGGTAGAATCCAGAGTGACCGCGGGCGGCGTCTTGCCCACCGCGGGGACCTCTGCTTCCGAAGGATGGATTTTTAAACCACCATGAGCTTTTTCGAAGATATCGCTTCCGCATTGGACGCCGAGGGCATCGAGTCCCGCGTCAACGAAGACGTCATGTTCGTTCCAATCACCTCTGATTTGGAAATCCAGTTTGTTGAAATCGATCCTCTCTTGCCGGCGGCCAACGTGTACATCGCTGCCGCGGATGTGGATGAAGACGATGAAGAATTCGAGGCCGTCCTGGTCTCCGTCGCCTTTTCCGTCGACGACGCCGTAGAGGCCGTTTCCCGCCACATCGCCACCGACCAAGTTGTCACTGTCTTGCGAGACCTCTTGGAAGGCACCGATGAGCGCATCGCGGAATTGGAGTTTGACCAGGATGAACTCAACCCGCACCTGGTGGTAGCGGAAGTAGGAAACGATTCTGAGCTGCGCGTATTAGTAGAAACCATCGACGGCGTGCCCTCTGCCATCGTGCGCTTCTTGGCCTTCGACTTCGATGAAGAAGACATTGAAGAGCTCGAGGATGAGGCCGTCACGGAGCTGTGGCAGGTGGACGAGGAAGGCGAGGACCTCGATGAAAACGAGCGCCTTGCCCTCTTTGACAACACTGACTCCGATGACATCCCCATCGTGGAAGTCCCCGCTGAGGCCCTGGAACTAGGCACCTACACCGATTTCGACCGCCTCTTTGACGTGCTCGGATTGGTCTCGGAACAAGCCCTTGATTGGGAGGCCCAGCTCGTCAACTTCGATGAGGATGACTTCGAGGAACCAGACGTCTACGACATTTTCTGCGAAGATGCCGATGATGACGAGGACGAGGACCTTGAGTTCTTCGACACCTTTACCGAAGACGACGACGCTGACGCTGACGACGAAGGCGACAATAACTAAGCCCTAGGCCGCTTGTTGGAATCCCGCGAAAAGGGATTCCGGCGAGTGCACGGGGTGGAAAGCGCTATCGACGAGCCATACGTAGGTGGCATTTGGCCCGCGGGAGATTTCGTGAACGGCGCCAGCTAACTCAGCAGGGACAAGCGTGCGTATCCACCCTTCCGCCGTGGCGGGGTCGACCACCTGCCCAAAGTTATCGGTGATCCGAATGGTGATGAGGTAGGCGGGGATGCGGCTTTCACCGAACCCACGGATCCGCGCCTTTACACGCGCCCCCACGCGGTGGCGCGTAATGCTCATGCTGTAGTCCGCGCCGCCTGGTGTGGATGGCAGCTGTTTTATGGGCGGGCGCCACGTCGGGGTGGGCCGAGCCAAGGACCGTGGGTGGTGCATGATGGCAGAAATAGAGCTGACGGTCTCATAGTGGTGGTAGGCCAAGTCAGCGGCGATTTCCGTAGCCGTGGCATTGGGTTGACTGGGGACTGTGTGCGAATAGTTCTTATCTACGTTGTGCATGGCACTCACTCTAAACCGCAGGGCTGACACGAGTTCGAATAATTCAAACATGAGTGCGAACAAGTGGGCTAAATAGCTTTCAGACCTTCAAAGGCATAAGGTTGCACGTGCTATGAAGAGTGCTAATGCCGAACCGGCGCCCTACGAAAAGCCCAAGGTGCCGCGGGAAATCTGGGTAATGGTAACGGCGGCGTTTATTATCGCCTTAGGTTATGGCCTGATCGCCCCGCTTTTGCCGCAGTTCGTGGTCAGCTTCGATGTATCGATGGCCGCCGCTGGCCTCGTGGTCTCCATCTTCGCAGCCTCCCGGCTAATCTTCGCGCCCGTGTCTGGTTCATTGGTGGACCGCGTTGGCTCGCGCCGCGTCTACCTGGTGGGCCTGATGACCGTTGCCGTGACTACGGGCTTGGTCGCCATCGCGCAGGAGTATTGGCACATCGTTGTGCTGCGCGCCCTGGCAGGTCTTGGCTCGACCATGTTTACCGTCTCCGCGATGGGGCTTATCGTGCGCCTGTCTCCACCATCGATTCGCGGTGAGTGCTCTGCCACCTATGCCACGGCATTCCTGCTGGGCAATGTCGCCGGGCCGGTTCTCGGCGCCAGCCTGTCCTTCCTGGGCTTTCGCTGGCCATTTTTCATCTACGGCATCGGCGTGATGCTTGCTGCTTTCGTTGTCTGGTGGCAAATGCCGCGAATTAACCACGCCCAAACCACCACTTCGGAGCTGCCGCCTATGCGCCTGCAAGAGGCTTGGGGCGATACCGCGTTCCGCGCGGTGCTGACCTCCAACTTCGCCCACGGCTGGATCAATATGGGCGTGCGCGTGTCCGTCCTGCCGCTTTTCGCCGCCGCAATTTTCCACAATGGCGCCGCAGCCTCGGGCCTAGCCCTCGCGGCCTTCGCCGCAGGCAATGCGATTATCCTCCAATTCTCCGGCCGGTGGTCCGATCTCCACGGCCGCAAGCCGCTTATCCTGATTGGCTTGGTGGGCTCCGCAATCTTCATGGTGCTCATGGGCCTGGCCACCAGCGTGTGGTTCCTCTTGCTCGTATCCGCGCTTGCGGGCGCAGCGTCTGGCCTTATCAATCCTTCCCAGACCGCCGCGGTGGCAGACATCGTGGGTAACGAGCGCTCTGGCGGCAAGGTATTGTCCGCCTTCCAGATGGCAGGAGACTTCGGCCAGATCGTGGGCCCCATGCTCATCGGGCTGCTTGCCGATGTCTATGGCTTCTCCACAGCCTTCACGGTCTGCGGTGCCATCGCCATTTTCGGCATCATCGCCTGGCTCTTCGGCCGCGAGCCGCGCGAAGAGTCCAAGGTGCAAGTAGAGCGGATGCCGAAAAAATAGTTGACGGCAACCGCTGAGGGCCGGTGCATCCCGCTCCACGAGGTCGAGAGCCTAAGGGTAATTGGCGCGTACCTCGAAGATTACGAGCAACAAAGTTAGAAGAGCCCGGCAACCTGGGACACGCACAGGTAGACAAAGGCTGCCGAAATGATGCCCATCAAGGTGTTGATGAACCAACCATTGCGCCATTCTTTCGGGGTGTGCTTGGTATTAAGCAGTACCAAGAGCGTAAGGCCCAGGAAGGGCATGAAGAATGCGCCCAGAACGCCGTAGCCAATGATCAATCCGGTGGGCTTGCCCAGCAGTAGGAGAAGCATTGGTGGGAAGGTCAACCAGATGAGGTAAGCACGGTAGTACTTACCGCCCGTGCTGGTGCTGGGGTGGCCCTGTGGGAGGTTCTTCAGGTGGCCGACATAGTCAGCGAACATGAGGGATACACCGTTCCACACGCCCAGGCAGGAAGAGAATGCCGCAGAGAAGAATCCAACGATGAACCATTTAGAAATAAAGGCTCCGTAGCGGGCCTCCAGCACGTCCGCCATGTCCACCAGGCCCTGGTCATTATCGGAGACCGCGACATTAGCGCTGTACAAGAGCTCGGCACCAAGGACAAGTGTAGCCAGCACGAAGATACCGGTGACGGCATAGGCCACCGAGTTATCCATGCGCATGACCTTCATCCATTTGGGCGTGAACCACTTCTTTTCGCGCAGCCAGTAGCCGTAGGCGGCAAGGGTAATGGTGCCGCCGACACCGCCGGCGATGGAGAGCACGTAAACGAATGACCCATCCGGGATGGTGGGGACAAGGCCGCGCAGAATCTCAGGCAAATTAGGCGCGGTAATTGCGGCGATGCCCACCACGGTGACGAACATGATGCCAACCAAGACGGCAGCAAGCTTCTCAAAGAGTTGGTATTGACCCAGCCACGTAAGCGCAAAGCACAACACACCAGTGAGGATGGCCCACATGGTCAAGTTCGTGCCGGGGAAGAGTGCGCTTAATGCCAAACCTGTGCCGGACATGGCCGCGGCGCCATAGACCAATCCCCAGATAACGATGTACGGCGCGAAGTACCACGAAGTCCAGCGTCCTAGCTCCCGCCAGCCGTGGAACATGGTGTTCCCGGTGGCCAAGCTGTAGCGGCCGACGCCCTCCACCAGTACGATTTTCATAATCGTACCGACGATGACGGCCCACAACAGTGCGTAACCGTAGCGCTGGCCAGCAATCATGGTTGCCACCAGGTCAGCGGCCCCGACGCCGGTGGCTGCGGCAACCAAACCCGGACCAACGAGGGTCCATTTCACCTTTGCTTGTGGCTCAGAGTTGTGTGTCTGTTGGCCTTCGGCGGATGTTGCGCCGGTGTGGTTATCTGATTGGCTCATGACACTTCCTTAAGTGGCTGTGGTGCGAATCACTTAAAGGAAATGTATCACTATTGACCGGTAGAGTGCAGCAGAATTATTCAATCACGCGTGCTAAGCGACGGTCCGACCAGCAGCGTACAGCGCCTTTGGCATGGTTCTTTGGAGCTTCCATTGAAACTGAATGGGCTTTTCACCGTGGTGGGAAACATAATCCACAGCGCCTAAAAATGTATAGGCGCTCGCGGTGCCCACTGAGTTCTTCTTAGTGAAGCGGGATGCGACAAGAATCTTCCCGCCGAGCTCCTCGTGCTGAATATAACGGCGTGCGGCCTTCGATTTTAACGTTGTAGTAGATTGCGATTCCCAGTGGAGTAGATCCGGTGAAATCGGGTAATCACGGTAATTCGTGGTAGCGCTCACCTGATCGTCTTTCTGGAAGGTCACCAAGAACAAGTCCATGTTCATATCAGGGAAGTATTTCACTCCCTCGCGCGGAAGGCTTACCAGTTTTTCTAGTTCGCCTGTTTGCAAGGCACCGACTAACTCTGCCAGTGAGTAATCGGCGTGGGTTTCTAGAACAGTGTCCTCGCTTGGCTGCGGGATAATGCGCGAAGCATCGTTTTGTAGGCGCATGATCTGTTCGAGTTCCCAAATAACTCGTGGGTGCTCTCGCAATATTGCCAGTGCCTCGTCAAAAGATGACGGGCTGGGTGCATTGGAATTAGCCCAAAATCCCAAGACCAGCATCCGTGCGAAGGCTTGATCTGTGGGCGTCATATCGCTGAATTGCGAGTTATTGGATTTTAAGATTCGAAGATAGGCTTCAATGCGCGTTGCATCATTGACATGGAGGAAAACTTTAATCCGATTGAGTAAGAAGTTTTCCATCTCATCGTCACGTGGCTCGAGGAGGTTTTCCTCCCACAGAAGACGGCTCCACGAGTACTTATGCGTCCGGTAAATATCCTCCAATTCGAGGTTTGCCTCGTCAAGGAACTTTTTGAGATCGGTAGTTCGTATTTCCGCTACCAGTGCACGCACTTTCCGCAAATTGCTGCGTGCCGTCTTTTTAACGTTGCTGAGGACCTGTTCCGTCGTCGACTGATCGAATTGGATGTGCGTTCCCGGTGGCGTGGTGGGAAAGCCCTGCTCTATTTCGGTGAGTAATCGTTTGCCACGTTTTCTCGTTAGCGCGTTGAATTTACGCTCAAAATCGTATTCAACATGTTGTTGGCCAATGAAATCGAATACGGTACAAGAATCTTTGCCGGGAGCAAGGCGAAGACCGCGGCCGAGTTGTTGTAGGAAGATAACCGGGCTTTGTGTCGGCCGGAGTAGGAGCAGCGTATTAACCGCAGGAATGTCGACGCCCTCATTGAAAATATCAACGGAGAAGAGAGCCTTAATGGCGCCGGTTTCTAATTGTTTAATGGCTTCCGCGCGTTCAGAGGAAGTCAGTTTACTCGTCACCGCTTGAGCTGGAATGCCAAAATGCTGAAATTGCTGCGCCATATACTCTGCGTGGGCGATGGAAACACAAAAGCCGATCGCCTTCATCTCAGAAAGATCGAAAATCCGTTTGTCCAGTTCATTCAGAATAAATCGTGTCCGCTTTTCGCCAGACTTGATATAGAACTCTGATAACTCGGTGGTGTTGTAATCCTTCTTTCCTCTGTTCCACGTGAGTGAGGAAAGATCCGTGCCGTCTGCGATTCCGTAATAGTGCATGGGGACCAACAGTTGCAGGCGCAAGGCATCCCAGAGGCGTAGTTCATGGGCAATGCGGTAGTCGAAATACTGTTGGACATTTTTGCCATCGCCGCGCTCAGGCGTTGCGGTCAGTCCGAGCAATTCGTCTGGTTCAAAATGACTTAGAAGTGCGTTATAGGTTGGTGCTTCGGCATGGTGAAATTCGTCGATGACCACGACATCGAATTGATCCGGCGCGAGCTTTTCCAATCGGGCGAAATTAAGTGACTGAACGCTCGCAAATACGAAGTCCCAGCGCCGTGGCTCGGTGCCATCGACAAGCAACTCACCAAAGTCGGCATCTTTTAGTACCTCGCGGTACGTACGTCGCGCTTGGTGAAGAATTTCCTTGCGGTGTGCGACGAACAGTAAGCGAGGCCGGCGCTTCCACTGCCGGCAAAGATTAAGGTAATCCAGGGCGGCGACCACGGTCTTGCCAGTGCCTGTGGCTGCAACGAGTAGGTTTTTGTGGCGATCCTTTACCTCACGTTCGGACCGCAGCGCCTCGAGCATTTCTTCTTGATAAGGATAAGGAGTAACTTCCAGGCCGGAAAGCTCTAATTGACGCAACGCTTGTGGGGACTCCGTGCCTTTGGCGATGTGCAGGGATTCCTGCAGGCGATCCATGTCACGCGCCGGATCAAAAGTTTTGAAGTGGCTATCGTGCCAGTAGCTGTCGAAGGTCTTAATAAACTTTTCAATGACCTCAGGTGTCGCCGTAGCAGAGCCGCGTACGTTCCACTCCCAGCCATCGATAAGAGCAGACCGCGAAAGGTTCGAGCTTCCAATAAAAGCAGTGTCGAAGCCAGAATTCCGGCGGAAGAGCCACGCTTTGGCGTGGAGGCGTGTGGATTTATGCTCATAACAAATCTTCACATCGGCGCGATATTTTTCTACCAGGCGTTTAAGCGCCGCCGCATCGGAAGCACCACAGTAAGTGGAGGTCAATAGGCGGAACGGAATCTGGTTGTCGCGCAGGTACTGTAGGTGCTGGTCAAGAACACTGATTCCGGAGCTTTTGATGAAGGCACACAGCAAGTCGACAGAATCAGCCGTCTTTATTTCCCGCTCAATCTCACTGGTCAAGCTGGCCTCGCCCTGGGCATTAGTAAAAAGCGCGCTCTTAGTCAGCGATACATCCGGTAGCAGCGGAGGTTCGGCTAAAGAAGTGTTGTAGACGGCGTAGAGGAGTTGCTCGGTATCAATATCTTCGTCCTCGCCAAGTAACCCAGCGATTGTATTGATAAGGGCTACTCGGTCTGCTGAGGATTTAAGCCCCATGAGGCGTTGCTCTAGTAAATCGCCGATGTGTTGAGACATGGCCGAGGTATAGCGCCCGCGAGCGCTATCATCTGTGCCGTTTCCTACCCCGAATCCCGCCGATGGGTGTCGACTTTGCGTTTCCTCCATTCGCTCACGGATGCGTGAGGTCACCGGGGTTTCGTAAACGCCGAAGGGGAGCGAGGAATCCAAGGAATGGCTCATAGCTACAAGATTCTAAGGGCAAAGTTTTTCGACGGCTGGAATATCCGCTGGCGCCCAGGTCAGTTCCATAGCTTCTGCGGGGGTAACCCACCTGGTTGCGTCATGATCGCTGAGGCGAAGTTCGCCGCTGATAAGCGTGCAATAAAAGGTGGTTAGTTCGATGGTGGCAAAGTCATATTCGTAGGTGGTCGTCGTGAGTTTGCTGCCTACGTGCGCGATGAGGTTGAGTTCCTCACGAATTTCGCGGGCTAAAGCCTGTTCGGGTGATTCTCCTGGTTCGATTTTTCCGCCTGGAAATTCCCAATGTCCTTCTAGGGGTTTTCCGGGCTTCTTGCGGCAGGCGAGGAATCGGTTGCCATCGTGAAAGACGGCACCGACGACGCGGATGGGGTTAGACATGGTTCCATTGTGCCTTGAGCCAGAAAACACTAGACAACAAGATGTAATTTAGCTAACATACTCGCAATGTTCGCGTCAGGCTGTCGCGCGGGCTTGATCATCATGCAAGCTTGAGGGGCGGTCTATCGTGACTTCTACTGATTCAGTTAATTCCTCCATCCAGAGCCATGACGGGGAAGTCCCGCGGCCTGGGGGACGGTGGAAACTCTTTGTTTATAGCGCCATTGGCGCGTTCGTGTTCTTCTTTCCTGTGACGTATAAGGAAAAGAACTCCATTCCTTTGGACCACATGGTTACCATCGTGCGCGATAGCATTCCGGCGGTGGTGCCGTGGCTAATTTTTGCGCTCGCAGTGTATGGAACGGTGCGTAGATTTAGTACTGGGGCGTATAAGGAAAGCGCGCTGCAGGCGGTCTTTGCGGTTCTCAATATCGCCGGTGCGGTCATATCCTTTCTCATGGTCATTGACGCGCTGCCGTGGGTTTTAGGCGATGAGGATTTGGTTCCCTTCTTGTGGAACTCCATTGCCACTCCGGTGGGTCTTATCGTGCCCATCGGCGGTACCTTCCTGGCATTTCTTATTGGCTTTGGGCTCCTGGAATTTGTTGGGGTGCTGATGCAGCCCATCATGCGCCCGCTGTGGAAGACGCCAGGGCGCTCCGCCATCGATGCGGTGGCATCCTTTGTCGGATCGTATTCGCTGGGTATTTTGGTCACGGACCGCGTCTATCAAAAGGGCGGTTATACCGGCAGGGAAGCTGCCGTTATTGCTACGGGGTTCTCCACGGTATCGGCAGCGTTTATGGTCATCGTGGCCAAGCAACTGGATTTGATGAATATCTGGGGGACGTACTTCGTCGTCACGCTGGTGGTGACGTTTTTGGTTACGGCCATTACCGTGCGCATCCCGCCGCTGCGGACGATTCCTGATGAATACTGTGAGGGTGCAGAGCCAGACCCGGAGAAGCCGGTGGAAGGATCGCGCTTTAAGAATGCGTGGCGCGAGGCGATGCTGGCTCTGCAGCGCGCGCCGTCGCTGCCGCAGGCCATTTGGGATAACCTGCGCGATGGCGTGCGCATGGCTGCGGCCATCGTGCCGTCCATCATGTCGGTGGGGCTTATTGGTTTGCTGCTTGCGCGGTTTACCCCGATCTTTGAATGGATTGGGTACCTGTTTTATCCGTTTGCTTGGATAGTGCAGCTGCCGGAGCCAACACTCGGCGGCAAGGCCGCGGCTATGGGCATTGCGGAGATGTTCCTGCCCGCCACCGCAGTGGCAGGCAGCGATTCCATGGTGCTGAAATTCGTCATCGGGGTCGTGGCGGTCTCTGCCATCATCTTCTTCTCGGCCCTGGTGCCGTGCATTTTGGCCACCAAGATTCCGGTGAAGCTATCCCACTTGGTCATCATCTGGTTTGAGCGCGTTGCTCTCACCATCGTGATTGCGACCCCGATTGCCCACCTCTTGTTCTGAGTCTTACTGCCCGCTTACCGCAGTGAGGTGAGCGTTAACGATGTCATCGATAAGCCGCGCCGCAGCCTTGGCGGTGCGGTTGTCTATGTCGAAGGTGGGGTTGAGCTCGACGACATCGACAAGTGCGAGCTTGCCCGTCGCCGCGATCGCGACCGCCAGGGCGCGGATGCGCTCGTAGGCAACGCCGAGGCTAGCCGGGGCCGATACGCCCGGCGCGGTGGAGGCGGGAAGCACATCCAAGTCGATGGATAGGTGCACCTTGTCCGCAGCGGCGGTGGCCTGGGTAGCGAGCGCGCCGCATTCGGCCGGGGTGAGGTTCACCAGCTCCTCATCCAGGGTGTAGTTAACGCCGAGCTTTTCGGCATCGTTGAAGAGCACCGCAGTGTTATTGGGGCGGGAAATACCGAAGACGGTGTAGTCAAAGTCATCGGTGAGCTGGGAAATCTGGGTAAAGGGCGTGCCGGAGGTGGCGTGGTCCGCGTGGCGGAGATCGAAGTGGGCGTCCAAGTTGATGATCGGGGTGGCACCGCGCGCGCGGAACAGGCCACGGTGGGAGCCGAAGGCGGTTTCGTGCCCGCCGCCCAAGATAATCGGCAGGGTAGCGCTGCGGACGAGTTCTTCGACCTTGTCAGATAGGGCCTCGTGTGCGCCGTCGAGATCATCGCCTTGGGTGGTGATGGTTCCGGCATCGGCAAGCGCGTGGCCGTGGTGGACCGCTAGGGAGCCAAGGGCTGTGCGCAGAGCGGCGGGGCCGGCGGCGGCACCCTGGCGGCCGCCATTGCGCAGCACGCCCTCATCGGAGGCAAACCCCAGCAGGGTTACGGGCGCGGATTCGGCCTGGTTGATGACGCTATGCCAGCGCGCGTGCTCGGCGCCGGGGCCATCGGAGCGGCCGGACCACTCGGGGGCGGGAGTAAAAAGTGGGGCTGATTCGGTATTCATAGTGCCGATACTAGAAGCGTGCGGTGAATTTGTCTGGCAGTAGCGGAATATAATTGGACGTTGTGAGTGCTAACCGAGTCCCCGCCGCGCGCCATGCCCTAGACATCCTCAAGCTGCTATCTACTATCGATGTCCCGATTTCCGCCGCCCGCATCCAAGGCGAGCTCGGCCTGCCGCGCTCGACCACGTACCACCTGCTCGCGGAAATGGTCGATGCCGGGTTCGTTGCCCACCTGCCCGAGCACAAGACCTACGGCCTGGGGCTGGCCGCGTACTCGATGGCCTCTGCGTATGTAACCCAGCAACCGCTGGTACGTATGGCCACGCGCGACCTGGAGGAATGCGCACGGCTCGTTGGTGGATCCGGGCATCTTTCGCGCATGGCGGGCTCGGAGATTTTATACCTGCAGGAAGTCCGCGCGCCGGGCGCTACCTCGTTGGTTACGGAGGTGGGGGTGCGCCTGCAGGCGCATAAGACGGCATCGGGCAGGGTGATGCTGGCACACCTGCCGGAATGGGAGGTCAAGGCCGCCTTCGATACCTCGGGCGGGGAAAACTTTGGTTTCCTCAAAGAGCAGCTGGACCTGGCCCGTGCGCGCGGGTGGGATCAGGAGGTGGAAGAAATCTCGCGGGGGCAGGCCTCGGTGGCGGTGCCCATCCTGGACCACCTGGAGCGGCCTGCGGCGGCCATTGCGGTGACCTATCCCGTGTCCACGCCGGCAGATAGGGTAGAGGCGCTCATTGCGGCGCTGCGCCAGGCCGCGGAGAAAGTTGCGGGAAAAATGTATCGCCAGCGCGAAAAGTGAGGTACCATGCGGGCTAGCGCGTTAGGCTGTGACGTGAGCTATATTTTGCTGCCCTAAAGACACTAGGAGTCATCATGCCTAATGCATACCCATCCACCGTTACCGTCGGCGTCGGAGCGCTGACCATTGAGGAAGTCGTTGCCGTTGCCCGCTATGGTGCCACGGTAGAAATCTCCGCCGAGGCCCTGGACGAGGTCGCCTCCACGCGCGACCGAGTCGAAGAACTGGCCCAGGATCCCACGCCGGTCTATGGAATCTCCACCGGCTTCGGCGCGCTTGCCCGCCGCCACATCCCAGAAGAGATGCGCGCGCAGCTGCAGCTATCCCTGGTGCGCTCCCACGCGGCCGGCACCGGCCCTGAGGTGGAAGAAGAAGTCATTCGCGCGCTCATGCTGCTGCGCCTATCCACCTTGTGCACCGGCCGTACTGGCGTGCGCCCCGTGGTAGTAGAAACCTACGCCAAGGCACTTAACGCCGGCATCGTGCCGGTGGTGCGCGAATACGGTTCCTTGGGCTGTTCCGGCGACTTGGCTCCGCTGGCCCACTGCGCCCTAGCGCTGCTGGGCGAGGGCGAGGTGCGCGTGGGCGGCGAGCTCAAGGACGCCGGCGAGGCCCTTGCCGCCGCAGGCATCGAGCCGCTGGAGCTGCGCGAAAAGGAGGGCCTTGCCCTTATCAACGGCACCGACGGCATGCTGGGTCAGCTTTGCCTGGCCATTACTGACCTGCACGCGGCCGCCAAGACCGCCGATATCGCCACCGCTATGACGGTAGAAGGCTTGCTTGGCACCCTCGTGGTCTTTGCCGACGACCTGCAACAGCTGCGCCCGCACCCCGGTCAGGCCGATTCCGCCGCCAATATCCGCCAGGTGGCGGACGGATCCGAGATTCTCGCCGCGGCGCTGGAGGAGTTCAAGAAGAACCAGGTCCAGGACGCCTACTCGGTGCGTTGCGCGCCGCAGGTGGCCGGCGGTTTCCGCGATACCTTGGCGCACACCGCGCAGGTAGCAGAGCGCGAGCTCGCCGCCGCCGTGGATAACCCGGTGGTGGCCAAGGACGGCCGCGTGGTCTCCAACGGCAACTTCCACGGCGCGCCGGTGGCCTATGCGCTCGATTTCCTTTCCATCGTCACCGCGGACCTGGCGTCCATTTCTGAACGCCGCACCGACCGCTTCCTGGATCCGGCCCGCAACCGCGGTTTGAACGCCTTTCTTGCCGATGACCCCGGTGTCGACTCCGGCCACATGATCGCCCAATACGCCCAGGCTGGCATCGTCAGCGAATTAAAGCGCCTGGCTACCCCGGCCTCGGCCGATTCCATTCCTTCTTCTGCCATGCAGGAAGACCACGTGTCCATGGGCTGGTCCGCCGCCCGCAAGCTGCGCAAGGCCGTCGATGGCCTGCAGCGCGTGCTCGCCGTGGAGATCCTCACCGCGGCGCGCGCCATCGACATGCGCGAGGGAACGCCCGCTGGCGGCACCGGCGCGGTCATCTCCGCCCTGCGCGAGACTGTTCCTGGCCCCGGCACCGACCGTTACCTGTCGCCGGAAATCGAGGAGACCGTGCGCTTGGTCAAGTCTGGCGCGCTGATCGATGCCGTCGAGGCCGCCACCGGAAAGCTGCGTGGTTAATATGGCTTCTCTAAAGTGGAACCCGCAGTCCGAGCCGAACCCGCTGCCGTATTCGCCGTTTAAGTCCAGCACGGTGCCGCGCCCCATTGGGTGGTTGTCCAGTGTTGATAGCGAGGGCCGAGAAAATATCGCCCCGTATAGCCAGTGGCAAAACCTCACTTTTGACCCACCCATGGTGATGTTCTCCGCCAATCAATACCCGGATGGTCGGCGAAAGGACACTGTGCTCAATGCGGAGGAAACCGGCTGGTTTGTGTGGAATATGGCCACCTATGAACTGCGAGAAGAGGTTAATAAGTCCGCGCAGGTACTCGAGCACGGCGATAGCGAATGGGAGCGCCTGAATGTCACCAAGGAATACGCGGAGAACTACCGCATACCCATGGTGAAAGAATCTCCCGTGAAGTTTGAGTGCGAATACAAGACCACGCTGCGCCTGCCGGGAAATTCCAAGGTCGGCACGATTGACCTCGTGGTTGCGGACGTGAAGACCATTCACATTGATGAATCCGTTGTTGATGAGGATGGCAAGCTCGATATCGTCCGGATTAAACCCATTGCACGCATGGGCTATTTCGACTACACGGTGGTTACCGAAAAGTTTGAGATGCGCGTTCCCGGATCGGACGACGCCGCCCGCGCCGGGCTAGAGGGCTCTGCCTAACGCCTCGGCCATCGCCACCTGGCCCGCGTGGGTGGGATGCATGGGGAAGGAGTCAGTGTCCTGCCCCGTAAAGTCCACCCATGGCTCATCTGAGCAGGCGGAATGTTGCGCGGCATCGTCTGGCAGCACGTAGGTGGCGCCGTTGCGTTCGGCGGCCTCGCGCACTGTTTGATTGATGCGCTGGATGGTATCTGCCAACCATTCCCGGTCTGTGGCCGGGATTTTTTCTATGAAGGGGCAAGTCTCGCCGGGATTGATGAGGGGGATGTAGCCGGTGGCAATGACCTTCGCCTCAGGTGAGCGGTGGGCGATTTCCCCGTAGACCTTGTCCAAGCGTTGGGGCAGATCGTGCAGCTCCAGTTCTATCTGCGGGCCCGATTCGTCTTGGCATATATCGTCCGTGGCGCATTGGCTCAGGCGCACAAAGCTGGCATCGTTGCCGCCGATGCTCAAGGAGATAAGGGACGTATCCGCGGCCAGTGCGTCCACCTGGGCGGGGTGCTCGCCCGCGGAGGATAAAACATCCAGCGTGCTCGCGCCCTGGCAGGCGACGTTGCGGAAAGAACTCGTGCTGATTTCCTGCGCGGCGAGTTCTGGATAGGAATCTTGTGCTCTGGCGCAGGAATCGGGCGGATCGAGCGGGAGCGTCGTCGAGCCCATTGCCGCGTAGGAATCCCCGAGGGCCACATAGTTTTCTGGTTCTTCTGGAGCTTCCTCTGGCTGGTTGGAGCATCCTGCCAGCAGGCAGGCGGCGGCGAGGGCGGGCAATATGTGGCGCATGAATGCCATCGTAACCGCAGAGTCTGAAATGCCAGACAGTTGGTGACTGTGCAAGCTCTAAATACGTTGTGCATCACACTAAATTGATATCTGTGACGCTCGCCAAGCCCCCGGGAGACAGCCCCGGGAAACCGGCCTTGGGGTAGGGCACGGCGTCGATAAGCACAAGCGAAAGGAAGCCATGTCTGAACCACGCGAAGTCCGCGCACCCCGCGGCACCGAACTCAACGCAAAATCCTGGCAAACCGAAGCGCCACTGCGCATGCTGATGAATAACCTCGACCCAGAGGTGGCAGAGCGCCCTGAGGACCTCGTGGTCTACGGCGGCACCGGCCGCGCAGCCCGCAGCTGGGAGGCCTTCGATGCCATTGTGGAATCGCTGAAGGACTTAGAAAGCGATGAAACCCTCCTCGTCCAATCCGGCAAGCCGGTGGGCATCTGGAAGACCAATGAATGGGCGCCGCGCGTGCTCATCGCCAACTCCAACCTGGTAGGCGACTGGGCCAACTGGGAGCACTTCCGCAAGCTCGAGGACGAGGGCCTGATGATGTACGGCCAGATGACGGCCGGCTCCTGGATCTACATCGCCACCCAGGGCATCCTGCAGGGCACCTACGAGACCTTCGCGGCCGTGGCCAAGAAGCGCTTCGAGGGCAGCCTGGCCGGCACCCTGACCCTGACCGGTGGATGTGGCGGCATGGGCGGTGCCCAACCGCTCGCCGTGACGCTGAACGGGGGAGCAGTGCTCATCGTGGACGTGGATGAGCACCGCCTGCGCCGCCGCCAGCACAAGCGCTACCTCGATGAAGTGGTCACCGACTTGGACGAGGCCCTGCGCTTGGTTCTCGATGCCAAGGAAAACAAGAAGGCCCTTTCCGTGGGTCTGGTGGGCAATGCCGCCGAGGTCTTCCCCGAGGTGCTGCGCCGCCAGCGCGCCGGGGAGTTCAAGGTAGACATCGTCACCGACCAGACCTCCGCGCACGACCCACTGTCCTACCTGCCCACCGAAATCACCGTGGATGACTGGCAGTCCGAGGCCAAGGCCGATCCCACGACCTTTACCAAAAAGGCCCGCGAATCCATGGCCGCGCAGGTCCAAGCGATGGTGGAATTCCAGGACGAGGGCGCCGAGGTCTTTGACTACGGCAACTCCATCCGCGATGAGGCCCGCCACGCCGGCTACCAGCGCGCATTCGAGTTCCCCGGCTTCGTTCCCGCCTATATCCGCCCGCTCTTCTGCGAAGGAATGGGCCCGTTCCGCTGGGCAGCGCTGTCCGGCGATCCCGAAGACATCAAGGTCACCGACCAAGCCCTGAAGGAGCTGTTCCCGGAGAATGAGCACCTGCACAACTGGCTGGACGCCGCCGAGGAATACGTGGAGTTCGAGGGCCTGCCCGCCCGCATCTGCTGGCTCGGCTACAACGAGCGCCACAAGGCCGGCCTGCTCTTCAATGACTTGGTGCGCGAGGGCAAGATCAAGGCCCCCATCGTCATCGGCCGCGACCACCTCGATTCCGGCTCGGTTGCCTCCCCGTACCGCGAGACCGAAGCCATGCTCGATGGCACCGACGCCGTCGCTGACTGGCCGCTGCTTAACGCCATGACCGCCGTATCCTCCGGCGCCACCTGGGTCTCCCTCCACCACGGCGGCGGAGTGGGCATGGGTCGCTCCATCCACGCCGGCCAGGTCACGGTTGCCGATGGCACCGATCTCGCCGCCGCCAAGCTGCGCGCCGTGCTGACCAATGACCCAGGCATGGGCGTTATCCGCCACGTCGATGCCGGGTACTCTCGCGCAGAGGAAGTAGCCAAGGAACGCGGCGTTCGCGTTCCCATGGAATTTAAGGCAAGGGATTAAATGAGCACACTTTTTACCGGAATTTCAGAACTCCGCACGGTCAGCGAGCACGGCACGCTTAACGATGCCGCCCTCATCGCCGACCACGGCACCATCGCCTGGATTGGCCCCGCCTCCCAGGCGCCCGCCGCTGATGACCAGGTGGACCTAGGCGGGCGCGCCGTCCTGCCGGGTTGGGTGGATTCGCACACCCACATGGTCTTCGACGGTGACCGCTCCGCTGAGTTTGAGGCCCGCATGTCCGGCGGCTCCTATGAGGCCGGCGGCATCGCGGTGACCATGGACGCTACCCGGGAGGCGGGGGCAGACCGCTTGGATAAGCTCGTCGCCGAGCGCGTGGCCGCCGGCCGCCGCGGTGGCACCACCACCTTCGAGACCAAGACCGGCTATGGCCTCAACACGGAATCTGAAGTGGAAGCCGCGCGCGTGGCATCCCAGCACGTCGATGACGTCACGTTCTTGGGTGCCCACCTCGTGCCGCCGGGATCGGATGCGGAAGACTACCTCGATGAGGTCGTCGGCCCGATGCTGGACGGCGTTGCCGAATACGTCCAGTGGATCGACGTCTTCTGCGAACGCGGCGCGTTCAATGAAGAGCAGTCGCGCCGAGTTCTCGAAGCCGGTAAAAAATTGGGCCTTGGCCTGCGCGTGCACGGCAACCAGCTTGGCGAGGGCCCGGGGGTTAGCCTCGCGGTCGAGCTTGGCGCCGCCTCGGTGGACCATGTGAACTATCTGAGCGATAGTGACATCGAAAAGCTCGCCGCATCCGAGACCGTAGCCACCATGCTCCCAGCCTGCGATCTCTCCACGCGCGAGCCCTTAGCGCCTGGCCGTGCGCTTCTCGATGCCGGCGCCACCCTCGCCATCGCCTCCAACCTCAACCCAGGTACCTCCTATACCTCGTCGATGAACTACTGCGTGACCACGGCCGTCCTGCAGCAGCACCTATCCGTCGACGAGGCCATCCACGCCGCCACTACCGGCGGTGCCACGGCGTTGCGCCGCCATAATGTGGGCAACGGACTCGACCCGCAGGGCCGCCCCGCGAAGGGCACCCTGGTGGAGGGCGCTGCCGCTGACCTGCACGTGCTCGATGCTCCTAGCGCGGTGCACTTGGCCTACCGGCCGGGCATGCCGCTGAGCTACCGCACGTTCGTGGCGGGGGTATAGCGAGGAATGGAGTTTGCCGCCGGTATCGCGTAGGGTTGGACGAGCAATGAGCATTACCGATAACGCCACCGGCGGCGTAAACGAGCCGGAAGATTTTAATAAGTCGGAATCTCAGGACAACTCGCAAGGTGTCAACCAGGACACCAGGGCTGCGAATACTTCTGAGGGCACCGGCGCTGAGTCCAAGGACTCGGCCAACGACAACTCCCAGGGGTTCGAGCACCTCGGCCTGCCAGATAAAATTCTGCAAGCTGTTGCGAAAGTAGGCTTCACCACGCCGTCCCCCATCCAAGCAGAAACCATCCCGATCCTGATGGAAGGCCGCGACGTCGTGGGCCTTGCACAGACCGGTACCGGCAAGACCGCAGCCTTCGCGCTGCCGGTCTTGTCCCAGCTTGACCCGCAAGCGCGCCACCCGCAGGCACTCGTCCTTGCGCCTACCCGCGAGCTCGCCCTGCAGGTTGCAGACGCCTTCCAATCCTTCGCGGAAACCCTCAAGGGCATCGAGGTTCTTCCCATCTACGGTGGCCAGGCCTACGGCATCCAGCTGTCTGGTCTGCGCCGCGGAGCCCAGGTCATCGTGGGTACCCCGGGTCGCGTCATCGACCACCTGGAGAAGGGCTCGCTTGACCTGTCCCAGCTGCAGTTCCTCGTCCTCGATGAGGCCGATGAGATGCTGAACATGGGCTTCCAGGAAGACGTCGAGCGCATCCTGGAAAGCACCCCGGACCGCAAGCAGGTGGCGCTTTTCTCCGCCACCATGCCTAATGCCATCCGCCGCCTGTCCAAGCAGTACCTGCACAACCCGGCGGAAGTAACCGTTAAGTCCGAGCGCCGCACCAATGACAACATTAAGCAGCGCTTCCTGCTGATTCCGCACCGCGCAAAGATGGATGCCTTCACCCGCATCCTCGAGGTCATTACCTATGACGCCATCATCGTCTTCTGCCGCACCAAGCACGAGACCGAAGAGGTGGCCGAGGCCTTGCGCGATCGCGGCTACAGCGCTGCTGCCATTAACGGCGACATCGCCCAGGCGCAGCGCGAGCGCACCGTCGACCAGCTCAAGGATGGCCGCCTAGACATCCTCGTCGCTACCGACGTCGCCGCGCGTGGCCTCGACGTGGAGCGCATCACCCACGTGGTGAACTTCGATATCCCGAACGACACCGAGTCTTACGTGCACCGCATTGGCCGCACCGGCCGTGCCGGTCGCTCCGGTGAGGCAATCCTGTTCGTCACCCCGCGCGAGCGCCGTATGCTGCGTTCCATCGAGCGCGTGACCAACGCCCGCCTCGAAGAGATGGACCTGCCCTCCGTCGATGAGGTTAATGAGAAGCGCAAGGAAAAGTTTGCGCAGGCCATTACCCAGTCCATGGACAACAAGCAGGCCGATTTCTTCCGTAACTTGGTACGCAAGTACTCGGAAGACAACGATGTTGCCATGGATGACATCGCCGCTGCGTTGGCCGTCATGCACCAGGGTGGCAAGAACTTCCTCTTGGAAGACAAGCCTTTGCCCAAGCCAAAGAAGGACCGCCGCGATCGCGATGACCGCAAGCGCGACCGCGACTTCAAGGGCAGCGGCAAGAACCGCGGTGGCTCCAAGCGGCCGGATGGTGACTTTGAGACGTACCGGTTGGACGTCGGCAAGCGCCAGAATGTCCGCCCGGGTGCCATCGTCGGTGCAATCGCCAACGAAGGTGGCCTGTCCGCCAAGGACTTTGGCCGCATCACCATTGCGGTAGGGCATACGCTCGTGGACCTGCCGAAGAACATGGACCCAGCTGTGCTGGACCGTCTGAAGGATACCCGGATTTCTGGGCAGCTCATCAAGATTCAGAAGGATACTGGTCGCCCGCCTCGCCGTGATGGCGGCGGTGGACGCAAACATGGTGGTCGCTTCCGCGACTAATTAAACCTCCAAAGGGCCTCTTTTTAGAGGCCCTTTTTCATGCCTTCTGACCTGCGCTTTTACTATAAATGGGGGTAGTGTGTCAGAGCGGTTTTGTATGGTGTATGGCGAAAGCATGTTCTAGTAAATCTCTCGAAAGAAAGTCCATGAATGCGCCATATTATGCCAATACCAATCCAGAAAACTCTACCTCCCGTGCAGCTACAGAGATTAGGAAGGCTGAATACCAGTTCTGGGAGAATCTTCATCCTGACCCAGATGGTGATATCGAAATTATTAGCCAATCCCTGTCTGACTTAACTGGGGCGCGTCAGTCCCGAATTAGAAATATTATTTTCGCCTTCGAGCGGCTAAAGGAGCTGCCGCGGCTGCGCGCCCGGCAAGAACAGCATTTCCATTTAGATTTAGACCGCCTGATTACGATTGATCAAACCCTAGCCAAGCTCGGCGCCATTGATGCGGAGAAGAAGTTCACTATCGATGACGCCCTGACCAACTACTTAACCCCAACCCGCCCCAATCAAAAGCTGCCCTCGCACCGCAATCTCCGCCGCAAGTTGCGCGAGCTCATTGTGCGCCTGGATCCCTTTATTGCCGCGCGGGATCCGCGCCGCAAGCAAGCCTATAGCGTTGAACCTACAGGCGGGGAGTGGGCCGCGGTCTGTCTGGACGTCGGGTTAGAGACCGCGGAGATCATCGACCGCAATATTCGGGATATCGCTACGGACAAGGACCTCACGATGGCTGAGGCCGCAGTGGAGTTGCTGACCGGAAAGGCGCAGGCAAAGGCCAAGGTCGTGTTGAATATGTATCGCTGCGACCTGCCGGATGCACCCGCGTTTGTACAGAACTTAGGCTGGGTATCGCCGGAGACCGCGGATGACCTACAGGCTCGGGCGACTACGACAAGGGATATGGAGAAGGCCGGTCAGGCGGAGAGCCCTAACTATGTGACGCCGCCAGATATCCGGGCGTTTGTAGAGGGCTTGGATGGCACGTGCCGGTGGCCAGGCTGCACGCGGCCGGCGGTGGCTTCTCAGATGGACCATCGGCACGACTTTGCAGATGGTGGGCCGACCTCGGCGGCAAACCTCACTTGCCTGTGCCAGCACCATCACAACATAAAGACCGATGGGAGGGCGTTTTATATCAAGGACCCGATAAGCGGGGACATCATCTGGCTTTTCGATGACTCTACGTGGGTCTACGACTCCGCGAGCGGACCGCTGGCGCCGAAGAACCGCAGGTGGGCGCAGACGGTGGCGCAGGCCACGCAGAAGCGGCGGGAGAATGCGCACGCAGATGCGCAGCAACTAAAAGAAGAGCTCAGAGAGGAGTCCACGCATGAAAAAGGGGACAGCGATGACACTGTCCCCGGAGAGTAAATGGCTTCCTAGATGTACATCAGGATAAGGCAGATGATCCACAGGAGGTTGAAGACGCCGCCGAAAGCGGACAGGGACTTCTTGATGGAGCCCAGGTTGGCGGTATCGCCGGATTCTAGGGCTGCCTGCGCCGTGCGCTGCTTAGGGAGGATGAGGAAGAAGAGCAGGCACCACGCGATGATGGCCACGAGGATGGCGATGTGGAAGTTGACCTGGCTCTTGAAGGTTTCAATATCAGACAGGAACACTGCAAGGCCAAGGACCGGCACGAGGGCGGAAATGTAGCCGTAAGTATTGGTGATGTTGTGCAAGTTGCGGGCGGCGCCGAGGGCCGTCTTATCGCCCTGCGCTGCGCCCTGCAGCTGGGTCTGGTAGATGGAGGTGGAAATGCACACGGGGCCGAGCAAAACGATGGCCGCTGCCACGTGCAGGAAGATGAACAAAGTAGTCATGGAGGATGCCCTTCAGTTAAGAAAAGTTGCCTTGTTCACCCTAATCAATTTAACTGCTAGAAATCGAACCGACATTGCCTTCTCATTGCACGGACATCCGCGCGGGGCAACGGTAACTCGTACTTGCGCGCGATTTTTGCGAGGCGCCGCGAGTAATCGCAGCGGTTGGCGGGCGGTAACCACTCAGAGGGGAGGGAATCAGACTTTTCCTGATTGAGCTTCCGGCTGGTCGCCACCAAGTTGAGGGGATCGTTGGCAAAGCGGATCTTGGTGTCTTGGTCCCACTGTGCGGCACCCATGTCAAAGGCGGCAGAAAGTGGGAAGATGTGGTCGACCTCAATAGGGGAGGTGGCTGAAATCATCTCGCCCGCGTAGGGGTCATAGAGCGTGCCGGATTGCGGCCGGCAGTCTGCGAACGCCTCGCTGGCTTGGTTCTCCATGATGGCCTCACGCGTGGTGCATGCACCGTTGGGCTGCCAGCCGCCGAACTCGTCGCGGTCGTAGCCCTGCAATTCCGCGCGGGATGGAACGGTGGAGACATCAAAACGCGGAAAAGGCCACGCATACCATGCGATAACGAGAGCGGTTATGCATGATAGCGCGGCCAGGTAATAGGACTTCATGTCCTATTGGACTCCGCGAGGTGCGGGAAGGTTCCTACTTGTTATCGGAAACCTTTTCTGCTGCTTCCTCGAAGTCCAGGGAGTCGTCCTTCTCAACGAGCTTGGCAAGCTTCTCGGCTTCCTCGAACTCGTCCAAGACCTCCTGGTCTGGCTGCTTGGTAGCCAAGGTGACCAGAACGGTGACGATGAGTGCGGAGAAGAAGCCCGGAACCATCTCGTAGAGGGAATCGCCGAGCGGGGACATGCCCCAACCGATGGCGACGACTGCACCGGTAACCATACCGGCGATTGCACCGGTTGCGTTGAGGCGCTTCCAGTACAGAGCCAGGATGACCAGCGGACCGAATGCGGAACCGAAACCAGCCCATGCGAAGCCGACCAGGCCAAGAATGGAGTCGGACGGGTTGATAGCCAGGAGTGCGGCGATAACCGCGATGGCCACAACGGCGGTACGGGACAGGTTAATCAGAACGCCCTCGGAAGGCTTGCGCTTTGCGATGATGAGGTAGAGGTCCTCAATCAGGGAAGAGGACACCACGAGCATCTGGGAGGACATGGTGGACATGATCGCTGCCAGAACTGCGGTCAAGACGAAACCTGCAGGCAATGGGTGCATCATGGCCTGAGCCATATCCAAGAAGATGGTCTCGAAGTTCTCTTGGTCAGTGATGGTCTCACCGAACTGGGTGAAGTACACGGTACCGGTAAGCGCAACGAAGATGGCGCCGATGACGGAAAGGCCCATCCAGGTGATGCCGTAGAAACGGCCCTGCTTAGCGTCGGAAGGCTTACGCAGCGCCATGAACCGCACGATGATGTGCGGCTGACCAAAGTAGCCAAGGCCCCAAGCGGCGTTACCAACGATAACACCAGCGGAAACGCCAGCGAAGAGAGAGAAGTAGTTATCGTTTGGCTCTAGTGCGCCGTCGGTAGCGTAGTTGTTTTCGGTAGCGAAGGAGAAGATCGCGCCGGCATCGTCAAGAGCGAAAAGCGCCATGATTGGCACGATCAGCAGGGCGACGAACATGAGCATGCCCTGCATAGCATCGGTGTAGGACACTGCCAAGAAGCCACCGATGAAGGTGTAGAAAATGGTCACTGCGGCGATGACCAACATACCGGTGATGTAGTCGCCACCGAAGGTGGACTCGAAGTAACGACCACCGGAGACCATGCCGGAAGAAACGTAGAAGGTAAAGAAGAAAATAATGATAACTGCGGAGATAATACGCAGCAGGCGCGACTTATCGCGCAAACGGTTCTCGAAGAAGGAGGGAACCGTAATGGAATCGCCCGCAACCTCCGAGTAAGCGCGAAGACGCGGCGCAATCCACTTCCAGTTAGCCCATGCACCGATAAGGAGGCCGATAGGCATCCACAGCTCGGAAAAACCGGAAAGGAAGAGCGCGCCAGGCAGACCCATAAGCAGCCAGCCGGACATATCTGATGCGCCGGCGGAGAGAGCAGCTACGAATGGGTGCAGGCCACGGCCGCCCAAAACATAATCGTCATATTCGTCGGTTTGTTTGTAGCTCCAGTAGCCAATGGCTGCCATTACGAGGAAGTACACAATCATCGCAATGACGTACCAAGTTGATTCTTGCACGTTTCACTCCTTGTAGTGATTTATCGGACATATACACGTTAACGGTGACTTAAGGTTCACCCAAGCTAAAATACAGCTGTGGCGTAGATCTCTGGTGATGTTTTTCACCATTTAACTGCGCAAAGACGTGAATATAACGAGCTTGTAACAAAACTAAACCGGGCTGCTATGCTGGCCGTTATGGCTTCTTACCTTGTGCATGGCCTTTGGCTGCCGGTCTCGGGGCTTGGTCTATGGATTGAGCAGGTAGAAGGGCACAAGATTGTTATGCCTTCGGCCGTCCCAGAGGGGACGTTCCCACAGGCAGTCGATGCCATCTTGGCTAAGAAATCTTTCCGGAACCGGGCGCGGGTATCGCTGCGGACCCCGAAGGGCAAAGACGTCTCGCTCATGGTGCCCATGGCCATGTTTGCCCCGGAAGAAGCGGTAGAAACCCTTGCCCAGCTGGAATACCTGGATCATCATCCACCGGCATCGATTGCGCCGGATCTGCACTGGCTCATCCACGCATATAGCGGGCTGAGCAAGTTTGTCCGCGCGGGCAGGGTGACGTTCCGGCTGGCGTACCAGGCCAACGAGTGGTTTCCCATGTGGCAGCTTGCCTCGGGTTTGGGCGAGCGCGGTTGGCTCGCAGAGATGATGGCTGCGGCACCGGGGATTCTCCACATAAATAATAGAGCCCTTTCGGATGACCTAGCGGATGAACTGACGCATTGGATTGCCAACCGGGAATTGCAGCCGCTACTTAATGAACCACGGCCCATGCCTTGGCATGACTTCGCCCGCGCATTGCTGACGACGGCCCCCATCCGCCGCGGTCGTGCGCAACTGCTGCGTGGCCTCAATGAATGGAAAAATTCCATTTACCAGGTGGAACTCCAGCTCGTCTACATCGTGGAGGAACCGGCAGAACAGGATCCAGAAGATGCAGCGTGGCCGATTCGGGTGCGCGTGCGCTCTGGAACGGATTCGCCGCGGCCGGTATTGGCGGATGAGTTGGATAGGGCGAGCATCGAGAAGCTGCGCGAAAACCACCGTAAGGCCGTGCATGCGGCGCCGAGCCTGGGCCAGAGTACGCAAATGCCCCAGCCTGGCGACGGCGATTGGGATGTCTACCTGGACACGGAGCAGCTCACGCAGTTTATTGCACACGAGGTGCCCGAGCTGAAAAAGCGGGGCATTACCGTCATGCTGCCCAAATCGTGGGCGCAGATGGATACGAAGGCCAAGCTGGAAACTCGTGAGGCGAGGGATCCGGCAGAGGCCGCCACGAAGAAACACATCGGCATGAATCAGCTCGTGGACTATAACTGGCGCATGTCCGTGGGCGATGTGGAGCTTACCGAGTCTGAGATGGACGAGCTGGTCAACTCCAAGTCCGGGCTCATCCAGCTGCGCGGCAAGTGGGTGATGGCCGATACCCAGGTCGTATCCAAAGTCTCGTCCTATATGGAGGAGCTGGCGGATAAGTCCCGCGAGCGCGCCAAGAAGGAGCTCGAGCAGCTGGCGGCCTCGGCAGAGATGGCCAAGAAGCTGGGTGAGCCGGGCTGGCAGCAGCTCATGGCGGAGGTCGAGCGCCGCCGCGCTGAGTTCAACGAGAAGAGCGAGCACCAAGTCACGGTGGCGGAGCTGCGGGAGCTGGCGCTCGAGTCGATGGCCCAAGAACCCATCGAATTTACCGGCAGCACGTGGCATACCGCGTTGCTCGGCGGCATGGATACGGTTGCGCCTAAGCGCGTGGATATTCCGGAGACCGTGCATGCTGAGCTGCGCGAGTATCAGCGCACGGGCGTTGACTGGCTGTATTGGATGTCGCGCAACAATATTGGCGCCGTGCTTGCCGATGACATGGGGCTCGGCAAAACACTCCAACTACTGTCCCTATTGGCGGTGGAGAAGGAACGCGGTGAACAGACCGGGCCCACCTTGGTCGTCGCGCCGACCTCCGTGGTAGGTAACTGGGCTCGAGAGGCCCGCCGCTTCGTGCCGGATTTCGAGGTTATGGTGCAACACGGCGCGGGGCGTCCAGGTGGGGAAAAGTTCCTCGAGGCCGCCGGAAAAGCAGATCTCGTCATTACTACCTATGGCACCGTGAGCCGGGACTTTAACCTCTTGGGCGAGGTGTCTTGGCAGCGCGTGGTGCTGGATGAGGCGCAGGCCATCAAGAACTCGGCCACGCGCTCCTCCAAGGCGGTGCGATCCCTGCCCTCCGAGCACCGCGTGGCGCTGACCGGTACGCCAGTGGAAAACCGGTTGTCAGAGATGCGCTCCATCTTGGACTTTTGCAACCCCGGGATCTTGGGAACGGCGTCCTTCTTCCGCAATCACTTTGCCAAGGCCATCGAGCGCAATAATGATGAGGAGATGTCCGAGCGCCTGCGCGCGCTGACCGCGCCCCTTATCCTGCGCCGCGTCAAGACCGATCCCAATATCATCGATGACCTGCCGGAAAAGTCCGAGCAGATTCTTACCGTATCCATGACCACCGAACAGGCCGCGCTGTATAAGGCGCTGGTCAATGAGGTGAAGAAGAGCCTGGAGGATGCTACGGGCATCAGCAAGCGCGGCATCGTCTTGGCCTCGCTGACCCGCATTAAACAGATTTGCAATCACCCAGCACACTACCTTGGTGATGATTCGCCGGTGGTTATTAAGGGAAGGCACCGCTCGGGCAAGGTGAAGGAGCTGATGCGGATTGTCGATGCCGCAACCGAGTCCGGCGAGCGCCTGCTGATCTTCACCCAGTACAAGGCCTTCGGGGATATCTTGCAGCCCTACCTGAGCGAGCAGCTGGGCCACGAGATTCCCTTCCTGCACGGCGGGGTTACGAAGAATAAGCGCGACCAGATGGTGGAGGATTTCCAAGCCGAGGATGGCCCACAGGCGATGATCCTTTCGCTCAAGGCGGGCGGCACGGGCCTCAACCTAACTGCGGCATCGATCGTGGTGCACATGGACCGCTGGTGGAACCCTGCGGTGGAAAACCAGGCTACCGACCGCGCCTTTCGCATCGGTCAGCGCCGCAACGTGCAGGTGTATAAGATGATTACCGCTGGCACGTTGGAAGAATCCATTCAAGACATCTTGGATGGCAAGACGCAGCTTGCTGGTGCCGTCGTCGGCGAAGGCGAGGGCTGGCTCACGGAATTGGAGCCAGACCAGCTGGCAGAGCTCATGAGTTACCGGGGAAAGGAGTAAGCGGATGGCCGTTAAGGGCGATGACAATGTCATCTACGCGAACTTTGGTACCCGCAAGCGCGTGAGTACCCCGGACGAGGTCAACCATGTCGACCGCAGCGGGCGGCTGCTGTCCAAGACCGCCGCCCGGATTTCGTCCTTTACCAGCTATGATGCGGACCGGGGGCGGATTAGCCGCGGGCGCCAGTACGCCGAAGGCGGTCACGTCGTTGGTTTGGAGATCCGCAATGGTGCCATCCATGGGCGCGTGGCTGGTTCCCAAAACGAGCCTTTTTCCATACTCATTCAGCTGCCGTACCGCGATAATGACGATATTGCGGCACTCGCCGGCCAATTCGCGCGCACCCCTAATTCCGTAGCGAATGCGCGCAAGGGCCTGTTATCTGAGGAAGCGCTGGATACGCTTTTTGCCAGCGAGGCCGAAGAACTGCGTCTATCCTGCACCTGCCCGGATTCCGCCTATACCTGCAAGCACGTCGTGGCGGTGGGAGATAGGCTCGCCACCCGCGCGGACGCGGATCCCGCCGTGATTTTCAATATGCGCGGGCTGGATTTTGCGCGCTTGGAAAAGGCCGTCATGGAGCAATCGCAGCAGGTCTCCCGCGAAAGCTTTGGGGCCAGCGATTTATCCGCGGAAGAAAAGAACGATGTGTTCTGGAACGGCCGCGAGATGCCGAAACTGCCGCACCCCAAGGTTGCCCCGGCGCTGGAAGATTCTGATCCAGACCTCTTGCGCAAGGCCCTGCGGGCCGTATCGCATACCAATATTGAGCTTTTGCGCGCCGTGTCCGATATTGAAGACCTCTACTACCACTTAACGCACTGATTATGACTGCAACGACCTTTATCCACACGTCCGACTTCCAGCTGGGAATGCCTCGCTGGTTCTTGAAGGGGGAGGCGCAAGGTCGTTTCAACGATGACCGCGAGTCCGCCATCATGCACCTAGGCCAGCTGGCGGAGGAGGTTGGCGCGGAGTTCATCGTCGTCGCCGGCGATGTATTTGAACACAATGCGCTCTCCCGGGAGATCTTGGCCCGCGCCACCGAGATGTTTAAGCGCTTGCCGGTGCCGGTGTATGTGCTGCCCGGAAACCACGATCCGCTGGTCGCCGACTCGGTATTTTATCGCACTAGCGCGGACAACGTGCACGTCATTGCGGATTCTGAGCCCATCGAGGTGGGTAAGGGCGTGGAAGTGGTCGGGGCGCCGTATCTGTCCAAGCGCGCCAACCACGATTTGGTGCGCCAGGCCTTGGAGCCGCTCGAACCCACGGAAGGAATCCGGATTGCCGTGGGCCATGGCCAGGTGGATTCGCGTACTAGCGGGGGAGATGCCGATACCATCGACCTGGAATTCGTCGAACAGTGTTTGGAGCGCGGGGTGATTGATTACTTGGCGCTGGGCGATACCCACTCGACGGCCAGCCTGGGCACAACCGGGCGCGTCTGGTTCTCCGGCAGCCCGGAGACCACGGACTTTAAGGAGTGCTCCACTGGTGGCGGCGAGGCCGATTCCGGGAATGCGCTGGTGGTAAGGATTGAGGGGGAGGATATAGACATCGATAAGCGCAGCATCGGGCGTTGGACGTTTGAGGCCCTCGATGCCTCCGTCAATTCCACCGAGGATGTCGAACGCTTCCTGCGCAGCCTGGAAGAGTACCCGGATAAGGTGCGCACGGCGATTAAATACAGCCTGCAGGGGACCCTTGGCATCGCGGCGCACGCCCGGCTGCAGCGTGGGCTGGATGAGTTGGAGGCGGTCTTTGCCTCGCTGCGCCCGCGCGAGCGGACCATGGACCTGTTCTTGGAGCCTAGCGAAGATGAACTAGCCAACCTGGATATTTCCGGCTATGCCGCCGACGCCTTGCAAGAGCTGCTGGATAACCGCGAGGATCCGGTGGCCCGCGACGCCGCCAACCTGCTATTTCGCCTGGAAGGATAAACCACATGCGCATCCACAGCTTAGAGATTAAAAACGTCCGCGGCATCGAGCACCTGGTTTTGGATGACCTCCCAGAAACCGGGGTGGTGGTCATCCACGGCGAGAACGAGGCTGGTAAATCCACCATCGTGGAGGCCCTCGATGTGGTGCTGACTGAAAAACACACGGCGCGCCCTAGCGGCATCCGGGACTTACAGCCGGTGGGCAAGGACGTATCGCCGGAGGTCATCGCGGATATTTCCGTGGGGGAATACCGCTTTCGCATTGCCAAGCGCTGGCTGCAGAAGAAGTACTGTGAGCTGGCCATCTCTGCCCCGCGCCACGCGCAATATACCGGGCGCCAGGCCGATGACGAGCTGGAACAGATCTTAAGCCAGAACATGGATCGCCAGCTTCTCGATGTCCTCTTTATGCGCCAGGATGACTCCAATGACGCTATCTCCGCGGTGGGCATTCCCTCGTTAACGCAGGCCCTCGAGCAGGAGTCCGGCCTGGCTGAGGACGAGGTATCCGGCGATGATTCCCAGCTTCTGGGCAAGGTAGATAAGGAATATAAGCGCTACTACACCGAAAAGACGGGCAAGCCGGCCGGCGAGTATAAAAAGGCCCAGGAGACTTTGGAGCGTGCCGAGCAGGAGCTGGAGGAAGCAACCGCTGCGGTGCGCGGGCTCGATTCCGTGGTGGAGCGCTACGAGCACCTGGAACACCAGCAAGAAGAAGCCGAAGCGCAGCTTCCCGGGGCCCGCCAGGACCTTGCCGAGAAGCAAGCCGCCGCGGACGAGGCCGTGCAGGCTCAGCACCAGGTGGATGCGCACAAGGCGGAGCTCACCCGCGCCAAGGAGGATTTCCAACGCGCGAAGGACGCGCAGTCTAAGCGCCAGGAGATGGCCGAGGCACTCGAGACAGCCGGTACCGCAAAGTCGAGCGCTGCGGATAAGCTCACATCCGCCCGCGAGAAGGCCGCAGAGGAAAACGAGAAGAAAGAGGCGGTGGAAAAGAAGCTTGCCACCGCGAAGGAGGACTACGCCACCGCGCGCACAACGCTCAAACAGGCGCGGCTGTATCAGGACAAGGAGACCTTTAAGCGCCTGGATAAACGCCTGCTCAAGGTAGAGGACTTGGCACGTGGCGTGGAGAAGGCCCAGGCAGAGATCGCCCAGCGCGGGCGCGAGATGACCGCCGCGGATGTCGAGGAACTCCGCAAGGCGGATGCCGATCTCGCCTTGGCCAAGCGCCTTCACGACGCCACCGCTGCCAAGGTGGAGTTTTCCGGTCCGGAGGGCGCGGAGATTGGGGTGGATGGGAATCGGGTGGACATCGGCAAGCAGCCTGCAGTTGAGCTTGTCGATGGCCGCGAGATCACCATCGGCGATATCACCGCCCGCTTCGTGGCCGGCGCGTACTCTTCCGATAAGACCCAGCGCGAGGTGGATCAGGCCGAGGCGCGTTTACAGGAGCTTTTCGATGCCACCGGTGTGGACTCCATCGCTGCCGCTGAGGATCTGCACAAGGCGCACAGTGAGCAGAATGCCGGGTTGGATGCGGCAACGCGCAAACTCGAAGGCGAGTTGGGGCCGGATGATTTAGGTGAATTGCGCGCCCAACACGCGGCGCTCAAGGAGAAGGTCACCGGCCTCGATGATGCCCCGGCCATGGATTTATCCGCTGCGGAGGAGGCGGAGGAAGAGGCACGAGAGCTTGTCGATGCCCTCGACCGCGAGCTTATTCCCTTCCGCGATAGCCGCATCGCCCACGACGTGGTGCGCTTAGAAGCCGAGCTTGAGGCCGCCAACGAGAAGGCCGAGCGCGCCGAGCGCGAGCTGGCTGAAGCGCGGGAGAAAACTTCCGATGCCGGCTTGGCAGAAGAAGCGGAGCGGTTGGGTGCGCTGGTGACCCGGCTGCAGGAACAGCTATCTGAGATGGAGGCCGTGGACCTGGCCACCGCTCAGAGCTTGGTGGAGGGTGCGCAATCGCACCTGGAGTACCTGCAGAACCAGGTGCAAGATACCAAGGTGGAGCTGGGCAAGTTGTCGAGCGAAATTAATTATCACTCCGGCGCGGCACAGCGCGAGCAGCAGGCACAAGCGGAAGCGGAGATGGCTCAGGCGGTGCTAGAAAGCGTGGAAAAGCGCGCGCTGGCGGCGCGCTACCTGCGCGAGTTGCTACTCAAACACCGCGATGCCGCGCGCCAGCGCTATGCCGAGCCCTTCGTGGCGGCACTCGCCCAGCTGGCCCGCACCATCTACGGCGGGGACATCAGCTTTGAACTGGCAGACGACCTTTCCGTCACCGCACGCACCCGCGATGATGAAACGGTGGCCATGACCAGTCTGTCCGGCGGCGCGCGCGAGCAGCTGGCCATCCTTACCCGCTTTGCCATAGCGCGCTTGGTGGCGGGGGAGGAAACCGTGCCGGTCATTGTCGATGACGCACTGGGCTCCACCGACGCCCACCGTCTGCAATTGATGTCCACACTGTTCTCACAGGTAGGCCGCGACAACCAGGTTTTGGTCTTTACCTGCATGCCGCAGCGCTATTCGCGGGTGCCTGGGCGTAGCGAGCGCGACATCGCCATGCTGAAGGGGGTAATCTAGTCTTTATGTCTGAACAAACCCGCTGGTTAAACGATGATGAACAGGAGCTATGGCGCCTATTATTGGCTGCGACCCGCAAGATAGATAGGGGCATGGACGAGACCCTTAAGGCGGGCGGGGAGATCTCCGTGTCCGAATTCGCGGTCTTGGTCTCCCTCTCGGAAGCCCCGGATCAGCACCTGCGCCTGCGCGACCTGTGCACAGAGCTCGCCTGGGATCGCTCGCGCGCCTCCCACCAGGTCACACGCATGGAAAAACGTGGGCTCTTGGTCAAAGAAAAGACCACTGATGATGGCCGCGGGGTCAACGTGCACATCACGGAGGCTGGGCTCCACCACCTCGAGCGCGCGGCCCCCGAGCACGTGGAATCCGTCCGCCGCTTGGTATTCGACCACCTCCATGAGGATGACGTCCCCGCGCTCAAGCGCTTTTTCCATGGGGTATTGCAGGTCAATAATATCCCCGGCTATTCGGGATTTGTCCCGGATTCTTTATTAAATGGAGGAAAATAATACCGCCATGATGGGACAAGAACTTTTCGAGCACCCTAAAAAGCAGCATAAAACGTATGGCTTGACGGCCTTGGGTGAGCTGGGCCAGCGCATTGGTGATCCAGAGGCTTTTGCTGCGGACCGTGCCGATGCCGATCAAATTGCCGCGATGGAGGAAGCCCTGGAAACCTATCCCGATTCCGCGGTGACCTTTGATGAGGATGCCGATTCCTGGATCGTGGGCGCGGAAGAGGACATCGAGAAAATGTTCGCGGACCGCGAGGCATTCCTTGAGGCATTATTAAATGACGAAGAACCGGGGATCTAATGCCACCGCGGAGACCATAAACTGTTAAGATACTTTTAGTTAATCTTCGGTGAAGCGAGAGGTTTTATCATTATGAACGAGCGCGAGGCTCAAGAACAACGCGAGGCGGCGGCCCGCCAGCAATCTGAGGGCTGGGTTTCCGTTTTTGTCCAGTGGATTCCTTGCATGCTGCTGGCCCTAGTGCTGCTCGGTGCCATGTTCTTTGGCATGTACTACATCGAGCACGGCACGTTGGATATCACCCAGCCGATCACCAACGAATTCATCGTTGAGTAATTCTGCGCAGTAGAAAAATCCGGCCTCCCTTAGAAAGTGGGAGGCCGGATTTATTTTTATTTCTTGAGCACCTGGCGCCAGGTCATCTTCTTGCCATTATTCAAGATGGCGCGGCGGTAGATGCGCGCGACAACGATGAGGATCAGCGCGGTAACTACAGCGAGGACCGCGTAGCTTCCCGCCAAGCCCAGCCAGCTCATATTGCCGCTCGCGACTTGGAGGGGAGCGACCAACATGGAGACCGGCGGCACCCAACCCATGACCTGCATCCAGGTGGCATCCAAGTTGGTCCATCCAAACATGGTGATATACATGGTGGCAAAGACGAGGAGCAGGATGGGCGTCTGCGTCGATTGCAGATCCTCGGTGCGCTGCACCATGGAACCGGCTGCGGCATAGAGGCTGCCGAAGAAGAAGAGACCGAGGATTTCTCCGACGAGCAGGGCTGCAATTAGGCCATAGTCGAGCTGGATTTCGCTCGCTGCGCCAGTAAATGCCAGGGAAGCCACGCCGCCGGCCAGGATGAGGAAGGTGCCGAGCAGCCCGATGATGGTATTGCCAATCACCTTGCCGGCCAAGAAATCCACCGGGCGCACCGTGGAAAGGATGATTTCGACCACGCGCGAAGACTTCTCTTCTGTAACGCGCCCACCGATGAGCCCAGCGAAGGTCATGATGGAAAAGACCACCACCATGGCGGCGATAAGGACGATGGCAACATGTCCCATCTTTTCTTCGGAGGACTCATCGTCTTCCAGATCAACCGCGGTCACTTCGGCTGATGGAGTGGCGGCGGCAAGCTCTTGGGGATCAATATTCAGCGTATTCAAGGCCTCTGCCTGCGCCTGCGCCGCAACCACTTGATTGACCGTGGTGGAGATCGTGGTGGAGACGGTGCCGTTGGCCAAAAGCTCCCATCCCTCGTCGGCGGCGGGCACGAGCGCGGCGTCGACGTCGCCGTCATCGATAAGCTGCACCGCGCTATCCCGGTCATCTGCGGCCTGCGTCTCCAGCCCGGAATCAGCGAATGCGTCTGCCTCCATGCCCACCACGGCGACGGAGTCTGGTTCATCGTCACCACCGGACAGCAAGTCAATGATGATGGGGGTGGCGATGGCACCAATGATAAGCAGCAGCATCATGATGACAACGGATTTGGTCTTAAGGGCAACCACCATTTCGCGCTTGGCGACGGTCCCTATGGTCTTCATTGCCGAATACTGCATGGGCTAGGCCTCCTCGGTGGTGGTGCTGGTGACGACGTCTTGGAAAAGCTCGGTAAGGTCGGGGACCTTGAGGCCGAAGGAGTGGACAGGGCCAGCGGCCATGGCAGCGCGCAAGATGGCTTGGTCATCGGTGCCGTCATCGGCTTCGAGCACTACGCCTGTATCTGTTTCCTCTACCAAGTGGGTGCCCTCCGGGTACCACCCGCGGGCGGGGGTTTCGACCCCATAGAGCGAGGCTCCCTGGGTGCGCAGCTCATCTACCGTGCCTTCTGCCACCATGCGGCCTTGCGTGACGATGCCCACGTGATCGCACAGGCGCTGCACCAAGTCCAGTTGGTGGGAGGAAAAGATGACCGGCACACCGCGGGCGGCGCGCTCGCGCAGCATGTCAGACATGACATTGACCGCAACGGGGTCCAAGCCGGAAAAGGGCTCATCCAGAATCAACATATCGGGGTCATGGATGAGGGAGGCGGCTAGCTGCACTCGCTGCTGGTTGCCCAAGGACAAGTCATCGAGCTTGTCGTCCTGGCGCTCTCCCAGCCCTAGCTGTTCCAGCAGCTCCGAGCCGGATTTCTGGGCGGCCTGCTTGTTCATGCCGTGCAGGGTGCCCAGGAACGTCAGCTGGCTAAGCAGCGGTTCCTTGCCGTAGAGTCCGCGCTCTTCGGGCATATAGCCAATGCGGCGGCGGTTATCGTCATTAATGGGGGAGCCATCGAAATATACCTCGCCGGAGTCTTTCGCGAGCACACCCAGCGCGATGCGCATGGTGGTGGATTTTCCGGCACCATTGGAACCGACGAAGCCGAAGATTTCACCTTCTTGCACGCTAAAGGTCATGTCCTGCAGCGCGCGGACGCTGCCAAAAGTTTTATTGAGATGGTCGATTTTTAAGGTGGGCAAGGGGTGTCCTCCATGGCTCGCCTATGCTGCATAACTTTCGTGGTTCTAAGTACCTTAGTATTTCATAAGACTAATAGTTTGGCAATGGAATCCATCGAAAGCCAGGTTGCATGGGTCAAGCCCCCACCGAGTAGGTAGGAATAGAAAGTGCTATCCAGGTGCTGTAGCGTTAAGAACAAGTAGGAAGGAGGTGCACAATGAAGCAATTCACTGCCCTCCAAATCGCAGAATGGCTCGTAGCTTGGGCTGAAGAAACCGAGGAAGCCGAGCTCACACCGCTGAAAATTCAAAAGCTTCTTTACTACGCAAAGGGCCTTTACATGCGAGCCTCCGGAGGGGTGCCACTCTTCAATGAACGGATGGAAGCATGGGCCCACGGACCTGTCGTTGTAGATATCTACCGCGAGCTTAAAAAGTACGGCAAGAGCCCCATCGACCCCGATACGTTTATTTCTGATGAGTTCAATTGGGATGATTACCGGCCTGTAGAAGATACCTTGATTGAAGTATGGAATAAGTATGGCCCCTATTCGGCATGGGCTTTACGTAATAAGACCCACACGGAGTCACCTTGGAAGAAAAACTTCGTTGAAGAAAAACGGGGGCTTGAGATTTCTGATGCCGACCTCAAAGAGTATTTCGACTAGGTATGGCAAAGAAAAAGTAAGAGACGTGGCACGCGTCCGGTCTCGAAGAATCACAGTGGTGCAGATACAGGCGTCTTGAGCGCAATACGAGCGGCATCAAACGAATACCCGCTCCTGTCCACTAGGTTTCTGCAGAGCGGATGGGGATTCGGGCAAATGACCGATAGGATGCGCCGCGAATTCCTCGACAAATGGCACAAACGCTCACTTATTTCTTGGACAGAGCTCGTTAATCACCACAGGCACGGTCTCGGCTCGGAACTTATCCCAAAAACAAAATCAAAGCTCAAATCCCTAGGCAGTTCCAAGAGCTAACCAAATTCCGTGTGTTCCGGCACCAAGAAAACCTTCCATTCGTCGGTTGGAAAGACGGTGGAATTTTCTACATTCTATGGATAGAGACTAAATATGGGGATCTTTACTCACATTAAAGCGGAGCCCGCGACTTTGACCTTCGGGCTCGACCGGTAGACGAAGTTTTTGCGTAAAAGCAAAGAAGTATTCCGCGAGATCCTTGGCGCGATAAGCTCTAGCGAGCTAGGCGGCGACGTCTGCCACGCCTTGGCCCTAGTCCGGCTTATTTCTTCCATACTTTCTTGTAAGTGGCACAGCCAAGTGTAGCCACCGCCACGCCGGTGAGGATGGTGCTGGAGATAGCGAACCCGTTGATGAAGCTGATAATTAGAGACATGGCCAGTAGGGCCAGGGCGATGAGGTAGAGAGTTCGGGAGGTCATGGTTTTATCCTTTCGTTTAGAATTGGAGGGGTAGCCCGGCGGTTCAGGATGGTTTGGGCTTCCTGAACCCTCGGTGGCTACTCAATCCGAAAACTGGGCGCATAGTGAACCCCCTCGCTTGCAAAAGCGAGGGGGTTAAAAATTTTGTGTCCCCGACAGGGATCGAACCTGCGACCTTCGGTACCGGAAACCGATGCTCTAATCCGCTGAGCTACGGAGACATCGCTGGGAAAATTCCCAACGATGTGATTCTAGCGCATCGCCCGCCCGGGAACTAAATCAGGCCCGGTGCGTCGGCGGTGATTACCTCACCGGTGCGCAGATAGTGCACGCCAATCTCATCGACAGCCTTATTACCCAGCGCAAAGTGCCCGTGGCCGGGGCCGTGGACGGTGACGACGCGCGATTGCATGGGCTGAGAGAGCGCAGTGTGGTACTGGTACGGGGTCTGCGGATCGCCCGTGCCTTGGAGTTGCAGGGGCTTGGTGGCAAGGTGCGAGCCATCGAGTGGTGCCCCGCCGGTAACGGGTTCGCGGCCGCCGCAGCCGGCGCCAGATCCATACATGGAATTAACCAGGGAGAAAATATCGCCGGTGACAAAGTTGGACCACAGGTAGGTGGGGAAGAGCCACGGGTTACCGGCGACGGTGTTCTCGTTGCAGACGATGAGATTCTGCATATTCATCATCTGGATAACTTGCTGTTGCACCGCGCGGGCAAGCTCCGGATCGTCGACGACATTGAATGGCTTACTGCCGTTTAAGTGCTTGGCAAAGTCATCCCAGTGCGCAGGCATGGGAACGACCTCGCGGGTCTTGCCCAAAGTCACCGATGCTCGCTGGTCTGCCTGTGGGTTAAGTGCCTTGTCGGCGAGGAATTCTGCCTGCACGCGCAGCTCACCCGTGGCGGTCATGATATCCGCGCCCGGTAGGCCGGCGAACTCGAGCCCTGGGGGAAGGTCACCGATTTTCGCGTCCGGTGGCAAGACCGTGGGGCGGGCGCCGGCTTCCATGGCGACTTTCTGCGACCACTTTTCATAGATCTGGAGCGGAGTAGTGCCCAAGTGGTAGGTGGCGTCATTATCCGCAATGAACTGGAAAAGATCGTGCAGCGCATTTTCATACCCTTGTTGCTGCGAAGTGAAGATGCCGTTCCATGCCAGCTGCGGGCTCATGCCGGAATCGAGCAGCACCTTGCCAGTGTGCTGCGGATACTTGGTGGCGTAGGCGGAGCCAAGATAAGTGCCGTAGGATATGCCGGCGATATCGATGACGTCCTCACCCAGCGCTTGGCGCACCATCTCCCAGTCTTGGGCGGTATTGGCGGTGGTCAAAGAGTTGGTATAGCCAGGGGTATTCTGCTCGCAGGCATCTCGGGTGGCCTTGCCAATTTGCGTAGTGGCCTCGATGGGATTGAAGTTCGGGGTAGCAGCGCAGTCCACTGGCGTGGAACCGGGCAGCCCGCGCGGCTGGACGCCAATCAGATCCCATTCGTTGCGAATTTCTTCGGGCCATTCGACGCCATCGTTGCCGGCCCAAGAATAAGCGTCGCCACCAGGGCCACCTGGGTTGGTAAAGAGCGCGCCGCGGCGCGCGTCTGGCTGTGCCGCGGGTACACGGACAAAGCCGACGCTAATGGTGCCAGCCTCGGGGTTATCGTAGTAGGTAGGCACCTCTATCCGGCCGCACTCGGCGCCATCCAGATTGACCTGTGTGGGGCAATCCTCCCAGGCGATTTCTGGATCCGCCGCGGCGGCGGTGGGGGCTGCTACGCCCAGTGCGAGGGCGCTAGCGCACACTACGGTAGAAATTTTTCGAGAAAAAGAAAGCATAAGCTAAAGCTCCGACTCCTATAACGTTTGTCAGAGTTAGCTTATGCTTCTTTCAGGTTCGTGGCAGGAATTTCCACGTGGCGGGTGCCCTAACTCGGCACCCCAGCCTCGCTACTTCACAATAATCACGATGAGATCGCGCGGGCCGTGCACGCCCTCGACACGCGAGAGCTCGATATCGGAGGTCGCGGAAGGACCAGAAATCCACGTTGCGGGCTTGTCGGGGTTCATCCGGGAGATGACCTCGGGGATGCCGTAGACAACCTCGTCGCGGCGGACGATGCAGATGTGACGGTCCGGTACCAGCGTCAGCGCGCGGCGGCCGCAGCGGGAATCGGACTGCAGCACGATGGTGCCGGTCTGTGCGGAGGACACGAGGGATTCGGTGACAACGGCATCGGCATCGTCAAGCTCGCGCGGATCCGCATCCTCGTCGTCCGGGCGGGCCGGAAGGCCATCAAAAAGATCGGCATTCATGCCCGGGGCGTAGCGGATGTCCTTACAGTTGCGATCGCTGACGATGGAATCCAGCGTCTTTTTGAGATCGCTTTCCTCCGTGACGTGGACTTCCGCCTTGTAATCCTCGAGGCGATCGACCAGCATCTCGCGCAGCTCATCATCATTCAGTGTGCCTTCGCGCTGGTATTCGCGGGGCACATCGACGTGATCTGGGAGCCCAGCCTGCTTCTGTGCCGAACGAATGCGGTTTAGGATGTCTTGTTTTGCGCTCACTTGGAGGCCTCCTTACGGGCATTGGACAGCAACTCTTTGCCTTCTTCGGAGTCGAACCATTGGCGGAAGGATTTCTTCGGCGGAATCGCGGTATCGCGGCCATCGGACCAACCGGACATAAATAGCGGCAGCGACTCGATGGTGCCGTTGAATCCGCCCATTACGCGGCCAAGCGCCACGAGGTGGGTGACCTTATCCCACATCTTCGGGTTGTCCCAGAGCAGCTGCACCGTCTTGAAGAGCTTCGGCTCAATCGGGGAGGCAGCGTGGGTGACCTTCTGATGGCGGTTTTCCAAGATGACATCAGAAAGCGGAATCTTGACTGGGCATACATCGTCGCAGCGCCCGCACAGCGAGCAGGCGTACGGCAGGCTAGCCGATGGATCGTTGTGGTCCTTCATGCCGGTGAGCTGCGGGGTCAGCGAGATACCGAT
Organism: Corynebacterium sp. KPL1814; assembly: GCF_000478175.1. Taxonomy (GTDB): domain Bacteria; phylum Actinomycetota; class Actinomycetes; order Mycobacteriales; family Mycobacteriaceae; genus Corynebacterium. The sequence continues at coordinate 290,505 of NZ_KI515775.1, forward strand.
GGGGCCCGGGTACACGGAGCCGTAGGCGTGTCCGCCGGCGCGCTCGTACACGGGGCAGACATTGAGGCAGGCCGAGCAACGGATGCACTTCAGCGCCTGGTGCCCAACGGGCGAAGACAGCGCTGCGGTGCGCCCATTATCCAGCAAGACGATGTGGAAGTTCTGCGGGCCATCGCCCTCTGTCACACCGGACCACATGGAGGTATACGGGTTCATGCGCTCCGCGGTGGAGGAACGAGGCAGCAGCTGCAGGAAGACTTCCAGGTCCTGGAAGGTAGGCACGAGCTTTTCGATGCCCATGACGGTAATCAGCGTTTCCGGCAACGTCACGCACATGCGGCCATTGCCCTCAGATTCCACTACGTTAACCGTGCCGGTTTCTGCCACACCGAAGTTGGCGCCGGAAATGGCGACCTTGGCCTTCATGAACTGCTGGCGCAGGAACTGACGGGATGCCTCGGCCAATTCAGCGGGCTCAGCCTTCAGCGAGTCATCGGTATTGGGCATCTTATCGACGAAGATATCGCGAATTTCCGCGCGGTTGCGGTGAATTGCGGGCACCAAAATGTGCGATGGCATATCGTCACCAAGCTGGACGATGAGCTCTGCCAAGTCGGTTTCCTGAGCGTGGATTCCGGCCTCTTCGAGGTGCTCGTTCAAGCCGATTTCCTGGGTAGCCATAGACTTAACCTTGACCACGTCGGTCTCACCCGTTTCGCGGATGAGACCTTCAATGATCTCGTTGGCTTCCTTGGCATCGCGGGCCCAGTGGACGATGCCGCCGCGGTCCGACACTGCCTTTTCAAATTGCTCGAGCAGTTCCGGCATGCGGGCGGTGACGTCCTCTTTGAGGGCAGAACCGGCGTTGCGGAGCAGCTCCCAGTCATCCACTTCCTGCACGGTGTTGGCGCGCTTTTCGCGGATGGTGGTGGTCGCGTGCTGCAGGTTGTGGCGCTGGGTAGCGTTATTCAGTCCGACGTGCGCGAGCGGGACAAAGGCCTTGCTGCCACGCAGGTTGCCGTAGCCTTCAGGGGCCCGTGGTGGGGTGGTGTCGAGGAAAGAGGTCATTAGAGCATCGTCTCCTTGGAGTATGCTGCGGAGTCTGGCTGCCATGGGTGTTCCTTGGTGGAAGCCAAAATCTCAGCCATGTGTAGGGCGCGAATGCCGGAGCGCTGGCGGTGGAGCGCGCCGCCGATATTCATCAGGCACGACGAGTCACCAGCGGTAACGTACTCGGCCTTGGTGTCTTTAATGTGGCGGGTTTTATCGGAGACCATTGCCTGGGACACCTCCGCATTCTTCAGGGCAAAGGTGCCGCCGAAGCCGCAGCATTCTTCGCTATTGGCTAGCGGTGCCAAGTCGATGCCCTCGACTTCTTGCAAAAGCTTGTAGGGGCGGTCTTCCAGCTTGAGAAAGCGCAGGCCGTGGCAGGCAGAGTGGTAAGTCACTCGGTGTGGGAAGAAAGCGCCGACATTGGTCACGCCTTCAATATCGACCAAAAATTCCGTGAGATCGTAGGTCTTTTGTGCGGTCTTTTGCGCGCCATCGACATCGGCGGACGTGCCGAAGCGGTCAGCAATGCTTTCGTGGCGGTCGCGAACTGCCGCCACGCAGGAACCGGAGGCGGCCACGACGTAGTCAATGGAAGGATCTGCGAAGGCATCCGCATAAGAGCGGATCATCCCCAGCGTTTCCTTTTGATAGCCGGTGTTGATGTGCATCTGGCCGCAGCAGGTTTGCTCCTCCGGAAGGACAACTTCGTGACCTAACCGGGAGAGAACCAATGCCGTCGCCTTTTGGACGTCCGGGAAAAGGGTGTCACCAATGCAAGTAGAAAAAAGCGCAATGCGCATACGGTGCTCCTTATTAGTTTTAAGTCATGGAGGTGTAACTAACCCTACACATTCACCACGTGAAATGTAGTGTGAATCACGTTCTACCAGCATATATTTTGTAATATATATCGCAATATAGGTTTGCCTAAGAGGTCTATTAAATGGCCAATTTCCGCCCTCGGAAACGTTAGCCAGTGCTTCTTTTCGCACGTGTCGGGGCAGTGAACTAGACTCTTGCCACATGACTCCAGCTGATTTGGCCACCTTAGTTAAAGAATCCGCCACCGAGGTCATGGCAGAACATGACCTAGACGCGTCCGTATTGCCGGAATCTGTCACGGTAGAGCGCCCCCGCAACCCAGAACACGGTGACTACGCCACCAACCTTGCTTTGCAGGTGGCCAAGAAAGCCGGCGCGAATCCGCGCGAATTTGGTGGCTGGTTAGCGCAAAAATTGGCCCAGCACGATGCCATTGCAGAGGCCGATATTGCCGGTCCTGGCTTTATTAATATCCGCTTAGCCGCCGCTGCCCAGGGTGAGATCGTCGCCCAGATTTTGCAGGCAGGCGCGGACTATGGTTCTAATGACTCCTTTGCGGGCAAGAAGATTAACCTGGAATTCGTATCCGCCAATCCCACCGGTCCGATTCACTTGGGCGGTACACGCTGGGCCGCCGTCGGTGATTCATTGGGCAGGGTTCTCACGGCTTCTGGTGCAGAGGTCACCCGCGAGTACTACTTCAACGATCACGGCGGCCAGATTGACCGCTTCTCGCGTTCCCTTGTTGCCGCAGCGAAGGGCGAACCCACGCCGGAGGATGGCTACGGCGGAGATTATATTCGTGACATCGCAAACGCGGTTTTGGAAAAGAACCCAAGCGCGCTCGAGGGCGATGCTGCGCAGGTGCAAGAGGCCTTCCGCGCCGATGGCGTGGAGATGATGTTCGCCCAGATTAAGCAGTCTCTGCATGAATTCGGCGTGGATTTTGATGTCTACTTCCACGAAAATTCGCTCTTTGAATCTGGGGCGGTAGATAAGGCTCTTGAGACCCTTAAGTCTGAAGGCCACCTTTATGAGGCTGACAATGCGTGGTGGCTAAAGTCCACCGATTATGGCGATTCTAAGGATCGCGTCGTGGTGAAATCAGACGGCAATGCGGCGTATATCGCCGGCGATATCGCCTATGTGGCCGATAAATTCGACCGCGGTCACGACCTCAATATTTACATGTTGGGCGCTGACCACCACGGTTATGTCCCGCGCTTGAAGGCGGCGGCAGCCGCCTTGGGTTATGACGCCGATGGTGTCGAGGTGCTCATTGGCCAAATGGTCAACCTGCTGCGCGATGGCAAGCCGGTGCGCATGTCCAAGCGCGCGGGCACCGTAATCACCATCGAGGACTTGGTTGCCGCCATCGGTGTCGATGCATCACGGTATTCGCTGGTGCGCTCTTCCGTGGATCAGTCCATCGATATCGACCTGGGCCTGTGGGAGTCGCAGTCCTCGGATAATCCGGTCTACTACGTGCAATACGGGCACGCCCGGTTGTGCTCGATTGGGCGCAAGGCTGCGGAGTTGGGGGTTAGCTCCGAGGACGCAGACCTGTCGCTGCTGGAGCATGAGCGCGAAGGCGACCTCATCCGCACTCTGGGTGAGTTCCCTGCAGTGGTAGCGGATGCCGCCGAGCTGCGCGAGCCGCACCGCGTGGCGCGCTATGCTGAAGAGTTGGCTGGTGTGTTCCACCGCTTCTATGACACCTGCCAGGTTTTGCCCAAGGCAGGGGAGGAAGAGCAGCCCATCCACAGCGCTCGCCTTGCGTTGGCGGAAGCATCCCGCGTCGTCCTGTCCAATGCCTTGACCATGGTTGGCGTGAACGCACCGGAGAAGATGTAAATGACTGATTTCAATGAGCTTCCCGCCCACGTGTGGCCGCGGAATGCGAGCCGCCAGGAAGACGGCGTAGTTACCGTAGCGGAAGTCCCCTTGCCGGACTTGGCAGAAGAGTTCCAGACCCCGCTGTACGTCTTCGATGAAGACGACTTCCGCTCCCGCTGCCAAGACATGGCCCGCGCCTTCGGTGGGCCTGAGCACGTGCACTATGCCTCCAAGGCATTCATTTCCAAAAAGGTAGTGCAGTGGGTCAACGAAGAGGGCCTGTGCCTCGATGCTGCGGCGCTCAATGAGCTAAAGATTGCGCTCGCCGCCGAGTTCCCAGCCGCGCGCATTACGGCGCACGGCAATAATAAGGACGAGGAATACCTGCGCCTGTGCGTGGATGCGGGCGTGGGCCACGTGGTCATCGATAATGAGCAGGAACTCGAAGAGCTCAACCGCATCGCCGGCGAGGCAGGCGTGGTGCAGCCGGTAATGATTCGCGTCAAGCCGGGTGTGGACGCTCATACCCATGAATTCATCGCCACCTCGCACGAGGACCAGAAATTCGGTATTTCCCTGGCCACGGGCGCGGCCTTCGCCGCCGCTAAGCGCTGCCTTGAGGTGAATAACCTCCGCTTGAGCGGCCTGCATTGCCACGTGGGCTCCCAGGTCTTCAATGCCGAGGGTTTCAAACTCGCCGCAGAGCGCGTGCTGGAGCTCTACCGCCAAATCCACACCGAGCTGGGCGTTGACCTAGCCGAGCTGGACTTGGGCGGCGGCTTTGGTATTCCGTATATGCCCTACGAGGAAGCCCTGAATATTGACCGCGTGGCCCAGGACATGCTGCGGGCAGTGGACCAAACCGCGGAAGAACTCGACATTAAGGCGCCGTTCCTCCTCGTGGAGCCGGGGCGCTCCTTGGTGGCGGGGTCTGCCGTGACCGTCTACCGCGTGGGTACGGTTAAGGATGTGGAAACCGGCAAGGCCGATTTGCCGGTGCGCCGGTATATCTCCATTGATGGGGGAATGTCCGATAATATCCGCCCCGCCCTCTACGGTTCCGAATACGATGTGCGCCTGGTTAACCGCTTTAGCGACGGCGAGATGGTGCCCTCGCGCATCGTGGGCTTCCACTGCGAATCCGGCGATATCCTGCTGGAGGAAGGCGAATTGCCCAATGATATCCAGCCGGGAGACCTGCTCGCCTTCGCGGCGACCGGTGGGTATCAGTACATGATGTCGTCGCGGTACAACGGCGCGGTGCGCCCAGCTGTGGTTGCAACGCGCGTGGGAAATACCAAGCCCATGCTGCGGCGCGAAACCATCGAGGATCTCTTGTCCTTGGAAGTGGATTAAGCCAGTTCTACCCCCGTAACGCAGGGGCCGCAATCGGCCCGTGCGGCGGGGGTTTTCTGTAGCTGAACGAATATTATCCCCCGCATGTCGCAATATAGACAGCTCGTTCTGTATAGTGTCCTGTAGCCGCTTAAAGCGGGAGACATTTTCCACCACTTAATCGACATGGAGACGGACTATGGATGCTTCAAACAGTGAGCTACAGCTACATTCGCGTACCGGCAAGGGTGAAGGCGAAACCGTTGGCATCGCGCTGCTTGGATTCGGCACCGTGGGCGCGGAAGTTTTCCGCCTCTTAGATGAAAATGCGGATGCCTTTGCTCATCGCATCGGTGGGCCAGCAGAGATCCGTGGCATCGCCATCCAGAATAAAAACAAGCTGCGCCCAGGCGTGCCCAACGAGTTGCTGACCGATGATGCCAAGGCACTGATCTCCCGCGATGATATCGACTTGGTGGTGGAGGTCATCGGCGGGATCGATTTCCCGCGCGAGTTGGTTTTGACCGCGCTTAATTCCGGCAAGTCCGTGGTGACGGCGAATAAGGCGCTCGTTGCCGCGCACGCTGATGAATTGGCCGAGGCCGCGGAACGCTCCGGCGTTGACCTGTACTTTGAAGCCGCCGTGGCCGCAGCCATCCCCGTCGTGGGTATGCTGCGCCGCTCCCTGGCGGGCGACCAGATTGAGCGCATCTCCGGCATCGTCAACGGCACGACCAACTACATCTTGGATGCCATGGAATCCACCGGAGCCACCTATGACGAGGCCTTGGCGGAAGCCACCCGCTTGGGCTATGCCGAGGCGGATCCCACCGCGGACGTGGAGGGCCACGACGCGGCGTCCAAGGCCGCCATCATGGCCTCCATCGGCTTCCACACCCGCGTGAAGTTCGAGGACGTGCACTGCGAGGGAATTACCGATATCACGGCAGACGATATTGCCGCGGCAAACGATGCCGGCTATTCCATCAAGCTGCTGGCCATTTGTGAGCGCCTGCGCCGCGAGGATGGATCCGAAGTGGTCAATGCGCGCGTGCACCCGACCCTGGTGGCCAAGGAGCACCCGCTGGCTACCGTCAGCGAGTCCTACAACGCCATCTTTGTCGAGGCTGAGGCAGCCGGCTCGCTCATGTTCTACGGCAATGGTGCCGGCGGCAACCCCACCGCTTCGGCCGTGCTTGGCGATGTCGTCGGTGCCGCCCGCAATATCGTCCACGGCGGTCGCGCGCCTGGCGAGAATACCTACGCCAACTTGCCGATTGCGGACTTCGGCGAGGTCGATACCCGCTTCCACATCGATATGGAAGTCCAAGATCGCGCTGGCGTTTTGGAGGTCATCTCCGCGCTTTTCGCACAGCATGGGGTATCCCTGCGCACCGTGCGCCAAGAGGACGGCGAGGACACCGCGCGCCTTATCGTGGTCACCCACGCCGCCAAGGAAGCGACCCTGGAAAACATCGTCTCCGCCTTGGGCGAGCTCGATGAGGTCAAGGCCGTTCATTCGGTCATCCGCTTGGGCAGCTAAACCGGTTCGATATATTAGTCACCATGAGCATCGAAGTTGAAGTCGGCACCAAAGCGATAGTCACCGTTCCTGCCTCCACGGCGAACCTGGGGCCGGGATATGACACCCTGGGCATGTCATTGAGCATGTATGATACCGCCGAGGTGGAGGTCATTCCCTCCGGCCTCGAGGTGGAGATTTTTGGTGAGGGGGCAGAAGACCTCCCGCGCGATGGATCGCACCTTATGGTCAAGGCCATCCGCTCCGCGCTATCTGCCGCCGAAGCCACGGTGCCGGGGTTGCGCGTGGTTTCGCATAATACGATTCCCCAATCGCGCGGCCTGGGTTCTTCGGCGTCTACGGCGGTCGCCGGCGTGGCAGCCGGCAATGCCTTGGCGGGCAACCCACTCACCCAAGATCAGCTCGTGCAATTGTCTTCGGCGTTTGAGGGCCACCCGGATAATGCCGCGGCCTCGGTACTGGGCAGTGCTGTGGTCTCGTGGACGACGGTTCCTGTCGATGGCCGCTCCCTGCCGGAATACAAGGCCGCCACCATCAACGTGCACCCCGATATTCGGGCGACCGCGCTGGTGCCGGATTCCCACGCCTCCACCCAGGCGGTGCGTCGCGTGCTGCCTTCGCACGTGACGCATTCCGATGCCGCCTTTAACGTCTCCCGCACCGCCGTCCAGGTAGCCGCGTTGCAGAACTACCCGGAACTTTTGTGGGAAGGCACCCGCGACCGTTTGCACCAGCCGTATCGCGCCGGCGTGCTGCCGGTGACCGCGGAGTGGGTGAACCGCCTGCGCAATCGCGGATACGCCGCCTATCTTTCCGGGGCGGGGCCGACGGTGATGGTGCTGCACACGGAGGACATCGACGAGAGCATACTTGATGATGCCCGCGAGCAGGGCCTGCGCGTCTTCGATCTCAAGGTCGCGGGACCGGTCCGCGTGGAAGTTACACAGGCTTAATCTCGATCTGGCATACTTCGGGGCGCTGCATCGGGGTTAAGGCTATATCCGCGTCCGTACCGCTGGCTTCTTGTAAAAAGCCAGCGTGTATGGCGCAGACAAAGGGGCTCGGGGTGGTTCCGGAGGAGACGAATGGGCAGGCGTTCAACTCGATCTCGGATGAATCCGCGCCCTGCGAAGGATCAAACCCCATATCGCGCAGGGTGGCAAAGAGGGTATCGAGCGCGCCGCTCTGGATATCTGCCCCCGTAGCGCGCGCCCACTGCCGCCCCAATTCCCGGGCCTGTGGGGAAGAGAAATCGTCGAGCTCTTCCTTGCCCGCGAGCATGGAGGTCAGCACGCTAATGAGGCTGACGTATTCCTCTGCGATGGCACGGTTATCCGGCACGCGGGCCTGGTACACCAGGGAAGGGCGCCCGCGCCCAGAGCTGCGTTCTGGAACGGCGGTGATGGCGCCAACCTGAATGAGCTCATCGATGTGCCCGCGCGCGGTATTGACGTGCATGCCTAAATCTTTTGCTACCTCCGCTGCACGGGCTCCTCGCGAATAATGCTGCAGCTGCGTGAGCACCTCGCGCTGCTTAGGAGATAGCTTGAGCGCTTCTGGGAAAAGGTCGGAGCTGGGGCGTGGGAGCGAATTGGGCATGCGATTAACTTCGTATCTCTGGGTGCTGATGAGGGGCTTGATTAACAGAAATCTTATCTTTAGCCACGCTATAGGATACGGTATTTCCGGTATCAATGCCTAAAGCCGTCTGCCTACTGACCGGCACGGTAATGGTGTGTCCACCCATATCCAGGCTCAGCCGGGCACCCGCCATGCTGGCCGCTTCCACCGCGATGACCTTGGTAGACCAGTGATTGACCCCGGTAGAGGCTTCAGAGGTAAGGTGCACGTCGCTTGGCTTAAACGTGACCACTACCTTATCGCCGGCGCGGAGATCGCTCGCGTCACCGGTGATGGTTGTGCTCCCGCAAGAGACGATGGTCTCGGTAGCGGTGGCGGCTTTGACGGTACCTTCTACGCGGTTGAGCCCGGCGATGGAAGCCACGAAGCCGGTGGGCGGGACATCGAGTAAATCCGCAGCCGAGCCGTGGGCGATGACGTTGCCGGAATTCATGACCACCATGTCATCGGCAAGCCCAGCAATATCCAGCGCATTATGGGTCACCAGCAGCGTGGTCCGGTCGCGGCGGGTGGCGCGCAGGAAGCGGCGCCACTTGCTGGCGGATTCCACGTCGATGGCCGCCAAGGGCTCATCTAGAATCAGGATGGCGGGCCGCGCGGCGAGCGCGCGGACGAAGGCGACTTGGGCGGCTTGGCCGCCGGAAAGGGCTGGCACGGGGACATCGTTAAGCTCACGCAAGCCCGCAGCCTCCAGCAACTGCGTGGCGCGCTGCTTATCGCGGGTGACCATCGCGATGGCTTGGTTGGCGGTAGCCTGCGGCGGCAGGCCGGGGCGCTGGGTCAGCAGGACGATGTCATCCTGGTTGGCGCTAATCTCCGCGCCGGTCAGACGCCCGGCGATGCGGCTCATCAGCGTGGTTTTACCCGATCCATTGGAACCGACGATGGTGGTGATCGCGCGCGGAGTAAATTCAGTCGTCTCCCCATCCGCCGTGACGGATAGGGCAGGGGCATTATCCGGGGCGGTCAGGGCGCGGAGTTTCTCGTAGTCCATGCTGTGCAGCTCGCGGGCCTGCGCCTGATAGGAACGCTGGAGGAGCGAGGGCAGCCCGGCGAGGGCGAGGCAGACAATCGCCATCGCGATGAGGATGGCGGAGAGCACGTAGGCGCCATCGGTATCGACCTCGCGCTCCAAATAAATGCCGAGCGGCATCGTGCGGGTCACGCCCGGCTGGGAGCCCGCGAAGGTCAGCGTGGTGCCGAACTCGCCGAGGGACCGGGCAAAGGCAAGGCCGGCGCCGGTAGCAAGGGCGGGGGCGATGGAGGGGATGGTGATTTTGCGCAGTACCTCCCAGCGGGAAAGGCCTATGCTGGCGGCAGAGGCCAAAATCTCCTGATCCAATTGGCGCAGGGCGGAATCGACCGCCACCACGACGAAGGGCAAGGCGACGAAGCACTGCGCGGCGATGACGCCCGGGAAAGCAAAAGCAAAATGGAAGTCGATGGCGTCTAGAAGCGGGGACAAATAGCCCCGGCGGCCAATGGCGGCGGTCAGCGCCAAACCGCCCACCACGGGTGGCATGGCCAGGGGCAAATAGATGAATAGGCGGATAACGCCGCTGCCCCGGCCAAGCTGTTGGACCCATAAGGCAAGACCGGTCCCCAGTACCATCGCCAGCAGCATTGATTGGAATGCCGCGGTGAAGGACAGCTTGAGCATGTCCCAAATCTCCGGTTTGGCGAGGTATTCGCCGATGCGGTCCCACGGTACGCGCAGACCCAGCGAGGCTACGGGAACGAGGATAACAACGACCGCGATGAGGCCGATAAGGCCGATAACGAGGGGAGACTGAAGACGAATGGGCTGGGGAGGGGTCATTGATTAATCTGCTGGGTTAAAGCCGTACTCTTCCCAGGTCTTATCAAAGTCATCGGCCAACAGGTCGAGGACCTTTTGTGCCTCTTCTGGGTGCTCAGCCTCGGCGGAGACTGCGCCCAGGATCTGGTTGGCAAACTTATCAGCATCCGGGATCTCGATGACCTCTACATCATCGCCAGCGGTCGCGGCGTCGGTGGAGTAGACCCAGCCGGCATTGGCCTCACCGGAGACGACTTTGCCCAAAACGTCAGCGACCTGCTGCTCCTGGGAGGCGGGCTTTACGTCCAGGTCGTTTTCTTCGATGATCTGGGAAGAGATATCGCCGCAGGGAACCTGCGGGTCACAGATGACGAAGCGGTCTTCGTTCTGCAGATCCTCGATGGAGTGGATATTGCCCGGGTTGCCCTTCGGTACGACCATCACCATGACGTTGGTGGCAAGCACCTTCGGGTCCTTCACAGTTCCGTCATTGATTGCCTTGTCCATGGTCTTTTTGGACGCGGTAAGCAGCAGGTCCGCAGGAGCGCCCTCGCTGAGCTTATTGACCAAGTCAGAAGAGCCGCCATTTTGGAACTCGAGGTCAACCGGGGTGTCGAGCTCGGAAGCGCGCTTTTCTAGTTCGTCATTGATGACGCGGGTGGACGATGCAGCCAAGAGGTTCAGGCTGGTCTGCTCTGCATCGGAGGTGGTGGAGGTATCGGGAGAGCAGGCGGAGAGCGCCAAGCCGGTCGCAGCAACGGCGGCTGCGGCAAATTTCTTATTCATAGTGAATGCTCCGTGTTATATAGACAACTATGTACGAGAGATAGAGTTATCACCATTTAGCCTATCGATTTGCACGGGAATACACTACGAAATTCGCGTGAACTTGATGTGATAGTCGTTTTCTTCTTCCTTGAGGTAAGACAGCTCGAATTCCTCCGCGCGCTCTTCCACTTCCTTGAGTAGAGGGAGTGGGTTGTGCGGGGCGATGAGGATCATGGCTTGGCCCACGTTCAGGGTGCCCAAAGCGCCGTGGATGGCGCCGTGGCGCACGGCGTGGGGGATTTCGGAGGCGTTGAGGGTGGGAATGGAGTTCTGCTGGGAGGTATCAGTGATGGGAAGTTCCATGGGAAGCGTCATCCTTTCGGAGGTGGGGTGAGGTTTTACCTTGCCACCAATATTAGTACGATTAAAACCGTGATAAATAATAGGCTCGCGCACCGATTCTTCTTCCTTGCCTGCGCGGGGCTGTCCTTGCTTGTTGGGCTCGCCGCGGGGGCATCCCTGCTCGGCGTGGGGTTCTCGCCGGCAGCGTCTCTAGCTGCCGATCATGGCCCCTTGATGGTCTTTGGTTTTGTTGGCGGCGCCATCGGGCTGGAGCGCGCCGTCGCCGTGCGCACGCGGTGGGCCTGGGTAGGACCCATCTTCCACGTCGCCGGGTTCGTGGGCATCATGGCGGGCTTACCGCGGCAGGTCCCGGCTTTGTGCTTCGCAGCAGGCTTCATAGTGCTCGGATTTATCTATGCCACCATCCACCGGCGCCAGCCCGCCCTGTCCATCATCGTGCAGGCCACCGGCGTCATCGGCGGGGTAGCGGCGGCCCTGCTGTGGGCCATGGAACCGGCGTTTTCTACCGCGATGCCGCTGTGCGTGCTCTACGTGGTAGCGACGATCATCGGCGAGCGCATGGAGCTTGCCCGCATCACCATGGCTGGCACGCAGGCGGAAAAGCGGATTACGCTGTGGGTTTTGGGGTTGGCGGCGCTGAGCGTGGTCTATATCCTCTCCCCGGCAGTGGGCTATCGCGCGATGGGCGTGGCGCTTATCGGCGTTGCGGTTTCTACCGTGCGCGTGGATGTGGCGAAGAACCTAGTGCGCTCGCGCGGGCTGCCACGCTATTCCGCCGCGTGCATGCTCGCCGGGTATTTTTGGTTGGCCCTCGGCGGCTATTTCTGGCTGCTCTATGGCGAAAGCTCCGGCTTTGCCTACGACGCCTCTGTACACGCCATCTTTTTGGGCTTTGTCATGTCCATGATTTTCGCGCATGCCCCCATCATCATTACCTCCGTCATCCGCCGCCACTTGCCCTACCACCCGGTGCTTTTCCTTCCCGTGGCGGTCTTGCACGGCGGGCTGGCGCTGCGCATGCTTGCCGATGTCGCCCGCCACACCGTCGCCTACCAGGTAGGTGGGCTGACGACCCTCGCCGCCGTCTTGGTTTTCCTCGCCTGCGGCATTACTTTGACGGTGAAGGAGGCCCGCCGTGCACATTAATGACATCTCCCTGGCCGCCCGCAGCCGCTGGCACATCGTGACCGCCGCGCTTATCGGCGCGTGGGTGCTCATCGGCATCGGCATCAACGTGGCGGGCTACTTGGGCGCGCCCGTGGTGTGGTGGGATCTCATCCACCCGCTGACCATCGGCGCGCTGACCACCGCCATCATCGTATTTTCCACCCATTTCACCGAGGCGCTTACCCGCACCGCCAATAACGGTTACCGGGGCGTGGGCGCGCGCGTGGCGCTCATCCAGGTGGGCCTTATCCTGCTCATTATCGATCGCGCGGGGTATGACTGGGGCCTGCTTGCCGATGCCGCCTCCCTCCTCATCATCGCCGCCCTTGTCTGGCAGCTCGTCTTTATCTACACGCGTTTGCGCGGATCGCTTTCTGGATCGTTTGCGGTGACGGTGCCGTTTTATGCGGCCGCATCCATCTTCATGATTTCCTCTGTAATCCTCGTGATTTTAAGCGGCAATGGCGTGGGCGACTATTCCTTCCTCGTGGCCGCCCACTCGCGCGGCATGGTCTGGGGGTTCGCGTGGCTGACCATTGTGGGCACCATTGTGACGCTGCTTCCCACTTTGTCTAATACCGCTATTTCGCCTATCGCGCGGGCGCGGTGCACGCGCGGGCTCATTGTCTACTGCGCCGGGCTGGCACTGACCATGGTTTGCGGCGCGGTGGGGTGGACGCGCGCGGCGGGCATCGCCCAGCTGCTCGTCGTTCTAGCCGCCATCATGATCATCCAACCGGTACTGGCCACCGTGCTGGGGTGCAACCCCCGGCTCACCACAGCATCGGTATCCGTTATCGCAGGACTGCTGTGGATGGTGGCCCTGTGCGCCGGCGATGCCGTCGCCGCAGCGCTCGGCGCTTACCCGCGCGTCATCACGCTGTTTGTGGTTCCGGCCTTCATCGGCGGCGGCATTTTGCAGCTGGTCACCGGCGTCTTGCACCATCTCTTGCCCACGCTGGTGGGAGGCGGTCCTGCCAAGGTGCACCACGGCCGGGATACCGCGGACCGCGCCGGTTTTGCCCGACTCGTCCTCATCAACCTCGGCGCCCTGCTGAGCCTTGTCAACGCCCTTTCTGCTGGGCTTATCCTCATGGGGATAGGCTTAGCATTAAACGTGCTTGCCGTGGGACGCGCCGTCTACCAACAACAGAATCTGGAGAATTAAATGCTTAGTGTTTCTTCCCCACAGCCACAGGATAAGCCGCCGGAGTCCGGTAACTCCCAATGGGCCTCGTGGTTACTTATCGGTATCGCGCTGGCCGCGGTGATCGCGCTCGCCCTAGTCAATACCACCTCTAAGGACTCTCAACCGGCGGGCTCTGTTGCCGAAGGTGAAACCCACACCATTGACGTAGAAGTCGATGGTATGGCCTTCGTCCCCAACCACGTTGATATCGATCCCGGCACCCACTTGGTGGTTAACTTCACCAATACCGGGGACCAAGTCCACGATCTAAAGATTGGTGATGCCGAAACCGGCCGCGTCGATCCCGGCGATACCGTGCAGCTCGATGCCGGTGTCATCGAATCCAGCATCGAAGGCTACTGCACCATTGCCGGTCACCGCCTGCAAGGTATGACCTTTGACGTCAACGTGGACGATTCCGCGCCAAGCACCGGCGGGCACGATCACCACCACGCCGTGGCAGGGGCATCCAACCCGCACGTTGATGTTCCGAGCGCCGCCGAACTCGGTGCCTCCCGCGAAGGTTTTAGCGCCTATGACGCCTCCCTGGCGCCGGCGGCTAATACCACCACGCACGAAGAAACCTGGTCGATGACCGAGGAAATCGTTGAGGTAGCCCCAGGAGTTAAGCAGATGCAATGGCTTTTTAATGGCCAGGCGCCAGGGCCGACGCTGCGCGGCAAGGTGGGCGATAAGTTCAAGATCACCATCAAGAACGAGGGCAGCATGGCCCATTCCATCGACTTCCATGCCGGTGAAGTCAACCCGGATGAAAACATGAAGTCCATCCAGCCTGGGGAAGAACTGACCTACGAATTCACCGCGAATCGCTCCGGCATTTGGATGTATCACTGCTCAACCGCCCCGATGTCCCTGCACATCGCGAACGGCATGGCCGGCAATGTCATCATCGATCCACCAGATCTCAAGGACGTGGATGCCGAATATAACTTCATTGCCAACGATGTATTCCTCGGTGAGGAAAAGACCGGCGCCGATGCCCAGCGCGTGGCCGATGGCGACTTCGACCTCATGGCCTTCAATTACTACCCCAGCCAATACGATGTCGACCCCATTAAGGCCAAGGTGGGCGATACCGTGCGGTTGTGGATCATGAACGTAGGCCCCGATCAACCGCTTAGCTTCCACGTGGTGGGCGAACAATTCGATACCGCCTACAAGGAAGGTGCTTATCTCATCAAGGACGAGGATAAGACCGGCTCGCAGGCCCTCGATCTGCTCCCCGCACAAGGCGGGTTCGTGGAGCTGACCTTCAACGAGCCCGGAACGTATTCCTTTGTCAACCACATCATGACTAACGCGGAAAAGGGACAGCACGGCAAGTTCGTCGTTACCGAATAAAGCGTTACCAACCCAACCCCGCCGTTCGTTCCCGCGCACTTCGTTCCCCCGCCCTTCGCGCTCACCAGGGCACTGTAGAGAGGTGAATCCACCTCTCCTCGTGAGCGCAAAGGGCGGGGGTCCTTTGATCGCAGCCTCCCCCTTGGCGCTCACTGGGCGGAAGTATCTACGGCCGCGCCGCTTTGCCGGTGAGCGCGAAGGGCGAGTGGGGGCGCGGGGTGGGCGCATGGGTAGCGTCGGAGTAGATGCAGCCAGAAGGAAACCGCCGCGGGCCATCCATCTACTGGACGACGCGCGGCGGTGGAAAGGGCCTAGGAAACTACCTAGGCACCGTGGCCCGGGGTTTCTCCCTCCAATTGCTTCCGGTTGGAGCGGATAGGCTCCCACGCGGTATTGGAGCGCATCGGGGTGGTGCGTTCATCGCGGGAGCGGTACACCACGTAGGGGCGGGTGACGTAGCCAACCGGTGCCGAGAATGCGTGGACGAGGCGGGTAAAGGGCCACACGGCGATGATGGTGAAACCGCAGAGGACGTGGACCTTAAATTGCCATGGGGCACTGGCCATGAGGTCGGGCTGGATGTTGAAGATCAACAGCTGGCGCAGCCACGGGGAGATGGTTTCGCGGTAGTCGTACCCACCGGTGCCGGCGAGGTCAAAAAGCTGCAGGGTAAAGGTGGCAAAGGAACCCGATACCAGCGCGAGGCCGAGCAGCGCGTACATGACCTTGTCCGAGGTGGATGTGGACAAGAACACGGAGCGGTTCTTTAGCCTGCGGTACAGCAAACCGGCAAAGCCCAGCAGAACCGCCAGCGCGGCAATGGAGCCTGGAATGGTGGCCAGGAGGTGGTAGGCGTGATCGCTGATGCCAACGGCCTGGGTCCAAGACTTGGGGAATGCCAAGCCCATCAGGTGGCCGATGACGACGAAGACCATGCCCCAGTGGAAGAGCGGCGAGGATAAACGCAGCAGCTTGGATTCATAGATTTGGGAGGAGTGGGTGGTCCAACCGAATTGGTCGGAACGCCACCGCCAGAAGATGCCCACGAAGAACGCCGCGATGGCTAACCACGGGAAGGCACCCCAGAGGAAGTTATCAAACATAATGTGGCTCCTAGACGAGGTCTGGTTGGGTAGTGGGGAAGGGAAGGTCTGCAATGCCGACCATCTCGGCGGGTGGGCCGGTGCGGATGAGATCGACGTACTTTTGCGCGGTATCAGAATCGACTTCTGGAAGGGCCTTGCACAGCGCGACGATCAAGCTGACATACGGCGAACGCTCGCGAGCGAGGGCCGCGCGCAGCACCTCGATTCCTTCGCGGTAGCTGGCCACCAATTCAACGGCGCGCTCGTGGGTTTCCCCCTCGCTCATGGCGAGGGCTTCGAGGACCACGCAGAGGTGATCGGGTAGTTCTTCATCCGAAATCTCGAAGCCGAGCGACTCCAATTGCTGGCGGAAGGACAAAATGGCCATTCCGCGCTGGCGGGTATCGCCGACGGCGAAGTAGGACAGGTACAGCGCGCAGCGTCGGCGCTGGTCAAAGGTCTCGACGTAGTGTTCTTCCAAGCCGCGGGGGCCGATGCTGCGGGCCCATTCGGCGAAGTTGATGAAGTCGGTGGCGATGGCCAGCGGTAGGTCATCTACTTGGTCTTCGACCGCGGAGAGGCGGTCAAAGATATCTTCGCCGGGGTAATTCAGCAGCACGGACACGGCCATGGCGACGATTCGCCGCTGGTCTTCGGTGACTTCGACCGGCGTGACAAATTCATTGGGGACTTGACCTGTGTGGGTGCGCAGCGTCTTTTCGACGTCCTTGGCACCGCCCATGGAACCGATGCCAGCGGGTGTTCCGAATCCAGCCACGGGGGCATCGCCACCCTGCGGGGCCGATTGCCGCTGCAGGGATTCCTGGCGCTTGCGGAGTTTATCGAAGATATTCACGGCTTAACCTACTTCCGCGGCGGGAACATGGCATCGGGCCGGTCACCGCTCCAGGAGAGTAGCGAGACCTTGCCCTGTGGTTCGGCGCCGTGGGTGCAGGCTTCGGGTGCGCCCATGCCCAGGTCGTGGAAGACGTCTTCGGAGGCCTTGGCCGGGTCCACATCGCCGAACGGGTCCAAGTCGGTAATGCCGCGCGGGGATTCGGGCGAGGCGGTGGGGATGACGTAGCGGTCATCGTATTTAGCGATGGACAACAGGCGGTACATGCCTTCCATCTCCCTGCCTGTCATGCCTACTGCCTGGGCGATTTCCTCCTGCGGCTCATTGCCCAGGTTGATATCGCGCATATACGAGCGCATGGCGACGAGCCTGCGCAACGACTTTTCCACTGGGACGGTATCGCCGGCGGTAAACAGGCCAGCCAGGTATTCCAGCGGAATGCGCATATTCGATAGCGCCGAGAAGAGGATCTTGTGGTCCTCGCCGTCGTTGCCGGTCGCGGTCACCTTGTCAACGATGGGGGACAGCGGCGGGATGTACCAGACCATCGGCAGCGTGCGGTACTCCGGGTGCAGCGGCAATGCGACGCCGTACTTGAAGATGAGGTCGTAGATCGGGGACTGCTGTGCTGCATCGATCCAGGAGTGCGGGATGCCCTCGGCCTGGGCCGCGCGGACTACCTCCGGATCGCGGGGGTCGAGCATGATCGACTTTTGGGCCTCGAAAAGGTCCTGTTCATTTTCGGTAGAGGCGGCCTCGGCGACGCGGTCGGCATCGTAGAGGATGACGCCCAAGTAGCGCAGGCGGCCTACACAGGTCTCGGAGCACACAGTGGGTTGGCCAACCTCGAGGCGCGGGTAGCACAGCGTGCACTTTTCGGCCTTGCCGGTCTTGTGGTTGAAGTAGACCTTCTTATACGGGCAGCCGGATACGCACATGCGCCAGCCGCGGCAGCGGTCCTGGTCCACTAGGACGATGCCGTCTTCGGTGCGCTTGTACATCGCGCCAGAGGGGCAGGAGGAAACGCAGGTCGGGTTCATGCAGTGCTCGCAAATACGCGGCAGGTAGAACATGAACGAGTCCTCGATTTCCTTCTTGACCTCGAGGTTCATGTTGTGGAGCACGGGGTCATCGTCAAGCGTGGCAGTAGAGCCACCCAGGTTATCGTCCCAGTTGGAGGACCATTCGATCTTGCCGATGTCCCGGCCGTCGATCTGAGAGACCGGTTTGGCGGTGGGCTGGGTCTTCTGTCCCGCCTCGGCGCCCATGAGGTCCTCGTACTGGTAGGTCCAGGGCTCGTAGTAATCCTGGATGGTGGGCAGGTTGGGGTTGTGGAAGAGGGTGGCTAGCTTTTTGAGGCGCCCGCCGGCCTTGGGCTTGATCTTGCCAGACGCCGTGCGCTCCCAGCCGCCCTTCCACTTTTCCTGGTCCTCCCAGGTGCGCGGGTAGCCGAGGCCGGGGCGGGTTTCGACGTTATTGAACCAGATGTACTCGGTGCCTTCGCGGTTGGTCCATGCCTGCTTACAGGTAACTGAACAGGTGTGGCAGCCAATGCACTTGTCCAAGTTCATGATCATGGAGATTTGGGCCATGACTTTCATTAGTAGGATACCTCCTGGGAACGGCGGCGAACGCGGGTGACTTCATCGCGGTTATTGCCGGTAGGGCCGATGTAGTTGAAGTGGTAGGTTAGCTGGCCATAGCCGCCAGCGATGTGCACCGGTTTGATGGAAATGCGGGTCAGCGAGTTGTGCGTGCCGCCGCGGCGGCCGGTGTGCTCGTTGATCGGCGTGCCCACGGTGCGCTCCTGTGCGTGGTTGCACAGCATGGTTCCCTCTGGGATGCGGTGGGAAACGATGGCGCGGGCGGAAACAACGCCGTTGCGGTTATATACCTCAACCCAGTCATTGTCCGTGACGCCGATTTTCTCGGCGTCCTTATTGGACATCCAGACCACCTGGCCACCGCGCGAGATGGAAAGCACGTGCAGGTTGTCAAAGTACTGCGAGTGGATGGACCACTTATTGTGCGTGGTGAGGTAACGCAGGGTGACCTCGGCCTCGCCCCGGTCATTGGTCAATTCCGTGCCCGGCGCGAATTCACCGTGCATGTGGACGTGATCTAGCGGTGGGCGGAAGATCGGCAGCGATTCGCCGTAGTCCATAAACCAGTCGTGGTCGATGTAGTATTGCATGCGGCCGGTCAGCGTGTGCCAGGGCTTTTCAAACTCGACGTTGATGGAAAAGGCGGTGTAGCGGCGCTTATTGCGCTTATCGGCGGTCCACTCGGGGGAGGTGATGACCTCCTTCGGGCGTTCTTTGATGTCGTCCCACGTGATGCGTACGTCTTCATCGGGAGTGCCCAGTGGGGTGAGATCCTTGCCGGTGCGCGAGGACAGGAATTCAAAGCCCTGCTTGGCTAGCTCACCGTTGGAGACACCAGACAGGTGCAAGATGGCGTCGATGACCTTGGTGTCCTTGGATAGATCCACCAGCTCGCCCATCGAGGTCTCCGTGGTGCCACAGATGAGCTCGAGCTCTTTGACCTGCTTTTCCACATTGAACTTGGTGCCGTGCACGCCGGTGCCGGCCTTGGCGGGAAGCGGGCCCAAGTGTGCCCACTTTTCGTAGACCTTGGTGTAATCGCGCTCGACCACATGCAGCTTCGGCATCGTGACCCCAGGGATAAGGCCCTGTTCTTCGGGGTCGGGGACGATGCCATTGGGCATGCCGAGCTCGTCCGGGCTGTCGTGGTGGCTCGGCTGGGTAATGACATCGCGTTGCACGCCAAGCCACTTGGTGGCTTTATCGGAGAGTGCCGCGGCCAGGTCCCGGAAGACCTCATAGTCCGAGCGCGCCTCCCACGGCGGGTTAATCGCCGCGTTAAATGAGTGCAGGTACGGGTGCATGTCGGTAGAGGACATGTCGTGCTTTTCGTACCAGGTTGCGGCCGGGAAGATGAGATCCGAGACCAGCGTGGTGGAGGTATTGCGGAAGTCCGTGGTCATCATCAGATCCAACTTGCCCTCCGGTGCCTCATCCACCCACTTGATGCTGCGCGGGCGGTCTTCGGGGGCGAGTTCTTCCGCGGTAGCATCCGAGTCGATGCCCAAGAGGTGGCGCAGGAAGAACTCGGTGCCCTTGGCGGACGAGCCGAGCAGGTTGGTGCGCCAGTTGAGCAGGATGCGCGGCCAGTTCTCCTCGGCAGACGGGTTGTCATAGGAGAATTCCAGGCGGCCGCTTTCTAGCTCTTGGACCACGTAGTCGTTGATGTCCATGCCGGCCTCATCGGCTTCATCGGCGAGGAAGAGCGAGTTGCGGTTGAACTGCGGGTAGGCCGGCATCCAGCCGCGGCGCATGGATTCTGCCATGGTATCGGAGACCATCTTGTCCCCAATGGAACCGTGGCTAGCAAGCGGCGAGCCCAAGTGGGAGGCGCGCGAATTATCGTAGCGATACTGCTCGGTGGCGAAGTAATAGAAGCCGGTGGAAATCATGTGGCGCGGCGGGCGCTGCCAGTCGGCGGCCATGGCCCATTGGGTCCAGCCGTTGATGGGGCGCAGCTTTTCCTGGCCCACGTAGTGCGCCCAACCTCCGCCATTGACGCCCTGGGTACCGCACATGGAGGTCAGCGCCAAGAAGGTGCGGTAGATATTATCGGCGTGGAAGTAGTGGTTAACGCCAGCGCCCATGATGATCTGCGAACGGCCCTTAGAATCCGCGGCGTTTTGCGCGAATTCGCGGCCGATGCGGATGGCGGTATCGGCGGCCACGCCCGTGAGCTCTTCCTGCCAAGCGGGGGTGCCGACTTCGCTGGAATCGTGGAAGTCCTTCGGCCAGCTACCCGGCAGGTGGAGATCCTCGCGGTTGACGCCGTAGTGGGCGAGCATGATGTCGAAGACGGTGGTAACCAGCTTGCCGTCGACCTCGCGGACGGGCACGCCGCGGTGGACGATGCCCGCGCCAATGGGCTTATCGGTTCCCACGTCCTCTGGGTTGGTATCGAGGTCAAAGCGGGGGAAGAGCACCTCGGCGGTGTCAAAGCTATCGGTTTCTGCGATGGACATGACCGGATCGGCGTTATCTAGCGCCAGGTTCCACTTGGCGCTTTCGTTATCCCAGCGGTCTGCCACGGTGCCGCCTGGGTCAACGATGCGCCCGTCTTCTTCCATCACCAGGCCACGGTGGGTGGCGTTGGGGGAGGAATTCAAGGTGGCATCGGCAAGCTGCGAGGCGGTGAGGAACTTGCCTGGGGTATAGGTGCCGTCGCCGCGGTCTTCCAGGGACACAAGGAAGGGCGAGTCGGTGTATTTGCGCATGTAGTTCAGGAAGTACGGTTCCTGGCGGTCCACGTGGAAGGTCTTCAAGATGACGTGGCCCATGGCAAAGGCGAGCGCGGCGTCCGTGCCCGGCTCGATGCGGGCCCATTCATCGGCGAACTTGGTGTTATCGGCAAAGTCGGGCGAGACCACGACGACCTTGGTGCCCTTATAGCGCGATTCCACCATGAAGTGGGCGTCCGGGGTACGGGTGACCGGGATATTTGAGCCCCACATCATGAGGTAGGAAGAGTTATACCAGTCGCCGGATTCGGGGACGTCGGTCTGGTCGCCGAAGGTCTGCGGCGATGCCGGGGGCAGGTCGGCGTACCAGTCGTAGAAGGAGAGCGCGACGCCGCCGATGGTCTGCAGGAAGCGCATGCCCGCGCCATAGGAGATCTGGGACATGGCCGGGATCACGGTAAAGCCGTTGATGCGGTCCGGCCCGTACTTGCGGATGGTGTAGACGTGCGCGGCCGAGGCGATATCGATGGCCTCTTCATAGGAGATGCGGATAAGCCCGCCCTTGCCGCGCTGGGAGATATACGCCTTGCGCTTTTCTGGGTCCTCCTGGATGGCGCGCCATGCCAGGACGGAATCGCCGTGCTTTGCCTTTTCCTCGCGGAACATATCCACCAGCACGCCGCGGGCATACGGGTAGCGCACGCGGGTAGGAGAGTAGGTGTACCAGGAAAAGGAGGCACCGCGCGGGCAGCCGCGGGGCTCGTACTCCGGCATGTCATTGCCGGTGGTGGGGTAATCCACCGCCTGGGACTCCCAGGTGATGACGCCGTCTTTGACGTAAACCTTCCACGAGCATGAACCGGTGCAGTTCACGCCGTGGGTGGAGCGCACCATCTTGTCGAAGGCCCAGCGGTTGCGGTAAAAGACGTCTGCCTGGCGGCCGCCCTTTAAGAAAAGCTGCTGGCCGGAATCGGTAGCTTCGCCTTTGCGCAGGTAGGCGCCGAGCTTAAAGAGTGGATTTGAGTTGCCTTGTTCGGGCGCGAAGTATGCAGTCATGGGGAATGAAAGCTCCTAATTATCCGGGGAATGGGGCGTTGGGGCGGGCGTAGTAGATCCACACCAACACCGTGGTGATGGCAAAGTACACGGCGCAGCCCCAGAAGAACGTCGGTGCAGACATCATGGAGAGCAAGACACCTGCGACAAACGGGCCGAAGGCGCCGATGGCACCGGTCCAACCGATAACGCCGCCTGCTTGGCGCTTGGGCAAAATCATGGGCATCTGCTTAAACGTGCCGGCATTGCCCAGGCCAGTGAAGAAGAAGAAAATGAGCATGGTGCCCAGGAACCACCAGACCTCATCCGGCTCGTCCGGGGTGAGGAAGAAGGTGGCCACGACGGTAAAGATGGTCATGCCCAGGCAGCCAATGAAGGTCCAGATGGCGCCGCCGAACTTGTCGCACAGCGGGCCCCACAGCGCGCGGACGAGCGCGCCGATGAGTGGTCCCAGGAAGGCGTAGCTCGCGCCGGCAGGTAGGTTGTCGTAGGTGCCGGCAAATTCGGAACCTTCGCCGAAGATCTGGTTAATAAGCAGCGCGGTTTGCGCCGCGAAGCCGGAAAATGCGCCAAAGGTCATGAAGTAGACGACGGTAAGAATCCAGGTGTTCTTATTGCCAAAGATGTCCATCTGCTGGCGGAAATTCGCCTTCACGGGAACGTCCTTGAGCAGGGTCCACGCGAGGAATGCGCCGACGATGGCCCACGGCACCAGGAAGATGGCGGGGTTGTGGACAAAGATTTCGCCGTCATCGGTGCGCTGCGGGGCGACAAAGCCCACGCCCAGCAGGGTAAAGCCCATGAGCCATGGGGCGACCAGCTGGATAAAGGAGATGCCGAAGTTACCGATGCCAGCCTGGATGCCCAGCGCGGTACCGGACAGGCGCTTGGGGAAGAAGTAGCCGGTCGAGGGCATGAATCCGGAGAACACGCCGCCACCGATGCCGGAGAGGAAGGCGAGGGTCAGCAGCCACCAGTATGGGGTGGAGGAGTCTTGCACCGCGAAGAACCAACCCAGCATGGGGATGATAAATAGCAGCGACGAGCTGAAGACGAGCTTGCGCGTGCCCAGGATAGGCGGCAGGAACATGAAGATGAGGCGGAAGATACCGCAGGCCAATCCGGGGATGGCGGTCAGCCAGTAGAGCTGGCTGCGGGTTAAGTCGAAACCAATCTGGTTCAACTGCGGGGCAATTGCCGATACGAGGTACCAAGTGGCAAAGCCAATGATAAGGACAAATGCGGAGATCCACAGTGTGCGCCAGGCAATTTTGGAATCCCAGTGGTCGGAATCTTCTGGATCCCAACCTTGGATGACTTTGCCTGAGGTATCAAGAGCAGTCATGATTTCCTCACAGGTAGTAGGTCGTTCAACTCCTCAATTTACCGGCGACTATGCTCGAACAGGTAAATAAAAACGGTAAAATCCGTATCTAATTACGGCATACAAATGTTGCGTAATTCTTGATCGATTCCGATACCGCAGGTTAGCCCCATGTCCCAAGTGTGTTGGTATCGAAAACTGAATAATGTGATATTAACCACACTCCACAATGGGAAAGGAATGAGACTTATGCCCCAAAGGAAGGCACAGATAATCGTCAGCTCGGACCGCATTTTGTCCGGGGAAAAACCGAACCGCGCCGGGGAGAAAGCGGTAGAAATCCTGCGCACCCACGACATCGATGTCGCGCCACCGAGCATCGTGCCGGAGGGCTATACGCCAGTCGACGACGCGCTGCGCACCGCCGTGGATACCGGCACCGATATCGTCGTGGTCATCGGCGGCACCGGCATCGGGGCGGCGAACCTGACCCCAGAGGTCACCGAGCGCTATATCAAGGCCCGCCTCTACGGCCTGGAGACCCAGGTGCTCCTGCGCGGGCTCGAGTCCTCGCCCAAGGCGGGCCTCTCCCGCGGGATCATTGGCATGACCGACCACGGCGGCGGCAGCC
Organism: Corynebacterium sp. KPL1814; assembly: GCF_000478175.1. Classification (GTDB taxonomy): domain Bacteria; phylum Actinomycetota; class Actinomycetes; order Mycobacteriales; family Mycobacteriaceae; genus Corynebacterium. The sequence goes on from NZ_KI515775.1 coordinate 314,616, forward strand.
TCATCATCAATTGCGCCTCGTCTACCGGCGCCGTCGCAGATGCCCTTGGGGTTATTGCGCCGCTGCTTGCCGATGTCTTCCGCTCCCGCGGCGAATAATCTCTCTCACCCCTCCCCGTAACCCGCCCTTCGCGCTCACGGGGTGGGTGGAGTGTGGTTAGATTAGCCGCGCCGGTGAGCGCGAAGGGCGGGGTGTGGCGGAATGGCCTGCAATTCGGCAGGGGTATCGTAATCGCGCTCGGCGCCGGTGCCAGCCACCTCGACGAAATCGGCGCCGCGGATAAGCCTTTTTACGGAGACATTGCGGGTCGACTCCAGCGCGCCCAAGCGTTCAAAGATCGCATCGGTATGCCACAGCGAACACAGGGGCTGTAAGTACCCATCCGCGGCGCGGGTAATCGCGGCATCGGCGCTGGGCGCGGCCTGCAACGCGTGGTTAAGGTGCGGGAGGAGCTGCGGGGAATCGGGAGCATCCACAGCGAAGAGCGCCAGGCGGTTGCAATGCGACAAAGCGCAGGCACCTGCCTCGATGCCGGCGACGGGGCCGCCGAAAAGCGGTGACTCGCAGACCTGCGGCAGGCCGAGGTAGTGCGGGGAAATAACGATAGACGGCATGCCATAGGGAAGCTGGCGCAGCAGGCGGTCCACCAAGCGCAGGCCATAGGCGCGGACCTGGGCCTTATCCGCCCCGCCCATGCGGCGCGATTGCCCGCCGGCCAGAATGATCGCGCCGTCCATTAAGCCTCCGGGAGGGTCCTGGACCAATCGCCGGAGCGCCCGCCCGATTTCGCCACGATGCCACAGCGGCGAATAAAAGCAGAGCGGTCGACGCCCTTGACCATGTCAATGAGCGCCAAGGCGGCAACGTTGACCGCGGTCAGAGCCTCCATCTCCACGCCGGTGCGGTCGGCGGTGCGAACGGTGGCGGTGATCTTCACGTGGGCATCGGCAAGCTCGAGATCCACCGCGCAGCCATGCACGCCGATGGTGTGCGCGAGCGGCAGGAGCTCTGGGACCTTCTTCGCCGCGGAAATGCCGGCAATGCGCGCGACCGCCAGCACGTCACCCTTGGGCACGGTGCCCTCGCGCAGCGCGGTCATGACCTCCGGGGAACAGGCGACCTCGCCCTCGGCGGTGGCGGTGCGCACGGTCGGCTGCTTCTCGGTCACATCGACCATGTAGGCGGTGCCGGCGGAATTGAGGTGGGTAAACTCCATGAAAAATTCTCCTCGTTAGTACAGATAGACGGTGGTCTCTTCGCCCGCGGCGGGGGCAGGTCCATCAATGATGCAATACCCATTCGTACCGGCCAGCGAGACCACCCGGTGGCTGCCACGGCTTAACGCGCCAGTAATCCTGGGCTTTCCCGCAAAGCTGACGGTCACAGGAACGATGACGGGGCGTGCGCTTGCCGATGGCAGCGAAACCTCCACCTTCGCACTCAGCTGCACGGTCTCCCGCGGGTGCGGCTGGCCCGATAAGGCGGCGATAAGCGGGCGTGCATAGAGCTGGAAACCGACGAAAGCCGCCACCGGATTGCCCGGCAGCGCAAGCACCGGAACACCCCGCCACCTGCCGATGCCCTGCGGCGCACCGGGCCGCTGGTGAACGTGCCCGAACCACGAATCGTCGCCCGTGCCCAGCACCCCGTGCACCACGTCGAAGGCGCCGGCCGATACCCCGCCGGAGGTAATAATGAGGTCGTGGGATTCGCTGAGCTCATCGAGCAGCCGGGATAACTCCGCGGGGTCGTCGCCCACGTGGGAGTAGGACTCCGTGTGGGCGAGGGAGGCGAGCATCGGCCCATTGGAATCCGGCAGGCGCCCTGGGGAAAGCTCGTCCGGATAGGGAGATAGCTCATTGCCGGAAGAAATCACCGCGATGCGCGGGCGCTGGTAAGCCTGCACCGAATAGATACCGGTGGAGATAAGCGCTGCGATAACGGCCGCATTCGCGGTGGTCCCAGCCGTAGCAACGACGGTGCCGGGCTGGATGTCTTCGCCGGCGGGGCGGATATGCGATTTCGCCGGCGCGGCGGTGATGGTGACCTCGCGCGGCAACTCCGTGGGCCCAGGCGGGACAGAGGTGTTTTCTACTGGGACGACTAGAAGGCCAGTGGCATTGCCTACGGGCGCGCCGGTCATGATGCGCACCGCATGACCGACGGGAACTGCCTGGGCGGTAGCCCCGGCAGGAACATCGCCTGCTACCGGCAGCGTCCACGGGCCCGCGCCCGAAATATCTGCGGCGCGGACGAGGAAGCCATCCATCGCGGAATTGGCAAATGGCGGGACGGGAAAGCGCGCGGTCGCATCCTCCGCTAATATCCGTCCGCGCAGCGCTGGGCCAACGGGAACGGACTCTGCGCGCGGCGCCGGCGCCAGTGCCAGAACCGCGGAAAGGTGCTCAGAAATGGAACGCGATGCGGACATAAATATTTAGACTAGCCGCCAATGGCAGACATGGGGCGATCCGGCTGCAAGAAGCCCTCATCATCAATGCCGTGGCCCGGTTTCTTCGTCCACATTTCCCCGGCCCATGCCTCCATTAATTCCTCGTCGCTGGCTCCGGAGCGAATGAGATCCCGCAACTGGGTTTCGGAATTACCAAAGAGGCAGTTGCGCACGGCACCATCGGTAGTAAGCCGCGTGCGGTCGCAGTCGCCACAAAAGGGATGGGTCACCGAGGCGATGATGCCAAGCTTGCCGGCGGTGCCATCGGGGGCGATAGCATCCCACAACGCGGCCGGGGCCGATCCGCGCGGCTCGCGCGCCGGGCGCATGGAAAAGTGGCTTTGTAGCCGGTGCAAGATGTCATCGGCGGTGACCATGTCCTCGCGGCGCCATTTTTCCCGCGGGCCGAGCGGCATTTGCTCAATAAAGCGCAGCTGGGCGCCCTGGTGCAGGGCATAGTCCGCCAGCGGGACGATATCTTCCTCATTGACGCCGGGCATGACCACGGCATTGATCTTGACGGGATTTAATCCGGCATCTGCCGCGGCGGCGATGGCCTCGAGCACGTGGGATAGGCGGTCGCGGCGGGTGAGTGCGGCATAGCGTTGAGGATCGATGGTATCCAGCGAGATATTGATGCGGTCGAGCCCCGCGGTAGCGAGTTGTGCCGCGCGCTTTTCCAAGCCCAATCCGTTGGTAGTTAGCGCCGTGGACGGCGCGATGCCTTCATCCGTGGTGAGTTCCTTGGTGGCGGCGATGATTTTTCCCAAGGATTTGCGCAGCAGCGGTTCGCCGCCGGTAAAGCGCACCTGGCGGATGCCGAGCTTTTCTACGCCGAGGCGGATAAGCCGGATGGTTTCTTCATCGGACAGCGTTTGCTGCTTGGGCATCCACTCTAAGCCTTCGGCCGGCATGCAGTACGTGCAGCGCAGGTTGCAGCGATCCGTAAGCGACACGCGTAAGTCGCGGGCCCTGCGGCCATAGCGGTCAACCAAGGCGCGCGTGCCGTCGCTTGCCGCAGCAGGTAAATCCTCCGGCGGCTGCGACCGGCCCACGGTGGGCAGGGGCAGGGAGACCGCTGAAGAAGACGTTGGTGAAGTCATTGCTGCCAGTCTAAGAGTGGGGAACAAGGTACACCAAGCTACAACGCAACCTGGCCGGGGATTATTCCTCGTTTTCCCGGTTAAAATCGCTTTCGTCGATATCGTCAAGGCGCTGCGCTTCACCCGGGCCCTTGAGGCGGATGATGTTGTATTCGCCTTCGGCCAAGTGGGTACGCAAATCCTTTTTATCGAACTTGCCCACTGAGGTCTTATCGATCGACTTTACAAAGGTCCAGTACTCCGGCAGCATCCAGCTGGGCAATTCCTTGTGCAGGCTCTGGCGCAATTTTTCGGCCGTTTCGATGGTGGGAGAGGCTTTCTCATCTAAGACGGTCACGGCGAGGGGGCGTTCCACCCACTGCTTGTCCGGGTAGCCAATCACCGCGGCTTCCACCACATCGGAATTGGCCATGATGAGGTTTTCCAACTGCACCGAATAGATCCACTCGCCGCCCGAGCGGATGACATCGCGGGCGCGGTCCTCAACGGTGAGGAAGCCGTCCTTCGTCACAGATCCGACATCGCCGGTGCGCAACCAGCCATCCGCGGTGAACTTGGACTCCGCGGCCTCGACCGGCTTGCCGCGGAACTCGGAGGCCACCTCGCCCGGCTCGGCGGTGGGGGAATGATAATAAGAACCGGTCACGAGGTTGCCACGCACCTGGAGCTCACCGGCATTGCGGTCGGTCTTGGATACCACTTGGCCGTCATTTACCACGCGGTACTGCAGCGAAGCTGCAATCTTGCCCTGGGAGATGCGATAAGCCCAGCGGGTATCGCCGGAGGCACCCTGCGGCGGGCGGGCGACGCTGCCAACCGTCGAGGTTTCCACCATGCCCCAGACGTGGACCACGTCGACACCGTAATGCTCCTCCCACATCTTAATAAGCTGCGGCGGCACAGGTGAGCCGCCGGCGAAGATCTCCGTCAGAGTCATGCGCTCTGGCGGATTGTGCATGTAGTGCACGAAGAGCTGGATCCAGATGGTAGGCACGCCGTGGGCCACGCGCGGCGACGTGGCCGCGATGACCTTGGCGAGTGTGGGGGCGGAGACGTCGGCATCGGGAAGCACGAGTGGGGTGCCCGTCATGAAACACGTAAAGGGAACGCCCCAGCTCAGCACGTGATAGATGGGAATGCAGCACAGGAAGGTTTCGCCGTGGGTAATGCACAGCGAATCCGAGGAACGCAGCTGCATGGCCTCGAGGTAGAGCGAGCGGTGGGAATATAACACGCCCTTCGGTGCGCCAGTGGTGCCGGTGGAATAGCACAGTGCGGCGGCGGTGCGCTCATCGAGCTCGGGCCAATCGTAGATGGTAGAGCGGCCATCCAACAGGGCCTCATAGGAATAAAACTCGATGCCGCGCGGAAAGTGGTGGGCAAAGCGCTGCGGCGATTGGGAACCGGTAAAAATCACCGAATGCACGGAAGGCGCGCCGTTTAAAACCGTGCCCAACTGCGGGGCAAGCCGGGGATCGCAGACGATGACGGAGACCTCGGCATGGCTGATGATGTGCCGAATCTGGTCATTCATCAGCTGCTTATTCAGCGGGGTAAAAACTGCGCCCTTGCAGGCGGAACCAAACATGACCTCGAGGTGTTCGGCGCAATTCCACATGAAGCTACCCACGCGCTGATCACCGGTAATGCCGAGGTCATCGTGTAAAACATGGGCAAAGGCTGCCGCGCGGGCAGCGATATCGCGGAAGGTAACCTTTTCTGCGGGGCCAAACTCGGACCCGGTTCCCTCGCCGTGCCAGGTGGTCACAGTGGTATTGCCGTGCACTGACGCGCCGTATTCCAAAATACGGGTTAAAGACAGGGGAATATCCATCATCGTGGAAAGCATGCTTCCACTGTAGCGGTGTCCAAGTACTCACCGCGAAGCGAATGCGCTATAATTGCCTTCGACTGATAGGAAAGCGGGAAAATCTTCCCAATCCTATGCAATCGGGCCCAGTGACAGGTCCCATCGTTATACATTGCCCACAGTCGTTTCTTGAATTCTTCCGCCCCCGCGTACTGGCTACAAGGGGGATTTCCCTTAAGGTAACCGGAAGAGGCCTCATACTTATTGCCCGGCAGGGTGCGCTAGCGCCTTGGCACGAGGGCGAAAAGATAAGAAAAATACACATCGGCTTCCAGTGCACCCGCCCAAGCTTCCCTGAAGTGGGGGAGGGCGGATCCCAACTATGGACCTGGTCAAGCAACGAAAGGATATCCGTGAGCGATACGGACAACACCGCGGCACAGGATCTCGCATCCCTGAAGCTGCCGGAATTGCGCAAAATGGCCGCTGAGCGCGGCCTTCGCGGCGTCTCTGCCCTGCGCAAAGGGGATCTCATCACCGCCATTAAAACCGGTCAGGTTCCCGCAAAGGCGAAGGCAAAAATAGAGCAGGCAGAAAAGGCCGAAAAGGCCGAGAAACCCGCTGAGGATGCGGCACCTGCCAAGCAGAAAGATAAACCGTCCAAGAAGGATGACCGCGGCGAGAGCGATAACGGCAAATCCGGCGAACAGCAGGACAACCGCGGCAAAGACCGCAAGGACAACGGCGACGACCAGCGCTATGAGTCGCGGTCGCAGGCCCGCCGTGCCCGCCGCAACCGCGCCCGCCGCCAGGAGCGCCAAGAGCAAGGCGATAATAACCGCGGCGAGAATAACCGGGGTGACAACAATCGGGGCGAGGGGCAGAACCAGAATCGCCACCAGGATCGCCGCGATGACTCCCAGGATGGCTCCGATAACCAGGGAGACAAGCAGGGCGAGAAGAACGGCGATAATAATCACCGCAATAATCGCAATGACGATAATAATTTTGACCGCGGCAACCGACGCGGCCGTCGCAACCGCCGGAATCGGCGGGGTGGCAGGGGCAATAATGATAACCACGGCGGCGGCAATGACCTGCAGGTACGCGAGGGCGATGAGCTGCAGGCAGTTGGCGGCATCTTGGATGTCGTAGACAATAACGTCTCCTTCCTGCGCACCACCGGGTACCGCGCGGGCGATGCGGACGTCTTTGTTAATAAAAACATCGTGCGCCGGCTGGGCCTGCGCTCTGGCGATGCCATTACCGGTCAGGTGAAGGTGGCTGGTCCTACCCACACCCACGGCAATGGCCGCAACCGCCGCAAGTACAACCAGTTGGTGCAGGTCGATACCGTCAATGGAATCGATCCGGAAGAGGCCAAGCAGCGCCCGCACTTTAATAAGCTCACGCCGCTGTATCCCAACCAGCGCCTGCGCTTGGAAACGGATCCAAAGATCCTGACCACCCGCGTTATCGACCTGATCATGCCGATTGGTAAGGGCCAGCGCGCGCTCATCGTCTCGCCGCCGAAGGCCGGTAAGACCACCATCTTGCAAAATATCGCGAATGCGATTGCTACCAATAACCCCGAGTGCTACCTCATGGTGGTGCTGGTGGACGAGCGCCCTGAAGAGGTCACGGACATGCAGCGCTCCGTGAAGGGTGAGGTCATTTCTTCGACCTTTGACCGCCCGCCATCAGAGCACACCTCCGTCTCCGAGCTGGCCATCGAGCGCGCAAAGCGCCTGGTGGAGCAGGGCAAGGATGTCGTGGTGTTGCTGGATTCCATCACCCGCTTGGGCCGCGCCTACAACAACTCCTCCCCGGCATCGGGCCGCATCCTGTCCGGTGGTGTGGATTCCAATGCGCTCTACCCACCAAAGCGCTTCTTGGGCGCTGCCCGCAATATTGAAGAGGGCGGTTCGCTGACCATCATCGCCACCGCGATGGTGGAGACCGGTTCTACCGGCGATACCGTCATCTTCGAGGAATTCAAGGGCACGGGCAACGCAGAGCTGAAGCTGGACCGCGGGATCTCGGAACGCCGCGTATTCCCAGCTGTGGATGTCAACCCCTCCGGTACCCGCAAGGACGAGCTCCTGCTGGTGCCTGAAGAGGCGCGCATCATGACGAAACTGCGCCGCATCCTGTCGGCTCTGGACTCCCACCAGGCAATTGACCTGTTGATCAAGCAGCTTAAGAAGACCCGCTCGAATGGCGAGTTCCTCATGCAGGTGGCTTCTTCGGCACCGATGGCTGCGGATAAGGACGAGGAAGACTATGTCTAATCAAGTTTCCATGGTTGATGACATTGTGTCGGAATACCAGGGCATTGAAATGCAGATGGGCGATCCAGAAATCGCCGGCGATCAGCAGGCTTTTCGCAAGCTGTCCAAGCGGTACGCGGAGTTGCGCCCCATCATCATGGTTAACGATGAACTGACCCAGGCGCGCGAGGATCTCGCGGACGCCAAGGAGATGGCTTACGAAGACCACGACTTCCAGGAAGAAGCAGACCGCCTAGCAGAGTCTGTGGAAGAGCTGGAAGAAAAGCTGGCTGACCTGCTCGCGCCGCGCGATGAGCAGGACTCGGAAGACATCATCATGGAGATCAAGGCCGGTGCCGGCGGCGAAGAGGCCGCGCTCTTTGCCGGCGACTTGGCCCGCATGTACGAGCGTTTTGCCGATAAGATTGACTTTAAGTGGGAGGTCTTGGGCCTTAACGAATCCGACTTGGGCGGCGTAAAGGATATGACTATCTCCTTCCGCGCTAAATCCCCGACGCGCGATGGCGCATGGTCCGTCTTCAAATTCGAAGGCGGCGTGCACCGCGTGCAGCGCGTGCCGGTTACGGAATCGCAGGGACGCATCCAGACTTCTGCTGCTGGCGTTCTGGTGTACCCAGAGCCCGAAGAAGTGGAATCGGTCAATATCGATGACAAGGATATTCGCGTCGATGTGTACCGCTCCTCCGGTAAGGGTGGTCAGGGTGTGAACACCACCGACTCCGCGGTGCGCATTACCCACCTGCCCACGGGCTTGATTGTTACCTGCCAGAAGGAACGTTCGCAGATCCAGAACAAGGCCCGCGCCCTGCAGGTGCTGCAGGCCCGCCTGGATCAGATGGAACGCGAGGCCCGCGAGGCCGAGGCTGGCGAGCAGCGCGCCTCCCAGGTGCGCACCATGGACCGCTCCGAGCGCGTGCGCACCTATAACTGGCCCGAAAACCGCATTACGGATCACCGCATTGGTTATAAGGCCAATAACCTGGATTCCGTGTTGAACGGCGATATGCAGGATCTCATCAAGGCCCTGCAGGACCAGGAACGCGCCGAGCGCCTTGAGGCCGAGGGATAATAGCGGTCGATGGAATCGTACGGTGAGGCGCTGCGCTATGGGGTGCAGCGCCTTCGCGTTGCTGGGGTAGGAAGCCCCGAGTGGGATACGCGCATCCTCATCTCCCACCTCATTCACTGCGGGCATTTGGATATTCCGCTGCATGAGCTACCTATGCCCGGCTTTGACGTGGCCTTTGAGGCGCTTTTGCGCAGACGGGAACAGCGCGAGCCACTGCAATACGTGCTGGGTACGGCGTGGTTTGGCCCCCTGGATTTGAAGGTGGGTCCGGGCGTGTTCATTCCGCGCCCGGAAACGGAGGTGATGGCGGATTGGGCGGTCCACCACGCACCAGGCTCGCGCATGGTGGATTTGTGCTCGGGTTCGGGCGCGCTGGCGCTCTACCTGCAGCATTACGTACCGCAGGCGGAGGTTAAGGCAGTAGAGCTTTCCGATGCCGCCCTCGAGTTCACCCGCGCCAATACCCACCGCACCGGGGTAGAGGTGGTGCAGGCGGATGCGACCGACATCCAGACTCTGGCGGACTGGAATGGCACGGTCGATCTCGTAGTGAGCAACCCGCCTTATGTACCGGAAGATCCGAATTTGCAGCCGGAGGTGTATCACGATCCGCACGTGGCCGTCTTCGGCGGCGATGACGGCATGGGAGTAATCCGCGGGTTGATTCCCACGATCGCCAGGCTTCTGCGGCCTGGTGGGATCATGGCGATTGAACACGACGATACGACTGGCGATGCAGTGCGTGATGCGGTGCGTGACCACGGTGGCTTTTCCCATATCGCTCCGCTTAAGGACTTAACTGGCACGCCGCGCTTTATTACCGCGCAGCGCGCGGTAAACTAAGGCATCACCGTCGGGCAAGAAGGGGACTATTGATGCAAGGAAAAATTTATAATTGCGCCGATGACACTGAGCGTGAGGAAGGCGTGAGCATCGCCACCAAGGCCGCCAAGTCTGGGCGGCTTGTGGTCATGCCCACCGATACGCTTTATGGCTTGGGCTGCGATGCCTTCGATAATGACGCGGTAGCCAATCTGCTTGCCACCAAGCAGCGTGGGCCGGATATGCCGGTTCCCGTGCTCGTCGGATCCTGGAACACCGTGCGCGGCCTCGTCGCCTCGTATCCCGATTCCACCCGTGACCTCGTTGAAGCCTTTTGGCCAGGCGGACTATCCATCGTCGTGCCACAGGCCCCGTCCCTGCCGTGGAACTTAGGTGATACCCGCGGTACCGTCATGCTGCGGATGCCCCTTCACCCGATTGCCATCGAGCTTTTGCGCGAGGTAGGGCCGATGGCGGTTTCTTCTGCCAATATTTCTGGACACCAACCGCCGACGACCGCGCAAATGGCCAAGGCTCAATTGGGCAAGGCCGTCACCGTGTATTTGGATGGGGGAGAAACGGACATTGGCAAGCCCTCGACCATCATTGACCTCTCTGGTGACCATCCATTCCTACTGCGCGAGGGTGCATTATCCGCGGAAGAGATTGGTGAGGTCCTCGGCGTCTCGGCTGACTCGTTGCGCACACGGCCCCAAGGATAGAAGGAGCATTTCGCGTGAGCGGCACTGGCGTACCGCTGCGCGAGTTGGCCTTGGTCATCCTCGTTGCAGCGACATTTACCTACCTGACCACCGGCGTAGTGCGATCCTTTTTGGTCCGCACGGGCCGGGTGGCAGAAATTCGCCTGCGCGATTCCCACTCCCAGCCCACACCCCGCATGGGCGGGCTCGCCATGTTTACCGGCTTTGGCGCGGCGATATTCCTCGCAGCCCAGCTTCCAGCCTTGACTCGCGGGTTTATGCCCGTCACCCCCGAGATGAGTGCGGTGTTGTGGGCGGCGCTGGCCATCGTGCTTTTGGGGATTGCCGATGACTACCTGGAACTCGGGGCCCTCATCAAGCTTTTTGGGCAGCTCTTTGCCGCCGCCCTTATGAGTGGCTTGGGACTCACGTGGACGCTGCTCTTTATCCCCTTCGGTGGCGGCACCACGGTAGTGCTCGACCAGATTCAAAGCACCCTCCTTACCGCTTTCTTCACGGTCCTTCTCATCAACGCCATCAACTTCGTTGACGGCCTCGATGGCCTAGCCGCAGGCCTTGGGCTCATCGCGGGCGGCGCTATTCTAATATTCTCGCTGACCGTCCTGCATGACCAAGGCGGAGCGGTATCGGCGTATCCACCTGCTATTATCAGCGCCGCTTTGGTGGGAATGTGTGCAGGCTTTTTGCCCCATAACTTTGAACCCTCCCGAATTTTCATGGGCGATTCCGGCTCTATGCTTATTGGACTCTTGCTCGCTGCGGCCTCCACCTCCGCGTCCGGCAAGATCAACATGTCCCTCTACGGCACCGTGGACATGGTGGCGCTTATGTCACCTATCCTCGTGGTGATCGCTGCGGTGTTTATTCCAGTCTTAGACCTTGTCTGGGCGGTAATTCGCCGTCTATCCCAGGGGCGCTCGCCGTTTTCAGCGGATAAGGCGCATATTCACCACCGCCTTTTGTCTCTGGGGCATACGCACCGGCGCACCGTGCTGGTGTTGTACCTCTGGGTTTCCGCGGTGGCCTTTGGAGCGGTGTCGTTTTCCATCGTGCCAGCCCCGGTGGCGATCGGCCTGTCCATCATGGCGTTATTAGTTGCCTTTGGCGCGACGCTGATTCCACTGCGGCAGGGCAAGATTGGTCTCAGGTCGTCGGATGATTGCGTAGTGCGTGACTCACCGAGCGCGTGAGGTAGGGTGAATGTCCGTGAGTGACACAACGGAAAATGCTAATTTCGATGACCCACGCCTGCCGTTGCAGCGTGCCGTAAAGAAAGGGTCTACCGCCCTCGGCATCTTTACCATCATTTCTCTCGCCGTCTGGGGTGGGGCACAGGGTGTCGCCGGGCTCTGGGGCGTTATCGTCGGCGCTGCCCTCGGCGGTGGCTTTGTCTTGTTTACCGCGCTCTCAGTGCTTTTTACCGCCCACTCGACGCCCTCAACCACCATCGCGGTGGTATTGGGTGGTTGGCTTATTAAGTTGATCGTGCTTATCGGAGTTCTGGCCATTATCCGGGACATGGATTTCTATGACACGTGGGCGCTATTTCTTACCGTCGTCGTAGCGCTCATCGTTACCTTAGGCTCTGAGGTCTGGGCCGTGGTCACCTCCAGGATTACCTACGTGTCCTGAGTAGGGCAAAAAGAGTTAAGCCGTCGCGCATTGGGATTGCTCGGCGGCCTTTTTATGCCTGCATGCTGGTATTAATGGAAGTTGGTCACCCCCGAGGAGGTGTGTTGGCCTGAGTGTGTGATCAAATGCACGTTTGTGAATTAAGCAGGAATAGCGCGGTTTTGTATGGCAAAAGGTGGAAATGGCGCTATCGGGTGTGGCCTATGGGGCCCCCACGTGCAAAAACTGTTGATCCAGCTGATACGATTTGCAACGGGTTACCGCGGGGTTAAGTGTTGCGCTTGAATCCTGCACGGTAAATCCCTGTCTTGTTCACGCTGATGTGCGACGGAGTCCGTGTTCAAGGCAGAGAGTTTGAGACGTCCATCGCACCACAGAGGCCAGCTATTGGCTGTGTGGCCCGAACACGGGAGAGAACGCTGAGCGTTACAACATTGGCTATGAAAGGGCACTTCCATACGCCCGATCTAGGTGAAGAATTCTTCCCGGGGCAAATTGATGCCGACCATCTGTTTTTCGGTGACTTCGCCGACGGATGGTTCGCGCTTGATCGCCTGATGCTGATTCGCATTTTGATGACGCTAATTGTGGTGATCCTTTTCTGGGCTGCCTTTAAGAACCCTAAGTTGGTTCCTTCTGGCATTCAGAATGTGGGCGAGAACGCGGTCGACTTCGTCCGCGTCCATATCGCCGAGGACATTTTGGGTAAGAAGGAGGGAAAGCGATTCCTGCCAATTATCGCTAGCATCTTCTTCGCGGTTCTGTTTATGAACGTCGCGACCGTTATCCCGGGACTTAATGTCTCGCCCAACGGTCGTATTGGTATGCCAATTGTGTTGGCAGCCGTTTCGTACATCGTCATGATTTACGCCGGCGCCAAGCGCTACGGCTTGGGCAAGTTCATTCGCTCCTCCGTAGTGATTCCGAACTTGCCACCGGCATTGCACCTTTTGGTGGTACCGATTGAGTTCTTCTCTACGTTCATTCTGCGACCGGTTACCCTTGCAATTCGTCTCATGGCGAACTTCCTTGCTGGACACATCATCCTGGTTCTTCTCTTCTCTGCTACGAACTTCTTCTTCTGGCAGCTAAATGGTTGGACCGTCCTGTCTGGGCTGACCGTGGTCTTGGGCTTGGCTATGAGCTTGTTCGAGATTCTGGTTATCTTCTTGCAGGCGTACATCTTCGCTTTGTTGACGGCGGTGTACATCGAGTTGTCCTTGCACGCTGATTCGCACTAAGGACGAGGTCGACGAGCGCGACCGAGTAATCCACCTAATTACACAACACTGACATTCGGTCCGGTTCGGACTGAAGATTTTTACGAAAGGGAACGACTTTCACCATGAACGAAATCATTCTGGCACAGGATGCTGCTACGACGTTCGAAGGCTTCGGCACCATCGGCTACGGCCTGGCTGCTATCGGCCCTGGTATCGGTATCGGCATCGTTGCCGGCAAGACCGTTGAGGCTATGGCTCGCCAGCCGGAGATGGCCGGCCAGCTGCGTACCACCATGTTCCTGGGTATCGCCTTCACCGAGGCCCTGGCCCTTATCGGCCTGGTTGCCGGCTTCCTGTTCTAAAAGTACGAGTTTTCCAAACCGAAACTTTTAAGACGGGAGACCTATGAATAACGTCGTTTATTTGCTTGCAGCAGAGGGCGAGGAGAACCCAGGTTCGGGTAGCTTCTCCGTTCTTCTGCCCAAGAACTATGACATTTTCTGGTCTTTGCTGTGCTTCATCGTAATTCTCTGGTTGTTCTGGAAGTTCGTGCTTCCTCGTTACACCAAGTTGCTCGAAGAGCGTGAAGACCGGATTGAGGGCGGCATGAAGCGCGCTGAGGCCCAGCAGGCCGAGGCCAAAGCTGCTCTAGAAAAGTACAATGCTCAGCTGGCTGATGCCCGCGCAGAGGCAGCCGAGATCCGCGAGCAGGCGCGCGAGCGCGGCAAGCAGATCGAGGCTGATGCGAAGAGCCAAGCGGAAGAGGAATCCCGCCGCATCGTCGCCAATGGCGAAAAGCAGTTGGAAGCTTCTCGTGCGCAGGTTGTTACTGAGCTGCGTTCCGAAATGGGGCAGAACTCCATCAACTTGGCAGAGAAGATTCTGGGCGGCGAGCTTTCTGACGCCTCCAAGAAGTCCTCTACCATCGATGGCTTTTTGTCCGAGCTCGACTCTGTGGCACCGGCCGGAAAGTAGGCAACTATGAAGGCAGCTAGCCGCGAAGCACTCGCGAACTCACAATCCCGTGTGGATGAAATCCTCGCTGGCGATAAGAACGTCGCTAGTGCAGTCCAAGCGGGCCTGGACATTTTTGAGGTCGTCGACGTTCTCGATGGGGACCGCGAATTGCGTGTGTCCTTCATTGACGTTGCGGCCCCGGCCGAAGCACGCAAGTCCTTGGCCGAGAATCTCTTTGGCTCCAAGGTTTCTGCCGGTGCTTTGAGCATCTTGCAGGAAGCTGCGGCGAACCAGTGGTCTTCGCCAAAGGACTTCGTCAACGGGCTTGTATCCTTGGGTCGCCGCGCATTGCTGCGCGCCGCCGAGGCGCAGGGCCAATTGGGCCAGGTCGAAGACGAGCTTTTCCGCTTGGCGCAGATTCTGGACCGCGAGGGCGAGCTTACCCAGCTGCTTTCCGATCGAACTGCTGAATCCGCACGCAAGCGCGGATTGCTGGCAAACGTGCTCTACGGCAAGGTGACGATGTTTACTGAAGCGCTCGCGCTGCAGGCCATTAGCCGCCCAGAGCAGAACCCCATTGATGACGTAGCGGGATTGGCCGATACTGCAGCAGCCCTGCAGGATCGCACCATCGCGCGCGTGGTCGCTGCGGGTGAATTGAATGAAGGCCAGCAGGCAGTACTCGCTGAGAAGCTGGGCAAAATTTATGGTCGTGCGATGTCCATTCACTCTGAGGTTGACACCAGCCTCCTCGGTGGCATGCGCATCCGCGTCGGCGATGAAATCATCGACGGTTCGACGGCAGGCAAGATTGCCCGCTTCCGCGCCCAGATGGTGTAGCCGAAACGACAGAAACGAATTAAGTAAGTGCTGGAAGATACTACCGAGAGCAGGAAGAACATGGCGGAGCTGACGATCTCCTCCGACGAGATCCGTAGTGCGATTGCGAACTACACCTCGAGCTACTCCGCGGAGGCCTCCCGTGAGGAGGTCGGCGTGGTCATTTCGGCAGCTGACGGTATTGCGCAGGTTTCTGGCCTGCCGTCCGTTATGGCGAATGAGCTGCTCGAGTTCCCCGGCGGCGTAATTGGCGTCGCACAGAACCTTGACACCAATTCCATTGGTGTCGTGGTGCTGGGTAACTACGAGTCCCTCAAGGAGGGCGACGAGGTTAAGAGGACCGGCGAGGTCCTTTCCATCCCTGTGGGCGAGGACTTCCTCGGCCGCGTTATTAACCCACTGGGCCAGCCCATCGACGGCTTGGGCCCAATCGAAAGCGAAGAGGAGCGCGTCCTCGAGTTGCAGGCACCTTCCGTGCTGCAGCGTCAGCCGGTTGAAGAGCCAATGCAGACCGGCATCAAGGCTATCGATGCGATGACCCCGATCGGCCGTGGTCAGCGTCAGCTGATCATTGGTGACCGTAAGACCGGAAAGACCGCGGTGACCATCGATACCATTTTGAACCAGAAGGCTAACTGGGAGTCTGGCGACAAGGACAAGCAGGTCCGTTGTATTTACGTCGCCATCGGTCAGAAGGGCTCGACCATCGCCAGCGTGCGCCGTACCCTTGAGGAGCACGGCGCGCTGGATTACACCACCATCGTGGCGGCCCCAGCTTCTGATTCCGCCGGCTACAAGTGGCTGGCACCGTTCTCCGGTGCTGCATTGGGCCAGCAGTGGATGTACCAGGGCAACCACGTCCTGGTTATCTACGATGACCTGACCAAGCAGGCTGAGGCGTACCGCGCAATTTCGCTGTTGCTGCGCCGCCCGCCGGGACGCGAGGCCTACCCAGGCGACGTCTTCTACCTGCACTCCCGCTTGCTGGAGCGCGCTGCCAAGCTTTCCGATGACATGGGTGCCGGTTCTATGACCGCACTGCCCATCATCGAAACCAAGGCTAATGACGTCAGTGCCTTTATTCCGACCAACGTCATTTCCATTACTGACGGTCAGGTCTTCTTGGAGTCCGACCTCTTCAACCAGGGTGTTCGCCCGGCTATTAACGTCGGTGTGTCCGTCTCCCGTGTTGGTGGTGCGGCCCAGACCAAGGGTATGAAGAAGGTTGCGGGTAACCTCCGTCTCGACCTGGCTGCATACCGTGACCTGCAGGCATTCGCAGCTTTCGCCTCCGACCTTGACTCTGCGTCCAAGGCGCAGCTGGAGCGCGGCTCCCGCCTGGTCGAGCTGCTGAAGCAGTCCGAATCCTCGCCGCAGCCGGTGGAATACCAGATGGTATCCATTTACCTCGCCGAGGCAGGCATCTTCGACGTCGTTCCCGTCGAAGACGTTCGCCGCTTCGAGGCCGAGGTGCACGAGTACCTCAACGCCAATACTCCAGAGGTCTTTGAGCAGATTGCCGGCGGCAAGGCGCTGAGCGATGAGTCCAAGGAAGCACTCGAGGCTGCGGCCAAGGAGTTCGCTCCTACGTTCCGTACCTCTGAGGGCCACAACTTGGGCACCGAAGCGCCTGTGGATCCTTTGGATGAAAATGACGTGAAAAGCACCGAGCTCAACGTCTCCCGGAAGACGGCTAAGTAGAGTTCAGCTCTCGTAATTAACCGTCTATATGAAAGAAGGGAGGAGAAACGATGGCTAATCTTCGCGAATTACGCGACCGCATTCGGTCCGTGAACTCGACTAAGAAGATCACTAAAGCCCAGGAGCTCATTGCTACCTCGCGCATTACCAAAGCGCAGGCTCGGGTGGAAGCCTCTCAGCCGTATGCGACTGAGCTGACCAATGTCATGAACAGGTTGGCTGCAGCGTCGACGCTAGAGCACCCTATGCTGCGCGAGCGTGAAGACGGCAACGTCGCCGCGATTCTCGTAATCACCTCTGACCGAGGCATGTGCGGTGGCTACAACAACAACGTCTTCAAAAAGGCAGCCCAGCTCAAGGCCCTCCTCGAAAGCAAGGGCTACGAGGTAGTTCGCTACGTCACCGGCAGCAAGGGCATCGGCCACTACAACTTCCGCGAGGAAGCGGTAGCGGGCAGCTGGGATGGTTTCTCTCAGGATCCAACCTGGGAGGGCACCCACGATGTGCGTCGCCACATGATCGATGGCTTCGTTGCTGGTTCTAAGGGCACTACCAAGGGCCGCGAGGGCCTGCATGCGGAAGGTGAAGGCGCAGGTGTTACCGGCTTTGACCAGGTGCATGTGGTCTACACCGAGTTTGAGTCCATGCTGACTCAAACCGCGCGTGCGCAGCAGCTATTGCCTGTTGAGCCGGTAGTGCAGGGCGAGGAGTACGAGATGGGTGACTCCGCACTGGAGGATCCGGAGCCGACGGAAAACATTTCCGCGGACTTCGAATTCGAGCCGGACGCGGATACCCTGATGGAAGCGCTGCTTCCGCAGTACGTCTCGCGTATCCTGTTTGCTATGTTCTTGGAGGCTTCGGCTTCCGAGTCCGCTGCACGCCGTACAGCTATGAAATCTGCTACTGACAACGCAACCGAGATTGCCAATGACCTATCTCGTGTGGCCAACCAGGCCCGTCAGGCACAGATTACCCAGGAAATTTCAGAGATCGTCGGTGGCGCTGGCGCGCTATCTGACAGCGCAGAAAGTGACTAGATTATGACTACAGCTCTGCAAGAGCAGAATGCACAGTCTTCGGCAGTCGCCGGTCGTGTCGTGCGCGTCATCGGTCCGGTGGTGGACGTAGAATTCCCACGCGAGGCACTTCCGGCCCTGTACAACGCACTCCACGTCGAGATTAAGCTCGAAGCTGTGGCAAAGACCGTCACCCTTGAGGTCGCTCAGCACCTCGGTGACAACCTCGTTCGTACCGTGTCCATGGCACCTACCGATGGCCTTGTCCGTGGCGCCGAGGTAGTCGACTCCGGAGAGCCTATCTCCGTTCCCGTCGGCGACGTCGTCAAGGGCCACGTCTTTAACGCCCTCGGTGACTGCCTCGACGAGCCGGGCCTCGGCCGCGATGGTGAGCAGTGGGGCATCCACCGCGAGCCACCAGCGTTCGACCAGCTCGAGGGCAAGACCGAGATCCTCGAAACCGGTATTAAGGTCATTGACCTGCTGACCCCTTACGTTAAGGGCGGCAAGATTGGCCTCTTCGGTGGTGCAGGTGTGGGTAAGACCGTCCTGATTCAGGAAATGATTACCCGTATTGCCCGCGAGTTCTCCGGTACGTCGGTTTTCGCCGGCGTCGGCGAGCGCACCCGTGAGGGCACCGACCTCTTCCTGGAAATGGAAGAGATGGGCGTTCTGCAAGATACCGCACTTGTCTTCGGCCAGATGGACGAGCCACCAGGAGTTCGTATGCGCGTGGCGCTGTCCGGCCTGACCATGGCGGAGTACTTCCGCGATGTGCAGAACCAGGACGTGCTGCTGTTCATTGACAACATCTTCCGTTTCACCCAGGCCGGCTCCGAGGTTTCGACCCTGTTGGGTCGTATGCCTTCCGCAGTGGGTTACCAGCCAACCTTGGCTGATGAGATGGGTGTGTTGCAGGAGCGCATTACCTCCACCAAGGGTCGTTCCATTACCTCTCTGCAGGCCGTTTACGTGCCTGCCGATGACTACACCGACCCGGCCCCAGCCACGACCTTCGCCCACTTGGATGCGACGACCGAGCTGGACCGTGCCATTGCTTCCAAGGGTATTTACCCAGCAGTGAACCCGCTGACCTCTACCTCTCGTATCCTCGAGCCAGGCATCGTGGGCGAGAAGCACTACGAGGTAGCGCAGCGCGTCATCGGTATTCTGCAGAAGAACAAGGAACTGCAGGACATCATCGCCATCCTTGGTATGGACGAGCTGTCTGAAGAAGACAAGGTGACCGTGCAGCGTGCCCGCCGTATCGAGCGCTTCTTGGGTCAGAACTTCTTCGTCGCGCAGAAGTTCACCGGTCTGGAGGGCTCCTACGTGCCGCTGCAGGATACCATCGATGCCTTCGAGCGCATCTGCAACGGTGAGTTTGACCACTACCCAGAGCAGGCCTTCAACGGCTTGGGTGGCTTGGACGACGTCGAAGCTGCATACAAGAAGTTGAACGAGAAGTAGGGAGAGGCACATGGCTGACATCACCGCCGAATTGGTTTCCGTCGAGCGCTCATTGTGGTCTGGTCAGGCCTCCATAGTGACGGCTGAGACCACCGAGGGTGAGATCGGCGTGCTTCCCGGTCACGAGCCTGTGATCGGTCAATTGATCGACAATGGCGTAGTGACCATCCACCCAGTCGATGGCGCGCGGCGCGTTGCCGCCGTCCAGGGTGGCTTCCTCTCCGTTACCCAGGACAAGATTACCGTCCTCGCTGATTGGGCCATCTGGTCCGATGAGGTGGATGAGGCCAAGGCGGAAGAGGATTCCTCTTCGGCTCATGAGCTCACCAAGTCCCGCGGTGAGGCTGCATTGCGTGCACTTCGCCGCGCAGCAAAGGCTGAATAAACCTTGGATTGGTAGGAGAGGGCAGCAATAGCCGCCCTTCCTGCTCTCAGAAAAGCGCACTGGATTTATCCGGTGCGCTTTTTCACGTTTTCTTTGCCTTTTCTTATTGGCGCAGAGGAGGAATCAGGCGCTACAATCCAAATAGTTGTTCTTTCACTAACCAAGGATGGCGTGTGGAGCCCATGAATTCGACGGTTATCTCGGTGGTCCTGTGGGCCTTAGCGTTGGTGGTATTGCTAGTTGTTCTGCTGGCGGCCCTGCGATTTTTTACTCTGCGCTCGCGCGGAACCGCAGTGTTGTTGCGCTCAATGCCGGCGAAGGATAGCTTTTCCTGGCGCCATGGCGTGCTGCGTTATACCGGCGAAGTCGTGGAATACTTCAAACTGCGCTCTGTATTTCCGCGCTATAACCTGTGGTTTAATCGCCTCGACATCACCATTTTGAACTCCCGTTCTTTGGATGATGACGAGGCTTCTTTCATGTCTGATGCCACCGAGGTGGTGCACTTTAGCACCGGGGATGCGGAATACGAGCTGGCTTCCGATTCCCGCGGGATCATGGCTTTCGAAGCTTGGGTCGAGGCTGCGCCGTCCAAGCGGCAACAGCGCTTTGATTACAAGCAGTTGCGGGAGCGAGCCACCCGGCAGTCCAAGCGCCAATAGCAACAGGCTAGGGTAGTAGCCATGCGCTTAGTAATCGCCCGTTGTTCAGTTGATTACGTGGGACGGCTCGACGCCCACCTTCCCTTGGCGGACCGCCTGCTCATCGTCAAGGCAGACGGCTCGGTATCGGTGCATGCCGATGACCGCGCGTATAAGCCCCTGAATTGGATGACCCCGCCGTGCACGGTGCAGGAATCCGTCATCGAGGACGTCGATGGCAATGACACCGGTGAAGTTTTATGGCTTGTGGAAAACCCGAAGGGCGAGCAATTGCGCATCACCATTGCGGAAATCCACGAGGACATCTCCTATGACATGGGCGAAGATCCAGGCCTAGTAAAAGACGGTGTGGAGGCGCACCTACAGGAACTTTTGGCCGAAAAGATCGACACATTGGGCTCCGATTTCACCCTCGTGCGACGCGAGTATCCCACGGCCATTGGCCCGGTAGACATCATGGCAAAAGATGCCGATAACCGGAATGTTGCTGTGGAGGTCAAGCGCCGCGGTGGTATCGACGGGGTCGAGCAGCTAACCCGCTACCTGGAACTGCTCAATCGTGACGAGTTAATTGCCCCAGTATCTGGCATCTTTGCGGCGCAAGAAATCAAGCCACAGGCCCGGACGCTGGCCGAAGACCGCGGGATCCGGTGCGTGGTCTTGGATTACCAAGAGTTGCGCGGACTCGAATCTAAAGAATTGCGGTTGTTTTAATGCCACGGCGAAATAGGCGAAAACCACAGGAATTTCGGCCGTTGCCCAGGGACGGCTCTACCTTCTTCGGATCGCAGACGGTCGAGGGCCCGAGCTGGACGCACGGAGAGCCCTATATCATGCGGCATATTGGCTCCGCGCGGGCGCAGAAATTCTATATCTGCCCGGGGTGTAACCAAAATATTCCGCCTGGGGTAGCCCACATCGTCGCCTGGCCGCGCGATACCGGCAGGCAGGGCGATGACCGCCGCCATTGGCACCGGCACTGCTGGGAGCGAAGGTAGACTTGCGGGCATGATTGTTGCATTTTCAGTAGCACCCGCAGTGGTGGATAATGACTCCGGCGAGATGGCCGATGCCGTGGCGGAGGCGGTCCGCGTGGTGCGAGAATCTGGCCTACCTAATGAAACCAACGCCATGTTCACCCTTTTAGAAGGCGAGTGGGACGAGGTTTTTGGCACTATCAAGAAGGCCACCGATGCGGTGCGTGCGGTATCGCCGCGCACCTCGTTAGTTATTAAGGCCGACATCCGCGAAGGCGTGACGAATCAACTGACAGATAAAGTAGACGCCGTGAATCGGCGTTTAGCTAAGGAGGATTAATGACTTCTGCGAATAATGCTTATGTAGGCGGTGCCCTGGATCTCAGCCAGGTCAAGGCGCGTGCCGAAGCCCGCCAGCAGGCGCAAGAGCAGCCAGCGGCTGGGCAGGCTAGCGGAGTCCAGCCGTTTTTTACGGTCACCGAGGCGAATTTTGAGACCGAGGTGGTGCGCCGCTCCACTGAGGTGCCGGTCGTCGTCCTTATCGGCACCCCGCGCTCTACCCAGTCTGACCAGTTGAAGAAGGACCTGCAGGAATTAGCAACTGCAGGCAACCTTAGCTTCCTCGTCGGCTACGTGGACGCGGATGCCACTCCACAGGTCGCGCAGGCCTTCGGCGTGAAGAACCTGCCCACCGTGGTAGCCATTGGCGCCGGTCAACCCTTGACTAATTTCGAGGGAGCCCAGCCAAAGGAGGCCCTTAAGCAGTGGTTGGATAGCTTGGTAGAAAACGTCGGACCGCAGCTTAAGGGTCTGGAGTCTGCACCGGCCGCAGCGGAGGAGGAAGAAGAGGATGATCCTCGCTTGCAGGAGGCAGAATCCTTCTTGAATTCCGGCGATTTCGATGGCGCGATTAAGGTCTATGAGTCCATCTTGGAAGCGGAACCGGATAATACGCAGATTAAGCAGGCGCGAGACACAACCAAGCTTCTCAAGCGCCTGGATCCGGCACACCAAACCGAGGACCCGATTGCTGCTGCGGATGGGGATAAGGGGGACATCGACAAGCAGATGCGTGCCGCTGACGCCGAAGTCGTGGCAGGTGCCCCAGAAAAGGCCTTCGACCGCCTCATCGAGACCATGAAGGTTTCGGCCGGCGATGAGAAGGCCCAGCTACGGGAACGCCTGCTCGAGCTCTTCGGCCTGTTTGCTGGCAATGATCCGCGTGTCCTTGAGGCGCGCACGAAGCTGGCGAGCGCGCTGTATTAAAGTCGGCGGAGCTGTGTCAATTACTGCGGGCGGTGAATAGATCAGTCACAATGGAAGGCGTGAACGACGTAACCCCAACTGATCAAGACTGGCTCATCGACTTCCGTGGCGTGGAGCTTCGCCGCGACGGCAAGAACTTGGTAGGCCCCGTGGACTGGCAGGTCGAGCTCGATGAACGCTGGGTCATCATCGGGCCGAACGGTGCCGGAAAGACCTCCTTGGTGCGCATGGCGGCAGCGGAGGAATTTCCCTCCAAGGGCACGGCCTTTTTGATGGGCGAGCAAATTGGCAAGACCGATATGCGTGACCTGCGAGCATTGATAGGTCTGTCCTCTGCCGCCGTGCAATCGCGCATCCCCGCGGATGAGCGGGTTTATGACCTTGTTATTTCCGCCGGTTATGCGGTTTTGGGTCGGTGGCGCGAAGAGTACCAGGACATGGACTTTTCCCGTGCCGATGACATCTTGGCCCAGGTCGGTGCCACCCACTTAAAGGATCGGACGTGGACCACGCTTTCAGAAGGCGAGAAGAAGCGCGTTGTCCTCGCCCGCGCTTTGATGTCCAACCCGGAGCTGCTCATCCTTGATGAGCCTTCTGCCGGCATGGACCTCGGCGGGCGCGAGGACCTCGTGGGGTACTTGGGCGATCTCGCGATGGATCCGGATGCCCCTGCCATCGTGATGATAACCCACCACGTGGAAGAAATCCCGTACGGTTTTACCCACGCAATGCTCTTGGATGAAGGGAAAGTGGTAGCGAAGGGGCTCATAAACTCCGTGCTGACCTCGGAGAACCTGTCCCAGGCCTTCCACCAGCCCATCCAAGTAGATCGCATTGGACAGCGGTACTTTGCCCGCCGGATATCTTAATGACCAATCAGATTCATGACCGGCTCGATGCGATCGACGCCAGCGATACCACCGGGTTTAACGGTGGGCGCATGGCGGCGACTGTGCTCCTGCTTCGCGATGGCCCCGAAGGGCTCGAGGTCTGGGTGCAAGAACGCGTGAGCACGATGCGAAACTACCCGGGCCATGCCGTATTTCCTGGCGGTGGGGTAGACCCGCGCGATTTCCCACCGCGTTCGTGGGACTCCGGCGATTTGTGGGCCGGAAAGTCCGTCGTGTCTATGGCTCGGCGGATGGGCGTGACCAAGTACAAGGCGCACGCCTTGGTCTTTGCCGCGGCACGCGAGCTCTTTGAGGAATCCGGTACCTTATTCGCGATTCGGGATGACGGCACGATTTCTAATGCGCGCCGGTATCACCGCGAGCGACGGCTCTTGGAAGACCACACCATCTCGTTTACCGAGTTCCTTAGCAATAACGGTATGCGCGTCGATGCCGATATGCTCCTTCCATGGGCCCGGTGGGTGGGGCAAAGCAAAAACCATTGGTTTGATACTTTTTTCTTCGTCGGCCTGCTACCTAGCGGGCAAGAACCGGACGGGGACACGCATGAGGCCGATGACGCTGGGTGGTTTTCGCCGCAGCTCATCCTGGAAGGCTGGCGTGCCGGACTCGTTCGCCTCGTAGTTCCCACCTGGGCGCAGATGCAACGGTTATGCAAGTACTCCACCGTCCAGGAGGTGCTTGATGATGCCTCCTCGTCCGACCTTCGCCCCGTCATTGGCGACCTCCGCGACGACCCGCAATACGCGGAATATTTCGCCACCACCCCTACAGAGCGCATATGAGTTTCAACCTCGATGAAGTCCGTTTCTTAAGCGAGCACAATGCCGAACTTGCCAGCTGGGACCTAGAGTTGAGCAAGGCTTCGCAGCTGAAGGATTTAGAAAAGCTGAAAGCAGCCTACGGCGACTATGCGCGCTGCGCCATGGAGCTACTTACTGCCCGGCGGGGCGGAAAGCTCCCCGAGACCTGGCTTATGGATGCCGATTCCGCCCAGCAAGCCACCCCGCTGCCTGTCGCACACTATCGCTCAGAATTCCTGCAGCAGCGAGGGATGCGCACCGTCCACGATGTCACGTGTTCTATCGGCACCGAAGGCTATGCATCGCCACTCGACTACTTCGGCTCCGATATTGATGCCTCGCGCCTCGCCATGGCCCGGCATAATTTGGCATCTGACTCGTTCTTTCAAGCAGATGCACTCACTACGACCACCACGGCGGACGTCATTATCGCCGATCCTGCTCGCAGAAAGGCGGGGCGGCGGATTTCCCGCCCGGAGGATTTGCTGCCGCCGCTGCCGGATTTAATCTCCGCGCACAGGAACGCACACCTAGCCATCAAGTGTGCACCCGGTCTTGATTTCAGTGACTGGGACGGATTGGTCACCGTAAGCAGCGTCAATGGAGCGGTTAAGGAGGCGTGCCTTTACACACCTGGCCTCGGAACGGGCAGGCACGCGGTGATGATTCAGGGCAAGTCAATTGATGTTCTCACGGATGAAGAGCACAACCTGCCAGAGGCTGGCGAGATCGGCACGTATCTCATTGACCCCGACGGGGCAGTAGTGCGCGCGGGCCTCGTGCAGCATTATGCGGCGCGCGAGGGATTGTGGCAGATCGATCCGCGGATTGCGTACCTGACGGGGGAGCGCATTCCGCAGGGGATGTCTGGATTTCCATTCATAGAAAAGATCCCCCTAAAGCGCCTAAAATCGGTACTAAAATCTTATGATGCAGGCAGCTTAGAAATCCTTGTGCGCGGCGTAGATGTGGACCCTGACCAGCTAAGAAAGAAGATGAAATTGAAGGGAACGCGGCCTTTCGCGGTCATCATTACGCGAATTGGCTCACAGGGTATCGCGTTGCTTTGCCAACCCCGAGTATTATCGTCCGAAGAGAATTACGCAACATAAATCTATCGGAAAGGTGAGTGCCCCCAATGCCAACGATTGTGGCTCTGGTCAAGCATGTACCGGATACGTGGTCCACCAAATCTCTGGAGGATGACCACACCCTGGATCGCACCTCCGTGGACAACATCATTGATGAGATTAATGAATACTCCGTGGAACAGGCGCTACGCCTGCGCGATGATAATCCGGATGAAAATTACCGTGTTGTCGCTTTAACGATGGGCCCCGCTCAAGCAGATGAAGCCCTCCGCAAGGCCCTTGCGATGGGTGCAGATGATGCGGTCCTCGTATCCGACGACGCACTGGCCGGCGCCGATGCACTGTCTACCGCGTGGACCCTGAACGCAGCGATTAACACGCTAGAGGATGTCCAACTGATCACATTGGGCAATGAGGCTTCCGATGCCTCGACCGGAACGATTGCCGGACTGCTCGCTGAATACCGCCAATTGCCCGCATTGACTGAGCTGCACAAGGTGGAGCTTCAGGGCAGCGCGGTAAAAGGCAGCCGCGAAGACGCCCGCGGAACCTGGGAGCTCGAGGCGGCCCTTCCTGCGATTATTTCCGTCACCGATAAGGCTGATAAACCGCGCTTCCCTAACTTTAAGGGGCTTATGGCCGCAAAGAAGGCAGAGATTACCACTCTGAGCGTGGCGGACTTGGGTATTGATGCCATTGCGCCGACCACGACGGTCACTTCTTCTTCCAAGCGCCCGCCGCGCACGGCAGGCGAGGTTATCTCGGAGCCGCAGCCACAGGATGCTGCGAAGAAGATTGCTGACTTCCTAGCTGCAAAGAACTTGATTTAGGAGTAGAAATGTCTCACGTTTACGTACTTGTTGAACACGATGCAGACAGCATTCTCCCCGTTACCGGTGAGCTCATTACCGCCGCACGCGAATTGGGTACGGTGTCTGCGGTGGTCGTCGGCAAGCAGGCAGATGCCTTCGATGCCGAGCTAGCCGCCCTCGGTGCCGCCCAGGTGGTGCAGGCAACGGCGGAGGATTATGACCAGCGCCTGGTGATTCCTGAGGTTGATGCTTTGCATGCCCTGGGCGCAGCCAATCCAGCGCCCATTGTCCTGGCCGCCAGCCCGACGAATAACGAGATTGCGGGCCGCTTGTCCGCTCGTCTGGCTTCCGGGGCGCTCGTCAATGTGGATTCCATTGAGGCGGATGGCTCTGCAACCATGACCATTTTCGGTGGCACCTACGAGACCACCTCGCAGGCCTCTGGTAGCTGCCCGATATATACCCTGCAGCCCGGTTCCGTTGTGGCGGAGCCCCAGCAGGTGGAAACTCAAGCGGCCCCCATGCCACTGCCTGCGGCAACCGAAAAGGATGTCAAGGTTAATTCCTTTACTTCCGCCGAAAAGTCCGCCCGTCCCGAGCTCACCGCAGCCAAGGTCGTGGTTTCCGGCGGCCGCGGCGTCGGCGATAAGTTCGGCGAGGTCGTAGA
Organism: Corynebacterium sp. KPL1814; assembly: GCF_000478175.1. Taxonomy (GTDB): domain Bacteria; phylum Actinomycetota; class Actinomycetes; order Mycobacteriales; family Mycobacteriaceae; genus Corynebacterium. Next base: position 341,301 of record NZ_KI515775.1, read on the forward strand.
GCCGCTTGCCGATGCCCTCGGTGGCGCCGTCGGTGCCACCCGCGACGCCGTCGATGAAGGCTTCTACGATGCCACCCACCAGGTGGGCCAGACAGGCGTGACTGTGTCGCCAGATCTCTACATTGGCTTGGGCATCTCCGGTGCCATTCAGCACACCTCGGGCATGCAGACCTCCGGCACCATCGTGGTGATTAACCAGGACCAGGATGAGCCGTTTTTCCAGATCGCGGATCTCGGCGTCGTCGGTGACCTGCACGAAATCGCCCCAGCTTTGACCGAGGAATTGAAGGCGCGCCAGTAATGCCGCACTATTTCGACTACGCAGCAACCCAGCCGATGCGCCAATCCGCCATCGACGCATGGGTTGCCGCCTCCGGATCGCTCAACTCTAGTGCGCAGTACGCCTCTGGCCGCAGGGCCCGCTCCGTGCTTGACGATGCCCGCGAGAAAGTCGCCTCCCTCCTTGGATGTGAACCCATCGAGGTTGTCTTTACCTCCTCTGGCACCGAGGCAGACAATATCGCTATCCAAGGTCTTTATGCGGCGGGAGATACCAACCGCATCATCTCGACGGATATTGAGCACCCAGCGGTGCGCGATACTGTGAGCAAGCTTGCCCAAGCCGGCGCCACCGTGGATCTGCTCCCCGTGGACCGCAGCGGGCACATCAGCGCTGGGGGCGCTTTCGCGAAACCTGCAGATCTTGCCACCTGCATGTGGGCCAATAACGAAACCGGCGCGGTCCAGCCCATCGAGGATCTCGCATCCCTCGCGCAACAATCCGGTATTCCCCTTCATGTGGATGCGGTGCAGGTAGCGGGCAAGCTGCCCATCAATTTTGCGGAATTGGGCATCACAACGCTTGCCGCCAGCGCCCACAAATTTGGTGGCCCGCGCGGCATCGGCGTGCTATTAGCCAAGCGCACCCCAGCGCCGCAGCCGATTTCCTATGGCGGCGGCCAAGAGCGCGGACTACGCCCAGGCACGGTGGACGTAGCCAGCGCCTCGGCGCTCGCCGCTGCCTTGGAGGAGTCGATCGCCGAAAGCGCTGCCGAGGGCGAGCGCATCGCTGGACTCCGGAACAAGCTGCGGGATGGGATCCTTTCTTCCATTGACAACGTCGTGGTGAATTCCACCGAGCCATGCTTGCCGTCGCACCTACATGTTTCTTTCCCCGGCACCGATGGCGACAGCCTCATTATGCTGCTGGATTCGCTGCAGATTGAGGCATCGACTGGCAGCGCCTGCAGCGCAGGCGTCAACCGCATGTCCCATGTGCTTTCTGCAATGGGTGTCAGCGAGGAAGAAGGAATCGGGTCCCTCCGGTTCACCTTGGGGCGCCTTACTTCCGAAGACGATGTGGATTACGTGCTCGCGCACTTGCCGGACGTCATCGCCCGGGCCCGCACGGTTTAAGTATCAGCCCTTTCTTTGGCAGCACTCCGCCGCGCGGCGATTGCCTGGGCCACGGTTAGCGCCCAGTTCTTATTCTTCGCCGCTAGCGGGCCCTGCGGTTCATCGTATTCCCACCGCCCGTCCTGGAAGAGCCAGACAATGTCCCCGCTGTGCGGATCCATGATGTAAAAGGCGCTTTTATCCGTCTTTACATTGTGGTGGTGCTGGCACAGCGAGGCCAAATTTCCAGCCGCCGTCTTTCCTCCGTCTGAGAAATCGATCCGGTGGTCTTTTTGGCACCTGAAGGCCGGGCGGTTGCACCCGGGCCAGCGGCACACACCATCGCGACCCTCCACATAAGCACCGATGAGTGGCGGCGTGGAGTAGGACGGGCTGACCCTTGTTGCCGCCTGGTCCATATCGCGAGTAGTGGACGGGGTTAGACGGTCTGCAGTATCTGGGTGAATCCACCCATAGCCCTGGATAAAACCTGGAGCCGCATTTACGTCGCTGGCGCGGTACATATATAGATGTACCTGAGTTTTATCTTCGATGTTTCCGAGGATCAGCTGGGCCAGGGCATCGGCCTTACTGATTCCGTGTTCTTCCGCCGTACGCTGAACAACCTCGTCAATGAGGATGAGCGCATCTTCATCGAACTCTACGTTTAACCCTGCTCTTCCGCCCGCGGTGGGATAGATGAAATAGGAGTCATTTCGTGCGTCCCCTTCCTCGGAGTCTTTGTCTCCGCCGGTGTCCGAAGATTCCATTGTGATAAGCCCATTGAGCTTTCGGCGAAGGGCAGCATTCGATGGAAAGCTTTGGCCCGGCTTTGTGGGGGTTAAGTACTTTTCCAATTCGGCGTCTATACGCTGGAGGACGCCGCTGTCTACCTCACCAAGTTTGCTTAAGACCGCATCAATGGTGATAAGCCGAGAGAAATCGAGGAAGTAGTAGGTTTCCTGTAGCAGTTTGGTGCGCGGCAATTCCTCCAAACGGTAGAGGGCCATGGTGATATCCCTCGTTCGCCGTTCGCTTAAGCCGGTGCGAGCCGCCAAAGTATGGCACGAAATATCGAAATCGTCTTCTAGGGTTGGTCTAATTTCTTTCCAGAGTAGGTAGTCGGATTTTCTATTACAGGTGGCACTGACCGCGAGATCATCATGTGGATCAGTGATGAGGTAGTAGGGTTCCATGGCGATTATCCCCCGAATTTCGCACTAAGTTTCTAATTTTCATACGTTCACCATAAGTTACCCGCTAGACCCGTGCAAGCCGAAAAGTGAAAATATGTTCTAAATAGTACATTTTCAACGGAACTAGACAAAGAAGTGAAAAAATCACTCGCATGGTGCGCGTGTTGTAAATGTGGTTAGTGTGAATAGTTGTTAGACTCTCGCGCATGACAACTAAGAGGGCACTCCGCAAGAGCATCATCGCGGTTATCGCTGCAGTTGCAGTCACGGTGAGCGGGACCGCTGCCGCGCAGGCAGCATTGGTAACGAGCGCACCAAAAGGTGTCGATATTGCTGCCCACCAGCACCCCGGTGGCATGCCTATTGACTGGAATAAGGTGAAATCTGACGGCCAGTCCTTCGCCTTTGTTAAGGCAACCGAAGGTGGGGACTGGATTAACCCGCACTACGTTAAAGATATTCAGGCGGCCAATGCGCACGGCCTAAAGACTGGCGCATACCACTATGCGCGCCCGGCTGGCGATGCCAAGACGCAGGCTGCTAACTTCGCAGCGCAGATCGCGTTGGCGCCGAATCAGACGTTGCCGCCGGTGCTTGATATCGAGGTCTCCGAGGGCAAGTCTGCCTCCCAGCTGGAGAGCTGGATCGAGGAATTTACCTCCGAGCTCAAGCGCCTGACCGACCGCACTCCAATGATTTATACCTACAAGTACTTCTGGATGGGCGAGATGAATAACTCCCAGAAGTTCTCCAATATGCCACTGTGGTTGGCGGCATACCAGGATGAGGCGCCGGATCCAGTGGGTGGGTGGAAGGACCTGTCCTTCTGGCAGCGCTCTGGATCAGGCAAGGTCGCTGGTATTCCTACCGATGTGGATTTGAACCTATTTAATGGTTCAAAGCAGCAGCTGGAGTCCTTTAGCGGCGGCAATTACGTCGATATCGGCGGGGCGCTCGATAGCCTTGTACTTGATGACAGCCTGGATTTGAGCTCCGATAGCACGCCGTTGATTGGTGCAATATTCGCTCTTGTGGCTGGCCTCATTGCAACGCCCCAGTTTGCCGATGCCGCCAAAGACGCCGGCCTTGATTCCCAAGCTGCTGAGGGCTTGGCGGCCTTTGTGAAGACCTTGGAAGACGAGGACGCTCTACCTCTCAAGCAATTGGGCAAGATGGCGGTCGGTGACTTCAGCGTCGGCGACTTGGCGCTACTGCTAGACAACGCGGGCCATGTCAATGGCGTCGACAAGGGCGAGGTCTCCGGATCTCAGGTCGAAGAAGCTAAGGATGCGGCGAAGAAGGCCGGTGCCGATGTGCCGGACTTCGATGCCGATCAAGTAGCTGACTTGCTCAATCGTGTGCTGAAGTAGCTCCCGCAAAGAATTTCCGGGTCCAGCTTTCATCCTTAAAGTGTGCGGGAACGGCTCCGCCTAAGAGTGCCTTTGCCAGTTGAGCGGCTTGTACCGAGCCCTCAGCTGGCAGTTGCGTATCTGAGGCCAGCAAGATGATGTTTCCATACCGGCGCCCCTTGAGCATTGGCGGGTCAGCGATTACGGCGAGGTGATCGAAGACTTCAGAAAGCCCGGCCAATTCTTCCTTCGCCAACTGAAGGTCCGAGTGATCGCCGCAGTTCGCCACGTAGAGGCCGCCGGCAGAAAGGGATGATTTGGCCGCTTGGAAAAACTCCACCGTCGTTAGATTTTTCGGTGTGGTGTCCCCAGCGAAGACATCGCGGATAATGATATCGCGGCTAGCGGGCAGAAAACCTTCGGTTTCCTTTCGGGCATCGCCGGGGCGGATTTTGACGGTGGGGGAACGGGGGACATCGAAAAGCTCGCGGACTAATTCGCCCAGCTTGGCATCGAGCTCAACCACCGTATGGCGGCTGTCCGGCCAAAGGTCGGCGAAGTAGCGCGGCAGTGAGCAGCCGGCCCCGCCGAGGTGGGTAACGCGCAGCTTATTAGGGGAGACCGTATTAAGCTGCTCCACCGCCGCTGCGATCCAGCGCATGTACTCGAAATCGAGTTCCTGAGGCTCGCCCAGCACGATATGGCTGCTAGGAACGCCATTGACGTTAAGGATATAGGCTCCGTCACGGAATTCATCTGGCACAACCTCGGCGGTGCCGGTGGATATCTCGTAGGTCCCGGTGATGTCTGACCTGTTCGCAGCTCGCTTTCTACCCATGGGATTCAAGCTTAGGGAATGGAATCGATTTAAGCTGCGTTGGGGCAAGGGAGTACACTTTCGGGCCTGTAGTCGAGGTATTTAAAGGGGAATGCAATGCGAGTATTGGTAGCAATGTCTGGCGGCGTGGACTCATCTGTCGCCGCCGCCCGTGCGGTGGAGGCTGGCCACGATGTCGTCGGCGTGCACCTGGCCCTGCATAAGGACGCGCAGCAAACGCGCGAAAAGGCCCGCGGCTGCTGTTCGTTGGAGGATTCCGCCGATGCCCGCCGCATTTGCGATAAGTTGGGCATTCCGTTTTACGTGTGGGACTTTTCGGAGGAATTCAAGGAAGAGGTCATCACGGACTTCGTGGATTCCTATGCCCGCGGTGAAACCCCGAATCCCTGCTTGCGCTGCAATGAGAAGATTAAGTTCCGCGCGCTGCTGCAAAAGGGCATGGCTCTAGGCTTCGATGCCATTGCGACCGGCCACTACGCCACCCTTGATGATGACGGCTATATGCGCCGCTCCAAGGATGAGAATAAGGACCAGTCTTATGTGCTCGGCGTCATTTCCGCCGAGGAGTTGGAGCACTGCTTTTTCCCCATCGGTGATACCCCCAAGCCGCAGATCCGCGAAGAGGCCGCAGCGCACGGTTTTTCCACCGCGAAAAAGCCGGATTCTTATGACATCTGCTTCATCCCGGACGGCAATACCCAGCAGTTCCTTGGATCGCGCATCGGCCTTCGCCCCGGCATGATTGTGGACCAAGAGGGCACGGAGCTTAAGGAACATGATGGCGCGTGGAACTACACCATCGGCCAGCGCAAGGGCCTGGACATCAAGGCCCCGGCTGCCGATGGCCGCCCGCGCTACGTCACCGATATCGATGCTGCAACGGGCACGGTGACCGTCGGCGCGCGCGAGGACCTGGCGGTTACCGCCATTCGGGCCGATCGCCTGAAGTACCTGCACCCTGGCATGGATGGCGACTTCGAGTGCGAGGTGCAGGTCCGCGCGCACGGTTCCGTCGTGCCGTGCATCGCCCACGTGGACCGCGCCGCGGATTCGATGCGCCTAGAGCTCAAGGAGCCACTGTCTGGCGTTGCCCGTGGACAGGCGGCGGTGCTGTACCTGCCGTCCCCAGATGACCTCGGCGATATCGTCATTGGTTCCGGCACCATTTGCGAGACCGTGTAAATGACCGGATTCGCACTCGGGCCCATGCCCGGCACGTCCATGTCGGAGGCAGCGGACATCATCATGGGCGAGACCGAGCTTCCCGCCATCCCGCAGCTGCCGGAACGCGGCTTGGGCTCCGATTCGGTAGGGCGCACCGCCAGTATGCTCGAGGCCATCACCATCGACCGCGGGCCTCGTTCGTGGCGCATGACGGCGCGGCCGCAGCTATTGACTCGTCGCACGTGGGATCGCCTCGAGCGTGACCTCGACGAGGTACAGCAGGTGTGGGGAGAAAGCGTGCCCTGCGTTAAAGTCCAGGCGCTAGGGCCGTGGTCGCTGGCAGCCAGCATTGAGCTTGCCGATGGCCACCGAGTTCTTAGTGACCGCGGTGCCTTCGCCGAGCTTTCTGAAGCCCTTCTTCATGGGCTGCGGGCGCATGCAGATGATGTGGCACGCCGCTTCCACGGCGAAGTTGTGGTGCAGCTTGATGAACCTTTGCTTGCGGATATCGTGGCTGGACGCATCCCAGGTACCACGGATTTTGATTCTATCCCCGCCGTGGCTGACGAAGTAGCGCTAGAAACTCTGCTCGGCTTTGACGCGGACTACCTGCATGCCCCGCCGCTGTGGTCCATTGCTGGTGCCGCAACGACCTTCCTCGTCGATTTCCATAGCCCTCGTTATCGCCTCGATACCCCTGAGCATTTCGATGGCTTGGGAGAGCACTTGAGCGAAGGCCATCGCATTGGTGTGGGGATTTCCGGATCGGATGCCCGTGCCGAGGCCATCGCGCTGGCCAAGCATCTCGACCGCATTGGCATGCCACGCAAACTTTTGGTCGATCGCTTTGATGTGTATCCCGTGCAGGCCTCTGCCCGAACCCTGCGTTCGGTGACGGAGACCTCGTCCATTCTTGCCCGAGACGCCGGTGACCTTTAATCCACTCGACCCAAGCTGTCGGTGGCTGTGAAATAGGCCTCCATATAGGGAATGACGAATCTAAGCTGGCCGTGGCCGGTGGGTTCGATGAGATCGGCATCGATAAGCCGCTGGCGCGTGGCCGATAGGGACCGCACCGTGCGGTCGTGGTGTGCGGCGATAGCTTGAATTTCTGCAGTGTCGCTGTCCATGACAGCACTCATGGCTTCAAGGAAGCGGCGCTGTGCGGGCGGGAGCGTGAGGGTTGCGGGCTGGTGCACTTGTGTGCCTAGGACGGATATCGCCTTGGCCGAGATGGCTTGGACAGTGTTTTCTTCTATGTGGGTCGCGCCAGAGCGCTGTGCGTGGGCCCACGCTAGTGATCCGACGAGCTGAACCAGGTAGGGATAACCTCGAGATAGCTCCACGGCGGCGGAGACTGCATCTGCACTGAAGTCGAGGCCCGAGTGTGCGGCGGTTTCCTTAAATGCAACGGTAGCGTTGGCAGGTGACAGCGGGCCCAGCACAAACTTTTGCGCGCGGCGCAGAAAGGTTACTCCGGGCAGCTCCAGCAGCCGGTTAATGCCCTGTGGCAGGCCGGCTACGACGATGGCAACATCGAGTTCATCGCGCAATAAGTCTTGGTAAGTAACGGCCAAGGAGGCCAATTCTTGGGCATCGGCATCTTGGACTTCATCGATGGTAAGGAGCACACCTGCACCCTTGAGCTGGGCTAGTAATTCGCGTAGCCGGGTATTTAAAGTGGGCTTATAGGCTTCATCCGTGTTGTGTTCGATTCCTATGGAACCAAGGCCGCCGATTCCGATGCGGTTAACTTTGTGCTTATCTGCCGGCGCAAGCGTGTCCATAATGCGGGGGATGGTGGTCTCGACGAGTTCTTCCACCATGGCGCTGCGGCCGGAGGCGCGCAGCGTAATCCATCCGCGGGCGGCGGCGATGTCCTCCAACTCGTTGAGGAGGACCGTCTTGCCAATACCGCGGGCGCCGCTAATGACGAGTGAGCGACCGGGGTGCCCAGGCTGGGCATCGAGCGCTGCGCGAAACGTATCGAGGACCGCGGTGCGGCCGACCCAAAACAGCGGTGGGACGCCAAATGTGGGGCGGAAGGGGTTCTCGTGAAAGGACATAGTCTCCATCGTAGTCCATCCGGAGATTTGGGAGACTTTTTAACAACCGGAGATTTGGGAGACTTTTCACTCTTGTGTGGGCGCCTCGTTTGTTGCCTGCAAGGTTAGGTGCGGTCTGCAGCAGGGCTGGTGGCACTCCACGTCATGGCTCCCACATGGAGGGCGAAGGAGCCAACCAGTGCATACCACCAGTAAAAATGCACGGAGGTGTACCAGGGCAAGGCGTGGCCTAAGAAGATGATGATGACGGCGGTCAGTGGCGCCGAAAAGACGCGGGATGCCGTCGAGCCGGGTTTCTTTAAAGCTTTCCATGCGGCCCAGAGTTCGGAGGCGATGAAAACGGCGCGGATAATGGTCGTAGGCATTGTGTTTCCTTAAAGCTCAGCGAAGAGTGTGTGGCCAAGTTCTTCGGTACCGGCGAGCGAATCGTTGTTTGCAAATGCGGCTCGCTTTGTCTTTGGGTCGATGATGAGCATGGTGGAGTAGCCGTAGGTTCCGCCGTTATGCCAAAAGCCGGTGCCGTTATCGTTCTTTTGCCATCCGTATGCGGGATCGCCGTGTGCCATGAACCACTCTGCGAACTTAGCCATATCGCTCGCGGTTGAGCGGATCGCCCCTGCAGGCGCAGAACCGTCCATCTCCCAAGGCTGGGCCCGCCGCCCAGTGGCGGTGCGGCCGCGCGGGGCGTCGGCAGGCACGGCACCGGGGGTCATAAGGTAGGTCTCCGTTAATCCGGCTGGCTCGAATATTCGCTTTTTCAGCAACCCCTCATAAGGCGTGTCTGCCGCTGTTTCTATTACGTGCCCGAGCAGGGCGTATCCGAGGTTGGAATAGGATTCCTCCCCGCGGTTGCTGAGCTCTGCTGCGGCGGCAGCATCGACGATATCTTGAGTGCTTTCGCCTGCATATGGGTTCGTACCGGCCACTGCGGACCACAGGAAACCGAAGAAATTCCCGTCTGCTGTGGGAGGTAGGCCAGAGGTGTGATCGAGTAGTTCCTTAATCGTTATATCCGCTACGGGCGCGTTGTCTACGTCTAGAAACTCGCCCACGGTGCTATCGAGTCGCAGTGTGCCTTCTTCTACAAGCTGGTGGGTGAGTTCGCCGGTGAACATTTTGGTGACAGAACCAATCTCGACTTCTGTGTGCTCGTTGCTGCCTACACCCGCAAAGGCGGCGTTTCCGTCGCGGAGTGTGAAAGCCGTGAGGTGATGAAAACCCGGCTTCGCGTGTTCTCGCAGTGTGGAGGCAAGGGCTGCATCTCCTGTATCTGTTAGGGCGAGTGTAAGGCGCCGAGGGCCAGCCAGTAGGAGGACGGAAGCAAAAGCAATGGCGGTGCCGATACTGAGGGCGAGTCTGCGCATTAGTGGTCCTCGCTAGCGGTAATAATGGCGAGCAAAGGAATAACGCGGGCGGGACGAATTGAGTACTCGCCACTTGTCTTTGTAGTCCAACCTGCACTAGTTAGAGCGCTGAGGTGGTGATAGGCCGTGCCGGTGGAAGAGATAATATCCTCGTCCACGAGCTCCGCGGCGGTAGCAGGTGCCGCGAGAAGGCGTCGAAGAATCTCGCCACGTACGGGATGGGCAAGTGCGGCGAGGCGTTCGAGATTTTCTGACCACTCCTCGTCAGTTATTGCAGTAGTGGGACGCTGCCACTGATAGGCGTAGGTACGCTTGCCGAGCGCAATGTTGCCGCCGAAAATTACCGATCCATCGGGTAGTTGAGTGGAGGGAGCAAGGGCATCGACAAGCCAGTAGGTCGACTCCTCCGAGGGAGGCTGCGGTGGGGCGCTCGATTGGCCTTCGAGTTTGGCGACGCGTGCCTCGAGATCGCTAAGGCGAGATTCAACGATATTCATATTTCTAGAATTCCAAAACTCTAGAAATATGGCAAGGGGATTAGGAAATGAGCGGCCACGCCGTCGAGACATCGGAGGCATCGCGGCCCTTGCCTTCTAGGTACTTCTTGAAGGCGACGCGGTCCTCGTACCACTTGACCGCCTGGAACTCCATGAGCTCGTTTTCGTCCATCTGCGCGAGGTTAGGGTAGTGCTGGCGCACCTGCTTCCAGGCCACGCGGGCGGCAGCGAGGGCATCGGCAGTAGCCTCGTGCGCATTGCCCAATTCCACGCCGTAGTGCTCGCACGCCGCGCCGAGGGTGCGCTTGCCCTTGCGCCACTTATCGCTCACGCGGTCAATGACGTACGGATCAAAGACAGGGCCTGTGACCGTGAAATCGCCGGTGAGACTGCGCAGCACGGTGAGGTCGAAGGCCGCATTATACACGATGAGCGTCAGGCCGTCGTCCCACGCTGCCTTGATGGCATCAACCGTGTCCTTGAGGACCTCCTCGTGCGGGCGGCCTTCTGCCTGGGCCCTTTCCGTTGTGATCCCATGCACGTCGGTGGCGGCTTGGGGGATCTCGATGCCAGGATCCGCAAGGTGCTCCACCTTCTGGACATCGCGACCGTCAATTCGGACTAGGGCAGAGGTAACGATGCGGGCGTCTTTGGGGTTGGCTGAGGTGGTCTCAAGGTCGAAGGCGAGCATGCGGGAGGCGTCGAAGTTCATGGTCCATACCTTAGTAGCTAGCCCGGACATGGGGGACCGCTAGACTTGGATACCGTGACTAATCCAGCTGATGTGCAACGTGAATGGAACGACCTGGCGCAGGAAGTGCGCCGCCACCGCAACCTGTATTACAACGGTGAACCGGCAATTCCCGATGCCGACTTTGATGCGCTTTTCCAGCGCCTGATGGACCTAGAAAAGCAGCATCCGGAGCTGGCGGTTCCGGATTCGCCCACCCAGCAAGTAGGTGCAACGCCGAACGCTGGCGAGGATATCGAGCACCTCGAGCGCATGATGAGCCTAGACAATGTCTTTAGCGCCGGTGAGATGCAGGACTGGCTGGATAGGACGCCCGCCAAGACTTACCTGACGGAGCTGAAGATCGATGGCCTCTCCATCGACTTGGTCTACCGCAATGGGCGCTTGGACACGGCCGCTACCCGAGGCGATGGCACCGTGGGCGAGGAGATTACCGCCAATGCGCGTGTTATTTCTGATATCCCGCACGAGCTTACGGGCACCGATGAGTACCCAGTCCCGGAACTTATTGAAATCCGCGGCGAGGTCTATATGCGCCCGGAGGACTTCGAAGAGATCAATGAGGAGCGCGCGTCAGACGGCAAGGCGCGGTTTGCCAACCCCCGCAATGCTGCGGCCGGCGGATTGCGCATGAAGGATCCCGCCGAGGTAAAAAAGCGCCGCCTACGCATGGTGTGTCACGGTCTAGGCGCGCGCGAGGGATTTTCCCCCTCCTCCCAGCACGATGCCTATAAGGCCATCGCCGCGTGGGGCTTGCCCGTCTCGCCCTATACCAAGCAGGTCCACTCCGCCGCAGAAGTACAAGAGGAAGTATCTTACTGGGCCGAACACCGCCACGATGCGATTTTCGAAATGGATGGGCTCGTGGTCAAGGTGGACGACTTGGGCTCACAGCGCCAGCTCGGGGCGACCTCCCGCGCACCCCGCTGGGCCATTGCCTATAAGTACCCGCCGGAAGAGGTAACAACAAAGCTGAAGAACATCGAGGTCGGCGTGGGGCGTACGGGGCGCGTTACCCCCTTTGCCATCATGGAACCGGTCTTTGTCTCCGGCTCCACGGTATCCATGGCCACCCTGCACAACCAGTCCGAGGTCAAGCGCAAGGGCGTGCTTATCGGGGATACCATTATTATCCGCAAGGCTGGGGAAATCATTCCTGAGGTACTAGGCCCCGTGCGCGAACAGCGCGATGGCAGCGAATACGAATGGAGCTTTCCCACGCAGTGCCCAGCCTGCGGCACGACGCTCGCCCCACAAAAGGATGGCGATGCTGACTGGCGATGCCCCAATACCCAATCCTGCCCAGCCCAACTTTCCGCACGCCTGGAATACCTCGCCTCCCGCAAGGGCCTCGATATCGAGGCACTGGGGGAGAAGGGAGCCATGGACCTCATTGAGAACGGCATCCTCACCGATGAATCCGAGCTCTTTGAGCTAACGGAAGAAAAGCTGCTTGCTTCCGATGTCTATACGGCCAAGCGCGATACGAAGGATAAGCGCAGCAAAAAAGAGGGCAACGTCAAGGTCAATACCGCGGGCAAGAACCTGCTGCAGAACTTAGAAGAGGTCAAAGACCGCGACTTCTGGCGCGTGCTGGTCTCGCTATCCATTCGCCACGTCGGCCCCATTGCCGCCCGCGCCTTGGCAGCGCGTTACGGCTCCATGGAAAAGCTGCGTGCCGCTAAGACCGAGGATCTTGCAGAGGTAGACGGCGTGGGCGCGGTCATCGCGGAATCCTTCCACGCCTGGTTTGAGGTGGACTGGCACCGCACCATCGTTGAGAAATGGGCGGAGGCTGGCCTAGCCATGGAGGTAGCCGCCGAGGACAGGAAAGAACAGACCCTAGAGGGCCTGACCATCGTTGTCACCGGCAGCCTCGAAGACTTCACACGCGATTCCGCCAAGGAAGCCATCATAAGCCGCGGCGGAAAGGCAACTGGGTCCGTATCGAAGAAAACCTCCTACCTCGTCGCCGGGGCGAATGCCGGCTCAAAGGAGGATAAGGCCCGCGACCTTGGCGTGCCTATCTTGAACGAAGAGCAGTTCCACACGCTCTTGGATACCGGGGAGGTATAGGCGCGCCGGGCCGGGGCTTATTTGAGGAAGGCACCCAAAATCGTGCCGATGTGGCCGAGGTGCTCGACCTCGGAGGCCAGGTATTCCGGCCCGCCGGTGCGACCCATGGCGATGACCATCCCGGTATCTCCCAGGGGAGCGGCGGCCAGGGCGGAATCGAGCAGCGCCCAGCTGTCTGGCACCCATTCGTCCTTATCGGGGTGCAAGGTGCGCGCGCTATCGATGTTGAGATCGACCGGAATCGTATCGTCATCGGCAGGGGCCGCGTTTGAGGAGGCCACGCGGTGAATGGGCTCATTATTGTCAATGACGATGGCCCACGTGGAGGTCGCCGCCTTCGGGATGGCCGCGACGACTTCCTCCATCGCTGCCGTGACATTGGAGGCATTGGCGGCAACGCGCGCTAATAACTCGATCTGCCCGCGCCGGTCCACGCGGCCGCTGAAGGGTCGAATGGAATCTACTTCCACGCCATGGACGGAGGCGGCGGCGGTAATCAGGGCATCGGCCATAGCGTCTGCGGGGAGCTCAATGACAATGTCATCCATGACGGTGCCATCCGGGAAGGATTCTACGATGTCAACCGATTGGATATTTCCGTCAACCAGACCGAAGGCCTCCGAAAGCTGGCCCAAACTACCAGGGGTATCGGGAAGCAGGACACGGATTAGGTAAGACATTAAGTCGCACGCTTTCAGTAGCTTGTAGTCCCATTTACGATACCTGGGTCACAGTGCGGCGTTCAAGGGGCAATAATTCGGGGTGACTCGGCAACCGCGCGGGTTGGTGCAGTATTATGGAGCCTTAGCAATTTACATAGTACGCGCGGGAAAATAATTTTGACCTGCGCGTCGATTATGGAAAAAGGATGGAGTTCGCGTGTCTGAGATTTCGCGTGATGAGGTAGCCCACCTTGCCAAGCTTTCCCGCCTGGCATTAAGCGATGAAGAGCTAGCCCAATTCGCAAGCCAGATTGATGAAATTGTTGATTCCGTTTCCGCAGTACGGAACGTGGACACTGAAGGCGTGGAACCGATGAGCCACCCGCACTCCGTGGATGCACCGATGCGCGAAGACGTTATCGTGCGCACCCTTACCGCCGAGCAGGCCTTGGACCAAGCGCCGGCCGTGGAAGATGAGCGATTCGTCGTGCCGCAGATTTTGGGAGGAGAGTAAATGACCAACGTTGTTGTACCTGCGGAGGGACTGACCTCTTTGACCGCCGCCGAACTGGCGGAAAAAATTCACGCGCGCGAGGTGACCTCCCGCGAGGTTACCCAGGCCTTTTTGGACCGCATTGCGGAAACCAATCCCGAACTTAACTCCTTCCTGCACGTGGGGCAGGAGGAAGCATTGGCGGCTGCCGATGCCGTGGATAAGGCCCTCGACGCCGGCGAAAAGCCCGCATCGGCATTGGCCGGCGTGCCGCTGGCCCTAAAAGACCTGCTGGTTACTACCGATGCCCCCACCACCGCCGCATCCAAGATGCTCGAGGGCTACATGTCTCCGTATGACGCGACGGTGACCAAGCGTCTGCGCGAGGCCGGCATCCCCATCCTTGGCAAGACGAACCTGGATGAGTTTGCGATGGGTTCGTCCAATGAGAACTCCGCCTTTGGCCCGGTTCACAACCCGTATGACACCGAGCGCACCCCGGGCGGTTCCGGCGGCGGTACCGCAGCGGCGCTGGCTTCGGGGCAGGCTCCTTTAGGTATTGGTACCGATACCGGCGGATCCATCCGCCAGCCGGCGGCACTGACCAATACCGTGGGCGTAAAGCCCACCTACGGCACGGTGTCTCGCTACGGCCTGATCGCGGCCGCGTCCTCTCTGGACCAGGCGGGTCCCTGTGGTCGTACCGTCCTGGATACCGCGCTCTTGCACGAGGTTATTGCCGGTCACGATGCCTTCGACGCCACATCTGTGGACAAGCCGGTTGCCCCCGTGGTGGAGGCCGCCCGTGAAGGCGCGAATGGGGACCTGAGCGGCGTCAAGGTAGGCCTTATCAAGCAATTCGAGCGCGATGGCTGGCAGGACGGCGTGATGGAGAACTACCACGCCGCCGTGGAACAGCTGCGCGAGCAGGGCGCGGAAATCGTCGAGGTGGACTGCCCGCACTTCGATGAGGCCTTGGCCGCCTACTACCTGATCATGCCGTGTGAGGTCTCGTCCAACCTGGCCCGCTTCGATGGCATGCGCTATGGCCTGCGTGCTGGCGATGACGGATCCCACTCCGCGGAGCAGGTCATGTCCCAGTCGCGCGCAGAGGGCTTCGGCCCCGAGGTCAAGCGCCGCATCATGCTGGGCACGTATGCGCTGTCCGTGGGCTACTACGATGCCTACTACCTGCAGGCGCAGCGCGTGCGCACCCTCGTGGCCCAGGACTTTGCCCGCGCCTTCGAGCAGGTTGACGTGCTGGTCTCGCCGACCACCCCGACCACCGCGTTCAAGCTGGGGGAGAAGGCCGAAGACCCCATGGCGATGTACAACTTCGACCTGTGCACCTTGCCGCTCAACCTCGCCGGCCTGTGCGGCATGTCCGTGCCTTCCGGCATGGCAGCCGATACCAACCTGCCTACCGGTTTGCAGATCATGGCACCGGCTTTCCAGGATGATCGCCTGTACAAGGTGGGTGCGGCCTACGAAGCGAAGCGCCAAAACTAGCCGCGCTATTTAAAATAGTTGTCACTGTGAAATAGCTGCGAACTAGATAACGATTCGTTTACACCCCTGTCGGATGCCCATCCGGCAGGGGTAAATTACTGGGTATGACTTTGAAAAAGATTGCAACCGCAACAATGTCCGTTTCCGCTGCTGCGCTCATGGGCATGGGCGTAGCAAACGCTGAGGAGCCCGCAGCAACCCCCGAACCAGCAGCTCATCCTGCACCGGTTGAGCCCGGTACCGAGGTGGCGGACTCCACGGCCAAGAGCGAATTGGTGGAATCCCTGCCGGCAGACGCTGACAAGCTCGTGCCGAATATCGAGGGCCAGACCATCACCGGTGAGCTGCACTCCGTCAAGGAAGACGGCAAGTTCACCGTGCAGTTCGACAAGGATCAGTCCTTGGTTCTCAATGATGGCTGCAATACCTACACCACCTCCTACGATGTAGACAAGGATGGCACCATCCACGTAGGTGACTTCGCCTCCACTATGGCGGCATGCGATGACCACACGCAGGCGCTTTCTGATTCCCTGCGGGACGTCCTCGAATCCCAGCCTGCCTTCTATGCCTTGCCTGACGGCCAGGCCGCACTGGGCACTGAGGACAACGCCGTTGTCTTCAACGTTGTTGAGTAAATACTCACAAAACCACTCAGCACCATGATCCTCCTTGGCGGGGGACCATGGTGCTGTTGTGTATGTGGCGGGGTGGACTACTTGGCATCGGAAAGCGCGTAGGCGGCGCCCGCAGAGGCGGCCGTCACGGCGAGGACTGCTGGCCAGGAACCAATCTTCTTTGCCAATGGGTGGGAAGCGCCGAACGCGCCGACGTACAGGGCGGACAGGCCAGCGGTCGTGGCTGGGTTGGTCTTCTTTGCCCAGGAACGGCCGGCCCACAGGCCCGCAGCGCCGAGGATGACGCCGCCGAGCGGGCGAATGCCGGTCTCGCGGGCGGTGACCCAACCACCGATGAGGCCGAGGGTAACGGTGGTGGCGGTGGATACGTCTTGTGGTTTTTTGATATCAATCATGGACATGGTGGCCAGTCTAGGCCTGATTTGTGCGCCCCGCTAGAATTCCTGCCATGACTGTGGAGACTAATCTGCCACCTGAGCGCCAAGCATGGCGCGCCATGTTCGCGCTATCCCTCGGCTTCTTCGTGTCCCTGTTGGATCAGTCGATGGTGGCCATCGCCCTGCCGGAGATTCAGGTGGATTTAGGCGCCACGGTCAATGAAATCTTGTGGGTCTCGGCCGCCTATTTGCTTGCCGTGGTGGTGCCGCTGCTCTTTACGGGGCGGCTTGGCGATGTCCTCGGCCAGCGCGCCCTATTTTGCATCGGCGTGGCGCTGTTTGGGATCGGCGCAGTAGCGTGCGCGCTGGCGCCGTCGATAGAAGTGCTCATCGTCGCGCGCATCGTGCAGGGCTTGGGAGCATCCCTGGAAATGCCACAGACGATGTCCGTTATTAACCGGGTCTTCGCCCGCGAGCGCCGTGGGCGTGCGCTGGGGGTGTGGGGGATTATCGGTTCGGTGGCATCCTTGGCCGGGCCGCTCCTCGGCGGATTCCTTGTGGCTTATTTTGGCTGGCAGGCGGCCTTTTGGGTGCACGTACCATTTGTCATTGCTGCCATCGTGCTGGCTCTGCTGTGGATACCGAAGCTGCCGACCACAGCCCAGGACATCGATAAGCCCTCGGCCATAGTCTCGCTCATCGCGCTCGGCTCGATCGTCTTTGGCATCCAACAAGGCCCAGAGTTGGACTGGGATTGGCGGGTATTGGTGGTGCTTGCCATCGGCATTGCCGCAAGCATTGCCTTCGTGCGCCTGCAGGCTAGCGCGCAGGATCGCGGTTCCACGCCGCTGTTTCCGGTGGAGCTCTTCCACAACCGCAACTATGCGGCCGGCTCCGTGGGCATTTTGACCATGGGCTTTATGGCGGCTTCGGTCATGTTGCCGGTGATGTTGTGGCTGCAATCGGTCAAGGGGCTATCCGCCGGTGAGGCCGGCATCATCGTGGCTCCCATGGCGCTGGTCTCAATGCTGATGTCGCCCATCGCAGGCATCCTCACGGACGCGGTGAATCCGCGCCTGATGGGGCTAGTGGGTTTTAGCCTGATGATCGCCTCGCTGTGTTTGGCCTGGTGGGTCATGCATGCCGATGCCAACCCGTGGTGGCTGGCCCCGCCCATCGCCGTTCTAGGAATTGGCCAGTCCTTTATCTGGGGCTCTAATGCGGCAACGACGCTGCGCGATATTTCACCTCATCACATGGGCGCGGCGTCGGGGGCGTATAACACCTCCCGCCAGGTGGGATCCGTGGTGGGCGTGGCCCTAGTTTCGGCCGTGATGCAAACGGGTAATCCGACCACGGCGATCATCAATTCGCTCCTCGTGATTGTCATCGCGCTGGTAGTGGGACTTATCTCCTCGCTGCGCTACGTGGACACGCTGCATGGATGAAAATCCTGCGCTAAATTGGGGGATATGCGTCTTGCTGTACTGACTTCCGGTGGCGATTGCCCCGGCTTGAATGCTGTAATCCGTGCGGTTGTGCGAACCGCATCCAACGAATTCGGCGATACCGTCGTGGGTTACGAAGACGGGTGGGTTGGCCTCTTAGAAGACCGCCGGCGCGATCTTTACGATGATGCCGGTATCGACCGGATTCTCTTGCGCGGCGGCACCATTTTGGGCACCGGTCGGCTGCACCCCGATAAATTTAAGGCCGGCCTGGAGCAGATCAAGACGAATATGCGCGAGGCCGAGGTCGATGCCCTCGTTGCCATCGGCGGCGAAGGCACGCTCAAGGGTGCTAAGTGGCTCAACGATAATGGCATCCCCGTTGTAGGCGTGCCGAAGACCATTGACAATGACGTCAACGCCACGGACTATACCTTCGGCTTCGATACCGCGGTATCGGTGGCAACGGATGCGATCGACCGCCTGCACACGACGGCGGAGTCCCACAACCGCATCCTCATCGTGGAGGTCATGGGCCGCCACGTGGGCTGGATTGCTTTGCACGCAGGTATGGCCGGCGGCGCACACTACACCGTGATTCCAGAAGAGCCCTTCGATATCGCGGAGATTACCAAGGCGATGGAACGCCGCTTCCAGATGGGCGAGAAGTACGGCATCATTTGCGTGGCCGAAGGTGCCCTGCCAAAGGAGGGCACCATGGAGTTTGAAGCCGGTGGCGTCGACCAGTTTGGCCACCAAACCTTCAATGGGATTGGCCAGGTCATTGGCGATGAAATCAATAAACGCACCGGCTATGACGTGCGTACCACCGTGTTGGGCCACATCCAGCGCGGCGGCACGCCCACCGCGTATGACCGCGTCCTGGCGACCCGCTACGGCGTGCACGCTGCCCGCGCGGCGCACAATGGGGACTCGGGAATGTGCGTTGCCCTGCACGGCGAAGATATCGACCTCGTGCCATTGGAAGAGGCCGTGGGTACGCTGAAGACGGTGCCCGATGCCCGCTACCGCAATGCGCAGGCCCTCTTCGGTTAAGGCCCGTTAAACCTCCGCCGTCTCGAATATTAAGATCGCCCTCTCACATGGTGGGAGGGTATTCTTTTGTCTATGAGTACCAATAGCGCTACAGAAAAACAGGAAGAACGGCAGGCGCTCATCGCGGCGCTGGGGTTTCCCATACTCGTTATCATCGGTGGCATTATTGGCTACATCGCCCCGAATACCGCGGCATCCTTTGCCCCGCAGGTAACCCCGCTGCTGGGCATCGTCATGTTCGGCATGGGGCTTACCCTCAAGCCTGTCGATTTTGCGCTCGTGGTGCGACGGCCGCTGCCGGTGGTGCTTGGCGTGGTGGCACAGTTCGTCATTATGCCGCTGATCGCGCTCGCCGTGGCGGCAGTCATGGACCTGCCAGAGGCGGTGGCAGCCGGAGTGATTTTGGTCGGCTGCGCCCCAGGCGGCACGAGCTCTAACGTGGTGTCCTACTTAGCGCGCGGCGATGTCGCGCTTTCGGTGACCATGACCTCCATCTCCACGCTCTTGGCGCCCATCCTCACCCCGCTTTTGACCTTGTGGTTGGCGGGCGAATACATGCCGGTCTCCGCGGCGTCGATGGCGTGGTCCATCGTCAAGGTGGTGCTCGTTCCGGTCATCGCGGGCATCGTCATCGGCATGCTGCTTCCACGGCTCGTGGCAAAGATTCAGGCGGCATTGCCGTGGATCTCCGTTACCGCGATTGCCTTGATCGTGTGCATTGTTGTTGGTGGCGCGCATGACAATATAGCCACCGCCGGTGCGCTGGTCTTTGCCGCTGTGGTCATTCACAATGCGTGCGGCTATGGCTTGGGCTACCTCGCAGGCCTTGTTACCCGCCAGCCGGTTCCGGTCCGCCGCACCATGGCTGTGGAGGTAGGAATGCAGAATTCCGGGTTAGCCACCAGCCTTGCCTCTTCCTACATGAGCCCACTGGCCGCCTTGCCCGGCGCCGTGTTTTCTGTATGGCACAACCTTTCCGGCGCGATCCTGGCTGCGCTGTGCCGCTTGAGCGATGCCCGCACGGGAAAGCCAGCTAAAAATTAATGGTGATAGCGGGGAAGTCCTGGTCAACGAACCAGGGCTCTTCCGTAATGGTGAGCGGGGGTTGGCCTTCCTCGAAGGCTAAGGTATCGCCGCCTTTTACGGTGGCGCCTTGCAGGATGTGGTCGGCGATATTTGCCAGCTTGTAATAGAGGTCCGTGGGATCCATCGAGCTGGTGCGCGCCTGAATTTCCGGGTGACCCGCTTGGACTAGGCCCATGGAGTAGCCGCGGAGCTCGCCACCCGATTGCGTAATCCACACCGGCGCGATGTGCATGGGGGCGAGGTTATTGCGCACGGCATCATTAAACATCGCGGGGGAGATGGAGACGTTGCCGCGTGGGTTGTGGATGATAAGGCAGTTGGGGTGCTGGGCTACCGCGGTCGTCGCCTGGGACAGCAGCTCTAGGTGCTCGCGGCGCGGCTCGCGGAATTGGTGAGAGAGGTCGTGTTCCTGATTATCCGGAAGGACCGAGACCAGCACCTGGGTTCCCGCGGTGTTGAGGTCGCCGGCATCGGCGCTCAAGATGGGGTGGAGGCCGTAACTATCTGGGGTGGGTGCGGAATCGATGGTCTGGTAGTGCAGGACAAACGCGCCATCGATAGGAACGACGAGGCTGCCCGGGTTCTTGCCGGGAGTAATCTCGCCGGCACGCCCCGAAAACGTGCCGGTAATGGCCTCTTTGATCTCTTCGGTAGAGGGGGCGGTGGAAAAGACGGCGATGTTGATGAGTGGGGCATCGACAAGCGAAGTGTCTACTGTATGTGGAGTCGTCATGACAGTCACCCTAGGGGCTAGCGCACGAGAGTGCACGGACGTATTAAGATGGCACGCATGACTGCTGCGATGTATGACCTGATGGACTTCGACGAGGTCCTCGACAAGTATGAACCGGTAATGGGCATGGAAGTCCACGTGGAGCTGGATACGGAAACCAAGATGTTTTCCACTTCTGCCACGAACTTCAGCGCAGCCCCTAACTCCAATACCGATCCGGTATCGCTGGGCCTTCCCGGGGCTCTTCCCGTGGTTAATTCCAAGGGCGTGGAGGGCGCAATCAAAATCGGCCTGGCGCTCAATTGCTCCATCGCGGAATCCTCGCGCTTTGCCCGCAAGAATTACTTCTACCCGGACCAGCCAAAGAACTACCAGATCTCCCAGTACGATGAGCCGATTGCTTATGACGGCTACCTCGACGTCGTGCTGGAAGACGGCACGGAATGGCGCGTGGAAATCGAGCGCGCCCACATGGAAGAAGACACCGGTAAGCTGACCCACCTGGGTGGCGCCGATGGCCGCATCCACGGCGCTACCGCATCCCTGGTGGACTGCAACCGCGCGGGCATCCCGCTCATTGAGATCGTTACCAAGCCCATCATCGGTGCCGGCGAGCGCGCCCCCGAGGTGGCGAAGGCCTATGTATCGGCGCTGCGCGAGCTCGTCGCGGCATTGGGCGTGTCCGATGCCCGCATGGACCAAGGTTCCATGCGCGTGGACTCCAACCTTTCCTTGCGCCCTATCGGCCAAGAAGAATTCGGTACCCGCACCGAGACGAAGAACATCAATTCCATGCGCTCGGTGGAACAGGCGGTGCGCTTTGAGATGCAGCGCCAGGCCCAGGTACTAGAAGATGGCGGCAGCATCGACCAAGAGACCCGTCACTACCAAGAAACCGATGGCTCTACCTCTAAAGGCCGCCCGAAGGAGACCGCGGAAGATTACCGCTACTTCAATGACCCGGATTTGCCGCCGGTCATCGCCCCGCGCGAGTGGGTAGAAGAGCTGCGCGCAACCCTTCCGGAGCTGCCGTGGGTCCGCCGCGCCCGCATCCAAAAGGAGTGGGGCATTAAGGACGAGGAGATGCGCGACCTGGTCAACGCGGGCGCGCTGGATCTCATCGTGGAGACGGTTGAAGCCGGCGCGAAGCCGGACGAGGCTCGTTCCTGGTGGGTGTCTTATCTTGCAGGTAAGGCCAATGAGCAGGATAAGACCCTGGCCGAGCTGGATATCACCCCAGCCCACATCGCACGCGTTATCGCCCTAGTCAAGGAAGGCAAGTTGACCACCAAGCTGGCGCGCCAAGCTGTCGATGGCGTGCTGGCGGGCGAGGGCGACGTTGACGAGGTCGTCGCCAAGCGCGGCCTCGAGGTCGTGCGCGATGATGGTGCCATCGAAAAGGCCGTGGATGATGCCTTGGCCGCCAACCCGGACATCGTGGAGAAGTACCGCGCCGGTAATAAGAAGGTCACCGGTGCGATCGTCGGTGCCGTGATGAAGGCGACGCAGGGCAAGGCGGATCCGGGTCAGGTTAATAAGCTGATCGCGGAAAAGCTGAGCTAATACGCCACTAATCCAGCCAGTCTTCGTCCCTGGTTCTAAAGGGGGTCGGAGGCTGGCTTTCGTGGTTTTAAATTGAGCATAGTTTTCATTTGGGCAGGTCAGGGCGGTAAAGCGTAGACTATGTGACATGCCAATTAAATCTAAAGTTCTGCAAAAAACGAGTCCGGATGCACCATTTCGCACCGTAGAAATCGAACGGCGCGATCCCCGCGAAGATGACGTCGTCATCGATATCAAGGCGGCAGGCATTTGCCACTCGGATATCCACACTATTCGCAATGAGTGGGGCGAGGCCCATTTCCCGCTGACGGTGGGCCACGAGATCGCTGGCGTGGTCGAAGCAGTAGGGGACAAGGTCACCAAGTTTAAGGTGGGCGACCGCGTGGGGGTCGGCTGTTTGGTCAACTCCTGTGGGGTGTGCGAGCAGTGCCGCAATGGGCAGGAGCAAAACTGCCTGAACGGCTCGGTGGGAACCTATAACTCTGAAGACGTTGATGGAACCATTACCCAGGGCGGCTATGCGCAAAAAGTTGTAGTCAATGAGAATTTCGTGTTGACGATTCCAGAAGGCCTCGACTTTGACGTTGCTGCTCCGTTGTTGTGTGCCGGAATTACCACCTACTCGCCCTTGGCCCGGTGGCAGGTCAAGGAAGGCGATAAGGTAGCCGTCGTTGGCCTTGGCGGTCTGGGCCACATGGGCGTGCAGATCGCCGCCGCCAAGGGCGCTGAGGTCACCGTCATTTCCCGCTCCTTGCGCAAGGAACAAGAAGCCTACGAGCTCGGCGCGCAGCGGGTGCTGGCAACGGGTGAGGACCCCGATTTCTTTGCCAACCACAGGGGCGAGTTTGACTTGATTTTGTCTACCATTTCCGCCTCCTATTCCCTCAATGACTACCTGCAGCTGTTGAAGCCGCGGGGGATCATGTCTGTGGTCGGCCTGCCGCCGGAGGAACTGGGAATCACGATGGGCAACCTCGTTGGTGGCGGTAAAGTATTGACCGGAAACAATATTGGCGGCATTGCCGAAACCCAAGAGATGCTGGACTTTTGTGCAGAACATGGCATCGGCGCGGTCATCGAAAAGGTGGGCGTTGATGACGTTGACGCAGCCTATGAGCGGGTTGTTGCCGGTGATGTGAAGTTCCGTTTTGTCATCGATACGGAAACTTTCGCGGATTAAGTATGTAAGCTACTTCATCGACAAAAGATGATGTATTGTATTTCACGCACGTGCAAGTAGGATTTCGTTATTGGCTTACGTACCATGTGCACAGGAGCACACTCCTGCGCCGCGCCTCCCCGCACGCGTCGGGGGATAAGGAGGGGGCCTAGGACGCGCGCACTGGTGTGTGAAAATTATCCGCTACAAAAGTTAGGCAACTGTGTCTTATAAAAATATTCTCGCCATGGCTATGTCCTTCGTGGGCCTGCTGGTAGGCGCGGGCTTTGCTACGGGCCAAGAGGTCGTGCAATATTTCACCGCCTTCGGCACCTGGGGTATTGCCGGCATTGTGGTCGCAGCGGCCATTATGACGCTGGCGGGCACCGTGTTCTTGCAATTGGGCAGCTATTTCCACGCCACTGAGCACAATACGGTATTCCGCAAGGTCACCCACCCTATCGTGTCTAAGCTATTGGACGTCGCCGTTATCATCACGCTCTTTGCCATCGGCTTCGTGATGCTGGCCGGTGCCGGTTCCAATATGGAGCAGCAATTTGGCTGGCAGGCTTGGATCGGCTCGACGCTGATGTTGGGGCTCGTGATTGCCGTCGGCATGATGGACGTCGATAAGGTGTCCAAGGTCATCGGTATGCTCACGCCGTCCATCATTATTGCCGTCATTGGTGTGGCCATCTACACCATGTTCAATATGCCGGACGATATCGGTGCGGCAATGGAAGCCTCCAGCCAAATCGATACCCCGATTGGCAACTGGCTGGTCTCCGCACTGAACTACAACGGTCTAGCTTTGATGCTGGCGGTATCCATGTCGCTGGTTATCGGCGGCGATAACATTAGCCCCCGTGAGGCCGGTTGGGGCGGCGTCGTAGGCGGCATCGTCTACTCCGTCATGATGGGCCTGGCAGGTTTTGCGCTGTTGATGAACGCCGAGGAGATCGAGGGCTCCGATATCCCGATGCTCTCCTTGGTCGATAGCGTCAACCCAGTCTTGGGCGGGATCATGGCCATCATTATTTACCTGATGATTTTCAATACCGCCATCGGTATGTTCTACGCATTGGGTAAGCGCCTCTCCGCCGGCAACGAGGCCAAGTTCCGCGTTATCTTCATCGCAGGCTGTCTCGCAGGTTTCGGCGTCTCCTTCTTCGGCTTCAAGACTTTGATGCAGTACGTCTACCCGGTCATCGGCTACATGGGCATCGCGATGGTGGCCGTCTTGGTCTTCGCATGGTTCCGCAGCCAGTCCAAGATTCAGGATGAGGCGCTGCGCCGCGAGCGAGTGCGTTCGCTGATGCACCTCAAGCTGAATCCGAATAAGGACTACGACGCAGAGCGCTACGACGATGAGATTGGTCAGCACCTCGAGGATTCTAATATGGATAGCGAATCGCTCTATGAAGAGCTCGTGACCGAGGTGACGGAGAAGCTCGACGGTGATGATGACGTGGACTTTGATAAGGAAAAATTTGAGAAGGAAAACCAGGACGATCACACCTACTACGTCGAGCGCGAGGGCGTAGAGCACGACCGCTCGCCGGAAGAGATTGAACAGTGGATCGAAGAAACCGGTGCTATCGGTGACCCAGAGGAAGACGATGAGTCTTCCGATGCGGAAAGTTCCAAGAAGTAATCTCGCCTTCAGGCAATAATTTTCCCTCCCCAGGATTTCCTGAGGAGGGATTTTTTATGCCGTGTGCTTGCCGATGCCGCCTTTAAACGCTTAGCGCTGGAGCTGGGCTAGGGGATCACAGCAGGAGGAGCTTGAGGGTCAGGCCAATCATGATGATGCCGATGCCAACGTTAATCCAGCGCCAGACTTCGGGGCGGGAGAGGACGTGGGAGAAGCGGGCTGCGCCGAAGCCAATGACGGGAAACCACGTAAAGCTGGCGGCGATGGCACCGCCGGCGAATAACCACCGGCCGGGATTGCCATACTGGTTGGCGATGCCGCCGAGCATGACCAATACATCGACATAGGCGCCTGGATTGAGCCAGGTTAGCGCCAGCGCGGTAAGTAGTGGCTTAACCCAGGAGGGAGAGCGCTTAATTTCCTGGCGCTGGGTGGCGGTAGCTGTGGCGACAGAACCGTGCCCGGTGCCGGCCCCACCCGTGGAGTCGCTGTCGCCGTCGAAGGTCGCGACTTCCTCGGTGGAATTGGGGGAAGTGGATTCCACGTCGATGGCCTCGCCCTTGGTTTTGAAGGCATCGCGGAAGCAGGTGAAGGTGAAGAAGGCGAGGTACGCCGCGCCGATGTACTTGAGCGCTTCAAGCGCCGTCGGAAAGCGCTCCACCAGGTAGCCGACACCGGCGGTGCCGGAGGTAATCAGGATGACATCGGAGAGCGCGCATACAACGATGATGAGTCCGATATGATCGCGGCGGATGCCGTATTTCAACAGCATCGCATTTTGGGGGCCGACGGCCACGATGAGGGATAAACCAAGCACAAAACCAGCAAGCACGATGGACATGCCTCTAGTGTGAATCCAAGCGGTAAATAAGTCCAGTTAATCTATCTTCATATGGTTTAGAATAGCTTCATGAACCCGGTACATTTGGAAACCTTGCTGGCCATCGTGGAAGAAGGAAGCTTTGAGGTCGCCGCCTCGGTCCTGGGGATTTCCCCGTCTGCGGTAAGCCAGCGCATTAAGGCGTTGGAGGCGAGCACCGGCCGCGTGCTGGTGCGGCGGGCGAATCCGGTGGGGGCGACGGAAGCCGGCGAGATCTTGGTGCAGGCGGCCCGGCGCATGGCGTTGGTGCAGGCAGAAACCGATGCCCGGTTGGGCCAGCGCCTAGCGCGCGTGCCCCTGTCGGTGGCCATCAACTCCGACTCGCTCGCCACCTGGTTTACGCAGGTATTAAGCGATACCGCGCAGCGGGGAGACGTTGCCCTGCGCATCCGCATTGAGGATGAGGCCCGCACGCTCGCGATGCTGCGGCGCGGCGATGTCTTGGGTGCGGTAACAAGGGAGCATTCGCCGGTATCCGGGTGCGATTCCACGTTCTTGGGGACCATGCGCTATTTCGCCGTTGCCGCCCCACACATCGCGGAAGGCTTTCATTCAGGGCGGTTTACCTGGGAGACGATGCCGCTGGTGGGCTATGGCCCCAATGACCAAGTGCTCGATGATGCCATGCGCGAGCGCTTTATTGACTCCCACGTCGTGCGCGCACGGGTCTCGCAAATTCCCTCTTCGGAAGGCTACCTGGAGGCCGTGCGCGTGGGCCTGGGGTGGGGGCTTTTGCCGCAGGCCCAGGCCCAGCCACTGGTGGAATCGAAAGAGCTGCTGCTTCTCGATGACCACCAGCTCGACATCGACCTCTACTGGCAGCGCTGGCGCCTAGAATCCGAGGTCTTAAGCGATCTGACGAGGTCCGTAATTAACGCGGCTGCGGGGCTGGGAAGAGCTTAAGCTGAAAGTCTTCCGGATTCTTTACTTCCTCGCCGGAGGGAATGGGGCCCGGGAGTCGCACGCCAGGGGCAAAGGGCTGCCCGCCAAAGCGATCGCGGTCGTGCGGCTCTGCTAGCCAGGACATATCCGGTCCCACCGGAACGATGCGGGTGGGGTTGATTTCGGTGTGCGTGGCAAAGTAGTGCTGTTTGATTTCGGTGAAATCGGTGGTATCGCCAAAACCTGGTAGCTGGAATAGTTCTTGCAGGTAGCCGCGCAGGTTGGGCAGTTCCTGGATCTTGTGGCGCGAGCACTTGAAGTGTGAGTAATACACCGGATCGAAGCGCACGAGGGTGGCAAACAGGCGGATATCGGTTTCGGTAATGTGATCGCCAACCATATAGCGCTGGGTGCCCAGGCGCTCCTCGGCCCAATCGAGTGCCTCCCACAGTTGGTCATAAGCCTCTTCGTAGGCTTCTTGCGAGCCGGCGAAACCGCAGCGGTAGACGCCATTATTGATGCCGTGGAAGATGTACTCGTTGAGCTCGTCCATCTCCTCGCGGTGCTGTTCAGGGAAGAGATCGGGAGCACCTTCTGCCTGGAAGTCCGTCCACTGCTCAATAAAATCACGCACCATAGAGGGGTAATCATTGGTGACCACCCGGCCGGTGGATTCTTCTACCAAGGCTGGCACGGTAATTCCGCGGGGATAGTCCGGAAAGCGCTCAAAGTAGGCTTCCTGCAGGCGCTTGTAGCCCAAAACCGGGTCCACTTCGCCCTCATCTAGATCGAATGTCCAGGACCGCGCATCGTGCACGGGCCCGGCGAGGGCTAGGGAAATGGAATCTTCTAAACCTAATAAGCGGCGGGCGATGACCGCGCGGTGCGCCCACGGGCACGCGCGGGCGGCGACTAAGCGGTAGCGGCCAGCCTCCATCGGCCAATAAAAAGTGCCATCGTCTTGTGAGGTTACCTCGGATACCGCAGGTGAAATGCGGTCTTCGATATAGGTGGTATCGCGAATAATCTCGCCGTCTGGTGAAGCATTGCGGGCATCTCCTGCCCAATCGGAGTCGTGTGAAGTCATCGATTCACTCCCAATTTTGGTGGATTAATAAGGCGGGGAAGTTTCCCGCTGGCAATTAATGTTTATATGTCAACTACATGACAATGTTGATGTTACAACAAGTTGCAAGTCAGGGGAAGGGAGGTGCGGGGAACAATTGCGGCGCGCCGTTAACGGTACCGCAAAACTGCAGGCAAGTGTCTTAAATTGGTCGTATGAGCGATAAGCAGCAACCGGATAAAGCTAATCCCTTAGACGAGGATCTCAACGTCCCTGCCTACGATTCTGTGCAACGGGATAACCCCGATGTCTTTGCGCGCGCAGGGCGCGCCGAACCGCAAGAAATTCGGCCGCGCAAGAAAGAGGCAGCGGAAACGGAAGTTATGCCCAATCCTGATGCCAATGGGGCTGCACAGCAGGGGAGCCAACAATCCACGGGTGAGGATACCGCGGTATTGGATCCCGCAGCACCGGCGCAGACCGAAGGCTTCGCGGATGAAGATGCTGCCCTGACCCCAGAGGAGCAGGCGGAACAAGAGCGTCAGCTGCAGCAGGAACAGGAGGATAAGGAAGGCTATAAGCGCTATGGGCGCCGCGGCACCATCGACTTCGGCCTCTTCTTCGTCCGCTTGGCTATGAGTGCTTACCTTATTATTGCCGGAATATCCACCTTCTTCTCGCTGGGCAATGACACAGGTGTCTCCGGGCTGGAAAGCGATTACTCCCAGTATGCTTGGGCTGATTCGTTTGCCCTTGCTGTACCAACCGTTCAGCTCATCGCGGGCGCGTTCCTCCTTTTGGGCCTGATTAGCCCGCTGGCGGCAATGCTTGGCTTGGTCGTTACAGGTTTCACCGCATTGCACGAGCTGGCGGAATCGGGTGCCGGTCTCCAGGTCTTTGACTGGCCGGACTCGGTATGGCTGTCCCTGGTACTTTTCGTTATCGCGATTGGCCTGCAATTTACCGGTCCCGGTTTCATTTCCTTGGACTTTGGCCGCTCTTGGGTACGGCGCCCGCTGGGTACGTCGTGGGTCTTTGTGGTGGTTGGCATCGCCATCTTGGTTGCCGTGTGGTTCTTTGGTGCGGCAGTAAACCCCATTGCTTAGCCTGTTATTCGCTACCGCTTGAGTGGATCCCCGCCGCAGTCAATGCGGTGGGGATTTTCTTTCCACCCTTGCTTTTCACTTTGGAAAGTGAAAGAATTGCCATAAAGGAAAGTATGGAATCCTGGATTTTGGAGATGGTGGTAGAAGATGGAAGATGAGCTAAAGAAGTCGCTCGAGTTTAATGACAGCCTGCAGGATAAAGGCGCTGAGCGTAAGCGGCTGGTGCAAAATATCCTTATAGTGATCGCTTTGGCAGCGTTCTACGTGGGAATGACTGTATTCGCGGAGGTCATGCACCCCGTCGCGTTTCTCATTTTCTACTTTGTCCTTATAGGATTCATTGTGTGGGCGCTGCTTCATTACCAAAATAAGGTGCGGACCAGCTATCGCCAGGATCCGTATACCCAGCCCAAGGCCGATAAGAAATACTATGCGGGGATGGCAATAATCCTTATCCCGATGTTTATTACGAACATGCTGCGTGAGCACACGTGGGCCCTGGTAATCTTCGTGGTCTTGTGGGCAGCGGCAATGGTGTGGGTGCTGCAATCTCGTGCCTTGGACCTTGCAGCGCGGCAAGGAGAGGGCCGTAGTGCTCAGTGATATTGACCCCGTTATCTATCCGCTCAATCGCTTCAAAATCTGCGCAGTTTTGAACGCGCGGGGTGCGGTTGAAGGGACGGTGCGCCGCGAAATGCGCTTCGCGGCGCTGCGGGAAGAGGTAGGGCAATCGGCCGCCACCTTATCCAAACAATTAACCGCCTTGGAAAAGGAAGGCTATGTCAGCCGATTCCGTGAGTACGGATCTTCCCGCGATAAGGACACCGTGTGGGTGATGCTCACTGCTACCGGCAAGTCCGCATTCGATGCCCACCTCGCCGCGCTTAAGTCGCTAGCGGAGCAGGAGTAGCGTTGCTTGTGGCGTGAGGACACTGGGCCGCACAGAACGCGGTCGCGTACAGCGCGACGGTAAGCACGGTAAGCCAGACAAAGTCATCCACCCAGAACTTTTGGACGTGGTTCATGGCATGGACATTGACTTGATCGCCCCACCACCACTTCGGTGGAACGGTCAATAGTAGGCCTGACCAGGCGATGAGGACGGCCACGAGGCTGCGGGCAGCCCATCCGGTAGAAAGCCAGCTCCACGCGCGGTAGATGAACACCGGAATAACGAGCGTGAGCCAGACCCAGTGATGGGACCAAGATACAGGGGAGATGAGCAGGACGGTGAGGGCGGTGACCAATTGGGCATCGACAAGCAAATGCTCCCTGCACAAGCGCTTAATGAGCCAAGCCGCAAGGACGACGACGATAACGGAGGCCGCGAGCCACGCGAGGCCGATCGTCAGGCCATTCGCTTCCATGGATTCAGCGGATGGGTACACGCGCTGAATGGCGCCTTTGATGGAGCTATTTGACTGATACTCGGTTCCCACGCCGAAGTCGCTGCCGGAGCCCATTTCGAGGAGTTTGAAGCTAAAAAACTCAACGAACGGGTCCCAGCGGAAGGCTGCAGCAAGAAGCGTGGCCACTACGGCGGAGAGCAGCGCGGTGGCAATCTGCTTCCATTCCCTGCGCACGAGGAAGTAAAGCAGCATCGCCAGAGGGGTTATCTTGATGGCGGCCGCCACGCCGATGAGGATTCCCTGCGGCAGGAATCGCTTGCGCGGTACGAGGTCAAGGATTACCAGCGCCATGATCACGATATTGATCTGGGCAAAGCTGTTATTGAGGTCAACCGGCTCAAAGTGCAAGACAATCGCCCAGGTAATGCCGGTAGCGGGCAAGAGGAACTCCGTATTCTTGAGCACCGCTTTGAAAACGAAGTAGAGGCTAACGAGCACCAGGAGATCCGAAAGGATAACCATGATGTTGCCGGCCATGTTGTGGTCGATGGCGTCGAAGGCCGTGAGCGGGACCATCGCTAAGGCGCCAAAGGGCGGATAAATGAACGGCAGCTGAATATCGCCGGCAAGCATCGGCTCGCTGTAAACGGATCGGTGCTCGAGGAAGGCCTTGACTCCCTCGCGGTAGATCACCATATCGATGGGGAAGTCTGTGATGCGGGTGTCTTCAACGACCTGCCAGGCGCCGAAAAGGAGCCCCAGCAGGGCCACGGTATATCGGAATAACGGGGTATGAGCGAATTTCATCGCAGTACAAGGTATAGGAACTTCTGATACTGAGGTCGCACCCCACCGGGGTCCCAGCGATTTAGCAGCTAATTATGTTAATTTACAAAGCCATCTACCACGCGCACCGCGCCGCGATCTGCTGAGGTGGCCATTGCGGCATAGGCACGCAGTGCCTTGGTAATGGGGCGGTTGCGGGCCACCGGGGTCCACGGCTTTTCGCGCTGCTCTTGCGCGGCGCGGCGGCGCTCCAGAACATCCTCGTCCACGTCGAGCGTGAGCTCGCGCTCGTGGATATTGATGGAAATGGTATCGCCATTTTCAATGAGCCCGATGAGTCCCTGGTGGGCGGCCTCGGGAGAAATGTGGCCAATGGAGAGGCCGGAGGTGCCGCCGGAGAAGCGGCCGTCGGTAATCAAGGCGCAGGCCTTGCCCAGTCCGGCGCCCTTGAGGAAGGACGTCGGGTGGAGCATTTCCTGCATGCCGGGTCCGCCGGACGGGCCCTCGTAACGAATGACGACGACATCGCCGGGCTGGACCTCTTTATTCAAGATGATGGACACGGCCTGCTCCTGGGACTCCACCACGCGGGCAGGGCCAGAAAAGGTCCATAGCTCTTCCTCTACGCCGGCTGCCTTGACGATGGCCCCGTCCGGCGCCAAGTTGCCGCGCAGGACCACAAGTCCGCCGTCGGAAGAAAAGGCGTGGTCAGCATCGTGAATGCAGCCATTGACCGCGTCGGTATCCAGTTCATCCCACCGGTTGGACTGGGAGAATGGCTCCGTGGTGCGCACGCCGCCGGGAGCCGCGTAGTAGAGCTCGCGGGCCTGGTCGGTGACGCGTGGGTTGCGGATATCCCAATCATCGAGCCACTGCTCCGCATTGTCATAGAGGGCGGTGTGGACCTTGAGGTTGAGGTGGCCTGCGCGGCGCAGCTCGCCCAAGATGGCGGGAATGCCGCCGGCGCGGTGCACGTCCTCGATGTGGTAGGTGCCGTTGGGTGCGACCTTGGACAGGCAAGGCACGCGGTAGGAGATGTCATTAATATCATCCAGCGTGAAGTCCACTTCGCCCTCTTGCGCTGCGGCAAGGGTGTGCAGGATAGTGTTGGTGGATCCGCCCATGGCCATATCGAGGGCCATGGCATTGCTAAAGGCTTCCTTGGTGGCGATATTGCGCGGCAGGACGGACTCGTCTTCTTCGCCGTAGTAGCGGCGGCACATATCCACGATGGTAGAGCCGGCCTTTTCAAAGAGGTCACGGCGCGCGCTGTGGGTGGCTAGGGTGGTGCCATTGCCCGGAAGCGCTAAACCGAGCGCTTCGGTCAAGCAGTTCATGGAGTTGGCGGTAAACATGCCGGAGCAGGAACCGCAGGTGGGGCAGGCGGATTCTTCGACCTGGGCCAAACCGGCATCGCTAACGCTGTCGTTCGCGGATGCGGTGATTGCGGTAATCAGGTCGGTTGGCGCATGGGCAACGCCATCGACCACGACGGCCTTGCCGGCCTCCATCGGCCCGCCCGAGACAAAGATCGTGGGGATATTCAACCGCATTGCGGCATTGAGCATGCCCGGGGTGATCTTATCGCAGTTGGAGATGCAGACGAGGGCATCGGCAGTATGCGCATTGGCCATGTATTCGATGGAATCGGAGATGATTTCGCGCGAGGGCAAAGAGTACAGCATGCCGCTGTGGCCCATGGCAATGCCGTCATCGACGGCAATGGTATTGAACTCCTTGGGTACGCCACCGGCTTCGCGGACGGCGTCGGCGACGATATCCCCGACGTTTTTCAGGTGCACGTGGCCGGGGACGAACTGCGTATAAGAGTTGGCGATGGCGACAATCGGCTTGCCAAAGTCATTTTCCTTGGTGCCAGTCGCGCGCCACAAGGCACGCGCACCGGAGGCTTGGCGTCCGACGGTAGTTACTTTAGAGCGCAGTGGGAACATGGATTAAGTCACTATTCCTTATAGATTGGTCAAATAGGGGAGAAAGTAGATTTAGTTTTCTGCCGAATCTTTAAGCTCGGGGTGCTTTTCTAGGTATGCAGCGTATTCCTCTTTACTTAAGAGGATCTGCTGCCCGTCGCGGTGTACGATGACGACCTTGTCGTCGGCTGCCTCGCGGCCCTGGGTGAGGGCATCGGGAATGCGCCCGCGGGATGCTTGTGCCAAGCGGGGCAGTGAGTTGAAGGTTACGCCAGGCAGGTTATGTTTCGCACCATTTTTAGTCTGCGCGAAGGCCCGGGCGCGCTGGAAGCCAATTCCGGCGAAATCATCCCATGCGATGGAAACGTTCTTCCGGAACGCATACGAAATGGAAATGCCCTTCTCAGAGACCCGTGTGCGGGCCTTGAGGACCCACCAGAGGCCGATAACGGGGATAATCAGCAGCCACCCCAGGTATTTGGGCGCCCAGCCAATGCTTAATAAGGCGATCGTGGACAGAATTAAAATGCCCAAGATGTGGTCGCGGGAAGGGGTGAAGACCTCTGCCTGGGTGGTGGACTGACGAGGTTGTTTGTCCTGTGCTGGTGGGGTCATAGTCAGCCAGCCTAATTGACCATGTGGTGGGGAAGCGAACCATTTTTTCGCGGAGTTTCATCATGTGAGAAACTTTTCCCAAAAGGGGGTAAAGGCTTCCAGATATAATTCTATCGGTATATAGTTGGAAATATGATCATTATTCGACTTCAGGTGGTACGAGCGCGGCGGTGACCGCGACGTTTCCTGAACGTCGACGCTTTCGCCCCCGCAGACCACCGGCCCGCGGGGGCTTTAGTTGTAACTAGGGCGTTTTCGATGATCAGTTTCCCTGACAGACCAAACCAAGGAGCACATACACCGTGGTAACGACATCCTCGCCCACGCCTGCTTCCGCGGCCGCTGCAACTTCTGCTGCGTCTGCGGAGCGAATGAGTGGGGCTCATGCTATTGTCCGCACGCTGGAAGATCTGGGCACCGATCTCGTATTCGGTATTCCCGGCGGTGCCGTGCTTCCGCTCTACGATGCACTGCATGGTTCAACGAAGCTTCGCCATGTGCTAACCCGCCATGAACAAGGCGCCGGCCACGCCGCCGAGGGCTATGCGCAGGCTTCCGGAAAGGTGGGCGTGTGCATCGCTACCTCCGGTCCTGGTGCGACCAACCTGGTTACCGCGCTTGCCGATGCCAACCTGGACTCCGTTCCCATCGTTGCCATCACCGGCCAGGTGGGCAGCAACCTTTTGGGCACCGATGCCTTCCAAGAGGCCGATATCCGCGGTGTCACCATGCCCATTACCAAGCACAACTACATCGTGACGGATCCCGCCGAGATTCCTTCTGCAATTTCGGCTGCCTTCCACTTGGCTTCCACCGGCCGCCCCGGTCCGGTGCTCGTGGATATCCCGAAGGACGTGCAAAACGGCTTTGTGGATTATCGCTTCCCGGAAACGCTTGACCTGCAGGGATACAAGCCAGTCACCAAGCCACACCACCGGCAGGTGGCCCAGGCCGTGGAATTGATGTCGCAAGCGGAAAAGCCCGTGCTCTACGTCGGCGGCGGAGTCGTTAAAGCTAATGCCTCCCAAGAGTTGCTGGAGTTTGCGGAACTCACGAATATCCCTGTGGTTACCACCTTGATGGCGCTGGGGACCTTTCCGGACTCCCACCCGCTGCACCTGGGAATGCCGGGCATGCACGGCACGGTCCCAGCCGTCGCGGCGATGCAGCGCGCCGATCTCATCATTGCCATCGGTGCCCGCTTCGATGATCGCGTGACCGGCGATACCTCAACATTCGCACCCAATGCGAAGGTCGTCCACGCCGATATTGACCCAGCTGAGATTGGCAAGATCCGGGAAGTTACGGTCCCCATCGTCGGCGATGCCAAAAAGTGCTTGACCGCGTTGAGTAAGGAGTACCGCAAGAAGGATGTACAGCCGGCCGCCGAGGTGAAACAGTGGCATGATTACCTGCGCGGCATGCAGCAGCGTTTCCCGCGCGGTTATGAGCCCACCGATGATGGCCTGCTGAACCCGCAATTCGTCTTGGAAAAGCTCAGTGAGACCGTGGGGCCGGAAGCTATCTACTGTGCGGGCGTGGGCCAGCACCAGATGTGGTCCGCGCAGTTCTTGGACTTTGAACACCCGCGTTCGTGGATCAACTCCGGTGGTGCTGGAACCATGGGCTATGCCGTTCCCGCTGCCTTGGGTGCAAAGGCAGCGCGTCCAGAAAAGGAAGTCTGGGCCATCGATGGTGATGGCTGCTTCCAAATGACCAACCAGGAACTTACCACCGCCGCCGTGGAAGGCTTCCCGTTTAAGGTTGCCGTCATTAATAACGGAAACCTTGGAATGGTCCGGCAATGGCAGACGCTGTTTTATGACCAGCACTATTCGCACACCAAGCTGCGCGAAGAAAACGCCTTCACCCCGGACTTCGTCCGTTTGGCCGAGGCACTCGGTTGTGAAGCCATCCGGGTCACGAGCGAAGAAGAAGTCGTTCCGGCCATTAAGCGCGCGCAGGCAATTAACGATAAGCCAGTTGTCATTGACTTCATCGTCGGCCAAGATGCGCAGGTGTGGCCGATGATCGGTGGAGGTGCCTCCAATGAGGAAATCCAATACGCCCGCGGCCTGCGCCCGCTTTTTGATGAAGCTGAATCCGCCGCGGAAACCCCGGCTGAGATTGACGAAACCATCCAGGAGGCATAAACCATGACGCAAAACGAGGTAACTCGGCATACCTTATCGGTATTAGTTGAGGATGTAGAAAGCATCATCGCCCGCGTGGTGGGAATGTTTAGCCGCCGTGGCTACAGCCTGGTGTCCTTGGTCTCCGCGCACACGGAAACCCCCGGAATTAACCGGCTGACCATCGTTGTGGATGCCTCTGAGGTGATCATTGAGCAGGTAACGAAGCAGCTCAATAAGCTCATTCCGGTTATCAAGGTCGTGGAACTTAAAGAAGATTCCACCGTTGCTCGCGCCATCATGCTGGTGAAGGTATCGGCCGATAATTCCAACCGCGCGCAGGTGGTGGATGCGGTAAATATCTTCCGCGCCCGCGTGGTGGACGTGGCAAAGGAATCGGTTGTCGTGGAGGCTACCGGTACGCCGGGCAAGCTCGCGGCGCTGCTTGAAGTTCTCGAGCCCTTCGGGATTCGTGAACTCGTGCAATCGGGCCACGTAGCCTTGGGGCGCGGCCCGAAGGCGACAGCTCCCAAAAAGTAAATAAAATCTCACGATGTGAACACATTGTCCCGCGCAGTGGTATATACTCTGCGTTAGGACGCTTCATTACAGCTTCTCCTACCAAAGAATTGAGGATTTGAAATGGCTATTGATACCTACTACGACGACGATGCTGACCTGTCGATCATCCAGGGCCGCAAGGTAGCTGTTATCGGCTACGGCTCCCAGGGTCACGCCCACTCCCAGAACCTGCGCGATTCCGGCGCTGAGGTTGTTATCGGTCTGCGCGAGGGCTCTAAGTCCGCAGCCAAGGCGGAAGAGGCTGGCTTCGAAGTCAAGTCCGTCGCGGAGGCATCCAAGTGGGCCGACGTCGTTATGCTCTTGGCGCCGGATACCTCCCAGAAGGAGATCTTCGAAGAGCACATTGCCCCGAACCTGGAAGACGGCAATGCACTGCTATTCGGTCACGGCCTGAATATCCACTTCAAGCTGATTGAGCCGGCTGCGTCCGTCACCGTCGGTATGGTCGCGCCAAAGGGTCCGGGCCACTTGGTCCGCCGCCAGTTCGTTGACGGCAAGGGCGTTCCTTGCTTGATTGCTACCGAGCAGGATCCAAAGAACGAGGGCCATGACCTGACCCTGTCTTATGCCGCAGCAATCGGTGGCGCCCGCGCCGGCGTTATCCCCACCACCTTCGAGGCAGAAACTGTTACCGACCTCTTTGGTGAGCAGGCCGTCCTGTGCGGTGGTGTCGAGTTCCTCATCCGCAACGGCTTTGAGGTCCTGACCGAGGCTGGCTACGAGCCAGAGATGGCTTATTTCGAGGTCCTGCACGAGATGAAGCTCATCGTGGACCTGATGTTCGAGGGCGGCATTGCCAACATGAACTACTCGGTCTCTGATACCGCCGAGTTCGGTGGCTACATCTCCGGCCCGCGCATCATCAACGCCGATACCAAGCAGCGCATGAAGGATGTCCTGTCCGATATTCAGGACGGCACCTTCACCAAGCGCCTGCTCGCTAACGTTGAGGGCGGCAATAAGGAGCTGGAAGACCTGCGCGAGGAATTTGCGCAGCACGAGATCGAAAAGACCGGCACCAAGCTGCGCGATCTCATGAGCTGGGTAAAGAATCCTTTGGACGCTACTGCCTAGGCAATAGCTGAAGCCAGTGCGGCCCGCGGGAAGTTCCCGGCGGGCCGCTTTTGCGTTTTGGCTACGTGCTATCCCAGCACTTAAGTCCGTGAGGTACCGCAGAGGTGTTGCGGGTAGTATTGGCCCTATGGGTTTTACGACGCCAAGCTATGATCTCAAGGATCTTTTTTCGCGGATTGACCGGGGCGATATCCAGCTTCCAGATTTCCAGCGCAGCTATGCCTGGGATGAAGACCGCATCCGCTCACTTATCGTTACGGTCCTGCGTGGTTATCCCATCGGCGCACTGATGGCCCTGGATACCCGCAATGAAAAGATGCGTTTCCGCCCCCGAGTGTTGGCGGGTGCGCCCGAGGCTGGCGTCGAGCCTGGGCTGCTCCTTTTGGACGGCCAACAGCGCCTTACCTCCCTTTATCACTGCTTTAACGGCGAGGGTTTTGTCAAGACCACCGACTTCCGGAAAAAGAAGGTTCACCGCCGCTTTTTCATTGACGTCCGGGCCGCGGTAAGCGGGGACTTGCTTGCCGATGACGCCATTTTCGCCGTCGACCAGAACGGCGAGATCTGCTCGCACTTCGGCCCCGATATTGATGGGGCTATCACCTGCCGCCAGGATGGCCTGGATAATATGTGCATCCCTGTGGCCTCGCTACTCAGCGAGGAAGGCACCAGCATGCTTTTCGAGCTCGCCGCCACACACGAGCGGTACAGCGCCGAGCTCGCTGCGTTCAATAACCGCATCGTGCGTCCCTTGGCGGGCTATGACATCCCGATGATCCGGCTATCCCGCGAAACGGAGCAGGCCGGAATCGGTTCCATCTTTGCCCAGGCGAATTCCGCCGGCCTGCAGATGGATGTCTTCGATCTCTTAACCGCCGTCTTTGCTTCTGAAGATCCCACCTTCCACCTTGCTAACGATTGGCAGCAGGTGGAAAAGGACCTGCGGGATTCTCCCGCGCTCGATGGCATCGGACGCAATGAATTCCTCTCCGCAGTATCCCTCTTGGTCACAGGGGAGAAGGGCAATGCCGGCGGCCAGCGCGAAGATATTTTGAAGCTGTCCCTATCCGAGTACAAGGCGGCCGCGCACGACCTGCGCATCACCTTCCACGAGGTCGCCGAATTCTTGGCGCAGCGCCGCATTTTAAGCCTCGATCAGGTTCCTTATACCGAACAGATCGTGCCGCTAGCAGTCATCATCGCGCGCCTAGCAAAGCGGTCCGGGGCGCTTTCTAGCCAGCAGGCATGGGATCGCATCGACCAGTGGTTCTGGTGTGGCGTCTTTGGTGAGCTCTATGGCTCTTCCGCGGTGCCGCTGCGCGCCGCCCGCGACGTGGATGAGGTGACCGAGTGGGTGGCCGGGGCCACCGATGACGTTCCCAAAACGGTCGCAGATGCAGGATTCCGGGAATCCCGCCTGCTCTCGGTCGATGAAAACGATGGCGTTTGGCACGGAATCTACGTCTTACTCATGGCTCGTGGCGCGAAGGACTGGCGGACGGGCAGCGAGTTTACTCGCCATACCTTTGAAGAGCTCAAGCCTGGATTTTTCCCAGTATTCCCACTGAATTGGTGCCAGCGCCACGGGGTGGATTCGGTCTTGGCGCAGTCGGTCATGAACTTTACCCCGATGGGCAAACGCACAGAGGTCGTCCTCGATGGATTCGCACCGAATCGCTACCTGCCACGCGTGCAATCCAAGTCCATCATGGAAGACGAGGAATTTGATGCCGTCTTGGCGTCGCACGACCTCGATGTCGCTAACTTAAGGGAATCGAAGATTCAGGAATTCTTGGCGGATCGGCGCCATCGTTTTGTGAACCTGGTGGAAGAAACCTTGGGCATTCCCGTCATTCGAGATGTCGATGAAGCAAACCTGGCCGGCGGTGAAGAGGGGCCACATGCATTTGGCCGCTAAGAGGTTCCGGGCGGCTGCAGCGGTTATCGCAGCCTCCCTTGTACTTGTCGGCTGCGGCGATGCCTTGCAGGAGCCCAAACTGGTAAAGCGTGGGCTGTCGGATCTCTCCGAGTCCGACGTTGAGCTTGAGCGCGCCAAGTCAGAGAATCAAAACCGCCTTATCGATCCCAAATTCGCTGGCAAGTTTGAAATCATCGATGATCCTAGCGGCATTGACGCTGCGCGGACTTTTTTCGAGGATTCTGACTCGATGGTGCTCTTTGCACCCGATGCTAAATCCGAACTGCGCGCGGCGACGTTGGCTATTAACCAGCACCTGCCGGCCGTGGAATACGATCGCTCGCGCCGCGGTGACATCCTCAACCTGGTAGGTGACTTGGAAGTAAAACGACTCGTCATCATTGGCGATATTCCATGGACACAATCCAGCGGTGATTTCACTGTCATCAAGGACCCGGG
Organism: Corynebacterium sp. KPL1814; assembly: GCF_000478175.1. Classification (GTDB taxonomy): domain Bacteria; phylum Actinomycetota; class Actinomycetes; order Mycobacteriales; family Mycobacteriaceae; genus Corynebacterium. The sequence goes on from NZ_KI515775.1 coordinate 381,155, forward strand.
AACGCACGAAGCGTTGGGAGATTTCACGGCATTCCAATATGAGTCCAAGGTGGTCGCCTCGCCGAAACAAATGGTCAAGGACATCGCGCGGCTGGATAAAACACCTTACGTTGAGTTGCGCCCTGCCTGGATTCCTTATGAGGGTGAGCCCGACGACGATGGTAAAAAGTTATCGCCCGTTCCGGCACAGTCGCGGCGCGATGGCCAGATGGCGCCCAATATTGTGGCCACGGCGGATAGCCCGGTAGCCAATGTCATTACGGCCGCGGCCTATGGTGGCTCGGTATTGGTGATGCCGACGGCAGATCCGCTGGAAGATAAGCGGAGTATGGCCATGGTGGCGGGGCTGGACGAGGGTTCACTGATTGCTTTGGGCCCGGAATTCGGTCAAGTGAAAGAATTTAAGGAAAAAATAAGGCAGGGCACCCCAAACTGAACTACACTTCCTTCACACGCGGTGATTTTCGCGTAATGCACAACGAATTGAAACGAAGGATGATATGTCGAAGCCGGTAGTTCTTATCGCCGATAAATTGGCCCAATCCACAGTGACGGCTTTGGGGGATTCTGTCGAGGTGCGCTGGGTAGATGGCCCGAACCGCGAGGAATTGCTTGCTGCGGTTCCAGAAGCAGATGCGCTGCTCGTGCGCTCTGCCACCACGGTCGACGCTGAAGTTCTAGAAGCCGCGCCCAAGCTTAAGATTGTGGGTCGCGCGGGCGTGGGACTCGATAACGTGGATATTGACACCGCCACCAACAAAGGCGTCATGGTGGTCAACGCTCCTACCTCCAATATCCACTCTGCGTGCGAGCAGGCGATTGCCTTGCTTTTGGCCACTGCCCGCCAGATTCCAGCGGCGGATCAGTCCTTGCGCGAGGGCGAGTGGAAGCGCTCTTCCTTCAAGGGCGTGGAGGTCTACGGCAAGACTATTGGTATCGTCGGCTTCGGCCACATCGGTCAGCTTTTTGCACAGCGGTTGAGCGCCTTTGAAACGAAGATTATTGCCTACGATCCTTATGCCAATCCGGCGCGTGCGGCAGCGCTTGGCGTGGAATTGGTCGAGCTTGAAGAGCTGATGGCGCAGGCAGACTTTGTCACCATTCACCTGCCCAAGACGCCCGAGACTGCCGGAATGTTCGATGCGGAGCTTTTGGCCAAGGCAAAGGAAGGCCAGATTCTGATCAACGCCGCCCGCGGCGGCCTCGTAGATGAGCAGGCCTTGGCGGATTCTATTACTTCCGGCCACCACCGCGGTGCGGGCTTTGACGTCTACTCCACGGAGCCGTGCACGGATTCCCCGTTGTTTAAGCTGCCGCAGGTCACGGTGTCGCCGCACCTGGGCGCGTCCACCGTGGAGGCACAGGATCGCGCGGGTACCGATGTCGCCGCATCTGTGCTCAAGGCTCTGGCCGGCGAGTTTGTTCCCGATGCGGTCAACGTCTCCGGCGGCACGGTGGGCGAAGAGGTTGCCGGTTGGCTCGACCTCGCCCGCAAGCTGGGCCTTACCGCCGGGCGCCTGCTTGATCAGGCTCCCGTCGCCGTGGAGATCGAAGCCTGCGGCGAGCTGTCCACTGAGGATGTGGACGTGCTGGGCCTTTCCGCCGTCCGCGGCCTGTTTAGCGGTGTGACCTCGGAGCCGGTTACCTTCGTCAACGCGATGCAGATTGCTGAGAGCCGTGGGGTCGAAGTTTCGGTATCCACCAACCCAGAATCCAGGGGGCACCGTTCTTCCTTGCAGGTCAAGGTCATTAGCGCGGAAGGCGTGACCTCTTCGCTCACCGGTGCTCTCATTGGCATCGATGGCACCGAAAAGTTTGTGCGCATCAATGGCCGCGGCGTGGATATGCGGGCTGAGGGCCGCAACCTGTTCTTCCGCTATGCCGATGCCCCAGGCGCGCTGGGTACCGTGGGCACCAAGCTGGGTGCGGCGGGCATCAACATCATCGCTGCAGCCTTGACGCAGGGCAAGCAGGAAACGGATGCCGTGCTCATCTTGCGCGTGGAGTCCGAGGTGCCAGATTCTCTGATCGAGGAGATCAACTCCGCTCTTGGCGCTACGTGCCAGCAATTCGACATGGATGAATAATCTCAGCGCAGGTTAGGGCGATTGGCCTAACCGCGCACTCGTGCCCGCCCATCGCGCAGATTTATGCTGCGATGGGCGGGTTTTCTTTGGTAGGCTAATTCTTAATCCACTATGTGAGAAAGGAATCCTACCTGATGAAATTAGCGGTTATTGGTGGCGACGGCATTGGGCCAGAAGTAACGGCGGAAGCCCTGAAGGTGCTGCGCGCGGTGCGCAGCGATATTGAGACCACCGATTATGACCTGGGTGCGCGGCGCTACCTGCGCAATGGTGAGCTCTTAACGGACGCGGACCTGGCCAGCCTGCGCGAGCACGATGCCATTTTGCTGGGCGCCATCGGTGCGCCGGGTGAGGTTCCCCCAGGCGTGTTGGAACGCGGCTTGTTGTTGAAGATGCGGTTCGCGCTCGACCACCACGTGAACCTGCGCCCTTCCATTTTGTATCCCACGGCTCACTCGCCGCTGGCTAATCCGGGCGAGATCGACTTCGTTGTAGTACGTGAAGGTACCGAGGGCCTGTACTGCGGCAATGGCGGCACGCTGCGGGAAGGAACGCCGCACGAGGTAGCCAGCGAGGTTTCGCAAAATACCCGCTTCGGGGTAGAGCGCGTGGTGCGCGATGCCTTTGAGCGAGCATCGCAGCGCCGCAACCGCTTGACCCTGGTACACAAGACCAATGTCCTCGTTAACGCCGGCAATCTGTGGCACCGCACGGTAGAAGAAGTCGGGGCGGAATATCCGCAGGTGGAGGTGGACTACAACCACATCGATGCCGCTACCATCTACATGGTGACGGATCCGTCCCGCTTTGATGTCATCGTGACCGATAACCTCTTTGGGGACATCTTAACGGACTTAGCAGGCGCTATTACTGGCGGAATTGGGTTGGCTGCATCGGGTAATATTGATGCCTCGGGTAAGAACCCCTCCATGTTTGAGCCGGTACACGGTTCGGCGCCCGATATTGCCGGACAAGGCATCGCGGATCCGACCGCGGCCATCTTGTCAGCGGCGATGCTCTTGCGGCAGCTGGGCGATGAAGACAATGCGCAGAAGATTGAAAAGGCGGTGGCGGGGGACATCCCCAAGCGCGGCGATACCCCAATCAAGACCGTCGAGGTGGGGTACCGCATCGCGGGGAGCCTGCAGGCTTAAGCGTAAGAAGTCCTTCGCATGAATGCGGTGTTGTCAGGGAACTGAATAATCTTTGCAAATTAACACCGCAAACTTTGCACACATGTAAAGGCTACCTTTTAGTAGGATGGCCGTTATGCGTTTAGGACGAATTGCACACCCAGAAGGAATTTGCTTTGCCATCATTGACGGGCCACAAGACGCCCCGATGGAGGAGCTTGTAGCTAAAGAGATCTCCGGCACCCCGTTTACCCCGCCGGAGCCCACCGGCCGAGAATGGAAGCTGGGCGAGGTGCGGCTCTTGGCGCCGACCCTGCCCACCAAGGTAGTGGCGCTCGGCCGCAACTATGCCGACCACGTGGCGGAGGTATTTAAGAAGTCCTCCGATAAACTGCCTCCAACCATCTTCTTGAAGCCCTCGACTGCGGTCATCGGCCCTAATGAGGCCATCAAGATTCCGGATTATGCCACCAACGTGGAATTTGAGGGCGAGCTGGCCGTGGTTATTTCCAAGCCATCGAAGAGTATCAAGGCTGAGAACTGGAAAGACCACGTGCTCGGCTATACCATCTGCAACGACGTCTCCTCCCGTGACCTGCAGTTCAAGGACGGCCAGTGGGCGCGCGCCAAGGGCATTGATACCTTCTGCCCCTTGGGTCCGTGGATTGAAACGGACCTGGATAGCTTGGATCTTGATGATCAGAAGATCAATGCGTACCTGACCCACGATGGTTCCCGTGAGCAGAAGCAGGATTCCAATACGGATCAGATGATCGTCAAGATGGGCGGCATCTTGGAAGAGATTTCTGCCGCATATACTTTGCTGCCTGGCGATGTCATCACTACCGGCTCGCCCGCCGGAACCGCCCCGATGGTGCCAGGCGATACCATTGAAATTGAGATTCCAGGGGTTGGCACTTTGCGCAATACCATCTCTAGGGCGCAGTAGGTTCACCCAAAAGCAGCTGCCGCTGGCGAGGTACTGGTAGAAGGAGGACGGCGTGCCGGAGCATTCGCATCAAGGCAACCACGGGTCTGCGCCCAGCGCACAGGAAATGGAGGAGCGCTATCGGTCTGCTGCGCAGGTGTGGTCGGGGAGTCCGAATGCCACGCTGGTGGACTATGCCAGCGACCTTCCAGTCGGTACCGCGCTCGATATCGGCTGCGGGGAAGGCGCCGATGCCCAGTGGCTGCACGAGCGTGGCTGGCAGGTGCTCGGCATCGACTTTGCCCCGACGGCCGTGGCTCGGACCAAGGCGCGGGGAGTGCCCGCCGAGGTTGCCACCTTTGATGAATTCAGCCACGCCCCATTTGATTTAGTCACCGTGCATTACGGCAGTGTCCGTGCCACCGCACGGGAAGTAGCACTGCTGGAAAAGCTCGTCGCCAAGGGCGGAACCTTACTCTATGTTCACCATGACATGCAGTCAAAAGAGATTGCCATGCCGGAATGGCTGGCGGAAAACCTGACCGAATTGACGGTGCAGACCTTTCGGCGATCGCCGCGCCGTGTTTCTGGCGGCGCGGGAGCCCACCACACCAGCGATGTAATCCTCGTGGCGAAGCGGCTCTAAGTCGCACCGCTTAAAGGCTCAGCGCCCGTAAGATCGTCTGGAGCTTGGCGGTGGTTTCTTCCAGCTCCGCTTGGGCATTGGAGGCACCCACTACGCCGCCGCCGGCCCAGGCGCGGGCGGAGAGGCCATCGCCGGCAACTTCCGCGCAACGGATAGCTACCATGTACTCACCGTCGCCGGAGTTATCGCACCAGCCGACGGTGCCAGCATAGAAGCCGCGGTCGGTCTCTGCGGTCTCAATAAGCGCCTGCGCCGCTTCCGTCGGCGTGCCACAGATTGCGGGGGTGGGGTGGACAACTTCTGCCAATTCCAGGGCGGTGAGGTCTTTATCCCGCAAGGTACCGGTAACCGGCGTGCCCAAGTGCCACATTTCATTGGTGTGTATGAGCTGCGGGGTATCGGGGATATCGAGGCTGCTGCACAGTGGTTCTAGCACCTTGCGCAGGTGATCTACCACAAAGGAATGCTCGAGCAGATCCTTGGCTGAGTGCAAGAGGTCTTGGCTGGCAATGTGGTCCGCCGCTTTATTGGCCCGGCGCGGGGTAGAGCCGGCGAGCGGGAATGCAGACACGGTCGAGCCTTGGCGCTTGATCAGCACCTCTGGCGAAGAACCGACCAGCATGGCCCCTGGGCGGCCCGCAGGGGAGAGATCCGCAATGAAGCCATCGCGGTTGACGGAGAGATCGATAAGGCGCGCGGCCACCAGCCGCGGATCGATGGGGGAGGTAAATTCGATATCGACCGCGCGGGCTAAAACCACCTTTTCTAGCTTCGAGGTTTCGATGGTGCCGATGGCCGCCTCCACGCGGCGTAGGTGCTCTTCGGGTTCTGGATCAAAGCCCACGACGCGGGACTTGAGCGTTTGATTGCGGTAGAACGCATGTGGCTCTAGCGGGCCGTCTTCCCGGATGATTGATTCTGGCACGGTCAGGGCGGCGGGGGTATCGGAATCAAAGGGGATGGCGCCAACGACCATCTCGGCCTCGCCTCGGTGCAGGGCGTCAACCGCAGCCTCGGCATTGGTAAAGGTGTCCCGCGCACCTTGGGTACGGACAGACCCCGTTGCCCGGGAGAGCAAAAAATCGGGGGCGGTGCTTGGTCTGTCTTCGTGCATGGGGATCTAGCTTAGTGCCTCATTAAAAGTTGGTAGAAATTGCCCTCCGCCAAGCGTGTGGGCACCCGCGGGCACAACCGATGTAACTATTGTTACTTAAGTGGCTAATGTGACTAAAGTTTTTCTTCGATTTACCTATCTCTTGTCCGCGCTCCTAGTGGCAGGCGCAGCCTTAAGCGTGCCGGCAATGGCGCAGGAACAAGAAGGTGCCGGATCACCGGTAGAACCGACGCACCCGGCGCCTGTGCCAGAACAAGACCACCACTCCGGCGAGCCCGGGATTCCAGAACCAGACGGCTCGCATCTGCTCCCTGAAGGTGTCACTGAATCGACGCCTCGTGATGCTGAGGCGCACCCGTCTACTGACGGTGAGCCTCCGCTTCCGGGTAATTCGGAGCCGGCTCCACCTGCACCTTCTGCTGATCACAGTATTAATCCTGATCCGGCTATTGCACCGGGAACTATGGAATCGCTCGAGATGGAACACGAAGGAAAACAGCGCCGCTACCTGGTGCGTATCCCCGATAATTATTCGCCCGAGAAACCATCCCCGGTGCTTTTTGGATTTGGCGGTTGGGGAGATTCCCCGGAAAACTTCTCCAGTTACGCCCGAATGGGAAATACGTCAGCCACCGATGAGGCCATCATCATTTACCCGGAGGGCTACGAACGCGCGTGGGAAGCAGCTCCATATGCCAAAACCCATGACGGCGAAGATATCCGCTTCATCAAGCGCATCCTGGATGCGGTGGATGCGGACTATCACGTGGATCGCAACCGCGTCTACGCCATGGGAATGTCCAATGGCGGAGGTTTTACCTCCGTTTTGGGCTGTCACGCGCAAGATACGTTTGCTGCGGTTGCCATGGTCTCTGGAGCTTTTTATACCCCCGTTGAAACCAATTGCGGGGATGCGCCAATGCATACACTTATCATGCACGGCACCCGCGACCAGATGATGACCTATGAAGGCGGCGACCGGCACGAAGCTGGCTATCTTCCCGTGCGCACAGTCTTGGGAGGCTATCTTAACCGCAATCGCTGCGATATGACCTTCCAATCCCAGGCGGATATTGGAGGAGCCGAGCGCCTGAACTTCAACGGTTGCCAGAAGGACGTGGAATTGGTCAAGGTGCCTGCCGAACACACGTGGTTTTGGCAGCCGGATACCCCAAATGTTGTGTGGGACTTCCTATCTACCAAGACACGCGTGTAGCCCTAGGCGGTACTTTTCAGGCTTCTAGTCGATGCGCGGGATCTGCGTCGTGGCATCATCGGCCTGCGGCGGCATTGGCTGTTCTGGCTCCTCAGGCTGTTCGCCGGCTAGCTTTTTCTTGCGGAAGAATTGGACATAGACCAAAAGGCCAATCCCTAGCACCAGTGCGAATGCACCGAGGCCCGCCAAAATGCCCGCCCAAAAGCTGCTCTTGGTCAGTGAGGCGGTGTAAGCGGCACCGGAAAGCGCCTCATTGTTGTGGTCCTTGCCACCCGCGGACGCGTTTGGCACCGGCGCCGTGCTGCGGTTCTCAGACTTAGCGCCCTTAGATTTGCTGTCCTTAGCTTTGCTGCTCTTGGACTTCGGGGTGGACTTGCCCGCGGATTTCTGGCCAGAACTACCGCCGGATTTGGATTGTGCAGCCTTAGAACCGGAGCGAGAGCCGCTGCTTGCCGATGCTCCCTTCGACGAGCCCCCACCCGATTTGCGCGACGCAGCACCAGAGCCGGCCCCAGAACCGCGAGCAGTGCCCTTGGTGGATCCGGACTTCGACCCAGACTTGGAGCCTTGGTTAGATCCCTGCTTCGAACCAGATTTCTTGGCTTCTTTCGAGCCTCCGGACTGGCCCTGCTTAGACGGCTTATCGCCGGATTTATCCTTGGCGTCTTTGTCCTTCTTGTTATCGCCCTCGAGGAATTTTTGGCCTTCCTTCAGGGTATTTTCCAGCTCCTTATCCAGGCCCGCGATGGCCTTATCTACGCCTTTAATATCCTTGGCCAGCTGTTCTGGGCGGGAGGTTCCGCCCGAAGGGGCACTGGCCTCGGCATCGTCGGATTCTTCGTAGTCGACACCGCACAGCTCTGCTGCATCTGCGTCATCGCCGACGAGGAATCCCGCGTGCAGGTGGTGGCGGGAGCCATCGGGAAGCTCAAAGGTAAAGCTGACGGCGTAGGTGCCCGGCTTGGTAAAAGCGAAGGCGGGGTGAGCGTGGGATCTGCCGGGATAATCCCAGGCGGTTCCGTCCTCGGTATCCATACGGACCTTGAGGTCGCCGATGCCCTCGTTTTGGAAGGCCACAATGCGGCCATCCTCGGGGCCAGACGCGATGGCCATGCTGAGAGTCGCGGTCTGCTTGGATCCGAGGTAGTCCTCGGAGAGTTCTTGGGTATTAAAACCGAGCCACGGAACATCCTCAATCTGGGTTTGCGGCAGCACCCATCCTTCCTCGGGCAAGGATGGGATATCGAGAGCAGAAATACGCTGCTTGTTCTTATCCGCTACCTCGACAGCGAATTCTTCCGACTGGTATTCCTTGCGTGCGTGGTCATCTTTGACCACAAAGTTGATGTCCCCGCCATCATCTTTCAACGCCATGTCTTGGTGGCCTTCGGTAATGCGGATAAAGTCCTCAGCGCTGCAGGTCTCTGCGGCATGCGCGGTGGTTAGAACGGAAGAGGGCAGGCCCACACCGGTGAGGGTTCCCACGCTGAGGAATCCGGCGGTGCCTAGGGCAAGAGCGGTACGGCACAAGGGTTTCATGATTCGATGGTTTCCTTTCGTGGGGAGTTCTCGGAAGCGTTGGCTGGCACGCGAGGAGAAGAGTGGCCTGGCTTGCGGCGAGAGCGTAGGAAGGGATGCAGGGCCCAGACAATGAGAAAGAGGACCGTGAGCGTGAGCACGATGGTTGCGCCCGCGGGAAGATCGATGGCCCACGCCAAATAGATGCCAAAGAAGCTGCACACTGTGCCGATGATGGCGGAGAGGAACATCATCGTGGTCAGGTTGGCCGTGAGCAGGCGCGCCGTGGCGGCCGGGGTAATCAGCAGGGCGAGGACCAAGATATTGCCGATGGTGCTTACGGAAATGACCACCGCGGCGGTCACGCACAGGTAGAGGATGATATCCAGGGCGAAGACCGGCAGGCCCATGGCCCGGGCGGTCTCCCGGTCCAAGCAGGTGGCGTTCAGCTGCGGACCAAAGGCCACGACCACTGCCAGGACCACCAGGCAGACGCTTGCGGCGACGGTGATATCTGTGCGCGAAACGCCGGTGAGCGATCCGAAGAGGAAGCTGGTCAGTGAGGCACTATAGCCATCCGTGCGCGAGATGATCACCATGCCCAAGGCAAAGGCGGCGGCGAAAAAGATGCCGATGATGGAATCCGCGCGCACGTGGTTGCGTTGCGAAAACGCAGCGATGAGCACCGCGACGACCGCGCCGGCAACCGCCCCGCCCAGCAACACCGAAGTCTGCAGCGCAAAGGCGATGGCCAGGCCTGGGAACACGGCGTGCGAGACGGCATCGCCAATAAAGGCCATGCCACGTAGCACCACGTAGCAGCCGATGACCCCGCACACGATGGCGGCGATGAGCGAAATGCCCACCGCCCGGGCGAGGAAATCGAGGTGGGGATTGGTCAAATCCCGCAAGAAATCGATAAATGAGATATCAATCATGCAGCTACTCCAATCGCAGCGAGCAACGGGGAAGAGGCACTGACGCCAAACGCGCGGGTCCACGGATCCTTCTTGGCCAAAAGCTCATCGGCGGGGCCATCTGCAATAACCGTGCGATTAAAAAGCACCAGGCGCTTGCACGTGTGCGCCGCCTCCGACAGGTTATGGGTAGACATCACGATGGATTTTCCTTGCGCCGCAAGCTCGGCGAAAAGCTCTAATAAGGCCTCGGTATTTGGGGCATCGAGCCCGGTAAAAGGTTCATCGAGTAGTAAGACCTCCGGCTGAATAGCCAGGGCGCGGGCAATCAATACGCGCTGGCGCTGGCCACCGGAAAGCTCCTCGATGGGACGGGAGGAAAATTCCTCCATATGCACCAAGCGCAGCGCCTCCGCGGCGGCCGCATGGTCCTTTTTCCCAGGGCGCTTAAACCATCCGATGAGCCCGGTGCGCCCGCTGAGTACGGTGCGGTACACGTTGATGGGAAAGCCCCATTCCACCTCGTGGCGTTGCGGAACATAGCCCACAGATCCGGTGACGGTGCATGTGCCAGAGGAGGGTATAAGACCCAAAATGGCGCGCATCAGTGTGGTTTTGCCGGCACCATTGGGGCCTAAGAGCCCAATGAATTCACCGGTGCCTACTTCGAGGTTGGCATCTTCAATAACGGTGCGGCCAGATAGTGCTACCTGCAGTCCGCGCACCTGAATGCACGGCTTAGGCATGGCCATCGCCCCGCTTGCGGGATTTCACGAGCACGGTAACACCAGCGATCAGCACGATTATTCCGCCGCTGACCAAAACATAAACCCATACCGGGAGGGAAGAATCCTCGGTCGTGGCCTCTGCTGGGTTCCACTCCGCATCCTGGGCTGCCTGGATATCTGCGCCGTCGCCCACAGCGAAGGTCAGCACGCCGTCGGTACTAAACTCCTCGCCGTTTGTGGTTTCACCCTTAATCCGGATGCCCACCTGGTGGGTGCCCGGCTCAGTAAAAGTCCAGTTGGCGTGGGTGTGCGTATTGAGATCTACCCAGAACTCAGACTCGCTTTTTTCTGCCGTAGACCACAGCAGCTGGGGTGCCTCAAAGCCGCCGTTTTGCAAAAAGAGCGAAAAATCTCCTGGTCCGGAGTGGCCGAGGAATTCCATGGTGACGCCGCGATCGGCGTTATCGACAAGCGAAGGCGCCTGGGTATTCCACCCCAGCCACGGAACGCCGACCTGCTCAGTTTGCGGGACAACCCACACATCCTCACCGGATTGTGCGCCGACGAAGCTGAAGTCCTCGGTATCCGGCAGCGTTTGCTGGGCCGCATCGCCTACCGAAAATACCAGGTCATCGAGGTGGCGCCACACCGGGGATTCGCCCGCATCATCCCGGGCCAATAGCTCGGCGTCAGAGCCGTTGAGCAGAGTGCCGATATCAACGTGGCCGGCATCGATGACCTTTTCTTCGCCCTCTGGCGCAACGGTCTCATTCGCGCCAACCACCTGCGCGAGGTCGCCGGCCCAGGCAGGCGTTGCGGATACGGCGAGGCCCGCAGTGACGATGCAGGCCGCCGTGCGAGTGGCCGCGCGGGCAACGGTACGAGAGGCAAGGTTAAGCATGGTTATCTCCATTCGAAGGATGTAGGCAACGCTGCAGAGAGTCAGCATTGAATTTCATGAGGTCGATATAAGTAGGCACGGCATCATCAAGCGTGTCGCCGTAAATGGGGCACAGCTCCACGTTTTGTTGTGCGGCGGCTTCCTTCAGCGTGCTGGCGCTGGCTTGCTCCACCGGTTCCACAAAGACCGCAGGAAGGTGCAGGTTCTCCAGCGTTCGGCGCAGGGCAATGACCTCTCGTGGTGAAGGCTCAATGGCGGGATTGGGGGTTACGAACCCGGCCACGGAAAGGCCGTAGCCCTGCTCTAAGTAGGCGTAGCCGTGGTGGGTGGTGACCAAGTGCCGATTGCTCTGCGGAATAGAGGAAATCGCGCGGTCTATGTACTCGTCCAGCTCGCGCAATTCCGCGATATAAGACTCGGCGCGGGCGCGGTAATCGGCGCCGTGCGACGGATCCGCATTCGCCATTTCTTCAGCGATGACATCGACATAGGCAATGGCATTGTCCACGTTGTGCCATAAGTGTGGGTCCACCTCGCCGTGGATATGTTTGCCCAAGACCGCCTGGGGGAGCAGGTACGTATCCGCGCCGGGCGTGCCCAAAAAGCGATAAGCAGGATCCGGTGGAATGGGCTGCAGGACCGAGGAGGGGACCGCCACCGCGGTATGCGCGGGGTCAAAATGCTGGTCTTGATCGCGCAGATCAATAGATCTCTCTGCTACATCAGCGGCGATATCCACGTGGCCGGAATCAATGACATCCATATCTTCCGGCGGGTTCACGCCAACCGCGACAGTTAGGTGCTCTACCTCCGTGCCATCTGCCTGAAAGCCGAGCTTATAGATGCCCGGTTCCGAAAAGCCCCACGAGACGTGCGTGTGCGCATTAGCAGGGAGGGTGACCGCGTCATCGCCAGCTTCGATGCCATCGGCGCTATTAAATAGCACTTCCGGCGTACCGAAGGTGGAGACCACGTAGGCAGCGACATCGCCAGGGCCCTCGGCAGAGACCATGCGGAAGTCGACGCCGGAGTTGCGCTGTTCGGCGCCGCTGATGCGCAGGCCCAACCAGATGGCATCCAGGGAGACATCTTCTACCAGCGGCACGAGGGTCGCTCCCCGGGTGGAGGCCGAATCTGCGACCTCTACCACGGGTGCATCCGTGGACTCGTGCAAGGTATCTATCAGGGACTGCGGTTCCAGGAGGTACCCATTGCTCAAGGCAAGATCCGCATTGGCCACATTGCGCACCGTGCGCAGCGTCGGCTCAAAGGTGTGCGGGTCCTTTCCACTGGGGATGAGTCCGGTGACCGAGGCATCCTCGCCAGCGACGTGGCGCGCCATATCCGCCAAAATCGGCGTTGTCGCCACCACGCTGAAGCGATCCGAGGTATCCACCGCTGCCGAGGTCGTGCATCCTGTCGCAAGGAGGGAGACGCTAAAGAGCGCCCCGACGGCCTGCAGCCCGCGCGGTACGAAACGGTAGTGGGGCACTGGCATTAATTCTTTGCCCTCGCGACAGCGAGCCGTGCGATGCCCAGGCCAAGGAACAGCATGCCCAGACCGAGCACGCCGATACCGAGCGGCATGGTGGGGGTCCCAGTATTGGCGAGAGCCGCGTTGCCGCCCTTTCCGGATGCGTTCGCACCGGAACCGCTAGCGGCATCCTGGCCAGCGCCGGAGCCATTAGAGCCCGCGCCGGCTGCGGCGCCAACACCGCAGTCGCCGCCCTCCGGGTTTACTTCCGCGCCCAGGTCAAAGTGCCCATTATCGAAGGCACCGTCTGGCTTGCCACCGCCGACGACAAAGTGCAGCGTTGCCTGGCCGGCTACCTGCTTGCCGGCGGAGGTTTGGGCCACTTGGCGGATGGTGACGTCGTAGGTGCCCTGCTTTTCGAAGACCCAGTTAGGGTGCACGTGGGTATTGGGCGCGATATTGTAGCTGCCTTCAACGGCGCCGTTTGCGCCGCGGAACCATTCATCACCGACGATCTTGCCCAGGCCACCCTGGCTGTAGACCATCATGGCGCCAGGGCCCTTCATATCAACGAGCTCCCAGGTGACGTCACCCGGAATGTGCTCGCGCATGGAAGGGCTCTGGGTATTTGCACCGAGCCATGGCACGCCATCGACCTGCGTAGAACCGATCATCCACGCTTGGCCGGCCGATACGGGACCAACATCTTCTGGCAGTTCGACGCTGGAATTATCGGAGAGGTAAAAAGTCGCGCCATCGGCATCGCGCCACTGCGGCGGCGAAACCGTATCGTCTTTAATCTGCGGGATAATACCCGGCCGGCACTCTGGATCCGAGGACTGACCATCGCTTGCGGCGCTGCCGCCCTGTCCACTCTCGGAATTGCCATGTCCGGCTTCATTACCGGAGTTGTCTGCAGCGCCGTTGCCGCCCGCGGAGCGGTGAGTGGAGGTGGCATCGCCGCCTTCGCCCACCTGCCAGGTATAGGTCACCGCGTTACTGGTTTGGCCGTTGGAGGAGGCTTGGACGGTCATCTCATACGTACCGGCCTCGCTGAAAGCCCAGTTGACGTGGCGGTGTGCAGGCTGTGGCTGGTTAATCACCTCGCCGCTGGTGAGCTCCATCGAACCGGAATTGGTCACGGCGCCGACGTTGCCGAACCCTGAGGTTTCAAAGACATAGACCGAGCCCGGCCCAGAGATATTAGTGAATTCGAAGTCAACACTGGTAAAGCCACCATCGCGCGCCGGCTGAGTATCCCAGCCTGGCCAGATGATATTCGGGTCCTGGGCTTGGGGCAGGAAGTAGGTCGATTCGCCAATCTCGGGAACGCCCTCGGTGGCATCGGACCATGCGGATTCCACTACTTGGAGCAGCACGTCATCGCCAGGGCGCTGGACGTGCGAACCGGTGACATCTTCCTGCATGGATAGGTGCAGCTGGCCGTCCGGCGCAGTGACGTAGAACGCATCGATATGGCCGGAATCAAAGACATCCTCGAAGGCAAAGGCCGGTGAGGCCGGAACGAAAAACGCGATAAGGGCGGTAATCACCGCCGCGATGATGCGGCTGCCAGGCCGGTGGGCTCTGGTGCGCGAAATGGTGTTGGTATCCATGGTTGAGGCTCCTTTAAAGCGCCTGGGGTGGGTTCCCATTTGCTGCGGATTAGTAGTTAGATGCGCCAGCCAAAGCGCTCACGAATGAGGTCTTGGTTGTCGCGGAAGAAGTTGTAGAAGGCCTTGAAAGTGATGCCAAGGACCGCGGGCAAGACCAGGGCCCAAGGATTAAACGAGGACCCTGCTGGAGCCGACGGCTTAGATGGCTCGGATGGCTTGGAAGGCTTAGACGGTTTCGATGGCTTGGACGGCTTTGCCGAGTCCGAAGGTTTCTCGGATGGCTTCTCGGAAGGCTTTTCCGATGGGGCATCGGATGGCGCTGGCGTAGAACAGGACTTCACCGCCTCATCACCAATGGCAAAGGTCAACGTCTGTGGTTTGGATGCAAGTTCTTTGCCATCGGTGGTAGTTGCCGTATAGGTTGCCTCAAACGTGTAGATGCCCGGCTTGGTAAAAGCCCAATGGGTATGCTTGTGCGATGCGAAAGTGGTCTCGATCGTGTGATCGTTTTCGGCGGAATTGGCAAGGACGTCATAGCCGACACCCCTGGCCTTATCGATGTATGCGCCCCACTCAGCGCCCTCTGGCGTGTGCGTGGGCTTGAGGTTCAAATTGACCGTGCCATCTTTCATCTTGGAATAATCCAATTTTTCGGTGTTATACCCCGGCCAGATGATGGCTTGGTTCTGCGTCTGCGGTAGGTGGTAGAAGCGGTCTCCGATATTGCCAAGGAAATCGAACTTTTTATCACCCAGCTGCTGGCCGCGGGGAGTAAGCGCGTTTTTGTGCACGCCGAGCACCACGTCATCCAGCGAGCGGTCTACCGACTCCTTATCTACTTGGCCTGTGTCATCGCGCAGGACAGTGCGGAAACCGTCGTCAGTAGGCAGCGCCTTGATATCGACGTGCCCGCGGTCAAGTACCTGCTTTTCGCTGCAGCGCTGAGCTTCCTCGTCCTTTGGTGGTTGAGATGGTGCCGGCGTATCGCTGGGCGCGGGTGAATCGCCGGACCCAGGCTTTTCACCTGGGGTAGCGGCATTGCCATCGGTGCTGGTAGAAAGCTCGTCTTTCGCTTCGTAGTTTTCACCGAATTCGAAGGGCTCGGCAAGCACCGTGCTGCCGTGGCCGGCCTTGACAGTGGAATGCGGGAAGACGTTTACTTTGGCAATCGTGTCCTTAAAGAGCTCGCCATTGGTAAAAGTAGCCTCTCCGTGCCCGTTGGTAATTGGGGCTTCCACTGGTGCCGTGGGGTCCGCGTCGTTTTTGTCGGCATAGAGACCACCAGTCATCACGCCGCTGAAGTTTTTATCATCCATATCGATGATAATTTTGGTTCCGCCTTTGCCCTGCTGGCGTATCCGCACCTTATAGCCGGTTTCTTGCAGCGTTACCTCTTCGGTAGGGGCCAGCTGGCGCGGATTCTCGGCTTCTTCCCACTTCTCTTCGGAAGAGGAGGAGTCGGTGTGGGCGGAAGAGCCGGGGGTAAATTTCACCTGTTGCGAAATCCAGCGCGGCGCATCGCCTTCTGGGGTAAAGACGGCCTGGATATTGGACGATGTTGGGCCCATGTACTCATCCCACTCGGCGTGGCCGTCGGCGACGGGCAGATCGGTGAGGAAGTAGCCATCGATAAGCAGCGTAAGCGTACCGGATGCCTTATTTTCCGCATCAAAGGAAATGGTGGTGAGCTTATCGTCACCGTCTTTTTCCGGATTCTGCTTTTTGTCCATGCTCAGGCTGTATCCGGCGGCGGCATCGCCGGAGGAGGCGCTATCGAAGCGCTCCTTGAGACTGGGGGTCTTTTCATCCTTTGGCTTTTGCCCGCCCACTTGATAGCTGGTGGTCTGCGGCTTACTGGCCACGAGCTGCCCATCCGCCGTGCGCGCGGTGGTGCGATAGGTCAAGCGATAACGGCCGGGCTTGGTAAAGAGAGTGGCGTTATGAGTGTGGGTACCGGCATTGAGGTATGTGGAGTGCGGTGAGTCTTGGAAGGAGCCCAGCATGCGATGGAGCTCGGCGCCGTCTTCATCGTCCTTGTTGGTAAAAAGCTCCACGTCGCCCGGGCCATCCACGCTTAAAAGGTCGAGGAAGGCGATGTTATCGCGGAAATCTTTCACGGGAAGCCCAGTGTCTGCGCCGAAACCGATCCAGATGGGTTCTTGGTTGGCGGAGGCCTGGTAGGGAGCCGTGTAGTAGGTGGTGCCTGGGTCACCGATGTAGTCCTGCGTGCCGTTTTCAGGCAGGGAATACATAAAGTTCTGGTGGCGCTTACCGTCCTCGTCTTCGCGGGTATAGCCTTTGCCTATCCAAGCAACGGTGTCATCGATAAGCGGAGTTTGGCCGGAAAATTCGGATTTCAGCAGGAAGTTGTCTTCTTCCCAAAAGCTCTTTGGGGAATCGACGTGGGTTTGGGTTGCGATGTGTTTGCCATCGTCTGGGCCGGCGTAGGCGGTAGCCGGGGTGATCAGCGCGATCGTGCTGAGCGCGGCTATGAAGCGGATACGAGGAGATGCCACCAGCGCGTTACCTTTCTGCAGTTGTCAGTAGTTCACCTCGCAACTATAGAAAATGATTCCCAATACTGAATAATCGATTGAAAACCATTCCCGTTTACCTGTGGGTTTATAATGAAACTCGTTATCATCTACCCCTTTTTGTGTGTGAGGAGCTAAATGAAGACGCACTTTTGGGTAGTAGAGTGAGGCGCTGGTTTGGGCTGGTGCGGACTGTGTCCCGCGGCTCCACTACGATGGTGGCCATGACTGAAGTTCGCGTTAGATTTTGCCCTTCTCCCACTGGTACCCCGCACGTTGGCATGGTGCGCACCGCCCTATTTAACTGGGCCTACGCCCGCCACACCGGCGGAAAGTTGATTTTCCGAATCGAAGATACTGATGCTGCCCGCGACTCGGAAGAGTCCTACCAGGCCATCATTGATTCCTTGACCTGGCTCGGATTGGGCTGGGATGAGGGCGTCAATGTGGGCGGCCCGCATGAACCGTACCGGCAGTCCCAGCGCATGGACATTTATAAAGATGTGCTCAATAAGCTTATCGATGCCGGGCACGTCTACCCCGCCTACTCCACCGCGGAAGAGGTAGAAGAACGGCACAAGGCAGCCGGGCGCGATCCTAAATTGGGCTATGACAACTACGACCGTGACCTGACGCAGGAACAGATCGAGGCCTTTGAGGCTGAAGGACGCAAGCCCGTCTGGCGCCTGCGCATGCCGGACAAGGATTGGGCCTGGACTGACCTTGTGCGCGGCGAGATGTCCTTCAAATCCGAAACGCAGCCTGACTACGTGGTGGCGCGCTCCAACGGTGCGCCGCTGTACACCTTGGTCAATCCGGTAGATGACGCTCTGATGCGCATTACACACGTGCTGCGCGGCGAGGATTTGCTCTCGTCCACCCCGCGCCAGTTGGCCATGTATGACGTGTTGAAGGAAATCGGTATCGCGGAATTTACTCCGCAGTTTGGCCACCTTCCCTTCGTGATGGGCGAGGGGAAGAAGAAGCTTTCCAAGCGTGACCCGCAGTCCAACCTCTTCAATCACCGCGATAACGGCATTATCCCGGAGGGCATGCTCAACTACCTGTCGCTGTTGGGCTGGTCCCTGTCCGCGGATAAGGACATCTTCAGTATGGATGAGCTCATTGAGAACTTCGACGTCAACGACGTTCTGGGTAACCCGGCCCGCTTTGACCAGAAGAAACTCGAAGCAATCAATGCCGACCACATTCGACTTCTCGATCCTGAGGAATTTGCCTTCCGCCTGCGCAATTACCTGACGGAGTACACCGACTTCCCGGCCGATTATGATGGCGAGAAATTCGCCTTCGCTGCGGACCTGGTGCAAACGCGCATTAAGACGCTTGCCGATTCCTATGGGCTACTCAGCTTCCTTATCACGCCCGATGCAGAGCTCACCTTGGACGAAAAGGCGGCCAAGAAGAACCTGAAGGAAGATGCCGTCCAACCCCTCGAGGTGGGCATTGACACCCTTGAAGCGGTAGAGGAGTGGAAGACCGATGCTATTGAAGCCGCGCTATCCAAGGCGCTCATTGAGGACCTAGAGCTAAAGCCGCGCAAGGCCTACGGTGCGCTGCGCGTAGCCATTTCTGGTGCCCAGGTTTCGCCACCGCTGTTTGAGTCCATGGAGCTTTTGGGCAAGGAGTCCACCTTGGCGCGCCTGCGTGCTGCCCGCGAGGTAACTCCGTACGTTCCTGCGGCCGAGTAAGGCTGGCACCACCAGAAGCATGGTGGGCGCAGCCCGCTAAAGCGGCGGATGAACATCGAACTACACAGATGTCATCTGCCGCTTTAGTTTAGCTCAAGAAAAACGCCTAAAAATGCCGGTTGCGCTGGCGATTTGGCGCATTGGATAACGATCATTATAGTTATAACACGTTGCAGCGAGCAAGGGAGCGCAGCCGATAAGGATGCGATTCCAAGCGAGTGAGCAAATGGCCTATGGTGTAATTGGCAACACAGCGGTTTCTGGTACCGCCATTCTAGGTTCGAGTCCTGGTAGGCCAGCAGTGAAAATGCTTTTAAAGCAGGCTCACTAGTTCTATGCCCCGTTCGTCTAGAGGCCTAGGACGCCGGCCTCTCACGCCGGTAACACGGGTTCGAATCCCGTACGGGGTACAAGTAAAATGATTCCTCCAGCCACCACGGTTGGAGGAATTTTTCATATGCGCCCGCGGCTCAATCGGGGGTTAAACGACAAAATGTGTTGTTTTCCGGCGTGTCGGGTTAAACGACATTTTGTGTTGGTGGACTGCGTGGTTTAGGGCATGTGGCCTTTGCGTATTCCCATAGAGTGGTTATAGGCACTGTCGAAAGTTGCTGGTCGGCCGTATTCACGGCCGCTGGGGGTTAAACGACAAAACGTGTTGTTTTTCGGCGTGTCGAGTTAAACGACATTTTGTGTTGGTGGGGGTAGGGGTTTAGCGTATGTGGCCTTTACGTATTCCCATAGAGTGGTTGTAGGCAGTGTCGATGGCGCTGTCGAAAGTTGCTGGTCGGCCATCTTCATGGCCGCTGGTGGCTTGTGTTTCCTGGTCGGCTAGGGTGTGTGCTTTGGCGAGTGCGTCCTGGCCCCAGTTGTGCTGCCTGGCGATCTCTACGGGGTCGTCAGGCAGTTGCGTGTGTAGGTACAGCCACCAGTCGCAGGCGAGGCGTTGTTGCTCGTCACGCAGTCCTCGGTGGTCGTGCATCAGTTTCTTGATTTGCGAGTTCACGCCACCTTCCAAACTGTTTGTCGTGCGCTCTAGACGCTGGCCTTGTTCTGCTTGAATGAGGGACCTGACCCCTGTTTGGTGGACACCTGATATCCGGCCCAGGGAGAGTGTCTAATGGTTTGTGTGTGGGAACCTAACCCGCATAAGGAGATGAACCAGAATGACTACTATGGCGAGACGAGATCCGGCTGATAAG
>NZ_KI515775.1:403362-481387 GCF_000478175.1 Corynebacterium sp. KPL1814
GCCCAGTCGGGCTGGAAAGAAAGGTAATCTACCACCATGTCCAGGTACTCCGAACAGTTCAAACGCGATGCCGTGGCCCTCTACGAAAACAATGAGGACCTCTCACTGAACTCAGCATCAGCAGAGCTTGGCATCAACCGTGCCTCGCTGCATTCTTGGATCAAGAAGTACGGCACCGGCAAACGTGCCCGCATAAAAGCAGTGCACGATCAAGCCCAAGCAGCGAATAATTCCGAACGGATCCGCCAGTTAGAAAAAGAAAACGCAAAACTGCGCGAAGAACGTGACATCCTGCGCAAGGCCGCTAAATATTTTGCCGAAGAGACTCACTGGTGATCCGCTTCCAGTTTGTCTATGACCACCGAACCGAGTACTCGGTCAAGCGGATGTGCCATGTGTTAAAGCTGAATCGTTCCTCGTTTTATAAATGGGTCCAAACCCGTAAAAATCGCAGGTTAAAGATATATTCTGATGCCGTTATCGGTGCGAGGATCGCAACCATCTTTGATGATGAGCTTGGTCTCTACGGCGCTAAACGCATCGCTGCAAGCCTTAAAGCCGATACGAGCTTTGGCCCGACGAATCACAAGAAAGTCGCACGAATCATGAAAGCCATGGGGCTTAAAGGCTTTACCAAACGCCGCCGATGCATCACTACCAGGCGCAAGCCTGGCCACCGCGTCATGCCGGATTTACTTGGCCGCAAATTCACAGCCAACGAGCCGAACCGCGTCTATGTCGGCGATATTACCTATCTGCCGTGTAAGGGAGGGAAAAACATGTATTTGGCCACAGTCATTGACACGTATTCACGCAAACTTGCAGGTTATGCACTCGCAGACCACATGCGAGTCTCACTGGTCATCGATGCCCTAGCCCACGCACACGGTGTACGCGGCAGTCTTGACGGGGCTGTATTCCATTCCGATCATGGCAGCGTGTACACCTCACAAGCTTTTAGGAACTATTGCTCGTCGTTGGGTGTGCGCCAGTCTATGGGCGCGGTAGGAACGAGTGCTGATAACGCCCTAGCAGAATCGTTTAACGCCACGCTCAAGCGGGAAGTCTTGCGTGATAGGAAAGTCTTTGACAATCCGATCTCCTGCCGCCGGGAAGTCTTCCGGTGGTGCATGCGCTACAACACGCGCCGGCGGCACTCCTGGTGCAATCTTGTAGCGCCTGATGTCTTTGAAGCCGAGACTTCAGCTACACTGACTAAAGCAGCATAGCTAACCCCCGACGTGTCCACTTTCCGGGGGTCAGGCCCGAGATAGGAAAATAGGTGACCATTCCTGCTCATTTTCTTCAGCTCCAGGTAAATACCCCGGTGGATATGGTGGGTGTACCACCATTTTTTGTTGCCGCGTTTAGATTTCGGGATTTGCTCAAAGGGGACGTCTTTGACGTAGGTACGGGCTTTGAGTTGAGTTCTAAATACGGTGCCGAACTGGTGTAGCTTGCCTGTCCATTCAGCGGCTTCATCTAGAGTGCTTACTGCCAGTAGCTCAAATGAAAGCCGTCGCAGTGCTTTACCCATCGGGGAGGTGGGGTGAAGGCCGGTGCCGCGTTGAATGTTGCGTTTGACGTGGACAATGCATCGCTGCACGGCGGTGTCAGGCCACAGGCGGCTTACTGCTTTAAGCCCTCCTGAATGCCCGTCACAGGTGACAAGTCGTGGTGGGGCCAGAGGGTCTAGCAGGCGCATATACGACCAGGATGATTCCTTAGTGCACCAGAACCAGTTGATGACATGGCTGGCATCGGCGACTACGACTAGGCACTTGGTGTTGACGTAAGTGCCGTCGATGAAGATTTGATCGTATATTCGCTGCTTATCAACGCTTCGGGGAGGTTGGATGAGCCAGAAAGATTTGAAGCGTCGTTGCAGAGTTCGCGTTGAAACACCGCAGGTTTTAGCGGTCTCTGCCAGGCTGCGGCCTGAGGTGAGCCAACTGATAAAAAGGCGGAACCATTTTGCTTGAACTGCGTCGTCATTGGCGCGGGTGAAGGTGGCTTTGCAGGTGCGGCATCGCCAGCGTTGACGCCCAGTACTCGTCGTTCCGTGTTTGGTGCACGCCCCGCTACAGACGGGACATCGAGGATGATTCTTACTCATCCATTCATCGTGAACCTCGGCACCTAGCACATCAGCACGCCCCCGACGGTATTTCAGGTCCGAGGCTGCGTTATCCCTCCGGATAAGTGAAATAATCCTAATACCAGCACGCCAGACCGGCTAAACATATAACTTCACCAACACATCCTGTCGTTTAGGCCGCCGCTGGTGGCTTGCGTTTCTTGGCTGGCTAGGGTGTGTGCTTTGGCTAAGGCCTGGCCTCTGATGCGTCCACTTTCCTGGCTCAGCCTCTAGCGCGAGTGACAGTGGCTTTACAGGCGTTCCATCGCCATCGCTGGCGGATTGATGCTTGTAGTCCCGTATTTTGGTGCACGCCCTGCTACAGACGGGGCATCGAGGATGATTCTTACTCATCCATTCATCGTGAACCTCGGCGCCTAGCACATCAGCACGCCCCCGGTGGTATTTCAGGCCCGAGACTGCGTTATCCCTCCGGATAAGTGAAATAATCCTAATACCAGCAGGCCAGACTGGCTAAACATATAACTTCACCAACACATCCTGTCGTTTAGGCCGGAGGCATCGGAAAGCGCCTGCTATGGCCCCAGAGCCCGCCCTTCGCGCTCACTGGCTATGCGAGAGCTGGGGTGGGTTGTGGGCCTCCGTGAGCGCCAAGGGAGGGTGGTGGCTCGACCACTGCAAGAAAGAACGCCCAGCGAGCCTCTCAGGCTGCACTGGGCGTTGTTCGAAGGTGGAAGCTAAGCCATGACCTTCGTCTTCTTAATCGCCTTCTGGAGGCGCTTGTGGTAGTTATCCATGGCCGGGCGCAAGAACAGGCCGAGGATGAGCGCTGGGATGGCGAAGAGGAGGAGCATGCCGAGCTCGTGGAGGATATCGGCTTCGTAAATGCCGGCGATGGCGCTGCGGAACGCGTCGATGCCGTAGGTAGCCGGCAGCCACGGGCTGACATTTTGGAACCATTCCGGAAGCAGCGGCAGGGGATAGGCGCCGCCGGAACCGGAGACTTGGATAACCAAAAGCAGGACTGCGAGGGCCTTACCCGCGCTATCGAATGTGATAACCAGTGAATATATTATCAACATAAACACCAGTGAGATTATCCACGAGGCAAAGAGCATCATGAATGGGTGCTCGGGCTTGATCTCCACAAAGAAGATCAGGCTGAGGACGACAAGGGTTGCTTGGGCGATACCGATGAGCCCGAACGTAAGGAAGCGGCCCAAGAAGGCTTGGTTCCTAGTGAAGTGGTCCTTCTTGTCGAGGCCTTCGTTCTTCTTCAGGTACTTGCGCTCAGCGTTGGTGTGCACCAGCACACAGGCGAGCAGGGCGCCCACCCACAGCGAAAGCGTGAGATAGAACGGCGTCATTCCAACACCGAAAGCAGCAACATCGTAGATGGGCTGGCGGTCCACATTGACCGGCGAGGCGATGCGGGAGGCCAGAAGCTCGGGGTCATCGCCAATGAGACCGGCGAGCTGGCTGAGGTCACCGCCGTCGCGGATTTCATCGATCTTTTGGCTGAGTTCGCCAAAGCGGCCTGCCTGCTGCTGCAATGTGCCGGATAGACTTGCGGTTAGATCGCGCACCCGCACGAGTGCATCGTTGTCGTCAGAGACGGTATTGCGGATGCCCGCGATATCGCGCTTGACCGCATCAACATCGCTAGCAACCGTACCTACACTATCTCCCAGAGCCGCTAGCTGTGGCTTCAGATTAGAGTTATAGGAGTTGCGGGCGTTTTCGACGGCCTGCTTGGCGCTGGCGATCGCATCTTGCGTTTGCTGCTTGGAGTCCTGGGAATCCCCGCCACTTTCGATGTTATCGGCTGTAGAAGTCAAAGAATCGTGCAGCGCATTGCTCTGGGCAATGCTGGCATCCAGCTGCCCCATCATAGCCTTATATCCTGCCGCTACAGGGCCTGGAAGGTCGACCTTATCGGCTTCCTTCTGGATGCTGTCTTTGACGCCTTGGAACGCGGCGGTTTGCTGTCCCACGCGGTCTGCGGCAGTGCGGAAGGTCTGGGCGGTTTGCGCGGAGGTGGCGCTGGCGTTGTTCAGCAATTCCTCGATTTGTGAGGATAGTACCTCGTAGCTCTGCGTCGTTGCGGCAAGGGAAGCATCCAATGAACCAGTGGATTCATCCAGCGTGGACTTTAGGATATCGATGGGGGAATCGCCGTTGTCATTGGTCGTGCTGGAGGCTTGGTTTCCCGCCTCATTCAGGATGTTATTGGCCGCCTGGGTGAGCGGAATGGTGGAATCTACCAGGTTGCTCAGCGCCATGACCGTGCCAGAGGCCGCATCGAGGCGCGACTGTACGGTATTGACTCGGTTGTGCACGTTATTGAGCGCAGCCTGGGTATCACCCTCATCAAGGTACTGGTCTAGCGAGGAAATGACGCCTAGGCCCACATTGGATACGACGCGGGTAAATGACTCATCGATCTTCTGGATCACACCGGTAGCACTGCGTTGGGTAATCGTGGTCGACAGCGCGTTCTTCTTCTCGTTGGTGTAGAGGTTGAGCTTGCTCGGCTCGGTTCCTTCCACATAGAAGGTGAGGAGGTTGGAGCTAAAATCCTTGGGCAAGACGATGCCGGCGTAGTACTCACCGGATTTGGTGCCTTCTACGGCATCATCGCTGTTGGTGAGGACCCAGTTGATTTCGTCGTTGCGACTGAGCTGGGATAAAACCTCATCGCCTAAGTTGAGCTTAAGCGAAGCGAGGTCGCTTTGGTGGCCCTCATCCTCACTGGCGACGGCGATTTTGAGCTGTTTGGTGTTGGCAAATGGATCCCAGCTGGCGAGCACGTTAAAAGTGGTAAAAAGCAGCGGGATAATGGCGAGGCCGAAAATGATGACGGCGGTCATTACGTTGCCACGGATGGCCTTAAGGTCATCGCGGAGAATGGTCAGGATATTGTTCATGACTTATCTCCCTTTCCGGATTCTTCGCCGTCGTCGGCGGGCTTATCTGTAGTATCGCCCTGCGATTGTGGGGTGGAAGATATTTCGGGGTGTTTATCTGACTGGACATCTTCTAGCCGATACTGATTGGGGTTTTGGCGTTGATGCTCTAGGTGCTGCTGAATTTCTTCATCGCTGAGATCCGCCAAGCGGTTATCGTGCGCGATGCTTTGTTTAACGTATTCCAGCGAACAAATGACCGCGACCGCAATCAGCGCCACGAGGCATGCAATGCCGAAAAGGATCGCTTTCTGGTCCGGCATGAACCGGGAGCAAATCACGAGCGCGAGCACCAAGGCCACCCCGATGGCAATGGTCAGCTTCATCAGCTGCGAATAATTCTTCCGCGCGGTCATCCACTTGGTATCCAAGCTCTTTTGGTATCCCTCGCGGTCTGCGGAGGCATACAGAAGATCGGTGAAGCGGTAGCGGCTGCCAATCAGGTGGACCTGCTCGTTGATAACGAGCCCGCCCTTGGCCAGCTCGTCATTGACCAGCATGGTGACGTTGGACAGGCTGCGCCTTAAGAGTGTGCCCATGAGGTAGGCAACAACCGCCATTCCGGTCAGCGCGGCGATATCGCGGATGTAATGGGTGCCGTAGAACCCGCCCACCGTCTCGCGCATCGCGTCGATGCCGTAGGTAAAGGGCAAGAAGGGGTGGACGGCGCGGAAGAAGTCCGGCGTCATCTCGATGGGGTACAAGCCCGATGCGCCGGGAATCTGAATGAAGGCAAAGACCACCGCTATGCCGCGGCCCACGTGACCGAATGTCGAGACTAGGCCATAGGTAATGCTGAGGTAGCACAGGCTGATGAATACGGAGGTAAGGACATAAGCGGTGGCGCTGACGTGCTCAACGCCGATGACCAAGTTACCGATGGAAACGATCAGCGCCTGGGCAATGGCGAAAAAGCCGAGCAGCAAGAAGCGCGAGAAGTACGCCTTAGTGATGGTCAGATCCCGGCGGCCCTGTGGGTCAACCTCGGCGCGGAAAATGATTAGGAGCATAAACGCGCCGATCCACAGCGTGAGGTTGATAAACAGCGAGGACATGCCGGAGCCGTAGTGCGTGACGGGGAAGACCGCATGGCTTTCCATCTCTGCAGGCGAGGAGAGGAAGGAAGACACGTGGTCCGTATCAAGACCGTTGACGGACTTCAGCACGGTGTTGTTATTGGCCGTGTTGCTTAAGGCAATAACATCGGTGCGCGCGGAGCGAAGGCCTTCTTCGACGCGATCCAGATCAACCGAGAAGCGCTTTACCACTTCTTGGGCGTGGGTTAGCTGCTCGTCGACGCCCCCGAGAAGCCCGTCCGTTTGCCCAACCAGAGCCTTTTGGCTGTTGAGCGAGGCAGATAGGCGTCCGGCGGTAGCTGAGACATCAGACAGCGCAGAATTGAGCTTAGGCAGGCCGTTGGCCACGTCATCGCGCAGTCCGTGGGAATCATCGCGGGCCTGGGACGCCATGGAATTGAGCAATTCCGAGGTTTTATTCAGCGAATCAAGGGTGGCATTGGTATCGCTGTTAAGGGAATCCAGCTCTCCTAACACCGCCCGGTTTTGATTGTTGCGGTCGCGCAGATCAGAGACCGATTGGTTGATCTGCTGGGAGACCTCTGGGGGAAGTGCTGGCAAGGAAGCGACACCGGCTAATTGGTCGATGGCTTTATCCGCCTGGCCGAGGATGCCTTGGGCGCCGTCGGTGGCGGCATCGACGCGGTTGAGAGCGCCGTTTAACCGACCGGTGACAGAACCGATATTGGCATTGGCGTTCGCGGTGCCATCGGCAACCGCAGTCGTGCCTTGGATATAAGCAGCTGTTGCATCGTCGGCGAAGGAAGTTACTTCCTTTTGCACCTCGTCGGTCAAGGAGGTGACCTGGTTTAAGGCCTGCTGCGCGTCATCAATCGTGGTCTGCACGGAGCCTAGCGACGTGCGCGCCTGTGCGATAGTGGGGCGAGCATCGTCGATAGTGGCGTTGACATCCGCCAGGGAATTGCGCGAATTGGCCACGGTATCGGCGGTCTCTGAGAACGAATTCGCGGTATTGCCCGCGGTGCTATTGATCCTATCGCTGAGGTCGCCGCCAGAGTTTCTCAGCTCGGTGGAAACCGATTTCGCGACGTTTTCATTAAAGGTCGCGCTAATCGTGGTTTCGAGGGTAGAAGAACCAGAGTCGGTGACCTTTGGCGCAATGGCATTGATTTTCTCATTTACCTGGTACTCCAAGGTGGGCTGAGAATACGTGCCTTGGAACAGGCTGACAAAGTCAGAAGAAAAATCTTCCGGCACAATGATGGAGGCAAAAACGTCGCCAGATTTTACGGCGTGTTCAGCTTCGCCGCGGTCCATAAACTGCCAACCGAGCTTGTCATTGTTGTGCAGCTTTTCCATCATTTGCCCGCCGACGTCAATATCGCCGGTGAGATCTGACGAGGCACCCTTGTCCTCGTTCACCACGGCTACCTTGAGGTGTTCGGTATTGCCATAGGGATCCCAAAAACCGGAGACATTGACCCAAGAATATAAGGCAGGGGTAATCATCAAACCGATGAGAATCACCCAGACTTGCGGCGTCCGCCACAGGCGGACGAAGTCTTGGAGAAAAAGCTTCCAACTAGTAATCACTCGAAAGACCGTAGCACCGAAACGGTGTTAACTAATAGTCAAGCGGGCAGATTCCGCGAAATTGACAGCTTGGTCACCTCTTAGCCACCGTGCTCCGCGAACGACTGCGGCTAAGGTTAATAAAAGGTTAATTCACGCTGGGCTAATACGTAGAAAAGCGCCGCCATAATCCATGCACCAAAGCGGTGGATTATCGCGACGCTCGGGCGCTGCAGGGCGCTTGCCGGCGAGGCTTAGTGCTCGTCGTAGTGGTCACCGTGAGCGGCGTGGCGGTGACCGTCGTGGATGTAGTCAACGTGGTCGCCGTGCGGGACAGCAACGTGGCCGCAGCCCTCACCGTGGGTGTGGTCGCCGTGGGGTTCAGCCTCAATGTGCTCGTTGGTCTCGCACTCGTCCCAGTGGCCTTCGTGCTCGCGGTGGATGTGGCCATCGTGGACGAAGTCGGTGTGGTCCTTGTGTGGGAAAGCAACGTGGCCGCAGCCTTCGCCGTGGGTGTGCTCGTGTTCAGTGTGGGTAGCGTGAGTCATAATCGTGAATCCTTTCTGCGTCTTGGACGGGGAGTGACCTTCTCGTTTTCACTCTGTTTTCATTAAATCATGTTTTCAGTTCGGTTTCAATAGTGTGCGGGAGATTTTTCGGTGTTTTTCACTAGGACGCAATTGGGGTGGGCTATGCGGAGGTAAAACACGGCAACGCCCTGGGCCGATGGGCGGCGCAGGGCGATGGTTACGGAGATGGGGATGCTAGAGCGACTCTGAAAGCTCTCGGGCAGCGGAGGTAAGGAGGTGGGCGTACTTCTTAGCGGGCGAGGGGCGGAAGCGCTCAGCGGAGCCTGAGATAGACAGCGCTGCGCGAAAAACGCCAGAAGAATCAAAGACGGGGGCGGAAATGGAAGCTAGGCCAGCTTCGCGTTCCTCGATGGATTCTGCATAGCCTTGGCGGCGGGCAGCTTCCACCTCGGCGGTGCTGAATTGCGCGGCGTCAAGGGGGAAATCCACGTAGCCGGCGATGATGCGTGCTGCAGAACCAGAGGTTAGTGGTAGCTGTCGCCCCACCGGAACCACGTTGTGTAGGCCGGATTTGGGTTCGCGAGTGGCAATGCAGGTGCGGGTGGTTCCCGTGAACTCATAGAGCTGAATGGACTCACCGGTGCGGTTGAGGAGCTGATCCATGATGGGGTCTGCGACTTCTAAGATGTGATCGCGGTTGCCGGGGAGTGCTGGACCTGCCTTCCACTTTCCTTCAGGGGTGCGCACGAGGATACGGTGTGCTTCTAACGCGGTGGCTAGTCGGTGCGTCGTTGCCCGAGGTAGTCCCGTGGTTTCACATAACTCATTAAGGGTCGATGGATGGTTTGCGGCGGCCATCATGATGGCCATTGCACGATCTAGTACCTTAATGCCGGAAACTGCGCTATACTCTCCCATATAATGAAATCTACGTCCCAAATTATGAGATTTCAAGTGTGGAGTGATGTTTATGAACCAGCAGCTGACCTTGGCAGAAAAAGTATGGCGTGACCACGTTGTCCAGCAGGGCGACGTGGGCGCACCAGACCTTATCTATATTGACTTTCAACTTTTGCACGAAGTTACCAGTCCGCAGGCCTTCGATGGGCTGCGCCTGCAAGGCCGCACAATGCGGCACCCGGAATTGCACCTGGCAACCGAGGATCACAACGTGCCAACGGAAGGCATTAAATCCGGCAACCTCTTAGAGATTAAAGATGAGATATCGCGCACCCAAGTTTCTACCTTGCGCAAGAACTGCGAAGAATTTGGCGTGCGGTTGCACTCGATGGGTGATGAGCAGCAAGGAATCGTGCACACCGTTGGCCCACAACTGGGCATTACTCAGCCCGGCATGACTATTGTGTGCGGCGATTCGCATACCTCGACCCACGGTGCGTTCGGCTCCATCGCCATGGGCATCGGCACCTCAGAGGTAGAGCACGTCATGGCTACCCAGACGCTATCTTTGAAGCCATTTAAGACGATGGCCGTCGAAGTCACCGGCGAATTGCAGGAAGGCGTCTCCGCAAAGGACCTCATCCTGGCGATCATCGCCAAGATCGGCACCGGTGGCGGCCAAAGCTACATCATCGAATACCGCGGTGAAGCCATCCGAAAGATGTCCATGGAAGCCCGCATGACCATCTGCAATATGTCCATTGAGGCCGGCGCTCGTGCCGGTATGGTTGCGCCCGATGAAACGACGTTTGAGTACGTCAAGGGTCGCGAGTTCGCTCCTAAGGGCGCCGACTGGGATGCCGCGGTGGAGTACTGGAAGACGCTGCCTACTGACGATGGCGCCGAATTCGATCGCGTCGTAGAAATCGACGGATCAGCGTTGACACCATTTGTGACGTGGGGAACGAACCCGGGCCAAGGCCTGCCGCTGGGCGAAACCGTGCCGGATCCAGAAGATTGCGGCGATGACAATTCCAAGGCCACCGTGAAAAAGGCCTTGGAGTATATGGACCTGCAACCAGGAACCCCACTGCGCGATATCAAGATCGATACCGTCTTCGTGGGATCGTGCACCAATGCCCGCATCGAGGATCTGCGCGCCGCCGCCGAGGTGGTCAAGGGCCGCACCATCGATGCCAATACGCGCATGATCGTGGTTCCTTCCTCCGCGGTGGTTAAAGCCGATGCGGAAAAGGAAGGCCTCGACCAAATCTTCCAGGAGTTCGGTGCAGAGTGGCGCACGGCGGGATGCTCCATGTGTCTGGGCATGAACCCTGATCAACTGAAACCAGGGGAGCGGTCTGCATCCACGTCTAATCGTAACTTTGAAGGCCGGCAGGGCCCTGGCGGGAGAACCCACCTCGTTTCCCCACAGGTTGCTGCCGCTACCGCCGTCACCGGATACCTGTCCAGCCCGGCTGACCTGAAATAAGCACGCGAGAAAGGTTGAAATAATGGAGAAATTTATCACCCATACCGGCACCGGAGTCCCGCTTTGGGCATCCAACGTGGATACGGACCAAATCATTCCCGCGCGCTATCTCAAATCGGTCAAGCGTACGGGCTTTGCGGAGGGCCTGTTTTCCAACTGGCGCTCTGATTCCACCTTCGTACTTAACCAAGAGCAGTTCAAGGACGGCTCCGTTCTCTTTGCAGGGCGCGACTTCGGTACCGGTTCCTCTCGCGAGCACGCAGTATGGGCCCTGCGCGAATACGGCTTCAAAGCAGTGTTCTCCTCGCGTTTTGCGGATATCTTCCGTGGCAACTCGGGAAAGTCTGGTCTGCTAACAGGGCTGATGGAACAAGAGGACATCGAGCTTATTTGGAAGCAGTTGGAGGCAGGGGAAACCCAAGTCACGGTCGATCTGGAGGCGCGCACCGTTCAGGTTGGTGAAAACACCTACTCATTCGATATTGATGACTATACGCGCTGGCGCCTGATGGAAGGCCTCGATGACATCGGCATCACCCTGCGCAATGAAGAAGCGATCACGAGCTTCGAGCACTCCCGCGCCAGCTTCAAACCTGCGGTTCACGCGGACTAATCCAGCAGGTGCGCCTCACGCTTTGGCGGGGGCGCACACCACCGTCGCCATGATCCGGGGCAGTGGTGGGGTAACGGTCAAATAACAATACTAACTTTGCAAGCGTGCAGCTGGGTTTATCTATTATTCTCTGCGGTATGACTTCGCCTTATTCCGGATCACGCGACCATGATGGCTACAACCACCACTCCCAACAGCCCTACTCAGGTGGGCAACCGGGATATTTTCGTGAGTCGCCCGGCCCAGGCGATACTGATACCGTCAGCATTATTGGCGATAGTTTCCGCTATTTCGGCCGCAATTGGGTACCGTGGCTTTTTGCCCCGCTGGTGCAAATGGTCGTTCTTTTCGTCGCATACCTCATCATTGCCATCGTCTTTGCCGCCGGTGGCGGTTCCCTTTCCATCGAGGCGGCGACCGAGGGAGCAGCCTTGGACGGTTCCCTCGGCGTCCTGGGCGTGGTGTTACTCGCCCTCGCGGTAATAGCCCTGTTAATTGTCTATCTGTGGGCAAATGCAATCTGGTACCAAGCCGCTAATAAGCAGGTCAATGGCCAGGATTTAACATTCAGGGATTTCTTCACGTTCAAGGGCATGGGTGGCATCATGCTGGCCTACCTCGTTACCAGCGTGGTCATCGGCATCGGCATAGTCCTGCTGGTAATTCCCGGACTTTTCGCCCTGTTCTTCTGGTGGTGGGTCCCCGCCGTCAAGGCAGTACGCCCTGACCTAGGCCTAGGGGACTGCTTTAAGTTTTCCGCGGAGATCGCAAAGAGGGACGTCGGTACCACCTTGCTGGTCGGAATCGCGCTCATCATCCTCTACATGGCGCTGGGCTCAACCGTGGTGGGCGTCGTCGTGTTGCCGGGACTCATGGCCTTGACCCCCACCCTCTTTGTGCGCCGCAACCTCGGCATGCACGGCTAGGGGCAGGGGCTCGTGCGTCCCGGTCTGACTAGCGCACCGGCAGGGGGCTGGGAAGATAATCGGCGCCAGTTAATTCACCGTTATTGAAGGACAAAACCCACACCGAGGCCTTTTTAAACTTCAATTCCTCCTGCGGCTTCTTGAGGAATTGCGGCGCTAAGTCCTCAATGATGCCGGGGATGGTTTGTCCCTGGCTGATAATGACAGGCACCCCGCCGTCGTTTACAACACGACGGAAAGCTTTCTTGGCGGCCGCCGGGTTCTTTTCCCACACCTCGTCGCCAAAGTCCTTATTAATGGCAATGTCTTTACCCAGCTCATCGGCAAGCGGCGCGGCGGTTTGCTGGCACCGGTGCGGGCGAGCGGAATAGATCGCGGTGGGGTGGTATGCGGCCAGCATAGGCACGAGCATTTCCGCTTGGCGGCGGCCCTTCTTATCCAAAGGTCGCAGGTTGTCATCGCCTTCCCACTTCTTACGGTCATGGGCGTGAGCGTGGCGAACGTACAATACGCGCGTCGTGGGGGCGAGCTGCAGCCGCTTTTGCGCCTTGGCGACGACGTCGGTGTCAACGTCATAAGACAAAAGCTGCTGTGCTTGGTCAATGGGCACCCAACGCAGCTCGTCGGTCTCATCGTTGGGCGTATATGTGCCGTTGAGGTAGAACGCCGCCCAGTAATAGACCACCTTGGTGCGCCCCTGTACAGGGTAGGTAACCTTGCCAATCAACTTGCCAAGGCGCACGTGAAAGCCGGTTTCTTCCTCGATTTCCCGCGCCGCGGTAGTAGGCAGCGATTCGCCTGGGTCCACCTTTCCCTTGGGCAGGGACCAATCGTCATAATGCGGGCGATGGATGAGTGCGATTTCTGGGTTCGCAGGGTCGCCGCGCCAGACGACGGCACCGGCGGCAAGGGTAGTGCGGGGAAACTCCTTGGCGGGATCCACCGGAATTTCTTGATGCCGGCCGGAAATGAATTTTTCGGACTTTTTATCTTTATCGGTCTCGTGCATCTTCTTCGCGCTCGGCATAGCTCTTTGTGCCTTCCTTCGGTAAGTGAAAATTTGGCGTTAACCTCATGGTCATTGTTCCACGGGGGAGATCCCTGCCGCATCCTTGCCACGCCCAGAATGATAAATGCCTTAAGGTGGAAATAATAGGAAAACGTTTGGAGGAAGCCATGGTAAATGTAGCGGTGATGGGTGCTGGTTCCTGGGGTACCACCCTGGCCAAAGTATTTGCGGATGCAGGAAATGATGTCACCCTGTGGGCGCGACGGACCGAATTGGCGGACGCGATTAATAGAACGCACATCAACCCGGATTATTTGCCGGATATTCACCTACCTGCGGCACTGCGCGCCACACACGACGAGGCAGAGGCGCTCTCCGGCGCGGATATCGTGGTCTTCGGCGTGCCATCGCAGTCCTTGCGTGCCAACGTGGAGCGGTGGGCGCCCGCACTGCCTGAAGATTCCACCCTGGTCTCCATTTCCAAGGGCGTAGAGACCAGCACGCTAAAGCGCATGAGCGAAGTCATCGTGGATGCGGCGGGCGTGGATCCCCAGCGCGTGGCGGTACTTTCTGGGCCCAACTTGGCTAAAGAAGTGGCGCAGGGGCAGGTTGCGGCCACGGTCATCGCCTGCACCGACGAAGAGCGTGCCAAGGCGGTGCAGGCGGCCATCGCAGCGCCCTACTTGCGGCCCTACACAAATACCGATGTCATCGGCGCCGAAATCGGTGGTGCTTGCAAAAACGTCATCGCCTTGGCCTGCGGCATGGCCTCAGGCAAGGGGCTGGGCAATAACACCATGGCTACGATGATTACCCGCGGCCTGGCGGAAATTACGCGCCTTGGCATGGCATTGGGCGCGGAGCCTTTCACCTTTTCCGGCTTGGCAGGTTTGGGCGATTTGGTGGCTACGTGTAACTCTACGCTCTCGCGCAACAGAACCTTCGGTTATCGCCTCGGTCAAGGCGGCAGCCTAGAAGAAGCGAAGGCGGCCACCAATGGCCAGGTGGCAGAAGGTGTGTTTTCTTCGGATTCCATCTTCCGCTTAGCCCAGCAGGCTGGTGTAGAGATGCCCATTACGGAAGCCGTCTACGGTGTGTGCCATCAAGGCATGGCGGTAGACGATATGATTATCGCCCTTATGGGTCGCTCCAAGAAGTCGGAGTAGCAGAAAGGTAAAATCATCGCCTATGACTGAAAAGACCCGCGTGGCCGTCCTTTATGGTGGCCGCAGTACCGAGCACTCCGTGTCCTGCGTATCTGCAGGCGCAATTATGAAGCACCTCGATCCGAAAAAATTCGAGGTGGTGCCCATTGGCATTACGCGCGAGGGTACGTGGACGCCCGGTGATACCGAGGGGCTAGAAATCGTCGATGGCGTCATGCCAGAGGTCAAGTACGGCACGGAAATGGCATTGTCTGTCGATCCTTCGCGCAAGGGCGAAATCCGCGCGATTAATGATGGATCGTTGTATGCCCAGGTCGACGTTATTTTCCCCATTCTCCACGGTCCCTATGGTGAAGACGGCACTATGCAGGGGCTTTTTGAGCTTTCCGGTATCCCTTATGTGGGCCCTGGCGTATTGGCGTCTTCGGTGGGGATGGATAAGGAATTTACCAAGAAGATTCTATCCGCAGCGGGCTTGCCGGTGGCACCAGAGGCTATCGTCCAAGGGCGTACGGAATTAACCGCGGAGGAAAAAGACAGCCTCGGTCTCCCGGTCTTCGTCAAACCCGCCCGCGGGGGCTCTTCGATTGGAGTATCCAAGGTGAGCGACTGGGCAGATTTCCCAGAAGCCATACGCATTGCCTTGGAAGACGATGACAAAATTTTGGTCGAGCCAGAAATCGTCGGCCGCGAGGTGGAAGTCGGTGTCCTGCAATACCCGGATGGCGAGCTGATTGCCTCGGTGCCGGCCCTGCTCAAGGGCATTGATGATTCCGATGAGGGTTTCTATGGCTTTGAGACCAAGTACCTAGATAACGTGGTTACGGCCCAGATTCCCGCGCCTTTCCCGGAAGAGCTCACGGAGCAATTGCGCGATATGGCGATTCAGGCCTTTAAGGCGCTCAACTGCGCCGGCCTTTCCCGCGTGGATTTCTTCGTCACCGAAGAAGGCCTGTACATCAATGAGGTCAATACCCTGCCGGGATTTACCCCGATTTCCATGTACCCGCAGGTGCTGGCGGCCTCTGGCGTGGATTATCCCACGCTACTTGAGGTGCTCATCGCCCGCGCCCAAGCACGCACCGCGTAAGCCCGTACCGCGTGACGTAGCGGTACGGCAGTCACGCTGGTTTTACCTTTCTGGAATGTGCTCCGCGGTGATATCGCTGAGGGCCACCAATGCTGCCTGCGCGGAATCCTGCGGGGCGTGCAGTGCCAGGTAATTCTCGCGGCCTAGCGCAAACCAGGTTCCAGCAGTAGTGCCTTGCGCCAAGGTCGTGTCCTCAAACCACGCAATGTCGTTGACCTGTTGGAGCTGCACGCCTGCCTCGTAATTTTCCGGCTGGGCGACGCCACAGCGCGCGACGATGTCCTCGTGCCCCTCAGAGCTCCACACGTAGGTGTCCTTATCGTCTACATCGCGGCGGTGGTAGCCATCCGCAATCTCATCCGGTAGCGCCTTTTCTACTGCGGCGCAGCGGTCATTTTTGGCCGGTTTCAGATCGCGCAACGGGGCAGGGTGGGTCTCCGCTGGCTTATTCTCCAGGGTAGAAACGGCCTCGTTGAGGTCCTTCGGCTCTTCGTCATTAAAAGTCGTTACCGCCACGACGGGAAAGCGCTGGGTCGAATACCAGGTAGAAAGGTTGGAGCCAGAGGTTGCGTCCTTTACCTTGAACCACTGCTCACCATCGATATCTTGCGTGGTGGAGTAATCGGTGTACTGGAAGGGCATGGAAACACCACAGCGCGCCGTTACCTTTTCCTGGGAATTGGCGGCCCAGGCGGCAACGCCGGCGGGTACGGGTTCCGCAACATCGGCGCGCGGTTGACCCATGGCTTCATCGGGAAGCGCGTGCACAAAGTCAGTGCACGCCTGCGAGTTGGCCTCTGGGGAATCCACCGGGGAAACCGCCACGGGGGACTTGGCCGTGTTTGTGAATACGTATTTCGCGCCGAAAAGGACCGCTAGAACCATCACTATGGACAACCCAAGTGAAATGAAGATCGCGGTGCGGTTAAATTGGGATGTCATAGGGGCTCATTTTATCGAAAGGATGCCGGTGAACTTAAGTCAGACTCTCGCGGACGTGGGGGAGCAGGCGGTGATTCGAGAAATTACCGCGGCCGCTCCCAGTAGCTTGAATGGCGATGATGCTGCTGTGCTTTTCGCGGCACCACCTAATTCACGCACGGTGGCCTCTACCGATCTGATGGTAGATGGCCGGCACTTCCTGCGGGAATGGTCCACGCCGCGCGAAATTGGCAAAAAGGCCATTCTGCGCAACTTCGCCGATATCGAAGCCATGGGTGCGCGCCCAGTGGCGGCCCTTTTAGCCATCGCTGCACCGAGCGACACGCCGGTGAGTTTCGTCAGGGGCGTGGCCAAGGGCATCGCCGAGCATTGCTCTTTCTACAATGCTGAGCTGGTGGGCGGGGATATTACGAAATCGGACCTGCTGGTTATCAATATCACCGCCATTGGCTTTTTGGGCGGCAGCCGGGCCGCGTTGACCCTTGATGCGGCGCGGGCGGGCCAGAAGGTCGTGGCCCACGGCGAGATTGGCCACGCCGCAGCAGGCTTGTCCCTGCTGCAGCGATTTGGCCGCGACCTGCCGGCAGAGCATGCGGATTTGTACCCGCTCATTGATGCCCAATGCGCCCCGTGGCTCAGCCCCGGCCGCGGCGTTATCGCCCGCGCCGCTGAGGTTACGGCCATGACCGATAATTCCGATGGCCTCATCCAAGACTGCGGAACCATGGCGCAGCGCTCTGGGGTACACATTGATTTGGATGCCGATGCCATCCAGCCCGATCCACTCCTGCACGCCGCGGCCGCCGTCCTTGACTGCGATCCGTGGCAATGGGTCCTAGCCGGCGGCGAGGACCATACCCTGATTGGAACCACCGCAAAGCAGGCGCCTTCGGGGTTCCGGGAAATCGGCACCGTCTCGCGCGGTAGCGGCATCACCGTAGATGGTCAACGACCCCGTTATGCAGAAGGGTGGGCAGGATTTTAGATATGCACCCGACTTACCATCCCTCGTGGGAACCGGTTCTCGCGCCGGTGCTGGAGCAGCAGTGGCCACGGATTTCTCAGGCGCTGGACAATCAGGATTACCTGCCGCCGGCAGAAGACGTATGCAGGGCATTGCAGATGCCGCTTGACGATGTCCGCGTGCTCATCGTCGGCCAAGATCCCTATCCCACCCCCGGCCACGCGATGGGGATGGCCTTTTCCACCAAGCCAGGGGTTAAACCCCCGCGGTCCTTGGTCAATATTTACCGCGAGCTGTATGACGATGTGGGCGTTCGCGGGCGCGAAGACGGCGATCTGAGCGCCTGGGCCGACCAGGGGGTACTGCTTCTGAACCGGGTGCTGACCGTGGCGCCGGGGCAGGCGGGATCGCACCGGCGCATCGGCTGGGAAGAGGTGACCGAGGCCGCCATTCGCGCCCTTAACCGCACGCCTATGGTGGCCATTTTATGGGGCCGCGATGCCCAAACCTGCGAGCGCTTCCTCCCCGATGTGCCCTGCATTACCTCCCCGCACCCGTCGCCGCTTTCGGCCAGCCGCGGGTTCTTTGGGTCTCGCCCATTTTCCCGGGCAAACGCCCTTTTGCGGGACCAAGGCGCGCGAGAGATCGCGTGGGACTTGTAAACTATTGCGCATGTCATACCCCAGCACGCTGGACGCTCACGGATTGCGCAATTGGGCGCACCGCGCTGTAGGCGAGCTTTCCCATCGGCGCGCCGAAATCAATGCGCTCAACGTTTTTCCGGTGCCGGATTCTGATACCGGCTCGAATATGGCGCACACCATGGAAGCCGCCGTCGCCGAGGTGGAAAAGGGCGGCGGCGACGTTGCGGCCGCGCTAGCCATGGGGGCTGTGCGCGGGGCGCGGGGAAATTCCGGAATGGTCCTCTCGCAGGTCTTGCGCGGGGTCGCGGAGGCCACCGTGGATTCCACCATCGATGGCGCCATCTTTGCGGCTTCGCTTATGCATGCGGTAGAGCTCGTGGACCGAGCCATTGCGGAGCCGGTGGAAGGCACGGTCATTACCGTATTGCGGTGTGCGGCAGAAAAGGCGGAGCACACCGCGCGGCAACCCGAATCTAGTTTTCACGGCGTCGTAGCGGAGACGATTTCGGCAGCCCAGAAAGCCCTTGCGGAAACACCCTCGCAGCTGCCAGAACTGCGTGCAGCCGGGGTCGTGGATGCAGGCGGTGCCGGTTTAGTCATCCTTTTAGAAGCCCTCCTTGCAGAAATCGAGGGCACTACCAGCCACGCAGCCGAATCCATGGAAGAGACCGTCACTGAACTCGAGGTGGTCT
Source organism: Corynebacterium sp. KPL1814 (assembly GCF_000478175.1). Lineage (GTDB taxonomy): Bacteria > Actinomycetota > Actinomycetes > Mycobacteriales > Mycobacteriaceae > Corynebacterium. The sequence goes on from NZ_KI515775.1 coordinate 422,004, forward strand.
TCTTTTTCGAAGGCGATAGCGCGGTACTGAAGGAGAAGATTGCCCCCTTGGGCACGAGCCTGGTCATCGCGCAGGCAGGAGAGGATAGCGCCTCCATCCATATCCATTCCACCCAGGCCGGTGAGGTCATCGAAACCGCCTTTGCCGCAGGATCGGTCAGTAACTTGCGGCTTGAGGCACTTCCGGAGACCTCGGCCCCGCGCGGAGACACTGGCGCCGGTCATACGCGCACCGTCTATGCCGCAGTGCCCGCCGGCCCCGTGGCTGAGCTTGTGCAGTCCGCTGGGGTTACGGTGGTCGAACCAGGAGAAACCATCCACGCGGCTGGCGAGGACATCGTCTTATCCAGCGGGCTAGAAGAACACGCAACTGCAGCGCATACCGTGGACATTTCTTCGCTTGCGGCGGGGCTTGCCGCCATCTCCGTCTATGAGCCGGATAATGCGGATACCGCCGCGGTAGTAGAATCCATGCGCGATGCGGCGCAGTCGATGCGGGTGGCGCACCCAGCGGAAGAATCTGAAGAAGCCATCGCTAAGATGTGCCGCCAGCTGCTCGCCGCAGGCGGGGAGCAGGTCACGGTCATTAGCCCGCTTACTATCTCGCAGGAAGAATTGGCGGCAGAGCTTGGCGTCGACGTTGTGGCCCTGCAGGTGCCGGATATTCCCACTGAGATTGGGGTGGAATAGCGATGCTTGGCTGGCAGGATGACCGACCTTTGACTGATGTACTGGATAAAAAAGACGCCACGAAGATCACCAAAGCGCTGGGATATAAGACCTGCGGGGAACTCTTAGCGCACTATCCGCGTGATTACATTCGCCACAATCAAGACGTGGGGCTTGGCGATGCCGCCGAGGGCGATATCGTAACCGTCACCGGAACCGTAACGGGAATAACGACCCGCGATACGGGCAAGACGACCATCATCAACGTCCAGCTCGATGGTCATATTATCGCCACGTTTTTTAATGCCATGTACGTCTTGCGCATGCTCCATCGCGGGCAGCGGGTGATGATGAGTGGAAAATTGAAATATTTTCGCCAGCAGCCCCAGCTACAACAACCGGATTTCGTAGAAATCGATGCCTTCGGACGCCCAGACGGGGAACTAGCCGCCTACCAGGCGCCTGCGGCGGGAAAGAAGAAGCCCCAAAAGGCAACTGGGTCCCTGCGCAACCTGTCCCAATTCGGCCGACTCGATAAATTATTGCTCGAGCGGGAATGGATCCCGGTATATCCCGCCACGGCAAAGATCACCTCGTGGTACCTCATGGGGGCCACCCACTACGTGCTCGCGCATACCCCAACCATCCGGGAACCATTAGACCAGCAGATGATTATCAGCCTGGACCAAGCGGTGCGCGAAATCCATGAGCCCGGCGCGGCTGGCCCGCAGCGCGCGATCCAGCGCCTCAAGTACAACGAGGCGCTCTCCATTGGCCTGGTCATGGCGCTGCGCCAGCGCGATGCGCACGCGCACACGGCGCCGACGATGCCCGCCATTTTGGGCGGCTTCCGCGAAGAGTTATTGACCCACCTGCCTTTTGAGCTCACACGAGGCCAGCGACGGGTCATCACTGAGATCGATGATGACCTGTCTGGTTCCTTACCCATGATGCGCTTGTTGCAGGGCGAGGTGGGCTCGGGGAAAACGATGATCGCCACCTGCGCCATGCTGCAGACCGTCGATGCTGGGAGCCAGGCGGCGCTGCTTGCTCCCACCGAGGTTTTGGCTTCCCAGCACGCGGCCTCTATTGGCACGTCGGTGCCAGAAGGCGTCAAGGTTGTGCTCTTAACCGGCTCCATGCGGACCGCCGAGAAGCGCCAAGCCCTCCTGGATATCGTCTCGGGTGAGGCTAATATCGTCATCGGCACGCATGCCATCATTCAAGAATCGGTCGAGTTCTTCGATTTGGGGTTGGTGATCGTGGATGAGCAGCACCGCTTTGGCGTAGAGCAACGCGATAGCCTGCGCTCTAAGACGCGCGAGGGGATAAGCCCCCACGTTTTGGTCATGACGGCAACCCCCATCCCACGCACCATCGCCATGACGATTTTCGGTGATCTCGCGGTATCGACGCTCGCTGAGCTGCCCGGCGGGAGAAAGCCGATTCAATCCGCAGTGGTGGCGGAGTGGCGGCCCATATGGGTGGCGCGGGCGCTCGAGCGCATCCGCGAGGAAGTGGCGCATGGCCACCAGGCTTATATCGTCTGCCCGCGCATCGAAGGCGAGGGCGGCGTGCTTGAACTGGCGGAACAGCTTGCTGCTGGCCCGTTTAAGGGGCTGAGGGTAGATATCTTGCACGGCAAGATGCCGAATAAGGATGAGGTCATGACCTCATTTGCCCGGGGCGAGATCGATATCTTGGTATCCACCACGGTCATCGAGGTGGGCGTCGATGTTCCCAACGCCACGGTCATGCTCATCCGCGAGGCGGAGAATTTCGGCGTCTCCCAGCTACACCAATTGCGCGGGCGCGTAGGCCGCGGTGGCAACGCGTCCATTTGCCTGATGCATACGAAAGCGGAGGATAACTCGGCCTCGTATCGGCGCATTACCCAGATTGCCCAGACCTCGTCTGGGTTTGACCTTGCGGAATTAGACCTTCGGCAACGCCACGAGGGCGATATCCTGGGTGCGGTGCAATCTGGTACGCACCGGACGCTGCGGTTGCTCAACCTTGCCGATGACCAAGATATCGTTGAGCGCACTCACGCGGATGCGTATGCCATGGTCCAGCGCAATCCCCAGTTGGCCGAAGAGTTGACGCGGAATTTGAGTCAAAGCGAGCAGGAATACTTGGAGAAAAATTAAGAGGGGATAGGCTATAGGTATGAAAATCTACGCCCCCTTCGCGGGCATCGTTCGCTGCCATGTCGATGTAGGCGAGAAGATCAGCACTGGTCAAGAGCTAGCTACCGTTGAGGCGACGAAGCTGGAATCGCCCGTCGTGTCCCCAGGCCCGGGGACGATTACTCGCATAGCGGTGGCAGATTTTAGCGATGTTATTGGCGGAGACTTAATTATGGAGATTGGAGAAGCGTAAATGACGCGGATTATTGCAGGCGAAGCGCGGGGGCGGACCATCAAGGTTCCGGCGGAGGGTACGCGCCCGACCGCCGATCGCGCGAGGGAAGGCCTGTTTTCTTCGTTGAATGCCCGCTGGGGGTTCCAGGGTTCCAAGGTGCTTGACCTATTCGCTGGTTCCGGTGCCTTGGGGTTGGAAGCATTAAGCCGTGGGGCAGAAGAGGCGGTGCTGGTGGAATCGAACCCTGCGGCGGTGTCCATCATCAAGCACAACATTGGCGTGGTGAAACATCCTGGTGCCCGCGTGGAGGAAAGGAAGGTATCTACGTACCTGGCCAGTGCCCCGCGCGGCTACTTCGATCTTGTTTTAGCGGATCCGCCTTATGCGTTTGACGATGTCGCCGGGCTCATCGCCGCAATAGAGCCAGTGCTTACAGATAGCGCGATGGTGGTCATTGAACGCCACGTCGAATCGCCCGAGACCGAATGGCCAGAAGGGTTTGTGCCGACGGGGCAGAAATTAAAGAAGCGTACCTTCGGCATCGCGCGCATGGATATGGCAGTCTATACCCGTCCCGGCACCGACGATGCCGATGACACCTTAGATAACTAGAGAAAGCGATATTTTATGACCACAGCCGTATGTCCTGGGTCTTTTGACCCCATCACTCTTGGCCACGTCAATATTTTTGAGCGCGCCAGCCAGATGTTTGATGAGGTTACGGTGCTTGTTACTGGCAACCCAGAAAAGCCTTCCGGGTTATTTAGCGTGCACGAGCGCATGGATCTCATCCGCCAAAGCGTGGATTCGCGCATTAACGTGGACTATTGGTCCGGCCTGCTCGTGGACTATACCTCGCAGCACGGCGTAGACGTTTTGGTCAAGGGACTGCGTTCTTCCCTGGACTATGAATACGAGCTGCCGATGGCCCAGATGAACCGGCGCTTGTCCGGCATCGATACGGTCTTTTTGCTAACCGATGAAAAGTACGGCTACATCAGCTCTTCCCTGTGCAAGCAGGTCGCGCAATTTGGCGGCGAGGTCACCGGCATGCTTCCTGATCCGGTAGTACAAGCGGTGAAGGAAAAATACCGCCGATGATATTGTCGCTGATTATTTTTGCCGTCGTTGTCGCGGGATCCACCCTGCAACGCGTCTCCGGCATGGGGCTTGGCCTTATTGGCGGGCCCATTCTCATGCTGGTCATGGGCCCGGTAGAAGGCATCCTCGTGATCAACGTCTTGGCGGCGGTCAATGCGCTGCTGACCACGGTGACTGTCCGCCGCAATGTTAGCTGGCGAATGTTTGGGCTCATCGCGCCAGTGATGATTATCGGTTCTCTCGCGGCCGCAGCGTTGATTAGCAAGATCGATACCGCAGGGCTATTGATAGTGGTGGGTGCAGCACTGCTCATCGCCTTGGCAGTGGTGACCTACGGCGCTAGGTTCGTCCCGCCGATGGAAGGCAAGGGACCTGCCATCTCCGCGGGCATTCTTGGCGGATTTACCAATACTCTGGCGGGAGTGGCCGGCCCAGTCATTACCGTCTACGCTCAGGCAGCCAAATGGCCGCAAGCCATGTACACGGCGACCCTGCAACCGATCTTTGTGGTGGGCGGAATCTTTTCCGTTATCACCAAGACCGCGCTCGGTGCCGCGACATTTGATGGCTTGCCCTGGATCATTTGGCCCGCAGGCATTGCCGGCATGTTCATCGGCATCTGGCTGGGATCGCGCATCGCGCACGCGGTGTCCAGGGATATCGCGCGCGCACTGTCGCTATCGGTCGCTAGCCTCGGCGCTCTCAGCGCACTGATTCGCGGCATCGTCACCTACGGTGCCTAGGGCGCGGCTGGCACCGCACGAGGTTTACCTAAAGAAGCGAGGACAAGAACTCTTTGGTGCGCGGCTGCTGTGGATTGTCGAGCACTTCAGCCGGGGTACCGGATTCAAGGACTACTCCGCCGTCCATGAAGAAGATTCTATCGGCGACCTCGCGCGCAAAGCCCATCTCGTGGGTGACCACGAGCATGGTCATACCCAGGGCGGCGAGATCCTTCATGACGCGGAGAACCTCGCCAACGAGCTCGGGATCGAGGGCGGAGGTGGGTTCATCGAAAAGCATGAGCTTGGGCTCCATCGCCACGGCGCGGGCGATGGCAACGCGCTGCTGCTGGCCACCAGAAAGCTGAACCGGGAAGTTATCGGCCTTGGCCGCAAGTCCCACCTCGTCTAACAGCTCCATGGCACGCTTCCGCGCCTTATCCTCCGGCACCTTCTTGACCTGCATCGGTGCTTCAATGATGTTTTCAATCACCGTGCGGTGGGGAAAGAGGTTGAAAGATTGGAAAACCATGCCGATATCGGAGCGCTGCTGCGCAGCTTGCTTCTCGCTAATTTCGTACAGAATTCCGTTCTTTTCGCGGTAGCCAATGAGTTCACCATCGACATAAAGGCGGCCTGCCGTGGCCTTATCCAGGTGGTTAACGCAGCGCAGGAAGGTCGACTTACCTGAACCGGAAGGGCCTAAAAGGCAGGCAACCTCCCCGGGTTGGACCTCCAAGTCGATGCCCTTGAGCACCTCGAATTGACCGAAGGATTTGTGCACATTTTGCGCGGAGATCATGGGAATAGTCATTAGTTTTTACCCTCCTGGATTACGGAGACGTTGCGGGGGATAGTACCTTCGGCATCGGCAAGCGCGGCAAGTTGGCGCCCGGTGAGCTCGCGGGTGGCGCCGCGCTCAAAGTGGCGCTCGAGGAAGTACTGGCCCACCATGAGCAGGGAAGTAATGACCAAGTACCACGAGGCAGCGACCATCAAGAGCGGAATGGGCTGGAAGAGGGCTGCGGAAATGTCCGTAGCGCGGCCGAAGATCTCGTGGGTATAGGGAATGGCAACCACCAGTGACGAGGTCTTGAGCAAGGAAATGAACTCATTGCCTGTCGGCGGGATGATAATGCGCATCGCCTGCGGCAACACGGTGCGCCGCATGGTCATCCACCAAGACATGCCGAGGGCCTTTGATGCTTCTTTTTGGCCTTCTGGCACCGAGGAAATGCCCGATCGCACGATTTCTGCCATATAGGCGGCCTCATTGAGGCCCAAGCCCATGACAGCCAAGAAGAAGGCATTGGTCAACACGCTTTGCAGGGAGATCTCTGTAAAGCCCAAGTTGATGGACTGGTAAATCGCAGAAAGCAAGCCCCAGAAGACCAGCTGGACATAAATCGGGGTGCCGCGAAAGATCCACAGAAAGATCCAGGAAATGGCGCGCAGGATAGGGTTGGGCGACATGCGCATCACTGCGAGGATGGCGCCGCCTACCACACCAATGATCATGGACAAGATGGTGATCGCAATCGTGTGCAGGGAGGCGATGGCGATGCGCTGATCAAAGAGATACTGGAAGTACGTGTCCCACCCGAAGGCCTCATTGCGCGCGGAGGCAATGACAAACCACAGACCAAGAATAAGTAGCACGGCCGCGCAGAGCCACCGCCAAGGGTGGCGCAGGGGCCGGGCTTCGATCTTGGCGGGTGCCTCTTGCTGTGCCGTGGGGCCGGCTGCCTCTTTGTGCTCGTTAACCATTGATGGGCCTTTCATTAATCATCGCCTGGTCTACTAATCCATCTTCAATTCCCCAGCGGGCCAAGATCTCCGCGTACTCACCGGTATCGATGAGATGCTGGAGGGCAGCGGCTGAGGCCTTAGCCAAGTCCGAATCCTTCGGAACCGCGAACCCGTAAGGGGAGGCCTGGAACATATCGCCCACAGCGCGCATCTTTCCCTCGGAGCGATTGACCGCCCAAGCGGTCACCGGCGAGTCTGCGGATAAAGCATCGGCGCGGCCCATAAGGACGGCCAGTGCGGCATTATCCCCGGTGTCATAGGACAAGACGGTGAGATCGCCATCGCAGGCTTCTTGCTTGGGGCGCACATCATCGGTCTCTGACACGGTGGTGCGCTGCACGGCGACGGTCAGACCGCAAGGGTTTTGGGGATCGACCTTATTGGGGCCATCGACAAGCTCTGCCCACTGGATGCCTGCATAGAGGTGGTCCACGAAGTCGAATTCATCGCGGCGATCGGCCGTATCCGTAAACCCGGAGGCGCCCATGTCTATCTGGCCGGATTGGACCGCCGGCAGGATCATGGAGAAGTCTTGCTCCAGGGCCTGGAATTTCAGGCCCAGCACCCCGGCTACGGCGCGGGCGAGGTCGAGCTCTACGCCCTGCAGATTGCCGTGTGAGTCCTTGAGCTGAAATGGGGCATAGGGCGGGTTCGTTCCTGCCGTGAGCACGCCGTCATCGTCGTGGTACATCGTGGCGATCTCTGGAACCTTGCTGGTTTCTGGCTCCTCCCACCCCTGCGGAGTGGAATCCTCCTCGTTGACCACGCATGCGCTCAAGGGGAGTGCGCACGCCACCACGGCGGCCGTTAGTGGTCGATGATTAATCGCCCAGGGCATTAATACTCCGCCGTCCTTTCCTCGATGGCTTGCGCGTTTCTGCGGTCGACGTAGATGAAGATGGACACGATAATGGCACCGAGGATGAAGTACCCAATGATGGCGCCCGAAGAGGCGTCCTGGTCTGCACCCCACGGCCATAGGGCGCGCAGGGATCCCAGCATGAAGCCCGCCATGGCGGCCAGGGTGGGCGCGCGGTGGGTGCTCAGCAAATAGTTGAGCAATTTGATGAAGGCGGCGAGACCACACAGGGCACCCAGCGCAAAAACGCCCATGGTGCCTAACTCGCGGTCCGATACCGCGCCGATGATCGGCTGGTATAGCCCCATGGTCAGCAAGATGAGCGAGCCGGAAATGCCCGGCAGGATTAGCGCGCATACAGCAATCGCCGCGGCAAAGAAGACCACGATGAGGCTCGGGTCATCTTGCGGCTCGGAGGTAAAGCCCGTGACGATGAAAATTACGATGGTAGCTACGATAAACGCGATGATGGAGGAGGGGGCGGTGCGCTCTGCCTTAGACAACATGGAAAGCGGAACGATGATGGAGACGACCACCATGCCTAAAAAGAGGGCGCTGGAGGCAGAGACGTTGTTGTCGACGAAGTTAGACAGGAGCGTAGAAAAACCGAAGACGGCGATCAGCATGCCGACGGCGACGGAGGCCAGAAAGGACCACTCGACCTTTTTGAAGTTGCCGGAGATGAGGTCATTGGCATTGCGGACGGCGCGCTCATAAATCCCCACGATGAGGGCGACGGTTCCGCCGGAAATGCCGGGAACCAGCTCGGCCATACCGATGAGGGCGCCACGAATGGCGTTCAAAATATAGTGCATAAATTAAAAATCTACCTGGGTATAAGACATGACTGCGGTTGACGGGCCACTCGGGATGCCAAAAAGCTCGTTGTTCAAGACCGTACGGCGAGGTGTAGCACCGCCCGTGGTGGCTTAAGCCTGCATATCTTTCATTGCTTTAACGGTTATCTACCTTATATGAGATGGGCTGCTGCTTAAAGTCTCGAGGTAAGAAGGTATTATTTTGCAGCGAACTTGCTCCTCGGGCGTTGTGTAAATATGCAATTCGCGGAAGGATATACGCAGATGCGAAGCGGGAAGATAAGCAAGGCGGCATGACGAAACCCCGCTTCCTCCGTCGATTTTTATCCGGAAGGAAGCGGGGTTGCAATGTGCCCCTGGTGAGACTCGAACTCACACTGGACGGGTTTTGAATCCGTTGCCTCTGCCAATTGGGCTACAGGGGCAATCAAAAGCGTGCGCCTTTGACTGTTGGAAATACTAGCGCAGGGGTTGGCGCAATTCCTAATTGGGGTCCCCTACCCGTAAAAAGCCCTGCTCAATGCGGTGAAGTTGGGTGGGGTATCGCCGTGTCCACGGTGTTGCCTAGTATGGGGCAGGTGACTTCCAATAAGAACCGCCTTTTGCTCATTGACGGCCATTCGATGGCATTTCGTGCCTTTTATGCCCTGCCGGTAGAAAACTTTTCTACCTCCGGCGGCCAGCACACCAACGCGGTGTATGGCTTTTTATCCATGCTGTCCAACATTGTCTCTGAGGAAAAGCCGGATGCTATCGCGGTTGCCTTTGACGTTGGCCGGAAGACTTTCCGCACGGAGATGTTCCCGGATTATAAGGCGCAGCGCGAGGCCGCGCCGGAAGAATTTAAGGGCCAAGTAGATATCATCCGCGATACCTTGGAGACCTTGGGGATAACGACGCTCTCGCGTGAAAATTACGAGGCCGACGATATTTTGGCCACCCTAGCAACACAGGCGCAGGACTACGAGACGCTGATTGTCACCGGTGACCGCGATTACCTGCAGCTGGTTACGGATTCGACCACGGTGCTCTATCCCATGAAAGGCGTATCCACGCTGCACCGGTTTACCCCAGAAGCCGTCGAGGATAAATACGGGCTTACCCCCGCGCAGTATCCCGACTTTGCTGCCCTGCGAGGTGATCCATCCGATAACCTCCCCGGCATTCCCAAGGTGGGAGAAAAGACCGCCACCAAGTGGATAGTCAAGTATGGAGACTTGGCTTCCTTGGTAGAGCACGCCGAAGAAATCAATGGCGTGGTGGGAAATAACTTCCGCGAACGCATCGAGCAGGTGCAGATGAACCGGAAGCTCACCCAGATGATTACAGATATGGACTTAGATGTTGGCCCAGATGATCTGGCCTTTAAGGAAGCCAAGGTTGCCGATGTTGCCGCGAAGTTCGATGAGCTGGAGTTTGGCACCAACCTGCGCGACCGTGTCCTTTCCGCCATCCCAAATGATGGCGCAGAGGCTGCTGAGCAAGCCGCAGACGCCCCAGACGTCGAGCTCACCATCGATGACGCCTCGCTGAGCGAATGGCTACCTAACCGCGAGCACGTAGCCGTATATGTGCAAGGTGAAGGTACCCCGGGCCAAGGCGATGCCTCTGCCATCGCTTTTGTGGACCGCGACCACCACGGCCTGCAGGTGGAACTCGGGGAACTTTCCGCCGATGAGGAAAAGGCCTTGGTCCAATGGCTAGAATCGCCGGCCCCTAAGTATTTCCACGCCGCGAAGGCTGTGTTCCACATGCTGGCAGGGCGCGGGATTGAGCTCAACGGGCTTGCGCACGATACGGCCTTGGCGGCGTATATCCTGCGCCCAGGCCAGCGCACCTACGAGCTTTCCGATGTCTACCAGCGCCATCTTCAAAAGTCACTCGGCGCCGCCTCGGAGCAGATGTCGCTGCTCGATAGTTCCTCCTTGGTAGATCAGGCGGCGGCAATCATGGAGCTGGCGGAACAACTCACCGCGGAGCTGCAGGACATCGACTCGTTCGAGTTGTACACTGACCTGGAACTGCCGCTGGTGACCATCCTGGCGCGCATGGAGGCTACGGGTATCGCGGTCGATGTAGACATTTTGGAAACCCAAAAGGATGCCTTTGTGGAGCAGGTGGCGGAGCAAGAACGCTCCGCGCGGGAACTTGCTAGCGATGACAAGCTCAACCTAAATTCTCCTAAGCAGCTACAAAAGGTGCTTTTTGATACCTTCGATATGCCCAAGACGAAAAAGACGAAAACGGGCTATTCCACGGCCGCGAAGGAAATCGAGCAGCTGGCCATCAAGCACCCTCACCCGTTCTTGGACCACCTTTTGGCCCACCGCGAGTACCAAAAGATGAAGACCACGTTGGAGGGCCTCATCAAGACCGTCCAACCGGATGGCCGCATCCACACCACCTTTAATCAGACGGTGACCTCGACGGGGCGATTGTCCTCGACGGAGCCCAATCTGCAAAACATCCCAGTGCGCACGGAGGCCGGCCGCCAGATTCGCTCGGCGTTTATCGTAGGCGAGGGATTTGAGCAGCTAATGACCGCGGACTACTCGCAGATTGAAATGCGCGTGATGGCGCACCTGTCTGCCGATCCTGGGCTGATTGAGGCCTACAAGGCCGGCGAGGACCTGCACAATTTCGTTGGTTCTAGGGTCTTCGATGTGCCCGTGGATCAGGTGACTCCTGAGCTGCGCCGCCGAGTAAAGGCCATGTCCTATGGCCTTGTCTATGGCCTGTCCGCGTTTGGACTTTCGCAGCAGCTGGGAATCCCTGCCGGTGAAGCCAAGTCCATTATGGAAAGCTACTTTGAGCGCTTTGGCGGTGTGAAGAAATACCTGGATGATGTTGTGGAGCAAGCCCGCAAGGATGGTTATACGGCCACGCTCTTTGGCCGCCGCCGCTACCTGCCAGAGCTCAACTCCGATAACCGGCTGGCCCGCGAAAACGCGGAGCGCGCTGCGTTGAATGCCCCGATCCAGGGAACGGCCGCGGATATCATCAAGGTCGCGATGATTCGCGTGGACCGTGCGTTGCGCGATATGAAATCACGTGTTTTGCTCCAGGTCCACGATGAATTGGTGGTGGAGGTCGCCCCCGGCGAGGCCGATCAAGTCCGCGAGATTCTTGAGCGCGAGATGGATTCTGCCATCGAGCTGAACGTGCCCCTCGAAGTCTCTGCCGGCGCCGGCACGGATTGGGACGCCGCGGCCCACTAGTTCGATGATGACGCTTAACCGGCGCGAACGCGCCCGCATGCGCTTGGCCGCCCAGGGGCTCACGGCCCAACGCTGGCACACCGCTGCAGAGGCGGTGCGCGCCTTTGGCGTTACGCAAGGCCAGGACCTGCATTCGGTGCGCCGGTCCTTGGCGCTGCGCGCAACGGATGAATCGGATAAGTCCGAGATCGTGCGCGGCTATGCGATGCGCAATACGCTGTTCGCCGCCTCCGTCAAGGATATGGGCTGGATAACCGAGCTATGCGCGAAGCCTCGAAAAGGCGATGCAGCGGTACGGGAAGCCGTGCTGCAGCTTATCGATGCCCCATTAACGCGCGCAGAATTGAAAGCACGCGCCGCCCGGGCCTTGCCCGAGCTACCTTTCTGGCACGTGGTACGCATCGCCATGGAAAGCGGGCATGCGTGTTATGTAGGCGAAGAGCAGCTCATTACTCCGGTGGAGCTAGACGGCATCGAGGTACTTTTTAACGGTGACGCGGTGGCCGCCACGACGGAACTGATGACGCGCTATTTCCGCACCCATGGGCCGGCGACTGTGCAGGACTTTGCCTGGTGGTCCAAGCTGCCCCAAAAGCTCATTCGTCCCGCAGCCGAGAATTTGCCGGATGACCTCATCCGAATAGGCAGGGAAGGCGAGGAGCTGGTCTCTGCAGAGGTCCTAGAGCTACCAGAGGTGAAAAAGAAGAAATCGGTGCTGCTATTGGGCGCCTTTGATGAATACATTTTGGGCTACCAAGATCGACTTTTTGCCATGTCAGCGGATATGCACCACGCGCTCGTTCCCGGGAACCAGGGCATTTTCCGCCGCGCCATCGTTATTGACGGCCAAGTGCGCGGCATGTGGAATAAACAGGGGATTGAGGACTGGGGGATTCCCGCTTACGCAGCAGGCCGCGTGGAACGCCAGTGGAAGGAGTGCTGAGAAGTGCGTGAGGAAGAAGAGTATTTTAAAGTAATTTCATGGAGTTTCTCGGAAAACGTATTAGGTGGAAGTCTCGCCCCTTCGTCTTGCGCTTTTTTGAGTCTATATGGGCAGCCATGGTCCCATACCCGGCGGGACAGATTGCTGAGAGCGGCTTAAAAGAAGCGGTAAGCAGCGATACATTTTACTTCATTTACTATGCGGTCATGGTTTTTGGGTTTTTCCTTTCTGCTGGTAACGCCGCCAGGGAAGGCGAGAACCCGTGGCGCTACCGGGGGCAGGCGGCCGGTGTAATGATCGCTGTAACTGTCATTGCCGTGGCCTTCCCGTATTCGTGGGTATTTGCGCTCATTACTATTGCTGCCGTGGTGTACTACCTCTGGCCGCGCATCGCGGTGGAATCCTCCTGAGGTCGCTTTTCCACTAAGCAGCCGGCCAAGAGGTCAAAGGGCGTTTGGCCGATGGCTAAAACAGAAAGGCCTAGAATCGCAACGATAATGCCGTCGATATTCCAGCCGGTAAGCGTCAGGGGCGTGAGCAGTAGCCACGAATTGCGCAGGCACGCGGTGACAAACGGCGAGCGGGCCGGGATGATTTCGAGCTGCATCGACCATTTGCCCAGGGAGGTAGACTTCTTCGTTTCCACCCACACGCGGTAGATATAAAAGACCACGGCGAGAGCGACCGCCTCGTAGATCTCTTCGGGGCGGCCGGATAAGGGGGAACCGGCAAGCGCATTAATCAGCCACCGCACCACGGTGACGATGGCGGCCACGAGAAAGGCGTCGATCCACCACGCCACGGCGCGGCGCAGGGCAATTCCTAGTCTTTCGGCGATCATGTCCTCCACGTTAGCTGTAGGCGCGGCAGATGAAAATCATGCTGCCAGGGAAAATTTCTCCGCGCTGCCTAGACCACTGACCCCAGGTGGTATCTAAGCCTTCGGGCCATTCCGGTTCGATGATGTCCTCGATGAGAAACGGGCCGCGACCTTGGAGCGCGCGGAACCAATCACTGATGGTGCGGTGAAATTCGGCGTAGGTGAGCGTCCCGGCGGAATCGTGTTCAAGATAGGCGCGGTCGAAGTAGCTGATTTCTGCGGTGAGGCTGGTGGGATCATCGGGGAAGATCCAGCGCATTGGATGCGTCACGGAGAATACGAAGCGCCCACCTGGGCGCACTACGCGGGCAACTTCCGCGAGCGCGGCATCGAGATTGGCGAGGAAGGGGAATGCGCCGAACGCAGAAAATGCCACGTCAAAGGAGTCGGTGGCGTAGGGCAGTGCCAGCGCATCGGCTTGGATGAGCGCCAATCCGGGATCTGCGTGGGCGAGCATTCCGCGGGAAATATCGCAGCCGGTGACAAAGCGGGCGCGGGTGCTCAGCCACTGGGTGCAGGCGGCAGACCCGCAGCCGATTTCGAGGACGGCGGCGGAGGAGACATCGCCAAGCAGCTGTGCATCGGCCTCGTGCAGCATCTCCGGGCACCAATAAAAAGAGGAAAGGTACTCGGGGTGCTCGGCATGGTAGTTGGCCGCATCACCGTCCCAGTGGGATTGATTGGCGTGAGAAGGCGAAGTCACTGGGGTGGGTTACCTTTCTGTTTGGCGTGCAATATTTGCCGTATAAGCTGGACAGATGTAGGCTCTTACAAGCATGTCTATGCCACGGGTTGTTGCAGGCTATTGTAGGAAAGCTTGGGGCAATCACGCGGCGGGATCGAATGTGGCCTCTATCTCCTGTATTTGTGCAGCGCAGATGGGCTTTTAATTCGAGAGACACGCAGTTGTCCACGAACGATTTCCTACATTTATTCGGAGCATTTTTACAATATGCCATCTTCTACTACCCCTCAGGTTGCGATCAACGATATCGGAACCGCAGAGGACTTCCTCGCAGCTGTAGACGCCACCATCAAGTACTTCAACGATGGTGACATTGTCGGGGGTACCGTCGTCAAGGTTGACCACGACGAGGTACTGCTGGACATCGGATACAAGACCGAAGGCGTTATCCCCTCCCGCGAGCTGTCCATCAAGCACGATGTCAACCCCGACGAGGTCGTCGAGGTCGGCGATGAGGTTGACGCGCTTGTCCTGACCAAGGAGGACAAGGAAGGCCGCCTGATCCTGTCCAAGAAGCGCGCACAGTACGAGCGCGCTTGGGGCGCCATCGAGGAGCTGCAGGCCAAGGAAGAGCCGGTTACCGGTACCGTCATCGAGGTCGTCAAGGGCGGCCTCATCCTGGACATCGGCCTGCGCGGCTTCCTGCCTGCTTCCCTCGTTGAGATGCGTCGCGTCCGCGACCTGGAGCCCTACATTGGCCAGGAGCTGGAAGCTAAGATCATCGAGCTGGACAAGCAGCGCAACAACGTTGTTCTGTCCCGCCGTGCATACCTGGAGCAGACCCAGTCTGAGGTCCGTTCCGAGTTCCTGCACCAGCTGCAGAAGGGTCAGGTCCGCAAGGGCGTTGTCTCTTCCATCGTCAACTTCGGCGCCTTCGTCGATCTTGGCGGCGTCGACGGCCTGGTTCACGTCTCCGAGCTGTCCTGGAAGCACATCGACCACCCATCTGAGGTTGTCACCGTTGGTGACGAGGTAACCGTTGAGGTTCTGGACGTTGATCTGGACCGCGAGCGCGTTTCCCTGTCCCTGAAGGCAACCCAGGAAGACCCATGGCGCGTCTTCGCCCGCACCCACGCTGTGGGCCAGATCGTGCCGGGCAAGGTCACCAAGCTGGTTCCGTTCGGTGCGTTCGTTCGCGTCGAGGAAGGCATCGAGGGCCTGGTTCACATCTCCGAGCTGGCTCAGCGCCACGTCGAGGTTCCGGACCAGGTTGTCACCGTTGGCCAGGAAGTTATGGTCAAGGTTATCGACATCGACCTCGAGCGTCGTCGTATCTCCTTGTCCGTCAAGCAGGCTGACGAGGACTACTCCGAAGAGTTCGATCCGTCCAAGTACGGCATGGCTGACTCCTACGACGAGCAGGGCAACTACGTGTTCCCAGAAGGCTTCGACCCGGACACCAACGAGTGGAAGGAAGGCTTCGACGAGCAGCGTCAGGCTTGGGAGGCGCGCTACGCAGAGTCCGAGCGCCGCTTCAACCTGCACACCGCTCAGATCGAGCGCAACCGCGCTGCCGCCGCAGAGGCTGCAGAGTCCGCTGAGGCATCCTCCAACTACTCTTCTGACTCCACCGATGCAGCTCCGGCATCGGAGACTCAGGCAGAGTCCGGCGGATCCTTGGCTTCTGACGAGCAGCTCGCCGCACTGCGCGACAAGCTCGCCGGCAACGAAGACGCCTTTGGGGTTTAGGGTGAGATAGTCCCTAACTCCACGCAGCTGCACTAGCCGCGTCCTTCTCCTTTCGGGGAGATAGGACGCGGCTTTGTGAGTTTTATGACAGTATATGCAAACGATTGCCCGTTATTTTTCGTTTGCGGGTTCTTGACCTGCGGCAAAGCAAAGGCGCCTGCAAAAAAGACAACTATCCCCACTTAAGACCACTAAATTGGGCTTTTGTTTGTGTTGCCTCTCACTTATAATCCAAGTGTGACGTAATAGCCAGTTGAGTACTGACTATTGTTTTGTCTTTATGCAAGGAGTATGAAGTGGCATCTGTGAAGGACACTTCCACACACATCATCGATAGCTTGGGCGGCGCCGATAACATCACGTCGCTAACGCACTGTGCGACGCGCCTGCGTTTTCAACTCGCTGATGTGGGGAAAGTAGATCAGGAAAAGCTGGAAAGCGATACGGCCGTACTCGGTTCCGTCACGCAGGGCACGCATGGCTACCAAGTGGTCATGGGTGGCGGCGTGGCCAACTACTACGGCGAAATCATCAAAGACCCCGGGGTAACTCCCGCTGATGAGGAATCCTCGTCATCGAAAAAGAATTACGACGGCGTGCGCGGAAAGTACGATTGGATCGACTACTGCTTCGAGTTCCTCTCTGATACCTTCCGCCCGGTTTTGTGGGCGCTGCTTGGCGCCTCCCTCATCATTACGCTCTTGGTGCTGGCGGATACCGTTGGTATCCAAGACTTCCGCGCGCCGATGGAGGAGCAGCCGGAGGGCTTCCGCTTGGCCCATGCGATGTTCCAATCGGTCTTCTACTTCTTGCCGGTAATGGTGGGTGCCACCGCCGCTCAAAAGCTGGGCGCGAATATGTGGGTCTCGGCCGCCATTCCGGCTGCTCTTCTCACACCAGAATTCATGTCCCTGGGTGAACAGGGCGATACCGTGAACGTATTCGGCCTGCCGCTGGTGATTAACTCTTACGGCTCCCAGGTATTCCCGCCGATTTTGGCCGCCATCGGCCTGTTCTGGGTAGAAAAAGGCTTGAAGAAGATCATCCCGAGCGCCGTGCACATGGTCTTCGTGCCGTTCTTCTCGCTGCTCATCATGATTCCGGCAACGGCCTTCCTGCTCGGCCCATTCGGCATCGGCGTGGGCAACGGCATCTCCTGGGTACTGTTCCAGATCAATGACTTCTCGCCGTTCATTCTGGCCATTGTCATTCCACTGCTGTACCCATTCCTGGTGCCCATGGGCCTGCACTGGCCGCTCAACGTGATCATGATTCAGAACATCACGACCTACGGCTACGACTTCATCCAAGGCCCCATGGGTGCGTGGAACTTCGCCTGCTTCGGCGTCACCGGCGCCGTGATGGTCATCTCCATGAAGGAGAAGAACAACTCCATGCGCCAGGTTTCCGTCGGTGCCTTCGCGGCCGGCATGCTCGGCGGTATTTCGGAGCCGTCCCTCTACGGCATCTTGCTTCGCTTCCGCCGCACCTACTACCGCCTGCTGCCGGGTTGTGCCATTGGTGGTGCAGTGATGGGGCTTTTCGATGTCCGCGCTAACGCCTTCGTCTTCACCTCCATCTTGACCACCCCAGCTATGACCCCGCAGGTGGGCTACATCATCGGCATCGCCGTGGCATTTTTCACCTCCTTCTCCCTCACGCTGCTGTTTGGCTACCGCACCGCAGAGGAAAAGCAAGCCGATCTTGAGCGCATCGCCCGCGAGAATAACGAGACTGTGGAAGAGGTTGCTAGCCGCTCCGAGTCCCGCATCATCGGAGGATCCGATGATGAGTCGGACGGTTCCGAGAATGCACAGGCTGCAGTGGTTGTCTCCGCCACCGGGATCGCCACCAAGGAAGCAGAACAGGCAATCATCAAGCTGGACTCTCCTCTGGAGGGCGAGGCCGTGGACTTGTCTGAGGTACCGGATCCCATCTTCGCCGGCGCCAAGCTTGGGCCTGGCGCTGCAGTGAAACCAACCGGAAATACCGTCTACGCGCCTGCCGATGGCACCGTGCTCACCGTTCAAAAGTCCGGCCACGCGATCGGGCTTAACCTGGATAGCGGCGTACAGCTGCTCATCCACGTTGGCCTGGATACCGTGGAACTGGGCGGCGAGGGATTTGATGTCCACGTGGAAAAGAAGCAGCGCGTTTCTGCTGGCGATAAGCTCATCAGCTTTGACGCAGACTTCATCAAGTCCAAGGACTACAACCTGATTACCCCGGTCGTTGTCACCAACGCCAAGAAATTTGGTTCCGTGAGCGGCGCTACCGGCGCGGTCGCCCCAAGTGATGAGCTCTTGCAGGTTCATCCAAAGCCGGAAGAAGAACTCGAGTCCTAATAGGAACTCATAGGTTGTCCAACAAGGAGCCCAGACCTACGACCTGGGCTCCTTTTCGCGTACCCTGGTATCTTATGAAGCTAATCGGATTAACCGGGGGAATCGGCAGCGGGAAATCTACGGTAGCGAAGCTGTGCGCCCAGCGCGGCTGGCGGGTTGTGGACGCAGACCGCATTGCCCGGGACATCGTCGAGCCTGGCCAACCGGCCTTGGCCGAGCTTGCGGAGAAATTCGGCGAGGACATCCTGCAGGAAGACGGCAGCCTCGACCGCAAGGAACTTGCCCGCCGCGCGTTCGTGGATAAGGAACACACCGAGCTTCTTAATTCGATCACGCACCCGCGCATCCAAGAAGAGACCCAGCGACAATTTGCCGCCGCGCGCGAAGAGGGCGTTGATTTTACGGTCTATGACATGCCGCTGCTGGTGGATAATGGGCTCGACGGAGATATGGATTTTGTCATCGTCGTTGATGTGGATCCAGAAGAGCGAGTGCGTCGCCTCGTGGAGTTCCGCGGACTCGATGAAGCAGACGCGCGCAAAAGGATTAACGCCCAAATTTCTGATGACAAGCGCCTCGCGGCAGCAAGCCATGTCATAGACAATAACGGCACGCAGGAACACTTGGCAGAGCGCGCGGCTGCGGTCTGCGATGAGATCGAAGCGGCGTCTTCTTAACCTTAACCTTTTTGGTAAGTAGCGTTAACGTATTTTCCTATAAACGTTTACTTTTGGCCCCTACACTATTTAAGCGTGGGAACTTGGGGCACTGGACCATTCGATAATCACGCGGCGCGAGACATACTCGATAGCCTGCGGGATGGTTCTTTTGATCTCCGGCACTTTCAGCGCTCCTGCGGCACGGGTGCGCTCGATTCAGATGAAGCCGAGGCGGTCATCGCATTAGGTGCGCTGACGAAGCTGCCTGCCGATGGCCTGCCGGACGGCGTAGCGCCACGAGATTTGGCGTCTCTGTACACTCCGCAATCCAAAGCGTGGCTGCGCCGGCGCATCAACCAAGCCATGTGTTCTGATTCCTCGTCGGTCTACGCACTGTGGGAACCGACAGGGGAGCTGGACCAGTGGCTGCACACCGCCCAAGCCGCACTGCCGTGAAATGGCTAGCAGGAGCGTATAAGCAGTAGAATAGCGGGCATGGCTTTTGCTGCTGAACACCCCCTTATTCCAAATTCTGAACACCGCGTCGTCGGTGAGGTAGAACGCACCCCCGGCAAGTTTCAAGTCGTTTCTGAATATGAACCCGCCGGTGACCAGCCTGCGGCCATCAAGGAACTTGATGAGCGCCTCAACCGCGACGAGCGCGACGTTGTGCTCATGGGTGCAACGGGTACCGGTAAATCCGCGACGGCCGCGTGGCTGATTGAAAAACAACAGCGACCCACGCTAGTGATGGCTCCCAATAAAACCCTGGCCGCACAGTTAGCCAATGAGCTGCGCCAATTATTGCCCAATAACGCGGTGGAATACTTCGTCTCCTATTACGACTACTACCAGCCAGAAGCCTATATCGCGCAGACCGATACCTATATCGAAAAAGACTCCTCCATCAATGAGGATGTCGAGCGCCTGCGCCACTCGGCCACCTCTGGATTGCTCTCGCGGCGCGATGTCGTGGTGGTCTCTTCGGTCTCGTGCATCTACGGCCTGGGTACCCCGCAATCCTATTTGGATCGCTCGGTCATTATCGCCGTTGACGAGGAACTCGATAGGGATCGTTTCCTGAGACTGTTGGTAGATATCCAGTACGAGCGCAATGACGTGGGCTTTACCCGCGGTACCTTCCGCGTGAAGGGCGATACGGTCGATATCATCCCGGCATATGAGGAGCGCGCGGTGCGCATCGAGTTCTTCGGTGATGATATTGACTCGCTGTACTATATCCATCCGGTGACAGGTGATGTTATCGAGCAGGTCGAAGAAGTGCGCATTTTCCCCGCCACGCACTATGTGGCCGGCCCAGAGCGCATGGAAAAAGCCGTGGCCGATATCAAGGAAGAATTGGCTGAGCGCCTAGAAGATCTAGAAAACCGCGGCAAGCTCCTGGAAGCGCAACGGCTGCGCATGCGCACGGAATATGACCTAGAGATGATCGAGCAGGTGGGGTTCTGTTCCGGCATTGAGAACTACTCCCGCCACGTGGATGGCCGCCCGGCAGGGTCCGCACCAGCTACGCTCTTGGACTATTTCCCGGAGGACTTTCTTACCATCATCGATGAGTCCCACGTGACCGTGCCGCAGATTGGCGGCATGTACGAAGGCGATATGTCGCGCAAGCGAAACCTGGTGGAATTCGGCTTCCGCCTGCCTTCTGCGGTGGACAACCGGCCACTGACCTTCGACGAGTTTGAGGAGCGCGTCGGCCAGACGGTCTACATGTCTGCTACTCCAGGCGATTTCGAAATGACCTCCTCCGGCGGCGAGTTTGTCGAGCAGGTCATTCGCCCGACTGGCCTGGTTGATCCTAAGGTAACGGTGAAGCCCACCAAGGGCCAGATCGATGACCTCATTGATGAAGTCCGTGGTCGCATTGCATCTCAGGAGCGCGTGTTGGTCACCACCTTGACCAAGCGCATGGCAGAAGACCTGACGGATTACCTCTTGGAGCAGGGGATTAAGGTCCGCTACCTGCACTCGGATATCGATACGCTGCAGCGCGTGGAGCTCTTGCGTCAATTGCGCCAGGGTGAATTCGACGTGCTCGTGGGCATTAACCTTTTGCGTGAGGGCTTGGACTTGCCCGAGGTCTCGCTCGTGGCCATCCTCGATGCGGATAAGGAAGGCTTCTTGCGTTCGACGACGTCGCTCATCCAGACCATTGGCCGTGCTGCGCGTAACGTATCGGGCGAGGTCATCATGTATGCGGATAAAATCACCGACTCGATGCAGGAAGCCATCGATGAAACGGAGCGCCGCCGCGAGAAGCAGATTGCCTATAACAAGGAACACGGCGTGGATCCGCAGCCTTTGCGCAAGAAGATCGCCGATATTTTGGATCAGGTCTACGAAAACAATGGGGAAGAGGCAGCCGAGTCGGATCCCTCGGCGGTGGTGGAAAAGCGCGATGTCTCCAGCATGGCTACCGATGAGGTTGAGGCTCTCATTAATGACCTGCAGGCACAGATGGGCGCGGCCGCGCGCGAGCTGAAATTCGAGCTGGCCGGCCGGCTGCGCGATGAGATTGCGGATTTGAAGAAGGAATTGCGCGGCCTGAAAGAAGCTGGAATCTAGCAGCACGCGTTAGTCTCCAATAATGCTCTCCCCCTAAAAGTGCGCACTCCTGCAACCTTGGGCTTATTGATTCAGCGTCCTGACTATACTGGGGGCGACTTAATAAGCCGGTTCAATGTGCCGACCTAGTAATTCACCAGCAAGGAGAATCATGCTTACGTATCACACCATCGCCGTCGGTACCGATGGCTCCGAAACTTCCCTGCGTGCAGTGCGCTCGGCGGCATCAATGGCACGGGCATATGACGCCAAGCTCATCATCGTCTCCGCGGCCTATAATCACTCAGGCTCCATGCTTGGTGCCCCCAGCGGGGAAGGATCCCGGCTACCGGTGGTCAGCGAGGAAATGGCCAATACTTACCTCACGAATGCACAGCGGATTGCCGAGTCCGAAGGCGCGGAAAATATTGAGGTGGTCACCACCCCCGGTGACCCTGTCAACGCCTTAATTGAGGTTACGGAGAAATACGACGTGGAGCTCTTGGTCGTGGGCAATCGCGGCGTTAATTCCGTGCGCGGACGCGTTTTCGGTTCAGTGCCTACGGAACTTACCCATAAATCCAAGGTGGATGTCGTGGTGGTCAACACGAGTGAAAAACGTTAATCATTTTTCATTGTTACACTTGCAGTAACGCCAAGTTGGCACACTAGAATAGATAGGGTACACACCCACAAAGAAAGGTCATCATGAGCGACTACAGCACGATTGTTGTCGGTACTGACGGTTCCAAGTCCTCCCTCCTCGCCGTGGAGCGAGCAGCCAAGATTGCCGCTGCATTCGATGCCACGCTGATCGTCGGTTGTGCTTACTACGAGAATCAAGAGCAGGCCTCGAAGACCTTGCGCCAGGATTCCGTCACTATTCTCGGTGATGAGAAGGCTGAAGCTAACCTGCAGGCGGGCAGGGAAGAAGCGGAAAAGCACGGGGTTTCCAAGGTGGAAACCGCAGTCCGCCCTGGCACGCCGGTACAAGCCCTCATGTCCATTGTCAACGACAATGATGCAGACCTGCTCATCGTTGGTAACCGCGGCATAAATTCCCTGACCGGTCGTTTGCTTGGCTCGGTGCCGGCAGATGTGGCGCGCCAGTCCGACTGTGACGTCATGATCGTGCACACCGTCAATTAACCTAGGCTTTCGCCTTACCGGCATTCGCCTTACCCACCGCAGCGAGTCCTTTTCTGGGGTCGCGGCGGTGGTTTTGTGATCCTAGCGGGGGTTAAATCACATCCCCGGTATCTCCTACCAGGGTCAGCGTCTGCGTGGCCCGTGTGATGCAGACGTATAGATTCTGCAGCCCCTGCGGGGAGGCGTCAACAATCTCGCGCGGGTTAAGCACGATCACGTGGTCAAACTCGAGGCCCTTGACGGATTCGGCGTTCGTGGCGTCAATGACCGCAGTCAGGCGCCCATCGTCCTCGGTGGTGACGCCGGGGGTGAAGTCGGCATCGGCAAGCCGGCGCACCGGCGCGCCATCGCGAATGGCAATGGCAGGGGTGGCGTCAGGATCAATGGCGGCCAACAGGCCATTGGCAAGCTCGGTAATGGGCTCAGGTGTGCGGTAGTTGACGGTAAGGAGGTGGTGGCGGAAGCGCTGGGCGATGAACGGCTCCAAGGCCTCGCCCCAGTCATCCACGCCGGCCGGGGACCCCGTCTGCGAGGTATCGCCCACCAGCGTCATCCACCGCGAGGGGCAGCGGCGGAAGAGCATCCGCCATTCCATCGGGGTAAGTTCCTGCGCCTCGTCCACGATGATGTGGCCAAAGGCCCACGTGTGATCCTCCCGGGCGCGCTGCGCGGTGGTGCGCGTATCCCGCACCTCCTGGCGCTGCGCCAGAGTTTCTGCGTCGATCACGTCGTGCGCCGAGAGGATTTCCGCCTCGAACATGTCATCGTCGTTATCAGTGGATTCAGAGGAGGACAGGATATCCAACGCATCTTCTGCATCCGCGATCTGCTCGCGCCACTCGGCGTCCTTGGCCGCCTTCTTCTCTTCAGGATTGGGCAGGCCTATGAGGACGGCCAACTCATCCAAAAGGGCGGCATCGGAATCAGTCCAGGCGTAGCCATCAGCGCGGTACAAGGCGGCTTGGGTCTCCTCATCGTAGCCGCGGGCAGCGGAGGCAATGAGTTCGCGGGAGGACAATAGCGCGGCGAGTACCTCAGAGGGATCAAGCTCGGGCCAAAAATCATCGATGCAGCCCACCACGGACTCATCAACGGCAAGATCGTCGTGGAATTGGTCCACATCCGCGCGGCTTAAGAGGTTCTCCCCGCCCAGCGGATCCGTGCCCACCTTGTTGGCCATCCCCTGGGCCAGATCCTCTACGAAGTGTTCGATGAACGCCTCGCGCGCCTGGTTATGCGGCTTGCGGGAGCGGCGAGCGCGGGTCCGCGCTTTTTTCACCATGGAGGGCGTGATGGTTAGGGTCAGGCCATCCACGGTGATGTCCTGGGGCTCATTTGGCACCTGCTGATAATCCTTGACGGCGGCGCTCAGGATTTCCGCCATGGCCTCGCTGCCCTTAATTTCGCGGCCCACAAGCCCCTCGGTATGAGTGGGAGTGATGCCGGGGAATAGCCCACCGATGGTGGAGAGCACGACACCGGTTTCACCGAGCTCTGGTAGCACGCGGGAAATATAGTCCAAAAAGTTGGTATTGGGTCCAACGATGAGCACACCGGTGGAAGATAGCTGCTCGCGGTGGGTGTAGAGCAGGTAGGCAACGCGGTGTAGCGCGACGGCAGTTTTACCGGTGCCGGGACCGCCTTCTACGACCATGACGCCGCGGGTATTATCCCGGATGATTTCGTCCTGCTCGCGCTGGATGGTTTCCACGATGGACGTCATGTGTCCCGTGCGGGCGCGTTGCATGGCAAAATACAGGGCGGATTCGCTTGCCACGCCTGCTTCTTCCTCGCGCACACCTGGGCCATCTAAGGCCTCGTCATTGACATCAGTGACCGTGCGCCCGGTCATGCGGATCTGGCGGCGAGTGTGTACGCCTTCAGGTTGTGCGGTAGTGGCGAGGTAAAAGGGGCGAGCCATGGGCGTGCGCCAATCCAGCAGCAGGGTGCGGTAGTTTTCTTCGCGCGCATCCAAACCCATGCGGCCGATATAGCGGCGATCGAGTCCTTCTTCCGTCGGGTTATCGCCGGGGGCATCGATATCGATGCGGCCAAAGACGAGCCCCATCTGTGCGACGTTGAGGCGGTCCAACTTGGCCTGGAGGCCGTGGTATTCCGTTTCGCGGCGCACTAAGGCATCGGCATCGGGGGTCGCCGGATCAACCTCGGCTTGGACCTCATTCAGGCGCGCGTTTGCCGCGGCTACCTCGTCATCGAGGCGGTCAAAGAGGCCATCGACATAGTTCTGCTCGGCTTCGATGGCTGAAATTCCAGCGTTATCCGCGCGGCGGGATGAAGATGCATCAGCAGGAGAATGAGTGGCTGGAGAATTCTTCGGTGCAGAGTTCACAAGACTCCTCAGAATGAAACACGAAAATATGGGGTAAGCACGCACACGCGTGCCGTGTAGGGGAGGTTCGAGTTTAGACCTTGCCGTGACAAAGAACAACGGCCCAGCGTAAAGGCTGGGCCGTGTGCGAGGGTTAAGGCGAATTACTTAGCGCGCTTTTCAATCTTCTTGATAGCGGCTTCGATCTTCTTATTAGCCTTCTTTTGCAGCTTATCTGCGTGCTTAGAAGCCTTCTTAGCAGCGCGCTTGGAGTCTGCCTTGTCGAGCTTCGATGCGGCGTCATCGGCACGCTTTTGTGCCTTGTTCGCGGCCTTGACGGCACCCTTGCGGGCGGTCTTAGCGTTGGACTCAGCGGACTTCAGCCAGTCCTGCTTGTTGTCGCCGACGTAGGACTTGGCGCTATCCACGGAGTCCTCGATGAAGGACTTCGCGTTGTCCAAGAAGCCGCGACCGGAATCCTGCCAGTCGTCCTTGTTGTCATCGACGTAGTCCTTGGCGTCATCAACATAGGACTTTGCGGTATCCAGGAGGCCGCGACCGGTGGACTGCCAGTCATCCTTGTTGTCATCCACATAGGCCTGAGCCTTCTGGGAGGTCTCATTGAACCAGTCGCCGGCCTTGTTGGACAGCTCGTTGGCGCGAGCGGAAAGCTCCTCGCGCTTTTCCTGGGACTCAGACTTGGTAGGCAGCGCCTGCTGAATCTTCTTATTGGTGCGCTCACCGGCCTTCTGTGCGCGCCAGCGCAGGGAAGGCTTGCCCTCGGTGTCCTGGGTGGTGATAAAGAGCGCGCCGAGCAGGGCGGTGTTGGTAATGAAGCCGTTGCGACGGTCTTCCTTGTCCTTCTTGTTATCTGCGGCCCAGAAGTTATTCTTGCCCACCAAGTTAGGCAGGGTAGCGGCAGCCAGCACGGCTGCGGAGGTGCGGGGTGCCTTGCCCAGAGCCAAGGTGGTACCTGCACCGATCTTTGCGCCGCCGAGGGCGCGGGTAGCTAGTTCCGGATCATTGGGAATCAGGTTTTTGTAACCAGAGGGGACGAACTTGCGCAGGCTCTTGAGGAAGCCTTCGGTTTCCTTGGTGTGCTCCGAGGCATTGCGCAGGTCGTCTACACCTTCCCATACAAATACCGATGCCAGCATGGGGCGGGCAAACTTGCGAATCATAGTCCTTTAAGCTCCTTAGCTCGTTGTTTTAGACCAATCGTGTGATTGACCATTGTACGCTGAAATAGCCGCCTAGATCACCACCGGCGCTCCCACCAATCACCCAACTTGGGGCGTTCTTCCCCCAAGGTGGTGGGCTTGCCGTGCCCCGGGCGGATGATGGCGTTATCTGGGAACTCCTCGAAGATGCGCTTGCTGACGTCCTTATATAGCCGCACAAAGTCGCCCTCAGAGGTCGTTCGGCCCAATCCACCGGGGAAAACGGAATCTCCCACGAAGAGGTTGGTGACACCGTCAACGGTCGCTACGAGTGCCACGCCGCCGGGGGTATGGCCGCGCAGGATGATGATCGGCAATTTCATACCGGCAAACTCGATGGAATCGCCCTCGCGCAGTTCAACGTCCACGTCTTCTGGAATGGCGGGCGAATCAATAAAGGAGGCGTAGTGTTTTGCGTTGGTGGCCTGCAGGACCTCCCCGAGCGCACGCACGTGATCCCAGTGGCGGTGCGTGGTGAGCACGGCGGTGATGTCAACGCCTGCCTCGCGCGCCATGTCGAGGATGGCGGGGGCGTTATCGGCGGCATCGACAAGCAAGCCTTGATCGCCGGCAGTCAGCAGGTAGCAGTTATTGTCCATCTCCGAAACGGAGATCTGGTGAAGATGTAGCTCGTTAGTCATACGTCCCAGCCTACGGGTACATTCAAGGGGAGATTAAAATCTATGATGTGGAGGCTGGAGCGCAGTGGCAGAACGATTGATTGTGCGAGGCGCACGGGAACACAATCTCAAGGGCGTGGATATCGATATTCCGCGCGATAAAATGGTGGTTTTTACTGGGCTTTCGGGCTCTGGTAAGTCCTCGCTGGCCTTCGATACCATCTTTGCGGAGGGCCAACGCCGCTACGTGGAATCGTTGAGCTCTTATGCCCGGATGTTTTTGGGCCAGATGGATAAACCCAACGTGGAATACATCGGTGGCTTATCGCCGGCGGTGTCCATCGATCAGAAATCCACGAACCATAACCCGCGCTCTACCGTGGGCACGATTACGGAGATCTACGACTACCTCCGCTTGCTCTTCTCGCGCGCCGGCACGCCGCACTGCCCCAAGTGCGATGCCGTCATCGAGCGTCAGACGCCGCAGCAGATCGTCGATTCCGTGCTGGAGCAGGAAGAAAAGCTGAAGTTTCAGGTGCTTGCCCCGGTAGCGCGCAAGCGCAAGGGCGAGTTTGTTGACCTCTTCCAAGACCTTTCGGCACAGGGCTACTCCCGCGTGCGCGTGGATGGAGAGACCCACCAGTTAAGTGATCCGCCAAAGCTGAAGAAGCAGGTTAAGCACACCATCGAGGTGGTGGTGGACCGGTTGCAGGTCAAAGCCTCCCAGAAGCAACGCCTGACCGATTCCGTGGAAACGGCTTTGCGGCTTGCCGATGGCCTCGTCACCATCGAGTTCGTTGATAAAGAGGAACTCACGCATACTTATTCTGAAAAGGCGGCCTGCCCCAATGGCCATGCACTTACCATCGAGGAGTACGAGCCGCGCGCGTTTTCCTTTAACGCCCCCTTTGGCGCCTGCCCGGTCTGCGATGGCTTGGGCACTAAGCTCGAAGTGGACGTGGATCTGCTGATTCCGGATCCGGATGCCCCAGCTGTCGATGCCGTGCAGCCGTGGCATTCGAGCCCGAACTCCCGGTACTTTGTCAAACTCGTGGAAGGTTTGGGCAAGGCCATGGGCTTTGATCCGCAGACCCCCGTCAGCGAGCTGACGAAGGAGCAGCGCGATGCGTTGATTTACGGCACCGAAACCGAGGTGCGGGTGCGCTATAAGAACCGCTATGGCCGCCAGCGCAATTGGACCGCGCCTTTTGAGGGCGCAGTAGGCTTCCTGCACCGCAAATTGGATACCACGGATTCGCAGTCCCAAAAGGATCGCCTGCTGCAATACACCCGCCGGGTGCCGTGTAGCACGTGTAAGGGAACGCGCCTGAAGCCGGAAATCCTCGCCGTGCGCTTGGCGTCGACCTCGCATGGTGAACAGTCCATCGCGGGGCTAAGCGCCCTGTCCATCGAGGATGCCTCAGAGTTTTTGGATTCGCTCGTCTTGGGGCACCGTGAGGAAATTATCGCGGGAGCGGTGCTGAAGGAAACCCAGGCCCGCCTGCGCTTCTTATTGGACGTTGGGCTTAACTACCTCACCTTGGACCGCGGTGCTTCGACCCTGTCCGGCGGCGAGGCCCAGCGTATTCGCCTGGCCACGCAGATTGGATCCGGGCTGGCTGGAGTGCTCTACGTCTTGGACGAGCCGTCTATCGGTTTGCACCAGCGCGATAATCACCGCCTGATCTCAACCCTGCAGCGCCTGCGCGATATTGGCAATACGCTCATCGTGGTCGAACACGATGAAGACACCATCCGCTCGTCCGATTGGCTGGTGGATGTGGGCCCGCGCGCCGGTGAATACGGCGGCGAAGTGGTTTACCAAGGCGAGCCCGCCGGCGTGGAGAAGGTAGAGAAGTCCTTAACGGGGCAGTACCTGTCCGGTTCCAAGGTCCTGGCCGTTCCGGATCATCGCCGCGAGATCGATAAAGATCGTACCCTCAAGATAGTCGGCGCACGGGAAAATAACCTCAAGGGGATTAATGTCGAGATTCCGCTCGGCGTGCTGGTGTGTATTACCGGTGTGTCCGGATCCGGCAAATCCACCGTGGTCAATGAGATCCTGGCCAAGACCTTGGCTAATAACCTCAACCGCGCCCGTCAGGTTCCTGGGCGCGCCAAGCGCGTGGAGGGCATCGAGCACCTAGATAAGTTGGTGCAGGTGGATCAAAGCCCGATTGGCCGCACACCGCGTTCTAACCCGGCTACCTATACCGGCGTCTTTGATAAGATTCGCAATCTTTTTGCGGAGACCCAAGAGGCGAAGGTGCGCGGCTACAAGGCCGGACGTTTTTCCTTCAACGTCAAAGGTGGACGCTGCGAGGCTTGCCAGGGCGATGGCACCATCAAGATCGAGATGAACTTCTTGCCGGATGTCTATGTTCCGTGTGAGGTCTGCGAGGGCGCGCGCTATAACCGCGAGACCTTGGAGGTCCACTACAAGGGCAAGAACATTGCGGAAGTGCTGGACATGCCCATCTCAGAGGCGGCGGACTTCTTCGAGCCCATTACCTCCATCCACCGCTACTTGGCCACGCTTGTCGATGTCGGCTTGGGTTACGTGCGCCTCGGCCAAGCCGCCACCACATTGTCCGGCGGTGAGGCCCAGCGCGTGAAGCTTGCCTCGGAGCTGCAAAAGCGCACCAATGGCCGCACCATCTATATCCTGGATGAGCCGACGACCGGTCTGCACTTTGAGGATATTCGCCGGTTAATGTTGGTGATTCAAGGCTTGGTAGATAAGGGCAATTCCGTGCTCATCATTGAGCACAACCTTGACGTTATCAAGGCTGCGGACTGGATTGTGGACATGGGTCCAGAAGGCGGTGCTGGTGGCGGCACCGTGGTCGCGCAGGGAACTCCGGAAAAGGTTGCACAAGTGGAAGGGTCCTATACCGGCGGCTACCTCAAGGAAATGCTGACCTAATCACTAGAGGAATAGTTTCTGCGAAAAATTGCCCTCTTTTTAAAATATGGGCTAGTCTGTGAGGAATGAATCTACGGCGGAAAGTGGGGGCGATACTGGCCACGGTGTCGCTTGCTGCCGTGGCGGCGTGTTCGTCTCCCGAGCAGGCGCCGGATACGGCGGGGGAAGGGGCATCGGCAAGCGCGAGCGATAAAGCCGATGCAACACTCACCAAAGATCTAGACCGCGCTGTTGATACGGTATCCAGGCACTATGACGCCAAGGTCGGCGTGGCCATTTCCGCCGGCGAAGAAAAAATCTCTGCGGGAGACAAAGGTGAAGGGCCAGCTTGGTCCACGATCAAAGTGCCCATCGCCATTACCGCGCTGCAAGACGGCGCCGATCCGTCCTTGGTAGATCTAGCGATCAAGGAATCCGATAATGATGCCGCGTACGCATTGTGGTCCCAGGTGCAGTGGGAAGAAGGCGAGGCTTCGGAGGCGGTGGAAAAGCTCTTGCGCGAGCACGGTTCGAAGGCCTCCATTGAGGCTGACGCTTTTGGTTACTCCACCTGGCCATTGCAGGAGCAAGCAAATTTTGGCGCGCAATTGCCCTGTATCAAAGAAGCCGAATACGTCCATGAGGTATTAAATGACATCGTAGAATGGCAAAGCGTCGGCCTATCGAAACATGCAAGCACCCGGGCCAAAAGCGGCTGGGGGCTTGATGAAAATAGCGATGATTACACTTTCCGCCAATTCGGTGTCCATGAAAAGGACGGCAAAAGGGTAGGAGTAGCACTAAGCGTCGTCGTCGAAGGCGAGGATTATGAAAGTGGCTCCGCCGCGATTGATGATCTTGCCGATGACGTCCTCAAGGTCATCGACAAATCCATTGAAGATAAAAATCTAGAGCCCGATTCCACCTGCGAGGATGCTTAGTTCACCGCGGTTTGCCTTGAGTGGCAGCGGCTGCTAGTCTCATACCTACTACCGCCCAAGGTACCTTTTGCAGGAACCTGGGTCACAAGCGGAGATTCTCCCACCCGATGCCGCGAACTTAAAGCTCGTTGGATAACGGTAAAGGTAACCAGACATTAGTGTCTGGCTCTGTGAGATCTCCCGGCTGCCATTGGCAGACCGGGTTAGATTCGTTTGTGGTCCACGGTAGGTGAACTCATTACCCAAAACCCCTAATCGAGGAGAACCACAATCAGCGCTGAAGCTCGCATTAATGAGCGTATCCGAGTACCCGAGGTCCGTCTTGTCGGACCCGGTGGTGAACAGGTGGGTATCGTCCGCACTGATGATGCCCGCAAGCTTGCCTATGAAGCTGACCTGGATTTGGTCGAGGTTGCTCCAAAGGCTAAGCCCCCAGTTGCCAAAATCATGGACTACGGCAAGTTCAAGTATGAGCAGGCCCAAAAGGCTCGCGAATCTCGTAAGAACCAGCAGCAGACCGTGGTGAAGGAACAGAAGTTCCGTCCGAAGATCGACGATCACGATTATGAGACCAAGAAGAGTAACGTAGTTCGCTTCCTGGAAAAGGGATCCAAGGTCAAGGTGACCATCATGTTCCGCGGCCGCGAGCAATCGCGTCCGGAGCTGGGTTTCCGGCTTTTGGAGCGGTTGGCCGATGACGTCGCTGAGGTTG
This sequence comes from Corynebacterium sp. KPL1814, assembly GCF_000478175.1. Lineage (GTDB taxonomy): Bacteria > Actinomycetota > Actinomycetes > Mycobacteriales > Mycobacteriaceae > Corynebacterium. Next base: position 453,268 of record NZ_KI515775.1, read on the forward strand.
GCGTAGTTGAGTCCCGTCCCAAGCAGGATGGTCGCAATATGACCATGGTTTTGGGTCCGGTTCGTAAGGGCAAAAAGTAAACCATATTCCACGTAGGATTTAAGGACTTATACTCATGAAGCAGAAGACCCACAAGGGCACCGCAAAGCGCATCAAGGTGACCGGTTCCGGCAAGCTGCGCCGCGAGCAGGCAAACCGCCGCCACTTGCTGGAGGGCAAGCCCTCCAAGCGCACCCGTCGCCTCAAGGGCACCGAGTCCGTCTCCCAGGCAGACACCAAGCGCGTCAAGCGTCTGCTCGGTCGCGCTTAATAGCGCCCAATCAACCCACATCCACCATCTCAACCAGAATTTAAGGAAGTATTACTGTGGCACGAGTAAAGCGCTCAGTTAACGCAAAGAAGAAGCGTCGCGCGATCCTGAAGTCCGCCAAGGGCTACCGTGGTCAGCGTTCCCGCCTGTACCGTAAGGCTAAGGAGCAGTGGCTGCACTCTATGACTTACGCTTACCGCGACCGTCGCGCGCGTAAGTCCGAGTTCCGCAAGCTGTGGATCCAGCGCATCAACGCTGCTGCCCGCATGAACGACATCACTTACAACCGCCTCATCCACGGCCTGCGCTTGGCCGAGATCGAGGTAGACCGCAAGATCCTCGCCGAGCTTGCCGTCAACGACTTCGAGGCTTTCTCCGCACTGTGCGAGACCGCCAAGGCTGCCCTGCCTGAGGACGTCAACGCACCGAAGGCTGCGTAAGCTTTTCAGCTACATAGCTGCTTGCCCACTCCATCACCGGCTAATCCCCGGCGTGGGGTGGGTTTCGTGCTATCTCAACGCCTAATGCTCGTCAAAATCGTGCACGCTGTGTGCTAGATTGATGAGTCTATAAAGCCAGTATTTGCAAGGAGACTGCCAAGCTATGATGAGCCCGTATAACCGTGAGCAACCAGAAGGAAACTCTGGTTCCAACCAATTTCCTGGCCAGAATCAGCCTTATTACTCCCAGGATTTCCAATCCGGTGGTTATGCGCCGCAGGGCTATCCACAGCAACAATATGTAGCTGCAGGCAACCAGAAGTCTTGGGTTGCTACCTTGCTCCTGTGCTTCTTCTTGGGCAGCGTCGGTGCGCATAACTTCTACACCGGCCGCACCACCTATGCCATTGTGCAGTTATCGCTCAATATCATCGGCTGGTTTACCTTCTGGTTCCTGTTGGGCATCCTCTTCTGGGCCGTGCTGGGAATCTGGGTACTCGTTGAGTTCTTCATGATTCTTCTTGGCATGGGTGATTATGACAAGGATGCGCGCGGAGTTCCCCTTCAGAAATAAGCGATTGCGCCAAGGCCCTGCCGGATTTCCGGCAGGGTTTTGTCATGCCTAAGGTGCGAAACGAGAAGTATTGGGGCCAAGGTAGGGTAGAGCCTATGAATTTAGACTTTGAGTCCGCCTTTACCGAACGCACTCCGCGCATTGTTAACGCGGTGAAATTGCACCGCGCTGCTAACCGCAAGAAAGCCAAACAGTTCATTATCGAGGGCGAAAATGCCGTGGACGCAGCGGTGTCTACGGGTGCGGCCACGGATGTATTTGTGACGGAAAAGGCCGCGGAGCGCTTTGCGGACATCGTCACGGCCTGCGGCTATATGGATGTCTACGTCCACCCCATTACAGATAAGGCCGCAAAGCATCTGGCCGATACTGCGACTACGACGGGAATTTTTGCCCTGTGTAGTTCTTCGGTCTTGTGGTCCGCAGGAAAGATTCTTAATGGAAAGCCGAATTTGATTTCGGTGCCGGTGCTTACCTCGGAGCCCGGGAACGCGGGGACGTTGATTAGGACTTCGGATGCGATGGGCGCTGATGGCGTGATCTTCGCTGGCGAGACCGTTGACCCCTTAGGCAGCAAGGTTGCCCGCGCTTCGGCCGGCTCCTTATTCCACGTCCCGGTTGCGCGCGATCCCAATATCAAGGACGTTCTCGGCCAATTGCGCAAGTCTGGCATGCAAATCGTCGCGACGGCCGCAGATGGGGAAGTAGAGCTTGCCGATGCCGACCTCACCCAACCCACCGCCTGGCTCTTCGGAAATGAAGCCCACGGGCTGGGCGAGCTGCTTGAAGAGGCCGATATGCGGGTGCGCATCCCGCTGCGGGGGCGCGCGGAGTCACTCAACCTTGCCACCGCGGCCAGTATTTGTTTGTACGAATCCGCCAAGGCACAGGAACAGAGTTAGGCCGCAATCGCGTTTATCCGCTGTAGCGAATGAAAAAGGGGTCCCTGGGACCGTCCGTGTCCTAGTGACAGAGTATGATTGCACGCGTTAGTTTTCGCGCGAGAAGAAGGTACGAAGTACGTGTCCGATACACCGCAGATCGAATTGACCGAACAGGCCCTCGGGGCCGCGGCCGATAAGGCTATCGCAGCCTTCGAAGCAGCAGAGACGCTAGAGGATCTCACCGCTGCCCGCCGCGAGCACTTAGGCGAAAACGGGTATATCCCGCAAGCCCGCCAATCCCTCGGCCAAATCCCCAAGGAACAACGCAAATCCGCCGGCAAGGCCGTCAATATGGCCCGCGGCAAGATGGAAAAACGTTTTTCGCAGGTCAAGGACGAATTGGAGCAGCAGGCTCGCGAGGCCCAGCTGAAGGCCGAAACCGTTGACGTGACCATTCCTACGACTCGGGCGCAAACGGGTGCGCTGCACCCCATTACCTCCTTATCGGAGCGCATTGCCGATATTTTCGTTGGCATGGGGTGGGAAATCGCCGACGGCCCAGAGATCGAGGCAGAGTACTTTAACTTCGATGCCCTGAACTTCAAGCCGGATCACCCAGCGCGCACCCTGCAGGATACGTTCCACGTGGGCAAGGAAGGCTCCAAGCAAGTTCTCCGCACGCACACCTCGCCGGTGCAGGTGCGCACGATGCTCGAGCGCGATGTGCCCCTGTACATCGCCTGTCCGGGGCGCGTTTTCCGTACGGACGAGCTGGACGCTACTCACACCCCGGTCTTCCACCAGGTGGAGGGGCTCGCCGTGGATAGGGGTCTGACCATGGCTCATCTGCGCGGAACGCTTGAGCACCTGGCCAAGGTGCTCTTCGGCCCCGAAACCACGACGCGCATGCGCGTTAATTACTTCCCGTTCACGGAACCTTCTGCTGAGGTAGATGTGTGGTTCCCCAATAAAAAGGGCGGCGCCGGCTGGATTGAATGGGGCGGTTGCGGAATGGTAAACCCCAATGTGCTGCGCGCGGTAGGCGTTGATCCGGAAGAATATACGGGTTTCGCGTTCGGCATGGGCCTTGAGCGCACCCTGCAATTCCGCAATGGACTAACCGATATGCGCGACATGGTCGAAGGCGATGTCCGCTTCACCTTGCCCTTTGGCGTACAGGCTTAAAACCCAGAAAGGATAGATACATCATGCTTATTTCCCAAGACTGGGTTACCCGTATCCTTGGCGCTTCCAATCCGAATTGGAGCGTGTCCGCTGCCGATATGGATTCTGGTTTTGTCCGTGTAGGTTTTGAAACCGAGGGATATGAGCCTATCCCTGAGACTACTGGACCACTGGTCATTGGCCAGGTCGTAGAAATCGAAGAACTTACGCAATTCAAAAAGCCCATTCGGTATTGCCAGGTCAACGTCGGTCAGGCCAATGGTACCGGTGAATTGCAGGGCATTATCTGCGGCGCGCGTAACTTCCGTTTGCATGACTACGTCGTAGTCTCCCTGCCCGGCGCAGAGCTGCCCGGCGGCTTCAAAATCGCAGCGCGCGAAACCTATGATCACATCTCCAATGGCATGATGTGCTCCGCTGCTGAGCTGGGCCTTGGCGCGCAGGCAAACGGCATCATCGTGCTGGGAGAGGAAGTTGCGGACATGGTGGGCGAAGATGCCCGTCCAGTCATCGGCCTGTCCGATACCGATTTTGACGTCAATATCACCCCAGACCGCGGTTACGCACTATCTGCGCGTGGCTTAAGCCGCGAAATCGCTGCCGCTTTTGATCTGGAGTTTAAGGACGTCGCCGATGCCCCAGCGGTCGCCGGAATCGATACCTCTGCTGTGCCAGAGGCCGAAGGATCGCTTCTCAACATCGATCTGCGCGAGGAAACCAAGGCGCAGCGATTTGGCGTGCGCAAGGTAACCGGCATCGATCCGCAGGCACGCACCCCATTTTGGATGGAACGCGAACTCATGCTGTGCGGTCAGCGCAGCGTCAATGTGGCAACGGATGTGACCAACTACGTCATGTTGCTCTTGGGCGCCCCGATGCATGCCTTCGATGCCAATGAAATCGCAGGCGACCTTACGGTGCGCAATGCACACGAAGGCGAGAAGTTTGAGACTCTCGATCACGTCACTCGCGAACTCGCTGGTGAGGACGTGGTGATCTGTGATGACAACGGCATCCAATCATTGGCCGGTGTCATGGGCGGCACGAGCTCAGAGATTTCTGACCAGACCACCGATGTCTACTTTGAGTCCGCAATCTGGGATCCCATTACCGTGGCCCGCACTTCTCGCCGGCACAAGCTTTCTTCTGAGGCATCGCGCCGGTTTGAGCGCGGCGTCGATCCGGCCATCGTCGAGGTGGCCCTCGACATTGCGTGTGCATTGTTGCACTCCATCGCGGGCGGAACGATTGAAAAGGGCCGCGCCCTCGTCGGTGAGGTAACTCAGCCAGAGGCCATTCGTTTGCGTGCGGAAAAGCCGAGCGAATACGCAGGTGTGGAGTACTCCCGCGAGACCGTTATCTCCCGCCTGGAAGAGGTCGGCTGCTCCGTCGAAGCAGAATCGGATTCGGTACTAAAGGTCACACCCGCGACCTGGCGTACCGATATTTCTATGGACGTTGACCTCATCGAGGAGGTCTTGCGCCTTGAAGGCCTAGAAGATATCCCCACCGTTCTGCCTACGCCAGCAGGCGGTCGTGGTTTGACCCCAGCGCAAAAGCGCCGCCGCGCCATCGGCCACGGTTTGGCCTATGCCGGCTACGCAGAGGTATTGCCCACGCCGTTTATCGCAAACGACACCTTTGATGTGTGGGGCCTTGCCGCTGACGATGCCCGCCGCACTACCGTGGCAGTGCAGAACCCGTTGGAGTCTGACAAAGCCATCTTGGCCACGACCTTGCTTCCCGCAACGCTTGAGGCTTTGGGCCGCAACGTAGCTCGCGGCCGCAAGGATCTGGCGCTGTATGGCCTGCAGCAGGTGGCATTCAAGCGCGCAGAATCGTCACCGATGCCTTCCGTTGCCCAGCGTCCTGGCGATGAAGTTGTGGAAGAACTCCTGCGCACCCTCCCGGATCAGCCCTTGCACGTGGCAACCGTCGCTACGGGCAAGATGGAACACGAGGGCCCGTGGGGCGAAGGCCGCGATTACACTTATGCGGATGCCATCGAATCCGCACGTCTGGTTGCCCGCGCCGCGGGCCTTGATATCGAGGTCGAAGCCGCGCAACACCTGCCGTGGCACCCAGGCCGGTGCGCCGCCATCAAGGTGCCAGGAACAGATGACATCGTGGGCTACGCCGGCGAATTGCACCCCCAGATTCTTGAGGCGCTCAACTTGCCGCCGCGCACGTGTGCGATGGAGCTTAATATCACGGCGCTGCCGTTGACGGAGCGCTTCCCAGCGCCGGTGCTGTCTGCATTCCCAGCTTTGCACCAAGATATCGCGCTGGTGGTAGATGAAGATATCCCAGCGGAAAAGGTGCGCGCCACGGTAGAAGAGGGAGCAGGCGACCTCATCGAGTCGGTCGACCTCTTCGATATTTTCCGCGGTGAGCAATTGGGCGAGGGCAAAAAATCCTTAGCTTTCCAGCTGCAATTCCGCGCTGCAGACCGTACCTTGACCGATGAGGAGGTCAACGAGCACCGCACTACAGCCGCCGAATTGGCCAAGCAGCGCTTCGGCGCAGAAATGCGAGCATAGGGCAGACCCAGTAGTCCAGCCCTTTGCATTAAACGGCGAAGAACCAGACTTTGGTGGCACATAAGCCACTCGGGTCTTGGCTCTTCGCCGTTATGCTATTTCATGCAGATGTTTATTATTTTCACGCCTTGTGAGCTGCGAAAAGTAATCCAATTCACTGAATAACATACAGTGGAGCGTATTTCTTGCTATAGTTTCGGGTATGACGATTTCAGTAGCAGTGGCAGGGGCCACAGGATACGCTGGCGGAGAGATACTGCGCTTGCTGCTATCCCACCCTGCCTATCACTCCGGTGACCTGCGCATTGGTTCCTTGACGGGAAATTCCCAGGTGGGCCAGCGCGTCGCAGAAATTATGCCGCACCTGCCGCAACTGGCAGAGCGCGTTATCGCCGAAACGACACCCGAGGAACTTGCAGGACATGACGTCGTATTCTTGGGCTTGCCGCATGGACACTCGGCGCGGCTCGCGGAGCAATTGGGCGATGAGGTCACGATCATCGATTGCGCCGCCGACTTTCGGCTCCGCGAGGAGAGCGACTGGAAAGCCTATTACGGCGGGAACTATGCGGGGCAGTGGCCGTATGGCATCCCGGAAATCCCGGAAAACAGGTCAAACCTTAGAGGTACAAATCGGGTAGCCGTGCCGGGATGTTTCCCCACGGCCATTACCTTGGGGGCACTGCCCGCCATTGCGCGCGAGCTGGTGGAGCCAACCCTGTCCGTGATTGCCATTACCGGCGTCTCCGGAGCGGGAAAGAAGGCGTCGGTCGCGCAATTGGGCGCGGAGACCATGGGAAACGTGAAGGCGTATAAACCGGGCGGCACTCACCGGCATACCCCAGAAATCGTGCAAAACCTGCAACCATTTTCCCACGATGAGGTGTCTGTGAGTTTCACCCCGGTGCTTGCGCCCATGCCCCGTGGGATTCTGGCGACGATTACGGCGGAGCTGAAAGGGGGCATCGGCAAGCAGCAGGTGCGCACCGCATTTGAGGAATTCTATGCCGAAGAGCCCTTCTGCCTCGTGCTGCCAGAAGGCCAACAACCGGAAACCCAGAACGTGGTGGGCACGAACATGGTGCATATCCAAGCCCACGTCGATGAAAATTCCCACCGCCTCATCATTACCGCGGCGCTAGACAATTTATGCAAGGGTACCGCCGGTGCCGCCGTGCAATGTATGAACCTTGCGCTGGGATGGACAGAAACTTTGGGATTGCCCCAAGCCGCAGTCGCCCCTTAGGGCTGCGCACAATACAGAGGAGGAAATGATGACTACACCAGGAATCACAGGACCCGCCGGATTCAGTGCCGGCGCGGTAAAGGCCGGAATCAAGCCTTCCGGAAAATCGGATTTAGCTTTGATCGTCAATGAGGGCCCGCGCTCGGATGCGGCGGCGGTGTTTACGCGCAACCGCGTGGTGGCTTCCCCAGTAAAGGTCTCCCGCGAGGCGGTAGCGGATGGCCAGTTGCGCGCCGTAGTCATCAACTCCGGCAATGCCAATGCGTGCAATGGCGCGCAAGGCGATGCCGATGCGCGCGCAATGGTGGACGCCGTATCTCATCGCACGGATATCGCCGTGCAGGATATTGCCATCTGTTCTACCGGGCTTATCGGCGAGCCGTTGCCCATGGAGAATGCGCTTGCGGGCATCGCTGACGTCGTGCACCACGTGGGTACGACTCCACAGCACGGCAATGATGCCGCCACAGCCATTATGACCACGGATACCGTCCCCAAGGAATCCGCTTTTGCAGGCGATGGATGGTCCGTGGGCGCTATGGGCAAGGGCGTTGGCATGATGGCGCCGTCGCTAGCCACGATGTTGGTCTGCATTACTACCGATGCCGTCGCTGACGCGGCGGTCCTCCAAAGCTCGCTGGAAAAGGCCTGCGCACAGACTTTTAATACCTTGGACGTGGACGGTTCAACCTCTACCAATGACACCGTGATTGTCATGTCCTCCGGGGCCTCCGGCGTACAGCCCAGCGAAGAAGAGTTGTACCAAGCAATCCTAGAGGTCTGCGCGGATATTGCGGATCAGCTCCAAGCCGATGCTGAGGGAGTGACAAAGCGCGTAAAGATCACCGTTGAAGGCACGGGCTCCGATGAGCAGGCGCTCAATGCCGCTCGCACCCTGGGCCGGGATAACTTATTCAAGTGCGCCATGTTCGGCTCCGATCCCAACTGGGGCAGGGTACTGGCCGCCGTCGGCATGGCGGATGCAGACATGGACCCAGACAACATCTCCGTCTATTTCAATGACCAGCCGGTATGCGAGCACTCGACGGGCGCGCCCGGGGCCCGCGATGTGGACTTGAGCGGGGCAGATATCGATGTCCGCGTGGATCTCGGCACCGGCGGTGAAGGTACGGCCTTTGTCCGCACGACGGACCTGTCCTACTCCTACGTTGAGATCAACTCGGCGTATAGCTCCTAGGAGGAGAAATGTTTCCCGGACTGAATAATCAAGAACGCGCTACGGTGCTGGCTGAAGCCCTGCCGTGGTTGCAACACTTCCGCGATAAAATCGTCGTCGTCAAGTATGGCGGCAACGCCATGGTGGATGAGGAACTCAAGGAAGCCTTTGCGGCGGATATGGTGTTTCTGCGCACCATCGGCGCAAAGCCCGTTGTCGTCCACGGCGGCGGCCCGCAGATCAATTCCATGCTGGATAAGCTCGGCATCGAAGGCGAGTTTAAGGGCGGTTTCCGCGTCACCTCGCCCGAAATCATGGATGTGGTGCGCATGGTCCTTTTTGGCCAAGTCGGCCGTGGACTAGTAAACCTCATCAACTCGCACGGGCCCTACGCCGTGGGCACAAGTGGCGAAGACGCTGGACTTTTCCGCGCCACCAAGCGGTTTGTGGAAGTAGAAGGAGAGGCGACCGATATCGGGATGGTGGGCGATATCGTGGAGGTCAACCCGGCAGCCGTCAATGACATCATCGAAGCCGGCCGCATCCCGGTGGTCTCAACCATCGCGCCAGGAGCCGATGGCGAGGTATATAACATCAACGCCGACAGCGCCGCGGGTGCGCTAGCGAGCGCATTGGGAGCAGAACGCCTTGTCATCTTGACCAACGTGGAAGGCCTTTATACCGACTGGCCGAATAAAGACTCCCTAGTCTCCAAAATCGAAAGCGATGAGCTTACTGGGCTGCTTCCCGGCCTGAGCTCCGGCATGATTCCCAAAATGGAGTCCTGCCTCAATGCCGTGCAGAGCGGGGTATCCGCCGCGCACGTCATCGACGGCCGAATAGGCCATTCCGTACTCCTTGAGCTTTTAACCCCAGGCGGCATTGGAACGATGGTCCTGCCCGATGATTACGAAAAGCACGATTATCCCGAAGGCACAGTGTTCAGGAAGGACGATATCGCATGAGCGCACAAGAAAAATTAACCGGCCGATGGTCAGAAACGCTGGCCAATACCTACGGTGAGCCGCCACTCGGCCTAGTCTCCGGGGAAGGGGCCACCCTTACTGATGAAAACGGGAAAACCTACATTGACCTGCTGGCCGGTATCGCCGTTACTTCCTTGGGTTATGGCAATGCGGAGGTAGCGGATGCTGTTGCCAAGCAAAGCCGCACCCTTGTGCATACCTCCAATCTTTTTGCCACCCAACCCGTGCTAGACGCTGGGGCAAAGCTGATTGAACGGGTGGGCGATAGTGAGGCGCGCGTATTTTTCTGCAACTCCGGATCGGAGGCAAACGAGGCCGCATTCAAGCTCGCGCGGCTGACCGGTAGGCGGCGCATCCTTGCTGCGCACCATGGTTTTCACGGCCGCACGATGGGCTCTTTGGCCATGACTGGGCAGCCTGATAAGCAAAAGGCATTCCGCCCACTGCCAAGTGGCGTGGAATTTTATCCTTACGGCGATATCGACTACCTGCGCCAATTAGTGGAGCAAGACGCCGCGGATACCGCCGCCATCATTTTCGAGCCGATTCAGGGTGAGACCGGAATTATCCCCGCTCCCGCCGGTTTTATGCGGGCCGTTGCTGATTTATGCGATGAACACGGTATTTTGCTCATCGTCGATGAGGTCCAGGCCGGGGCAGGGCGCACGGGGCAATTCTTTGCGCACGAGTTTGAGGGAATTTCCCCCGATGTCATCACCATGGCCAAGGGCCTCGGCGCCGGATTGCCCATCGGCGCCACTATCACCCGCGGTCGCGCCAAGGATTTATTTCAGCCGGGTTCCCACGGGACCACCTTTGGCGGAAACCCCGTGGCGTGCGCTGCGGCCAATGTAGTACTCGATGCACTTGATGAGAAGTTCTTGAATGAGGTCTCCGCCAAGGGCGAGCACGTAGCGCAGCAAGTAGAAAAGATTTCCGGGGTCAGCGAGGTGCGCGGCCGCGGTCTTATGCTAGGTGTTGTATTAAATGCGCCGGTGGCTCGCGAGGCCGTCAAGCGTGGATTTGAGCAAGGGATAATCCTCAATGCCCCGAGCGAGAACGTTTTGCGCCTTACTCCGCCATTGGTCATTTCCCAGCAGGAAATTGATACTGCCCTAGAAAAGCTACGCACCGTTGTGGAGGAATTAGTATGAGCTTGCGCCATTTCTTAGCCGATGATGACCTTAGCCCGGAGGAACAAAAAGAAGTCCTCGATCTCGCGGTTAAGCTCAAGGCCGATCCATTCGCGCGGCGCCCGTTGGAGGGACCAAAGACGATAGCCGTCCTCTTTGATAAGACGTCCACGCGCACCCGCTTTTCCTTTGAAACCGGAATTGCGCATATGGGCGGCAGCGCCATTACCGTTGATTCTTCGGGCACGCAGATGGGCAAGGGCGAGTCCTACCAGGATACGGGCGCGGTCTTGTCCCGCTACGTGGAGGCCATCGTCTGGCGCACATATGCCCACGACAACCTGGAACAGATGGCGGAGACTTCGACGGTTCCACTGGTCAATGCGCTGTCTGATGACCTGCATCCCTGCCAAATCTTGGCCGATCTTCTGACCTGCCGGGAAAACCTTGGCGATCTTGCTGGCCGCAAGGCGGTCTATCTTGGGGACGGCAATAATAATATGGCTAATTCTTATATGATTGGCTTTGCTACCGCTGGCATGGATATTTCCATCATTTCGCCGGAGGGGTTCCAGCCTCGTCCCGAATTTGTCGAGCGCGCACGGCAGCGCGGTAACGTTACGGTTACCGATGACGTTGCGGAAGTAGCCGGCGCCGATGTAGTCATAACGGATACTTGGGTGTCTATGGGCCAGGAAAACGATGGGCAGGACAGGCGCACGCCGTTTTTGCCTTATCAGGTCTCCGAAGACGTGATGGCAAAGGCAAAGCAAGACGCGATTTTCTTGCACTGCCTGCCGGCCTATCGTGGCAACGAGGTGGCAGCAGAGGTCATCGACGGGCCGCAGTCCCGAGTATTCGATGAGGCGGAAAACCGCCTGCATGCCCAAAAGGCACTGCTGGTGTGGCTGCTCGATATTAATAAGGAGAACCGCTAGCGATGAGCACCCCGAGCACTCGAAATGCCCGGCAGGCAAAGATCTTGGAAATTTTGGATCGCAATCGCGTCACGAGCCAGGTGCAATTATCGGAGCTCTTGTTGGCAGAAGGCATCGATATCACGCAGGCCACGCTGTCGCGGGATCTTGATGAGCTGGGAGCGAAGAAGGTCAAGCGAGACGGTGGGCGCTCGTACTATATGGTCGCGGGCGAGCTGGAACAATTCGAAGATCAGGTGGGCGGACCGCGCGAGAAGTTGCGGCGCATGTTGGATGAATTGGTGGTCTCCCACGATTCCTCGATGAATATCGCGATGTTGCGCACGCCGGCGGGCGCAGCGCAATATCTCGCCAGCTTTATCGATCGCGTGGGCCTGCACGATGTAGTGGGGTGCATCGCCGGTGATGACACCATCTTTGTGCTGGCACGCGAGGGGGTTACCGGTGCGGAATTGGCGGAAAGGCTGAAGGCGCAGAAGATTTAAAGAATAGTGGCATTCTCGCACCCGCTCGTATATTATTTAACTAACCGAATTTTTTTCAATTATTGAAGGAGTCTTAGCATGTCTGCACGCGTAGTCTTGGCCTATTCCGGTGGCCTCGATACCTCGGTAGCCATTCCATACCTGGCAAAGATGACCGGCGGCGACGTTGTTGCCGTCTCCCTTGACTTGGGTCAGGGCGGCGAGGATATGGAGTCCGTACGCCAGCGCGCGCTCGATTGCGGTGCGGTGGAGTCCATCGTTATCGATGCCAAAGATGAGTTTGCGGAGCAATACTGCGTGCCCACCATTAAGGCGAATGGCATGTACATGAAGCAGTACCCGCTGGTATCTGCCATTTCCCGCCCGCTGATTACCAAGCACCTGGTAAAAGCCGCCCAGGAGCACGGCGGAACGCACGTTTCCCACGGTTGTACCGGTAAGGGCAATGACCAGGTGCGCTTTGAGGTGTCCTTCCGCGCCCAGGATCCATCGCTAGAGATCGTCGCCCCAGCGCGCGATTATGCATGGACCCGCGATAAGGCCATCGATTTTGCAGAAGAGATTAACCTGCCCATTGAGCAATCGGCGGCCTCGCCATTTTCCATCGACCAGAACCTGTGGGGCCGTGCGGTAGAAACCGGCTTCCTGGAGGATTTGTGGAACCCGCCGACAAAGGATCTCTACGCATATACGGAAGACCCGGGCCTGGGCAATGCTCCAGATGAGATTATCATTTCCTTTGAGAAGGGTGTTCCAGTTGCGGTCGATGGCAAGAAGCTGACCCCGCTGCAGGTCATCGAAGAGGTCAATCGCCGCGCTGGTGCCCAGGGAATCGGCCGCCTGGACATGGTAGAGGACCGGTTGGTGGGCATTAAGTCCCGCGAGGTCTACGAGGCACCGGGTGCCATGGTGCTCATTCAGGCCCACGAGGCGCTGGAGGATGTCACCGTGGAGCGCGAGCTGGCACGCTACAAGCGCCTGACGGATGCACGGTGGTCCGAGGAGGTTTACGACGGCCTGTGGCACTCGCCGCTCAAGCGTTCTCTGGATGCCTTCATTGAGGAGTCCCAGGAGAACGTCACTGGCGATATCCGCCTGAGCCTGCACGCAGGTACCGCGACCGTCACCGGCCGCCGCTCCGGACAGTCGCTGTACTCCTTCGATTTGGCTACCTACGACACCGGCGATACCTTCGACCAGACCGCTGCAAAGGGCTTTGTCCAGTTGCACGGCTTGTCCACCCAGATTTCCAACCAGCGTGACCGCGAGGGTGGTTTCCCCACCAGCGCAGAAAAATAGGCACCGATGGAACCACACAAGACTAACGAAGGCGCGCTCTGGGGCGGCCGGTTCTCCGGCGGCCCTTCCGAAGCGATGTTCGCCCTCTCGGTTTCCACCCATTTTGACTGGGTGCTTGCCCCTTACGACGTACTCGCCTCGAAGGCGCATGCCAAGGTGCTGCACAAGGCAGGGCTGCTTTCCGATGCCGACCTCGACACCATGCTTTCCGGACTCACCGAGCTCGGGGAAAAGGTAGCTTCGGGCGAATTTGTGCCAGCACCCACCGACGAAGATGTGCACGGCGCCATGGAGCGCGGCCTCATCGACATCGTTGGGCCCGAGGTAGGCGGCCGCCTGCGCGCGGGACGTTCCCGCAATGACCAAGTTGCCACGCTCTTTCGCATGTGGGTGCGCGATGCCATCCGCGATACGACCCTGCAAGTCTCCGAGCTTGTCGATGCCCTAGCGGATCAAGCCGCCGCGCATCCCGAGGCCATCATGCCGGGCAAGACGCACTCCCAGGCCGCGCAGCCCATCTTGCTTGCCCACGAATTATTGGGCCATGCTCAACCGCTGCTGCGCGATATTCAACGCTTGCAGGACTTGGATAAGCGGCTAGCCGTATCCCCGTATGGCTCGGGTGCGCTCGCAGGTTCCTCCCTGCAGCTTGACCCAGAAGCCATCGCCGTAGAGCTCGGATTTGATTCCGCTGCGGAAAACTCCCTGGATGGCACCGCATCTCGCGATTTTGCCTCGGAAACGGCCTTTGTGCTGGCGCAGATCGCAGTGGACATGTCCCGGCTGGCAGAAGAGATCATCTACTGGTGTACCCCAGAGTACGGCTACGTCACCTTGGATGACGCGTGGTCGACAGGCTCATCCATCATGCCGCAGAAAAAGAACCCGGATATCCCGGAACTTACCCGCGGCAAGACCGGGCGCCTGATTGGCAACCTCACGGGGCTGCTATCCACGCTCAAGGCACAGCCACTGGCTTATAACCGCGACCTGCAAGAGGACAAAGAACCCATCGTGGACTCGGTGGCGCAGCTCAACCTATTGCTGCCATCGATGACCGGGCTCGTGTCCACCTTGTCCTTTAATGAGGACAGGATGCGCGAGTTGGCGCCACGCGGATTTACCTTGGCCACCGACCTAGCCGAGTGGATGGTGCGCCAAGGCGTACCCTTCCGCGAAGCACACGAGGCTTCTGGTGCATGCGTACGCATCGCCGAAAAGAGGGGAGTGGATCTAGTGGACCTCACTGATGAGGAACTTAGGGGCGTCGACAAGCGGCTGACCCCAGAGGTGCGCGAGGTCCTGACCATTGATGGTGCGGTTGCTTCCCGCACAACCAAGGGCGGGACCGCCGGCGTCCGCGTTACTGAACAGCGCGAAACCGTCCGCGAACATGCCGCCGCGGCGCGTGAGTGGGCTACCAAGCCAGTGCGCACGCAGAACTAGAAGGGCGACAGACAAGGTCCCTGGCTTATCTAGTAGATAAAAATGCCCTCATCAATGAGAGGATGGCATTCCATGAGACGTCGCGGGTTGGCCCTTTATGCCGCCTGCGACGTTGTGCAACGTGATGCCGCGCCGTTCGGCATCCTCGGCGAAAGCTGAGATGAAGCTGGCCGAGCGCTTGCCGGAGGCGCAGTACACCCACGCTTCGCTAAGCCCCTCGGCCTGCAGGGAATCGAGGAGGCAGCGCGCTGCCTCTGGATCTTCCAGCCACACGGAGGTTGGTAAGTGGTAATGCTTGGCAGTGGAGTCAAAGAAGAAATCATCGATGGCGGCTTCACTGATTTCGCGCACATCGATGGCCGCGGCGCCATCGCGTAGCTTGTCGAAGATCTCGGCATCGGTATCATCGTCCTCCGGCACGGCACAAGCTCCGCCACCGTAGTCATGCTGCAACTGGGTGGTTAGTTCGCGTGCTGGGTCGCGGGGCACGTGGAAGTGGTCGATGGAGGCGGTTAGGGCATTGTAGATGCTTAGCAGGCCCACCCGGTCGCGGTTCATGCCCGTTGCGAACTGGATCAGCTCGGTGGACATCAGGCCCGCGACCACGCTGGTGGTCACGCCCAGCACGCCGGCGGTGGCGCAATCAGGCACGGAATCGGGGTCGGGTTGCAGGGGATAGAGGTCGCGCATGCCCACGCCCGACTCGGCGCCGGGCCCGGACCACCACACTGCGCAGTCGCCCCGAAAACGCAGCACCGAGCCCCATACCAGCGGGGTGCCCGTGATCTCCGCGGCATCGGCTGCTAGGAACTTGGTGGTAAACGTGTCGGAACCATCCACCAAGATGTCCACCCCGCGGAGGTAGTCCACGGCATTGTCAGCAGTAAGTCGGCCGCGAATCGCATGCACCACGATGCCGGGCTGCAGTTGCTGGAGCTTTTCGGCTGCGACCTCCACCTTGGGCCTTCCCACATCGTGGGCACCGAATAGGATCTGGCGGTGGATATTGCTCAGATCCACCGTGTCGTCGTCGATCACAGAGATCTCACCCACGCCGGCGGCAGCCAGCTGCTGCATCAGGGGACAGCCCAAACCACCAGCGCCGATGACAAAGACGTGGGTGGAGTGCAGCGCCTCTTGCTGGGCGATGCCGAAGCCAGGCAACAGCGTTTGGCGGGCAACCCTGTGCAACTCTTCGCGGGGCAGTTGGCTCATTACAGGACCTTGTCTTCCCAGCTAGCCAAGCCTTCAAACGATGACGATGCTACGGCGTGCTGTCGCTTTGGAATGCGGCCGGCTTGGCGGGCCAACCGGCCGCCTTCCACGGCGTATTTCATTGCAGTGGCCATTGCCAGGGGATCCTGGCAGCGGTTGATGGCACTGGCGAGAAGCACGCCATCGCACCCCAGCTCCATGGCCAGTGCAGCATCGGAGGCCGTGCCCACACCGGCATCCAGCAGCACGGGCACGTGGGTACGCGAACAGATCAGCTCGATATTGTGCGGATTCAGGATGCCCAGGCCCGTGCCGATGGGCGAGCCCAATGGCATCACCGCATCCACGCCAACGTCTTCTAGCCGCTTGGCGATGACCGGATCGTCGCTCGTGTATGCCAGCACCACGAATCCTTCGGCAACCAGCAACTCGCAAGCATCTACGAGCTCCACCACGTCCGGCAGCAGCGTGCGATCATCCGCGATAACCTCCACCTTCACCCAATTGGTGCCCAGCGCCTCGCGGGCTAGCTTGGCGGTTGTAACGGCATCGCGGGCGGTGCGGCACCCAGCTGTGTTGGGCAGTACGTCAATGTTCAACCGCTGTAAGAGCTCGAAGACGGACTCCCCACCGGAGCTTGTGGCACTGTGCCGACGCATGGCCACGGTGGTCAGCTGCGTACCGCTGGCAACCAGGGATTGTTCCAACATAGCCTGGCTGCTGGCACCGCCGGTTCCCATTACTAGGTGCGAATCGAATTGTTTATCTGCGATAGTAAGCATGGCTAAAGCTCCTAACCGCCTTGCACGGCGGTGAGGATATCCAGCACGTCGCCGTTGGAGACTTCATAAGACCAGTTGCTGGCTGGGACAACATCGCCATTGACGGCTACGGCCACGCCTTTCGGCGCGGCATCGCCAGTTTCTGCTTCTACGATGGCGGCCACGGTGATGTGCTCATCGTTGCTGCGGGGTTCTCCATTAACCGTGTATTCCATGGTGCTTATTCCTTTCTTTTGTCGCTATCGGGCGTGGCGTAACGGATCGCAGGCCGAGATGTCCAGCCCCGGAGACGTGCCCAGCCCCAACTGGGCACCTACCTTAGCCCCGAAGGCGGACAGGAGGATTCCGTGGCGGAAGTATCCGGTAGAGACCACTAGCCCTTCGCGTATTTTTCCTAGGTAGGGCAGGTCATCGGGGGTGCCGGGGCGGGCTCCAACGATTGCTTCGATGAACTCGCACTCCTCCAGCCCGGGAACCACGCGGATGGCATCGCGCAGCAGCGTGGACACACCGTCTACGGCAGGCCCCTTGCGGTTATCTTCGCGGCTGGTCGCCCCTACGGCGATGGTGCCATCGGTGCGGGGGATGACATATACCGGCCGGTCCTCCACGAATGCGCGTACCACTCGAGTCAGCGGCTCGCCGCTGGTGTGGACTAGCTTTTCAGGCACCCGCAGCCGCAGCATGTCGCCGTACACGGGCCGAAGTGCCAGGGGATTAGCGCCCTCGAACCAGCCGTCCACGTCCTTGGCGCCCAGCCCGTTGCAGAGGTAGATCATGT
This sequence comes from Corynebacterium sp. KPL1814, assembly GCF_000478175.1. Lineage (GTDB taxonomy): Bacteria > Actinomycetota > Actinomycetes > Mycobacteriales > Mycobacteriaceae > Corynebacterium. The sequence continues at coordinate 470,689 of NZ_KI515775.1, forward strand.
TGGCGGTGATCGTGCGGGCATCGGCAAGCTGCACATTTTGGCCGTCGATGCGCATTGCTGCCGTGGACAGAAAGCGAACCCCGGCGTGCTGCAGGTATTCCAGCAGGCACGCGCTGAACATGCGCGGGTTGATCTGATGATCGCCCGGGATTTCCACCGCGGCCGCCAGCTGGGGACTTAAGCCCGGCTCAAGCTTTCGGGCTTGCCGCAATGGCAGCGCGTGGGCATCCATGCCGTGTTTCTGTTGCAGCGCCAGCAGCTCGCGGATGTGTACGCCATCGGCGCGGTCGGCACCTACCACCAGGGTGGATTCGCTGCGGTGGCCGGTGGGCGCGGTGGTTTTGGCACCTAACCTGGCCAGCAGGTCAGGGAACATCTCGGCCGAAGCCAGCATCAGCGGGTACAGCGGTTCTTGCTGGTATTGCACCTCCGCAACCGGAGCCAGCATGCCACCGGCCACGAACGTGGCACCGCTGATGGGCTGGGGATCTACCACTAGGATTTTCTGCGGGTCCACGCCCGCATTCACCAGCTCGAATGCGGTGGTAAGCCCGATGATTCCCGCGCCGATTATGGCGTGCTCGGTATTATCCATGTGAACCGTTTGCTGCATTCTTGTTCGCCCGATCGAAGGCATCGACAACCGTGGTTGCCAGCGCAGCTGGATCATCGGAGTCCATAAAGGCACGTACGATTGCCACTCCAGCCACACCGGTTTGGGCCAGTGCTTCAGCGTCGGCGGCCTGCACGTCTCCAATCGCCACCACCGGAACTGCCGATGCACTCACGAGTGGGGGATAACCATCCAACCCCAGCGGGGTGCGGCCGGAGGACTTTGTCGGAGTGGGGCGGAACGGGCCGGCTCCGATGTAGTCGATCACATCGGCGTAGTCGTTAGCGGCCTGCACAAGTTCGAGGGTGCCGGTGGTCAGCCCGATAATCGCATCCTCACCAAGGATTTGTCGTGCCAGGCGCGGCCCCAAGTCGTCTTGGCCAATGTGCACGCCGTGGATGTGGTGTTCGCCCATGAGCGCGGCGGCTACGTCGACTCGGTCATCGACAAGCACACGCGTCGCCGGATTGGCTTCCTCGACTGCTGCGGCAACGTCGATGGCCAAGGCGGTCAAATCGCGCACGCTGATCGGCTTGCTGCGAACTTGAATCACGCCCGCACCACCTGCCGCTGCTGCCGCGGCCACCTGTACGACCTTTTCCTGCGGTGCGCCCGTCACGTGGTAGCACCGTAGGTCCAGTAGGTTACCGTGCACTGTGTCCCGCAGCTTCCTTTTCCAAGTCTTCGGCTACTTCCTTGGCCTCGCTGCGGTTCAGGTACAGTTTGGAACCCGCGCGGCGGAACTCCTCGGCCATTTCTTCTTCGCCTTCGGCATTAGTGACACCCTCTTCTTCCACGCTCTGGCGGCCGAAGCCAGGCAAGCCGAGGTCCTTGACTAGCGACTGCTCCTGATCGGTAGCCAGAGCCTCATCGATCTTCTCACCGAATGCATCGCGGATGTCCTGGCTGATGCGCATGGAACAGAACTTGGGGCCACACATCGAGCAGAAGTGGGCGGTCTTCGCCGGCTCCGCGGGCAGGGTTTCGTCGTGGTAGGACTGGGCGGTATCCGGGTCTAGGGACAGGGCGAACTGGTCGTGCCAGCGGAACTCGAAGCGGGCCTTGCTCATCGCATCGTCCCACTCGTGGGCACCCGGGTGGCCCTTGGCGACGTCCGCGGCATGCGCCGAGACCTTGTAGGTGATCACGCCGGTCTTCACGTCGTCCTTATTCGGCAGGCCGAGGTGCTCCTTCGGGGTGACGTAGCACAGCATTGCGGTACCACCCATGGCGATATTGGCCGCACCGATGGCGGAGGTGATGTGATCGTAACCGGGAGCAATATCGGTAACCAGCGGTCCCAGGGTGTAAAACGGTGCGCCGCCGCACCATTCCTGCTCCTTTTCGTTGTTGACCTGCACCATGTTCAGCGGTACGTGGCCCGGGCCTTCGACCATGACCTGCACGTCGTATTCCCAGGCGCGGTGGGTCAGCTCGCCGATGGTCTTTAGCTCGGCGAACTGGGCTGCGTCGTTTGCGTCGGCGATGGAGCCGGGACGCAGGCCGTCGCCCAGAGAAAACGCGACGTCGTATTTGGCGAAGATCTCGCACAGCTCGTCGAAGTTCTCATAGAGGAAGGATTCCTTGTGGTGTGCCAGGCACCAGCCAGCCATGATGGAACCGCCGCGGGAGACGATGCCGGTCACGCGCTTGGTGGTTAGCGGCACGAAGGGCAGGCGCACGCCGGCGTGGATCGTCATGTAGTCCACACCCTGCTCACACTGCTCGATCACGGTATCGCGGAAGATTTCCCAGGTCAGATCCTCGGCAACACCGTCGACCTTTTCGAGTGCCTGGTAGATGGGCACGGTACCGATCGGCACCGGAGAGTTGCGCATGATCCACTCGCGGGTGGTGTGAATGTCGTTACCGGTGGATAGATCCATCACGGTATCTGCGCCCCAGCGGGTAGCCCAGCGCAGCTTGTCCACCTCTTCGCGGATGGAGGAGGTCACTGCGGAGTTGCCGATATTGGCGTTGATCTTCGTGTTGAAGGCATTGCCGATGATCATCGGCTCGGACTCCGGGTGGTTGATGTTGTTCGGGATGATCGCTTTACCGGAGGCAACCTGCTCGCGCACCTTTTCTACGTCACAGTGCTCGCGCAGTGCGACGTATTCCATCTCCGGGGTGATAACACCCTGGCGGGCGTAGTGCATCTGGGTTACGCGCTTTCCTTCCTTGGCCCGCAGCGTTTCGCGGCTGACGCCCTTCCACTCGTCGCTGGCCTCGCCACGCTTGAGGGCGCGGTTACCGTCGTCCAGCAAGTTGCGACGACGCCCCTCGTAGGCCTCCACATCTCCGCGGGCTTTGATCCACTCGCTGCGCAGGGCCTCTAGGCCTTCGGTAGGCTCGGCCCACGGACCGCGGGTGCGGTAGAGCTTCTGCGGTGCGTTCGGGCCGGTCGGGGAATCGTCCAGCTGCACCTCGGTCTCCGGCACCTGGAGGGTGAAGGTCTTACCGAAGGATTCCACCTGCTTCTCGATGGGGGCGAAGCTGTGCTTCGGGTGGATTTCCGCACCATATTCGTCGTTCGGAATGGTGGTACGGGTGTGTTGGGTAGACGTATCCGTCATAAATGACTCTCCTCATTCTTCCTTCGCTGGTTCTAACCAGGCAGGTTCTAGCGGTACTCGCGCGGGCATACAGCGCGATCTCAGCTCGATACCTCGAGCGCCCGTGTTCGGTTGCACTTTCCACTGTAACGCACACCACCCGAGAGTGAAGTTATGGGCTAGGTGATTGACCGAAGGGGCATCGGCAAGCAACACCAGGGAGTCACGCGGTGGGATGTCTGGGGCAGGGGCTAAACTAAGCAGCATGATTGATCAGAAGCTCCTAGAGATCCTCGTGTGCCCAATCGACAGGCAACCGCTGGAGGATCACGGTGACTATTTGGTGAACCCCAGGCTGAACAAGGCCTATCCAGTGCAGGACGGCATTCCGGTCATGCTTGTCGACGAAGCCGTGGACTGGCCCATTGAGTCCAAGTAACTAGAGTCCTGCAAATCAAGTAATAGGAAAAGGGAACACCTTCGTATGAGCAACACCACGAACATCATCGACGAGCTGCAATGGCGCGGGCTGATCAACCAGTCCACGGACTTGGAGGCGCTGAAGGAAGCCACAGAGAACCCGATCAGCTTGTACTGCGGTTTCGATCCGACGGGCAGCTCGCTGCATGCGGGCCACCTGGTGCCGCTGATTATGCTGAAGCGTTTTCAGCAATTCGGTCACCGTCCAATCGCGTTGGCCGGTGGAGCGACGGGAATGATTGGTGACCCGCGCGATGTCGGCGAGCGCTCCATGCTCTCGGAAGAGCAGATCGCAGAGAACATGCAGGCAATCAAGACCCAACTTGAGGCTTTCGTGGACTTCACCGATTCGGGCGAGGTTGCAAGCCCAGCGGTGATGGTCAATAACGCCGACTGGACCAGTCAGATCAACGTCATTGAATACCTGCGCGACATTGGTAAGAACTTCTCGCTCAACACAATGCTAGATCGCGATACCGTTAAGCGGCGCTTGGAATCCGACGGTATCTCTTACACCGAGTTTTCCTACATGCTGCTGCAGGCGAACGACTTTGCACACCTGCACAACGAGTACGACTGCGTGCTGCAGATTGGCGGTGGCGACCAGTGGGGCAACATCGTTTCCGGCGTGGATCTCAACCGCCGCGTAAACGGTGTGAAGGTGCACGGCCTGACGGTACCGCTGGTGACAGATGCCGAGGGCAATAAGTTTGGTAAATCCACCGGCGGCGGCAAACTGTGGCTAGATCCAGAGCTGACCAGCCCGTACTCCTGGTACCAATACTTCATCAATGCCGGTGATGCCGTTGTTATCGATTACCTGCGTTGGTTTACCTTCCTAAACCAAGAAGAGATCGCGGAACTGCAGCGCAAGGTAGAGCAGGAACCCCACAAGCGTGAGGCGCAACGCGTGTTGGCGCGGGAGATGACCACCTTGGTGCACGGCGCGCAGGCAACCGAAGCAGTGGAGCTGGCTTCCCAGGCACTGTTCGGCAGGGCAGAACTGCAGGATCTGGACGAGTCCACGCTGTCTTCTGCGTTGCAGGAAACCGAGGTGGTTGAGGTCAGCACGCGGGCCACCATCCTGGACTTGTTGGTTGAATCGGGATTGGAGAAATCAAAGGGGGCCGCGCGCCGCACTGTGGGTGAAGGTGGCGCGTACGTGAATAACCAGCGCATCGAGGACATCGAGTGGTCCCCGTCTTCCCAAGACCTGCTGCATGGCTCTTGGCTGGTGTTGCGTAAGGGCAAGAAGCGTTTCGCCGGGGCACGGGTTGTGAATCCTTCCTAGTGACGGCGCCCTGGCTGTTAACTGATCCCTTGGTAATTGCGGTTTTACGCTTTTGCCAGGGGATTTGTGCGTTTCTTGGAGTGGGGTGTAGGTTTATCCAGGTCGCCGAGAGGTAGCCGGTTGGTTACTTTTTAGTGACTTTTTGTACTGACTTGGCTCGAGGATTTGACTTGGTTTAGGTTGTTGGGTAGGTTAGTGCGAGCCGCCGATGAGAGGTTAACGTTTGGTTAATTTTCTTGTGGTGTGTGGATGTTGTTTGAGAACTCAATAGTGTGCCAATGTACTTATTTTTTATTTTTGTGTGCATGGTTGTGTGTTGATTGGTCTGTTGACCAGCGAGCCTATGGTGGTTTGTTGGTTGGTGTGTGCCGGTAAGGTGTTGGAATACGCACCTTTTTGAATACTGTTTAGTGTTTCGGCTGCATTGATGGATTGGTTGGCATGTGATTGTGTTCAACTTTTTTGTCTCCCTTTTTGTGCCCCGTCGGGTTGGGGAGGCAGTTTATTTTTCTTTGTAGTAATTTTTGGACGCCAGCATGGACTGCTTTTGTGTGGTTTGTGGTGGTTTGTTCTTTTGGTTAGGTTTGGGCTTTTCACGGCCTTGATTTTGGAATGTTGTTCTGAAATTCTTTTTGTGGAGAGTTTGATCCTGGCTCAGGACGAACGCTGGCGGCGTGCTTAACACATGCAAGTCGAACGGAAAGGCCCTGCTTGCAGGGTACTCGAGTGGCGAACGGGTGAGTAACACGTGGGTGATCTGCCCTGCACTTCGGGATAAGCTTGGGAAACTGGGTCTAATACCGGATAGGAGCCATCTTTAGTGTGGTGGTTGGAAAGTTTTTTCGGTGTAGGATGAGCTCGCGGCCTATCAGCTTGTTGGTGGGGTAATGGCCTACCAAGGCGGCGACGGGTAGCCGGCCTGAGAGGGTGTACGGCCACATTGGGACTGAGATACGGCCCAGACTCCTACGGGAGGCAGCAGTGGGGAATATTGCACAATGGGCGCAAGCCTGATGCAGCGACGCCGCGTGGGGGATGAAGGCCTTCGGGTTGTAAACTCCTTTCGCTAGGGACGAAGCTTTGTTGTGACGGTACCTAGATAAGAAGCACCGGCTAACTACGTGCCAGCAGCCGCGGTAATACGTAGGGTGCGAGCGTTGTCCGGAATTACTGGGCGTAAAGGGCTCGTAGGTGGTTTGTCGCGTCGTCTGTGAAATTCTGGGGCTTAACTCCGGGCGTGCAGGCGATACGGGCATAACTTGAGTGCTGTAGGGGTAACTGGAATTCCTGGTGTAGCGGTGAAATGCGCAGATATCAGGAGGAACACCGATGGCGAAGGCAGGTTACTGGGCAGTTACTGACGCTGAGGAGCGAAAGCATGGGTAGCGAACAGGATTAGATACCCTGGTAGTCCATGCCGTAAACGGTGGGCGCTAGGTGTGAGGGTCTTTCTACGACTTTCGTGCCGTAGCTAACGCATTAAGCGCCCCGCCTGGGGAGTACGGCCGCAAGGCTAAAACTCAAAGGAATTGACGGGGGCCCGCACAAGCGGCGGAGCATGTGGATTAATTCGATGCAACGCGAAGAACCTTACCTGGGCTTGACATACATCAGATCGCTGCAGAGATGTAGTTTCCCTTTGTGGTTGGTGTACAGGTGGTGCATGGTTGTCGTCAGCTCGTGTCGTGAGATGTTGGGTTAAGTCCCGCAACGAGCGCAACCCTTGTCTTATGTTGCCAGCATTTGGTTGGGGACTCATGAGAGACTGCCGGGGTTAACTCGGAGGAAGGTGGGGATGACGTCAAATCATCATGCCCCTTATGTCCAGGGCTTCACACATGCTACAATGGTCGGTACAACGCGTTGCGACACTGTGAGGTGGAGCGAATCGCTGAAAGCCGGCCTTAGTTCGGATTGGGGTCTGCAACTCGACCCCATGAAGTCGGAGTCGCTAGTAATCGCAGATCAGCAATGCTGCGGTGAATACGTTCCCGGGCCTTGTACACACCGCCCGTCACGTCATGAAAGTTGGTAACACCCGAAGCCGGTGGCCTAAACGTGTTAGGGAGCCGTCGAAGGTGGGATCGGCGATTGGGACGAAGTCGTAACAAGGTACCCGTACCGGAAGGTGCGGGTGGATCACCTCCTTTCTAAGGAGCTTTTATTATTGGGCTGCAGTTGCAGCCAGAACCCATAGTTGTGGGTTGCCCACTGTTGTTTGATGGTGGGTTGGTGGTTGAGTAGGCGAGTGTTCTGCTGCCACCGAATTTGGAAATTCCGGGTAGGAGACACACCTTAATCAGCAGTATCAAGTGTTGAGACAGTGCTTTGTGACATGCGTAAAAGTGTCCATGTATACAAAAATGAGTGTTGATTGTACGTTGGTGCATTGTTGGGTGTCTGGGGCATTATCCCCTTTTTTGTGTGCCTGACTGGTTGATGGATGCCATTCATTGTGGTGGTGTTTGTTGCTGGTTCGGGGTGTTGTGTGAGAACTGTATAGTGGACGCGAGCATCTGCATGATGCCACTTACACGTTGTGTTTGTGGTGTCTTGTGTGTGTGATGTGATTTTTCTTTTTGTTTATTTTGTCAAGTTCACTTGTTACCACCACATGCTGGTTGCATGGCTTTTGTTGGTTGTGTGGTTTGTGTGTGGTGGTTGGTGTGTTCGTTATTTAGGGCGCATGGTGGATGCCTTGGCATGCTGAGCCGATGAAGGACGTGTAAGGCTGCGTTAAGCCTCGGGGAGTTGTCAATAAAGCGTTGATCCGAGGATGTCCGAATGGGGAAACCTGGCCCTGGTTATGTGGGGTTACCCTTCAGTGAATTCATAGCTGTTGTGGGGGTTACGCGGGGAAGTGAAACATCTCAGTACCCGTAGGAGGAGAAAATAATAATGATTCTGCTAGTAGTGGCGAACGAACGTGGATGAGGCTAAACCGTGTGCATGTGATACCTGGTAGGGGTTGTGTGTGCGGTGTTGTGGGGCTCAATTGTGTGTCATCTACCAGTGGCACGCCCTTTTTGCATTGTTGTTAGGTGAAGTGGTTTGGAATGATCTGCCGGAGTAGGTGAGAGTCCTGTAGCTGAAGATGATGATGTGGGGGTTGTTGGGTTCCCGAGTAGCAACGGGCTCGTGGAATCTGTTGTGAATCTGCCGGGACCACCCGGTAAGCCTAAATACTCAGTGTGACCGATAGTGGATAGTACCGTGAGGGAATGGTGAAAAGTACCCCGGGAGGGGAGTGAAATAGTTCCTGAAACCATGTGCTTACAATCCGTCAGAGCACTTTTTATGGTGTGATGGCGTGCCTTTTGAAGAATGAGCCTGCGAGTCAGCGGCATGTCGCGAGGTTAACCCGTGTGGGGTAGCCGTAGGGAAACCGAATCCTAATGGGGTGGTAAGTGGCATGTCCTGGACCCGAAGCGGGGTGATCTACCCATGGCCAGTGTGAAGCAGCTGTAAGAGGTTGTGGAGGCGCGAACCCACGTAGGTTGAAAACTGCGGGGATGAGCTGTGGGTAGGGGTGAAAGGCCAATCAAACTCCGTGATAGCTGGTTCTCCCCGAAATGCATTTAGGTGCAGCGTCGCATTTAGCTTGGTGGAGGTAGAGCGACTGGTTGGTTGAGCGGGACTACAATCTTAGCAATGTCAGCCAAACTCCGAATGCCATCAATTGTGTTGTGCGGCAGTGAGACTGTGGGGGATAAGCTTCATAGTCGAGAGGGAAACAGCCCAGATCGCCGGTTAAGGCCCCTAAGGGTGTACTAAGTGGAAAAGGATGTGGGATCGCGAAGACAGCCAGGAGGTTGGCTTAGAAGCAGCCATCCTTGAAAGAGTGCGTAATAGCTCACTGGTCGAGTGGTTCTGCGCCGACAATGTAGTGGGGCTCAAGTACACCGCCGAAGCCGCGGCAAGCAACAATTTTTTGTTGTTTGGGTAGGGGAGCGTCGTGCATGGGTGGAAGCGTTACCGTGAGGAGGCGTGGACTGTGTGCGAGTGAGAATGCAGGCATGAGTAACGAATTGTAAGGTGAGAATCCTTACCGCCGGATGACTAAGGGTTCCTGGGTCAAGTTCGTCTTCCCAGGGTGAGTCGGGACCTAAGGCGAGGCCGACAGGCGTAGTCGATGGATAACCAGTTGATATTCTGGTACCCGTACATGTGCGCCCATGATAAAGCACGGATACTAACCACTGCGGATACGCTACCTAGCATTCTTTGAGTGTTGGTGGTGTTGATGTCGTGGGGCCTGATGTGTGGTTCAAGTGATGGGGTGACGCAGTGAGGTAGCCGCGCCACTTACTGGATTGGTGGTGTAAGCGTGTAGGCCGTGTGGTAGGTAAATCCGCCACACATATAGGTTGAGGCGTGATGCGTAGACCCTACAAGGGTTGATGGTGGTGATCCTGTACTGTCGAGAAAAGCCTCTAGCGAGTGTGTGTATGGCCCGTACCCTAAACCGACACAGGTGGTCAGGTTGAAGATACTAAGGCGTTCGGGTGAACTGTGGTTAAGGAATTCGGCAAAATGCCCCCGTAACTTCGGGAGAAGGGGGGCCCTGTGACGTGAAGACCCTTGCGGTTGGAGTGTTGTGGGGTCGCAGAGAATAGAGGGAAGCGACTGTTTATCAAAAACACAGGTCCATGCGAAGACGTTAAGTTGATGTATATGGACTGACGCCTGCCCGGTGCTGGAAGGTTAAGAGGACCGGTTAGTAACCTTTGTGGTTGCGAAGCTGAGAATTTAAGCCCCAGTAAACGGCGGTGGTAACTATAACCATCCTAAGGTAGCGAAATTCCTTGTCGGGTAAGTTCCGACCTGCACGAATGGCGTAACGACTTCTCTGCTGTCTCGACCACAGGCCCGGTGAAATTGCATTACGAGTAAAGATGCTCGTTACGCGCGGCAGGACGAAAAGACCCCGGGACCTTCACTATAGCTTGGTATTGGTGTTTGGTTCGGTTTGTGTAGGATAGGTGGGAGACTGTGAAGCTATCACGCTAGTGGTGGTGGAGTCGTTGTTGAAATACCACTCTGATCGGATTGAGCATCTAACCTTGGCCCATGATCTGGGTTGGGGACAGTGCCTGGTGGGTAGTTTAACTGGGGCGGTTGCCTCCCAAAATGTAACGGAGGCGCCCAAAGGTTCCCTCAGCCTGGTTGGCAATCAGGTGGTGAGTGTAAGTGCACAAGGGAGCTTGACTGTGAGACAGACATGTCGAGCAGGGACGAAAGTCGGGACTAGTGATCCGGCACCTACTTGTGGATGTGGTGTCGCTCAACGGATAAAAGGTACCCCGGGGATAACAGGCTGATCTTCCCCAAGAGTCCATATCGACGGGATGGTTTGGCACCTCGATGTCGGCTCGTCGCATCCTGGGGCTGGAGTAGGTCCCAAGGGTTGGGCTGTTCGCCCATTAAAGCGGCACGCGAGCTGGGTTCAGAACGTCGTGAGACAGTTCGGTCTCTATCCGCCGCGCGCGTTGAAACTTGAAGAAGGCTGTCCCTAGTACGAGAGGACCGGGACGGACGTACCTCTAGTGTGCCAGTTATCCCGCCAGGGGTAGTGCTGGTTGGCTACGTACGGAAGGGATAACCGCTGAAAGCATCTAAGCGGGAAGCCTGTTTTAAGATGAGGTTTCTTTTGAGGTCCCCTAAAGACTATGGGGTAGATAGGCCAGACTTGGAAGCACTGTAAGGTGTGAAGGCTACTGGTACTAATTGACCAAAACAAACACACCACAACAACCCCAA
>NZ_KI515776.1:0-97304 GCF_000478175.1 Corynebacterium sp. KPL1814
AAAAAATAAGTACATTGGCACACTATTGAGTTCTCAGACATCATCACCACACAACAGCTACATGCTCTAAAGCATGGAACTCGTTGCGAGTAAAAAGTTGTTTTTTGTCAGGGCCTGTTTTCCTATCGCCGCTTCAGCCAGAAACAACTTCTTGTCTCTGTGGGGCGCTGTCGGTCGCGCTGACTCGTATTAAGTTACACACCACTTTAAAGTTTCACAAACACGCAGGTCAGAACCGCTTTTAGCCACCTTTATTTCATGCCAAACCAGCCCGCAAGGCCTTTCTCCCACAGGCTGCTTATGCGGCGTGCATATATCGGCAGGGTTACGGCCCATACGGCGTAGATGCCAAGGCTGATAAACATTCCCATCACGGCCGAGAAATAGCCTTGGATGAAAAGCCATACCAACGCTGCGATGCCGAGAAGGTACGCCACAAAGACTCCAAGGGTTCTCTTCTCTAGGAACTCGAGGTACGTAAGGCCCGGGACGGTGACGCCCGCGATGGCGGTCATGGCGGCGGCCACCTCGATCGTGGTTCCCCCGAGGGATAAGGCTAAGCCCACGGCGGCGCAACCAAAGATGAAGATGAGCCCAGTCGCTGCGGTCATAGTCGCCCAGCGGCGGCGCGTGCCGCCGAGCGTGACGTAATCCCTGAGCGTATCGCGCAACATGCCCATGGTTCCGCCGAGGAAAGAGAAGAAGAGGAACCAAGCAATGAAAGCAATAAAATCCATCGGTTCCCACCGCGTGGTCATTAGCGAAAGCACAACGTTGATGGCCAAGAATACGACGGCCATGAACCATCTGCGGACCTGGCGGCGGTATACAGCCTGCGCGTCGAGCGTCGGCGGGAAACGCCCAAGCTTGGATGCAATTCCCAAAGGGGTCGTCGAATAGCCTGTCCTGTCTGGGGTAGGTTTCCTCCACAGCGCCCATGCCAGAGCCACCGCATAAACCGGCAACGCCCACCAGCCCTGCCGTGCACCCGTTCCTGCCATGGCCACAACAGCAAAAACCGTGAGCATAATTCGGCGGTGTTCATTCCAAATCTGTGAGCTCAGGCCTAGTACTTGGTACTTATCAAAACTGGGTTGATACGTGAGGATGGGCAAAACTGGTAGGAGAAACGTGAAAGATCCCCACTTATCGCCAGCTAGTGCCGGATAAAGCGAGATGATGAGTAGGACGGTGACCCAGGCCCAATCCGTTGTGTGCCATAGAAGTTTCATGACTGCTCCTCCAATGCTCGGACAGCCTTTTCAAGTGACACCTCTGCTACCCGGAGGTGATGCTCGTTGGCATAGCGGAAGACGGGATCGGGCGAGGTAGTGCGGGCATCGACAAGCACCTGGTCTCCCAGGCTGGTTGAAGCGCGCTCCAATACCGGCAGGTCCAGTGCGGAAATTGCCTCGGAGATCGCCTCTTCGGGCCCGCTGACTTCCAGGAAGGAATCAACAAATTCATCCACTGGACCGCTGATGGGGTGCTCCCCCATGAGGGAAATAGTGTCCAGCAAGCCCTCTATCTCGTTGAGGTGATGGGTGGATACCACGATGGTGCGACCGTGCTCTTCCCGGAGGACCCGGTAAAAGAGTTCGCGCCGCGGCAGGTCGAGGCCCAGATAAGGCTCGTCCAAAAGCATTATTTCGCAGCCAGAGGCAACGGCGAAAACAAATCCCAACGCCGATTTCTGTCCACGCGAGAGCGCAGAATACGCCTTATTGGGGATGTCAAAGCGCGCGATGAGGTCGTCGTAGCGCTCCGCATTCCAGTTGGGCCACCGCGCCTGACCAATGGCGCCGAGCTTCTTGCTACCCCACGAATCTGGCAGCGGATTGTCGATGCCCATGAGGATTACCCGGTTGAGCACGGATTGGTTATCAAAGGGCTGGCGGTCAAAGACCGTGATGCGGCCGGATTGAATTTGGCCGGCGATTTTTCGAAATAAGGTCGTCTTGCCAATTCCGTTGCGGCCGACCAAGCCATGGGTAAGACCTGCGGAAAAAGTGAAATCGCGGGTAGTAATCATGAGTACATTCCTCTGCTTTCTGCAACCCGATCGAAAAGGTCATGGAGCTGGGCGCGGTTGTAGCCCAGACGAACTGCTTCATCGACAAGCGGGGCCATATATTCCGCTGCGAAGTCGCCCCGCCTGCGCTCACGAATGGCACCCGAGGCACCCTCGGCCACAAACATGCCGATGCCCCGCCGCTTTTCCAGCACCCCTAGGTCCACCAAGAGGGTGATCCCCTTTCGCGCGGTTGCGGGGTTGATGTTGTGGAAATCCGCCAACTCATTGGTGGAAGGTGCCTTATCGCCCTCCGCCAGAGTGCCGTCCACAATGGTGTCTTCCACCAAAGACGCAATCTGCCGAAAGAGCGGTTGCGTGGAGTTATCCATCATCACCTTCGGCTCGTTAGTTACTTAGTTAGTTGTGTAACTAACCATATAACACACTTGCCGATGCCGCAATGGTCACCGAAAACTTTTCATTTGCGGCCAATATGCTGGGAATTGGCGAATTGTGATCGACGTTTCGGGGTGAATAAGGCACACTGGAGGTAACAAAGAATTTTATTTAGAACAATTAGAACGGAACTTAGGAGCCATGCTTGAACGCACACTTGTCTTTGTCGACACCTCATACCTGCTGGCGAGCTTTTATAACTCTTGGGAAACGGGGGCTCGCGCGCAGCTAGAAATTGATCTGCCTGAGGTGGTCAGCACCATGGGCGGGATGATCGAGGAGCAATTAGGCAACCCGATTCAGCGCCAATACTGGTACGACGGAATCCCGGATACCGGTCCGCACCGCTACCAACGCGCCCTTCGCACCTGCGAGGGCGTGCAATTGCGCACGGGCCAACTCATCGAATGGGGTGAGCGACGCACCCAAAAGGGCGTGGACACCCGGCTCGTGGCCGATATGGTCATGGCCGCCGTGAAGAACCAGTTCACCGACTTTGTGCTGGTCAGCGGCGACGCGGACATGATTCCCGGCGCGCAGACCGCCGTAGACAATGGCATCCGCGTACACCTGTACGGGTTTGGCTGGGATTCCATGTCCGCAGCGCTGCGCCATACGTGTGATTCCACCACCATTTTGGATCCCCGCGAGGACTTCGCGGATTCCATGGAGCTGCAGGTCCTCGAGGGACCCCTTCCCCCAGTGGTGCGCGATGCAACGCAGAAGGCAGAGGGAGCAGAAGAGGAGCTTCCAGGCGCCGAGCACTGCGACGAGTGCGAGGAGCCCTCCGAGGTGGAAACCGCATTCGGCACCCCAGAAAAGCCCACGCCGGCACCTACCCCAAAGCCTGCGCCACCTCAAAGCGCACAGCAGGCCGCAACGCCAGCCCCGGAAGATCAGGAAAAGCCCTCTGCAGAAGCGGAGAAGGGCCCTACCGAAGAGGCCGAGGCTACCGATCAGGCAACGCCAAAGCCTGCGCCGAAACCGTCAATGATGGCACCGCGGCGCAAGCTGCGCTCGAAGTACGTCCCGCTGCCAGAAGAGGTCTGGAGCTCTGCCGGGTTCCAGTCCCCATTCGATGTGGGCCAGCAGTACGCATCGTGGTGGTTTGATAATGCCGCCAACTCAGAGCAGCGCGACCAAGCCCACTTACTGTCTGGCGGCGGATTACCACCGGAAATCGACCGCCCGCTGCTGCAGTTCGCCTGCGAAACCCTGCATGAATACACGCTGACGGAGACCCAGCGCGTGAACTTGCGCGATGGGTTCCACTCAGGGATTCGCGGCGTGCTAATTAATATCCGCCGCGAGAATTAATCGCCGGATTCGATTTCCTTCTTCTTGGCCATATCGGCGCGCAGCGCATCTAGCCGCGCGCTGGCCTTCATGTCGTTGCCGGCCGCTTGAATCTCGCTCATGCGGTCGCCACCGGTTGCCTGCTGCAACTCTTGTGCGCCAAGGGCATCGGCATAGCGCTTTTCAATCTTGGAGCGGACGGAATCCAGGCTCGGCACGGAATCATCGGGCTTGAGCTCGTTCATGGAATCGAGTGCTTCCGCGTTCTTTTCCTGCATTGCAGCCTGATCCGCCTGCGCTTCCAGCTGGTTCACCTGCGCCAGCTGCTCCTTAAGGCGGGCCTCGGATTGTTTTTGCTGGTTCTTGGCTTGTTCAGCCGCCTGCTCCGCAGCCGCGTACTGCTGCTTGACGTCTTCTAATTCCTGCTCCACCGCGACGAGCTGGGAGGCCACTACCTCAGCAGCTTGGTTGTACTCATTCGCCTTCTGTGGGTCCTCAGCGGAATCCGCGAGCTCCAGGGCGCGCTCGGTCTGGGATTGGTAATCCTGCTGGGACTTCACTAGGCGGTTCATCTGCATTTCCAACTGAGACTTGTGCCCGATAATCTCTGCCGCATGATCCGAGATTTCCTGGTGCTGTTCCTTGGCGGCCTTGACCGCCTGCTGGATTTGGACCTTTGGATCGGCGTTCTCATCAATCTTTTGATCGAGAGAACTCATCACGTACTTCCAGCCCTTGCTGAAGGGGTTAGCCATCACTATCTCCTTTGGTCATAAAAAAGACGCTTTCTAGCGAGTTTAGCGATACTCACCAGAAAGCGCCGTGGAAGCTCTGAAAATTCAGATTCTATGCCTGCTGTGCGTTCTGCTCTTCAACCTGGCGGCGAACGTCTGCCATATCAAGGTCCTTAACCTGCTTGAGCAGATCCTCCAACGCTGCGGGCGGCAGTGCGCCGGCCTCGCGGAATACGAGGATCCCATCACGGAAGATCATCAGGGTAGGAATGGACTGAATCTGCAGCGCGGAAGCAAGGCCCTGGTTTGCCTCGGTGTCCAGCTTGGCAAAGGTAGCATCGGTGTGCTCCTCGGAAGCCTTCTCGTAGACAGGGGCAAAGCGCTTACATGGGCCGCACCAGTCCGCCCAGGCATCGACAAGCGTAATGCCTTCGCCGGTTACGGTCTGTTCAAAGTTCTCTTCAGTGACGTCGATAGTAGCCATACTCGTTGTAACTCCTTTACGTTGTGGTTTATTCCCCACCGTACCTAAATTTCTTCCTTGCCAGATACCCCTAGGGGGTATAACATAGAAGCATAAGCAATCGAGAAAGGATGATTATCATGGCAACGAAGAACTACACCGTAGAAGGAATGAGCTGCGGACACTGCGAAATGTCCATCCGCGAAGAGGTAGGCGAAATCGCCGGTGTTGAGGAAGTTTCTGCGGACCACACCACTGGCGCCGTGTCTGTCTCCGGTAGCGATTTCACCGATGAACAAGTAGCAGCTGCCGTAGCCGAAGCCGGATACACCCTTAAGTAGGCGAATACTATGTCACACGTTGATCTCGGGGTCTCGGGCATGACCTGCACGTCCTGCTCTTCCCGGGTAGAACGCAAGCTCAACAAGGTAGACGGCGTGGAGGCGAGCGTTAACTTTGCCACCGAATCCGCCTCTATTGAGTTCGATCCAGAAACGTCCACGGCCGCGGATCTGATCAAAGTCGTGGAAGGTGCAGGATACAGCGCCTTCGATATGTCTGGCAGTGATGACGCCGACCAGGGCGGGGACGCAGACGCAGAAGGCACGCCGGTTGATGATGCCCGCGCTGCAGAACAGCAGAGCCTGCTGCGGCGCACCATCATCTCCGCGGTATTGTCTGCGCCCATCATGTTCGTCTCCATGGTGCCTGCCCTGCAGTTCCAGAACTGGCAGTGGGCCTGCGCCATGCTGGCCACCATCGTCTTCATCTTTGGTGGCGCCCCCTTCCACTCCGCGACGTGGACCAACCTGAAGCACGGCTCGTTCACCATGGATACCTTGATTTCCATGGGTACCTCGGCCGCCTACCTATGGTCCCTGTACGCACTCTTCTTTGGCAACGCCGGCGAGCCCGGTATGACCATGAGCATGTCGTGGTCCTCCAGCTCCGCCGAGATGGACCATATCTACTTTGAATCTGTGGGAATGGTCATTACCTTCCTGCTCCTCGGCCGCTGGTTCGAGGTCAAGGCCAAGGGGCAGTCTTCTGAGGCGCTGCACACCCTTTTATCCATGGGCGCGAAGGAAGCCTCCGTGCTGCGCGATGGCAAGGAATCGCGCATCCCCATCTCTCAATTGCAGGTGGGCGATGTCTTCGTCGTGCGGCCAGGCGAAAAGATTGCCACCGACGGTGAGGTCGTCTCCGGCAATTCTGCCGTGGATGCCTCCATGATCACCGGTGAATCCGTCCCGGAAGAAGTGGGCGTGGGCGATACCGTTACCGGCGCCACCATTAACGCTTCCGGCAAGTTGGAGGTCAAGGCCACCCAGGTGGGCGAGGACACGGTCCTTTCCCAAATGGCCACCTTGGTTACCAACGCACAGGCATCCAAGGCGCCCGTGCAGCGCCTAGTGGACCGCATCGCGCAGGTCTTCGTCCCGGTGGTGATCGGAATTTCCGTCCTCACTCTGCTGGTACACCTCATTTTTGGCGGCGTGGCGCCGGCGTTTATCGCCGCTGTCTCCGTGCTGATCATCGCCTGCCCTTGCGCGCTGGGCCTTGCTACCCCGACCGCCATCTTGGTCGGCACCGGCCGCGGTGCCCAGCTGGGCCTGCTCATTAAGGGCCCGGAGATCCTTGAATCCACCAAGCAGGTCGATACCATCGTGATGGATAAGACCGGCACGGTTACCGCCGGGGAAATGTCCGTTACGGCCGTGCATGGCGATGTCCTCGAGTACGCCGCCGCCGTCGAACGGAACTCCGAGCACCCCATCGCCCAAGCCATTGCCCGTGAGCGCGACGTTGAGCCCGGTACCGATTTTTCCACCAGCACCGCTGGCGTGGAAGCAACGGTGGATGGGGTGCGCGTGGGCGTCGGCAAGCCGCGTGGAGACCTAGGCCAGTACGCTGAGGCCTTCCGCGAGGCAGAGGCCGCGGGTGCTACCCCGGTGGCGGTGTACCTCGACGATGAGCTCGCTGGGCTCATTGAGGTTCGCGACACCGTCAAGCCCACCTCCGCTGAGGCTGTAGAGCAGATGAAGCAGCTGGGCCTAACCCCGCACCTGCTGACCGGCGATAACGAGGGCGCGGCCAAGCGCGTGGCAGAGGAAGTTGGCATCACCGAGGTCACGGCCGGCGTGGTTCCGGAGGAAAAGGTCGACGTCATCAAGAAGCTGCAGTCCGAGGGGCACAATGTGGCCATGGTTGGTGACGGCGTCAACGATGCCGCGGCTCTTGCCCAAGCTGACCTTGGCTTGGCGATGGGCGCCGGTACCGACGTTGCCATCGAGGCCTCCGATATCACCCTGATGAATGGGGACCTGCGGTCCGCAGCCGATGCCATTCGCCTATCCCGCCGCACGCTGCAGATCATTAAGGGCAACCTGTTCTGGGCCTTTGCCTACAATATTATTCTCATCCCCGTGGCGGCCTTTGGCCTGCTCAACCCGCTATTTGCCGGCCTTGCAATGGCATTTAGCTCCGTATTCGTCGTCTCCAATTCCCTGCGTCTCCGGAAATTTTCTAGCCAGCGCTATGATTAGCGCATGCTCAGCCGCAATGAACGATTAGACCGGCTCCCGGTCACCAGCAAACACAAGCGCCTACTCCTGGGCTCTGGCCTAGGGTGGGCGCTCGATGCTATGGATGTGGGGCTCATTTCCTTCATCATGGCCGCCTTGGCCGTGCATTGGGATTTGAGCAGCACCCAAACCTCCTGGCTCGCCTCCGCTGGCTTCCTCGGCATGGCACTGGGCGCCGCATTTGGCGGGCTCCTTGCGGATAAATACGGCCGCCGCCACGTCTTCTCCCTCACCCTCATGGTCTATGGCCTGGCCACCGGTGCCTCCGCCCTGGCCAGCGGGCTGGCCATACTTATTGTCTTCCGCTTCATCGTCGGGCTCGGCTTGGGCGCGGAGCTGCCGGTTGCCTCCACGCTCATCTCCGAATTCTCGCCGCGCCGCATCCGCGGGCGCATGGTGGTCCTCCTTGAGGCCTTCTGGGCGCTCGGCTGGATCCTCGCCGCGCTCATCGGCACCTTCATCGTTGGTGCCGGCGAGAACGGCTGGCGTTGGGGCTTTGCCGTGGGGCTCATCCCCGCCGCCTATTCGATCTACGTGCGCCTGGGCTTACCGGAATCGGTGCGCTTCCTCGAATCCAAGGGCCGCCACGACGAGGCCGAAGAGATCGTGGTGTCCTTCGAGGAGGCCGCCGCGGGCCAGCCGCTTGACGATGCCCACCCGGAACCCACCGCCTCCACCGAGACCTCCATTTGGGGGCCGAGCCTGCGCCGCCGCACGGCGGCGCTGTGGACCATTTGGTTTTGCGTCAATTTCTCCTATTACGGCGCCTTCATCTGGATCCCGTCCCTGCTGGTTGCCGATGGCTTCTCGCTCGTAAAATCCTTCAGCTTCACCCTCATCATTACCCTGGCACAGCTGCCGGGCTATGCCACCGCCGCCTGGCTCATTGAGGTCTGGGGCCGGCGGATTACCCTCGCCGTATTCTTGGTCGGCTCCGCCGTATCCGCCGGGCTCTATGGAACCGCAAGCTCCGAGGTATTCATCATCATCGCCGGGTGCCTGTTGTCCTTCTTCAACCTCGGTGCCTGGGGTGCCCTGTATGCCATTGGTCCCGAGCTCTACCCCACCGCGCTGCGCGGGCGCGGGACGGGCGCCGCGGCGGGTTTTGGCCGCATCGCCTCCATCGTGGCACCGCTTATTGTGCCGCCATTGATCGCGGCGACCGGCGCTGGATTCCTTTTCGTGCTCTTTGCGGCCGCATTCGCCAACGCCGCCGTTGCGGCATTTACTTTGCCTGAGCTGAAAGGCGAGGCCCTTGCTCGATAAATTAGCCCTTAGCGCCTGGATCGGCGTCATGGTGGCACTGACCACCCTGAAGGCCTTCTTCCAGATCGGTTACCTGTGGAAGCCCGAAAATCAACGCGTCCGCGAGCTCCATTTAGTTCCCCTCGATGAATTCTCTGGCAATAGTTGGTTCGCCCCGCTTTTTGAGTACGCCGGTAATACCGCCTTCTTCATCCCCTTCGGACTCCTAGTATTTACGCTATGCCGTTCCGTGAAAGTATCCACGGCCTGGGGTTTCGCGCTGAGTTTAACCCTGGAGACGGCCCAATATACCTTCGCGCTAGGCCGCACGGATATCGACGATCTGCTGTTTAATACCCTCGGCGCGCTCATCGGTGCAGCGATCGCCTACTGGTGCGGCCAACGCTTCTTCCCGGTTTGGCGGTGGCTCTCTCTGGCCGCTGCGGCGGTCTTTATCGTGCTGGTAATTCTGGGTCCCCGATTAGGAGACCCCGCCGCCGTCGTGGACCTTTAAACCTCTTATCCGTGCGCCATGTTGACGAACTTGGAGTAGTGCAACTGGTGGGCCACCTGCACCGTATCAATGGGCCCGCCGCGGTGCTTAGCCAAGATAATATCCGCTTCACCGGCGCGCTCGTTATCGCGGTCCTGCGAGTCTGGGCGGTACAGCAGCATCACCATATCGGCGTCCTGCTCCAAGGAACCGGACTCACGCAGGTCAGCCAATTGCGGCTTCTTATCGTTTCGGGCTTCAGGTCCACGGTTCAGCTGCGAAATCGCAATCACCGGCACCTCAAGCTCCTTGGCCAAGAGCTTGAGCTGACGCGAGAACTCCGAGACCTCTTGCTGGCGTGACTCCACCTTTTTGCCCGAGGACATCAGCTGCAGATAGTCCAAAACAATGAGGTCGAGGCCATGCTGCTGCTTGAGCCGACGTGCCTTGGAGCGAATCTCCATCATCGTCAGGTTCGGAGAATCATCAATGAATAGCGGCGCATCTTGGATGCGGTTAAGCGTGTCATCGATCTTCGCCCAGTCTTCCGTGGACACCCCACCACTGCGCATATCGGTAAGCTTGACCTCGGATTCCGCAGAGAGCAGGCGCATGACGATCTCTGAGGCGGACATTTCCAAGGAAAAGATGACGGAGGACTTGCCGTGCTGCAGCGAGCACGATCGAATGAAGTCCATCGCCAGCGTGGACTTACCCACACCGGGTCGCGCCGCCACGATGATCATCTGGCCTGCGTGCAAACCGTTGGTGAGCTTATCCAGATCAATAAATCCTGTCGGCACACCCAATTCAACGCCGCCGGCCTGCTGCAGCGCCGCCAACTCATCAATGGACGGGTCAATCAGATCCCCCAGCACGCGGTAGTCCTCGGCGGTTTTGCGCTGGGCGATGGCAAAGACTTCCTGCTGGGCCCGGTCGATCACCGATTCGATCTCGGCATCCTCCGTGCCCGAAAAGCCCAGTTGGACCACGCGCGTACCGGCATCCACGAGCCGGCGCAGGACGGCCTTTTCCGCCACGATTTCCGCATAATAGCGGGCGTTGGCAGCGGTAGGAACCGTAGCCAAAAGCGTGTGCAAATAGGGCGCTCCACCAACGCGCTCAAGGTTATTGAACCTATCCAACCGAGAGGAAAGGATAAGCGGGTCAATGTCTCGGCCCGCCGCGTAAAGGTCCAGCATTGCGCCATAAATTAAGGCATGGGCCGGATAATAGAAGTCATCGGGTTCGAGCTCTTCAATAACCTCCATGACCGTATTGGGGCTAAGCAGCATAGCGCCCAATACGCCCTGCTCTGCTTCCCGGTCCGACGGCGGTTGGCGATACTCCTCGTAGCGCTGCGGTTGGTCCTGTTGATACCGCGGCCGGCGCGCTACCGCATTATCCGGCGCCGGTGGTTCCGGCGGAAGCTGTTCATCATCAAAGCTCGCGTTGGTCATATGTCCCCTTTGTGTCCGTGAAGCGACCTTGCGTAACGCTGTCCAAGTGTAGACGAGCCCCCGGACACTACCTGCCTGGGCATAACTCCGGCACTTATCCACAGGGACTTGTGGAATTACCAGGTAGGCCGATCGCTGCATTTCTTTTACCGAGGTCACGACTGTGGATAACTCGTCACCTTCCTGACCTGCAAAGATAATAACGGCTGGTCAGAGGGGTTATTTACAAGTGTGAAAATTCCCACAACGTGACCGAAAATGAGGCATGACCAGCGCTTAAGTCCGGCAAAAATCTTAGTACCCGCGAACCCTGAATTCCACATTCATCCACAGATTTTCACAGTTATCCACAGGCCAGTTGGGTAGGCAAAAGGCCCCAGGAATTCTCCACCTCACATAGAGAATTCGTGGGGCCTTAAGCCGTGCTGTTGTCTTTGGGTCTGTGGACCGTCGAGCGCTGCTTAAGCAGCGACGACCGAGAAGTTCACCTTGCCGAGCACGTCAGCGTGCAGCTTCAGCTCGACCTGGTAGTTGCCGGTCTTCTTGACCAGGCCCTTGGGCATATCAACGATACGCTTATCCAAGTTAGGGCCACCGGCCTTGGAGACGGCCTTGACAATGTCTTCCGCGGTAACGGAACCGAAGAGCTTGCCGGAAGTGGAGGTCTTAACCTTGACCTCAACGTTCGTCAGCTGCTCAAGCTGGTTGCGGACCTCGCGTGCGTGGTCCAGGTCGCGAATTTCGCGAGCTTCCTGGGCGCGCTTGATGCCCTCAATCTGCTTCTCAGCGCCGCGGGAAGCCACGATGGCCAAGCCGCGGGGAAGCAGGTAGTTACGTCCGTAGCCGTCCTTAACCTCAACAATTTCGCCAGCGGCGCCGAGGTTCTCAACGGCAGCGGTGAGGATCAGCTTCATGATCCCTGCCTTTCAATTGAGTTAGTTGAATAGTTGCGGGTGACAGACTTAGAACGGGGGTTCAGAATCAGCGCCTCCGAAGCCGCCAGCTGGCGGTGCGGAGTTCCACGGATCCTCTGCAGGAGCCTGGTTCTGCTGCTGCGACTGCTGTTGTTGCTGGCCTCCAAAGCCGCCCTGATTATTGTTATTCGAGCGCTGCTGCTGGCCCCCGCCATAGTTGCCGCCGCCCTCACGGGGATTGCGGTTTACCTGTGCGGTGGCGTAGCGCAGCGACGGACCGACCTCATCGACGTCGATCTCAAATACAGTGCGGTTTTCACCCTCGCGGGTCTGGAAGGAACGCTGCTTCAAGCGGCCGGTAACGATGATGCGCATGCCCTTGCTCAGGGTCTCGGCGACATTCTCCGCCGCCTGGCGCCATACGTTGCAGGTCAGGAACATAGCTTCGCCGTCTTCCCACTGGTTCGTCTGCGAATTGTAGCGACGAGGCGTGGAGGCGACGCGGAAGTTAGCTACCGCCGCACCCGCTGGGGTGAAGCGAAGCTCGGGGTCAGCAACTATGTTGCCCACCACCGTAATGTTGGTATCTCCCTGTGCCATGTCTTTACTCCTTATCGGTTACGTGGATTGTGTCTGATCCCAGTATCCGCTACTTGCTGTCGGTGCGCAGAACCTTGGTACGCAGGATGGTGTCGTTCAGGTTCAGGCGGCGGTCGAGCTCGGAAACCGAAGGGTGCTCGCACTCCAGGTTAACGACGGCGTAAATGCCCTCTTCCTTCTTCTCGATGGGGTATGCAAGGCGACGCTTGCCCCATACATCGAGGTTCTCAACCTTGCCGCCGTCCTTGCGGACGATGTCGAGGTACTTATCTAGGGACGGGGTTACGGTGCGCTCATCCTGATTAGGATCCAGAATGATCATGACTTCGTAGTGACGCACGGACCTCATCACCTCCTATGGTCTAGTCGTTTTCGGCTGCATCACCTTTGCGGATGCAGCAGGAGGGTACGTTGCGTCAAGCAACCCCACCACAGTACCGCAGATGACCGGCGAAAAGAAATCTATCCCGTCGTGGTGGAGGCAAAAAAGATAGCACACGTCGCGGGAATGAGGGTGAGAAAAACAATGGCGAGAATGCCCAAGAAGATGGGCCCGCGCTTATCGTCCCTGTTATGAAACAGCCAAAAGGCCGCCATGACGCAGATAAAGCCTAACAAGATCGACGCCATGCCAATTAAGGTCACAATCATTGAAATACTCCCGCCACTGGGTCGCGGCCCTGATGCGCCGCACGCACTTTATCTTCTGTCTTATTCCACATTTGCCGCAGCACAATCACCGCCATCGCGATGATGAATCCATCGCGCACGAGGATCGCCACATCCAAAAGCTCGTGTGGAATGCCCTTATTATCAATGCCCAGCATGTGCCACATAAGCAGGGGCCATACGAGGGCATCGGCAAGCGCCCAGCCCAAAACCAACCGCCAACGCGGCACGGCCAAGGCCGCCGGGACCACCAGCCAGAGCGAATACTGCGGGGACCATACCTTATTGACCAGCAGGAAGGCCGCAATGATGAGGAATACCAACTCTGCCACCCGCGGGGTAAGCGGGCTGCGCCAACCGGCTAAGGCAATACCGGCGCACAAGAGGAGGAATGCCACGAGGGAGAAGGTATTCAAAAAATTCTGGCTGAAAGAAATGCCCAAATTCCGGCTAATCAGGGCATAGAAGGTGGTCCATTCCGCGCCGCGCTCCTGGTTCAGGCGGAAAAATTCCGCCCAGGCGGATGGGTATTTCAGGGCGACGGGAAGGTTGACCACGAGCCAGGCAGCGGCCGATGCGACGGTCACCTTGGTAAAAGCGTCCCAGCGGCGATTGCGCCAAGCAAGGACGAAAAACGCGCCAAGCAGGAATACCGGCCATAATTTGAATGCGGTTCCAAGCCCGATGAGGATGCCGGCGAGCCAAGGGCGGTGGCGGCTAATGGCCAGTAGCGCGCCGACGGCAAAGGCGATGGCTGGTATATCCCAATTGCTAAAGGCGTGGACGATAATAAGCGGGCTGGCAGCTACCAGGATGGTGTCCCACGTGCGATTTCCCACCAAAAGGTAGACCATGTAGATGACGCCGACCCAGATGCAGGCTATGACCATGGCGGTGAGCCCAAAGTACCAGCCAGCGGCGGGCACCCCGGCCCATTCCACGAGCCCATAGGTATGGCGCGCAATCCAGCCCATCAGGCCTTGGAACATGCCCGCCAATACCGGGTATTCCATGTAGCGGGTCAGGCCATCTTCCTGCCAGGAAAAGGCGTAGGGAAAGCCCGGTTGATCTAAACCGCGGCCTTCATAAAGCGGGACGATGTCGTTATAGCAAAAAGAGGTGTACTGCCGGTTAGCGGACCAATCCAGGTTAATGGTGCCGCCTTCGCCGCGGGTCCCACCAGCGCAATTCGCCTTGGATAAGAACCCGCCGGCTAAGAAAACCCAGGCCACCGCGATCAATGCGCGCAGTGGGGTCCACCATTGCGCGCGGCTACCCCGGGCAAAGCGTCCCCTCGGCCCGCCCAGGAACTCGATGACGCCTCGCGCCATCGGTTCGTCTGCGGCGGACAAGCGCTGGTCTTGGCTCACGCGTACCGCTCCTTGCTTAGCCTAAGAGGTCAGCCAGACCGCCTTCGCGGTCAAGGATGTCATCTAAAGACGGAGCTTCGGGTGGGGCTGGCTCGTTATTGCCGCCGCCATTTCCCCTATTGCCCTCGTTTCCCCTATTGCCGCCGTTTCCGTTATTGCCGCCTTGGGTCTCCGGCTGCTGCGACGGGGCATCGCGACCCGCATCCGGGCTTTCCGCAGGAGCTGGGCTGGCCTCTTCTTCAGGGGCGCCATTTTGCGCTGGACCAGTGTAGTTCTGGGTACTTTGCCCGCCGGCGCCACCGCCTGGGTTATAGGCCGGAGCGCCACCGCCGGCAGAAACCGTGCCGAAGCGGACGGGGTAAGCCGAGGGGAATTGCTGGAATTCCTGGTCCGCCAAGGAGTTATCCAACACGGACTTCCAGATCTTCGTCGGTGCGCCAGCACCGTACATGATGCCGCCATACTGGTCGAAGATAGCCGAGGTGTTATCCGCCGTACCGACCCACACGGAGGTGGCAAGCTGCGGGGTAGCACCTACCATCCACGCATCCTTGTTAGTTCCCGAATCACCCAGCTGGGTCGTACCGGTCTTGGATGCCGAAGCGCGTCCGCCCGCCAGAGAGCCGTTGGACCATGCCGCCACCGGACCCATGGCCTCGAGAACGTTATTGGCCACATTGGAAGAAACGCGGCGCTCGCCCTCATCGTCTGGGTGCTCATACAGAACTTCCCCGGCGGCATTTTCTACGCGCTGCACAAAGTGCGGGTTGTGCCAGACACCCTGGTTCGCAAGGGTGGACATCGCGGTTGCCATGTCCAGCGGACGGGACTGGTACTGGCCCAAGACCACGCCTTCGAAAGGCTGCTTGCCCTTTTCAGTCAGCGTCTCTTCGATACCCGGAAGCGAGCGGGCAACGCCCAAAGCGTGGGCCATATCCGCGGTGTCTTGGGTACCGTTTTTCAGATCGCTCTGCAGACGCAAGTAGGAAGTGTTCAGGGACTGCTTGGTGGCCTCGCGCAGGTCGCACACGCCGCAGCCGCCGCCTACGTTGGTGACCAGATCGGAACCCGGCAGCTGGTACGGCGCCGAGGAGTAGTTGGTATCCAAGCTAATGCCCTGCTGCAGTGCAGCGGCAAGCGCCATGATCTTGAAGGTCGAGCCGGTCTGCAGCGGGGCGTTGGCGTAGTCCCAACCGTTGGAATCATGCCCGCCGAAGTAACCGCGCACCGCACCCGTCTTCGGGTCAATGGTTACAGAGGCCGCGCGCGCATCCTCTTGCAGCGGCGCCAACTGGTCATCGACTGCCTGCACTGTATTGTTTTGCACGTTCATATCGATGGTGGTGGTAATGCGCAGGCCACCGGTAGAGACCTGGTTTTCCGAAATTCCCACCTCTTCAAGCTCGCGGATGACCTGGTCCTTAATGTGACCATTAGCGCCCGGGGCTTCCGTATATGCCGAATACTCAGAGGGGTCGCGCGTCTCCGGGAAGACCATCCCATCGCGCTCTTCCTTGCTGAGATCGCCCATGTCCACGAGGCCATCAAGCACGTAGTTCCACCGGTTTTCGGAACCTTCCTGGTTCACGCGCGGGTCCAGACCAGACGGCGACTGGATAAGGCCGGCGAGCATAGCACCTTCCTCTGGAGTGAGGTCCTTGGCGTCCTTATCAAAGTAGGCATTGGATGCAGCCTGGATGCCATAGGCATTGCGGCCGAAGTAGACCGTATTCAGGTAGGCGTTAAGGATGTCCTCTTTTTCCCACTCGTTGGTCATCTTGATGGAATAAATGAGCTCGCGCGCCTTGCGCACGTAGGAGTATTCGTTGCCCACCAGGGTGTTTTTCACGTACTGCTGGGTAATCGTGGAACCACCACCGGCGGTGTCATTGCCGGTGACCTTACCCAGTACCGCGCGGCCCAAACCGGTGAAGGAAAAGCCAGAGTTATCCCAGAAGTCGCGGTCCTCGGCGGCGAGCACGGAGTCCTGCACAAAGTCGGGTACCTCATCCAAGGTCACGTGCGTGCGGTTGCCTTCCGGCGGCACCAAGCGCGCCAGCTGGGTGTCGTTATCGGAGGCATAGATGGTTGAGACCTGGTTATTGGCCAGCTCTTTGGGCTCCGGAACGGTGTATTGCGAATAGGCATACGCAAAAAGGCCTGCAGGCAGTGCCACAAAAACCACTAGGAGAGCCACAACGACCCACGGCCAGATGCGGCGCTTTTTGGGTTCTTCGCCTTCTTTACGGCGGTCCACCTTAGTGGACTCGCCAGTAGATTCCTTCTCGGTCACTGATTCGTGTCCTCATTCATCCCTGGTAACAATCTAAATAATTGCAGCTTACTGCCTAAGGCGGTGCGTCGAAAACTAACACGCGTTAAAAGCCGTTGCAGAACGCAACAAATGATTCCAGCGGCAGTGCCGGCAGACCTCCACCTCGTGCACGGTAAATTCCAGGCCTTCGCCGACAAATTCCGCTATTTCTTTCTCGCTGCGGGCGCTCCCGGCGCGCCGACCCAGGCTCTCGCCGTACACCCACCGGGTTAGGCGCAGGTTCTCCCCGCAGACCGGGCAAGGCTTATCCATGGTGCGCCCGTGGTGCTCGGCGGCGGCCCGGAGGAGGAAGTCCGCGTCACACACCTCATCGCGCCCCAAGTGCCCGGCGCGGTATTCGCGGACGTGTTGGGTGCGCTCCCATTCGTGGGAAAGCTCGTGCTTAAAGGCAACGGAATTCACCCGCATTATCTTAATTTCCTCTTCTTGATCGATCCATATGCCGTCGTGCTACCACCAGGCATAATTTCTGGCCTAACGTTGCGCAGGCACCACACAGCAACGAATTTATAAAGGAGCATAGTGTGTCTGACAAAGTAAAGGTCGCCATCGTCGGCGTCGGCAATTGCGCCACGTCCCTTATTCAGGGCGTGGAGTTTTATCGCAACGCCGCAGCAGAGGAAAATATTCCTGGCCTGATGCACACCCAGTTCGGGCCTTACCACGTCGGCGATATTGAGTTCGTCGCGGCCTTCGACGTCGATGGGGACAAGGTGGGCAAGGATCTTGCGGAGGCTACCCGCAGCTCCCGCAACTGCACCATCACCATCGCAGACGTTCCAGACCTCGGGGTCACCGTTCAGCGCGGCCCCACCATGGATGGCCTGGGGCGCTACTACCAGGAATCCATCACGGAATCGGACGAAGCTCCTGCCGATGTCGCAGCTGCCCTCCGCGAGGCCGGCGCCGAGGTTGTTGTTTCCTACCTGCCGGTTGGTTCCGAAGAAGCGGATAAGTTCTACGCCCAAGCCGCCATCGACGCCGGTTGCGCATTTGTGAACGCCCTGCCGGTCTTCATCGCTTCTGACCCAGAGTGGGCTAAGAAGTTTGAGGACGCCGGCCTACCCATCGTGGGCGATGACATCAAGTCCCAGGTTGGCGCCACCATTACCCACCGCGTTTTGGCAAAGCTTTTTGAAGACCGCGGCGTGCGCCTGGACCGCACGATGCAGCTCAACGTGGGCGGCAACATGGACTTCAAGAACATGCTGGAGCGCGAGCGGCTTGAGTCTAAGAAGATTTCCAAGACCCAGTCCGTGACCTCCAACGTGCACAACTCCCCTATCGCTGGCAAGCGCGCAGACCGCAACGTCCACATCGGCCCGTCGGACTACGTGGAGTGGCTGGATGACCGCAAGTGGGCCTATGTCCGCTTGGAGGGTTCTGCATTCGGCGAGGTCCCGCTGAACCTGGAGTACAAGCTCGAGGTCTGGGACTCCCCTAACTCCGCCGGCATCATTATCGATGCCGTCCGTGCCGCCAAGATCGCCTTGGACCGCAAGGTTGCCGGACCGGTACTTTCCGCTTCCTCCTACCTGATGAAGTCCCCTCCAGTGCAGAAGGGCGACGATTTCGCGCGCAATGAGCTGGAAGATTTTATTAAGGGAAGCTAATTTTTTCGTCGCGATACTACCGCCAGACGGTAGGGCACGATAGAATTTAGTTTTATGACGCAACACCATGATGAGACGGCCCCAACGAAGTCCCCGTCCGACTACGAGGACGCGGTAGAGGTAGCGCGGGACATCCAACCGGCGCTCAATAAGTTAATTCTTATTTTCCAGCGCACCGCAGAGGGTTCATCGCTGACTACCTCGCAGGTCTCCATCATGAACCAGTTGCGCTTGCGCGGGCCTTCCCGCGTATCCACCATTGCCCAGGCGGAGCTTATCCGCATGCCCACCGCATCCAACGCGCTCTACCAACTAGAGCGCCGTGGGTTCGTGGAACGCCACCGCGATGAGGAAGATCGCCGCGGCGTGCTGGTCGCGCTCACCCAGCTGGGCGAGTCCGAATTGTCCATAGTTTCCGGGCAACGCGCCGCGGCCCTTGCAGAGATTATGCGGTGGCTCGAGCCCGAGGACTTGGCCACCGCGCGCGAGATGGGTGCGGTCATTTCCAAGCTTGCGGATGTATACCGCCCCACCATGGATAGCGAGTAGCAGGCTTGCGGCCGCATGCAATTTTAGTTTTGCGGCCACAACAGACGATAATGAGCCTTAGTACTCATTAAGCTTTCGCATACATATTCATTCTATGGGCAAAAAATCTAAACAACCGCTGCTGCCGACCCTGCACAAGGGCTCGGCCGAAGAGCCGTTGCGCATCCTCATTTCTTGGAGTCCTTCCTCTTCCGGTACGGAACCCCTCGACTTCGCCGCCTGGCTATCGCGCACCGCGGTGATTGAGGTGCGCGTTATTTCCACGGTTTTCCAGCCTTGGACCACGACGTCTTTGTCCAAGCTGGGCGGGAAATACAAGAAGTGGTTTAAAGAACAGAAGCAGGCGTGCGCTTCTGCCACCGCCGCAGCCCTGACGGAGGCAGGTATCCCGGAAAAGTACTGGGATGATACGCCCTCCGTGCTTGTCGATGGCCCCTCTCGCCCCCAGCTCCTTACTGAGATGGCCCAGGATTTTCAGGCCGATATCATCCTGCTAGGCCCCAACCAGGCCGCGCCCAAGGGCCGCTTTTTCCCCGGCTCAACTGCGGATACCCTCCTGCACTACTCGCCGCAATCCTTAGGGCTTATCCCGCGCAAGGCCAAGTTATCGAAACACGGCGTGACCCGCTTTAATTTTGTCATTACGGAGCGCGGTGACCGTGCGGATAGGGAATTATTAGGCGCAGCCGCGCTGGCAGATCGCTGGGATTTGCCCCTGCGCATCTTGGCTTTCTCAGCGAATGAACTGCTGAATTCCCCGTCGAAGGATAAAAGCGATATTGCGCTCAAGCTCACTGCGGAGTGGCACGAGGATTCGTTGGCAATGCTCGACCGGGCTCGCGACCACATCCAAGATTTCTTCCCCGAGCTCGAGGTCTCCTCCGAGATCGGCTCTGGGGCCGGGTGGTCCGGTGCGGTTGATTCACTCAAGTGGAAAAAGGGCGATCTAATGTTGATGGCCTCTGCCCCTCAAGGGCCCATCGCGCGGGTCTTTTTGGGCTCTACCGCAACCGAGTTACTCCCTCATATTCGCGTACCGGTACTCATTCACCCCGCGACCGACTAGGCTTTAATGTATGAGCTCGCGCCCAGAGCACCCCGAAAACGACCTGACGACCGACGCCGATTATGCCAACCTGCGCCGGCCTGAGCCGCAAAGCTTCGATGATTTGGCAGACGAGCCCGATCCCGTCGAGGTAGCCGCCGCCAACCGGCGCTCTACCCGCCAAGCCATCTGGTACATGGTGTCCGTGCTGGTCATCTCCGCGCTGTACGGCTTCGGCGTCGCGCTCTTTTCGCGCCTTAGCGGCGGCCCACTGTGCGAGGATGGCACCGCAAGCTGGCTGTGCACCGAAGGTCACCGAATCTTCTTTGCCATTTCCACCATGATCATCCCACTGCTGGGCATGATTGGCTGCGCGATCATTATGGTGCGCAAGCTGCGCCGCTACCTTCGCTGGCGCAGCTGGATGGCGATCTTTTGGGTGGTGGCCTTCAACTTCATGATCTGGGCTATTAGCGATATTCAGCTGCTATTGGTGCGCTAACCCCACACCTAGCTGTCCAAGCTAGCTGGCAAGGCGAAGGGCCACTTCCTCACAATCCGGCCTCCCGCAATGCTGGGTTTCCACATTTTGGATGCAGTCATCACAGATGAGCACCTGCTGGCGGCACGTGTCTTCATTAATGCAGTTGTGAAAGGTATTAGTTCCCTTGCCACAGTGCACGCAGTGGCCCAATTGGATAAAGCCCGGATCCTCTAGTCCTTGGCCAAATTCCTGGTGCATGCGCTTGTCAAAGACGTACATGGAGCCTTCCCACAGCCCATCATTGCCGTACTTCTCGCCGTAGCGCACGATGCCGCCGTCGATTTGGTAGATCTCGTTGAAGCCGCGGTTCTTCATTAGAGAGGAAAGGATCTCGCACCGGATGCCGCCGGTGCAATAGGAGACGACCGGCTTGTCCTTCATCCAGTCATATTTGCCGGATTCCAGTTCCTCGATGAAGTCATGGGTGGTGCGCACATCCGGCACGACGGCATTTTTGAACTTGCCAATCTCGGCTTCCATGGCATTGCGGCCATCGAAGAAGACGACGTCATCTCCGCGCTCTTCTACCAGCTTGTTGACCTCTTCCGGCTTCAGGTGCGTGCCGCCGCCCACGACGCCGTTTTCATCCACCTTCAGCTCGCCCGGCGCGCCAAAGGCCACGATTTCATCGCGCACCTTGACCGATAGGCGCGGGAAATCCTCGGCTCCGCCATCGGACCACTTGAACTGCATGCGCTTAAAGCCCGGGTACTCACGGGTTTGGCGCACGTAGCGCTTGCAGGCATCCATGTCGCCGCCGACGGTGCCATTGATGCCGTGTTCCGAAATGAGGATGCGCCCCTTCAAGCCCAGGGACTCGCACAGGGTGCGCTGCCATAGCATGACGGCGGTGGGATCCTCGATGGGGGTAAAGCAGTAATACAGGAGAACTTTGCCGATAGTCACGCCCATAATCTTAGGCGCGCTACCGGCAAGATCCCCAATTCCTTAGCGCTTTTGGTAGAGCGCCTTCTTGCGGGCGAAGACCGGATCCGAGGTCACGAGCACGCCGAGGTTACGGAAGATTCCCTCATCCACCGAGCCCAGGATGGTGGTGGTGTGGACGTCGCAGCCGGCGAGTTCCTTGATCTGTTCCAGCGCCTTGCGGGCATCCTCGTCCTTCGCGGCGGATACGGATAGCGCGATGAGCACCTCATCGGTGTGCAGGCGGGGGTTGGAAGAGCCCAGGTGCTTCGTCTTCAGCGTTTGGATTGGCTCTATCGATTCCGGCGAAAGCAGGTGGGTATCGTCATCGATGCCGGCCAAGTACTTAAGGGCATTGAGCAGCATCGCCGCGGAGCAGCCCAGCAGCGGCGAGGTGCGGCCGGTGATGATGGTGCCATCGTGAAGCTGCATCGCGGAGGCGGGTCCATCGGTTTCCTCCGCGCGCTTGCGGGCCGGGCCAACCACAGGGCGGTCATCGGCTTTGATGCCGGCCTTCGCCATGACGACGGCGGCGCGCTCAGACTGCTCATCGCCCAGCCCGGCGCGGGCTTCTTCCACCTTGGCCTTGAAGTAGCGGCGGATGATTTCCTGTTGGGCGGCGGCGCGGCAGACCGCATCATCGGTAATGCAGTAGCCGGCCATATTCACGCCCATGTCCGTGGGCGATTCGTACGGCGTGGTGCCGGTGAGCTTTTCCAGCAGGGTCCGCAGCAGCGGGAAGGCCTCAACGTCGCGGTTGTAGTTCACCGTGGATTCGCCGTGGGCGCTCAAGTGGAAGTGGTCAATAATATTGGAATCGTTCAAGTCCACGGTGGCGGCCTCGTAAGCGAGGTTGACCGGGTGCTCGAGGGGCAGGTTCCAGATGGGGAAGGTCTCAAACTTGGCGTAACCAGCGTTATTACCGCGCTGGTGCTCGTGGTAGACCTGCGATAGTGCGGTGGCGAGCTTGCCGGAACCAGGGCCTGGGGCGGTGACAACCACCAAGTCCCGGGAGGTTTCCGCGAACTCGTTCTTGCCAAGGCCATCCTCAGACACAATGAGGTCCGTATTCGTGGGATAGCCAGGGATAACGCGGTGGCGGGCTACCTTGAGGCCGAGGCGCTCGAGCTTTTCGATGAACGCTTCTGCCTGCGCATTTCCGTCTTCCACCTGGGTCATGACGATGTTTTCAACCAAGAAGCCGCGGCTGCGGAATACGTCCACCAAGCGCAAGAGGTCATCTTCATACAGGATGTCTAAATCAGCGCGTACCTTGTGGCGGGCAATGTCTTTGGCGTTGATGCACGGGAGGATTTCAATTTCCTCTTTGATGCGCTCCAGCATGGCGATCTTGTTATCCGGGGTAAAGCCCGGCAGCACGCGGGAGGCGTGCATATCATCGAAAAGCTTGCCGCCCATTTCCAGATAGAGCTTTCCGCCGATTTCTTCGCGGCGGGCCTGGATGTGCTTTGACTGCAGCTCTATGTATTTTTCACGGTCAAAACCGATTTCATGCGTCATGATTTATCGACCCTTCAATAGAAATAAAATCAATCCGCGCTTCGAGTTTACTCTTTTTCATTCCCCGGCGCCACGCGCCCTAGTTGGGGTCGACCAACTATTTCACTACACTGAAGCTATGCCTGAAGGTCACGTGATCCACCGCCTAGCCCTCACACTCAACGCGGACTATCGCGGGACGCCACTCAGCGTGACCAGCCCGCAAGGCCGCTTCGCCACCGAGGCGGCCATTCTGGACGGTACAGAAATCGACCACGCAGAGGCCTTTGGCAAGCACCTCTTCGTGCACTTCACCGCCGCGGACCCGGCGCATATCCTCTATATTCATCTGGGACTCATCGGCAAGCTGAGCTTCGAACCGCGTGAGGAAACCCGCGGTCAGATCCGCATACGCATAGACAATGGGACGCAGGCCGCACAGCTGCGCGGGCCCCAATTTTGCCTGCTGCTCACGGAGGAGGACTACCAGGCCCGGCTGACCAAGGTAGGACAGGATCCGCTCCGCGCCGATGCCGACCCCGAAGCCCTGTGGGCCAAGGTGCACAAATCCCGCCGCAGCATAGGCTCCCTCATGATGGACCAGCACCTGTATGCCGGTGTGGGCAATATCTACCGCGCGGAGGCCCTCTTTCGCGCCGGCCTCTCCCCTTTCACTCCTAGTAAGGATGTTTCCCGTGAAACATTCTTCGCCATCTGGAAAGACCTGGTAGAGCTCATGAACTACGGCGTGGAGCACGGCCGCATCGATACCGTGCGGGCCGAGCACTCCCCCGAGGCCATGGGCCGCGACCCGCGCAAGGATGATCACGGCGGCGAAGTCTACGTCTACCGGCGCGCGGGCCTGCCCTGCTACGTCTGCGGCACGCCGATTGCAGAGCAGGTAATGGAGGGCAGAAACCTCTTCTGGTGCCCCACCTGCCAATCCGCTGCTTAAGGCCTATAGTGGCGGGCATGCGACCTGCCTATAGTGTATCCGCCGTTCGTTCCGCCGAGTCCGCGCTCCTCGCACAGCAGAGCCACGATGATGAGCTCATGCGCCTGGCCGCGCGGGGCATTGCCGCCACGGCGAAATCCATGCTGACAGGCCCAGCGCCTCGCCGCATCTCCATCCTGGCCGGGCCTGGCGGCAATGGCGGCGATGGCCTTTATGCAGGCGCTTTCCTCGCCGAGGAGGGCTATGGCGTCGAAGCAATCCTCGTCGCCGGTTCCGCGCACGACCCAGCGTTGCAGGCCTTTAAGGCCGCCGGAGGAACCATTACTGAGCAACCGCGCGCGGAGGCCACAGGTCTGCTTATTGATACCGTCGCTGGCCTCAACTCCACCCGCGGCCTCAGCGGTGCAGGCCTTGCCGCGTACCGCGCGGCCAAGCAGCACGATATCCCGGTGCTTTCGGTGGATATCCCCTCTGGCATCAATGCCGATACGGGCGTGGCCGCGGAGAATGCCGTCGAGGCAACGATTACCGTGAGCTTCGGTTGGGCGCGCGCCGGCCACATCTTCGCCCCGGAATGCGGCACGGTGGTCCTGTGCGATCTGCATCTACCCAACGGGCCGCGGTCCTTTGCGGAGGAACTAACGGCCTCGGCGGAGCCAGCGGGCTATATCGCCAACGAGCCCACCATCGATCTCCCCTTCCAGTGGCCCGCGGAGCCCGTGCTTGCCGATGCCCACTTGGGCCACGTCACCGCCCCCAAGCCCGTGGGCTGCACAGGGCCCATCGTGGACCCCACTCCCCACGCTTCGAGCACGAAATACACCGGCGGGGTCACCGCCATTTGCGCTGGCAGCAACGCCTATCCCGGCGCGGGCATCCTAGCGGCTACCGGCGCGGTGCGCGCGACGCCGTCCATGGTGCGGGTGATAGATAACGATGCCGTGGTCCCCCACTTGCCCGAGGTGGTTCCCCACCCGAGCGCCGAGGACAAGGTGCATGCCCAGGCGTGGGTGGTTGGCCCTGGCCGCGGCACCGATGAGGCAGCGGCCATCGAGCTCCGCGCCGTCTTAGATCGCGAGCTGCCCACCATCCTGGATGCTGATGCCCTGACGCTGCTCGCCCAGAGCGCTGAGCTGCGCGATCGCGTCCGCTCCCACCCGCGTATCATTCTTACCCCGCACGCCGGCGAGTTCCGCCGCCTCTACGAGGCCACCTTCGGCCGCGAGCTCGATCTCAGCGAGGGCGTGGGCCCGCGCCAGCGCGAGCTGGCCGAGGACTTGGACTGTTTTATCCTGCACAAGGGCCGCATCACCACGGTGACCGCGCCCGGCCAGGCCATCTACGGGATGAATGCCGGTCACTCTTATGCGGCCACCGCAGGATCCGGCGACGTATTATCGGGCATCCTCGGCGCCACCATTGCGCAGGTAGACCACGCGAAGGCCGATGCCGAGTACATCATTATGGAGATCCTCCACGCCGCCGCCCTACATCAACACGCGGCTGCCATTGCGGCGCATACCCCCGATGGTTTTGGCATTTGTTCCGCTTCCCAGATCGCCGCGGCGATGCCCCAGTCCATCGCCCGCCTGCTAGTTATGCACCGTTAACGTCCTGCTTGCTCACGCGGCCGTCTTTGACCTCGACCACGTGGTCGGCGAAGGTGAGCAAGGAGCGATCGTGGGTGACCAGCACGGTGGCGGTGTGCATCTCCTGGGTAATATCGCGCAGCAGGCGGATGATTTCCTGGGAAAGGTGGGAGTCGAGGGCGGAGGTGGGTTCATCGGCAAGCAGCAGGTTCGGCTCATCCATCAAGGCGCGCGCGATATTGACGCGCTGACCCTGACCGCCGGAAAGCTGACCGATGCGGCGATTGCCCATGCCCTTGAGACCAACGAATTCTAGCAGCTCATCGGCGCGATCCTTGCGCAGCTTGCGCCCGGCCATGTGGTCCATGATGAGCAGCTGATCGCGCACCTTGAGCGAGGACAACAGGTTGGACTGCTGGAAGATGATGGAGTTCGTGCCATTGACCTCGACGGTGCCGGAGTCCGGCGTGATGAGTCCGGCGCCCACGGAGAGCAGCGTGGACTTACCGGAACCGGACTCGCCCACGATGGCGGTGAGGGTATCGGAGTCGGCGCTAAAGGTGGCATTATCAAGCGCGGTGGTCGTCGTCGTGCCGTCCTGGAAGGTGACGGTGGCGTTGCGAATATCAAGGATGGTGGACATTTTAGGCATTTCCTCCCAATGCATCGAGGGGGTTGGCTTTGGCTACGCGGCGGGTGGAAACCAAGGCACCGGCCATGCCCAGGATCCAGATGCCCACCGCGGGAACGATGATGGTGCGCACGGATACGTCGAAGGGGACGGTGCCGGAGGCCAGCAGGCCAAGCAGCCAGCCGACGAACGCGCCGAGGATGGTGCCGGCTGCCAAAATCAGTGCGGCTTGGGCCAGGGCATCGCGCCGCAGGTAGCGCACCGAGGCTCCCAGGGCGCGCAGGATGGAAAGATCGCGGGTGCGCTGCAGGGTCCACACTGTCAGGAAGGCGACGGTGACTAATGCGGAGATGCCGTAGAGGAAGCCCTGCATGGTCAACAGCGAACCGCGCTCGGACTGATAAGCGGGCAGGCCGGAGAAGGAATCAGACATCTCGACCGAGCCGGGGACCTCTTCGGAGTGCAGGGCAACCGTGCCGACCACACCGTCTGGTGCGTGGCTCACCTTCTGCCAAGTCTGGGTAGATACCCATACCACCGGCGAGTGGGAAAACTGCGTTTCGGCAACGGTGCCCTCTACGGAAAGGTCTACCCCACCGATATTCACGGTGTCGGAGGCATCAATCGTGTCAGACAGGACGGCGCCATCTTTGGAGATGGTGGCGTTGGAATTAGGGATGGTCGTACCGGCCGGCAAGCCCATCACGCCTACCGCGCCCTCGCCCTCCAATTTAGTTTGCGCGGTGCCCAAGGCAATCGCATCGCCGGAAAGATCCTTCTCATGGATCTCGGACTCGTTATACGCGGGCTCTTCGGTAGAAAAGCTGACATAGGGGTGATCCTGCGCCACGGCCTCAAGCGCCGAGGTATTTTGCTTGGACAGGCCCTCCGTCAGGCCGGAAAGCATAACTAGGAGCAGGGTGATAAGCGCTACGGTGCCGCCGATGAGCCCGAAGCGGCCGCGCGCTGCGGTAATTTCACGAATAGCTAAGAACATACTTCTATAGTCCCTTTGTGCAGGTCAGAAGTAATCGGCGGCCTAGTTGAACCTCCAGTCAACCAACTGGTTGATCCCTCATCCACCCTCCGGCAGATACTGTAGAAAATGTGTTTTCTGGACAGAAATTATGGCTCTGGGGCTTACACGCCATGTTCGCGTTCCTGCTGCTTTTCGGCGTGGCCCGCGCCTACATCGATGACCGCCTAGATGCCCGCGCCATCCTTTTGGCCATCGGCCTAGCCGCGGTGTACGCGGCCGCGCGCTGGCTTCCCACCTGGCTCTGGCTCACCGGGCTGTGCCTGCTCTGGTTGGGGCTGATGGTCCACGCGCAAGATTTCATGTGGCTCGAGTTCCCGCTCATCTTCGTCTTCCTGCGCGCCTTGCCCAAGTGGCCCGGGCTTATCTCCATCACGGTGCTGTGGGCGGCGGCCGCCTTCATTCCCGCGTGGCTGCATCCGGATGGCTGGTCCATCGCCGCGGCCATCGGGCCGCTTATCGGCACGACCTTTGCCGCGGGCGTGTTTTATATCCAGCGCCGGTTGCAGGCGGAGGCGGCGCACCACAGGGACATCGCCAAGCAGCTGCAAGAAACCCAGGCCGAGCTGGCCGCCAGCGAGCACCAGGCCGGGCGCTTGGAAGAGCGCGAGCGCCTGTCCCGGGATATCCATGACACCGTGGCCCAAGGGTTGAGCTCCATCCTGCTGCTATCCCGCGCCGCCCGCACGACCGATGACCTAGAGACCAAGAACGAGCAGCTCGCCGTCATCGAGGACACCGCAGGCGAGAACCTAGCCGAGGCCCGTCGCTTCGTCCGCGAGCTCGCCGGGCCCGATGAGCGCCTGGAAACCCAGCTGGATTCCAACCTGTCCCAGATGCGCCGGCGCACGGAGGCTTTGGGCGAGGACACCACCTTTGACCTTGTGGTTTCCGGCAGCGGCAGCGTACCCAGCGATATCAAGCAAGTGGTCGTGCGCGCCGCGCAAGAGGGCCTTAATAACGTGATCAAGCACGCGCACGCCTCCCGCGCGGTGGTCACCCTGGGCCTTTTCGAGGATGCAGTCACCCTGGACGTCGTGGATAATGGGCACGGTGTAGTTGCGCCCCCGCGCCACGGCGATGACAGCGGTTTTGGCTTGCAAGGATTGTCCCAGCGCGTGGAGAGCGTCGGTGGCTCCCTGAGCCTCGAATCCGGCGATGGCACCGCCCTTGCCATTAGAATCCCCCTCAAGGAGCAGCCCCATGGTTAACGTCATGCTTATCGATGATCACCCCGTCGTCCGCGCCGGGCTGCGCGCGATACTCAATACCTTTTCCGATGTCCGCGTGGTCATGGAAGGCGATAATGGCGCGGACGTGGACAAGCTCTTTGCCGATGGCTCCCCCGAGGTCGACGTCGTGGTCTGCGATATCCAGATGCCAGGAGTCGATGGCATCACCGCCACCAAAAAGCTGTCCGAGGCCGGTGGCCCGCCCGTGCTTATCCTCACCACCTATGACACCCAGGCGGATATCCTGGCTGCGGTCGAGGCCGGCGCGATGGGCTACCTGCTCAAGGATTCGCCCGAGGAAGAGCTGCACGAGGCGGTGCTCAATACCGCCGCGCGCCGGCGCACCCTCGCCCCAGAGGTGGTCAACCTCTTGGCCCAGCGCGTGGGCCAGCCGGAGCAGTCCCTGTCCACGCGCGAGCTGGAAATCCTCCGCGCGCTCGCGACCGGATCTTCCAATAAGGAGCTGGCCAACCAGCTCTTCATTTCTGAGGCCACCGTGAAGACGCACCTCATTCACATCTATCAGAAGCTGGGCGTGGACACCCGCACGGCCGCGGTGACCGTAGCCCGCGAAAGAAAGCTCATTTAATGCTCGATTGCATCGTTATCGGCGGCGGGCAAGCCGGCCTGGCCACCAGCTATTACCTGCGCAGGAAGGGACTCGACTTCCAGATCCTTGATGCCGATCCCTCCCCTGGCGCGGCCTGGCGCCACGCGTGGCCGTCGCTCACGCTCTTTAGCAATAGCGCGTCTTCCAACTTGCCCGGCTTGCCGATGCCCCACCACGACGGATTTCCGCCCGCCAGCCACGTCATCGATTACTTCACCCGCTACGAGCAGCGCTATGACCTGCCCGTACGCCGGCCGGTGCGGGTCCAGGAGGTCACCCACGACGGCGAGCGCTTTCATGTCACCACCGGTGACGAGCGCCTCACCGCGCGCACCGTGGTGGCGGCTACCGGCACGTGGTCCTCGCCGTTTATCCCCTATTACCCCGGTTCCTTTGCCGGGCGGCAATGGCACTCGGCGGTCTACCCTGGGCCCGATCCCTTCCGTGGCGAGTCCGTCGCCGTTGTTGGGGCGGGCAATTCCGGGGCCCAGATTGCCGCAGAGCTCGTGCTCTCTGGCGTAGATACCACCTGGTTTACGGCGAAGACGCCGCGGTGGATGCCCGATGACGTTGACGGCCGCGTGCTTTTCCAGCGCAACCGCGCCCGCCTTAATGCCATGATGCGCGGTGAGCCCGATCCCGGCGCGGATACCAACTTG
The DNA here is from genome assembly GCF_000478175.1 of Corynebacterium sp. KPL1814. Lineage (GTDB taxonomy): Bacteria > Actinomycetota > Actinomycetes > Mycobacteriales > Mycobacteriaceae > Corynebacterium. The sequence goes on from NZ_KI515776.1 coordinate 29,522, forward strand.
GGCGATATCGTCGTCGTTCCTCCCGTCAAGCGCGCCCGGGATGAGGGACTGCTTAAGTCCTCCCCCATGTTCTCCAGCCTCGATGAGGTGAAGGCAGATCACCTCATCTGGTGCACCGGGTTCCGCCCGGCGCTGGGGCCTTTCCGCACGCTTCTCGATGGCCGCACCCCCACCGTCGAGGGCCTGTTCCTCGTTGGCTACGGCACTTGGACGGGACCAGGATCCGCAACGATTACCGGGGTGAGCCCGTTTGCCAAGCAGGCCGCGGGGGATATAGCCAAGCTCTGCTCCCCCAACCTTTAGCTGCCCAAAAATGGTTGCATCACAATTCACGTACCATGGTGAGCATGAGCACGCTACTTGTTACCCGTAACGAAGACAAATCCGTCACTACCTCCTTTGAGGAGGGAGAATTCCTCGGCGAGGGCGACCTGACCGTTGATGTCTCCTATTCCTCGCTGAACTACAAGGACGCGATGGCGATCACCGGCGATCCCGGCGTCGTCCGCACCAACCCGCTGGTGCCCGGCATCGACGTGGTCGGCACCGTATCCGATTCGAATGTGCAGCGCTTGCCGGTGGGTACTTTGGTTGCCTCCTTTGGCGATGGCCTCGGCGAATTCCGCCACGGCGGCTACACCCCGAAGCAGCGCGTCAATTCCCGCGCCACCGTTGCCCTGCCTGCAGATTTCACCGCGGAGCAGGCCGCTGCCGTCGGTACTGCCGGCTACACCGCGGCGCTGTGCGTTAACTCGCTGCGTGGGCTTCCCGATGGCCCAGTCCTCGTCACCGGTGCCACCGGCGGCGTTGGCTCCATCGCCGTCAACCTTCTGCGCAATGCCGGCTACGAGGTCCACGCCATGACCGGCCGCCCCGATGATTACGCCAACTACCTCCACGAGCTCGGCGCACATGAGATCATTGACCGCGCGGAATTCACCGAGCCGGGCAAGCCCCTGCAAAAGGCCGTCTACGCCGGCGCCGTAGACACCTCCGGTTCCCAAGAGCTGGCCAACGTCCTGGCCCGCACCAAGTGGGGCGGCACCGTTGCCGCTACCGGTATGGCAAGCGGCCCCGACCTGCCCGCCACCGTAATGCCCTTCATCCTGCGCAACGTGCACCTGGCTGGCGTGAACTCCGTCGATGCCCCGCTGCACTACCGTCAGAATGCTTGGCAGCTCCTTGCCCGCACCTTGGACCTGTCCATCCTAGAGTCCTTGACCAATACCCTTCCGCTGGAAGATGCGGTGGAGGAAGCACAATCCCTCATCAACGGCAGCCACCACGGCCGCACGGTGCTGAAGATTTCCTAAAGCCTTAGTCCTTTAGGGCCTACAGCTAGAAAGGCACCCCGTCACTCCTGGCGGGGTGCCTTTCATGTTCCTCCGGCCTAGGCGCCGCCCGCCAAGTGCCGCGTGATTTTCCTCGAGATGGACCCCAGCTGCCGCAGCTCCTCTTCCGTCAGGACAGAGACCACTTTTTCATCTACTTTCGCGGTATGGTTCCCCAAGGCGGTGGCGAACGACTCCTCGCCGCTTTTCGTCACTGTGACTTCAATTGCCCGGGGGCCTAGCTCCTCCGCGTTCCGCCTTATCACCAACTCGCGCCGCTCCATCCGGACGAGTTGTCGATGCAGCCGCGATTTCTCCCACCCCAGTTCCGCAGCCAGCTCATGCGGCCGGGTGCTCTGCCCACGGCGACGCAGCAGGACGGCCAGCACAGCATAGTCGGCCTCACTCACATTCGCGGCTGCGTGCAGTGCATTGGCCAACTCCCTATGCAGCGCGCGCTGCATCGCTACAAAGTCCGCCCACGCCGCACTTTCTTCTGGGCGCACAGTATCTCCCCCTTAGGCTTTGACTTAAATAGCATTATATACTGCGCAGTTGATTACTCAACCGATAACTGAGAGGAGAGGTTGATCCATCAACCCCCACCATTTATTAAGGCGCGGGATTTTAACTTCCGATCATTCATAATTGCCATATTTTTGCCAGTTTAAACGCATTTACTTTGCTTTTTGAAAGCTATGTATTGGTACTAACGTGTGCTGGATACTATCTATCATTAGAACTTGCTAAGTAACTACCGGCCGGATTTCGAGTCGGCTGCGTCCCCCGTCGGGTAAGCGGCTGTTTATGATGGCGGGCATGGATAAACTTTTTGGCGCCTGCGGATTCGACTTCCTGGACACGGAGGAACTCATCGCGGAGCTTCCTGCAGACCGGACACTGTGGGACGCACCTGCTTTTGATCAAGTTCTCTACTATGCGGATCCCTCCGGCATAGCTGTCACGGCGATGGAGTACGAGGGGGAGTGGACCGTCTTGCCATCATTCCGAGGCGGGGAAGACGTAGAGGCAACGCTATATCGCGCCATGCCATTTATTGGCATCCTAGACATGGAGGATCTCCGGTGGGCGGTGCTTAGCGATGCCCCCTTCACGCTTCCCACCGGCAACCCCGTAGGCGGTGAAAAACTGCGCGGCCGCGTGCGACCCGCAGTCGTTGCGTTGGACTATGAATTAACGGACCCGGCGGAGTTTTCGCTGCGCTCCCCAGCCACGGAACGGTTTTATCAGAACTACAAGCCCAGCCTGCTCAACCCGCAGGTGGAGCTAGCGGGGACCGTGAACAACGTCGAGAACAGGACCAATAAGTTTGGGGGAGGGGAGTTCTGGGTATGCGAAATCGACAGGCTCCCGCTCATCGTTGATGCCCCAGTTGAGGCGGGCCAGGGAATCCGGGCGCACGGCATCGCGCTCTGCGCCACGGAATACTGGGATTAACCGCCTCGCTGCTTGGTGGAGGTAGATCCTAGTGTTGCGGAGCTGCAGGTACCAACGCTAAAAGACGCCCGAGGTAGTCGCGCACGAAATCGATGGTGCTGGATGGCTCGATCTTTCCATCCTCGCCGATGAGCTGGGGAGAATTGCCCAAGAATACTTCGGGCTGACCGGGCATCGGCATGTCGAAGTAGGACAGGGCTAGGCGCACATTCTTGTGGGAAGAATAGCCACCCATGCGGCCGACGGAGTGGCTGATGATGCCAGCTGGCTTATTCTTCCAGGCGACATCGGAATTGGGCTTGGACCCAATATCGATGGCATTCTTTAAACACGCCGGGATCGTCCGGTTATTCTCGCTAGTGACGAACAAAATGGCATCCGCTTCCTTAATGGCGTTGCGGAAATCGGTGTACTCTTCCGGCGTGGGTTTATCCTCCACGCCAGGATCGTCGTAGTCGAAATCATAAAGCGGGAGTGTGCGCAGGTCATAGCGCTGGCACTCTACGTGCTCGGGAACGAGTTCCATGGCATGGTTGGCGATCTTCTTCGCAATGCTTTCCCGCCGCAGGCTGCCAACGAGTACAAGAAGTTTCATGATGTGTGTCCTTTCGCGTGGAGGCTTGTTGGTTTTAGAAATCCCAGTCGGCATCGGAGGTCTCTACGGCTTTGCCGATGATATAAGAGGACCCCGACCCCGAAAAGAAGTCGTGGTTTTCATCCGATCCTGGCGTGAGTGCCGCGAGGATCTCCGGGTTGACCTGGCATTCCTCGTACGGGAAGAGGTTGGGATAGCCCAGATTCATCAGGGCTTTATTGGCGTTGTAGCGCACGAACGTAGCAACATCATCCATAAGCCCGTACGGTTCATAGAGCTCGCCGGAATAGCGCATCTCCAGGTCATAGAGCTTGCGCACCAGGTCAAAGGTGAATTCGTGCATTTCTTCGCGGCGAGCTTCCGTAGCATGGTCCAGTCCCCGCTGAAACTTGTATCCGGAGTAGTAGCCGTGGACCGCCTTATCCCGCAGGATGAGCCTGATCATGTCAGCGGTATTGGTGAGCTTCCCGTGCACGCTAAAGTGCAGTGGAAGATAGAAGCCGGCGTACAGCAGCAACGAGGATAAGAGGGTAGAGGCAACCTTGCGTTTTAGTGGGTCGTCGCCGTAGTAATGCACCATCACACTGGTAGCGCGCTGCTGCAGCACTGGGTTATCCACGGCCCACGCATAGGATTTTTCGATCTCTTCGGTGCTGGCCAGGGTGGAAAAGATGGACGAATAGCTCCGCGCGTGCACCGCCTGCATGAAGGCGATATTGGTATAAACGGCCTCCTCATGTTCCGTCCGAGCATCTTGAATCTGACTAATTTCGCCCACGGTAGCCTGCACGGTATCCAGTAGCGTCAACCCGGTAAAGACGCGAATGGTGAGATCGCGCTCGGCTGGGTCCATGCGGGACCAGTCATTGCGGTCATTGGAAAGCGGGACCTTCTCCGGCAGCCAGAAATTCGAGGTCAGGCGGTTCCACACCTCTAAATCCTTATCATCCCAGATGCGATTCCAGTTCACTGGGCGCAGCGGCGTGGAGGCATCGTGGCGAAAATGCGGCGGGGTTTGGGATCGCTCAATGAGCTCTTGATATTTCATCGGTACTTTCTCTTTTCTTTGTCTTCGAGGCCCTAGCCATCAGGCAATGGACGCGTGGGCGGTGGGGTAGAGGTGGTGCGCAAAGAAGTCCTGCAACCCCTCCCGTACGCGGGCAACATCGCGGTCGGTACCGAGCAGCTCAAAACGGTAGAGCTCAGGCACGCCGCACTTTCGGGCTATCTGTGGCCCGGCGCAGCAATACGCTTCACCAAAATTGGTATTTCCAGAGGTGATGACGCCGCGCAGGAGTGCGCGATTTTCCGGAACGTTGAGGAATTGGCGCACCTGCACCGGAATCGCCGCCTTGATATTGCCGCCGCCGTAGGTCGGGACGATGAGCACAAAGGGCTCGGTGACATAGAGCATTCCTTCACGCTTCGGCCGCAAAGGAATGCGTGCCGCTGGAAAGCCCAGCTTGTGGACAAAACGGTGGGTATTTTCACTGACCGAGGAAAAATACACAAGATTAGCGGCGGTCTTAGTGCCGCAGGGTGGCGTCGAGGCTGTAGTCATTTCGCTCCTTAGTGGCTGCGCCGAAGCGCACTTTCTGCTTCAACTACAGATTTAACGTACTTTTAACTACGTCGCAACTAACCACCGTTGACATGCGCAAATACCCCACCTTCCAAAAGAGGAAGGGCAGGAAAGTTACATGCGCACCCACACGGCGCGGGCTGCGTGAGAGCTCAAAGAAAACGCCGCGGAATGCTCATCTTGGGCACGCTCATTCTCGTTGTTTTCTACGCGCACAGCCATTCCGCCGGAATAGGGCTGGCTATCGCGCACGCTCACGACAGCGCCGATGGTCACATTATTCTCGCTGAAAAAGCGCAACAGATCGGCGTCTGCATCACTTATGCGATCGACTACACCGGCCTCACCGGGCTCCAGATCGCTGAGTTTGCGCAGATCCCCTGGCTCGGACGCGGGGGTCGCGGCATAGTCCGCCGGATAGTCACCCGTGGCGCTGGGGATGGGGTCTCCATGCGGATCGCGGCTCGGAAAACCCAGTTCAGCGTCTATGCGCTCTAGAAAGAAATCGGAGACGCAGTGCTCCAATTGCTCAGCCTCCGCATGGACCTGGTCCCAGCGGTAGTGCAGGGATTCCACCAGGAAGGTCTCGATGAGGCGGTGCCGCCGCACCATGGCAAGGGCAAAGGCACGCCCCTCGGTACTCAGCCCGATGGCACCATACGGCGTATGGGTGACGAGACCCTTTTTCTCCAGCCGCCGCACCGCATCCGACGCGCTGGAGAGCCGTACGCCTATGTGCTGGGCGAGCATCTTTACCGTCACGGGCTCGTCATGCCATTCGCCCAGCTTAAACAGGGCCTTGAGATAGTCCTGATTGGACGGCGAGAGGCCCGAGACGTCCACGCTCATTGGTTACTTAACCACCAAGTTCACCATCCGGCCAGGAACGTAGATCTTCTTCACCACGTTCTTACCGGAGGTGAGGTCAGCCACCTTGGCATCGGCAAAAGCGGCCTCGAATACGGCGTCTTGGTCAGCATCGGCTGCGACGTTAATGCGGGACTTAACCTTGCCGTTGATCTGGACCGGTACCTGGATCTCATCATCTACCAGGTATTTCTCCTCAAAGGAGGGGAGTGGCTCGTAGGTGATGGTCTCATCGTGGCCAAAGCGCTGCCACAGTTCCTCCGCAATGTGCGGGGCGATGGGGGAGACCAGCTGTGCGATGGGCTCCACCGCCGCGCGCGGCGCCTCGGTGCGGTAGGTCTTGGTCAAGTAGTTGACGTACTCGATGAGCTTGGCCACGACAGTGTTCAGGCGCAGGTTCTCATAATCATCGCGCACGCCAGCAATGGTACGGTGCAGCTGTTTTAGGTCATCCTGAGTGAGCTCGGCATCGGTAGTAGCCACTTCACCGGTGTCCTCATTGATGGCCAGGCGCCACAGGCGCTGCAGGAAGCGCTGCGAACCGACGACGTCCTTGGTCGCCCACGGGCGGGAGGTATCCAGCGGACCCATGGACATCTCGTACACGCGCAGGGTATCGGCACCGAAGTCGCGGCAGATATCGTCCGGGGCCACGGCATTTTTCAGGGACTTGCCCATCTTGCCGTACTCCTGGTTGACCTCTTCGCCGTTGTAGTAGTACTTGCCGTCCTTTTCCTCTACCTCCGCGGCAGGGACATACACGCCGCGGGAATCGGTGTAGGCGTATGCCTGAATATAGCCCTGGTTGTACAGGCGGCGATACGGCTCCTGCGAGCTGACAAAGCCCAGGTCAAAGAGCACCTTGTGCCAGAAGCGGGCGTAGAGCAGGTGCAATACGGCGTGCTCGACGCCGCCGACGTACAGATCCACACCGCCTGGATCGTTCTCACCGTGCTCATCTGGACGCGGGCCGGTCCAGTAGCGCTCGTTTTCAATATCGCAGAAGGCCTCGCTATTGCGGGGATCGATATAGCGCAGCTGGTACCAGGAAGAACCCGCCCACTGGGGCATAACGTTGGTATCGCGGTAGTAGGTCTGCGGGCCATCGCCTAGGTCCAGCTCTACCTCTACCCAGTCGCGGACCTTGGCCAGCGGCGGCTGCGGCTCCGAGTCCTTATCTTCTGGATCGAAGGAGGCCGGCTTGTAGTCTTCCACCTCGGGCAGCTCAACTGGGAGCATCGACTCTGGCAGCGGGTGGGCCATTCCCTCCTTGTCGTAAACGATGGGGAAGGGCTCGCCCCAGTAGCGCTGGCGAGCGAAGAGCCAGTCGCGCAGCTTGTACTGAATCTTGCCGCGGCCGGAGCCGTCCTTTTCCAGCCATTCGATGGCCTGGGCGATGGCCCCCGCCTTATTCAGGCCATTGAGGTCCAAGCCCTTGTCGTTGGCGGAGTTTACCAACGCACCGTCTTCAGTCCAGGCTTCTTCCTCGATATTGCCGCCGGAGACGACCTCCGTAATCGGCAGGCCAAAGGCCTGGGCAAACTCATAGTCACGCGTATCGTGCGCGGGGACCGCCATGATGGCACCGGTACCGTAGCCGGTCAGCACGTAGTCCGCGATGAAGATCGGGATGCGCTTACCGGAGACCGGGTTGGTGGCATAGGTACCCAAGAATACGCCGGTCTTTTCCTTGTTTTCCTGGCGCTCCAAATCCGACTTCGCCGCGATATCCGCGCGGTAGGACTCGACGGCTTCCTTCGGATCATCGTTGCCGTAGGTCCAGCGCTCGTCCACGTCATCGTCGTAGGGGATGGGGGACAAGAGGGCATCGACAAGCTCATGCTCCGGTGCCAAGACCACGTACTCCGCGCCAAAGAGCGTGTCTGGCCGCGTGGTAAACACATCGATGCCGTAGCCTTCCGCGGGGAAAGTTACCTCTGCGCCGCGGGAACGGCCGATCCAGTTGCGCTGCATGGACTTGACCTTCTCCGGCCAATCAAGCAGCTCCAGATCATCGAGCAAGCGATCCGAATACGCGGTAATGCGCATCATCCACTGGGACAGGTTCTTGCGGAAGACCGGGAAATTGCCGCGCTCAGACTTACCCTCCGCGGTGACTTCCTCGTTGGCCAAGACGGTGCCCAAGCCCGGGCACCAGTTCACCGTGGAGTTGGACAGGTACACCAAGCGGAACTCATCGACGGCCTCGGCCTTTTCCTGCGGGGACAAGTCCTCGTAGTAGCGCCCGTCCTTAGTGGTGCGCTTATTGGCCTCCAATTCCTTGATGAGCTCAGCAATGGGGCGGGCCTTTTGCTGCTCTTCATCGAACCAGGAGTTATAAATCTGCAGGAAGATCCACTGGGTCCACTTAAAGAACTCAGGATCCGTGGATTCCACCGAGCGGCGCGGATCGTGGCCCAAGCCCAGCATGCCCAGCTGGCGGCGCATGTTGTCGATATTTGCCATCGTGGTGGTCCGCGGGTGCGTACCGGTCTGGATGGCGTACTGCTCGGCCGGCAAGCCGAAGGCATCGTAGCCCATGGTGTGCAGCACATTTTTGCCCAGCATGCGGTTATAGCGGGCATAGGTATCGGTGGCGATATAACCAAACGGGTGCCCCACGTGCAGGCCCGCACCGGAAGGGTAGGGGAACATGTCCTGCACGTTGAGCTTTTCCTTGGGCAGCTCGCCCGCACCCGTGGCTAGCGAACCGACCGGGTTCGGCGCGTTAAAGGTCTCGTGGTCCTTCCAATACTGCTGCCAAGTCTTTTCGATCTGGTTCGCCAGCTCAGGGGTGTAGCGGTACGACGTGGAATCGCTCGGTTTAGTCATAAACACACAGTGTAATAGCCCCAGCCCGGCGCGGGGTAGGCAGAGGTGGGTTTTGCTTCACTAATTCGGCGCCGTACCGGTAGTCAGCCGCAATTCCTCGCCATGACTCCTGCGGTGAGTGAGGGGGGCTAAGGCAAAGAACAAAGAGTGCCTCGGGATGTTCTGGCAGTGTTTAGGAGCTATTAACGCGCAGTTCCTTTCGTAGTTGAATCGCGCCTTTATCTTCAACTCAAGGCTTTGCGCCCAGCTATGTCTGGGTTACTTCTCTCTTGTTTGCAGGGCCACCATCTCTTCGTCTCTCACCTCCACAAAGGACAATTCATGCGCACTTCTCTCCGCATTGGCGCCGCTGCCGTAGCCGCGACCGTAGCTACCGCTGGCGCAATTGCCCCAGCCACCGCCACCGAATTCCAGAGCCCAAAGAACATCATCTACATGATTGGTGATGGAATGGGCTACGGCCACGTGGCGTTTAATAACCTCTACGAAACTGGCCAGTCCAAGTACCTGGTCGATGGCGCTTTTAGCGCCGAAGGCCCAGAGGAACTCGATGGCGATTCCGTGCAGCGCTTCGAGGACTTCAACCGCCTGTCCATGACCACCTACCCCAATGGCTCTTCCTACGACCCACAAAAGGCGTGGGCAACCCACGAGTACGTGGATGAGGGATACACCGATTCCTCTGCCGCCGGCACCGCCATGTCCACCGGTGTGAAGACCGATAACGGCAAGCTTGGCGTTAATGATTACGGCCACGAGCAGGAAAACACCTCCGAGCGCGCCAAGAAGGCCGGAAAGTCCGCCGGCGTGGTCTCCTCCGTGCCGTTTAGCCACGCCACCCCAGCTGCCTGGGCCGCGCACAATATCTCCCGCAATAACTACCAAGAGATTGCGGAGGAGATGTTCAACTCTGACCTCGATGTCATCATGGGCTCCGGCCACCCGTTCTATGACGATGACAACAAGAAGCAAGATGAGGCCAAGTACAAGTACCTGTCTGAAGAGGTCTTCAACAAGCTATCGTCCGGGGAGTCCGACTGGAACTACGCCGAAACCAAGGAGCAATTTGAGGCCTTGGCCCAAGGTGATGTCGCGGCGGGGGAGAAGTACTTCGGCCTGGCGCCTGTGGCCTCTACCTTGCAGCAGGCACGCTCCGGCGAGTCCACAGTGCCTTATGACACTCCGTTCAACGATGTCGTGGATCTTCCCACCATGACCACCGGCGCCCTCAATGCACTGGGCCAAAATGACGAGGGCTTCCACGTCATGATCGAAGGCGGTGCCATCGACTGGAGCGGCCACGGCAACGAATCCGCCCGCGATATCGAAGAGGTACAGGACTTCAATAAGTCCGTCGATGCCGCCATCGACTGGGTAGAAGAAAACTCCTCCTGGGATGAGACCCTGCTAGTCGTTACCGCTGACCACGAAACGGGATACCTCTCCGGTGCCAATGAGCGCTCTGAGGGCAAGTTCAACTCCATGAACGGTGGCGGCAGCAACACCCTGCCCTCTGGCCACCAGTGGTACTCCACGCAGCACACCAACCAGCTCGTCCCATTCTTCTTCAAGGGCGCTGGCTCTAAGGCCCTTCGCGCGAAGGCCACCCACACCGACCCCGTGCGCGGTGACTACATCGATAACACCACCTTGGCCAAGCTCACCCTGAATGAATGGTGGGTCAAGCACGATGACCAGGGCAGCAACGACAACGCCGACGCCGGTGACGGTGACGGCTCCTCCAAGAGCGGGCTCCTCGCCGGTATCGCGGGCGCCGGTATCGCGTCGCTGGCTATCGGGGCCATTGCCTTCTTGGCCCAGCAGCTGGGCATCATCACCATCAACCCGAATGCTTGGCGGAACTTCTTCCACTAATCCAGGCGATTAATCTCGCGCAAAGGCTTTCACTTCCACGGTGGTGAAAGCCTTCTTATTGCCTTCTGCCTGCAGAATCCACATCTTTTCAAAAATGATCTAGGCTGGTGTAAATGAGCCAGGAGAAGTTTCGTAGCCAGCTATCATCTTTTCTAGACGCGGCGGTATTTCAGGGGGTTCCGCATCTTCGCCTCTCGCCGGATACCGATACTTTAGAGCTTTACCTGCCAGCCGTGAGCGCGGCTTATGAACCAGAAGACCCCCAATGGACCGTGACCACACAGTTGCTGGACGGCACGGAGGTCACCCGCAAGTTTTATTACGTCGCCGGTGAAGAACCTGGCCTGTGGGTGTCCATGCCACAGCCCTTTACCCACCTTGCCGTTACGTTTGCGGAGCAGACGCTGGAGTTTGCGGGTATTGCCAATGGCGGCCTGCTACTTGATTCCGCGCACCGGCCCGTCGATAGCATGCAGCCCATCCCGCAGGGCGCGTATACCTTCATCGCACCGACCGGCACGCAGCTAACCCCCGCCCCGGATAACCAGCCGCGCCCGCATAGCGCGTGGGAAGGCTGGTCCATCTTTGAGGTAGCGGCAGAAGATTCCTTCTCTATTGCTGTGCCGCGCCAGGACAAGGCCACCATCACCGTTGCGGAAGGCGCGGATTTTTCCTGGGATATGGCGGTCAAGTCCCTGCCCAACGCGCGCGGGCTGGACGGCGAGCTGGTGTACACGAAATCCCCGCGCCTCTTGGTCAATACCCCACTGCACCTGCAGCTGACCTATGTCCCCATCGGTGGGGAAGAGGAGGAAATCTTAGAAGATGAGCTGCCGGAGGGAATCCATGAGGTTCTACCCGGTGACGTATTCGAAGACCCTTGGGTGGGCCGGTACCGCTTTAGCCTGTACAAGGGCGAGGAGCTTGTCGATGTCCTCTACCTCAACTTTGCCGAGACGCTCCACATGCGCTCCAAGAACGAGGGACCGCGCGGCACCAACTTCCGCTTCATTGATGCGCTGGGGAACCTCTCACCGTTTAGCTATGCGCTTGCCTCGTCCCCCGATAAGCCCATTCACATGGAAAAGGGCCAGCGCGTATTTGGGGAAGACGAATCGGTGCGCGAGGAGACCATCAGCAGCGAGGCCGGCTACGAGCTGACCTTTGAGGTCATTCCAGCGACCATCCGCACGCGTGTAAAGCGCACTGCGGCAGAGCCCGTGGATTATATGGATAAGCAGGTCATCCTGGCGGATCAGCTGGATGCGGATGCGCTGTTTACGGTGCACTCGCCGGAGCCGCTGCCGCTGGCAAAATTCGTGGTCATTGATAAGAACCAGAAGATCCGGGATCTCGTCACCGCCAATGGCTCGACGGAGGCGACGACGGCCCTCTCCGTGCCGAATCGCGCCCTCAAGGCAGCGCTGACAAAGAAGTCCTCGCTGGAGCTCTACCTCCTGTGGTCCACGCTGTCCTATGAGGAGTACCTGGAGGGCCTGCCGGATAAGGAGCGCGCGGCGCACCTTAAGCGCAGCATGGACCGCCGCGTGATGGAATACGAGGCAACCGCGGCAAGCGATCTGATTTATGCCGCCATCGCCACGGTGCGCAAGGCGCCACTGGTGGCCCGCGCCACCATCGAAGATGGCATCTTGATACCCGAGCAAACCCACGAAGAGGAAGTGGAGCTTTTGGCGTGGGCGTGGCCGCTCGGCAACCCCGCCAGCGAGCCGCTGCCCTTGGAGCCGGTGGAGGAGGGCTTCGAGCTACCAGAAGAACTGCACGAGGCTGGCGATCTCATCGTGGACTTCCGCGAGGATGAACCGGCCAGCGATCTCGCCGCACCGCAGTACCCACCGGCAAGCTCGCTCATCATCTTCCACGACGGCGAGAGCGAGAATACCGCCGGTATGTGGGAGACCTATGCCGCCCTGCGCCGCCTTGCCCCCAAGGCCAAGGAGACCTTTGAGGGCGTTATCAGGAACATCGAGGCCGATCCGCGCGCCAGCCTCGATGCGCTCATGCAGGTGGACTTCGAGCGCGGCCAGCGCATGCGCGCGTTGGTGCGCACGGGCCTAATTACCCGTTCCTTTAGCAGCGATGGGGAAGAGGCCGCGGAACCTTCTTCGGTGCTCGCCGCGCTTGCCGATGCCAACCAGGCCCACGTCGAACACTCCGGCTCCCCCTCGCTGTGGCGCACGGCCACCACGGGAGTAGACGATGTCACCCGCCCCATGCTGCTCATGAGCGCCACCGGCGAGGCCCCAACGCCTGCAACGGACAGCGCGCAGTTATGCGATGACGCCCACCGCATCGCCGCGCTGCGCGAGTGCTTCGATAACGACTTGGCACTGACCCGCCTGGGGACCATGTCCAACCTGCGCACTACCGCGCTGCAATTGCGCGTGACGCTGCAACAATTGGGCGTAGATAAGTCGGTATTGCACACACTGCTCGCCCTGGACGCCTTTGGGGATGGAAACACGGATCTTGGCGGCTCCGCCTGGATGCCGTTTATTTCCTATGTCTTTGCCATTGCCGCACGTGGGGTGGCCAATGGGAAGCTGACGGATGCGGCCGTGGCCTCCGCGCTAGATAACGCCCTCCCGCAGCTCGCGGAGGCGGTCTCGCTGGCTCCGGAGCTGTTTTACCGGGATATTCTCACTGCAGAGGCCCTTACCCGCGACTACAGTGACTGATATGCAGGTTATTTCCACCAACGTCGCCGTGCGCAGGCCGGATCCGAGCGGGAGGCATGAGTTTTCGGGCATCGACAAGCGCCCGCAAGACTTCATCGATATTTCCGCTCCCGGACCCAATTACGGCGATGGTTCCGGCGTGCGCGGCGATTCTATCGGCGATAGCGAGCACCACGGTGGAAGTGACAAGGCGGTCTATGCCTATGCCCGCGAGGAGCTGGATTATTGGGAGGATTCGCTGGGCCGCACGCTGGGTTCAGGGGCCTTTGGGGAAAACCTCACCACGCGCGGCATTGATCTCTCCGCGCTGCTTATCAATCAACGCCTCCACATCGGCACGGCTACGCTCGAGGTCTCCATTCCCCGCCAGCCATGCGCAACCTTTTCCGGCTGGGTGCAGGAAAAGGGCTGGCTCAAGCGGTGGACTGCGCGCGGTGATTGCGGCGTGTACTTCCGCGTCATCTCGCTCGGGCGCATTTCTGCCGGGGATGCCATAATCTGCGGCCCCGCCCCCGCGCACGATATCACCATGCGCATGGCGTTTGCGGCCAAGATGGGGGACCGGGCGATGGCCCGGCGCGTGGTCGATGCCAAGTGCTTGCCGCCCCAGCACGCAAAAAAGCTCCGGGTATAAACCCGGAGCCAAAAATCTGTGCCGCTTTAGGCCGGCTGCGTGCCCTCTGTGGCGCTGATAACGGGCGCCTTCGCCTTGGGGTAGCGGCCGTGCACCATGTAGTAGTACACCGCCGCGACGACGATGAGGCCGGCGAGGATGAGGTACATCGTATCGAAGCCCGTGGCGCTCACGATGGGGCCAAGCCCGAAGGGGGCGAGGCCGATGCCGAAGTCCATCAAGAGGAACATCGTGGAGATGCCCGCGCCTATCTGAGCGGCCGATACAGAGCGCACCGAGATGGCCTGGCAGGCGGGGCTTAGCGTGCCGTATCCCATGCCCGTAAACGCACCCGCCACCACGAGCATGACGTCATTGCTGGGAAAGCCCATGATGATAAGGGCGATGACGAAGGAAACTAGGCCCAGGTACATGACCGAGTTATCGCCCTTGTGGTCCTGGATGCGGCCCAAGAAAAAGCGCATGATGAGCATGACTACGGCGTAGCCGATGAAAAAGAGGCCGGCGCCTGTGGCCAGGTCCTCTTCGCGCGCATAGGCGTTGAGATAGGTGACCACGCCGGAGTAGGCGATGCCCACCAAGAGCATGAAAAGGCCAATGGGCACCACGTTGGGGTGCACGGCATTGCTCAGCTTGAAAGCGGGCTTTTCCTCATCGAGCTCCGCCGGGTAGCGCAGCACGAGCGCCAGCACGAGGGAGACGATATTGGAACCCAGGGCGACCGCGAAGAGGGTGTTGTAGCCAATGTTATTGGCCAAGAACAAGCCCACTGCGGGGCCGAAGGCGGTGGCAAGTGTGGTGCCGAGGGCAAAGTAGCCGGTGCCCTCCGCGCGGCGCTGTTGGGGGATGACGGATTGCGCGACGGCCATGAGCGCCGTAGAGGTCAACGCATAGCCCGCGCCGTGAAACAGCCGCACGAGGATGAGGACAGCCACGTTATGGGCCACGAAATAGCCCACCGTCACGATGCTGACGAAGGCCAGCGAGGTCAGGGCGGCGCGCTTTTGCCCCACGCGGTCCACCAACCAGCCGGAGAAGATGCGCATGAATGTCGCACCCAAAACAAAGGCGCTGGAGGCAAAACCACTGACGGTATCGGAGGCCCCAAAGCTCTCGACGGCATACAGGGCCATGGTCGTCACCGTTAAGTAGAAGACTAGAAACTGACCAAAATTAGCCACCCACGCCAACAGAAACGTGGGTGTAATCAATGGCGGCTGAGCCGCTGAATTCGTTGTTGACAAGACTCACTCCAATTAAAAAATAAAAAATCTTCCCAACCGCGCACGGCCCAAAAGGGCCGCGTGCGGGGAGAAGGAAAGCAATCACAATTATGCGGGGAGTGAGTATACGCCGCTGGCACTTAAATGTTTAATCAAACACGGTTATAAGCGCGCTCTAAACAGTGATTGCGTTGCCGGCTTAAGGCCTAAGCGTTGGCATAAGGGTCGCGGATGCCCAGGTACTGCACGGAGGTGTATTCCTCGATACCTTCCGCGCCACCCTCGCGGCCCATTCCGGATTGCTTGACGCCACCGAATGGGGCAGCGGCGTTAGAGATAACGCCGGCGTTGAAGCCCATCAGGCCGAACTCTAGGCCATCGGCGATGCGCCACAGGCGGTCGGAATTCTCAGTAAAGACATAAGATGCCAAACCGTATTCGGTATCGTTTGCGATCTCGAGCGCCTCTTCCTCGGTGCTGAAGGTGATAATCGGGGCGACTGGACCGAAGATCTCTTCCTGGGCGACGCGCGTTTCACGTGAAACATTGGTAATCACCGTAGGCTCGTAAAAGTAGCCAGCGCCATCCCCGCGCTTACCGCCGGTGGCGATGGTAGCGCCCTTTTCTGCGGCATCGTCCACAAGTGCCGCAATGCTCTCCAAAGCCTTGGACTCGACGAGCGGTCCGCAGGTAACACCTTCGTCCATACCATTGCCCAAATTGAGCTTCTCGAATTCCGCAACGAGCTTCTCGGAGAACTCCTCGGCTACAGATTCGTGGACCAAGAAGCGGTTTGCTGCGGTGCAGGCTTCGCCAATATTGCGCATCTTGGCGCCCATCGCACCCTGGACCGCTTGGTCAATATCTGCGTCCTCAAAGACAATGAATGGGGCATTGCCTCCCAGTTCCATGGAGGTACGCAGTACGTTATCGGCCGCGCCCTTCAAAAGGGTTCGGCCCACTGGGGTAGAACCGGTAAAGGAAAGCTTGCGCAAGCGGTCATCGGCAAGCAATGGCTCCGAAATTGCAGATGCAGACTTACCGGCTACGACGTTGAGCACACCCTTTGGAAGCCCAGCATCGATCATGGTCTGCGCAAAGTACTGCGCGGTCAGGGGAGTCAGCTTGGCCGGCTTGAGCACCATCGTGCAACCCGCTGCCACCGCGGGAGCCACCTTGCGGGTAGCCATGGCCAACGGGAAGTTCCACGGGGTGATCAAAAGGCAGGGACCCACCGGCTTGCGGCGAGTGATCATCCGCAGCGTGCCTTCCGGAACGGTTGCGGCGCGACCGTAATCGCGCACCGTTTCTTCACTAAACCAACGCAGGAACTCGCCGCCATAAGTGACCTCACCCTTAGCTTCCGCGAAGGGCTTACCCATCTCTAGCGTCATCAGGGCTGCGAATTCATCCGCCCGCTCCTGTACTAGATCGAATGCTCGGCGCAGAATCTCCGCGCGCTCGCGCGGCGTGGTGCGCGCCCATTCATCCTGCACGGCACAGGCGGCGTCGAGGGCAGCAATCGCATCATCCGAGTTTGCGGAAGATAGCGTCGCCAGCGTCTCGCCCGTCGCTGGGTTTTCTACGTCAAAAGTCTCACCGGAGGTGGAATCGCGCCACTCACCACCAATAAGCAATTGGGTGGGAACCTTTGCAATTACCTCTTCGATATTAATACTCACTTATCGTCACCTTTCTTGAAGATATAGACCTGCACCACATTACCCTGAATGAGCGCGAAGACCACTCATTAGATACCGATTGAATATTTTTGACTTGTTTCTTCCACGCTATAGAAATTTAAGCTAGGCTAGTGCCCATGAAGAAAATGACTACTCGTTGGTGGTGGCGCGCGTAACTCGCGGGCCTTTCTTCGCAACCCATTTTTAGGCTCGCATTCTGCGGGCCTTTCGGCGTTTTCAGTGCCTTTGCTCGCGGATACCTCGGGTCCCTCGCACTCTGTTCCTCAGTTACTCCTGAAAGGGCACTGCAATGACATACACCGCCACCCGCGATATTGCTTATTGCCGGGATGCCTCAGCGCTATTTCATAGATTGGCGCGATCGAGCGATTCCTTATTATTGGAAAGCGCTGATATTGAAACCAAGAAAAACCTCACGTGCCTGGCCGTGCTTGATGCCGCGGCAAAGGTGACCTGCACCGGCCAGCGGGTTCGCGTCCTCGCGCTCAGCCCAGCGGGGGAGCAGCTCATCACCATGCTGCAAGCCCGCTTCGCTAACCGGATTGTTTCACGTGAAACCACGGAAATTGTTTTTGAGTTCTCACCCTCCAACGAGTCCGATGAACGGCAACGGCTCCTAGATGAATCGACGGCGGATATCCTCCGCGCGCTGCAGCGCGATGATTCCTATTCCTCGCCCCTATTGCCCTTCGTCGCCGGTGGGTTTGCCTATGACTATTTGGCCACTTTTGAAAACCTGCCTGAGGTAGGCGAGGGGCCCAATAAGTTTCCCGATTATGAATTCCTTGTCGCTCAAACTGTTCTCGCGGTGGATCACCTTACGCAGACCGCGCGGGTAGAGGGCTGGGATATCGACCGAGCCCGCTTGGAAGACACGCTCGATGCACTAGCTGCCACACCCATCGACGCGATAGGGGACCCAGCGCCTAGCCAGCCCGCGGGAACCTTGACTGCAACCGCGGATATTGATGATGCCGCGTTTTGCAATCAGGTAACGCGGCTCAAGGGCAATATTGATTCCGGCGATATTTACCAGGTCGTCCCCGCCCGCACGTTCACGGTGGACTGCCCCGATGCCTTCGCGGCCTACCGCCAGCTCCGGGAGACCAATCCCTCGCCGTATATGTTCTATCTCCGGGGGGCGGATTACGAGCTCTTCGGTGCATCACCGGAATCCAATTTAAAGTTTGACCCAGAGACGCGGCAGGTGGAGCTCTATCCCATTGCCGGAACCAGGCCCCGCGGGCTCAACCCGGACGGCACCATCAACGATGAATTAGATATCCGCAACGAGCTAGAAATGCGCACGGATACCAAGGAACTAGCCGAGCACACCATGCTGGTAGATCTCGCGCGCAATGATCTCGCCCGCGTAGCAGCGCCCGGCACGCGGCGGGTGGCAGACCTGCTCCAAGTAGATCGCTACTCGCGGGTCATGCACCTGGTCTCCCGCGTGACCGCCATCTTGCACAAAGACTTCGATGCCCTCGATGCTTACCGCGCCTGCATGAACATGGGAACGTTGACCGGCGCGCCCAAGCTGCGCGCCAGCGAGCTCATCCGCCAAGCCGAACACAAGCGCCGTGGCTCCTACGGCGGCGCAGTGGGATACCTGCGCGGCGACAGTGCCATGGATACCTGCATTGTCATTCGCTCCGCCTTCGTGCACCGCGGTACGGCTGCTGTTCAAGCCGGTGCCGGGGTGGTGCACGATTCCGTCCCGCAATCCGAAGCCGATGAAACCCTGCACAAGGCCTATGCCGTTCTCCACGCCATTGCCCTCGCGCACAACGCCACCCTGGAGGTACAGCGATGAATTCGCCGCACGTGGTTCTGCTCGATAACCACGATTCCTTTGTCTATAACCTTGTCGACGCCCTCGCCGGCTACCGCACCACCGTCTACCGCAACAGCGTGTCCGTCGCGGAGGTGCTCGCATCCGAGCCCGATATTATTGTCCTTTCCCCAGGCCCCGGCCACCCACGCGATGCTGGATGCATGATGGAGCTTATCGATGCCACCTTGGGCACCATCCCCATCCTCGGTGTCTGCCTGGGTTTCCAGGCGCTACTGGAATACCACGGTGGCGGGGTAGGGCCCTGCGGACCCGTACACGGCAAGTCCATGCCTATGACGCTTACCGATGCCGGCACTGCCCACCCAGTCTTCGCCGGGCTAGCCACCGATGCCGATCCCGCCCAACCCGGCGTCCCCGGCACCCAGGTTCCAGTGGCCCGGTATCACTCCTTGGGGTGCACGCACGTTCCTACCGGCATGCGCGTACTCGCGGAGACGGAGGCGGATATCGGCACCATCGCCATGGCAGCCGAAACGGACGATGGCATGGCGCTGGGGGTGCAATTCCACCCCGAGTCGATCCTCTCGCCCCGTGGCCCAGACATTCTAGACCGTTTCATCTATCAACTATCCACTACTCCCACTATGGAGCTAAAGCACTAATGACGAACCAAAGCCCGCTAAAAACGCTGCAAGCTTTCTTAGATAATCCCGCGCCAACCGTGGAGGAAGCAACGGAGGTCTTCACTCCGGTTGCCGTCGGTGATTATGACGATATTCAGATCTCCGCGTTGCTTACACATATCCGCACCCGCGGCGAGACCCTCGCGGATATTACGGGTGCCGCCAAGGCATTCCTGAATGTGGGCCACCCATTTCCCATTACCGGTGAAGGCCTCATGGACTCCGCGGGAACGGGCGGCGACGGCGCGAATACCATCAATATCACGACGGCCGCCTCCTTAGTCGCCGCCGCTGGGGGAGTGAGGATGGTCAAGCACGGCAACCGATCCGTCTCCTCCAAGTCCGGTTCCGCCGATGTGCTTGAGGCACTGAATATTCCGCTGGACCTCGACGTGGACCGCGCCGTCCGGCAGTTCGAAGCCTCCAACTTCACCTTCCTCTTTGCTCCGGCCTACAACCCGGCCGTGGCCCACGTGCAACCGGTGCGCAAGGCGCTCGGGGTCTCCACCATTTTCAATACCTTGGGACCCTTGCTCTCCCCGGGACGGCCCGAGCTACAGATCATGGGCATTGCCAACCCAGCACAAGGCCCCATGATCGCTGAAGTTTTCCGAGAACTTGGGCGCACGCGAGCGCTCGTCGTCCACGGCGCCGGTACCGATGAGATCGCCACCCACGGCACCACACAGGTCTGGGAGCTGAAGGACGGCGAGATTTCGCACTATGAGCTCACGCCGGAGGGGTTGGGCATCGCCAAGCATGAGCTCAGTGAGCTCGCCGGCGGCGACGGACAAGATAATGCCGAGCACGTGCGCGCCATCTTTAATGGCTCGGGTAAGCCGGCGCACTATGATGCGGTCGCGGCATCGGCTGGAGCGATGTTTTATCTGGATGGCACCGCGGCGACGATTGCGGAGGGCGTCGCGCATGCCAAGGGGCTCATCGATGGCGGGGACGTGGACCGCTGGCTGCGCACCCACGAGGAAGCCGAATACTAAAGAAACCACACTAGGGATAAGAAATGACAGAACAAAAACTGCCGACGGTGCTCGAGGGGATTGTGGCTCAGCGCCGCACACACCTTGCCGGCATTCGCGAACGCATCGCGCACGTAGACGTAGACAGGCTTGAGCCGTCCCGCCGCTCGCTTTTTGCCGCGCTCAATGGCACTAACCGCTTCATCATGGAGTGCAAGTCTGCGTCGCCATCCCTCGGAATGATTCGCGAGGATTACCGCCCCGGCGATATCGCGCGTATCTATTCCCGCTATGCGGATGCCATTTCCGTGCTGTGCGAGCCCGAGCGGTTCGGCGGGGATTACGATCACCTCCAGACCGTGGCCCAGTCCACGCACCTGCCGGTGTTGTGCAAGGATTTCATCGTCGATCCGATTCAGGTCTATGCCGCACGCTACTATGGCGCGGATGCGATTTTGCTCATGATGTCCATCGTGGATGATGAGACCTTTGCACAGCTGAAGTCCCTGGCGGATAAGTTAGGCCTCGACGTCCTCACTGAAGCCATCACCAGGGAGGAGGTGGATCGCGCGCTGTCCTTTGGGGTGGAGATCATCGGTATTAATAACCGCAACCTCCATGACTTGAGCATCGATCTCTCCCGCACCGAGCAGCTCGCCGGGTACGTGCCTGACGATAAGGTCGTCGTCTCCGAATCCGGCATCCGCGATAACCACACCATCCGGCGCTTGGGCGCCCACGCGAACGCCTTCCTCGTCGGCTCCCAACTCACCTCCCACGAGGACATCGACCGCGCCGCCCGGGATCTGCTCTTCGGCGCGAATAAGGTCTGCGGAATCACCGCCGCCTCCACCGCCCAAGCCGCCCGCGCCGCCAGTGCCCGCTACGGAGGGCTCATCTTCGCTCCGGATTCCCCGCGCAATGTTTCACGTGAAACCGCCGAGAAAATCATCGCCGCCGAACCCGGTTTGGATTTCGTAGCAGTGAGCCGCAGCGACGACCCTTCTGAGTTGCGGGAGATAGCGGCAACGCGTGGCCTGTCCGGAATCCAGTTGCACGCCCCATTCCAGGGCAGCGTGGATGGAGAGCTCGAACTGATCGAACGCGCACACGCGGCCCTCGCGGATACCGACGCGGAGCTTGTTTGGCGGGCTATCGACATAACCAACCCTCAGTGGGTAGACATAGCGCCGAAGCTCGCCGCACAGGTCGACCGCCTCGTGCTCGACTCGGGGAGGGGTGGCACCGGGCGAAGCTTTGATTGGACGGCAATCCCGGACGACATCAAAGCCCACAGCCTGTTGGCCGGTGGCCTCAACCTCGCGAACCTGGAAGGGGCACTCAAGGTGGGAGCTGCGGGACTCGACCTGAATTCGGGATTAGAAACGCGCCCTGGGCACAAAGACGCCGCCCTGATTTCTCAAGCCTTCCGCACCCTCCGATTATTCAACCAACCTGACAAGAAAGATTAACCATGCCCGATTCACGTGAAACAATCCTTCCCGCATACTTCGGGGAATTCGGCGGACAATACGTGCCGGAATCCCTCATCCCCGCATTGGATCAATTGGAACAGGCTTTTGTCGATGCCCAGAATGATCCCAGCTTCCGCGAAGGACTCGCCGGATTGCTGCGCGATTACCTAGGCCGCCCGACTCCCATCACCGAGGTTAAGAAGCTAGGCGGCAAGGCGCGGATCTTCTTGAAGCGCGAGGACCTCGTCCACGGCGGGGCCCATAAGACGAACCAGGTGCTTGGCCAAGCCCTATTGGCTAAGCGCATGGGCAAGAAGAGAATCATCGCCGAGACCGGCGCGGGCCAGCACGGCACGGCGACCGCTTTGGCATGTGCGCTGCTCGATCTCGAGTGTGTGGTCTACATGGGCGCCAAGGATGTCCAGCGCCAGCAGCCCAACGTCTTCCGCATGGAACTTATGGGTGCAAAGGTCATCCCCGTTGATACCGGCTCCGGGACGTTGAAGGATGCCGTCAACGAGGCACTGCGCGATTGGACCGCTACATTCCATGAATCGCACTACCTACTCGGCACCGCGGCTGGCCCACACCCATTTCCCACCATTGTGCGCGAATTCCACCGCGTCATTTCTACTGAGGCCAAGGCCCAGCTCCTCGAGAAGACGGGAGGCCTGCCCGATCTCGTCGTCGCCTGTGTGGGCGGCGGTTCCAACGCCATCGGCATGTTCGCGGACTTCATCGATGAAGAAGGAGTGGAATTGGTAGGTGCTGAGCCAGGCGGCGCGGGCCTCGATTCCGGGGAACACGGCGCCACCATTAACAACGGCACCGTGGGCATCCTCCACGGAGCGCGCAGTTACCTCATGCGCAATTCTGACGGTCAGGTGGAAGAATCCTATTCCATTTCCGCCGGCCTGGATTACCCCGGCGTGGGGCCGCAGCACGCGCACCTGCACGCCACCGGTCGCGCAAAATATGTGGGGATCACGGATGCAGAAGCTCTAGAGGCGTTCCAACTCTTGTCCAAGAAGGAAGGCATTATCCCCGCCCTCGAATCCTCCCACGCCCTGGCCTATGCACTGAAGCGCAAGGAAGAAGACATCACCATCCTCGTATCACTTTCCGGCCGCGGCGATAAGGACATCGATTATGTCCGCCACACCTTGGAATCCCACCCCGAACTGCAACTCAAGGAGAACTAATCATGGGCAGCCGTTACGATGAACTTTTTGCCGCGTTGCGTGAGAAGAATGAGGGTGCGTTTGTCCCTTTCATCATGCTGGGCGATCCAACTCCTGAAGCTAGCCTGGATATCATCCGCAACGCAGTCGCCGCCGGGGCGGACGCCCTGGAGCTCGGCGTCCCCTTCTCGGATCCAGTCGCGGATGGTCCCACCATCCAGGCTTCGCATATCCGCGCCCTCGATGGGGGAGCGACCCTTGATAGCGCCTTGGATCAGGTGCAGACGATTCGGACCGAATTCCCCGATTTGCCCATCGGCATGTTGATCTATGGCAACGTTGCCTTCGCCCGCGGGGTGGAGCAATTTTATGCGGAGTTCGCGCAAGCGGGCGCCGATAGCATTTTGCTTCCCGATGTCCCCGTGCGCGAAGGCGCCCCTTTCATTGCCGCGGCAAAGGAAGCTGGAATCGACCCCATCTTCATCGCCCCCTCGCGGGCCGCAGAGCACACGCTTGCCGGCGTCGCCGAGCATTCGCAGGGATATATTTACGCGATCTCCCGCGATGGTGTAACGGGCACCGAAAAGGAATCAGAAACCACCGGCCTCGACGAGGTGGTCTCCAGCATTCAGCGCTTCAATGGGCCTCCGGTGTTACTTGGTTTCGGTATCTCTTCGCCACAGCACGTCGCCGATGCCATCGCCGCAAACGCCGCTGGCGCCATTACCGGATCCGCAATCACTAAGATCATCGACCGCCATGTTTCACGTGAAACCGGCGCCCCGGGAAAGATCAATGATGCGGATGCCTTACATGCGGAGCTGACCGACTTCATCTCCGCGATGAAGGAAGCAACCAAGAAATAAAGCGTCCTCCGAGCGGTAGCGCCACAAAAAGCCCCCTGGCTTCCTCCCACATTCATTGAGTGGGGAAGCCAGGGGGCTCAATTGTTTCACGTGAAATTAGGCCGCAGTCTCTGCCTCTTCTTCATTGAGGGTATCGACCTTGTCGCGGGCGAACTTATCGACGACCATCGCAATGGCGCCATCGCCAGTAACGTTTGCTGCGGTACCGACGGAGTCGATCGCGATATAAGCGGCGATCATCAGCGCCACCATTCCGTCATCAAAGCCCATCATGTCCGCCAATAGACCAACGGCCACCATAACGGCGCCGCCCGGCACGCCTGGTGCAGCGATCATCATAATGCCAAGCAGGAAGATAAAGCCCAGACCGGTGCCGGTGCTGATATCCATATTCGCCATAAAGACGATGGCGAAGGCGTAGAGCGTCAGCTTCATCATGGAGCCGGACAGGTGAATAGTCGCGCACAGCGGGATTACGAAGCTCGCGACCGGCTTAGAAATACCGTTGCGCAAGCTGGACTCCAAGGACACCGGAATCGTTGCCGCAGACGACGACGTACCCAATGCCGTGAAGTATGCCGGAAGCATATTCCGCAGCGCCTTAAAAGGATTCTTCCCTGCGATTGCCCCGGCCACCACGTACTGGAGCACGAGATAAACCAGCGTCATGACAACAGCTAGGATCAATACCTTTGCAAAGGCGGAGAGCACCTCGCCGATATTGCCGTTCATACCCAGCCCAAGGAACATGCCGAAGATGTAGAACGGCAAAATGGGAATAACGAATCCCCAAATCACCTTAACCACTACATTTTCCAGTTCCTTGGTGACGGTGTAGAGAGTATCGGACTTGACCGTCGTCATCGCGACACCAATACAGAAGGACAGCAATAACGCCGTCATCACCTCAAACGGTGGTGCCATCTCCACCTCGAAATAAGGCTCGAGGGAACCTTCGTCGACATCCGACACATTGGTCACTAGTGTTTGGCCCGCCAACATCGAGGGATAGAGCCACTTTGCCAGGCCATAAGCAATCAAGCCTGCCAGAATGGTGGAGCCATAGGCGATGCCTGCTGTCACTCCCAACCACTTTCCTGCGCCCTTGCCAAGGCCAGCAATCGCCGGTGCAACGAGCGCGAAAATCAAGACAGGAATGAAGAAATTGAGGAAGTTACCGAATAGACCGTTAAACGTGGCAAAGGCTCGACCGAACCATTCGGGCGCAAAAAGGCTAACGACAATGCCAAGCACGATGGCGAGAACGATTCGGAAAAGGAGAGAGTCCGCTATTTTCTTGAGATTCATGCAATCACAATCAGGTTAGGTGTTCCCAGTCCGAGAACGCACGTGGGTGCGTTCCAGCGGAAGGAGAGACAACGTGGTGCAGGTGCAAAACCGAGCGAATATCTATCGATCGATCCAAATTGAATATTACCCGAGCCGCCTTATATTTAAGACACAAGCCCCGTAGGTTAATTTCCAATATGGCGTTACAGGATTACACTAAGGATATGGTCGCAGTGGGAATCATATTTTTAGTCCTTGCCGTTTTCCTTATCGCGGTGGGCGCGCTCGCCGCCACCAAGCGGTTGCCCGGCAATAAATACACCGGCTTGCGTTTACAAGAAATCCGAAAGTCACGAGAAGCATGGGATAATGCCCACGCCGTCGCCGGTCCCTTCTGGGCCCTAGGTGGAGTATCGCTACTTTTCGGTGGCGTCGTAGCCTTCCGCGCGGAGGGTTGGATGTGGCTCATTCCGGTCACCACTTTCGTCATCGCGGTCCTCGCGCTTTCCGTCGGTTCGAACCTTGGATCCCGCGCGGCATTTCTTTATGAGCAAGCGCATGCCGATGACGAGGGTTGTGGCGATAGCTGCAACTGTGGCTCCGGCGGCTGCGGTGGGGAAGAGGCCTCCACTGACTCCGCCGCCCAGCCCGAGGTTGATCTGGGCGCACTCCGCCAGGCCGCCCGCCACTCTGATAACTAAATAATTAGCTTTCGCTTTTTCTCCCTCCCGTCCCTGTTCGGCAATCGCCGCATACAGAGACAAGCGAGGGAGATTTTTTATGACACTGTGACGTTATTGTTCTGGAACACGGATCTGCACCCTTTTCGTCACAACTAAATTAAACTAGCCATTCACCATGGTGCATTCCATATTGGGCCCCGCCTATATTGGAATTATTCCACTTACTGCGCTTCCTGTGGAAATTCCTGGAACTCGCATAGAGGTTCCGCACAGCTCGGCTCAGCCACTACACCTGGCGCAGGCAAGGGTAGACAATGGTAGGCATGAAGAAAACCACAGCCCTCGCCGCAATCGCCGTTTCCACTTTCAGCATCGGCTCTTATGTCGCCGATTCACACCGGATTGATCCAGAATCACAAGCCGCAGGAGGGGAGGGGCCACACCCCATCGTTAATGACTTGGGTCTAGATTCCGGCACATATGAACTCACGCCCACCGAGTCTGGTTCCGTCGACACCTGGAACGGCAGCCTTTCCTAATGGCGTGTTTCACGTGAAACCTGTACCGAACCGTTTTACTTCTGATGCCTGCAAACACTTCACTAACCGTTGCCGAAATCATGTTCCGGCCTTAAACCATTCAGGATAGAGTAGGGGCTATGACTATCTGTTCACGCCGCATGTTCCTGCTCGGATCCGCTACGACTTTCGCAGGTGCGTACCTCGCGGCCTGCGGCTCAGAACCATCCGCGGAAATCGCGGCAACGGTCATTCCCGTAGGCTCCGGCATCATCGTCGACGGAGTAATCTTCACACAGCCGCAAGAGGGAGAGTTTAAGGCCTACTCCCAAACCTGTCCGCACCAACAAAACCCCATCACGGAGATCGACGGTATGACTGCCACCTGCACGGCGCATCATACGTCCTATAACCTGCAAGATGGTTCGGTCATCGAAGGCCCGGGTCGGGACCCGCTCAAAGAATTTGAGATAAGCCAAGAGGGCGCAAAGGTCACTACCGCGTAACTCCCGCGGACGCCGCACCCTCTACGCTCATGGTTTCACGTGAAACCACGCGGCTTAAGAGGAGCACACGGAAGAAAATTATCCGCACTACCTTTCGTGGAACCAAGCGCGACGGTTTACACTTTGGGTCATGCTGCACAGACTTAAAAAGCCGGATCCGCTCATCGTCCTCATCCTTACGGCCGTGGCAATCGCGATCATTGCACCGGCCCGCGGCACCTTCGCTGACGTCTTTGGCAGTCTGACGAATGTAGCGATCGCGCTGTTATTCTTCCTTTACGGCGCGCGGTTATCCACCCAAGAAGCCTTAAATGGGCTCAAGCACTGGCGGCTCCACCTCACCATTCTCGCGTTCACCTTCGTTATTTATCCCCTCATTGGCTTGACCCTACGGCCCCTCACTGGGTTCATTTCGGACGATATCTACATGGGAATACTATTCCTCACGCTGGTCCCGTCCACCGTGCAGTCCTCAGTGGCGTTTACCTCCATTGCGAAGGGGAACGTATCTGGGGCCATTGTCTCCGCCTCGACCTCCAACTTGGCCGGCGTCTTCATCACGCCAGTCCTAGTTATGCTGCTCATGGGTAGCGGTTCCGGACTGCATATCGATACCTCCGTCTTTGGGGAAATCTCCCTTTTGCTTCTCGCGCCCTTTGTGTTGGGCCAACTAACTAGACGCTGGATAGCGAACTTCGCCCAGAGCAAGGCTACAAAGGTGGTGGACCGCGGGTCCATTGCTATGGTGGTCTATTCGGCCTTCTCCAAGGGCGTGGTGGATGGAATCTGGTCCGCCATTTCTGTCTGGGAGATTGTCTTCCTCGTCGCTTTCGCCGCGGGATTCGTTATCTTCATGTTGTGGCTGACGCGATTTGTCTCCGGAAAACTTGGATTTTCTCGCGCCGATACTATTGCGATCCAATTCTGTGGCTCTAAGAAATCCTTGGCCACTGGCCTCCCCATGGCCTCAGTCATGTTTGCCTCAGGTCCGACATCGCTAGGTCTATTGATACTCCCGCTGATGATTTACCACCAGGTGCAGCTGATGATCTGCTCACTGTTGGCATCCCAGTACTCGCAGGAGAAGGAGGAGCAACTACACTAGGTTCCCATGGCTAATTACCTTTATGTGCGCACCGAACTATCCGTCCCGGGAGTGGGCTCAGCGGTCCACCTCGCAGAATTAGAAGAACACGATGCCCAGCGCTGCCGCATGCATCGCATGATCGCTTTGGATCCCGCGGACTCCATCGTCGGTGTAGCGACCCCAAATAGTTCCACGGGAAACGTGGACAAGCCGCAAGAAGTAGTTCCGCACCCCGATACCTACGATGAGTTCCCGGATATTAGCGCCCGCTATATGAACCAAGAACAGTTTGAGGCGCTGTGGACGGAGGCTACCACCAAGTTTGGGCTTTAGCTAAGCGCGGGCTAGAGCACCAAGTTCACTAGGATCATATAGAACGCGGTCCCGCAGAAGATGGATAATCCGGAATCCCGCTTCCACCTGTGCAGCCCAGCGGTGACCAACACACCCAGCAAGACTGGCCATAGGCCGCCGGTGCCATCCGCCTGTCCGGCAACGGCATAGACCACCAGGATCGTCATTACGCCCACGGGCATCATCAAGCCCAGCAGCGAAAAGAACTCGCTATCTTTCATCCACTTCTTTGCGGAGAAGGGAAGCTCCCGCAATAAAACGGTCACGATGCCAACGGGGATAAGGACCGCGGCAATCGCGCCTAAGCTGACTCCCGCCGGCATTTAGTCATCCTCCTTCACGGTCGTGGAGGCAAGCGGCTGCAGCCGCCAGGTGAGCGCGTTATCTACGCGAGGCGATAGATAGCGAATGATGAGCAACAGGAAATAGGCGCTCAGGGAGAGCATCAGCAGCTGCCCCGGGGTAATGAAAGCGGCGAGAATACCCAAGGCTGCAGCGGATAGCGGGAGGAACAGATCCTGATTATTGCGGAAGGAGTCCATCGCCAAGACGACGAAGAGGGCAACAAGCGCGAATTCCATTCCCTCGACGGAGGAGGGGATTACCTGGCCGGCGAGTGCACCAACGAGTCCGCCGCCCACCCACAGCATTTGGCAAAAGATTTGGATGCTCAGGATGCGGGTGCCGCTCAGCCGCTCCTCGCGCGGCAGTGCCGAGACGATGGCATACGTTTCATCCGTGAGGGCATAGGTGGAATAGGCCTTGCCCACGGGGGACTTAATCCGCTTGCGGGGAAACGTTAGCCCATAAAAGATATGGCGGAAATTCACCATAAAACCGGTAAGCAGCGAGGAAAGCGCGGAAACTCCGCCGGTAACCATGGAAATGGCGAGAAACTCCATAGAACCGGCGTAGATGACGATGGAAAATATGGGCGTCCACCACCAGCTAAAGCCGGATTGGACCATCAGGAGGCCAAAAGCCAAGCCCAATGGAATTAGCCCGAGAGCCGCCGCCCACGTGTCTTTAATGCCCTTGTGGATTTCCTCGCGCATACGGGTTAGTGTAACCGATCACTTTCCGCCGCCTAGGAATTAATTATCATCCACATTCACGGGATAGGTGGAATACAACGGCAAGGGCATAGGCTGGCGTTTCATGACATCGGCCCATAGATCGGCCGGGCCTGGGGCCACCACGTCCTGCGCTAGGGCGGGTGCTACGAACCATTCGCCGGCTTCGATTTCTTCCTCCAGTTGCCCGGGACCCCACTCGGCGTAACCGGCAAACATGCGCGTCCCGGTGACCAGCGGCTCGATATCTTCCGGGTTGGAGCGCAGATCCACGTGCGCTAGGCGCGGTGCGAGGCGGCTGAGTTGTTCTTCTTTATCTGGATCCACACCTTGCTTGGTCTGCGCCAAGCCCACGACGGATTGCTGGTTGAGCGGACCGCCGATATACAGCGCCTGCGGTTTAGCAACGACGGGCATCCATTCTGGAAGCACGTTAAAAATGGCCACTTCTGAGCGCTTAGTGAGGTCCACGCCAAAGGTCATCATGTCATTGTGCTCAACCAGCAGGATGACAGAACGGGCGAATTCTGGGGACAGCATCCCCGGTGCGGACACGAGTAATTGCCCAGGGGCGGGTTCGTTGCGCTCGAGGGCATTAAATAATCTATCGGCAAACATCACTGTTTAGACTCCCACCACTGACGCAACTTCGCAATAGCCTCTTCCCGCTCGAGGGGGCCGTACTCCAAGCGCATTTCCTTCAAGTAGGACCAAGCCTGACCCACTTCGGGCCCAGGGGAGAGGCCCAGGATTTCCATGATCTCGTTACCATCGAGGTCCGGGCGCACCCGCGCGAGGTCTTCCTTGCGGCCAATCTCCGCGATTCGCTCCTCCAATTGGTCATAGGTGCGCTGCAAGCGGCGCGCCTTCTTGGCATTGCGGGTAGTGCAATCGGCGCGCACCAGCTTGTGCAGGCGGGGAAGGAGGTCACCCGCGTCGTTCACATAGCGCCGCACGGCAGAATCGGTCCATTGATTTTCCCCAAAGCCATGGAAACGCATGTGCAGGTACACCAACTGGCCAATATCTTCCGTCGTGGCCTTGGGGTATTTCAGCTTCCGCAGCCGCTTCCGCGTGAGCTTGGCGCCCACCACCTCGTGGTGGTGGAAAGAAACCTTACCGTCGGTGTTATCGAAGGTATCGGGCTTGCCGATGTCATGCAGCAATGCGGCCCACCGCAATACCAAGTCGGGACCGTCCTCTTCTTGATCCATCGCCTGGCGCAGCACCTTCAACGAATGCGCGTAGACGTCCTTATGCTGCGCGTGCTCGTCCGTGGTCATGCGCAGGGCAGGGATCTCCGGGAAGATATAGTCCGCAATCCCGGTATTGACCAGTAGGTCGATGCCATCCCACGGCGCCTTGCCGCAGATGAGCTTATCCAGCTCCACTTGAACGCGCTCTACCGTAATCCGCTGGATCTCTGCCGCCATATCGCGCATGGCAGCAACCACGCGGTCTGCCACGTGAAACTCTAATTGGGACGCAAAGCGCGCGGCGCGCAGCATCCGCAGTGGATCATCGTGGAAGGAGATTTCCGGTTTATCGGGGGTGTCGAGCACCTTGTTGGCCACATCGTGGAGGCCGCCGAGGGGATCGTGGAACTCAAAGGTGGCATCGGCAAGCAGCTCAATAGCCATGGCATTGACCTTGAAGTCGCGCCGCACCAAATCGCCTTCCAGGCTATCGCCGTAGATGACCTCGGGGTTGCGGGACTGCCCATCATAGGAATCAGAGCGGAAGGTGGTGATTTCTATCTGTTGGCCCTTGTACACGGCGGATACGGTGCCATAGGCAATGCCGGTATCCCATACCGTTTCGGCCCACTCATCCAGGATTTCCTTGACCACCTCTGGGCGCGCTGGGGTGGTGAAGTCCAGATCATTGCCCAAGCGGCCGAGGAGGGCATCGCGCACCGAGCCGCCCACGAGGTAGAGGGCATGTCCGCGCGCGCTGAATTTCTCCACCAGCCCGCTCAATAAGCCACTGAGCGAGTTCACGGTAGACTCCGCGCGCGCAAGAACGCCGATTAACTGAGTGTCCTGAAAATTCACGGGTGAGAGTCTACTACGATTGGCAGGGATGACTAACCAAGAACAAGGCTCCGCGCAAGGCCCCTCCAAAGGAGGCGGCCGTAGCCGTAACCGGCGCCGGCGCCGGCGGCGGCCGGATAACCGCACGCGCCGCAACACCCAGCAGCGCAGGCAGCAACGCGGCGGCAATAATCACGGCACCTCCACCGTCATGGAGACCCGCGATGAGACATCTGCGGGCGGGCTCGTAATCTCCGGGCTGGCCGAGTGCGTCGACGGCAACGGTAAGGCGGACCTGTCCCGCGTCTACGTAGCGCTGATTGGGCGCTTAGACCGCCGCGGGCGTTTATTGTGGTCCATGCCCAAGGGGCACGTGGAAAATGACGAGGCCAAGGAGGTCACCGCAGAGCGCGAGGTATGGGAAGAAACCGGTATTTCTGGCGAGGTTTTCGCTGACCTCGGCGTGATCGATTATTGGTTCGTTTCTGATGGCGTCCGCATTCACAAGACGGTGCACCACCATCTGCTGCGCTTTGTGGACGGCATCATGAACGATGAGGATCCAGAGGTTACCGAGGTGTCCTGGGTTCCCGTTTCTGAACTCATCGAGCACTTGGCGTACGCGGACGAACGTAAGCTCGCGCGCATCGCGCACGATCTCCTCCCGGATCTCGCACGAAAGGAAGCCGACGCAGGGAAAGCGACCCCACGCTAATGCACAAGCGCCTCAGATCACTCGCCGCGGCTGGCGGTTGCGCGGTACTTGCCGGTTGGGGATTGTTCTTACCAAGCGCGGCGGCCCAAATGGACTCTGTCCCGGACGAGCAGAAGGATATCCAAGCCTGGTTGGGCGCGCGCGGGCCGGAGCGCGCCGATCTGGATCTTATCGATGCCCAGCCCTTTACCGTAGGCACTGACCTGCAGCTTCGCTTCCGCGTGCATAACCCCACCGATCAGCCCTTGGAAGATCTGCAGGTAACTAGCCGCCGCGGCGATAGCGTGGCCGATGCGGCAGAAGCGCGTACGGAAATGGCCACCGGCGATTTTCCTTATTATGGCTCGGGTATGACGACAGCACCGCTGCAGCCAGGGGAAACCCGGGAGATAAGCTTCACCGTGCCCAGTGGCTTAGATGCCGAGCGTACCTTGGCAATCAATGAACCCGGCGCCTATCCGCTGTTATTTACCCTGACCGGCACTCTCGAGGGCGATGCGGTCAGCTTGGCAGAGGAACGCTTTGTGGCCCAGTTCTCTGGAGACGGGCCGACAGATGCCGGACATACCGCGGCAGCGGAAGAAGCGGCACCAGAAGAAGAACACGACGAAGCCGAAGAACCCCAATCGCACGATCTCACGGTGGTCTATCCCATCAGCGCGAACTTAAACATCGTCCCCGGCGGGCTCGGGGGAGAAGAGCTCATCTTGTCCTCCGATGAGTTAGGGCACGAGCTGCACGAAGGCGGCCGCCTCGATAAGTTGGTTTCTACCTACGAGGATCATGACCTGCAGGGGGCCGGCTGTGTGGCCATCGACCCCGCGCTGCTCGATACCGTCAACCGCATGTCGCAAGGCTATACGGTCAATTCCACCCGCCCCGCCCAAGGCGATCGCCCCAAGCGCCTGCGCGATTCCTGGTCGCGGGGCAGTGACGATGACAAGGGGGAGCCAGGCGATGCGAAAAATGATGCCGAGCGGTGGCTGGAGCGCCTGCGCGAGTTGGATTGCTTCATCGCCATGCCCTGGGCCAATGCGAATGCCTCTGCGGTAGCAAGGGCTAATAATCCCGCCCTTGTCTTTGAGGGTTTGCAGCGCGGCAACCAAACCATCGAACGCGTCCTGGGCAAGGCCCCGGCCAGCAATATCTTGGCGGTAGGTTCCGGCTATATTGACCAAAAATTGCCGGTTCCATCCCTGGTTGCGGATAACTCGAACTGGTCCGGCGAGGCCGCGACTTTCGATTCCTCCCTTGGCGCCCTGCTATCCCAAACCGGCTCCAAGCCGCAGACGGTGGGCTATTCCAACCCGGAGCTGCGCTATGACTACGCCAAAGATTCTGCTCTGTCTCGCGCCATCACGGGCGAGGCGGCCCTCAGCCTCGCGGGCGGGGAAGATACCGTGGCCAAGCTTCCCAACTACTTAGACCCAAGCGCGGCCGAACATGCACTCGCCGCCGCGGAAGACTTGCTCGACTCCGGCCACTCCCGTCCCCGCGGGATCAGCGCGGTGGAATTGCAGCAGGGCGATCCGAACGCTCCCACCGGCAGCCCCTTTATCGATCCGGCGGTCTTTTCGGAACCCGAATTGGCCCGCGTTGAGCAACAGGCGCGCTATACCGATGAGCTGATGAATATCGTGGTCGATGACCCTGATATCACCATGACGCGCTCTGAATTCGTGCTGCCGCTGCGCCGCGATCTCCTCAATTCCTTATCGCTTAATAATCGCGATAGCTTGGCCACCCACGCGGCAGCGCGCCAGTCCTTTTCCCGCACTATGGAGATGCACTCTAATACGCTGCGGGATTTGCGCGATTCCGTTTCCCTCATCCCGCCGGGCAATGTTTATACCCGCGTATCTGAGTCATCGCCGCTGCTCATCGTGGCCGAAAATGGCCTGCCATTGCCGGTGGAGGCAAAGCTGCAATACGATGCCCCCGATGGCGCGCGGCTCAACACGCCCAAAAGCGTCCGTATTCCCGCTAAGGGCTCTATTACTGTATCCATGACCGCTGATATGCCGAAGGACGCGGATCGCACAGATATTGGGCTGTGGCTGGCCACACCTAAAGATCAGACCATTTCGCAGCCCATCACTATCTCCGTGCAGACACGTGCCGGTATCGTAACCTTATACGCTGCCGGCATAGCCGGCGCTCTCGCGCTGGTTTTGGCTACGCTCTTTCGGCTTGGCCGTCACCGACGCAAAAATCACAAGGCTGAAAAGTAAAAGTTGAAGTTGTATCCTCTATGACCGAAAAAGATGGCCGTCAGGCCCACCACGCGGAGAAGGCACCTGCGGGCGCGGTAGACCCCACGGATACCGCCCCAAATGCGGAAGAGAACCGTGTCCCGGTTACCGCCGGCGCGCGCAGCCGCATCGTGCGCGCCTCTCCACCCGCACCGGTACCGGAAAAGCGGCTCAAGCCCTCAGTGCAGAACACTACTGTTCCCCCTGAGGAAGATAAATCCGCGCTGACTGGCCGCAATGCGGAGATCGAGGCCTCTAATCAGGACGTGATCCGCGCGACGGGGACGATGGCCATTGCCACGCTGCTCTCACGCATCACCGGCTTCCTGCGGCAGATGCTGATCGGCGCCACCCTGGGTGCCACGGTGGGTACGGCCTTCAGTAGCGCCAACCAGATTCCCAACCTGGTCACCGAAATCGTGCTGGGCGCGGTGCTGACCTCACTGGTGGTTCCGGTCTTGGTGCGCGCGGAGAAGGAAGACTCGGACCGCGGCGAAACCTTCGTCCGAAGACTTTTTACCCTGGCGTTTTCGATCCTGGGCATCGTCACCATCCTCTCCGTTATCTTCGCGCCATTATTAACGAGGATGATGCTGCCTGAAGATTCCAAGGCCAATGCCGTGCAGGCAACATCATTGGCCTTCTTGCTCTTGCCGCAGATCCTGTTCTACGGCCTTTTTGCCCTCTTCCAGGCGGTCTTAAATACCAAGAATATCTTCGGCCCTGGCGCCTGGGCGCCGGTGGTCAATAACATCATTTCCATCAGCGTCCTCCTGGCGTATCGATTTTTGCCAGGTCGCCTCGACCCACACGAGCCTACGCCGGTGGCGGATCCACACATCATGCTGCTGGGTCTGGGCACCACCACTGCAGTGATCGTGCAGTGCTTGATCCTTGTGCCGTACCTGAAGAAGGCCGGCATCAACCTGCGCCCGAAGTGGGGCCTCGATGCCCGCATCAAGCAATTCGGCGGCATGGCGCTGGCCATTATTACCTATGTGGCCATCTCCCAGCTGGGTTACGTGGTCACCTCCCGCGTGGCCGCGTATGCCGATGCCGGTGCGCCGCTGGTGTACCAGAACGCGTGGCTGATGCTGCAGGTGCCCTATGGCGTTATCGGCGTGACCTTGTTGACCGCCATCATGCCGCGGCTTTCGCGCAATGCCGCCGATGGCGATGTCGATGCCGTCGTGCGTGACCTTACCTTGGGTACCAAGCTGACCTTCATCGCGCTAATCCCCATCGTCATTTTCATGACAGGCTTCGGCGTGCCCATCGCCCGCGCGCTGTTCCAATACGGCGCCTATGGCGCAGATAGCGCAGAGCAGCTCGGCCTCACCATCAGTTTTTCCGCCTTTACTTTGATCCCCTATGCGCTGGTGCTGCTGCACCTGCGCGTTTTCTACGCCAGGGAAGAGGCGTGGACGCCCACCTTCATCATTGCCGGCATCACGCTGACCAAGGTTGTGCTGACCTTGCTGGCGCCGCTGATGACGAGCAACCCGGACCGAGTGGTCATCCTCCTCGGTACCGCCAACGGCTTCGGTTTTGTCTCCGGTGCGGTCATCGGCGGCTTCCTGCTCAAGCGCAAGCTGGGCAGCCTGGGCGGCAAGGCCGTAACCCAGACGGTCCTCTGGTCCGCCGGCGCCGGCGCGGTGGGTCTGGTTGCCTCGTGGGCGCTGTACTGGATCGCGCAGTTGGTCTTGCCGGAGCAACTGCCTTCGATCGTCTCGCTGGTCAAGGTCGTCGTGCTGGGCATCGTCTTTGTGATTATCACCGGGATCGTCCTGTCCAAGTCCTCCCTGCCCGAGGTGCAGAACCTGGCACGCGCCCTCCAGCGCATCCCGGGAATGTCCCGGTTCATCACGGTGGACAGTTCCAAGGCCATCGAGGTCGAGGAACCAGACCTGCAGGAAATCCAGCCGGTCTATACGCAGGATTCCTTCAATGCCACCTTGGTGCCGCCACCAATGTCCGCCGGTATCGTCCGCGGCCCGCGCTTGGTCCCCGGCGCCCCTGTCTCGGACGGTCGCTTCCGCCTCCTGCAGGATCACGGCGCTGTATCCGGCGCTCGGTTCTGGCAGGCCCGCGAGCAATCCACCGGCCGCCTCGTGGCGCTGACGTTCGTCGATACCAATACCCAGGCGCCCATCGCGCCATCGACGCCTACGGTCTCTGCCCGCCGCTCCGCCGAAATCTCCCGCAATACGCGGCGTTTGGCCGAGCTCAACCTGGAGACCATGGCGGATAATATCGAGATTTTGTCCTACCGCACCGGCTGCCTGGTGGTGGCGGATTGGTTTGAGGGTACCTCCCTCAAGCAGGTGGCAGAGGCAGATAACCTCGACCCCAATTCCGTCGCCCGCGCTACAGCGCCGCTGTTTGCCGATGCCGCCACGGCCCACGACGCCGGCCTGATCCTCGGCGTCGAGCACCGCGACCGCTTCCGCGTATCCACCTCCGGCATCGTCAAGGTTGCCTTCCCCGCTGTGCTGGATGGGACGTCTGCGGAAAGCGACCGCGAGGCCCTCAGCTCCGCGCTGAGCATGCTGGTTGAATCCACCGAACCATCGCCAAAGAAGCTGCGCGATATTTCCGATGACGCCAACCTCACCGCCGATGAGGCCGCAGAACGCCTCGAAGCAGCACGACTGGCCTTTGATGCCGCGGATGCAGAGACCCGCGAAGAAAAGCTGGAAGAGCTGCAGGAAGCAGAGGGGTTGACCTCGGCGGGCATCGCCAAGCGCCTGCGCGAATTCGCCCCAGAAGAGCAGGAAGAAAAGACGGAGGCCCTCCCCGTGGTCGTTGAAGATGAACCCTCGCAGGAAGAGGATCCGAAGC
Source organism: Corynebacterium sp. KPL1814 (assembly GCF_000478175.1). Lineage (GTDB taxonomy): Bacteria > Actinomycetota > Actinomycetes > Mycobacteriales > Mycobacteriaceae > Corynebacterium. The sequence continues at coordinate 66,653 of NZ_KI515776.1, forward strand.
AAGAACCCGGCTTTGGCGGCCGCGGTTACTCGGGCTCCGGCGTCGTGGTCATCGGCATTTTCGCCACCATCTTTGTCGTGGGCATGGCAGCGCTCACGACGTGGATCATGTCCCTGCTCAGCGATGTGGAAAAGACCGGTTCCGTTACCGAAACCGTGCAGGGCTCCACGGTGATCCCGGATACCCCGCCGGTGCACCTCAAGGAATCGTCCGCTATCACGGTGCCAGACGGCGAGGATAATGAGCAGCTTACCGATGGCAAGACGATCACCACCTGGTCCACGAAGGAAACCGGTTCAGGCGCCTTACTCACCCTGGATAACCCGGCCCATCTTTCCGTCATGACCGTGACCCACACCAGGTCCAATGGCGCGCACTATGAAATCTATGGCGTCAACAAAGACGATTTCGATCCGGAGCACCCACAGCTGAGCTCTCTTCCCAAATTGGCGGAGGGCAAGTTCAAGCACGCAAACGAAGACTTGGAGCTGAAAGAAACGCCGCAGCAATTCGATGCCGCGCTCATAGTCATCACAGAACTGCCTAAGTCAAAAGAGGTTACACTGGGGGAGGTCCAGCTTGTAGGCCATCCTTAAGACCGAGGTCAACGAGTTGGAAAAAGAAATTTTACTTCAAGGCTTGACTAAATTGCCCAGTCAGGTATCGTGGTTGGTGTTACATCAACAACAACGTTAGGAGAATCAATTATGTCCCTCGCAGCAGGTACCTACACCATCGACAAAGAGCACACCGTCATCGGCTTCGTTACCAAGCACGCCATGGTCACCAAGGTGCGCGGCAACTTCGGTGAATTCGAAGGCACCATCAACGTCGCCGAGAACATCGCCGACTCCACCGCAGAGGCCACCATCAAGGCTGACTCCATCTCCACCGGTAACGAGGACCGCGATGGCCACGTAAAGAACGAAGACTTCTTCAACGTGGAGGAGTACCCAGAGCTTTCCTTTACCACCACCAACGTCAACGTAGACGAGGACGGCAACGGCACCGTCACCGGTGACCTCACCATCAAGGGCACCACCAAGTCCGTCGACCTCAAGGTTGAAGAGGTCGCTACCGCTGAGGACCCGTTCGGCAACTTCCGCCTGGGCTTCGAGGCACAGACCAAGATCAACCGCAAAGACTTCGGCATCGACTTCAACGCTCCGCTCAAGACCGGCGGCGTCCTCGTTTCTGAAGACATCAAGATCGAGCTCGAGGTTTCTGCCATCAAGCAGTAATCGCACTTCTTTGAAAACCTTGGGCTCTCACTGCCCCTGGTTACCAACAACTAAAGCCCGCGCCGCGTACCCACTCGGCCGCGGGCTTTAGTCGTATTCCCCAGGCAAATCTTTCAGGTTTGGTGCCTTGTCTGGGCAATTACTCGGCCAGCACAAAACAACTCCACAACAACTTCAAACAACTTGAATTTATACCTTGAGCTGCAGGTATGAAGAAGCGACCGAATTATATTAGTTGAGAGTTGTGTATAGTTATTTCAAACAACTTCTGGGTTCCGCGAAGCCCCCAAGTATTCGCGAGTTAGCACCCCCGCCGGAAGTAGCAGTTTGCCCAAAATATCGAAGTTAGGCTGGGTTTTTAAAGAAATTCCTAGGTCCCTCGTTTACGACCCTGGAATCGCCGCGCGATTTTAAGGTAAACAACTTCAAACAACTTGCTACTCTTCTGACCAGCACATCTGTTGTAATCGAATAATTAAGCTTCGAGGAGTTGTGCACAAGTTGTTTGAAACAACTTGTGCTAGCATTCATTTATGTCTGAGGCAGAATTGCAGGCCGTTTACGCAGCTCTCAAAGCTATCGAGGAAGGTGCTACCGCCGATAGCCAAGAGAGTCAGGTTTTGGACTTCAAAGAAGATCCCGCAACACATCCACAGAATCGAAACCCAGATGCTTCACTTACTGAATTCCTCATTGATGAAACCATATGCTTTTCCAACGCGAACGACGGGGTTTGCCATATCGTCTTGGGCGTTTCAGATAAAAGGGCAGGTGCCGCAGCTTTTACCGGAACCTCACGCAGCATCGAATGGATTGAGCAGAAAATATTTAATGGTACTCAACCTGGAATCAGAGTAGAAGGAACTGAACTTAACTATTGCGGTCAGCGGCTTATTTGTCTGCGAATTCCCAAGGGGTTGACACTTTACCAACGCCCGAAAGGGCAGGCCAGCATTGCAGAGGCACCTCGTGCGTGCCACTTTCTGAAGAAGAGCGGCGCTCCATCGCCTTTCAGCGCGCAAATCCGGACTTTTCTGCAGCTGAGTCCCGATATTCTTTCGAAGATTTGGATGCTACAGCCATCGATCAAGCGCGCCGGCTCCTCAAAAAAGCACGATCGGCTTCAGGTTCCTTAGATCGAGTACCCCACACGACCAATGAACTACTTTCCGAGCTCGGTCTTCTCACCCGCGATGGTCAGTTAACCTACGCCGCAAAAATCCTGTTCATTACTCCAGCCAACAGTCGAACTACCATCAGACACTTGGCCCGTGAGGTACCTGGAGGAGATCCCCAGGCCACGGAAATATCTGCACCTTTGATCACCGCCTACCTGAGGCTAAAAGAGCTCGTAGCAACCGCAGCACGAACAGAAGTTGCACGCGTGACCTTCCCAAATGGGCAAGAGATTTCTATCCCAGCCTTTCCTGAGACCGCAGTGGACGAGGTCATTTCTAACGCTCTCGCACACAGGGATTGGGATGCTAGTAGTGCAGTAGTCATTGACCAATCACCGACAGCGCTTACTGTGTGGTCACCAGGACCGTTGCCAGTGGGAGTCACAGAAAAGCGAATCTTAACTACTCAATCGATTCCCCGCAATCCGCGACTCATGGCTGCCTTAAGAATGCTGGACCTTGCAGAGGAATCTTCACGGGGTTTCGACCGCATGTGGGCAGCGATGTTAGCTAGTGGACGCCATACCCCGGCTTTGCATACAGCGGAGAATTTTGTCGAAGTAAGCCTATCTTCTGGTGAGGTAGACAAGGACTTTGTCTATGCGTTAGCTAAATTAAACGACCATTACCCGGACAAGGCGTTCGAAAGTATCAATGGGTTACTTATCGCACGCCAACTCATGGATCACAAGATTTTGCTCAACCGATCCACAGCCGCTCTAATGCAGGTCACCGAGCAAGAAGCCCAAGATATTCTCCAGTGGTATTCGTCTATTGGATACCTGGAAAGGCTTCGGAACGCCGGGGAATGGATCCTGTCTGGTGACGCGAGGAAACTCATGGGATTGAATAAACAAGGAGCAATTTCATCGGCCTCAGTGCAAGATTGGATTTTGGCACAGCTTGAAGCAGGCGAAGTACTCTCCGCACGGGAGACGGCCGAGGAACTAGGTGTCGACAGAAAGATGATAACTGATATCCTGCGCCATTTGAAAAAAATGGGACAAGCCACGATCGATCCATCGGGCCCACAAAGAGGCAGTAATACTCGGTGGATTGTCGCCGGTTGAAATGCTCCTCGCAGATTCAGGAGCACATCTTCCTGAGCCCAGCTTCTGCGGTAACTATAGTTTCTAACTATGACGACACAACGCGATAAAACCCAACACGAGCTGCTCCAGGAGCGCGCTGCAGCAGTAGACCTGCGGGCATACCACCTGCACCTGGATTTATCTCAGGTGAAGGAAAGCCCGACGTTCGGCGCGACGAGCCGCATAGAGCTCACCACCACCGAGTCCGAGCTTTTCCTGGACTACCTGGGAGAATCGGTAGAACAGGTTACGGTTAACGGTCAGGCGCGGGACGTCGACTTTGATGGCACCCTTATCAGCCTCCACGAGCTACCGGTGGGGGAGGAGCTAACCATTGAGGTCACTGGCGCCTCGCGCTACTCGCGTACGGGCCAGGGTTTGCACCGCATGCACGACCAGGCCGATGACGCGACCTATCTGTACTCGCACCTCGAGCCTTCCGATGCCCGCCGCATCTTCCCTTGCTTTGAGCAGCCCGACCTCAAGGCGCCGTTCCACGTCGCCATGACCGCGCCGAAGGACTGGCAGATCCTCTCCAATCAGCCGGAGATCGAGCGCGAGGAGCACGGGGACAATGCTACGGTTCGCTTCGCACCCACCCCGCCGCTTTCTACATACCTCACCTCTTTTGCCGCTGGGCCATATAAGTATCAGGAACGCATCTGGACCTCGCCGGATGGCGATCACTCCGCGCAGCTGCGCGCCTTTGCCCGCGCCTCCATGTTTGAATACTTGGACGAGGAGATTCTGGAACTTACCGCGCAGGGCATGGACTATTTCCACGAGAACTTCGGCTTTGCCTACCCTTGGGGCAAGTACGATTCCATCTTCGTGCCGGAATATAACCTCGGCGCCATGGAGAACCCGGGCCTGGTGACCTTTACGGAAAGCTATATCTTCCGCTCTAAAGCCACCCGCAGCCAGAAGGCCGCTCGCGCAAATACCATTCTGCACGAGATGTCCCACATGTGGTTCGGCGATCTTGTCACCCCGCAGTGGTGGGACGATCTCTGGCTCAAGGAGTCCTTTGCCGAGTTCATGGGCGCCGATACCTCCGTGCACGCCACCGCCTACGAAGAGGCCTGGGTCAACTTCGCCGGCCAGCGCAAAAACTGGGCTTACCTGCAGGATCAGCTTCCCACCACACACCCCATCAAGGCCGAAATCCCAGACGTCGATGCCGCGCGCCAGAACTTCGATGGCATTACCTATGCCAAGGGCGCGGCGGTGCTCAAGCAGCTCGTGCACTACGTGGGCCGCGATAACTTTTATGCGGGGGCGCGGGATTATTTCCAGGAGCATGCGTTTGCCGCGGCCACCTTCGATGACCTGCTCACGGCCCTGAAAAAGCACACTGACCGCGACCTCGATTCCTGGTCAAAGGCATGGCTGCGCACCTGGGGTCCGGATACCCTCACCCCGGAACTGCACACGGAGGGTGAGAAGATCACCGAGCTCGCGGTGAGCGCCGAAGCCGAGGATACGACCCGCCCGCACCGCCTGAGCGTGGCGCTTTTTGATGCCCACCTGAACAAGTACCGCGAGTTCGACATCGACCTTCCCGCCGGCGGCCACCGCACCATCGTGGATGAGGCGGCAGGGGAGAAGGCCCCGACATTGCTGCTGCTTAACGATGCCGACCACACCTACACCAAGGTCCGCTTCGACGATGCTTCGCTTGCCACCATCAGCGATCACCTGTCCGAGGTCCAGGATGGACTCAGCCGCGCGGTCATCTGGACCTCGCTGTGGAACCTCACCAGGGATGGGGAGTGGAATGCGGAGGAGTACGTGGGCGTCGTCGCCAAGCACGCACCCGCAGAGACCAATGCCACGCTGCTGACCACCGTCTACGGCAATGCGCACTTTGCCATCCAGCACTATGTGGCCGAAGACCGCCGCGAACAGGTGCGCGCCGAATTCGCCGATGCGCTGTGGGAACAGCTCAGCGCCGCGGATCCAGGCTCCGATGCGCAGCTCATACTAGCCCGCACCGCCATTGCCGCGCTGGCCGCAACGCCGGAGGCCTCCGGCACCGATCGCCTGCGTGACCTGCTTGCTGGCACGGTCGAGGGCCTGCGCCTCGATCCGCAGATCCGCTGGTCCATCCTGCGCGCCCTGGCCGCCCGCGACGCCGTCAAACTGGATGAGCTGGAGGCAGAAAAGCAGCGCGATAATACGCTGACCGGCGCCGCCGAGTTCTTAGGCGCTAGCCACGCCTTCCCCACGCCGGAGACCAAGCGGGCCGCCTTCGATAGCGCGCTAACGCCAGGGGAGTACTCCAATGCGGAAGTCGATGCCCTGCTGGCCGGCTTCAACGCCCCGCGCTCGGCGGAGTTGCAAGAAGAATTCGCCGAGGAGTTCTTCCGCCGCGTCGAAGACATCTGGGATAACCACCCCATCGAGATCGCCAACCGGCTGATCCGCGGCCTCTACCCGGAATCTTCCATGGCGGAGTCCGCTACCACGGATCTCCTGCACAAGGATTTGCCGGGTGCGCTGCGCCGCGTGCTTCTGGAGTGCCGCGACCACCTGCGCCGCACCCTGCGCGTGCGCGCCCAACAGTAGGCGGTCAATAGACTGTACCGCTGCCGGCTCGCGCCGGAGTTCTCCCCGGGTCACAATTGCTTTAACACTTGTTGATCCGGGGGGAATCTACAGATGCCATTAAGTCCTGACCACAGCGACGAAGAATTAGTTGATGCTTTTATCGAGGGGGATAATAAGGCCTTTTCCGCCATCGTGGAACGCCACCGCAAGCGGCTGACCACTGTGGCGCGGCGTTATACAAGGAATGAATACGATGCGCAGGATGTCGTGCAAGAAGCCTTCCTGCGCGCTAGCTGCAATCTCCATAGCTACCGGCGGGAATCGGCCCTAAGCACGTGGCTGCACCGCCTGGTGAAAAACACCGGCTACGACTATTTAAACCACCGGGCTAATAGGGAAAACGCCTCGCTCGATAGCGATGATTTTGCCGATGATCGCAATCCGCTGCTGGCACACAACCCATCCGAAAATCTGGCGGAACAACTCGTCGTCCGCGAGGCCATGGAGCTTTTAAGGCAAGATCAGCGCGAAGCACTCATGCTTACCGATGTCGCCGGGTTCCGCGTCAACGAAGTCGCCACCGCCCAGGGCGTAAAGCCTGGCACCGTTAAATCTCGCCGGGCACGCGCGCGGGAGGTACTGCGTGAAGCCATCGGTTAACTACATCTCGATATCGCATCATTCTTGCATCAATTTCGCAGCCGCTAGCCTTTGCAATATGAACGTTTCGCAATCTGGCGGGTAGACTCTTGACGTTACGCAAAATGACACTGTGATTTTAGGGAGTTAGCAATGACCGTCCACGATGTTGCCATCGTAGGTTCCGGACCTGCCGGTTATACCGCCGCGCTTTATGCCGCTCGTGCTGAACTCAGCCCCATTGTATTCGAGGGATTTGAATACGGTGGCGAATTAATGAACACCACCGAGGTAGAGAACTACCCGGGCTTCCAAAAGGGCATCATGGGCCCAGAGCTCATGGAAGAAATGCGCGCACAGTCAATCCGCTTTGGTGCGGATCTGCGCATGGAAGTCGTCGACTCCGTTGAATTGGAGGGCGATATTAAAAAGCTCCACGTGGGCGATGAGGTTTTTGAAGCCCGCACGGTAATCCTCGCCACTGGCGCCGCACCGCGTCACCTTGGCATTCCCGGTGAGGAAGAGCTCTCCGGCCGCGGTGTTTCTACCTGCGCTACGTGCGATGGCTTCTTCTTTAAGGGCCACAATATCGCCGTCATCGGCGGCGGCGATTCCGCTATGGAGGAAGCTACCTTCCTGACCAAGTTCGCGGAGTCTGTCACCATTGTCAACCGCTCCGAAAACTTCCGCGCCTCCAAGATCATGCTGGACCGCGCCCAGGAAAACGAGCAGATTAAATGGGAGACCAATAAGGTTGTCGAGCGCGTGCTTGAGGATGACGGCAAGGTCGGCGGCCTAGAGCTCAAGGACGTTGAGACTGGGGAAACCTCCACCTTGGACGTGACCGCCATGTTCGTTGCCATTGGCCACGATCCGCGTTCGTCCTTCCTAAACGGCCAGGTGAAGCTCAATGATAATGGTTACGTTGAGGTTGACCAGCCCTCTACTAAGACCTCTCTGCCTGGCGTTTTCGCTTGCGGTGACTTGGTAGATGACCATTATCAGCAGGCCATCACCGCTGCAGGTTCTGGCTGCCGCGCTGCCATGGATGCGGAACAATTCTTGGCTGCAAACCGTTAGATTCAGTATGAGTAACGTCAAAAAGGTAACCACTGAAACATTCCGTTCTGATGTCATCGAGGCGGATAAACCCGTCGTCGTGGACTTCTGGGCGGAATGGTGCGGGCCATGCAAGAAGCTGTCTCCGATCTTGGAAGAGGTCGCAGATGAGCTCGACGGTGAAGTCACCATTGCCCAGGTCAACGTCGATGAAGAACGAAACCTAGGCGCCATGTTCCAAATCATGTCCATTCCAAATGTATTGATTTTCAACAATGGCGAAAAGGTCGACGAGTTTGTGGGCCTGCGTTCTAAAGATGACATCGTGGCGCAAGTGAAAAAGCAGCTATAGCTGTTACTCTTGTTACTAAAGTTACCGAGTAGGAAATCTGCCATGCGGTCTAAAGTCCTAGGCCGTGGAAGGGGTGAAAGGCGTGAATCGCGTTCTTCGGGTTGGTGATTCAAGTGTGCGCGTAGCTGAAGCTCGCGCCACCTTGGCTCGCCTTGGCCTCTTATCAGATTTCACGGGCGAACTCTCTGCCTGGAAAAAGCAGAAGTACTCCGAGACTGATAAGACCTTTGATGCCGATCTCGCTGAAGTGCTCAAGGCATTCCAGCAATCGCGCGGCATCCTCCCAACGGGAGAGATCGACGATCTGACCCTGCGCGAATTGCGCCAAGCCTCTTATACCCTGGGCAGCCGCGTTTTGAGCTATGAACCCACCAATCCATTGGTGGGCGATGACATTTCGCAATTGCAGCAACAACTGCAAGAGCTCGGTTTCTATCAAGATCGCGTCGATGGTCATTTTGGCCGCAATACCCACGCTGCCTTAACCGAATACCAGCACAATTGCGGGCTGCAGGAAGACGGCGTGTGTGGACCGGCTACCATTCGCGCGCTCAGCTTGCTCGGCCGCCGCATCACCGGCGGTTCGGCGCACAATATTTTAGAGCGCGAGCGTGTGCGCAATGCCGGGCCAAAGTTGGCGGGCAAGCGCGTGGTCATTGACCCTGCACTAAGTGGCCGGGACTCCGGCTTCACGGTCAAGGGCCGTTTTGGTGATATTTCTGAGCAAGAAATCCTTTGGGATCTCACCCAACGCATCGAAGGCCGCATGATCGCCGCCGGCATGGAAACAATTATTTCGCGCCCCCGCACCGACGATGCGGACGTGCAATCCCGTGCCGAGCTGGCCAATGCCTTCGATGCCGATATGGTCATCTCTTTGGCGTGCGATTCTTATCCCAATGAGAAGGCCCACGGCGTTGCCACGTTCTACTTTGGTTCCGAATCCGGAAACTCCTCACTCATTGGTGAAACCCTTTCCGGCTTCATCCAACGTGAAATCGTGGCCCGCACCGATCTGCAGGACTGTTCTAACCACGGCCGCACCTGGGATCTTTTGCGCCTGACGCAGATGCCGGTTGTTCAGATCTTTTTGGGTTACCTCACCAATCCTGAGGACGTCAAAATCCTGACCAACCCGAAGCGCCGTGACGATATTGCAGAAGCAATCGTCATCGCCGTCAAGCGCATGTACCTCATGGAGCAAGACACCGCCATTACCGGTACCTACAAATTCTCCGAGCTTCTCCAAGCGGAGCAGGCTTAACCTGCACAGGCTGGAGCGCACCGAGCGGGCTTAATCACTGGCCGCCGCGCACGATTAACTGCGTTATCTTGTACCAATAGAATTCATTCGATTAGTATCAGTCCAAGCTATTGATATCTACCAATTGAATGGATTCCTATAATGGGCAGCTCAACCTCCGCCCCTATTTCTAGAAAAGAAACGCGCCGCGTAGTAGCTGCCACCACAATCGGAACTGCGATTGAATGGTACGATTACTTTCTCTATGCTGCCGTCGCCGGCTTGGTATTTAACCAAGTGATGTTCGGCCCCTTAGAAGGTGGGGTAGCCAGCATCGTTTCCTTCGCCTCCGTGGGCCTATCCTTCCTTTTTCGCCCCCTTGGCGCTTTCCTGGCCGGACATTTTGGTGACCGCCTTGGTCGCCGCCTTGTCCTCATGGTCACCCTTTTTGCCATGGGTGGGGCCACCACGCTAATCGGCCTCCTGCCTACCTACGATACGGCGGGAGTATGGGCTCCGATCCTGTTGATTTTCCTCCGCATCGTTCAGGGCATCTCTGCCGGGGGAGAGTGGGGTTCCGCGGTGCTGCTTGCAGTTGAACACGCGCCCAACCATAAGCGTGGCCTCTTCGGCGCTGGGCCACAAATCGGAGTCCCCATCGGCCTGCTGATGTCCTCTGGCGTGCTATCCATCATGAATGTCATCGCGCCAGGGGATGCCTTCCTTGAATGGGGTTGGCGCGTCCCATTCTTGCTTTCCTTCGTCCTAGTGATCATCGGCTACGCCATCCGCATCGGCGTCGATGAGTCACCGGTCTTTCAAGAGATCTCAGATAATAAGAAGCGCGAGGCGGCAAACCCCATTGGTATCTTGTTCAAGCGGTATTTCCCGCTTGTCCTCGTCGCGGCCCTAGTTTTTGCAGGTAACGGCACCGTGGGATATATGACCACCGGTGGTTATATTCAGAATTACGCCACAAACCCCGAGGGCCCGGTCTCGCTCGCGCGTGGCGATGTCCTCAATGCCGTCACGCTGTCCGCCTTCACGTGGCTCATCTTTACGCTTTTCGCTGGCTGGTTATCGGATTATATCGGACGCCGCACGACGTATCTCGTCGGATTTGTCATTCAAGCAATCGGCGCAGCGGCCCTTTTCCCGCTGGTTAATACGGCGTCCCTGGGATTACTTTATGTCGCCCTCATCTTCCTGACGATCGGGCTCGGCTTAACCTACGGTGCGCAATCTGCCATGTATACCGAGCTTTTCCCAGCATCCATTCGCGCTTCGGGCGTATCGATTACCTATGCCATCGGTTCCGTTCTCGGCGGTGCCTTCGCCCCGATGATCGCGGCTGCGTTGGTAGAAGCAACGGGCACGACCTTTGCGGTATCCGTATATCTTGTCTCCGCAAGCATCGTCGGATTTATTGCGGCCCTGCTCCTGCGCGAGCGCAAGGGCATTCCGCTTGGCGCCGAACACGAGGAAGAACAAGCCAAGGGCCACTTCATCTTTTCTAAAAAATAGTGCCCTCGCTCTAAAGAGGAGGGCACTAACTTTGGGAATTCGGCAGGCACCTGGGGAACCTGCCACAGGAGCAGGTTATTTATCCCGCTCCATCAGCGCCATGATGCGCTCGAAATCCTCCTGGTCGCCGAATTCTACGACCATCTTGCCCTTGCGCTTACCCATGGTCACGGTGACCTTAGTATCGAAACGATCTGAGAGGCGCTCGGCCGAGTCGGTGAAAAATTGCGGCTGTGGTACCTGGGACTTCTTCTTATTCTCCGCGGGTTTCCCGTCGCGCTTATAAAGCGTCACGGCTTCCTCGGTAGCGCGCACGGACAGGCCCTCTGAAATAACCCGGTCCGCGATGTAGTCCATCGCTTCCTTATCGTCAAGGCCCAAGATAGCGCGGGCGTGACCGGCCGAGAGGGTGCCTGCGGCGACTCGCTTCTGCACGTCCACCGGCAACCGCAGCAGGCGGAGCATATTGGTCACCTGCGGGCGCGAGCGGCCAATGCGGTCCGCTAATTCGTTCTGGGTTACTCCGAACTCTTCCAAGAGCTGCTGATAAGCGTGTGCCTCTTCCAAAGGGTTGAGTTGGACGCGGTGGATGTTTTCCAGCAGGGCATCGCGCAGCAGGTTGTCATCTTTGGTGTCGCGCACGATGGCAGGGATGGTGGCCAAGCCAGCCTTGGAGGAGGCGCGCCAACGACGCTCACCCATGATGAGCTCGAATCCGCCCTCCTCGGAGGGGCGGACCACGACCGGCTGCAGGAGGCCGAACTCGCGGATGGAGTGAACCAGCTCGCTGAGCTCATCTTCGTCAAAAACGGTGCGCGGCTGCTTGGGGTTGGGGACGATTTCCCCCACGGAAATCTCGCGGTAGGTCGCGCCGATTGCTGCCGGTGTAGCTTGCCGCTTCTTGGAGGCCTTGGAGCTGGAACCCTGTTGAATGGTGGGAGCGCCCTTTACGCGCTTCTCGCCGCGCGCCTTGCGCTCACTATTTCCCGTAGAATTTCCCAGGATAATATCTGCGGCGGAATCACCCAGCCGTGGTTTGCGGGTAGGTGCATCGGGGCCGGACGGGATGAGAGCGGCTAGGCCTTTGCCTAGGCCACCTTGCTTTTGTTCTGCCATGAAATCCTATCCTTCCAATTCCGCATAAATTTCGGGGCTCACGCCAATCGCTCCCGTGGTGGGATGCGGGCGATAATCACCGCGCCTATTGAGCTCGCGAGCCGCGGCGAGGTACGCCCGTGCGCCGGTGGACGAAGGGGCGTAATCAATCACCGTGGTCCCGTAACCAGGCGCCTCTGAGACGCGCACTGAACGCGGGATGACGTTGCCCATGACAACGGCGCCAAATTGCTCGCGGACGTTATCGGCCACATCTTCGGCCAAACGTGTACGTGCATCATACATGGTAAGGAGCACCGCAGAGATATGCAGATCTTCATTGAGGTGCTCGCGAATCATGGTGATATTGCCCAGTAACTGGCCCACGCCCTCCAGTGCGTAGTACTCACACTGGATAGGGATGATGACTTCTTCCGCACACGTCATGGCATTGATCGTCAGCAAACCCAGAGATGGCGGGCAATCAATAAAGACGTATTCAAAGCCGTGTTCTTCTAGGAACCCGTTATGGAGGGCATCGTAAAGCCGAAACTCGCGGCGCACGAGAGACACCATCTCAATTTCCGCACCGGCAAGATCGATGGTCGCGGGGATGCAATAAAGGTTGGAGTTATGCGGGGAAGCCTGCATGGCCTTTTCCGCAGTGCAATCGCCCAAGAGCAATTCATAGCTGGAATCGGTTCCTGAGCTATGTTCCGCGCCCATGGCGGTCGATGCGTTTCCCTGGGGGTCAAGGTCAATGACCAATACCTTCTTGCCTTCAGTAGCAAGGGCTGCGGCCAAGTTGGCGGCGGAGGTGGTTTTACCTACGCCGCCCTTCTGGTTAGCAATAGTGATAAGGCGCGGATTAGTCATGCCGTCTACTTTAGTTCACGCGCGGGACACGGATAATCGTGGTTCCGTGAACGGTCGTGACCTCGGCTTTTCCGCCGCCGGCCTTCTTAATATCCGCGGCATCGCGCTCCAGCTCTTCGTGTACAGAAGAGCCCTTCAGCGCGATCATTTCCCCGCCTTTGCGCACTAGGGGAAGAGACCACTTTGCCAGCTTTCCCAGGGGAGCAACTGCACGGGAGGTCACGACGTCCGCGCCGGCCACTGCCTTTTTAATAGGTCCTTCTTCGGCGCGCCCGCGCAACACGGTGACGTTATCTAATCCCAGCTTTTCGGTTACCTCGTTGAGGTAGTTATAGCGCTTCAAAAGCGGCTCAATGAGCGTGATGTGCAGATCGGGACGAGCGATGGCCAGCGGGATGCCGGGCAATCCGGCACCAGAGCCGACATCGATAACCGTGGCGCCTTCCGGAATGACTTGTTCAATAACTGCGCAGTTTAAGATGTGGCGCTCCCACAGCCGCGGTACCTCGCGCGGGCCGATAAAACCACGAGTGGACCCGTCTGTAGCGAGCGAATCGTGGTATTCCTGCGCGAGCGGCAGGCGGGAGCCAAATACTGCAGACGGGTCCATCTCGGACACTATGAGAATCTCCTCAGTAGCTGTTTAGTTGTCGTTCTTCCGCTGTTTCTTGGTGCGGTTGTCTTTCTTGCGAGCGCCAGGCTTTGGAGCGGTAGTGCGCTTAGCCTCAATCTTAGCGGCCTCTTCCTCTTCTTCTTCGCGGTCCATCTTGCCGTAGATGATGCGGGTCTGGAAGAAGGTCCACACGGTGTTGGACAGCATGTAGAACAACAAACCGATGGGCCAGATGAAGCCGGAGAAGATCAGCATTGCGGGCATGACCCACAGCATCATCTTGGACATCATGGCCATCTGCTGCTGCATCATTTCCGCATTCTGGCCCTGCGGGGCGGAAGTTTTGCCCTGGGCGCGGCGCTTTTCTTGGCGGTTCAGGCTCATGCGCGCGTTAAAGTGCATCAGCACCACAATGACGGCAATCATCGGCACAATGATGAACGCCGCCTGGGTGGTAGTGGTAACGCCTTCCACCAGGGGCGAGTTCAGGCGGAGGTTAGTAACCAGCGGAACGCCAAAGATCTTGGCATCCAAGAACTGCTGGACGAGCTCCGGTTTAAAGATGTAGTTCGCGGTATTGGCGTTGGCCTCAATGGACATCGGTTCGCCGCTGGGGTGTCCAATGCCGCCGGCTACAGCAACCGTGCGGTCGAACGAGCGCAGCACGTGGAAAAGACCAATGAACATTGGAATCTGCACCAAGACCGGAAGGCAGCCGGCCATCGGGCGAACGCCAGATTCCTTATAAACCTTCTGCATTTCCTGCGCGGCTCGAGCCTGATCGTTGCCGTACTTCGCGCGGATTTCCTGCACCTTGGGCTGGATTTCCTGCATCTTGCGTGAAGATCGAATCTGGCTCACGGTGGGCTTGACCATGAGCGCCTTCAGCGTCCAGGTCAGCAGCACGATGGCCAAAATCCACGTAATGCCCCATGCGGGATCCATTACGAGGGATAGCAGCCAGTGCCAGAACCATAAAACGGCCGAAATTGGCCAGTAAATGAAATTAAGCACGAGTGTTTAATCCTCAGTTGTTGTTGGTGACCGGTACCGGGACTGGATCGAATCCGCCCGGATGCCAGGGCCCACATTTGCACACCCTAGCCATTGCCATCGCCGTACCTTTAAGCGCGCCATGTCTGGACAACGCCTCTAAAGCATAAGCACTGCATGTCGGTTCGAACCGACAGGTTGATACCATCTTAAGGCCCGAGACATGTTTTTGGTAGAAACGAACCGCTTTAACCAACGGTGCGGCCAGTCCGGAGGCTGCAGGAATTTCTTCCCCACGGGTATTTAAATATCCCATTGCTTGCGCAGCGCCTTAGTAATATCTTTTTCTAATTGCTCACTGGTGGCGGTCGCGCTTGCAGGTAGCGCACGAATCACAACATCCACGCCCGCTGGGAGCTTGGGGATGAGCGTCATGCACACATGGCGAAGCCGCCGGGAGGTGCGGTGGCGTACCACTGCATTCCCGACGGCTTTAGAAACAATGAGGCCGAATCGCGGCCCGGTGGCCGCGATCTCGGCCGGATTGCCCATGGTGCCAGTGGAATTCGCACCCATAGTATCGCGCGCATACACGACGACGGTGCGAGTACCCTGCCGGCGACTGCCCTTCATCGTCCGCCGAAATTGCGGCGGTGATGTGAGCTTGTGGTGGGCTGGCAGCATGACTTATGCGGACAGCTTTGCGCGGCCCTTCTTGCGGCGAGCGGCCACAATTGCACGACCGGAGCGGGTGCTCATGCGAGTACGGAAACCGTGCTTACGTGCACGGCGACGGTTGTTCGGCTGGAACGTGCGCTTACCCTTTGCCACGTCAATTCTCCTTGAAGTTGTACGTGGACATACTGCCGCCGCAAAACGGCAGCACATCCACTGATGAATGGATTCCATGAACCTGACGCGTCACTGTTATCCGAACGTTCGGCGAGCTCTGGTAGCCCAGCCAATGCGAAGTGACGCTGTCCTGTTCACGCGCAACTCTCTGTTGCAATAGACCATGCCAGATTACGTGATTTAAACCGCTGGAAACAAATCGACACTCGGGTACACCCGAAATTACATAAGTGTTTTTTCCTGCAGCTAGAAGGCCAGTTTTGGCGCTCATCCTGCGGCTAATCCAGCGCGTCGCGATGGTCCATAGCCGCTTGCATTTTAAGTATAAATCTTCCGTTAGACACACCCGCCTTCGCGGCGGTAGAACTAAGTAATCGAATTCCACAGCTAGCAAACCGTTGTGGATAACTCTAAATAACCACTTGAGAGTTTTAGTATTTCCGCAGTACAACGCTATAAAGTGGTCTATCACAAGTTATCCACAGCCATGCACTAAGCTGTGAATAACTATTTCTTCCACACCTGTGGATAACTCTGTGGAGATCGAGGTGACTCGATAAAAACCACTGTGAAAACCGCGGTGGAATCCACCGTGGAATTTGTTATTTACTGTCCACCCGTCCCCGAGAGAATTATTGAAGGTAGCCCGTTGTGACTGAACCACAAGCGAACCTAGAAGCTGTCTGGCGCGCGATCGTCGATGATCTGCTCGCGCAATCCGAGCAGCCCAACTCTGAGGTCCCGAGCTTTTCGCATACGCAACGCCTCTACCTGCAGTTGGTTCGCCCGATCATGATGGTGGAAGGCTACACGCTGGTCGCAGCGGAAAATGTCAACGCCAAAGAAGTTGTAGAAAATGAGCTCGGCGGATACATCTCCAAGGCCCTTACCCGCCACCTTGGCCGCCCGTGTTCCTTCGCCGTCACCTTGGCTACCCCGCAGGAGCCGCAACCCCCGGCTAACCCGTCGAATTCGCAACCGGCACCGGGAGGGGCATCGCCAAGCGGGCAGGCTCCTTCTTCCCAGCCCGACCCGCAGGCACAGCACATGCCGCCGGCACAGACTGATACTTCTTCCGCGCAAAATTACGTCTCCCGCCCCCAACAAACGGATGCGGCGGCAGCCCGCGGAAACAACAACCCCACCGCAGGTCAGGCCCCGCCTAATTGGCGCTCCAGCCATGCCCCGGCAAGCCTGGATGAATTGGCGGAGCACTACACCAGCCAGCAGGACTATAACCGCCAGCAACCAGAGTTCGGCGGATCTGCGAATGCCGCGCGCATTCCGCGAGAGGCCCCAGCGCACGATCCCAACCGGGAGACCTCGCTAAACCCGAAGCACACTTTTGAAAGCTTCGTCATCGGCTCTTCGAATCGTTTTGCCAATGGCGCGGCGGTGGCGGTGGCGGAAAATCCCGCCCGCGCCTACAACCCGCTCTTTATCTGGGGTGGTTCTGGTCTAGGAAAAACGCACCTTTTGCATGCCGCGGGCAACTACGCACAGGTGCTGCACCCAGGGCTGCGCGTGAAATACGTGTCCTCGGAAGAATTTACGAATGACTATATTAATTCCTTGCGCGATGACCGCCAGGAATCCTTCAAGCGGCGCTACCGCAACCTCGATATTTTGATGGTGGATGACATCCAGTTCTTAGAGGGCAAGGAATCCACGCAGGAGGAGTTCTTCCACACCTTCAATGCGCTACACCAGGCCAATAAACAAATCATTTTGTCCTCGGACCGCCCGCCAAAACAGCTCACCACGCTGGAGGATCGCCTGCGCACCCGCTTTGAGGGCGGGTTGATTACGGATATTCAACCGCCCGATCTGGAAACCCGCATTGCCATTTTGATGAAGAAGGCCGCCGCCGATGGCACTGAGGTGGATCGCTCCGTCCTGGAGCTCATCGCTTCGCGCTTCGAGTCTTCCATTCGCGAGCTTGAGGGCGCGCTCATTCGCGTATCCGCCTACTCGTCCCTGGTCAATGAGCCGATCAACGTGGAAATGGCAGAAATTGCGTTGCGCGATCTCGCGCCGGATTCTGCTGACCGGCAAATTACGGCAGCCTCCATCATGGAGGTCACCGCGGAATACTTCGATATTGATGTGGAAACCCTGCGCGGTGCCGGCAAGAAGCGCGCGGTGGCCCATGCCCGCCAGTTGGCGATGTACCTCTGCCGCGAATTGACTGAGCTATCGCTGCCCAAGATTGGCGAGCAATTCGGCGGCAAGGACCACACCACGGTGATCTATGCCGATCGCAAGATCCGCAAAGAGATGACGGAAAAGCGCAATACCTACGACGAGATCCAGTCCCTGACCCAGCGCATCAAGAATCGCGGTCGCGCCTAGATCAAACGAACCACCCAGTGGCGCCTTCCTTAAATAACAGGAAGGCGCCATTTTTGTAAGCAGGCGGTGCGCTTGCCGATGCCCTCCACCTTCCACCGCCGCCTACCAGCGCCTATGTCCCTGCAAAGACCGCATAAACAGCTATCCACAGAGTTATCCACACCTGTGTAATTTCATGGATGTAATTTGTAGATTTTGCTCACAGTTTTAAATTCCACAGGCCCTATCCAGCACAGACGCCCCTGTGATCAGTGCTGTGTGCAGATCCGTGGAAAACTAGTACAGGCTGTGGATAAAACGATGACCCGCCAATTTATCCACACTACGGGCCAGTTGATCACAGCAAGATCACAAGAATTGGCACACCCCGGATCGCTGCGCTGAACTTGTCATTTACCCCGTTGATCACAGATCCCACAGCGCTTATTACTACTACTAAATTATTTCTCTGATCTTGTAAGTAGAAAGGGGATGTGTGGAATTGTGCCCGGGGCCGAGCACGCGGCGCTGGCTCGGACGGGCGGAGGGAAAATTACAAGGTTCACCGGATGCGGTAAGTTGGAAGCCAGCTTTTGAAAGTTACACATTCCTACCCCGCCAAAGAGGAGCTCTTCGCACCATGGATGAAGCCGTGTCATTTCGCGTTGCCAAAGATGACCTTGCCAACGCCGTAGCGTGGGTTGCCCGCAGCCTGCCTTCCAAGGTCACCCAGCCAGTGCTGCGCGCGATGCTTATCACCGCTGATGACAACGGCTTAGAGTTCACCGGCTTTGATTACGAGGTTTCTACCAAGGTGCGCATCGCCGGCATGGTGGATGAGCCCGGCCAGATCGCCGTTGCCGGTAAGTTGCTTTCCGATATCGTGGCTACCTTGCCCAATAAGGAAGTTGAGATCTCTCAGGTAGATTCCAAGGCTTTGGTTACTTGTGGGTCCTCCCGCTTCGAGCTACCGCTCATCCCGCTCGATGATTACCCGCAATTGCCAGTCCTGCCTGAGGTCACCGGCACGATCCAACCGCAGCTCTTCGCAGAGGCCATCCAGCAGGTGGCATCCGCAGCCGGCAAGGATGACACCTTGCCCATGCTTACTGGCGTGCACATGGATATCCACGGCAAAGATATTGAGATGACGGCTACGGACCGCTTCCGCTTGGCCATGCGCACCCTGGAGTGGGAGCCGGCCGCTGAGGATGTAGAAGCAAAGCTCCTGGTCCCGGCAAAGACCTTGCAAGATACCGGCCGCAGCCTGGATCCGCATTTGAATATTCCCATCGAGATCGCGGTGGGTTCCGGCGATAATATCGGCGCCGATGGCCTATTTGGCCTGCACGCGGATAACCGAGAAACCACTACGCGCATGCTGGATGCGGATTTCCCAAACGTCCAGCCCTTGCTACCGAAGTCGCACACGAATATTGCCTCGGTTGAGGTGGCGCCGCTGCAAGAGGCCATTCGCCGCGTTTCCCTGCTGACGGACCGCAATGCGCAGATCCGCATGGAATTTGCCGATGGCCAGGTCACCCTGTCCGCCGGCGCCGATGCTGGTAATGCCACCGAGACGCTGCCGTGCGCGTTCCATGGCCGCGATGAATTCCTCATCGCCTTCAACCCGGGCTATTTGAAGGACGGCCTAGCGGTCATCAACACCGATCGCGTGGTCTTCGGGTTTACGGAGCCTTCCCGCCCCGCCATCATGATCCCGGAGCCAGAGGAACTGCCGGAAGCGGATGAGGATGGCAATTTCCCCACGCCGCAGACCAACTTCACCTACCTCTTAATGCCGGTTCGCCTGCCAGGTTAATGTTTATACGGGATCTCGATGTTCGGGATTTTCGCTCATGGCCCGAACTAAAGCTTGAGCTGGGCCCAGGGATTACTCTGTTTGTGGGCCGCAATGGCTTTGGCAAGACCAATATCGTGGAAGCCGTGGGCTATACCGCCCACCTGTCTTCCCACCGCGTCTCCCATGATTCGCCGCTGGTGCGCCAGGGCGCGCAGAGCGCGCGGGTGTCCCTTACTGCCGTGAACCAGGGGCGCGAATTAACCACCCACCTGCTGATAAAACCCCACGCCGCCAACCAGGCGCAGATTAACCGCACGAGGCTGCGCAGCCCGCGCGAGTTGCTCGGCGTGGTGAAAACGGTGCTGTTTTCCCCTGAGGATTTGGCCTTGGTGCGCGGTGAGCCCGCGGGGCGCCGCGCGTATCTCGATAGCATCATCGCCTCGCGCACCCCGCGCCTAGCTGGGGTTAAGGCGGATTATGACAAGGTATTAAAGCAGCGCAATGCGTTGTTGAAGTCGGCATCGGTAAGCTTGCGGCGCGGCTATGGCGATAGCGATGGCGCCTCGGCGCTATCGACGCTGGATACGTGGGATGCCCAGCTCGCGCGCTTAGGCGCACAGGTCATTGCGGCGCGCTTGGCGCTTGTCGATGCCCTCTTGGACCACATTCCCGCCGCCTATGCCGGCCTCGCACCGGAGTCGCGGCCTGCGCACGTGGAGTATAAATCCACCATTGATACCTCTGACCGCGAGGTGCTGGAGGCGGTCATGCTGACCGAGCTGGCTAATGCGCGGCAGCGCGAGATCGAGCGCGGAATCTCTTTGGTGGGCCCGCACCGCGATGACCTCGTGCTCCACCTGGGGGATCAGCCAGCCAAGGGTTTTGCCAGCCACGGCGAAACCTGGTCTTATGCCATCGCCCTGCGCTTGGCTGAGTTTGAGCTACTGCGCGAGGAGGGGGGATCCGATCCGGTCCTCATCTTGGATGATGTCTTTGCCGAGCTCGATGCCAAGCGCCGCACTCAGCTGGTTCACCTGGCCGCCACGGCAGAACAGGTGCTAATTACCGCCGCGGTGGATGAGGACTTACCGGATAACCTGGAGCCCATCGTGCGTTACCGGGTAGGAGTGGAAGATACGGACCAGGGGCGCATTTCCACCCTGCACACGGAAGAAACCGCGGGAGAGGATAGCGAGGAAGAGGCATGAGTGAGGAAGAAGGGGAAACCGGCACGCAGCGCACGGATCCCGTCACCCAATACTTCCGCTTGGTGCGCTCTACCTCGAAGAACCCGCCGAAGCTTACGCGCCCGGTGCCGAAGATGCCGGTGCCCTCCTTGGAGGATGCCCAACAGCAGAACTATCGCGGCTACCAGGTAGGCAGGCCTACCGGCGCCGATGGCAGGAGGCCGCGGCGAAAGATCGACGTGCCGAGCCTGGGCGCACAGATTAAAAAGGAGATTTCCCACCGCGGCTGGGAGCATGAATTAGCGCACGGCTGGGTGATGGGAAATTGGGAAAACCTGGTGGGCGAGCGCATCGCCGCCCATACGCAGCCGCAAAAAATCAAGGACAAGATCGTCTACATTTCCTGCGATAACTCCACCTGGGCCACGGAATTGCGCTACCTGCAGCGGGAAATCCTGCGCAAAATTGCGGACCGGCTCGGCCCCGATGTCATCGCTGAACTGCGGATCCATGGCCCGCGGCAGCAGCGCAATTACGAGGGGCGGCAGTGGGTGAAACCGCAGGGATCGCAAGATACCTACGGCTGATAAGTGGCTGATAGGCGCAGGTTAGCTCTGCCCTTTAAAAGATAAATAACCACAGAGCGCGCCACATAGCTACCTCTGGCCGGTGTGGGGTGTCATTCAGTAGGGGGTATGCGTGTAGAATAGTGAAAGTCTTAGAATTAGCTATAGCCAAAAGGAGAGCACGAATCCGTGGCTGAAGAACACGCATATGATGCTGGATCAATTACGATCCTGGAAGGTCTAGAGGCCGTCCGCAAGCGCCCCGGTATGTACATCGGTTCTACCGGATCGCGCGGTTTGCACCACCTTATCTGGGAGATCGTCGATAACTCCGTCGATGAGGCCATGGCAGGCTTCGCGGACAAGGTCACCGTCAAGCTTTTGGAAGACGGCGGCGTCGAGGTCATCGATAATGGCCGCGGTATCCCGGTGGAGATGCACGCCTCCGGTGCGCCGACCGTCCAGGTGGTCATGACGCAGCTGCACGCCGGCGGTAAATTCGACTCCGATTCCTATGCCGTTTCCGGCGGTTTGCACGGCGTCGGCATTTCCGTGGTCAACGCCTTGTCCACCCGCGTGGAGGCGGAGATCAAGCGTGAGGGCAAGCACTGGTACCAAAACTTCCAGAACGCCATCCCGGATGACCTTGTAGAAGGCGGCAACGCCCGCGGTACCGGTACCAAGATTCGCTTCTGGGCGGATCCGGAGATCTTTGAAACCACCGAGTTCGACTACGACACCATTGCGCGCCGCCTGCAGGAGATGGCCTTCCTGAACAAGGGCCTGACCATCGAGCTTATTGATGAACGCGTGACCGAAGAGCAGATCGAGCTCGAGGAAATCGCGGATGCGGAATCCGGTGAGGCGAGCGCGGATGAGACCTCCTTTGATGATGTCCCCGATGCCGGCGATACCTTCAACGAGGAATCCGACTCCAAGAACGTCACCAAGGCCGATAAGAAGCGCCGCAAGAAGATCACCTTCCACTACCCGGAGGGCCTGACGGACTACGTAAAATTCCTCAATAAGTCCAAAAACGCTATTCACCCCACCATCGTGTCCTTCGAGGCAAAGGCCGAGGACCACGAGGTCGAGGTGGCCTTGCAGTGGAATCAGGGCTATAAGCAGTCCGTGCACACCTTTGCCAATACCATCAATACCCACGAGGGCGGCACGCACGAAGAGGGCTTCCGCGCAGCTTTGACCTCCTTGATGAACCGCTATGCCAAGGAGCACAAGCTCATTAAGGACAAGGACGGCAACCTTTCCGGCGATGACTGCCGCGAAGGCTTGGCCGCCGTCATTTCGGTCAAGGTGGGCGACCCGCAGTTCGAGGGCCAGACAAAGACCAAGCTGGGCAACTCCGAGATCAAGGGCTTTGTGCAGCGCTCGGTCAACGAGTACGTCAACGACTGGTTTGATGCCAACCCGGCAGAGGCAAAGGCCATTATCAATAAGGCCGTCTCCTCGGCGCATGCCCGCATGGCAGCGCGCAAGGCGCGCGAGATGGTGCGCCGCAAGTCCGCTACCGATCTGGGCGGATTGCCCGGCAAGCTCGCGGATTGCCGCTCTAAGGATCCGCGGAGTTCGGAGCTTTATATCGTGGAGGGTGACTCTGCGGGCGGTTCCGCGAAGGCCGGCCGTGACTCCATGTTCCAGGCCATCTTGCCCCTGCGCGGCAAGATCCTGAACGTGGAAAAGGCCCGCATGGATAAGGTCCTAAAGAACGCCGAGGTCCAGGCCATCATCACCGCGTTGGGTACCGGTATCCACGAGGAATTCGATATCAAGAAGCTGCGGTACGACAAGATCGTGCTGATGGCGGATGCCGATGTGGACGGCCAGCACATCGCCACGCTGCTGTTGACTCTGCTCTTCCGCTTTATGCCGCAGCTGGTTGAGGATGGCCACGTGTACCTAGCTAACCCGCCGCTCTACAAGCTGAAGTGGTCCAAGGGTACGCCTGGTTACGCCTTCTCTGATGACGAGCGCGATAAGCTGCTGGCGGAAGGCCTGGAGCAAAACCGCAAGATCAACAAGGATGACGGCATCCAGCGCTACAAGGGCTTGGGCGAGATGAACGCCTCCGAGCTCTGGGAGACCACCCTGGATCCCTCCACGCGCCTGTTGCGCCGCGTGGACCTGGAAGACGCACAGCGCGCCGATGAGTTGTTCTCCATCCTCATGGGTGATGACGTGGCCGCCCGCCGCTCCTTCATTACCCGCCGCGCGAAGGATGTCCGCTTCCTGGATATCTAAATCGCTGGCCTAGCCCTGTGTGTGCAGTGGCTAGAGCAATAGAGCCCACCGTGAATAATTCCACGGTGGGCTCTAGCTATGGGGTGAGGAAATTTAGCTGCGGGAAGAGTGCTGATCAGCAAACCCAAAGCTCAAGGACACCAGACAGACGGCGATGATGACGCCGAAGCCGGTCATGATGGATACGGGCCAATCTCCGGAGGTGCTTTGGAGCATGGCAAAGACGATGGCGGTAATGACGGCCAGGCCAATGGCGGTGCCGATGCGCTGGCCGGTTTGCAGGACCGCGCCGGAGGAACCGGCGTAGTTGTCTGGTACCTGCGCCAAGGTCAGGGTTTGGTTAGGCGAGACCACGGCACCCTGGCCAAGCCCGATAAATGCCAAGGAGAGGATGAGCCACCATTCGCTTATTCCCCAGTGCGTGGTGCCCCAGACGAGTGCCACCGTGGCGATGAGGCCAAAGATCGTGGTCAGCATGCCGATGATGACCACCATGCGCCCGTAGCGCGAAATCTTGCGGCCCGCGATGGTAGCGGTAATGGAGTTGAGAAGCGCGGATGGAATGCCCACCGAGCCGGCCGCCAGGGCGGAGTAGCCCAGGCCATTTTGGAAGTACAACGCAACGAGCACCCAGATGCTGGTAATGCCCATAAACCACAACGTGGCGATGATGGTGCCATTGCGGAAGCTCGAGGTGGCAAAGATATTGAGATCCACCATCGGCGGGTGGCCGGTGGCCTTGTGGTGGCGCTCCCACAGCACCCACACGCCAATAAGCACGGCACCCGCCAGAAGCAGCCACCACACGGCAGGGGAACCAGTGGAGTCCATGAAGGGAAAGAGGATGCACCAGACCGCGGCACCAAGGATGAGCGCGCCGATGGGATCCAGGGTGGCCAGCGCCTTGAAGATGCCCAGCTTATTGCCCGCGGCATCGCGGACGCGTGAAAACAGCGGGCGTGGGAACCACATGAGGCCCAAGATGATGGCCAGCAGGCCGATCGGGGCATTGACCAGCATGGTCAGCCGCCATCCGTGGTCAGGGCCGCCGATCTTGATGAGGAAGCCGCCTAAGACCGGGCCGATGGCCACGGCGATTCCCACGGTGGCACCAAAGTATCCAAAGGCGCGGCCGCGCTCTTCCCCGCGGAAGTATTGCTGAATCATTCCCACGCCTTGGGGGTTCAGCAACCCTGCGCCAACGCCCTGGACAAAGCGCGCGATATTCAGAGAATGCGCATTCGGCGCGAAACCCGCCACGGCGGCGCTAATGGTGTAGACGGCGATGCCGAGCAGGAAGATGCCCCCGCGCCCCACGAGATCGCCGGCGCGCCCTGCGGCGACGAGGATCACGCCGAAGGTAAGCGCATAACCAGACAGCACCCATTGCACATCCGAATCCGTGGCACCAAGCCCAGACTGAATCGACGGCAGCGCCACGTTCACGATGGACACGCTAATTAGTGACATGAACACCGTGACCAGCACAATAATAAGAACCCGCCAGCGGGCGGGGTCTTGGCCGGCGGGGTAGTCGGTGCGGTTTGCTTCTGATGTCGACGATTTATGATGCGGGGAATAAGTCACTTCCACACTTATACTCCGCAGGCCAGATAACCTTCAACCGCAGGAAAACCGGTGGAAATTATTTATTTACATGTGCTTTTGTACTACGCGGCCGAATGCAGGAACTTCTGGGTTTAAGATTTTGGTGGCCTTGCCGTGCAGGGAATTATAGGGCTTGCGCAGTGCGGCGGAGTTTACCTTTTCCACGTGCTTATCTGCGATATTCATAATCTCATCGCTGACCTCTTCCTGGTGCGGTTCAAGGAAGGCGCCGAAATCCTCCTTCCCGCTTTCCACAAAGTCCTGCCACCGTTGATCCAGGGCATCGAGGACATCCGGCAGGATCCGCTCCAGCGCCTTGGGGACGACATTGGCATCGGCCTTTTTGGCGGCGGCCAATCCGCCTTTAATGGCCATGCCGGAAATGCCGGATTGGGAGGCGGCGACTTTTTCAACGAGATCCCCGCACTCGGCGATGAACTCGGTGCGGGTGGATCCATGCATCAAGGTCGAAAGGTGAGACATGGTGCCATACTTTACGCGAATTTAGTGGCCATATAGACGCGGGCGCAGTACTGCGCGAAGGTCTGGTTTCCAGCATTTAACGCTGGCACCTTTTCTAAAACCTCCGCCATGGCTTGAGCTGCCTGCTGCTCATCGCCGTGAATGGCTATGCCCTCCAAGCGCGCGGTGCTGGCAGCCGCGGCGGCCACCAAGGCGGAGTAATTGATGATGCGGAGCTTAAAGCGGGCACAAAACTCTTGGGCCACTAGGTACAGCTGTTCGGGGCTCATGACTGGGTCTTCCGCGCCCTGCGGATTTCTGCTTCTAGGTCCGCGCGGCCGGGGAGGAGATCGCGGGCGGTGGCTTGCACGTGGGCATCGGCAAGCGTGCGCGAGGCCGCCGCCACGATGGCACGCACCACCGCCTCGTGCTTGGAGGTCCCTTGCGCGGAGGCCAAGAGGGTAAGGGCGTGATCTTGTTCTGCGGTGAGCCGCAATGTCATTGCCATGCCTCAGTGATACCACAGTGATACCACCGGTGCGGCAAATAAGGCCGATAAAGCCCGGAGAAGGTAGAATTTGGCCTTATGAGTGACAATAACGACGATCTTTTTGATCGGATTTTTCCCATTGACATTAATGAGGAGATGGAGTCGAGCTATATCGACTACGCCATGTCCGTCATTGTGGGCCGCGCGCTGCCTGAGGTGCGCGATGGCCTAAAGCCGGTGCACCGCCGCATTCTCTACGCTATGTTCGATTCGGGTTACCGCCCCGAGCGCGGCTACGTGAAGTCCGCCCGCCCGGTCTCTGACACCATGGGTCAATTCCACCCGCACGGTGACTCGGCCATCTATGACACCTTGGTGCGCTTGGCGCAGTCCTGGAATATGCGCTACCCGCTTGTCGATGGCCAGGGTAACTTC
The DNA here is from genome assembly GCF_000478175.1 of Corynebacterium sp. KPL1814. Classification (GTDB taxonomy): domain Bacteria; phylum Actinomycetota; class Actinomycetes; order Mycobacteriales; family Mycobacteriaceae; genus Corynebacterium. The sequence goes on from NZ_KI515776.1 coordinate 93,101, forward strand.
GGTTCCCGCGGTAACGACGGCCCCGCCGCAATGCGTTATACCGAGTGCAAGCTCACCCCGTTGGCCATGGAAATGGTCCGCGATATCCGCGAAAATACCGTGGACTTCTCGCCCAACTACGATGGCAAGACCAGCGAGCCGGACGTCCTGCCGTCCCGCGTGCCTAACCTTTTGATGAATGGTTCCGGCGGAATTGCCGTGGGCATGGCCACCAATATCCCGCCGCATAACCTCAATGAGTTGGCCTCGGCCATCTACTGGCTGCTGGAGAACCCAGACGCAGACGAGGATGCGGCGCTCGCGGCCTGCATGGAACGCGTGAAGGGCCCGGATTTCCCCACCGCCGGCCTCATCGTGGGCGATCAGGGCATCAAGGATGCATATACCACCGGCCGCGGTTCCATCCGCATGCGCGGTGTGACCTCCATCGAGGAATCCGGTTCCCGGCAGACCATCGTCATCACGGAGCTGCCGTTCCAGGTCAACCCCGATAACCTCATCTCCAATATCGCGGAGTCCGTAGCCAACGGCAAGATCGCCGGTATTTCCAAGATCGAAGATGAGTCCTCTGACCGCGTGGGCATGCGCATTGTTGTGACGCTGAAGCGCGATGCTGTCGCCCGCGTGGTGCTCAATAACCTGTACAAGCACTCCCAGCTGCAGACCTCCTTCGGCGCTAATATGCTTTCCATCGTCGATGGCGTGCCGCGCACCCTGCGCCTGGATCAGATGCTGAGCAATTATGTTGCGCACCAGATTGAGGTCATCGTTCGCCGCACCCAGTACCGCCTGGATGAAGCCGAAAAGCGCGCGCACATCTTGCGCGGCTTGGTCAAGGCGCTGGATATGTTGGATGAGGTCATCGCCCTGATCCGCCGTTCGCCCACCGTTGATGAGGCGCGCGAGGGCTTGAAGGAGCTTCTCGATGTCGACGATATCCAGGCCGATGCCATCCTGGCGATGCAGCTGCGCCGCCTGGCTGCCCTGGAGCGCCAAAAGATCGTCGATGAATTGGCAGAAATCGAAGAAGAGATCGCAGACCTCAAGCACATCCTCGCCCACGAGGAGCGCCAGCGCCAGATCGTCCACGATGAGCTGGAGGCGATCGTCGAAAAGTACGGCGACGAGCGCCGCACCGAGATCCTGCCTGCCTCCGGCGAGGTCACCGATGAAGACCTCATTGCCCGCGAAAACGTCGTGGTTACCATTACCGCCACCGGTTATGCCAAGCGCACCAAGGTCGATACCTATAAGTCACAAAAGCGCGGCGGCAAGGGCGTGCGCGGTGCGGAGCTCAAGCAAGATGACATTGTGAAGAACTTCTTCGTCTGCTCCACGCACGACTGGATCCTGTTCTTTACCAACTTTGGCCGCGTCTACCGCCTGAAGGCCTACGAGCTACCAGAGAGCGGCCGCGCCGCCCGCGGTCAGCACGTGGCCAACCTGCTGGAATTCCAGCCGGAGGAAAAGATCGCCCAGGTCATTCAGATCCAGTCCTACGAGGATGCGCCATACCTGGTTCTGGCCACCCAGCAGGGCCGCGTGAAGAAGTCGCGCCTGACCGATTACGAGTCCGCTCGTTCCGCAGGGCTTATCGCCATCAACCTCAATGAGGGCGATGCGCTCATCGGTGCCCAGCTCGTTTCTGAGGGCGATGACATCCTGCTGACCTCTGAGCAGGGCCAAGCAATCCGCTTTACTGCCGATGACGACCAGCTACGCCCCATGGGACGTGCTACTGCCGGTGTGAAGGGCATGCGCTTCCGCGGCGATGACCAGCTGCTGGCGATGTCCGTCGTTCACGATGGCGAGTTCCTGCTCGTTGCTACCTCCGGTGGCTACGGTAAGCGCACCGCCATTGAGGAATACACCCCGCAGGGCCGCGGTGGCTTGGGCGTGATGACCTTCAAGTACACCCCGAAGCGCGGCAAGCTCATTGGCGCCATTTCCATTGACAAAGACGATGAAATCTTCGCCATTACCTCCGCCGGTGGGGTCATTCGCACCGAAGTAAACCAGATTCGTCCTTCCTCGCGCGCCACGATGGGCGTGCGCTTGGTTGACCTTGCCGATGATGTCGAATTGCTTGCCATCGACCGCAATGTTGAAGAAGATGGTGAGGAAGACGCGCAGGCTGTGGCCAAGGGCGAAAAGACCGTCGATGAGGTGCAGCAAGAGCACCACAAGACTAGCGATGCCTCCAAGGACGAGGAGTAGGACATGGAACGACGAGATGTAACCATCCACCACATTTCGCCCATCTCGGCGTTTCGCGTTGGTCTGGCCCTGTCACTCGTCGGACTCATCGCGTGGTTATTGGCCGTGTGCCTGCTGTACATAGGCCTGCACCAGGTGGGTATATGGGAGTCAGTCAATAGCCTCGTTGGTGGCGTAGGCGGCGGCTTTGAGGTCACCTTTGGCGTGGTGATCGCAGCCAGTGCGCTGATTGGCGTTATTTTCGCCGTCTTGTTCACCTTGCTCGCACCGCTGATGGCCGTAATCTATAACGCCATCGTGGATGTCCTCGGGGGGCTAAAGGTTAGCTTGGATGATATTTAGCCCACTGTGAGTAGGAGACAATGCCGGCAGCAAACGTTGCCGGCATTTTCTGGTTTTAAGCGCGAAGTAGGGTACTCATTAGGCCAACGAAGAGTGCCTTTGAAAACCTCTTTGAGCTGCCGATTTGTGTTCTTTCCGGGGTAGTATGTAAAGTTACATCTCGTTCCGCTAAAGGGCCTATAGCTCAGTCGGTTAGAGCGCATCGCTGATAACGATGAGGTCGCTGGTTCGATTCCAGCTAGGCCCACCACGGAACAATGGGGCATTAGCTCAATTGGTAGAGCATCTGCTTTGCAAGCAGAAGGTCAGGAGTTCGATTCTCCTATGCTCCACAGTATTAGTCCGGCTTCGTTAAGGGAGCCGGACTTTTTCGTGTGTCCAGGTCGGTGCCATTAGGTAGGGAGCCTTTCTGGGGTTAAGTAGCAAAATGTGTGTCTGGTGGGCGTGTCGTCGGTTGGGCGCCTTTTGTCATTTCATGGGTCCTTTTCTGATTCCTATGGAGTGTGAGTATTCGGTTGGGATAGCGTTGTCGTAGAAGGCTGGTCGGCCTGTTTCCGGGTCGGCTGTGTTGTGGTCTTCTGGGGTAAGGCCTTGGACTTTGGCGAGTTGGTCTTGCCCGAAATTGCACTGCCTGGCGATCTCTAATGGGTCGTCAGGCAGTTGTGTTTGTGAATACAGGTACCATTCCAGCATTTTGCGTTGTCGTTCTCCTGTTCTTCCACGGTGAGCATCAGCGATGCGTTTGAGCGGGGCGTTAACTCCGCCTTCGAGGCTGTTTGTCGTTGCTACCCAACGCTGTGGCATAAGAGCATGTGGTGGTGGCTTAAGGTAGGTAAATAGATGTTGTTTCTGCGAAAGGTTTCGCAGTGATTTATAGGCTTGGCGAACGCGTAAATGGGTCCATTCCCACTTACGGTTGGACCTGCGGCGGTGTGTAGGGGTCAGGGTTTTCTCGGAAAGGAAGTGTTTATAGACCTGGCCGAAGTCATGCAGGTTCTTCGTCCATTCCCGTGCTTGGTCTAGGGTGCTGATTTTGGTTAATTGCAGTGCTAGGCCATAGATGGCTTTGCCGGCATCGGTGCGTGGCCGGCTGGTGGTGTATCGGCGGATTACGCGTTGGGCATGGACTAGGCAGCGCTGGATTGGTGTGTGTGGCCAGCATGTTGCGATGGCTGATTGGGCGCCGAGTCCGCCATCAAGTACGACGCATAACGGTGGCGCTATGTTTTTAAGTAATTGAATATAGGCGTCGGTGGATTCCTTTTTAGCCCAGTGCCAGGCAATGACGTGGTCATGGCTTGCTGCGACAAGCAGGCAGCCTGCCGCGGTGTAGGTGCCGTCGATGAAGATTTGGTCGTAGATTCGGTGAGGGTCCGGGGTATTAGGGATATCGATAAGCCAAAAGGGTTCAAACCGGCGGTTGAGAGTCCACCGGCTTATTCCTTGTTGCTGAGCGAGCTGGTTCAATGACGTTGTAGATACCGCGTAGCGGTAGAAGGCGCGGAAGTCCCGGGACTGGGTATGGTCAGTTCGTTGGCGCGTTAGGGAGCTTCCGCAGTGAGAGTGTCTAATGGTTTGTGTGTGGGAACCTAACCCGCATAAGGAGATGAACCAGAATGACTACTATGGCGAGACGAGATCCGGC
>NZ_KI515776.1:98404-119961 GCF_000478175.1 Corynebacterium sp. KPL1814
GTAGCGGTAGAAGGCGCGGAAGTCCCGGGACTGGGTATGGTCAGTTCGTTGGCGCGTTAGGGAGCTTCCGCAGTTGGGGTCTTTGCATCGCCATCTGGTTTTCCCTTTGGATGTTGTGCCATTTTTCTTCATCTGCCCTGCACAAATAGGGCATCGTGGTCGGTTAGTAGTCACCGGAAAATTCAACCAGCTCACCACATACCACATGCAGGTGCCATTCCGGTGGATTGAACAAAAAGCAGGGCCGAATAAGCCCCAGAAGCTTATTCAGCTCCTATTTAAACAAGCTAACCAGCGCTTACGCTGAAACCGAGACACACTTCCTGCTACTTAACCCGCCTTTCTCGGCAGCTCCACTTCGCCTCTCATGCGAAAATGGCTCCTTTCGTTCCTGTAAATATACCTCCCCGGGGTATATGGTGGGGAGAGTAACCATCACTGTGTTCCACCGACGCTAGGATTCCTCTCGGTGCAGGGAGGAGAAGAAAGGAATTTTATGAGTACTTCCCACCAACACGGTGAGCATTCCGGTGCTCACCAGGCCGCGGAAGCGGACCATACGCAACACGCAGATCATGGCGGCCACGAAGGGCACTCTCACGGTGACCACCACGGTCACGAGCACGGGCATGGCCACGGTCACGGTCATGGCGATCACGCGGCGATGTTCCGCAGCCGCTTCTGGTGGTCGCTGCTGCTATCGGTACCGGTCGTCATCTTCAGCCCTATGGTCGCAGACTTGCTCGGCTACGGCGTACCCGAATTCAATGGTTCATCCTGGATTCCCCCGGTGCTTGGCACCATCATCTTCATTTATGGCGGCACGCCGTTCCTGCAAGGCGGCTGGTCGGAACTGAAATCCCGCCAGCCCGGGATGATGCTGCTTATCGCCATGGCTATTACCGTGGCGTTCGTCGCCTCATGGGTCACCACCTTGGGGATTGGAGGATTCGACCTAGATTTCTGGTGGGAGCTGGCCCTCCTGGTCGTCATTATGCTGCTGGGCCACTGGTTGGAGATGCGCGCCCTCGGCGCGGCCTCCTCCGCTTTGGACGCCTTAGCAGAACTGTTGCCTGACGAAGCCGAGAAGATCATCGATGGGCAGACCCACACCGTGCCAGTCTCTGAGCTGGCGGTGGATGACATAGTACTGGTCCGCGCTGGAGCGCGGGCGCCTGCCGATGGCACCATTGTTAAAGGCTCAGCCGAATTCGATGAATCCATGATCACCGGTGAATCCCGCCCAGTCTTCCGCGATAAAGGTGAGCGCGTGGTCGCCGGTACGGTGGCCACCGATAACACCGTCCGCGTCCAGGTAGAAGCCATCGGAGGAGATACGGCCCTGGGCGGTATCCAAAGCATGGTCGCCGAGGCGCAGGAATCCTCCTCCCGCGCCCAAGCCCTGGCCGATCGCGCCGCAGCGTTGCTCTTCTGGTTCGCGCTGAGCGCAGCCATCATTACCGCGGTGGTCTGGGCCATTATCGGAAGCCCAAGCGACGCCGTGGTGCGCACCGTTACCGTGCTCGTCATCGCTTGCCCCCACGCCCTTGGTTTGGCTATCCCACTGGTCATTGCGATCTCTACCGAGCAGGCCGCACAGTCTGGGGTACTCATCAAGGAACGTATGGCGTTGGAGCGCATGCGCACCATCGACGCCGTTCTCTTCGATAAGACCGGTACCCTGACCGAAGGCGCTCATGCCGTTACCGGTGTCGCAACCGTTGAGGACATCAGCGAGGGGCAGCTGCTAGCAGTGGCCGCCGCGGCCGAGGCCGATAGTGAACACCCGTTGGCCCGCGCCATCGTCAAGGCAGCCGAAGACCACGCGGAAGCATCCCAGGAGCAGCTGCACAGCACCGATTTCAGTGCGGCCGCCGGCCGGGGAATCAAGGCCACCGTCGATGGGGCAGAGGTCCTCGTCGGTGGGCCGAATATGCTGCGCGAGCTAGAGCTTGCCACCCCTGGGGTGTTCGATGCGCAGGTTGAAGAGTGGTCCCAGCGCGGCGCAGGTGTTCTGCACGTCGTGCGCGATGGTCAGATCATTGGCGCTCTCGCGGTCGAAGACAAGATTCGTCCCGAATCCCGCGCGGCCGTACAGGCCCTCCAAGAGCAGGGCGTCAAGGTTGCGATGATCACTGGCGATGCCACGCAGGTCGCTGAGGCCGTTGGCGAAGAACTGGGTATTGACGAGGTCTTTGCCGAAGTCCTGCCGCAGGACAAGGACTCCAAGGTCACCGAATTACAAGAGCGCGGCCTGGCCGTGGCCATGGTTGGCGATGGCGTCAACGACGCCCCAGCCTTGGCCCGCGCGGAAGTCGGCATCGCCATTGGCGCCGGCACCGATGTCGCCATGGAATCCGCCGAGGTGGTGCTCGCCAGCGATGACCCACGGTCGGTGCTTTCGATGATCACCTTGTCGCGCGCTAGCTACCGCAAGATGATCCAAAACCTTATTTGGGCATCTGGCTACAACATCATTGCCGTGCCCTTGGCGGCAGGCGTACTCGCACCCATCGGTGTCGTGCTCTCCCCGGCGGCCGGTGCGGTATTGATGTCGCTATCGACCATCGTGGTGGCATTCAACGCGCAGTTGCTCCGCCGGATTGAATTGGACCCAGCACGTTTGGCACCCACCAGCCACTAGGCGGATCAGTCCAGGCTCGGATAACCGGGATGGGACTCCGGCTATTTGGGGATTATTTTAGAATTGAAGTCCAGTTGCTAAAATAATCCTCATGACCGAGCGGGACGACTTTTGGCTGGAAGAGGATGAACTAGCAGCATTCATGTCCCTGATGAGCGTGAATGTCCGGCTCACCAATATTCTGGACGCGCAGCTGCGCGATGATGCCAAGCTAAGCTTCTTTGAATATACGGTGCTCTCACGGCTATCAGAGGCCGATAACCATGAGATGCGCATGCGGGATCTTGCGATTACCGCAAATGGCTCCCTGTCCCGCCTGAGCCAGGTCGTCACCCGCCTGGAGCGCCAGGGCTGGGTCGTGCGGCGTCCTTGCCCCAATGATGGGCGGACGACGATGGCGCACCTTACCGATAGCGGCTGGGACAAGGTAGTAGAAACCGCCCCAGGCCACGCCAAGCAGGCCCGCCGATCCGTTATCGATAATCTGACCCGCGCCCAGATTCATCAGATGACCCAAATTAATGAGCGCATCATCAAAGCCATCGAAGCCGATGAGCGCTACGGCGGCCGCTATTAATTATTTTTTGGGATAGCCGCGGCGGCCGGAAACGGTCTTATCAAAGGGAATCCAAAACCTGAGGGCTGCTTCCTGGTTTTTGGAGATACCAATGCGCGGGCCGCGCACCCATTCCGGTGCAGACTCGCGCTCAGAAAGCTGCACTGGCAGGTGGTTATCCTCCAGCGTTGCTCCCAGAGCTTTTCCGAGGTTCCCGGGGCCGCGGGCTAGGTTATGAAAATCGCTGGTGCCGCGTCGTGCAAAGGCGGTATCGATCCCGGATAGCACCTCACCGCCGCGCAGTAGGCACCCTTGGCCCACGCCTTCGGGCGCGCACACGATATTGACATTGCGGTGGATACCGTAAGAGGCATACACATACAGTCGGCCGGGTGGGCCGAACATGGCGGCATTGCGCGGGGTTTTCCCACGAAAGGTATGGGCGGCGGCATCGTCCGTGCCCAAGTAGGCCTCGACTTCCGTGAGGCGAATGCTCACCCCAGCGTGCGTGATGACGCAGCCAAGGAGCTGCGGAGCGACGACATCAGCTGTGTGGGAGAAATCAATCATTAACGGGAGTAGTAGCGCTTTCCGTCTACCGGGGTGCGCAGCAACTCATCGAGGCTGACCGGCTCCAAGCCCTTGGCGCGCAGGCCATCGATAATGCACTCGGCCGCATTGACGGTGGTCGGATGAATATCGTGCATCAAGACGATGGAGCCTGGGTTAGCATCCTGAACGGCGGCGTTGCAGACGTGCTGCGAGTCGCGGATCTTCCAGTCCAAGGTATCCACGTTCCATAGGGCCTGCGACAAGCCCTTATCCCTGGCTACCTGGTCAACCGTCTCATTGGTGGCACCGTAGGGCGGGCGCAGCCATTTCGGATTTTGTCCGGTGGCATTGCGGATCGCCGCATTGCCGGCGTCGATTTCTTGGGCAATATCGCCGTAAGCTAGCTGGTTGAGCTGGCGATGGGTCTTGGTGTGATTGCCAATGGTGTGACCTTCTGCCTGCATGCGCTGGAGCGCTTGGGGGTACTGGTAGGCGTGATCCGCTAACACCATGAAGCTGGCGTGGGCGTTTTTCGCCTTAAAGGTATCCAAGAGCTGGTTGGTATAAGGGCTTGGGCCATCGTCAAAGGTAAGAGCCACGCAATTCGGACAGTCGACGCCGTTGCCCTGGGGCTGCGGGGCTGGTTGTGGTGCGGCCCCGGCCTGGGGATCTGGTGCGGGTGCGGCCTCGTTCTGCGGCTCGTCTTGTGGCGCTACCGTGGAGACAAGGTCCTGTGCTTGCGCGCGGGTGCTGTCGATACGGCTTTGAATATCGGTCTGAATCTCAGAAACCGCGGATTGGATATTAGGTTCTGAAGACCCGGCTGCTTTAGGGGTGCCTTCGAGGAATTGCGCATTGGCGCAGGCGGGAAGGGCAGCGGTGGCGAGCACGGTGAGCGCGGAGGTAAGAAGTCGACGCATACTTTTCCTAGGAACGAGGACAGATGGGCACGATTAGCCAGCCTACTCCACTGCGAAGGGAATTATGGATTAAACGCGTGTGATAAATGTGATAGAAGTAAATCACTGTGCCGCGGTGTCTTCGGCATTTTTGGAATGAGCGGCTGCAGTAGTAAAGTACAAGCCACTGGGGCATTAGCTCAATTGGTAGAGCATCTGCTTTGCAAGCAGAAGGTCAGGAGTTCGATTCTCCTATGCTCCACAGGAAAAGTCCGGATTCTGGTCAAAGAATCTGGACTTTTCCTGTGGAGCATAGGGTTATAAAAAGCGCTTGACCATGATGTAATGCTCGGCGTACACACCCACATGCTCGAAGCCCAAGCGTTCATAAAGCCCCTGAGCACGCGGATTATCGGGGTGGACGGCCAGGGAAATGCCGGGCGCTTTGAGGGTCTGGGCGAGGGAAATGGCGGCATCGATAAGCGCGGTGGCAATGCCCTGCCCCGCAAAGCGGCTTTCTACCGCGATGGCAAATTCTGGGATGGCCGGTTCGACGAATCCGTAACCGTGATTGTCCTCGGTGCCCCAATTGAGCCACACACCGCCGGCGGGCACGAGGTCCTCCCAAGCGATGAAACCTCCTTGGTTGGGCTCCCAATTTTCCACGTAAAAGGAAAAATCATCGGCAAAACCGGAAGAAAGCTCGCCTCGTTCATCACCGAACGTATCGGTCAGGAAGTTGAGGCGAGCTATATAAGTGCGATCGGATTCTTGTGTCGCGCGAATTTCCATAATCCCCAGGATATATGAAGAATCCGCAGGGCTAGTTAAGCCAAGTGATAGTTATGCACGTCCGCGCCGTTGAATTCGCGCATTTCACCGGATTCGTCAACGGAGCGGAAGGTAGCGCCGTTATCGATGGCAAAGCGGAGGTTATCCACGCGCGGGGAGGGATCATCGGTTACTGGGCCTGCGGGGAAATAGTACGTTGAACCGTCTTTGAGCTTGACGGTGAGAGACTCAAAGCTCATTGTTTATCTCCTTGTAGAAAGCCTTAATGGGTGAATTCAAGCAGGAGATTTTTGATTAGGCAAAGCAATGAGATCTAGGCAACGCCTACTGCACCCCCACGGCGGGGGTGAGAAAGGAACTACTGCTCGTCAGACTGCAGGCGGTGCTTGCCCTCACTCTGGTGGTCATCGGTGATGCGGCTGGTATCCGCTTCCTCTGCAGCGGCCTCTTCTTCCTCGCGGTGCTTGGCCAGCTGCTCATCGATGGAACCCAAAAGTTCCTCGTCGCGCACGGCACCCTCTTCGGCAAGATCCGAATCGGATTCGGGCTTAGCTTCGCTGGTGGAGGTGTATACCAAGGTGGATTCTGGGGCGGTGTTCTGGGTGCCGCCACGGTAGTCATCCACGCGCGGTGGAGTCTGGGAAGGCTTGTCATTGGAGCGCAGCCAGTAATAAATCGCGCCGGTTGCCGCGGTAAGCAGGGCAACGATTCCTGCAACGGTCCAGAACTTCGAAGACTTCTTGTCCTTCTTGGTCTGCTTCTTTGCCGCCTTGGTGGCCTTCTTCTTAGTTTGCTTGCGGGCCTTCTTTGCCTTCTTGGTGGCTTCTTTTTTGGCCTCATCGAAACGCTCGACGGCGTCTTCGCGGTAGTTATTGAATTCCTCTAGGGCGCGCTCGAGGCGGGAGTGCGCGGCCTGGGTGACGGCGCCGGCCTGCTTGCGGGCCTCATCAAAGGTGCTGTTGTCTTCCTTTTGCATCTGTTGGGCAGCCTCTTCGAGGGCGGTATAAGTTTCGCGGGATTTTTCTTGCCGGTAATCGCGCAATTGCTTCCACACATTGGAACCGGTCTTGAACGCCATTTTCACTGCGGTGGGGTTCATTGATGCAGGTGCTCCTTAGATGAGATTTATTTGTCCTTTTCATCCAGCATAGTGGCCAACTTGACACCCCACCACTGTTTTGGCGGGGGATTCAGGGGTGGAATCAACCATAAAATAGACCGCTTGGTTCAGAATGGAGTATTAATATTCACGCCGATTTTGGCTAACCGCGCTGTTTATGGGCCTGCAAAGGTAATACCATTAGCGTCGCGCTACCCCGCAAACTGAACAGCTTGGTACGTTTTCCTCCAGACAGCAATTGAGATCGGGAAAAGGAGGTGACTATGAGCCCGCGATTTTCGGCGTCAGCACCATTGGATTCCATGAGTGAAGAAGAGCTAATGGTGCCGGAGCGTTTGGCGCTATCTTTCGAGGTAATTCCGCCGCGCCACGACGCCGATGAAGCCAAGATCGACCGTTTGCTGCAAACCTTGGAAAGTTACCACCCGGATTATATTGCGGTGACAAGTTCCAAACGGTCCGGTTGGCTCGAAGGGACTACGGCCTTTATCGAGCGGATTTCGCGCACCACCTCGATGCGCCCGCTTGCGCACCTGGCTTGCACGGCTGGTTCGCGCACGGAACTTATCGGCTGGACTAACCGATTGGTCGATGCCGGTGTCCGCGGCCTGCTGGCCCTACGCGGGGACCTGCCAGAGGAAGGCTTGCCGGAGCACTATCCGCAGCATGCCGATGAATTGATAAGCCTCATCCGGCAATTGGAAAAGCAACAAGCCGCGCGGTTCGCCGCTGGCCGCCTGGCCGTCGGAGTCGCGTGCTATCCCAGCGGGCACGTTGAATCTAAAAACGAAGATGAAGATTTTGACGTCTTGCTCAAAAAGCAACGCCTCGGCGCGGACTTCGCCATTACCCAGCTATTCTTCGATGCCCAGGATTACCTGCGCTTTACCAAAAAGGCCCAACTGGCCGGGGTGCATATTCCCCTTATTCCGGGAATCATGCCCATGACCAGCCTGCGCCGGGTGGAGCGAATGGGAGAGCTGTCCGGGCTCGCCGTACCCGAAAGGGTGCGGTCGGCGCTCGCGGCAGCGACAACCCCAGAAGAAGAATACGAAACCGGCATGGAACTGACCGCCGAACTAGCCCGCGACATCGTGGCTGGCGGGGCGAGCGGGCTCCATATATATACCCACAACAACCCCGACAATACTCACGACCTACTAACCCGAATCGGAGTAGACAATGACCAACGCTAATTTCCCCAAGGCGACAATTGAGGGCTATCCCCGCATTGGCGCCAACCGCGAGTTGAAGCGCGCGCTCGAGTCCTACTGGGCCGGCCGCATCGATGCGGAGACCTTCGAATCCGCCGCGCACTCGCTGCGCCTCGATACCTACAACCGCCTGCGCGACCTCGGCCTGACCGAGGATTACGCCATCCCGGCGGACGTCGCTTACTACGACCAGGTGCTCGAAACCGCACTGACCGTCGGTGCCGTTGCCGGTGAAACCCTGGATGATGAGTTCACCCTGGCCCGCGGTAATAAGGACACCGCGCCGCTGGAGATGACCAAGTGGTTCGACACCAACTACCACTACATTGTGCCGGAAATTGCCGATGACCACGCTTTTAATGCGCACCCACAGCGCATTATCAAGCTGGTAGAAGAAGCCCGCGAAGCAGGCCACACCGTGCGCCCGTACCTCGTTGGCCCGGTTACCCTGTTGGCCCTGTCCAAGCAGGCCGAGGGTGCAGCCAAGGCCCCGCTCGAGCGCCTAGATGATGCCGTTGCCGCCTACCAGGAGGTCCTCGCGGAGCTGCACAAGGCCGGCGTGGAGTGGATTCAGTTGGCAGAACCTGCCCTCGTTGCAGACCTGACCAACGCCAGCGATGAGGACTTGGCTGCATATACCAAGCAGGCATACTCCGCCATCCTGGGTGCAGAAGAGCGCCCACAGGTCTACCTGACTACCCCGTACGGCTCTGCCCGCAAGGGCCTCGATGTCATCGCAGAGCTCAAGCCAGAGGCCGTTCAGGTTGACCTTTCTGTCGGCACCCTGGCCCTGGATGAGGGCTACCTCGAGCGCGTGAAGAACCTGAACACCCACGTCGTTGCCGGCCTTGTCGATGGCCGCAATGTTTGGGCCGCCAACCTGCGCGACCTGCGCTCCAAGTACGAGGACCTGGCCGGCAGCATCGATGAACTGTCCGTATCCACCTCCGTGTCCTTGCAGCACGTGCCGCACTCCGTCGAGGCAGAATCCAAGCTGCCTGCCGATGTCGCCCCGTGGTTCTCCTTCGCCAATGAAAAGGTCAAGGAAGTCGTCGCCCTAGTACAGGGCCCGGAGGCAGCCGAAGAGGCCTACAGCGTCAGCGACCGCGCCGTGCGCACCCGCGCCGAGTCCGAGCGCATCAACAACGCCGCCGTGCAAGAGCGCATCTCTCAGCTGCCGGAAGGCGAGGTCAAGCGCGAGCCGGCCTTCAACGAGCGCAAGGAAGCACAGAAGGAGCTCGGCCTGTCTGAGCTGCCGACCACCACCATCGGTTCCTTCCCGCAGACCAAGGAAATCCGCCAGGCGCGTGCCGCGCACCGCAAGGGCGAGCTTTCTGATGCCGACTACAACTCCGCCCTCAAGGACGAGGTCAAGTCCGTCATCGAACTGCAGGAGCGCCTCGGCCTGGACGTCCTGGTGCACGGCGAGCCAGAGCGCAATGACATGGTGCAGTACTTCGCGGAGCTGCTCGATGGCTTCGTCACCACCGAAAACGGCTGGGTACAGTCCTACGGTTCCCGCTGCACCCGTCCGCCGATCGTGGTGGGTGACATCTCCCGCCCGGCTGCCATGACCACCGAGTGGTCGAAGTTTGCACAGTCGCTTTCGGAAAAGCACGTCAAGGGCATGCTGACCGGCCCGGTCACCATCCTGGCGTGGTCCTTCGTCCGCGATGACGTGCACCAGTCCGTATCCGCGGACCAGCTGGGCGTGGCCTTGGCAGACGAGGTTCGTGACCTGGAGGAAGCCGGCATCGACATCATCCAGATCGATGAGCCAGCCCTGCGCGAGCTGCTGCCGCTGCGCGAGCAGGACCGCAAGGCCTACCTGGACTGGGCAGTGCGCTCCTTCCGCCTGGTAGCCCTCGAGGCCAAGCCCACCACCCAGATCCACACCCACCTGTGCTACTCGGAGTTCGGCCAGATCATCGACGCTGTCGCCGGCCTGGACGCAGACGTCACCTCCATTGAGGCTGCGCGCTCCCGCATGGAGCTGCTGGAGGATATCGATGAGACCTTCCACTCTGAGATTGGACCTGGCATCTACGATATCCACTCCCCGCGCGTGCCTTCCGTGGAGGAAATGGCAGAGCTTATCCGCGCCGCGCTCAAGAACGTGCCGCTGGATCGCCTGTGGGTTAACCCGGACTGCGGCCTGAAGACCCGCGGTTACGAGGAGACCGAAACCTCCCTGCGCAACATGGTGGAAGCCCGCGATGTGGTGCGCAACGCCCTCTAAATAGAATCTGCGAAATTCTAAGTTCTTAAAGGAAACGCTATGCAGCCGGTCTGCATAGCGTTTTCGTGATCTAGTACCCACCCATGACGCTCTGGACGGATCCGGATTACCGTGGGCGCTATGAAGCACTCAGCATTTCGCAATAGCCAAGAATCCTTCCTGTCTGATTCCCTGGCCGGGTTCATCGCCCAGCATCCCGATGCCACCTGGCACGACGCGGGCTTCATCGGGCGCAGCACCCCGCTGCGCACGGCCGATGATAAACCGGCGGTCGCGGTCATCTCCGGTGGCGGATCCGGCCACGAGCCCATGCACGCCGGCTTCATTGGGCAAGGCATGCTCGCCGCTGCCTGCCCGGGCCTGCTGTTTACCTCCCCGAATGCGGTCCAGGTCAGCGAAGCCACGCAGTGGGCCGATCAGGGCAGGGGAGTGCTGCACATTGTGAAGAATTACACCGGCGATGTCATGAACTTCACCGTGGCGCGCAATGCTGCAGAGGCCGTAGATACGCGTTCCGTATTGGTTGCCGATGATATTGCTACCGAAGGCACCGGCGAGGGCCCTGGCAGGCGCGGTACGGGTGCCACGATCCTGGTGGAAAAGGTGGCCGGTGCCGCGACGTATCGCGGCGATGACTTGGATAAGGTCACCGAGCTTGCGAAACGGACCGCCGATCAATCCCGCAGCATGTCCGTGGCACTGGGATCCGGCTTTTTGCCCACCACGGGGCGCGAGACCTTTGATCTGGATGACGGGCACATGGAAGTCGGCGTGGGCATCCATGGCGAGCCTGGCACGCACACGGAGAAGGTCGATAATGCCCATGCCATCGTGGCCACCGTGCTGGAAAAGCTGGGTGCTGCCCTTGATATCAACAGCGGCGACGAGGTGGTGTGCCTAGTCAACGGTTTGGGCGGCACCACGCCTTTGGAGCTGAGCCTGGTATTCGGCGAGGCGTCCGCGCAGCTGGCGGAGAAGGGGATTACGGTAGTGCGCTCCATGGTGGGCAACTTCGTCACCGCGGTCAATATGCACGGCGTATCCATCACGCTGCTCAAGGCCGACGATGAGCTGCTTGAGCTTATCGATGCCCCAACTTCAGCCCCCGCCTGGCCACATACCTTGGGCGGTGCAAAGCAGGTGGAATCGGCGCGGATTACCTTTGAGGATGAACTGCCCTCCGAGGGAGAAGAAAACCAGTGGTTGAGCGACTTCGTTGGCCGCGTGCAATCTTCCATCGAGGAGCTGACCGAACTTGACCGCAAAGCCGGGGATGGGGACTTCGGCACCAATATGGAGGCGGCGCTGGAAAGCATTAAACTGCCGCTGCGCGGCGCGGATGATGAGATCTTCACCGGCCTGGCCAAGCGCTTCCTCGTCCTAGCGGGCGGAACCTCGGGCGCGGTCTTCGGCAGCTTCTTCAACGACATGGCCCGCGCGGAGACCTTAGCGGAAGGATTAAGTAGCGCGGCGGAGTTCATTCAAGAACTGGGCGGCGCGCAGCGCGGGGATTGCACCATGCTCGATGCGCTCATTCCGGCCGCGGAGAAGGCGCAAGAAATCGGCGCGGAGCGCCCAGACGAGCAAACGCTCCAGGCCCTGTACGAGGCCGCGCGCGAGGGCGTGGAAGAAACCGGAAAGATCGCCGCCAAGAAGGGGCGCGCGTCCTACCTGGGCGATCGCAGCAAGGGAGTCATCGATCCCGGTGCCCTCGTGGTTAGCTGGCTATTTGGGGGACAAGCCCTGTCAGCTGACTAAGGGAGGACACATCGCCCTCTCCCCTTCCGGACCTGTCGAGGTACACAGCGCGCAGGCCCGCCCTGCGCGCACCGAGTACGTCATTTTCCAGTGAATCGCCCACCATGAGTGCTTCCGCGGGCGTGACATCGAGCCGATCGCAGGCGGCTAGGTAGGCCTGGCGCTGCGGTTTGGGGTAGCCGAGTTCGACGGTGGGGATAAGGGGGACATCGGCAAGCGCGAGGCCTCCCGCCTCCAGTTTTGCCTGCTGCATCTCGCGCTGGCCATTGGTGAGGATGCCCACCCGGAAGCCGGATGCGAGCGCCCATTCGAGGGCGGGGCGGGCATCGGCAAAGGCGCGCCACTGGCTCTGGTAGGCGGCCAAGTAGCCGTCGTAGGCGGCAAGGGCTGCGGCATCGTCCATGTCCTCGCCCAAAAATTCGCGGCAACGGGCAATGCGCTGGCCTTGGTGGGAGACCTCGCCGCGCTCATAGGCGGTAAACCACTTGCGTTCAATGGCGGCAAAACGCTGGTGCTGCCCAGTATTTAGCCCGCGCTGCCGGCACCATTCATCCACGCCGGCCCGCGCTGCGGCGGTGTGATCCATCAGGGTGTCATCGAGATCGAAGAGCAACGCGCGAATCATAAGGATAACGATAGCGCGATCGCTGAGAGCGTTATGTCTTGCACAGCGGAGAGGAAGTAAATTCTTTACAATGGCTGGCATGACTCAGAAGACCGCAACTGCAACGATGCATACCAACTACGGCGATATTGTTATCGATCTCTTCGGTAACCACGCACCGGTAACCGTTGAAAACTTCATCGGTTTGGCCAAGGGTGAAAAGGACTACTCCACCCAGAACGCAAAGGGCGAGCAGTCCGGCCCGTTCTACGATGGCGCCATCTTCCACCGCATCATCGATAACTTCATGATCCAGGGCGGCGACCCTACCGGTACCGGCCGCGGTGGCCCGGGCTACCAGTTCCAGGATGAGTTCCACCCAGAGCTGCAGTTCGACCGCCCATTCCTGCTGGCCATGGCGAATGCCGGCCCAGGCACCAACGGTTCCCAGTTCTTCATCACCGTGGCGCCGACCCCGCACCTGAACAACCACCACACCATCTTCGGTGAGGTTACGGACCCGGCTTCCCAGGAAGTCGTTTCCAAGATTGGCAAGGTCGACACCGACCGCATGGACCGTCCGCACGAGGACGTTGTCATCGAGTCCATCGATATCGCCTAAGCGTTTTCTCGCACCGCGCCCGGCACCACACACCTTCCTGTGGTGCCGGGTTCGTTTAGTTTTATCCGATTGCCAACAAAGGGTCAGCTTCTACGCCATGGTGAAAAATTATTTGCGAACCGCCCCCGTTACCTCGACCATCGCCGCGATCTGCATCATCGCGTGGTCAATTACCGCGGTACAAGCTCGCACATTGGGCGAGACCTTCTTTCTCTCCACGCTGAGCCAAGACTGGGCCCTGTGGGGACCGCAGTACGCCGATGCGCCGCTTACGGCGCTGTCCTCGGAATTCATGCACTTGGACGGCGGGCACCTCGCGGTCAATATGGTGATGCTCCTGCTCATCGGTAGGGAGGTAGAGCGCGCCCTCGATACCGGGCTATACATCGCCGCGTACTTGGTCTCCTGCTTGGGCGCTTCCGCCATGGTGCTGTGGCTCGATTTTGGCACGCCCACGGTAGGCGCCTCCGGGGCGATCTTTGCGCTGATGGGCATGCTGGTGGGCGTCTTCCGGCAACGCGGGATGGATCTGCGCGCGCCCATCGTCCTGTTGTTGGTCAATGTGGGCTATACCTTCGTCGCGGAGGGAGTCTCCCTGTGGGGCCACCTGGGTGGGTTGTGCACCGGCATTGTCTTGAGCTTCTTCCTCTTTCATCGAAATAAATCCGTGCGCTGGGCGGGTGTCGCTCTTACCGGTGCGGTCATCATTGTGTTATTGGCCCTGCGAGCTGGGGTTTGGGGATAACTGTGGAATTTGATCACCGGAATGGGTGTGCGAAAGAAATCCACAATAGTTATCCACATTGTGGATAACCACATTCTTGTAATTTACCGAACGCTTTTCCGGAGTGTTCCCTGATCGCACAGGTTATAGCGGTATCGGCGGCCGAAAAATCACCTGTGGAAGCCCGTGAAAACACTTATCCACAGGGTGGGGATAAGTCTGTGAAATAAATATTCCACAGGTTTCTTCCACAGCCTGTGGATAACTTTGTACCCATCGTGTGGGCGAATAGGTAGATTGGGGCCACTGACCTGTACAAGGAGGACTGTGGATAAACAACCGCACGCTGTGATCGTCGGCGCAGGGCCCAATGGGCTCACCGCCGCGGCCCGCCTCGCCACGGCCGGCTGGCGCGTGGATGTGTATGAGCGCGCCAGCCACCCGGGTGGGGCAGCGGCATCATCGACCGAGATCTTCCCGGGCACCATCGTCGATCTCGGCGCGGCCGGTCATCCTTTCGGCATCGCGAGCCCGGCCTTCCGCGCGCTCGATCTGGAATTGCACGGCCTGCGCTGGCGGCATGCGCGCTATCCCATGGCCCATCCACTGGAGGACGCGCCAGCAGGCATTCTCCATAATTCCCTAGAGGAGACCGCCGCGGGGCTCGGCACCGATGCCAGGGCGTGGACCCGCCTGCACGGCCACGTGGTACGCAATATCGACGCGCACGTGAACAACGCGCTCACCCCGCTGGTGCGCTGGCCCGAGCACCCGGTCCGCTTAGCGCAATTCGGCGCGCCGGGCGTGCTTCCGGCGAGCGCGCTCGCGCGGGCGGCATTTACTTCCCCGCAGGCCCGCGCCTTATTCGCCGGTAGCGCGGTACACGCTATTACCTCTCCTACCAGGGGATTTACCTCCGCTTTCGGCCTGCTCTTTGGTGCGCTTGGCATGACCCACGGCTGGCCGGTGGTAGAAGGCGGTACGCAGGCGCTTGCCGATGCCCTCGTCTCCCTCCTCCATTCCCACAACGCCCGCATCCACACCGGCGCCGATATCACCGATGTGCGCAGCCTGCCCCGCGCCGATGCCCTTATCCTCAACCTCACCCCGCGCCAGGTTCTCAGCCTGGGCGGGCTCGACCTTCCTGCCCGGACCCAGAGATCCCTGCGGCGGTGGCGCTATGGCAGCGCGGTGTACAAGGTGGATTTTCACTTAAGCGAACCCGTGCTGTGGGCCGATCCCCGCGTGGGCCAAGCGGGCACCGTCCACGTGGGCGGCAGCGTGGAGGAGATAGGTGGGGCGGAAAGGGACATCGGCAAGCGCCGCATGCCCGAGCGTCCCCTGGTCATGGTGTGTCAACAGCACGTGGCCGACCCATCCCGCGGGCTGGTGCTGTGGACCTACGCGCACGTGCCGCACGGCTATGAGGAGCGTTATCCACGGGAGGTGACCGGCCTCATTGCGCGGCAGATCGAGCGCTTCGCACCCGGTTTTCGCGATACCATCCTGGCCACCCGCGCGACGAGCCCAGCTGACCTGGAACGCTGGAACCCCAACCTGGTGGGTGGCGATATCGCCGGTGGCGCGATGACCGGGCTGCAGACCGTGCTGCGCCCGCGCCTTTCCGCGCACCCGCACCGGCTCGCGCCGGGAATATTCATGGCTTCGGGGTCCACCGCGCCCGGGGCCGGCGTCCATGGCATGCCCGGCTGGTGGGCCGCTGGGGATGTGGCTACCCCTTAATAGGAGCCCGGCGTTCGCAGTAGAGGAAAACCGCACCGATCATCCACAGCGTTACCGCGGCAAGATATCCAGGGGTGGTCGTGGTCTGCGGCTCGATACTATTGCCTGGGATAAGCCCAGTAACCAGTGGCTCCAGTACGAAACCGAGCACGGCAACGTAATCTAGCCAGCCGAACCTGTGGGAAAAGGCCCCCGCCACGCCGAAAAGTGGCCCGGCGATAAGGGCAAAGAGGAACCACGCGCCATTAGCTAAAAACGCCGTCTGCCAGTCGTAGATGCCAAAGGCGAAAAGCAACCCGTAGTGCACCGCCAACATGAGCAGGAGTATGCCGGCTCCCGCGAAAAAGGCCGTGGTCCACCGGTGGGCGCACGCCTTGCCCATGAGGTAAGCAAATAGCGCCCACACCATGCCAGAGCCCAGCACTGGGCCAAGATAATTTCGCAAGGAGAGGCGCGCGGGTGCGGTGCCTTCGATCAGGGCGGGATCAGAAAACGCGATATGGACGACGGCATAGGCCACCGAGACGGCTAAGCCGGCCAAGAGAACGTACTGGGACCGGTGCCGCGGCGGTGCGGGCGAACGATTGGTCATGGTGTGCTCCTTGAGATGAGGATCCCGCCATGTCCGAGGCGAGTACTTGTGAAGGAGATGAAACGGTTATTATTTCAATAATAATAATTGCATGCGCGATATCGCGGAAGAGCACTCTTAGTGGTCATTTAGACAGTAGATCGCACCCAATTTATCCCTGCGCTTTTGCAGGGTAGCTGCTTAATGACAAGACCGGAGGGCCCAGTTAAGCAGACTGATTATCAAGGCAATGAGCGTGGATATGTCTCAAAATGCACATGTACCGGCTAGTCATGAGGCCGTGGTCAGTTTTCATCTCTATTCTTCCGTAGGTCATTCATTGGTCGGGCGCATAAAGATATCCATCATCGAGAAGATGGGATCTGACGAGGCAAAGATCCGGTCTGTTATATCACGCGGCGACCAGCTATCAGGGAAATCCTTGAACTCATTTGTGACAGTTCCGAGGGCCAAATCGGGACTATTTTTAACAGCAGTGAGGATGGTGAAAACCTCGTCAGGGGTGGCGTGGAAAGAGTTTATGTCATTAGCGCCGGTGGCATCAGCAATGCTGGCCCAATCATTTACTTCCGCAATATCGCTTAAAATATTAGAAACAATAGTTTCTGGTTTTAAATCCATATTTACGTTCTCCTGACGTGACGCGATGGTTGGCGTTGGCTGCGCGCTTGCTCGAGAGAAACCGAGGGTAGAGATGGCATCGGCAAGCGATACTTCCTAAAGATCAATGTAGCCCAGTGGCTGGTGCGGATCTATGGCTAAGCGAAGTTGAGCATCACAGTCGATAGCCCTCGATAATCTCACATAAAAAAGCGATCGTGACGTCATTGACACCGGGTTATGGTACCGATAGGTTATAACATAGTTCTGCGCTGGGATATCGGCGCGATTGTGGGACGGTGCCTGCCCGGACAAAAGAAAAGTGAATGACATATGCAGACACAGACGAAGGGCCACGTAGAAGGCCTGTACATTGACGAGGATGTCCAACTGCGCGCTGGTGCGCTGAACTTTGGCGGGCGCATTGAAGACATCTCGCTTGGCGATGTCCCCGCTGCCTATGCGGCCTGGCAATCCGGTGACCCAGACGTTTTGCTGTGGGTCCCAGGTTTTGTGGACCTGCACAATCACGGCGGCAATGGCGGAAGCTTTCCCAATGGTGATTATGACCAGTGCCGCGCCGCGGCGCGCTTCCACCGCGCTCACGGCACCACCACGCTGCTAGCCAGCATGGTCTCTGGAACGCAGGCGGAACTGTGCGCGCGGGCGGAGCTGCTCGCCACGCTGGCAGAAGAAGGGGACATCGCGGGCATCCACATGGAAGGCCCGTTTATCGCCGCGGCAAAATGCGGCGCGCAGGATCCATCGCGCATCGTGCCGGGGGATCCAGACTTTTTCCGCGCGGTCATCGATGCTGCCCGCGGCCACCTGCGCTCTATTACCTTCGCCCCAGAAACCCAAGCCGCGGCGGAGCTCCTCGCAGTCTGCGCCGAGCACGATATCATCGCCAGCCTGGGCCATACCGAGGCCGATTACGAGACCACACTGCAGGTCATAGAGCAGGCACAAGACTTGGGCGTTACCGTCACCGGCACCCACCTCTTCAACGCCATGCCGCCCATCCACCACCGCGCCCCCGGCACGGTGGCCGCGCTGCTCACCGGCTCGAAAGCGGGCGATGTGGGAGTAGAGCTCATTGCCGATGGCGTGCATCTTGCCGATGGCACCGTCGACATGGCCTATAACCGCCGCGCCTTTGCCGTTACCGATGCAATGGCCGCCGCCGGCATGGCCGATGGCTCCTATGAACTGGGCTCCCTGCCCGTTACCGTGACCGGCGGCGTGGCGCGCGTGGGCAGTGGCGCCATCGCGGGTGGAACCTCCACCTTGGCGCAACAGTTTGCGCGCTTCGCCGCTCGCCACGGCGTAGAGGAAGCGGTTCGGTTTACCTCCACCACGGCCGCGGACGTGCTGGGGGATAAGGACATAGGCCGTTTGGCTCCCGGCAAGCGCGCCAACCTCGTGGGCCTGAATGCACACTTCGAGCCCGTACGCGTCATCGCTGATGGTATCGACGTCACCGACGCGGCAGATACTGATTCACGTTAGGAAATACTGCATGGACATCCTCATCCGTTCCACACCAGCAGAGGTGGCTACAGCCGCCGCCGACATCTTCGTCCGTTATGCCAATGCCGGGGCAACCTTGGGCCTGGCCACGGGTTCTACTCCGGTCGCGATGTATCAAGAACTCACCGCCCGCTACGAGCGCCAGGAGGTGAGTTTCGCTCGCAGCCGCGCCTTCCTCCTCGATGAATACGTGGGGCTGGCTCGCTCCCATGAGCAGTCGTATTACTCCACCATCCGCCGCGTATTTACCAGCCACGTCGACTTCATCGATGAGTTAGTGCAGAGCCCCGAGGGCGATGCCGCGGACTCGGACCGCGCCGCAGCCGCCTATGACCAGGCCATTCGCCATGCTGGCGGCATCGATATCCAGCTGCTTGGCATCGGTGGCAATGGGCACATCGGCTTTAATGAGCCCTCCAGCTCCTTGCAATCGCGCACGCGCCTGGAAACGCTGCACCCGCGGACGGTGCAGGATAATGCCCGCTTCTTCGAGAACACGGACAGTGTTCCTCGCTATGCGCTAACCCAGGGGCTCGGCACCATCAGCGAAGCCCGCCACCTATTGCTGCTGGCCACTGGGACTGAAAAATCCAGCGCGGTCCGCGACATGGTGGAGGGCCCGCTGTCCGCGCACTGCCCGGCCTCGGTCCTCCAGCTACACCAGCGGGCCACGGTGATTCTCGATGAAGACGCGGCTTCCCAGCTGGAAGATCACGAGTACTACCGCTTTGTGGATGAGCACCGCCCGCACTAAAGCCCTCTTTTACCTCTTTACACCTTTGAAAGGACTCCTCCCGTGAAACTCAATATTATGGGGCCGCTGCAGCGGCTCGGAAAGGCGCTGATGGGCGCCGTGGCAGTACTGCCTGTCGCGGCGATCCTCGGCGGCGTTGGCTACTGGATAGCCAGCGTTGCCGGCCAGGATAACGTGGTCGCGCAGCTGCTCGTCAGCTCCGGTGGTGCCGTGCTGGATAACCTGGGCTGGATCTTCGCCGTAGCCATCGCCTTTGGCCTGGCCAAAGACTCCAATGGTGCCTCCGCACTGTCCGGTTTCCTGGCGTATGCCACCTTCATGAAGCTCTTGGGCCCCGACGCGGTGGCCGGCTATCGCGGCATCGAAGATCCCGAGGCTCTTACGGGCGACGAAGCCGTCGAATGGGCGGCTGAAGGTTGGAATGCAGTCGGTGACGGCAACGTTCTTTTCGGCATCCTTGCAGGCATCATGGCGGCGATGATCTATAACCGCTTCCATGGCACTAAGCTGCCGGACTTCCTGGCCTTCTTCTCTGGCCGCCGCCTCGTCCCCATCCTCACTGCGCTTTTCGCCATCGTGGTTTCCGCCATCCTCTACTTCGTATGGCCCTTCATTTACCACGCGCTCTTCAACTTCGGTACCTCCATCCAGGGCCTCGGTGCTGCGGGTGCGGGCATCTACGGCGTGGCCAACCGCCTGCTCATTCCGACGGGTCTGCACCACGCACTGAACTCCGTGTTCTGGTTCGACGTTATTGGTATTAACGACATCGGTAACTTCCAATCCGGCCAATCCACTATCGACGCGGCCGCCGCGGCTACCTCCGCCGCAGAGTGCCCTGGTATTTGGGAAAACGGACAATGCACCGTGGACGGAGTTGTTGGGCGCTACCAGGCCGGATTCTTCCCAATCATGATGTTCGGCCTGCCAGGTGCCGCCCTGGCCATGTACCTGCGCGCGGACAAGGGCCGCCGCAAGGTCATCGGCTCCCTCATGGCCGCAGGCGCCCTAGCTTCCTTCTTCACCGGCGTGACTGAGCCACTGGAGTTCTCCTTTATGTTCGTCGCCCCGCTGCTTTATGTGGTGCACGCGCTGCTGACCGGCCTCTCCGTCTTTATCGCCGCCACGATGGAATGGACCGCGGGCTTCGGCTTCTCCGCAGGTTTCGTGGACATGCTGTTGTCCTCGCAAAACCCGCTAGCGAATAAGTGGTACATGCTCCTAATTATGGGCGTTATTTTCTTCGCCCTGTATTTCGTTATATTCTACTACCTCATCGGCTGGTTTAACCTGAAGACCCCGGGCCGCGGCGATGACGAGGACGCCCCTGAAGACGACGATGCCGCCGCAGGCGATGATAAGACCGCCGCTTCCGCCTCCCGCATCATCGAGGGTCTCGGCGGCAAGGACAATATCGATTCCTTGGACTACTGCACCACCCGCCTGCGCGTGGGTGTGAAGGATCGCGCGCTTGTCGATGACCCCACTATCAAGCGCGCCGGGATTTCCGGCGTCATCCACCCCTCCGAAAAGAACGTGCAGGTCATCGTGGGCCCCTCCGTGCAGTTCATGTTTGACGAGGTCAACCAACAGCTGCGCACCGGCTCTGCAGCGGTAGCTACGGCGCCGGCGAAGCCTAGCGAAGATTCTCTCCCCGCAGAGAAAATCGGGACCGATGTGGAGCTCCGCGCCCCGTTCGAGGGAACCGTCGTGCCTCTCTCCGAGGTCCCCGATGAGTCCTTTGCTCAGGGCATGGTGGGCGAAGGCTTCGCCGTCATTCCTACCGAGATCGATGCCTTCGATGTCTGTGCCCCAGTAGATGGCACCATCACGATGGTCTTCAAGACCGGCCATGCCTTTGGCATGCGGACTGAAGAAGGTCTTGACCTGCTCATTCACATCGGCATCGATACCGTGGAATTGAAGGGCGAGGGCTTTACTAAGCTCGTGGACAAGGGCGATGTCGTCCGCGCCGGCACCCCCATCATCGCGGTGGAGTCTGAGAAGCTGCGCGAACGCGGCATCAACCTCATTACCCCGGTGGTCTGCCCCACGGCAAAGCAAATCGCTGGAGTAGATATCGAACACGAGGGCCGCGCTGACCAGAGCGTCTCCGTTGCCCGTGTGCGCCCGGCTGGCCACTAGAATTTGCCCTTCCAGCTTTTCTTTGAGACTGGTGGCCAGGTCTAGAAGTTCGTCCGGGTTATCTGCGGGGCGCTGTTGAGATAGATTTCGCTGCGCCTTGCGCACGAACTTTGAGAGTGTGCCGGCGCCGCGCGCTAGTGGGGAAGCGGCAGGAAGTTCCGCCAGTAGTGCCGTAAGTGTTTGGCGGCACTACTGGCGGCGTCTAACGTGTACTTGTAGTCTCCAGTGTCCCAGTGGGCTCCGATGAACAAAGCTCACTGAAATGTCCTAGGAACAAAACCCGGGGCACTTCAAATTTCTGTCGCGCTAACGTGGTCGAGTCCCTGCGGCAGCGGCTTTTCACAACTTCATGGGCGGTTCAGTTGATGCCGGTAAGGAAACCTGAGAGTGTCTAATGGTTTGTGTGTGGGAACCCAACCCGCATAAGGAGATGAACCAGAATGACTACTATGGCGAGACGAGATCCGGC
>NZ_KI515776.1:119971-142140 GCF_000478175.1 Corynebacterium sp. KPL1814
GATAAGGCCAAGATTGATGCGATTGAAAAGAAGCTGCTTGCTAACCCAGAAATCGCGAAACTGATTGATGAGCTAGGCACGTCCACCACGGATGCCAACGACCTAGTTCGGGGCATGTTACAAGCCTCAATTACCCGGGGTTTGAATGCTGAAATGGATGCCCACCTAGGCTATGAGCCCGGCGATAGAGCAGCTAAAGCTACTGCTGAAACAGACAATCACCGCAACGGCACCTACCCGAAAACCGTGGATTCTAACTACGGGCCAGTAAACATTGATGTTCCACGAGACAGAAACGGCACGTTTGTTCCTACTATGGTGCCCAAAGGCTCTAGGCGGCTAACAGATGTTGACGATATGATTGTCAGCTTATATGCCGGCGGAATGACCATCCGCGATATCCAGCACCATATGGCAACTGCGATGCGGGTAGATATCTCCCATGAGACGATCTCCGCAGTCACCGACGCCGTCCTCGACGAGGTCATGATCTGGCAAAACCGCCAGTTAGACGAGTTCTACCCCGTGATATTCCTGGATGCGTTGCGCATTAAAGTCCGCGACGGCGGCCGGGTAGTCAATAAGTCTGCGTACATGGCAATCGGTGTGGACCTCGACGGGATCAAGCATATTTTGGGATTGTGGATTGCTAAAGAAGAAGGTGCTTCCTTTTGGGCACACGTGTGCGCCAACTTATCTAACCGTGGGGTCAAAGACGTCTTTATTGTCTGCTGTGACGGGCTGAAAGGCCTACCAGAGGCAGTGGAGGCAACTTGGCCGAACTCTATGGTGCAAACCTGTATCGTGCACTTAATTCGTGCTGCGAATCGATGGGTGGCCTATGGGGATCGCCGGGCTGTATCAGCCGCGTTGAAGAAGGTTTATACGGCTACTGATGAATCCACGGCAGAAGCAGCGTTGAAGGAATTTTCCGAGTCTGAACTGGGTGTGAAGTATCCTCAGTCGGTCAAGGTCTGGGAGGATGCGTGGGATAGATTCGTGCCATTTTTGCAGTTTCCTCCAGCGGCCAGGAAGGTTATCTATACGACGAACTCCATTGAGTCGTTCAACAACCAGCTGCGTAAAGCTACCCGCAACAGGGTGCAGTTCACTAACGATGAATCCGCGCTCAAGACGCTGTGGTTGATGATCTGCAACATTGAAGACAAACGAGCCGCAAAGAGGGCAAAGCAAGGCAAACGAGTCTCAGCGACAGCCGGCAGACTCATGGAAGGAGCCCGAGTTTCCGGCTGGAAACAAGCCATTAACCAAATGGCCGTGGCCTACCCCGACAGCTTCGACAAATACCTATAAACCTAGCCCCACACACAAACAACTTGACACCCTCCGAACAAGCAAGCATTGATAGATGCAGGTCTGCACTACATTTTGTCGGTGAAACCCCACCGTGCCTGAGGTGATTGAAACCTGGCGGCGGGAAATCCCTGGTGAAGCCTACGCCCACGGCCAGATCTGGACACAAGCCTCGGCAAGCGATGCGCGCAAACACACAACCCCGAATACGGTGACCCACTTCCAGTACTCCTATGATCGGGCCAGACGCGGCCTGCGCGGAATCAAAGAGCAAGTCGCAAAAGCCAAACGCGCTGTTGACGGCGCAATCGCCATTAAGCGCAACCGCTATTTCGATCTTTCCACCCCGAACAAGAAGGTCAACTACGCTCTCGCTGCCAAACACCGAGCCCTAGCCGGAATTAAAGGCTATGAAACCGACCTGACCGCTCTTCCCGCCCAGGAGGTTATCGGGCATTACCGCAGGCTATTCCACATTGAAAATGTCGTATCGGATGTCGAAATCAGACCTGAAAGCACGCCTAATCTATGCGAGGAAACAAAACTCGATCACAGCACATCTCAATATTGTGATGGCAGCACTAGCCGTGACCCACCTGATGGAGACCCGCAGTGGTCACTTCATCAAACGCCTCGTGAGAACACTCAAGAAATACCGCAGCTTTCAACTCGTCGTTGGCGGCGAAACCATTCACGCCGCCGTACCATTCCCGCCCGACCTCACTGCCACCATCCAAGTAATCACCGGCCGCGAACTTCCGCACAAAATTGGCCTAAGTCAGGTTAGAAGGGAATCAGCACACCGTCTCGTGGGATTCGTGCTCTGGGTGCTCAATCTGGATGGTGGAGTGCTCGATACCGTGTTCGCGCAGGGCCTGCTGGGCGGCATCCAACAGCGGGCCGGTGCCGACGGTGCCGTCGCGCACGATATGCACGGTCGTGAGCACGTTCACGCCGTCCAGGCTCCACAGGTGCAGGTCGTGGATGTCAGCAACGCCCTCGACCTGCCGCAGCGCGGGCTCGATCGCACTGGCGTCGAAGTCCGCCGGGACTTGCTCGAGCAGCACGCTCGTCGAAAGCCGCATGAGCTGCCAGGCGCGCGGCAGCACCATCGCCGCGATCGCTAGGGAGGCGATCACGTCCGCCGCCACAAACCCCGTGGTCAGTACCACGATGCCGGCCACGATTACTGCGACAGAGCCGAGCATATCCACTAACACGTGCAAGAACGCGCCCTCCACGTTGATCGAGGATTTGCGGTGCCGGTGCAGAACCCACGCCGATAGCGCATTCGCCACCAGGCCGATCACCGCGATGATCAGCATCGTTTTTCCCTGCACTTCGGCCGGGCTCTGCAGGCGGCGCACCGCCTCGACGACAATCCAGACCGAGATCGCCAGCACCATCACTGCGTTCGCCAGTGCAGCAAGCACCTCCACTCGTCGGTAGCCGTACGTGGCCTGAGCCGATGCTTGTCGGCGCCCAACCAACACCGCTAACACCGCGATGATCAACCCCGCAGCGTCGGAAAGCATGTGCATCGCATCCGCCATCAGCGCCATCGAACCCGCCAACCAGCCGCCGATCAGCTCCGCGAAGAAGACGGTGCCGGTAATGCCTAGCGCAATCAAGAGTGCGCGCAGCGGCGTGCTGGAGTGATCGTGGTCGTGGTGCTCGTGTGCCATGCACTCAGCCTATCCCCGTCGACGCTTATTGACAATTAAATGCAAATGGATGGCGGTAAGCGCAGCCACTGAGGCCAAGTCGGCCTGCTTTAGGTCATTGTGCAGTTGTCCTTTGAATGTGTAGAGAAGCTGAAACATGAACAACCAAAAAGTAGGTGAGGTTACCCTCGTTTAGTGGACACCCTATTTGTGCGGATTTTGTGTCCGTAAGAGAGGATGTTCATTGTGAGTCAACAACGCCAGAAATACACGCCGGAGTACCGGCGTGAAGCCGCAAACCTAGTAATCGAGTCAGAACGCCCGATTGCTCATGTAGCGAAAGAAATTGGTGTCGCACCTGGCCTTTTAGGTCGGTGGGTGAAAAATGAGCGTCAACGCCGAGGATCCTCTGATGGGCTAAGCGAGGCTGATCTTCGTGCTGAGAACGCTCGTCTGCGTCGTGAGCTGGCAGAAGCCAAGATGGATAACGAGTTTTTGTCAAAAGCGACAGCCTTCTTCGCCGCAAAGCAACGCGATCAGAAAAGTTCGAATTAATGCAGCAGGAGAAGGCGAATTTCAGTATCAAGCGCATGGCACGCCTTTTGAAGGTATCTCGGTCTGGATACTACAAATGGGCCCATATGCAGCAGCAACGCTTATCCGGTAAGGATGATCGTGCAGCATTTTACGATGATGTTGATCGCAAGATTCATCAGATCTGGAAAGACTCCAACGAGGTCTACGGTGCCCCGCGAATCACCGCAGAACTAGGTGAGCGCTACCAGATTGTTCTTAACCGCAAGACTGTGGCTAAGCGGATGCGCCTGATGGGAATTGAAGGAATTTCACCGCGTGCCTTCGTCCCAGCGACAACGATTCAATCTAAACGTAAGTCGAGTCTTCCTGACCTGGTAAAGCGCATGTTTGATACCGGCGAGCTCAATCGAGTATGGATGTCAGACATTACCTACCTGCGAACCGGCGAGGGTTGGTTGTACTTATGCGCAGTTCGCGATGGTCATTCCCGCAGGGTGCTGGGCTGGGCTATGGATAGCGTGCAAGATACATTCCTGGTCGAACGAGCACTGCGGATGGCACATACACTGCGTGGTGACGTTCCTGACGGGCTGGTGTTTCACGCCGACCGGGGAACACAATTTACCAGCGAGCAGCTCTGGGAGGTGTGCCGCAACCTAGGTGTTGCTCAGTCTGTGGGGCGTACTGGGGTGTGTTTCGATAATGCGATGGCTGAGTCGTTCTGGTCGACGCTTAAGACCGAGTTCTACGACCGGAAGCGCTGGCCAACCCGCGATGCTGCGCGTCAGGCCGTTGCCTACTGGATTGAAGCCGTCTACAACCGTCGGCGCCGGCACTCCGCACTCGGGATGGTCAGCCCCGTCGATTTCGAGAACCACACCAGCCTAACCACCAGCAGAAAAGAAATAGCTGCCTAACCACTAGGTAGCTCCACTACGTGTCCACGATTTGCGGGCAACCCCAACTGGTTATTGAGTGTTCGGCGTTCCTTTGGCACGGGTGTTTTCTCGTTGAGGAATGTTTTGAATACCTGACCGAAGTCGTGCAGACGTAGCGTCCACTCCCGTGCCTGTTCGAGTGTGGTGACACGGGTTAGTTTCAGCGCCAGTGCGTAGATGGTTTTGCCGGCGTCGGTGCGCGGCCGTGAGGTGGTGTAGCGGCGGATGACGCGTTGCGCATGGACGAGACAACGCTGAATCATCGCGTTTGGCCAGCAGGCTTTAATCGCGGTGAGTGCGCCTTGTCCGACGTCGATGACGACGCAGAGCGGCTCGGCGATTTTGCGAAGAAGCTGCGTGTATGCGTGGACAGTTTCGTGTTTGGTCCAGTGCCAAGCAATGACGTGGTGGCGTCGATGAAGATCTGCTCGTAGACGCGCTGCGGGGCACCGTCGTTGGGGACGTCGATGAGCCAAAACGGTTCAATCGGCGATCAAGTGTCCAACGACTCACCCTTTGTGGCCCGGCGAGTTCAGACAACGTCACTGTGGAGGTGACATAGGAGATGAAGGCTTTAAAGTCGCAGGCCTGAGTGAGATCGGTGCGGGTTCGTGTCGTGGAGCTGCCGCAGTTCGGGTCTTTGCACCGCCACCTGGTTGTGCCTTTGGATGTGGTTCCGTTTTTCTTCATTTGCCCAGCACATACCGGGCATCGTGGTCTGTTTTTACTCACCCGGAAAGCACACCAGAGAGTGTCTGATGGTTTGTGTGTGGGTACCTAACCTGCATGAGGAGATGGACCAGAATGACTACTGTGGCGAGACGAGATCCGGCTGATAAGGCCAAGATTGATGCGATTGAAAAGAAGCTGCTTGCTAATCCTGACATCGCGAAACTGATTGATGACCTAGGCACGTCCACAACGGATGCCAACGACCTAGTTCGCGGCATGTTACAAGCCTCGATTACCAGGGGACTCAACGCTGAAATGGATGCCCACCTGGGCTACGAGTCTGGCGACAGGAGCGCTAAAGCTGCAGCTAGAACAGACAATTACCGCAACGGGTCGTATCCAAAGACCGTGGATTCTAACTGCGGGCCAGTCACCGTTGATGTCCCTCGGGATCGGGCTGGAACATTCTTTCCGACTATGGTCCCTAAAGGTTCTAGGCGCTTGACTGATCTTGATGACATGATCGTCAGCTTGTATGCCGGTGGGATGACAATTAGGGATATCCAGCATCATATGGCAACGGCGATGCGTGTCGATATTTTCCATGAGACGATTTCTGCGGTTACTGACGCCGTGCTCGATGAGGTTATGGTCTGGCAAAACCGCCAGCTAGACGAGTTCTACCCCGTGGTTTTCCTGGACGCGTTGCGCATTAAAGTCCGCGACGACGGCCGAGTAGTCAACAAATCTGCGTACATGGCAATCGGCGTGGATCTCGACGGTATTAAGCACATTTTAGGATTGTGGATTGCCAAGGAAGAAGGCGCTTCATTCTGGGCGCAGGTATGCGCCAACTTTTCTAACCGTGGGGTCAAGGACGTCTTTATCGTCTGCTGTGACGGGCTGAAAGGCCTGCCAGAGGCAGTTGAGGCAACCTGGCCGAACTCTATGGTGCAAACCTGTATCGTGCACCTGATTCGCGCCGCTAACCGGTGGGTAGCCTACGGGGATCGCCGGGGCGTATCAGCCGCGTTGAAAAAGATTTACACTGCCACGGACGAGCCCACAGCACAGGTTGCTTTAGACGAATTTGAAGCCTCCGAGCTGGGTGAGAAATATCCCCGCTCAGTCAAGGTCTGGCGTGATGCGTGGGCGCGTTTCGTACCGTTTCTGCAGTTCCCACCAGCAGCCAGGAAGGTCATCTATACGACGAATTCCATTGAGTCGTTTAACAACCAATTGCGTAAAGCTACTCGCAACAGGGTGCAGTTCACCAACGATGAATCCGCGCTCAAGACGCTGTGGTTGATGATCTGCAATATTGAAGACAAACGAGCTGTAAAGAGAGCCAAGCAGGGCAAACGAGTCTCAAGAACAGCCGGCAGACTCATGGAAGGAGCCCGAGTTTCTGGCTGGAAACAAGCCATCAACCAGATGGCCGTGGCTTTTCCCGACCGCTTCGACAAATACCTATAAACCTAGCCCCACACACAAACAACTTGACACGCTCGGAAACCTAGAGAGGCCCTAGCAGCACGGGGGATGAGTTTATTAAAGGCCGAAGGCGCCGCCGCTGACGAGGATGAAGGTACCCAGGCCGATCAAGACGATAGGGAACAGCACATGCTCCCAGCGTTCGAGAATCTCCGCGATGGGCGGACGGGTGGCCACGAACTTCGCCAACAGGACCAGGCCCGCCACCAGAATCAGAAAGACAACGCAGTAGATGATAACGGTGGCGGTATCCACGTTGAGAAAAACCGGGACATAGACGCCGATATTGTCGCCACCGTTGGCAAAGGTCACCCCGGCGACGGTCAAGACGCTTACGTTCTTTCCGCTGACTTTCGCGTCATCGTCGTCGTCATCGTCTCCCCGCCAGGCTTGCCAGGCCGCCCACAGCCCCAGGGCCAGGGGGATTAGCCCGAAGTAGGGGATCGCCTCGGTGGGCAGGAAGGCATCCGCCCCTAGGGTGACCAGAATCGTGGCTGCGAGGATGCCCGCGAAACCAAGATACTGCCCGGCCAGGATCCGAAGTGTGGTCCCTGCTTGGCCGGCCCCACGGGCGAAGAACAGCGAGAGCACGATGATGTCGTCGATATTGGTGGCGATAAACAGACCAACCGCCCCCAGGAGACCAGTTACCACTTACCTGTTCCCCTCTCCGGTGGCACACCCGGGCACGTCACATGCCGAGTCAATACACGGGGCATTTTCGTCGGCAGCCAGAGTGGTATCTAGCAGTGAGTTCAACGCTTGGACAAGATGGGCGTCGACGATCTCGTAGCGGGTCTTCCTCCCCTGCGGTTCTGCGACCACAATTCCGCAGTCCCGTAGGCAAGTGAGGTGGTTCGACACATTTGACCGCGTCAGTTCCAGTTCCCGGGCGAGAGCGGCCGGGTAGGCCGGGCCGCCCAGCAGGGTCAGGAGAATACGGGATCGGGTGGGATCGGCCATCGCCCGACCCAATCGGTTCATCACGTCCAAGCGCGAAGCAATAGTCAGCATGTACTGGACTATACAGCGTCTGCTGAACTGTTGCAACGAGGGGCGAACGTCGGCCCGACGGTGATGTGTGGGACACCAGCATCCTTCGGTACTGTCTGTGTCGAATTCGTTCGTCTATGAACAGCAGGCTGCCGCAAGGGTCACTCAGGCGGCCGAGGCCTCTGTTCCGGACAAGGACAAGGAGCAATCCGCGGGGCTGCCCCCACGAGCGTCAAGAAGAAAGCGTAACTGGCCGGCTGTCAGGGACGCCACCGCCTCCCACCCCTGACATATTGCCTTAGGGGTGGCGGTAATTCGACCATCCGCAGCTTAGGCTTGGCCCTTCAGCCAACTCCTGTCGATGACCCGGTGTGCATAGGAGATCATCGCCATGGCGTCGAGAAAATCTTGTCCCTTTTCTTCCGATCCCAGACGTGCGCGATGGGCGCGATCGTTACGAAGGTGTCCGTAGATTCCGTTGAGTAGATGGATGAATCCGAAATGCTCGGCCTCATCTGCTGGGCTGGAGAAATCGTTTATGAATCGTGGCCCAGGGTTATTGCGTGTACCGAACACGTACTGAGTGAGCTTCTCTCCGTCAAGCGCGCAGTCTGCGGGCCGGATACGTTCCATCAGTGACTTTGTCGCTTCGGTTACAGCATGGAACATCGACTGATTAATCAGTTCTTCTTCACAAAATCTCAGCGCCTCGGGATGAGTGCCGCGCAAGACAAGCTTCTCTTTTATCCGCCTGGTCAGGGCGTCGGCGCCGATGACGCCTTCACCTGTAGGGACGATGTGCCCCTCCTCGGTGACGCTGAACCGATAGGTGCGAAGGATTGTGTCGACGTCGGAGATGATCCGTTGACGCTTCTGTGGCCCCTTCAAGAACCGGGCTGGAGCTAGAGCCTCTGAAACAAAACGTGCCAGTGGCCCGCTCGACTCAGCGGATTGTTGCTCGTTCATCAAGGCGTGGTAGGCGATATCAGTCTTGGAGGAAAAACCCTCGAGCACCGTGATACCGGCCGCGGCGAAGACATTATGCATCTCCGTAGCTGAGATTCCCTCCCCTCCTGCCACGAGTGCCTTGCAGAGTGCGCGTGTCAGAGCGGGGTTAGCAACTGGAAGGTTATTTTTAGAAAGCATGCTATGAATTTAGCGAGTGCGTCCCAGCATGTGTCACCGGATAGGGAAGAGTGCGCAGTTTCTGGCACGCTGTTTGAAGTGTCCCAGGTTTTGTTCCGTTTGAGTAGATGGGAAAATCTGGAACATGCCGAGAAAATTTGACCAGGATGCAAAGGACCGAGTGGTCCGTCTTGTAGAGGACCGCATCGTGGCGGAAAATATGTCGATGCACCCCGCGTGCCAGGCAGTAGCTCCAAAGCTGGGGGTTTCATGGCACACGGCTCGTCAATGGACTTAAGCCTGCCCGGCGTGCGGGGAGCATCCCAGAACCTGTGCCTGAAGATTTGGCCGCCGAAAACGCGAGGCTGCGCCGTGAAAATCAAGAGCTCCGCGACACTAATGAGTTGTTGAAGGCTGCCTCGGCTTTTTTCGCCTCATGACTCGACCCGAAACGTTAAGAAATGATCCGGTTCATCGATGACTACCGGAGCAGTTTCTCTGTCGAGTTCATTTGTAAGACGTTGAAGAATAACCGGGCTGGTGGGTTTATCACCTCGCGTGGTTATCGCCAGTTCAAGGCCCGTGGATTAAGCGCTCGTCGCCTTCGCGATACTATGTTGGTTGAACGCATTAGTGCTGTTCATAGAGATAATTACGGTGTCTACGGTGTGCGGAAAATGTGGCATGCTCTCCGCCGTGACGGAATCGATATCGGCCGTGAACACGCTACCCGACTGATGCGCCTGGCTGGCGTTTCTGGCAAAGGCAAAGGCGGATCACCGATTACAACCCGAAAAGCTAACGTGCCTGATTTGCGCCCAGATTTGGTCGAGCGTGAATTTAAAGCTCAAGGACCGAATAAGCTGTGGGTGGCCGACATTACCTACGTGCGCACGAAGAAAGGCTTTGTGTAGAACGTGAGCTGCTGTGCGTGGCAGGCCTCGGGTGTTACGTATGGATAACGGCCCGGAGTTCATCAGCCGTGAGCTGGCTAGTTGGGCTGCTAAGCAAGACACTGTCGAGGCGTTCATCCCACCGGGGATGCCATGGCATAACGGGTTTGTGGAGTCCTTCCACAACCGGCTACGCGACGAGCTGTGAGAGGACGAGATGTTCGACGATCCCGCCCATGCGTCGCGTTGCCTGCGACTGTGGTCGAAGCGCTATAATACCTATTATCCTCATTCGAGCCTAGGGTTTATCCCGCCGACTGAGTACGCCAACCAATGGCACCAAACCCAGGAAGGCACTCAAACCGCCCGGTCTTAAAAACCAGCCTGGCCCACCCGCGGACTTGATGATGTCTACCTCACTACCAGTGATGCCCATTTAGGTATCCAGCACGCGATTAGTGACGTGTTACTGAATGCGTCCTGGCAACGATGTCGAACCCATTTCGCCAAAAACCTATCGTCGATGGTGCCCAAGACGCAGTGGCCAACCCTATCGGCGATGTTTCATACGGTACTCCAGCAGCAAGATTCGGAATCGGTGTGGTCCCAAGCCACAGAGGTCGTGGCGTTTTGCCAGCAGAAGTTCCACACGTTGCTAACTACCTGGAAGAAGCCCTCGACGAACTATTGGCGTTTACAAACGCGCTGGCATCAGTGTGGAAGAAAGACTGGCCGAATAATCCCGCTGAACGGCTCAATCGTGAAATCTGGTGACGTACAGATGTCGTCGGCATCTTCCCCAATCTTGACGCTGTGGTGCGCCTTGTCTGTGCGGTCTTGGCTGAACAACATGATGACTGGATTCAGCAAAACCGCTACATGTCGCTAACGAGCCTGGAACAGACCAAAGCGTTGATCACCGTCAACGTCATTGACGCTGACACCTCCAAGGAAGTCGCGTGAACCAGTTAGAGCACCGGGTACGTGCTGACCCCCTGAGCCCATAACACTGCTTGTTTCAACGAAAGGCAGAAACACCACTCAAACAGACTTGACCAGCGGCCTAGCGCCAGCCCATGGTCATGAGCAGGCCAATGAGGGCGAGGCCGAAGCCAATCCCGTAGTTCCAACCGCTGAGCTCCGCCATGAAGGGGATGGATTCACCGGCGAGGTAATTGACCACGAGCCACAGCAGGCCAATGACCATCAGGCCAAGCATGATGGCCACGTACCATTTCGGGGTGCCTTCAGAGTTGATTTTGACCGGGGTGCGGTTTGCCCCAGAAGAGCTCGATACCTGGGTGGCAGAGCTCTGGGTGATCTTTGACTTTGGCATAAGAGACCTTCTCTAGATTTCAGTTCTTATCTCAGTGCTTACTGATGAATTACGATACCAGCAGCTATGGCTGCGGCAGGAGCGCCGAGGCTTCGAATTTCCAGATGCGAACCTCCACGTCCTGATCCTTGCGGATGGTATCGCCGGGATTAGTGGACGCCCAACCGATCTTATTGCTATCGACCAACGCGCCGGTGGGAATTGGCTCGCCCACGCGCAGCTCGCCATCCCAGCCCGCCTGACGCAGGGCATTCTCGGCTTGTCCTTGGTTCTTGTGCATGATCTCTGGTGCCTTCATGAGCATCCCATTGGATACCTCAATGGTGACAGTCTGGCCCTTTTCCAGCTGAGCGCCCTGGTTGGAGACGTTAAGCACGGTGCCTTCCGGCTCTAAGGAATCGACTTCCCGGACATTGACGTCGAAGTCATTGGCTTCGAGGCGGCTGCGCGCATCCTCCTCGTTCAAGCCAGCGACATCAGGAACGCGCTTCTTTTCGATGCCCTTAGACACCGTCACCCGGACCTTTGATCCCTTGGACAATTGGGTACCACCCGCGGGGTTCTGCTGAATTACCTCGCCGGCGGGGGCCTCATCATTGCGCTCAGAAATATCCGAGTTCAGCTCCAAGCCTGCCTCTCCCAAAACCTGCGCGGCCTGATCCAAGTTCATGCCGGTGATATCTGGGACATCGATGATTTCCTTGCCGGAAGAAACGGTCAAGGTCACCGAGGCATTCTTCTGCAATTCCGAACCAGGGGCCGGATTAATGCGAATCGCATTATTGCGATCGATATCGGGGTTAGCTTCCTCGTTCACGGTGACGAGAAGTCCCAAGTCCTCGAGCTCCTTGACCACTTCATTGCGCGGGCGGTTTTCTACCTCCGGCACGATGACGCTATTGTGCTCCGCCACCTCGGTTTGGTTTCGACCGTTCCGGTTATCGTCATCGTCGCTACTCCAGAAATCCCAGGCAAAATAGCCCAAGATGGCGATCAACAGCGCGACGAGAAGCAGCGCGAGCCACTTCATCCAGCCGCCGCTTTCGTCCTCTTCGGTAGGACGCGTCGATTCGATCGGTGCCCGGTGGGACGCAGCCGCAGGGGCAGTAGAAGTGGCCGGTGCGGGCATCGCCGTCGTGGCATCATCTTCGTTTACGTGCATGCGAGCAGCATTGGTGACCTGGCCACCCCGCAGGCGGTCCAAATCGCCGGCCATCTCCCAGGCAGACTGGTAGCGGTCCGCGGGGTGCTTGGCCATCGCGGTCAGTACCACCGCATCGATATTGACCCGCTGGGTGGGGGTCAACGAGGGATCATCGATAAGCTCCGAAGGCGGGGTCGGTTCCTCCTGCACGTGCTGGTAGGCCACGGCAAAGGGGGTTTCGCCTTCGAATGGGGTGCGGCCGGTGAGCACCTCGTACATGACGCAGCCCAGCGCATAGACATCGGAACGCGCATCGGCGTGTTTGCCGCGCGCCTGCTCCGGGGAGAGGTACTGAGCGGTACCGATAACGGCAGAAGTCTGGGTCATCGCTGAAGTTGAATCGTCCAATGCACGAGCGATGCCAAAGTCCATCACCTTCACCTGGCCGGTGTTGGTGAGCATGATATTCGCCGGTTTGATATCGCGGTGAATGATTCCCGCCTCATGGGATGCCTGCAGAGCCTCAGCAACCGGCTTGAGGATTTCCGCCGCCTCTTGGGCGGGCAGCGGGCCATCTTCGCGAATAATATCGCGCAGCGTGGCCCCGTTGACCCTTTCCATGACGATATATGGGATGGTCATGCCATCCATCTCGGTCTCACCGGTGTCATACACCGCCACGATATTGGGATGGTTTAATTTGCCTGAGTTCTGTGCCTCGCGGTAGAAGCGCTCGCGAAAGTTGATATCGCGGGCCATCTCCGTGCGCAGCATCTTTACCGCTACTTGCCGGCCTAAAGTGGTGTCTTCTGCGGCAAATACCTCGGACATGCCGCCGGAGCCGATGATCTCACCGAGCCGGTACCGGTCATTGACCATGGCTTAGTCACCATCCTGTCTTAATAAGTCAGATAAATCCCCAGGAAGTTCATCGGGCTGGGAGTTTACTGTGTTTTTCTGTTCAGGTGTATTTTCGACGTGCGTCTGCTGCTCCTGCGGTTGGCGCTGCTGGGGCTGGCGTTGCTGCGGCGGAGTATTCGGGCTCTGCTGGTTTCGCGTCGGGGCCTGCTGGTTCGGGGCCTGCGGCTGACGGTGATTATCACGCGGCGCCTGGTTGCCCTCCCGATCCGTGGGCTCGGTCTCCGTTACCGTCACTTCCGGCTGCGTTTCATTCGTACCTTTGTCCTCTTCCAGCGTTTCTACTTCCGTGGTCGTGGGATCCCGGTATTCAGTAACCACGGACGTTTCTTGGGTAGACGAAGGCTCGCTGTCGCCACCCTCGCTACTAATGAGGTTCATCAGGGCGTAGCCGCCCGCAGCAAGCAGGGCGATGGCCACGACGATACCCAGGCCCTTGAGGAAAGACTTCCCGCCCTTCGAATCACCTTCCGGTACCGGTGCTGCCTTGCGCTGTGGCGCGGCAGTCCCCGCCGCCGGATGAATGGTGGTGGGCTGGGCGACATCGGCAAGCATTTCGGTCGATGCCGAGGGCGAAGGCTCCGGGGCCTGGTGGTGAGCCGGAATGGACTTTGGACGCGGTGGGCGCTTGCCCAGGCGCACATCGGATACCGCGACAGTGAATTCATTGCCATCGGCATAGCGGGTATTGGGATCCTTGCGCAGCGCAATGCGGATGAGCTCGCGCGCCGGGGCGCTAATCGTGGTCGAAAGCGGCTCTGGCTCCTGGTTGATGTGGGCAAGAGCAATGGAAACGGAGGAATCGCCCGAAAAAGGGCGCTTGCCGCCAAGCATCTCGTAGCCTACGACGCCGAGCGAGTAGATATCCGAGGCAGGGGAGACTTCCTTGCCCTGCGCTTGCTCAGGCGAAACGTACTGGGCAGTACCCACCACCATGCCGGTGCGCGTGAGCGGTACCGCGGCGGCGGCCTTGGCGATGCCAAAGTCCGTAATCTTCACCTGTCCATTTTGGGTGATCATCAGGTTGCCGGGCTTAATATCGCGGTGCACCAAGCCCATCCGGTGGATAATGGATAGGCCGTGGCCCGCCTGCTCAAGCACGTCGAGCGCGAGTTCTTCTTGCAGCGTATTCTCGCGCGCGAGCAGGTCCGCGAGGGATTCGCCCCGCACGTATTCCAAGGCCATGAAGCAGAATTTGCGGCCATTATCTTCCAGCTCGCGGTAGTCATACGTGGCCACCACGTTATCGGACTGGATAGATTCGGCGGATTCCGCTTCATTGCGGAAGCGAGAGAGGAATTCCTGGTTATCAGAAAACTCCGGCCGCAAAACCTTGATGGCTACTTCGCGGTCATTACGAGTGTCATCGGCAAGCCACACCGTGGACATGCCGCCGTGGCCAATGATCCACTGCAGCTCGTAGTCGCTGCCGATGAGTTCCTGGAGATGGTCCTTATTCTCGGTATTCTTCATTACTGCTCCCCCTGGTATGCGCTCAAGATGGCACGACCAATTGGGCCAGAGACTCTGCCGCCCGTTGCGGATTCGCCCAGGTTACCGCCGTTCTTGACGACGACCCCGACGGCAATATCGCGGTCCGGATCAAAGGCCACGTACCACACGTGCGGAGCCAAGCCTTCGCCGTGCTCGGCGGTACCGGTCTTGGATGCAAAGCCATTGCCGTCGTAGCCCCACGAAGAACGCTCGGAGGCAAACATCAAGTCCTTAATGGTCGATGCGGTCTCTTCCGTCACGGCCTCGCCGGCCTTCTTGGGCTTGGTGGTGCGGATTTCCTTCATCTGGGCATCGGTAATGCGATTGACCAGGTAAGGCTCCATGCGCGTGCCCTTATTGGCCACGGTGCCGGCCATGACTGCCGCCTGCAACGCGCTCATGGTGACATCGCGCTGGCCGATGGCTGATTGCGCCGTCGCCGCACCATCCGGCAGGTCACCCAAGGTACCCGCGGAGGAAGAGACGCCCAGATCGTATTTCTTGCCGATTCCGAAACCCTCCGCATACTTGCGCAGCTCATCCGCGCCGATCTGCTCAGACATCTGCACAAATGCGGTATTGCACGACAGCGCAAAGGCGGTCTGCAGGGTCACCGAATCCTGGCCGTTGCACTTTTCGTTGCCGTAGTTCGTCAGTTCCGTGACGGTATCCGGCAAGGTAATCACGTTGGCACCGGTCAGGCTCGACGAGGGGTCGAACCCATTATTCAATCCGGCCGCCGTCGTAATGATCTTGAAAATAGATCCCGGCGGCAAGGTATCTGCCGCTGCATGGTTGACCAGTGGTTGGCCCTCTTGCTCCTGCAAACCCGTCCAAGCTTCATCGGCGGATTCGCCCACCAATGAATTTGGGTTAAATCCCGGGTTAGAGGCCATGGCCAGAATCTTGCCAGTCGATGGCTGGATGGCAACCGCTGACCCTTCGTACCCTGGTCCGACCAGTTGGTCATACGCGGCCTGCTGCAATGCTGGGTCGATGGTGACCTCCACATTGGCGCCTTGGGTGGGCTTATTCGCGATGGTATCCAGCCAGTGCTGCTTGAACAGGGAATCATCCGTGCCATTGAGGATGTCGTTCTGTGAAGATTCCAATTCCGATGCACCAAATTGGCTGGACAAGTAGCCGGTGATATTGCCAAACGCGGGCGAATCGATGGGATAGGACCGGGAGTAGGTCTCATCCGGGTTCTCCGTGGATTGCGCCAGCACCGTATTGCCGGAATAGATCTGGCCGCGCGGGGTGGTCTGCAACTCTATAAACCCACGCGAGTTCTTCGCATTATGCGCGTATTTATCGTCCGAGAATGCCTGAATGACCGTCAGATTCACCAACAGGATAGCGGTCAAAATGATGGCAAATAGGGATACTAGGCGGATGGATTTATTCATCGGTAAGCCTCCTGAACCGACGGGAACATGGAGGTGTCACTCGGAGCAGCGCTCGAGTTCTCCTGCATGGGTCGGCGTGCCGCGTTAGAGATCCGCAGCAAGATCGCCAACAGTACATAGTTAGCCATGAGAGAGGAACCACCGGCGGACATGAAAGGAGTGGTCAAGCCGGTCATCGGCAGCAGGGCGGAAATGCCACCGGTGACGACGAAGACCTGTACCGCCAAAGTAAGAGAAAGGCCTGAGGCGACTAGTTTGCCGTAGGTATCGCGGGTACGCAACGCGGTATTGAATCCGCGGGTAACCAACATGCCAAAGAGGATCAAAACGGCAGCTAGACCAATCAGCCCCAATTCCTCACCGATGGCGGCGAGGATGAAGTCTGAGTGTGCCACCGGTACCAATTCGGGATGGCCCTGGCCCAGGCCGCTGCCGGAAATACCGCCAGAGGACATACCAAAAAGGGACTGGGCCAATTGGTAACCGGTGTTGTCGTAGTTAGCCAGCGGGTCGATGAAGTTGGAAAAACGCTGCTGGATCTTTTCGGATACCTGGTAAATGCCAAAGCCACCGA
Organism: Corynebacterium sp. KPL1814; assembly: GCF_000478175.1. GTDB lineage: Bacteria > Actinomycetota > Actinomycetes > Mycobacteriales > Mycobacteriaceae > Corynebacterium. The sequence goes on from NZ_KI515776.1 coordinate 136,477, forward strand.
TACCAACGAGGACGAGGCCGATAAATAGCCAACTGACCCGGCCGGTAGCCATAAATAGCATGCCTAGCACCGTGCTGAAGAGGAGCAGTGCCGGACCGAAGTCATTGGAAATGCCCATGATGATGATGGCGATGGCCCACACGATGAGAATGGGGGCAAGGTCGCGCAAGCGGGGCAGGGAGATCCCTAAGAAACGATAGCCAGCCACAGTAAAAAGGGATCGTTTCTGCGTCAGCAGCATGGCGAAAAATAGGATCAGCATGATCTTGGAGAACTCACCTGGCTGAATGGAAAATGGCCCGAAGTTCAGCCAAATGCGCGCTTCAACGCCATCAGGTTGTGGCCACACCAACGGCAGCGCCAACAGCACGAGGCCAGCCGCGCCCAAAATATAGGAATAGCGGGTCAGTGACCGGTGGTCCTTGACAACCGCCAGAACCAGCACAAAGAGTACGAGCCCAACGATGGTCCACATGACCTGGCGAACCGCGAGACCCCGATCATTGACCAAATCCAGCCGGGCCAAAACAATGAGGCCAATGCCATTCAGGATGGCAACGATTGGCAACATGATCTGATCCGCATAGGGCGCCAAAAAGCACATTGCCAAGTGGGCAATGGTAAAGACACCAATGAATCCACCGATGAGGTAGACCAAGTCCGTCGTGAGCGCATTATCCTGTGACAGCTCCAGACTGACCAAGGTGATGGCAAAGACGACCGCGGCGAGAATAAGGAGGCCGAGTTCGGTTCTCCGGCTAAAAAACTTCTGCATCAGCTACACCTCCCTACAAGTGACCCCAGGCTTGTTTTCCTTGGTGTCTTTATTATCTTTTTGGCTCGGCGCAGTGATACACGGCTTGAGTGCCTTTTCACCCAGATCATTAATCTGGTCCTGTACCTTGCTCAGGTCACCGGCAGAAATGTGATTGACCGCGCCGCGCTCAGACTCGGGCAGGTCAGAGACCTTTAATGGTGTGAAGTCACCCTTGCACTTCTGTGCAGAAAACAACAAGGAGTTCTTGTCATTAATGCACACGTATTGGTGCGTGGAGCTTAAATCCTTGCCAAATAAGGAATAATCCGCGCCTTTGAGGATGGTGATTTCTTCTGCGTCGTTGGTCTCGGCGTAATAGTTATTGGACAAGAAACTCTTTACCCACAGCCCTGCGCCGATAACGAGTGCCAAGATGATGATGAGGGCGATGAGGACCTTCCATCCAACTTTTCGTCGAGAGGGCTCGTCCTCTGCTTCTTCTTCATCGGAGTCTTTAGCCGCGTTATCTTCATCGGCCATGACAGCAGGCGGAATCACCTGGGGTTTACGGGTGAGTTTGGCAGCTCGTGACGCAGATGAATCCGGGTGCGTGGGCTCTTCTACCGATCCTGCCAGCGCGCCGACGCGGAATGCCTCGTGGGCGGCCGGTTTTTCTTCCGTAACCTCACCGATGACGACCGTGACATTATCCGGTCCACCTGAACGTATAGCGAGATCCACGAGGGTAGATCCTGCCTGTTCGATGCTTCCCTGGCCAAGGGCCGTTTCAATCGTGGAAGCGGTAACCGGGTCCGAAAGGCCATCCGAGCACAGCAAGATGCGGTCTCCCACCTTGGCCTCGAACGTAAAGAGCGTCGGCTCCACCGCACGGCCGGTATAGGCCTTCAAGATGAGGGACTTTTGTGGGTGGGAAGAAACATCTTCTGCGGCCAGCTCGCCCTTATCCACCAAGGACTGGACATAGGTATCGTCCTTGGTGATTTGCTCGAGTTTGCCATCGCGCAGCAGATAACCGCGCGAATCGCCTACATGGCAGACACCAAAGGTGGTGCCAGTAAACAGCATCGTGGACAACGTCGTGCCCATGCCCTCGGTTTCCGGGTGGGCGGTGATGTGCTCGCTAATTGCATCATTGGCGTCATCGGCAGCAGCCGCAAGGAGTGCCTCTGGGTCCTCCTTGCCCGGATCCTGATCCAGGATTTCTAGGTGGTTGACCATGAGTTGGGAGGCGACCTCACCCGCGGCATGCCCACCCATGCCATCGGCCAAAATCAGCAGGTGGGATCCGGCGTATCCGGAGTCCTCATTATTACCGCGGATAAGCCCGCGGTCCGACTTGGCAAAAAAGTTTAGCATCAGTGTCATGCGTTCAACCTCACGGTAGTGCGGCCTAGCTTAATTTCGGAGTTCGCGCCGACTACCTCAGGTTGGTCGATGCGCACACCATTGACGAGGGTTCCGTTGCGAGATTCCAAATCCTCTACTACCCATTCGCTGCCGCGGCGAAATAGGCGTGCATGATGGCCGGAGGAGTAATCATCCCCAGTGACAAAATCACAGTCGGAGGCGCGACCCAAGGTACATTCCTCGAGCGTGCCCAAATTCATGTGGGATCCCTGCAAAGGGCCTGCCACAATAGAAAGCTGCTTCACTGCCGCGTTACTGCGTGGGGATGCACCTATTTTTGACGGTTGTGGCATAGCACCTGCGGATTTATTGGTATCACGCCGCATGGCATTCAAGGCCACCAGGACGAATACCCACAAAAGAGCCAATAAGCCGATGCGAAGCGCCAGCATGATGACTGCATCCATGGTGGCCTCCCTTCCTCAGTGTGAATTAGTAACTATGCGAATCAAGGCCCGTAATGCGGACCTCGACGTGGGAATGGCCCATGGTGATCACATCGCCATCGGCAAGCAGCCAGTTATCAATGGGAGTGTCATTGACCGTGGTGCCATTGGTGGACTGCAAATCCACCAAAACGGCATCTTCGCCGTTCCACGTGATTTCCGCGTGCTGGCGGGACACGCCCGTATCCGGCAGGCGCAAATCCGCATCATTGCTGCGGCCAATAATATTTGACCCTTCCTGCACGTGGTAGACGCGGGAAGAGCCATCCTGCAACATCAAATTGACTGCGGGGCCCTCTGTTCGCGGTGCGGGTTGGTCATCTTGCGCAATGAAAGCGGTAGTAGCTGCGTCATCCGCATTATTTTCGTGCGGGTTGGTCATCTGGTCCTCCTGACCATCAAAGTCGTGGAAAATCGCCTCGAAACCGGTCTCTTCTGTGGGCTCGTGATCTATAAACGAGGACACGCGAAGCTGGCCCGTGCGCAGGCCTGATTCCTCCGCTATTCGCACAATGACGGGACCAGCAAGGGACCATCCGTTATTGCGGATAAAGCGAGATAATTGGTCTGCGCAATCGGCAGGCAAATCGGGGTCTTGCGACAAGTTCTCCAAATCCTTGGAGGAGACGCCTACAGTCATGACATTGGGACTATAGAGTTTGTCATCGTCACCATGGCCGAGATTGTCATGGGCCTCTTGTTTTAAAAGCTCATCAATCTCTGCAGGAACGACCTTGCCACCGAAGACAAAAGCCATGCCGTTATCAAGGCCGCGTTGCATAGCGGAATCGAGCTTCGCCAGCCTTTCTAAAAACGCCACGAAGTTTGCTCCTTTCCGCTATACAGCGATCAGTAGTGATCAGTAGTAGCCATTATAGTTTGTACACTCCTTTCAAACGTAGACGGCGGCGCGAAAGTTCCTAGATTTTCGCCTTTAAATGCGCAAAATAATCCGCTTTTACTGCTGATTTGTATTTGCATGCACTGCCTGTGCTATCTTTATCTAGTCGCACTGACAACCACACCCTGCCCGGGTGGCGGAATTGGCAGACGCGCTGGCTTCAGGTGCCAGTGTTCGATAAGGACGTGCGGGTTCAAGTCCCGCCCCGGGCACAATGAGCAGTTGTACAAACTGCGACACCGGAGGTTACAAACCCGAAAGGGTTCGTGACCTCCGGTGTCTTTGTTTTTCTGAACTTTGGCGGTCGAGGATTGGGGTTAAGTAGCAAAATGTGTGTCTGGTGGGCGTGTCGTCGGTTGGGCGCCTTTTGTCATTTCATGGGTCCTTTTCTGATTCCTATGGAGTGTGAGTATTCGGTTGGGATAGCGTTGTCGTAGAAGGCTGGTCGGCCTGTTTCCGGGTCGGCTGTGTTGTGGTCTTCTGGGGTAAGGCCTTGGACTTTGGCGAGTTGGTCTTGCCCGAAATTGCACTGCCTGGCGATCTCTAATGGGTCGTCAGGCAGTTGTGTTTGTGAATACAGGTACCATTCCAGCATTTTGCGTTGTCGTTCTCCTGTTCTTCCACGGTGAGCATCAGCGATGCGTTTGAGCGGGGCGTTAACTCCGCCTTCGAGGCTGTTTGTCGTTGCTACCCAACGCTGTGGCATAAGAGCATGTGGTGGTGGCTTAAGGTAGGTAAATAGATGTTGTTTCTGCGAAAGGTTTCGCAGTGATTTATAGGCTTGGCGAACGCGTAAATGGGTCCATTCCCACTTACGGTTGGACCTGCGGCGGTGTGTAGGGGTCAGGGTTTTCTCGGAAAGGAAGTGTTTATAGACCTGGCCGAAGTCATGCAGGTTCTTCGTCCATTCCCGTGCTTGGTCTAGGGTGCTGATTTTGGTTAATTGCAGTGCTAGGCCATAGATGGCTTTGCCGGCATCGGTGCGTGGCCGGCTGGTGGTGTATCGGCGGATTACGCGTTGGGCATGGACTAGGCAGCGCTGGATTGGTGTGTGTGGCCAGCATGTTGCGATGGCTGATTGGGCGCCGAGTCCGCCATCAAGTACGACGCATAACGGTGGCGCTATGTTTTTAAGTAATTGAATATAGGCGTCGGTGGATTCCTTTTTAGCCCAGTGCCAGGCAATGACGTGGTCATGGCTTGCTGCGACAAGCAGGCAGCCTGCCGCGGTGTAGGTGCCGTCGATGAAGATTTGGTCGTAGATTCGGTGAGGGTCCGGGGTATTAGGGATATCGATAAGCCAAAAGGGTTCAAACCGGCGGTTGAGAGTCCACCGGCTTATTCCTTGTTGCTGAGCGAGCTGGTTCAATGACGTTGTAGATACCGCGTAGCGGTAGAAGGCGCGGAAGTCCCGGGACTGGGTATGGTCAGTTCGTTGGCGCGTTAGGGAGCTTCCGCAGTTGGGGTCTTTGCATCGCCATCTGGTTTTCCCTTTGGATGTTGTGCCATTTTTCTTCATCTGCCCTGCACAAATAGGGCATCGTGGTCGGTTAGTAGTCACCGGAAAATTCAACCAGCTCACCACATACCACATGCAGGTGCCATTCCGGTGGATTGAACAAAAAGCAGGGCCGAATAAGCCCCAGAAGCTTATTCAGCTCCTATTTAAACAAGCTAACCAGCGCTTACGCTGAAACCGAGACACACTTCCTGCTACTTAACCCGAGGATTGCAAGTGTGGGGATTTACATCCTAACTCCCGCTCTCGGCTTTCGTACTTTTGTTTTCGATGGTGTCAACAAGTCATTTTGCTTGTTATTTTGATCTGACGTCCTGGCTTTAGCTCCCGCTTCGGGGCAATTGGAATCCTCCAACTGGAGAGTGTCTAATGGTTTGTGTGTGGGAACCTAACCCGCATAAGGAGATGAACCAGAATGACTACTATGGCGAGACGAGATCCGGCTGATAAGGCCAAGATTGATGCGATTGAAAAGAAGCTGCTTGCTAACCCAGAAATCGCGAAACTGATTGATGAGCTAGGCACGTCCACCACGGATGCCAACGACCTAGTTCGGGGCATGTTACAAGCCTCAATTACCCGGGGTTTGAATGCTGAAATGGATGCCCACCTA
>NZ_KI515776.1:143450-414795 GCF_000478175.1 Corynebacterium sp. KPL1814
TCCGCGCTCAAGACGCTGTGGTTGATGATCTGCAACATTGAAGACAAACGAGCCGCAAAGAGAGCGAAACAAGGCAAACGAGCCTCGGCTACCGCCAGCAGGCTCGTGGAAGGAGCCCGAGTTTCCGGCTGGAAACAAGCCATCAACCAAATGGCCGTAGCCTTTCCCGCCCGCTTCGACAAATACCTATAAACCTAGCCCCACACACAAACAACTTGACACGCTCTCCAACTGAGATGTTTTCCTTGGGCTGTTGGAGGATTTCCTAGTTGTTGAATCCCAATTTAAGAATTAAACGACTGGGCTGACGCGGAACAGGTTTCCATCAGGGTCGGCAACTACGAAGGTGCGGCCGAAGACGTCATCGTAGGGTGGCTGCACAATTTGGACTCCTTTTGATTGGTGCTGTTGCAAAGTTGGGCGGAGAGCAGCGAAGACTCAGTTTCTCATTCCCTGATGGCCGCTGCGTGTGGGCGTTGTTAGGCCGTCTCGAAGACCCGGTTGACGATCACCGCGTCCGGGTTCGGTTGCCCGTAGGTAAACATCGTGCCTTGCCCTTTCCGCAATGAGTGCATCGCCTCCATCCCTTTCAACGTCCGATATGCAGATGTCCGGTTCTTAAACGCGCCTTTCGGCCCGAGGATCCGCTTCAGCCGACCATGGTCGCCTTCCAGGATGTTGTTGAGGTATTTCACCTGCCGGTGTTCCACTGTTGGCGGGCAGATTCCCTCTGACTTCAACTCGGCGATTGCCCTGGCTAGGGAGGGTGATTTATCGGTGTTGATCACTCTGGGATACCCGGCTGACGCATTGGATCTGAGGGCCTTGGCCAGGAAACGCTTCGCTGCGGCCACGTTCCGATTCGAAGAGAGGTAAAACTCCAAGGTCTGGTCACCGGCGGTGATCGCCCGATAGAGGTAGCACCACCTGCCGCCGACCCGGATATAGGTCTCATCCACCCGCCAGGAACTAGCTTGCCAGTCAGGTACCTGTCGGTACCACCGTGTTTGCTTGTCCAGCTCAGGCGCGTATTTCTAGACCCAGCGGTAGATCCTGGTGTGATCAACCGGCACACCCCGCTGAAGTCATCATTTCCTCCAGATCGCGGTAGCTCACCCCGTAGCGGCAGTACCACCGCACTGCCCACAGAGTAATGTCACGGGGGAAATGACGACCCGAGAAAATACCCATGGCTGTGATTAGTTCACGTCGCTCTTCCTACTGCCCCAACTTTGCAACAGCACCCAAAGCCCTGGAATGAACTCCTGTCACCAGGGTAATTCCAGGGCATATTTCCCTGACTAAGAGAAGCAGTGACACAGAAGGTCTACCTCAGCGTGGGCCCTGTGGGCGTGCAGGTTCCGTGTGTGGCTGGTGTGCTGCGGCATGGTCGGCAGCGATTGATGACCGACTCTGGAGCGGGTGCCTTGTCTGGTCTCGCGGTTCAGGGTGGGTGGACTATTCGGCGGGTTGGATCTCGCTCTCGGTGACCCACTTGTGGTTGGTCATCGTCATCCCGTCGACGGTGAGATCAACCATGTAGACCGTCTCCTCGGTGGAGTAATCGATGGTGGCTTCAGCACCCTTCATGCCGGACATGTGCTCGGCATCCAGGACAACGCTCGCCCCGTCGGGCAGGGGGGCCTGACCCGGATCGACGAGCTCCTCATGGACGACCCAGCGGTGGTCGGTAACCGGGGCTCCACCCTCGGCGGGGGTGTAGCTGACCGAATAGGTCGTGGTGTCAAACGCCCCGGAAATGGTGGCGGTGGCCCCGTCCATGCCGGGCATGTGGTCAGCGGTGAGGATGACCTCGGTGCCCACAGGGTACGTGGGATCCTCGGCCTCTTCAATGCCTGCCGGCGGTGCCCCGCCGTCGGCAGGGTGGTCGTGCCCGCCGTGCTCTTCGTCGGCAGTGGTGGTGTCTTCCTGGTGGGTCTCGTTGGTCTCTGCGGTTGCCGTCGTGGTGCTGGTGGTGTCGGCATCGTCGGAGTTGTCGGTGGCGTCGCTGCAGGCGGTCAGCGCCAGGGTGGAGGTCAGTACCAAGGCGGCGAGGGTAATGCTGCGTTTCATGAGCGTTCCTTTCAAAGGTGGTGTGAGTTAGGGGTCGAGAGACAAGGTCAGTCAGTAACGGTTACGGGGGATATCGACCCACTGTGTTCCTCCTTCCCGTCGGTCGGAGCCAGGTGAGCCGGCTCCAGATCAATGCGGCGCAACAGCTGGGCGTTCAGGGCCACCACGATGGTCGAGGCAGACATCAAGATCGCGCCCACGGCCGGGGACAGCACGAACCCGATCGAGGCGAGCACTCCGGCGGCCAGCGGCACGGCGAGGATGTTGTAGCCAGAGGCCCAGATCAGGTTCTGGATCATCTTGCGGTAGCTGGTCTGGGACAGCTCAATCATCGACAGCACTGCCCGCGGGTCATCACTGGCTAGAACCACCCCGGCAGATTCCATGGCCACATCCGTGCCGGCACCGATGGCGATACCGACGTCCGCGCGGGTCAGAGCGGGGGCGTCATTGACACCGTCACCGACCATGGCCACGCTCAAACCCCGGTCCTGCAGCTGCGTGACCTTGGTGTCTTTGTCCTGGGGCAGGACCTCGGCGAAGACCTCATCAATGCCTAGGTCCTGACCAACCGCCTGGGCCACCTGTTGCGCGTCGCCGGTGATCATCGCGACCTTCACCCCGCGTTCCTGCAGGGCTTTCACAGCGGCGCGGGATTCGGGGCGGATCTTGTCCTCGACGGCCACCGCACCGATGATCTGACCGTCGCGGACAATATGGAGCACACCGGCCCCACGCCCGGTCCAGGCACTGGTGGTGTCGGTGAGCTCGGCCGGGGTGGTGAGGTTGAACTCGCGCAGCATGTTCGGCCCGCCCACGAGGATCTCAGCGCCATCGACAGTGGCCCGGACTCCCCGGCCGGAGGCGGCGTTGAAACCAGTTGCACGGATTTGCCGACGGGAGGCCTCGGGATGGGCGGCTGCGGCCGCCACGATGGCGCGGGCCACGGGGTGCTCGCTGTCGGCCTCCGCAGCGGCGGCCAGGGCCAGTAGCTCGTCCTCGGTGACGCCGACAGCTGCCGCGACACCGGTGACCGCGTGCGCACCCTCGGTCAGGGTGCCGGTTTTGTCGAAGAGCACCACGTCGATGGTGCGCATCCGCTCGAGCGCCATCCGGTCCTTGATGAGCACCCCGGATTTCGCGGCCCGCTCGCTGGAGATCGCAATGACCAGCGGAATCGCCAGGCCCAGGGCGTGCGGACAGGCGATGACCAGCACCGTAACCGTGCGCACCACGGCATCGTCCGGGCTGCCGATGATGGTCCACACCACCGCGGTGATCAGAGCGGAGATCAGCGCGAACCAGAACAACAACGCCGCCGCCCGATCCGCCAGGGCCTGGGCCCGGGAGGAGGACTCCTGGGCGTCGGCAACCATGCGTTGGATCCCGGCCAGGGCGGTGTCCCCGCCGGTAGCCTCCACCCGGATGCGGACGGTGTTGTCGGTGGCCACGGTACCGGCGACCACCTTGTCACCGGTGTCGCGGAAGACGGGACGGGATTCGCCGGTGATCATCGCCTCATCGAATTCGGCGGCTCCGTCGAGGATGGTTCCGTCGGCCGGCACCCGGGCACCGGCCCTCACCAGCACGACGTCGTCGACGACCAGCTCGGAGATGGCCACGGTGTGGGTGGTCCCGTCGATGACTTTCTCGGCCTCATCCGGCAACAGGGCGGCCAGTGCGTCAAGTGCGGAGGACGCGGCCCCGAGAGCGGACATCTCCAGCCAGTGGCCCAGCAGCATGATGGTCACCAGCAGGGCCAGCTCCCACCAGAAGTCCAGGTCGAAACCGCCCAGCCCCAGAGTGGTGACCCAGGAGGCGACAAACGCCACGGTGATGGCCATGGCGATCAGGAGCATCATCCCGGGTTGGCGGGATTTCAGTTCTTTCCATCCGCCCTTGAGGAAAGGCGTTCCGCCGTAGACGAAGATGATCGTGCCCAGCACCGGGGGGATCCAGGTGGATCCGGGGAATGCCGGGAGGTGGTAGCTGAGCAGGTGGGCGACCATGGGGCTGAAAATAACGACGGGAATGGACAGAATCAGCGACCACCAGAAGCGGTCCCGAAACATTGCGGTGCTGTGTCCGGCGTGTTCGCCGTGACCATGAACGTGGTGGTCTTCGTCCGGGGCGGAATGCGGGTGATCGTGGGGCATTGCCTGGCCGTGGGTGTCGGCATCTGCGTGGTGTTCGTGGCTGGCATGATCCGGGTGGTGGGTGTGGTCTGTTTCCGGAGCGGGGTGATCACCATGGTGATCACCCGAATGGTGGGGAGTGCTCATGACGTTCCTTTCGCTCAACCCGGTCGGGGTCGAGATGATGGGTAAAACTGATCAGGATAAGACGGTGTAGCCAGCCTCCTCGATGGTCCGGCGAACCATCTCCGGAGGTACGACACCGGTGACCGTGACGGTGGAAACTCCACCAGCAGCGAGATCAATCTGGACGTCGTCGACCTGGGGGAGGGCCTGAAGGGCCTGGGTCACGCTTTTCGCGCAGTGCCCGCAGGTCAGGCCGGTGACCTGGTAGCTAGGGGAGGACCCTCCTGCTGCCGAGTCGCTGGCGGCAGGGATGGAGGCGGTGTCGGCACGTGAGGCAGGTCCGCAACAGCTGCAGCCGTGGGAGGCCATCGGCAAGAGGCGGGGCGGGGAGGGGATCATGGGAAAGCTCCTACGAGTCGGTGGGATGCGGCGATGCCACTCTCTAGCATATACCCCCCAGGGGTATATTTTCAATGGGTGGAGGGCGGGCTCTCACGCGGGGCAGGGTGTGGTCACCGAGCAGCCTCCTCACTGTCGGGAGGGGACAGCGGGAGGCGGAGGGCAAACACCGCTCCGCGACCGGGTCCGGGGGAGGTGGCGGTGAGAGTGCCGCCGTGGGCCTCGATCAATGCCTTGGAGATGGTCAGACCGATACCGGCCCCGCCGTCGTCCCGGCTGCGGGCGGCATCCCCCCGGTAGAAGCGTTCGAAGATGTATCTGAGCTGGTCAGGCGGGATGCCCTCGCCGTCATCGGCGACGTGGATGAGTGCGGTGGACGCCCCCTGCCGGTGGACGCTGATCCGGACCTGCCCGCCGGCCGGGGTGTGTCGTAGCGCGTTCGAAAGGAGATTGCTCATCACCTGGCCGAAGCGTTGCCGGTCCACGAGCACCCGGGCGGTGTCCGTAATGGTCTCGACCTGTAAATCGACGCCTTTGTCAGCATAAGCTTCCCCCGCGGCAGCAGCGGCGGTATGGAGCAGATCCCCGAGCCCTTCCTCCACCAGGTCCAAATCGATCCGGTGTTCCTGGGCCCGGGAGACATCGTCGATGTCTTCCATCAACCGGGTCAGGCGGGTGAGTTGGTCAGCCATGATCGTGTGGGTGGCATTATTCCAGTCCACGACCCCGTCCTGGAGACCATCGAGGTAGACCGTGAGCACCGATAAGGGGGTGCCCATTTCGTGGGCCAGATCAGAGAGCATCTGGCGGCGGACCTGTTCGGTGTGTTCCAGCCGATCGGCCATGGTGTTGAAGGCATGCGCCAGGGTGGTGACCTCGGGGCCTGCTTTTCCGGCGGGCACGCGGATACGGGAGTTGCCGGCCGTCAGGCTGGTAGCGGCGCGGGTGAGATCCTGCAGGGGGGTGCGCAGACGACGCGATAACCACAGGCTGGCCAGCAGGGCGCTGATCAAGGCGGTGGGCAGGGCGACGGCCAGGGTGATCAGGTTGGCGCCCCGGTAGGCCTGCTCGGCATGGAACAGCTCCAGCGAGGGGTCCTCCCGGCCGGTCATCAACATATGATCATGGAACAGGGTCGGACCCACCATCGTGGCCACGGCCGCGGCCACCAGCAGGCTAATCACCACGACCAACACCTGGGCGGCCAGGAAGCGGAAGGTCAGGCCGGGTCCGTGATTCATGGCTGCCCCACCCGGTAGCCCACGCCACGCACGGTGTCGATAAACCCCCGGCCCCGGGTGTCGGTGCCGAGCTTGCGACGCAAGTTGCCGATGTGGACATCGACGATGCGTTCATCACCGACCCAGGTGGTGTCCCAGACCTCGGTGACCAGGTCGTGGCGGGTCAGCACCTGGCCGGGCCGCAGGGCCAGGGCAACCAGCAGCTCGAACTCCGTGCGGGTGAGCTCCACGGTCGTCTCCCCCACCCGCACCTGATGGGCGACGGGGTCAAGGATGAGGTCACCAACGATCAAGGGGGTGGTCACCTGCGGTGGGGTGGTGCTGGTGCGCGGGCGGCGCAGCACCGCATGCACCCGGGTCACCAGTTCCCGGATGCTAAAAGGTTTGGTGATGTAGTCATCCGCCCCCAAGGTCAAACCGCTGATCTTGTCGTCCTCGCTGCCACGCGCGGTGAGCATGAGGATGTAGCAGTCCGAGAAGGTGCGGATCCGTCGGCACACCTCCAGGCCGTCGAGTTCGGGCAGCCCCAGATCCAGCACCACAACATCAGGGGAAAAGCGACGAGCCTCGTCCACGGCCTGGGTGCCGGTGTGAGCCTGGCGGGTATCGAAGCCGGCCCTGATGAGGTAGGAGGCCACCATCTGAGCCAGGGGTTGTTCATCATCGACGACCAGCACCCGCCCCGGGGGCGTGGCGGTGGTCGGTGTGCGGTCAGCCATAGGCCCCAGTATTGCTCCGGTCAGGGGGGAATACCACCCTCGCTCAGTGCCCGGCGGGGCAATCTTCATCAAATCTTCAAACATCACCCTTCGACTGCCGTCACCCTTGTGCCCCACCCCGGGCCGGCGGCATCGCCTCCCCTGGTCGGTTCAGCAGGCGCCACCAGGGATTTCACTGCCTGCACCGCATACCCGGGGCGGGTAGAAGGACATCGCCCACGGCTGTGGGGTGGTGTCCCGGTGGTGACCCAGCCCACCGAATCCACCCCCTTTTCGCCCTGTTATAAGGCTGTGAGCAGGGCTTTTGATTTCTAGTCCGTCAGGCACCCGTGCTAGATAAAGGTATGACATCGACCTTGAGGCGGTGTCTTCTCACGGTCTTACCACGATCCAAGGAGATTGACGTGAAACGAGCAGCGATCGCAGCCGCCGCCCTTGCCCTCGCCCTCACGGGGTGTTCGGCCGCCGACCCGGAACCCACCGCCGACGGGACGGTGTCCCGGGATACATTCCTGACTACCCATGGCCTGGCCGCCATGGACGCGGTGGAGATCATTGATCACCTCGACCGGCAGAAGGTCACTGAGCGTCCCACGGATCTGATCGCTTCAGTGCGTGCCGATGAACTGCTGCTCTCGAGCGATGACCAGGAAGTCGTGGTCGATCTTCCCGACAATCAGACGTATGTCTCGATCGCGCCCTATCTCACCTCCACCCACGACTGCTTCTACCACAGCCTCACGACCTGCCTGGGGGAACTCGACAATGAGGATATCCAGGTCACGATCACCGATGAGGCGACCGGTGAGGTGCTGGTGGACGAGGCGACAACCACCTTCGACAACGGGTTTATTGGCTTCTGGCTTCCCGATGATGCCACCGGCCTGATTGAGGTCAGCTACCAGGGGCGTACCGGCACCGCGGAGTTTTCCACCGCCGACGATGGTGCCACCTGTGTCACAGACCTGCACCTGACGTGATGGCTCAGCAGGGTCCTCACCTGCGCCTGTCTCCCGTGTCACTGAAATCTAACACCAAGGAAGGTTAAATCATGATGAACGGATTTTCCCGACGACAGTTTCTGCTCGGCGGGCTCGTCCTTGCCGGCACCGGGGCCGTGGCCGCCTGCACCAGCGACCCTGGACCCGCTGCCTCGGCACCAGGTTCCTCTCTTCGCCCCACTCCCACCCCCACTGCGCTCGGTGAGCCGACGGTGCGCCGGACACTGACCGCCCGGCCCCTCTCTCTGGATATCGGCGGCATCGAAGCCAAGACGTGGGGATACGTCTCTGACACCGGGGATGCGGCCATTGAGGCCACCGCCGGCGACGTCCTCCAGGTCGATATCACCAATGAACTGCCTGAGAGCACCTCCATCCACTGGCATGGTATCGCACTCCACAACGCAGCCGACGGTGTGCCCGGCATGACCCAGGACCCCATTGAACCTGGCGAGTCTTTCTCCTATGTTTTTGAAGTCCCCCACAGTGGCACCTACTTCTACCATTCCCACTCCGGCCTGCAGCTTGATCGCGGCCTCCACGCCCCACTGATCGTCCGTGACCCGCAAGACGCTGAGGACCAGGACGTCGAGTGGACCATCGTGCTCGACGACTGGGTCGATGGCATTCAGGGCACTCCCGACGATGAGCTCGACAAGCTCACCGGAATGGGTTCAGGCGACCATAACGGGAAGAAGGGAATGGGAGGTCACGGCCAGATGATGCACGGCACCCCGGACCGGGTACTGGGCGGGGATGCCGGCGATGTGATGTATCCGCACTACCTCATCAACGGACGTATCCCCCGTGCTCACCGGACCTTCGAGGCTCGCCCGGGCGACAAGGCCCGCCTGCGGTTTATCAACTCCGGCGGTGACACCATCTTCAAGGTGGCCCTCGGTGGTCACCGCATGACCGTCACCCACACCGACGGCTTCCCCGTCCAGCCTCGGGAGACCGAATCGATCTACCTGTCGATGGGCGAGCGTGTCGACGTCGAGGTCATCCTCGGCGACGGCATCTTCCCGCTCACGGCTTTGGCGGTGGGTAAGGACGACCGCGCCTTCGCCGTCATCCGCACCGCCGGCGGCCAGGCCCCCCACCCCGATGTCGACTTCCCCGAGTTGTCGTCCACCGGACTGCTTCTGTCCTCCCTGAAGCCAGCAGACCGTGCACTCCTGCCCGAGGACACACCAGACCGAGAAGTCAGTATCGACCTGGGCGGGCAGATGATGCCGTATGAATGGAGCATTCTCACCGACGGCCAATCCTCCTCCGCGACCGTGCAGGAGGGCCAGCGCCTGCGGATGATCATGCGCAACAGAACCATGATGCCCCATCCCATGCACATCCACGGCCACACGTGGGCGCTGCCCGGCAGCGGCGGGCTACGCAAGGACACCGTCCTTCTCCGCCACGGTGAAACCATGATCGCCGACCTGATCGCTGACAACCCCGGTGAGTGGGCATTTCACTGCCATAACGCCTATCACCTGGAAACCGGGATGTTCAGCTCGCTTCGCTACGAGTAACCCCCACAGCAGGGTTGAGTGCCGAGGTGGGCGGGGGTGTCCCCCGAGTAGTGGACACGGCGTTGGTGTGAAGTGTCCCAGGTTTTGTTCCGTTTGAGTAGATGGGAAAATCTGGAACATGCCGAGAAAATTTGACCAGGATGCAAAGGACCGTGTGGTCCGTCTTGTAGAGGACCGCATCTTGGCAGAAAATATGTCGATGCAAGCTGCGTGCCAGGCAGTAGCTCCAAAGCTGGGGGTTTCATGGCACACGGCTCGTCAATGGACTTAAGCCTGCCCGGCGTGCGGGGAGCATCCCAGAACCTGTGCCTGAAGATTTGGCTGCCGAAAACGCGAGGCTACGTCGTGAAAATCAAGAGCTACGCGATACTAATGAGTTGTTGAAGGCTGCCTTGGCTTTTTCGCCTCATGACTCGACCCGAAACGTTAAGAAATGATCCGGTTCATCGATGAAAACCGGAATTATTTCTCTGTCGAGTTCATCTGCACTGGCGTTGAAAAATAACCGGGCTGGTGGGTTTATCACCTCGCGTGGGTATCGCCAGTCCAAGGCCCGTGGGTTAAGTGCTCGTCGACTTCGCGATGCTGCGTTGGTTGAACGCATTAGTGCTGTTCATAGAGATAATTACGGTGTTTACGGCGTGCGGAAAATGTGGCATGCGCTTCACCGTGACGGAATCGATATCGGTCGTGAACAAACCGCTCGGCTGATGCGCCTGGCTGGTGTTTCTGGCAAAGGCAAAGGTGGATCACCGATTACAACCCGAAAAGCTAACGTGCCTGATCTGCGCCCGGACTTGGTCGAGCGTGAATTCAAAGCTCAAGGCCTAAAATAAATTGTGGGTGGCTGACACTACATATGTGCGCACGAAGAAAGGCTTTGTGTATGCCGCGTTTGTCACCGACGTTTACTCCCGACGGATCGTCGGGTGGGCGCTGTCAGATTCGATGCGGACCGAAGCTTTGCCGCTGCAAGCTCTCAACCAAGCGATTGTGAGCGCGAGGGAAACAACAGGTCTCATTCATCATTCGGATCACGGATCGCAGTACGTCAGCGTTGTCTACAACGAGCGACTTACCCAGCACGGCATTACAGCTTCCACCGGCACTGTTGGTGACTCCTATGATAATGCTCTGGCTGAAAACGTTAACGGCTCCTACAAGAACGAGTTGATTCATACCCGCAGGTGGAATGACGTTGTCGAGGTAGAAATCGCGACGTTCGAGTGGGTGTCATGGTGGAACGAAGATAGACTCCACCAAAGCTTGGGATACCGAACCCCGGTCGAGGTGGAAACCGAATTTTGGAAGAAGACCCCGCCACAGGGAATAATGGAAATCAAGGCAAATGCCTAGGAAGAAAACTCGGGGCACTTCATTCCTTGGCGGAGTATGCAATGCCGTTCAGGTGGCTGCACTGCGAATCATCGTTGTTGGAACCGTACCTGATGGGGTTAAGCCCAAAGCCCTTTCTACGATGGGATCGATAAATAGCTCTGCAATGCTTATCGGGTACATCATCGGGGCGCCTGTCGTGAGCGCCATAGGCCCAGCAGCGGCACTTGTCGTATCCGGAATTGGAACCTCCGTGCTCACAGTAGGACCGGTCCTGAAACACCGTTTGCAATGATGCCCATGTGCGCACCTATTTGCTGTTTTTCTTTTTCTTCGTGCGCAGCATATCCATGCTCATTACGGCGCCGATGACAGCGGCGTGCTGTTGCTCGTTGAGGTGTGGCGCGATCCGTAGAAGATACGTGTTTTTGCCCATGAAGTAGTTGCCTATGCCGGTCCATTTATTGGAGACATCGGCAAGCTGGCGATCCTGGGAGGTGATGGTGAGGTTCCAATCCCAGAAATCGCCGTGCACTTCGACGTCGGCAAAGCCCTCCATTGTTAATTCCATCTTCGTTTTGAACATGGAGAAGCGCTTGGTGATAACGGCCATGGGCTGTTCAATTCCCGGTAGGTGTACTTCGTAGGTATCCCGCAAAAAATTCGCCGGATCCGAGATTGTCATGACTGTTTGTTGGGGGTTGCCTTCGGCATCCGTGAGCGCGACCTCCAAGCTGCGGGAGGGTTTAAACACCATCTCCTTAAGGCTGGTGGATTGCACAATGGTGCCCACTGGGGTCCCGTTGACATCAGAAATCATGAATCGATCTTTGAGGAGGGACTTGGTTTGGGAAATAACCAGCTCGTCGAGCGTAAATAAGTTTTGCATCATGCCTGCCAATGTATGGCAGCCGGCGTTTTTAATCCTCCTCCCTAGGGGTGGTTTTTGCTTCTTCTTGTGCTTCGTGGGCCTCTTCGTAGGCCCGTGCGCGGTGGGCGGTCATGGTCTGTGCAAAAGTCTGCACCCAATTCTTATTCTTTTCCGCCAGCGGGCCGGAGGGTTCGGTGACGGTCCAGGTACCGTCTTCGAAGAGCCAAATTATGTCCCGGGTGTGCGGATCCATGACGTAGAAGGCCCGGCCATCGGTCTTTATGTTGTGGTGGTGCTGGCACAGGCAGGCAAGGTTTGCGGGAGTCGTCGGCCCGCCATCCGCGTGGTTGATGCGGTGATCCTTCTGGCACACCGTGGCAGGGCGGTTGCAGCCAGGGTAGCGGCAGGTGCCGTCGAAGCCTTCGAGGTAGGCTGCCATATCTGGCGGGGTTACGTATCCCTTAACCTCCTTATCCGGGTTCATTTCCCGGATCTTGGAGTAGGGCATCGCGTTGGAGCGCGCTGGGTCGAGCCACCCAACGGATTCAATGAACGCAGGGGAGTTGGGAACATCGGTTGCCTTGTAGGCATTCAGGATGACCTGGGGTGCTTCGGTATTGCCGGTGAGGAGGGAAATGGCGGCATCGGCAAGCGAGCAATCCAGCTTGAGCGCAGTCTCCTTGATGCACTTATCGACGCACGCCATCACCGACGGATCCGCGCTCAGCGTCATCGCCGCGGTATTGTTTCCCCAATTCTCCATGGTGTAGCGCGGCTGCGTTGGCCCTTTCTTGACCGCGAGGGTGTCATCTTCGAGGTTGATGAGCTCGTTAATCTTCCTTTTAATCTGCGCTTGCGTCCGCATGGCCTGGTTGGCGCGGGTGGGGGTGAGGTAGGCGGTGAGCTGCTCATCGATGCGCGCGACTACCTCCGGGGTCGGGTTGCCCAGGCGGTTAAGGGATTTATTGATGGCAATGAGGCGGTCTAAATCTAAGTGATAGAGCTCGTGTTGCAACTCTTTCAGCTGCGGGAGCTCTTCCAGGCGATACAAGGCCATCAGGATATGGCCGATTCGCCCTTCATTAACTCCGGTGGTGCGGTAGAGGGATTGGGTGACTAATTCGAAATCAGAATCGAGATCGGGGATCTGTTCGGTCCAGAACTCATATTCAGCCTTCCGCATTTCAAAAGCTAAGCGTGTAGTGGGGTCTTTGGTATTGGTCGTGGAAAAGTAGGGATCTTCCATGTCGCCTAAAACCTAAATTTGTCTTGTGAACGTGTGTACGAAAAATACTATAGAACACCCGCCGGACATTCGCCTGTTTTAACGCGTTTTTGCAGGTAGGAATGTATATTTTTCCGTCAGGATAACCAGCTTTAAAAGCAAAATTATGTGCTAGCCTGAGGAAGGTATGAGTCAGGAGCAGGAAACGCAGGAAGAACCCGGGCGTGCGTGGTGGCAGTGGTGGGCGCCCTTGGCGATGATCGCTGTCTTCTTGGTGCTCCCGCCGGCGATTTACCAGGCGGTTTCCGGCACGGTATTGCTCGGCATCATGGGTGGGCTTACCGTGCTTATTGCTCTTATCGATGCCACCACATTCCGCTATTCATGGACCATCTTTTGGGTTGCGGGCATCGCCTATTTCGCGGCGATGGAGATGTACTTCAACGAGGGGACATGGATTTACCTGCCGGTAATGGTCCTTTTGGCGTGGGGTGCTAGCAAATTGGGCGCCAAGGTGAGGAAGCGCTGATGGAAATCTGGCGGTTGGGCCACCCTGAGGCCGGCTTGCTCGAGGTTGAGCGCGGCTACGATGCCGAGTTCGCCGAGCGGGGCGAATGGCCCAAGGAGCCGAAGGAATTTACGCCGGTGCTTGGCGATGCCCCCTTTATCCGCCGCATTCAGCTCTGGCGCAAGAATCCTGCACCCCGCATGCAGATCGTGGTCAACGGCGAGGTTCGCAGCCGGCACGACAAGCCGCGTGGCGGCCGTTATTCATTGCAGAAGAAGCTGGAAAGCGATCTCTCATTCAGTGAGAATAGTGCGCCGCCGACTAAGCCCTATGTAGATATCCAAGCCACGCCCTTTGGGGAGATACAGGATGTCTACTACCGCGATGGGGAGGAGGCCGTGGCCTTTGATCCGCCGGCGGGTTCCTTGGGTGAAAAGCGGCGCAAAGCAATGGAAGAAAGCCCCTTCAAGCGCGTACTGTATCCGCTGCTCGGCGGGCTGGGGAAGTCCGGGTGGGCCATTGCGATGATTGTTTTGGCTCCTATTATTAGCCGCATCCTCTCGCGCTTGCTGCCGGACGTAGATTTTCCGGAGATTTACCTTCCGCTGCCGAATCTGCCTAACCTGCCGGAGCCGCCGCAGATTACCTTGCCCGCGCCGCAGTTTGCGGTGCACTTTGAAGCGCCGGAGTGGGTGGTTTTCCTAATGGATTACAGCAGGGTGTGGATGCCTATAGTTATTGCCATTGCCTTTGGGGTGATGGCGGTGCGCAATGCAAAGAAGTCGGAGGCGAAGAAGAAGGAGTGGCAGAACCATGAAGATTCGCGGCGCGATTGATGCGGAGGGCCGGTGCAAGCATTGGCATTCGCCGCTCGACGTGGTGGCCAATAAGTGCGCGACCTGCGGCGAGTACTTTGCGTGCGCGCTGTGCCATGCGGAGCTGACGGATCATGAGTTTGGGCCCATGCTTGTCGATGCCCCCGCTGCCCTCTGCGGTTCCTGTGGCCTCGAGATGGATTACCAGCTGTATTCTGCTGTCGAGGCATGCCCGAAGTGTGGGCATATGTTTAATCCCGGCTGCAGTGCGCATGCCGGGATCTATTTTCAGGTCACCGCGTAAAAGCGAGGGAGTGCTACTGGTTCAGACCCAAAAAGCGGTTGACCAGGCTGTGGTAGGCGCGCACGGTGAGATCCAGGTCCTCGAGGTAGAGGTGCTCATCGTGGCTGTGTAATTGCGAGTTGGCGCTGGCCATATCGCGGCCCTCGGCATGCATCGCGAAACCGTAGGCGTTGCCGCCCTTGCGGCGAGCGAAGCGGAGGTCGGAGCCACCGGTGGCGTGGACGGGCACGACGTCTTTATCGGGGAAGAACTCTTTGGCGGTGGCCTCAATGGTGCGCCAGAGCTCGGTATCGGTGGAGGACTGGGTGGCGTCTTCGGTGATGAGGTGTTCGATTTCTACCTCATCGGCAAGATCGCCCAGTGCGCTGCGGAGGAAATCGTCCAAGTCTTCCTGGGTTTGCCCAGGGAAGGGGCGGATATCCATCTCAAGGTAGGCGTGGGAAGGCAGCACATTGATGGCTCCGCCGGCGCGCAGGACGGTCTCGGCGATGGTGGTGTGGCTAAAGGCGTGGGCGTAGGCATCGAGGTTGCCGAACTTGGTGTAGTCACCGGTGCCATCGATAAGCTCTTTTTCGGTCTCAGGATCGAACTTGAAGGTGCGGACGAAGCCCTCCCAGATCTCGTTGGAGGCTGTGGGTGGCTCGGCCTCGGCGATGCGGCGGGCGACCTCGCCGATCTTTACGATGGCAAAGTCTTTGCCGTAGGGAGTCGAGCCGTGCCCGGCATCGCCGGTGACGTGGAGGCGGCGCTGGCCAGCACCCTTTTCGCCCACGTTGAAGCCCACCGCGCCGGGCAGGTGGCTACCGCCGGTCTCGGAGAGGCAGTTCTTCCAAGAGAAGGCATCGGGGTGGTTTTCTGCCATCCACCGCACGCCCAGGCCACCGCGGGCCTCTTCATCGGCCATGCCCACGAAGGCGAGCGTTCCGCCGGGGTTGCCGGCGCGCGCTACCTCGCGGGTGACGGCGGCCATGGTGGCGGTAATAAAGAGCATGTCTACGGAACCGCGGCCGTAGAGCTTGCCGTCTTCAATGAGTGTCTCGAAGGGCGGCTTAGTCCACTTGGGTTCGTCGACGGGGACGACATCGGTATGCCCCATAAGGGTGAGGGGCTCCTTGGCGGGATCGCCGGGGACGGTCACCACGATGGACACGCGTCCCGGGTGGGATTCAAAGCGCTCGATGGAGACGTCTTCACCGGCAAAAAAGTTCTCTAGCGTATCGGCATTGCGCACCTCAAAGCCGGAATCCGGGGTGAGGTCGTTTACACAAGCATTGCGGATGAGTTCTTGGAGGAGTTCGAGGGTGTCATCGTAAAGCGTCATGCCCCTTAGGGTAATCCCGCGAAAAAAATTTTGTGATTTTGGCCAAAGTTGAACGGCGTTCAAGTATGGTTCACTGCATGAGCATCATCGACATCGCCCGTGAGAAAGCTCTGGAGCAAGGCAAAGGCCTTAACCAGGAAGAACTACTACAAGTACTGCAGGTTCCAGATTCCCAGCTGGAAGAAATTGCTGATATCGCCCACCAGACCCGCCTGAAGTGGTGCGGCCCGGACGTATCGGTGGAAGGCATTATCTCCATCAAGACCGGTGGTTGCCCAGAGGATTGCCACTTCTGTTCCCAGTCCGGCCTCTTCGAGTCCCCAGTGCGCGCAGTGCGCCTGAACATCCCTGAGCTGGTGGAAGCGGCACAGAAGACCGCCAAGACCGGCGCTACCGAATTCTGCATCGTCGCTGCGGTGAAGTCCCCGGATGACCGCCTGCTGGACCAGGTGGGCGAGGCCATCGCCGCCATCAACGATGCCGTTGATATCGAGATTTCCTGCTCCCTGGGCACCCTGACCCGCGAGCAGGCACAGCGCCTGAAGGACATGGGCGCACAGCGCTACAACCACAACCTGGAGACCTCCCGCTCCTACTTCCCCAACGTGGTCACCACCCACACCTGGGAAGAGCGCAAGAAGACCCTGGACTACGTGCGCGAGGTAGGCATGGAAGTCTGCTGTGGCGGCATCATCGGCATGGGTGAGTCCCTGGAGCAGCGCGCCGAGTTCGCAGCCCAGCTGGCAGAGATCGATCCGTGCGAGGTTCCGATGAACTTCCTTGACCCGCGCCCGGGCACCCCATTCGCTGACCGTCCGCTGGTTCCGCTGGGTGAGGGCCTGCGCGCCGTTGCTGCATTCCGCTTGGCGATGCCCTCCACCACCCTCCGCTTCGCCGGCGGCCGCGAGCTTTCGCTTGGCGATGACGGCACCGAGCGCGGTTTGCTCGGCGGCATCAACGCCATCATTGCTGGCAACTACTTGACCACCCTGGGTCAGGAAATCGAAAAGGATGTGGACATGCTGGGCCGCATCGATCTCCCGATCAAGGCCCTGTAGTGTCCGAGCCGAACTCTGAGTTGGCAACCGCCGTCCTGGCCGGGGACGAGCCAATTTTCCACCCTAATACCGGCAAGCCGATCGAAGAGGTCTTCACGCTGCACCCTGCTGCAGCCGCCGGCCTCGACGTACCGCGCTACTGCCAGATCTGTGGCCGCCGCATGGTAGCCCAGGTGCGCCCCGATGGCTGGCACACCAAGTGCTCGCGCCACGGGGAGCTAGATTCTGAGTGGTTATACGTAGAGCAGCTACCAGAGAGCTAGCACTACCAAGATAGGGAGCCGCTGCCGCAAGGCAGGCGGCTCCTTTTTCTATTGAAAAATGGCTCTGACCTGGGTATAGGTAAATCTACTTGCGAAATTTGGTGCGCTCTACTTTAGAGATTTGGTACGTCCTACTTGCGAAATTTGGTAAAAACTTGCAATCGCTTGATTAGATTAGTGGGTATGGATCCCGCTGTAGCCCATGCTCATCAGTCCGCGCTGAGATCGATTGCGCGCGTCGTGGAGGAGACGGCGCCGCACACGGAGGCGGGGAAGGCTTTAGGGGACATCGGCAAGCAGCTGCGTGACGGGCCGGTCATGGTGCTCACTGGAGCGGGGGTATCGACGGAATCGGGGGTTCCGGATTATCGCGGGCCGCGGGGCTCGCTGAGCAGGCACCGGCCGATGACGTATCAGGAATTTCGCCATGATCCGGCTGCTAGCCATAGGTATTGGGCGCGTAGCTTCGTGGGCTGGCGCGTGATGGATTCCGCGGCGCCGAATCGCACGCATTATGCGCTCGTGGAGTTGGAGCGCGCCGGGCTGGTTAATGGCGTGGTCACCCAAAACGTGGATGGCCTGCATAAACGAGCCGGTACGGAGCGGTTGGTGACGCTGCACGGTGATATGGAAACCGTGGTGTGCCTGTTGTGTGGGCACCATGAGGATCGCGGGCACTTTGATGCGCGCCTAGCGGCCGCGAACCCGGGGTACCTGGAGCGCCTAGTCGTGGAAAGGGACCAAGTAAACCCGGATGGTGACGTGACGCTGGATGAGAAAGACGTTGCGGCATTCCGGATGGCTGGCTGCGAGCGCTGCGGATCGGAGCTGCTCAAGCCGGACGTGGTGTATTTTGGCGAGCCCGTGCCAGCCACGCGGCGGGATGCCGCCTTTGCGCTATTGAATGAGGCTAATTCGCTGCTGGTGGCCGGTTCTTCGCTGGCGGTGATGAGCGGCTACCGGTTTGTGCTTGAAGCAAAGAAGCAGGGCAAGCGCGTGGCCGTCATCAACGGCGGGCCGGGCCGCGGGGATAAGAAGGTGGATACGCTGTGGCGCACGCAGGTGGGCCCGGCTTTTGATGCCCTGCTCGATGAGCTGGAGATTTAATTACCGCGGCGTGTGCTCCACCATCCTGAGCAGCGTGCGCACGATGGCGTGCACGCGCCTATCCATGGGCATATCTTCGTGCATGACCACCGCGTGGCGGTCGAAATCTTGGATATAGATATTGCGCACCGCACCTTCAGGCGCGCCCTCTGGGTCGAGGAAGCAGGTCTCGGGTGGGACGACGACGGCATCGGAACGCGTGGCGATGCAGGTATAGCTCACGCCGGATTCGAGGTCGCCATCGCGGTTGACATCGCGAAGCACCTCGCTGCCCACCACCTGGTCCATGCCGGCGGGGCCAAACCAGCCATCGATGATGGAGCGGATCACTGCCTCTTGGCGTTGGGTGCGAATGAGGCGACTGGCGATGCCCCCGTGGGTCGTCCCGTGATTAGGCGCGCTGATGCTCATGAGGTGGACGACCTTTTCGGCGCCGCCGTCCATGCGCATCCAGTACCGCGCGAGTAGGCCACCCTGGGAGTGGCCTACCAAGATGACCTTGTTTGCCCCGGTGACGGCGAGCACGGAATCGATATACGCGCCGAGCTGCTGCGATGATTCCGGGATGGTCTGCGTGGCGCGGTGGCCGTAGTCAGGGGCAAAGACTGCCCAGCCGTCTTGGCGCAAGATATTGCCCATGATTTGCCAGACACCCTTGGTATCGCAGGTGCCGTGCACCAGGATGACCGGCCAGGGGCGTTTGTCGCTCGGGCGGGCGCCCCAATCGTCTTCGAAAACGCCGCGCGGCTTCGTGCGTGCGCCGAGGGGCAGGGTCCTGGCGGCATCGGCATCGAGGGCGGAATCGCCGGGACTGGACTTGTCCTTTTCGGCCTTGAGTCGGTCAACGATCTCATCGGCGACGTCATCCTGCAAAGAACTGGCCGCGGCCGGGGAGGCGATACCAAGGCGAGGCGAATCTTTTTCTTCGGGTGCATCTTCCTCGTTCACGCGCCCGAATTTGAGGAGTTGTTCAGAAATAATACTTTTCAACTCTGCAAGAGATTCGACAGCCATGCCTTCCAATCATACGCGTTAATGCAGGTAAATGGCCTCTTTGGAAAAGTTGAAGAAATTTATGGAGAAAGCGCTTGACCTCGCGCCACAATCTTTGTAAACTTAGGCTTGCCTAATCACGGGCGGTGCTTACGGCGTAGGGCGCTCCACTCCTTGCCGCTAAGTGCCAGAGATTAGTCATGGGGAGAGGGCCCGCCGATGCGCAGTCGGCGGGCCTTCGTTTATGCCTCGGGAGGATTAGTCGTCGAAGCAGGCAGCGGGCGCTTCATCCTCGCGCGGGGGAATAGGGAGATCAACGGGAAATTCACGGGTGGCGGCAAAAAGCTCCACCCCAATATTAGTGGCAGGCATGGAGCTAACGATACCAAGTGGGTGTTCCGGATCCAGGGCAGAAAAGACTCCGCTGCCGTGCTCCGTGGTCCCCGCTAAACTCGCCGTTATGACCGATCTGCAGCATGTCCACTCCGTAGATGAAGCGGTGACTCGCTTAATTGAGCATTATGAAACCTCATGTGAGTTGGGGCGTGAGGCCCTTGCCTCGGGCACCCTCGATGATTATCGCCACGTGGTCTATCCCAAGGTGACCGTGGAGATCCGTAAATGGCAGCCGATTGACCGCTCCGAGCCCTTTGGCTATGTGAATGAGGCGGGGAAATACTCCGCGGTCATCACTAAGCCGCACATCATCCGCGAGTACTTGCACGAGCAGCTGACTCGGCTGACTAACAATTATCCGTGCGATATCTTCGTGGGCCAATCGGATGAGCGCATTCCGCCGGAATACATCAAAGATGCCCCGGCGGCGCCGCAGGAACGCGGCCCTATCCCGCGCCCGACCTTGGATGAAGTCAACGATGCGATTATTGATGGTGAGTGGGATGCCTTTCACGGCGAAGAAAAGCCGCTATTTCACTTCGGAGCGCAGCGCTTCGATATTGCCTGTGCGCGCATCGAGCACTACACCGGCGTCGAGGTCGATACGGTGCAGAAATACATTCTGTTTACCAATTACGCGATGCATACCACGGAATTCGTGAAATTCGGCCTGCGCGAGCTGACCAAGGAGGATTCGCGGTATACGGCGCTCGTATTGCCCAATGGGGAGACCATTCATCCCAATGATGCGGTGGACCTCGACCTGGATGGACTGACGCTGACCTCGCGCTTTCAGATGCCCCGGTTCGATCTCATTACCGCGGGTGGCGATGGCATCACGATGATCAACATTGGTGTGGGGCCATCAAATGCTAAGACCATTACGGATTGCTTGGCCGTGCTGCGGCCGGAGGCCTGGATCATGATTGGCCACTGCGCCGGCATGGATGGGCGCATGCGCATCGGTGACCTGATCTTGGGCAATGCCTACGAGCGCCACGACCACATCTTGGACCGGCAGGTAGTTTCTTCTACGCCGATTCCGGCCATTCCGGAGGTCCAACGCATGCTGGAGGCTGCCGTGGATGAGGTCTACGGCAGTGATAATTCGCTCATGCGCACCGGTACGGTGCTTTCTACCGATGACCGCGATTGGGAGTGGCGCACCAGCCGGGATCTGTGGGAGTGGTTGCGCACTTCTACCGCGGTGGCGGTGGACATGGAATCGTGCGCCTTGGCGGCGAATGGGTACCGCTACCGCGTACCCTATGGCACGCTTCTGTCCGTGTCGGACTTACCGCTGCACGCCGTGCCGAAGTTGCCGGCGCAGGCCCAAGCGTTTTATTCCAATTCCAAGGAAGCCCACGTCATGTGCGCGGTGCGCGCGGTGGAACAGCTGGCAGAAAACCCGGAGCGCCTGCGCACGCGCAAGCTGCGGCGCACGTTGGGTGAGGTTCCTTTCCGGTAGCTGCTTTCCCTTGGTAGTTCTCGCTAGTTAAACTACAAAGAAAGCCCATGACGCAAAAGGAGCCGCGCAATCGTGACTGAGAATTGGATTCACCCGGATCGAGAGAACCTCACCTGGGAAGTCTTCGGCGAAGCGAGCCGGAATCTTTCGGAGCAAATCGTGGAATCCGGTTGGTTTCCTGACTTGATCGTGGGTGTTGCCCGCGGCGGACTGATCCCAGCCGGTGCCATTGGTTATGCCATCGGGGTCAAGGCCATGGGCGCTATCAACGTGGAGTTCTACACCGATATTGGCCAGACCTTGGACGAGCCGATCATCTTGTCCCCGCAATTGGATACGGATTCCCTTAAGGGTAAGAAGGTGCTCGTCGTTGATGACGTGGGCGATTCCGGCAAGACCCTGGATCTGGTGGTGAACTTCTTGGAAGAAACCGCCGATGAAGTGCGTTCCGCTGTGGTCTATACCAAGCCGAAGACCATCTTTGAGCCGGATTATTCGTGGAAGAAGACGGATAAGTGGATCAACTTTGCCTGGTCGGTGCTGCCGGTGATCACGGCGGATGGCTCCTTTCAGGAAGGCTCGTAGTAGCTACTAGTATGTGCAGGCGTGATTAACGAGCAGCCTGCACCCACCGGCGTCATCGCCAGTTTCCGCTTTGCATTTTCCTCACCGGCGCGTTTGCGCAAGGAGGTCCTGGGCGGACTGGCGGTGGCGCTTGCTTTGATCCCGGAAGTTTTGAGCTTTTCTATTCTCGCCGGCCTCGACCCGCGGGTGGGGCTGTATTCCTCGGTGATTATGGCGATGGCCATCGCCTTTACCGGCGGGCGGCCTGCCATGATTTCCGCGGCTGCGGGCGCGGTAGCCCTGGTGGTGGCCCCGCTCGCGCACGAGTATGGGCATGATTATGTGGTGGCGGCGGTGCTTGCGGCCGGTATTATCCAGGTGCTGTTGGCGTGGGTGGGCATCGCCAAGCTCATGCGCTTTATCCCGCGTTCGGTGATGACGGGATTCGTCAATGCGCTGGGCATTATGATGTTTACGGCGCAGCTGCCGCACCTTATTGATGTCCCTTGGATGGTCTATGTGCTGGTGGCTATAGGCCTAGCCATCATGATTGTTTTGCCGCGGTTTACCCAGGTAATTCCGGCGCCGTTGGTAACCATCGTGGTGGTAAGCCTCATCGCCGTCGCGGCAGGGTGGAAGGTGCCGGATGTGGCGGACCAGGGCGAGCTGCCCACGACGCTGCCGGGCCTTTTCATTCCGGATATCCCGTGGAACCTGGAGACCCTGCAGGTAATTGCGCCCTACGCCTTTGGGATGGCACTGGTGGGCCTGATGGAATCGCTGCTGACGGCAAAGCTTGTCGATGACATCACGGATACCCACTCCGATAAGACCCGCGAGTCCTTTGGCCAGGGCATTGGCAATATATTGGCCGCGGCGATCGGCGGCATGGGTGTGTGCGCGATGATTGGCCAGACGATGATCGGCGTCAAGGTCTCCCAGGCGCGCACGCGCTTGTCGACGTTCCTCGCGGGCGCCTTCCTCCTTGTGCTGTGCCTGCTTTTCGGCGAGGCGGTAGGCCGCATTCCGATGGCCGCGCTGGTTGCGGTGATGATCCTCGTCGCGGCGACGACGGTGAATTGGCATTCCATCCGCCCGCGCACGCTCAAGCTGATGCCACTATCTGAAATCCTCGTCATGCTGCTGACGGTCGCGGGCACGCTGGCCACGCATAACCTGGCGGTAGGAGTGGTCTTAGGCGTGGTGGCGGCATCGATTGGCTTTGCCCGCCGGGTGGCACACCTCGTGGAGGTCGAGCTGGTTGATGGGCATACCTACGTGGTGCATGGCCAGCTCTTCTTCGCTTCCTCGAATGACTTGGTCTACGCCTTTGATTACACGCTTGATACGGACTTCGTGGTGGTGGATCTTACCGATGCCGAGGTCTGGGATGCCTCGACGGTGGCGACGCTGGATGCGGTGCAGAAAAAGTACGCGGATCGTGGCATTGAGGTGGAGTTTCGGGGCCTCGATGGGGCGAGCGCGCAGCGGCTGGAGCGCCTGAGCGGCCAATTGGGTGATTAATATCACATTGCGATCCTGAGGTGCGTAGGCGTAGCGACTGCAGGGTGAAGAATAAAGTGGGCTAGCGCGGCAAGATCGTCTATTTAGGTCGATAACCTCGAACTATTAGGCGATAGTAACTTTGCGCATTGGAGCAGCTTTGTCTTAACTAACTTAGGTGATCCAATCTGAAAAATGCCCCTGAGGTGCGGGTTTGTTTAAGCATACCTTGCTAGACGGGAGATTTTATTTCGGTATTGTAGTGCCTACAACCAATTAATTGATTCCTACAGAAAGGATTTAGCAATGGATGAGAAGCTGCAAACCCTGCTAAACAATCAGGTCATTAACGAGCACGGCGCCGCTATGGTCTACACCCAGCTGGCCTACGAGATGGACAACCTGTCCTTCCCGGGCATGCGCGATTGGTTCATGGCACAGGCTGGCGAAGAGCGCGTCCACGCACAGAAGCTTGCGGATCACCTCTTGGCACGCGGCTACCGCGTAGAGCTTAACGATATCCCGGTTGGCTCCATCAAGGCCGCCACCCCGCTGGATGCGTTCGAGGCTTCCTTGGCTCACGAGCAGAAGGTCTCCGAGCAGATTCGCGAGATCGCCCGCGTTGCCCTTGACATTCAGGATCTGGACTCCCGCCAGCTTATTGACTGGTTCTTGGCTGAGCAGATCGAGGAAGAGGACACCGTTTCTGAGATTATTGACCAGATCAAGCTGGTGGGCAACGATGGCGCTGGTCTGCTGCGCATCGATTCCCGTTTGGCCAACCGCAACTCCTAAGTTGTGAATAACAAACCCATCAAGATTTAAATCAATCCTCCCATGGCACTGCGCTGCTGTGGGAGGATTGACGTATGTCTGCACACCTGAAAGCAATCCTCTCTGCCGCTCTGGCGGTCTTGGCATTAAGCCTCATTATCGGTGCTGCGGTCATCTCAAGCCACGTGACCCTCGGCATCTTTTTGACCACCGCAGCGCTTATGCTGAGCCCGTTTGCGGGGGTGGTGATGCTGGCGTGTGGGGTCATCGGCAAGCGCGGGCTGGTCAACCGGTCCTTATATTCCTTGAGTGGAATGCTGATTCTGGCCTCGCTGGCCGTGCTCATCGTTTTGCCGATGGCGCAGGCGACGCTGGCGCTGGTGATTTTTATCGCCGGCACCGCGGTAGGGATTGTGGCCGTGCAGACCCAAGCTACTAGGCGCGCATAAACTGGACGCATTATGCCGAAGTTGCTGTTTGATCTATACGGCGTGCTGCTGCGCCCCGCCACGCCGGAAGCGCACGCTGAACTAGAGCGTTTCCTCGAGCCTGCGAACCCGGAGGCCTTCTGGGAGGCCTATAACTATTTCCGGCCGGATTACGATGCCGGAATTTTTAGCGATAGTCACTACTGGAATGAGATAGCCGCCCGCGCGGGAATGGGGACCATTGACTGCGCTGGGGCCGTGGCCTGCGAGAACCAGTACCTGCTTGAGGCGGACCCAGAGATGGTAGCGCTGGTCAGAGGGCTCATCGGGGAGGGCTTTAGCGTGGGGATTTTATCCAATATCCCCACGACCTTGGCGAAACAGGTGCGCGCGCAGCACCCGTGGTTGGCAGAGTGCGCGGCGGTAACGTTGAGCTGCGATATCGGGGTGGCCAAGCCGCACCCAGAGGCCTACCGAGTGGCGGTAGACGCGCTAGCGGCGCAGCCCAAGGACACGCATTTTTTCGATGACCGCATCGACTACATCGAGGGCGCCACTTATTGCGGGTTGCAAGCCCACCTGTTTACCGGGATCGACTCCGCGCGCGAGGTTTTACGCGGTCTGGAGTGAGCGGCCCAGCTCCAATGGTTCGCGCAATAGCTGATCGGTAGCCACGGTACGGGCGACGGCGCGCACGATTTCTTTGTGGCTTGGGATCATGCGCAGTTCCAGATCTTCCGAGGTGGAATCGCGGACGGTGGAGGCAAAAAGCTGGGGCGCGCGGGAATCGCCGGTAAAGGCCCCGCCGGCAATGACCACGGTCTTCGGCGAGCATTCGCGGACCATCTCCGCCGTAATGTGGCCCAGCTGGCGGGCGCGCTCATCCAAAATGGCGCGCACGGCTGAATTGGATTCGGCGATGGTCGCGACCTCGGGCAGGGTGTTGACTTCGATGCCGTGCCGGCGCACGGCCTCCAGGATGGACTGGGTGGCCAAGAGGTGTTCGGAAGCGCCGTGCCCCAGTAGGTCAGAGCGGGTTTGTGGCAGTGGGATGATGGAATTTACCTCGTCATCGGCGGATAGCGCCGATCCTAAAGAATCATCCGCGAAGAGCAGGAGCACGCGCTCGTTCGTACCAATCTCGGCGGCCTGCGTCTCCGAGCCCAAAATGGCGGAAATGGCGGAGGTAACCACCACGGGGACGCTAAATTGGAAGCGCAGGCGCGCCGCGATATCCACGCCGTGCCAGCCCAGGTTGTCCGCGGTGACTAGGCCCTGTTCATCCACGGTGCCCGAGGTGGTAATTCCTAAGGCCACGAGGCGGCGATCCAGGCCCGTCATCATGCGGTTGATGCCGGCCATGATGTGTTCAAGAAAGTCTTCCTCCGTCAGGCGGGCGACAGGAGTGGCGATTTCTTCTTCCGAAACGGTGCGGCCCTTGATGTCATAGAGGCCGATATAGGTCTCGGAGGTGCCGACGGCGATGCCGCCGAGTACCCAGTTATTATCCGCGGCCTCGAGAGGAACGGTAGGGCGGCCCCGGCCCTGGGATTGGGTGAGGTCGGTGCGCTCTTGGATGAGTCCTGCGTTGAGGAGCGCGGTGGTAGCGCGGGTAATGGTGGGCTGGGAGAGTCCGGTGGCTTCTACCAGCTCACTACGGGTAATGATCGGGTTCAGGCGCACCAGGTGAAGGCACTTAGCAGCCGGTGTACGGGGGCGCGTGAACACGGGGCCAGGTTTGATCATGAAAGAAAGTATATGTGTCACAGACTGCTTTGTCTAATCTATTCATAGGTGTATGTACCGAATGGTCTAAAGGTGGAGGTAGGCCAAAAATTCCCTATGCTGGGGCGCATGAAATCAGTAGCGGTTTATTGCGGCTCCGCCGTGGGCAATTCGCCCGCCTATAGCGCAGCGGCACAACACTTGGGCGGCGAGCTTGCCCGTCGCGGGCTGAACTTGGTCTATGGCGGCGGAAATATCGGCCTCATGCGTGAGGTTGCCAACTCCTGCTTGAAGGCCGGCGGCACCGTCACTGGCGTCATGCCGCAATCCCTGGTGGATTTAGAGATCTCCCACCCAGGCTTGACCCGCCTCGAGGTCGTGGATTCTATGGCCGAGCGGAAAACCCGGATGGAGCAGCTGGCGGATGCCTTTATCTGTTTGCCCGGCGGCGTGGGCACGTTGGAGGAAGTGACAGAGGTACTGACCCAACAACAGCTGGGCAGCATTCGTGGGCCCGTTGGCTTGGTTGACGTGGAAGGTTTTTGGCAGCCCTTTTATGACATGTATGCCGCCATGGCTGAGGCGGGCTTCATCCTGCCCCGCTTTGTAAAATCGCTGGTCATAGAAGAAAATCCCGCGGCCGTGCTGGATGGTTTTGCCCAGTGGCACTACCCGGGCACGAAGTGGAACAACGATTAGCTAACAAGTTTGCAACATTTGGGTGAGCCTGGGTGGCTTATCAACAAGATAAAGGGTTAGACTTCCCTCTTATGAGTTCTGAGCAGACCGCTAAGCGCCAGCCCTCTCTACTGGACGCTTCGTGCGATAACTTCGTTCACGACCTAGCCGAGCTATCCCCAACAGATGCAACCGCGTGGGGAATTGACGGTTTTGAAGGCGAATTGCAGGATTTTTCCCCTGACTATTTTGAGGCGGTCGCTGATCGCACCCGCGACATGGTTGCGGATCTAGATGCCTTGGATGACACCACCGATGAATCCGATGATGAGGATGACTTCGATGACGTGGATTACGTCACCGCAGCCGTCTTGCGGGATCGGCTCTGTTTAGATCTGGATTTGCACCATCACGGCGAGGATATTCGCAGCCTTAATAATATTGCCTCGCCCGTCCAGACCATCCGGGATTCGCTGTTGCTTATGCCGCAGGATACCGAGGAGGATCGCGAGGCCATTCGCTCCCGCCTGTCCAAGGTCAAAAGCTCCCTTGATGGCTACCGCGATTCCCTGAAGGAAGCGGCCTCCCACGGCATGGTGGCACCGCACCGCCAGATCTCTGAGGTCATTGTGCAGTGCGAGCGGCTTGCCGATGCCGACTCTATGCTCGAGGGCCTCGGCCTCGACCCCGACTCCGCCGAGGTGAAGAAGGCCAAGGAGGCCTTTGGCGAGTTCTCGGATTGGTTGTCTAATGACCTGCAGCCGCAGTCCTCCAATAAGGACGCGGTGGGCCGCGAACGCTACGAGCGTTTTTCCAAGCTTTTCGTCGGCGATTCCGTGGACTTGGATGAGGCCTATGAATGGGGCCTTGACCAGGTGCGCTACCTGCGCGGGGAGCAGGAAAAGATTGCGCACGATCTTTATGGCTCGGAATGCTCGGTGCGCTCTGCCATGCGCAAGCTGAACCACGAGGAGCGTTATACCCTGCGCGGTACCGATGCCTTGGTGGAGTGGATGCAGAGCAAGGCCGATGCGGTCATCGCCGAGCTCAATGGCAAGGAATTCGACATTCCGGAAGAAGTCGAAGAGATCGAGTGCCGCATCGACCCAGCGGGCACCGGTGGCATCTTCTACACCCCTCCCAGCGATGACTTTTCGCGTCCCGGACGCATGTGGTGGTCGGTGCCGGAGGGACAAGATACCTTCCACACCTGGCAGGAGCTGACCACCGTGCACCATGAGGGTGTACCGGGCCACCATCTGCAGCTAGGCTCTGCCCTGGTGCAAGAGGATTTGAACCTGTGGCGCCGCGCGGTGACCTGGAACTCTGGCCACGGCGAGGGCTGGGCCTTGTACGCTGAGCAGCTCATGGCCGAGCTGGGCTACATGGACGATCCTGGCGTGCGGATGGGGCTGCTCGATGCCCAGCGCCTGCGCGCGGCCCGCGTCGTGGTGGATATCGGATTGCACCTGGGCAAGAAGCTGCCGGACTGCACCGTATCCGGCGTATGGGATAAGGCCCACGTGAAGACCTACATGCGCGAAAACACCGCCATGGATGATGCGAACCTCAACTTTGAGGTCAACCGCTACCTGGGTTGGCCGGGTCAGGCGCCGTCCTATGCCCTGGGTCAGCGCCTGTGGCAAGAAACCCGCGCCGCCGCCGAGGAGCAGGGTATGAGCGCCCGCGAATTCCACTCCGAGGCCCTTGCTCTTGGCTCGGTGCCGATGTCGGTGCTGCGCGAGGCCGTGCTCAATAACTAAGCGCGCAGGCTAGCCGCGCACGCTAGCGCCGTGTGGAAAACTTGCTGACGGCCCTGATGAGCTGCGGCAGGTACCCCGCAATGACCAGCACGGCGATGAGGCGGGTAAGCTGCACCGCGATAACCACGGGGCCAGCCCCACCTTCCGCAGAGAGCGCGAGCACCGTCTCTAGCGCGCCGGGGCTGGTGGCTAGGTAGGCCTCGAAGTAGCTGATATTCAGCCAATGCATCAATGGCCACGCGGTGGCCGCGCACAGGCCGAGGACCGCCGCGATGGAAAGAATCGTCGCGGGAAGTTGCTTGGCAAAGGCCTTGAGCGAGGGGAGAGAAAGCCCGCCGCCGCAGACCCACCCGATGGCCAAAAAGGCAATAACCTTAAAGGCATAGATCGGCTCCAGCGTATGCCCCTCCGGCAGGAAGAATGAGGCCAGCACGGTCAAGATCAGCGGGCCGAGCACCGCTGCGGCGGGCAGGTGCAGGAATTTGCCAAGGCTTTCACCGACCAGCGCGATAACGAGCACCAACGCGATGATCCACCAGGTGGTTTCCGCCTCGAGCCTTAAGTCACCGCCCCTTCCGGCAGGCGTATCGAGGAAGGTCACGACGGCGGGAAGGGATACGGAGACGATCAATAACCGCAGGTATTGGGTGAGCGCGACGTAGCGGTAGTCGGCACCGAGTTCATCGGCAAGCGCGGGCATGAGCGAGGCACCCCCGGGAAGCATGGACAGGATGCCGGTTTCGGAGGAGACGTCCCGTGGCTGCTGGCGGTGCAGCATGACGCCGCAGAAGATGCCCAGCGCGATGGTGACAAAGGACATGGTTATGGCCGCCGGCAGGTATCCCACCAATTGGCCAAAGGGGACCACCGTTAGCGGCAGCGCGGCCATGATGCCGATGAATCCGCGCGATAGCCCATAAAATTTGCGGTTGACCTTGAGGTCTTCGCCGGTGATAAGCGCCATGGCGCCGGAGGCAATGATCGCGGCCAAAATCCACGCGGCCGGCACGTGCCACATGCTAAAAAGCCAGCCCAAGAGGATGGAGACGGGGACCACGATGCCCCACCGCAGGATGGTGTGGGTGTCTACGCTTATTCCCCAGTGCCGTTTAGCCACGCGTTCTCCCATCTTCTGCTCGTCCTCGATCGAGTCTAGACCTCCCCGCCGCGGGGTTTATGATCTCCTCATGGATATCGACGTGGCGCAGTGGGCGGTGCTCCTTATGGGAGCGGCGGGGGCAGGCTGGATCGACGCGGTCATTGGCGGGGGAGGCCTCGTGCTTATTCCGCTATTGCTTGCCGTCGTGCCGGGGCTGGCACCGGCAACGGCGCTGGCCACCAACAAGCTCGCGGCGGTATCCGGCACGGCATCGGCGGCCGTGACCTTGGTGCGCAGGGTGGGCCCGCCGGCAGGAGAGCTCGTTCGCTACGCCCTCATCGCCCTCGTGTGCGCCGGGCTGGGCGCGAGTGTGGCGGCGAATCTAAATAGCGACATCATGCGCCCGCTCATTATCGTGCTGTTAGTGGTGGTGGGCGTCTTCGTGACCTTTAAGCCGAGCTTCGGCACCACCGAGTCGCCCGGGATCCGCGGCGGATGGCGCACCTGGGCGGGGCTTGCGGCGGTAGCGGCCATCTCCTTTTATGACGGCATCTTTGGCCCGGGCACCGGCATGTTCCTGATCATGGCCTTTACCTTTATCTTCTCCCAGAACTTCTTGAAATCCGCGGCGATGGCCAAGGTGGTCAATACCGCCACGAACCTTGGCGCGCTGGTGACCTTTATCCTTGGCGGCCACGTGTGGTGGACCCTTGGCATCGCGTTGGCCGCCGCCAACATCCTCGGCGCGCAGGTGGGCGCGCGGACTGTGCTCAGCGGCGGGACGAAGTTTATCCGCTACGCCCTGCTTACCTTGGTCGTGGTCATGAGCTGCTATTTATCCTGGCAGCAGTGGGGTTAGGCTACATCCGGTTCTTGGTCCGCGCGGTGGCGATAGCATTCCACGGATCCTCGGGCCACGGGTGCTTGGGGTAGCGCCCGCGCATATCGGCGCGCACCCCGGTGTAGGGGCCGGACCAGAAGCTCGCGAGGTCATCGGTGACCGCCAGCGGGTGGCCGGCGGGGGAGAGCAAGTGAAATTGCACGCGGTTGCCGCAGTACTCCGGAGATTCGGCCAGGCCGAAGCACTCCTGCAACTTGATGTGGACCACGGGGCGCTCGCCCGACCAATCGATTTTGGCATTGCGGCCGGAGGGCACTGGGAGGCGCTGAGGTGCGAGCTCATCCAGGCGGGTGGCTTCCGGCCAGGGGAGCAGGCGCTGCAAGGCGGGGTACATGTCTATCTTGGCGGTGGGGGTTCCCTCGGCAATCTGGTGCAGCTCGGGCCCGAGCCACTCGGCGGGATCGGCGGCATCGACATCCGGCCACGGATCACCGTAGTGCGCGCGCAGGTGGCGGAGCCTATCTTTCAAGCTCTGGGCCTTCTCGCTGAAGGTAAATAGGCCGAGTCCCTCTTCGCGGATTCCGGCGGCTAGGGCCTGCGCGGCGGCATCGCCGGTGATCCTAACCGGGGTCTCGGACAGCACAATCGCTCCGGCCGCCCGGACCTTGACCCCGCGCACGCGGCCCCCACGCAGGAAGGCGCGGTTTTCTTCGGTCACGCCGATGGCATCTAACGCGGCGGATTCTGCGATGCGCGCGGCGGTGCGGATGATGGGGTTTCCGGCATTGGAGAGGGTGACCTCCGCGATGGCGAGCCACGGCGAGCCGGCCAGCCCGGAGTTATCCAGCAGCCGTGCGCGGGTGCCGCTGGCCAGCAGGTAGTCTTCACCCACGCGCTTGGCCACCTGCTCGGGATAGGCGGTGGCGACGACCTCGCCGGGGTCTGCGGGGCCGAGATCCTCCACCAGGCGGGACAGGCGCTTGACTTCCTTCTGCGGTGCGGGGCGACGGGTGAGATCGGTGGTGTTGGTGGGGGCATCGGCAAGCGCGGCGATGGTCGGTGCCGCCTGCCTGCCGTGCCGGAGCAGGGAAGCGCCGAGGCGGGGATCGGTGGGCAGCAGGGCAAGCTCCTGTGTCGCGCCGATGCGCTTGAGCGTTGAATGCGCCGCGGCAAGGGCCGGTTCGGGAGGCAAGTCAAGCAGCGGGAAATCTGGGCCCGCGCCCCAACAGTCCAGGAACAAAGCGGCCTGGGTGAGATCTGCAGACAGGATCTCCGGGGTGGTATGCGGGGAAAAGTGCTGGTAATCGTCCTGGGAATAGCAACGAATGACCGTACCGGGACCCTCACGTCCAGCACGGCCCGCACGCTGGTCTGCACTCGACTTCGAGGTGGACACCGTCACCAAACCCGACATGCCGCGCTGCGCATCGCGCCGGGGAATGCGGGCCAGGCCCGCATCCACCACCACGCGCACGCCAGGCACCGTCAGCGAGGACTCCGCGATGGATGTGGCCACCACAATGCGCTGCTCATCGGTATAGAGCGCGGCATCTTGCTCCGCGGTGGTCTGCTTGCCGTGCAGCGGGAAAACATTATGGCCCCGCAGCTCCTCGCACACCAGATTCACCTCCCGCACGCCGGGCACGAAAACCAGCGTGGATTCGTGTTGGCGGGCCGCCTGCTTGGCGATGCCCCCATAAAACTCCCGCGACCCCGCCGCGCGCCCCGGCTGCGGCGCGTACTGGATATCCAGGGGATAGGTCACCGCCTCGGTGGTGTGAACGGGCGCGCCCATGAGCTGGGAAAAGCGCTGCGCGTCTACCGTGGCGGACATGGCGATGACGCGGAAGTCCTCGCGCAGCTCGGCCAGTTCCAGGCACATGCCGAGCACCAGATCCGTATCCAGCTGGCGCTCATGGACCTCATCGATGGCCACGGCGGCCACGCCCTCGAGCTCCGGATCCTTTAACAGGCGGCGCAGCAGCACTCCCGGAGTGACGAATTCGACCTCGCTGCCCGTGCGGGATTCACCGCGGATGGCGAAACCGACCTTCTCCGGGGTGCCGCTGAGGGTGCTCAAGCGCTGGGCGGCCGCGCGCACGGCCACGCGGCGCGGGGCGGTGACGATGACCTTGCCGCGCCCCGCAGCGTGATTGGCCAGTGCCGGTGGCACGAGCGTGGTTTTACCCGTGCCGGGCGGTGCCTGAATGACGACGTTTCCGGTGCTAGGCAGCGAATCGATGGTCTCGGCTACGGGCAGGCCCGCGCCGATGCTGGCGAGATCGAACATTTAGTTGGCGGCCCCAAAACCTTCCACGGGGCCGTCCAAATCCTTGCGCTCCCACGAATCCTCATCGCCGTCCAGCGTGCGTACCACGCGGCCGGGCGTGCCCAGGACCAGCGAATTATCCGGGATATCGGTGGTAATAAGCGTGCCTGCGCCTAAGACGCAGTTTTTTCCAATGGTGATGCCCGGCAGCACAGTGACATTGGCACCGAGCCAGGTGTTGTCACCGATGGTGATGGGCTTGGCTATCTCCCACCCACCAGCGCGCATTTCATGATCGTTTACCGGATGCCCCACCGTAATCAGGGAGCAATTGGGGCCCACCATGACGCCATCACCGAGCATCACCTGGGCCTGGGCCAAAATGGTAGCGCCAAAGTTAATGAAGACGCGCTCGCCACATACTAGATTGCAGCCATACTCCAGGTTCAACGGCACATGCAGGCCCGGCACCGCGGAATCTTCCGGCAGTATCTCGCGCAAGATGCCTTCGGCACGCTCTTGGTGCGTATTGTGCAGCTCGTTGAGCTGCTTTACCAAGTGAAAAGTGCGCTGGTGCTCCTTCTTCGCCTCCGGCATGCTCGGCAAGAACCACTTCTCACCGGTCATCCGCTCCCATGAG
This sequence comes from Corynebacterium sp. KPL1814, assembly GCF_000478175.1. GTDB lineage: Bacteria > Actinomycetota > Actinomycetes > Mycobacteriales > Mycobacteriaceae > Corynebacterium. Next base: position 176,625 of record NZ_KI515776.1, read on the forward strand.
CCGTAGCGTTCCAAGTCCTGCCGCCCCTGTGTATCCATGGGTGTCATTGTAGAGGGTGAGGTGCCCCTAGTTTTTCTAAGTGGTTGGGCCATTGGGAGTATGCCCATCAAGCGTGATCAGGATGAAAGGAACCGTATCCGCCTGGTGGCGTCGCGGGCAGGCAAGCATTCAATGCTGCCCACATGCCACGGCGCAGAACCGAAACCGGGAAACCTCCTAATCCGTACCCTGGCACTAGCCACAGAAAGCCTGCTGCAAAGGAAAAATTCCTTAAATACTTTCGCGGGGATAGTTTCCGCGCTCTTGGTAGGAGGAAACCCCCTGGAACATAGTCGCCTGGTCAACTACGCAGATTCCGGTGTTTATGGTGTGCGGTCGATACGGCATCTCCTTAGCCAGTAAAAAGTATTGGTATCGGCTCATAAACACTCTGTTATTTCGCTGTGTGTGACCGGTGTCTGGCCGCCGCAGGCAGAGGGCGGTCCATCGAGCACCACACACTAAATAAAGAGGAAACGGAGATATGACTCGGCCTTGCCAATGATGAATTCACAGCACCGGGGTCCGGGCAACCTGTGGGAAGTGGACAATACATATGACAGATTAGATATGTTGACGCTCAAAAACTTGTGAGAGACCCATCGGTGTCGATCCCAAAGCAGCCACAAGACGCGTTCATCACCGTCGTCCATCCCAGTGGTAGCGACTATAAAGACGCTCAGAGTGTGATGCCAGTGGATCAGCCGGGTCTACCTGATGACAATGGCGGAAACGGCTCTAACCCGTCCACTTTTAATCCGTCGATTAAGACTGAGGCTAAGTTTGCTGAGGGTTCGTCTCGTGTTGTCAATGGTGCGGTTGTTACCGACACTGTGAAATATGAGGGTCTGGTTGATGGTAAGAAGTACCACTTGGATGCGAAGTTGATGTCTAAGGGCGGTAATACTGAGCTGGGTACCGGTTCTGCTGATTTTGAGGCGGATTCTTCTAAGGGTGAGACCACGGTTGATATCACGGTTGAACATGCTGCGCAGCCGGTTGCTGCTGCGGTTGCCTTTGAGGAGTTGACTTCTGTTGAGGTCAATGCTGATGGTGCTGAGACTCCGGGTACTACTCCGGAGAAGCCGAACCACATTGCGGATCACAAGGATCCCAATGATGCCGCGCAGATTGTGACTTCGAAAGAAGAGCCTGGTGAGACCCCGGGTAATCCTGACGGTGGCAAGAGCACTACCGCGCAGTCTTCTACCACGAAGACCAGCGAAGTTTGTGAGTCTGAGGAGCCGGGCGACTCTGAGAGCGTAGAGCCTTCTGAGTCGGTTGAACCGTCTGAGTCTGAGTCTGAGCCTGTAGAGACCACATCTTCCGAGGCTTCTGAGACAGATGAGCCGACTACTTCTGCTAAGCCGTCGGATTGCGTGACAACTACCCTGAAGGACGAGACTAGTAGCAGCGAGGAGAGGGGCACTCCGAATATCTCTACCAACGCTGACTTCAAAGAGGGGTCTCATGAGGTTGTTGCTGGTGCCAAGATTGTCGATGAGGTCACCTATGAGGGTCTGATTCCGGGTAAGGAATACACCCTGAAGGCTGAGCTGATTAGCAAGAAGGACGGTAAAACCGTTCTGGGTACCGGTGAAGCTACCTTCGCCCCTAAGAAGTCCAATGGCATGAAGCCTGTCATCATCACCGTGAACAATGATGTGAAGGAGCCTGTCCAGGCTGCGGTTGCCTTCGAAGAGCTGACTTCTGTTGAGGTCAACGACAAGGGTGAGGACACTCCGGATGTCACGTCGGAGAATCCGAACCACATCGCTGACCACAAGGACATCAATGATAAGGATCAGACTGTCACCTCTAAGAAGGATGGCGGCAAGACCTCATGGTGGCTCATCCTGATTCCGGGCATTGGCCTGGGCAAGATCATCAAGGACCACTTCGATGAGGTCGGCCACCAAGAGGAAAATCCGAATGGTAGCCATGGTGGCAAGGGCCACCAGCCTAATAACCAGGATGCTCCTGAGGATGAAAACTCCGGCCATAACAACGGCAGCGGCGATGCTGCGGGTCAAGAACCTGGAGAGGTCGGCAGTGCACTGCCTGCCGACGCTCAGCGTGCTGAGATTAAGTCCGTACCTTCCGGCGCAACTGAGCTTGAGCCGGGTATGCAGAGCTACATTAAGTAGCCTGTATCGCTAACGCGACTTAACTACTGCGAATCCCCTCCAGCGTGTGAACGAACATGCTGGAGGGGATTTCTATATAGCCTGCCGCACTTATGAAAGAGAAGCAGCTGTCTCACAGGGAAGAAGTGTCGCTACGTATCCACGATGTGTGGGTAACCTCACGTTTTTCCTGTTCCTGGAGTTCTTTGAGGAATTCGGGGTTGAGTTCGTTCTTGGGGTCGTCTTCGAGCTTGAAGGTGTCGTTGACGGCGTTGACGAAGTGGTTGGCCCTTGGGGCGGAAAGTGGCATAGGTAAGCGTGCCGGCGACGACGCCGCCGAGGACGGGGACGATTTTGGTGGCGGCGGAGCCTACGGCTTGCTTGGTGATTTTCTGGCCGAGTCTTCTTTAGGACGAGGTACCAGACGGTTTTGGTGAGCGCCTTGTTGGCGACCTTCATACGAAAATGTGAGACATCGACTCGCCAATTAACTATATTCAATGAGTAGTGTTTGTAGCGTAGGACGGAGTACTGCCATGGCCGAGGTAAACCAAACAATAATCGACTGTACAAAATTGTCGTCTTTGACGTTGTCGTTTGATTATGCTCCAGAAAAACGAGTCCTTCTTCCACTATTCACACGAGAAGATAAGAACAAGAAGAAAACAACGTTCAAATCTGGGGCTGCGATTGTTTATGCAGAAAACGGGAGCGGAAAGTCAACAATCGCTAGAAAATTAACAACTCCAGGAGCAGACGTTACGTTTAGCGATCTAAACGGAAGTCAATTGGCCATTGAATCACCAGAGAACGTTTACGTATTCGATGACGCTTTCATTCAGAGAAATTTCCGGTTTAGAGACACTGAACAGCTTGAGCCGATCATCCTCCTAGGTCCGCAGGCAAACCTGCAAGATGAAATCGATGAAGCGGAAGCAGCTTTGGCTCGTGCGCGGCAAGCGGAAGTGATTGCCGAAGAGAGCTTGAATTCGAAGGAAAAGGAATGCGATGCGGCGTATAAAGCACTGAAGAAAGTACTTCAAGCAAGCCAAGGCGAGGAACCAAAGAAGTCCTGGCAAGGGCGAACATCACTAATCGCACTGGACAATAAATCGACGCAGCTGCGTTCGAAAGTTATTAAAAAAATAATTGGGAAAGATAAAGCTGAAGGTAAAACTCAAGGGGAGTTGGAGGTTGAATTTTCCGACCTCGTAGAGCAGCTAGACAGACTGTATTCCTCTGAGCGAATTTCATGGGTAGTGCCTCAGGCACCTCCGCAGATCAACATAAAACAGATCGAAAATATAGCATCAGAAATCACGGCTCCTGAGCTTGATTCCGATGCAGGAGCACTTGACGCCAAGGTTTTTGAAGCAAGTTTGGGAAAGCAAACCCTAATTGCGCGCTTTGAAGAATTGGTTGAGGCTAGCGCAGAATATTGCCCACACTGCTTCCAAGATATTTCCTCCGACTTTCGCCAACATTTAGCGACCTCATTGATGGCCCAAGTCGAGCGAATCGATCAACAAAAGTCGATTGAGAAGCTGAAGAGTCTCAAAGTTGAGGAAAAGCTTGAAAGTCTAGTGCTTCCCGAAATCGCCTCTGCGGGTGTCGAACAGCTGGAGTCCGCGACTGCTGCTCACGAACAGTACCAGGACCAGTTACGGCTCATAAATGAAGCGATTGATGCGAAAATCGACAACCCTGCCTCCGTGTTTTCGATCAGTGAGTTGGAATACACCGATGCATGGAAAAAGAGAAATGAAGCTCTGGAAACTGTGGGGCTGCTTGTGGAACGACATAATAAGCAGTTCAACAACATTGCTAAGCTTCATGCAGAAGCTGCCGAGCTTAATACGCAGATTGCGCGAGCTGAGGCTGCTGCTGAAATTATTGCCTATGAGAAAGCTGTTAAAGACCGAGAAGCTGCATATAAGACTTACACTTCGGAAAAATGTAAGACGAATGAGCTGGCTGAAAGTCTAGTTGCGCTTCGTCATAAGCTGAGCAATACGGAAGACGCAGCAACAGAGATCAATACGCTTCTGCAGCTGGCTTTTGGAAAGGACACCATTAAACTGGAGTCTGCTATTGGTGGAGGGTATGTGGTGTCAAATCGCGCACGAGAACTCCAACCCGGAAATCTCTCTACTGGTGAGCAAAATCTGCTCGCGTTATGTTACTTCTTCGTCGGCACTGCGCGGCATAAGCGATTTGGCGATAATCTGAAACAAAACTCCTTATATGTGCTCGATGATCCTATTTCGAGCTTCGATTCCAAGAATAAGTATGGCGCGTTGTCATTGATTCGTCAGATTGGTTCTAAGATGTTCGAGAAGATGAGTGAAGCCAAACTATTGGTTCTTACGCATGACATCGCGGTTGCTAATGATCTGTCACAATGCTTCGCAGATATTGTGAACGATCGAGTATTGAGCTGGAATCTAGAAGAAGGAACATTAAAGCGCGTTTCTTTTGACAGAATAGATCAGTATAAGAAGTCGTTGCGAGGAATGTTTGATGCAACAATCGGTGGCGAAAACTCCATTGTGCTGCCCACTTCCAACGAAGTCCGCCGAGTCTGGGAAGCTTTTACTACTTTTCATTTGGGCGAGCGGTTGACCACGGCGGCAGCATCACCGGCAGTGCGTAGTTATTTCGCTTCATGTGGCGAACAATATGTTCAGTTCTTAGATCATTATGCTGGAAGAAATTTTCTAAATCCGGATTCTCATTCGGAATTTCAGCTTCGCAACTTTGATTTTATGCTGCTTCCGACTCTTTCAGAGCCAGATTTTCGACGATATGTAAGGGAAATGCTGTATTTGATTCATATCATTTCGCCTGCGCATATTCCTGGGCGTCTGAGCAACGGCGCAGCCGATTTTGTCAAGATTAAGAAGTTGCTTGATGACAAAGTCATCGCAGAAATTGGAGCGCCTGGGGTTGCCCGCAAATCGTGGACACGTAGTGGAGCTACCTAGTGGTTAGGCAACTATTTCTTTTCTGCTGGTGGTTAGACCAATGCGGTTCTCAAAGTCGACGGGGCTGACCATCCCGAGTGCGGAGTGCCGGCGCCGACGGTTGTAGACCACTTCAATCCAGTAGGCAACGGCCTTGCGGGCGGCATTCCGGGTCGCCCAGCGCTTACGGTCGTAGAATTCGGTTTTAAGCGTCGACCAGAACGACTCGGCCATCGCGTTATCGAAGCACACGCCAGTACGCCCTACGGACTGAGCAATGCCCAGGTTGCGGCAAACTTCCCAGAGTTTTTCGCTGGTGAATTGGGTTCCGCGGTCAGCGTGAAACACCAGCCCATCAGGAACGCCACCGCGTAGTGCATGCGCCATCCGCAGGGCCCGTTGGACCAGGTATGTATCTTGAACGCTATCCATAGCCCATCCCAGTACTCTGCGGGAATGGCCATCGCGGACCGCGCACAAGTACAACCATCCTTCAGCAGTGCGCAGGTAGGTAATATCTGACATCCATACTCGGTTGAGCTCACCAGTATCAAACATGCGCTTGACTAGGTCAGGAAGACTCGACTTACGCTTAGTTTGGACCGTTGTCACTGGAACAAAGGCCCGCGGTGAAATCCCTTCAATGCCCACCATACGCATCCGTTTAGCCACAGTCTTACGGTTAAGCGCAATGTGGTAGCGCTCGGCAAGTTCTGCGGTGATCCGCGGAGCACCATAAACCTCATCGGAGTTTTTCCAAATCTGGTGAATCTTGCGGTCAACATCATTGTAAAATGCTGCACGATTATCTTCGCCGGATAGTCGTTTCTGCTGTGTATGGGCCCATTTGTAGTATCCAGACCGAGACACCTTCAACAAGCGTGCCATGCGCTTGATACTGAAATTCGCCTTCTCCTGCTGCATTAATTCGAACTTTTCTGATCGCGTTGCTTTGCGGCGAAGAAGGCTGTCGCTTTTGACAAAAACTCGTTATCCATCTTGGCTTCTGCCAGCTCACGACGCAGACGAGCGTTCTCAGCACGAAGATCAGCCTCACTCATCCCATCTGATGCTCCTCGGCGTTCACGCTCAAGTTTGACCCACCGGCCTAAAAGGCCTGGTGCGACGCCAATCTCCTTAGCCACATGAGCGATCGGGCGCTGCGACTCGATTACCAGGTTCGCGGCTTCACGCCGGTACTCCGGCGTGTACTTCTTGCGCTGTTGACTCACAATGAACATCCTCTCCTACGGACACAAAATCCGCACAAATAGGGTGTCCACTAAACGAGGGTAACCTCACGGTTGATACCGAGCTGTGCTGATGCTGCGTTCAGCGAGAGGTCCTCATTGTTCTCATGGACAGCCACAGCATCGCGTCTGAACTGTTCGCAGTACCTGGACATGATGGTAGATTACCAATCTTGCCAGCCCGACTGGGCTGGATATCAGGTGTCCACCAAAAAGGGGTCAGGTCCAGAAGCTTCGTTCCAGACCGTCCCCATGTCTCCGTTCGACTCATTCAGGCCCGTAGTTGGTGTCGCGAGCCAGCTGTGTTCTTGTTTACGAGTGCAAAATGCACTCATTTAGGGTTTCCCGGCGTCTTCCTCTCGATATAATCACCACGTTGAAATTTAGCGCCATCTGGTTTTGAGAGGATTCAATGGAGGGCTCTGCACAGCGAGGAGCGACCGCGAACTTACATGACATGTCGAGAGTGGAATTTGGTTCCCATCTCAGTAGCTATCAGGCGAAGTATTTTGCGCACGAGCTTGAACGTAGCTATGCCAATGACCATGTCGGTAAACTCGCTGGACTGTTGTTTGACGCGCAAGTTGAGTCGAAGCCGCACCAAATTGATGCCGCGCTGTTCGCGCTAAAAGGCAATGCGACGAGAGGGGTCATCCTCGCTGACGAAGTTGGCCTGGGTAAGACTATCGAGGCGGGCATTGTCATTACTCAGTACTGGGCTGAACGTAAACGCCGTATCTTAATTATTGCGCCAGCTAGTCTTAGACAGCAGTGGAAACAGGAGCTGTACGAGAAGTTCTGCATCGCCTCCGAGTTGCTGCACTCGAAAAATAGAAAGCAATTGCTAGCTGGTCATGGAGGTCAACAGGTCCTTATCGCGTCATATGAATTTGTGCGCCAACATGAGGCTGATTTGTTGCGCCCTTGGGATTTGGTGGTTGCCGACGAAGCCCACCGTCTGCGGAATTTCTACAAGGGACCAGCCAAATCCAAGGTGGCTTCGTCGGTCGGCAAAGTTATGGATGGTGCTAGCAAAATAGTCATGTTGACCGCGACGCCTCTCCAGAACCGACTGGAGGAAGTCTATGGTCTGGTCTCGCTGTTCGACCCAGAGTATTTCCGATCCTTGGATGTTTTCCGGGAGCGCTACGTCAAGACTAATGGCGAACAGTTCATGGCTGACGACCTGGCTGAGCGCATGAGTCATCTAACAAAGCGCACCCTGCGTCGCGAAGCAGAGAAGTATATCCGTTTCACCAATCGAGATCCTTTGACCGTGGAGTTCTTGCCTTCTGACGACGAAATCGAGCTATATGACTTAGTTAACGACTATCTGCAGCGCGGGACACTGTATGCCTTTAACAATTCTCAACGGGCGTTATCGTCGCTGGTGATGCGTAAGCGTCTAGGTTCTTCGACCTTCGCGGTGGGTATTACGCTGCGGAACACTGCCAAGCGTCTGGCAGAAGAGCTTGCCGCCAATGGGCACTCAGATCAAAACCAGCAATTGTTTGAGTTTGAAGATGAGTTGCTTGATGAAGAACAAGCAGCCTTGGAGTCCTTCGGTCATCTGGCGGAGCCGGGGGAGGATTGGTCGGATCCGGAGATTCGGCGGCAGATCCAGCAGGAGATCGATGAGCTTAATGACTATGCCGAACTGGCGGAATCCATTGAGGTTAACCAAAAGGCGCTTAAGCTTACTGAAGCAATTGAGCGTGGCTTTGAACGACTGAGAGAAATTGGTGCGCCCGAGAAGGCGATTATCTTCACCGAGTACACGGATACGCAAAACTTTTTGGCACGGATGCTGCGGGATTCGGGGTACGGAGATGGGTTGGTGCTGTTTAATGGCAACAACAGCTCACCGGAGCAGACCGAGATATACCGGGCATGGCTGGAGAAGAATGCTGGCAGCGATATTGTGACCTGTAATCTTTCGGCTGACCGGCGTAAGGCGTTGGTGGATTATTTCCGTGATGAAGGCAAGATCATGATTGCTACCGAGGCAGCGGCTGAAGGTATTAACCTGCAATTCTGCTCGATGTTGATTAATTACGACTTGCCCTGGAACCCGCAGCGGGTTGAACAGCGTATTGGTCGTATTCACCGGTTTGGTCAGAAGTATGACTTTGTTATTGCTAACTTCTTCAACCAGGGCAACACTGCTGAGTCTCGCATCCTGGAACTCTTGCAGGACAAGTTTCATATCTTCGACAGCCTCTTTGGGGCCAGTGATGAGGTGCTGGGGCGAATTGAGAACGGTTTCGACTTCGCCCAAGAGATTGCCAACATCTACGACAATTATCGTACGGCTGATGAGATCAACCGGGCCTTTGAGGAGCTGGAGGCGAAGTATGCCGAGGCGGTGAGTAAGGATATGGCTGCGGCTAAGGCCAAGGTTTTCGACAACCTTGATCCGTCAGTGCGTGACCGTTTGAAGTCTTATGATGAGCAATCCGGCGCGGTGCTCAACAAGTTCGAGCAGTTGCTGTTGCTCTTGACCATTAACCGGCTGCAGGCAAGTGCGTGTTTTGAGGGTGATGGCCGAAACTTCGTTCTTCATTCTGCACCCGAGGAAAATATTCCAACCGGGCGTTACCACTTCAAGTCCTCGCCGAGTGCTAACTCGCGCCAATACCGCTATCACAGTGATCTGGCGAAATTCGTGGTCGACGGGGCAATGAATGCCGAAACTCCCTCTAGGGAACTGGTTTTTGACATTTCCCAGTCTGAGCGAGTGAGCTCGCGGATGAAGCAGCTGGTTGGCCAAGCCGGCAGTCTCACGGTTAAAGACTTGACCTTCATGATGAAGGCAGGCGAAAACGACATCTCAGAAAGCTACCTACTAGCTGCAGGTGCTTCGGATTCTGGAGACGTTCTGAGCCCCGAAGATATTGCGGAGATGATGGATCTGCGAGTAGCGGAGCAACGTGACCTAGGCGCAGATCTTGACCAGGAGCAGTTCGCGGGCGCTATCCGTGAGCAGCAGGACTCGCTGGAGAAGGAAGTCCAGCATCGTAACTCGAGCTACTACAACCAGCAGGAAGAACTGCTGGAGAGCCAGATTCTTGATCTCGATACGGAGCGGAGAAAGGCTGTGGGAGAACTGGAAACCAAGCGGAAGGAAATCCGGAAGCGAGCCAACCAAGCTGTAGATCCGATGGAGCAGCTAAGACTTAAGAAGAAGGCGCGCCGATTAGACGATGAGATTGATGAGATTGAGAGCAAGTATCGAAAGGAGAAGCGAACGCTCCGAGATAATGTCGATGAGCTGCTGATCCTGATTAGGCAGTCTTTGCAAGGCAAGCGTCACGAAGAAGAATTGTTCACCATCCGGTGGCAGGTCAAAGCGTAAGTAAAGGTAATGGAGGAGAAGATAATGAACGAACACGATGAAATGATTAACCAAGTCCCAAGCGGTAGCCCAGAGTTCCGTACCGAGCTGGCCGAGCAACTGGCTGACCTAGCTCCGGAAGTCATCGCTGACGGCAAGATTGACGTTGAGAAGCTCAAGGAACTCCTTGAGGGCGATGTTTCAGATACCAGCGAGCGCTTCGGTCTGTTCTGGCCGGGCAAGAAGCGGGCTATGCGGGCTGCACAGGCCCCAACCACGGCAACCCTGGTCCCGGAAAAGGAAAACTCTAAGGACTGGGACACCACCAAGAACGTCTTCATTGAGGGGGATAGCCTCGAGGTACTGAAGGTGCTCCAGAAGCACTACCACGGAAAGATCAAGATGATCTACATTGATCCTCCGTACAACACCGGTAAGGACTTCGTCTACCCGGACAATTTCAAGGAAGGTCTCGACACCTACCTCGAATGGTCGAAGCAAGTTAACGAGGAAGGGAAGAAGCTTTCATCCAACTCGGAGTCCGCGGGGCGTTTCCACTCCAACTGGCTCAACATGATGTATCCCAGGCTGAAGCTGGCGAGGAACTTGCTTCGAGAGGACGGTCTCATATTCATAAGTATCGACGACGAAGAGATGCACAGGCTCGTCGGTCTGTGCAATGAAGTTTTTGGTGAAAGTAGGTTTATCGGACAAATTCTATGGAAAAAGAGGAATACCCCTCCAAATGATCGGGCTGTAGGAGCGCAACATGACTACGTCCTCGTATATGGTAAAAAGGACCTCTCGGGTGTTTACTTGCGTCCCCGTGATGCCGAACAACTAGCTCGGTATAAGAACCCAGATAATCACCCAAATGGCCCTTGGGTTGCCGGAGATTTGACTGCCAACGTAAAAGGCGGACGATATGTCGATAGTCTCTATTTTCCGATTACCAATCCGACGACCGGCGAGGAATTTTGGCCCGCAAATCATGGGAACTGGAGATTTAGTCGGGATAGGATAACCGAGTTACAGCGCAACGATGAGCTTTACTTCGGAAAGAATGGACGCGGAGCGCCGAAGCTAAAGCGATTCCTTAAGAATATTAAATCGGGAACCACTTGGACTACGCTCTGGGACTTTGCGCCATTTAACACTCAAGGCACAAAAGAGGTTGCAAATCTTTTCGATGGTTCAACCTACTTCGACAGTCCGAAGCCAGTTGGTTTGCTTGAAGAAATGCTTAAAATGTCTAGCCGCGATGATGACATTGTACTTGACTTTTTTGCAGGTTCAAGCTCAACAGCACATGCTGTAATGAGTGCAAATCAGAAGGACAATGGTTCGCGCCGATTTATAATGGTGCAGCTACCTGAACCTACCCCGGAAAAATCAGAAGCAGCCAAGGCCGGATTTTCGACAATCTCTGAAATTTCCCGCGAGCGTATCCGTCGGGCTGGAGAGAAGATTAAACAAGACTTCGCTGAAGAGATCGCTGAACGTGAAATAGCTCTGGACGTTGGTTTCCGGGCTTTCAAGCTTTCAGACACCAACTTCGCTAAGTGGCACACTGAATCAGATACGGATGCGACGCAGCTGGAAGCGCACCTTGAAAGCCTGCGTGGCAGCGCTGACGATAATGCCTCGGCTGATGCGCTTTTTACTGAGATTCTTATCAAGCAGGGACACTCTTTGGTCGAACAGGTTCGTGACGTAGAGATTGACGGTTTGCGTTACCAGGCGGTTGTCCGTGTCGACGAAGGCGGAGTCGAGGACATACTGGTGTTGGCTTACCTCGACGAGCACACCAAGCCAACTTTGTCGTTGCTTCGAGCTGCTATAGATACCAAGCCGGTTCAGTTCATCATTTTGGAAGATGTCTTCCAGGGGGACGACCAGCTGAAAACTAACTTGGCGCAGATGTGTAAGACTAACGACGTCGAACTTTGGACGGCATAGGGACGGCTATGAAGTTTAAGTTTGATGCGAAACAGGGGTACCAGCTTTCAGCGATCGATTCGGTTGTGGACCTTTTTGATGGTCAGCCGAATGACGCGGGTGATTTCCTTACGACGTTCCGGTCGATGCGTGCGCTGCCGGAAGCTGATGGTGCGCAGGCGCTGGATTTGGATTTGAGCCAAGAAGTTGGTGCGGTCGGTAATAACTTCTTGCTTGATGAAGAAACAGTGCTTGAGAACCTAAAGGTCGTTCAGAATGCTCATGGATTGGAGCCTGCTTCGGTGCTCAAAGATGGTCTGCAATTCGATATTGAAATGGAGACTGGTACCGGAAAGACGTATGTTTACCTGCGCACTATTTTCGAACTGGCTCAGAAGTACAACTTCACCAAGTTCGTGGTTTTGGTTCCAAGCGTTGCTATCCGGGAGGGAGTGAAGACCAGCATCGATTTGATGCATGATCACTTCCGCCAACTTTATCCGAGCCTACCGTTTGATCTTATGGTCTATAGTGGTAAGAATGCCGAGGACGTGCAGTCTTTTGCGACTTCGACCAGTATCCAGATCATGATCATGACGATTGGTTCTGTCCGCGGCCGGGGCAATAACCTGATCATGAATCAGAACCGGGACAAGCTCAATGGGCTCAAGCCGATCGATTTCTTGAAGGCGACTCGTCCGGTCCTGATCATGGATGAGCCGCAGAATATGGAGTCAGATCTCTCGAAGTCGGCGCTGGTGGGGATGAATCCTGCTTTTATCCTGCGCTACAGTGCAACTCACCGCAAGACCCGTAACGTGACTTACCGCTTGGACCCGGTCGATGCGCATGAACTTGGACTAGTTAAACAGATTGTGGTGGCCGAGGCGACTGAGCACGGCGGGGATGCTAAGCCATATATCAAGTTGCTGGAGGTTAAGAGTAATCCTTGGCAGGCCAGCCTAGAGTTGGTGTGTCGGAAGAAGGATGGCTCATTTGATCGTCAGGTTAAGAAGGTCAAGCAAGGCCAAGACCTAGAGAAAGTAACCAACAATCCGGCTTACAATAACAACTGGCGGATCAATGAAATCAATCTTGGCGGTCCTGGCTTTGTTGAGTTGACCAATCACGGAATCCTTCATGTCGGTGAGGCAATTGGCAACAACGATGAGGCTGTTTACCGGGAGATGATCCGGGAAACCATCCGGGAGCATTTCCGCAAAGAGTCGTTGATGCGCGAGCACGGGATGAAGGTGCTGAGCTTGTTCTTCGTGGACAAGGTAGCAAGCTACCTCGGTGATGGCTCAGATAATGTGACCGCTAACGGCAAGTTCGCACAGTGGTTTGATGAACTGTTCATTGAAGAGCGCGAGCGCCGTCCGGAATACAAAGAGCTGTTGCCACAAGATCCCGTTGAGCTGCGTCGGGCGTACTTTTCGCAGATTAAAAAGGGTGTCTTTGGTGACACTTCGGGTGAGACGGCTAAGGATGATGATTCTTACGACCTGATCATGAAAGACAAGGCTCGACTAATGAGTGAAGATGAACCGGTCCGGTTTATCTTCTCACACTCGGCTTTGCGTGAGGGGTGGGATAACCCGAACGTCTTCCAGATCTGTACCTTGCGTGAAATGGGCTCAGAAACAGAGCGACGCCAGACTATTGGGCGTGGTCTACGTTTGCCGGTCAACCAGGATGGTGAGCGAGTCGCTGACCGGGCGGTGGCTCAGCTGACGGTCATTGCGAACGAGTCTTACCAGAAGTTCGCCGCTAATCTGCAGAACGAATACAAGAAGGCTGGTGTGGCCATTGGCTTTATCCGCAAAGGGGATTTCGCCAAGTTGCCAAATCCAGAGTCGGGTGGGGCGGATAACATCGGTTACTTCACTTCGGAAGTAATCTGGGAGCAGCTTAAGGACCGAGGGTTCCTTAGCAAGGATGGTTATGTCACTGAGGCGTTTACCCCGGATGCCGATGGATTCTCGCTGGGGTTGTCGGGAGAATACAGTCCAGTGGAGTCTGTGATTATTGAGATCCTGCGCCGGGCGAATATTGAACAATACGTCAAACCTAAGCGCAACCGTACGACCCGCAAGCTCAATAAACAGCTGTATTTCACCTCGCGAGAGTTTGAAGAGTTCTGGGAGAAGATTAGTCAACGCACGACCTATAGCGTGTCGGTTGACCGTGAAGAATTGATCAAGAGTTCAGTCAAGAAAATCAAAAAGGCTGAGACAATCCAGCCACTTCGAATCGAGGTCAAGAAGGCCAAGCTCAGTATCGCTCGCGGTGGTACCAAGGGCGCGGAAACCAGTAGCCGTACTTCTGATCTTCGTGGCGGCTACAAGCTGCCCGACATCGTGGCAGAGCTACAGGAAGCGACGTCGTTGACTAGGGCCACGATTATTGACATTTTGATCCAAAGTGGTCGTTTGGAAGAGTTCATCTGCAACCCGAATGACTACATCAAGATGGTTCGCAGAGTTATTGAAGCTGAACTGGCCGCGATTGTCACCGAAGGTGTGCAGTATGAGAAGATCGGCGGCAGCATCTACTCGCTGACTGAACTGCAGCGGGATGGAGTAGAAGAGAAGCAGTACTTCCTCGACAACCTCTACAAAGTCAAGAACAAGGAGAAGACCGACTACGACTTCGTGGTCTTCGATTCGGAGACCGAACGCGAATTTGCTGAACTGCTCGACAGCCGAAAGGACGTCAAGTTGTTCCTCAAGTTGCCACCGAAGTTCAAGATTGATACTCCCGTCGGACCATATAACCCAGACTGGGCGATCGTGAAGTACGAGGACGGCGGGGACAAGCTCTATATGGTCCGTGAAACGAAGAGCACGATGAACGAACATCTTCTGCGCGCGACTGAACAAGCCAAGATTGATGCAGCGAAAGTCCATTTCGAGACCATCGGTGTGGATTACGCTAAGGCTGCGCCCAGCGATTGGAATCTATAAAGGACAGGTTTGAACAAATCGGTTACTGTGACGTAAACGGGCTCTCATTACCTTAGAGCGGTTTCTGGTCGGGCTCGCCCCACCTGAGTCATAAGGGTGCGCGGGTGGGCGATTACTGTCTTTTGCCGGACAGTTCCGATGCGCACGGGGTCGTTTAAAGAAGCTTCAAATGGTTGACGACTTCGTGCAGTTGCTGGATTTTCAGCCGGATCTGACCCCCGTTAGGTAGACACCCCGGATTCCAGCCAGTATGGCTGGGAAGGAAGGTAATCTACCAGCATGCCCGCGTCAAGGTTTACACGGAACAGTTCAAGCGCGACGCCGTCGCGATGTTCGGGGCGAGCCCAGATGCTTCGATGCGCAAGGTCGCAGAAGAGCTCGGGATCAATCGCTCGGCCCTGGGATATTGGTACAAGCAGTTTGGTACCAACGTTGCCGCTAAGGATGCAGGCTCTTCACCGGCAGCTAAGCTTGCTGATGCGGAGCGAATTCGCCAGTTAAAGCGCGAAAACAAGCGGCTTCGTGAAGAGCGTGAAATTCTGCGCAAGGCCGCGAAGTATTTTGCGGAAGAGCCGACCTGGTGATACGACTTCCAGTTCGCCTGTGACCATATCTCCGACTACTCGGTTAAGCGGATGGAAGTTCTAAACCTTAACCGGTCTTCGTACTACAGGTGGAAGAATTCGGCTCCACGTCGTCGTCAGCGCCTTTTAGATGACGCTCTGGCGGCCGCTGAGATCCAGGACATTTTCGACGCTGAAAACGGCGTCTGGGGTGCTCGTCGCATCACTGCCGAACTCAACGACCCCACATGTCGCGACGGTGCTACAACCCCTGCCAAGCGGATCAATCGCAAAAAGGTGGCCCGCTTGATGCGGGCCTAGAACCTGTTCGGATTTCAGAAGAAGCGCAGGGTCAAGACCACCGTGCGCGACAAAGGCCGGCGCGTGTTCGCAGACTTGGTGAACCGTGACTTCACCGCCTGCTGTTAGCGGACATGAAAAACTGACCGGAGGCGGACATGAAAAAGTCCGCCTATGGCCATGAGAAACTGACCAGTGGCGGACACGACGGGGGTGGGGCGTGTTCGAAGGGTTGTCTTAGCCGGACGGGGTGTGTATGCGAACTATGCCCTATGGGTTAGCGCTTTGTTGTGGCGTCGATGTAGCGCTGGGATTCTCCTTCGGTTTGGATGACGATGGCGTGGTGCATTAGCCGGTCGATGGCGGCGTTGATCTGTGTGGGGCGTACCTGCGGCATGAGGTCGGCGAACCGTGACGGATGCGAGTTCGAGGTAATCGCCAGCGAGGTGTGCTGGTAGGTCGCTTCAATAAGCGCGAGGAATCCGTTGGCTTCAGCGACGGTAACGTCGAAGTATCCCACGTTGTCAAGGATGACTAAGTCCAGTTTGGCGAGTTTCGAAAAGCCTTTATGCGGGTCCAAGTCCGCAGCGTGCCGGTTAATGAGCTGGCCGAGGTTCTTCATTGTGAGCCACTTGACCTTCTTGCCGCGTTTAATCAGCTCGACTGCAAGTGCTTCGGTGAGCATGGATTTGCCAGTGCCTTGTGGCCCGCACAAAACGAGGTTGTCGTGGCGGTCCACCCAGTCTAGGGCTTTGAGGTGTTCTTGGCGTTCTACTGGGATGGTAGACCTGGCTGGGTCCCACGCGGCGAAACTTACCCCGGTAGGAAGTCCAGCATTTTTACGCCTGGTGACTAGCGCTGACTTGGCCCTGCTGAGTGCTTCTGCTTCGACAATGGTGCCTAGAAATTCTTCCAGGCGCCGGCGGTGAGCGTCATTGTCACATGATTGAAGGTAGTCAATGGCGGCACTTTTAAGCCCGGGTACTCGAAGCCTGGTTAGTTGTGCGGCAAGCCCTGCGGGAAGCTGGTAGTTGGGTGCGCTCATTTAGAACCATGCCTCCTCGTGCTCGTCGGCCTCGTGGTGTGAGGTCTCAGGTGGTGTGGGTGTGTAGAACCCGTCCCAGGAGTTCGAGGCATGTTCGATGGTTTCAGGTTCTGGGCCCTCGATATTAAAGGCCGTGCCGATTTTGGTAGCTAGGGCGTTGACTGGGTAGTTATCTGCCATGGCTTCGATATCGGTGCTGGTGATAAGGCCCGCGTCGATCGCGGCGCGAGCGATGTCATCAGCGAACCACTTCCCGCGCGTAGCGGCCAGCGTGACGAACAAACTCATGGTGTGTTTGATTTGCGGTGCGTGGTGGGCAACCCCGAAGCGCAGCCACGCTTCGGCACCGGGTCCGATGGCAAGGAAGTCTTTTTCTAGTTTCGAGCGAGGATTGACCTTGTAGTGGCCAGGCTCAGGCCGCTGGAAGGAGAAATGGTTCGGGTCAATCCGGCTGTCGCCGCGGACTCCTTTGACATGGCGTGCGACTTCTTCCACCCCGTCGATGTCGTGGAAGTAGATTACGACCTCATTGACGTCTGGGCTTGAGGTTACCCTCGTTTAGTGGACACCCGATTAGTGCGGATCTTGTGTCCGTAAGAGAGGATGTTCATTGTGAGTCAACAACGCCAGAAATACACGCCGGAGTACCGGCGTGAAGCCGCAAACCTAGTAATCGAGTCAGAACGCCCGATTGCTCATGTAGCGAAAGAAATTGGTGTCGCACCTGGCCTTTTAGGTCGGTGGGTGAAAAATGAGCGTCAACGCCGAGGATCCTCTGATGGGCTAAGCGAGGCTGATCTTCGTGCTGAGAACGCTCGTCTGCGTCGTGAGCTGGCAGAAGCCAAGATGGATAACGAGTTTTTGTCAAAAGCGACAGCCTTCTTCGCCGCAAAGCAACGCGATCAGAAAAGTTCGAATTAATGCAGCAGGAGAAGGCGAATTTCAGTATCAAGCGCATGGCACGCCTTTTGAAGGTATCTCGGTCTGGATACTACAAATGGGCCCATATGCAGCAGCAACGCTTATCCGGTAAGGATGATCGTGCAGCATTTTACGATGATGTTGATCGCAAGATTCATCAGATCTGGAAAGACTCCAACGAGGTCTACGGTGCCCCGCGAATCACCGCAGAACTAGGTGAGCGCTACCAGATTGTTCTTAACCGCAAGACTGTGGCTAAGCGGATGCGCCTGATGGGAATTGAAGGAATTTCACCGCGTGCCTTCGTCCCAGCGACAACGATTCAATCTAAACGTAAGTCGAGTCTTCCTGACCTGGTAAAGCGCATGTTTGATACCGGCGAGCTCAATCGAGTATGGATGTCAGACATTACCTACCTGCGAACCGGCGAGGGTTGGTTGTACTTATGCGCAGTTCGCGATGGTCATTCCCGCAGGGTGCTGGGCTGGGCTATGGATAGCGTGCAAGATACATTCCTGGTCGAACGAGCACTGCGGATGGCACATACACTGCGTGGTGACGTTCCTGACGGGCTGGTGTTTCACGCCGACCGGGGAACACAATTTACCAGCGAGCAGCTCTGGGAGGTGTGCCGCAACCTAGGTGTTGCTCAGTCTGTGGGGCGTACTGGGGTGTGTTTCGATAATGCGATGGCTGAGTCGTTCTGGTCGACGCTTAAGACCGAGTTCTACGACCGGAAGCGCTGGCCAACCCGCGATGCTGCGCGTCAGGCCGTTGCCTACTGGATTGAAGCCGTCTACAACCGTCGGCGCCGGCACTCCGCACTCGGGATGGTCAGCCCCGTCGATTTCGAGAACCACACCAGCCTAACCACCAGCAGAAAAGAAATAGCTGCCTAACCACTAGGTAGCTCCACTACGTGTCCACGATTTGCGGGCAACCCCAGGCTGGATTGTTCTGTGATGTAGACTTGCCGGCCCATGAGTTCTTCAGGCACTGAGTACACCGCGTGCTGGTAGGTGATCATGGGCGTATTCGCCGGCACTTTCCGCAGTTCACCGAAGACACTAGGATGCGTGTCCACAGGCAGTGGGCCGAGGTGTTTAGCTTCGACTTCACGCAGTACTTCTGCAGGAACAAGCCCGGTTGTACGGTGTGGTCGGGCGTTGATCTTGTCCATAAATGCCTGGCATGCTGCTTCGAGCTGGCCGAAGGTCTCGTAGGCGTCCACGAGATTCGTATCGCGGGGAAGGATGTCGTCTTTGGCTAGGCGTACGGCGTATTCGACTCCGCCTTTCGTGGCAGGGTCTGCCGGTGCACAGACTTGGATACTAACGCGGTAGTGCGACATGAACGATTCCATTGTCGGATTGAACTCCGGCAGGCTTGCGTGACGGCCTACAACTACGGTTTTCTCATTATCCGTGAGCACAAAGTCGGGTACTCCGCCGATAGCCCGAAAGCACCGGTCTAAGGCAGCGAGTACGGTAGTCATCTTTCGGTTACGCAGGGCAAAGACGACGCGGAATCGCGAGTAGGCAACCCAGGCAACAAACAGCACGGTCTTCTTGCCATCGACTACTGGGCCGTCGCCGAAGTCGTACTGGAGCCATTTGCCTGGTGCGGTTACCCAAGGCTGGTGTGCGCGCCGCGATGACGAGAGGCGGTATTCCTGTTTGAGTGTCGCGACGATGCGACGCGTGGTGCGCTGGCTTCCTTCAAAACCACGGTCCAGCAAAGCCTCGTGGACCACGTCGGCGCGGATCTTTCCGCCCGAGTTGGTGATCAGTTCCTTGATGAATCCACGGTGCGCATCCGTAATCGACGGACGTGGCCCACGCGCTGGCGGTGCGTCAGCGTGAGCGCGCACCACGCGTAGAACCGTGTTGTGCGAGACGTTGAGCTCGTCGGCGACAGCACGCGCATTTTTTAAAATGGCGTAGCGAGCCAGAATTTTCTGGCTTCTTCTGGAAGACTGCATAAAGGGTCTTCATCCTTTCGATAGATATGTCCGGCTAGACACTTCTATCGAACACTGGATGAAGACCCCCTTTGTTTTCTACCCCCGGATAAAAACTCCCCAAACCCCTAAATCCCGTTTCCGCCACTGGTCAACTTTTCATGTCCGCCAACACCTGCGCTCCGAATCGTGTGCTTGTCGGCGATATTACGTATCTGCCGATCGCGGACGGAACGAACATGTACTTGGCAAGAGCTATTGATTGTTTCTCCCGCAAACTTGTTGGGTTTGCTATCGCAGATCACATGTGTACCGAACTGGTAGAAGAAGCCCTCGAAAACGCTTCCCACCTGCGAGGAGGTCTTGATGGTTCGATTTTCCACTCAGATCACGGAAGCGTCTACACCTCATCGCAGTTCCAGGCAACATGCAGGCGCTTGGGCGTTACCCAGTCGATGGGCGCGGTGGGAACCAGCGCGGATAATTCGCTCGCTGAGTCGTTTTGAAGTGTCTCAGGTTTTGTTCTGTTTGAGTGGATGGGAAAATTTGGAACATGCCGAGAAAATTTGATCAGGATGCGAAGGACCGAATCGTCCGCTTGGTAGAAGATCGCATTCTGGCGGAGAGTATTTCGACGCAGGAAGCGTGCAAGATCGTGGCACCCAAACTGGGCGTTTCGTGGCACGCAGCGAGGCAATGGACGCAAGCCCGCTCGACGTGAGGGACGCGTTACTGAACGGTTGCCTGAGGACCTTGCTGCAGAAAAAGCACGGTTGCGTCGAGAGAATCACCAGCTGCGGGACGCCAATGAGTTGTTGAAGGCCGCTTCGGCTTTTTCGCGTCGGAACCAGGTCCGAAACGTTAAGAAATGATCCGGTTTATCGATGAGTCCCGGAGTATTTTTTCTGTCGAGTTTATCTGCCAGACGTTAAACATCCACCGTGAAGGCGGCTTTTTTACTTCGCGTGGGTACCGCCAGTCTAAAGACCGGGGCTTAAGCTCTCGCGCTCTTCGAGACGCTGCTCTCGTGGGGCATAGTCGCAATGTTCATGCTGAAAGTTACGGCGTCTTCGGTGTGTGGTAGATGTGGCGTGTGCTGCGCCGCCAGGGCAGTGACAGTGGCCGCGAGCACACAGCCTGTCTGATGCGCACCGAGGCCTTGTCGCTGCAGGCGCTCGACCAGGCGATCGTGTGCGCCAAAGGAAACAACGGGCTTGATTTATCATTTAGAACACGGCTGACAATATGTGAGCATCATCTACAACGAGCGCCTGGCTGAGCATGAAATTTCGTGTCTACCGGCACTGTTGGTGATTCCTATGACAATGCTTTGGCTGAGAATGTCTACGGCTCCTACAAGAACGAACTAATTCATACCTGCTCGTGGGCCGACGTGGTCGACGTGGAAATCGCGACGTTCGAGTGGGTCAACTGGTGGACTGAGTCAAGGCTCCACCAGAGCTTGGGCTACCGCACGCTGACTGAAATAGAAGCCGAATTTTGGGAACACCACCCCGGTCAAGAAATAATGGAAATCAAGACACATGCCTAGGAACAAAACCCAGGGCACTTCAAAGCCATAGAGTATTTAGACCGTGAGTTGGAAGAGGCTATCCCGGATGATTCCTGGGAAAGCACCAACTAAGGACTAGTCCTGTTCCGGCTCCGGTGTGATTAGAGTTCGGCGTCCTAGTCGTCTTCATGCTGTGCTTTCCGCTCTGGTGCCTTGTTCTCACTCTGCGTGTCGTGTGCGTTATCCACGGTCTGGTAGCCGGTAGGAGCCTCCTCTC
The DNA here is from genome assembly GCF_000478175.1 of Corynebacterium sp. KPL1814. Lineage (GTDB taxonomy): Bacteria > Actinomycetota > Actinomycetes > Mycobacteriales > Mycobacteriaceae > Corynebacterium. The sequence goes on from NZ_KI515776.1 coordinate 197,820, forward strand.
CCAGTTCGAGGCTGGCGCGAGGAAGTCGAGGTCGTTGTGTTTCTACGGGCCATGTGGAGTGGTGGCCTGGGGCACTTCAATAAGCCATTTTGGAACCAGGTAAACCAGGCGGTGAAACTCCGCGTGAGGCGCCCTAGGCCTATCGGTCTTGAACGGATTCTGATCCTTGGCGAAAATGATAGGTCTTGGTCGATTTATCGGGTCGTTGGGTTTAGGGTGAGGTCATGCTTTTTGATTCGCTGCCGCGGCCGAATGCGTACGTCGCGCCGGGCGTGGGGCACGTGCCGGGATGGGTGGGCATCGGCAAGCAAAAGGCCTTGGTGGAAGAGACGCGGGAGATTGCTCGCGCGTATGCGCATACACCGATGGCGATGGTGCAGCCGCGGCTGAAATCGGGTGGGCAGATGAGCGTATTTCAGCTGCATCTTGGCAGGTATTGGCATTATCCCAGCTACCGGTACGTGGACAATATGGAAGGCACGCGGGTGCCGCCGGTACCGGATAGCCTGCGGGAATTGGCCCCGGCGGCGCTGCGGCAGGCGGCCCAGGTCGCCCCGGAGCTTGAACCATGGGTGGATAACTTCGTGCCGGAGATGGCGCTGGTGAATTATTATCCGCCCGGCTCGGCGATGGGGATGCACGTGGATGATTCGGAGGAATCGTCCGCGCCCGTGATTTCGCTTTCGATTGGGGATGAGGCCCTCTTCCGCATAGGCCATACCGAAAATCGCACCAAGCCCTGGGACGATGTGACCCTGTGCTCGGGTGATCTGGTGGTCTTTGGCGGCCCAAAGCGCTTTGCCTATCACGGGGTGGTGCGGGTAAATGATGGCACGCTGCCGGAGGGTTGCGGGCTGCAGGAAGGAAGAATCAATATCACCATCAGACAAGTTTCGGCGAGCGCGGTAGGCTAGGTCGGGTTACATAAAGGTTGAAGAAAAGAGGTTTTTCTTATGTCCCGAATTGGCATCATCATCGGCTCTACCCGCGATAAGGCGGCGGGCCAGGCAGTAGGCGAGTGGGTCAATGACCTCGCCCAAGGCCGCGAGAACGGCGTGGAGTACCAGCTGTTGGAGCTCAAGAAGTTCAATGTCCCCATCCTTACCAGCGAGGTTGTTCCGGGAGCGGCGAATAAGCAGTACGATGACGCCAACGTGCAGGAGTGGTCCAAGGCCGTCGATGCCTGCGATGGCTTTGTCTTCGTGACCCCGGAGTACAACCACTCCGTGCCTGGTGCGTTCAAGAACGCCTATGATTCGCTCGGCGCGGAATGGGCGGGCAAGCCGGTAGCCTTCGTGGGCTATGGTTCCGTCGGCGGCGTGCGCGCGGTCGAGGCATGGCGCAATGTCGTGGCTAACTTCTCCATGCCGCAGCTGCGCAACCAGCTGGACTTTAATATCTTCACCGATTGGAACGATGGCGAATTCCGCCCCAGCGATGACTCCTACGAGCGCGCTAACTCCCTGCTTGCTGAGCTCGAGGACGCACTTTAAGTAAAAGGCCCTGCACCGCGCAGCGCGCTGCGTAGCATGGGGTGCATGAGTGAAAAGAAAGTAGCAGTAGTAACCGGCGCCTCCTCTGGTATTGGGGAGGCCACCGCGCGCTCTTTGGCCAAGGATGGCTGGCACGTCGTGGTGGGAGCTCGCCGCACAGACCGCCTGCAGCAGCTTGCCAATGAAATCGGTGGCGAGGCCTATGAACTGGACGTTACCTCCGATGTCTCCGTCTCCAAGTTCGTCTCCCACCTTGACCGCGTAGATCTTTTGGTCAATAACGCCGGCGGTGCCAAGGGCCTGGAGCCGCTGGTCGATACCTCAATTGAGGACTGGCAGTGGATGTACGAGACCAATGTGCTCGGCACCGTGCGCATGATTCAGGCTCTTATGCCCAAGTTAGAGCGGGTGCCGGATCTTTCCGGGCTAATTATTAATGTCGGTTCCATTGCCGGCTGGACCGTATATGAAGGCGGTTCCGGCTATAACACCGCTAAGCACGGCGTGCGCGTAATTTCCCGCGCGCTGCGGCTAGAAAATCACGATGTGCGCGTTACCGAGATTGACCCAGGCCGCGTGGCCACGGACTTTTCCTTGGTGCGCTTCAAGGGCGATGAAAAGCGCGCTGCCGCGGTCTACGATGGCCAGCTCAACCTCGTGGCAGAGGATATTGCCGAGGCCATCCGCTGGGTTGCCGCCCAACCGGCCCACGTCAACGTGGATACGATGACGATCAAGCCGCGCACGCAAAGCTAAGGCCCCGCGGGGCTCTTAAAAAGAGCGGCGAGGCCTAGGCTTTATCTTCCTGCTTGAGCCTTATTGCAGGCCAAACTGATCCCATGCGGCAGGGGCCAGGTTCTGGTACACGTGCTTGTGCTCTTGGTATTCGGCAAGGCCGGTCGGACCCAGCTCGCGTCCATTGCCGGACTGCTTGTAGCCGCCCCATTCCGCCTGCGGCAGGTACGGGTGGAAATCATTGATCCAAATGGTGCCGTGGCGCAGGGCACGGGCAACGCGCTCGGCACGGCCCGCATCGGAGGTATACACCGCGCCAGCCAGGCCATACTCGGTATCGTTTGCGATCTCGATGGCCTCTTCTTCGGAGGTGAAGGTCTCGATGGTCACGGTCGGGCCGAAGGCCTCGTCGTGGACGCAGTCCATCTCGCGGGTAGCGCCATCGATAATCGTGGGCAGGTAGTACACGCCCTGGCCCAAATCTGTGGTGCCGGTGCCGTGCTGGCCGGTGGTGTCCTCGCTGGTGGCGGCGCGGCCGCCGGTGAGGATTTTGGCTCCTTGCTCGCGGGCCTTGTCCACGTAGGCTGCGACCTTCTCGCGGTGATCGGCCGAGATGAGCGGGCCGGCCTCGGCCTTTTCATCGGTGGGTCCACCGATCTTGATCTTCTCGGCGCGCTCGACCAGTGCGTCAACGAACTTATCGTGCAGGGACTCTTCCACCACGATGCGCGAGCCGGCAGAGCAGACCTGGCCGGAGTGGAAGAAGGCGCCGTTGAGCGCGTTATCCACGGCGACGTCGAAGTTGGCATCAGCGAATATAACGTTCGGGTTCTTGCCGCCGAGCTCCAGCGCGGTGCGCTTGACGGTCTCGGCCGCGTTCTTTGCAATCAGCTTGCCGGTAACGAGGCCGCCGGTGAAGGAGACCATGTCCACGTCGGGGTGCTGGGAGAGCGGATTGCCGCAGTTAGCGCCGGCGCCGGTGATGAGGTTGCCCACGCCATCCGGCAGGCCGCATTCCTTGAGCGCCGCCATGAGCAGCATGGCGGTGTGCGGGGTCAACTCTGCCTGCTTGAGCACGAAGGTATTGCCGGCAGCAAGGGCCGGGCCAACCTTCCAGGACACCTGCAGCAGCGGGTAGTTCCAGGGGGTAATCAGGCCGCAGACGCCCACCGGTTCGGCGTCGATGCGCGAGCGCAGGTTGGGATCTTGCGGGTCGACCACGCGGCCGGCTTGGTGCTGGGCCAAGGTGCCGAAGTACTCGAAAGCATTGGCAATATCGTCCATATCGCCCAGGGATTCCTCGTAGCGCTTGCCGGTATCCGCGGATTCGGCTTGAGCGAAAAGCTCCTTGTGCTCCCGGATGAAATCCGCCAGGCGGATGACGATCTTGCCGCGCTCTGCGGAAGGCGTTGCGGCCCACTCGCCTTTATCGAATGTTTCCCGTGCAGCCTGGATGGCACGCAGGGTATCTGCTTCGGAGGCCTCGGAGACGACGCCGACGGTGGAGCCATCGGCAGGGCAGATAATGGTGCGGGTCTCGCCATCTTGGGCGGCCTCCCACTGGCCGTTGATGAAGAGCGACTTCGGGGCATCACCGGAGTGCACGCCTTGGAGCAGTTCGGTGGTCGCGGGATCGAACAAGGTGTTTTGGGTGCTCAAAGTGCAAGCAACCTTTCTCTAATTGAGGCGGTATCGCCCGCCAGTTTAACTATCTTCGCGCCAGGTGCGTTCGGGCTCGGCACCATCGGAGACATCGGAATCGCCCGGCTGGTTTTGCTGCATGTAGAGGAATGCCAGGTGGCGCTCGTACAGGTCCAGCACGTTGTTGATGATCTGGTTTTCGGAGTAGCCGTAGACGTCATAGCCCAGCGAACCGGTCATGTCGTAGACCTCAAGGCGGTAGTACTCGCCGTCGCCCTCGCAGAAGTCTGGGCGCTCCGCAGAAACCGGGAAGAGTTGGTAGCGGAATTTCCGCTCGTTATGCAGCCGGACTTCGAGGTCGAGCTGCGGCAGTTCGGCATCGGGAAGCTCGCTGGTGAGCAAGATGGCGTCGTAGCCGCGGGTGCGCATCTGTGTGGCCACCTGTTCGAGGGCGTAGGTGGCGGTTCCTCGCAGGTAGTCATCCATGTCCTGTTTGGTGGGGAAGGAGTTGGCGCGGTCCAAGCGGTTCTTCCACAGGTTGGCATCGCTGGGCTCGCGCTCGGTGCGGCTGCTGATGGCGCCGTGCAAGGCGGTTTTCCGGGCCTCGCGCTGGACGATTTCTAGGCGCAGCGACTTCCAGAGCGAGAACATGATGAGGTAGACCACGAATGCGAAGGGCAGGCCCATGACCACGGTCGCGGATTGCACGGTGGCAATGCCATCGAGCTGTAGCAATGCCAAGGTCAACGCGCCGACGGTAATGGACCAGAAAATGCGCAGCCACCGGGCGCCATCTTGCCGGTTATCCGTGATGCGGGAGGTGAAATTGGACATGACCAGCGCACCGGAGTCGGCCGAGGTGATATACAGCAGCAGGCCGATGAAGGTGGTCAGGAAGATGACGATGCCGGAGCCAGGGAATTCTTGGAGCATGTCGTAGAAACCCTGTTCCGGAACGTTGATGGCGTTTTCCGCAAATTCCGGATAGTCACCGGAGCGCACCATGTCCAGGGCGGTATTGCCAAAGAAGGACATCCACATCAGGATGAACAGGAAGGGGAAGGTCAGCGTGCCCAGGATGAACTGGCGCAGCGTGCGGCCGCGGGAAATGCGGGCGAGGAACAGGCCGACGAAGGTTGCCCAGGCAATCCACCAGGCCCAGAAGAAGAGGGTCCAGGATTGCATCCAGGTATCCACGCTGGCTTGGTCCTCAGCAAAGGCGAAGGTCTCTAGCGTCCAGGAGGGGAACTTGGAGACGTAGTCACCGATATTGGTGACGATGGCGTCGAAGAGGTAGGCGGTCTTGCCAAAGACCACGACGTAAATCATCAGCGCGATGGCGAGGTACACGTTGAGCTCAGAGAGGAAGCGGATGCCCTTATCCACGCCGGATACGGCAGACAACGTTGCAATGGCGACGGCGATAATGATGAGGGCCGATTGCAGCCCCAGCCCCTGTTCGATGCCAAAGATGAGGTGGAAGCCGTAGGACAGCTGCACCACGCCGATGCCCAGGGATGCGGTAACGCCGAAAACGGTGCCCAGCATGGCGGCAATGTCCACGGCCGCCCCAATGGGTCCGTGCACGCGCTTGCCGATGAGCGGGTACAGCGCCGAGCGAATAGCCAACGGCATATTCAGACGGTAGGCGAAGTAACCAAAGGCCATGCCCATCAGCGCATAGAGCGCCCAGCCGGTAAGCCCGTAGTGGAACATGGCGTAGACCACGGCCTCTTTGGCGGCCTCCATGGTCTCGCCATCGCCCACCGGCGGATCCATGTACATCGTGACCGGCTCGGCCACGGCGAAGAACATGAGGTCCACGCCGATGCCGGCGGCAAAGAGCATGGATACCCATGAAAAGGTATTGAATTTGGGCCGGGAGTGGTCCGGGCCCATGCGGATGCTGCCGGTATTGGAAAAGGCGATGTAGAGGACAAAGACCACGGCGATGGTGGCGGTCAGGACGTAGAACCATCCCAGGTTTGTGCCGATCCATCCGGTGACGCTGGCGAGGGTATTCGCCGCGGATTCTTTGCCAAAGCCCGCATACAGGGCCATGGCGATAATCAGCACACCGGAAATGATAAAGACCGGCCAATTGGGTTTGGGTGCGGCCACCTCATCGGCACCGACATCATCGCCGGTTTCGGCCTTGTAGCTGCCGACGATGGCGCGTACTTGGTTGCGCGGTTTATGACCCTTGTCCTCAGTTGGGTGAGTTTCCCCAGGGGAGTGAGCGAGAGAGGTGTCGGAATCCCCTGTACGGGACTCTTCATGGTCGTGCGGACCACGGTTAGCCATCTACTTCTCCTAGTCTTGATCGATTAAGTGCCGAATCTTTCGCAAGAGTGCCCTTCAATCCCCCGAAAAGAGGGGTAAGAGATAGGTTGGTGTCATAAATCATATGCGAGCAATCTATGCGTAAAGACCCCGGATTTCATCTACTCAGATGCATACCCGAACACCGTAAATATACATTAATCTGCGAAAACGTCCACCAGATGTGTATTCTGGGGTCGCCATTGTGCATAAATGAAAGCGGTTAAGCACAGATTTTTTGCGCACAATACAATGGATTCGCCAGAAATTCGGCGAGAACTACGCGTGAGATGGCTCACAGAAGGAAGGGGATTTATGGGTATTGTGGACAAATTGACTAAGAAGAACTCGACAAAGAGGGCCACGGATGAAGTAAGCGATGTGGTCGTCGTCGGCGGTGGCTCTGCCGGCTCCGTCATCGCGGCTCGCTTGACCGAGGACAAAGACACCCGCGTGCTCGTTCTTGAGGCCGGCCGTCCGGATTCCCTGTGGGACCTATTCATCCACATGCCTTCTGGATTCTCTTTCCCCATCGGGGCTAAGAACTATGACTGGATGTATGAATCCGATCCGGAACCGGAGATGAATGGGCGCCGCATTTACCACGCCCGCGGCAAGGTGCTCGGCGGTTCTTCTTCCATCAACGGCATGATCTATCAGCGCGGCAACCCCATGGACTACGAAAAGTGGGGCCAGAACCCAGGCATGGATAACTGGGACTTTGCCCACTGCTTGCCGTACTTCAACCGCATGGAAACCACCGCTGCCGCAGAAGACGATGATCCGCGCCGCGGCCACGATGGCCCGCTCTACCTGTCCCGCGGTCCAGCTACCTCGCCGCTTTTCCAGGCGCTATTCAAATCGGTACAAGAAGCGGGCTATAACCTGACCAATGACGTCAACGGCTACCGCCAGGAAGGCTTTGCACCCTTCGATCGCAATATCAAGCACGGCAAGCGTTGGTCCGCTGCCCGCGCCTACCTGTACCCCAACCAGGACCGTGACAACCTTGAGGTACGTACCCGCGCATTTACCACCAAGATCCTCTTTGAAGGCACCAAGGCAGTAGGCGTGGAATACGAGTGGCAGGGTGGCACCCACCGCGTCTACGCGGACAAGATCGTCTTGTCCGCCGGTGCCATCAATACCCCGCAGCTGCTAGAGGTCTCTGGCGTGGGCGACCGCGAGATCTTGGAAAAGCACGGCATCGATGTGGTCAAGCACCTGCCAGGCGTGGGTGAGAACCTGCAGGACCACCTCGAGGTCTACATCCAGTACGAGACTACCAAGTCCACCGCTTCCTCCCAGCCCTACCTGGATAAGTGGCGTTGGCCATTCATGGGCTTGCAGTGGCTGCTGACGAAGAAGGGCCCGGTGGCCACCTCGCACTTTGAGGGCGGCGGTTTCGTGCGCTCCAACGAGGATGAGGCCTACCCGAACTTGATGTTCCACTTCCTGCCCATGGCGGTGCGCTATGACGGCCAAAAGGCCGATGTAAAGCACGGCTTCCAGTGGCACGTTGGCCCGATGTTCTCTGATACCAAGGGTCACGTGCACATCAAGAGCTCCGATATCCGCCAAAAGCCCTCCATCCTCTTTAATTACCTGCGCACCGAGCAGGACCGCCGCGAATGGGTAGAAGCCGTCCGCGTCGCCCGCTCCCTGCTGGATACTCAGGCAATGGAGGAAGTAGGCGCCCGCGAGTTCAGCCCGGGCCCAGAGGTGCAAAGCGATGAGGAAATCTTGGAGTGGGTCCGCAATGACGGCGAGACCGCACTGCACCCATCCTGCACCGCCAAGATGGGCGATGAGTCCGATCCCATGGCCGTGGTGAACCCAGAGACCATGGGCGTATGGGGCATCGATGGCCTGTATATCGCCGATGCTTCCGTATTCCCCTCGGTTCCCAACGGCAATATCTACTCCCCAACTATGATGGTGGGAGAGAAGGCTGCGGACCTCATTGCCGGCCGCACGCCGCTCGAGCCTAACTACACTCCGTGGTACAAGGCTCACGAGGATATGCCGCTCTACGCCGAAGGCGAGGCGATCCGTGACCACAAGGAGGCACCGAAGGGTGCTTACTAACGCCCGCTTATATTAAGGAGACAAAGCCGTGACCATTTCCTCACTTCTTACCCTGATGGGGATTTGGCTCGCGGCTTTGGTGTCTCCGGGGCCGGATATTGTGCAGGTCATCCGCGTGGCCCCGCGTTCCACGCGCGCCGGGCTAATGTGCGCGGTAGGGGTATTTAGCGGGACGGTCTTTTGGATCGTTGCCTCCCTGGCCGGTTTATCTGCGCTGATTGCGGCGCGCCCGAGCGTGCTGAGCATCTTGCAATTGCTCGGTGGCCTGTTCCTGCTCTACATGGGGGTATCCTCCCTGCGCAGCGGCGTAGCCGCACGTCGCGCTCCCGCCCGCGAGGTGGACGCGGAAGACTACGCGGAGCAGGCGCGGGCCGCTGGCGATGCCGATGTCGAAGACATGACCAACTGGCGGGCCTTCAAGCTGGGGCTGGTGACAAACCTGTCGAATCCCAAGGCATTGGTATTTTTCGGGGCGGTATTCGCCCAATTCATCCGCCCGGAAATGTCTGTGGGGTGGACCATCGCGGTGGCGTTGATCCTTGCCGCCATGTCCTTCGTGTGGTTTTCTTCCTTCGCGCTGCTCGTGCGCGCGGCCGCGCGGTGGACGGCGCGGTATTCCGCCGGCATCGATATGGTCTCAGGCCTCGTCTTTGGCCTGTTTGGTGTGGTGATGGCCGGGGAAGGCGCCACCGCGCTGCTGAAATCACAGTAGTTACCTGTTTCGCTGCAGGTGAGACACTTCCTACAGTTGGTTGCGCTAGTAAAAATGCATACGAATGTGGAGGTGTTAGGTGGCTATAGGTGCCCTTGTGACCCTGATGGGCATATGGTTCGCGGCCATGGCTTCGCCGGGGCCAGATGTGGTTCAGATTATCCGCCTAGGTGCGCGGTCCACCCGCGCGGCAGTGTGGGTGGCTATTGGTAGTACGACGGGCCTCGCCCTGTGGACCATAGCTTCGCTCGCCGGGCTTTCGGCATTGATCTCTACACATGAGGGCATCTTGGTGCTCCTGCAGGTCCTAGGCGGCAGCTATCTGCTGTGGATGGCCTATAGCGCGATTTCCTCAGGCCTGCGGGAGCGGCGGGCACCCGCCACCGTCGTGGGTACGGAGAAGCAGGCACCACAACCGCGCGGATTCACCCCGGACGGCATCATCAAGGCGAAGACCGCCTACCGCATGGGATTAATCTGTGACCTTTCGAACCCCAAGGTGGTCATCTTTTTCGGCGCCATCTTTGCCAATTTCATCGACCCCGGCATGGGGGTGGGCGGAAACGTCGTCGTCGCCGCGGTATTGGTACTAGAAAGCTTGGTTCTCTTCGTCGGCGTCGGCTTGAGCACGCGCGCGGTATCGAAGTGGATGGCCAAGAACTCGGCGTGGGTGGACATCGTCAGTGGCATCGTCTTCCTGCTCCTCGGCGTGGTTATCCTCTTTGAAGGCATCCGCGGGCTCATTGCGATGTAGCCTGAAGTTATGATTTTTACTACCACGAATACCGTCGACGGGTATGAAATCACCAAATACCTGCGCATCATCGCTGGTGAGACCGTTATCGGTATCAATATGCTCAAAGATTTCGGGGCATCGATACGCAATATCACCGGCGGTCGCGCCTCCGGCTATGAAAGCGAAGCCATCAAGGCCCGCGAGGCGGCGCTGGATGAATTGTGGCGCCGCGGCCAGGAATTAGGCGCCGATGGCGTGGTGGGCATCGCCTTCGACTATTCCCCAATGGGCACCAATAATGACATGCTCTTGGTCACCGCAACGGGCACGGCGGTTTCGCTGCGCGCGCGTGACTAAGTTTGTCCACCCCCACCCATAGCCGCGCGGGAACGGGCTCTGGGTAAGCTGGGCGGCATGCTTGAGGTTGCAATTTCTGGCGAGTCCATCAAATTGGGCCAGTTTATTAAGCTGGCCAGCTTGGTCGGCACCGGTGGTGAAGCCAAGGAACTTATCGCAGAAGGCGCCGTCACGGTCAATGGTGAAACCGAAACCCGCCGCGGCGCCACGCTGCAGATTGGCGATGAGGTGTGCATCGAAGGCACCTGCGCGCGCGTGGGCGAGCCCGACGATGATGATGACTATTTTGATGAAGCCACCGCAGACGATGACTTTGATCCGGAAAAGTGGAGGAATCTATAAATGCCCGCATTTGAAGCCGAAGTAGGCATGCCCTACTGGATCGATCTGACAACCTCGGATCCGCGCAAGTCCGCCCACTTTTATGAGCAGGTCTTGGGCTGGGAAATCTCGGCTGAGACCGAGGAGGAAAACCCCTACCAGATGGCACGCCTGCAGGGCCTGCCCATCGCTGGGCTCATCCCGCAGCCGGACGAGGCGCCGATGCCGGATACCTGGGTGACCTACTTCCTCTCCAAGGACATCGACGGCGATTGCCAGCGCACGGAGAACCTCGGCGGGCGCATCTTGGCCGCGCCCCAGCCCGTGGAACTGGGCCACATGGCCTTGCTTGCCGATGCCGCCGGTGGCATGTTCGGCCTCATCCAGCCCTCAGGCCCCGAGCACTTCGTCGCCGGTGGCGAACCCGGCACCCCGGTATGGCACGAACTGACCGCCACGACGCGATTCCAGCAGGCCATGGACTTTTATGGCGAGCTATTTAATTGGGAGATTCGCGCCATGGAATCCGAGGACGAGAATTTCATTTACGCCACCGCAGAAGAAGACGGCGCCCCGTTTGCCGGCCTGTGGAATGCCGAAGGCCAGTTTCCGCCTCAGGTGCCGAGCTTCTGGCAGACCTACCTAGGGGTGCGCGATATCGATGCCGCCGCCAAGAAAGCGGTAGAGCTCGGCGGTGAAATCATCCGTGAACCATGGGATTCCCCCTTCGGCCGCATGTGCTTGCTCGCGGATTCCACCGGGGCGACCATCACCCTGACCGAGGTGGAAGACGCACCCGAGGATGAGCCCACCGAATCCGATGACGTGCTCAACCCCACCAGGGACTAAGCACGGGGAAAGAGGCGTTTATGTCAGACTCCTCTGATTTGGCACAGCGCGTGCTAACCATCGTGGCCGTTATCCCGCCCGGCAATGTGTCCTCCTATGGGGAGGTGGCAAAACTCGCTGGGTGCGGGGCCCGCTACGTCGGCACCGTGATGAATAGGCACGGTGGTAACGCCGCCTGGTGGCGGGTGGTCCGCGCCAATGGCGCCTCCCACGATCCTGCTCGCGCGGAAGAATACTGGGACCGCGAGGGCATCGAGCATTCCCACGGGCGCGTCGCCATGCATAAGCACGGCATGGATGCGCGGGACCTAGCGGTATTGATGCGATAGATAGTGCAGTAGGAAAACTTTTTGCAGTTATAGAGTGCGGTGCGGCACCTCTCCAGCTACGCTATATGCGTTATGAAAAAATTAGCTATTGGTTCTCTCGTTACCGCACTTTCATTCGTGACCATTCCCGCTGCCCAGGCGGTCAGCCTCGATCCCCAATCCGTGCCTGATCGTACGCAAATCACCGTTAGGCACGATTCCGGCGCCACGGTCTCGACCGCCAATAGCCACGAGTCCCGCCCGGCGCTGTCCTTGAGCAAGCTCTACCTGGGATATTGGGTGCTCAAGTATGGTTCTGCCGCCGATAAGGACCAAGTGGAAAATATGATTCGCTACAGCGACGATAACGTGGCCAGCGACCTGGACCGCCGCTACCCGCAGGCCATTCCCAGCATCATCCAGGAATTCGGGCTGAGCGAGACTCACTACACCGGCTACTGGGGAACCACGAAGACCTCGAGCGAAGATGTCGCGCGGTTTACTGCCGAGATCCAGAACGATCCCATCGCGGCGCCCATTTTCGCGGGAATGGCTACCGCCGCTCCCGTGGCTGCGGATGGATACCGCCAGGATTTCGGCACCGATCACATTCCCGGAGTATGGGGTACTAAATTCGGTTGGTCCGATGACCGCACCATCCACGCCTCCGTATCTACTGGGCATGGGTTTACCGTAGCCGCCAATACCTACGGCGATGCGCAGACCCATACCGCGGATGTCACGCGCGGCGTCAACAATTCGCCAGCCGGCGGATCCAGCGAGGCCATCGGCGCACGCATTGAAAACGACCTCAACCTGCAAGGACCTGCGCAGCAGGCGGTCCGCGATGCCACCCAGACCGCGGCCGAGCTTGAGCGCCAAGCGTGCGCGAGCGCTAATCAAGCCCTAGCGCAGGTGAGCCAAGTGCGGGTGTGCCAATAAGCGGCGAGGGACTGATCTTTAGATCAGGTTCCAGACGGTCACGGCCATGATGACTAGGCCCATGCCAAAGACGAAGTAATTCCAGATGTCGTTTTTGAACTGGGAATAGTCATCAACCTTTTTAAACATGTAGACCGGCACCAGATAGACCAAGAATGCCACGAAGATGCCGCCAACCACCGAAATCATGTCCATGATGGAGGGGTTGAAGACGGCGACGAGCGTCGTTGCCACGAATACGATGACATAGATGGTGTTGAGCAGCGCGCGGCGCGAGAGCTTATTGGCCATGCGGGGCACGGCAATGCGCAGTAGATATTCTGTACCTTCCTCGGAACCAAGCATGTGTCCAAAGTAGGAAGAGATGATCGCGCACATGGTAATAAGTGGTGCCATATAACCAATAAATGGCGTGCCCGTGACGTTGGCGAAATAAGACAGCACCGGGATGTTTTGATCGGCTGCCTCCTTCAACCCGTCGGCGCCGAGCGCGAGGACGCAGGACCAGACAAAGAACATGGTAAACACCACGAGCATTGCGGCGGTGTAGAGCTCCACGCGGGAGACGAACTTCTCTGTCTTCTTGCCGTAGGCCGGCTGCACGTCCACGGAGAACTGCGATAGCGCGGCCATGTGAGAAAAGGAAAAGACCAGCACCGGCAGAATGAGCAGGATGCCCTTCAGAATTCCCCAGAGGCCGCCTTCGTATTCAACGTTGAGGAAGCTTTCGAAATCCCACTTGGGGATCAAATAAATAGAGGTTGCCGCTAGGGCGACGATGAGCGGGTAGACCAGCATTTGCGCCAGCCACAGCATGGGGCGGCGGCCGATGGCAAAAAGGCCCGTCATAACGCCCACGCAGGCAATGGACAATATCCACCGATTGATGCTTGGCCCGCCGAGTTGGTTGACGATGAAGCTATCGACCACATTGGTAATGCTGATGCCGTAAATGAGGACAGTTGGCACGATGGCCAGCCAATACAAAACGGCGATGAAAAGGCCGCTATTGCGGCCTAGGTAGTAGCGCACCAGTTCCAAGACGTCTTTGCCGTGTTGTTCTTGTGGCGCGCCGCTGACTATGCGGGCGTAGGTCCGGTGGGAAAAATACACCAGCGGAAAGATAAAAACGGTGGCGAAGACGAGCGGCCAAAATCCGAAGGCGCCGGCATTGAGCGGCAAGAAGAGGATGCCGGCACCAACACCGGTGCCAAAAAGCGCGATGACCCAAGACAGGGTGGAGCCCACTGCCTTTTGCCGGTTGGCTTCCTCTGCGGAATTTGTCGGAGCTGCCCCCTTAGTACTTTCCGTGCTGTCATCCGTGCGGGACTCGTGGGTTGGGGCATTCATGAAGGTCCTCAGTCCTTAAAATGGAGGATAGGTGGCAAAAGTGCCTTGTAGTGAGTGTAGCGAAGCCCACTACCAACATGTGCCTTAAACCACAGATTTTTGCGGAATGCGGTTGTTTTGGACAATTTTGGGGGAACAAGCGCGCTGGGTGATTAGCGCGTGAAGACGAGCGCGTCCTCTGCGCTGCTGTGGCTGTAGCTGGCATCGTTGTTGGCGTATTTATTGCCGCGCAGGATGATCCAGATGCTCAGCGGGTACAAGATGATTGCCACGGAAAGGGCTTGGATGACGGCCGCGGTATCGGAAGCATGCAGGTAATTCCAGCCAAAGTGCAGGAGGAAGGATACCGCGAGGCAGCCGAGCGCCACACCAATGCGCCACCAGAGCGGCTTAGCCGCCGCGTAGAGCGCCCAGCCGATGCCCCAACCGGCGAGCGCCGTGAGTAAGACGTGCAGGCCAGGGCCAGCGATAAGGCGCAGGCCCCACATCTGTAAGAGCCCCGCAAAATCGCTATCCGGGTGAGTGGTAGCGCCCATGGAGCCGTAGAGGATGTTTTCGTTGGCCTCAAAGCCTAGGCCAACGACGGCGCCGACCATCCACCCGTGCCAGGGGCGGTTGAGTTGGCGGAAGGACATCAGGACAAATAAAACGCCTGTGGCCTTCGAAATCTCCTCGGGATAGGCACCGCTCCATGACATGAAGGAATCGACCCACCCGGAATTGATGGCGAGCTGCATGACCGGCGTGGAGCTTATAGACGCCAAGCTAATGGCCATGCCGGAACCCCATAAAAAGGCAAGCGGTGCCCATACGCGCGCCGGGCGCGCCCACATGGGGCTCAGCTGCAATACCGCGATGACTATCGCGACAAGGATCGCTGCGATGAGGATGCTGATAATACCCATCAGCGGTGAGATCAATAGGGTGATGACCGTCTGGGAGACAAAACCGATAAGGCCCAGGCCGGAGAAAATCCACAGCGCGGTGCGAAAAAGTTTAGACATTTATACCAAGGCCTTTCCAGAAAACTCCGCGATATCAGCAGTGACTTCTTCCGGTAGTTCGTCTTGCCCAAAGGCTTTCCAGAGGCGTTCAGTGGTCGTGCGCGTAGCCGCGGAATCCCCGGTGACGGTGACCACCCAGTCCTTATTCTCGTCCGCACCGGTGCCGTCGATGGAAATGGCGGCGGTGGAGGAGGGGGCATCGGCAAGCGCGAGGGCACCATCTTTTCCTTCATGGACCTCGCCCTCTGGAAGGCCAGGGGCCATGCCATAGGCCCGGACCATGCGGCGCAGGGTGTGCTCATCGTCGTCGGTATCTTCCACGATGACCGCCTGCACGGAGGTGTCACCGCAGGTCCAGCCAACGCTAGCCAGCGAAGTATAGTCGCGCTCGCAGTACAGATCAGGCACGGTAATATCCCAGTCCTGGCTGGGATCAGACAGGGTTACCTGCTCCACATCGGCGGGGTGTGGCGGTAGCACCGCGTGGACGATGGCGGGCAAGGCGAGGACCACCGTCACGAAGGCAAGGACGGCGATAAAGAGGACGCGCGGCCGGGCTGGTGGAAAGCGGAATTTTTCCATAGTCCATACCTTAACTGGAAGGTTTGGCCTACAGTGGCAACCATGAAAGATCTTTATCAATTAGTCAACGGACCTTGGGTAGAAAATCACGTTGTCCCAGATGATCGCGGTGTGGATGGCACCTTCCACGCGCTGCGCGATGAAGCAGAAGAACTGGTTCATGACATCGTCAAAGACAACGATGCTCGCCCCGGCAAGCTGTATGCATCCTTCATGGATACCGAGGGCGTCAACAACGCCGGCATGGCTCCATTGGATGCGGACCTTGACCGCTTGAGCGCCGCCGATCCCACGGAATTGGCGCACCGCTTGGGTGAGCTCGAGCGCGAGGGCGTGGGGGCGCCGGCGACGTTCTGGGTGGAAAAGGACTCCGGCTCGGAAGAGGCCGTTGCCTATATCGTGCAATCCGGGCTAGGCCTGCCGGATGAGGCCTACTACCGCGAGGAAGCGCACGCGGAAACGCTGGCCGCCTACGAGAAGCACGTGGCGGAGATGCTGGGCTTTATCGAGCCCACCCGCCTGTTTGGCCTCGGCACCGAAGTTGCCGCCGAGCGCATCGTCGGTTTGGAAAAAGAACTGGCGGCGGGCCACTGGGACGTGGTTTCTACCCGCGATGCGGTAAAGACCAATAACCCGTGCGAGTTTTCTGAGCTGCCCTCCATCACCCAAGCCTTGCTCGCCGGCGGAAAGCTACCGGAGCACCGCGTGGTCAATATGATGCCGTCCTACCTGGAGCACCTGGAAAAGCTCTTTACCGCTGACCGCATGGCTGATTGGCAGCTGTGGGCCACCTGGCACATCCTGCGCTCCCGCGCGGCCCTCTTGCCGGAAGAAGTAGGCGCCAAGAACTTCGAGTTCTACGGCACCCGCCTTTCTGGTGCGACCCAACAGCGCGACCGCTGGAAGCGCGCGGTGGGCCTGGCAGAAAGCCTGGTAGGAGAGGAAATTGGCAAGGAGTTCGTGGACGCGCACTTCCCAGAATCCTCCAAGCGCGAGATGGATGAGCTGGTGGATTATCTCATCGCCGCCTACCGCGAGCGCATTTCCCAGCTGGAGTGGATGACCCCGCAGACCCGCGAGCGCGCCCTAGAAAAGCTTTCCCAGTTCAAGGCCAAGATTGGTTTCCCCGATACCTGGCGCGATTACTCCGGGCTGGAGATTTCTGACCAAGGCGCGGATCTGATTGCTAATGCCCGCGCCGGGTCCGCCTTTTCCCACGACTATGAGCTGGCAAAGATTGGCAAACCCGCCAACCGCGATGAGTGGGTCACCACCCCGCAGACCGTCAATGCTTTCTATAACCCGGTGGTCAATGACATTACCTTCCCGGCCGCCATCCTGCGCCCGCCGTTCTATAACCCGGATGCGGATGCCGCAGAGAACTTCGGCGCCATTGGTTCTGTCATCGGACACGAAATCGGCCATGGCTTTGATGATCAGGGCTCGCAATTCGATGGCCAGGGCAACCTGAACTCCTGGTGGTCAGATGAGGACCGCGCGGACTTTGAAGCGCTTACGGCAAAGCTGGTGGAGCAATTCGATGGCCAGGTCCCCACGGTGCTGAAGGAGGCTGGCACCGAATCTTCCGGCGTCAACGGCAAGTTCACCTTGGGTGAAAATATCGGTGACCTGGGCGGACTGGGCATTTCCGTGGTGGCTTACAAGAATTACTGCGCCGATAAGGGCATTGACCTGCTGGGCCAAGAAGAGGAATTTGTGGTCGACGGCGCCGAGCCGGAATTGGCCGAGCACACCTATAACGGCCTGCAGCGCTTCTTCTTGTCTTGGGCCCGCGTCTGGCGCACGGCCATCCGCCCAGAGATGGCGACCCAGTACTTGGCCATTGATCCGCACTCGCCCGCGGAGTTCCGCTGTAACCTCATCGCCGCGAATATCGCGGAGTTCTACGAGGCCTTCGACGTAGACAAAGACTCCGCGATGTACCTGGCCCCAGAGGACCGGGTGACCATCTGGTAAATCGGTTCTTCCCCGCGCCCGCCTTGTGTGCATCACGGGCACGCGTAGGCTCGGGGATATGACTGATGCACACGATAAAGATCCGCACCGGCCGCTAGAGCCCGGCCAAGAATGGCGCATCGGCGGGCAAGACCGCCAGATGAGCGAGGAAGAACAGCTAGAGCAGCTGGTTTCTTATATCGACGCCCATTATGAGACGCCGGATTTCCGCCCGCCCTGGGCCGGCGGCGGTTCGCCGGAGGCGGACCAGTATTGCGCGCTGCTGCCAGACCGCATCACCCACGCCGCCATGATGGTTTTGGGCACCGGCGTTAACCACGCGCTTCCAGGCACGGCGTTTACAGACGGCATTACCGTAGAGCCTGCCGAGGTTGGCGCCATTTTCAGGCCCTCCGAGCCCACCGGCCGGTGGGCGGTATCGCTGCACTCCGGCGGCTGGTGGCGCGGCGATGGCAAGGCGCTGGAGATGCAGTGGCGCCCCGAGGTCGCCGCCGCCGCGCAGCTTTCCGGCACCACGATCATTGACGTTGATTATCCGCTCGCGCCGGAGCATACGGTCAAAGACATGGTTGCGGCGGTCAACCGTGCCATTGATTACGCCCGCGAACAGGGCGCCTCCCACGTCACCACGTGGGGATATTCTTCCGGTGGTGCGTTGGCAGCACTCGCGCCTGCCGATACCCTCTTGCTCACCTTCCCCGACTTCGGCGCCCTGGCCAACCTGCCGGAGGAGTACCGCGTGGGCTATGAACTGCCCACGCAATTCCCCGAAACCTTCGTGCAGACCGCGACCGAGGATGAGATAGCCGATCGCGTCCACATCCCCCAAGCTAAAGAACGCGATTACGTCTCGACACACCGCGTGTCCACCCCAGCCGTGGCGCGCCAGCGGGTACAGGATGCAGCCGAATTTTTGCGCGGTGAGCTGACGCAATAAAACCGGCTGCGGCTGGCTGCACAGCCAGGGGGATGGTCGCTATTGCTCGCCCTCTGGTCGGATCTTCATCTCGGACTCTTTCCACAGTCCAGAACGTGTAACGTCCTCATAATCGATCTCTGCCTTGGCCGGGGTATTGCCCTGTGAATCGGTACGCAATTCGTACTTTTCAATGGCGCCCCAGTCGCGCGCCCAATCGTTATTGAGGTAGCTCGGGATTTCGTAGGCGTAGTTCACCGCTTCCGCAGTGGACATGGCACCGCCGCCAGAGAAGGATTGGAAATCCGTCAGGGAGGTTTGCGCCGCCGCATCTGGGAGGATGCGATACTCCGGAATCTCGGTTACGCCGGCGTAGTGGTCAAAGGTGCGCTGGCAGGGGAACTGCAGAGCCACTGCCCAGTCCAAGAGTGCGGGCTTTTCCGCAGGGAACTGGTTATTGATGCTGTCTAGTTCCGGCACGCGCGGCGGGGTGAATGCTAGCCAGTCGTCTTCATCGGTGGAATCATCCTCGGCCACTAGGCGTACGACATTGGCTTCTTCCGGCAATTTATCCATGGGCAGGCGCAGGTTGCGCCACTTGGGGGTGGCGCCGACATCGGAAAGCTCTTCTTCGCCCTTATTGGTGACCTTGCCATCCTCATCGATGGTGCCGTATTCCAAGGTGAGCTCCATGCCCTCTTGTTTCACATCATTGACATCGTGGTGATAAATCTTGCCTGCGGCACTGACAGCCAGAACCGGGGTATTTTCCGTGGTCTCCGGCAGGTGATACCACTTCGTGGTTACCTGGGACAGCGACTCTTGGCTTTCGGTGTAGGAGCCCAAGACTGGCACGGTGGTGTAGTCCAAGTTGAAGGGCAGGTGCATGGTCGAGCCATTGACGCCCTTCGTGCCGCGGACACCGCCTTCAGAAGTATCGGTGCTTTCTGAAGCCTTCTTCCCAGCGCGGCGGGACTCCTGCGAATCATCAGAAGAATCCCCGCCGGATTCCTTATCCGTACCAGCGGTGGCATCGTCTTGGCTGGTGGAGTCGGAATCTTGGGAGTCATCTCCAATAGCGCCCACAGAAGCAGAATCCTGATCCTCAGGCTCGATGGATTCGGGGATATTATTCGGCCCGAATCCGTTGCTGGTTTCATCCTTGTCCACCAAGGAATCGCCCAAGTCACCATCTACCGGGGTGAGGAAGGAGTCATTGGTATTGGTTTCTACCAGAGTTTCATTGGCCAGCGAGCAGGTATCACCACGCAAGGACGCCAGGTTGCCCTTGCCCACTGAGTAGGAATCCGCCTGGGTGACGGTGGCCTTGGCAAAAGAGGCCATCGAAAAAGCCACCACAATGGCGCAGGCTACCGCGATGGGAGCGGACATGATGCCCGCCGAGCGCGATACCTTCGCGGCGGCTTCTTGCTTGAATTCTTTTTCCGTGCCGTCCTCTTGGGCCTGCAATTTGCGATGGCTGTGGCGCAAGGATTGCACCACGCCGACCGCGAGGACGACCAAGGAGATGGCGAGCAGGATCGAGTTGGCCTCAATGCCCTTGAACTGCACCGTGCGATCCCACCACGGGATGCCGAAGGAAGATACATACCACCAAGCATTCCAACCCGCGAAAGAGATGGCGAGCAAGAAGAGCACCGCAGCGATGCTAAAGGTGCGGGCGCGCGGCGAGCGCAACGCAAACCGGGATAGAACCACGGCAGCCAGCGCGGCGATCACCCCGGCGACACCGGCATAGATACCAAAGTGGTGCGTCCACTTGGTCGGGGTGAACATGAGGAAGAACATCGACAGTGCCACGATGATGAGTAGGCGCTGGGTGGGGCCGACTGCGGCACCAATAACGCGGCGATCCTTGATAAACGCAGCCAGGATGAGCACCAAGCAAGACAGCATGGTGAGTACGGCGAAGCGGCGGGTCAGCGAGCCATCCACGGATTCTTGGAAGAGCGTGGAATAACGGACGTATTCGGAATACCACGGCAGCGACGGGCCGACCTCCGAGCGCACCCGGGTGGATTCGGCAACGCTGGCCAAGGTTTGATCCCCAAAGGCGGCGGCGATGATGGCAGTGCCGGAGGCCAAAAATGGGGCAACCAGGCTAAGCCAACCGGTAGCGCCGCCGCCCATAGCAGGCACGCGCGCGGCCATGGCACGGAATAGGTGTGGCAGGCTCACGAGGAATACGCCGACCGCAAAAAGGCCAGTGGGGCCGGCGGCGAGCGTAATCGTGGCAGCGATGGTGCCCACGGCGGCCGGCAGTAAACGGTGGGTGGCAATGGCGCGCTCAAAGGATGCCCACGTCACCATCACGCCTAGAGCCACGATTGGCTCTGGGCGGGTGCCGTTGTTATACGGCAACCAGAAGGCCAGGAACATCAGTGCGGCGGTCCAGTGGCTGACGCGGCGGGCATCGACGATGTCCCCAAAGCGCGGCAGCATTTCCCGCGAGAGGATGAACCAGATAATGAGCCCCGAAATCAGTCCGGGCAGGCGGACGAAGACCGACGCGGTGGAAATCTGCGAAAGTAGGGCGACGAGGTCATAGTACGGTGAGCCGAATGGCGCCTCTGGCACGCCGTACCACCGGTAGTAGTTGGCCATGTAGGTGGCATTATCGAAGACGCGGCTCATGGAGAAGATGAAGCCATCGTCAGAGGTATTGGCGCCGAAGATATACCAGAAGCCCAAGACTGCAGCGACGACGCCATCGAGGGGGCGAATCTTCTTCCACGTCTCTGGCATGAAGCGCAGCTTTTGCCCGTCGAGGCGGTCAATGCGCCATAGGCAGAATAGCGAGACAATCAACATGGCGACGCCGAGCCACATCGCGATGGACTTAATCAGCGAGGGAGAAGAGGTAAACCGCGAGTTGATATCGACGTGGATATTCAGCCCGTCCTCGACCAAGCTCTGCACATTGGCATCATCTTTGAGCTCGGTATACACACCGGTGACCTGCGGACGCAGGTCATCCTCGGTGGTCTTTTTGTGCTTGCCGACGCTGACGGTGGTGCCGTCACCGGTAGCGGAGATGTGCAGCTGGGCGTCATCGGAAAGCTGCGCTACTTCTTTAGCGCTTAAGGTCAGCAGCACCTCATCGAGCGAGACCACCGACAGGCCGTCATCACCGGAGCGGACAAAAAGACCGCGGTTTGAGGCCTTCTTAGACTCGGGCGGGACGGTGCTGTAGACCATGTTTTGGCCATCGCGGAGCTCATCCACCGCAGACATGGGGATGGTGGCCTCCAGGTTTTCTGGCGCCACGGAGATAAGCGGTGCATTGATAGATTGCAGCGAATCATTCTGCGGCCAATCAAAGGAAGACTGGGTTTGGTTCACTGGCAATAGCGGGGTGGCTATAAAACACAGGAAACCAATTAACCCGGCGATGATCGCGGTCCAGCGCAGCCCAGCAGGGGCTGTGGCGATACTTAGCCCGGAGGGGCGCGCTTCTTTCGATTTCGTTTTAAGGCTATCTGACACGGCGATTAGTGTACGTCAGTCTGGCCCAAGTTCCCGTGTGCACGCCCCGATAACCCCGGGGAAGTGTGGGTGAACTTACTTGGTTCGCACCGCCGTTACGAATGGACCCGTTTGCTCCAGCTCCCAGCCTTCCGCAAAGACCTCAGGGTTGAAGAAGACTGCTCGGTAGCGAATATTCGGCTGGTTAGGATAGATATCCTCAGCCAAGTGCACCTTGAACCCATCATCCTTATTGTCGAGGTCGCCGCGGAAGATGATGGCATCCGGCCCGCGCCACGGTGCGGAATCCAGGGATTTTTGGAACTCTTCAGGAGTAGAGTCCCACGATTCATCCGCCCAGGCTTCAATCTGGTCATTGCGGTGTTTGAATTCCCCGAGGGGATTGGCATAGTGGCTGGTAAAGGCGTTAAAGCCCCAGTATGGGTAGTAGGCCATGAAGGTTTTTTCATCCGTGAGAACCACCGTCTCATTGGCCGTATATCCCTGATCCTGGATGAAGTTATGGATATCCAGATAATAATGGGCGGAATCGCTGGTAAAGCGATCCGCGCGCTCGCCATAACCATCGGTATCGCTATAGGCGTGGTCGATGGCGTCCTCGTTTGCTTCGGGAATCTGCTGAGCATAATGGATACCAGCCAAGGCGAGGAAAATGCCAAAGACTGCCGTAATCCGCTTATTAGCTGCGTGGGAGAAACTAGCAGGATACAGGCGGTGAATACCGGCTGCGCGGACTTCTGCAAGGGCAAGGATGCCCGCCGTGGCGAAGAGCAATACTACGATGACCTCGAGGCGGAAGCTCAGCAGGGTTGTGCCGACTAAGGTCATCACCATGGACAGCATCGTCCACAGGTAAATGCCAATGATGGACAACCCCAGCGCGCGGACTTCCGCATCCCGCAACCGGGTGACGATAAAGATCAGGCCGGCCAGGCAGAGGAATCCAACGATGCTCATGGAAAGGAAGGGCACCGGAATTTGCGTACCCTCTTCAGGGAGGTAGTGCTGCGCGGTGGCTTGCAGGGGTGCGGTCGAGTGCAGCACTTGCCAGAGGTACGGCGCCCAGGCGATGGCCGCGATGGCAAGCGATCCCACCGCGATGATGACTAGGCGCACGATGGGGCGCCACGTGCGCTCGTACAGCGCGGTGAAAATGGCGATCAGGCTGACCACAGTCAGCGCTGCCGCGCCGGTAAATAGGGTATAGAAAGTGGCGGAAATCCCGAGGTAGATAGCCACTGCGGCGGTAGATAGCCACGATCCCTTGAATGCGCGCGGGCTCAAAAACGCGATGGCGGGCATGCCCATGGCGATGACGGCAGAGTACGGCTCTTCTGCCGCGATGGTCAGCGTGATGGCGGTGGTGGTAAGCGCAATAGCGGTTCCCACCGGCAGGGATTTAGTGAGGTGCTGCCAGATGGGAACGAGGATGCAGCCTGCTACCGCGATGGAGATCAGGCCCCAAGGCTGGTAAACCTCCCAGCCGGGAATGCCCAATATGGAGCCGAGGCGCCCGCCCAACCAGAACCAGCCCAGCGGGTAGAACGTGGGCATGTCTAGGTAGTTCATATCCGCATAGCCCATTTGATCCACCGAACGGGTAAGGAACTGGGTGCGGAATGCCTGGTCCACCTGCACGCCATCGAGCCAGAGGCGTGAGGCCGAAAGCGGAAGGCCGATAGACGCGAGGGTTAAAAGGGCCGGTGATAGGTAGGTCACCGCATACGTGACCCACGTGCGCCACCGCGGCCGAGAGAAAGTCTCCTTGTAATGGTCATAAATCCACCACGCGCTAAATCCACCCGCTAGCGCCAAGGTGATGACAACGCCGACGGTAGATAGCGCGCGGGTGACCATGGAGGTACTAAAGGACGGCAGGGATACCGCCTTGAAGGCATACCAACCAAGGAGGGTGACGGCGCCGCCGCCCAAGGCGGCAAAGAGGATACCCAGCAGGGTAGAGCGGTGGGGTAGCGCATCTGCGTGATACGCGGTGGTGCGTTTCTTCTCGCTCACTGGAGCTGCTTGGGAAGGCATAGCTGGGCTTGTCATGCCCTTTAGTTTCGCATACCTTAATCACTCTTCTGGGATTGGGCGCGGTGTGAGCTGTGGCCTATTAGCTAATAAAGCGCAGGGCGAAGGGCCTTTTAGGGCCCTGCGTACCGCAGGGCACAGGGGCAACGGTTAGAACGGCAGCTTGCGGAAGATGGGCTGCGGAATGAACTTGAATGCCAGCGAGACGTACTTGAACAGCGGGTGGACGTAGATGGACTGCTTGCCATCCAGTACCGCTTGCACGGTGGCCTTGGCCACGTCAGAGACATTAACGGTCAGCGGGGCATCGCCGGCCTCGGCCGACATCTTGGTGCGAACCTGTCCCGGGCGGACGACGAGCACGTTGGCACCGGAGCCGCGCAGTGCTTCATCCAAGTTGATGTAGAAACCGTCCACGCCGGCCTTGGAGGCGCCGTAGACAAAGTTGGAGCGGCGCACGCGCATGCCGGCCACCGAGGACATCGCCACGATGGTGCCGTGGCCTTGATTCCTGAACTTTTCACCCAACAGCACGCCGACGGAGACCGGTGCGGTGTAGTTGGTCTGGGCAGAAGCCACGGCCTTGTCGTGGTTTTGCCACAGCTCTTCCTGGTCCCCCAGGGTGCCAAAGGCCACGATGGCGATATCGACATCGCCGCGCTCCCAGGCCTTCTCGATGACCGCCGGGTGCGAGTCAAAGTCGGTGGCATCAAAGTCCACCACCTCGACATCCGCGCCGCGGGCCTTTAGGTCAGCCTGCGCCTTTTCGATGCGCGGGGACTGGGCGCGGGCAGCCAAGGTGACCTTGGCGGGACCGCGCTCAAGGAATTCGGCTACGACGCCGAGGCCGATTTCAGAGGTACCGCCCAAAAGCAGGATGTGCTGGGCTTGGCCTACTGCATTAAGCATGGTTGAAAAATCTCCTTCATGAGGGTGGTTATGAGTCCAGTGATTAGTGCAGCTCGAGGCGGCGGGACATATCGGAGGCAAAGACCCCGGTGGGGTCGATGTCATTGCGGGTCTTGAGCCAGCCTTCCAGGCCCGGGTACATCTGGTGGAAGTTCTCGGCAGAGGTGCGCGATTCCTTTGCCAAGTACAGGCGGCCGCCAAACTCCATGACGCGGCGGTCCAGGTCATCGAGAAGCTCGCCCAAGCCCGGGCGGATGGGGAAGTCCACGCAGACGTTCCAGCCCGGCATCGGGTACGACAGCGGCGCGCGGTTGCCTTCGCCGAAGAGCTTGAATACGTTCAGCGCGGAGTAGTGGCCGGAGCGCTGGATATCGCGAATGATCTCCTTGAACGGCTCCACGGCCTCCGTGGGAACGACGAACTGGTACTGCAGGAAGCCCTTGGAACCGTAGCCGCGGTTCCACTCGCCAATGAGATCGAGCGGTTGGTAGAACTGCGTCAAGTTCTTTACCTGGTTCTTCGCCGGCGCGCCCATGGTGTAGTAGGCCAAGCCCACGGCAGAGAGGCTGAGCTTGTTCAGCGTCCAGGATGGGAAGATATCCGGCACGGTCATCAGCTGCGGCGCGTTGAACTTCAGCGGATCCTTCGCCAGCTTGGGGGCCAATTCCTCGAGCTGCGCCAAGGTGGCCAGGGAGCCGCGGGAAATGGTGGAGCGACCCAGCTTCGGCTCCGGGGAGATGACATCGAACCAGGCAGAGGAGTAGGTGTAATTGTGCTCCGACCCATCCGAGTGGAAGGCAATGGTTTCTTCCAGGTTATCGGTGCGATCCGTATCCGCGATGAAGTAGGCGGTCTCCGTCTTAGTCATGCGGATGGTGGCGCGCAGGACGATGCCGGTAAGGCCCATGCCGCCGATGGTGGCCCAGAAGAGGTCACCGCTCGGGTCATCGTCGCTGCCTTCTGGGGTGAGGTGGAGAACGCGGCCATCAGCAACGAGCAGCTCGATGGAGACCACGTGGTTGCCAAAGGATCCGGCGGAGTGGTGGTTCTTGCCGTGGATATCGGGGCCGATGGCGCCGCCGATGGTGACCTGGCGGGTGCCCGGCAGGACTGGAACCCACAGGCCATAGGGCAGCGCAGCCTTCATGAGTTGGTCAAGGGTGACGCCACCATCGACATCGACAAGCGCGGACTCCGGGTCAATGGAGTGGATCTTATTGAGCTTTTGCATGTCGATGACCAAGCCGCCGCCATTTTGGGCGGGGTCACCATAGGAGCGTCCCATGCCGCGCGCGATGACGCCGCGGCGCAGGTGGGCGGGCTTGTCCGAGTTATCGTCCGCGACCTGTGCCACTGCATTCTTGATGACGTCCACGTCTTCCGTGGACAGCACATGGGCGGTCGTAGGGGCGGTGCGGCCCCAGCCGTGCAGGGACTTTTCGGTGGTATGTAGTTCCATCTCTTACTCTTTGCTCGACGGATTGTATCGATGTACCAGCCTACCTAGCTCATAGTGCAGTGGTTGGAGTGACGTTCGTGATATTTAAAACATCGTGGGCACACGGACTGCCTCGAATGCGGCGCTTTAGAGGTCCATGATCTCGCGGATTTCTTCCGGCAGCTCTGCTTGGGACTCAATCGTGGGCCCTTCGTAAGTGCCTAAAATCTCGTACACGCGGCGCCGCGAAGTGGAATCCAAAATCGGCATTTCCTCTGCCATGAGGCGCGTCATAAAGGGGCTGAGCGGCAGATTGGTGTGCTCTGTTGCTTCAAAGTGCCCGTTGCGCTTATCGTCCTCGGCCCGCTCATCCTGAGCGGCTTGCTGGGCGGGGGTCATATGCTCTGTCTTTTCCGAGTACATGCGCAATAGCTTACCGCCGCTTAGAGTGGTCGCTATGACAAATAACCGCGAAGCAGCAGAAGAATCCCGCGATAATTACGCCCTCGATGACACCTTGGCAGGCCGCATCACCCAAGCGGCCGCACAGGGCATCGTCACCTCTTACCCGGACTGGATTAAATCCAAAAAGGGCCTTATCACCACCTACGTTTTGTCCACGATTGGTTTTGGCGCATTGGTGGCCTATACCAACGCCCAGGCCGAAGAGGACGGCGATGAACCGCGTTCCCCACAGGATTTTGCGGATAAGGGCCTCAAACTCTGGGCCATTTTGGCAGCGCTGCTTATCCTGGTGGGGCTTGCTCTATGGGCCAATGTCGCCGTGTCCCGCAAGGCGGTGTCTTTCCTGCGCAAGCGCGGTGCCAAGCGCCCGTGGACACTGTTGGGAGCAATCGGAGCGGCGGCTACGTTTATTATCAGCGAGCTAGAAGCACGCGATATAGAAAAACTGGCTTCTTAAAATTTGCGTATGGTGGGGCCCATGAACGCAGGGGTCACCGATATTGCACAGGCACGGGCTCGCCGTGCCGACCCGCTGCTGTCGCTCAAGCGGGAACCGCTCACCGTCATCTGCCAAGCCGCCAATATCCGTGCGGATGGGGAAGTCCACCGTCAAATCGGTTTTAGCGATGCACTTACCTTGCACGAGCTGCAGAAAGTACTGCACATCTGTTTTGGTCTGCCGGATGAAAACTCCCCGTGGCACTTTTACGAGCACAGCGATGCCCGCGGCCCACGCCTTGACCCAGAGCGCCAGGCATCCGAATTTCTCTGGCGCGAAGGTGACCAGATCGATTTTGTGTGGGGCCTCTGGGACTTTGAGCTGGTGGTCGCGGAAATCTATCCACGCGATAATGGCACCCCCAACGCACTGTGCGTAGGAGGCTCGGGCAATCTCTTTGCGCCCTTTGAGCTTACCGCCGTGAACCGGGAATTGACCGGTGAAAAGATCACCGATGAAGTCTTGGCAAAGGTTAATCCGCAGGTAAGGGCGTTAATCGAACGCACTAAGCTTTATGACTTTGTTCCCCTCTTACAAGCCATGGACCTAAACCGCGGAAGTGACCTGGCGGCGGCCACCGCCGAGGCACTGGCCAGCCTGCCGCGCGAGGTCACCAATGAGGGCAAAGATGCCTTTTGGTCCATGGCCTTGGCTCTATCCTGCATGGGCGGTGACGAGCTAACCGATTCCGTGGTGGAAACCACCATGGATGCCTTGGGCTGGGTCAACGATGATGGCAATACCTTGAAAGGCGCGGAGATTCGCGCGCTGTGCGATGCCTCCTTGGACCAGCTATCCCAGATTGGTGCCTACGGCAAGGACGCCGCCGCGCCGGTGTACCGCCTAGACATGTACCGCGCGCTGCTGCGCGGGTAAGCTAACTGCCTGTGACTAATCCACTTGAAGATGCTGCAGAAGTAAAGCGCCCCTCCAGCTCTTTGAAGCAGCAGCTGGTGCGATTTATTGCGGTAGGCGTCTTTGCCGCCGTCATTGACTATGGGTTGACGCTGTTATTGACCCATTTAGGTCTGCACCGCTCTGGGGCGAAGGCGATTGGTTGGGTCTTTGGCACCATCGCTGCCTACCTGGCCAATGCGCGCTGGACCTTTGGCACAAAGGTTTCCGGCCGCACGGCCGCGACCGTGGGCGTGTTATACGTATCCACCTTTGCCGTGCAGAATTTCTTGTACTGGGTGCTCAATGAGCCGCTCATTTCCTTAGGCTTTGAGGGCGCGGTTAAGGACACCATTGCCTTTGTCATTGCCCAGGGCGTGGCGACGGTGACCAACTTTGCCATCCAGCGGGTCTTTATCTTTAAAGAAAAGTAGGCACGCGGCGCCTTAGGAGCGATTTCCGGGGCGGCGGAAATCCTCGCGGCGCCCGCGGTTGTGCAGCTTCAACCACTCCAAGAAGCCGGCCGGATCGTGGCGTTGGACCAGGAAGAACCAGCCAAAGCGGGCAAATTCCTGGGGCAAGAGCTTCCGCATGCCGCGCTGCCACAGCAGGTAGCCGCGGTTGCGGTAGGTGAAAAAGCGCTTGAACTCGCCTTCTGGGTACTGGGTATGCATCTTGCCGCCCAAGATGGGCTTGAACTCATCCGAGCCATCTGGGTGGAGGTAGCTGGTGGTCAAGGCGGTGCCGAAGGACAGCCCGGAGTTGACCAAGCGGCGGTGGTAATCCACCTCATCGCCGCGGATGAAGAGGCGATAATCCGGCACGCCGATGGTCTGCATTGCCGCGGCGGAAATCAGGGCGCCATTAAACAGGGAAGCGATCCCGGGCAGGAAGTCTCCTTCCAGCTCCTCCATGCGGCGGCGCCACACGAGCCCTTGGCGCAGCGGGAAGGCAAGGCGACCGGGATCGTTGATATTGCACACGGCAGGTGAGACTTCGTGCAGGTTATTATTTCCTGCCACGCGGTAGAGCTCTTCTAATACGCCGTAATCGGCAGGGCGGCCATCATCATCGGCGCACCATACGGCATCGGCACCCAGTGATAGCGCGGTGAGAAAACCTAGAGCGAAACCGCCCGCACCACCTAGGTTGGTCTTGGACGGCACGTAGACCGCGCGGTCGCCTGCCAGGGATTCCACCACGTCACGGACCGCATCCTCAGCGCCATTATCCACCACGATGACCCATTGCACGGGGTGGGTTTGGTTGACTACCTTTTCGAGCGAGGCGCGCAGCAATTCCGCACGCTGGTGGGTGACAATGACGGCAGCGGTGGTACCGGTGGAATCAAGGGTGGCAGTCATGCGTTCCATCTTGCCACCGGGGGATGGATCTGCTGCGGATAAACACTCCGCGTGGGCTAAGCTGACTTCCTATGGACAGCATGTGGCCACCGTTTGGGCTGACGATTCGCGCGAGCGATACTACCCACCCTGGCGTGGAACTGCGCGTGATGCGCGATGAGGATATTGCGGCAATCGCCGGTGTGGCGCCAGAGGATATCTACGGCGCAGACATTCCGGATTACGCCTTTCCGTGGCTGTTTAATCCCGGGATGAATACGCCTGCAGCGGCGGCCCAGTTCCGGTGGACTAACCGCGCGCAGCTGCGCCCAGAAAAGTGGTCCTTGGACTTCATCGTGCGCGACGCTCACTCGGGAGAAATCCTGGGCACCATCGATGCGCGGGCGGAGGACTTCGCTACGACGCGAGAAATCGCGACCGGTTCCTGGGTCTTTCACCGGTTCCAAGGCCAGGGAGTGGGCACGCTCATCCGGCACGCGGTGGTGTCCTTTGGCCTCGATTACCTGGGCGCGCAGGTGATGAGCACGAGTTGGGTGGCGCACAATGAGGCCTCGGCGCGGGTGAGCCAGAAGCTGGGCTACCAGGTGGTTTCTGAAGGAGAAGAGAAGGCGGGGCCGCAGAATAGTTCGCAACGGCATGTGACTGCGCGCGTGGCAGCCCCCAATTACAAGCGCCCGGATGACCTGCACGTGGAGGTCTCCGGGCTGAGCCAGCAGCTGCTGGGGATGCTGCGCTAGCTCCTACTCGGCAGCGTCTTCGCCCTCAAAGCGCTGGCGCAGATCGCGCACGTATTCGCCTACTTCTGGGCCCTCGTACTGGCCCACGACGTCCGATACCTCGCCCACTGAGCGGATTTCGCCGTGATCGATCCACAGCGCGGTATTGCACAGCTGCGCCAAAAAGTCATTGGAGTGGGAGGCAAAGACCAAGATGCCGGAGCGCTTGACCAGCTCTTGCAGGCGCACGCGGGCCTTGGCCATAAAGGCTGCGTCGACGGCGCCGATGCCCTCATCCAGCAGCAGGATTTCCGGCTCAATGGAGGTCACCACGCCGAGTGCTAGGCGCACGCGCATACCGGTCGAGTAGGTGCGCAGGGGCATCGACAAGTAATCGCCCAGCTCGGAGAACTCCGCGATTTCATCCATCTTTTTCTTCATCTGCTTGATGGATTGGCCCAAAAACAGCCCGCGGATGATGATGTTGTCGTAGCCGGATACCTCCGGGTCCATGCCCACGCCCAAGTCAAAGACGGGGGCGACGCGCCCGCGGACATCGGCGGTACCGCGCGTGGGCTCGTAGATACCGGAGAGCAGGCGCAACAGCGTGGACTTGCCGGCGCCATTGTGGCCAACGAGCCCGACGCGATCGCCTTCCCGCAGGTGCAGGTTAATATCCCGCAGCGCCTCAACCACCACGGTGTTGTGGTCATTTTTCCCGATGGCACCGCCCGCGGTAGAAAGCATGGCCTTTTTTAGGGAGCGGGATTTGGCATCAAAGATGGGAAAATCCACGCACGCGTTATACGTATCAATTGAGACCATCAGTTTTTATCCTTTCAACGAGCCTCATGGTGGGGTGGGAGTAAAGGAAGGGAGGCTATACCCAGTAGCTCACGCGGAAACGCCACTTGCGCATGACGAGCCCGGCGATGAACAAGCCGATTGCGGTGCAGCCGATGACGATCCACCAGTGGTAGGCGGCAACGGGTTCACCAATCATTGGGGCGCGCACGATTTCCAGATAGTGATACAGCGGGTTGATTTCCGCGATGCGGGCGCGGTCCGCCACCGCACCGCCTTGGTCCTTGAGGGTATTGGTCATCCAAACAATCGGGGTGACGTAGAACAATAGCTGCGTCAAGGCATCGAGCAGTGGGGCGACATCGCGAAAGCGCGTGGCGATGATGCCAAAGAACATGGTGACCCACACGCCGTTAATGAGCAGGAGCAGTAGCCCGGGGATAAAGAGGAAAAATTCCCAGCCCAAGTTGCGCGGGAAGATCATGATTAGCAAGAGCCAGATGATGAGGTTATGGCCCAAAAACAGGGTTTGGCGCCACACCAGCCGGTACACGTGCACCGAAAGCGGGGCGGGAAGCTGCTTAATCAGTCCCTCATTATCAATAAAGACCGTGGACCCTTCCTTAATGCAGCCCGAAATAAAGGTCCACATAATAAGGCCCACGGTGACGTGGGGAAGGAATTCCGCGACGGGAATCTGAAAAAGCATGGAATACAAGAGGCCCAAGGCAAGCGCCATCACACCGGTGGCGATGGTGATCCAGAATGGGCCGAGGACGGAGCGGCGGTAGCGCTGCTTGATATCTTGCAGGCCCAGCTTGAACCACAGCTCACGCTGCTGTGCACCCCGCATAAGGTCTGCGAAAGCAGCTTTGAGGGTCATGGACTGGGACGCTGGGATAGCCTCGCCTTCTGGCTGGGAGGTCATGCGGGCGATATCAGCGCGCAGTTGATTGTTATCTTGCACGCCCAACACCCTAGCGCGCGTGCTGGGCAAACGGGAACTACACGCCGCTAGCCTGGGAAAACAGTGATGCCCAGGGAAAATTCAGATTTGGGAAACTGAAGCCAAACGCGTATACAGTAGGGAATCGACCGCCACGTGGTGGCAGTTGTTCAGTGCGATGAAGAAGGGGACCTAATGCCAGCAGCTTCGGCACACTATGACGTCTTTAGTGCGCGAGGTTTGTACACCGGACTATCTGATGGCTGGACATACCTCAATGCGCACGCGGTGCCCCAAATTTCGGAGCGCGTGACCTCCGGCGTTGCCCGGTCTTTCCGGATGGCGACGGCGGTAGCGACGCAAGAGGGACCAGGCGGCGCCCACTCGGCCGCGCCCGAGCCGGGCCGGTTGGCAGGCGATGGCAACTATGCAGCAGCGCGCATGGCCATTGCGGATCTCACCGCTTCCAAGGCAGACCGTGTGGTCCTTGGCCCATCCCTGCCCGTGCTGTACCAATCCCTGTCGCGTGCGGCACGCCCACTATTGGGCAGCAATTCCTCGGTGGTGCTGTCCAAGCTGGATCCGCCCACGCTGTATTCGGCTTTTTCTGAAGTGCGCGCCGATATCCGCTGGGCGCAGCCAGATCTTGGCACCGGCGAATTGCCGGGGTTCCAGTTCGCGGAGCTTGTCGATGGTTCCACCAGGATCGTCGCTTTCTCCGCAGCGCATGAGCTATTGGGTACGGTATCCCCAGCCGAAGAGATCATTGACACGGTGCGGGGGCGCTCGCGTGCATGGACGCTTCTCGATGTCTCCGCAATCGCGCCCTACCGCCCCATCCGCTTCGATGAGCTGGGCGCGGATATTGTAGGCATCGACATCGGGCTGCTTGGCGGGCCGCAGATGGCCGCCTTGGTCTTCCGCGATACGCGCATGCTCCGCCGGCTGGATGCCCTAAATCCCATCTATTCCAAGGAAGACGGCCGCAAGCTAGAGACCCCGGTTTCTTCCGGTTTGGCCGGCGGCGTGGGGCCACTGGTGGATCACCTTGCCGCCCTGGCCGGTGGGGATAAGGGATCGCGCCGGGTGCGCCTTAATAAGTCCATGACCGCCTTGAGTGCTTACCTCGAGGACTTGCGCGCGGATCTTTATGCTTTCTTAAGCACCCTGCCTGCCGTACATATTTTGGGCGTGACCGGGGAAGCCGCCGCCGGAGCCTCCGATGATCGCTTGCCCCGCTTGACCTTTGCGGTCAACGGCGTTCCCGCAGAGACGGTGTACAAGCGCCTCTTTGATAATGGGCTTGTCACCACGTTGGCCCCGCAAACACCGCTGCTGACGGAAATGGGCGTGGAAGAGATCGGTGGTGCCGTCACCGTGGCACTGGGGCCGTTTAATACGTACCACGATATCGAGCACCTCGTTCGCGTCGTTGCCTCGCTCGCCTAAATAGGGTGCGCTGGGAAACTACACCGTGAGAACCAGCGTGCCCGTGACCTCGCCGCTGTCGAGGGCTTCGTGGGCTTGGGCGGCATCGGCAAGCGGGTACGTGCCATGCAGCGCGTGCTTCACGCGGCCATCTTCCAGCATGGGCCACACATTTTTGATGGTGCCGGCGACGATCTCCGCCTTATCGTCCAAGTCACGCGCGCGCAGCGTCGTGCCCTGAATGGTCAGGCGCTTCGGCAGCATGGGGGCCAAATTGATATCCGCCTTGGTGCCGCCCTGCATGCCGATGATGATGAGCTTGCCGTCCTTGGCCAGGCACTTCATGTTCTTTTCCAGGTACTTTGCGCCGATGATATCCAGGATGACATCGCAGCTGCCCTTGAGCTTATCGACGAAGTCCTGCTCCTTGTAGTTGATGAGAATATCCGCGCCAAGCTCGCGGCAGCGCTCTAGCTTTTCCTGCGATCCGGCGGTAACAGCCACCTCAGCGCCCAGCGCCTTTGCTACCTGGATGGCAAAGGTGCCGATGCCGCCGCCACCGCCGTGGATGAGCAGGCGCTGGCCCTCGTGCAGGCCCGCCTCGATGCCCAGGTTGGACCACACGGTGCAGCCGACCTCAACCACGGCCGCGGTTTCTTCCAGGCTAAATCCCTTGGGCAGCGGAAGCAGCTGACCCTGCGGGACCGCGACATATTCCGCATAGCCGCCGCCTGCAAGCAAACAGCCGACCTCGGTGCCGGCTTCCCAATCCGTATCGCCGGCATCCTCAATCACGCCGGCGGCCTCCAGCCCAATTATTTCCGATGCCCCTGGTGGCGGCGGGTACGCGCCCATCGTCTGCAGAATATCGCCGCGGTTGGCGCCCGCCGCCTTTACCTTCACCAAGACCTCCCCGGATCGCAGCTCAGGAACGTCTACGTCCTGCAGCTCTAGCGACCGTGGGGTATCAGGATCGGTCTGGACGATTGCCTTCATCTGTGTAGCACTCATACCGCCAATCTAATGGAGGAGGTGTGGTGTGCGCCACGTCCATTTTCTCGTGGGGCAATGTGATTCGCGCGGGACCGTTTAGTAAGCTAACCAAGTTGCCTCTTCGGCACGATGGAGACGTGGCAGAGCGGCCGAATGCACCGGTCTTGAAAACCGGCGAGGTTTATTCCTCCGCGGGTTCAAATCCCGCCGTCTCCGCAGAGAGCATTTCCCCTAGTCCCAGCTGACTAGGGGTTTGTCTTGTCTGTACGGCTCATCCTTTTCTAGGACGGGAAAATTGAAGAACCCTTTTCCTGCTACCCCACAATCATCTTTGAATCTAAAATTTATTGCGCGAAAGTTTTAATAAGAAAGAAAATGTAACGCAGGTTGTTTATGCCCTAGGACGATTGTTTTCTAACAAATCTATAAACTGTCTACTCGAAAGTTGCACATCACCGCACCTAACCACATACAATGATCAGTGCGCGCGGAAACGCGTATAGGAATTTTCCAACCTCGAAAGGAATTCTGAAATGATTCTTGATCTTGTATCCAACGTACAGGAAGCAGCACACTCCGCAGTCTCCACCGGCTGGGACGCTCTTGAGCAGGCAAGCCTGTTCTTCCGTCAGGTGCCTTACCTGGTTCCGGACGCTGTTAACGAGTTTAACCGCTCCATCCTCGGCTTCTAAGATTTAAGAAGCGAGAAAATAAATCCCCGAGGCCATTTGGTCTCGGGGTTTATTCATGCGCTGACCCATCCTGATTTCTAGCGATGATGGAAAACCTGATATGCATTAGAAATTTGTCTGGAATCAGAACGGAGCCCCCTACTTCCTTTCCAAAAGTGACCCACAACAAGATGATAGTTGGCTAGCTTCTGGTTCCCGCCAGGTTGCCGAATTCTCATTTTTACCTCCATTGGCGCGAATCCAGCCGCCCTAGCACTGTATGCTGCGCTTATGCCTAATTCTCTCACCTCTCCTTGCGCGATCCTGGCCGTGACTGCTGTCGCTTTTGTTTCCGGTTGCTCTAATTCCGATGAACCTAATAAGGCCGATAGCGAGCCGAATTTCACCGGATCTAGCGCGACCTCCGAGGTCAGCGAAGAATCCTCCAGTTCAAACACGGATGATGAAGGTGCTGGAGCCTCAGATTCCGCGAAGGAGCCGAGCACTGCGACAGTGACGGAAAAGGCCCAGAAATCTGCGGCTTCAGGGGAAAATAAGATCATCCCAGTGGAAGACTTGTACTCCTTGTGGGTACCAGCGTTGTGTGAGCATGACGCCGGCACGTTGGTGGATGGGACTTTGCCCGAGCACTTAAAGACTGGATATCCCAATGCTGCCGCCGGGCTAAAGCTCAACAAGGATGGAACCCCTAAGGGTGCTTACGCCGATATCAACGGTGATGGCAAAGATGAAGCCGTTATTACCTATGTCTGCGATCAAGGCGGCGTGGCCTGGCCGGATAACTTGCTCATTTATGACAATGACCTGAATTACATTACCCAGGTAGAAGACTGGACCCGTAATGGCATGGAGCCAGCACGCAGGCATATTAATCAGCTGGAGTGGACCGACGATACCGTGACAGTAACGTGGCGTGCCTATGGGGAAGGCGAATCGGGTGCTGTGGCCACGCAGGAACTGACGGGAAACCTCACCTTAGATGGCGACAAAGCGAACCTAGAGATGACAGGGCACCGGAAGACCTCTTAGATCAGTGGGATTCTGCTGTGGCATTTCATACCGGGGGATGACGCGCCTAGTGCGGCGCAGACTTAGTCTTGGAAATGTACAGGGCAAGTCAGGTATCGATGCGGTGCTGGCTTTGTCCCAGAGATAAAAATGCTCGACGAAAGGACGTCATGAATACCTCGGAACTTTATGTAGCAGCAGCGGAATCTACTAACTCTAATGACACGTGGTGGTTCCTTGGGTTCCTTCCCATTATTTTGCTCGTCGCGTTCTGGATTGCGGCGGTTATTTCTATTATCGCTTCTGGGTACACGATTGCGGCCAAGATACTCTTTATCGCCGCTACCTTCGCCCTTCCTTTCTTGGGGCCGCTGATCTGGTTCGTCTTTGTTCGCGGCAAGGAAGACAAATACGGAAGGCCATAGGCACCCCACACTGTTTGGCGAGGCTAGGACAAATCGTGCTGTTCCAACCACGCGTTAATGCCGCCGCGCAGTGAAACAACGTGCTCGTAGCCGCGGCCGCGCAATGCGTGGACGGCTTGCGCGGAGCGGATGCCGCTAGCGCAGTAGATAACAGCGGCATCGCCCTGGCCGATGTCCGGGTTTTCGCCGGCGAGGATGCGGTCGAGGGGCAGATGCGTTGAATCGGGGATGGTGGCGCGGGCGCGCTCGGCGTCGGTACGGACATCGATAAGCGGGGCGTGCGCGGGGATCTCGCGGACCTCGGGGGCATCGGCTGGCTGAGTGGGCTGCGCGCCGGTAGGGCGGATGGGGATATACTCCCAGGTCCCAGATAGCGCCTCAAAGTAACCGAGCATGCCAATGAGCGGGGTGCCGACGCCGGTAATGATCTTCAAAGCCTCCAAGGCCATCGCAGAACCCACCGTGCCGACGATGGGGCCCAGAACGCCGGCTTGGGAGCACGAGGGAACCTCGCCTGGGGCAGGGGCGGTGGGGAAGACATCCTCGTACACAGGGCCCTTGCCGGACCAAAAGACGCTCATCTGCGCATCAAAGCCCAGGATAGAAGCCCAAATGTGGGGAATGCCCAGGCTGTGGGCGGCCCATGAGCACAGGTAGCGGGCGTCGAAATTATCCGTCCC
This sequence comes from Corynebacterium sp. KPL1814, assembly GCF_000478175.1. Lineage (GTDB taxonomy): Bacteria > Actinomycetota > Actinomycetes > Mycobacteriales > Mycobacteriaceae > Corynebacterium. Next base: position 234,955 of record NZ_KI515776.1, read on the forward strand.
ATCGAGGATCACGTCGCAGCCGCGCAGCTGCTCGAGGGCGGTGGCGGATTCTAGGCGGCCGTGGCAGATGAGCTCCACCTCAGGGTTGAGGGCCCGCACCGCCGTTGCGGCCGATTCGGTCTTTACGGTGCCAATGGAGGCGGTGGTGTGAATGACCTGCCGGTGGAGGTTGGAGGGGGAGACGAGGTCGTCATCGAAAAGCGAGATGCGGCCCACCCCGGCTCCTGCCAGGTAGAGCAGCGCCGGTGAGCCAAGCCCGCCCGCGCCGATGACCGCGACGTGGGAGTCAGCCAATTTCTGCTGGCCCTTATCACCCCACAGGGCCTCCTGGCGGGCATAGCGTGTGCTCATTCGAGGCCCACCCAGTTGATGGAGCCATCGCCGTGGCTTTGTTCCTTCCAAATGGGCACCTCGGCCTTGACTCGATCGGCACAGGACTCCGCGGCGCGGAAGGCATCGCCGCGGTGGGCAGAGGCGGCGACGACGGTAAAGGCCAAATCGCCCACCTGTAGATCGCCGGTGCGGTGGGCCGACCACAAGCGCACGGGGTGCTGGCCTGCTACTTCATCGACAATCTCGCGCAGCTTTTCTGGGGCGCTAGGGTGTGCGGAGTAAGACAGCTGAGTGACATCGGGCCGGCCGCCATCGTGATCGCGCACGATGCCCTCGAACGTGACCACCGCGCCCATGGCTGAGGTGGTGACCTCTGCTTTGGCGGCGGCAAGGAGGGGCTCGAGGGGCTGCTCGGTCAGTATGGCGCCGACAGTGAGCCCAGTCTGCGCGGCGACATAAGAAGGATCAGTGCTCATGTTTTCCTTCTAACATATCGACGATGTGGACGATTAAATCCTCTAGCACGGCGCAACCATCTTTGACTCCGCCGGTAGAACCGGGCAGGGTCATGGCAAAGGTGGTGTCATTGACGCCTGCGACCGCGCGCGAGGCCACTGCGGTGGGGATAGTCTCCAAGCCTTTATTCCAAAAGGCCATGGCGATGCCGGGAAGCTCCCGCGTGAGATGGGGCTGTACGGCATCGACGGTGAGATCGTCCGGGGTCAGGCCCGTTCCGCCGGAGGTAAGGATAACCGCGGGCTTTTCGGCGAAGGCCTGGTCCACCGCTGCGGCGATATCGGCATCAGGTACCACGCGGGCAGCGGGGCAGTCGAAGCCCTTGCGGCGCAAGAAATCTACTGCGATGGGGCCCGAGCGATCCTCGTAGACCCCGGCGGCGGCGCGGGTGGAGGCGACCAAAACAATGGCGGTGCGAGCAGAACTCATAGGGGATAGACCTTTACTTCTTCTCCTGCGCTGAGGCTCTTACCGGCAGGAATGCGGATGAGGTGGGTGGCATCGGCGGCCTGGGCAAGCAGGTGGGAGCTTGCACCGCCGGTGATGTGGGCCTGCGCATCGACGTAGCCGCGGCGGAACTGATCCTTGTGCGGCAGGCCCTCGATTCCCTGCGCAAGCGGGACGCTATATGGTGCAGGCGCCCAACCCAAGGTAGGGGCCACGAAGAGGCGGAAGCTCACCATGGTAGAAATCGGATTGCCGGGCAAGCAGATGACTGGGGTGCCATGGAAACTGGCGATGCCCTGCGGCCCGCCGGGCTGCTGATCCACGTGGCCAAACCAGCCGGTGAGCACCTGCCGGATGACCTCGTATTTACCTGCGGAAATCCCGCCGGAGGTGACGATGGCATCGGGGCGATAGTCCTGCGTGGCCTCCGCAAGCGCGCGGGTGAGCACCTCTGGATCATCATCGGTGGTGACAAAACCGGCGATCTCGATGCCGGCGCGGTGGGCCATAGCGGAGATGAGCGGCGCATTGGCATCGGGAATAGCAGCAACACCCGTACCAATTTCCGCGCCACCGGTGCACACGAGGATGCGGGCGGGGCGATAAACGCTGACCTCCTCGATGCCCTGGGAGGCCAGCGCGGCCAGGCGCACCGGAGTGAGCTTCTCGCCCTTGGCGGCCAGGAGAACGCCCTGCTGGAGGTCCGTGCCCGTACCGCGGATGAATTGGCCCTCCTCGGTGGCCGGAACTGTAATGGTCTCGCCTGGCTGGAGGAATTCCTGCGGCTGGCATTTTTCAATCGGCACGATGGATGCCGTGCCCTCTGGAACCTTGGCTCCGGTCATGATGGGGCAGGCGGTGTGCAAGGGACCATCCAGCAGCTCGGTGGGATTCGCGCCGGCGGCGATGGTGGGGCCCACCTCGTACGATCCGGCTGCGGTGGCGGGCAGCGCGTAGCCGTCCATCTGGGAATTGCTAAAGCGCGGCGAGGGGAAGGCGGCATAGACATCGGCGGCAAGGACCATCTCCTGTGCCTGCCCTAAGGGCCGGGAGATGACTTCGCGCGGGCCGAGGGCTGCCGCGACCTCGTGTGCGTGGGTTTCGGGAGTGCGCATAGAGCCAAGTTTACCCGCGAGTTCGACACGTTCGAAGCCTGCGGGCATAGTAGGAAGCATGTTGACCGTTCACTATTTCGCCGCCGCTCGTGCCGCGGCCGGCGTTGCTTCGGAGCAGGTAAAAGCGCCCACCACCTTAGGCCAGCTCATAGAGCAGCTGGGCAAGGACCACACCGGCACCACCGAGGCCGGCATGAGCATGAAAGAGGTGCTGGGGCGCTGTAATTTTCTTATCGATGGCGCCGGGAACACCCAAGCGGATTCACCGCTCATGGGCGTGACCCGCGTTGACGTGCTTCCGCCCTTCGCCGGGGGATAACTCGTTCCTCTAGACCGGCTGGCGTAGCGGGCTGGTAAAGAAGTTGACCAAGCTGCTGACCAGGGACAAGATGATGGAGCCGAAGATTGCAGAGCCCCAGGAATTGACCACGAGGTGTCCAATTCCTAGGTCAAAAGTATTGAGCGTCCACTCCACGATCAGCAGGGCGGCGCCGTTGATGACGAGCGCGAATAGTCCGAGGGTGAGGCAGGTCAGTGGGGCGCCGATAAAACGCAGCACGGGCATGACCACCGCGTTAATGATGATGAAAACAATGGCGACGGCAATGAAATTGCCCAGCTTATCCGGGATGATATAAATCCCGGGAATAATGCCGACTACGACCCAGAACGCAATCGCGATGGCGACCACGTTGAGGGAAAAATTGGTCAACGAACGCATTTAGCCTCCTACGGTATCGTTCCACGCCCGAAGCAGGGCGTTGGTTTCTTCCTTAGTTGTAATGGTAATGCGGATGCCTTCGCTAAAGGCGCGAACGAGCACGCCGCGTGTGGCTAGGCGCGCGGCTAATTCCTGCGGCGTTCCTAGCCTTTCAATATTCGCCGCCGGCAGCCATACGTGGTTGGCTTCCGAGTGGGGAACGCCCCACTCTGCCAACTCCTTTTCCACCCGTTGGCGCTGCCCACAGGTCTCTTCGGTGCGCTCGCGTAGCGAATCCTGCGCTGCTAGCGCGGCACGGGCGCCGGCCTGGGCCACGGCGTTGATGGAAAACGGAATCGCTACCTTATTCAGTGCCGCGATGACGTCTTCTGGGCCATAGGCATAGCCCACGCGCACGCCGGCCAAACCATACGCCTTGGAGAAGGTCCGCAGGAAGACCACGTTGGGATAGGTGCCAAAAAGCTCGGTGCCCAGCGGGGTATCGGCATTCCGGTTGTATTCGATGTAGGCCTCATCGAGGGCAACGAGGACATCGCTTGGCACCGCGTCCATAAATTCGGAGAACTCCGCCTTAGTCACGGTAGTGCCGGAGGGATTATTCGGATTGCAGACGAAAATCAGGCGCGTATCCGCGGTAATTTTCTCCGCCATTGCGGGCAAATCCACCCGCTGGTCCGCATCGAGCGGAACCGGAACAGGGCGCGCGCCTACCACCTGGGCAAAGATGGGATAAGCCTCGAAGGAACGCCACGGAAAAATCACTTCCTCACCGGGCGTGGTGGTGATCTGTACCAATTGTTGACACAGCGCGGAAGAACCCGTGCCCACCGCAACCTGGTCAAAGCTCACGCCTAAGTGCTCGGCCAGATCCTCACGCAACTCGGTGGCCGCGATATCCGGATAACGATTGGCCTCGGCAGCGGCGCGGGCCATAGCCTCAGCGGCCTCAGGCAGCGGCCGCTGCGTGGCTTCATTAGAAGACAGCTTGAGGGCATCATCGTGGCGCGCGCCGGGCACGTAGCCGGGGATGGCGCGTAAGTCGGAGCGAATCATGGCTACCACTCTAGGTCGTCTCTCCTGCGCGCGTGGAAGAAAACCGGGGACAAAACCAGGGGGTTAGTTTGGCTGTGGCGCATGCGGCAGGTATTGTCTTTTACGGTTCTTTCTGAACCTGGAGATGTGCCAGAGCGGCCGAATGGGGCTCCCTGCTAAGGAGTTGACCCTTCTGGGGTCCGGAGGTTCGAATCCTCTCATCTCCGCCACACAAATCCCGGGCGAATGCGCTCGGGATTTCGTCGTTTTTCTCTTTGGAGGACTGTTCACCTGGCAGGTTCTAGGTTTAATCGACAGAAGCAAGTGTTCAGCAAACAATGGTTACTCCATACGGCACGCGAGCGAACACGTTAAGCTGATAAAATCTAAGCACCATGCTTTCAATTGACGCTTCTATTGGTTACGCTACGCCTGTACTTAAGGTTACAAACGACTTTTCAGGTGGAAGTGTATACGGGATCGTCGGACCGAATGGGTGTGGTAAAACGACCCTCCTTCGTAGCTTAGCCGGCGAAATATTGCCCTTAGAGGGGACTGCGACAATTGACGGCGTGAAAGTGTATTCACTTGAAGCATTAGGGAAGATTTCCTATATTTCTTCTCCAACTTTTTATGCAGACATGTCTACGGGGGGGAACACCTTAAACTGCTCGAGAAAACGGGTGGTTTACCATATCTTGAGGTTATAGACGAATGGCAATTAGGGGAAATGATCGACTATTCGCCATTACAGCTTTCTAGTGGCCAGCGACAGCGCTTTTATCTTGCAGCTCAATTGATGAGCGGAAATCCACGGGCGTTATTGCTAGATGAACCTGAACGTCATTTAGACGGGTATTGGATCAACAAATTATGTGATGTGCTAAAACAGAAAGCGAAAGAAGGCGCAATAATTATTTTAGCTAGTCATTCGCAGACAGTGCTTGAATTGTGTGATCGAAGAATACAGTTGCCGTAGATGGAACGGATAGCAGCTTGTCGAAACTCAAACGGGGTGGTCCGATACTTTTATGCGCGGTAATTTTCTATTCCATCGTGATTGAAATCCGGCATGAGTATTATGTTTATACTTCTGGTTCAGCTAGCGCCTTCGACTTATTTCTTAATATATTAACTTTATTTCTTCTCAGTGTAGTATTAGAAAGATTTTTACCCCTTAAAGCTATACCCCCTGATGATTGGGAATATAGGGTACGGCCTTCAAGCTGCTTTCATCTAAATTCACGAAGCGTCCTCGGGCAGCTTGTAGCTTGTGCTGCAATTGGGTTAGTTATTGGTGCTTCTAATGGAAATATTATTCTTTACCCGTTTTTGGCAATATTATTGAGGGCTACCCCATTAATGGTTGGAAATAAGAGTATCCCTAAACTGCTTACTTCGGGTAAAACTAAATTAATTACACATGTAAGCGGGTGGATCTTAGACTCCGAGCTAATAAATTCCGCTATAGTTGATTCGCAGATGCGGTGGGTCGCTTTTCACCCAACTTCAAGTTATTTTAAATTAGTGTTTAGGCGGCTTTTAAGGCAGTCGCATTTAATCTTGTTGGGCAGTTCCATCATCTTATTGAGCTGGAGCTTGATGGGGACCTTGTCGGCTTATTCGTTAATTTTCTTTATGCTTTCGTGGTCAGTACTAGGCGGCCTGGTTGCTCGGTGTGGAGATTTTTCCAAGCTTGGCGGAAGTCGCAGACCCAAATATGTTCTTTTAATATTGCATTCAGCCATAGCGTCGGTCTTTATTATTTCCGTAGCTCCGTTGTCTAAAATGCTGCTGCCTTTTGCTCTAACTGGTCTATCCGTCTTTATTGCAGGACTGCTGCGGAGCGGGAATAGGAGTGTGGAGCAATTAACATTTATAGAAACTGGACTTGTGGGAGCGATATCTCCAGAACTCATAGGCTATTACTGTAAGGGAATATTCGCCCCGTTTTTATCTTCTCTTATTTTGTCATTCCATGCTTTTTGAGTAAAATAAGTGGTATTTAATTCAAGTATATATAATACCCGATCCGTTTAGTGACCATTACTCAGTAGGCTCAGAAAGGTAATGTAAGTCTTTTAAGATGAAGGCTCTGGGTGGAGACAGATGGAGGGACCGTCTTATTTAGGCTGGACTTCCGGTACTGGCAATTCTTGTTGGCAAATCGGTTGGTCAAGTGTGTACTTTTTAGGCGGGTCTCGGGGTAATAGTAAGACATCGAGGCCTGTCTTTCGTCGTTATATCAACTGAAGAGGAGGCCTAAAGCGCCGGAAAAACCTCGTTGCGCAGGAGATCGGCGAGCTCGCACTGCGGGTCGGCGGGATCGATCCAGGCGGTTTCGGCGATTTCGGCTGCGGCGTGGGCGATGACGGGGCGCGGGTAGGTAAAGATATGCCCGCGGACGGTCTGGCCCGGTTCGTTGGCGGCGGGTGCAGTGAAGGTGCCGAGCTCGGTAAGTTCAGGTAGGCGTACCTGCACGCCGATTTCTTCTTCCACCTCGCGCGCAGCGGCCTGGACAGGGCTTTCGCCTTCTTCTAGTTTGCCGCCAGGCAGCTGGAACTTTGTGGATGAGGCCTTGCGTACGCCAAGCACGTGGCCAAAGGAATTGCGGAAAACGATGGCTGCGACTTCAATCATGGCCCCGATCATAACGAGGCGGCCGGGGCCGGCGGGTAGGGGCGCGGGCTTATCGCGCCAAGAATGTGCATTGAATATAAGGTAGGAAGACATGAGCGATTCGAGGTTTCCCCGCTCGGTATTTGGGGTAGGAAGCGATCCTGATCCGCGCTTTACGCTGGCGAATGAGCGCACCTTCCTCGCTTGGATTCGCACCTCGCTCGCGCTGATTGCCGGGGGAGTGGCCTTGGAAGCTTTCGATGTGCCGCTGCCGGCGACGCTGCGCGCGGTGGTCTCCGCATTCATGCTGGTGGTGGCGATTGTGCTGCCGGTAGTCGCGTGGGTGCAATGGAAGCGGGCCGAGCGCGCCTTGCGGCAACAGCGCCCGTTGCCCTTTAGCATCGCCATCCCGGTGCTGGTAGGCACCATCGTCGTTATCGCGGCTGTGTTGCTGGTAGGCGAGTTGCTTGCCTAGCCCGCAGCCACCTGGGGAGCTCTTTGACCCCGGCTTGCAGCCCGAGCGCACCCGCCTATCGTGGCAGCGCACTATCCTCGCGCTGGCGGTGATACTCCTAGGCGTTATGCGGGTGGTCAGCGTCAGCGTGTTTCTCCCGTTGCTGGCGCTCGCGGCTGGCGTGCTGGTGCTGATAGTGGCGGTGAGGAAGCGGGCATCGCTTGTCGATGCCTCCCTGCGAACCCACCGCCACCTCCCCGGCGCCGCCGTCTTGGCCAGTAGCGCGGGGCTGGTCTCCCTGCTTGCGGCCTTTGCCTTGTGGGGTGTTTTTGCCTAAAGGCAAAGTTTTCTACCGCAGCGCTGTGTACTGGTGGGGGATACGCGTAATCTATGTGAGGCTATATCAATTACGGTGGCCACCGGTGCCGCGGTATGAGGGGCGAGAAGGGCAAGGTGATGGCAATGGCGGATATTACTGAGCAGGCCAGCGATACGGTCGAGGCATGGTTGAAGCAGGATTCTGCCATTGACCCACAAAAGGCACCCCGCTTGCAGGCGCTGCTTGATGAGGTGCCGCTGCAGGAGCTCATCGCCATCGTCGAGCGGCAAAATGCCATCCGCGCCGCGCTGGCCCTGCGCTTGTTGCCGCGGCGTAAATCCATCGTGGTATTTGATGCCCTGGATGCCAAGCACCAGGCCGATATTATCGATGAGCTGGGCAATGCTGATGTCTATGAGTTCTTCGATGAACTTGAGCCGGAAGACCGCGTGGCCCTTTTGGATGAGCTGCCGGCGGAAATAGCGGACCGGCTGCTGCGCTCGCTTACCAAATCGAAGCGGGATGTCACCGGGGTTGTCCTGGGCTATACCAAGGGCTCGGTGGGCCGCCGCATGTCGCCCGAGGTCCCCGGCATCCATCCAGAAATGAGCGTGGAGGAAGCGCTGCGGACCCTGCGCGCGAAAGCCGATGAGCTGGAAACCATCTATGCGGTGCCCATCACCCGCGCGGATCGCCGCCTAGTGGGCGTGGTGACGCTGCGGGAGATTTTTACCGCGAAGGAGGGCACCACGATTGGGGACATCATGCAAAGCCCCATCTACGCCAATGCCAATGATGATGCGGAAGAAACCGCCAGGTGGTTCCTGCCGCTCGATATTTTGGCATTGCCCATCGTGGATGATTCGGACCGCCTGGTAGGGCTTTTGACCTGGGATGATGCCATTGACATCGTCGAGGCCGAGGATAGCGAGGACTCCGCGCGCGCCGGTGGTACCGAGGCTCTGCAGCAGCCCTACCTGTCCACGCCGCTATTGAAATTGGTGAAGTCCCGCATCGTGTGGCTGCTGGTTCTTGCGGTATCTGCGCTGTTGACCGTGCGGGTCCTAGACGCCTTCGAGGACACCTTGGCGCAGGCCGTGGTGCTATCGCTGTTTATCCCGTTGCTGACCGGTACCGGCGGCAATACGGGAAACCAGGCGGCAACGACGGTGACCCGTGCGCTGGCGCTTGGCGATGTCCGCGGGCGCGACCTCCTCGCTGTCCTCTGGCGTGAGCTCCGCGTGGGTATGCTGCTTGGCACTGTATTGGGCTTGGCAGGACTTGGTCTGGCAACGGTGGTCTACGGCGTGGATATTGGCATAGTCATTGGCTCGACGCTGTTTTTGATTTGTTCGATGTCTGCCACCGTGGGTGGGCTTATGCCCTTGGTGGCCAAGACCATCGGAGCCGACCCCGCCGTATTTTCCAACCCATTTATTTCTACCTTCTGCGATGCCACGGGCCTGATCATTTATTTCCTCATTGCCAAGGCGGTGCTCGGCTTATAAAGATCCCCGGGCCCACGGGCCTGGGCGCTTCGTGCGGGGGTGGCGAACCGGTGGGGGAGATTTCACATTTTGCGTAGCTGCGTTGTGTGAATTTTAAAATTGGTGGGGGTAAATTTGGCAAAGTTTGTGGTTTCTGGTGCAAATGTTTTGTAGGGTCTTAGCATGCTCTGCATGGACTGAATGATGTTCGGTATGCACCAAGGATCCGGCTCGATTGCTGGTAATTGACAGAGCTATTACCCCCGCCCTGCTAAATGTCTCTCTAGCAAAGGAGTTCGCGGCATGACCACCCCGCATACTCACGAATCTACCGCCCAATCAGAGGGCGCTGAGGATCCCGGTGCCCCACGCAATGAATGGCGCCGCCAGTTCATCGGTCTTTTCATTGGCCTAGCCCTGGCTATCCTCGTATTTTTCATCTTCCCCTCGAATGCGATCGACACCGTCCAAGAGTCCAGCGGCGTGGATGCGGAAGCTGACTACACCCTCGGCGCCATTCGCACCGTGGCCGCGGTGACCATCCTCATGGGTGTGTGGTGGATGACTGAGGCCATCCCGCTAGCGGCCACCGCGTTGATTCCCCTGGTGATCTTCCCCTTGTCCGGGGTGGGAACCATTAAGGAAGTCGGTGCGCCATATGCCTCTGCCACCATTTTCTTGTTCATGGGTGGCTTCCTGATCGCGCTGTCGCTGCAGCGCTGGAACCTACACCGCCGCCTTGCTCTTTACGTGGTCAAGCTCATCGGCACCTCGCCGCGCCGCCTCATTTTGGGCTTCATGCTGGCCACCGGCTTTTTGTCCATGTGGGTATCGAATACCGCAACGGCCGTCGTCATGCTGCCGATTGGTACGTCCGTGCTGGCGCTTACCGCAGAGACCGTTGGTGGTTGGGATAAGCAGAAGAAGTTCGCTACTGCGCTCATGCTGGGTATCGCGTACTCGGCCTCCATCGGTTCGCTAGGTACCTTGATCGGTACCCCGCCGAATGCATTCTTGAATGCGTATATGGCCGATACATGGGAGGTTACCCTTGGCTTTGGCCGCTGGATGGCCGTCGGTGTGCCCCTAGCACTGACCTTCCTGCTCATCGCGTGGGCGCTGTTGATTACCGTCTTCAAGCCGGAAATGACCGAAATTCCCGGCGGCCGTGAGCTGATCAATGAAGAGATCAAAGCGCTCGGCCCGTGGACCCGCCCACAGATCATGACTGGCATCATCTTCGTGCTGGCCGCGCTGGCTTGGGTATCGCTGCCCATTATCCTTGGTGACTTTGATAACTACGATGACGCCATCGTCGGCATCGCCGCAGGTATCCTCTTGTTCATCCTGCCGGCCGATTCGGAGCGCCGCATCCGCCTGCTGGACTGGAAGACGGCCAATGAAATGCCATGGGACGTCCTCCTCCTCTTTGGCGGTGGTCTCTCCTTGTCCTCGGCCTTCAACTCCTCCGGTTTGTCCCTGTGGATTGGTGAGATGGCCAAGGGGCTCAGCTCCCTGCCCATCGTGCTCATCGTCGCAGCCGTGGCCGCCCTGGTCCTCTTCCTGACGGAGATTACCTCCAATACCGCTACTGCGGCGACCTTCATCCCCATCATGGGTGGTGTCGCCGTGGGTGTGGGTCTTACCGGCGAAGGTGATATCAACGTCCTGCTGCTCACCATCCCGGTCGCCTTGGCCGCAACGTCTGCCTTTATGCTCCCAGTGGCTACCCCGCCGAATGCCATTGCTTACGGTTCGGGCTATGTCAAGATTGGCGAGATGATCAAGGGCGGTGTTGGCCTCAACATCATTGGTATCTTCCTCATCACCCTTACCGTCTTCCTGCTGGCGGTACCGATCTTCGGACTGACGGTCTAGACACTAAGCTCCCTCAATAGCCATCCTTTAATGAAAAACGTTACCATTAAAGGATGGCTACACCTGTTACCGTGCTGTCCGGATTTCTAGGCAGCGGAAAGACCACGCTCCTCAACCACCTGCTCGCAAACCGTGAGGGCCGCAAACTCGCGGTCATCGTCAATGACTTTTCCGAGGTCAACATTGACGCCGCCCTCGTCGCTGGCGAGGGGCACCTCGAGCGCGGTGAGGATCGCTTTGTGGAACTATCGAATGGCTGCATTTGCTGCACCCTGCGCGAAGACCTCATTGAATCTGTGGGCAAGCTAGCTCGCTCCGGCCGCTTCGATCAGATCGTCATCGAATCCACCGGCATTTCCGAGCCCATGCCGGTGGCAGCCACCTTCGAGTGGGAATTTTCCGATGGCACCACGCTTGCCGATGCCGCCCCCATCGACACCATGGTCTCCCTCGTCGATGCCTCAACCTTCCTAACCCAATTGCGTCGTGGTCGCAGCCTCGTCTCCGAAAGCATCGAAGCCACGCCCCAAGACGATCGCACCATTTCCGATCTCTTAGTGGATCAGGTCGAGTTCGCCGACCTTATCCTCATTACCAAGACCGACCTGGTCGATGCCGCTGAGACCGAGCGCGTGGTCGCCACCGTTCGCGCCATGAACCCGCGGGCTCGCGTAGTGCCGGTAACCCACGGTGTCATCGAGCCTGGGCTTGTCCTGGATGCACATTTGTTCAATGCTGCCACCGCCGCGTCCTACCACGGCTATGCCGAAGAGCTGGCTAACCCACACACGCCAGAAACCGAGGAATATGGCATTTCTTCCGTCGTATTCCGTGCCGATCGCCCCTTTAATCGTGAGCGTCTCATCGCCGCCTTGCGGGCCAGTACGGGCCTCGTGCGTTCTAAGGGTTATTGCTGGATCGACACCGACCTGCGCGTAGCCCACGCCTGGCAGCAAGCCGGCCCTAACCTGCAAATCATGCCAGCGTCACTGTGGGCCGCCAACGGCGTAACTCCTGGCACGGAGCTCGTGCTCATTGGTATCGATTTCGACCACGAATCCACCCTGCAGGCTTTCCAGGACGCCCTGCTTTCCGATGCCGAAGCCTCCGTCCTCGTATAACCCCGCGCCGAGTCGCAGCATGAACGGCGGGTGAACTACACGCCTTTGACTATCCCGCCGATCATGGTTGTGTACTGGTGATTTGTTACTTTGCATGTCCGTGGGTATAGTAAATTCTCGTTGCACAGCAGAGCATCCGCGCTGCTACACAACGGACTGCGCCCGTAGCTCAACGGATAGAGCATCTGACTACGGATCAGAAGGTTGGGGGTTCGAATCCCTCCGGGCGCACAAATGTCATGAGTCGCGACATGCTTGACAGGTGAGTCGCGACATCGTTGACAAACCGGCATCTCAGTTTCTTTTTGTTCTGGGATGCCGGTTTCTTCTTATTCTGGGCCTAGGGGTGGGTCTCCTTGTTTCCAGTAGGGCTTTTGGTAGTTGCGGCTGGTGTCGATGTAGTGCTCGGTGATGACTTCTCCGGTTTCGGCTAGTGATGTGATGACGTGGTTGTCGGCGATGACCATGAGGATTTTCTGTCTTTTCCATTTGCGGCCTATGCCTAGGTGGAAGATTTTGCCGGCGTAGCGCACGGTGGTTTTGCCGTTGTCCCAGACGACGTCGTTTCTTGTGCGCCATTCTTGTGTCGGGTTGTGGGCTGGGTTGGCTTTGGTGCCGGTGGTGTAGGCCTGGTGTGGGGTGCGTCGGCCTAGTGCTTTGTGGGGGCGTGTGGTGTTGTAGTAGTCGCGGAATTCATTGAGGAGTGTCTGCAGGTCAGCTACGGTTTTAGCGGGTGGTCGGGCATTGATCCATTTTTTGAGGGTTTGGTGGAATCGCTCGATTTTTCCTTGGGTTTGGGGATGGCCTGGTCGGCCGTTTTTCTGTTGGATTTTGTTGGCGTTGAGGACTTTTTCAAAGGCGTTTCGTCCGCCTTTGCGTCCTGCTAGGCGGGCGGTGAAGACGAGGCCGTTGTCGGTGAGTGTGGATGCTGGTGGTCCGTATTCTGCTATCAGGCGTGATAGTTCCTCGGCGACTTGTGTGCCGCTAAAGGCTGCGGCTGCGGTGATTGATAGCAGGTAGCGGGAGTGATCGTCGAGGAAGTCAAGGACTTCGATGCGGGTGGTGTCCGCTAGGTACAGGTGGGTGATGTCAGCCTGCCAGCATTCGTTGGGCATGGCTGCTTCGAAGCGGATGAAGGAGCTTTTGGGCTTCTTTTTTGGTGCTGGGGTGATGAGTCCTTCTTTTCTTAGGATGCGGCGGATTGTCGAGGTTGAAGGGACGCGTTTGCCGTCTTGTTGTAGGTGGTAGGCAATGGTTTCTGGACCTGCGTCGAGTCCGTGACGGGTGAGCTGTTTACGGATTGTGATGATGTCTTTGCACACGGTGTCTGGCACGGCTTGGGGGTGAGTGCGTGGGGCGCGGGATTTCGGCGCGATGGCGTCTGTGCCACCGGCATCGAAGGCATGAAGGATTTGGTAAACGCGTTGGCGAGAGATACCGAATTGCTTGGCTACTTGTGATGGGCTGCGCTTTTGCCCGCGGACTGCTTTGACGGAGAGTGTCTAATGGTTTGTGTGTAGGTTCCCAACCTGCATAAGGAGATAAGCCAGAATGACTAGTGTGGCACGACGAGATCTAAGCTGATAAGGCCAAGATTGATGCGATTGAAAAGAAGCTGCTTGCTAACCCTGACATCGCGAAACTGATTGATGACCTAGGCACGTCCACCACGGATGCCAACGACCTGGTTCGCGGTATGTTGCAAGCTTCAATTACCCGCGGGTTAAATGCGGAAATGGATACTCACCTGGGCTATGCATCCGGTGATAGAGCAGCTAAAGCTAGTGCTGGAACGGATAATTATCGCAATGGGGCGTATCCGAAAACCGTAGATTCTAATTACGGGCCAGTAAGCATTGATGTTCCACGAGACAGAAACGGCACGTTTGTTCCTACGATGGTGCCCAAAGGCTCGAGGAGATTGACCGACGTTGATGACATGATCGTCAGCTTATATGCCGGTGGGATGACCATTCGGGATATCCAGCATCATATGGCAACTGCGATGCGTGTCGATATTTCCCATGAGACGATCTCCGCAGTCACCGACGCCGTCCTCGATGAGGTCATGGTCTGGCAAAACCGCCAGTTAGACGAATTCTACCCCGTAGTGTTTCTCGATGCGCTGCGCATTAAAGTCCGCGACGGTGGCCGAGTGGTCAACAAATCCGCGTACATGGCAATTGGTGTGGATCTTGACGGTATTAAGCACATTTTGGGCCTATGGATCGCCAAAGAAGAAGGCGCTTCATTTTGGGCGCAGGTATGTGCCAATCTTTCTAACCGTGGGGTCAAAGACGTCTTTATCGTCTGCTGTGACGGGCTGAAAGGCTTGCCAGAAGCAGTAGAGGCAACGTGGCCGAACTCTATGGTGCAAACCTGTATCGTGCACCTGATTCGCGCAGCTAACCGATGGGTAGCCTACGGGGATCGCCGGGGCGTATCGGCCGCGTTGAAAAAGATTTACACCGCTGCAGACGAATCCACAGCTCAGGCTGCTTTAGACGAATTTGAAGCCTCTGAATTAGGAGAAAAGTATCCCCGCTCAGTCAAGGTCTGGCGGGATGCTTGGGCGCGTTTCGTACCGTTTCTGCAGTTCCCGCCAGCAGCCAGGAAGGTAATCTATACGACGAATTCGATTGAATCATTCAACAATGAACTGCGTAAAGCTACCCGCAACAGGGTGCAGTTCACCAACGATGAATCAGCGCTGAAAACGCTGTGGTTGATGATCTGCAATATTGAAGACAGACGAGCTGCCAAGAGGGCGAAGCAGGGCAAACGCGTCTCAGCGACAGCCGGAAGACTCATGGAAGGAGCACGAGTTTCCGGCTGGAAACAAGCCATCAACCAAATGGCCGTGGCCTTTCCCGACCGCTTCGACAAGTACCTATAAACCTAACCCCACACACAAACAACTTGACACGCTCCTTTGACGATGGCGAGGTTACGGTTGGGACTGTTCATAGTGTCAAACATGTCCCGACTCACCTGTAAAACATCACCTGACACGGTAAGGGTGGGCTAAGTGTCAAGTTTGTCCCGACTCACCTGTCAAGCATCAGGACTGCCTTCGCAGGAACAGGGTGTCAAATATGTCGTGAACTCAGACACCTCCGGGCGCACAAATGTGAAGTCTCGAGACATTGTTTCTATTTCGATGTCTCGGGGCTCTCTTCGTGTTGGGGGTTCGTTTTTAGATTTCGCCTGTGTGGGGGTTAATGGCGGCGATGTCGTTGTTGATGCAGATGAGCATGATTTCTTTGGTGCGGTGTTTTCTTCCGACGTAGAGTTTGCGCATGTTGCCGGCCCAGCGGAGGGGGCCTGACCCCCGATGCGTTTACTTTCCGGGGGTCAGGCCCTATGTCCAAGAAAAGTCACACTATTTTGGCAAGCCTATCCTTTACAGTCGCCAGGAATTAGACTCAGAAATGGATGCACATTAGGCCTGCCTTAAAGTACCTGCAAGCATCTGCCTTAGTCCGTTGTAGGTGGGCCTTCGAGAAAGGAATCCACCATGACTCACTCCTCCCACCAGGACAATCCACTTCCCTATGCGCAGCGTCGTGCAGAAGATGTACCCGGACACTGGCTGCTCGCGCGGCTGGGCAAACGAGTGCTGCGGCCAGGCGGTTTGGAACTCACCCGCAAGTTGCTCAAGCATGCCGGTCTTAGTGGTGCTGATGTCGTCGAGTTGGCACCGGGCTTGGGGCGCACCGCCACCGAACTATTAAGTTTCCAACCTGCCAGCTATGTCGGTGTGGAAAAAGACGAAGATGCCGCACGCATTACCGGTGAGATCGTCAAAGACACCGGACGCATGGTGCATGCTGATGCCGCGGATACCGGTTTGCCCGATGCTCACGCTGACGTCGTGCTGGGTGAGGCAATGCTAACGATGCAATCGCCGAACGGAAAACAAAAGATCGTCGACGAGGCCGTGCGGGTGTTGCGACCAGGTGGACGCTATGCGATTCATGAGCTCGGCTTGCAACCCGACGATCTTGATGATGAATTCAAAACAGAGCTGCGCAAAAACCTCGCGCGGGTGATTAAGGTCAATGCCCGCCCGCTCACCGTGGTTGAGTGGACCGAGCTTCTCGAAAACGCTGGCTTAGTCGTCGAATGGACAGATACCGCGCCAATGGCGCTGCTAAAGATGCGCCGCAATCTTGCCGACGAAGGACTGCTGGGTACGTTGCGCATCATCAAAAATGCCTTACGCGATAAGGAGGCCAGGCGCCGCATGTTGGCAATGCGCAAGCTTTTCAACGAACACAGCGATGTCTTGCGCGGTGTGGCTTTGGTGGCCCGGAAACCGAGCTAGAACCAACCAAACGACGAGGTTAAGGCGCGCAACTCGCAGAAAATACCACGGTAATTCTGCTGAACTTCACATCCCCACCAGATTAACTATCGCTAAAATGAAGGATGAATCCAATCACAGAAAGGATGATCTATGAGCTACGTTAACATCACTGCCCTTTCCTTCCCTGAAGGTGCTGGCCCGGAAATCGAGCAGCGCTTTGCGCAACGCGCAAAAGGTGTCGACAAGGCCGAAGGCTTTGAAAGCTTTGAGTTGCTGCGCCCCGTCGCCGGTGAGGATCGCTACTTCGTCGTCACCCGGTGGGACAGCCAGGAAAACTACCAAAAGTGGGCTGATGCACGGCCAGCAGGCAACCATGTCGAAGACGAAAAGCGTGGCATGTCCGTCGACGTGCTGGGCTTTGAATCCATTCAGCTCGAAAGCTAACTCATCAAAAATCTTCACAGGCACGACAAGCGAAACCGCGGGCCCGGAAATCCGGAACCCGCGGTTTTCATTATCCCCCGGTTGCACGCGCTAACTGGCGAACCAGCCAGCGCGGCCTGTACTAGTTTTAAAGCTCGCTAATTGGGGTACGGTGTGGCAACACGCGCGGGCGCTTACCCGCGATGTCGGTTGCGTCCTTTAGTGTGGTGTATCTGTAACTGACGGTGAGGGTCTGATGGATGCATGAGGCGACCACCGTAGTACCTTTCGAATGAGAGTGGGTGTGGGAACCTAACCCGCATGAGGAGGGGCCCGACCCCCGACGTGTCCACTTTCCGGGGGTCGGGCCCTAGACAAACTGGAAGCGGATCACCAGTGAGTCTCTTCGGCAAAATATTTAGCGGCCTTGCGCAGGATGTCACGTTCTTCGCGCAGTTTTGCGTTTTCTTTTTCTAACTGGCGGATCCGTTCGGAATCATTCGCCGCTTGGGCTTTATCCTGCATGGCTTTTATACGCGCACGTTTGCCTGTGCCGTACTTCTTGACCCATGAATGCAGCGAGGCACGGTTGATACCGAGCTCGGCTGATGCTGAGTTCAGCGAGAGGTCCTCATTGTTCTCATAGAGGGCCACGGCATCGCGTTTGAACTGTTCGGAGTACCTGGACATGGTGGTAGATTACCTTTCTTTCCAGCCCGACTGGGCTGGATATCAGGTGTCCACCAAACAGGGGTCAGGTCCATGGTCGCCTTATTGTGCACCGGCACGAGGCTTACCACGGGTTACAGATACACCACACTAGTGGACGCAACCTCGCGAAACTGATTGATGACCTAGGCACGTCCACAACGGATGCCAACGACCTAGTTCGCGGCATGTTACAAGCCTCGATTACCAGGGGACTCAACGCTGAAATGGATGCCCACCTGGGCTACGAGTCTGGCGACAGGAGCGCTAAAGCTGCAGCTAGAACAGACAATTACCGCAACGGGTCGTATCCAAAGACCGTGGATTCTAACTGCGGGCCAGTCACCGTTGATGTCCCTCGGGATCGGGCTGGAACATTCTTTCCGACTATGGTCCCTAAAGGTTCTAGGCGCTTGACTGATGTTGATGACATGATCGTCAGCTTGTATGCCGGTGGGATGACAATTAGGGATATCCAGCATCATATGGCAACGGCGATGCGTGTCGATATTTCCCATGAGACGATTTCTGCGGTTACTGACGCCGTGCTCGATGAGGTTATGGTCTGGCAAAACCGCCAGCTAGACGAGTTCTACCCCGTGGTTTTCCTGGACGCGTTGCGCATTAAAGTCCGCGACGACGGCCGAGTAGTCAACAAATCTGCGTACATGGCAATCGGCGTGGATCTCGACGGTATTAAGCACATTTTAGGATTGTGGATTGCCAAGGAAGAAGGCGCTTCATTCTGGGCGCAGGTATGCGCCAACTTTTCTAACCGTGGGGTCAAGGACGTCTTTATCGTCTGCTGTGACGGGCTGAAAGGCCTGCCAGAGGCAGTTGAGGCAACCTGGCCGAACTCTATGGTGCAAACCTGTATCGTGCACCTGATTCGCGCCGCTAACCGGTGGGTAGCCTACGGGGATCGCCGGGGCGTATCAGCCGCGTTGAAAAAGATTTACACTGCCACGGACGAGCCCACAGCACAGGTTGCTTTAGACGAATTTGAAGCCTCCGAGCTGGGTGAGAAATATCCCCGCTCAGTCAAGGTCTGGCAGGATGCATGGGATAGATTCGTGCCATTTTTGCAGTTCCCGCCAGCAGCAAGGAAGGTCATCTATACGACGAATTCCATTGAGTCGTTTAACAACCAGCTGCGTAAAGCTACCCGCAACAGGGTGCAGTTCACCAACGATGAATCAGCGATAAAGACGCTGTGGTTGATGATCTGCAACATCGAAGACAAACGAGCCGCAAAGAGGGCAAAGCAAGGCAAACGAGTCTCAGCGACAGCCGGCAGACTCATGGAAGGAGCCCGAGTTTCCGGCTGGAAACAAGCCATTAACCAAATGGCCGTGGCCTACCCCGACAGCTTCGACAAATACCTATAAACCCAGCCCCACACACAAACAACTTGACACGCTCTGAGCTGACTTACTGGGCAGCTAAGCACGATACTGTCGAGGCGTTCATCCCACCGGGAATGCCCTGGCATAACGGGTTTGTGGAGTTCTTCCACAACCGGCTACGTGACGAGCTGTGAGAGGACGAGATATTCGACTACCCCCGCCCATGCGTCGCGTTGCCTGCGACTGTGGTCACAGCGCTATAATACCTATTATCCTCATTCGAGCCTAGGGTTTATCCCGTCGACTGAGTACGCTAACCAATGGTACCAAACCCAGGAAGGCACTCAAACCGCCCGGTCCTAAAACCGGCCCGGACCATATAGTCACTGAGCCGAGATTAATGGCATAGTACCTGGAGCACATCATGTTCACATTACTGCATCAATAAATCCTGTTTGACACTCCGCGAGTTGCGGGGCCTAAACGACAGGATGTGTTGGTGAAGTTATATGTTTAGCCAGTCTGGCCTGCTGGTATTAGGATTATTTCACTTATCCGGAGGGATAACGCAGTCTCGGGCCTGAAATACCACCGGGGGCGTGCTGATGTGCTAGGCGCCGAGGTTCACGATGAATGGATGAGTAAGAATCATCCTCGATGCCCCGTCTGTAGCAGGGCGTGCACCAAAATACGGGACTACAAGCATCAATCCGCCAGCGATGGCGATGGAACGCCTGTAAAGCCACTGTCACTCGCGCTAGAGGCTGAGCCAGGAAAGTGGACGCATCAGAGGCCAGGCCTTAGCCAAAGCACACACCCTAGCCAGCCAAGAAACGCAAGCCACCAGCGGCCGTGAATACGGCCGACCAGCAACTTTCGACAGTGCCTATAACCACTCTATGGGAATACGCAAAGGCCACATGCCCTAAACCACGCAGTCCACCAACACAAAATGTCGTTTAACCCGACACGCCGGAAAACAACACATTTTGTCGTTTAACCCAGTTGCGGCGGGTCAAGAGGTTGACCCGTGAGAATTACCCATTCCGGAAATCCGGCGCTGGGTTCATGCTGCGCGCATGAGCTTTCAGTCGCGGGTGCCAAACATTGAGAGACACGATGCAGGATTATAATACTTCTGATCAAAAATTTTGGACCATCGTACGCAAGAACCATCCTGACTATCTACGGTGGTTCTTCGCTGATACAGCAAGCGCCTTGGGGGCATCCCTCGTGGCTATCCCTATTTCGCTTGTGAGCTACTACCTCACTGGAAGCTTAAGTCAAGCGGGAGTGATTGGAGCCGCAAGCTCGGCGGGATCGATGATCATGACGATCCCAGCCGGGATGATCATCGATCGTTTTAACAAGAAGAAGTTACTTTTCTTCTATGGGCTGAGCCAAATTGGTATCTGGTCAACCTTCTCGTTACTGCTTTACTTGGGCAAATTCAATTTCATGCTTTTGTTCTTCTTTAGCCTGTTTGCAGGAATGATTACAGGTACCTTCGGAGGCCTAACCAACGCCATTTTGAGATTCATCATTCCTGAGAATTTGCTTGTTCAAGCGCAAGGTCGTAACCAAACTCGAGACAACATTATCTGGATGGTCGGACTACCTTTAGGTGGCTTTCTCTACGGTCTAGCCCCGGTTATTCCCTTTATCGTACAAACGTTGTGTGGGTTGGGTCCGCTTTATGCTTCAAAAACCATCAGTATGGACCTGGGGAGGTCAAGTAGTGAACAACAGTATTCGTTTCGAGAGTTCTGGTCCGATAGCAAATATTCTTTGACTTGGATTTGGAAATATCCGATGCTTCGAACAATCTTCAGCATCGATATTTTCTCCAACTTCGCCAATTTTTTCCTCATCGCGTCCGTTGACCTATGGCTGGCATACCTCAAAGTTGATGGTTGGATAATCGGCCTCACCTCAGCTATGTTTACCCTTGGAATGATTGTTGGAGGACTTCTTCAAGACCGCCTCATCAAGCGATTTCCAGGAAGAAACATCATCCGAGTAACGATGTTTTGGGAGCTACTGTGGTATCTGTTCCTTCTTATATTTTCTCAGTATTGGCCACTTATTGCAGTTGCAGCATTTTTCATCGTAGTTCCCTCCATTGCCTGCAACTCATACTGCGGGGGAGTGCTTGCGTTATCAGCGCCTCCCGAAAAAATAGGAAAATGCTCGGCAGGAGCGCGTTTGATGATGGGATTGCTACCAATCATTGCCTCCGCCAGCGCGGGTGCAATTCTTGCCGCAATGGGTTTTCAGGCAGGCATGGTGCTATGTGCTCTGTGCTCGGTTATCTCCTGTTTGATAGCGGCAATTTCAGTCCTGCGTACACTACCTAAGGCATCCGAGTTCAATTTGCTCCCCGTATGCGAGTAAGTCTCAAGGTCATCTACCAAGAGGGTCTCTGATGGTTTGTGTGTGGGTTCCCAACCTGCCTGAGGGGATGGACCAGGATGACTACTGTGGCAGGACGAGATCTAAGCTGATAAGGCCAAGATTGATGCGGTTGAAAAGAAGCTGCTCGCTAACCCTGAAGTCGCGAAACTGGTTGATCACCTAGGCACGGTTGCATCTCCCTCCGTCGCACGGTGAGGCCGGGAAAGTGGGTGCACTCTTCTGTGGTCGGCGGGAGAGTGGGGCGGCAGGATTAGCCGGGGTAATAACGGCATTTATAAGACACAGGGCATGCAAACTGTTGATACAGCAACCTCCCAGACTCGCGTTGTAGAAAAAGAGAGTCGTTAAAAACATGGGCCGTGGTGGAGACCGCTGCGTCCCATCACATCGTGAAGGAGAGTGCTAGGTGAGTACATCATCGCGCATCGTCGGGCTGGATTTGGCTCGTTCACTTGCCATTATTGGCATGATTATTTTGCACATGGCCTCGTTGGTATGGAGTACCAAGGTCATATTGTCGGGCCTTCCGGCCGCCCTATTTGCCATTGTCGCCGGCGTGACGATGATGCTCATTGGCAAGAACTATTCCGTACAGACACTGCTGCGCCTGATTGCCCGCGGCGCCATCATTACGCTTATCGGACTGGCACTGCTTCCGGTCGGCGGGCAGATTCAGGTCGTGCTCGTTGCCATGGGTATCACCATGATGGTGGTCTCCTGGGTACCACCGCTGAACGTGCGGTGGAAGCTGGCCCTCTTCTTCGTCGCCGCCATCGCCTCAACCGTGCACTACGCGCCGTTTACCCTGCCGCAGGTCTATCCGTTGCTGGCCTGGATCGCGTATTTCATCGCCGGCATGCTGCTCTTTGAGGTCTACATCCGCCCAGGTAGCTTCCGCACGACGCTGCAATGGATTGTTACCGCGGTCAGCGCGGTGATTGCCGCGGTTGGCACCTACTTCCGCTTCGAGCCGGATATTCCCGGCTGGCTGCGCTTTACCGGCCACACCGGTGTCGCGGGCGAAATCCTGCTCTCCGTTGCAGTGGCTGCCGTGGTGCTGCACCTGTGCCTGCTCATCGGCAGCGCGGTACCCAAGCTCGTCTACCCCTTGGCCGCAATGGGCACGATGTCCCTGACCGTGTATGTCTTGCACGTGCTCTCCGCTTATTACTGGCAAAGCCACATCTCACTGCACAACACCGCGTGGGCGTGGGCATTTATTGGGCTATTCCTCGTACTCGCCACCATCTGGCGGAAATTCCTGGGTCAAGGCCCGCTTGAAAAGGCCGTCTCCTCCGCCGTTAAACTTGCCGTTCCTGCTGGAAAGAAGGACTAACATGTCGCGTAAAATTGCTACCGCTTTGACCACCGCTGGCATCATCGGGTTATTGGCCGCCCCCGCCAGCGCCCTTGAGCACGGCGAACCCGCCCCCGATAACGCCGAGTCCCAGACCGTCGCCGCTCTCAAGATGGGCCGCATAGGCAACTTCGGCGACTGCACCGGCACGCTGGTGGACAAGCAGTGGGTGCTTACCGCCCGCCACTGCCTGCAGTCCGTCAATAACGAAGGCACCCAGGCCCGCCTGGGAGGCAAGGTCTACGACGCGGATTCGTGGGCGCTGTCCCCGCTTTCCGATGCCGGATTGCTCCACCTCACCGAGCCCGTCACCGATATCAAGCCGGCCAAGATCTCCACCGATATTCCAGAGACCGGCGACCTTGGCACCCTGTACGGATGGAGCAGCAGCTCCTCCATGGCGCGCAAGGGCCAGCTGCCGATGGCAGAGATGAAGGTCTCCGAAATCCTGGGCGGCGGCCCAAGCGATGACTCCGCACAGAAGCCAGGCGCCGACAAGGAAGCCCCTGAAGGCTACGAGTCCGTGCCCGCTGAGGAAGCCATGCCGGGCCTCAAGATGCCGGGCGGCTCCAAGCCGGATGCAGACATGAAGGTCCCTGAAGGCTACGAATCCGTGCCGGCCGAAGAGGCCATGCCCGGTCTCAAGATGCCGGGATCTGGTTCGGGATCGGATAAGCCCAAGGTGGTCTCGCCGGGTGCCACCAAGCCGGGCGCCGAGCAGCCGCAGGTTGTCAAGCCAGACGGCAACGGTGGGGAAGTAATGCAGCCTGGCCAAGGCGGCATGGCCCCGATGATCAGCAGCCCGATCCTCGATGTCCACTCCACCGGTAATGCCGGCATGCAGGGCGGCGATTCCGGCGGACCGTTCTTCGTGGGCGGAAAGCTTGCGGGCCTAGCTACCGCGGGTACGTCCAATGCGGACCCGGATTTGCCCTCCCCAAGCGCGGCTATCACCACGCTCGCCGGCACCAAGGACTGGGTAGACGGCGTGATTAGCGGCAAGGATAAGGACGCCATCTTGACCGCGGAGACCACGCCTACCCCGCAGGCAACGCCGCAGACCAGCGGTGACCGCCCGTGGATCTACTTCACGGTAGCGGCCATTGGCCTTATCGGTGCCGCGGCGGCTGCGCGCACCTTCGCTACCGGTGCTGGCAACGGTGCCGCCCGCACGTCGCGCCGTTAAAAAATCTCGATGCGCCCGCCCAAGGATTCGGTCTGGCGCAGCTGCGCCACCCACTTCGGGCCGCCGGGGTGCAGGCGCAGCACCGGGCGGGAAGAAATCTTGACCGGGGAGACCGATTCCTTGCGCGCGCCCGACCTGGCCTCGATGCGGGTGCGGGCGCGGTAGCCGGCATCGGCAAGCTCGGCGATGGAAGGCTCGGGGGCGGCGAGCTTCTCCCGGGCATCGTGAAGCAGCTCCAGCGCCTCATCCAAGGCCTCCACCAGAGCCGGGGCATTAGTCTCGCACATCTGCCGCACGAGATCCGGGCGAGTGCCTGCCACCCGGGTCGCATCCTTGAAGGAACCGGCAGACAGGGACTGCGCCAAAATGCCGCCATTATCGCCCACCGTGGCGAGGGTCTCCGCAAAGATATGCGGCAGGTGGGAAATGCGAGCGACCGCCGCATCGTGGTTGGCCACGCGGATGGGCACGGCCTCTGCATGCACCATCTGGGTCATGCGCACGACGTCCGTAAAAGTCTCAATCCATTTCTTGGGAATCTTTTCCCCGCGCGCCTCATACTCGGCGGCGTAATCGTAGGTAATGCCCCACGCTGCGCGGCGGAAAAGCCCCGTTTGGGAGTGATCCCACCCAGATTTCGAGGTACCCGCCATGGGGTGCCCGCCCACGTAGCGATCCTCCATGCCGCGGTCACAGACCTGCTGGCGCACGGGAGTCTTTACGGAGACCACGTCCGTAATGCCGCAGCTAGGGGCGTGTTCCTGAATGGCATCCAAGACGCTGCCCACCGCGGTCATGGGAACGGCGATCACAATGAGCGCCTCTTCAATCTCGGCGCGGTTAAGCACCGCCGGCAAGTCATCATTGACGTCAAAGCCCTGCTTGACTGCGGTGCGGGCGGCGGACGTCGAGTGGTTGTATCCGAATACGTCGTGGTTATAGCCGGCGAGATCGCGCAGCAGGGAACCGCCGATGAGGCCGAGGCCGATAATGCAGATGGGGCGTTGAACATCTTGAGAACTCACGGTGACAATTGTGGCACAACACGACTAATCTCACGAGGTATGAGCAACGAAAACTACTCTTTCGCGGTTACCGTCGCCCGCAACGAGGGACAATGGGTCGTGCGCAGCTTCGATGATGACTTTGAGGATCCGCAAACCTCCATCACCGCAGTGCGCTCCCTGCGCTCCGAAGGCGCAGCTTTCGCCCTTCTCTGCGTCGAAGACGCCTACTTCATTGCCGTGCGGCCCGTGCCCGGTGGGGTGAAAATGTTAATTTCAGACGCCACCTACGGCGTTGACGATGACTTTGCCGCGGACTTCATGGAGCTCAATGACTACGAGATTCCAGACGTGGACCCGGAAGAGGCTGACCCCTACGGTGAGGGCGATTTCGATATCTTCGCTGACCTGGGCCTATCCGAGGACCAGGTGGGCTACATCATCGACGATGAGGACGATTGGCCCTCCGACATGCTCCTGCGCATCGCCGGCGACCTGGGCTTTGGGGATGAGCTAGAAGACGTCATTGATAACGCCTAAGCCCCTGCAGCGCGCGCAGGAACGGATGCGGCGCGCCCTCGCGGTGGCGCGCCAGACCCCCGCCGGGGATGTGCCGGTTGGGGCGGTGCTTTATGATGCCGCCGGCCGCGAGCTCGCCACCGGCGTCAACCGCCGCGAGCAATTGCGCGATCCCACCGCCCACGCCGAGGTCGAGGCGATCCGCCAGGCGGTGCGCATCCATGGCGATGGCTGGCGCTTGACCGGCTGCGAGCTCGTGGTCACCTTGGAGCCCTGCGCCATGTGTGCCGGCGCCCTGCAATCCGCCCGGGTGAGCTCGCTGGTTTTTGGCGCCTTTGAGCCGAAGACGGGTGCGTGCGGCTCGCTTATCGATGTCCTGCGTGCCCCCACCGCACCCTTTACCCCTCAGGTCCGCGGTGGCGTTTTGGAAAAGGACTGCGTGGCGTTGCTAGAAAAATTCTTCGCCACACTCCGCGAAAAGTGAGTATAGTGGCTGGCACACTGTAAGCGACTCATTTAAGGAGAGAGAAAATGGGCGATTTGGAAAATAAGAAGGACGACCTCGCAGGCAAGGCAAAGGAAGCTGTCGGCGAGGCAACCGGTAACGAAGACGTAGCCAACGAGGGCAAGGCCGACCAGGTCGTTTCCGATGCTAAGGACAAGCTGTCCGATGCTGCAGACAACATCAAGGACAAGGCTAACGACATCATCGGTGGCCTGAAGAAGGGCTAATTTTATAGTCTCCTTCATAGCGAAATCGCTGCGCCGGCTTAATGCTTGCGCAGCGATTTTGTTGCATCGGGGGTCCTCCCGTAATCTGGAACGCGGTGGCGTGTCCGAGCGGCCGAAGGTGATCGCCTCGAAAGCGATTGTTGGGTAACCCCCAACCGCGGGTTCAAATCCCGCCGCCACCGCGCAAGGCCCCGACCTGTTAATGCAGGTCGGGGCCTATTTTAGTTTTTCTCCGCCAGGGAGATATGGGGTGTTGGGGTAGCTAAAGCGTCCTGCTTTGGGCGTGCAGCCCGCGCGCGGCGGCGCTGCAGGGTGGGGAGGAACCACGTTGCGATGGCCGCGATGACAGCAATAATGCCCGCGCTCCACGCGAGGTATTTCACGGGGGTAAACCACCACGCCAGGGCCGCGATTATTGCGATGACGATCCATACGGCGGGCACGAGGAGGCTGGGTTGTTCGGCCCACGGTTCCCGGGGGAATCGGCTGCGGGCCTCTGCGCGGATGCGGCGTGGCGTTTTACGGGCAAGTGCCAAGGAACAGGCAACCACAGAGGCCAAGCCGATACCGGCGATGAGCAGGTTGCCGCTTACGCCGCCGAACATAAATACGCCGACGGAAAGAGCTAAGGATAAGCGTTCACCAATCGTGAGTGGGAAGTTCTGCGTGGGATCCACATCTGGATAGATGCTGGTGAAGATGTCTTTGCGGGGGTCGTTTTGCATTCTTTGCTTCTTATAGGGGTGGTTTATTGACAATCGGAAGAAGTTAGGTCAGGATACACTTACTTCACTAAGGCAAGCTTAGCCTATATGATTTTTAGGCACGAAAACAAGGTTCTTAATATGATTGGAAAACTGTGTAAGTCGGCGTTCGGCATCATCGTCGCTGCTTTTCTCGTCGCGGCATTCGCCCCACTTCTGTCATCTGCCCCAGTTGCCCACGGAGATGAATCCTGCACATGGAAATGGGGCATCAAGCAGTCATTCCGCAGCTACGTCAAAGGCAATATCGCCCACGGTGGATGGGGTGCCAATGGCATTGGCTTCACAGGCGACGAACAGGGCGATGGTGCGTTCGTCTTTACCCCAGGAAAGCCCGATGCGTCTGGTGGAAACGTCACGATACCGTTCAACGGAACGCTGAACTTTACCGGCCACGATGGGGTCCTGGACATGACGATGTCGGACTTCAAGGTCAAGGCCTCTGGTAAACAGGCGCAGATTTCCGTGGACTACGTCTCCTATGAGATGAACCGCCAAGACCTCAGCCGCGGTAAAAAGATCCAAGGCAATGATGAGGTAATCGCCACCATTGATCTGGCCAACCCCGTCGAAGATGGTGCCGGGAAGGTTGATTTGTCTGGATCTACCGCTCTGACCTCCGGCGGGGCCAAGCTATTTACCGGCTTCTACCAGCCGGGCGAAGCCTTAGATCCGTCCTCTGGCAGCATTGCGCTTGATGGCTCGTGCGCCGGATCTGGTTCCGGATCTGGCTCCGGTTCCGGTTCCGGTGAGAACCGCCCATTGACGTCTATTACGGGTTCCTTCACGGGCTTTAACAAGGAAGCCATGGACATCCTGTCTGAAACCAATGACACGATGAACGGGATTACTACGTTCATGGGCAATACCCAGGCGTTCCTGGATGAGTTGGAGTCTTTCAACAATCGGGGTGGATCGAACTCGAATTCGGGTGGTTCCACTTCGGGTACGTCGAACTCCACTGGAGGAAACTCAGCTTCTACTAACTCTGCAGCGGGAAATCCATCACCGAGCAACTTTGGTTCGGGCGGAGGCGGCGGTGCCTCAGGAACTGGCAAAGCAGCGGGATCTGGTCCTGCGCACTCTGGATCTGCGAACTCCGGTGCCCCGAGCTCAGGTAGTTCGGGCGAGGAAGGATCTGGCGGGGACGATGCCGTCTGTGAGGCCACTGGTGTAACTCAAGCCACCGCTCAGTGGGGGTTAAAGAAATCCTTCCAGTCCTATATCACCGGATCCATTGCTCAGGGCCGATGGGATCTCTCTGGTGTTGGCTATGACAATGGGCGTTTCCAATTCACGGGTAACTCCGGTGCCGTAAAAGATGGCGCGGGCTCCGTGCAATATGGCGGAAGCATGCAGTTCACCGGGCACCACGGCAAGCTGGACCTCAACATCGCCAACCTGGAAATCACCTTTAACGGCAATTCTGGCGAGCTTATCGCTGACGTGCGCTCTTCCAATATGGAAGGCAAGAAGAAAGACTTTGGACGCACTGTTATTGGCACCTTGAACTTCAATTCCCTCGACGTCGGCACGGACGCCGTGTCCGGTGAAGCTGCGGTATCGCTTTCTGAAGCCGGTTCCCAGGCACTCGCTGAGTTCTATGAACCAGGCACCCAGTTGGATCCGTTGAGCTTCCACGCCACCTTGGGCGGAAGCGCTGATTGCGGCGCCGTATCCGGTGGCGGCAGTTCTAGCTCCGGTTCTGGATCCGGCGGATCCGGCGGATCTGGCGCAGGCGGAAATGGAAAGGGAACTCCTGGTTCCAAAGGCGGCGCGCATGCCGCAGCCGGGGACCCAGTGCTAGCCGGTGACTCGGGGCAGGGATACGAGGACGGATCGAACAAATTTAAGGTCAAATCCGCGACGTCTCCCGGCGGGAGCCTAGAAAACCCGACCACCTATCTACTGCTCTTCATCGTCGGATTGATCATCGCCGGTGGTTCCACCAGCCGGCTTGTCATGAACAACTCTTAGAAAGATTGCCGTGAAACTCGTTCTTCGTTTCCTCGTACCATTCCTGTGCATCTTAGGCCTTACCGCGTGCGGTGTGCAGGGAAGCTATACCGATCAGCTGCCGGATCCCGCCGATCTCTCGGACCCCAGGTCCTTTGAAGGCGTCAGTGACGTCAAGGACTTTGACGATATCGAGCCGGTTACTGATAAGGCAGAGCCGGCGCTTCCGGTGGAGCTTACCGATGCCGATGGTAATGACGTCACCGTCACCGATGCCTCCCGCATCCTGGCTTTGGATATCTATGGCACCTATACCAAGACCCTTAGCGGCTTGGGGCTTGCGGATAATATCGTCGGCCGCACAGTTTCTTCTACCGAGCCTAACCTGGCGGATCTCCCGGTGGTGACCGAAGGCGGCCACAATATCAACGTGGAGGCGGTGCTGGAGCTGCAGCCGACGCTCGTCATTGCAGACCATTCCATTGGCCCGCGCGATGCCATCGAGCAAATCCGCGCGGCGGGTGTCACCACCGTGGTGATGGAACCTGAGCGCACGATCGATTCGGTGGGCGAGGACATCACCACACTTGGCGATGCCCTCGGCCTGCCCGACGAAGCACGCGAGCTGGCGGATCGTTCCACCAAGGAAATCGACGAGGCAAAGGAAGCCATCAAGGAGTTGGTTCCCGATGATCCGATGCGCATGGCGTTCCTTTACGCACGCGGAAACGGTGGCGTCTTCTTCATCATGGGTGATGGTACCGGTGCGCAAGATCTGATTGAAGGCATCGGCGGTGTGGATCTGGCTGCAGAAAACAACCTTTCCCATGCGGAACCGGCTAATGCTGAGGCGCTGGCGCGCATCAATCCAGAGGTGATCATCATGATGACCAATGGCCTGGAATCCACCGGTGGAATTGACGGCTTGCTGGAGCGGCCCGGCGTTGCTCAAACCACCGCCGGCCAAAAGAAGCGCATCGTGACCATCCCGGACGGCCAGTCGTTGGCATTTGGCCCCATGACTGGGCAAACGCTGGTGAAGCTAGCAAAGGCTGTGTATGACCCAGACAATGAGTAAGGGCACGGACACCTTCGCGCGCCGACGCACGCAGCGCACTTGGGTATTCGTACTGCTGGGGATCCTCACCGTTGTCGCGGCGCTCATCTCCGTCGTGCTGGGGCAATACTATGTACCGCTGTCTGATCTCTTTCCCATTTTGGCAGCTGGCCACGGGGAGGATTCCTTGACCGCAAGCGTGGTATGGGACATCCGCCTACCGCGTTTGGTCTTGGGGCTTGTGGTGGGCGCGGCCTTGGGCGTTGCCGGCACGCTGATGCAGGCGGTATTTGCCAACCCCTTGGCAGAGCCCTCCATTATCGGCGTTACCTCCGGTGCGGGCGTTGGTGCGGCCGTGGTCATCGTCTTTAATATCGAGTTCTTCGGCACCTTTACCGTTCCCGCCGCAGCCTTTCTGACGGCGCTGCTGGTTACCTTCATTATCTATCAGCTTGCGCGCCACAACGGACGGGTTGCCGTGGTGCACCTGATTCTTACCGGCATCGCCATCAATGCGGTATGCAACGCCATCATCTCTTTCATGGTGTACCTAGCGCCGACCGCCAACCGCGAAGCGATCATCTTCTGGCAGATGGGCTCCCTCAACGGCTCACAGTGGAAACACGTCTGGGCGGTACTGCCCATCGTGGTGGTTGGCCTCGCAGTGGCCTTGCGCCTGGGCAAGCAGTTGGACGTCCTCGCGCTCGGCGAGTGCGCCGCCGCACATACCGGCGTGAACGTGCCGCGGCTGCGCATCGTGGCGATTGTGGCATCGGCAGTGCTGACCGCCGCGGCCGTTTCCTTCGCCGGCCTCATTGGCTTTGTGGGACTTATCGTTCCCCACCTGCTGCGCAGCATCGTCGGACCAGAAAACCGCATCCTGTTGCCGGCTTCCGCCCTTGGCGGTGCTGTGCTCATTGGTTTCGCCGACGTGGCAGCGCGCACGATGATTCCCTTTGCGGATCTTCCCATCGGCATTTTCACCGCGCTGGTGGGTGGGCCAACGTTCTTCATCTTGCTGCGCCGCATGATGCGCAAAGGAGTGCACTGATGATAAACGTCAAAGACTTAACTGTTCGCGTGGGGGAGCACACCCTCGTGGACCAAGTGTCCTTTACCGCCCACGCGGGCGAAGTTACCGGGCTCATCGGTCCTAACGGCGCCGGCAAATCTACGGTACTTGCCGCTGTCGCCGGAGACATCGATTATTCCGGCGAGATTACCGTGGGTGGGTTATCGCCCAAGGCTCCACCGCGGGAGCTCGCACGCACGCGTGCGGTGATGCTCCAAGACGTCTCGGTGTCCTTCGAATTCCTCGTCCGTGATGTCGTTGCGATGGGGCGCCGCCCGTGGGAAGGAACTGCCTACGCAGACCTTGATGATGACTTTATTGACTCAGCCCTCGATGCCGCCGGCGTCGCGCACCTAGCGGGCCGAGACATCAGCACGCTGTCTGGCGGTGAGCGCGCCCGCGCGGCCTTCGCACGGGTGCTTGCCCAAAATACCCCGGTGATCTTGCTGGATGAGCCAACGGCCGCGCTGGATATCCGGCACCAAGAACAACTGTTGGGCTCAGTAAAAGCCCTTGCCCGCGAGGCAGGCGTCGCCGTCCTCGTGGTGCTGCATGACCTCAATGCGGCAGCAGCATATTGCGATCATCTCGTATGCCTGTCGTGCGGGGGATTAGCAGCCCAAGGGCGCGTAGATGAGGTCTTTACCAGTCCCACATTGTCTCAAGTGTATGGCTGGCCGATATCCGTCGAGGGGCTGCGGGTACATCCGCAGCGTGCTACGCCCACCATCAACCCACTCTTCTCACACAAATTGGAGGATTTCCATGTTTAAGAAAGTAGTGGTCACCGCTCTCGCGGCGACCGCACTCACCGTGCCGCACGCTTCTGCGGAAGAAACTTGCACCATCGAATCTGGTTCCTTGAACTGGGGAATTAAGCACTCGTGGCGTTCCTACCTCAAAAGCGGCTTTGCTGCTGGTGATTGGTCCACTAGTGGCCCAGTGACGCAAACCGGTGATCCTAAGGGGAAGGATTTCTCTTTCGGCTTCGAGGTCGATCCTGAAACCTCTACGGTAACGGTAGATGAGGAGGGCAATGTGGTGTCGTCCAATATCGAGAGTAAAGACTCCTCGATCACGTTTACCGGTCACCACGGCGCTCTACATTCCACGGTTGTGGCACCTTTTATCAAGACCTCCGGTAATGAAGCCCAGCTCGGTTCCGGCTACGAGGTCTATCACGTAGAGGGTAAGAATATGCTTCAATACACCGAGGACGATCACATCGACGCCAATAAGCGCACCGGGGAAGGGATCTTTGGCCACGGCACGGCGCAATGGACCAAGGAGGGTGATACGCTCACCCTTTCCGCCAGCGATGTGCGGTACAAGGAGCAGCAGGGAACAAAAGATGGAAAAATCGAGGGCGTAGACCAACTTTTCATGGGCATGTATAGCTCGGAGAACAAGCCTGAGCTTGATGATGCCCACCTAACCCTCAAGGTCTCCCCTGGTTGTGGCCAGAAGAAGGAAGAAACGCCGCAGGATCAGGAAAAGCCGCAGAATGAGCCTGCTCCCAAGCCGCCGGTAGCTTCGCCGGAAAAGGAAGAGAAGCCACAGAGTCAGCCACCAGCGACCTCGCAGACTCCGGCACCGCCGAAGGATCCGGAGACTCCAAAGACCCCTGAGACTTCGGAGCCTAAGAAGCCGGGCACTGATAAGCCAGAGAAGGACACTCCCTCCGGTTCTAGCTTTGCCAAGGTGTGGAACTACATCTTGGGCGTGGCAACCATTGGCAGCATGTTTGCCATTCTTGGGCAGGCCTTTATAAAGTCGGGCGCCCTTGAGAGCGTGCGTGCTCTTCTCCATTGGTAATAGGTGGTCAGCTAAGCGCGTCGTGATGGCAGCCGCATCCTAATGACGCGCGCACCGCAGGCGGTGGGGTAGGGAGTTAGTTCTTTTGGTTGATTTCTCCCCACAGGCCTTGTAAATAAGGATTGCCTAACCTTAAATTTAATTTTAGACATTAGGTAAGCATTACTTTGGAGGAAGTCAGTGACTGTGACGCTTAAGAAACCATTATCCGCCGCATTGCGCGAGGAGACCGCCCACGCTCACGAGAACGCGGAGGGTTCGGCGTTTATGCAGCGACTTATGTCAGGTCAGCTGAGCGCTGAGGCCGCCGCCGATTTAAGCGGCCAGCTGTGGTTTGTCTATGAGTCTCTGGAGCGTGCAGTCCGCAGTGTGGCGCATACTCCAATCGCCGGAGCGGTGGCCGATCCACGCCTTGAGCGGCGCTTTGCTCTGGAGGCGGATTTGGCGGCGCTCGTCGGTAGCGACTGGCGCGAAAAGATCCGGATCCTGCCGGCCACGGCATCCTACGTCGCCCGCCTAGAGGCGGTATCTGGCAGTGCAGCGGAAGTGGTGGCCCACCACTATGTTCGGTATCTCGGTGATATCTCCGGCGGCCAGGTGATTGCCGCGCGCCTCGGCACGCTTTATGACATCGAACCGGATGCACTGAACTTTTATGACTTCAGTGCCATCGGCAAGATTCCGCCGTACCGCAAGGGCTACCGCGAACGCCTGGATAGTCTCATGCTGACTGCGGAGCGGCGCGAGGCTTTGCTCTCGGAGGCGCAGCGCGCATTCGCTTTCAACTCGGGGATCTTCGCCGAGCTTGATAAGCGCCACTGATTTACTTTTTCTAATTTTCCAATTAAGGTAAGGCTGGCCTAATACTTTGGGCAAAGCTTCACCACTGCTCTCAAGAGGAGAAATTCATGAAAACAACATCCGTCATCGCCGTTGGAGCGGTTGCACTCGGCGCCGTCACCGCACCGGTAGCCTCTGCCGATGAGGCTCCAGCCGATGTCCCCGCCGTGGAATCCGGCCAATTGAACTGGCCCATCAAGGAATCCTTCATTCACCACGTGGACACCAACCCGCTTGCCAAAGGCATAATCAATACCACCGAAGGCGCGGAGAAGGTAGGAAAGGACTTCACCTTCCCGGTCGATGCGGCCCACACCACGCTGGATGCTGAGGGAAACGGCACTATTGGCACTCAGGGATCCGTGCAGATTCAAGGCTATCCAGGCTTCGGCCCTAATGGTTCCTACGGCGTCGATCTCACGTTCTCGGATATCAAGGTAGAAGTAGAAGGCCAAAACGCCACCATTACTGCGGATTATAAACTTACGGGCGCCTCCGGCCCGCTTAAGAACAAACCGGTTGAATTGTCTGGCGATGACGCCGCAATCTCTACCTTCACGCTTACTGAGCCCTTGGTGCCGGAAACCGGCAAGTCCTACGCCACAACTGATGCCCCCACCTCGTTGACCCAGACGGGCTCCGACATTTTCTTGGGCAAGTACTCAGTGGGGCAGCCGCTTGACGATGCCAACTCGGATCTCACCGTGGCATTCGACGGTGCCTCCGAAAACGCTAAACCATCTGACCAGGTAACCCCAGAAAAGAAGCCTTCGGGCGACAACGCTGCAGCCGATGGCTCCTCTTTCCACGGTTCTTCCTTCGGCACACTAGGCGAGACCATCGCCGCTGTTATCGAGCGGGTAAAGAAAATTGGCGCCTTCTTCTCTGACCTCGTTCTTCCTGGCCTGAGCTTGTCAAAGTACGTTTAAACAGCGAGCGCTCTCTCGCGGCCGTATTGCCTACGCCGCTCCGCCGTGGCCACCCGATCTAGTCCTTGACTGCATCGGGCGGCCACGGTTCTTTTTGGCCCGCCGCCTTGGCATCGTCTGTGAATACGGGCTGCCCGGCGGCTAAGTAATAGGGAATAAGGGGCACGGCAACTACACTAGGGCGAAGTTAAATCCGTCCGACTACGCGAATGCGAAGGTACATTTCCCGTGGCTAAACTCCTCTACCGGCTCGGGCGCTGGTCTTTCCTTAATAAATGGAAGGTCATCGTCACCTGGGTGGTCCTGCTTGCCGCCGCCGGCGGCGCTACCGCCTTGTTGATGAAACCGATGACGAGCGAGTTCGCTATCAAAGGCACCCCGTCCATCGATGCCACCTACAAAACGATGGATCTCTTCCCGGAAGGCGGCAATCCCGCCAACTCCCCATCGGTGAACTTGGTCTTCCAGGCCCCGGAGGGCCAAAAGCTCTCAGATCCCGCCAATGAAAAGGCCATCAAGGCGGTCATCACCCACCTCGAGGATAACCTGGAGATGGGCGATACCATGCGTTTGGGCAACCCCCTTGAGGTCTCGCCGCGGCTGCAGGATGAGGTCATCCACCAGTTCACGGAGATGGGGCTGCCGGAATCGTCCGCGCATGCCGATGCCGATAACCTCGCCATGGTCAACGAAGACAAGACCATTGCCTATACCACCTTCAACTTCGATGCCGAATCGCCCTATAGCGTGGACCAAGCCGATAAAGACATCGTGACGGAAGCGATGGACATCGGCAGGCAGCAGGGGCTTACCGTCGAGGCCGGCGGCGCCGGGTTTGGCGATGAGATTCGGGTTAACTCCACTTCCGAGATTATTGGCCTGGGCGTGGCCTTCCTCGTCCTCATTTTTACCTTCGGCTCCCTGGTCGCTTCTGGAATGCCGTTAATTTCGGCCGTCATCGGAGTCGGTCTGGGCGCATGCGGCATGCTGATTACCACGCACTGGATAGAGCTCAACAACATGACGCCGGTGCTGGCCATCATGATTGGCCTGGCGGTGGGCATCGACTATGCGCTATTTATCCTGTCCCGCTACCGCGCCGAGCGGGCCCGCATGTCCGCCCCAGCGGCCGCAGGTATGGCAGCAGGAACGGCGGGCTCGTCCGTGGTTTTCGCCGGAACCACCGTCTTTACCGCGCTTTTTGCCCTGCTCATTGCGCGCATCGAATTCCTCACCGCCATGGGGCTTTCCGCCGCAGCAACCGTGGCTATCGCCGTCCTTGTCTCCCTCACACTCATCCCCGCGATGCTCGGGCTTTTGGGGGACAAGGCGTTTAGCGGCCGCATCCCCGGCGTGGCCGGCAACCCTTCCCGCAAGGGCAAGGCGCGCCGCGGGCCTACCATGGGCCATCGCTGGGTACGACTGGTACAAAAGGTGCCCGGCTTGGCGATGGCCCTCGTCGTCCTCGCCCTCGGCGCCATGACCGCCCCCGTGCTTCACATGGAGTTGGCGCTGCCTGCCGATACCACCTCGAATCCCGATACCACCCAGCGCAAGGCTGCCGACCTGATGGCCGAGGGCTTCGGCCCCGGCGTCAACGGGCCGTTCCTCGCGGTTGTCGATGCCCACACCATCAACGCCGATTCCGCCGCACTCGCCCCATTGGTGGCGGCCCAGGGCGGAGAAGCCGAACCCGAAGAAGGTGCCGGCGAGCCGCCCGCCGAAAACCCGGAGGATCATGCGCCCGATAACGCGCCTGGGCCCGCGCCCAACGGGGCGCCCGATCAGCCATCGGACCAGCCAGCTGACCAGCCCGGCGATCACCCCGCGGACCAGCCTGGCGACCAGCCAGCGGAGCCGGAAATCGCCCCCGTCGCAGAGGTCGAGGACAAGGAAGACGCCGCCGCGCCGACCAGCGCCGAAGACAAGGCAGCGCTGGCGTCCTTCCTCTACACCGCGGATCAATTGAAGACGCTCGGCGGGGTAAAGCATGCACAAATCGTTTCGCTCAGCGAGGACCAGCGCTCGGCACAAATCATGGTGACTCCGGAAACCTCGCCAACGGAAGCCGCAACCATTAATGTTGCGCACGCGCTGCGCTCCGCCACCAAGGAGATCGAAGGCACCACCGGCACCGAGATCGGCCTGACAGGCCTGACCGCCGTGCAATTGGACATTACCGAGCGCTTGCGCGGTGCGATGGTGCCGTACCTCAGCATCGTTGTGGGGCTGGCGATCGTGCTGCTACTCGTCGTCTTCCGATCCCTCCTGGTGCCACTGGTGGCGGGCCTCGGCTTCCTGCTTTCGGTGGGCGGCGCCTTCGGACTGACGGTGCTGGTATGGCAAGACGGCCTGTGGGGCCTCGTCCCGGGCCCCGGCCCGCTGCTATCATTCATGCCGATCTTCCTCATCGGTGTGACCTTCGGCTTGGCCATGGACTACCAGGTCTTCCTGGTCACCCGCATGCGCGAGCACATTGCGCGGCATCCGAAGGGCACGTCGGGACCCTATAGCGCCGTCGATGAGGCCACCATCACCGGTTTTACCCAGGGCGCGCGCGTGGTGACGGCCGCGGCCATCATCATGATTTCGGTCTTCGTGGCCTTTATCAATCAGCCGCTGCCGTTCATCCAGATCTTCGGCTTTGCCTTGGCGGCGGGCGTGCTTTTCGATGCCTTCTTTGTCCGCATGACCCTCGTCCCCGCCTCCATGTTCCTCATGGGCCGCGCTACGTGGTGGATGCCCAAGTGGCTGGATAAGATCCTGCCCACCGTAGACATCGAAGGCACCGCGCTTGAGGAAGAATGGGAAGCACAACACGCGGATGACGGCCAGAAGACCAGGGAAGAAGAGGAAGAAAAGGAATGAAGGACTTAAGTTTCGACATCGATAAGCGCCTGCCCGAAGGCCCCGGCAAGCATGGTCGCAGTGGTGTTATCCACACCCCGCACGGCGATATCGCCACCCCGGCGTTTATCCCAGTGGCGACCAAGGCCACCGTGAAGACACTGACACCGGAGCAGATTCGCGCCACCGGAGCGCAGGCCATTTTGTCCAATGCCTATCACCTCTACCTCCAGCCGGGCCACGACATCGTGGACGAGGCCGGCGGCGTGGCGAAATTTGAGAACTGGCACGGGCCGACCTACACCGATTCCGGCGGATTCCAGGTGATGTCTTTGGGCGTGGGCTTTAAAAAGGTCATCGCCATGGACTTGGCGGATCTCACCGAAAAGGATATTCGGGCCGCGAAAAGGGAGCGCATGGCCAAGGTGGATGAGGAAGGCGTGGACTTCCGCTCGATTATCGATGGCTCCAAGCACCGCTTTACGCCCGAAAAGTCCATGCAGATTCAGCACGGGCTGGGCGCAGACATCATGTTTGCCTTCGACGAGCTGACCACGCTCATTGATTCGCGCACCTACCAGGAAGAATCCGTCGCCCGCACCCACCGGTGGGCGCAGCGCTGCCTGGAAGAACACGACCGGCTTACCCGCGAGCGCTACCACCGCCCGAAGCAATCGCTGTGGGGCGTGGTGCAGGGCGCGCAATACGAGGACCTGCGCCGCCAGGCCACCCGCGGCCTCTTGGACCTGGACCGCGCCGCGCGGGAGAAGGGCCAGCGCGGTTTCGGCGGCTTCGGCATCGGCGGCGCGCTGGAAAAGCAGAACCTCGGCACCATCGTGGGCTGGGTCTGCGATGAACTACCGGACGATAAACCGCGCCACCTGCTCGGCATCTCCGAACCCGATGACATCTTCACCGCGGTCGAGGCCGGCGCCGATACCTTCGATTGCGTCGCGCCGACCCGCCTGGCTCGCCGCGGTGGCGTCTACACGCTCGATGGCCGCCTGAACCTCACCAATGCGCGGTTCAAGCGGGACTTTAAGGGTGTAGACGAGGAGTTCGGCGGCTACGTCACGGAGAACTACTCGCGCGCCTACTTGCACCACCTGCTCAAGGCGAAGGAATTTTTGGCCGGCACGCTGTGCACCATCCACAACGTGGAATTCATGGTGCGGCTAGTAGATAATATCCGCGCCGCCATCAACGGCGGCTACTACGAGGACTACCGCGATGAATTCCTGGGCCGCTACTACGCGGCGTCGAAGGCGCGGTAATCCTCGCGCTTTTTCACCAGCTTGATAACAGTGGAGGTAATGGGCAAGAGGACGACCTCAATCAGCGTCTTCCACACAAAGCCCACCACCACGTAGTTGATGAAACCGCTCGTGGTGTCGATGCCGATGACGGGCGCGGCGATGGCGCAAAACAGCAAGGTATCGCCAAACTCGCCCACCACGGTGGAGGCAATCAGCCGGGAGAAAAGGCCCTTTTCGCCGCTGCGCTTCTTCATCGCGGTCAGCGTCCACGCGTTGAGCAGCTGGCCCACCAGGTAGCCGGCCAGGGAGGCCAAAACGATGCGCGGCACCAAGCCCAGCGTGGCGGCGAAGGCCTCCTGGCCCTCATAGAAATCCGCCGCGGGCAGCCAGATGGCGATGTAGAAACACACCACAGCGAGCAGGGCCATCGCAAAGCCGATGTAGATGGCGCGCCGGGTGGACTTGAAGCCGTAGCACTCGGACAAAACGTCGCCGACGATATAGGCCAGCGGGAAGAGGAAGAAGGCGCCGTCGGTCACGAGCGGCCCGAGCTGGACGCCCTTGGTGGCGTTGATATTAGAAATCAAAAACGTCACGACGAAGATCGTGACGAGCCAGGGATAGAGAGTGGAATGAACGGGGATAAAACGCACTTGAGAGGAGGGGGATTTTTCCATGCCCACCATTGTGCCAAACCGTATGCTGGGAATATGAATTCCGCGACCACCGGGGCGGGCCGCTACGCCCCGAGCCCTTCCGGCGACCTGCACTTTGGCAACCTCCGCACGGCGCTTCTCGCGTGGCTCTACGCGCGCTCGACGGGGCGCAGGTTTGTGGTGCGGGTGGAGGACATCGATAAGCAGCGCTCCTCCCGCGCGGCGGCCGAACGCCAGCTTGCGGACCTTGCGGCCCTGGGGCTGGAGTGGGATGGCGAGGTCATTTACCAGCAGGATCGCGATGCCGCCTATGCCGCGGCGCTCGAGCAGCTGCCGGTCTACGAGTGCTACTGCTCGCGCAAGGATATCCGCGAAGCCTCCCGCGCCCCGCACGCCATCCCCGGCCAGTACCCGGGCACCTGCCGCGCGCTTTCCGATGCCCAACGTGCCACCAAACGCGCCCAGCTCGCCGCCCAAAACCGCCAGCCGGCGCTGCGCCTGCGCGCCGATGTCTCCACCTTCACCATCCATGACGCCCTGCACGGCGATTACACCGGCGACGTCGATGATTTCATCTTGCGCCGCGGCGGGCAGGACGGCGGTTGGGCCTATAACCTGGCGGTGGTTGTGGATGATGCCTACCAGGGCATCGACCAGGTGGTCCGCGGCGACGATCTCTTATCCTCCGCCCCGCGCCAGGCTTATCTTGCTTCCTTATTGGGGATTGCACCGCCGAGCTACGTGCACGTGCCGCTGGTCCTGAATACCGCGGGCAAGCGCCTGGCCAAGCGCGATGGCGCGGTGACGATGCGGGAAATGGGGGAGCAGAGGGGCATCGTCAAGCAGCTGGCGCAGTCTTTGGGCTATGAGGCGGAGACCGCCGCCGAGCTCCTCGCGCAATTCCGGCCGGAGGAATTGCGCCGCGAGCCGTATATTTGGCGTCCGTAATACTATCGAGCCCATGGAAGTTTTATTGGTTCTCATCGGGCTCATGCTGCTGACCGTCTTCGTTGTTGCGATCGGCGATAGGGTCGGGCTGCCCTGGCCCGCGCTGCTGACGATTATTACCGCCTGCGCCGTTTTCGTGCCGGGGCTGCCGCAATTCGACATCCCCACCGAGCTCATCCTTCCCATCTTCTTGCCGCCGCTGCTGTGGGCGCTGGCGCGGCGCACGTCCTGGGGCGTGATTCGCGGGCAGTGGGTGACCATCCTGAGCCTGTCCGTGCTCCTCGTTGTCGCCACGACCCTCGCCGTGGGCGCGACCGCCTACGCCTTCCTGCCGGGAATTAGCATCGCCGCCGCCATCCTCATCGGCGCGGCCATCGCCCCGCCGGACCCCGTGGCCGTGGATGCGGTGGCCGAGCCCGCCGGCATCCCGCGCCGCATCATCACTACCCTGCAAACAGAGGGGCTATTTAATGATGCCGCCTCCATCGTCGCCTTCCACCTCGCGCTTGCCGCTGTGACCCAGGGCGGCGATATTTCCTTTGGCAGCGGCGTGCTGAGCTTCCTTTATTCGTCCGTCGTCGCGCTTGCCATTGGTTGGCTCATCGGGCGGCTGACGGCGCTGTTTATTACCCACGTCCACGATGTGGTCGCGCGCAACGCTTTGACCTGGGTGGTTCCTTTCGCCACCTTCCTCGTGGCCGAGGAATTGAAAGCCTCCGGGGTTATCGCCGTGGTCATCGCCGCCGTCGAGCTCAACTCGCGCGCCGATATCCAGGCCGAGGACCGGCTTTCCGGCCAGTCATTCTGGGAGACCATGGAGCTGCTGTTTACCGGCGTCGCGTTCGGCCTTATCGGGCTGACGGTTAATACGGCCATCGCGGAGGTCGGCTCGGATTTGTGGCACTCGGTTATGGTCGGCGTAATCCTCTCGCTGGTAGCCTTCGTGGTGCGTTTCGTGTGGATGTTCTTCTACTACCGCCTCAACGTCTCGCGCGGGCGCCCGCACGTTGCCCCGCTGCGGATGCAGGAGGTGCTGCTGATGACCTGGTCCGGCATGCGCGGCCTGGTGACCCTGGCGCTGGTTCTATCCATTCCCACCGGCGTCTTCGCCTTCCACCACGAGCTGGCCGTTATCGCCCTGACCGTCCTGTTGGTCACCATGGTGCTGCCCGGCCTGCTGCTGCCGTGGTTGATGAGGCAGCTCGATCTCACCGAGGCCTCGCAGGCCGCCAACGATAAGATGCGCGCCGCGGTGGTCTCGCGGGCGCGCGCCGCCAGCATCGATGCGCTATCGCAATTCCGCCCGGAAGACGATGCCACCGGCGAGGCCGAAACGGTCGATCCGGAGATTTCCGCCAACGTCATTCAGTGGTTCGAGGACCGCCTGGGCGATGGCGAAAACCCCGCCGAGAATAACGATATGCGCAAGCAGCGCGCCGAGGAGGCCCGCCGCGTCG
This sequence comes from Corynebacterium sp. KPL1814, assembly GCF_000478175.1. Lineage (GTDB taxonomy): Bacteria > Actinomycetota > Actinomycetes > Mycobacteriales > Mycobacteriaceae > Corynebacterium. The sequence continues at coordinate 276,593 of NZ_KI515776.1, forward strand.
CCCTGGAGGCCCGCCGCACCGCGCTGAACGCCGCGCAGAGCGAGCTCTTAGTCCTGCGCAAGGATCGGGCCTTCAATCCGGCCATCGTGGATGAGATACTGGAAGAGATCGACCGCATGGTCATCGGCACTAATCACCGGGAGATCTAGCCCATGGATCCACAACACTATGCCGAGCTCGAGGACGCGATGGACTACCTCTACGATTTCCTCGATGAGGATTTGGCGGACCGCGTGCGCGCCGAGCGCGAGTTCGTTCCGGCGGGCTTAGAAAGCTTGCTTGCCGATGACTCCCTCGACGACTACGTCTGGCTCTGGATCAAGGATTCCGGGCCGAACGGCTTCCGGCAGTACCTGCGCGATGGCGGTTATTCCGAGGCCGAGGTGCGCCAGACCTTTGCCTGGGCGCGCAGCGAGTGGGGCATGAATACCCCGCCGCATATCGCGTGGCTTAAAGAGGACGGCTACGAGCCACCGCGCATCGACTAGGCGAGGCGGTACGGCCCCGCCTTGCGCACCGCCGCATCGATGACCTCTGGGTCCACCGTGACGGACTCGGAGTGCTTGATGACGACATCCGCGGTGGCCTCCCCGGTCATCTCGAAGGTGGCTTGGCCCATTCCCGTATCGGCAAAGATGCCGTAGAGCTTTTGCAGGCACTTGCGCACGTCATTGTCGTTGCGGACGCCTTCGATGGCGATGCGGGTTTCGGTGACGGAAGATTTATCAGTCATAGAAACAGATTCTAATCCTTCGGTGTTAGATGCGGCCGTTGAAGGCCTGGAGCGCGGAATCCTCGCGGGTGCCGCCGCGGCCATCGCCGTAGTCGGCGTAATCACCAATCCAGGCAATGCGCGATACCCACTTCACGGCCTTATACCCGTGGTTCGACTCCACGCGGGCGCGCACTGGGGCGCCCAAGTGCAGATCGATGTCCTGGTCATTGCGCGAAATCGCCAAAATGGACTGATCTTCCATGGCGGTCTCGATATCGAAGGCCGCGTAGAAAGGCTCGCGCGGGCGGTTATCGTACATCTTTTGCGCCAAGCCATAGGACTCGATGAGCACGTAGTTGGCGCCTTCGGGGCGGGGGCAGAGTAGCTCGAGGACATCGGCAAGCTTGGGCCCTCCCCACTTGGAGGTCGCCGACCACCCCTGCATGCAGGTATGCGTGGCGATATAAGACGTCTGCGGCAGCTCCCGCAACTGCTCAAGGGTGACGGTCTTTTCGGTGCCGTTGACATCATCAGCCACGGTAATGGCGTAATCCTGCCAGCCATTGCGCTTGTACTCGGTCCACTCAGGGGACTCCTTCTCCGTCGGCGGCAGGCCGTTGGTCCAGTGGAAGGAGGAAATGGGCATCGGCGAGTCCTTGGTCTCCTTGGGCTTGCGCGGGTGGAAGTGATTCAGCGAAAGCTTGCGGCCGATTTCGGTGAACGAGACCAAGAAATTATGCGCCCGGGCGCGGTCTGCCAAGGTCCAGTAGGACAGGGCAATCCAGAAGATGATGACCGCCACGATGGTGATGACGACGGTGGTAAAGGCCTGCACATAGCGCTCGGTGGAGACGTCGCCGAAGACGATGTGGACCATGTTGTGCTCGCGGTGCACGAAGAAGACCAGCACCACGTGGACCAGGATGAACGCGGACATCAAGACCATGCCGATAAAGTGCAGTGAGCGAGCGCCCTGGTGCCCGCCCAACATCTTCACGAACCACGGGAAACGCACGCGGATGGCCGGCGACATGCCCAGACCGGTCACCATCATGAAGGGCGCGACGATGAAGATGACGAAGGCGTAGGCAAGCTGCTGGAGGGCATCGTAGGGCGTGAAGTGCTCGATGCCGGGCGCGCTGAGGCTGATATAGACCTTGAAGGTATCCCAAGCCTCCGGGATGATGTCCCAGGACGTGGGGATGAGGCGCTGCCACAGGCCAGTGGCAAAGAGCAGCACGACATATACCAAGCCATTGAGGACCCACAGCATGACCGATAGGCCGTGCCAGTGGCGGCCGAGGCCCACGTTTTCGCGGCCCGGCAGGGTCACCAGCGGCGACCACGAAAGCTCGTCCATCAAAGAGGTATATACGCCCTCTTCCTTGGGCAGCTTGCGCTTGGTAAATCGCAGCCATTCGGTGCCAGGGGCGCAGTCATTGCGCCACCACAGGCGCGGCATGGAAGAAAGCATTTCCAGCCCGGAGCGCAAGAGCATGCCGATGAGTACAAAGTTGATGAGGTGCGTCGCGCGAAGCCACAAAGGAAAATCGGGGTTTTCGCCGAGAGCCAAGACATAGTCCATGGGGGAGAGCGTCCTAGTGAGATAGTTTATGGGGAAAGGAACTATCTCTATTTTGACGGGTTTTCACGGATTAAACAAGCAGGCTGTAGATATGCGGAAATCCCGACCCTTTCGAGCCGGGATTTCCAGTGGCGGAGGATGTGGGATTTGAACCCACGAGGGGCGTGAACCCCGCACGCGTTCCAGGCGTGTGACATAGGCCGCTAGTCGAATCCTCCGAGAAGAAACATTAGCAGCCGTGGCAATTAGAATACCAATCGCCTGGTCAACCGTAATTTTTGGGCAATTATTGGGTTCCGGTGGGTCAGGGCGGTGCGCTCATCGTGCTGCTGCCGCTTGCCGATGCCTCCCACAGCCTTCCGCCTCGCCCAGGCAAATGCCGCGAGGTGGTGTATTTGGCTAATGCGGGCCGCGGGCGTTAAAGTGAAAGCAGGATTCCGCGTGGCGTCCATCCTCTGAACTCCCCCAGGGCAGGAATGCAGCAAGGGTCAGGAGGCTCTGACGGGTGCGCGGGGTCCCTTTTTTATGCAGGGTGCGTTAGTATTGGTGGCTAAACGTCGCACCACACTACGGAAGGTAAGACATACTAATGTCGCTTCTCACTCTGGAATCGTCCGCCTTGGCAGAACTTGCCGCGAAAGTCCGCGAAGAATATGCGGACCTGAAAGCAAAGGGCCTCAAGCTGGATTTGACCCGTGGCAAGCCATCGAAGGCGCAGCTCGATCTCTCCAACGCGCTGTTGTCGCTGCCGGGTGAGGGAAACTACACCGATGCTGAAGGTGCTGACCTGCGCAACTACGGCAACCTGAAGGGCGTTAAGAAGCTGCGCGAGCTGTGGGGCGAGCTTACCAATATTGACCCAGAGCTCTTATTGGCCGGCGATAGCTCCTCGCTCAACATCATGTTCGATCTCATTTCTTGGGCCTATACCTTCGGCACCAATGATTCGCCGCGCCCGTGGAGCGAGGAAGAAACCGTCAAGTGGATCTGCCCGGTTCCCGGCTATGACCGCCACTTCTCCATCACGGAGCTTTTCGGCTTCGAGCTGGTGACGGTGCCGATGGAAGACGACGGCCCAGATGTTGAGGCCATCGCAAAGCTCGCCCAAGACCCACAGGTCAAGGGCATGTGGATTATCCCCATGTTCTCCAACCCCACCGGCGTGCTCATTTCGGAGGACAAGACCCGCCGCCTGGCAGAAATGGATACCGCGGCGCCGGATTTCCGCATTGTGTGGGATAACGCCTATGCAGTACACACGCTGACAGACGAGTTCCCGGAAATCTTGCCGATTCTGGACATCGCCAAGCAGGGCGGGCACCCCAACCGCTTCTGGGCCATGTCCTCGAGCTCCAAGGTCACTTTCGCGGGCTCTGGCGTGAGCTTTTTCGGGTCCTCGGCAGAGAACCTCGACTGGTACCTGGCGAACGCGGGCATCCGCGGCATTGGACCGAATAAGATCAACCAGTTCGCCCACGCCGAGTTCTTTGGCTCCGCGGACGGCGTGCGCGAGCTAATGCGCAGCCACGCCGAGCTGCTGGCGCCGAAGTTCGCTGCCGCGCGCCGCATCCTGGATGAGCGTCTGGGCGAGTACGGCGTCGCGGAATGGACCGACCCTAAGGGTGGCTACTTCATTTCCATGGACGTCGTCGACGGCACCGCCACCCGCGTGTGGGAGTTGGCCAAGGACGCAGGCATCGTACTCACCAAGGCGGGCGCGGCCTACCCGCACGGCCGCGATGAGAACGACCGCAATATCCGCCTTGCGGTTTCGCTGCCGCCGCAGGAGGAAATCGAGGAAGCCATCGACGGCGTTGCCACCTGCGTGCTCCTGGCGGCCATCGAAAAGGCGGAGGGCTAAAATCAACGCCGACGAATCCGCCGTGTGGCTCAGCGAGGTCATCCCGGCTCCGCTGGAGTTCCGGTACGTCGACGGGCGCAGGCTGGGTTTAGCCACGCTTGCCGATGCCCAATCCCTCGCCCTCACCACCACCTTCAACGACGTCGATACCGGCCTGCGCAGCGATGCCGAAGGCCTGGATGTGCGCTGCGAATTGGTCACGGTGGCGCGCGTGGGCCAGCCCGAAGTCGCCGCCGCAGTGGGGGCTGCCGCCGCGAAGCTGGAGAAGGCGGGCGGCCTCTTGCCCGCGCAACCCGGCGTCTTGCTGCCGTCGCTTTTGGATCTCCCCGGCGAGCTGACCGTGCACCACGGACTGCTCATCGCCCCGTACCTTTGGGGCGGGCAGACGCCGCAGTACCGCGAGGATGACCGCCTGACGCTCGTGCTGCAGTTGGTCATGCTGACGGATGCGGAATATGCGTTTGGGGTGGAAGAGGGCGTCGGCAAGCTGCAGGAGGCCGTGGCCGAGCAGGGCATTGACCTGCTGGACTGGTCGCGCGAGGGTTAGCCGGTAAACTGGCTAACCGTGGCTTTATACCGGAAATACCGTCCAGCAACGTTTGCCGAGGTCGTGGGGCAAGAGCAGGTCACCACGCCGCTATCTGCCGCCCTCGACGCGGGGCGCATCAACCACGCCTACCTCTTTTCCGGCCCGCGCGGCTGCGGTAAGACGTCTTCGGCGCGGATTATGGCCCGCTCGCTCAACTGCGAGCACGGGCCCACGTCGACGCCGTGCGGCAAGTGCGATTCGTGCGTGTCGCTCGCGCCCGGCGGCCCTGGCAACCTGGACGTGACGGAGCTCGACGCCGCCTCGCACAATGGCGTGGAGGACATGCGCGAGCTGCGCGACCGCGCCTACTATGCGCCGGCGGAATCGCGCTACCGCATCTTCATCATCGACGAGGCGCACATGATTTCCCCGTCCGGTGCCAACGCGTTGCTCAAGGTGGTCGAAGAGCCGCCCGAGCACGTGATTTTTATCTTTGCGACGACGGAGCCGGAAAAAATCATCGGCACCATTCGCTCCCGTACGCACCACTATCCCTTCCGCTTGCTTACCCCGCCCGCGATGAAGGGGCTGCTGCAAAAGACCGTGGCCGCCGAGGGCGTGCAGGTCGAAGACGCCGTCTATCCCATGGTCATCGAGGCCGGCGGCGGTTCCCCGCGCGATACCCTGTCGCTGCTGGACCAGCTTTTGGCCGGCGCGGGTCCCAATGGTCTGACCTATGACCTCGCGCGCCCGCTGCTGGGCGTTACGGACGTCACGCTTCTCGATGACACCATCGCCACCCTCGCCGAAAACGACAAGGCCGGTCTTTTTGCGCAGATAGACAACGTCATCGAGGCCGGCCACGACCCGCGCCGGTTTGCGGTGGATTTGCTCGACCGATTGCGCGACCTGATGATCCTGCAGGCCGTGCCGGGCGCTATCGATGCCGGCCTAGTTTCCGCGCCCACCGACCGCGCCGAGGTGCTCACCTCCCAAGCGCAGCGTTTTTCCGGCCCGCAGCTAACTTATCTTGCCTCCACCGTCAATGACCGCATCAGCGATCTGACCGGGGCCACCTCGCCGCGCCTACTGCTCGAAATCATGTGCGCCCACTTGCTCATTGGTACCTCGTCCGGCGCGGCACCGAGTGCGGCATCCGCAGCCCAGCCAGCCCAACCCAGCGGCGCCCCGCAATCCGCGCAGACGGAACAGTTCAACCATGCTGGCCAAGGCGCACAGTCTGCACAGTCACCGCAGGCAGGACAGCCGGGCCAGTCAGCACCCTCTGCAGGAAACGGGCCAGCCTTTTCGGGCGCCCAGGATCCGCAGTCGGCAGCGGCCGCCATCATCGCGCGGCGCCGTGCAAAGTCCCAGGCTCAGCAAAACCAGGCCGCTACTGGCTCCACTGCTTCAGAGGCACCTGGACAACAACGGAATCAAGCGGCCGCGGGCACCGGGGCACCGGAGCCGGCCCCGGAATCGGCATCACCGTCAGCATTGTCATCGCCGTCTCAACCTGAGCAAACACACGAGCAGCGGGAGGCAACGGCGCAGCAATCGCAGGCCGGGCATGAGGACGCAGCGCAGCCGGCAGGAGCTGAGAATGAGGAACAATCAGCATCGTGGCCTGCGCAATCGAGCGCGGAGTATACGCAGCCGGGGCAGCAGCAAAAGGCTGGGCCATCTGATCAGGCAGAGCAGCCAGAAAGAGCTGATTGGGCTGGGCAGCCTGAGCAGCAGTCCACGGATTCGCAGTCTAGCGATGTGCCTGAAAAGGACGCTTCGGCTACCGAGGCAGGCGGCGACGTAGAAACTGACGGTAGCGCGAATCCATGGGGCCAGGAGCGCCAGGTTCCGCAGAATGCGCCAGGCCGAGGCAACGGCCAGGCGGAACCGCTGGAGAAACCGGTGCCGGCGGCGCCAGCGCAGCCGGAGAGGCAGGACCAGTCGAAGGGGGCATCGGCAAGCGGCGATGACGGTGATTTCGTGGAGGCAGTGAAGCGGAAATGGGTGGAGCTGAGGGGGAGCGTCGGCAAGCGTAATAAGGTTGCCGAAATCATGCTTGCCGAAGCCCGCGTGCTCGGGTTCCGCGATAATACGCTGACGCTGGGGCATACCACCGGTGCGCTGGCAGAACGCATCAATGCGCCGGCGAATAATTCCGTCATTGTGGACGTGCTGCGGGAGGAATTCCAGCGCGATATTCAGGTCAACTGCGTGGTAGGCACGGACCCGAAGACCGCCGGGTTCGATGCGCCGCGGGCGCCGCACAGCAAACCCGAATGGAACCCCAACGCACCCGAACGCGAGCCGAGCGACGACAAGGAGGCAGAGAGTAAGCCCGGGTGGCGCTCGCGCATTGCCAAGGCAACCGAGGTGGCGAAGCAGCGCGATGATGAATTCGCGCGCACGCCGCAATTTAGCAACGGGGTGCCGCTGCCGCCCGAGCCAGAAAGCCCCGCGGACGAGCCGCCGCCGGAAGAACCGCCGGCCTATACGCGCGATGACGAAGAACGCGACATGGTCGAAGCCGCGCAGTCCGCAGGCGAAATGGACCACCGCAGCGCCACTGAGATAGCGATAGAACTCGTGGAAAAGGAACTAGGCGCACGCCGTGTATAGGACTGTGGCACGGTAGACTCGAGCGGTAGCAAAGCTACAGTGGATTTATTTAGAAAGGACGAAAACTATGGCTGAACAAGATTCCACCCCACAACCCAACGACATGAACGACCTCATCGCGCAGGCAGCGCAGGTGCAGGCCGAGCTGCAGAAGGCGCAGGAAGAAATCCTGGCCACCAACGTTGAGGGCAGCGCGGGCAATGGTCTGGTTAAGGTGACCATGACCGGTGGCGCCGAGCTGGTAGACCTGCAGATTGATAAGTCCGTGGTTGACCCGGAGGACATCGACACGCTGCAGGACCTGGTGATGGGCGCGTTTAAGGATGCCCACGCCGCAGCGGGCAAGTTGGCACAGGAAAAGATTGGTCCCCTGTCGCAGGGCATGGGCGGCCAGGGTGGACCGTCGATGGATGACATGTTCGGCGGCTTCTAACCGCGCGATATTCTTAAAAGGCCGTTGCCCCGGTGATGGGGCCGCGGCCTTGACGTAATTTTGGGAGTTGTGGTGTTTGAAGGACCTCTGCAGGACCTCATTGATGAGTTTTCGCGCCTACCGGGCATCGGCCCGAAGTCGGCGCAGCGTATCGCGTTTCATGTGTTGCAAATGGAACCGGAGGATATCGAGCGCCTGCAAAATGCCTTAGGCGGCGTGCGCGACGGCGTTACTTTCTGCCGTATTTGTTGCAATATTTCGCGCGAGGATGTGTGCCGGATTTGCATCAATTCGCAGCGCGACGCCTCGACTATTTGCGTTGTGGAGGAGCCGAAGGACATCCAGGTCATCGAGCGCACGGGTGAGTACGAGGGGCGCTACCACGTGCTTGGCGGTGCGCTGGATCCGCTGGCCAATGTTGGGCCGAAGGATTTGAATATTTCCACGCTCCTCCAGCGGCTGGGCGGGGTGCTGCCGGATAGGGAGTTGGCGGATTCCACGCCAGAGGCCCCGCTTTACGACGACACCCCTACCATCCGTGAGGTCATCCTCGCCACCGACCCGAATACGGAGGGCGAGGCCACCGCGGCTTACCTGGTGCGGTTATTGCGGGACTTTCCCGATTTGAAGATCACCAGATTGGCCTCCGGCATGCCGCTCGGAGGCGATTTGGAGTTCGTGGACGAGCTCACCTTGTCCCGTGCGCTTTCGGGGCGCTTGACCATTTAGGAGTCCGCAGACTAACCGCGGTGCCATTCGGTAACGGCCTGGGACAATTGGTTTTCGCGGTTTAGGGCACGGCGGCGGTCGGCCCGCGTGGCGCGCGGCCAGTAAAGACTGGGGGAGGCGCATTCGGCTCCGGTGGCGACGCCGAGTCTGGCGGTGGCGCCGAACGTGACGGTGCAGCGGAGCCCGGCGGGGCGGGGCGGTCCGTGTGGCGCGGATGCGGCGGCAGCCAGGCGATGCGCCCGTTGATGCGCGCCATTCGCCCGCGCCCCGGAAGGCCGTTGATGGAATTGTGGTACGGGCACAAAAGGCACATATTCGCCGGGTGGGTGTGGCCACCACGGGCGTATTCGAAGATGTGGTGGGCTTGGCATTCAGTGGCGGGGCGTCTGCAAGCGGGCCAAGCGCAGCGCGCGCCTTCGGCCTCGAGCATGCGGCGCTGCTTGGCGGAGGCGTGGCGGGCACGGTAGAGATTGACGGGGCCTTCCTCGGGGTGGATGAGGGTGAAAAGTCCGGCTCCGGCGAGCGTGCGGCGGAGGAGATCGGCACCGGTGATGGTGGCGCCGTTGGTCATGGCGAGGCGGACTTCTGAGCCCTCGCCGCGCAGGATCTTCAGGTAATCTGGCAGCTCGATGATGACATTGGTGGTCACGCTGGTCGGCGCGACGGCGCGGGAACCGGTGAGCCAAGCGAGGGGATTATCCTTCGCAGCGGCCCAAATATCGGCCATTTCGGTGGCGGGGCCGGTAAAGCTCAGCGTGGTTTTCTCGCCGTGCAGGATGCGGCGCCCGCCGTCTTCGCGTTCGGGCGGCGGGGCGATTTCGCGCAGCAGGCGCGTGGCGGCGCGGGACACTTCGGCGGTGGTCCCAGCGGTAGCGCACAGGGTTTCGCGGAAGCGCCAGCGCTCGGTGGCATTCTTCACGCGCCGGGAACGGCGGGCGATGAGCGCGAGCGTGGCTAGGCTGTGCTGGTTGCGGCGCGCGGCGGCTAGGGCGCGGCGTTGATAGCGCGAGTGGCTGGTAGGTGCGAGGAAAGCCTCGGCGGTGCGGCGCAGATCGCGCGCGTGGTCCGCAGGCAGGGGCAGGTCAGCGGCGGCGTAGGCCTCTTCAATCAGGTCTACGCCGCGCTTGGCGATGTCCCCCAGCTGCTCCAATAATGTCATGCCCCGCAGCCTAGGGTTGGGGCCTGGGAGCTACAAGGCGGCCGAGCCCAGCCTGTGGATAACTTGGCTCAAATCGGCCCGTTTGGGTCGTGAGGGCCGAGAATTGGCGAAGTTATCCACAGGTTTAGCGCTGGGAGCGCGGTGGCTCGGCGGCGTTGAAGCGCTCGGTGCGCAGGCGGTCGACGGCGGGGATATCCAGCGGATCGAGATCGGCGAGCGGGATGCCCATGGCTTGGGCGAGGAGCAGATCCGCGAGCTGCGGGTTGCGGGCCAGGGCGGGGCCGTGCATATAGGTGGCGATGACGCTGCCCTGCACGGCGCCTTCGTAGGTGCGTTGGGTGGAGCCGTCGGCGAGGTCTGCGGTGGCGGCCTGGTCGGCATTGCCATTGCCGCGGGTGAGGGTTCCCAGCGGTTGGGCGGACGGGCCGAGGATGGTCGCGCCCAAGTGGTTTTCGAAGCCGGTGAGCGGCTCGGTGAGATCTGCGGTCACGCCGGCGCCGGTAGGGGTGGAGGATACCTCGCCGATGGCGCGGTCTTGCATGCCGGCGGTGGTGGCATCGATAAGCCCGACGCCATCGATAACCCGGCCGGAGGCGCGGAAGGACTCGCCGAGGACCTGCAGGCCAGCGCAAATGGCCAAGATGGGGCGGCCGGCCGTGGCGGCGCGGGTTAGCCCGCCATCGGCAATGAGGTGCTCCGCGGCAAGAATCTGCGCGGTGTCTTCGCCGCCGCCGATGGTATAAATATCCAGCGTCTCAGGCACGGGTTCGCCAAGCCGGATGGGGTGAATTCCGGCGTCGAGGCCGCGCATGCGGGCGCGTTGGCGCAGCACGAGGGCGTTGCCGTCATCGCCGTAGGTACCGAGGACATCGGGAAGCACTAGGCCGATATTAAGCATTATTAGCCTCCTTGGACAGGGCCTTTTTCAGATCGCGGAAGGCGGTGTAATTGGCAAGGACCTCGATGCGGCCCTCGGGGCAGGCGGCGAGCGCATCCATGGGATCTGGGATGAGTTCGTGAGTGATATCCGCGTACACGAGGCGGACGGCAAGGTCGGTGCCGCGCTCGCCGGCGGCCTTGACGCTGAGCCCGTTAAAGCCCTCGAATTTCACGTCCCAGAGCCAGGACATGTCGATGCCATCGGCAACCTGCCCGTTCGTGGCGATGACCAGCCCATCGGCGCTGCGGTCCACCATGGACAGGGCCTCTTGCCAGCCGGCGGGGTTCTTGGCCAGCAGCAGGCGAATCTCGCGGCCCTTCCAGTGGATGGTGGAATACCGGCCGGCGACGTCATCGATGCTTTCGGCCGCGGCAATAGCGCGATCCAAGTCCACGCCGAAGCCCTCGACGGCCGCAGCGATGGCTTGCGCGGCGTTACCGCGATTGGCGCGGCCCGGCAGCGCCAGGTTCAGCGGGCGCTTTGCGGTGGGGGTAATGACGCCATGCTTGTCGATGCCCCATGTCGGCTGCGGGCGGCGGAACTCGCGGCCATCGGCAAGCGGCTTTACTGCGTACCAGTCATCCTCGGTGCGCACGACGTGGCCGCCGGTGCGCGGGCAGGTGACGGAATCGCCGAGCCAGCCCGCGCCGGCGGAGACCCAAATGACGTTCTTGGCGTCATAGGCAACCGACGTCATGAGCACGTCATCGCAATTGGCGATGACCAGCATGTCCGGGTGGGCCTCCACGGCGCCGCGGAGGGCGCGCTCGATCTTGTTGATCTCGCCGACGCGGTCGAGCTGATCGCGGGTGAGGTTGAGCAGGACGAGCGCCTGCGGGTTGAGGTTATCGGCGACGTGCGGCACGTGCAGCTCGTCGACTTCGAGGACGAGGTGCGAGGCGTCCTTGCCAGCCATGAGTGCGGAGATGATGCCGGCGTCCATGTTATCGCCGCCGTCGTTGGTGGCGACGTGGTGCTCGGCGCGGATCGCGGCGGCGAGCATGCGGGTAGTGGTGGACTTGCCGTTGGTGCCGGTGACCAGCACGGCCGGGCGCCCGCCGCCCAAGTCGCTCATGATGGAGGGGTCAATGGCATTGGCGATAAGGCCGCCGATCATTCCGCCGGCGCCCCGGCCGGTGGCGCGGGAAGCGGTAGTGGCCAGCTTCGCGGCGGATGTCGCGGCGGTGGTGCGCAACTTCTTCAAGGCACCCGGGACTGAAAAACTCATGCCCCCTAGGGTAGCCGGGGAAGTGGGTTAGGCGTTGTTCTTGGGCGCCGAGCCGCCAGAATTTCGCCGTCCCCGGCCGCGCCCGCCGCGCCTGCGCCGCCGCTTCTGGCTCTTGCTCTGGTTATTTCCGCCGCTTTTTTGCGGGGGCTGGCGCCGCGCAGTGGTGGGGTCTTCGATGCGGGTGAGGGCATCGAGAAACGCGGCATCAGACATCAGCGGGATACCCTTGCGCTGGGCGTGCATCGCCTTGCCCACGAGATCCGTGGTGACATTGCACACGACAAGCGATGCCTCGCGGGTGAGCTTTTCCGAATAGTTCAGCTCTTCGCGCATGAGGGCGGAGATAATCGTATCCGGGTCCTCCAGGATTTCGGGGGCCACGACGATTTCCATGCCGCGGCGCAGCTCCTTGCCGGGCTCGTATTTGCCGGGGTTGTGGTGCTGCACGGGGGCCTCGGCGGCATCGACGCGCACGTGCGAGCGCTGCAGGCCAAAGCGGTCGGCGCGGACATCGTCTGGGGCATAGCTGCGCACCGGGCCGCGCTGCTGGTGCTGGTAGAGCTGGATGAGCAGCTCCGTCTCCTCCCGCGAGGTCTCCTGCTCCGGGCGGCGGGCGCGTTCCACTGTTGCCTTTGGATCGGCATCCAGGCCATTCTGCTTAGCGACGCCCCTCAGCCGCACATCATTCGACCGCACCCCCTGCGCATACGAGGTGGCCAAGGTATCGATGATGCGCACGGGCGCGGGCATGTGGCCCACCTTCTGGCGGCGCCGCTTGCCCTTATTGCGCCCGCGGTTGCGCGCGCGGTTTTGGCGGGCGGCGGTCATCATCGCGCGGCGGGCCTCGGCGACGATAAAGCCCCAGGTATAGGGGATATCGTGGACGACGAGGGTGCGGCCATCGATAAGCTTATCCAGCGACTTGAGGACTCTGCTAAAGGCCGGTGCCTGCTCGATATCCGCGACGGTCAGCCCGTGGAGGTGGTGCGGGCCGGCGTCGATATCCGGCTTGAGCACGGCGTGGAAGCGCTGGCCAATATCGCCGGCATTATCAAAGGCCACCGCATCGATGGTGACGATGCGGCCGGTCGAGGGGTGGATGCCCGTGGTCTGCAGGGTGAGGGCCACGTAGGGGTGCTTGGTGACGGTCTCGGCTTTTTCCGGCTGCTTTTGCGCGGCGCTGTCCGCGGTGGATGCGGAGGCCTCGGATGCTGTGGGGCTTGGAGCGGCCGAAGCGGCTGTATCGGCCGGGGTTTTCGGCTTCGCCGGCCCGCCGGAGGGGCGGACGGCGCGGCGCGGCCGAGACCGGCGCGGGCCCGGCTGCGCGGGGTCGGCGTCAGGATTGGCGGAGTCGGCTGCGGAGTGAGGGGACGCCTGGGCGTGGGTCCTAGCCGCATGCTGGGACGCCATAGTCGCCGGCGAGGGAGCCTGCGGCGACCGTGGGGAGGGGCCAGGTGTGTTATTCATCAGCCTTAGTCTAGTATCCCGGAATTCCTGTGGCGGGACAGGGCGCGCCGGGCTTTTTCGTTGCCTAATCCGGTTTAGTGGAAACTAAACCGCGACGATGAATACGGTCAGCAGGGCGACGACGGCGACCACGGCTATGGCCGTGACCCACCACCCAGTGTGGCGCGTAGGTTCCGGGGCAGCCGTTACTGCGCGAAAGCTGCTGGTTTCGAAAGTCTCGGTCGCCGCCTGCGTGGTGGGGGTGGCAACTGCCACGGAATCCTCGTTGGAAGCGGGTAGCGGGTCGCCGGCGTAGATGCTCAGCACACGGTCGTTGCCGCGCGGGGCGTGGTAGGCGTGGGCGAGGATGGGGGCATCGGCAAGCGGGGGCAGCGAGGGACCCGGGGATAGGGTGGTGAGGAATGTGGGGCCGAAGAAGACATCGACGGCGTCGGTAGAAGGCACCAGGTTGACCAGCACGTGCATCCGGGCTTGGGCGGGGATATCGAGATCCGCGGGGAGATCGGTGATATCGATGGGCGGGGCGTAGCCCAGCATCGTATAGGGCCCGCCGGGCGGATTATTCGCCGGCAGGCAGAGCCCGGGGCGGGGAAGCAGGAGGGTGACGTGGCCATCGGCATGCGGCTGGGCCGTGGCGGCCGGGGTGAGACCGGCGCGGAAAAGCAGGTCGATCTCAGGGTATTCCGCGCGGTCCGCGGCGCTGATGGTGCCGATCTGGCCCTGTGCTTCCACGCTTAAACCGCCCTCCTGGCTGGGAGCCAGGGTGACGGTAAATTCCTCCGTGCCCTTCACCGATGCGCCGTGAATGGGCAAGGCCTGCACCGCGCCGAGGCCGCGGTGGGGGATGAGGTAGGTAGAAGAAGGCATAGTCGATCTTCTACCATGCCCGGCTGCGTCCGCGTTAGGCCAACGCGCGGTTTACTGCGGAGGTGATCGCGTTGATGGAGGCGCGGGTCGTGGAACCAGCGATGCCCGCGCCCCAAACCTTGTTCTGGTTGACGTCAGCGGCAATGTAGCAGGCGGCCTCGGCATCATCGCCGGCCGAGCGCGATTGCTGGGAGTAATCGATGACTTCGAAGTCGATGTCCAAGGACTCCAGCGCATTAGCGTAGGCGGCGATGGGGCCGTTACCGGTGCCGGTGACCTCGGATTCCTTGCCGTTGTAGGTCACGGTGGCGGTGACGGTGGCATCGGTAGCATCGGCGGAAATATTGTCGATCTCAAACGATTCCAAGTGCAACGGGGTGGTGCGATCCAAGAATTCGGTGGCGAAGATGTCCCACATATTCTTGGAATTGACCTCGCCGCCTTCGGTATCGGTGATTTCCTGCACGACGGTGGAGAATTCTGCCTGCATGGCGCGGGGCATGTTGATGCCGTGGTCGGTCTTCATGATGTAGGCAACGCCGCCCTTGCCGGACTGGGAATTGACGCGGATAACGGCCTGGTAATCGCGGCCCACGTCCTTCGGGTCGATGGGCAGGTAGGGCACCTCCCAGATGGCATCGCGCAGCTCTTCCCAGCTGACGTCGGTGGAATTGGCCTCCGGGCGCACCGTTGCGGCCAGCGCATCCAGGCCCTTATTGATGGCGTCCTGGTGCGAGCCGGAGAACGCGGTAAAGACCAATTCGCCGCCGTAGGGGTGGCGCTCCGGAACGCGCAGCTGGTTGCAGTACTCCACGGTTTCGCGGATCTTGGGCAGATCGGTGAAGTCGATCTGGGGGTCAACGCCCTGGGTGAGCATGTTCAGACCCAAGGTCACTAGGTCCACGTTGCCGGTGCGCTCGCCGTTGCCAAACAGGCAGCCCTCGATGCGGTCGGCGCCGGCCATATAGCCCAGCTCGGCTGCGGCAACGCCCTCGCCGCGGTCATTGTGGGGGTGCAGCGAAATCAAGATGGAATCGCGCCGGGCCAGGTTGCGGTCCATCCACTCGATGGAATCGGCGTAGACATTCGGCGAAATCATCTCCACCGTGGACGGCAGGTTGATGATCATCGGGTTCTCGGGGCTGGGATCCATGATGGCGACCACGTCATCGCAGACCTCGCGGGCGAAATCCAGCTCGGTGCCGGTGAAGGACTCGGGGGAGTATTCCCAGCGCCAGTTGGTATCGGGGTAGTCGGCGGCAATGGATTTGATGAGCTCGGCGGCATCGGTAGCCAGCTTCTTGATGGCCGGTTTGTCCTTGCGGAAGACCACGCGGCGCTGCAGCTTCGAGGTGGAGTTATAAAAGTGCACGATGACGTTTTTTGCGCCGGCGCAGGCCTCGAAGGTGCGGCGGATCAGGTGCTCGCGGGCCTGGACGAGGACCTGGATGGTGACGTCTTCTGGAATCTTATCACCCTCGATGATTTCGCGGACGAAGTTGAAGTCCGTCTGGGAGGCGGAAGGGAAGCCCACCTCGATTTCCTTGTAGCCCATCTGCACCAGCAGGTCGAACATGCGGTGCTTGCGCTCGGGGCTCATGGGGTCGATCAGCGCCTGGTTGCCATCGCGCAGGTCTACGGCGCACCACTGCGGGGCGTGAGTGATCTTCTTGCCCGGCCAGGTGCGGTCCGGCAGGTCGATGTCCTCGACCTCTACTGCGAAGGGCTGGTAGCGGTCGAAGGGCATGGAGGAGCCGCGCTGTTTATTCCAAGCGGGCTGTCCCTCGCGGGGAGGGCCTGCAGGGGTGGTGATTTCGCGGGGTGCGCTAATGAAGGAATCGTTGGGAGACATGGGGTGCGGTGTCCTTAATATGTTTGGTGTCGGGAAGTGCGACGGCCAGCTGGGCTAAGGATTGCCAGACTCCGCGACGGGGCGCTGGCCGTAGGTTTAGGCCGAAATCCCGCCGCGGCAGATAAGGAGTAGGTCGTTCCGCAATGTCATACCGGTCACACTACAGAGGATCTCACGGTGTGGCAACATATTTCATTCAGCGGGACACCCGGGCGCGTGGCGTACCATGCTGATGTGCCTACTGTTCCTACCACCCGCCGCCCCGCAGCCGCGCCCGCGCTGCGCTGCTGGTTTTATGCTGCACTGGTGGCGGTTGCGGGAACGGCGATTCGCCTCAGCGTGCTCGCGGCGCTGGCCGCGGCGCAGGGCGATTCCCTCTGGGGGCTGCTGAATAAATGGGACGCCCACTACTATGTCGACATCGCCCGCGCGGGCTATGGCGGGGAAACCGCCCTCGCGTTCTTTCCCGGCTTCCCACTGGCGGTGCGGGCGGTCAGTAACCTGCTGGGCACGGATATTGCGGGCACGGCGATGGTCCTCAACCTCTTTTTCACCATCGCCTTGGCAGCGGGCGCTATGGCGCTGGCCCGGCAGATGGGGCTGGACACGCGCGGCCAGGTGCTCGGCGCGACGGTGGTTACCAGCGCGCCCATGAGCATCGTTTTTGCCATGCCCTATACGGAGGCGCTCTTCGGCGCGCTCGCGATCTGGGCCGTGGTGATGCTGCATGACCAGCGCTGGATTGCGGCCGGGGCGCTGATTTTTCTTGCGTCCTTCGTCCGCCTGACCGCGGTGGATCTCATCGTGGTCTTCGCGCTCATGGTGCTCTTCAAGGCGCGGCGCACTTGGTGGGCTTGGCTGAGCGTGGCGGTATCGGCGCTGCCCTTAGCTGGCTATATCTGGTGGGCGAATCGCCATTTATCCGGCGCCGGCGGGTACTTTGGCCTGCAGGAAAAGCACTGGAATTCCGGTTTCGACGGCGGCCGGGCGACGGTGACCTGGGTGGCGGAGACGCTGTCTAGCGCCACGAACGGCGGGTATCTGCTCAGTGCTGCGGTGATCATCGCCGCCCCGATCTGCCTGCTGCTGGCCTGGGGGCGCCTGCCGCTTCCTGCCTGGCTGTTTGCCGCGGTGCTGATGGCAAATGTGCTGCTTTCCGATGGCATTATGCACTCCCGCCCCCGCCTCTTACTGCCCGCAGCGGTGGTCTTGCTGCCGTGGGTGGGCAAGAAGGGGGCATCGGCAAGCGTGGGCGCCTGGGTGCTCTTCGGGGCCTGGTTTTCGGCCTATATGCTGGCCGTATTCGAGTGGGCCATCTAGCTGCGCTGGCTGACAGGATTGCGGGACAAAATGATGGTCGCGGCAATCATGACGCCGAGCGCGGCTATCATGACCAGCCAGCCAGCGGTGGAATCGATGAGGAATTTCTCGCCCAAGACCATGTAGCCCAAGCCGAAGGCGACGATGGGCTCGAAGATGGTCATGGCCGGCAGTGACTGCGCCAGCGGGCCGGCGTTGAAGGAGTACTGCTGCACCACGGTGCCGGTCAGGGCGAGGCCGATGAGGCCGTAGAACTGCCAGCTGCCCACCAGGACGCTCAGGCCCTCGTGGGTGAAGATATCGACCACGGCCTTGGATAGCAGGGCGACGAAGCCGTAGATGACGCCGCAGGCGGTGCCCAGGGCGAGCGGGCGCTGCTCGCGGAATTTATGGCCGGCAACGCCCAACGCGACCAAGGTGGCCAGGCCCAATAGCAGGGCGGGCCACCACTGGCTCCACTCGGGCCGGGGGTTACCGGCAACGGGGCGGCCGTAGACCACCATCACGCCGACCGCAATCGTGAGCGCAATGGACCAGAAGGTCTCGTGCACGGGCATGGGGCGCTTGGCATACCAGGCCGAAAGCGGCAGGGTAAACATGAGCGAGAGCACCAAAATGGGCTGGACCACCAGCAAAGTACCAAAGCCCAGGGCAACGACCTGGAGGCCATAGGCAAGGATGGCCGCGCCGGTGCCGACCCACCACAGTGGATTGGTCATAGCGGAGCGCATGACTGAATCGTCTGCTTCAAGGGCGATGCGGTGGCGAACGACCGTGCCCCAAGCAACCGTAAGCGCGGAGGCGATCGCGAAGAATACGGCGAGGAGGTTGCTTAACACCCGCTCAACGCTAGTAAAAAAGTGACGGAGATGCATTTTGCTTATCGATGCCGCCCCCGCCCCGCCACCCAGCGCGCGCACGGGGGTGGGTGTGAATAAAATAAAAGTATTGTCTCGGAATTATGATGAGGTGTAGCGCCTTGCGGGGTAGCATAGGAATTTGACTAGTGTCCGACAGGTATTTCTGTGGCGCGTCTGCGCGCAGGGGTGCCTTTTAAAACGAAAGGTGGCAACCACACCGTGGCCCTGATCGTTCAAAAATACGGCGGCTCCTCCCTCGAATCCGCAGATCGCATCCGCGCGGTAGCGGAGCGGATTGTGGCCACTAAAAAGCAGGGCAATGATGTCGTCGTGGTGTGCTCCGCTATGGGGGATACCACCGATGAGCTTCTTGACCTTGCAGCGCAGGTCAATCCTGTTCCCCCGCAGCGCGAAATGGATATGCTCCTTACAGCGGGCGAGCGCATCTCCAATGCGCTCGTGGCCATGGCGGTGGAGTCCCTAGGTGCGAAGGCCCAGTCCTTTACCGGCTCCCAGGCGGGCGTGCTGACGACCGAGCGCCACGGCAATGCGCGCATCGTTGACGTCACCCCCGGCCGCCTGACCGAGGCCTTAGAGGATGGACAGATCTGCATCGTCGCCGGTTTCCAGGGCGTGAATAAGGACTCGCGCGATGTGACCACCCTGGGCCGCGGCGGGTCCGATACCACCGCGGTGGCCCTGGCTGCGGCGCTGAAGGCGGATGTGTGCGAAATCTACTCCGATGTCGATGGCGTCTATACCGCCGATCCGCGCATCGTCCCGGATGCGCAAAAGCTAGAAAAGCTCTCTTTTGAAGAGATGCTGGAAATGGCCGCCGTAGGATCCAAGATTCTGGTCCTGCGCAGCGTGGAATACGCCCGCGCTTTCAATGTTCCGTTGCGAGTTCGCTCGTCTTATTCAAATGACCCCGGCACGTTGGTGACCGGCTCGATGGAGGATATTCCCGTGGAAGAAGCAGTACTTACTGGTGTAGCAACTGATAAATCCGAGGCGAAGGTAACCGTGTTGGGCATCCCAGATCGCCCGGGCGAGGCCGCGAAGCTTTTCCGCGTCATCGCCGATGCGGAGATCAATATCGATATGGTGCTGCAAAACGTCTCCTCCCTGGAGGATGGCACCACCGACATCACCTTCACCTGCCCGCGTGCCGATGGCCCCCGCGCGATGGAGCTATTGAGCAAGCTGAAGTCCGAGGGCGGCTGGTCCAATGTGCTTTACGATGACCAGGTGGGCAAGGTTTCCCTCGTCGGCGCCGGCATGAAGTCTCACCCAGGCGTGACGGCGGACTTCACCGAGGCCCTGCGCGATGTGGGAGTGAATATGGAGCTTATCTCCACCTCCGAAATCCGCATCTCCATGCTGACGCGCGAGGCGGACCTAGAGAAGGCGGCGCGCGCCCTGCACGATAAGTTCCAGCTCGGCGGCGAGGAAGAAGCCACCGTCTATGCTGGAACCGGACGCTAAACCAGAACAAATAAAGAGGAAGACAATGACTACCGTTGCAGTCGTCGGCGCTACCGGCCAGGTCGGCCGCGTGATGCGCTCCATTTTGGAAGAACGCAATTTCCCGGCGGATAAGGTGCGCTTTTTCGCCTCCGCCCGCTCCGCCGGCACCGAGCTGGAATTCCGCGGCGAGCAGATCGAAGTAGAGGACTTGGCCGAGGTCACCGAAGAATCCGTGGCCGATGTCGATATCGCGGTATTTTCCGCAGGCGGTTCCACCTCTGAGAAGTGGGCCCCGGTCTTCGCCGCCGCGGGCGCTACCGTGGTGGATAATTCTTCGGCCTACCGCAAGGACCCGGAGGTTCCGCTCGTGGTATCGGAGGTAAACCCCGAGGAGGCGAAGAACCCGCCGAAGGGCATCATCGCCAACCCGAACTGCACCACCATGGCCGCCATGCCGGTGCTCAAGGTCCTGCACGATGCCGCCGGCCTTAACAAGCTGCACGTATCGTCCTACCAGGCGGTATCCGGATCCGGCCTGGCGGGCGTGCAGACGCTGGCCGCGCAGGTCTACAGCTTGGGCGATCACAACGTGGATCTGGTCCACGATGGTTCTGCGCTCGATGATGAGGACCTGGGGCCCTTCGTCGCGCCCATCGCCTATAACGCGCTGCCCTTTGCCGGCAACCTCGTCGATGACGGCAGCAACGAGACCAACGAAGAGCAGAAGCTGCGCAACGAATCCCGCAAGATTCTCGGCCTACCGGACCTCAAGGTTGCCGGCACCTGCGTGCGCATCCCCGTCTTCACCGGCCACACCCTGACCATCCACGCGGAGTTCGACAAGCCCATCACCCCGGAGCAGGCCACCGAGCTTCTGGGCGATGCCCCAGGCGTGACGCTTGCCGATGTCCCCACCCCCCTCGCCGCCGCCGGCAAGGACGATTCCTTGGTTGGGCGCATCCGCCAGGATCAGACGGTAGATGACAATAAGGGCCTCGTGCTCGTCGTCTCCGGCGATAACCTGCGCAAGGGCGCTGCGCTCAATACCATTCAGATCGCAGAACTGTTGGTATAGCCGCAAGGCACCACCGCGCCGGCGCATAAAAATTCGGCTCCTCCTTCCTGTAGTAGGAAGTGAGGAGCCGAATTGCGTTTAGTGGCGCTTAAACCTTAGTCTTCGTCTTTCTTGCCAAAGTCCAGGTCGCTATCGACGGAAGGTACTTCCGGCTTCGTGTGCTGGACGTAGGTGACGGAAGGCGCAGGCTCCGAACGGTCATAGTCGAGTTCATCGTCCTCTTCGAGCTCCTCGTGGATGTCCTCGGCGATGTGATCGATAAACTCCTGCGTACCCATATTGGATGCTGCGGCTAGCATGCGCAGCTCGCGCTCATTCTTCTTGGTAAAGCGCTGGCGCGGGTCCAACTTGCGGGCGACGAGATCATGGGCGCGCATGCGGCGATCGGATTCATCGGCAAGCATGCCGCGGTTTTTAATGCGGTTATAAACCATCACGACAATCATCAGCAGGCCGAGGTAACCCAGGATGGGGTAGACGTTGCTGACTAGGGACTGGAAGCCGATGAAGGACAGGATGAAGCCGATGATGCAGGATGCGGCATATACGGGGTAGAAGCGCTGTGGGTTATTGCGGGTCAGGCGCTTGCCCAGCGCGTAGAACATACCGATGGCCGTGTTAAAGACCATGCCGTAGATGACGAAGGTCATCAAGACGCCGAGAACCGGGTGGATGCCGGTAATCAGCTTCAGCACCGGCATGTCCTCGCCGTTGACGTCCTTGGCCTCGAAGAAGAGGGCGAAGACGAGCAGGGCCAACAAGATGAGGTAGAGGAAACCACCGATGACGCCGCCGATGCCCACGGCGCGGTTATCCAGGAAGTTACCGCCGATGACGATGGACATGGACACGGCCGTCATGACGTTCAGGCCGGTGTAGTTCAGGGCGGAGAGCCACCAGTTTGGCAGCGAGGTATTGACATTATCGATGGCCCACGTGTTTAGGGACGCGAAGTCCACATCGGCTGTAAGGATGGTATAGCCGGTGGCCAGCACCACGAAGAAGATGATGAACGGGGTGATGGTACCGATGACGCGGGTGACGCGGTCCACGTCCATAAGGCCCACCAGCAGCACGAGGATCAGCATGACGGTGCCGCCGACCCACACAGGGATGCTGGGGAATTGCTGGTTGATATTGGAGCCACCACCGGCGAACATGACGAAACCGATGGAAAACAGCGTAATAAGCGTGGACCAGTCCAAGATCTTGGCGGTGACTGGTGAAGCGATCTTGTTATAAACAGCGGTGTGTTCCACCGCTTGGAAATAGGAGCCCAGCTGCAGGATGGACACGCCGGTGACCATCATGAGGGCGGCGGCGAGGGCGATGCCCCACAGGCCCCACTCGCCGAAAGCTACGAAGTACTGCATGGCTTCTTGGCCCGAAGCAAAGCCTGCGCCCACAACGATGCCAATAAACGCCATGGAGATTCCGATTGCGCGTTTAATCATGAGGGGAGAAACTCTCTTACTCACACTCGCCGGGCCCGGCTTTGGGAACGCGCGGGCCCGGATCGACGGTCGATTTATCACGTGTGTGTATCTAATAGAATCACATTTCACCCGTGACTTCACAGCTGAAATCGTGTCACTTTAGTATTTTTCTACCCCGCCCTCAGGCCGCATGCGCCCGCTGCGCTGCCCTAAGTACCTGCACTTTGATAAGTATTGCGGCGAAAGTATGTGTCCAAGCGCTCGAACATTCGGGGGTATTAATTTGCGCCCTCGATGAGGTCCTTGCGGGCGCGCGCCACGCGGGAGCGGATGGTGCCAACGCGCACACCGGCGATCTTGGCCGCTTCCTCATAGGTATAGCCCAGTACCTGGGTGAGGATAAGGGCTTCGCGGCGGTCGGCGGGCAGGGCATCGATAAGCGCCCGGGCATCGATCCAATCGCTCCAGGAACCGGAGTTTTCCGCGGCGGAGCCCATGGCGTCCTCGTATTGCGTGGCGGATTTGCGGGGTCGGGCCATGTCGTGGCGGATATTATCCACCCAGACGCGCCGGGCCAGCGAGAGCAACCAGGTGCGGGCGGAAGAGCGGGCGGCAAAGCGCGGCAAGGCGCCGATGACGCGCAGGTAGGTCTCTTGGGTGAGGTCGTCGGCGATTTCGGGGCCGCCCAGGTGGGCGAGGAGGCGCCAGACATCATCCTGGGTGGCCTTGATGAACTCCGTAAGTGCTGCTCGGTCGCCGCGCCCAGCCCGGAGGGCGAGCTCGGTGACGCGGGCGTCGTCTGCTGCGGAGTGGTGTGTCACCTGAATGAATCTACCAGTAGCTCCTGCATTTCTTATCCAAGGTTGCGGTGGCTGGGGCATCGGCAAGCGGCATATGTGCGGAAAGGGTAGCGCAGCACCGTTATACGTAGTAAACTATGGGTTGTCCGTGATTGATAATTGACCCCAAATTATCGACTGATTGCCAGGAGGCAAAGACTTACCATGACTGATTCCACCGCTGATGAGATCCTGAACAAGGGACAACGTCCCGCAGGTAAGGGCAATACTACCCGCCCGTCCGGCCAGCCCGTGCCTTCCGAGAACACGTCCGTGACCGCCGGTCCCCAGGGTCCGGTCGCGCTCAACGATACTCATCTCATTGAAAAGCTCGCCCACTTCAACCGTGAGCGCGTACCCGAGCGTACCCCGCACGCCAAGGGGCACGGTGCTTACGGCGAGCTGCACATCACCGAAGACGTGTCCGCCTACACCAAGGCAAAGGTTTTCCAGAAGGGCACCGTCACCCCGATGATGGGCCGCTTTTCCACCGTCGCTGGCGAGCAAGGCTCCCCGGATACCTGGCGCGACGTGCACGGCTTTGCCCTCCGCTTCTACACCGAAGACGGCAACTTCGACATCGTGGGCAATAACACCCCGGTATTCTTCCTGCGCGATGGCATGAAGTTCCCGGACTTCATCCACTCCCAAAAGCGCCTGGGTTCCAATGGCCTGCGCGATGCCGATATGCAGTGGGACTTCTGGACCCGCAACCCGGAATCCGCCCACCAGGTGACTTACCTGATGGGTGACCGCGGCACCCCGAAGACCACCCGCCACCAAAATGGCTACGGTTCCCACACCTTCCAGTGGGTCAACGAAGACGGCGAGGCATTCTGGGTGAAGTACCACTTCATCTCCCGCCAGGGTGTTGAGAACTTCACCGATGAAGAGGCCACCGTGGAAGCCGGTAAGAACCCGGATAGCCACCGTGCGGATCTTTACAACGCCATCGAAGAGGGCAACTACCCCATCTGGGACGTCAAGGTGCAGATCATGCCGCTTGCGGAGGCAGAGGACTACCGCTTCAACCCCTTCGATCTGACCAAGGTCTGGTCCAAGAAGGACTACCCATTGCACGATGTGGGCTACTTCGAGCTCAACCGCAACCCGCGCAACTTCTTTGCTCAGATCGAGCAGGTTGCGCTGGATCCCTCCAATATCGTGCCGGGCGTTGGCCTGTCCCCGGATAAGATGCTGCAGGCCCGCGTCTTTGCCTATGCGGATCAGCAGCGCTACCGCATCGGGCCGAATTACAAGCAGTTGCCGGTCAACCAGCCGCGCAATGCGGAGAAGGTCAATACCTACGAGCACGAGGGTCCAATGCAGTATTTCTACAATGCTCCAGAGGATCCGGTGTACTCGCCCAACCGCCATGCGAAGGGTACGGGCGTGCTTGACGATGCCTCCGTAAACAACCGCGAGGACCTAGAGACCACCACTGCGGCGGACCTCTACGTGAACCCGGATCCCCACGGTCGGGACTTGGTCCGCGCGCCGTACGTACGCCATGCGGAAGACGATGACTTCGTCCAAGCGCGCGACCTGTACGAAAACGTCTACGACGACGCCGCCAAGGAGCGCTTGGTCACCAATATCACCAACGCGATGGCCGGCGTGTCCGAAGAAACCGAAGAGCGCGTGTACCAGTACTGGACCAACGTTCACCCGGACTTGGGCCAGCGCGTGCGCGAGGTCTTCGCTGAAAAGAAGTAGCAAGCCACTGCGGTTGTACTGCTTCTTAGGGGCATAAATACAAGGCCGCCTTCGACCATCCCCGCGTCCTCACCCCACAGCGATCTGCTGTGAGATGGGTGCGGTGGGGTAATTGGTCGAAGGCGGCTTGTGCGTTAGGCGAGATTAATCGCAGCGGCGCATATTGTCTGCAACAAAGCTAGGCGCGCCCTGATCGATCCATTTGTCCACGTCATAGCACGGTGCGGTCAAACCACTATTTGCTACACCGATGGGCTCAATAGTTGTCCATGCGCCATCGTTAAAGCGCGCCCAGGCGGTCCAATCTGTACTGTCTTTGCCAAAATGAGCCCATTCCCCGTCGCAATCCGACACCAAAATATTGCCCATATCGGGCTCTAGAGAAGAGAAGGCGCTTGGGGAGCAATCACCTTTGGCTTGCGTGGTAGTGGTAGTGACTGTTGTCTCCTGCGGTGCAGGTGGTTGTGCAGTAGTCTCTGCCGGGGAGGTTGTGGGCGAGTCGGTCGTAGTCGCCGTTTGCTCCGTGGAACTTGTAGGGCTGGAGCTAGAGCTGGATTGTGCCACGGCGTCGGAAAATTGGGGCTCGCTGGGGTCGGCGGAGTTATCGGCATCATCGGCGCAGGACACCAGTGCCATGCTCAGCGGAAACGCGGCCGTGTAGGTTAGCGTGCGGGAGAGAACGGATTTTCGGGGGACAGGCATGTCTTAATAGTAGATTCTCTTTGTTATGCGCGGGGATCGGCGCGCCTGCAGAAAGGGAATGACCTGCAGCGATAGGTTACTAGCATGACCAAAATCCTTGCCTCGACCGCGTCTACTGCGTCCGCGAGTTCCTCGCGGTGGCGCAACCTCTTACTGCTCGTATTGCTCGCCGTACCGCTTATCGTTGGTACCGCAGTGGCGGCCTGGTCGCAGTGGGAACCGGCGCATGCGTGGTCGAGCGCCGCGCAGCCTTATGGCGCGCCGCAGGCGAATTCGACCTCGCCAGAGCTTAAGGAAGCCGCCGAGGCCGCCAGCCACGCCCAAGCGCAGGCTAGCATCCTGAAATCTGGCGCGGATCGGTTAAACAAGGGCACCAGTGAGCTGGATAAGGGTGCTGGGGAATTAGGCGATGGCGTCGAAAAGCTCGCCGGTGGTTCGCAAGAGCTGGTGTCGGGGCTTAACCAGTTGCAGTCAGGGACCAATACCCTCGGCGGAGGGGCGACGGAACTGGCCAATACCGTCGGCGGGGCCGTCGACCAGGTCGTGGGACTGGGAGCCGTCCAAGGCCAAATCCTGGAAGCCATCGACGGTACGGTGCGCGACCTGGAGGGAAATAATTCCAAGGAAGCGAAACAAGTTCGTTCTCAGCTGGGGGATTTGCGCAAGCAGGTGGAAAACTTCCGCCTCGATGAATCCCTGACCGGGGAGCTGAAGAAGCTGAAGGACGGCTCGCGCGATCTCTCCAATCAGCTGGCGGTAAGCGGTTATGCCTACCACGATGGCATCAACCAGGCCGTGGCAGGCGCGCAACAGCTCAACCAGTCCATAGCGGAGCTCAATAGCCGTGTGGATGAGGCTCTCGATGGGGTGGGCCAGCTTGACGATGGCGCCGGCAAGCTCACCGGCATGGCGGAACAAAACCAATCGAACCTGGGCGCGGTGCAGCGCGCCCTGCCTCCTGCGCACGTAGCCGCAGAAGAGGACGCACGCCAGCTAAGCCCGGTCATCGCCATGCTCATTTCCGAGCTCGTCCTGCTGGCTGGTTCCGCCGCTGGGGTGGCATGGAAACTGGGCTTCCACCCGTGGCTGATGGTTCTAGGCGGATCGCTGGCCGCGGTGGCCATCGGGGAGATCCTGCTCTTCGTCTTGTCCATCGGCCTGACCCCCATCGCTGCGGTAGCCGCCGGAGGGGCGCTGTTCTTGGGCGCCCTGTCCTCTGCGCTTATCGTGCGGGGCTTGCTCGAACTGTGTGGCATGACTGTGGGATCCATCCTCGCCGCGATCTTTGGCACTGGGCAGACCGCATTGGTGGGGTGGCTGTGGAAATCCGCGGCCATCGCCGGGGTGGACAAGGTGTGGCAGGTAGTAGCTAACCTTTTGCCGCTCAACTGGACAACGGCCGCAGTCACCGTGGCGGGCAACGATGGTGAGGCAGTGGTGCTGTGGACCGGCCTGGCTGTCTTGGGCGCTATCACTCTCGTAGGTCTGAGTGCAGTGAAATGGCTCGTGCCTGCCAGGAAGAACCCAAAAACAGGCGCTAAAGTATGAAATTGTGTACTTAAATAGGTAAAAGCTTGTATAAAGCTGGCAATATTTGCCATCGCTATGGTTGGAATGCGAAGAGTGTTATTCTTGCTAGTGCTCACACCGCCTACTTAGGGGGTAGGCGAACGGCTTGCGCCGTTGTGAGTGATAGGGAATAGGGACGACGCGGTGCTGTAGGGGCGCCGCGTCGTTTCCCGTTTTGCCCAAAGCTGGGTTAAGTAGCAAAATGTGTGTCTGGTGGGCGTGTCGTCGGTTGGGCGCCTTTTGTCATTTCATGGGTCCTTTTCTGATTCCTATGGAGTGTGAGTATTCGGTTGGGATAGCGTTGTCGTAGAAGGCTGGTCGGCCTGTTTCCGGGTCGGCTGTGTTGTGGTCTTCTGGGGTAAGGCCTTGGACTTTGGCGAGTTGGTCTTGCCCGAAATTGCACTGCCTGGCGATCTCTAATGGGTCGTCAGGCAGTTGTGTTTGTGAATACAGGTACCATTCCAGCATTTTGCGTTGTCGTTCTCCTGTTCTTCCACGGTGAGCATCAGCGATGCGTTTGAGCGGGGCGTTAACTCCGCCTTCGAGGCTGTTTGTCGTTGCTACCCAACGCTGTGGCATAAGAGCATGTGGTGGTGGCTTAAGGTAGGTAAATAGATGTTGTTTCTGCGAAAGGTTTCGCAGTGATTTATAGGCTTGGCGAACGCGTAAATGGGTCCATTCCCACTTACGGTTGGACCTGCGGCGGTGTGTAGGGGTCAGGGTTTTCTCGGAAAGGAAGTGTTTATAGACCTGGCCGAAGTCATGCAGGTTCTTCGTCCATTCCCGTGCTTGGTCTAGGGTGCTGATTTTGGTTAATTGCAGTGCTAGGCCATAGATGGCTTTGCCGGCATCGGTGCGTGGCCGGCTGGTGGTGTATCGGCGGATTACGCGTTGGGCATGGACTAGGCAGCGCTGGATTGGTGTGTGTGGCCAGCATGTTGCGATGGCTGATTGGGCGCCGAGTCCGCCATCAAGTACGACGCATAACGGTGGCGCTATGTTTTTAAGTAATTGAATATAGGCGTCGGTGGATTCCTTTTTAGCCCAGTGCCAGGCAATGACGTGGTCATGGCTTGCTGCGACAAGCAGGCAGCCTGCCGCGGTGTAGGTGCCGTCGATGAAGATTTGGTCGTAGATTCGGTGAGGGTCCGGGGTATTAGGGATATCGATAAGCCAAAAGGGTTCAAACCGGCGGTTGAGAGTCCACCGGCTTATTCCTTGTTGCTGAGCGAGCTGGTTCAATGACGTTGTAGATACCGCGTAGCGGTAGAAGGCGCGGAAGTCCCGGGACTGGGTATGGTCAGTTCGTTGGCGCGTTAGGGAGCTTCCGCAGTTGGGGTCTTTGCATCGCCATCTGGTTTTCCCTTTGGATGTTGTGCCATTTTTCTTCATCTGCCCTGCACAAATAGGGCATCGTGGTCGGTTAGTAGTCACCGGAAAATTCAACCAGCTCACCACATACCACATGCAGGTGCCATTCCGGTGGATTGAACAAAAAGCAGGGCCGAATAGGCCCCAGAAGCTTATTCAGCTCCTATTTAAACAAGCTAACCAGCGCTTACGCTGAAACCGAGACACACTTCCTGCTACTTAACCCCCAAAGCTATTTATCCAGGTCGGCCCAGGGGGATATGTGCGGCCCACGGCAGGAATGTGCGCTACCACACAGCAATGTTTAACATTAGCTATACGTCTATTGGCTAATGGCGTGCGCCAGGCGGGCGCCAGTGACTTTTGAAGGAGCGCAATGCAGACCTCCCTCGGGCTGACCCTGATGGGACTGGCCATCATCTTTGTGACGGTGGGCATCCTCATCCGTGGACGCGTTAATCCCATTATTCCCATGACCTTGGTGCCCGTCATCGGCGCTGTGATAGCCGGTTTCGGTGTAGAAGATATAGCGGATTTCTTCGGCGAAGGCTTAAGCTCTGTCATCAACGTCGTGGTGATGTTCATCTTCGCCATCATTTTCTTCGGCATTTTGCAAGATGTGGGACTTTTTACTCCGGTGATCCGCAGCCTCATTAAGGCGACCCGCGGCAATGTCATGGCCGTGACCATTGGCACGGCCGCCATCGGTATCGTGGCGCACCTCGATGGATCGGGTTCCACGACCTTTCTTATTACGATTCCCGCATTGCTGCCGTTGTACCGGGCGCTGCACATGTCGCGCTATGTGCTGATTACTATCGTGGCCCTGGCCGCTTCGGTGATGAATATGGTCCCGTGGGGCGGGCCACTGGGCCGTGCCGGTGCGGTGGTTGAGCAAGACCCGAACGATATCTGGCTGCACTTATTGCCCATCCAAGGTGTGGCAGTGGTCCTCATCTTCACCATTGCCGCCCTGTTGGGATGGCGCGAAAAGCGCCGTTTGGTCAAGCTGCAGGAAAGCGGCGAAATCAAGGGCTCTATCTCTGTGGACGTGAATTCCTTGGCGGATGATTTTTCCGCCAAGCAGGCCGAGGAACAGCAGAAACTCGGGTTCAGGTACAGGAAATCCCGGTGGGTGACCATCGCGAATATCGTCGTTGCCTTGGCCGTGCTTGCTGCCCTGCTTTCGGGCTTGCTGCCACCGGCGCCCGCGTTCCTTATTGCTACCACCATTGCCTTGGTGGTCAACTTCGACGGCGCGATGGAGCAGGGCGATGCCTTGCGGCGCCACGCCCCCAACGCTTTGTCCATGGCCGGAGTGATCATTGCGGCCGCGATGTTTTTGGGCGTGCTCAATGAGACCAAGATGCTAGAAGAAATCGCGCTGAGCCTGGTGAATATTCTGCCGGAAGGAGTGGCACCGTATCTGCACGTCATCGTGGGATTCTTTGGGGTTCCGCTAGACCTGTTGACCTCCACGGATGCGTATTACTTCTCGGTACTGCCCATTGTCCAAGGCACGGTGGAGTCCTTCGGCGTCAGCGGAATGGGCGCTGCGAGCGCCCTCATTATCGGCAACGTGGTGGGAACCTTCGTCTCCCCATTTTCGCCAGCGCTGTGGCTGGCGCTGGGACTGGCGGATGGTCAGATGGGCAAGTACCTCAAGATAGCCTTCCCCATCGCATGGATATTTTCCATTATCCTCGTCGCCATCGCATTCTTTACCGGGATGCTGGCCTAAGCGGGCCCTGGAATCCGCCGGCCCTATAGGCATGGAAATAGCCCGCAGTTTCCTGCGGGCTATTGTCGGGATAACAGGATTTGAACCTGCGACCTCTTCGTCCCGAACGAAGCGCGCTACCAACCTGCGCCATATCCCGGTCACTGCTTAAAAGCAGTACTGAGATACTTTAACGCATGGTGAATGAGATCGACAAAACGGCAGGTCTAGTCCACCTCAGTGATCCTCAACAGGGTGGCTGAGGGGCGGCAGAATAAACGCACCGGGGCGAATTTGGACGTGCCCAAGCCATTGGAGACGTGCATCTTCATCGGGCCGAAATCGTGCAGGCCCTGTGCGCGCGGGCGGTCGATGCCGCAATTGGTCACGATGGCGCGCGAACCAGGAAGGCAAATTTGCCCACCGTGGGTATGGCCGGAAAGGGAGAGCTGGTAACCATCGGCGGCGAACTTTTCGAGCACGCGCGGCTCGGGGGCGTGGAGTAGGGCGAGCGAGAGATCGGCGTCCTCGTGGGGCGGGCCGGCGATTTCGGAGTAATCATCCAAGTCGTGGTGCGGATCGTCCACCCCAGCCACGGCGAGGCGGACATTGCCTACCTTGAACTCGTGACGGGCCTGATTGCCGTCGTACCAACCGTGCTCCACGAAGGCCGCACGCATGCCGCGCCAGGGAAGGTCCAGGTAGGAGGGCTCGCGCTTTTTGCCCAGCAGGTATTTGAAGGGGTTGACCGGGCGCGGCGCCCAATAATCATTGGTGCCGAACACGAAGACGCCGGGCCGGGCGAGCAGCGGGCCGAGCGCGCGCAGGGTATCGGGCACGGCCTGCTTATCGGAGAGGTTGTCGCCGGTATTGACCACGAGGTCTGGCTCCAGCGCATCGAGGGCGGAGACCCAATCGATCTTCGTCTGCTGGCCCGGGATCATGTGCAGGTCAGAAATGTGCAGCAGGCGGAACTCTTCTTCGCCGCGCAGGGTGCCTTTGGGCAGGAGCGGAAGGGTAAATTCCTTGAGTTCGAATTTCGTGAGCTCGCTAAAGCCCCAAGCAGCAACACCTAGGCCGGCGGCGACGCCGCCAAGAATCCGTTGAAGTTTCACAGCTTCTACACTACCTGCCTTAAATGGACGTATATTGAAAGGCATGAGCGAGCTAAAAGATACTATTCGAGCAGATCTGAAAACGTCGATGAAGGCCAAGGAAAAGCAGCGCACCAGCGCCATTCGCGCGTTGCTGGCGGCAATCCAGGCCGAGGAAACCACTGGGTCCCGCCACGAGCTAGAGGATGAAGACATCCTCAAGGTCATCGCGCGCGAGATTAAAAAGCGTCGCGAGTCCGCAGAGGTCTATGAAGAAAATGGCCGCCCGGAATTGGCAGAGGCTGAGCTTGCCGATGTCCCCTTCTTCGAGGCCTACCAGCCGCGCCAGCTCGATGATGCGGAGCTTAAGGCCTTGGTAGAAGAAGCAATTGCTGAGGTAGAAAAGGAAAACGGCGAAGCACCCACCATGAAGCAGATGGGTGCGGTCATGAAGGTGGCCAACGCAAAGGCCGCCGGCCAGGCCGACGGCAAGCGCCTTTCCGCAGAGGTAAAGGGCCAGCTTAACTAATCTTTAGCGGCCGAGGAGATTGCGGATATCGTTGCGGAAGTTATCGATATCTTCTTGGCGGATTCCAAAGTCCTCTGGGCTGAGGTTCAATCCGCCGCCGTTATTTCCTCCCCAGTTGCTCACACCGGTAGTGTTCGCGCTGCCGGTGTTATTTTGTGCGCCGGTCGTATTCGCACTGCCCACGCCGCTGGAGGGGGATTGGGTGGCAGAGGTGCCATCGGAAAGCTGCAGGGTAATCTCGGCGCCGTCCTTCTTGCCATCCTTGCCGGTAATCGCGCGCACCACTCGGCCGTAGGGGACATCCCCGCCGACGACGCGGGAGGTTTTTACCACATAGCCCTTGGCTTCAAGGGTGCTGCGGGCCTGTGACTCGTTTTTGCCGCGCAAGCTATCGAGCAACTTATCCCCGGTGGTGCCGTCATCGTATTTCTTATTGTAATTGGGCAGACCGCTCTGAGTAGCCTGCGGTAGCTGCGATGCCATGGTGAAAAATGTCTGCGCGGGCTCTAAGCCACCAAAGAGGTTGCCAGCTCCGGTGCACTGGCGCACGGGGGAGGTACACAGAGGCTGGGTATCGGTGCCGTCGTTATAAATATAAGGAGCGGCGGCGAGTCCGTCGTTGAATCCCAAAAATGCCGAGGACTGGTTGGACTCGGTGGTACCGGTCTTGGCGGCGACGGGGGAGCTAAAGCCAGCAGCGTGGGCGGCATCCTTGGCGGTTCCCTGCTTGGCATCTTCAGACAGCGCATTGGCCAGGGCGTGGGCCACATCCTGGTCTACCGCCTGCTCGCACGGGGTCTCTTTGAGGTAGACCTCGTTGCCGTTCTTATCTAGGACCTTGTCAATGGGATTGGGCTCGCACCACCGGCCATTGGAGGCAATCGTTGCGCCGACATTGGATAGTTCCAGCGGATTTACCGGATTGGGGCCCAGGGTAAAGGAACCGGAATTGGCGTCCTTCGTGCGCTGCGCGATGGAGGTGTCCTTATCAAAGGTGCCCTTTTCGTCATAGGAGCGCAGGCCAAGGCGCACCGCCATATCTACGATGGGTGCCACGCCAACCTGCTCGGTGAGCTTGATAAATGGCGTATTGGGCGAGTGGGCCAAGGCCTCTTGCAGCGTCATCGTGGCCTTATAATTGCCCGCGTTTTCCACACAGTAGCGGTTGGCGGGGCAGTTATCGGCGCCGCCGTGGCCAAGGCCTTCGGCCTCGTAGCGGGTGGGCACATCCACCGTATTCTTAATGCCGTAGCCAGATTCGAGGGCGGCCGCGGCGGTAAAGGCCTTAAAAACCGACCCCGCGCCATTGCCCACCAAGGAGTTGGTCTGCGGCAGCAGGGTTTCATTATTGTCTTGGTCCAGCCCGTACGCACGGGACGAGACCATGGCCAGGACCTTGCGGTCCGACGTGCCCGGTTCGATAACGTCCATCACCTCAGCGACGCCCTGGGCATTTGGGTTGGTGCGCGACTGCACTGCGGACAGCGCCGAATCCTGCACCTGCGGGTCCAGCGTGGTCTTTACGGTGTATCCACCGTGGGCGAGCTGGTCTTGGTCTATGCCCTTTTCCTCGAGGTACTGCAGCACATAATCGCAGAAAAAACCGCGATCATCTGCGCCGATGCAGCCATTGGCCAGGGTATTGGGCTGCTTGCCGACGCCCAATTCTTCCCCCTTATACTCATCCGCATCCGCCTGCTCCAGATAGCCGTTATCCACCATGGATTGGAGCACGACGTTGCGGCGGTCAAGCACCTCTTCCTCATTGGTATAAGGGTTGAGGCGCTCTGAAGACTGCACCATACCCGCCAGCATCGCCGCCTGCGGCACCGTGAGGTCCGCGGCGTGGCTATCAAAGTAGGTCCGCGCGGCGGCTTCCACACCGTAGGCATGGTTACCAAAGGAGACCAGATTGAGGTAATTGGTGAGGATTTCCTGCTTATCCAACTCCTCATTCATCTGCGTTGCCATGCGCATTTCGCGCAGCTTGCGGGTGGCGGACTGCTCGGTCGCAGCAGCCCGTTCTTCATCGTTTTGTGCGGAGACGAGCAGGAGGTAGTTCTTGACGTACTGCTGGTCAATGGTGGATGCGCCCTGAGATACCCCGCCGGAGGTCAGGTTGGTCCACAGAGCGCGGAAATTGCCTTGGAGATCGACGCCGCCGTGCTCGTAAAAGCGCTCGTCTTCAATGGAGACGATGGCGTTTTTCATCGCATCCGAGATCTCGTCACTATCTACGGGGTGGCGGCGTTGGCTATAGACGTAGGCCATATCTTTGCCCGAGGAATCCTGCACCGTGGTAACGCCGGGGATATTGCCCGCTGTTAGGTCTTGCAGGTCTGATTGCATGGTCTGGTTGGTGCGGGTGATCGCTACGCCGGAAATGCCCGCAAAGGGGGCGAGCGCGAGCGCGATGAGCGCGGCTACCAAGACCGTGGACAGGGCTATCTTGGACAAAGATTTGAAGACAGTCACGCCCAATACCCTACGTGGTCTGCCTGGCAATGGGGAAGGTGACTTGCACCCCCTAAAGTGTGACCTCGTAGACAATCTCGCGTTCTAGTGAATAGACTCAGGCTTCGGTACATAGTATTCCGTCTGGGAAGGAGAACACTCACCCATGACCGTTCGAGTGAAGACTGCGGGAATGTCCAATACAGCCCGAAATCCCGAGCGTGGTGAGTGGGTCACTCAAGCAAAGTGCCGCAATGAGGACCCGGACGCATTATTCGTGCGCGGCGCTGAACAGCGCAAAGCCGCCGTCATTTGCCGCCACTGCCCCGTTTTAACGGAATGCCGCGCAGACGCCCTTGATAACCGCGTGGAATTTGGCGTGTGGGGCGGGTTGACCGAGCGTCAGCGCCGCGCGCTGCTGCGCAAGAACCCCCACATCACGGACTGGGCCAATTACCTGGCTAAGGGTGGCGAACTCGTCGGTATTTAAGGCGGTCAGGGGTGTGACTGCCCGCGTAGCGGTGGCAGCGCTGCCGAATAGGGGCGGCATAAGTCGTACTAAATCGCTAGAATGAATCCCATGACTAAATGGGAATACGCAACCGCACCAGTACTGACCCACGCCACCAAGCAGATCCTTGATTCTTGGGGCGAAGACGGATGGGAATTGGTCTCCATCACCCCTGGCCCGAACCCGGAGAACGTGGTGGCCTACTTTAAGCGCGAGGTGGCAGAGTAAATGAGCTTTTCCGCTCGCTTGAAAGAGATGGGGGTGGAGCTGCCGGGCGTCGCTAAGCCGCTGGCTTCCTATGTGCCCGCGCTGCGCGTGGGCGACCAGGTATGGACCTCTGGGCAGCTTCCCCTGGTGGATGGATCGCTGCCGGTGACCGGCAAGGTCGGCGCTGAGGTCACCACGGAGCAGGCCCAAGAACAGGCCCGCACTGCAGTACTCAACGCCTTGGCGGCCGTTGATGCGGAGATCGGGCTGGATAATATCTCCCGCGTGATCAAGATCGTGGGCTTCGTGGCCTCGGATCCCAGCTACGAAGAACAGCCCGCGGTGGTCAACGGGGCATCGGATTTCATCGGGGAGGTATTCGGCGAGGCCGGCACGCACGCGCGTTCTGCAGTCGGCGTTGCTGCCTTACCCAAGAATGCCCCGGTGGAGATCGAATTGATCGTAGAGATCGCTGAGTGATCGGTTAGGCTGGTAGGCATGGAGCACCCCGCATACAGTCAATTGCGTCCCGTAAGCCAATCCGTTGGCGTAGTCCTTTGTGATAATCCCAGCTATACCGCCCTCGAGGGCACGAATACCTGGATTATCAGTGCCGCTGAAGACTCTCGGTCGATCGTCGTAGACCCGGGGCCGGAGGATGAAGGCCACCTCAACGTAGTGCATCGCCATGCCGGTGAGGTGGCTTTAATTCTGCTTACCCACCGCCACGATGACCACGCTTCGGGCGCACAACGTCTCCGGCAGATGACCGGCGCGCCCATCCGCGCCTTCGATCCCAGCTATTGCAATGGCGCGGAGGCGTTGCAGAAGGGTGAAATCCTGACCCTAGAAGGCATCACCCCGCAACTGGAGGTCCTGCACACGCCGGGTCACACCGCGGACTCCACGTCCTTTTTCGTGTGGAGCGGTGAGGCGGATAATTCCCGGTTAGAAGGCATCGCCACCGGCGATACCATCGCGGGGCGCCACACCGTTTTGCTCTCAGAAACAGACGGCGATTTGGCGGATTACCTGCGTACCCTGGATGTGCTGGAATCTCGCGGGAAGGATGTTCCGCTCTTCCCGGGCCACGGGCCGGATTTGGAGGATACCTCGCAGGTGGCGCGCAAGTACATTGATCGCCGCCACTACCGCTTGGATCAGATCCGGGAAATTCGCTCCCGGCTGGGTGATGACGTGGACCTGACCACCTTGGTCAATGAAATGTATGACGATGTGGATCCGGTGCTGCGCCATGCCGCAGAGCAGTCTACGCGCACCGCGTTGAAGTACCTCGACGGTACCGATAACTAACGCGCGGCGCGGCAGGACGCCGGCTAAAACGCTTATTCCCTCCGCCCCTGGTGCTTATGCACGGGGGACGAAGGGAATTTGTGGTTTTATCGCGCGCGGCGGGCGAGGTGCTCGGTATCGACGATGAGCACGGACTTGCCCTCGAGGCGAATCCAACCGCGGTGGGCGAAGGTAGCCAGGGCCTTATTAACGGTCTCGCGGGAAGCGCCTACCAGCTGGGCAATCTCTTCCTGGGTGAGATCGTGGTTGACGCGCAGCGCGCTGCCTTCCTGGACGCCGAAGCGGTTAGCCAGCTGCAGCAGGGTCTTGGCAACGCGGCCGGGCACGTCGGTGAAGATGAGGTCCGCCAGGTTAGCGTTAGTGCGGCGCAGGCGGCGGGCCAGCACGCGCAGCAGCTGCTGAGCGATGGCGGGGTGATCGCTTACCCATTTATCCAGCAACTCGGAGTTCATGGTGGCGGCCTGGACCTCGGTCACGCAGACGGCAGACGAGGTGCGTGGGCCCGGATCGAAGATGGAAAGCTCACCGAACATATCGGACGGGCCCATCACAGTCAGGAGGTTTTCGCGGCCATCCGGGGCGTGGCGGGCGAGCTTAATCTTGCCGGAGGTGATGATATACAACCGGTCACCAGGCTCGCCTTCATCGAAGATGGTGGTACCGCGCGGGAAGCGCACTGTCTCCATCTGCTCGAGAAGATTCTGCACTGCTACGGGATCAACGCCTTGGAAGATTCCGGCGCGGGAGAGGGTGTCCTGTACGCCTTCCACGTTTTACTCCTTGGATGTCGACTGCGAAAAGTCACTAAAGTGCTTGGGCCACATCCTTTTGCGGGCTCCAGGGAGGCACGCTAATGCGGAACAAGCGGGGTCAATTTTTAGCGTACCCCATTCTACAGTGCAGTTAGTCACTTTTGGACACTGTCCCCATAATGGTCACACGACAGAAATGGGTTCACTTACGCCCCTAGTGTTACAGCCAGCGGATTTCCGGCTAATCGGCGAAGACAACTGCTTCCAATTTTTCCATGAGGAGGGCGAAAAGGGCGATACCAAGCGGTACAAAAATAACAAGTGAAATCATGTATTCCTATCCTACTAAGCTTGGCGGCATGAGTTCATCACTGCCGGCCACCGCGGCCCCGAGTAAGAGAGCGCCCATCATTAACGAGCGATTGGCAAGCGAACACCCCGATGCGCGGTGCGAGCTCGATTTCGACTCTCCCCTCCAACTCTTGGTGGCCACGGTGCTTTCCGCGCAGTGCACGGATGCGCGCGTGAACTCGGTAACCCCTGAGCTGTTTCGCGCCTATCCCACCGCGGCCGATTATGCGGCAGCCAGCCGGGAGGATCTGGAGGCGATCCTGCGGCCGCTGGGGTTTCAGCGGGCAAAGGCGGGGCATCTTATGGGCATCGGCGAGCGCTTGGTTTCTGAATTCGGCGGCGAGGTGCCACAGACCGTAAAGGAACTGACCTCCCTGCCTGGGGTGGGCCGCAAGACGGCGCTGGTGGTGCTGGGCGATGCCTTCGGGGTACCGGGCCTTACCGTGGATACGCACTTTAGCCGCCTGATGCAGCGCCTGGAGCTGACGGGGGAGAAGACGCCGGTGAAGATAGAAAGGGACATCGCCAAGCTCATTGCAGAGGCCGAGTGGACGATGTTTTCCCACCGCATCATTTTTCACGGCCGGCGCGTCTGCCATGCCCGGAACCCGGAGTGTGGGAATTGCGTGGTGCGGGATCTGTGCCCAGCTGCATTAAGCTAGCGGTATGAAAAAATACGTCTTCGGCACCGTCATTGCGGCCATTGTCATCGCAGCCCTCGTGGTGGTGGGGGTCATGCAGCTGCGTGGGGATGACAACGGCACGGGCGATTCGGCGCAGGCCCCTGGCGCGGGATCGGAATCGGGCTCGGCGGGTTACCAGGACGTGGCCGAGCGCCCAGATTGCCCCGCGGGGCCCATCGCCGGAGTGGAACTGGAATGCTTGGGCGGCGATGATGCACGCGAAGGGGACAAGGCGGATGAAGGCATTACCATCGCCAATGTGTGGGCATGGTGGTGCGAGCCGTGCCGCGCGGAATTGCCCCACCTGGACGAGGTGGCAAAGTCTCACCCTGACTGGAAGGTCATTGGGGTGCACGCGGATAAAAACGCCGCCAACGGGGCTGCCTTTCTCAACGATGTGGGAGTAGACCTGCCGAGCTTCCAAGATCCGGATAATAGCTTCGCGGGCACGCT
This sequence comes from Corynebacterium sp. KPL1814, assembly GCF_000478175.1. Lineage (GTDB taxonomy): Bacteria > Actinomycetota > Actinomycetes > Mycobacteriales > Mycobacteriaceae > Corynebacterium. Next base: position 315,003 of record NZ_KI515776.1, read on the forward strand.
GGGACTGCCGGGCGTGGTTCCCGTGACCGTGATTCTCCGCGATGGGGAAGTGGTTAAGCAGGCAGCCCAGCCGTTTACCTCGGCGGCCGAAATCGAAAAAACGGTTGAGGAGGCGCTCGCCGGATGAGTGAATTATGGCCCGAGTACGCACCCGAGTGGATAAAACCCGCGCTGGGCGTCGATCCGAGTCAGGTGCAGGAACTTATTGGGCAGCGGCAAGCATCGCAGCTCAATGGCTCAGAGGAAGAGGTGCCAACCAAGCGGGAAGCCGCGGTGCTGATGCTGCTTAGCGGGAACAGTGTGGAGGATGGCGAAATTTTGCTTACGCACCGCTCGCCGTCCCTGCGCTCGCATTCCGGTCAGATTGCCTTTCCTGGCGGCCGGCGGGATCCGGGTGATACCTCGCTGGTAGATACCGCCCTGCGGGAGGCGTGGGAGGAAACCGATCTGCAGCGCCACACGGTCACGCCCTTAGAGCAGTGGGAACAGCTGCACATTCGCGCCACGGGGAATCCGGTAAGCCCCATCCTGGCCCATTGGAACCAGCCGGGCGAAGTCTATCCCGCTAGCCCGGCGGAGACCGATGATGTGTTCTTCGTCCCGCTCGGGGAGCTCATTGACCCCCGCAACCGCCTGCTGGTGGGCTTCAAGCGGTGGCAAGGGCCGGCGTTTTATGCCAATGATTACGTGATTTGGGGCTTTACCGCCGGAGTACTGGCAGCATTATTGGATCATTCTGGGTGGAGCGTACCGTGGAATAATAATTCGGTCATAGACCTGCGTGACACCCTCAAAAAGTCCCGCAATAATGAGAAGATGTTCTAATTGCCCGCGCGTTTAAGCTGCCGGGGAACGCACGAGATTTCGATCGAGAAAGAACCAAAGCCATGACTGCTGCGCTCGTTGTTGACGGCCTGATTGTGCTTGCCGTATTAGCAGCATTGCTAAGCGGTTGGCGCAATGGTGCGCTCGCCGCGGTGCTCTCCGCCATTGGCGTGGGCGCGGGCCTCGTGGTGGGCATCGCCGTAGCACCCAGCGTATTGCGCACAGTGGAGGAGCCTTCGCTGCGCCTGCTCCTGCTCGTGGGCATCCTAGTTTTGCTGGTGGGTATTGGGCAGATCATTGGTTCCTCCTTGGGTACCAGCATGCGCGATCACATGAAGGCGCGCACCACCCAGCGGATAGATTCGCTATTCGGCGCGGTCTTTCAGTCCTTCATCGCGCTCATCGTCATCTGGATGATTTCCATTCCCGTGGCCACCAATTTGGGCGGATCCGCGGGGCAGGGGCTGCGCGATTCCCGCATCCTGAGCAACCTCAACGCGGCCGCCCCGACGCGCCTGGCTTCCCTTCCCAATGGCGTGGCGGCGTTGCTCAATGAATCGGGGCTTCCGCCCTTGGTCTCGCCGTGGGAAAATTCCATCAGCGGCAAGGACGTTGAGGACCCCGCCCCAGACGTGCAGGATCCAGAGCTGGTGCGCAGCATCCGCCCGTCCATCATTCATGTGCTTGGCGATGCCGAAGAGTGCTCCCGCCGCCTCATGGGTTCCGGTTTCGTGGTGGACAATGACTATGTGGTCACCAATGCCCACGTGGTGGCCGGCACCCAAACGGTGAGGTTGGATACGAAGCTGGGGCTGAAAGACGCCTCGGTGGTCTACTACAACCCAGAGGTCGATATCGCCGTCTTGCACGCGCCGGATCTGGGCATCCAGCCCCTGCCGTGGGCGCAGCAGCCGGCCCAGACCGGCGACGACGCCATGGTCATGGGCTTCCCACACTCAGGCCCCTTTAATGCGGAAATGGCCCGCGTGCGCGATCGCATCACCATCGCCGGGCCAGATATCTACTCCCAAGGCAGGTTAGAGCGCGATTCCTATACGGTGCGCGGCAATATCCAACAGGGCAATTCTGGCGGCCCCCTAATCAATACCGCGGGTGAGGTCTTGGGCGTTATCTTCGGTGCCTCAGTGGATGATTCTGAGACCGGATACGCGCTGACCGCAGACGAGGTCATCGGCCACATTGGGGATGTCACCCAATTGAAGCGCCCAGTAGAAACGGGCGAGTGCGTGGCGCACTAGCTTTCGTACTAGATCCGCGTAGGGCTATCCGTCCTACGCGCCCCACGCGCCGTCCTACGCGCCCAGCCACCGGCGCAGCTCGTCGACGAACCGTTCGGGGGCCTCGAGGAAGGGCAGGTTCTTGGCACCTGGAATCGAGGTGGCACTAAATCCGGCGCGGGCGCGGAGGGCGGCTCGCTGGATGACGGGGTTCCACAAGCGCTGCTGGGCGTGGATGAAAAGGACGGGGCGTTTTACGCTTAATTCGGACCAGTTCAAGGGCACCACGGCGGTGCGCATCCGATGATTCCACAGGATGCCGCGGCGCACCTTGCCAATCTGGGAGGCGCGCAGGCGCAGGGCAAGGATGGACTCTAGGGTGGCATCGGCAAGCGCGGGCCCCGTATCCAGGCTGAGCTCCTTGCGGTAGGCCCGGGGACTGAGCAGCAAGGTATTCGCGCGCGTGACCTTTGGCAGGTGGCAGAGGAGGGAACGCAGGATTATCCACCCAAAGTCCCAGGGGCGGGCGGCGATGGCGCGGCGGATATCCACGGGGTGCGCGGCCGAGACGGAGACTAGGCCGCGGACGCGGTTGGGGCGCTCGGCGGCCAGGCACCACGCCACCGCGCCACCGGTATCGGCGCCGACGATATAGGCATCATCGTGGCCCAATGCTTGGATGAGGCCATCCAGATCCCCGACCAAGGTGCGGATATCCTGGCCGGGATCGATGGGCGGCTTATCGGACATGCCAAAGCCGCGCATATCCACCGCGGCAACGTGGTACCCGCACTGGGCGAGGGGCCCGATGACCTCCTGAAAATCGAACCAGCCGCCAAAAGCGCCGTGAATAAAAACAACGAGGGGGTCGGCACTATCGCCCGCTATGGCCACGTGCAGGCGGATGCCCCGGGTGTGGACAAACTCGTGCGCAAAGGGTCCTTCCAGCTCAACCGTGGAGGGGGGCAGTGGTGCTAAGGCCATGGAGGACAAGGCGCCTTTCTATGTGTACAGAAAATCCGCCCCAGGAAAGGCTGAGGCGGATCTAATAGTGCGTGCGGTTTAGGTATACAGGCCGTGAGTGTCCTTCCGGTCCAGCGACTTCTGCGCCTTGCCCGGAATGAGGTTCTTGAGTTCCTTGGTGGAATCTATGGTCTTCTGCGGTGCCTTAACCTTCTTGACATTCTTGACGCCGAGTAGGGCGAGGGCACCGGCCGCCACGATCATCACGAGGAAGACGATCAAGAAGGCAGCCCAGCGGTCCAGCCAGAGGGCGAGGAGCTCAGCGAGAAAGAAGAAAAAGAAGAAGGAGCTGTACAGCGCGATGGTGCCCGCTGCGCCGAAGAAGCCGGCGCCAATGCCGCCCTTCTTGGCGGACTCCGCCAGCTCCGTCTTGGCGAGCTCTACCTCAGAGCGCACGAGCTGGGACATCTGCTCGGTGGCATTGGAGACCAACTTGCCGATGGAGGTTTCGGAGGACGATGCATCAACATCGCTCAAAGGAATCGAATTAACCTTTGGTGCGAATTGATCGGTGCCGTCAGTAAATAATCCATCGTTGCTCACGATTAATTCTCCTCGTTTTCATCTAAACCTTGTAACGGCCCCAATGATAATAGATACAGCGCGGTTTTATGGTGCCGCGCCAACGATAGGGGGCCTTCGGGGCTCGGGGCGTCTAGGGCTATCCTAATGTATATGCCAGAAAATGACGCGTTATCCCCGCTATTTCGCCTCCCGGGGGTGAAAGAAGGTGCGGAAAAGGCCGCGGCTGCCATCGCGCGCGCCCACCGCAGGCCCGCCGGGCTGCGCAGGTATGAGGTCATCTCTGCGGAGTCCTTGATGCGCGGGGCGCGCGCCAGCGTGGCCTTGGATGGGCATTCCATCCCCCCGCATCCTGGCCCGGGTGATGTGGAAAGCGGGCCGCTCGCCGGCGCGGTCAGCGCGTATTCCGTGGTAGCACCTGAGGTGGTAGATTCCACCGTCCGCTCCTTTGCCCGCGCGCCGCTGCAGGTGCTCGCGCGCATCGACGTTGCGGCCGGCGGCAACGGGATCCCCAGCGGCGATAGCGCGCGCTTGCAGGGCCTGGCGCGCCTGATTGCGCAGGGCAGCGGCCCCGCATTCCGCGATCTTTTGCCGAGCGTCGTGCACGCCGAAATCGCGGCAGGCGAATTCTTTGGCCCGCGCAGCGGCGTGGTGGCGCGGGTTGCGGCCCGCCTGGCCGCCATACACACCGGCTTTGATCCTCGCGGGTTCGCCGTGCCAGAGGTGTATTTCCACCGCCATTCCACGGCCTACCACGAGTGCCGCGCGAACTACCGCGACAGCCCCGGTGAGGTGGTACTTTTCCACCTTTCCGCTTGGGAGGTAGGCGGCAAAGAAGCCGATGCCATCGCCCGCGCGGCCTAACCGTACGCCCGTATCCGGTAGGCGGTGAACATCCATTCGGTGCTGGTCAGCGCCGTGCAGGTAGATAATTTTTCTTAGCTGTTGTGATCGGGTAATGAACGTGTCATAATAAGCGGTGCAAGGCCCCGATATACAGTGTGGCCTGCCCCGGCTCGCCCCCCGAGGCCGGGTTACTGACGGCCCGCGCACCCCCCGATGCGCGGGCCGTCACCTATATCTACGGTTATCCACAAGGCTTAGTTGAAAATGCAACTAACTGAGCGCTAGGTGGTGCCTTTCGCGCATTTATCCACAGACGGGAAGTTCCATCCCTAGTGTAGGTGGAGCGGGTGCTTCAGGCTAGGGGCATGAATACAGCACAGTCTCGCTCCACCATCGTCGTTGCCATAGGCGAGGAAGCCTTGCGCGCCGAGGCGGTTCATGCCGCTGCGGCGACCAGCCACGAGGTCATTGCGGTCGCCGATCCTCGCGATATTCCGCGCAGCCTCGCCGGGGCTTATACGGTCTTGGTCGATGCGCTCATGGCGCGCGTCCTCGCCTCCGCACAAGCCGCACAGACCGCGCCCGCCCCGGTGCTTTTCCTCGCCGCGGATCCGGGGCCCATCGATTATGAGGCAGCGCTTGCCTGCCATGCGGACCGCGCTTTCATTATCCCCGCGGAGATTAAGGACCTGCTGGCGGCAATCGCCCAGGCCGCGCACCCGCCAGAAGATCGCCCCGGTACCGCCACCATCGCGGTGGTGGGCGCCAGTGGTGGGGTAGGAGCCTCTACCTTTGCAGCAGCCTTGGCGCGATCTCACTGCACGGCGGGCGAGCAGACGAGGGCGCTGCTTATCGATGCCACCGCGCACTCCGGCGGGCTCGATCTCCTCCTCGGCGTGGAAACCGCGCCAGGTGCCCGCTGGCCGGAGCTCAATATTGGCGATGGCAGCATCGATGCCGCAGATCTTTACCGCGCCTTGCCTTCTACCGCTGATGACATAGCGGTGCTATCCGCGGCGCGCAGCACGGTGAAAGATACCTTCAGGCTAGATGCCACGCTCTTGGCGGCAGTGACGTCTGCCGCGCACGCGGGCGAGGGCCTGTGCGTTGTGGATTGTACGGCGGAAAATATCCCGGCTGCCTGCACGCACGTGGTGTTGGTGGTGGCCGCGGAGGTGCGCTCGGCAGCGGTGGCCGCACAACTCATACTGCGACTGGATGCGGCGCGGCGCGACATCGTGGTGGTGCTGCGCCAACGGCAGTGGGCGGCTCTCAGCGCACCCGAGGTAGAAGACATTATTCATCACCGGGTCAGTGCCCAATTGCCCACCGTGCGCGGGCTGACCCGCAGCATCGAGATCGGTGGACTCCCAGCCCGGCTTCCCGCAGCCCTTGCCAAGACCGCCCGTGCGGTGCGCGAGGAGGTAGGGGTATGAGCGCGGCGATGGATAGCTCGGCCGAAACCATGGAAAAGACCATGGAGAAGATGCAGCGGCTCATTGCCGCCGAGCCGGACTTGGTGCACGACGCCTCTAGCTTGGCCCGGCGGATCCGCGAGGAAGCAGGGGTTATCAGTGACGTCGCCGTGGTGGATCTGCTCCGGCGCCTGCGCCAAGATGCCACCGGCATGGGGCCACTGGATGCCTTATTGACCCGGCAGGGCGTGACCGATGTAGTGGTCAACGGGCCTGAACACGTCTTTATGGACCGCGGTGAGGGGCTAGAGCGCAGCGATATTACCTTTCGCAACGATGGGGAGGTGCGCCAGCTTGCCTCCCGCCTGGCCGCGGCCTCAGGCACGCGGCTTGATGATGCCCAGCCTTTTGCCGATGGCCGCGTCACGCGCCCCGATGGCGTCGTGCTCCGCGTGCATGCCCTTTTAAGCCCACCCGCAGTGGGCGGGACGTGCATTAGCCTGCGCGTATTGCGGCAGGCGCAGACCACCCTGCCGCAGTTGGTGGCCAATGGCACCGTGTCGGAGGACATCGGCCAGCTGCTTGCTGCGATGGTGAAAAAGCGAGTGTCCTTCCTCGTCATTGGCGGCACCGGTTCCGGCAAGACGACGCTGCTTTCGGCGCTATTGGGGACCGTATCCGAGCGCGAGCGCATCGTGGTCATCGAAGATACGGCGGAGCTTTCACCTCATCACCCGCATTGCGTGAGCATCGTCTCGCGCCGGGCAAACGCCGAAGGCAGCGGGGAAATCACCATGGCGCAATTGCTGCGGCAAGCGCTGCGCATGCGCCCAGACCGCATCGTCGTCGGCGAGATTCGCGGCCCAGAGGTAGTCGATCTTCTCGCCGCGCTGAATACGGGACACGATGGTGGCGCGGGCACCTTGCACGCCAATTCCCTCTTTGAAGTGCCCGCCCGCATGGAGGCTCTCGGCGCGCTCGGCGGCCTGGACCGCAGCGCCCTGCACTCGCAATTGGCGGCCGCCGTCAACGTGGTGCTCACGATGGAGCGCACGCCACACGGCCGGCGCCTGGCCCATATCGGCGTCTTAGAGGGCAATCCGGTCACCCCGCGCATTGTCTGGAACGCAACCGAGGGTCCCGCGCCTGGATTTGCGGAATTCTCGGCCTCGCTGCTGGAGGAACCGTTTGAAGAAACAGGGGGTCAGGCGGATGCTTAGCTTCTTATTGCTCGCCGCAGCCCTCTTGCTGTCTGCGCCCTCGAGCGCATCCCGCATTGCTGGCAAGGGTAGCCGGATAAAGGCCAGCTCTTTGCTCATTTTGGGTGCCGTATTCTGCGGCAGCTTGGTCTTCTTCTCGGTCGGGCGGATGAGCATTGCGGTCGCGGCGGCGATCATCGCATGGTGCGTGTCGTGGTATATCAAGGACATCATGGCCACCCGCACGCGCCGGCGCGGCCGCGAAGCCCTAGCCGGATACTTCGGGGTCGTCACCGCTGACCTGCGCGCCGGGGCGACCCTGGCGAGCGCGCTATCGCGCGGGGCGGAGTCCCTTCCCTCGACGACGCCGCGGGATATGAGCGCGGCCTTAGAATCCACCGCTACCGCCGCTGCGCGCGGTGCGCCCCCACACGTGGCGCTCTCTGGCGCCCATGCGGATGCGGAACTTACCCGGCTGGGCCACCTGCTCGAATTATCCACACAGCACGGCATCGCGGTAGCAAGCCTCTTTGAGCAGGCCCAAAGCCGAATGGATGCGCTGCGTCGCCACCACCAATCCACAGCGGCCGGGCTGCAGGGACCCCAAGCTACGGCGACGGTCTTGGCCTGCCTTCCCATTGCGGGCATCGCCATGGGCGGGGCGATGGGGGCCAATTCGCTGGGCTTCTTGCTCGGCGGGGGATTAGGCGGAATCCTGCTGGTCATCGGGGTGGGGCTTGCCTGCGGCGGCTTTGCCTGGTCCCGCGTCATCATCAGGAAGGCGGCACCGTGATGGCCTTTATCTGCTTAGCGCTGGCCGTGCTGGTTGGGTTGCCGGCCACCAAGGGGCGGCTGGGACCGGCTACCGCACAGAACTCAGCACAGCACACGGCGAAGACCCCGCGCGCCGGCCCAAGAAAGCTCAATGGCGCAACAGTGCGCGGGGGATTGATGAGCAAACTCCAGCCTTCTACCACCGTGGATCCACTCCTCGTGGCCGGGGATATCGAGCTTTTCGCAGCTTGCCTGAGTGCGGGCCTGACGGTGCACGCCGCTGCTACGGCAGTCGCGCGCACGGCAGAGGCCGATACCCAGCACCTGTGGGAGACGGTATCCGCGCTCCTAGGAGTTGGCGTGCCCACGGAATCTGCATGGGACCACATGAAGGGCCATGCGGGATTGGAGGACGTGGCGGGGCTTGTCATCTTATCGGGCCAGTCCGGCGCCACCATAGCCGCCGGATGCACGCGAATCTGTACTTCTTTGCGCGCCGAAGCATCTGCTCACGCTACGGCTAAAGCAGAGCGCGCAGGAGTATTTATTGCCCTCCCGCTGGCGGTGTGCTTCCTGCCAGCATTCATCGTTCTAGGCCTCGCGCCCGTAGTGATTAGCTTGGGCGCGCAGCTTTTCTAGATGCACCATTTTTCACTTCTACTCAACCACCACACCTTTTAAGAAAGGACTCTCCATTATGTCTGCACTATTTATTAAGTACTCCCAGCTCACCCGCGCCCTCGTCCGCAACGATGAGGGGATGAGCACCATTGAATACGCCATGGGATCGCTTGCGGCTGCGGCACTTGCCGGCGTGCTGTACATGGTTATCAACGGCGGCGGCGTGGTCGATGCCATCGAGGGAATTATCACCGATGCGCTATCGAATACCCCGAGCTAACCGGGCGCACTAGAACACAAGAAAGGAGGAATCATGCGCACGGTAGTCGATGACGATGGTTCGGTGACCATCGAAGCCGCCCTGGCATTAAGCTCCCTCGTCCTCGTGGCGGCGGGCATCATCGGTGCGATCGCGACGATGGCGTCCTATATCGCGGCGGTGGATATGGCGGGCGCGGCGGCTAGGTCGCACGCCATCGGCGTCGAGTACCAACCGGCCCGCGAGGATGCCCGGGTAAGCGTGCAGGAAAGCGCGGGGCTTATCAGGGCATCGGTAAGCGTCGATGCTCCCATCGGCACCATGAGCGCGGAGGCGGTCTTTCCCGTGGAGGTGGCCGGCAATGACTAGCAGGCTCCGCGGCGAGGATGGATACGCCACCATCGCAGCCACCGGAATCATCGTCGCCATTGTCAGCTTATTGCTGGTCATCGCGGCGGTGGGATCTCGTGTGACCGCGCGCCATGAAGCGCAGGTGGCCGCGGACCTTGCCGCTGTAGCCGGCGCGTGGGCCTTAGCCACCGGCAAGGATGCATGTGCGGCCGCAGAAAGCACCGCGCGGGATAACGGCGCGAGCCTCGAGGAATGCACAGAAAATGTACCCGATATCATCGCCGTTGCCGCGGTGCGCGGCCAGAGCGCCAAGGCCAAGGCGGGCCCAGTCTAAACCGCGGCATCCTGCGTCATGGTGACGAGCGCGCCGAGCAGCTTGATGGCGCCGTCCTTGCTCAGAGGATTATTGCCGTTGCCGCACTTGGGCGATTGCACGCACGATGGGCACCCGGCCTCGCACGGGCAGGAGCGCACCGCCTCAAAGGTGGCCGCGATCCACTCGGGGAAGCGGCGGAATCCCTCTTCGGCAAACCCGGCGCCACCGGGGTGGCCGTCGTAAACAAAGATGGTGGGAAGCTGTGTATCCGCGTGCAGGGCGGTGGATACGCCGCCGATATCCCAGCGGTCGCAGGTGGCGATAAGCGGCAGCAGGCCAATGGCGGCATGTTCGGCCGCATGCAGGGTGCCGGGGATATCGGCGGCGGTAATGCCCATCGCAGAAAGCGCCAGCGGGTCGATGGTATAGGCCACGGCGCGGGTGGTCAGCCGCTGTTCGGGGAGATCGAGGGGGATATCGTCGCCGATGGTGCCATCGGCAAGCCGCACCTGATAGCCGGTGACGCGGTCGGTGACCTCGACCTCCACGTCCGCCACCCACAGGCCTGGGGAGTAATTGACCAGGTTATCGGCCTCGCGCACGATGCGAATATCTGTCGTGGAGCGCGGGGTGGTCGAATACTCGGGGGTTTCCGGGCGGGCAAGCGCCACATAATCGGCCAGGAGGAGTTCCTCGATGACAAAGCTTTCGCCCTGGTGCAGGTAGACCGCGCCGGGGTGGACCTGGCTGGTCGCGCGGGCTGCATCGATGGTGCCCAAAAGACGCCCATCGGAGGCATCCACGATCATGACCTCCTCGCCTGATCCGCCGCGCAGCGATACCGCTGAGTGGGCGGTTTCCGGAGAGAGCTCCTCCGCGCTGGAAGCGGGAATGGGCACGGCAAACCATCCGCGCTCGCGGCGGCGCACGAGGCCTTGCTCCGCAAGCTGGTGGATGACCTCGCTGGCACCCCACTCAGCAATGGTGGCATCATCCAGCGGTTTCTCCACCGCCGCGCAGTAGAGATGACCAAAGAGGATGTAGGGGTTCGTGGGGTTAAAGACGCTCGCTTCCACCGGCTTGCCCAATAGCGCATCGGGGTGGTGCACCAGGTAGGTATCCATGGGTTCATCGCGGGCGACGAGCACCACGAGCGAACCTTGCCCGCGGCGGCCCGCGCGCCCGGCCTGCTGCCAAAAACTGGCCACCGTGCCCGGAAAACCAGCGGTGACCACGGCATCGAGCCCGCCGACGTCGATGCCCAGCTCGAGGGCGGAGGTGGTGGCGACGCCTAAGAGAGAGGCATCGTCAAGCGCCTGCTCCAACCGGCGGCGGTCCTCGGCTAAGTAACCTGCGCGGTAGGCGGCGATGCGCTGCGCGAAATCCGGCCGGCCCAAGCTACCGGAGAGGGTCTCGGCGGCTACCATCGCCACGACCTCGGCGGAGCGGCGGGAGCGCACAAAGGTCATGGTCCGGGCGCCTTCCGCGATGAAGGTCGCCATCATCTCGGCTGCCTCGGTGGTGGCCGCGCGCCGGACGGGGGCGCCGTGCTCGCCCTCCGCGCCCTCCAGGAATCCAGGCTCCCAGAGCGCGACCGTGCGCGCGCCGGTGGGGGCGGAATCCTCAGTAATCGCATGCGCCGGGCGGCCGGTGAGGCGCTCGGCATGCCGCGCCGGATCATTCATGGTTGCGGAGGCATAAATGATGGTGGGCTGCGATCCATAATGCCGGCACAGACGGAGCAGGCGGCGCACCACCAGGGCCACATTGGCACCGAATACGCCCCGGTAGGAATGGCATTCATCGATGACAATGAACTCCAGGTGGCGCAGCACCCGCGCCCACCGCGCGTGCGCGGCCAGCATGGACATGTGCACCATATCGGGATTGGAAAACACCAAGCGCGAATGCTCGCGCACGCCCGCCCGCGACTCCTGGGGCGTATCGCCGTCATAGGGCGCGGGCACCACGTTCTTGAGCTCCGGAATCCCGCGGCACAGCTCGAGCGCGGACTGCAGCTGGTCCGATCCCAGGGCCTTGGTGGGGGTGAGGTAGAGCGCGCACGCGGTCTGATCCTCTGCCAACCGGGTGAGGATGGGCAGCTGGTAGCCCAGGGATTTTCCGGACGAGGTGCCGGTGGAAATTACCGCGTCGCGGCCCTGCCACGCGCATTCGGCGAGCTCGGCCTGGTGCGCATAGAGCTTGCCGATGCCCCCATCTACCACCTTCTCCTTCAACCCCGGCAGCACCCACTCCGGCCAATCGGCGTAGCGGGCCCGTTGCGCCGGGAGCGTGGTGTGAAACGTCAGGGTGGACTCAGAAAGGCGCCGCTGGATGAGTTCTAGGAGCTCTTCACCAATGGGGTTATCGCCAGCCGGGTGAGACAATTTTTTACCCCCTTGTGAGTTAAATCTATCGCTTTGGCATGGAACGTGTCACACTGTTGACAGGCCAATGTTGTCTTGGTGCGGTTTTATACTTCACGGTACTGCTCGAGGACCCATTTACCGAATAACTACCGGCGCGGTTTTCCGCGCTACCTCTTTAAGAAAAGGAACTCAGTTCACCATGACACAAGGAACCGTTAAGTGGTTTAACTCCGAAAAGGGATACGGCTTCATCGAGCGCGAGGACGGCGGCGGAGACATCTTCGTGCACCACTCCGAAATTCAGGGCAGCGGCTTCCGCACCTTGGAAGAAAACCAGAAGGTCAGCTTCGAGGTTGGATCCGGCCCGAAGGGCGACCAGGCGCAGGCCGTTTCCATCCTCTAAAGCCTTTTAGGGTTTTAAGCGCCCTAGGGCGTTTCGGCGTAGCCGCGGCGGGTATCCCACCACTCCATGATGCTGTTTTGGGCCTTTTGCAGTCCCAAGCCGATGAATACGGCGGCGATAATGCTGATAACCATCGCAAACAGTGGGGTATCGGAGAACGCCAAGCCGCCCACATAACCAATGGCCAAGGCTTGGAATGCCCAGAGCATCACGCCAATGGTGTCGAAGAAAAGGAAGACCGGCCAGGGAAAGCGCATTGACCCCAGTAAAATGGTCATAAAGAGCCTTGCTGAGGGGATAAAGCGCGCAATGATAATGGCCGCGCCACCGCCGCGGCGCATATTGCGTTTTACCCAGGTGAGGGCCTCGTAGGCCTTCGTTCCTTTCTGAATGCGGTTAAGCAGTGGCATAAACCGCGTGCCCAGCAAAAAGCACAGGTTATCGCCCAACATGGCGGCTACGAGCGCCGCAAAGAACATGGTGGGCAGGTGCGGAAATCCCTGCGAGCCGGCCCAGGCGCCGGCCATATTCAGCGGGATTTCGGAAGGGAGCACTGGAAAGAAACAGTCCCCGAAAATGAGCAGGCCCACGATTGGATACACCCACTCCGTGCCCATGATGGCTTCAATCCACATCGTTACTGTGTCAACCATCTAATCCTCCACGGGGTGTGTTGTGGGTGTGCTATCGTCCCCAACAATGCTTTCACAGCTGCTGGACTTTCTAAAAAGGTCAGTATAGACCGGTTCGGTGGGGGTGCGAAGCGCCCCCTACAAAGCCTTTTGGTAGTACCAAGTATATGGTGCGAAGAACGGTATAAACCACCTGTGTACGCTAGGGGCGATTGCTGAAAGCGCACAAATTTTAATGTTCGCATCATCGAAAGGGATGAAGTCGAAGTGGCAGAAGCGGCCGAGCCGGGCAAAACTTTAGTGATTGTGGAGTCGGCGACTAAGGCGAAGAAGATCCAGCCGTACCTGGGAGATAACTACATCGTGGAGGCCTCCGTGGGGCATATCCGCGATCTCCCGCGGGGCGCTGCCGACGTGCCGGCGAAGTTCAAGAAAGAATCTTGGGCCCGCTTGGGTGTTAACCCGGAAGATGACTTCGCCCCGCTTTACGTCGTCAGCCCGGATAAAAAGAAAAAGGTCGCTGACCTCAAATCCAAGCTGAAGCAGTGCGATAACCTCTTGCTGGCAACAGACCCGGACCGCGAGGGCGAGGCCATTGCTTGGCACCTATTGGAGGTTTTAAAGCCCAAGGTGCCGGTGCGCCGCATGGTCTTTAATGAGATCACCAAGTCCGCCATCCTGGAGGCGGCGGAAAACACCCGCGACTTGGACTATGACCTTATCGATGCCCAAGAAACCCGTCGCATCCTCGACCGCCTCTACGGCTACGAAGTCTCCCCGGTGTTGTGGAAGAAGGTTATGCCGCGGCTTTCGGCCGGGCGCGTGCAGTCGGTGGCCACGCGGGTCATCGTCGAGCGCGAGCGCGAGCGCATGGCGTTTATCTCCGCCGATTACTGGGATTTGCTCGCCACCTTGGACGCGGGAGCTGGCAGTGGCGAGGGCCCGTCGGCCTTTGACGCGCGCCTGACCGCGGTTAATGGCAAGCGCGTGGCTTTGGGCCGCGATTTCGATGATAGCGGAAATGTGAAAACCAAGGACGTCATCGTCATTACCCAGCCGCAGGCGGAGGCCTTGGAAAAGTCCCTGCAGGGCGCGGGCATGACAGTAGCCGGGGTGGAGCACAAGCCCTATACCCGCAAGCCTTATGCGCCGTTTATGACCTCGACGCTGCAGCAGGAGGCGGGCCGGCGCCTGCACTTTACCTCGGAGCGCACGATGCGTATTGCGCAGCGCCTCTATGAAAACGGCCACATTACGTATATGCGTACGGACTCCTCTTCGCTGTCCCAGCAGGGCTTGAACGCCGCGCGCAGCTCCGCGACCAGCATTTATGGCGAAGAATACGTCTCGGATTCCCCGCGCGTCTATGACCGCCGCGTGAAGAACTCGCAGGAGGCGCACGAGGCTATCCGCCCCGCCGGTGAGTCCTTTGCCACCCCGGGCCAGCTTTCTAGCCAGCTGGATGCGGAGGAATTTAAGCTCTATGACCTAATTTGGAAGCGCACCGTGGCCTCGCAGATGGCCGATGCCAAGGGCACTTCCATGAAGGTGGCGGTCGCTGGCACCGCGAACACGGATAACGGCACCTACGACGTCGAGTTCTCTGCAACCGGCCGCACCATTACCTTCCCGGGTTTCTTGAAGGCTTACGGCGCCGACGAGGATACGAGCAAGAAGAGCGACAACCGCCTGCCACACCTGGAGGAGGGCCGCGATCTTCAGGCCGAAGAGGTTTCGGCAGAAGGTCACTCCACCAACCCGCCGGCGCGCTATACAGAGGCCAGCCTGGTGAAAAAGATGGAAGATTTGGGCATCGGGCGCCCCTCGACGTATGCCTCCATCATCAAGACTATCCAGGACCGCGGCTACGTCGTCTCGCGCGGCAACGCCCTGGTGCCTTCGTGGGTGGCCTTCGCCGTGGTGGGCCTATTGGAGGAAAACTTCACCGAGTTAGTGGATTATGACTTCACCTCGTCCATGGAAGATGAGCTGGACTCGATTGCCACCGGCACGGAGGATGGCACGGACTGGCTCAACGGCTTTTACTTTGGCAACGCTGAGGCCAACGAGCACAAGGCGGCCTCCATCGCGCGGCATGGTGGGCTGAAATCGCTTATCGATGTCAACCTCGAGGCCATCGATGCCCGCAAGGTCAACTCGCTGAAGCTCTATACCGATTCTGAGGGCCGCGAGGTCTTCGTGCGCGTCGGCCGCTACGGGCCTTATATCGAGCGCGCGATCGGCACCAATGAGGACGGCAGCGTGGAATACCAGCGCGCCAACCTCTCAGAAACCGTGACCCCAGATGGGCTGAATGAACAGCTGGCGGAAAAGCTCTTCGCCACCTCGCAGGGCGGGCGTAAGCTGGGCGAAAACCCTGAAAACGGCCGCATGGTGGTGGCTAAGGAAGGCCGGTTTGGTCCCTATGTCACCGAGGTCGTGCGCGATGATGAGCGGGAAAAGGCCGAGGCGGAGGCCTTGGAGATCGTCGCCAAGGAGCGCGCAGAAGAGGATAAGCAGCGCGCCGAGGAAGGCAAGCGCGCCAAGAATTGGGAGACCAAGACGGCCGCGAAGCAGAAGGAAAAGCGCATCAATGACTACATTGATGAGAAGCTGAAACCGGGCACGGCCTCGCTCTTTAGCTCGATGGAGCCGCTGACCGTCACGCTGGAACAGGCCCTAGAGCTGCTATCCCTGCCGCGCGAGGTGGGCGTGGACGACGGGGAGATGATCACCGCCCAAAACGGCCGTTACGGCCCATACCTGAAGAAGGGCACGGATTCGCGCTCGCTGGCTAAGGAAGAGCAGATCTTTAGCATCACCCTGGATGAGGCGCGCCGCATCTATGCAGAGCCGAAGCGTCGAGGCCGCGCAGCCGCACAGCCGCCGCTGAAGCAGCTCGGCGATAATGACGTTTCGGGCAAGCCTATGACCGTTAAGGATGGCCGCTTCGGCCCGTACGTCACGGACGGCACCACCAATGCGTCCCTGCGCCGCGGCGACGATCCGGAGCAGCTTACCGATGCCCGCGCCAACGAGCTCCTCTCCGAGCGCCGCGCCAAAGAGGCCTCTGGGGAGACGAAGAAGAAGTCCACGAAGAAGTCTTCTAAGAAGAGCACAAAGAAGTCGACCAAGAAATCGACGAAGAAGGCAACCAAGAAGTCCAGCAAGAAGGCCACTAAGAAGGGCACGAAGAAGGCGGCTAAGAAATCTAGCTCGAAGCCTTCGCCCGGCACGAAGAACGTGGTTAAGGCCGGCTCGCGGAAGAAATAAGCGCAGAAATAAGTAAGGTGGCGGGCATGAATGATTTTCTTGCCCGCACCGAGGAAGGCACCGCGGCCTTGACCCGCGCGGTGTCTGAAACTTTTGCTGATGTCACCGACCCAGCCCGGCGCACGCCGCGGGGCTGGCGGCGCTTCGCGTACCTAGCGCTAGGCGAGTCTACGGTATGGTCCCGTCTCTTTGGCTGGAAGAAGGCACACGCCGTAACGAGCACGCCGCTTTTGCCGCTATTGGCAGCGGAGGCGCAGGACCCCACCCTGAGCCCCGCCTTGTTGGCCGGCGCGGTGGGCCAGGTGGAAAAGACGCGCCGCTTGCACCGCCCCTCCCTCCTTGGTGTGGCCGGCGTAACCGCTAGCCACGCGGCGTATTCGTGGGTGCTCTACCGGCGCGGCGCGCGCAACGATGCCCGCGGTTGGGGCCTGCGCGCCATCGCTTGGGCGGCGGCGCTCTTTGCCACGCGCAAACAGCCCACCCGGACCGCGGTAGCGGTGGGCGGCGCGGCGGTGCTGACCACCTCGGCGCTGGCGGGCGATCCGCGCCTGCGCACCGATGCGACGAAGGGATTGAGCCACGGCGCGAACCTCTTGGTTGCGGCAGAAGGCCTGACGGCGCTGCGGGCGCGAATAGCAGCAGCCGGGTCCCAGAAGAACAAGAAACAAGCCAAGCCCACGAAGGCGGCCCGGGCGGTGGGCGCGGCGGAGGCCGGCGCTTTTGCCTTGGGGCACTTCCTGCTAGTCGATGCCCTGACTAGGTAAGGTCCTGACTGGGTACGCTCCGCTCCGGCTGCATGCTCGGGCCATAAGATAGCCGGCGGTGCACCACTTCGAAGGGCCCGCGCAGGCCCAGCGCTTCGAGCACGCAGGCGCCGATTACGGTCACCAGCCACACGCCGCAGGCGAGCCCGGCTTGTCCAAAGGCACCAAGCTCGTGGCCGAAGTCCAGCGTGAAGGGGTGCACGAGCAGGAAAAATAGTATCGACTGGCCCACGTAACCGCTCATGGATCGCTTACCCAGCGCGACGAAGGGCCACAAGAGCGCAGGCACGGAAGCGCCGGCGGCTAGGCGCTCTTGCACGGGTTGCAAGATAAGGGCGAGCCCGGCGAGGATTCCCGGCCCGGTCAGCACGCCGAGGAAGGAATTGGCGCTACTGGCCGCGCTTGCCCAGCGCTGATCGATAACCCCGAGGGTACCCAAGGACCACAGCGTGCCAATGACCAGCGTTACGGCGGCGGCGATGGCCACCCAGCGCAGGAGTTGGGGGCGGTGAGAGGGGACATCGGCAAGCACGCCCTCGCGCGCCCACACAAAGCCCACCAGCATGACCGGCAGATACATCAGCACGATGAGCGGGGCGGAGATTATCTGCGCGCCTAGGGTGAGAAGCTGGCTCAGCAGCAGGTCACCGTAGGAATTTACCGTGCCAATGGCATCGACGGGGATATCGAGCCCGCCGTCAACCGCGGAGAAAATAAACGCGGCGATGCCGAGCACCGTCAGCACCCCGAGCGCGATATGAGAAATCTTGCGCAGCGTAGAATTATGCAGCGTGAGCAGCAGCGCAATGACTATGCCCGCTATGCCATAGACAAACATGATATCGCCCCAAAACAGCAGCACCATGTGCACCGCGCCTAGCAGCGCGAGGAAGCCATAGCGCTTGGCGATGACCCTCCTTGCCTCCCCCAGCGGAAATCCCCGCCGCCACAGGCTCATCGCAATAAGCCCCACGCCGAAGCCCAGCAGGGTAGAAAACATGGGCAGGCCGCGATTGTGCACGAAGAAAGCGCCGAAGACGACGGCGATTTTATCGAGCACGCTGTCATCGAGGATGCCGCCGAAATACGCGCCCGGCCGGTTCTCAGTGATGATCCACGCGGTGGTCATATTCGCTATCGCGATGCCTAAAAGCGCCATTCCGCGCGCCGCGTCGGGCACGATGAGGCGGGTGCTGGCCACTAGATTTCGCACCTTTCCGCCAGGCTGGCGCGGATGGGGCGGGCCAACTGCGTCATGCGGCGGCGCCCGCGTAGCTCAATGGATTTCATGACGGTCCAGCGGGCCTGCTCGGCCTCGTTGGCCGTCTTTAGGGTGGCGGCGTTGGTCAGGACCTGGCCGGGGGTGTCCTTAGCCATTTCGGTCAGGCGGGCGGCCTCGTTGACGGCATCGCCAATGACGGTGTACTCGAAGCGATCCGCGCCGCCGATGTGGCCTGCCACCACGTGGCCGGAGGCGACACCGATACCGGCCTGCAGCTCGAGCCCGCGCAATTCCCCGCGCAGCTCGCGGGCGGCCTGCAGGGCCATCGAGGTCGAGTCGTACACATTGAGCGGTGCGCCAAAAACGGCGAGGGCGGCATCGCCCTGAAACTTATTAATGATGCCCTTATTGCGGTGCACCACCGTTACGACGTGCTCGAAGAATTTATTGAGCTCCGTGACCACTTCCTCGGGGGAGTGGTTGACAGCGAAGGTGGTGGAACCGATGACATCGATAAACAGCACCGCGACCTTGCGGTCCTCGCCGCCCAATTCTGGGCGCTCATCAAGGGCGCGCTGGGCCACCTCGGTGCCTACGTAGCGGCCGAAGATATCGCGGACGCGCTGGCGCTCGCGCAGCCCGCGCATCATCTCATTGAAACCGGCCTGCAGGACGCCGAGCTCGGATCCATCGTAAATATCGACCTCGGCATCGGCCTCGCCTCGGCGCACGCGGTTAATCGCATCCTGCAGCTCCACGATGGGATCGACCACGCTCATGATGGCAAAGCTGGTGCCGATAAACCCGGTGGCCAGCGCGGTGAGTGCCAGCGCCACGATAGCCGGGATGATCTCGCTGGCATCGCCAGAGAAAAGCCCGGTGTGCTGCCCCAACAGCACCAGCACGATGCCGAGCAGTGGTACGCCGGAGGTCATCAGCCAGGTGGAAAACAGGCGGTATTTGATGGGCGGTTCGACGGTGGAATCTTCGAAGCGGCGGGCGACGGCCTGGGCTGCGACGGGCCGCACGAGGCGCTCGGCCTGTAGGTAGGTCAAGATAATGACCACCAGGCCCGCCAGGGTGGTGGAGACACCCACGACGAGCCCGAGGCGCCCGGATTGCCCGCTGGAGATAGCCACGGTCAAGATGATGCCGATGAGCCAGACTGCGGCCGCGACCAGGGATTGGTACACGGGGATGCGCAGTACGAGGGTGCGCACCATATTCGGATCGTGTGCATCGGGATTGCGCTGCCAGTCCAGCACGGGGCGGAAGAGCAGCAGGGTAGCGGCGATGCCGATGATGACCGCAAAGATGAGGTAGACCGCCGCCACTCCCTTCAGGTTGGGCAGCTCGGCAGCAAAGTCCTCTATTTCCGGCATGGGCAGGAAATAGAGGATAAAGGTCATGATCGCGATGGCGCCGATGATATTGGCGCCCAAGACCAAGGCAGCGTATACCGGCCATTGGGTTCCCATGAGCCAACGAGCGCCACGCAATAGTCTGTTCATAACTACTTACTGTAGTAAGACCAGTAGGCTAGAGCGAGTGAATACGGGAAGCGTTGCGCAACGATTGGCAGATACCCCAGGTGTGGCCCGCACTATCTTGGGTGCCGCGCGGGCGGCGCGGGGGATGCCGGGGGCAGATCCGCGGGCGATGAGCCATTCCTGGCTCTTTACCGGTCCGCCCGGTTCCGGGCGTTCCTTGGCCGCAATCGATTTCGCGGCCACGCTCATGTGCACGGATCCGGAGGAGCCGGGCTGCGGAAAATGCGAGGCCTGCCGCGCCGTGCTGGAGACTAAGCAGCACACGGACCTGGTCTTGGTGGACCCGCAGGAGGTCATCATCCCGGTGGATACGGTGCGCGAGGTCATCGGGCGCGCCGCGAGCTTGCCCACGGTCGCCCCGTGGCGCGTCGTGATCTTCAATAACGCGGATCGCCTGAACAATAATGGCGCCAACGCGCTGCTGAAGACGGTGGAGGAGCCGCCGGAGCGCACCGTTATTATCATGTGCGCGCCTTCCGATGCCCCCGATGACTTCTCCCAGACCCTCCGCTCGCGCTGCCGGCACCTGTACATCCCCTCGCCGTCGGTGGAAAATATCGTTGCGCAGTTGGTGAGCGAAGGCGCCTCGGATCACGATGCCCGCCTCGCCGCCGTGACTTCCCTGCGCCACGTGGGCAGGGCGCGCCACTTGGTGGCAGATCCTACGGTGCAAAAACGACGGGCGGTGGCCATCAACCTGGCGGAAGACATCTTCCACGAATCCCAGGGCTTTCAGGCGGTGACCTCGCTTCTTAAGCTGGTGGATGCGGACGCGAAGGAATCGCACAAGGAGGAAGAGGAAGCGGAGCTGGCCAAGCTGGAAAATACCTTTGGCGTGGGCGCGAAGGGCAAGGGCGCGGCGAAGGCGCAGCGCGATGCCCGCTCCGCCATCAAGGACTTACAAGAACAGCACAAGAAGCGGGCGAAGCGACGGGTCATCGATAACCTCGACTTGGTGCTCGTCGATCTCTCCGGAATTTACCGCGACGCGCTGATGACAAAGGTGGGCGCGCAGGTGGAGATGACCCACCCGGATTTCGCGGGGCTATCTGGCGAGCTGGCGCAGCGGGTGAGCGAGGAAGGCCTCTTGGAGTGCCAGTCCGCCATTTCTTATTGCCGCGAGCAGCTGACCCAGAACGTGGGCACGCAGATTGCCTTCGACGGCTTGGTGGGCAGGTTGCGGCGGGCCTGCCTCTAGGGCCGGTCTTTAGCGCCGGCCCGTCAAAAACTAGGCCTGAGCCCCGATTTCTTTTCCGCGCCACCCCTGCGATAGAATCGCCAGTGCTGCTTTAAGCAGCGCGCCGCCTTAGCTCAGTCGGTAGAGCATTTCACTCGTAATGAAAAGGTCGCGAGTTCGATTCTCGCAGGCGGCTCCATTTTTATATGTGCGGGGTTCTTCCTTAATATAAACTCTCCTTCAATAGAAGCAGGCCATATGGCCTCGATGAGGGAAGGAACGAGACACTGCTTATTGCTACCGTCGCAGCAGAAATCCTCTTTTGGGTGTGCCTTATTCTGGGCGGTGTTCTCCGCTACATCGTTAAGGCCCCAAGAATTGGACTGGCATTTTTTATCGCTACGCCAATTATTGACATAGTCTTGTTAATTTTCTCATTTTTCACCATGCATAATGATGGCGAAGCGGGATTCATGCACGGTTTCGCAGCTTTTTATATCGCATTTTCGCTGGTCTTTGGCGGCGACATCATCCGCGCAGTGGATCGGAAACTCAGCGGGAGGTCGAAAACCGAGTCTGGGAATCAGTCCGATAATAATGTAAGAAAATGCGTATATGCAAGTGCGGTGACGGCTGCGATCCTTATAGTGAGCATCGCGGTGGTAGGGCTAAACGGCAGCTTCTGGTTGATTTATTGGCTTATTGCCGTGCTCTTTACCCCACCGGTGTGGTGGGGCATTGAAAAATTTAGTCGCCGTGCTTAAGCAGGCGCGGAACCACCTTGCCGGTGGCATTGCGCGGCAGCTTGGATAGGAAGTGCACATCGCGGGGCACGGAGTGCTCGGCGAGCTTTTCGTGCACCCAGGCGCGGATGGCATCGGCAGTCAGATCGCGGCCGGCGGCATCGGCAGTAGGCACCGCCCAGACGGCGATGCGGCTGAAGGTCTCGTTATCCTCCACGCCACCCGCATGCACCTCATCGATGCCGGGCATGGCCTCGAGCACCTCGGTCACGGACTGGGGGTGGACATTCTCGCCGCCCACGATGATCATGTCATCGGCCCGGCCCACGACGTGGAGGAAGCCCTGCTTGTCGATGTACCCAAGATCACCAATCGACAACAACCCATCGACCCTATTGAGCTTGAGCTTGGGGTTGGTATAGCCGGTCATGGCGGTGGAGTTGGTGAGGTAGATTTCACCCACCTCGCCGCGGGGAACGGGGTGGCCCTCTTCATCGAGGATGCGCAGCTTGGTGCCATTGGCAACCTTGCCCACCGCATCGGGGTTTTCTGCTACTTGTTCCATCGTGGCCGTTGAGGCAAGCGCCAGCTCCGTGGAACCGTAGACGTTGCACAGGATGGGGCCGAAGCGCGCGTTGGTGTCCTTGACCACCTGTGGGGTAAGCGCATTACCGGCAGAGGCGATGAAGTTCAGGCTCGAGGTATCGAAGGTGCCCTCGGGATCATGATCTACCAAGCGCTTGAAAAAGATGGGGGAGGAGATCATGCCGTCGAGGCGGTAGCGTTGGACATCATCAAGCACCTGCTCCGGTTCAAAAACGCGGCGGGTGACGATGGTATTGCGCAGCCCCAAGGCAATATTGATGCAGGCCCACCCCCAAGTGTGGAAGATAGACGCCGTCATCTGCACGCGCTGATCGGCGCGCCACGGAATATTGCCCACGATGGAGGCCAGCACGACAGGCAACGTTGGCTCTGGGCGCATGATGCCCTTGGGGATGCCGGTCGTACCGGAGGACATCAGCACGATGGGGCCGTGCTTGGGAAAGGTAGGCAGCTCGATATCCAGGGGATTCTTCACGATCTTATCGAGCGTGGGCAGATCGCTTTCCCCCGTATCGTGGGCGATGATGACCGGAATATCCAGGTTGGGATCGACGCGATCGATGAATTCATCATCGATGACGAGGACATTAATGCCATTTTCTTCGATGCAGCCGGCCAGCTGTTCTGGGGAGGAACCGACATTGAGCAGGTAGATCCCAGCACCGGCGTAGCCCTTGGCGCCCAAGGGGATGATGATGCCGCGGCCGTTGCGGGCCATGACGCCGAGCCGGATTTCCGGCAGCTCCAAGGATTTTAGGTAGCGGGCGAAATTCTGGGTATGGGAGCGCAACTGGCGGTAGGTGAGGGTGCCGTCGTCATCGATAAGCGCGAGGCGATCAGGGCAGGTCAAATAGGCCTGCTCGATTTCGCGCGCCGTGGTGAAGCGATAGCGCGCGAGGTTGGGCAGGAGCTTGAGCTGCCCGCCAAGCCCGCCTTGTTGGGTGATGAGCCCCGACTTGAAGAGTGCAGGGAAGAACTGGCTGAGCGCGGAGGCGTGGAAGGGAACATCAGACAATTTCATGGAAGGGAAAGCTCCGAAAAGAGAAGATAACAAAAATATAACTATGAACGATATCGTCAGAAGAAAAGATAGCGTTGCTTTTAACTCGAAAAATGTTACCAGAGTGACTAATATACACTTAAGTTACAAGATTTGAAGAGAAGGTCGCTCAATGAAATCCATAAAGCTCAAGGTATTTTCGGTCGTAGCTTCTGCGATCGCGGTGGTGGGTGCGGTGGCCGCGCCGCAGGCTAGCGCGGCAGAACGCAATCTCGTCTCCTTCGGTGACTCGGTAATGGCGGATCCGAATGGCGGGGAATACTTGGCGGACCGTTTTAATCCCACTCGGGTAATCGGGGAAAACTGCCCCACCTCCTTCAACTATGCGAAGCGCGCCGGCGCCAAGATGGGCTTGCCGGTGCGCGATTTCTCTTGTGCTGGTGCGGTGTCGATGTCCAACGGCCCGCAGATCTGGCAGCAGGTTGACGCAGCCATCGGATCTGGCGCGCTGACCCCGGATACCGCGCGTGTGCTGATTACTACGGGTTTTAATGACACCTATAACCACCCTGATTTGAACATGGCGCAGATCCGTCAGGAATTCACGGATCGCACCGCCCCACAGGTTGAGCGGATTAAGCGCGCCGCCCCGAACGCCCGCATCCAGATCGTGGGCTATCCCACCATCGGTTCGGATTCGCACTACTGCCTCATTCACGTTGGCCCGACACCGCTGGATTCGACCTTCCTGCCCATGGTTCAGGACTACGAAAATAAGGCGCAGTGGATGCAGGTTGATTTGGCGGCCCGCACCGGCGTGCAATTTTTGGATATGAAACCATCGACCCGCAATAACGGCATGTGTGCCAATGCGAATGACCGCATGTGGGCAGGTCTTGTGGACTTTACGGCGGGTCCCGGTAACCTGCCTATCCACATGAACCAGCGGGGTCACGAGCACGCGGCCAACGTAGTTGCCGCTTCCTAGTAATTATTTTCAATAACGCGGTGATATTGAAAACATAGGTATGGTTGGGAGGCATGACTGTAAAAGCTGTTATTGCCCGCTCTAAGGGCGCGGAAGTTGAGACCGTAAATATCGTCGTTCCTGATCCCGGCCCCAATGACGTCATCGTGCGGGTGCAGGCCTGCGGCGTATGTCACACCGACTTGGCCTACCGCGATGGTGACATTGAGGATGCCTTCCCCTTCCTGCTGGGCCACGAAGCGGCAGGCGTGGTGGAGACCGTAGGCTCTGCGGTTACCCACGTGGAGGAGGGCGATTTCGTCGTCCTGAACTGGCGTGCAGTGTGCGGCGAGTGCCGCGCCTGCAAGAAGGGCGAGCCCAAGTACTGCTTCAATACCCACAACGCTTCCAAGGCCATGACCTTGGAAGATGGCACCGAGCTCACCCCTGCGTTGGGTATCGGTTCCTTCGCGGAGAAGACCCTAGTACACGAGGGCCAGTGCACGAAGGTTGATGAGATGGACCCTGCCGCTGCGGGCTTGCTGGGCTGCGGCATCATGGCCGGCCTGGGCGCATCCGTCAATACCGGCGATATCCAGCTGGGCGAGTCCGTAGCCATCTTTGGCTGTGGCGGCGTCGGCGTGGCAGCGATTGCTGGTGCGAAGCTGGCGGGCGCGGCGAAGATCATCGCCGTAGACATTGACGAGTCCAAGCTGGAGACGGCGCGCGAATTCGGTGCCACCGACACCATTTGCTCGAAGGACATGTCGGAGCAGGAGGTCATCGATGCGGTGCGCGATCTCACCGGCGGCTTCGGCACGGACGTTTCCATCGACGCGGTAGGCATCCAGCCAACGTGGCGCCAGGCCTTTTACTCCCGCGATCATGCCGGCCGCATGGTGATGGTGGGCGTGCCTAACCTGACGGACCACGTGGACATCCCAGCCATCGATCTCTACGGCCGCGGCGGTTCCATCAAGCCGGCTTGGTACGGCGACTGCTTGCCGGAGCGCGACTTCCCCGCATACGTTGCTCTGCACAAGGCCGGCAACTTCCCGCTGGATAAGTTCGTTTCTGAGCGCATCGCGCTTGACGATGTCGAGTCTGCCTTCCAAACTATGAAGGACGGCAAGGTACTGCGTTCGGTGGTGGAATTTTAATGCAGATTGATAGCACTGTAACTTCTGGCAAGTTCCGCTTGGACGGCGGCGAATGGGACGTGGACAATAACGTTTACGTGCTAGGCGATGCCTCCAGCGTCTACATCGTCGACCCTTCCCACGATCTCGATGCCGTGGCGGAATTGGTGGGCGATCGCAAGGTTGAGGGCATTATCTTGACCCACGGGCACAACGATCACTGTGAGCTCGCGCCGGAGGCGGCGAAGCGCTTCGATGCGGATGTCTACATGCACCCGGACGATGACATGCTGTGGCAAGAGGCCAATGGCGATGCCCACTACATCGACCTAGCCGATAACGGCCAGTTCGACATCAACGGTGAGAAAATCACCGTCTACCACACCCCGGGACACTCGCCGGGCTGTGTTGTCCTCTACGTCGATGGCACCCTGTTGTCTGGCGATACCCTGTTCAACGGCGGGCCTGGTGCGACGGGGCGCAAGTACTCGGACTTCGATGTCATCATCGAATCCCTGCGCAACGTCGTATTCAACCTGCCGGATGACACGAAGGTCTTGCCGGGCCACGGCGATGCTACAACGGTGGGCGCGGAAGCGGCGCGCATCGACGAGTACATCGAGCGCGGCTACTAAAAATCGCGCAAGTACTCTCCGTAGCCGGATTTGAGGAGGGGCTGGGCTAGCGCTTCTAGCTCCGCCTGCGAGATGAATCCGGCTTCATAGGCCGCCACCTCGGGGGAACCGATGACGATGCCCGTCCTTTTCTGCATCACCTCTACGTAGGCGGCGGCCTCGCTCATGGAATCGACGGTGCCGGTATCCAACCAGACGCTGCCGCGGTGGAGGCGCTGCACGCTCAACGCGCCGCGGCGCAGGTAGGCCTCGTTGACGGAGGTAATCTCGAGCTCCCCGCGATCGCTAGGCGTGATGGACTTAGCGATATCGATGACCGAGTTATCGTAGAAATACAGCCCGACGACGGCATGATTAGACCGTGGGTCCGCCGGCTTTTCTTCAATGCTGAGCGCTTGGCCGGCTTGGTCGAATTCGACGACTCCGTAGCGCTGCGGATCTGAGACTTCATAGGCAAAGATGATGCCGCCCTCTGGATTGCGGCACTGGCTTAGCTCCCCGCCGAAACCGTGGAAGATATTATCGCCGAGGACCAGCGCGACGCTGTCATCACCAATAAAGTCCTCCCCAATCAAAAAGGCCTGCGCCAATCCTTCTGGGCGGGGCTGTACGGCGTAATCGATCATCAACCCGAGTTGGGATCCGTCCCCGAAGAGCCTTTGAAAGGCTCCGGCGTCCTCGGGGGTCGTGATGATGAGGATCTCCCGAATTCCCGCTTGGATGAGCGTGGTCAAAGGGTAGTAGATCATCGGCTTGTCATAAATGGGCATGAGCTGCTTAGAGATGCCCTTAGTGATGGGATAAAGCCGCGTTCCGGATCCGCCGGCAAGGATAATGCCTTTCATCGCTACTCCTCGCTGGCCTCGGTGTTTTCGGTAGTGTTGGCGGTTCCGGCGGTTTCTTCGGCGCTAGGCTCGCTTGTATCGCCAGTAGCGCTGGGCTCACCGGCACTGCTAGGAACACTGGGTTCGCTGGGTTCGCTGGGCTCACTGGGCACGCTCGGGTACAGCGCGAGATACAAGGCGAGGGCGGCCCGCCAATTCTGCGGGGAAAATCCCGTGGCCTCGATTTTATCTAGGGCAAGCGTCGATTCTTTGGGACGCGGTGCCTCGGGGCCGGCGATTTCCCGATACTGTTCGGTACTTACCGGCGTGACCTCTGAGGGGTCGTGGCCCAGGCCGATGAATACGGACATCGCCATTTCATCGCGCCCGACGGTATCGCCGGAGTTGGAGATATTATAAATTCCGTACTCGGGCCGGGTGCGCAGGAGATGCGCGATGCCCTTGGCCAAATCCTCAGCGAAGGTGGGGCGCCCGCGCTGGTCATGAATGACCTTCGGCTCCTTATCCGCTTCGGCGAGGCGGCGCATGGTAGCGATGAAATTCGGGCCATCGCCAAACACCCACGAGGTGCGCACAACATAATGCTGCGGTGTAGTCTGAGCGGCGGTTTCGCCAGCGGCCTTCGACGCCCCGTAGGCGGATAGGGGCGAGGGGTTCTCGTCTTCGGTGTGCAGCTCCTTGGATCCATCGAAGATGTAGTCGCTGGATACGTGTACGAAGGTCAGCTGGTTTTCGGCAGCGATGCGGGCGAGTTTGGCTGGCGCTTCGGCGTTTACGGCCCAGGCGGCGGCGCGATCATCCTCGGCGCCATTGACGTCGTTGTAGGCGGCGCAGTTGATGATGGCTTCGTATTGTTTCCACTGGCGCTGCGGGGGATTGGTGATGTCGAATTCCGCGTGGGTGCAGAATTCGGCATTCTTGAGGACCCGTTTCAGTGCCCGGCCAAGCTGACCGTTCGCACCGGTAACAAGGATTTTGCGGGGTGGCATGGGGGCTACATCTGCAAGCGCCGGCAGTTGCTTGTCTTTTTCTGAAACCTCGCGTGGTTCGAGGGGCCACTCCACAGCGTCGAGGTTGGTTCCGGTATAGCGTGCCTCGGGGGACCAATGCTCGTTGACTAGGTAGGAGTAGGAAGTTTCCTCGAGGGCTTGAAAGCCATTGGCGACCCCGCGTGGTACAAATACGGCGGTCTCCGGCCCCACCTCATGGGTGACAATTTTGCCGAAGGTTGCGGAACCTTCTCGTAGATCGCACCAGGCACCAAAGATCTTGCCGTGCGCGACGGAGATGAGCTTGTCCCAAGGCTCAGCGTGCAGCCCGCGCGTAGCACCGGTGCGGTTATAAGAAATATTATTTTGCACCGGCTGGAACGAAGCCAGCTCTGGTGCGGCCTTAGCAAGCTTTTCGCGCTGCCAGTTTTCCTTGAACCAGCCACGGTTATCTCCGTGTACGTCCAGCTCAATGATGCTTAGGCCTTCAATGGCGGTGTTGTGTACCTGCATAATTACTGTCCTTGCTCTTTATAGCGGGCTTCTACAGATTCCTTTTGGGATCGCCACCAAGTTTCGTTATCGCGATACCAGGCGATGGTATCTTCTAGTCCCGCCCGGATATCGGTATAACGGGGCTGCCAATCCAATTCGCGGCGCAGCTTGGAAGCATCCATGGCATAGCGCTGGTCGTGGCCGGGGCGGTCCGCCACGTGCTCGTACAGGGCCCGACCTCCTTGGGTATGTCCCATGATTTCGCAGATCAGCTCGATGATGCGCTTATTATCTATGTCCGGCTGGTCAGCGCCGATATTATACGTCTCACCGATCCGCCCCTCTTCGATGATTTTTAGCACTGCCGCATTGTGATCGTCGACGTGGATCCAGTCGCGCACCTGCTCGCCAGTGCCGTAGAGCTTAGGCCTATGCCCGGAAAGGATATTGGTGATTTGGCGCGGGATGAACTTCTCGATGTGTTGGTAAGGCCCGTAATTATTTGAGCAATTAGAAATGGTGGCGCGCAGTCCAAAGGACCGGACCCATGCTCGCACGAGGTGATCGGAACTCGCCTTGGTGGCCGAATAAGGGCTGGAGGGCGCATAGGCGGTATCCTCCGTGAACTTGGTATCCGCCCCAATTTCTAAGTCCCCGAAGACCTCGTCGGTAGAAACGTGGTGAAAGCGGACATCGTATGCTCGGCACGCCTCCAGAAGGGTATAGGTGCCCACCACATTGGTCTGGATAAACGGGGAGGGATCCCGCAGGGAATTATCATTATGGGACTCAGCGGCGAAGTGCACGACGATATCCGCCTTGGCGACGAGCGGATTCACCGTCGCGGCATCCGCGATATCGCCCTCCACCAATTCCACATCGAGGCCCACAAGGTTGTCCCGGTTGCCGGCGTAGGTCAGCTTATCCAGGACGGTGATGCGGGTATCCGGGCGAACCTTGGCCATGAGGCGCACGAAATTGGCGCCGATGAAGCCGGCGCCGCCAGTAACGAGCATGGTGTGCATGAGTCTCCAGTGTAGGGCAGTCCGTGTACGCGCTGCGCGTGGCCAGCCCCAAAACGCTTGTACACGCACTTCTAGGCCGCACGACATGATCGTACGGCCTGAAGTCACGGTAGAGAGTGGGTGGTAGGGCATGGTCACGCTGCGCCGGGAGGCGGCGGACTAGGTGGTGAGTCCTGCGCCGAAGGTTGCGGCGAATCGGCCGGGGAACTGGGTGGTGAATCCACCGGTTCATGAGGCTGAGCAGGCGGGTCGGCGAGCTTGCGCGCCGGGGCTTGCTCTGCCGCAGGGGAGTCATTGAGCTCCACCGAGGGTGAAAGCCCGCCGGTATGCGCTGAGCGGTAGCCCACTCGGCCCGTTTCTGGGTCTCTTTCCGCATGCCCCATGCCATTGCGGCCATCGCGGTTATCGTTATTGTCCACGTGGTGCCGGCGGCAGAGCAGGGTGAGGTTCCGGAGGTCTGTAACTCCCCCGTGGGACCACGCCTGCAGGTGGTGGACATCGCAGTCTTGCCATGGCCGGTTGCAGTCCGGGTGGGTGCACACGATTTCATTGGCGGCGAGCGCTAGCTTTTGCCACAGTGACGCGGTGCGCTTGGTGCGACCGAGCTCGAGCGGGAAGCCCTTGTCATCGACGGCGCAGAAAAAGTCGTGCTGCGCAGCGCCCAAGCGGAGAAGATCGAGCGGGGATAGGTCGATTCCCACGCTCGTGGTGAAGCGGGTATCGCTGTTCATCGCTTGTAGCTCTTCAAGGGTAGTGGCGACGAAGAAGGAGCCGAGGCCGTCCGACTTCTTTTGGCCCGCGGATAAGTAGCTCCCCAATGCTGCGGTCAACTGATCCGCCATGCGCTGGGCATAGGTGCGGGTATCGTCGTCGGGACTCAGGCTCTCGCTGCCCTTATTCTTGGCAGGGGCGAAGGCGCTGGCCAGGACGGCGGCGGCAGAGGCATCGAGGTAGCCGGAGATGTGCACGCCACCGTCTGCATCTTGGTTAGAAATGCTGAACCGGCGCTTGCGGGTAGCTGCGTGCGGATCGCGCTTCCCAGAGGGATCGACGGCATGCTTATTCGCCTTGCGGATGGCCTGACGCAGCCAATCCCGCAGGGATTCATAGGAGCGGCGCTTGGCCTCTTCCAAGGCCTTATTGCGCAGCTCCCGCGGCCCAGGAACCGCGAACTTATTGAGGTTGCGCAGCTCCCGTTCAATGAGGTTGAGGACGCGCTCTGGGATGGGGTCTTCCTCGAAGAGCTTCTTGCGGCGCTCTTCTTCCGCGCGGCGCTCACGTTCGGCACGGCGGCGCGCCTCCTCTTCGGCTTTCTTTTGCGCGGCTGCATCCGGCTCGTCGTCTGCTGGCGGGGGAGTAGGTTCCGGATCCTCGATGGGTGCAAAGAGGTTCTTGCCGTTGCGCAGGCGTGCGGCGGCCTCAGACTCCGTGAGGCCAAGGCGGGCGACTAAGTAGTCCTTAGCTTTAGAAGAGCCGACCCGCCTGCCGGCATCATCGCGCTCTGCAATGAAGGCAAAGGCTGCATCGATGGTGGATTTATTACCCAGCGCCCGCTCTAGGTGTTCGAAATTGGGGTGGAGCAATTCGAAGGAGAGATCGTCCGGATTCTGCATAAGGTTGCGCAGGCGCGTAAGCCCCGCAGCCACATCAGAAATGGCTGTATTGATTTCCGTATGCTTGGCAGTTTCCATGGTTCCTCCTCCTTCCTGTTTCGCTTTCATGTTCTGTTGTAATCCAATAAAACACCAGCGCAACAGTAAGAAAAGAATTGGTCAATAGACTATACATTCCCCAATCGAACGGACTCGCCCACAAACAAAACCACGGCAATCAGCGCCCAAACCCACTAGTCCGGAAACTTGGGCAACGCGGTTTCATCGAGCCATGCGGCAATGGTGGCATCGAAAAGAGCGGCGTCCGGCGCTGCCTCCCGGAAGGCCGAGAGGAGATCGGAGGGCTGAACCACGGAATGTTGATGCTGGGTGAGGTAGGAGGTGAGGGTGGGGAAGAAGGCATCGGCAAGCAGCCGGTGAATGGCGTGCACCGTGAGGGCCCCGCGCTTGTACACGCGGTCATCGAACATATCGCGTGCGCCCGGATCAGAAACCTTGATGTCTTGGCGCTTGCGCGTCAGGACCTGGTAATGCGAGCGCGCCGCCTCGCGCGCGGACGCGCCACCCTTGTGCTCACCCCACAACCACTCGCTGTAGCAGGCAAAACCCTCATTGAGCCAGATATCCTTCCATTCAGAAAGGCCGACGGAATTGCCAAACCATTGGT
Organism: Corynebacterium sp. KPL1814; assembly: GCF_000478175.1. Classification (GTDB taxonomy): domain Bacteria; phylum Actinomycetota; class Actinomycetes; order Mycobacteriales; family Mycobacteriaceae; genus Corynebacterium. The sequence goes on from NZ_KI515776.1 coordinate 346,506, forward strand.
GGGAAAGCTCGTGCGCGATGAGCCGCTCGAAGGCGTGATCGCCCTTCACGTGGTTGGAACCAAAAATGGACAGGCCCTGGGCCTCGAGGGGGATTTCCAGCTCATCCTCGGTAATGACGACCTGATAGGTGGGGAAGGGATAGGGCCCGTAGATGGAGGAGAAGAAATCCACCATCTCCTGCTGCCGGGAGAACTCCTCGTGCACGCGCTCGCGCAAGAACGCCGGCGCCCACGCCTGGGTATTATTCCCCAGCGAATAAGAAGAAAACTCTCCTACCTGCACCGTTGCCAGGTACGTGGCCATGGGGTGGCGCGTGCGGTAGTGCCACCGGGTGGTCGAACCGCCGGCCTTGCGGGAAACCAATTCGCCATTGGAAACGACGGTAAAGGGGCTATCAGCGGTGATGATGATGTCATACGTCGCCTTTTCTGAAGGCGTGTCATCGCATGGGAACCAGCTGGGCGCGCCATTGGGCTGGCTGGCCACCAACGAGCCGGATTCGGTTTCCTCCCAGCCAATTTCGCCCCACGTGGTGCGGATGGGGCGCGGGCTGCCGCCGTAGCGAATATGCAGTTCAAACTCAGTCCCGGCAGGGATCTCGTCTGCAAAACGCAGGCGCAGCTTCCCGGAAGATTGGCGGAACTTAGCCACCCGCGGGGCGTGCTTAGCGGTCACGCGCCGCGCCACCATCGCCCCGCCGAGGTCCAAAGTTAAGGAGGCCAACTCTTCCACCGCGCGCACGCTTAAAATGGCCTCACCCTGCAGCAGGTTAGGCTCCACGCGGTAGTTCAAGTCCAGCGTGTAGTGGGTGACTTCAAAACCAAGGTTGAAGTCCACGCCGGTATAAGGATCAGTATGCGCACGCGAAAAGGCGGTAGGAAGCAATGTCATAATATTGCGATCCTACCGCCCGTCACGCGCAGCCGAAATTTAGCTATTGAATGCCCGCTCGAAAACTGGCCAAGAATCCTTCAGATCCTCTTTCCAGTGCGGCCACGAGTGGGTTCCGGTATTGCGGAAGTTGTAGGTGGCTGGCACTCCGGCCTGGTCAAGCTTGGCCTTGAAGTTGTGGGTGCAGTAGTTCACTCCAGCTTCGATGCCGCCGCCCTCAACCTGCAGGGTGGAGGATCCGCGTACTGCTTCCTCTTGGTTCAGACCCATAGAGCGCAGGTAGCTATAAGTGTCCTCTTCGCTTGCCAAGCCGGAACCGGAAGAAATGTAGAGCTCGGTACCGTGCAGCTTATCGGCGTTCATCATGGCGTCGTTATAACGGTTGGTCTCGGAGCCATATGGGCCCCACATCTGGTCCACGCTGCCGCCGCCACGGTTGACGGTCAGCTCTACGGCCTGGCGCTCCAGCGGGTAAGCGGTAGCGGCACAACCTGCGTATGAGCCCACTGCATCGTAGAAACCTTGGTTGTGCTGTGCCAGCAGCAGGGAAGAGGTAGCGGACATTGACATGCCTGCAATGGCGCGGTGGTTATCCGCGTTGATGTGCTTTTCAATGGCACCCGGCAGTTCCTTGGTCAGGAAGGTTTCCCACTTTTGTGGTCCCTGCAGGAATTCTGAATTCGGCTCAGAGATCCAGTCGGTGTAGTAGGAGAATGCACCGGCCTGCGGGACTACGACGTTGACGTCCTTTTCGTGGTAGAAATCAACGGCATCAGAAAGCTTCAGCCAATCCATGTCTTGTTCTGCTCCGCCTGCGCCATTGAGCAGGTAAATGGTTGGGCGGTTTTCGCTCTTGGCGCGGATGACGGCCAGCGGAATCTTCCGGTCATTCATTGCCGGCGAGGTTGCCTCGAGCTTTTCAACGCGTGCGTCGTCCTTGTACTTCTTGTACCAGGACTTACCCTCGATCTCCGGGGTAGGTTCCAGCGGGGAAATCGTGGACTGTGCGGTATCGCCCGCCACTTGCTGCGGGGTGAGCTCGGCTGCGCCCGCCACGGGAGCATAAGCTAAGCCCGTGCAAACCGCAGCTGCCGCGAGGATAGAATTAAGACGCTTCATGGTGCTTCTTTCCAGTGGGGAATGGACTCGATAACTATACTTCGGCCGCGAAAAATCGGCATGTTGAGGGAAGTATATTCAGTATTCCTACATGTAGACCTAACCATTAATAGTGCCCAATAAATGCTTGCCGGTAAAGACTTTCGCTGATGTGGGGGAGTAGCGGGGGTAGGCATACTTTCATTGCCTTTTCCGCTAATAATGATAACTAGTGCTATGACAGCTGAGGTTCCTGTGTCATAATTTTCCAATGAAGCACGGCGTGACGCGGTTTGTGTCTGTAATAACATCAGTAGCGGCTGCGTTAGTGCTTTTAGTGTGAAAAGCTAAGCAGCGAGATTGTGTACTCGCGCCCCATCAAGAGAAAGAACATCAATGAACCTTTTTGATTCCGCCCTCGTGTCCTTCAATGAATTCATTGGGCCATTCATCCACTCTGCAATGGATGCATATTCCAAGCTGCTAGCATCCTTGGGCGTGATTTAAGTCCACGAATGCTTAAGGGCCCTGCGGAGGTGCATCTGCTGCTTGCCGATGCCCCCTTTGCAGGGCCCTTTCCCTATCCTCACCGCGGCTTGGGGTGGGGTGCCCCCAAGTGTGACCAATTACGCGACATTGAGGACAAAGTTACGTATCCTGTAGGGCGTGACTAACGAACATTATGACGTAGTAGTACTCGGTGCGGGCCCTGGCGGCTACGTTGCCGCCATCCGCGCAGCTCAGCTTGGAAAGAAAGTCGCTGTTATTGAAAAGCAGTACTGGGGCGGAGTCTGCCTCAACGTAGGCTGTATTCCCTCCAAGTCGCTGCTGAAGAATGCAGAGGTAGCCCACACCTTCAACCACGAGGCGAAGGCTTTTGGCATCTCCGGCGATGTTTCCTTTGATTTCGGTGTAGCCCACAAGCGCTCCCGCAAGGTTTCTTCGGGCATCGTCAAGGGCGTTCACTACTTGATGAAGAAGAACAAGATCACCGAGATCAACGGTCTGGGTTCCTTCAAGGACGATAAGACCATTGAGATTACTGAGGGCGATGACGAAGGTAAGACCGTTACCTTCGATGACTGCATCATCGCCACCGGCTCCGTGGTCAAGTCCCTGCCTGGCGTTGAACTGGGCGGCAATATCGTTTCCTATGAAGAGCAGATCCTGAATGAGGAAGCACCAAAGTCCATGGTCATCGTGGGTGCCGGCGCCATCGGCATGGAATTTGCTTACGTGCTGGCCAACTACGGTGTGGACGTCACCATCGTGGAGTTCATGGACCGCGTCCTGCCGAACGAGGACAAGGACGTATCCAAGGAGATTGCTAAGCAGTACAAGAAGCTTGGCGTTAAGCTCCTGACCGGTTACAAGACCACCTCTGTGAAGGACAACGGCGACGATGTCACCGTTGAGGTGGAATCCAAGGACGGTTCCAAGCAGGACACCTTGACCGTGGATCGCGCCATGATTTCCATCGGCTTCGCCCCGCGTGTTGAGGGCTTTGGCCTTGAGAACACCGGCGTTGAGCTTACTGAGCGCGGTGCCATCGACATCGATGACCGTATGCGCACCAACGTTGACCACATTTACGCTATCGGTGACGTCACCGCGAAGCTGCAGCTGGCACACGTGGCGGAGGCTCAAGGCGTTGTAGCGGCAGAAACCATTGCTGATGCAGAAACCCAGCTCTTGGGTGACTACAACAACATGCCGCGCGCTACCTTCTGCAACCCGCAGGTCGCATCCTTTGGCTACACCGAAGAGGCAGCCAAGGAGAAGTTCCCGGATAAGGACATCAAGGTTGCTACCTTCCCGTTCTCCGCAAACGGTAAGGCAGCCGGACTGAATGAGACCGCCGGCTTTGTGAAGCTTGTTGCTGACGGCGAGTTTGGCGAGCTCATCGGTGGACACATGGTGGGCTCCAACGTTTCGGAGCTCCTGCCTGAGTTGACCTTGGCACAGCGTTTCGACCTGACCACTGAAGAAATCGGTCGTAACGTGCACACCCACCCGACCTTGTCTGAGGCCATGAAGGAAGCCGCCGAGGGTATCAGCGGCCACATGATCAACCTCTAAACAAGCGTCCCTACACCGCATAAGGGCACCGCAGCGTTCTCCAAGAAGGAGGACCGCGGTGCCGTTTCTCTATACGCGGCTAAAAAGACCAGCTAGTAAGGCGCGACCGCCGAGCGGTGGACATCGATATTGATCGCCTCGTTGATGGGCGGGAAGGCACGCTGCGAGCAGTTTTCGCGGGCGCAGGTGCGACACCCTGGTCCGATGGGGGTAGCGGCGTGGAGATTGGTGAGGTCGAGGCCCTCCGCATAGACCGTGCGATCGGCGTGTCGGGCCTCGCAGCCCAGCCCAATGGCGAAGAGCTTATTGGTATCGCCGTAGCGGCCTTGATGGTGCTGCACGGCGCGGGAAATCCACAGGTAGTTGCGGCCATCGGGCATCTGCGCGAGCTGGCGCGAAATGACCCCTGGGCGGGTGAAGGTCTCGTAGACATTCCACAGCGGGCAGGTGCCGCCGTTATTGGAAAAGTGCACGCCGGTAGCGGATTGCCGCTTGGACATATTGCCGGCGCGATCCACGCGCACGAAGGTAAACGGAACGCCGCGCAGGTTATCGCGCTGCAGGGTGGAGAGCCGGGATGCGACTGTCTCATATCCCACGCCGAAGACCTGGCACAGATACTCCACGTCGTAGCCGGCGCGCTCAGCCTCGCTGTGCATCATGGCATAGGGCATGAGTGTGGCGGCTGCAAAGTAGCTGGCCAAGCCGCGTTGGGCCAAGCTGCGGGAGGCATCAGAGGTAAAGGGCTCATCGGCCACGAGCGCGGAGATCTGATCTTGGGCCTCGAGCAGCCCGAGCTCGGCGGCCATGCGGAAGGCGCGTTGGCCCTCGCTCAGGCGCGAGGCGAGCGTGAACTGCCCGCTCTCGCGGTCAAAGCGGTGCAGCGTGCCATCCATTTGCGCCGTCAGCTCGATTTCTACGCCGTGTTCCTCGCGCAGCCGGTTTGCCAGCGCCTGCTCGGTATCGCGAATCCCGAACCCGGAAACGCCGAGGTCACCGGCAAGTTCCTCCGCGTGATGGTCCAGCCCGTTCAGGTAATTCTGCCGGGCATAGAAGAAGTCGCGCACCTCATCGTGCGGCATGGATAAGGCGGCTGCGCTTTCCGATGTCCTCCTCGTATCCGTAGCCAGCGATAGCTTATCGCGCACATTGCGGTAGCGGCGGTGAACATCGACAAGCGTGCGGGCGACGGTGGGGTGGTTATATACCAATTCCGATAGCTCCTGGAGCTCTACCGGGGAGGGGCATAGCTCCTTGTCTTGGATGACGTCCTGGATCTCTGCGAGGAGGCGGGAATCATCATCGCGGGAGAAAAACGTGGCGTCCACGCCAAAGACCTCGGTAATGCGCAGGAGAACCGGCACGGTCAGCGGGCGGACGTCGTGTTCAATCTGGTTGACGTAACTGGCGGAAAGGCCGAGGGTGCCAGCTAGGGAGGCTTGGCTGAGATCGCGTTCACGGCGAAGCTGGCGAAGGCGAGAGCCCACATACGTCTTACTCATGCGCCAAAGATTACTAGTAGAAAGCGCGGCTGTGCATCTTTATGGCGAAAATTTTGTGAAGACTCTTCGCTACCTGGACACCGGGTTTGTGGGGTTTCATGCGAAAGTTTGACACATAAAGGGGTGGGGTAATCACTCGCGTAACACGGAGTGGCGAAGCTCACAGTTTGGATCATAAATACGAAACATCTGTATTGCGGAAATGAAGGCATCCAAGGTGACAGCGTTTTCATATTCTTCTTATCAGGATACCCTTACCTAAAAGATCTCACTGCCTAGTCATGCTTGCGAACCGGGAGTAAATAACCGCTCGAAAATAACTAGTAACCAGCGGTTAAGCCCGGTTAAGGTGAGTATGACTATGGAGGTGTCATGACTTTAAGAAATCCGGACCGTGAGGCAATCGCTCACGGCCACATCACTAATGAACCAATTCGTCAGAATCCTGGAACGCCATCGTGGGTACTGAAGCTCATCATGGCCGTCACCGGCTTGCTCTTTGCGCTTTTTGTGGTCGGTCACATGGCCGGCAACCTGAAGCTGTACATGCCGGCACACAACGGTGAGCCCGCCCTGGATGAGTACGGCGAGTTTCTGCGCTCTATGGGTGAACCGCTGCTGCCGCACGGCTCTGCCCTGTGGGTCATCCGCATCGTGCTGATCGTGGCAATCCTTGCCCACATCTACGGTGCCTTTACCTTGGCTTCCCGCTCCAAGGCATCCCGCGGCAAGTTCAAGCGCACCAACCTGATGGGTGGCCTGGATTCCTTCGCCACCAAGTCCATGCTGGTAACCGGTGTAGTGCTGCTGCTCTTCATCATCTTCCACTTGCTGGACCTCACCTTGGGCGTACAGCCGGTGGCTCCAGAGGCCTTCGTTGAAGGTTCTGTCAAGGCCAATATGATCGAAACCTTTAGCCGTTGGCCGGTCACCATCTTCTACGTGCTGGCAATGTGCTGCCTCTTCCTGCACCTGACCCACGGCATCCGCCTTGCCGCATCTGACCTGGGTATCACCGGTGCAAAATGGCGTCAGACCTTCTTGGTCTTGGCGTACATCATCCCGGCCGTTGTATGCATCGGCAACATCGTTATGCCTTTGTCCGTTGCCCTGGGCTTGGTCAGCTAAAGGAGATAGGAACCCATGACTACTACTGAACTCAAGCGTGAACACCCCAACTTCTCGCACCCAAAGTCCATCGTTGAGGGCGTCTCCGCTGGTAATATCCTGGAATCCCAGGAACCGCACGGCGTGCCGATGAAGGATATGTGGTCTCACCACGTTGACCACATGAACCTGGTCTCCCCACTGAACCGCCGCAAGTTCGAGGTCCTCGTCGTAGGTACCGGCTTGTCCGCGGGTGCTGCTGCGGCAGCTCTCGGTGAATTAGGCTACGGCGTCAAGGTCTTTACCTACCACGACTCCCCGCGCCGCGCGCACTCCATTGCCGCGCAGGGTGGTGTCAACGCATCCCGCGCCAAGAAGGTAGATAACGACTCCGCGTACCGCCACACCAAGGACACCGTGAAGGGCGGCGACTACCGCTGCCGCGAGTCCGACTGCTGGCGCCTGGCCAACGAGTCCGTTCGCGTTATTGACCACATGAACGCCATCGGCGCCCCGTTCGCCCGTGAGTACGGCGGCACCCTGGCCACCCGTTCCTTCGGTGGTGTGCAGGTCTCCCGTACCTACTACACCCGTGGCCAAACAGGTCAGCAGCTGCAGCTGTCCACGACCTCGGCACTGTACCGTCAGATCGGCCTGGGCAATGTGGAGCTTTTTGCCCACAACGATATGCAGGACATCATCACCTACGATGACAACGGCAAGAAGCGCGCGGGCGGCATTGTTACCCGCAACCTGATTACCGGTGAGCTCAAGGCCTTCACAGGCCACGCCGTCATCCTGGGTACCGGTGGTTACGGCAACGTTTACCACATGTCCACCCTGGCAAAGAACTCCAACGCCAGCGCCATGATGCGCGCTTATGACAAGGGCGCTTACTTGGCTTCCCCGGCGTTCGTGCAGTTCCACCCAACGGGCCTGCCGGTCAACTCCGACTGGCAGTCCAAGACCATTTTGATGTCGGAGTCCCTGCGTAACGATGGCCGCATCTGGTCCCCCAAGGAAGAGGGCGATGACCGCGACCCGAACAGCATTCCGGAGGAAGAGCGCGACTACTTCTTGGAGCGCCGCTACCCGGCCTTCGGTAACCTGGTTCCCCGCGACGTTGCTTCCCGTGCAATTTCCCAGCAGATCAACAAGGGCCTGGGTGTTGGACCTCTGAAGAACTCGGTCTACCTTGACTTCCGCGATGCCATCGAGCGTCTGGGCAAAGACAAGATCCGCGAGCGTTACTCCAACCTCATTCAGATGTATGAAGAGGCCATTGGTGAGTCCGCCTACGAGACCCCAATGCGCATTGCTCCTACCTGCCACTTCACCATGGGTGGCCTGTGGACCGACTTCAATGAGATGACCTCTATTGACGGCCTGTTTGCCGCCGGTGAGTGCTCTTGGACCTACCACGGTGCTAACCGCCTTGGTGCTAACTCCCTGCTTTCGGCTTCCGTCGACGGCTGGTTCACCCTGCCGTTTACCATCCCGAACTACTTGGCTGACCACCTCAACGAGGACAAGCTGGCCGAGGATTCCGCTGAGGCACAGGAAGCCGTGCAGAAGTCCCAGGAGCGCATCGACAAGCTGATGCAGGTCCAAGGCGACGACCCGCACGGTCCGTCCCACTACCACCGCCAGCTGGGTGACCTGCTGTACTTCGGCTGCGGTGTGTCCCGTAACGTCGAGGACCTGAAGGACACCATCGAGAAGATCCGCGCGGTGCGCGATGACTTCTGGAAGAACGTCCGCATCCCTGGTGAGGCGAATGACATGAACCAAGTTCTGGAATACGGCCTGCGCGTTGCCGATTACCTGGACCTGGGTGAGCTCATGTGCATCGACGCCCTTGACCGCGATGAGTCTTGCGGCGCTCACTTCCGCGAAGATCACCTTTCTGAAGAAGGCGAAGCCGAGCGTGACGATGAGAACTGGTGCTTCGTTTCCGCCTGGGAGCCGGGCGCGAACAAGAACGAGTTCATCCGCCACGCAGAACCCCTGTACTTTGACTCGATCCCGCTGATGACAAGGAACTACAAGTAATGAAATTGACACTTGAGATCTGGCGTCAAGCCGGACCCACCCAGGAAGGTAAATTCGAAACCGTCCAGGTGGATGATGCCTCCGAGCAGATGTCCATTCTGGAGCTATTGGACCACGTCAACGACGGCTACATTGAGCGCGGCGAAGAGCCTTTCGCTTTCGCCTCTGACTGCCGCGAGGGCATCTGCGGTACCTGTGGTTTGACCGTCAACGGCCGCCCACACGGCCCGGGCCAGAACACCCCTGCCTGCCAGCAGCGCCTGTTCAACTTCAACGATGGCGACACCATTCAGCTGGAGCCATTCCGTTCCGCTGCGTACCCCGTTATCAAGGACATGGTGGTTGACCGCTCCGCACTGGACCACGTGATGGAGCAGGGCGGTTACGTATCCATGGACGCCGGTACCGCCCCGGACGCCGATACCATGCACATCAACCACGAGACCGCCGAGTACTCGCTGGATCACGCTGCCTGCATTGGTTGCGGTGCCTGCGTTGCTGCCTGCCCGAACGGTGCGGCACACCTGTTCACCGGTGCCAAGCTGGTTCACCTGTCCATGATGCCGCTGGGTAAGGAAGAGCGCGGTAGCCGCGCCCGCAACATGGTTGCTGATTTGGAATCCAACTTCGGCCACTGCTCCCTCTACGGTGAGTGTGCCGATGTCTGCCCGGCTGGCGTCCCACTGACCGCAGTATCTGCCGTTACCCGCGAACGTGCACGTGCTGCTTTCCGTGGCAAGGACGACTAAGCTAGAGTTATTCCGTAGGAATACTAGGAACGAGAGAAAGACAGAAAGACTCAGCCATGAGCGATAACACCCACGTAGTTGCTGACTACCAGAGCGAAACGTATCCGGAGTTCTCCGGCAAGATTCAGGACAACTACATCGAAGGCTACGACCCAGTATCCTTCGCAGCTCCTCACTCTTCCCTTCTCCGCACTTCCACGTGGATCGGCATGGGTTTGATCTTGTCTTGCCTGCCGGCAGCCGGCATCCTCATCTGGGGCCTCGGCGTCTGGGATACCCCACTGGGCACCGCAGGTGATGGCAACTACAGCCTGACCATCGCCATCGGCGTCATTTCCCTGGTTGTGGTGGCCATCGCCGCCGCCGGCACCATCCACTATGGACGCCGTTTCTACCGCCAGTACCGCAAGGAAACCGGCCGAGTTAACTAAGGCGCACGCCTAGTTCAGGCAACGTCTCAGTTTCTGTACTGACTCCACACAACCCCCGCCTCCAGCGCATGTGACCCATGCGGGAGGCGGGGGTTGCTTGTGCTTATTACAGACAGGAGGGCAGGAGCCATGCGCTTGCCGATGCCCCTGAGTACCCCACGCCCCGCACCTGCTCGAGGTTGAACTGCCCCCTATTTGCTGGACCCCTGATATCCGGGCCAGTCGGACTGGAAAGAAAGGTAATCTACCACCATGTCTAGGTACTCCGAACAGTTCAGACGCGATGCTGTGGCCCTTTGTGAGAACAATGAGGATGGGCCCGACCCCGGCACACCCACTTTCCAAGGCAGGATTAATTTATAATAGTAACAAGACTCTATCCTGCTTAGATTGGAAGCTTATGCGAAGGGAAATACTTGCGCTAGGATTATCAGTGTCAGTAAGCATGCTCATGTTGTCTTCTTGCTCTCGCGATGATGGCAACAATGCGCAAGAGATAAATTCACTGAGGAAGTGATGGATATGGGCGAAAAAGAAAGTGTAGTAGCCAGCAAGGTGGGCGTAGAGAAAGACCTTGTAGGCAAGATTGTCGAGATAGAAGAAGTAACTGCGGATGAAATAATTTCAGTGCCGAAAGGTGCTAAGAGCTATAAAGTCAGTTACGGTGCAAAAAACGCTTATGGTCAGCCTATCCTGTCAACAGGTTTGGTCACCCTGCCGAACGGGACTGAGCCCGAAAAGGGGTGGCCTGTACTGAGCTGGGCGCATGGGACGACTGGGTTGGCAAAGAAGTGTGCGCCCTCGGAAGCGGATGCAACGCATCCAGATCGTGAAGCGCTGCAGCTTGTCGCTCAGAGCTATCTTCAGACTTGGTTGGATAAAGGGTTTGCTGTCATTCAACCAGACTACGAAGGTCTCGGAACGGTAGGTTCTGGTACATATATGGATCGCCACTCCTTGGCTTCAGCCGTCAATGAGATGGTCCGTGCCACCCGCTCGGAGTTTTCTTTTGCTGATACATGGTACAACTCCGGGTGGAGCCAAGGGGGATTTGCTGCTGTTTCTGCAGCCTCTGCAGCTGATGTCCCATCGGGGCTCCAGGAGACGTTTGCTATTGCTCCGGGTGATACACAAATTCCTGGCGGTAAGGAAGCTGCGGATCTTGCTAAGACCCTCATCTCTGATGCTGATGAGAAGAGCGTGGCATACAGTGCATACGTGATTCGTGGAGCAATGAACTTCAACTCGGAGATAAAGGCTGAAGATCTCCTCAGTGATAGTGGTAGGAAGCTCATGGAACAAGCCTCTGAAAAGTGTCTTACCGCTTTAAAGGAGGAGAATACAACTCCGGGCAAGGATGTATTTGCCCCGGATGCGAACCTAGACTCGCTCGTTGATCACCTCAACGCAAATTCAATGATTAATATGAAACCTTCTACACCAGTGAAGATTTTCATTAGTGAAGATGATGAAGTGATTAACTACGACATCATCTCAGACTCGGCAGGAAAACTGGCCGATGGGGACGGTACCCAGGTAGAAGTCATTGAGCACAAAGGGGAGTCACATCGAGATATGGTTCGCCGTGCTGTTGAAGATCAGAAGCCTTTCGTTAGTGCTCTGCGATAGATGCAATAGATCTGTATCTCCTGCAAATAGTAAAAACAGCAGGTGGGCTGACAATACATTGAGCCCGTGTCCCTGTAAACCGCTCCCCATTAGTTAGACTGGGAAATTAGTTGTCAATTAATGGAGAGCGGTTGTACGGGTGCGTAAGGTCCATCAGCTTCCTGTGTGTCTATGACCACCGAACTGGGTACTCGCCTCAGGTGGAGGGCCCGATCTCCGAAAAGTGAGCACATCGGGGGTCGGGCCCTTGAGAGAGGCCCATGACGACCTATGACGATGCGATATAAACTTTTCCTAAGGGCTATGTTTTCTGCCCTATAGCAAACTCACATATGGGTCGGCATAAGGCCCGTCTGGCTTAGTTCTCGAACTCGTTCTTCAAGGCCAAACCGTGGACGGACATGTTGTGCATCGTCTTTTTGCGAATGAAGCCGTGATGTTCGACGGTGGCGTTGAAATCAACCATGGGACGCGCCCACCCTGAGGTGGACATCGCGCACGTGCGATAGGTCTGATACAGGTCCCTGGCACGCTCAGACAGGTGCTCGTCGACGGCGCAGTGGGCGTCGAGGAACTGGGCGAACCAGTTATTCTCCTCCTGATATGCACTCGATGCAGCCACCACCCGTGCCGGTGGTGTGAGGTGATAGTCCTCGGAATGGATGAGGCACGCGCCCTCCATAATTCAGGCAAGAATCGCCGCGCCAGCTTCCTTGCAGAGGTAGTCGGCATAGTTCTTGATGTCGCTGTTGCCGTCAATTTTGGGGCCCGACCCCCGGCGTGTCCACTTTTCGGGGGTCGGGCCCGCCCCGGCGTATGCCCCGGTCAACCACAAGAAGGTCGCACGAATTATGAAAGCCATGGGGCTTAGAGGCTTTACAAAACGGCGTCGATGCATCACTACCAGGCGCAAACCTGGTCACCGTGTCATGCCGGATGTACTAGGCCCGCTTATTCACAGCCAACGAGCCGGACCGTGTGTATGTAGGCGACATTACCTACCTGCCGTGTAAGGGTGGCAAGAACATGTATGTGGCTACAGTCATTGACACTTCATTCACGCAAACTTGCAGGTTATGCACTCGCAGACCACATGCGTGTCTTATTGGTCATCGATGCTCTAGCCCACGCACACGGTGTGCGTGGCAGTCTTGACGGGGCTATATTCCATTCCGATCACGGCAGCGTGTACACCTCACAAGCCTTTAGAAACTATTGCTCGTCGTTGGGTGTGCGCCAGTCCATGACAGCGGTAGGAACTAGTGCCGATAATGCCCTGGCAGAGTCGTTTAACGTTACTTTAAAGCGGGAAGTGCTGCGTGATCGGAAAGTCTTTGACAATCCCATTATCTGCCGGCAGGAAGTCTTTAGGTGGTGCATGCGCTTGTAACACGCGCCGGCGACACTCGTGGTGCAACCTTCTAGCTCCCGATGACTTCGAAGCACTCACATCAGCTACACTGACCAAAGCAGCATAGCTAACCCCCGACGTGTCCACTGTCCGGGGGTCAGGCCCTCGTGAGTTCTCCGGGAAAATCATGTGTGGCCAGTGCGGTTCCTGGTACGGGTCGAAAACCTGGCATGCAGGCTCAAAATACGAGAAGCGGATCTGGCGATGCAACCACAAATACGCAGGCAAAATGAAATGCACGACACCACACCTGACCGACCAGCAAATCAAAGACACATTCGCCGAAGCCCTCAGGCAACTCGCGGCAAAGAGGAGCGCTGCGGTGGATGTTGAACCGCTTGTCCTCAAGCGGTTCAACACCAACAGCCTTGAAGCACAAGAACAAGCACTAGCAGGGCAAATCGGTGCGGCCGCCACGGCGATTGAAGACCTCATCATCGTGAACGCGCGCCAGCCACTCAACCAGGACGAATACCAGACACGGTTCAACGCCCTGGCCGAGCAGCACGAAAGACTATTAGCTGAGCACAAGAACATCGCAGGCCAGATCACCGACCTGCAGACCCGTCACAAAGCCTACGAACACTACCAGCACCAGCTCGCCCAGATCGAAGACGAAGGCAATGTCAAATACAGCCCGTTCCGCTGGCACGCCCTCCTCGACCACGCCGAAGTCGGAACTGACGGCACGATAACCTATGTGTTCAGAGACAGACAAGGTTTATTTTACAGGCGGGGTGACAGGCTCTGTATACTTCCACAGCTCAGTCACAAACTCATCTTTCCAATTTTGCTTATGTCTGTACATTCGTGGGTCTATCCAGGTACCACGATCATCTAATTCATATTGGCGAAAGAGAATTGACGCACCGTCTTGTCCGCTGCTTACCTTATTGCCTCTATCACTTAGGAAACCTAACACATATTCAAGCTCATCAAAATTTTTCACACCATGCGACATAGAATTCACTCGAAATTCGAGGTATTTCTGGAATTGGTCTGAAGTTTTGAGGGCACTAACCGCAAGGACTAGTGAGTACAGTGGAAAAATTCCGAAGTTTACTGACGAGTTTCCATCCGCAACCTCAGCGGCATTCCAAAGCAACCCACCGTAGCTAGAGAAAGTCGTAATAAAACCAGCTACTTTATCGGCAAAAGCCTTGTCAGAGTCAGAAGGGCGCCAGCCACTCTTCCAGTGCGTTATTCTGGTAGCAAGTTGCGAAGCAGCCTTGGTTAAAACTACGGTGGCAAAATTTGCTGCAACGCTTGAATTGTTGACAGATAGTCGATTGGCTTTACATTCGCCAATGAAGACTGTCTGTGTTGAAGAACCAAGCACGTCGATATCGTCGGGATTCTTAGAACTCTTTGGGTTTATCAAATCCACAGAGGAACGCCAATCAATACTGGAAGGACCCCATTTTTGAAGTAGAGCAGTCGTGACATCCTCGAGAACCTTCCCTCGTGAATGCTGGGGGCTTGCCTGAATACACAGCTGCAACAGAGCATCTTCGCGTTGCACAAACCAAGCGGATCTTCCGAGTGCTCGATATTTACCATCAAGCTCGACAAGAGGAAAGAACGTCGGTAGGTCGCTATTTAATGCATCTTGAATATTGGCAGGTGATATTGATCGGTGAGTTGCTGTTAGTTTTCGCAACAGCTCGTCCGGTACAGCATTTAGAAGCATGTCACTGAAAGCTTCTGGTATAAAGTTTTTCCTATTAGCAATGGCTTCATTCAAAGAATCGGTTGCACTTACAGCATTCATATTGATTTGCTCAGCTATTTTTGAATTAATACTTTCAGAAATACTGCAGCTGTCAGTATTTACCTCTGCCCACTTGCCTATTTCTTTTGTAATCTCGGCCGTGATCCACATCATACGTGTTTCAGGCTCTACGAGCCGATTTATTTCGAGCTGCTTAACAGCATTATGAAGGACCCGTTCATCATCATCCTCAAAGGCGGTGGAAGATATATGCAACTCTATGAGATGTGTCGCAACCCAACGCACATACTTATTGAACACCTTGAGCGCTTCGTATTGGGTGACCTTCTTTCCGTTGCCGAAAACTCCAATTAACCACGCACCTCGGGCGAGAGAAAAAGTCTCACCTCCCTTTGGAGTTCTATATTCGTTTAATCGATCATTACACTCGCCAAACAGGAGTTCTAAGGAGGCTCGAGGGTGAATTTCTTCCAAAGCAATACAGAGTTCTTGGAGGGTATCATGCGCGCACTCTTCTATTGCTTTCCTTAAAATCTCGACTTGCTGGGATTCTCTTTTGTGCAGAGCAACCACATAATCGTGCCAGATAGTCCTGGCAGCCGCTGTCGCGTATCGTAAATGCGTGCGGTAAGCACTGTCGATAACTTTCTGGAGCATTTCGTCATCGATCTGCGCCGTTTTGTCATTGGACACTTTACTGCCTCCCTAAACTTGGGCCTGACCCCCGGACAGTGGACACGTCGGGGGTTAGCTATGCTGCTTTGGTCAGTGTAGCTGATGTGAGTGCTTCGAAGTCATCGGGAGCTAGAAGGTTGCACCACGAGTGTCGCCGGCGCGTGTTACAAGCGCATGCACCACCTAAAGACTTCCTGCCGGCAGATAATGGGATTGTCAAAGACTTTCCGATCACGCAGCACTTCCCGCTTTAAAGTAACGTTAAACGACTCTGCCAGGGCATTATCGGCACTAGTTCCTACCGCTGTCATGGACTGGCGCACACCCAACGACGAGCAATAGTTTCTAAAGGCTTGTGAGGTGTACACGCTGCCGTGATCGGAATGGAATATAGCCCCGTCAAGACTGCCACGCACACCGTGTGCGTGGGCTAGAGCATCGATGACCAATAAGACACGCATGTGGTCTGCGAGTGCATAACCTGCAAGTTTGCGTGAATGAAGTGTCAATGACTGTAGCCACATACATGTTCTTGCCACCCTTACACGGCAGGTAGGTAATGTCGCCTACATACACACGGTCCGGCTCGTTGGCTGTGAATAAGCGGGCCTAGTACATCCGGCATGACACGGTGACCAGGTTTGCGCCTGGTAGTGATGCATCGACGCCGTTTTGTAAAGCCTCTAAGCCCCATGGCTTTCATAATTCGTGCGACCTTCTTGTGGTTGACCGGGGCATACGCCGTGTCCTCCTTAAGGCTCGCAGCGATGCGTTTAACGCCGTAAAGACCAAGCTCATCATCAAAGATGGTTGTGATTCTCGCACCAATAACGGCATCGCGTGTGAACTGTTCTCAGTATCTGGACATGGTGTTAGATTACCAATCTTGCTAACTCGACTGGGCTGGATATCAGGTGTCCACCACATGGGGGTCGGGTCCTTTCGAGTACGCCCGCTATGCACACTAATGTTGAGCAATGGATTTGCTGTCCACCACGAAATCTCATCTAATCCCCTAGGAGAACACATGACGCACCGCTCGGACGCAGAGGTTGATACGGCGAAGAAGCCGGCATCGTCAGGCACCGGTGTGCCGCAGGCCGGCAACCAGGAGGCGCGCCGGGCGGACCTGCGGCGGTGGAAGGCGATTGCGCTGTCGTTGCTTCTGCTGGCGGCGGTGATCTTTTTGGGGTGCTCGTGGTGGCAGGCATCGGAAAGCGGGGCGCCGGTGTGGGTCGGCTACGTGCGTGCGGCGGCGGAGGCAGGCATGGTCGGTGGCCTGGCGGACTGGTTCGCAGTAACGGCACTGTTCCGCCGACCGATGGGCCTGCCCATCCCGCACACGGCGCTGATTCCGAATAATAAGGACCGCGTGGGCGATGCGCTGAAAGACTTCGTGGAGGAGAACTTCCTGACCGCGGATGCACTGAGCGCGAAGGTGCGGGAGGCCGAGCTGCCCCTGTGGCTGGCGCGCCAGGGGGCAGAACCCGGCAAGGCGGAGGAGGTCTCCGAATGGATTGGCCAGCGCGCCGCCAGCGTGGTGGAGGACCTCGACCCGGCTGAGGCGGAGCAGTTCATCCGCACCCAGGTCATGGACCGCCTGGCGGAGCCGGAGTGGGGCCCGCCATTGGGCCGGTTGCTGGAGGGCTATATCGCGGACGGCAAGGCGCGCCCGCTGGAGGATGACCTCATTGACTGGGCACACAAGAAGATTCTTGGCATGGAATCGACGGTGGTCACGGCCATCGATGAGCGCATGCCCGGGTGGGCGCCGCGCTTTGCCCGCGAGATGGTGGGGGACAAGGTCTATAACGAGCTCGTTAATTTCGCCGACGAGGTCCGCCGCGATGGCAACCACGAGGCTCGCCTGGCCATTCGCCGCAACCTATCCAAGCTGGCTGCGGACCTGCAATGGGATGCGGATATGCGCGAGCGCATTGAGAACATCAAGCAAGAGATGCTGGCCTCTGACCAAGTGCAGCAGGCGCCGGCAGCGATGTGGCGCACGATTTCTACCACGCTCATTGATCAGTTCAATGACCCGGAGTCATTCCTGCGGCAGAAGATGACGGCCAAGGTGAAGGAATTGGCGCACCGATTGCTCGAGGATTCCGAGTTCTTGGCCCAGGCCAATGACCTCGTGGACAAGGCCGCGCGCTACGCGGTGGAGAAATTCGCCCCGGAGATCATCGCGATCATCCCGGAGACCATCAAGCGCTGGGATGCGCAGGAGGCTTCGCAGAATATCGAGCTGATGGTGGGCAAGGATCTGCAATTTATTCGCCTTAACGGCACGATCATCGGTTCCCTGGCAGGATTGGCCATATATGCTGTTAATCATCTCATTTTCGGCGCCTAATGCGCCGGAATAATACGTCACACGGAGGATTTCATGACTGAGAAGAAGAAGCTTTTTGATTCCCTGAAGGAAGCCGGTGCGTCCGCGCTAAATACCGCCAAAGACTTCGGTGGCCGCCTGCAGGAAGAGCGCGAGAACCAGGGTGCGCAGGGCACGGGTGCGCAGGACCCACAGGGTGATAAGGACGGCATGCTGGATAAGGCCACCACTACCGCCAAGCAGTGGGGCGCGTCCATTAAGAAGGCTGCGGAAGAAACCCGCGACTCGGAGGCTTTCTCTGAAGCGAAGGACAAGTTCGCGGATGCGTACCAGGAAACCCGCGAGGGCGTGAAGGAAGCGTATGACTATGCCCAGGAACGCGTAAACGAGAAGAAGAACGCGTCCAAGAATGGTAATTCCGCTGCTGCGGGCACGGACGATAATATTATCGATGGCGAAGTTATCGATACCGACGAACCCACGAATTAATCTGCATGTACCTCTTACTTGACATTGCCTATAATTTTCCCATCTACTTCTTCCAGGTCCTGACCATTGTCGCCATTATCGGGGCTGTGCTCGCGGCATCTACGCGCGAGGACGCGTTTCGGGCCGGCGACCGCAAGGGTAAATGGGTATGGGTAGGCCTGCTTGCGGGCTCGGCGGTGGCGATGGCTACCGGCCTGGAATTCCTGGCGTGGATTGGCACGGTCATCACCGGTATCTACTGGTTTGACGTGCGCCCGCAGCTCAAGGCCATCATCAACGGCGACTACAGCTACTAAGCATGAAAAATCTCCTGCACGCTTCCGCCGCTGAGGTCAGGGAGCAGGTCGCCGGGCAGCATGTTTTGGTCTCGCCGCACCACGTGACGGTAGCGGCCGCAGCTGAGCCGGCGGGCATTACCGCCGTGGCGGGCTATCCCACCGGCCGGCATCACACACTCATCAAGGCCTCTGAGGCCCGCTTGGCCATCCAGTCTGGCGCGGACGAGGTGTGGGTCAGCGTGGATGCCACGCTTGCCGATGCCACCCCAATCCTCTCCGAGCTCGTCGCCATCCGCGAGGCCTGCCCGGACCCTGCCCGTGTGGGCCTCATCCTGCCGGAGGCGGAACCGGCGCGGTCCCTCGCGGAAACCGCTGCCACCCAGGCCGGTTTTCATAAACTCGTCATAGAAAAAGGCAGCGAGCTTTCCAGCTCGCTGCCCGTCGTAGAATTTCCCACCGCCTAAGTCGCTGCCTAGGCCGCCGCTCCCAAGGTCGGCCGATGCCTTTAGGCGGCCTTCTTCTGTTCGCCGCTTTCGTCTGAGAAGTGTTCCAAATCCTTCAATGGGACATCGGTGCCCGTAAAGGTGAGAGTGACCTTGCCATCGCCCACATCCACGGATTCGACCTGCAAGTCCTTGGCGATGAGCTCATCGGACATGCCTTCCTGCAGCGCCTCTGAAATGGAACTGGTTGCTTGCTCAGGCAGCGAGAGGCCAAAGATAGCGGCCTCGGTGGCATTGATCTCCAGCTTGCCGTCGCGGGCAATGGGCTTGAGCGAAAGGCTAGCCAAACCGCCGCCGAATTTCACTTCCAGCTCGTCGCTCTGGTCATTCGCGGTAATTTCAGTGACCACCATATTCCCAACGGTGTCGCTGCCGGATTGGTCTGAGATTCCTTTTTGGAAGCTAGCCAGCAGATAGTCATCCGGGACGGTGGTGGTGGCGCGGAGGGAGCCGGCCACGGGGTTATCCGTATCCGTCGACATATCCTCCACGTGGATTTCGGAGGCCGGTTGGCCTTTGATCTGCGATCCTTCGATCTGCAGGGTCGACGGCGTGGTCATATCCATCTGGGAAATCGAGCCGCTCAGCAGGCCAAAGAGGAGGGGGCTGCCGCCAAAGCTTACCGAGGGATCTTCCGTTGCCTCGATGCCTTCTTCTTTGGCGCTATTTTTAAACTCCTCGGTCATCTGATTACCAATGAACCAGCGCAGGCCAAACTCGGCGATGAGGATGATAATAAGCAGCGCTACGAGGACGCCTACGACAATTTTCCAAGCGAGCGATCCGCCCGATTTCTTTGCAGCCATGACTACCAGTGTGGCGCATGAGGCGGCCGGTGGCAATGTGTGCTGGATATTAGCGGGGCGCGATGCTCTCCCAGCTCACAGTGAGCGTATTATCGCGCAGCCGGCGGCGGGGAGGCTGGAGGTTAAAAGGGGCATCGGCAAGCAAGGCGTGTGCCATGCGCCACCGCACCCGCGGGCCGTGCGGGGCCCACCCGGCGGCGCGATCCCAGGCCCTATCAGCGGCTTGCAGGAGCTCGTGGATGGGCTCGCCGGGCACATTGCGGTGGATGAGCACCTTGGGCAGGCGCTCGGCCACATCAGAGGGGCGGGTCACGTCGAAAGGATCCCATGCGAGCGTCAACGTCTTTGGGCCATGCTGATCGAGCAGGATCCACGCCGCGCGCCGGCCCAGTTCATCGCAGGTACCCTCCACGAAGAACCCGCCAGGAGCCAGGCGGGAACACACCGTTTGCCAGGCCTCCGCAACCTGGTCCACATCGTATTGGCGCAGCACATTAAAGGCGCGCACCACCTGCGGCCGGTAGCCCGCCAGCTCAAATCCGCCCAGCTCAAAGCGCACGCCATCGCGTGGCGGCAGCACCCTGTCCGGGTGGATTTCCAGCCCGCGCACATCCACGCGGGGGTTGATGCGGCGCAGCCACCGCGCCCACTCCACGGTGGTGGTATGGGAGGCGCCATAGCCCACGTCGAGCGCGAGCGGGGTGCGCACGTGGCGCAGCAACGCCGAGATTTCCGGGTGCGCCATCATCCACCTATCGCAGCGCCGCAGCCGGTTGTAGTTGGTGGTGCCGCGGGTAATAACGCCAAAAGGCCGACCCGCTGCTGCGCTGGCGCGCAGGTTATGAGCGTGGTCGGCCATGGGAATCGGTGGATGCTAAGGCTGGGATGCCTTAGGATTTTTCAGAAATCCACTGTTCGGTCAGCTTGCCCTCGTTATCAAAGAGCTCCGAGAGGGATTCGCCCACCTTTGGCTCGATGGCTGCGCCCATCATCGGGATCTTCACGGAGATCTCGTTGGTGTAGGTCAGCTTGGTCATCTCACCCTCGCCGGCCAGGGAAATATCGCCCTTGAAGTCCACCGGGGTGCCCTTGACGTCTGCGGTGTAGTTGACGTCAGCGGCCTGGCCGTTGAGCTCGCCCACGGTGACCACGCGCTTGACCTTGAGATCCTGCGAGACCATGGCGCGCACTGCCTCTGGCAAGAGGGTGGTCGGAAGAACCTCGTAGAGCGTTGCTACGTTATCGGAGAAATCGTGAACCTGGCCTGCCTCAGGGGAAAGGTTTGCCACGATGTACTCCCAGTATCCCTGGGTGAGCAGCGCCTTGTGAACCATGTCGATAGGCTGATTGATGGTTACGGTGTTTTCACTACGAGTTGACATGCTTAACAGACTACCTTGGTATACGTGCTTGATAAATTTTTGACGCAACAACTCACAGCAATCGACGGCGTAGACGTGGATCCCACGGCGAGCTTTGCCGATCTCACCACCTTGCGCGTGGGGGGAAAGCCGCGGGTCACGTTGCGTTGTTCGCGGCCTGAAGCAGCGGTTGCGGCACTGCGGTACCTCGAGAAAGAAAAAATCCCTTTCATCGTGGTCGGCGGCGGTTCCAACCTGCTGGTTTCTGATGGCGAGGTAGACGTGGTCGCCGTTGTCCTCGACTTTGCCGCGGTGGACATGGATACCGAGACCGGCCTCGTGCGAGCCCAATCCGGTGTGGTATGGGACGAGGTCGTGGCGGAATCCGTGGCACAGTCCCTGGGTGGCATCGAGTGCCTTTCCGGAATCCCCGGCACGGTGGGTGCGGTGCCCGTACAAAACGTGGGCGCCTATGGCGCCGAGATTTCTGAGGTCTTGACCCGCGTGCGCCTGTATAACCTGCGCACCGATGCCGATGAGTGGGTTCCCGTCTCCGACCTTGATTTGGCCTACCGCTATTCCAACCTGAAATTCACCGGCCGCGCGGTGGTGCTCGAGGTCGAATTGCAATTGACCACGGACGGTCTGTCGCGCCCCCTGCGCTTTGGCCAGCTTACCGATAACCCCGGTGAGCGCCGCCCCGTTGCCCAGGTCCGCGAGGAGGTCCTCGCCCTGCGCCGCGGCAAGGGCATGGTGCTCGATGCCGCCGACCACGACACTTGGTCCGCCGGCTCCTTCTTCACCAACCCCGTGGTCGAGTCCAGCGTCGCTGACGCCATCCAGGACAAGGTGCGGGCCACGCTTGGCGATGCCCCCGCCGACCGCATGCCCCGCCACCCCGCCACCGCTCCAGCACAGGGCGAATCGTCCCTGCGCGAGAAGCTATCGGCCGCCTGGCTTATTGATAACGCTGGGTTCACGAAGGGCTACCCCGGCTCCGGGCCGGCAACGCTATCCACCAAGCACACCCTGGCGCTGACCAATCGCGGAAACGCGAGCGCCGCCGACATCGTCGCGCTGGCCCGCACGATCCGCGATGGCGTGCGCGAAGCATTTGGCGTTGAGCTCGTTCCCGAGCCGGTGTGGCTGGGCGTATCCATGGACGAGGACTAGGCCGCGCGCACATAAAAACGTCCAAAACAACCGCGTTCTTCTAAAATTCGCCCTCATTTTTGGCGAAACGCGGTTGTTTTGGACGTATGTGTTGCTTGCGGGCGGCGCGGGCGGCGCAAAAGCCGCCCCGGAAAAGTGCCCGGCGCAGCCTTAGGCAGCCATGACCTCGAGCCACTCCGGCTTGGCATCCAAGAACTTGCGGGCTGCATCCTGTGCGCCCTTCAAGCTGTGGTGCGCGCCCCAACCGCACTGCTCTTCGTTGGCGGCGGGAACCTCGGTGGCGGTGAGGATATCGTTGAGCGCACCCTCAACGGCGCGCAGCAATTCATCCTGCTCCATGCCGTTGGTAATGGCGTAGAAGCCGGTGCGGCAGCCCATAGGAGCGAAACCGATGAGCTTATCGGTGTAGTTGCGCATAAAGTTGGCCATCATGTGCTCCACGGAGTGCAGCGCCTCCGTGTCCAAGTGCTCCTTATTAGGCTGGCAGAAGCGCAGGTCATACTTGATAATTTCCACGCCGCCGCCCAAATCGGTGCGGTCAGCCACGCGGATATAAGGCGCGCTGACGAGGCGGTGGTCGAGCTCGAAGGACTTGACGTTAATCTTCTCTTGGTTCTGTTCAGTCATAGTCCCCAGCCTAATCGTTGCGAGTGTCACTTCCCAGAATAGATTCTTAAGCCGCATACGCTGCGTAACTATGAGTGCCTTGGACGATGCCCCCGCAACCGGCAGCAAGCCAGCCCGGAAGCAGGCTGCCCAACAGCAAAAGATCGCGCCAAGCACCGTTACCACCTTGGTCACCGTGGAAAGCCCCGCCGCCGATGTCGATCCTTGGGCGCGCGGCAACCGCCTGCGCAAGGACAGCTGGGGCTTGGTCATGCGGCGCGTGTGGGCCGATTTTTTCCACGATGCCTTAATGGACCGCGCCGCCGCGATGACCTACTTCACCCTCATGGCATTCGCGCCCACCGTCCTGGCGGCCTATTCCATTGCCACGCTGATCTTTTCTTCGCGCCGGGGAGAGGTGGAGGCGCTGACCGCGCAATTCATCGATACCTACGTGCCACGCTCCATGGCGGAGGAGGCCGGCAACATTGTCAGCTCCATTATCGGTTCCACGAGGCAGGGCACGTTTGCGTTGGTGGTCTCTGTAGTGATTTCGCTCTTTGCCGCCTCGGCGTATGTGCGGGCCTTCTCGCGTACCGCCAATACGGTCTACGGCCGGGTGGAAGGACGCGGAACCATTCGCACATGGGCATTGATGTGGGCCATTACCGTGGTCCTAGTCATCGGCGCGGTGGTGGTGCTGTGTGCCAATTTATTGCGCGATACCGTCGTGGACAGCGTCATCGAGCCCGTGGCGCTCCGGCTGGGGCTGCACGGCACCGTGGACTTTATCGGCAGCATTTTTATGCCCGTGTGGAATTGGTTGCGCTTCCCTATAACGGTCGTGGTGGCGCTGGCGCTCATTGCCGTGTGGTACCACTTTGCGCCGAACGTTCGGCCCAGCCGCTTCCGGTGGATCACCTTGGGTTCGGTGGTAGCGCTGCTGACGAACCTGGTGGTGTGGGGCGCATTTTCCCTCTACATCAAGTACCTGGCAGGGGTGAGCATTTACGGGGCATTCGGTACGGTCATGGCGGTATTTATGACCGTCTGGCTGTCCAATACGATGCTGATTTTGGGCATCAAGATCGATGCGGAGGTCCTGCGTGCCAAGGAGCTGCAGCTGGGGCTGCATGCCGAGCGCTATATTCAGGCCCCGCCGCGCTCCGAATTCGCGGCACAACAGCAGGTGCGGGCGAAACAGAAGCTAGAGGAGCGCTCGGGGCGCATCTTCGCTGGTGCCGCCCGCAGCGAGCACCGCACCCGCAGCGAGCACCGCACCCGCGCCGGGAAGTAGTTTCTCCCGCCGCGAGTTAGCGGGAAGCAACCTCCGCCATCAAGATTTCCTGTACCTGGCGGCGGCGCAGCTTGCCCAATTGGTCGGTCGGCAATTCTTCTTGCACCACGAAATGGCGCGGGACCTTATAGCGGGCCAAGAGGCCGCGGCAGTGCTCGCGCAGCGCTTCCGCGTCGAAGGTGGCGCCGGGGTGGAGCACCAGGCAGGCGGCGACGTCCTCGGAACCATCGACGCGCGGGACGCCGGCCACCGCGGCTTGGCTTATCGCGGGGTGGCTCAACAACGCATGTTCCACCTCGCTGGGAAAGACATTAAAACCACCGGTGATGATGACCTCTTTAATCCTGCCCACCAGCCGGAAATGGCCATCGGCCTCGCGCACGCCCATATCGCCGGTGCGCAGCCAATCGCCGTGGAATGCCTCCCGCGTGGCGGCTGGATTGCCGAGGTAGCCTGCAAAAACCTGGGGCCCGCGGGCAAGTATCTCGCCGGGGGTGCCATCGGGTTGGCTGCGGTCTAGGTCATCGGGATCCCCGATGCGCAGTTCGGTATCGGCAAGCGGCTTGCCGATGGTCCCCACGCGCCGACCCTCACCAAGCGGATTAATGGTCAGCACGGGGGAAGCCTCCGTGAGCCCGTAGCCCTCGACGAGCATGCCGCCGCTGCGGTCTTGCCAGGGCTCGATGATGCGCGCGGGCAGCGATGCCGCCCCGGAAATGGCGTAGCGCACCCCGCCCAAATCTGCGGCTGCTTCAGCGGCCTGCTCGTCCATGGCGCGCTCATAAATGGTGGGAACACCCGGCATCCACGTCGGCCGACGCTGCGCTAAGGCGCTGACGACGGCCGCCGGACGCGGGGAGGGCAACAGGATGATCTCGGCGGCGCAGCGCACCGCGAGCAATACGCTCATGGTCAGCCCATAGGAGTGGAACATCGGCAACGTGGCGAGGAAACGCTCGTGGCCGGGGCGCAGATCGGCCTGGGCTTCTAATTGGATGCAATTAGCGGCGAGGTTGCCGTGCGTGAGCAGCACGCCCTTGGGCTGGCCGGTGGTGCCGGAGGTGTAGAGGATAAGGGCGGCATCGGCAAGCGCGGACTCGCGGTGGGGTACCGGGGCTCCGGACAGGGGAAGCGGCGCCTCCAGGGACACGGGGATCACCGTGCTGGCCATGCCGTTGACCACGGCGGCAACCTGATCCCAGACCAGGGCGATGCGGGCGCCGTGGTGGGCAAAGAGTGGGGCCAGCTCGTGGGCGGTGTACTGAGGGTTATGTTCGACCACGACCGCGCCCAGGCGCAGCACCGCGAAAAAGGCGATGAGGTGTTGCGGGGAGTTGGGCAAGACCAGCGCTACTCGGTCGCCGGGGCGGATTCCCATCTCCCGCAGGGCGCCGGCGGCAGCGGCGATGCGGGTATCAAGCTCCGCGTAGCTTAAGGTCTCGCCGCCGAAATAGGTGGCGGGACGGTGGGGGAAGTTGGCTACGGCGGTGGCGAGGAAATCCGTCAGCGTGGCGTCGTACTCGAGGTCTGACATGGTGGTTAATACTAAGCCTTCTGCTTGAGGAGATCGAGGAGATCCTGCTGCACCATGCGGCGGCGGACCTTGCCCAGCTGGTCCGAAGCCAGCTCCTCAAAGTGGTAGAAGGTGCGCGGAACCTTGTAGCGGGTCAGGCGCTCGCGGCAGTACTCCTTGAGGCCTTCTGGGTCCAAGACGGCGCCGTCGCGCAGGATGACGCAGGCGACGACGTCCTCGGAGCCATCCTTGCGCGGGCGTCCCACCACGGCGACCTCCTTGACGTCTGGGTGCTTGCGCACCACTTCTTCGACCTCGGCCGGGTAGACATTAAAACCGCCGGTGATGATGATTTCCTTGATGCGGCTGACCAGCTTGACCCAGCCGTCCTCATCCATGGTGGCCATATCGCCGGTGCGGAACCAACCGTTGTGGAAGGACTCCTCGGTGGCCTTTTCGTTATTGAAATAGCCCTGGAAGATCTGCGGCCCGCGAGCCAGCATCTCTCCCGGTTCGCCATCCGGCTGGGTTTCATCGAGATTATCCGGATTGCCAATGCGCACCTCGGTATCGGGGAAGGGCAGGCCCACATAGCCCGGGCGGCGGGTGCCGTTCATGGGGTTGCCAATGAGAACGGGTGAGGTCTCCGTCATGCCGAAGCCCTCTACGAGGCGGCCGCCGGTCATGGATTCCCAGCGCTCCATCACATCAACCGGCAGGGTAGCGGCGCCAGAGAAGGCATTGCTGATGCCGGTGAGATCCACGCCCTTGTCCTCGGCGGCGTCCATTATCTTCTCGTACAGCGTGGGCACGCCCGGCAGCCAGGTGGGGGTGTGCTTCTTAACGATGTCCATGATGAGCGGCATCTGCGGGGACGGAACCAAGATGAGCTCGGCGCCGAAGTAGATGCTGAGCACGCACAACGTGGTCATGCCGTAGGCGTGGAAGAGTGGCAAGGCGGCGAGGAAGCGCTGCTCGGTGGTATCCATATTCGGCAGCCAGGCCTCGCCCTGCACGCAGTTGTTGATGAGGTTGCCGTGCGAAAGCAGCGCGCCCTTGGGTTTTCCGGTGGTGCCGGAGGTGTAGAGGATAAGCGCGATATCGTCCTGCGTGACCTTGGCAATCTCGAGGTCCTTGCCGTCACCGCCGATGGCAGAACCGATAAGCGTGGACCAGGCCACGGTATTCGGGGCCGCGCTGGTCAACTGCTCGCGCTTGGCGGCCAGCGGCGGCAGGGGAATCCGGAGCGCGAGGCGCTTTAGCGGCGGCATCGCGTCGATCATGTTGACGGAGATGATGGTCTCTAGCGGGGTGGTGGCGCGCAGCTTATTCAGCGTCGGAGCCGTCTTATCCCACGCGATGGCCACGCGCGCACCGTGGTCCTGGAAAAGCCCCTCGAGCTCGTGGGCGGTGTAGAGGGGGTTGTGCTCCACCGCGGTGGCCCCCAGCAACTGGACAGCATAAAACGCCACGACGTGTTGGGGGCAGTTGGGCATGACGATGGCGACCCTATCGCCAGGCCGGATGCCAAAGGCCTTAAGGCCCGCTGCGGCGGCGCGCACCTGTGCGTCTAATTCCACGTAGTTCTGCGTATTACCGAAGAAGTAGGTAGCGGACTTATTCGCATTGATGCGGAGGTTGTTGACGTAGTAGTCAACGATGGTTTTATCGCCATAATCAAGCTTGGCGGGGGTCCAGTCGCTGTAGTGCTTAATCCAGGCCCGGGATTCGTATGCAGACACGCGCTACCCTTTCGTTTGCTAAAGAAAAATATTACAAAGGGCGAGTATACCCAGAACATGAGGAAATCCTCTAGTTTTCTTCGAGTGTCAGCAAAAAACGCTTGATATTGAGGCCGCCGGCATAACCGCCAAGCGTTCCATCGCTGCGCAGCACGCGGTGGCAGGGCCGGATAATCGGCAGGGGATTGGCACCGCAGGCGGTGCCGACCGCCCGGGTAGCAGCGGGGCGACCTACGGCGACGGCGAGCTCGCCATAGCTTGCGACCTCGCCGTAGCCAATGGTGTCTAGCTGCGCGTGAATCAGGGCGCGAAATTCGGTCGTCGGCGCTGGATTAAGTGGCAGATCGAACTCGCGGCGGGTGCCCGCGAAATACTCCGCGAGCTGCGCTTCGGCCGCGTCGAGGATCGCGGCGCCGCGCTTGTCGGTGCCCCTATTTTCCTCGCCGCTCTGGCCGCTGTGCACCTTGCTTGCCTCGTTGTGGCCCGACTGGACCGCACCGAAATCCACGCGGGATAGCCCGTCTGCATCCGCGGTGAGCAGCAGCGGGCCAATGGGGGTATCGATGGTGCGCAGCATGGTGGTATGAACTCTAAGAGTTCTTCTCCGCTTCGAGGCGGTTGATGAGGTCTTCTTGCACCTCGCGGCGGCGGATCTTGCCCATCTGGTCCTTGGCCAGCTCCTCAAAATGGTAGAAGGTGCGTGGGACCTTGTAGCGGGTCAGGCGCTCGCGGCAGTAGTCCTTGAGGCCCTCGGGGTCGAGCGCGGCGCCATCGGCAAGATCGAGGCAGGCTACGACGTCCTCGGAGCCATCGTCACGCGGGCGGCCCACCACGGCCGCCTCGTCGATGCTGGGGTGCTCGCGCAGGATTTCTTCGACCTCGCCTGGGTAGACGTTGAAACCACCGGTGATGATGATTTCCTTGATGCGGCTGACCAAGCGGATGAAGCCGTCTTCTTCCATGATGCCCATGTCACCGGTGCGGAACCAGTCGCCGTGGAAGGCGGCGTCGGTGGCTTCCTGGTTATTGAGGTAGCCCTTGAAAATCTGCGGGCCGCGGGCCAGCACCTCGCCCTCAACGCCATCTGGCTGGGTCTCATCCAGGTTATCGGGGTTGGCGATGCGCACCTCGGTATCCGGGAAGGGGATGCCCACATAGCCGGGGCGGCGGTCGGTGCTCATGGGGTTACCCACGATGATGGGCGAGCACTCGGTAAGGCCATAGCCTTCCACGAGCAAGCCGCCGGTGGAGTGTTCCCACTTATTAACGGTCTCAGAAGGCAGGGTGGATGCGCCGGAGAAAGCTGCGCGCACGCCCTTGATGGGAACCTCTTGCTCCTCGGCGGCCTTGACGATGCGCTCGTACAAGGTAGGAACGCCCGGGACCCAGGTCGGGGTGTGCTTCTTCATCAGCTGCATGATGAGCGGGATCTGCGGCACGGGCAAGATGACCAATTCTCCGCCGATGAGCTGGGCCAAGGTGACGTTCATGGTCAGGCCGTACGCGTGGAAGAAGGGCAGGGCGGCGAGCATGCGCTCTGGCTTATCGCCCAAGCCCGGAACCCAGGCCTTGCCCTGGAGTAGGTTGGACACGAGGTTGCCGTGCGAAAGCATCGCACCCTTGGGTGCGCCGGTGGTGCCGGAGGTGTACATCACCAGCGCGATGGTGTCCTTATCAATGTCCTCCGGCGTTTTGATATCGCTGCCGTTGCCACCGATGGCATCACCAATCAGCGCTTCCCACGGCACGGTATTAGGTGCCGGGGCGGAAAGCTGCTCGCGCTTGGCTTTGAGCGGGGGAAGCGGCAGGCGCAGCGCGGCGCGCTGCAGGGTGGGCATGGCGTTGATCATGTTGATGGACACGACCGTTTCCAGGTTGGTGGTAGCCCGCAGCTTCTCCAGGGTGGGGGCGGCCTTGTCCCAGGCGATGGCGATGCGCGCGCCGTGGTCTTGGAACAGGCCTTCCAACTCGTGGGCGGTATAAAGCGGGTTGTGTAGCACTACCTGGGCGCCGAGTTTCAAAATGGCGTAAAAGGCCGCGATGTACTGCGGGCTATTGGGGGCGACGATGGCTACGCGGTCACCGGGGCGCACGCCGAAGGCCTTAAGTCCCGCAGCGGCGGCGCGCACTTGGCGGTCCAGCTCGGAATAGTTTTGGGTACGCCCAAAGAAATACGTGGCTGACTTATCGCCATTGACCTCGAGGTTATTGTCATACAGGTCTAACAGGGTGGTGTTGCCGTATTCGAGGCTGTGCGGCGTCCACTCCGGGTAATACTGGAGCCATGCCTTTGATTCATAAGCGGACAATGCGTGACCTTTCGGTAGCGTAGGTTGTTGGCAGGGGCCAGTATAGCGCCGCTAAGATGGGTCACCATGCGCATCGCCATGATTTCTATGCATACCTCCCCCATTGAGCAGCCTGGCTCCGGGGATGCCGGCGGAATGAACGTCTACGTTTTAAATATTGCCTGCCAATTAGTCCAGCTTGGCGTCGAGGTAGATGTCTATACCCGCGCTACCCGCCCGAGCCACAAAGAAATCGTGGAAGTGGCCCCCAACCTGCGGGTGATCAACATCGTGGCCGGACCCTTTGAGGGGCTAGAAAAAGAAGATCTACCTACCCAGTTGGCAGCTTTTTCCGGCGGCGTGGTGCAATTTGCCAAGTGGCAGGGTAAAAAATATGACCTTATTCATTCCCACTATTGGCTTTCTGGCCAAGTGGGGTGGCTGCTGCGGGATCTGTGGGGCATCCCCCTCGTCCACACCGCCCACACTTTGGCCGCGGTGAAAAACGCCTACCGCACCGCCGAGGACACAGTGGAATCAGAGGCGCGGCGCATCTGCGAACAGCAATTAGTGGACAATGC
Organism: Corynebacterium sp. KPL1814; assembly: GCF_000478175.1. Classification (GTDB taxonomy): domain Bacteria; phylum Actinomycetota; class Actinomycetes; order Mycobacteriales; family Mycobacteriaceae; genus Corynebacterium. Next base: position 376,838 of record NZ_KI515776.1, read on the forward strand.
AGACCTCCTCGTGGTCAATACCGATCAAGAAGCCCGCGACTTGGCCGAGCACTACGATGCCGAGCGCGATATCATTCGCGTGGTCTCCCCGGGTGCCGACGTGGGACTTTTCACCCCTGGTACCGACCGCAACACGGAGCGCTCCCGCCGCGAGCTAGGCATCCCGCTGCATACCAAGGTCGTGGCCTTTGTGGGGCGCCTGCAGAAATTCAAGGGGCCGGAGGTGCTCATCCGCACCGCCGCGGAGCTCTGCCGCCGTGAGCCCACCCGCGATTTTCGGGTGCTCATCTGCGGTGGACCATCTGGAGCCAATGCCTCACCGGAGGCGTATAGGGAACTGGCGCGGGAGTTGGGCGTCGAAAAGCGCGTGCGCTTTTTAGGCCCCCGCCCGCCCGAAGAGCTGGTGGGCGTGTACCGCGCCGCCGATATTGTGGCGGTGCCCAGCTACAACGAGTCCTTTGGCCTGGTGGCGCTCGAGGCCCAGGCTTCTGGCACGCCGGTCGTCGCTGCGGCCGTGGGTGGGTTGCCCATCGCCGTCGTCGATGGTGAGACCGGCCTGCTGGTACCGTCCCACGACCCGCAGGAGTGGGCGGATTCCTTGAGCCAGCTGCTTGATGATGACGCCCGGCGCATCGCCATGGGCGAGGCCGCCGTCGCGCATGCCGCGCGCTTTAGCTGGACCAACACGGCCCGAGAGTTGACGGAGATTTATGCCGAAGCCCAGCAGATTCCCGTGCCTGACTGCCACCAACGCCGGGCGATGGGAGATTAGCTTCACTGACGCGCCGGGCGGTTTCGTGGCATGCTGGAGGCATGACTAACGGAAAACTGATTCTTCTTCGTCACGGCCAATCCACCTGGAATGAATCCAACCAATTTACCGGTTGGGTCGATGTTGATCTGACAGAAAAGGGCGAGGCAGAGGCCAAGCGCGGCGGCGAGCTGCTCGCGCACGAAGGCATCCTGCCCAACGTGCTGTACACCTCGTTGCTGCGCCGCGCCATCCGCACCGCCAATATCGCGCTGGACGCAGCCGACCGCCACTGGATCCCGGTCATCCGCAACTGGCGCCTCAATGAGCGCCACTACGGTGCGCTGCAGGGCCTGAACAAGGCCGAAACCAAGGAAGAATATGGCGAGGACCAGTTCATGGCATGGCGCCGTTCCTATGACACGCGCCCGCCCGAGCTTGCCGATGACGCCGAGTACTCCCAGGCCAACGACCCCCGCTACGCGGACTTGGACAAGGTCCCACAGACGGAGTGCCTGAAGGACGTTGTCGAGCGCTTCGTGCCCTACTTCGAGGAAGAGATCCTGCCGCGGGCCAAGAAGGGCGAGTCCGTCATGATCGCAGCGCACGGCAACTCCCTGCGCGCGTTGGTCAAGCACCTCGATGGCATTTCCGATGATGACATCGCAGGGCTGAATATTCCGACCGGTATCCCGCTGGTCTACGAGATTGCGGAGGATGGCTCCGTGGTCAACGAGGGCGGCACCTACCTAGACCCAGAGGCCGCCGAGGCCGGGGCCGCTGCCGTCGCCGCGCAGGGTGGCAAGTAACCTACCGCTGCATATAAGTCCCTGGGGAGGTGCTCCCTGGGGACTTTCTAATGGTTAGGCTTAAAGACGTGGAATTAATTTTTGTCTTTCTCGCGGGGGTGCTCGCCTGCGCGGTGGCGCTGCCATTAATTTCCCGGGTGCGCGAGCGCATGGCACGCCGCCATCGCGCCAGCGATGCCCAGGCAAACCAGGTCACTACCGTGAGCCAAGGCCTGCATCTTGCGGTTCAAGGCTCTCCCACGGCGCTGACGGTGCTCGATAGAAATCAGGAAATCATCCTGTCCAATCCCGCGGCGCACGAGATGTCCGTGGTCCACGATCGCGCCGTCAATCCGGAGATTTGGAAGACCGCGGAGCAGGTCTTTGAGGATAAGGAAACCCGCACCGTGGACCTGGCCATCCCTAAGCGCCGCACCGGGCACCGCGTCACGCAGATCAAGGCCGTTATCAAGCCGCTGACGCTGAACGATAGCCGCTTTATCATCATCTACGGCACCGATGAGAGCGAAAACGTGCGCATGGAATCCGCGCGCCGCGATTTCGTGGCCAACGTCTCCCACGAGCTGAAAACCCCGGTGGGTGGCATCGCGCTGCTGGCAGAGGCCCTGCTCCAGGATCCAGAGGATCCAGAGCACGTGAAGTACTTCGGTACCAAAGTGCAAAAAGAGGCCAACCGCATGGCGGATATGGTCAGCGAGCTCATCTCCCTGTCCAAGCTGCAGGGTGCCGAAGCGCTACCGGAGATGGAACCGCTCTACGTAGACGATCTCATTGGCGAGGCTATTTCGCGCAACCAGCTCGCAGCAGACGCGCACTCCATTAAATTGACCCAAGGGCCTTCAGAAGGCGTGCAGGTCAACGGCGACCGTTCCCTTTTGGTAACGGCACTATCCAACCTCATTTCCAACGCGATTAATTATTCGCCGGAGGAATTGCCGGTCTCCGTCTCGCAGAAAGTGGTGGGGGATGACGTCGTGCTTATCCGGGTAACGGACCGCGGCATAGGCATCCCGCCGGAGCATCAAAAGCGCGTCTTCGAGCGCTTTTTCCGCGTTGACCAAGCCCGGTCGCGGCAGACGGGAGGCACTGGCCTAGGATTAGCAATTGTCAAACACGTGGTGGCCAACCACGGGGGCAATATCAAGCTGTGGTCGCGCCCGGGCACGGGCTCTACTTTCACCATCGAGTTGCCCCTATATAAGGAAAAGAAGCCAGCGCACGAGGCTGACTTGCAGGATAATGAAGACAAGGAATCCGTCGATGCGGCGGCTCCTGGGCTTCAGCGTGCAGTAGCACGCGTTGCAGCACGTCGAAAGGATAAAGCACAATGACCACCATTCTCATCGTGGAAGATGAAGAGTCGCTGGCCGATCCGCTGGCATTCTTACTCCGCAAGGAAGGTTTCGAGCCGATTATCGCCCTCGATGGCCCATCCGCGCTGGAGAAATTCGCCGAAAATGACATCGACATCGTGCTGCTTGATCTCATGCTGCCCGGCATGTCTGGCACCGACGTGTGCAAGCAGCTGCGCGCCACCTCCTCCGTGCCGGTCATCATGGTCACCGCGCGCGATGCGGAAATCGACAAGGTCGTGGGCCTAGAGCTGGGCGCGGATGATTACGTCACCAAACCGTATTCCTCCCGCGAGCTCATCGCCCGCATCCGCGCCGTGCTACGCCGCGGCAACGATCGGTCCTCCCGCGCGGATGCCGCGGAGAGCAGCGAGGTAGAAGACGAGCAGATCCTGTCCGGCGGCCGCGTGAAAATGGATGTGGAGCGCCACATCGTCACCGTGGCAGACGAGCCGGTGGCCATGCCACTCAAGGAGTTTGACCTGCTGGAATACCTCCTGCGCAATGCCGGGCGCGTGCTGACCCGCGGCCAGCTCATCGATCGCATTTGGGGTGCGGATTACGTGGGTGATACTAAGACGCTAGACGTGCACATCAAGCGCCTGCGCACCAAGATTGAGGAGCACCCCTCCCGCCCGAAGCACCTGGTGACGGTGCGCGGGCTGGGCTATAAATTCGAGCTCTAGCACCGGCCAGCGCTCGCGCGCCGGCCAAAACTCTAATACCAGCCGGCCTTGATGCTGGCTGGGTGCTGGGTGAGCTGTACGCCGTGCTCGGCGGCTTCTGCGCGGGCCTGGCACTGTGCGGCCAAAATATCGTAGCTTTCGCGCCCCATGAGCGCGACGAGCTCGTCTTCGTGCGATTGCCACATTGGCAGCGGATTGGCGTGGCAGGCGCTATCGGTAGAGCAGTACCAATCAAAGTCTTCGCCGCCATTGCCCCAACCGCGGCGGTCATATTCGCCGATGGTGGTGCGTAAAATCTCCTGCCCGTCGGGGCGCTCCTCGTAGTCCTCATAGCGCCGCAGTGGCAGCTGCCAGCATACTTCCGGCTTGACCACCGTCAGCTCCTCGCCGCTATCTACAGCCCACTGGTGCAGCGCGCAGCCAGTCCCCGTTTCCCAGCCGGCGCGATTGGCAAAGATGCAGGCGCCATCCACGATGGGGGTTTTCAGCGCCGGTTCGGGCTTACCGTCCTCGCCATCGAGCTCGTCCCATTCCAGCCAGGGCTCTAACTCATCGGTATTTTCTTGCGCCAGGAACTCATCTACCCCCGCTGGGCGCAGCTGCCAGTAGCGCGCGGGCATGCGGGAGACGGCATCGTAAAGCTGGTCCCGGTCTTGTTCATCGGCCATATATGCACCGTGCACGCAGCAGCCCACATCGGGCTGGCTCTTGTCGATGCCCCTGCACGCCGACGTGCCAAATTGGCAGCTGTAGTGCGATTCCACCCACGTCAGATCGATGGAAAAGACGTGGTAAGGGTCGTTTGGGTTGGTAAATTCGAACCACTCCCGCGGAAAATCTGGGGCCTCTTCGTGCCCGGCTTTAATCGATGCCGCCGCTGGCGAGCTCGCGGGAAAACCTAGGTAAACGGTGTCAGATTTTGGGCGATTCACACCTAACCACGGTAGACCTACTACGCTATGGGTGTGCGATTAGGTGTATTAGACGTCGGAAGTAATACCGTCCACCTCGTTGCGGTCGATGCCGCAATGGGGGGACGGCCTACTCCGATGAGCGATTGGAAGACCCCACTCCGGCTGGTAGAACAGCTGGATAAGAAGGGAAACATCCACGAAAAGGGCCTGAAAAAGCTCGTTTCCGCCGTGGGTGAGGCAAGTGAGCTGGGTGACAAACTCGGGTGCTCCGAATTCATCGCCTTCGCGACCTCCGCGGTCCGCTCTGCCCCTAACTCTGAAGAGGTACTCGATGAGGTGGAAAAGCAGACCGGCGTGCGCCTGCAGATCCTCTCGGGCGTGGAGGAAGCACAGCTTACCTTCCTCGCTGCCCGCCGCTGGTACGGCTGGTCCGCCGGGCGCATCACCAACTTGGACATCGGCGGTGGCTCCCTAGAGCTATCCACCGGTACCGATGAACACCCTGACCTGGCTTTCTCGCTCGATCTGGGCGCAGGGCGGCTGACCCACAACTGGTTCGATACCGATCCGCCGGAGAAAAAGAAGGTCAGTGCGCTGCGCGATTTCATCGATGCGGAGCTCGAGGATGCCGTCACGCAGATGAAGGCGATGGGTCCTGCCGGCCTGGCCGTGGGTACCTCGAAAACCTTCCGTACCCTCTCGCGCCTTACCGGCGCGGCACCCTCGTCTGCAGGGCCATACGTCAAGCGCACATTGACCGCGCCGGGCCTGCGCCAGTTGATTTCATTCATCACGCGCATGACTGCAGCAGACAGAGCGGACCTTGAGGGTGTAAGTTCGAACCGATCGCACCAAATCGTCGCCGGCGCTTTGGTTGCCGAGGCAAGCATGCGAGCTCTGGGAATCGAGAAGTTGGAAATCTGCCCATGGGCGCTGCGCGAAGGTGTTATTTTGCGCCGGACCGACAAGGGATTGGAATAGGAAGAGATCATGGCTGACGAAAAACAGTTGACCGTGGCCGAGCTGCTGGCTCGCAATAAGAAGGACCGCACGGATAAGGACGAGAAGACCTCTCGCCGCCGTCGGCGCAGCCTCGATGAAGGCGGCGTATCCGTTGCCGAGCTCACCGGTAGCCTGAAGAAGGTAAAGTCCACCCCGCCTGAGGCGAAGCACACCAACGTATCCATCGATGATGACGCCCCTGTCATCCGCGCGCCGAAGTCCAAGGACGAACAATCCGGACAGGATAAGGCTCAGCAGGCGAGCGATTCCACGGCGAAGCCGACCGGTTCCAAGCCTGCGCAAAAGCTATCCCAGCCTAAATCCACTTCCCCTAAGCCGGCCGCCGAGAAGCCTTCCGCTGGTACCCCCACCGCGTCCCCGGCCCCGAAGCAGAACGGGAAGCCGAGTGAGCCGACCGCTTCTCCCAAGCCAGCGGCGGGGTCTGCCTCGCGGCCGACGGCCAAGCCTGCCCCAGGACAGAAGGCAAACGCGCAGGCGGCAAAGAAGCCTGCGCAGTCGGAGCCAGAGGACAAGGCGAGCGCTAAGGACGCTGAGAAGAAGTCTCATCAGCCGTCCGCGGATGACACTGCGGTGATGCAGCGCATCGATAAGTCGCAGTCCTCGCAGGACAAGCGCAAGGACGCTGCTGACGCCGCTGAATCCAGCGCCAAGGAAAAGGCGGGAGCAGCTGGCGCTGCCGCCGGTGCAGGTGCTGCTGCAGCGAGCGCAGCGGGAGCGAAGGCCGACGCGAAGAACTCAGCAGGCGCCAAGGATGCTAAGGACACCAAGGACGCTGGAACCAAGGGCAAGTCTGCCGCGCCAACGCAGAAGCCTGCGGCGACCGCGAAGAAATCCGACGATACCGGCGAGCTGTCCCAGGTGCGGGACGAGGAAGTCACCGAAGAGCACGAGAAGCTCAACCCCATGTCCATCGTCATCATGGTGGTTGTGGGGATCGTCTTGGCGGTCGTCATCTTCAAGGGCTTTGAAGTGCTTTGGGATAACTTCCCGCGCGTCGTCGTGGCCATCTTGGCGCTCTGCGTGACCGCAATTATGGCCGGCGTTACGCATGCGCTGCGCACCGCCCGAGATGGCTTCTCCATGTCCCTTGCGGGCATTACCGGCCTCATATTGACCTTTGGGCCACTGCTTTTGGTTATGCTTTAAACCAGCGACTGGCTGAGAACCACCCGGCTGCTTCCTAGATGGAGGTAGCCGGGTGTCGTTATTTTTGGCATGGTGGAGACTATGACAAAGATTGCAATTTTAGGTGGAGGACAAATCGGTGAGGCTTTGACCTCGGGTCTTGTGGAATCGGGTTTTAATGCTTCCGATATCACGGTGACCAACCGCACCGCCTCCCGCGGTGAAGAACTCAAGAGCAACTATGGCGTTAACGTCTCGGCGGATAATGCCGCGGCGGTCGACGGCGCGGATTATATCTTCGCGTCCGTCAAGCCTTATGCCATCCTGGACCTGCTGAGTGAGATTAACCCGGCCAAGGACGCCGTGGTGGTCTCTATGGCCGCTGGGCTGACCCTGGAGGCCTTGCAGGCCGCCGCGGGCGAGGGCGTGCCGGTCGTGCGCGTCATGCCCAATACGCCGATGCTGGTGCGCCGCGGCATGTGCACCTGTGCTGCCGGTGAGCACGTGACCGAGGCACAGATGAACGGTGTCACGGAGCTGCTCGAGGCAGTCGGTGAGGTCGCGGTCATTCCGGAAAAGAACATCGACGCCGCCACCGCGCTGGCTGGTTCTTCCCCGGCCTACTTCTTCCTCGTGGCGGAGGCGCTTGTCGATGCCGGAGTGCAGCTCGGCCTACCCCGCGATATCGCCGAAAAGCTCGCCGCACAGGCGGCTGCCGGCGCCGGCGATATGCTGGCCAACTCAGGCCGCTCGGCGACGCAGCTGCGCGCAGGCGTAACCTCGCCAGGCGGCACCACCGCTGCGGCCGTGCGCGAGCTGGAAGAGTCCGGATTGCGTGGCGCCTTCTACCGCGCCGCCGAGGCATGCTCCGATAAGGCCAAGGAACTGGGCTAGGAGCCCGCCTAATGCGGCCCGTTCCCCGCGGTGGGGGTGTATTACCTCTTGCCACGCGGGGGACCATACGGGAGCCATGAGGCGGTTGTTACGCAGCGCTTTTGGCGGTGAACTGAACAACTGCTGTGAAAAAATTTGGCACTTGGGTCGCATTAGTCACATGTTTCACGATAGGCTGGAACGAGCACGTGCGTGAAGTCCTGTGGGAGGGGAAGCCTACAGCGCGTAACGAGCTGAAGGGTTAGATAATTATGGCAAATGAAGAAAAAGGAACCTTTCTGACGATCGCGGAGGTCGCCGAAATCATGCGCGTCTCCAAGATGACTGTCTACCGTTTGGTTCACGCAGGCGAAATGCCGGCAGTCCGCGTCGGACGCTCTTTCCGCGTTCACGAGTCTGCCGTCAACGAGTACCTCGAGGCATCCGTTTACGGAGCGTAGGGTCTCGCGCCTTCAAGGCAGCGCCCACTTCTGTTGGCCACTTTTGGTCAGCGGTGGTGGGCGCTGTCTCGTTTTACCGCGCGCTCCTTTTCCGCGGGTCCTCGCTGGGGTCACTTTTGGAGACGCGCTGGGGACTAGGTAGGATAGATCGCATTCGTGTCGGCACGCCGTGATGGCCCGCATATGTGCGGCCAAGGTGGCAAAGAGTGCACCTTTGTCGTTTCAGGCGCCGGCAGGTTCACAGTACGTACTAAAAGAAAGTGAGGACGCCTGTTATGGGTTCTGTCATCAAGAAGCGCCGCAAGCGCATGTCCAAGAAGAAGCACCGCAAGATGCTGCGCCGCACCCGCGTGCAGCGTCGTAAGTTGGGTAAGTAAACCCAACCGCCCAGGATTCCTCCGCACCGCGCTTTAGCGCGGCGGCGGAGGTTTTCTGGTTTTAGGAACGGAGCTGCGCCTATGCGGAGAGCGCTCCGCCCCGAAAGCCGTTACTTCCGGAAATAGCGCCAGCCGCCATAGGAAAAGGCGGCCGTGACAAGCGCTGGGAGGCCAAAGGCGCGGATGGCGCGGCGGATGGAGCGGTAGTCGCGGACGATCCAGCCGCGCTCCTCTGCGATGCGGCGCAGCTTGCGGTCCGGGTTGATGGCCACGGGGGTGCCCACCATGGTGAGCATGGGTATGTCATTGGCGGAGTCGGAGTAGGCGGTACACCGATCCAAATCGAGGCCCTCGATGGTAGCGAGGGCGGCCACGGCGTGCTTCTTGCCTGGGCCGTGGAGGATATCGCCCACCAAGCGGCCGGTGAATTTGCCGTCTTCTACCTCCGCGACGGTACCGAGGGCGCCGGTAAAACCGAAGCGACGCGCCAAGACCTGCGCGAGCTGGACTGGGGTAGCGGTAACCAGCCACACCTGTTGGCCGGCGGCCAGGTGCATCTCAGCGAGCTGCGTGGTGCCGGGGTACGCGCGGCGGGCGAGCGAGGCTTCGACGATTTCCTCGCAGAGATTGATGAGCTCGTCCACGCTGCGGCCTTTGACAAACTCCAACGCCTGCGCGCGGCCATCGGCAACGTCTTTTGCATTCTCCGCGCCAGAGAGGCGGAATTTTAGTTGTTTCCAGGCCACTGGGAGTATCTCAGAGATGCGGATATAGCGCCGACGGGCGAGCCCAAAGCCGAATTCCACCAAGGAGGAACCCTGAACGAGGGTATTGTCTACGTCGAAAAAGGCGGCGGCGCCGACATCGACGGGGACGTCCGGATCCTGGTCCGTAATGCGCTGGGAACCTGCGGCGTCATAAGAACCGGAGACGGAGGCGATGCCGGAGGCGAAGTCCTCGAGCTCGAGCCCAAACTCCTCCAAAGCTGCGGCAGCGGCCGCTTCACCTGCGGCGCGCTGTTCTTCCTCGCCCAAGGGGGCCAGCGCCTGATTTTCTAAGAAGTTGCGCAGATTACCGCGCGAGGCCGTCCAATTGGCCAAAAAGTCGCGGGGAGATTCGGGGAATCCGGGGGGAGGTATAGCGGACACGAGTGGGATAAACAGCTTTCGCAAACGCGGGGTGGACTAACATGTCCATAGTAAACGTTTCCCCTGTCTGCGTCCTTATGAGGAGAATCCCGCCCCTATGTCCCAGCATGTAGTCGAGCTCATGGTGCGCCCCACCTGCGGTTCCTGTAAACGGGTAAAAGAGCAGATTACCCCCGTTATCCAGGCGGCCGGTGCCCAGCTTGAAGTGCGCAACGTGGAAGATAGCCGCGAGCTCGAGATGGAATTCGGTGACCGCGTTCCCGTTGTAGTGATAGACGGAGAAGAATTCGCCTGCTGGGAAGTTGATAACGAAGAGTTGGCCGCGGAGCTGCGCTGACGATTCGGGTTCCGCGCCCATGCGGGGTAGTCTTTGGAACCATTGCGGTCAATCAAAAGGTTGAGGAGTGTGGAGCATGAGCGTGCTTGTAGTGGGAATGTCCCACCAATCGGCACCCGTGGCGTTGCTGGAAAAATTGAGCATGGACGATGTGGTGCAGCATTCCGCCTGCGGGCAGTTGGTTGACGCCGAGTCCCTTACTGAGGCGATGATCATTTCCACGTGCAACCGCCTTGAGGTCTATACGGTGACCAATTCCTTCCACACCGGAGTGCAGGACGTCATCCGGGTGCTCAAGGATGTCTCCCACGTCGATGAGGAAGAGCTGCGCAATTACCTCTACGTGCGCTATGCCGATGCTGCCGCGGAACACCTCATGTCCGTTACCTCCGGCCTGGATTCGATGGTGGTGGGCGAGCAGCAGATCATCGGCCAGGTGCGTTCCGCCTACCAGTCCGCCTCCGAGCAGGGCACGGTCGGCCCACGCATCCACGCTTTGGCGCAGTCCGCGCTGCGTGCCGGCAAGCGCGTGCACTCGGAAACGGAAATCGACAAGGCCGGCGTCTCGATGGTGACTTTCGCCTTTGACCAGGCGCTGCAGCGCCTTAATACGGAGGACCTGCAGGGCAAGTCCGCGCTCGTGCTGGGCGCCGGGGCGATGGCCTCGCTCGCGGCCACCCACGCAGGCCGGCTGGGCATCGGCGAGCTGGTGATTGCCAACCGCACCCGCGAGCGCGCCGAGCGCCTTGCCGGCCACGCTGAGGAGGCCGGGGTCCACACCCGCGTGGTGGATTTTGAGGATCGCGCCGCCGCGCTTGCCGATGTCGACCTCGCCATCTCCGCCACCGGCGCCGAGGGCTTTACCATCACCGCGTCCGACATTCCGCCCGCGCACCCGTTGATGCTCATTGATCTTTCCCTCCCACGCGATATCGATGACGCAGCAACGAAAATCGATGACGTGGACCTGGTGAATATCGAGCGCCTCAGCAAGTCCCTGTCTGCGGCAGCCACCGATGTCGCGGCCGGCACGGACCCGCACGAGCAGGCTCGCACCATTGTGGACGAGGAGCTTGCCGCCTATACCTCCGCCCAGCGCGTGCGCGATGTGGCACCGGCTGTTAGCGCCCTGCACCGCCGCGCGGCGGACCTCGTGGAGTGTGAGGCGGCCCGCCTGCAGCAAAAGCACCCGGAGCTAGAGGGCAAGCAGCTTGCCGATGTCCAAGGTGCCCTCAAGCGCGTCGCCGACAAGCTGCTGCATGAACCGACGGTGCGGGCGAAGAAGCTGGCGGCATCGGATAGCAGCTTTAGCAGCGAAAATGCCCTGCAGGAACTCTTTGGCCTGCAGCTGGAAGGCTCCGGCGTTGCCGTGGCCGTCAATGAATTGCCCACGCTGAACAAGGAGGCGTAAATGTTCCAGATTGGTACCCGAGGCTCCAAGCTCGCCACCACCCAGGCAGGACACGTCCGCGACTGGCTTATCGATGCCGGATTCGATTCCGAGCTCCACATCGTCACCACCGCGGGCGATACCAATATGGCCCCGGTCGAGCGCATCGGCGTGGGCGTATTCACCCAGGCGCTGCGTGAGGCGCTGTACCGCGGCGAATGCGATATCGCCGTGCACTCTTTCAAGGACCTTCCCACGGCCGAGGATGACCGCTTCCGCTTGGTCATTCCGCAGCGCCAGGACAGCCGCGAGGTGCTGGTCGCCCGTGACGGGATGACCTTGATGCAGCTGCCGGAAGGCGCGCGGGTGGGAACCTCAGCGCCGCGCCGCATCTCCCAGCTGGCCGCCCTGCGCCCGGACCTGGATATCCGCCCGCTGCGCGGCAATATCGATACGCGCATGTCCAAGGTGACCGACGGCGAGCTCGATGCCGTGGTGCTGGCCTATGCTGGCTTGCTGCGCGGCGGCTACGAGGACCGGGCGAGCGATATCTTCGATCCAGAATTATTCATGCCCGCCCCAGCCCAGGGTGCACTGGCCATCGAGGCCGTCGCTGGCACTGAGGCGGCCGCGGCATTAGACGCCGTTGTTGATGATCAAGCCACCTCCGCTGCCCTCGCCGAGCGCGCCGTTCTCGCCCGGCTCGAGGCCGGCTGCACCGCGCCCGTGGCCGCTACGTCCCGCTGGAACGGCGATCAATTGACGGTGCGCGGTGGCGTCTTTGCGCTGGACGGTTCCCGCCAATTGACCGCCACCGCCTCTGGCACCGCGGCGGAAGCTGCGGAGTTGGGCGCGCGGGTCTCTGATGAGCTTTTCGCCCAAGGCGCGGCCGATCTGCTAGGTCAGTAATTTCTACTTTAAGCGCTAATAATTTATGGTGTAGATACCATAGATCATTTTTTGCAATGATACCCGGCCCCCTTTAAGGGCATCCCAGGACGTAGCGCCTGGGATTTTGGCCGTTATGACCTTGATACCCACCGACGGCGCGGGGAGAAACACTGCAGGCGATCATGTCCGTGTGCGGTGCCGCGGGCCCAGATCTAGAAAAGAACTTTATGAGCAATGCTGTGTCAGACACCCAGTTGGGCAAGATCGTCTTCGTGGGCGCTGGTCCGGGAAACCCAGACCTGCTGACCGTCCGCGCCCGCGAAGTTCTGGCCAATAACGCTATCGCCGTGGCCGATCCGCAGGTCATGCAGGGCGTGCGCGATGCAGTCGCCACCGCGCTGCCCGTCCCGCAAGAGCTGCTGGATGCCGCGGAAGAGGAATACGCGCAGATGTGCGCAGATGCCAAGGCCAAGGGCGCGCGCCGCAAGCCGCCCCGCCCGCCGGCACCGACCGCCGCGGTGCTCTATACACCGGGCGAGGACATCGTAAGCCAGCTGCGCGAGTGCCTTGCGGAGGCCGATGGCGAGGACGTCATCCGCCTCGTGACCGGCAACCCGCTCAACCGCGAATCCATCAAGACCGAGATCAACGCCGTGGCCTCCGCCGGCCTGGAATTCCAGGTCGTGCCGGGCATGTCCCTGCCCTCAACTGTGCCGTCCTTTGCCGGGCTGGCGCTCGGATCGACGTACACCGAAGCCGATGTCACCGATGGCGCCGACTGGGACGCGCTCGCCAATGCCACCCAGCCCATCGTCTTGCAGGCCACCAAGGAAGATTTGGCGGAGATTTCCACCGAGCTGCAGCAGCGCGGCATGCCGGCGGAAACCGAGGCTTTCGTGACCGTCCACGGCACCACGCGCCTGCAGCGCACGTACGAGACGACGCTGGGGACCATCGCCAAGCTGGACGCGGATTTGTCCGGCCCGTTGGTGGTCACGCTTGGCCGCAGCATCGATGACCGCACCAAGTACTCGTGGTGGGAAAACCGCCCGCTCTACGGCTGGCGCGTGCTGGTGCCGCGCACCAAGGAACAGGCCGGGCCCATGTCCGCGCGCCTGGCCGGCTACGGCGCCATCCCGCAGAACGTGCCGACGATTTCCATCGAGCCGCCGCGCAACCCGGCGCAGATGGACCGCGCCATCAAGGGCATCGTCGAGGGCCGCTACAAGTGGATCGTCTTTACCTCCGTCAACGCCGTGACCGCCGTGTGGGATAAGATTTCCCAGCTCGGCCTGGACGCGCGCGATTTTGCCGGCGTGCATCTTGCCGCCGTGGGCACCAAGACCGCCGATGCCATCCGCGCCAAGGGCATGGTGCCGGAGCTTTTGCCGCACAAGAAGAAGCAAAACGCCGAGGGGCTGCTCGAGGTCTTTCCCAATTACGTCGAAGACATCGACGCCGTCAGCCGCGTGCTCCTGCCGCGCACAGATATCGCCGCCGATACGCTTGTCGATGGCCTCCAGGCCCTCCAGTGGGACGTCGATGACGTCGTGGCCTACCGCACCGTGCGCGCGGCCCCGCCCTCGGCCGAAATCCGCGACATGATCAAGACCGGTGGCTTCGATGCTGTGGCCTTTACCTCCGGATCCACCGTGCGCAACCTAGTGGGCATTGCCGGCAAGCCGCACCAGCGGACGATCATTGCGTGCATCGGGCCATCGGCAAGCGCAGCAGCAGAAGAGCTGGGCCTGCGCGTCGATGTCGTGCCGGATGTTGCGGACGTGCCCGCGCTTGTCGATGCCCTCGCCAGCCACGTCGCCGCCCTTCGCGCCGCCGGTAACCTTCCCGCGCCCCGCAAGAAACGTCGCGCGCGCAAGAAGACTACTAAGGTCGAGAAGGCATAAGTTTTTAGTCTCGCTCTAAGGAGTACCCAATGAGCTCATTTCCTGCCCGCCGCCCCCGCCGCCTGCGCTCCACGCCGCAGATGCGCAACCTCGTGGCCGAAACCACGCTGCGCCCATCGGACTTAATTCTGCCGATGTTCATCGCAGACGGCCTCGATGAGCCGAATGAGATTTCCTCCATGCCCGGCGTGTACCAGCACTCCTTTGATTCGCTGCGCCGCGCGACTGAGGAGGCCCTCGAGGCCGGCGTTACCTGCGTGGACCTATTCGGCGTTCCGCTAGATAAGGACAAGGACGCCACCGGCTCCGTGGCCTGGAACCCAGACGGCATTTTGAACCGCGGCATCGCCGCCCTGCGCGAGGAATTTGGCGATGACCTCATCATCATGGCCGATACCTGCCTCGACGAGTTCACCTCGCACGGGCACTGCGGCGTCCTGGATGACCAGGGCCGCGTGCTTAACGATGAATCCGTCCAGCTCTACCAAAAAATGGCCCGCTCCCAGGCCGAAGCCGGCGCGCAGATCATTTCGCCGTCTGGCATGATGGACGGCCAGGTTGCCGCCATCCGCGCCGATCTCGATGAAGCCGGGCGCGATGACGTATCCATCATGGCCTACTCCGCGAAATACGCCTCCGCCTTCTTCGGCCCCTTCCGTGACGCCGTCGGCTCCTCCCTAGAGGGCGACCGCCGCACCTACCAGCAGGATCCGCGCAACTTCCGCGAATCCCTGCTGGAGGCCGAGCTCGATATCGAGGAAGGCGCCGACTTCGTGATGGTCAAGCCGGGCCTGCCGTACTTGGATGTCTTGTCCGCAATCGCGGAGACCTCCTCGGTGCCCGTCGCCGTGTACCAAGTCTCCGGCGAGTACGCGATGATCAAGGCCGGCGCCGCCAACGGCTGGGTCGATGGCGAGGCCATCATGCTCGAGTCTCTCACCGCCTTCAAGCGCGCCGGCGCCGACCAGATCCTGACGTACTTCGCCACCGAAGCCGCACGCCTGCTCAAGTAAAGGATTCTTGTGACACAGCCTTCTTCTCGTCCGACGCCGCCGCCCGCGTCGCCGCGCCCCGAGCCGCCGCAGCCCGGGTCGCCTCAGGCTGGCGACCCGCACGGTCAGCAGGAGCCGCAGCCCAGCGACCCGCAGGCAGGTGACCCGCGCGGCCAGCAGGGGCCCCAGCGCGATAAGCAGCGAGAGCCACAACGAGAATCGCGTCCTGAACCGGGGCCCGGGTCGCCGCAGGGCGGCGCCCCGCATGGCCCGCGCGGTCAGCGCGGCAAGGGCTCGCAGGGCGGTTCCAAGCGCCCCGAGACCGTGGTCTACATGCTGTGGCTCTGGCTGGGCGTCGTCGCCGGCGAGACCGTCCACCAAATCCTCAATGTGGTGCTGACCCTGCTCAACCACGATGTGCTCATGGCACAGGCCAAGCAGATGGTCGACAGCACCTCGGGTGGCGAAGACGGCGAAGAAGTTTCGGACTCCTTTATTGAAATGGCCGCCTATGGGTCGGTGGCGCTGTCGGCTGCCATTGCCATCGGCGTGCTGGTGCTGCTGCTGTTTTTGCTGAAGTCGCTGGCAGGGCCATCAAAACGCGCGGGCACCTCGCGCCGCATCTGGTTCGCCTTTTCCATCTACTTCGGTTTCCGCATCCTGCTCACCTTCATGGTCACGCCCGCGGGTGCCGATGTCCCCGACTGGCTCTTTGCCGCCGACGGCATGGTGCAAATCCTGGTTGGCGTCGCCGCCGTATTGGGGCTCATCTTCTCCGTTAAGCCCGACACCCTCGACTACACCGGCGAGCTCGAGCAAATGCGCGAGCTGGAAAAAGAACTCGAGCAGGCGCGCCGCGATAAAGAGCGCGAGAAGCGCGAAAAGCAGGAAGCCAAAGAAAAAGACGCCAAAGAGAAGGACACCAAGCAAAAGGACCCCAAAGATAAAGGCGGTCGCAATCAACCTTCGCGGAATTACGGTGCCCAAAACAGGGGCGATGACCACAAGGACAACCGATGACCAGCATGTTCCCCGGCCACGGCCGGCGCGATGACGGTCGAAGCGACGGTCCTGCGGATAAAAATCAACGACCAGGGCCCCGCGACTATAACCGTCCCGTGCAAAACACCACGCAGGATCAAGACTTGTCCGTGTGGCCGCGCCCGCTCCAGTGGGCGTATTGGGTGCTCGTTGTCGCCGCCGTCATCATGCTGGTCAGCGGCATGGTCGGCATCTTCGGCGGAGGCGGCGAGCAGATGGAGCCCTCGGACTCGCGAATCGCGGAGTATGTGCGGTCGAACCGCCTATTCGTCTCTGTATTTAATATCATCGGTGCGATCATTTTGGCGCTCTTT
Source organism: Corynebacterium sp. KPL1814 (assembly GCF_000478175.1). Taxonomy (GTDB): domain Bacteria; phylum Actinomycetota; class Actinomycetes; order Mycobacteriales; family Mycobacteriaceae; genus Corynebacterium. The sequence goes on from NZ_KI515776.1 coordinate 393,226, forward strand.
TCCGCACAACTCGCCAACGGATCGAAGTGGGCGCGCCGCATTATCTCAGTTGTCATCGCGATTGCCCTCTTTTTCAATATCGCAGCCCTGGCGCTTGGCATTGGCGGGCTCGGCCTGCTGCTTATCGCCGTGACGCTGCTTATCGCGATGGTTCTGCTTTTCCGGCCGCAGTCCAACCGGTTCATTGCCCACCGCAGCCTCCACGGGCGCGACTGACGCCTGGCTTGCGGGGCGGGAGCGCGCGGCCAGCGGCGCGGCAAATTAGCCCCTGCTCCAACTTTTGATTCATAATGAGGAGTATGTCTCGACTTAACCGCGCCCCCATTATTGATGCCGCGCTCGGCCGCACCCCCTCCCGTCCGCCAGTGTGGTTGATGCGTCAAGCTGGTCGCTCCCTGCCGGAATACCGCGCCGCCCGCGAGGGCATCAGCATGCTGGATTCTTGCTTCATGCCGGAACTCCTGGCAGAAATCACCCTGCAGCCGGTGCGCCGCCACGACGTGGACGCTGCCATTCTCTTTTCCGATATCGTGGTCCCGCTCAAGGCCGCCGGCGTCAACGTTGACATCGTGCCTGGGCGCGGGCCGGTGATGGAGAAGGCGGTGAGGGAGAAGGGGGACATCGGCAAGCTGCCTATTCTGGAAGCTGACGTGCCCGAAGTTGCCAAAGGCATTGCGGGCATCCTCGGCGAGCTGACCGAAACCCAAGCGCTCATCGGCTTCGTCGGCGCGCCATTTACCCTGGCCAGCTACCTTATCGAGGGCGGTCCTTCCAAGAACCACGAGCGCACCAAGGCGCTCATGCACGCCGAGCCCGAGACGTGGCACATGCTCATGCGCCGGCTCGTGCCCACCATCATTAATTTCCTGCGGGTGCAGGTTGATGCCGGCATCGACGCCATGCAGCTTTTCGATTCCTGGGCCGGCTACCTCAACGAGCGCGACTACCGCGAGTTCGTGCTGCCGTATTCGCAGGAAATCCTCGCCAGCGTCGATATTCCGCGTATCCACTTCGGCGTGGGAACCGGCGAGCTGCTGGCGGCGATGTCGGAGGCTGGCTCCGAGGTCATGGGCGTGGATTACCGCGTGGCCATGGACGCCGCCGCCCAGCGCGTGAGCTCCCGCGTGCTGCAGGGCAACCTTGACCCGGCGCTGCTTTTTGCCGGCGACGATGCCGTGCGCCAGGCCGTGCGCACCATCCGCGGCGAGGTTGAGCGCGCTCAGCAGCGCGGCGATATCGACACCCACATCTGGAACCTTGGGCACGGGGTGCTGCCCACCACCGACGCGGAGGCCATCACCCGCGCCGTATCCATCATTCACGAGGAGGGCTAAATGCGTATTGCCATCATCGGTGCCGGCCTCGCCGGCCTTACCGCCGCCTACGAACTGCGCGATCACGATGTCGAGGTTTTCGAGGCCTCCGGGCGCATTGGCGGCAAGCTGTATTCCGTGCCGTTTAATGACGGCCCCACCGACATGGGTGCCGAGGCCTTCCTCGCCCGTCGGCGCGATGCCGTGGACTTCTTCCACACCCTCGGCCTCGCCGGCAGTTTAGTTGACCCGTCAGGTTTGCGCTCACTGGTCTACAGCGGGGAGCTGAAGTCCCTGCCGCAGGGCGGCGTGATGGGCATTCCGTCGCGTTCCGAGCCCGTTGCGCACCTGGTTTCGGAGGACACGGTGCGGCGCATCGATAATGAGCAGCCCTTCGAGTGGACCGTGGGCGGCGACGTCTCGGTCGGTGAGTTGGTGCGTCAACAATACGGCGGGGACCTGGTGGACCACGTGGTTTCTGCGCTGCTGGGCGGGGTGTACTCGTGCACCGCCGATGACCTGGGCCTGCGCGCCACCATCCCCACGCTTGCCGATGCCCTCGATACCCTTGCCGCCTCCGGTCCCGTCACCCTCTCTGCGGCCGTGCGCTCCCTCGAGGAAGCCCGTGCAGAGAACCCCAGCGCCGGCGGGCCCGTTTTCCAGACCTTCCGCGGCGGCTACGCCGAACTTTATGAGACCCTGGCCGAAAAATCCCGCGCCAAGATTTTCGTTGACACGTTCATTTCTGACATCACGCGCGAGGGCGATAAGTTCCGCCTGGCCGGCGCGCCGGGCGATACTGCGCCCTTCGACCGCGTGTTGGTAGCTACCCCGGCGCCGACCGCCGCGCGCTTGCTGCCCAACGTGGCTCCGGATGCGGCGACGCGGTTGAAGGGAGTGAAGCTGGCGGCATCGGCAGTCGTGGGCCTCAAATTCGACTCCGACACCGATTCCTCCGGCACCTCGTTGCCGCAAAACTCCGGCATCCTCGTCGCCACCGACCAAGATGACGTGCACGCAAAGGCATTCACGTTGTCATCGCGCAAGTGGCCGCACCTAGCAGAGCGCGGCGGGGCGCTGGTGCGTGCCTCGTTCGGCCGGTTCGGCGACGACGCCATCGTCCGCGCCGAAGAAGATGACCTCGTGGACTACGCCCTCGATGACCTGCAGCACCTGACCGGCTTCGATGGCCGCGCGGCTGGCGTCGCCGAAATCTTCACCCAGCGTTGGTTCGGCGGCCTGCCGCGCTTCGATGCCACCCACCTCGACACCGTGGTAGCCGTGCGCGATTCCTTGACCCAGTCCCCCGGCGTCGACGTCACGGGCGCCTGGGCCGGCGGCGTGGGTGTGCCTGCGGTCATCGCGGATGCGCGCGCTGCCGCAGCCCGCATCGCTAGCAGCTAAGTCACACACCTGCGCCCCGCAGCTAGGCCTAGAACCTAGCGTCACCTGTGGCTAGCACCACCGGAAGCCAGCGTCGGCCGCAGCTAGTGCCGCCAGCAGTTGCCGCCAGCCGCGGTTAACGCTGCCGGTTGTTAAGAATCACCGGCGGTGGCTCGGCTGAACCGCGACGCGATTCGAATAAGCAGCGAGGCGGATTTGGGCATGCCTAAACAGGCAGCAGAATTACTGCTGCCTGAATAAGCGCGGTGTGGGCGATTCCGCGCGTGCGGAAACCTAGCACGCACGCGGATACCTGGGATGCGCGCAGGCTTAATCCTCGGCCGGGAATAGCGGCCGGGGCCGGGGCTGGGTGCGAGTGCTAGGGTTCGGCGCCGGGGCCGGGCACGGCGTCGGCCCATGGTGGTTGCCACACCACCCGCCCGCGTCTGCGGGCGAGGCGACCGCGGCGCGGCGGCGCATTCGGGTCGTCGTCGTTGACGCCGTTGTGGTACGGGCAGCAGGCTGCAAGGTTGGACATATTGGTATCGCCGCCGTGTTGCCAGGCTTCCAGGTGGTGGATTTGGCACTTATCCGCGGGATAATTGCATCGCGGCCACGGGCAGACGGGATTTTCGGCGGCGGCCATGAGCCGCTGCTTCTCGTTGGCCATGCGCTCGGTGCGGTAGAGGTTCACCGCGCCCTCGAAGGGATGCACGAGGGTGATAAGGCCACGCTCGGAAAGCGTGCGCGCGACCAATTCGGCGCCGGTAAGCCGCGCGCCGTTGGTGAGTTGGATGGTGATTTCTTCGCCGTGGCCATCGATGATGCGGTCGAGCTCGTCGAGCGTGATGATCGCATTGGTCGTCACTGTGGGTCGCGGGGCGGCGGAGCCGGAGAAAAGCCCTGCGACGGAATCTAAAGGCGCATCCTCGTCCAGGTTGGACTCTAAGTCAGCGATGAGGGCGGACGGCCCGGTAATCGCGAGCGTCCACGGCGCGTCCTTGCGGCGGCGAATACGCACCCCAGGGCGCGGTGGGGTAGGCGGATTGATCTCGCGCAGCTTCTTGCGCGCGAGCTTTTCCATCTCATCGGTATCCGCGGCGGTGCGGCAGAGCTCCACCCGCAGCTGCCACGCCTGGCGCTTGGTCTTGGCGCGCGTGGCGTAGCGCTCGATGACTTCGAGCGTTGGCAGCGCGTGGGCGCGTTCGCGGGCGGCGGCCACGGCGCGGCGTTGTTGCCGGGAAAAGGAGGTGGGGGAGAAGAAGGCATCGGCAAGCGTGAGCAGCGTGCGCGCAGTCCGGTTCGGCGCACCTGCCGCGCGCAGCTCGCGGGCGGACATGCCAGTGCACCCGGCGACGATGTCGATGCCGGGCGCTAAAGCCGCGAGGTATGCCTGAAGTGCTGTCATGCCCCGCAGCTTAAGGTGATAGCGCAACTAAAGCGCGGCGCGCGGGCGGGGCCTGTGGATAACTCTCCCCAAAAGCGCTAAAAAGCCGTAGTTCGTTGACGCGACATGTGAATAACTAGCCCTTATTGCGGAAAACGAAGATGGACGAGAAGTCCTGGTTCCCGTGGCCCATGTCCTGCATCTCGGCGAAACGCTCGATGGCGGCGGATACGGCGGGCAGGGGCTTATCGGAGGTCTTCTCCATGAGCTTGGCGTCCTTGGCCAGGGCGTCGACGGTGAAATCGCCCGGGTCGGTATTGCGCTCGCCGGTGATGAACGGGCCTTTCATATTCGACATGAATGACAAGCCGGTGATGTCGAGCATCTGCAGGATGACCTCGGAATCGAGCCCCTCGGATTCACCGAGCTGCAGGGCCTCCAGCAGGCCTTCGGCGGTCACGGCTAGGGCAAGGTTAGCCAGCAGCTTGCCGATGGCCGCCGTCGCCGCCGTTTCCACCCCAATCAGCTTTTCTTCGCCGGCCCAAGCCTCGGCAAGGCCGAGGGCGACCTCGCGGCGGTCATCGTCGGGCGTGCCGACATAAACGCCTAGGTTGCCCTCCCGCGCCGGGCCCAGCGAACCCACGACGGGGGAGTGGACGTATGAGTCGACGGCGGCGGCGAACTCGCGGGCATCGTCAGGCGAGACCGTGGTGGTGTCGATCCAGGTAATGCCCTCGGGGATGAGCTGTGGCTCGATGACCACCTCGCGGATCTGGTCGGGGCCGAAGAGCGAGGTGATGATGACCTCGGCGCCCTCGATGGCGGCGGCGGGGGTATCGGCGCGCGCCGCGCCCTCGTCCACGAGCGGTTGCGCGCGCTCGGCGGTGCGGTTCCACACCGTCAGCTCGTGTTCAGCTAGTAGGTGGCGGGCCAACTCGGTGCCCATGCGTCCGGTTCCTAAAAATGCAATCTTCATACCTTCCTAGTGTGCCATCTCAGCGGGAATGCCGTTTCTATGACGTATCACGGAACTTCAGGGAACGTTGGAGGGTTGCTGTGAATTACGCCGACATGCACAGTCAAACTTTTGTATGGCGCGCGAGTCGCTAGAATGACAGACATGCCTAATACTTCCCAGTCGCAACAGTGGTTCGAGCGTTCCTCCAAAGTGATCCCGGGCGGGGTGAACTCGCCGGTGCGCGCTTTCGGTTCCGTGGGTGGCCAAGCCCGCGTGATTGAGCGGGGCGCGGGATCGCGCCTGTGGGATGTCGACGGTAATGAGTACGTCGACCTCGTGAGCTCTTATGGCCCGATGATCCACGGCAATGCGCACCCGGAAATCGTCGAAGCCGTGCAGCAGGCTGCCACCGGCGGGCTGAGTTTTGGCACGCCAACGGAGGGTGAGGCGCTGCTGGCGGAGGAAATCGTCAAGCGCACCGCGGCCGATAAGGTGCGCATGGTCAACTCCGGCACGGAGGCGACCATGTCGGCGGTGCGTTTGGCCCGCGGCTATACGGGCCGCGCGAAGGTGCTGAAGTTTGAGGGGTGCTACCACGGGCACGTGGATGCGCTGTTGGCATCGGCGGGCTCGGGCGTGGCGACGTTTGGTCTGCCGGATTCGCCGGGCGTTACGGGGGCGACGGCGAAGGACACCATCGTCGTTCCTTATAACGATCTGGATGCGGTGCGCGAGGCCTTTGCGGAGAACGAGGGCCAGATTGCCTGCATCATTGCGGAGGCTTCTGCCGGCAATATGGGCACCGTGGCCCCGAATGAGGGCTTCAACGCGGCACTGAAGGAAATCGCGCATGCCGATGGCGCCCTGCTCATCCTCGATGAGGTTATGACCGGCTTCCGTACCTCGTATAAGGGCTGGTACGGCGTCGATGGCGTGGCGGCGGACCTGGTGACCTTTGGCAAGGTGGTTTCCGGTGGTTTGCCGGCTGCGGCCTTTGGAGGTCGCGCCGAGGTCATGGACTACCTGGCGCCGGACGGTCCGGTCTACCAGGCGGGCACCTTGTCCGGTAACCCGGTGGCGATGGCCTCGGGCCTGAAGTCACTGCAGCTTGCCGATGAATCCCTCTACCCCCGCCTGCAGGAAAAGGCCGACCAGCTCGGCGCGATGATTTCCTCCGCGCTGGAGGCCGAGGGCGTGGCGCACCACATTCAGCGCGCGGCATCCATGTTCTCCATTCGATTTGCAGAGGGCGAGGGCCGCAACTTTGCGGACATGCAGGCCGCGGAGAACTTCCGCTTTGCCCCGTTCTTCCACGCGCTGCTTGAAAATGGCATCTACGTGGCACCGAGCGCGTTCGAGACCTGGTTCGTCTCTGATGCTCTTGGCGATGCCGACTTCGAGCGCATCGACGCCGCCCTCAAGCCCGCCGCCAAGGCCGCGGCCGCAGCGCGTCCCGCACAATAAGTCCTGCGCAACTAGGCCTGCACAATAAGGCCTGCTCAACAAGGAGAGACATGACACGCACCATCGTTCACCTCGTGCGCCATGGCGAGGTACACAACCCGGGCAAGATTCTGTACGGGCGCATTCCGGGCTATCACCTATCCTCGCGCGGGCATTCCATGGCCGCGCGGACGGCGGAAAGCTTCCGCGATCATGATGTGACCTATTTGGCGGCCTCGCCGCTGCAGCGCGCGCAGGAAACGGCGCGGCCGATTGCGCAGGTGACGGGGTTAAATGTGGACGTCGATAAGACGCTCATTGAGTCCGGCAACCAATTCGAGGGCTTGCGCACCAAGGGCCTGCGATCGGCGCTGTGGAACCCGCGGCACTGGCCCAAGCTGACTAACCCGCTGGAGCCGTCGTGGGGTGAGGCGTATGAGGGCATCGCCGAGCGCATGCTCGGTGCGGTCGACCGCGCGCATACCGCGGCGGAGGGTCACGAGGCCGTGCTGGTGAGCCACCAGCTACCCATCGTGATGGTGCAGCGCACGGTGCTGGGCCAGCGCCTGCCGCATGCGCCGTGGAACCGCGAGTGCGCGTTGGCCTCGGTAACCTCGCTGCTTTTTGAGGATAACCAGGTCACCGATATCTTCTATTCCTCGCCGGCGCAGGAGATTTAATGGCACGCACACATACCCGTGCGGCAACGCGCGTTGTGGCAGCCGCGCTTTCTATAACCGCCCTGACCTTGACCGCCTGCACGCAGGACGCCGACAACGCACAAAACGCGGTGGCTACCGGCGGCGAGTTCGAATTCATCTCCCCGGGCGGGGAGCGGGAAATTCACTACGAGGAAGCCGATAGGAAACCGCTCCGCAGCTTTAGCGGCGCGGACGTCCGCGATACGGATAAGACCATTTCCTTGGACGATTACGAGGGCGAAGTCGTGGTCTTAAATTCCTGGGGCCAGTGGTGCGCGCCGTGCCGCGCCGAGGCCGATGACCTGCAGGCGGTGTACGCCGAGCTGCAAAAACGCGACCTGGGCACGGTCTTAGGCATTAATGTGCGCGACTATAACCCGCAGGTATCCAATGACTTCTTGGACGATAATGGCCTGGAGTACCCCTCCATCTATGACCCGCCGTTTAAGACGGCCGCGGCGCTCGGCGGCGTGCCTACGTCCGTGGTGCCGACCACGATCGTCTTGGATAAGCAACATCGTCCGGCTACCGTTTTCTTGCGGTCCATCACTACCGATGACGTGATGGATGTTGTGGATAAGTTAGAAAAGGAATAAATGGATTACGCAGCAAATATCGGCGGTTCGTTTGCCGAAGCTGCCACCTCCGGCCCGTTGATCCTCGGCATCCTCGCCGCGGCTCTGGCGGGTCTCGTCAGCTTTGCCAGCCCCTGCGTCATCCCGCTGGTGCCCGGCTATATCTCCTACCTCGCCAGCGTGGTTGGCGGTGAGGTGAGCTATGACGAGAAGCTGGGGGTGGGCGTCGGCAAGCGCAGGCAATGGGCCGTCGTACTGGCGGCAGCGCTATTCATCTTGGGCTTTACCGTGGTCTTTGTGCTGGCGACGGTCTCGGTCTTTGGCGCGATTTCCGCGCTCACGCTCAACGCCGATACGCTGATGCGCGTTGGCGGCGGCATCACCATCTTGATGGGCGTGGTCTTCTTGGGCGCGATTCCGGCGCTGCAGAAAGATACCCGCCTGGCGCCAAAGCGCTGGACCACGTGGCTGGGCGCGCCGCTTTTGGGCGGAGTCTTCGCGCTTGGCTGGACGCCGTGCCTGGGACCCACGCTGGCGGCGATTGTGTCCATTTCCGCCGGCACCGAAGGCATGACCGCCGCCCGCGGCGCCTTGCTCATCGTGGGCTATTGCCTGGGCCTTGGCCTACCGTTCCTGCTGGTGGCGCTGGGGTCTGCGCGGGCGATGCGCACCATTTCGTGGGCCCGCAAGCACTCGCGCACCATCCAAATCATTGGTGGCGTGGCGATGATCCTCGTGGGCCTTGCCCTGATTACCGGCCTGTGGGGCGAGTTTATTTCCTATATCCAGAAATGGACCGTGGACTACGGCGCAACCCTCATTTAGGAGAAACGTGAAATATATCCGCAAAGCCTGGCGCTGGCTTACCAGCATGCGCACCGCGCTAGCCCTGCTATTCCTGCTGGCGCTCGCCGCCGTCCCCGGCTCCCTCTTGCCGCAGCGCGACCTGAACGAGCAGAACGTGCAGGAGTTCATCGAATCCAATGGCACCGTAGCGGAAATCTACGATAAGCTGCAGCTTTTTGATGTCTTTTCCTCTATCTGGTTCCAAGCCATCTTCCTGCTGTTGGCGGTCTCGCTCATTGGCTGCATCATTCCGCGCTCCATCGATCACTACAAGGCGTGGCGCACGCAGCCCACGCGCGCGCCGAAGTACCTGCACCGCCTGCCGCTGAGCGCCGAGGGGCATTCGGATAAGAGCGAGGAAGAACTCAGCGCGGAGATCCACAAGCGCCTGAAAAAGTGGCGCGTGGCCGAGTACACCCCGGATAAGGACCGCGCTGGGGTGCACGCCTTTTCCGCCGAGCGCGGTTACGGCCGCGAGCTGGCCAACCTCATCTTCCACGTCGCGTTGGTGGCCATTCTGGTCACTGTGGCCGCCGGCCGCCTGGTCAACTACGAGGGTCAGGTCATCGTGGTTACTGAGTTCGGCTCGCAGGGCGGCAACACCTCGCTGGAGCAGTCCACGGAGTTTTGTAATACCTCCACCTCGAACTTTGACTCCTTTCGGGCAGGGCCGCTTTTCGATGGCACTGGGCTCCACCCCTTCTGCATGACCGCGCACGACTTCACCGCGAAGTACCTGCCCAATGGCCAGGCGGAGATGTTCACCTCCAATGTCTCCTACGCGGAGGGTGACGATATTTATAAGGACTCTTCCGAATGGAAGGACTATGAGCTCAAGGTCAACCACCCGCTGCGCTTGGCGCAAAACCGCGTCTACCTGCAGGGTCACGGCTATGCACCGACGGTGACGGTGGAGTGGCCGGATGGTGAAAAGCGCACGCAGACCATCCAATTCCAGCCCACGGACACGACTTACTTCCTGTCTTCGGGCGTGCTGCGCTTTGACCCGCCGGCGGGCATGTACCCAGACCTTTTCGAGCGCCGCCAAAACCAGCTGGCCATCCAGGGTCTCTTCGCCCCAACGGCCGAGTGGAGCGGTGAGAACGGCAAGCTATTGCAGTCCTCCCACCCGGGCCTGAACGATCCGGCGCTGGCGGTCGATATCTACCGCGGCGATGCCGGCCTCGATACCGGCACGCCGCAGTCGCTCTTCTCGTTGGATTCAAGCCTCGTACACTCCGGGCAGCTGCAGAAGATCGACCGCGTGAACCTGAGCCAAGGCGATGACGTCACGCTTGACGATGGCACCAAGATCACCTTCAACGGCGCCAACGAGTTTGCCAATTATCAGGTCTCCTATGACCCATTCCAGAAGTGGGTGCTGGCATCCGCGCTAATCATGTTGGTATCCCTGGTGGCCTCGTTGATGATTAAGCGCCGCCGCGTCTATATTCGCCTGCGGCCGGATTCCGCTGGCGGCACCACCCTCGAGATGGGTGGTCTCGCCCGCACCGACCGCGCCGGCTGGTCCGAGGAATTCCACGAGCTGCACCGCGCGCTCTTGGAGCTTCCGGATCCAGATGAGGTGGAAGAAGACAAACTCTATACTGATGATTAATCCAACTATAGTTGGATCCCGCTGTGTGCATGAGTAAGGTATTCAGCATTATCCCGCACGTGTGAAGGCTAGGTGGACTCCCTTGCAGATCGATCAGAATCTGTCGAACTTCTCGGATCTCGCGGTGCAGACCGCATTCGTGGTGTACTGCGTCGCGCTATTTATGTCGCTGTTGTACTACGGCCGCATTCGCAGCCTCATTGAGGCGCGCCGCGCGGGCCGCTCGGAGGCGTCCAAGGTATTGGTCGGCGCAGGGGCTGAGGCCGGCGCCGCTGCCGGGACCGCCACCGGAGCTGCCACCGGCTCTGACGCCGCCACTGGCACGGGCGCGGCAGCTGCAAACACCGATTACGAAGCTGAGGCAGCCTCCGCGGCAGCAACCATGAGCGAGGAAAAAGTCGCGGAAAAGGAACGCAAGCTGGATAAGCTTGGCGGGATGACCACCTCGCTGATGTGGGTTGGCATTGCTTTGCACGCCGCGGCCATCGTGCTGCGCGGGCTGGCCACGGGCCGTTTCCCGTTTGGCAACCTCTACGAATACGTATTGATGGTGTGCTTCGGCGTGCTGCTGGTGGGCAATATGGCCATGCAGCGCAAGGAATGGCGCACGGTCTGGCCGTGGATCCTTACCCCGGTGTTGGCGCTGATGTTTTACGGTTCCACCAAGCTCTATGCGGATTCCGCACCGGTGGTGCCGGCGCTGCAGTCGCACTGGCTGCCCATCCACGTCACGGTGGTGTCCTTGGGCGCGTCCATCGGCATCGTGTCCGGCATCGCCTCGCTTTTGAGCCTGTTGCGCCAGTGGCAGCCAAAGAACGCGGAGCGCGGCCTCTTTGGCGCGCTGGCTTACCCGCTGCCGTCCGCGGCGAAGATTGACCGCCTGGCGTATCGCTTGGGCGTTATCACCCTGCCCACCTTGGGCCTAGGCATCATCTTGGGCGCCATTTGGGCAGAATCCGCGTGGGGCCGGCCTTGGGGCTGGGACCCGAAGGAAACCGTGTCTTTTGCCACTTGGATCCTCTATGCGGCCTACCTGCACGCGCGTGCGACCCCGGCCTTCCGCAAGGCCGCGCCGTGGATCAATATCTTGGCTACGGCCGTGATGATCTTCAACCTCTTCTTCATCAATATGGTGGTCTCCGGCCTACACTCCTATGCGGGGCTGAACTAAATGGCCACCAACCATAGCCCGCGCAATAAACAGGGAAAGCCCGCCGGCGATAACGAGCTCATCTTGGGCTTGGGCGCGCAGATTGCGCAGCGGCGGCGGGAGTTGGGCATCGTCCAGTAGCAGCTTGCCGATGCCGCCCAAGTCTCCCGCTCCACCCTCCACACCATCGAACACGGCGGGGCCGGTGTGCGGTGGGAAAAGGTTACCGCCGTGGCAGAAGCGCTGGGACTTGAGATGCGGTTCGTGCCAAAGGATTAATCCTGGTTGTCGTCCTGGCCCTTTGAACCATTGTTGCCGTCGGCGTCGCGAGTGCGGCGCTGGCGGCGTTTTTCTTCTTCGGCCTCCTGCTTGCGGCGCTGCTTGAAGCGCTCCTTTTCCAGGTTCCACAGGAATTCCTCGTCATCATCGGGGCCCTTGATGGAACGCGGTTGTTCTTCAACCTGGCGGGACTTCCAGGATGATGGCCCAAAGGCCTTCCACACCAGGCAGGCGGCGAGGACAAAAAGCAGTAGGAGGATTAGTCGACCCATGCAGATTATTCTACCTGTACGGCGTACAATCGACCCCCATGACGCACAACCCTGAGCCACCAAAACCGGACCCCGAACTGCGCCGTCGCTCCCGCAAGGCGCTATGGAAATACGGGCTCGCGCGCGTGGTGCTTTTTATCGCGCTCACCGCGGTCATCGAGCTGCTGGCGGTAGCGATTGATTTCCCCATCCCCGTCCTCGTGGCAGCGCTCTTAGCGCTCTTTGTCGCCCTGCCGCTATCGATGCTGATTTTTAAAAATTGGCGCATCGAGGCCACGCAGACGTTGGCGGAATACTCCGCGCAACGCAAGGCGCACAAGCGTTGGGTGCAGGCCGAATTGGAAGGCCGCGCGGAGGCCTAGGCGCGCAAGCCTAGAGGCCTAGACCAGGGCGACGGCGATGGCCTCGATGACTGCCCAGATGAGCATGGCGCGCCCGGTCAGCCCCAGCACGGGGATGAGCTCGGCTCCGGTGGCGCCGCGATTGACGGTGCGCACCGCGCGGAGTGCAAACGGGAAGTAGACCAGACCAGCGAGCGCGAGCCAGCTGCCGAAGGCAACCGCGATGGTGAGCACGAAGGGCAAGAGTAGCAGGCCGGTAAAGAGCAGGCGGGCGTTCTTATTGCCTAGCCGCACCGCGAGGGTGATCTTGCCGGCCTCGGCATCGGAGGGAATATCGCGGATATTATTGACCAGGTTTACCCCGGAGCTCATGGCGCCGATGCCGATGGCCAGGGCCAGGCCCGTCCAAGAAATGCGGCCGGCTTGGGTAAATTCGGTGCCGAGCACGGCGACGAGGCCGAAGAAGACAAAGACGGCGACCTCGCCCAGGCCGCGGTAGCCGTAGGGGTTCTTGCCGCCGGTATAAAACCACGCGCCGGCGATGCACAGCGCGCCGATGAGGATGAGCCACCAGGCACCGGCCGCCAGCGACAGGATGATTCCGGCTAAGCCTGCGACGGCAAAGCACCCGAAAGCGGCGTATTTCACGTGGCTAGGCTGCGCGAGGCCGCTGCCGGTCAGGCGCTGCGGACCGGTGCGGTCATCATCGGTGCCGCGGATGCCATCGGAGTAGTCATTGGCATAGTTCACGCCGATGATAAGCGCCCACGCCACGATGAGCGCGAGCAATGCGCGGCCGATATGCCCGCTATTAATGCCGAAGGCCGCGCCCGTACCTGCGACAACGGGTGCGAAGGCATTGGCCCACGTATGCGGGCGAGCGCCATTGATCCAATCCTGTGCGGTAGCGGAATAATTACCGGCTGATGAAGTCATAGCCACCATTGTGCCACTGCGTAGTGGGCGTACAGCAATCAGGAAGTCAGGGCCGGAGTCGAGGCTGGGGCCTGCGGTAGGGTTAGGCGTTAAAGAGGGCGGCGACGGCCTGGCGGTCAACCTTGCCAGGACCGGTGGTGGGAAATTCCGCGAGGCGCTTTAGATCTTTTGGCAGCTGCCAGCGGGGGAGTTCGGCGTCTTCGAGGGCTTCGAAGATATCGCCAAGCTCGGCATTACCGGTATAGGCGGCCACGATGGCCTGGCCCAGCCGCGGGTGCGGGATGCCGACGACGCACGCCTCGGCAACACCGGGCACCCGAAGGATCTCGCGTTCCAAGACCTCTGGGTGCAGCTTCAGCCCGCCGGAGTCGATGACATTATCGAGGCGCCCGGTGACGGTGAGGATGCCGTCTTTGATGACGCCGGCATCGGAAGTGGCAAACCACCCGTTTCCGGGAAAAGCCTCGTGACTTGGGGCATTGCGGTAGCCCCGCGCGATGGTGGGCCCGCCCAGTAAAATGCGGCCGTCTTGGACGCGGGCGGTCGTCCCGGGCAGCGGGCGGCCGTCGTAGACGCAGCCGCCGGCGGTTTCGGAGGAACCGTAGGTGGTGGTGATGTGGATGCCCCGGTCCGTGGCCGCGGCGTGCAGGCGCGGGTGGATGGCGGCACCGCCCACCAAAATGGCATCGAAACTTTGGAGCGCATCGATGCCCTCCGGCACATCCATGGCTTTGGCCAGCTGCAGCGGGGTGAGCGCGGTGTAGGTGCGGTCGCCGGTGCGGGAGAGCTCCGCGGCGGCGCGGGCGAAGGCGGAGATATTAAAGCCTGCGCTGAGATCGAGGCAGAGCGGATCCACCCCGGCCACCAGGGAACGGACGAGGACTTGGATGCCGGCGATGTGGTGGGCGGGCATCGCCAAGAGCCATTGCCCAGGGCCACCGAGGACCTGGTGGGTGGCATCGGCGCTGGCGACCAGGTTGGCCGGCGTTAGTTGAGCGCCCTTTGGGGTGCCGGTGGACCCTGAGGTGGAGACCACGAGCGCGATGTCCGCGGCGATGGGCTCGCCGGCGCGTTGGGAATTGCGCAGGAGGGTGGCGCGGGTGGCATCGGCAAGCGGCAGCGGCAAAAAGCAGGACCTACCGGCAATGGCTGATTCGAGGTCCGGCAGGATGGCCGCGGGGTCATGCGGATCAACGGGCAAGGGGGCGAGGATAGTCACGGCAGTAGATCTTAAGGCTACGGCGGGACAAAGCCCGGTTGCGGCCGGGGTGAGTCGATGCGGGAATCAGCGGTACGTGTCCTCTTGATCAAAGGGCCGCTCGTTATTGGCCTCGGCTTCTTTAATGCGGCGCAGCATCCACACGCGCGAGCCGAGAACGCCCCCGACGGCGAGGATCGCAAGCAGGATACAAAATGCGATGAGCACGGTGCGGGGCACTCCTTAGTAGTAATAGGGGAATTCGTCCCAGTTAGGCTCGCGCTTGTCCAGGAAGGACTGCTTGCCCTCGACGGCCTCATCGGTCATATAAGCCAGGCGGGTGGCCTCGCCGGCGAAGACCTGCTGGCCCATCAGGCCATCATCGGTAAGGTTGAATGCGAATTTCAGCATGCGCTGGGCGGTGGGGGATTTCATATTGATTTCCTGGCCCATGCGGATGGCGGTGTCCTCGAGCTCGCCGTGGTCTGCGACCTCATTGACCGCGCCCATCTCATACATGCGCTGGGCATCGTAGGTGCGGCCCAAAAAGAAGATCTCGCGGGCGAATTTCTGGCCCACCATCTTGGCCAGGTAGGCCGAGCCATAGCCCGCATCGAAGGATCCGACGTCCGCGTCCGTCTGCTTAAAGCGCGCCTCCTGGCGGGAAGCCACGGTCATATCGCAGACCACGTGCAGCGAGTGCCCGCCACCGGCGGCCCACCCATTGACCACGGCGATAACTACCTTCGGCATGGTGCGGATAAGGCGCTGGACCTCCAGGATGTGCAGGCGGCCGCCTTCGACCTTGGCGCGGGCCTCGTCGACGCTGGATTCATCCGCCGTCGCATCATCGTGGGCGTGCTCGGTGGCGTAGCGATACCCCGACCGGCCGCGAATGCGCTGGTCACCGCCGGAACAAAACGCCCAGCCGCCGTCCTTTTCGGACGGTCCATTGCCGGTAAGAAAGATAGTGCCCACATCCGGCGTGCGGCGGGCGTGATCCAAGGTGCGATACAGCTCATCCACGGTGTGCGGCCGGAAGGCATTGCGCACCTCCGGCCTGTCGATGGCGATGCGCACGATGCCATTCTTCCGGCCGTCCGCCGCCAGCCGGTGGTAGGTGACGTCCGTGAGATCCCCAAAGCCCTCAACCGGGCGCCACAATTCCTCGCGGAACGGATTTTCGGTGCTGTATTTCTTCTGCTCGCTCATAGCGCCCAGCATAGTGGGCGCGAAAAAGTTTAGTCCCCATTCCCAACCCTCACCTCTACGCACTGCCCAGCATGCTGGTAATAATCGATACTCAATAACTGCGAGGGGTTACCCCGCAATGTACCCGTGTACCCTATGCCGGCGCGGTCATCAATACGGTGGGAAGACTCGAACTTCCTCAACCCTTTAACGCCAAAGGGTGCCTAGATGTCCTCGAATTTCCCCTCGAAGGCGGGGGCATACTCGCTGCAAGTGCGTAAAGGCTACCGCCACGCGCGCGGCGTGGCATGACTAAAATTCCGCTATGGAGTTATCAGTTCCGTATTCCAGTTCAACTGCTGGATGCGGGTATCAAGCTCCCGGTACTGCTTGGACAGGTCATCGACCCGTTTGCGCAGTTCTGCTACCGGAAGCGTGGCCACGAACTTAATCTCCGCGCGGGAGTAGCGGTCCTGGCGCGCGCCCGCGGCTTGGGCGAGGTCGTGGTAGATGCGGCGGGTGCGCACGAGGCCATCGCGAAGCGCAAGGGCCTGCATCAGGTTCTTCTCGCCATCAAAATCGGTGGCCGCGTTCGTGGCATTGATGGCCTGCACGAGCTTATCGATGCGCCCAGTAATGCCCTCCAACTCGCGCAGAAGCTCGGCCGGATCCTCGTCCGGGGTATCGCCCTCCTGCACGCGCACGACGGAGAGCAGGCGCTCGCGCAGCTCATTGAGCCGTTCCTGCGCCTGCGCGCGCTCTGCTAATGCCTCTGCCAGTAACATGGTTCCTCCTTCAGGGGTAGGTAGGAACCAACGTAGCCGGGGTGGGGGCTGGGGTCAATGGGTTGTGGTCCGCATCGCGGGCGGCGTGCCAGCTACCATGACCTTATGAACATCGATGACGTTCTCGACCGCGCCCATGTAGTCTCCCTCCCGCTGGCCGTGAAGTTTCGCGGCATCACCACGCGGGAGGCGTTGCTTATTGATGGGCCTGCCGGTTGGGGTGAATTTGCGCCGTTCCTGGAATACGGGCCCGCGGAATCGGCCGCGTGGCTGCGCGCCGGGTTGGAGGCCGCTTACGAGGGCTTTCCTAAACCCGTCCGCGAATGGGTAGAGGTCAATGCCACCATTCCTGCCGTTCCTGCCAACGAGGTACCCGCGATTGTGGATCGCTATCCAGGCTGCCGGACGTTCAAGATCAAGGTGGCGGAGAAGGGCCAGACGCTTGCCGATGACATCGCGCGCGTCCACGCCGTCCGCGAACACGTGAGTGCCCGGGGTGTTATCCCGGTGCTGCGCGTGGATGCCAATGGCGGCTGGAGTGTGGCCGAAGCGGTAGAGGCCGCCCAGGCATTCATGCCGCTGGATTATATGGAACAACCCTGCGCGAGCGCGGAAGAACTGGTGGAGGTGCGCAGGCAGCTTATGCGCAACGGGCTTTTTGTGCGCGTGGCTGCGGATGAATCCATTCGCAAAGTTGAGGATCCGTACCGCGTGGCGGATCTGCAGGCGGCCGATGTAGCGGTGGTGAAACCCGCGCCGCTGGGCGGGGTGCGCCGCGTCCTCGAGGTGGCGCAGCACCTGCGCGAACGGCACATGGATATTACGGTGGCCTCGGCGCTGGATACTTCCATTGGCATCAATATGGGCTTGGCGGCAGTGGCGGCGCTGCCGCAAATCTATGACGACGAGGACATCGACGTCACCCCGGCCGCAGCAGGCCTGGCCACGGGCAGCCTTTTCGAAGAAGATGTCACCGCGCCGCGCCATCTACACGACGGGCACCTGCGCGCCGAGATCCTCGCCCCAGAACCGGACCGCCTGTCCTCCTTGGCTGCACCGGGCAACCGCCGCGACTGGTGGTTTGAGCGCCTGCGGGAATCGTGGCAATTCCTGTAGTTGCTCCTAAAGCATAAGAAAAGCGCCTGGCACTTGCCAGGCGCTTTTATCTATCTAAACCTTAGACCAACTCGTGGGTGAGGTTGGCCGGGCGGGTGTAGGTATTAACGACCGGGGACCACTTGATGGCGTCGTCCACGATCTTCTGCAGAGTCTCCTGGTCGGTGTCGCCGTCGATGTCGACCTTAACGTTGACGTCGGAAACGCCTGGGCGCTTGTCCTCGCCCAAGTCACCAACGCCCCAGGTTGGGGAGAGGTCGATGTCGCCGACGATGTCGAGCTCCAGCTTGGTCAGGGTGACGCCGCGGTGCTGAGCGATGGCCTGAATGCCAACGTTGATGCAGGCGCCAAGACCGGCCTGGGCGACCTCGGTGGGGTTGGGTGCGGAGTCATCGCCAAGCAGCGGCAAAGGCTCGCCCACCTTGATGGTGTGGTCGCGCACGGTGGTGTTATTGCGGAAGAAACCGTCAGCCTCGGTGTGGGTGCGGACGTGCTTCTTGGCACCCTCAGGGTTGTCGATGTTCTTCTGTGCTAGGTCGTTGAGCTTCTCGCCATCGATGGGCTCAAGAGCGTCGCCTTCTTTGTGGTTCGGGGTGAGATCAGACATTAAATTGCTCCTTGTATCAGATGTTTATTAACTGATGGCGCCATGGTAACGCGAAGGTAAATATAAATCTAGAACGAGAGGTCTATTTTGTAGAGAATGCCAGGTCTAGAGTGAATATAAATGTGTGCACCGCATTTTCTGACCTGTGAATTTAGAAATTGACACCGTAGTGCGCCTGCCCTAGGTTCGTTCTGAACAAACCACTTGGTCTAGTTAAGAAAGAGCGCATGGTTCACAATCGGAAGCTGTCGCGACGGCAGATACTGCGCAGCGCAGTGGCAATGGGCGGGGTAGCCGTGGGCTCGCAGGTGCTATCCGCATGTTCCACGCCGCGGCAGGGGGACAATGCCCAGTCCGGAAAATCCGAGCAGGGCGGGGAAACCCTCACCATCGGATTCGTGCCCATCGCATGCGCGTCACCGCTGGTAGCGGCCGATGGCTTGGGCGCCTTTGAAAAGCAGGGCCTCAACGTTGAGCTGCGCAAATTCGCGGGATGGGCGGATCTTTGGACCGCCTATGCCACCGGCGCCTTAGACGTGGCGCACATGCTCTCGCCCATGCCGCTGGCCATCGATGCCGGTGCCACCAATGCCTCCCGGCCTACCGAGTTGGCCTTTACGCAAAACACCAACGGGCAGGCACTGACCTTGTCCACCTCCCACCTGGATACCGTGTCGCGGCCGGCGGACCTGAAGGGCATGGTGCTGGGTATCCCCTTTGAATATTCGGTGCATGCGCTCTTGCTGCGCGATTACCTCGTGGCCGGCGGGGTCGATCCGGTCTCAGATGTGGAGCTGCGCCTCTTGCGCCCGGCCGATATGGTGGCGCAACTTTCGGTAGGTACCATCGACGGCTTTATTGGCCCAGAGCCCTTCAACCAGCGCGCCCTGACTACCGGCTCGGGCCGGGCCTTTGTTCCCACCCGCCAGATGTGGGAAAACCACCCGTGCTGCTCGGTGGCCGTGGCCAAGGAAGTAGACCGGGGCGTGCGCGACCGCGTGGTCGCGGCGCTACACGAAGGCGCGCAGTACGTCGATAGCCCGCACCACGTCCACGAATCGGCCTCCATGCTGGCCAAGGAGAAGTACCTGAACCAGAAGGAAGAGCTGATTTCGCGTGCCTTGGCCGGAAACTACACCACCTGGGACGGCAAAGACCTGGTGGATCCACAGATGATCAAGTTCGGCGGCAGCACCTCCGCCACCGCAATTACGTGGATGGCCGCCCAAATGGCCCGCTGGGATCTGGGCGGAAAAGCAATGCCGATGGAGGACCAAGCGCTGTTAGACGTCACAAAATCTGTTTTGCCACGCGAAGCCGATCTCACTACGGACCCAGTGGAAATCAACGGCCATACCTTCGATCCCCTGCACCCCACCGCCGGATACCAGCGTTAAGGACTCCCACGCTTATGACCACACTGAAAAATCACAGCGCTAGCACCAGCACCGCGCACTCCACTGACACCCACACCGCAGCGCCCCACCGAGGCAACACCGACGGCCGGAAGAAGCGGCGGGACAGCCCGTGGCAGGCAATGGGCCTGGGTATTGCGCTTTTTATTGCCTTCATCGCCATATGGCAGTCGGTGGCGGCTGCAGGCTGGCTTTCCGGTATCGCCCCCACCCCCGCGCGCACCTGGGACAGGGCCGTAGAGATCCTCTCTGATCCCTTCTACCGGGATGGGCCGGCCTCGGTAGGCATCTTTTGGCACATGGTGGCCTCCCTGCGCCGCGTGCTCATTGGCTTTGCTATCGCCATGGTGATAGCCATTCCGCTGGGCTTTTGGCTGGGATCTTCTGCCACCTTCCGCCGCGCGACGGATCCCTTTGTGCAGATCCTGCGCCCCGTATCTCCGCTGGCATGGCTGCCACTAGGCCTGGCACTGCTTCGCGATGCCGAAAATACCGCCGTCTTCGTCATCATCCTCTCCGCCTTGTGGCCGACGCTGCTCAATACCATCGAGGCGGTCCGCGGGATTCACCCCACGTATAAGAACCTGGCGGCCACGCTCGGCACGAACCGGATGCAGCAGCTCCTCTATATCGTCGGGCCGGCTGCGCTGCCGGGGATTATCACCGGCATGCGGCAATCGCTATCGACCGCCTGGTTGGTCATCGTGGCCGCGGAAATGCTCGTCGGTGGCCAAGGCGTCGGCTTCTTTGTCTGGAATATGTGGAACCGCCTCGATATTGACGCCATCGTCGTGGTCATCGTGCTGATCGGTGTCATCGGATTGGCCCTGGATTACCTCGTTGCTTCCCTGCAGAAAGTGGTGCGCTATGACTAATGCCCATATCGAATTTGCTGGTATAACCAAAAGCTACGGCCCAACCAAGATCATTGGGGATACCTCAGTGTCCATTGGGGAGGGCGAGTTCGTATCCCTGCTGGGACCATCGGGCTCCGGCAAATCCACCATGCTGAATATGATCGCGGGCCTCGCATTTCCCTCTACCGGCGAGGTGCGCGCGCGAGGCGAGGCCGTGACCGGCCCAGGGCCAGACCGCGGCGTGGTATTTCAAAATCACGCCCTATTGCCGTGGATGACGGCGCGTGGGAATATCGAATTCGGACTGCGTTCGGCTCGCCCGGAACTATCCAAGGCGGAGCGCGCCCAGATTGCACAGGATTTCCTCGATGAGGTCAGCTTGGGCCATGCGGCAGATAGGCGCCCATCGCGGTTATCCGGTGGCATGCAACAGCGCGTCGGTTTGGCGCGCGCCTTTGCCATTGGCTCGGATATCTTATTGCTCGATGAGCCCTTCGGCGCATTGGATGCGCTTACCCGCCGCCAGCTGCAGTCGCTGCTGTTGAATGTGTGGGAAGAAAACCGCCGCACGGTGGTCATGGTCACCCACGACGTGGATGAGGCAGTATTGCTCTCGGATCGCATTGTGGTCATGTCGCCGGGGCCAGAGGCCACCATCATCGAGGACATTGAAGTGGGCTTGCCCCGCCCGCGCAGCGGCAGCGATGACTCCGCGGTGGTGGAGCGCAAAAATTTGCTGCGCGAACGGCTCCTTGGGCTGCTCGAAAACGGCTAGAGCGAGAGGATGTTCCTATATAGGTTGTCAACTTCGTGGGTGGGTTTGTTGGGGGTGTGTTGACTTTAGGTTGCTGGGTGCTGTTGCAAAGTTGGGGCAGTAGGAAGAGCGACGTGAACTAATCACAGCCATGGGTATTTTCTCGGGTCGTCATTTCCCCCGTGACATTACTCTGTGGGCAGTGCGGTGGTACTGCCGCTACGGGGTGAGCTACCGCGATCTGGAGGAAATGATGACTTCAGCGGGGTGTGCCGGTTGATCACACCAGGATCTACCGCTGGGTCTAGAAATACGCGCCTGAGCTGGACAAGCAAACACGGTGGTACCGACAGGTACCTGACTGGCAAGCTAGTTCCTGGCGGGTGGATGAGACCTATATCCGGGTCGGCGGCAGGTGGTGCTACCTCTATCGGGCGATCACCGC
>NZ_KI515777.1:0-166084 GCF_000478175.1 Corynebacterium sp. KPL1814
TTGGGGTTGTTGTGGTGTGTTTGTTTTGGTCAATTAGTACCAGTAGCCTTCACACCTTACAGTGCTTCCAAGTCTGGCCTATCTACCCCATAGTCTTTAGGGGACCTCAAAAGAAACCTCATCTTAAAACAGGCTTCCCGCTTAGATGCTTTCAGCGGTTATCCCTTCCGTACGTAGCCAACCAGCACTACCCCTGGCGGGATAACTGGCACACTAGAGGTACGTCCGTCCCGGTCCTCTCGTACTAGGGACAGCCTTCTTCAAGTTTCAACGCGCGCGGCGGATAGAGACCGAACTGTCTCACGACGTTCTGAACCCAGCTCGCGTGCCGCTTTAATGGGCGAACAGCCCAACCCTTGGGACCTACTCCAGCCCCAGGATGCGACGAGCCGACATCGAGGTGCCAAACCATCCCGTCGATATGGACTCATGGGGAAGATCAGCCTGTTATCCCCGGGGTACCTTTTATCCGTTGAGCGACACCACATCCACAAGTAGGTGCCGGATCACTAGTCCCGACTTTCGTCCCTGCTCGACATGTCTGTCTCACAGTCAAGCTCCCTTGTGCACTTACACTCACCACCTGATTGCCAACCAGGCTGAGGGAACCTTTGGGCGCCTCCGTTACATTTTGGGAGGCAACCGCCCCAGTTAAACTACCCACCAGGCACTGTCCCCAACCCAGATCATGGGCCAAGGTTAGATGCTCAATCCGATCAGAGTGGTATTTCAACAACGACTCCACCACCACTAGCGTGATAGCTTCACAGTCTCCCACCTATCCTACACAAACCGAACCAAACACCAATACCAAGCTATAGTGAAGGTCCCGGGGTCTTTTCGTCCTGCCGCGCGTAACGAGCATCTTTACTCGTAATGCAATTTCACCGGGCCTGTGGTCGAGACAGCAGAGAAGTCGTTACGCCATTCGTGCAGGTCGGAACTTACCCGACAAGGAATTTCGCTACCTTAGGATGGTTATAGTTACCACCGCCGTTTACTGGGGCTTAAATTCTCAGCTTCGCAACCACAAAGGTTACTAACCGGTCCTCTTAACCTTCCAGCACCGGGCAGGCGTCAGTCCATATACATCAACTTAACGTCTTCGCATGGACCTGTGTTTTTGATAAACAGTCGCTTCCCTCTATTCTCTGCGACCCCACAACACTCCAACCGCAAGGGTCTTCACGTCACAGGGCCCCCCTTCTCCCGAAGTTACGGGGGCATTTTGCCGAATTCCTTAACCACAGTTCACCCGAACGCCTTAGTATCTTCAACCTGACCACCTGTGTCGGTTTAGGGTACGGGCCATACACACACTCGCTAGAGGCTTTTCTCGACAGTACAGGATCACCACCATCAACCCTTGTAGGGTCTACGCATCACGCCTCAACCTATATGTGTGGCGGATTTACCTACCACACGGCCTACACGCTTACACCACCAATCCAGTAAGTGGCGCGGCTACCTCACTGCGTCACCCCATCACTTGAACCACACATCAGGCCCCACGACATCAACACCACCAACACTCAAAGAATGCTAGGTAGCGTATCCGCAGTGGTTAGTATCCGTGCTTTATCATGGGCGCACATGTACGGGTACCAGAATATCAACTGGTTATCCATCGACTACGCCTGTCGGCCTCGCCTTAGGTCCCGACTCACCCTGGGAAGACGAACTTGACCCAGGAACCCTTAGTCATCCGGCGGTAAGGATTCTCACCTTACAATTCGTTACTCATGCCTGCATTCTCACTCGCACACAGTCCACGCCTCCTCACGGTAACGCTTCCACCCATGCACGACGCTCCCCTACCCAAACAACAAAAAATTGTTGCTTGCCGCGGCTTCGGCGGTGTACTTGAGCCCCACTACATTGTCGGCGCAGAACCACTCGACCAGTGAGCTATTACGCACTCTTTCAAGGATGGCTGCTTCTAAGCCAACCTCCTGGCTGTCTTCGCGATCCCACATCCTTTTCCACTTAGTACACCCTTAGGGGCCTTAACCGGCGATCTGGGCTGTTTCCCTCTCGACTATGAAGCTTATCCCCCACAGTCTCACTGCCGCACAACACAATTGATGGCATTCGGAGTTTGGCTGACATTGCTAAGATTGTAGTCCCGCTCAACCAACCAGTCGCTCTACCTCCACCAAGCTAAATGCGACGCTGCACCTAAATGCATTTCGGGGAGAACCAGCTATCACGGAGTTTGATTGGCCTTTCACCCCTACCCACAGCTCATCCCCGCAGTTTTCAACCTACGTGGGTTCGCGCCTCCACAACCTCTTACAGCTGCTTCACACTGGCCATGGGTAGATCACCCCGCTTCGGGTCCAGGACATGCCACTTACCACCCCATTAGGATTCGGTTTCCCTACGGCTACCCCACACGGGTTAACCTCGCGACATGCCGCTGACTCGCAGGCTCATTCTTCAAAAGGCACGCCATCACACCATAAAAAGTGCTCTGACGGATTGTAAGCACATGGTTTCAGGAACTATTTCACTCCCCTCCCGGGGTACTTTTCACCATTCCCTCACGGTACTATCCACTATCGGTCACACTGAGTATTTAGGCTTACCGGGTGGTCCCGGCAGATTCACAACAGATTCCACGAGCCCGTTGCTACTCGGGAACCCAACAACCCCCACATCATCATCTTCAGCTACAGGACTCTCACCTACTCCGGCAGATCATTCCAAACCACTTCACCTAACAACAATGCAAAAAGGGCGTGCCACTGGTAGATGACACACAATCAGGCCCCACAACACCGCACACACAACCCCTACCAGGTATCACATGCACACGGTTTAGCCTCATCCACGTTCGTTCGCCACTACTAGCAGAATCATTATTATTTTCTCCTCCTACGGGTACTGAGATGTTTCACTTCCCCGCGTAACCCCCACAACAGCTATGAATTCACTGAAGGGTAACCCCACATAACCAGGGCCAGGTTTCCCCATTCGGACATCCTCGGATCAAGGCTTTATTGACAACTCCCCGAGGCTTAACGCAGCCTTACACGTCCTTCATCGGCTCAGCATGCCAAGGCATCCACCATGCGCCCTAAATAACGAACACACCAACCACCACACACAAACCACACAACCAACAAAAGCCATGCAACCAGCATGTGGTGGTAACAAGTGAACTTGACAAAATAAACAAAAAGAAAAATCACATCACACACACAAGACACCACAAACACAACGTGTAAGTGGCATCATGCAGATGCTCGCGTCCACTATACAGTTCTCACACAACACCCCGAACCAGCAACAAACACCACCACAATGAATGGCATCCATCAACCAGTCAGGCACACAAAAAAGGGGATAATGCCCCAGACACCCAACAATGCACCAACGTACAATCAACACTCATTTTTGTATACATGGACACTTTTACGCATGTCACAAAGCACTGTCTCAACACTTGATACTGCTGATTAAGGTGTGTCTCCTACCCGGAATTTCCAAATTCGGTGGCAGCAGAACACTCGCCTACTCAACCACCAACCCACCATCAAACAACAGTGGGCAACCCACAACTATGGGTTCTGGCTGCAACTGCAGCCCAATAATAAAAGCTCCTTAGAAAGGAGGTGATCCACCCGCACCTTCCGGTACGGGTACCTTGTTACGACTTCGTCCCAATCGCCGATCCCACCTTCGACGGCTCCCTAACACGTTTAGGCCACCGGCTTCGGGTGTTACCAACTTTCATGACGTGACGGGCGGTGTGTACAAGGCCCGGGAACGTATTCACCGCAGCATTGCTGATCTGCGATTACTAGCGACTCCGACTTCATGGGGTCGAGTTGCAGACCCCAATCCGAACTAAGGCCGGCTTTCAGCGATTCGCTCCACCTCACAGTGTCGCAACGCGTTGTACCGACCATTGTAGCATGTGTGAAGCCCTGGACATAAGGGGCATGATGATTTGACGTCATCCCCACCTTCCTCCGAGTTAACCCCGGCAGTCTCTCATGAGTCCCCAACCAAATGCTGGCAACATAAGACAAGGGTTGCGCTCGTTGCGGGACTTAACCCAACATCTCACGACACGAGCTGACGACAACCATGCACCACCTGTACACCAACCACAAAGGGAAACTACATCTCTGCAGCGATCTGATGTATGTCAAGCCCAGGTAAGGTTCTTCGCGTTGCATCGAATTAATCCACATGCTCCGCCGCTTGTGCGGGCCCCCGTCAATTCCTTTGAGTTTTAGCCTTGCGGCCGTACTCCCCAGGCGGGGCGCTTAATGCGTTAGCTACGGCACGAAAGTCGTAGAAAGACCCTCACACCTAGCGCCCACCGTTTACGGCATGGACTACCAGGGTATCTAATCCTGTTCGCTACCCATGCTTTCGCTCCTCAGCGTCAGTAACTGCCCAGTAACCTGCCTTCGCCATCGGTGTTCCTCCTGATATCTGCGCATTTCACCGCTACACCAGGAATTCCAGTTACCCCTACAGCACTCAAGTTATGCCCGTATCGCCTGCACGCCCGGAGTTAAGCCCCAGAATTTCACAGACGACGCGACAAACCACCTACGAGCCCTTTACGCCCAGTAATTCCGGACAACGCTCGCACCCTACGTATTACCGCGGCTGCTGGCACGTAGTTAGCCGGTGCTTCTTATCTAGGTACCGTCACAACAAAGCTTCGTCCCTAGCGAAAGGAGTTTACAACCCGAAGGCCTTCATCCCCCACGCGGCGTCGCTGCATCAGGCTTGCGCCCATTGTGCAATATTCCCCACTGCTGCCTCCCGTAGGAGTCTGGGCCGTATCTCAGTCCCAATGTGGCCGTACACCCTCTCAGGCCGGCTACCCGTCGCCGCCTTGGTAGGCCATTACCCCACCAACAAGCTGATAGGCCGCGAGCTCATCCTACACCGAAAAAACTTTCCAACCACCACACTAAAGATGGCTCCTATCCGGTATTAGACCCAGTTTCCCAAGCTTATCCCGAAGTGCAGGGCAGATCACCCACGTGTTACTCACCCGTTCGCCACTCGAGTACCCTGCAAGCAGGGCCTTTCCGTTCGACTTGCATGTGTTAAGCACGCCGCCAGCGTTCGTCCTGAGCCAGGATCAAACTCTCCACAAAAAGAATTTCAGAACAACATTCCAAAATCAAGGCCGTGAAAAGCCCAAACCTAACCAAAAGAACAAACCACCACAAACCACACAAAAGCAGTCCATGCTGGCGTCCAAAAATTACTACAAAGAAAAATAAACTGCCTCCCCAACCCGACGGGGCACAAAAAGGGGAGAAAAAAAGTTGAACACAATCACATGCCAACCAATCCATCAATGCAGCCGAAACACTAAACAGTATTCAAAAAGGTGCGTATTCCAACACCTTACCGGCACACACCAACCAACAAACCACCATAGGCTCGCTGGTCAACAGACCAATCAACACACAACCATGCACACAAAAATAAAAAAATAAGTACATTGGCACACTATTGAGTTCTCAAACAACATCCACACACCACAAGAAAATTAACCAAACGTTAACCTCTCGTTGGCGGCTCGTACC
Organism: Corynebacterium sp. KPL1814; assembly: GCF_000478175.1. Lineage (GTDB taxonomy): Bacteria > Actinomycetota > Actinomycetes > Mycobacteriales > Mycobacteriaceae > Corynebacterium. The sequence goes on from NZ_KI515777.1 coordinate 5,568, forward strand.
AACTTACCCAACAACCTGAACCAAGTCAAATCCTCGGACCAAGCCAGTACAAAAAGTCACTCACAAGTAACCAACCGGCTACCTTTCGGCGACTTCGATAAAGTTACACCCCACTCCAGAAAACACACAAATCCCCAGCATACACCGCAAAAATGCATACTGGGGGAAGGTTAATTAGAAGATTTCTTCTTCCTGCGTCCTTTCGATGGTGGCTCCAAGCCGTGAAAGGTTCTCCACAAAGTGGGGATAGCCGCGGTCGATATGGAAGACATCGTGAACGGTCGTGGCTTCGTCGGCGCAGAGTGCGGAAAGCACCAGGCCAGCTCCTGCGCGGATATCGGAGCTCCACACATGCGTAGAGGAAAGATGCTCCTTTCCGCGCACCACCACATGATGACCGTCTACTTGGGCATCGGCACCCAAGCGCAGCATTTCGTCGACGAAGCGGAACCGGGATTCAAAGACGTTCTCCGTGATCACGGTGGTCCCTTCGGCGATGGAGGAAATGCCGATGGCCATGGGCTGGAGGTCCGTCGGAAAGCCTGGGAAAGGCAACGTCTGGTAATCCACAGCGGTAGGGCGCTTATCCATACGCACGCGGAAGCCGTTTTCATAGGTTTCAATCTCTGCACCGGCGGACTTCAGCTTTTCCAGCGGAAGGTGCAAGTGGCGCGGAGCAATGCCGCCGACTGTGATATCGCCTTGTGTCATGGCTGCGGCATAAGCCCAGGTGCCTGCCACGATGCGGTCACCGATGACCTCGTGCTCCGTTGGGTTAAGCCGGTCCACGCCGTGGATGGTGACCTCGGAGGTGCCTTCGCCTTCGATATTGGCGCCCATGGATTTCATCATCTCGCACAGGTCAACGATCTCGGGCTCGCGGGCGGCGTTGTGGAGGACGGTGGTGCCCTCAGCCAAGACGGCGGCGGTCAAAATGTTTTCCGTTGCACCAACGGAAGGAAAGTCCAAACGGATGGTGGAACCGCGAAGCTCGGAGGCCTCAGCGACCACGGCGCCGTGTTCAATGCGGGTGGTGGCGCCGAGTTTTTCCAAGCCGGTCTGGTGCATATCAAGCGGGCGAGAGCCAATGGCGTCACCACCGGGCAGCGCAACCTTTGCATGCCCGCAGCGCGAGGTTAGTGGGCCTAAGACGCATACCGATGCCCTAAATTGGCGAACCGCATCAAAGTCCGCGTTCGATTGCGGCGTCGCAGGGGTAGTAATGCGGACGGTGCTGCCATCGATTGTCACCTCGCAGCCCAAGCCTTCGAGTACCTTTTTCATCAAAGGTACGTCCAGAATCTCTGGGCAATTGGTCAGCGTCGTCGTCCCCTCCGCCAGCAACGCGGCGGCCATGAGCTTAAGGACGCTGTTTTTGGCGCCATCTACTTTGACGGTGCCTGCAAGACGGGCACCGCCGGAAACAATAAACTGATCTTTCACAGCTTTCTACGCTACCGGTTATCAGGGCAACGCGCCGATCCGGCGGGCGGCATTGACGGCTTCGTAGCGAGTGTGCGCCCCCAACTTGCGCATCACGGAGCGTAGGTAGGACTTGACGGTTTCGGCGCCAATTCCCATTTCTTCCGCCGCTTCCACGTTGGTGTGGCCGAGTGCCACGCAGGAGAGGACGTCGAGCTCGCGGGCGGAAAGCTTGGTTGATTGCTTCACGCGCACGGGAGAGACCATCTGATCGCAGAGCGCCTCGAGTTCCTTGCGCAACTCCTCGTCCTCGACGCGGTTGGCCAGCATGCGCAGCTTGGAGTGGGTGGAACGAACCTGTTCCCATTCCGCACCGTTCATCGCATGGCCGCGGGACGCACCTCCCTTTCCACCATCGGCGCGGCGCATCGCGGAGTTGACCGCGAGATCTTGCTCTAGGGTCCGGGCCGTCATCGTTACTTCCTCGATGACCTTATCCCCCAAGCGCACAGGGGAATGTACGCCAACGTAAAGCACTCCCCGGATTTCACGCTGCACGGTAACGGGTACGGCCACGATCGAGTGCAGGCCTTCGTCTTGGATTACGCTGTCGTTCTCGTGGGAAATGGTGGTGGCACGCGTGTAGTCCGATACGCCCACCGCGCGGCGGGTGGTGATGACGCGCCCGCCGACGCCCACGCCGGCATCGATAAGCAGATTCTGCAGCGCCGGCGTACGCAGGCCCACCCACTGGGTAATTTGCAGGCGATTATCCGCCAATAATGTTGCGTACATCGTCACTGGGATTCCGGTGGCGGTTTTGAGAGACGACAGTGCCGCGCGTACAGATTCTTCATCATCTTTGAGGCGATGCGACTCCATGAGACTCTTTCCTCGTCGGGGGTAACCAAGTAGGTGCACCCGATATCCCCGAAAACTTGGGGAGCAGCGGGTAACTACGTGGAATTATAGACAGCAAGTGGGGGTAATTCGAAATCGTCCCTTCGTCTCCGCGGCCGTGAATCCCACATTCCATGCCCGAATGGGTTGTCTGTAATAAATATACCACTCTGTCTACTTAAATAGTGTATCCTTGCGCTTGTACCTGATTTGACCACGAATATGATTCCCAAAGGAGTCCTAATAAATGGCTATTTACAACAATGTCCTAGAGACCATCGGCGGTACCCCACTTATCCGCATCAACCGCTTGGCTGAGGGTAAGGGTGCCACCGTGCTGGCCAAGGTGGAGTCCTTTAACCCTGGTAACTCCGTGAAGGACCGCATCGGCCTCGCCATCATCAAGGCCGCTGAGGAATCCGGTGACCTGAAGCCGGGCGGCACCATCGTTGAAGCTACCTCCGGTAATACCGGCATTGCCCTAGCACTGGCCGGCGCAACCTTGGGCTACGACGTTGTCCTCACCATGCCAGAGACCATGTCCAATGAGCGCAAGGTCCTGCTTCGCGCATACGGTGCAGAAATCATCCTGACCCCGGGCGCTGCCGGAATGCAGGGTGCGGTTGATAAGGCCAACGAGATCGTCGCCGAGCGCGACAACGCCATCTTGGCTTCCCAGTTCGCTAACGAGGCCAACCCCAAGATCCACGAGGCCACCACCGGCCCGGAGATCTGGGACGACGCCGAGGGCAATGTCGATGCCTTCGTCGCAGGCGTCGGCACTGGCGGCACCATCACCGGTGCAGGTCGCTACCTAAAGTCCAAGAACCCAGACGTTTACCTCGCAGCCGTTGAGCCGGCTGACTCCCCTGTGCTGTCTGAAGGCCAGGCAGGTCCGCACAAGATCCAGGGCCTAGGCGCCAACTTCGTGCCGGACGTGCTCGACCGCGAGCAGCTGGATGAGGTCCTGACCGCTTCCCTCGAGGAGTCCATCAAGCTTTCCCGCGACCTTGCTACCGAGGAAGGCCTGCTGGTTGGCATTTCCGCCGGTGCAAACCTCTCCGCCGCGCTGAAGCTGGCTGAGCGCCCCGAGTTCGAGGGCAAGACCATCGTCGTTGTCCTGCCGGACTTTGGTGAGCGCTACGTTTCCACCGTTCTTTTCGAGGACATCCGCGAGGCATAACTAGCCCCGCAACCTAGTCCATGAATAAAAGGCACCCGTCAAGCTTGGCGGGTGCCTTTTTGTGACCAGTATTATAGTCCGCATGAGCATTATTAAATATATCCGCGAAGATTTAGCCAATGCCCGCGACCATGACCCAGCTGCCCGTGGCGACGTTGAAAACGCGATCGTCTATTCCGGCCTGCACGCCATCTGGTCGCACCGCGTGTCCCACTGGCTGTGGAAGCGCGGCCTGCGGGGCCCTGCGCGCATCCTGGCCCAAATTAATCGCTTTTTTACCGGCATCGAGATCCACCCAGGCGCCACCATCGGGCGCTGCTTCTTCATCGACCACGGGATGGGCATTGTCATCGGCGAAACCGCGGAAATTGGCGATGGCGTCATGCTCTACCACGGCGTGACGCTCGGCGGTCAGGTGCTCACCCAGACCAAGCGCCACCCCACGGTGGAAGATAACGTCACCATCGGCGCGGGCGCCAAGGTCTTAGGCCCCATCACCATCGGGGCCGGTTCCGCCATCGGTGCCAATGCCGTTGTCACGAAGGATGTACCGGCCGATCACATCGCCGTGGGCATCCCCGCCAAGAATCGGCCTTCAAATAGGCATGAGCGGGTCAAGCTCGTGGATCCGGACTACTACATCTAAATAGACTAAAAGCGGCCCACAGTCTTGTGTGGGCCGCTTTTTGCTGTGCTTAACCGCGCAGCAGATCCTGGTATTCGGGGTTCTTGTCCATAAAGTGCGCCACGGCAGAGCAGGTGGCGATGACCTTCATGCCGGCAGCCCGGGTTTCATCGAGGGCCTCCTTAATCAGCGGGGAGGACAAGCCCTGACCGCGGAAGTCGTCCCCGATGACCGTGTGGTTGAACTCGCGGGTATCGCCGGAATCTACGTATTCGCAGATTCCCGCTTCCACACCATCAACGGTAAGCACGAAACGGGACAAATCGGTTTGATGAGAAATTGCTTTTTCCATGTCCCCCATTAAACCAAAAATGGCCCCTCCTTGATAATAAGGAGGGACCATAGTTGTGGCCAGAGCCAGGATCGAACTGGCGACCCCACACTTTTCAGGCGTGTGCTCTACCGACTGAGCTATCTGGCCAGAAACCCGAAGGTTTCCGCGACCTTGACGGGACTTGAACCCGCGACCTCCGCCGTGACAGGGCGGCGCGCTAACCAACTGCGCCACAAGGCCATTTTCAGTTTTGTGTGCCCCTTGGGCACGGGTAATTACTTTACACAGGCGCCTAGAAACAACACAAATCAGCACTACAACGCCGTTTTTCCGCCGCTTGCTGATGCCCCAGTGATGCTGAGGTGGCATCAGCAAGCAGCCTGCAAAACCAAAAAAGAACAGTACCCGCCGAAGCGTGTACTGTTCAGAATGCGACCTTGACGGGACTTGAACCCGCGACCTCCGCCGTGACAGGGCGGCGCGCTAACCAACTGCGCCACAAGGCCAAATGAGAAATTATTTCGTACCAACACAAAGGTGTTGGTACCCCCAACGGGATTCGAACCCGTGCCGCTGCCGTGAAAGGGCAGTGTCCTAGGCCGCTAGACGATGGGGGCCAGTCGCTTCTTGGCGACTTCTAGAAATATACTGGAGACATCACCAAGAAACAAAATCGCTCCCCCAGAAGGAGTTTTAACCATGTCTGAGCAGCAGAAAACCTGTTCCTGCCACGAGCCGGATATCCACGGATACAACGCCGATAGTAAGAGCAAAGCGCGTTATCTGGCGCGCCTGAAGCGCATCGAAGGCCAGGCGCGCGGGATTCATCGCATGGTCGATGAGGACCAATACTGCATCGATATCATCACCCAAATCTCGGCGGTGACATCCGCGCTAGAGAACGTCTCTCTCGCGCTCTTAGAAGACCACATAGAGCACTGTGTGGCCGGTGCAGCGGCCGAGGACGGCGAGGTGGCTAAGGAGAAGCTAGCGGAGGCTATGCACGCCATTAAGAAGCTCGTGAAAAACTAGAAAAGGAGCCGCCCGAAGGCGGCTCCTGATGTGGGCCCTGTGGGGATCGAACCCACGACCTGCGGATTAAAAGTAATGAGCTCACAAATCCCACCCAAAATAGGGTAACCGAAATCTCCCCAAGTGAGACCGCAAGCACCGCGAACTCACGACCGTACGCAAGCGAAGCAAGCGGCCCCGTCGTGACCGGAAGCGCGCAAGGAGAGACCGGCGCGATGTGCCGCATGCTCGACGAAGCGGAAGCGGGAGGGAACGAAAGGGGAAGCGCGGCGAAGCGAAGCGGTAGGGAGGGAGAAGCGTGCCGCGCGGGCGAAACTGGGGCGGAGGACACTACGGGCTGCAGCACCCTTGATAGTAAAAAGAGTAAGTGCTGCGAACTTGCTTTACCTGCGAGTTTATCCGTTCAGTATTCAGATCGTCGTCGGCGCCGGTGGGCTGCTCGGGGTGCATTATGGAAGGCAAGCTCGAGGGCTGGTGTTCGCGCGTGCGGGAGGCTTCCACGTGTGACTCGACCGGGTGACGATCGTGATGGCCGTTCTGGTGGTGACATGATCGGGCTTGTTACAGCGAGTGACGACCGGCCAGCAGGATTTAGGGGCCTCAACCGATGTGCCAGCGTATGGGCTTGTCCTCGTTGTAGTTCTCAAATCGCTTTGGAAAGATCAAAGGAGATCGCAGGGGCACTGCGGTATGCCCATATTAACGGTGGCCGGAGCGCTCTCCTTACTTTGACTGTTCGTCACACGGGTGCTGACCCTCTGGAGGAGGTCTGGAACGCTGTCAGCGCTGGTTGGCGCTCCGTCACCGGTGGTTACGGCTGGGTAGGCCGCAAGGCCTATATTAAGAAAAAAGCTGGTAGGGAGTATTTTTTCCAGGCCGAGCCAGGTGATCGGAAACAATTCGGCATTGCTGGAACGATTAGGTCAACAGAAGTTACTTATGGCGACCCCAAGACTGGCGGCTCCGGTTGGCATGTTCACTTGCATGTTCTTCTCATCTTCGCCAATGACCCTTCTTCCAGCATTGACTCTGCCAAGCTCGCGTTAATCTGTGGAGCACCTATGCCTGCGCAATTTGAGCGGGCTTGTGCGCTCTCTGCCTTAGGTATCCGTCTCTATGAACGCTGGGAGAAGGGCGTTAGGAAAGCGGGGATGTCCACCTCGTGGGCTGGATTTGATTTGCGTGAGATCACTGACGAAGGCGCATCATTCATCGGTAATTATCTGACGAAAAGCACCTACGACGTCGCCGCTAAACTCGGCGCTGAGGTCGCCGCTTCAATGAACACCAAGGATACTCGCACCGTCTCAAACCTCACGCCTTTTGGACTGTTGGACACCATTGTCAAGTCTGAACAATCGTTCTGGTGGGATCGACCGAAAGTGCATGAGACATGGTGGGAGGGTGCCGTTCTTAACGTCGCCAATCTCACCGACGGTGAGATTCGTGAGTACCCGACACCGCGACTGTGGAGGACATGGCTCGAGTTTGAGAGCGTCTCCGCCGGGCGGCGCCAGATCCTTTGGTCACATCAGAAGAAGAAGTGCGTCACCGAGCTGGACAAGTTCTGGACAGAGTGTCTCGCCGCTCGTGGTCGTGTACGTACTGATCAGGACATTGTCGATGTTGGGTATGACGGGGACCTTGTCGGCGAAATTTCAATGAACACCTGGGTAACGCTCTCCCCCGAGGTGGCGGTTGGCCTGCTTGATGAGGTTACCCTCGTTTAGTGGACACCCGATTAGTGCGGATCTTGTGTCCGTAAGAGAGGATGTTCATTGTGAGTCAACAACGCCAGAAATACACGCCGGAGTACCGGCGTGAAGCCGCAAACCTAGTAATCGAGTCAGAACGCCCGATTGCTCATGTAGCGAAAGAAATTGGTGTCGCACCTGGCCTTTTAGGTCGGTGGGTGAAAAATGAGCGTCAACGCCGAGGATCCTCTGATGGGCTAAGCGAGGCTGATCTTCGTGCTGAGAACGCTCGTCTGCGTCGTGAGCTGGCAGAAGCCAAGATGGATAACGAGTTTTTGTCAAAAGCGACAGCCTTCTTCGCCGCAAAGCAACGCGATCAGAAAAGTTCGAATTAATGCAGCAGGAGAAGGCGAATTTCAGTATCAAGCGCATGGCACGCCTTTTGAAGGTATCTCGGTCTGGATACTACAAATGGGCCCATATGCAGCAGCAACGCTTATCCGGTAAGGATGATCGTGCAGCATTTTACGATGATGTTGATCGCAAGATTCATCAGATCTGGAAAGACTCCAACGAGGTCTACGGTGCCCCGCGAATCACCGCAGAACTAGGTGAGCGCTACCAGATTGTTCTTAACCGCAAGACTGTGGCTAAGCGGATGCGCCTGATGGGAATTGAAGGAATTTCACCGCGTGCCTTCGTCCCAGCGACAACGATTCAATCTAAACGTAAGTCGAGTCTTCCTGACCTGGTAAAGCGCATGTTTGATACCGGCGAGCTCAATCGAGTATGGATGTCAGACATTACCTACCTGCGAACCGGCGAGGGTTGGTTGTACTTATGCGCAGTTCGCGATGGTCATTCCCGCAGGGTGCTGGGCTGGGCTATGGATAGCGTGCAAGATACATTCCTGGTCGAACGAGCACTGCGGATGGCACATACACTGCGTGGTGACGTTCCTGACGGGCTGGTGTTTCACGCCGACCGGGGAACACAATTTACCAGCGAGCAGCTCTGGGAGGTGTGCCGCAACCTAGGTGTTGCTCAGTCTGTGGGGCGTACTGGGGTGTGTTTCGATAATGCGATGGCTGAGTCGTTCTGGTCGACGCTTAAGACCGAGTTCTACGACCGGAAGCGCTGGCCAACCCGCGATGCTGCGCGTCAGGCCGTTGCCTACTGGATTGAAGCCGTCTACAACCGTCGGCGCCGGCACTCCGCACTCGGGATGGTCAGCCCCGTCGATTTCGAGAACCACACCAGCCTAACCACCAGCAGAAAAGAAATAGCTGCCTAACCACTAGGTAGCTCCACTACGTGTCCACGATTTGCGGGCAACCCCATTGAGGCTACGGAGGCTGGGGAGTTGGCGAAGTTTTGCGATGAACACGCCATCGCGTTTATCCCGACAGGTGAGGTCAATCCACCTATCTAAGGCTGCCATTTATCGTAGATCTCACCTACATGTGTACCCGAGAGCTTCGAAGCTCTGCCAACTGCACGTTTAGACAGAACTCCGCTTTCCACGGCAGCAACAATCAGAGCTCGCATGCTCTCGTCCGTTTCATCAGCTAGTGCCGCGGAGAGCCCGAGAACTGTGTCCCAGAACTCTTGGTCAAACCCATCATCTTCGGAATCCTTCAACCATTTACGAAGTAGATTGAGCGTCTTCTGGGCAGAAGTGAGCGTGCGCCAGGAGACTTCAAGAGCTTGCACAAGGGGCGTGTTCTGCGCGGGTTTCGAGAAATCAGGTTTGTCCATACCCCTTAACATAGCAGATCACCTGCGATGTCGCGCTTCAAGGACACGCGACAAAAAATATTGCAATGCACTGACCTGGGATTTTACTAAAGCAAGTGACCGATTTTCTTTTTTTGACATATTTTCTTGCATTTGACCATAAAGATGCTAGTCTGGAACACGCGGGTGTCAGATCATCTGCCAATCGATGTCAAACCTTACATACCTTGAAAGGACCGCATCATGTCCACCCCCTTCCTCTCTATCCCTTACCCCTCCAACCTCATCCATGTCGTCGTCGCCGGTGCCGAGACCGCACGGCCCGGATTCGAATACGTGGACGGCAAAAAGACCGATGACATTCGCACCCACGCTGAAGGCTGGCCGATCTTCCAAGTCAGTGAGGCTCAGGCCAGTGTCGGTGGCGTCGGCATCACCGCAAAGCTCCAAATGGGTGAGGAACTCACCATCCCCGCAGGGTCGGTCCTTCGACCATCTTCCGATGTCACCATCAATGTTCGCGGACGAAGCTCCAACACCGACTTCGTGCCGCTGATGGTGACCATCTCCGCGAGGAGCTGGGAAATCGTTGGCAATGCTTTCGAGGCCCTGACCTCCTCCACGGCACAGAACCGTTTCAACGACGACGACGCCTAACCCATCCCCCATATCCAATGCTCCCGGGGCCACCCCCCGGGGCACAACCAATCACTCCTAAGGAGATATCAAAAATGCAGTGGATAATACCCTCCACCACTTGGCCCCCGATCCCCACCAGTATTCAGGACTTCCTGGCCAACACCGATTTCTACAGAATGGCGTGGGCACCATTTATGACGTCGTGGTTCATCACGATCATCGTCGTTACCATGCTTGCAGCCCTCGGATGGAGGCTCACGAAGTACAGCCTTGCCCGCCTGTTAGTCAGCTCCGTACCTGCGTCCAAGGCTGAGCACCGCATATTGACCCGGCTCCAACTTTTCGGTGATACGGCCCGACGCCACAAGCTCGGCATACCCGACCCGCACCATGAGCCCACCGAGGACGACCCGAAACCGAAGTACCTGCTAGCCAGGCGTGGCGGGAAGCCCTTCATGGAACCAGAGGGTCCTGGCGTGTTGATCAATCCTGCTTATGGCCAACACGCCGACGACCTCGCTGACCAGATCGAAACACGCTGGCTGCCTGAGCTACGTCGTCGATTCCACCGCGACCTTGTTGGCGGCATGCTCACCGCTACGCCCGAGCCGGGTGCCGTCCGTGTCATCGCACATACCCGCACGCCCGGCGAAGCAGACGTCGACCCGCACATCCTCGATTAACCCAGATGTTCCCAACCAAGCCTTGGCTTGGGCGGGAGCCCCAACACGAAAGGTTGCACACCATGGACCTCATACTCGAACTCATTAAGCTCATTATCACCCTCACCATGGTCATTGCCGCCGGTGTCCTGATTAACTGCATGGTCTGCATCGTCATCAAAGCCGTTACGGGCAAACCTCTCCACAAGCCTCGGTGGAAACTCCAGACACTCCCCCGTACAAATTTGAATGACTTGGACCCCGTAGTGGGTAAGACCTTTGAGGGTGACGTCTATAGGTGGTCAACCCCCGGCCCACACACCGTTATCAGCGGCGCTACCCGCAGCGGAAAATCAGTCACTAGCTATGGAGTCCTGTCACAACTCGCAAAGCGCGACGACGTCTTAATTTGCGGCATTGACCCATCCGGTTTGTTGCTGTCACCTCATCGCCTAGGCCCCGGCGGCTCGCTGATAGCAACGGGCACCTCACCAGACGATCTTGACCGTATCCTCGCTATCCTCGGCGAACTTGAGAGGCTCATGGATGCCCGGATCAAGTCCCTAATACCCATGGGTATCGACAAGACGCCTATCTCGCGAAAAGATCCCGCCTACCTGGTGGTCCTCGAAGAATATGCCGGGCTCCTATCTGCCCTTGAAGGCAATGGCAAGAAGCATAAGGATGCTGTTCGTATCGTTGGTCGCCTCCTTCGCGAAGGCGCTAAGTCGGGGATCACGGTGCTCACGATCATTCAGCGTCCCGAAGCAACTTTGTTGCATGACCGCGCACAATATGCCCGCCGGGTCACGCATCGCCTTGATAATCGTGACTCCGTGAAGATGGTGTGCGAGACCGCACCAGAAGACATGTGGGGCCAGGTGCTTGACCTGCCACCTGGCCGAGCCCTCGTCATTGAGGCTGGGGCTAAACCCCAATTCGTAACCATGCCGTCAATGGATTACAGCCACTACACCGCCCGGTGCGCCGCCGCTTATGCTCCCACGTCCAGCTGACTGCGGGGCCCATTTTCCAGACCACCCGCACTGTCTTCCCCGGCCTTTCCCACTTATGATCACAATGACGAAATTCGAAGATTACGCGGACCTCTTCATCCGCTCACGCATTATCAACGCCCGTACAGCCCAGGACTATCGGATCCTGCTTCGGTCACTGATCCTTCCTACCTGGGCAGATGTAGATTTAGAGGACGTTAAGGCCTCGGACCTGCGCGTATGGTTTACTGAACTCTGGGTTAGGGCACCGCACCAAGCTAGGCGCTGCCGCGTTATTTTCCGAGGCATCTTTGAACTGGCCGAAGACGATGGTCTCATTGACCGAAACCCTGCAGCTCGTCTCCGTCTTCGTACACCACCCCGTGGGCACCCTCGTGTCCTCACCGCAGCGGAGATCCAACGACTCATCTACTCGATGCCGACAGAACGCGACCGGCTAGTTACCGGAGTTCTAGCCTACGGTGGATTACGGTTTGGTGAAACTGCAGCCCTATCGCCACATGATGTCACCGGCGTCGGCCTATCGGTTCATCGTTCTGTCCAAGCACGTCACGGAGGCGGCTGGCTATGGGGCGACACGAAAAGTCATCAAAGACGCCAAGTCAATTTACCTCCTGGACTGCTCACCGATTTACAGCAGTGGGCACGAAGCCGCGCCCATCACGATCTGATGTTCGCCTCTAAGGTAGAAACACCAATACACCGAGGTAATTGGCAAGCGCGGGTTCTCACACCGGCCTGCGACCGGGCTGGTATCCAGCGAATTCGGCCCCACGACCTTCGTGCCTCCTGTGCTTCACTGTTGGCTTCTTCGGGTGTGCCTATCGCCGCGGCTTCTCAGCATCTAGGACACTCTGACACCACAGTAACCATGCGCCACTATCTCGCTGCAGATGCCACTGCATCGACCCTCGTCACAGCTGCGCTGTCTGCTGCGGAGAGTAGAGATATTTTTCCCATCGCTTAACGCGCCCGAGGAACGAGTCTTGAATCAGCAATGTTGTCCCCCTGTAGCCGTGCTCGACGCAAGAGGCGAAGCCGAACGCGGAGAGACCGGACGTCGCGCAATGGCACGGCGTACGCAAGGCGACAGCCCACCCACAGGGTGGGCTGCAGCCACCCAAATGTTAATCAAGGCTCGGGTTTGGGGCGCTAACACCGCTCAAGGAGAACACCGTGAACGATGAAAGCAAAGCAGTGTACACGAAAAGTACTAGTGGGCCCTGTGGGGATCGAACCCACGACCTGCGGATTAAAAGTCCGTAGCTCTACCAACTGAGCTAAAGGCCCAACGTCGCTCTATATTAGCGTGTTGACTTTTAGATCTCCTAATTCACCCCTCGCCTGAGAGTATCCAAACAAAGCAGAAGGAGGGCTTCCCAGCCGGGAGGCCCTCCTTTGCCATGGCGGTGGAGATTAACCGCGCATGTCACCCTTTTCCATGAAGTTAACCTGGAAGTCGAAGGCAGTCTTCAAGTCGTGCGGGGTGTGCTGGAACTTGTTTTCCTTCGCACGCTCGTAATACTCCTCCAACAGCGGACGGTAGTCCGGGTGAGCCACGGCGATGATCTTCTCTACGCGCTGCTTTGGAGCCAAGCCACGCAGGTCAGCCACACCGTATTCGGTGATGATGACCATGGTGTCGTGCTCGGTGTGGTCCGTGTGGGATACGAACGGAACCAGAGCGGAGATGGCGCCATCCTTCGCGATGGACGGGGACACGAAGGTGGAGATGTACGCGTTACGGGTGAAGTCACCAGAGCCACCGGTGCCGTTCATGATGCGGGAACCGGACACGTTGGTGGAGTTAATGTTGCCGTAGATATCTCCCTCGATCATGCCGTTGGAAGAAATCAAGCCGACGCGGCGGATGACCTCAGGGTGGTTAGAAATCTGCTGCGGGCGCAGGATGATGTGGTTGCGGTAGCGGTCTGCTTCCGCGTTCATCTTTTCTGCGTACTCCGGCGACAGCGCGAAGGAGGTTGCAGAAGCCACGGTCATCTTGCCGGCATCGATAAGGTCCAGCATGCCGTCCTGGATAACCTCGGTATATGCCTGAATGTTTTCGAACTTGGAGTCCAGAAGGCCCGCCATCACGGCGTTCGGCACGTTACCCACGCCGGACTGCATGATGAACTTGTCGTACTCGAGGCGGCCTGCGGCAACCTCGCCCTCCAAGAACTCGATGAAGTTAGCGGCGATCTTCTCAGAGGTCTCGTCCGGCTCGCGGAATGGAGCGTTACGGTCGGCCGAGTTGGTCTTGACAACTGCCACGACCTTCTCCTCCGGGATCTCCATGTAGGTGGTACCAATGCGGTCGCCCGGCTTGTTAATCGGGATGGGCTGGCGGTTAGGCAGCTTGTCGATGCGGTAGATGTCGTGCATGCCTTCGAGGTTCTCGGACTGCCACTCGTTGATCTCAATGATGATCTTGTCTGCAGCCTCGACGAACTCGAGGTTATTGCCCACTGCGGAGGACGGCACGATATTGCCTTCCTCAGTAATGCGTACGGCCTCGATGATGGCTACCTGGAAGTCACCATAGAAGCCCTCTTCTACCTGCTGGCCCAGGTGGGACAGGTGAATATCCTGGTAGAGCGCGGTGCCGTCGTTGAATTGCTTACGCAGCAGCGGGTCGGAGTTATATGGGGAGCGGAAGTTAATGGCCTCTGCCTCTGCCAAAACACCGTCGCAGTCAGGGGCGGTAGAAGCACCGGAGAAGAGGTCAATCTTGAACTCTTCGCCCTTGTCGTGCAGCGCCTTCGCCTTATCTGCAATGGCGGTAGGCAAACCCTTGGGGTAACCTGCACCGGTGAAGCCGGAGATTCCTACGCGGTCACCATTGTTGACGTACTTCGCAGCCTCCTCTGCAGAAACTACGAGCTTCTCAAACGGGGCGTATGCGATTCTATCGGACAACTGTCATCCTCCTTCATATACGAGTAGACCGGTGCTACGGCCCACCCAATTTAGTTACACAGACCACAGTAGCGAAAATTAACGTTTTCGCCACCATCATTTTGTGACATTCACCCCAATCATGGGAATCCTCGGTAACCACCACCTTGCTGCTAGTTGCTAAATTCCGCCGTTAACGAGCACAATTAGGGCGTGAATTTGCGCATTGGAAACTATGACCTCTCCTCCCCCGTCATCCTCGCCCCCATGGCGGGGGTAACCAACGTCGCCTTCCGCACGTTGTGCCGGGAACAGGAGCTGGCCCGCACCGGAACGGTGTCGGGCTTGTATGTCTGCGAGATGGTCACCGCGCGCGCCCTAGTGGAGCGCAACGAGAAAACCATGCACATGACCACCTTTGCCCCGGAGGAAGATCCGCGTTCCCTGCAGATTTATACGGTGGATCCGGAATACACCTATAAAGCAGCCAAGATCATCGTGGATGAGAATGTGGCTGACCACATCGACATGAACTTTGGCTGCCCCGTTCCCAAGGTAACCAGGCGTGGCGGCGGCTCTGCCCTGCCTTATAAGCGCCGCCTCTTTGGCAATATCGTCTCCGCCGCCGTCAAGGCCACCGAGGGCACGAATATCCCCGTCACGGTGAAGATGCGCGTGGGCATTGATGACGAGCACCATACGCACCTCGACGCCGGGCGCATTGCCGTGGATTCCGGCGCCGCCGCCGTTACCTTGCACGGGCGCACGGCCGCGCAACGTTATTCCGGCGATGCTAGGTGGGATGAGATCGCCCGGCTCAAGGAGCACCTCGCGGACACCGGCGTTCCGGTGCTGGGCAATGGCGATATTTTCCGCGCCGATGACGCCCGCCGCATGATGGAGGCCACCGGCTGTGATGGCGTGCAGGTGGGCCGCGGCTGCCTGGGCCGGCCGTGGCTTTTCGCGGAGCTGGGCGCCGCCCTGCGCGGCGAGTCGATCCCCGCCGAGCCCACCTTGGGCGAAGTCACCCAGGTTATTCTTCGCCACGCGGAACTGCTCGCGCAGCATGAGGGCGAGGACCACGCATCCAGGGACATCCGCAAGCACATTGGCTGGTACCTGCGTGGCTTCCCCGTCGGCGGGCAGGTGCGCGCCGGCTTGGCCAAGGTGGATTCCTTAGAGAGCCTGCGCAAATTGCTGGCTCCCTGGGCGGATTCTGATGCTTTGGCTGCCGATGCCGATGGTGCGCGCGGGCGCCAGGGCTCGCCCTCCAAGGTCGCGCTTCCCGATGGCTGGCTCGATGACCCCGAGGATGAATTCGTTCCGGTCGGCGCTGATATTTATAACTCCGGCGGCTAAACCCACACTGGTGTGACTCAGCAAGCATTTGCGCGGTTTGTGAGCTATCATTTCCTGCATGCGTACTGCCTACCGTGAACATCTGGACAACTTCTCGCACGATCTCATCGTCATGTGCGATACCGTCCGCACCATCATGGATCAGGCCTCCCAGGCGCTGCTCGATTGCGCCCTGGAACCCGCGGAGGAAGCGCTTAGCCTCACCGAGGAACTCGATGAGATTCGCTCCCGCTGCTCCGAACGCGCGGTAAAGCTTCTGGCTCTAGAAAATCCCATGGCCCAGGATCTGCGCCAGGTGGTCTCTTCCATCTACATCGTTGAGGATCTTTTCCGCATGGGCCAACTAGCCCAGCACATTGCCGATGCCGCGCGCCGCCGCCACCCTGAGGCCGTCGTGCCCGCTGAATACCTCGGATTCATGGAAGAGATGTTCCGCCTGACCCAGGAAATGGGTTCGGTGGTGCACGATATTTTGGTCACCCCTGATGCCGAGCTCTCCGTCAACCTGCGTTCCGATGATGATGCGGTGGACGATATTAACCACCACCTGCTGCGCATCCTCACCCAGCGCGACTGGGAAGGAACAGTGCGCCAGGCCGTAGAGACGGCGCAGATTACCCGCTACTACGAGCGCTACGCGGACCACTGCGTCTCCGTGGCTGGGCGCATCATTTACTTTGCCACCGGCCTATTGCCAGAAGAGTTTGAAAGAAAGCTCCAAGAGGACCAAAAGGACGCCGAGTTCGAGGCCCGCATGAGCGAATTAGAGCGCCAATTCCGCCGCTAATAAACGCTAATAAAACTGCCACAAGGGCGGTACCTTCCTGCGCTGGAGGTACCGCCCTTTTCGGACAATCAGAGTCTACCTTTAGCCGAAGCGGCCAGAGATGTAGTCTTCGGTTTCCTTCTGGGAAGGGTTCTCAAAGATTCGGGTGGTTTCATCGAACTCCACCAGGTGTCCCGGCTTGCCGGTAGCTTCTAGGGAGAAGAAGCCGGTCTTATCGGACACGCGGGCGGCCTGCTGCATGTTGTGGGTCACGATGACGATCGTGAAGTTTTCCTTCAGCTCGTGGATAAGATCCTCCACGGCCAAGGTGGAAATCGGGTCCAGAGCAGAGCAGGGCTCGTCCATCAGCAGCACTTCTGGTTCCACGGCAATCGCGCGGGCGATGCACAGGCGCTGCTGCTGACCGCCGGAGAGGCCGCCGCCCGGCTTATCCAGGCGGTCCTTGACCTCGTCCCAGAGGTTAGCGCCGCGCAGGGACTGTTCGGCTACTTCCTTGAGCTTCTTCTTATTCTTTTCACCAGACAGCTTCAGGCCAGCAACCACGTTGTCCTCGATGGACATGGTGGGAAATGGGTTAGCCTTCTGGAATACCATGCCGATGGTATTGCGCACGGAAACTGGGTCGACCTTGGGCCCGTAGATATTGGTGCCATCGAGCAGGATCTCGCCCTTGACGGATGCACCAGGGATGACCTCGTGCATGCGGTTCAAGGTGCGCAGCACGGTGGACTTACCGCAGCCGGACGGGCCGATGAAGGCGGTCACGGCCTGTGCCGGGATCTGCATATTTACGTTCTGTACGGCGTGAAAATCGCCGTAGAAAATATCGACGTCATTGAGCTCGAGCTTAGACATTGTGGAGGTTTCTCCTCTTGAGGGGTGTAAAAGTGGCGGAATCGTGTGCGGCTATTTCTTGACCGAGAACTTCGCGGAAATTACTCGCGCCGCAATATTGAGGATGGCGATGAGGATAACCAGCGTCAGCGCTGCGCCCCACAGCTTATCCAGCACGGCAGGCTGCGCGCCCGCCTTGTACATATCAAGCATCATCAGCGGCAGTGAGGACTGCGAGCCCTTAAACGCATCCCAGTTGATGACCGAGGAGGAACCAACCAAGACCAGCACTGGCGAGGATTCACCCATCACGCGAGCAATGGCCAGCATGATGCCGGTCACGATGCCGGACAGGGCTGTCGGCAGCACGATGCGTGCAATGGTCTTCCACTTGGGCACGCCGAGGGCATAGGAGGCCTCGCGAAGGTCCATGGGAACCACGCGCAGCATCTCTTCGGTATTGCGCACCACGATGGGGATCATCAATAGGACCAAGGACAGGGCGACGGCAAAGCCGGAACGTCCAAAGCCGAAGAGCGTGATCCACATGGCGAAGATGAATAGCGCGGCCACGATGGAGGGCACGCCGGACAGGATGTCCACCATGAACGTGGTGATGCGGCCGAGCCAGCCACCCTTAGAGTATTCCACCAAGTAGATGGCGGTGAAGATACCGATCGGGATGGAGAGGATGGAAGCCAGGGCGGTTTGCACGAAGGTACCGACGATGGCGTGGGCGGCACCGCCGCCTTCGGCGCTATTCATCACGCCACGCTGGGACAGCGTCCACCAGTCAGCGGAGAAAATCACGCCGCTACCGCGAGCAATGAGCTCCCACAGCACCCAGATCAGAGGGACCATCGCCAAAGCCATAGCGCCCCATACAACGACGGTGGCAATGCTATTAGCCGCCTTGCGGGAACCGGAGATGTCCAGGAAGGTTGCCCCACCAGCGGAGGCGGGCTTGTTATTTGTCGTAGTAGTCATTGTTGTCCTTCCTTACTTGCTCTTCACGATGGCGCGGGCAATGGCGTTGACGACAAACGTCAGCAAGAACAGCATCAAACCGGCGGCGATATAGGCACCGGCGCGCGTCTCGTTACCGAACTCGGCGGCCGCGAGGGCGATGGCCGTGGCGAAAGTGGTACCGCCATCGAAAAGCGAGAAGCGGAAGTCCACCAGGGGCGAGACCACCATGTACAGCGCCATGGTCTCACCCAGAGCGCGGCCCAAGCCCAGCATGGAGCCGGCGACGTAGCCGGACATGCCGAAGGGCAGGACGGTCATGCGGATGACTTCCCAGCGCGTAGCGCCCAGTGCCAAGGCGGACTCGATCTGGCCCGGAGGCGTTTGCACGAAGACCTCGCGGGCGGTGGCGGCGATAATCGGCAAAATCATCACGGCGAGCACGATGCCACCGGTGAAGAGGTTGCGGCCGGTAGCAAAGGCGGGCGAATTATCGTAATGAGTAAACAGGAAGAACCCACCGGCCCAGGACTCCATCCAGGTGTAGAAACTGGACAGGGCTGGGCCAAGGACCTGCCAACCCCACAGGCCGTAGACGATGGACGGCACTGCGGCCAGCATGTCCACCAAGAAACCCAGTGGCTTAACCAAGCGGGCCGGGGCGTAGTTGGACAAGAAGATGGCAATCGCAAGCGCGACTGGCATGGCCAGAATCAGCGCGAATACCGAGATGAGGACGGTGGTGCCGAACATGGTCGGGATACCGAACTTCATCGCAGAAGTATCGGTGGTCTCCCAGCGTTCACCGTGGGTGAAAAAGCCCAGTAGGCCATTCTCGTTCACGCTGAGCGCGGGGACGGCACGCCAGATGAGGAAGGCGGCAATCGCCGCGATCATCACGGTAATCAGCGTGGCAGAGGCCGTGGAGAGGAATTCGAAAATGCGGTCACCGGGGCGCTTGACGGAGCTACCGGAGCTGGAGGTAGCCAAGTCAGTCTCATTATCGCCACGGGTATGAGGCTGTTCGGCGCCAGAGACGGGAAGGGCCTCCGAGGTCGATGCCTGGGTGAGATTATTGTCTGCCATGAGACGTATTAATCCTTATTTGAAGTGGAACAAAGGGACATGCGATGTACATGCCTGCGCCCCCAAAGCGCGTCTCGAGGGCGGCAGTGGGGGCGGGCGGAATGTGATTTCGCGAGGTAAAGCGGGGTTTACGCGTTACTGCAGTGCGTCAACAGCGCTCTTCAGGCGGTCAAGGTGGTCACCCTTAACTGGGATGAAGCCCTGCTCTGCCAACTGGTCATCCTGGTGATCCAGAACGTCGTTGAAGAAGGTCTTGACCAATTCAGCGGTCTCGTCATCGTAGCCAGCGGAGCAGACGATGTTGTAGGTGGTCAGGATGAGCGGGTATGCACCCTCAACATCGGAAGCGAAGAGAGCCTTGGAGTCAACGACCATGTCGTTCTCAGAAGCGGTGTCCTTGAACTCCAGGTTCTCCAGTGCCTTGTTGACGGTGTCGTCATTCAGCTCAACCGGGCCGTTGCCAAAGTCGATCTTGGCCTTCTTGACGCCGTCAGCTTCCTTCTGGTCAGCGAAGCCGGCCTCAACGTAGGTGATAGCACCCTCGATGTTTGCTACCTGGTCAGCAACGCCGGAGGAACCGTTTGCGCCCTCACCTACAGCGTCAGGGAACTGCTTGCCTTCGCCGTCCCAGTTACCGGTGGAGGCGTTCAGGAACTTCTGGAAGTTATCGGAGGTACCGGACTCGTCAGAGCGGAAGATGACGTGGATGTCGGTGTCCGGCAGGTCTGCGCCCTCGTTATCAGCGGCGATGGCCTCGTCGTTCCACTTCTTGATCTCGCCCTTGAAGATCTTGGCAATGGTATCGGTGGAGAGGTTGATCTCTTGGTCACCCAGGTTATAAGCAATGGCAACCGGGCCGATGGTGGAAGGCAGGTGCCATGCGTCGTTGCCATCGCAACGCTCCTTGGCGGCCTCAATCTGGCCGTCGTCTTCCTTCAACGGGGAGTCAGAACCAGCGAAGTCTGCCTGGCCGTTGATGAAAGCCTCAACACCCTTACCGGAACCGGAAGCGGTGTAGGACAGGTTTGCGTCTGGGTTGTCCTCTGCGAAGGCGGTGCCGAAGTAGGACATTGCGTTCTGCTGGGAGGATGCGCCCTCACCAACAAGCTCGCCAGCGACGCCGCTGCCGTCGGAGGAACCCGAGGAGTCAGAGGAGGTGTCCTCAGAACAAGCTACGAGAGCGGTAGAGGTAGCGACCACGAGGCCGAAGATAGCGGCAGAGCGCTTGAAGTTGCGAATCACGGGAAAACCCTTTCCGGTGCAGATCAGAGATTGATTGTCCGAGGAAACCGCATCCCCATAAAAAAGGGGAACTTACATCCCACGTCCGCTCTTCGGAAGCGGGGTGCAGGTGCGCAGGTGCGGCTTTCTCACAATCAGTAAAGCTAACCGGAGGAATTAACCAGCAGGGTGCCGTGAGGTAAACAATTAATGAACAAGCTAGAAAGTTGACATGACCTTAATCACACTAGCCCCAGACGACATGCTCTTCATCAACGGAAAAGCCTAGGCGCTTGTAGGCCTTCAGTGCCGGTTCATTGTCCGCTTCCACGTACAAAATAACCCGCTGAGCTCCCTTTTCTACCATGCGGCGCAGGCCAATCTGCAGCAATGGTCCGCCTAATTTTTGGCCGCGGTACGCCTCCGCAAGGCCCACCACGTAGACCTCGCCAAAACCGGGATCTTCCTCCTCGTGCCACTTGGTCCAGTGGAAACCGGCCAGGGTCGGGTGCCCCTGCTCTTTCTCGTCCCAGAAGAACAAGACATCCCGGGGATCAAACCACTCGGCCTCCATGCCGCGGTGCAGGCGCTCTAAATCCCAGCCGCCTTGCTCTGGGTGCCAAGAAAAGGCCTCGTTATTAACGCGCAGCCACTCGCTTTCCACGGTGTCCTTGCCCCACTTGTCCACCGCCTCGCTGTAATTAGCGGCCTGCAGCGGCAGCTCGCCTACGTGCGCCGCGCTATCTAGATCGCTGCCATCGATGCCCATGACCACAAGGGTGCGGGTGACATTCAAGTCGCGGGATTCAGCCAAGGCTTGAGCCGGTTTGCCATTGCCATGTGCCCAGGTCTCGAGATTGGTGGTGGCGTTAGCGGTGGCATCGTAAAGCGCGGTGCCATAGCCCGTGCCGCGATAGTCTGGGGCAATAAAAAGTTCCGCGGTGGAATCCTCGCGACTCGATGCGCCAATGGGTTCGCCGTCCAGCCAGGCAACCAAGTGCTTATGGTGCAGGCGCTCATCGCGCAGGCCGTTGAGGAATTGCTCCGAAAGCGGGGCGATACCATCGGCCTTTTCCGCGTGCGCTGCCAGTTCTTCCAGGCTGCCCGCCAGCTCTGGGGAGGCGGGGAGGTTTTCTTCGGTGATATTCATGGTGTCCATAATACGTAGGCTAAATTTGAAGGCGTGAGTGTAGTCAAAGTCGACCGGCGCATTGTCCACGTCCTCATCCTGGTGGGCGTGGTCTTTGCCGCATGGGTGGCCGATGCCTGCGTGGCCATGCATTCTGAGCACAAGATTGCCCAGGAGGTAAAGGAGAACTCGCGGCTGGAAAACTCCCCCCAGGTGTATATCGGCGGCACCCCGTACCTGTTGGCGGCAGGCTCTAAAGAAATCCCCTACTTGCAGGTCAAGGCGCTCGACGTGGAGGTTCCCAAGCTGGGCATGGTCAATGCCTCGACCGTGCTGCGCGATATCACCGTTACCCCTGAGCAGGTAGTAAACGGCGATATTGAAGGCGCGCCCGTATCCACATATTCGCGCGGCATTTCCCTGGACGGCGTGGCGTTAGGGCGCCTTCTGGGCATTACCGATCTCTCCATTGCCAACCCGGATGATATTTCGCCCTCCGGCGGCGTTTCTGCCGAGGCAGAGCTTACCGGCACCCTGCCCGGCGATAAGGAAAAGTCCACCGCGATGGTCACGCTGCGGCTAGTGGGCCCGGAGTTTCGCATGGAGGTCTACGGCACCGATGATCCGCGCCTCAAGGAGGCGTTTTCCCTCAACTTCGATACGCGCGAGCTCCCGCTGCCGGCGCAGGCCACGATGGTAAGGCTGCAGGGCGGAACCCTTTACTTTGAGGTCCAGCGCCGCAATATCAAGGTCCAGATGGCTCAGCTATCCCCGCTGGAAATCGAGGGTTCGGAGCAACGGGCCGTTGAAGAGGCCGAAAAGAAGGCGGCCGATACCGCCAATAAGGTAGGTCCTGCCCCAGATGAGGACGAATCCTAACGAAGGCGAATAAAGTCCCGCAGCACTTCCTGCACGGAGCGCTGGGCCACCTGCCGCCTGTCTTGCGGCGCGTAGACCTCGATGGCATCGGCCACAGAGGTCAGCGTCACGTGGCGGAAGGTCCCCTCGGATTCGCCATCGGCCTGGAAGCGCTGCGGGGAGTGGCAATCGAGTTCGACGCGCTTGGCATCATCAAAGCCTAGGGTCTTCTCCTTCACCAGCCGCTTGAGCCAGCCGTGCTTATCGGCACCAAAGAGGTGCAGCAGGCCGATGACCCCACGCACGCCACTGAGCTTTTCTAGGCCGAAAAGCGCCAGCCCCTCATCAAAGGAATTGCGCGGGTTGGTCACCACCGGCAAGGGGCCCAAGAAAGTCCAGGGGTTGGTATTAGACGTAAACAAGAGTGGGAAATCCTTCTTATGAAGCGTCTGCCCCAAGCGGGATTCCGCGTGCACCGTGATCTGTGGCGGGTTGCGGCGAGCCCGCAACCAAGCCCGAATGGCCACGTTGAGGTAGCGCAGCGGGGTGGCGGAAAAGCCTTGTTCACGGGCGCGGTCCACGCGCGCGAGGACGTCCGCATCCATGCCAAAACCGGCGTTGACGGCAAACCAGCGTTCGTTCCAGGTGCCCAGGTAAATGGTGCGGCGCAGATCGCGCTCTAGCATGCGGGCCAAAACGTGGGTGGCCTCGACCGGCGTATTGGGAAAGCCGAGGGCACGGACGAAGACATTCGCGGACCCGGTGGGGATGACGGCGAGCGCCGGCACCTCGTGCGGGCTGGGGATATCTTCACCGGCTGGGCCCAGCAGGCCATTGACAATCTCGTTGACGGTGCCATCGCCGCCCACGGCAATGATGACATCATAATCATCCCTGGTTATCCCCCGAACGATGTCTTCTGCATGCCCTGGGTAATGGGTGAATTTCACCAATAGGTGCATGCCTTCTACGGCCCGCAGGGCGGGCACGATCTGGCGAAAGAGCCCGTTGGATTGCGAGGTCGAATTGGGATTGGAAATCATCAGCGCATGCACAACGGACCAGTCTAGTAGTTAAAGCACCCCCGGCACGACTAGGCTGGACGCCCATGAGCGAAAATAACGAGAATACCAATACCCCGAACGTCGAGACCGCCGCTGCGTCCCACCCGGAAAACACCTCCGGCGCGCTCAATGGCAATGATGCGGTCAATCAGGCCGCCGAGCAGTGGAAGGATGCGGCCAGCCACAATATCCCCGCCATCGAGCTTGG
Source organism: Corynebacterium sp. KPL1814 (assembly GCF_000478175.1). Classification (GTDB taxonomy): domain Bacteria; phylum Actinomycetota; class Actinomycetes; order Mycobacteriales; family Mycobacteriaceae; genus Corynebacterium. The sequence continues at coordinate 29,222 of NZ_KI515777.1, forward strand.
CGATGCCCCCGTTCCCGCCGATACCGCCAACCTGCGCCAGGGCCCGTCGCTGCACGATGGATTGCTAGGACTCCTCCCCCTCGTCGGCGTCTGGCAGGGCGAGGGCCAAGCCCACGACACCGATGGCAGCGAATACACCTTTGGCCAGCAGCTGGTCGTCGCCCACGACGGCGAGAATTACCTGACCTTTAGCTCGCGCACCTGGAAGATCGATACCGAGGGCAAGCCGCAGGGCCCGTCTACCCGCGAGACCGGTTTCTGGCGCATCTCCGCCAAGGATGAAATCGAGGTCACCTACACCTCTTCTACCGGCATCGTGGAAATCTTCTACGGCGAGCCCTTCAACGAGCGCGCTTGGCAGCTCGAATCCGCCTCCACCATGGTCACCGAGACCGGCCCGAAGAACCTGGGCCCCGGCAAGCGCATGTACGGACTCATGCCCAATAACAACCTGGGTTGGGTAGACGAGCGCATGGTCGATGGCGAGATGCGCCCCTATATGTCCGCCGAGCTCACCCGCATCGCAGGCTAAGCAGCTGGCTAGGCCCCTAGCGCGGCATCAATAAGCCCCCGGATTTCTTCCTCATTATCCGGGGCTTTTAACGTTTTTTCATTCAGCTTGGTCACCCGCACCGCTACGCGCACGGAAGAGACCAACCACACCGAGTCGGATTTTTCTAAGTACTCCACCGTCAGCGGCTTGGCCTTGCAGCGATAGCCGCGATCCTGGGCGTAATCAAAGAGCGCTGCCTGCGTGGTGCCGGGCAAAATGCCGCGGCCGGCGGCAGTGCGCAGCTTCTTTCCCCGCACCGCCACCACGGTAGAGGTAGCGCCCTCTAAGATTTCGCCGGTATCCGGATCCGTCAGGATGAGATCATCGTACCCCTTGTCCTTGGCCATGCGCAGCATCGCCATCGTCGCGGCGTAGTTGAGCGTCTTGGCCGGTAGCTCTTCGGCCACGTGCCACAGGCGCGGGCTCGTCATGACGGTGACGCCGGTGGTGCGTTGGCGAAGAGGGGCATCGCCAAGCGGCTGCACCGTCACCCACGCTGTGGGCACGCCGGTCGAAGCCCGGCCGCGGGTATAGGTCCAGGTGCATTTGGCATCGGGAAGCTCGGCATCGGCGCCGCAATAATCCGCAATCGCCAGCCGGGTCGCCTCTTCCCACTTATCCATCGGCGGCTCCGGTAAGTCGAGCGCCCGCGCCGAATCGCGGAAGCGCTGCGCGTGGCGGGCAAGGTTGGCCGCCTTACCGCCGCGAACCAAAAGCGATTCAAAGATGCCATCGCCGCGGGTCACGGCGGCATCATCAGCATAGACCAGCGGCAGGGAGGGCGAATGCTTGCGCACCGACCCACCAAAAGGTTCCACGACGTAGATGACCGGCTCTTTTCGCGGGGAGGGTTTCATAGATTCGATTATGCCCTACCATCGGTAGATGTGAGTTATTCTTCGCCACTTCTTCAACGCGCCGGTGCCGCCGAGCACCAGGACGCGACTGTACTCGATGCCCAAGGTGTGGCCTGGCACTATGGCAATCCCCTCGGGGAACAGCGTGCGGCCGAGACCGAGACCATAGCCATCGACCGCTCGCAGCGCCGCGTGCTGCGCGTCAGCGGTGCTGATGCGCCGGGGTTTCTTAATAACCTGCTCTCGCAGAAGCTTGACGATGCCCCCTCCGGCTTCTCCGCCGGTGCCCTCGACCTGGATATCCAAGGCCACATTTTGCACCACATGGATATCACCCGCGCGGGCGAGGACTTCTACCTCGACCTGCCCGCCGCGCAGTTCGAGTCTGCCCAAGACTTTTTAACCAAGATGGTCTTTTGGTCCGAGGTCACGGTCGAAGAAGCAGATATCGCGATCGTGACATTGCTGGGTGAACCCGATATTCCCACCCCACCCACCGTAGTCTTTTCCCGCGAGGTGCAGTGGCCGGGAATCAGGCGCATTGACCTGGGCATTCCGCGCGAACAGTTGGTGGAATCCATGGCCGCCCTAGAGGCAGAGGGCGCGCGGCTTGCCGGGCTCATGGCCTTTACCGCCGAGCGCGTGCGCGCCCGCGAGCCGGAGCTCGCCGCAGATTTGGATAAGAAATCCATCCCGCACGAGGTTCCGCAGTGGATTAGCCGCAGCGATGCTAACCCCGCCCACGTACACCTGAATAAGGGCTGCTACCGCGGCCAGGAAACCGTGGCCCGCGTGGAGAACCTGGGCCGCTCTCCTCGCCTCTTGGTGCTCCTCCACTTGGACGGATCCGCGCCGGAGAGGCCGAATGTGGGCGATGACATTACATTCAATGGCCGTAAGGTAGGTCGCATTGGAACCATCGTGGATGACTGCGACTTCGGCCCCATCGCCTTGGGTCTAGTAAAGCGTTCTGCGCTGGATGCAGGCACATTGGAAATCGGCGATACCGCGGCGTCGATTGATGCATCCTCCATCCCCGAAGATGAGGGCCCCAAGGCCGGGCGCGAGGCGGTAAACCGGCTGCGCGGGCGGTAGATTTTCCACTCATCGGGGGGCCGGTGCGGAATTTTTTCGTCACACGCGCTATTGTGTCTTACAGGAAGATACACAATTGACAAGCCGATGGGGCGCCCAAGAATCCCTGGAGCGCCCTACTAGCCCAAGGGGGTCATGCACATGGGACGCGGACGCGCTAAGGCAAAGCAGACCAAAGTTGCACGCCAGCTCAAGTACAACTCACCCGAGATGGATATCGAGTCCCTTCAGCGGGAACTCGCTGCTCAGCAGGAGGGTGACTCCCACGACTACGAAGAGGATGATCCCTACGCCGAGTATGTCGACGAATGGGATGAGGACAACGACGACGAGCGCTAATCTTCCGCTCGCCGGATAAATCCACAAAAGGCCTTAGGTTTTTAACCTAAGGCCTTCCTCTTGTACCTAGAAGTTTGAGTGTTCGCCCTGCATGATAACGCGCGGTTCTTCGCCGTCTGCTTCGCGGACGCTGCCCAGCTCCCACGCGTCGATGTGGCGGGCGGTGAGCATGGCCAAGGCGCGGTCACGGTCCTCCGGATTGACCACGGCAATCATGCCCACGCCCATGTTGAAGGTCTTTTCCATCTCCGCCAGCTCGACCTTGCCCATGGACGAGATGAGCTTAAAGATCTGGCCCGGATTCCACGTGGAGCGGTTGACCTCAGCGCTCAGGCCCTCTGGAATAACGCGCTCCAGATTGCCGGCCAACCCGCCGCCGGTGACGTGGCAGAAGGTGGATACGGAGCATTCCTGCGCCAGCGCCAAGCATTCCTTGGCGTAGATGCGAGTGGGTTCCAAAAGCTCCTCCCCTAGCGGGCGGCCGAGCTCTTCCACGTACCCGTCTAGCGGCATGCCCGCCTGCTCCAGCAAGACGTGGCGCGCGAGCGAGTAGCCATTGGAGTGCAGCCCAGACGAGCCCATGGCGATGAGTACATCGCCCTCGCGCACGTTGTCTGGGCCCAACACGCCATCGGCCTCAACCACGCCGACGGCGGTAGCGGAGACGTCGTATTCGTTCTCCCCCATCATGCCTGGGTGTTCGGCGGTCTCGCCGCCGAGCAGCGCAGCGCCTGCCTGCACGCAGCCCTCGGCAATGCCCTTAACTACCTCGGCTACCTTTTCCGGCACGACCTTGCCCACGGCGATGTAGTCCTGCAGGAATAGTGGCTCGGCGCCGCAGACGACTAGGTCATCGACGCACATGGCCACCAGATCGATGCCGATGGTGTCGTGCTTATCCATGGCCTGCGCAACGGCGAGCTTGGTGCCCACGCCATCGGAGCCAGCGGCGAGGATGGGTTCCTTGTAATCGCCCAGCTTGAAGAGCCCCGCAAAGCCGCCGAGGCCGCCCATGACCTCCGGGCGGGTGGCGCGCTTGGCGTGTGGGGCAAATAGGCTTACCGCGCGGTCGCCTTCTTCGATATTGACGCCGGCTGCGGCGTAGGTGTTGTCACTCATGTTTTTGAAAGTTCCTTAAGTGTTTTTATTGGGTTCCGAGCAGGGTGCGCACGGCATCGGCATTGGGGTTTCCGGCGGGAAGGCCAAGGGGGTAATCGCCGGAGAAGCAGGCGGTGCACAGCTCGGAGCGAGGCTGCTCTGTGGCGGCGACCATTTCATCGATGGAGACAAAGCCCAAAGAGTCAGCGCCGATGGTCTCGCAGATGGTGGAGCAAATCTCTTCCGGGTCATCGGACGGACTGGCGTTGGCAATGAGCTCGCCGGGCGAAGCGAAGTCGATGCCGTAAAAGCACGGCCACTTCACCGGCGGGGAGGCAATCCGCACGTGGACCTCGGCGGCGCCGGCCTCGCGCAGCATGCGGATAAGCGCGTGCTGGGTATTGCCTCGCACGATGGAATCATCCACCACGACGAGCTTTTTGCCGTCGATGACCTCGCGCAACGGGTTGAGCTTTAGCCGGATACCCAGCTGGCGCAGGGTCTGCGTGGGCTGAATAAAGGTGCGGCCCACATACGCGTTTTTCACCAAGCCGTGGGCGAAGGTGATGCCGGATTCGCGGGCGTAGCCCACCGCGGCCGGGTTGCCGGATTCCGGTACGGGGATGACCAGGTCTGCATCCTCAACCGGGTATTCGCGGGCCAGGCGGCGGCCGATCTCCACGCGGGAGGCGTTGACGGAGCGGCCCTTGATATCGCTATCCGGGCGGGCCAAGTACACGTACTCGAAAACGCAGCCGCTGCGCTTGACGGGCGCGAAGTTTTCAGAGCGGATGCCCGCCTCATCGATGGCGACGAGCTCGCCCGGCTCGATTTCGCGAATAAATTGCGCGCCACAGATATCCAACGCGCAGGTTTCGGAGGCAACGACCCAGCCCTTGGCCAGTCGGCCCAGCACCAGCGGGCGCACGCCTTGCGGGTCGCGCGCGGCGTACATGGTGTGGCCATCGGTAAAGGTCAAGCAGAATGCGCCCTTCACCCGCGGCAGGAGCTCGCGGGCGGAGTCGAAGACGGAGGTGGTGTCATCGACGCCATCGGCAAGCAGCATGGACAAGCACATCGAGTCAGAAACCGATTCCTCGTGCGGCTTAATCAGGCCGCGCTCGACGGCCTCTGCGCGCAGCTCGAGGTAATTGACCAGGTTGCCGTTGTGGCCCAAGGCAATATCCACGCCCGTAGAGGAGGTGGAAAACATTGGCTGCACGTTGGACCATTCCTTGCCACCGGCCGTGGAATAGCGCGTATGGCCCACCGCCACATTGCCGTTTAAGGCAGAAAGGGTCGATTCATCGAAAATATTGGCCACTAGGCCCATGTCTTTGAAGACGACGATGCGGTCATCATCGCCCACCGCAATGCCGGCGGCTTCTTGGCCGCGGTGCTGGAGAGCAAAAAGGCCAAAGTAGGTAAGTTTGGAGACTTCCTCCCCGGGAGCCCAGACGCCAAAGACGCCACACTCTTCGCGGGGTTCCTCCTCGTTACGATCGTCAAGGTCAGTGATACTAGGAGTATGTACTTCTACCACGGCGTTTATATTAGCGCGTTGGGCCGTCGAAAACTAACGGAATAATCGGCAGCCACTGTGCAATCTCCCCTGAACGCGACCCGGAAGCATCAACGCGACCTGTGTTTTTGACCTCGTCCCAGTCCGTGACACCGGTGGCCAAACGCAGCCAGGTCTCCGCATCCATTTCCACCACATTGGGTGGGGTGCCGCGCGTGTGACGGGGGCCTTCAATGCACTGCACCGCAACAAATGGGGGTACGCGCAGCTCCACCGAATGCCCCGGCGCGTCGGCCTCGAGGGTGCGGGCGGTGCGACGGACGGCATCGGCAAGCAGGGCCCTGCCTGGCTTTTGTTGCCCGTCCGGGTCCTGAATCCAGTCCTTGATGGCGATGACGGCCGCGCGCGTGGCGGCGGGATCTACGGGTTTAGGCATAGCCACAGCATAGCTACTGTTATCTTATTGTTTATGTCACCTACTGACGCTGCTGCGGAAACCCAAAAGTCCCCTACCCTGACGCTGCGCTTTATGGCATCGCCAACCGATGTCACCATGGCCGGCGCCCCCGGCATCAATGGCGGACGCGTGCTGGAGTGGATCGATAAGGCCGCCTACGCCTGCGCCGTGCAGTGGTCCGGGCAGTACTGCGTGACCGCCTATGTGGGCCATATCCACTTCACCCGGCCCATTCCCTCCGGGCACATCGTGGAGGTGCGCTCGCGCATCGCGATGACCGGCCGGTCCTCCATGCACATCATCAACGAAGTGCTGTCTGCTGATCCCCGCGAGGGCATTTTCACCCGCGCTTGCGATTGCCTAGTCATCTTCGTGGCCAAGGACCCCGAAAGCGATAAGACCACCCCGGTGCCCACCTTCGTGCCCGATACCGATGAGCACCTGCGCGTGGCCGAGGCCGCGAAATCCCGCATCGAGCTGCGCAAGGCCATCGAGCTCGAGATGGATAAGCAGACCTACGATGGGCCTTCCGATGCCCCGCGCATGGTCAACCGCTTTTTGGCCAAGCCCACCGACGTCAACTGGGGCGGCAAGGTGCATGGCGGCACCGCGATGCAGTGGATCGACGAGGCCGGCACCGCCTGCACCATGGAGTGGTCCGGCGAGCGCACCGTCGCCGTCTATGCCGGTGGCATCCGCTTTTATAAGCCCATTTCCATCGGCGATCTCATTGAGGTCGATGCCCGCATGATGCGCACGGACCGCCGCTCCATGCAGATGTCCATCCACGTCCGCGCCGGCGATCCCCGCGGCGGCCGCGATAACCTCAACACCGCCATTCACGCCACCGTGGCCTATATTGCCCTGGACCGCGACGGGCAGCCGCTGACCGCGCGCACCTTTACCCCACAGACGGAAGAAGATATCCGCTTGGCCGAGCACGCCAATATCTTGCGCGAGCTGCGCGGCGAATATTCCCCGAAGCCGCTCATCGTGGCACCGCACTACCAGCACGTGGATTAATTTTTCAGCACATTTTCTTTTGCGCGGCGCCCGCGCACCAGCGTGGTATTAAATTGGTTACAGAGACCACGCTAGAGAAATGAGTTGATATGTCTAACCCACGCCTGCGCCGCAAGGTGCAGTACTCCGCCGCTTTAGTTGCCTCCGCACTGCTGCTGGCCTCCTGCCAGAACCCGGCCAACCAGGAGGATAAAGATGAGGCTTCGGCTACGCCGACGACTACCTCTTCTTCTACCTCCGCGGAAAAGACCTCAGAAGCATCTTCCACGGCATCGAGTTCTAGTTCCGCTACCAGCTCCAGCAGCGCCAGCAGCTCCGCCACAAGCTCTTCCACCACTTCCACCAAATCAAGCGGCTCCCACGCCAAGCAGCGCTCCGAAATCGAGGGGCATGTGGTGGTGCTTTCTACCGGCGGCACCATCGCCAGCACCCACGATGACAAGGGCGCGGTGGTGCCCACCGTCAAGGGCTCTGACTTGGTGGACCCGCTGTACTCCGAGTTCAACAAAGACAAGTTGGAACTTGAGGTCAAAGACATTGCCAACCTGGATTCTTCCGCGATGACCTTGGCCGATACCGATAAAATCATCACCGCCGTACAAGAGCAGCTAGAGCGCGATGACGTCGATGGCGTAATCGTCACCCACGGCACCGATTCCATGGAAGAAACCGCCATTGCGCTCGATACTTTCCACGACAGCGATAAACCCGTCGTACTCACCGGCGCAATGCGCCCGTTCGATGACGATGATCCAGACGGCCCAGAAAACCTCGCTACCGCGGTAGAGACTGTCACCAACCCGGACTATGCCGGCCACGGCGCATTCATCGCCTTTGGCGGCAAGGTTATCCCCGCCCGCGGCGCGTTCAAATCTGATACGGAAAAGGCCGATGGCTTTGCTACCAACAGCCAGGAGAAATTCCCAGAACGCCCCGATCCGCTGAAGTACGCTCCGCTTGGCGATGTCCGCGTGGACATCATCGCCGCCTACCCCGGCGCCCCAGCGGATCTCATTGAGCAATCCTTGGCCAAGGGCGCACAGGCCATCGTCATTGAGGGCATGGGTTCAGGAAATATCGGCCCCGATCTGGCTAATGCCGCCGTGGAAGCCGCCAAGTCCGTTCCCGTCGTGCTTACTACCCGCGTGGATCACGGGCCCGTTGAGGGCATCTACGGCGGCGCCGGTGGCGGTGCCACGCTTGCCGATGCCGGCGTCATCCCCTCCGGCAACCTCCGCGCACCCCAAGCCCGCATGCTGCTCGCAGCCGCAGTTGCCACGGGAACGGATGCACAGAAGCTCTTTCCCACTGCAGAATGAGGCCGTATACTTTAGCGCGACACTGAAAGGAGGAGAGCATGGCAGAAATTTTCGACGTTGGACAGTACATTACTGAGCGCATTCCCAATGTGGACAAGCTCAAGCTGTACAAGCTGTGCTACTTCTCCCAAGGCTGGCATCTGGCGTGGACGGGTCGCCCATTATTCCAGCCGGAGTTTCAAGCGTGGCGACATGGCCCTGTTTCCCGCGAACTGCGCACTCAAACCTGGCAGGTAGCAGGGACCAAAGAGCCCTGGCCGGTCCCCTATGTTCCCGGTGGCCTGTCCGACAATCTCAGCACATACGAACGTGCAGTAGTAGATAGCATCATCGCGTTTTACGGCGGAGTTGAATCGACCCGGCTTTCTGACTTGAGTCATGGCCTTGCCTGGAACGAGCTCCTCCAAGAGTTCTCCCAGGCGATGATCTCCGGCGAGCCCACCCCGCGACCTCCGCTACAACCAGCAGAAGTTCTTTTGCCTAATGTTGACCTCAACGGGGATGTGGATGAAGTTTTAGCCACACCACAGGCCAAGGAAATCGAACAAGACTGGTGGGAGACTTTCCGGATTCTCGCTGACCGTTAACCAGACGGATTTGCGGCAAGGATTGATCATCCTGGCGCATGCCGCCCTGTTCAATAACACGGCAATTACGGTCTAGGCAGCGCCAACGACCACTTGCCATACCGCCACGAGGTGCACCACTGCCGCCGCGATGGTCGCGGTGTGGAAGTGCTCGTGATAGCCGTAGTAGCGCGCATTGCGCCCAGGCCACTTAAAGCCATAGACCAGCGCACCTACGGAGTAAACCACGCCGCCGGCCAGCAATAGCCAGACCACTGCTGCGCCGGCATCACTCCACAGCGTGGGTAGTAGCGGCAGCACCAACCAGCCCAGCGCTAGGTACACCACAACATCGAGCCACCGCGGGTGCTCAATCCACACTAGGTTCAAAATCACGCCCAAGATCGCGCCCGCCCACGCAATGGCGAGCATCCATGCTGCCTGCGCTGGGGATAACGCAATCAAACACAACGGGGTGTATGTGGCGGCAATGAATACCGCAATCGTGGCGTGGTCCGCCCGCCGCCACCATTGCACCGCTCGGGGGCTAGGCCACGGATAGCGGTGGTACAGCGCCGAGACGCCAAAAAGCCCTACCAATCCTAGGCCATAGACGGTAACGCCTAGACCCTGCCACCAGTGCAGCGTCATCCACGCATACGTGATGAGAACGGTGGAGGCGATCACCGATAGCAACGCCGCCAGCGCATGACCCCATCCACGGGTCAGCGGCCGCTCGCCGCGATCCGCCATCCAATAGGTGCGCTGCACCAAGCCTTCTTTCAAGGGATGCTCCCCCGCCTCTTTTGTTCCTTCAGCGTGTATCTGAGCCACAGCGATACTTCTTTCTCCCACCAGAGCTAAGTTACGTTACCATAAGTCTACTGAGGGGAGTAAAGAGCTTCAAGGAAAAGGAGAATCTAATCCTCTTCGCCAGAATCCATCCCATCTACGAGCCACATGGTTTCCATTAACGCATGGGTAAAGCCCGATCTCCATCATCGACCCTTGTAGGAGTATATTTATTCATTGGAATTCCGTTCGGATTGCGCAGTCTCCCACGAGCATGAGGAAGCAAATAACCTGAAATGTTAAAAGTTCGGAATGACATGAAAATTCCTCCGCTAGGGCCTGCCTGGGCGGGAGGACTCATGGGACTATCGATCTCCTCATCCCTCATCGATACGCACTTAAGCCCGGTGATTGGGCGCCTCCCTGCCGAAATCATGCTCGGCGTGGCGACTCTTGTCTTCTTGGCGCTCACGGCGGGATTCATTAAGTACCGAAATCCAGGTTTTCATTCCGACGACATGCCTGCATGGGGCATGGTTTCCATGGGCATCCTTGCCTTGGGCAGCGCCTACTCCCTCATCTTTGATGCCTGGTCAATTCACGCTGTGTGTTGGGCCGTGGGAACCGTCCTCAGCGTGATTACCTGCTTAAAGTATGTAAAGTATCTTCTCTTCAATCATCCCACTAATCCCGCCTTTGCCTTAGGGCTTCCGCTGGTGGCACCTATGGTTTCCGCCACTGCTTCGGCACAGCTGGCAACGCACGCTGGCGAGTGGAGCTCGGTCATCCACGGCATCGGCGTGTTCTGCTTCGTCTTGGCTTGGGTTACGGGAATGCCGATATTCGCCTTCGTTTACCGGCGTACTTTCCCCAAGGTTCCCATTAACTTCGCCGCCACCGCTTGGATTCCACTGGGGTTGGTCGGCCAGTCCACCGCGGCAGCACAGCTACTCGCCGGTGACCAATGGCATTTCCGCGCCATGATCTATGGTGTAGTGATGCTGAGCTTCGGCGTGCCGCTGTCGGTCTATGCCATCGCCAAGCATTGGGGTACCGCTCTTGGAAACACCCCAATGTCTTTTAACCCCAGCTGGTGGGCCAGCACCTTCCCCGTGGGCACCTGCTGCCTCGGCACTCACACCCTGTCCACGCAGCCCGCGGCGCTGGCGTGGGGCCTGGGCTGGATGGATACTGTCAGCGCCGCCTTGCTTGTTTTGCTTCTCCTCCACGTCACTTGGGCTGCTTTTGGAGCCGTCAAAACCGCTTCCGAGCACTTCAAGGTCAGTCAAGTAAGCCACGCATAACCCCAGGGGTTTCGGGAGCCTAAGAAGCTTGCGGATCGTGCTCGGCGAAGAATTGGGGCATCGCTTGGAGCAAGTGCTGATTCCACACTCCGTGGGCGCTGAGGGCGGATGCGTGGTCAGCGTGAGGACGCACGTACTCGCTCAGGTCGATGTTCTTTTCATGCGCTATGCGGCGAAAGTCGTCATAGCTTTCCGGCGGGACGAGGCGATCGTTGTCACTGCGGACAATCTTGATGGGCGGCATGTCCGAAGTAAGGTGCGTAGCCGAGGTAACGAAATCCGCGCGGTCTGGATATTCCTCGGGCGTTCCACCCAGGTATTTCTGCACGGTATCGCGGGAACCCTGCGCGGCATAGGGATCGTCAGAATCATAGATGTGGCGGACATCGAGGGCCGGTGAATCCACATACACGGCGCGGGGAACGGCCGGCGTGCCGGGGCAATCGGCGGAAGGCAGCTGGTTGGGGTGCGCGGCGGCATCGGCAGTCGCATTCAGCACCAACTGGCCGCCGGCGGATTCGCCGTACATAAAGAAGCGCTCCGGGTCGCCGTCATAATCCACTGCGTGGGCGTGGGCCCAATTCATCGCGCATCCCACCTGCCCCGCTGCCACCTTCCACGTGGGCTGATCCCAGCTGGACAGCGTGTAATCGATGGATAATACGAGGTAGCCGCGTTGCGCCATCTGCCGCATATTGAACGCCTGGGAGTGCTTGTTCATCTGATCCCAGCCGCCGCCGTGGACATACATCATGACGGGGTGGGTGCCGCCATCATTGGGCTTATAAATATCCATATCCAGGTCCTCGCCGTGGAAAGAATCGTAGGCCACCGTGTGATCAGGACCCTCGTCGGTGCTTTCTACACCAGCCCAACTCAACGCAGCGCGAATATCTACGTCGGTCCCCTGCTCCTTCGCGGCGTGAATCTGCGTCCCAAAAAGCGCTATGCCTGCAATGAACGCAACCGCCGCAAACGCGCCTGGCACGTAGAAGCTGCGGGAGCCGAACCTTCCTAGCACCGCAAGGACTAGGAGAAATAGGGAAAAGATAACAACCGGACCGACATACTGCGGGCCGATGAGCGCACCCGCGCCCCAATAGGGAATATGCGGCGTAAACGGCGCCACCGCAAGCCACAGTGCGAGGAAAGCGACAAGCGCAAGCGGGACGGACAGCAACCGGGCAACGATCTTCATACCGGCAACGTTAGTCCTCGTTTCTGGGAATTCGTGGTGGTGATTGCAGCTCCAGTGGGCGCATTTTCTTCTATGCCGTTTCACTGCACTCTGCGGCTAACGAGAGTCTCTAAAACTCCTTGTCTCCACACCAGTGCCCGCGCTGATGAAGAAGCGATCTCGGAACTCTTCATTATCTTCGTCAGCCCCTGCTTCTTCCCAACACGCAGCCAAAAGATCGTTACCAGAATTGAATCCATAGGCTGCTGACACTGGTTCAAGCCGCTTTGCCAAGCTCTTTAATCGAACGCCTTCTTTTCGCAAGGAGTCTACGACGAGAGTCGCCAAATAATTGAATTCCATTATTTGGGAGGCCAGGTCCTCCACCGTCTTTTCTACTGAGGTTACGAGCAATCCGTCGATATTTTCTATATCCCCGACCCCTATTTCACGATCGTCATAAATGTGGATATCATTCTGACTGGTTTGTTTCCGCAAAGAAGCCGAGAAAGTCTGTGTATTCGGAATCAAATCACCAATGCTATGGATAAGTGCTGCGGACTCATGAGACACAACGATCTTATTGTCGGCTTCTATACGTTCTACCGCAAATAGATTTGGTTCAAGGGATATCCAAGCTTCCCTGACATCCGTTAATGGACCAAGCTGAACTGAGGGAAGAAGGTAGATGCCTCTGCGTGCGCGCGTTAGGATCTCGCTCCCTGCCAAGCGATTTATGTGGAGGCGAGAAATACCTTCGCGTTGAGCCTGAGCCGTAGTGATAATGCCCCACTGATTTGCCGCTAAGGATTCTAGCCACGCCAGAATTTCTACAGCTTTCATTTCGGCACCGAACCCCTCTACCCTTGGCCTCTTTCTTTACTTGTATCAACCAGAGGGATACAAGTAAAGACGGATTGAGTACCTACGTTGCACAGGCTTGAAAGCAAAAAGCCCGGCTTAAAGCCAGGCTTGAGCTAGGCGATGCTAGAGGCCGGCTTACCCCACAACAGAATTAGCGCCCACGACGGCGTAGCCGAAGAGCTCACGCAAGGTGGAGAACCATGCCTCAACCAGCTGGGAGATGGCCACGGATTCGCTGCCTAAGGAAAGCGCCTCGGTTTCAGAAGTCTCACCCACGATGGCCGCGATGGAGGCATCCTCGTCCACGGCGGAGAGATCGAGGCCGAGGCCGGCGGCATCGGCAAGCGCATTCAGCACCGCCTGACCGCCGCGGACATACACCATCACTGAGTGGGTGCCACCATCATCGGGCGGAGAGCAGCCGGGCAACGATCTTCAAGTCCTCGGTTCCGGAGGTGCGTGGTGGCGGATTTAGTGGAGAAAAGCCGCCTACTAACTCGCCTTTTTGAAGGAAAGGCGGCGGTCCCGCAGAGGCAGGGCGTCCTTCCGGCTTAGCTCCGCGATACACAGTGCGATGACAAAACCCACCAAGACGATCAACGAGGACCACGACAACCACATATCAGAATCTGCCTTGGCCAGTGGTGGGAAGAAGAAGAGCCCCAAGACCGGCACAACATAAATGATACGATTCTGCCCGCGGGCCAGAACGCCTAGCAGTGGCAATACGGCACACAAGACGTAATGGTCCCACAAGATATTGGCGGTAGCCGTAAGAACCGTAAAGATGCCGACGGCAGCAATGCGCCACGGCTCCTGTGACCGCAAAGCGGTAACAATAACCAGCGCAATCAATGCCAGGGCTACAAAAGGCGGAATAAGGCTGGCAGCCAGTGAAGGATCATGGACGATGGTGACAAGAATGCTGTCATCTTCAACGCGGTTGGTACTCAATTGGGAAGCAATCGATCCGTTGACAGGAGCGACCATTATTGCCGCCTTGATGTCCTGAAGGGTATCCCACCACGAGGTAAACACGTTCCAGCCAGAAACGACGATTGAGTAGAGCACAGCAACGGCTCCTGTCCCGAGTGCTACCACTCCCGTTTTGCGCGCCCGCGGGAAAACCACGCAGATGAGCACGAGGATAATGGGGGTTAGCTTCACTGCAGATACAAGTCCTAGTGCAATTCCCGCGCGCACTGGGTGCACGCGAGCAGCAGCAAGGCCGTAGGCAACTCCCGCAAAAATCAGCGGGCTCGTCTGGCCAAGTAGCAACGATGATTGAAAAGCTACCGATGCCCAGCCCAAGAGGATTCCAAAAAGCAAGGCCATGGTTGGTATCTCTTCTTCAAACCACAAGAACCAGGCGGAGACTATCAGCACCACCAACGCCCAACCGGAAGCAATCGCGAGCAATATCACGGAGACATCAAAACTCATGACCCGCACGACCAAGCTCATCACATCCGCGAGAAATGGGATGTGAACATAAGGGTGCGGGAACTCAGTGACATCAGAGTGGGCGATGGTGTCTAACCACACATCACCACGTGGCAGTGCGAAATCGCGTTCATCGATTCTATATAAATGCTCCCGATTTCCATCGCGAACGAGCAATCCAGCAATCCATAGCGCACCCCAGTCACCGTAATTCAGTTTTCCGGCAGAAATTACGGCAACCACGAGGCCAAACACCAACCCAATACAATGGTGATACCACCGCAGCACTGTTGATGCGGGCGCGGAGGCTTGATGGCGGGAATGCGCGCTCATGGGACTCCTAATATAAAAATTTCGATTCGAGACAGAGAGAAAGGGCGATGCTCATTGGGCAACGGCCCCGATCACCGAAGATAGTCTAAATGCTCCTCAAGCCCGGCCAAAGCCGGGCTTGAGCTAAGCGGTGACAGGGGCTGGCTTACTCCACAACGGAGTTGGCACCCACGGCGTGACCGAAGAGGTCAGGCAAGGTGGCAGACCATGCCTCAACCAGCTGGGAGATGGCCACGGATTCGCCGCCCAGGGTAAGGGCACCGGTTTCGGTGGTCTCGCCCACGATGGCCGCGGGGATGCCGAGCTCTGCCGCACGGGCAAGCACCTTATCGGCGCGGTCAGCGGTGGTGGCCACGAGCGCGCGGGAAGCGGACTCGGAGAAGGCCGCGGTGAAGGCGTCCTCGTGCACGGCGGTGAGATCGAGGTCGAGGCCGAGGCCGGCGGCATCGGCAAGCGCACCGGCGCGCTTGGCCATCTCAAAGGCGGCGACGGCAAGGCCACCCTCGGAGACATCGTGTGCGGCGGTGAGCAGATCGTTGCCGTGGAAGAAGTCCGCGAGGCGCTTCTCATTGGCCATGTCCACCTGGGGTGGCAGGCCGTTGAGGTTGTCCTTGTCGGCGCCCTCGGCGCTCACCAGCTGCCAGATGGAACCGCCGAACTCATCCTTGGTCTCGCCCAAGGCGATGAGGACTTCCTTCTCATTGACGGTGCCCAGGTTATTGCCAATGGCCTGGTGCACATCGTCGATAACGCCAAGCACGCCTACGACCGGGGTGGGCAGGATGGGCTCGGAGCCGGTCTGGTTGTAGAAGGAGACGTTGCCGCCGGAGACGGGGATGGACAGTTCCACGGCGGCATCGGCAAGCCCATGCACGGATTCGCGGAATTGCCACATCACGTCCGGGTTTTCCGGCGAACCGTAGTTCAGGCAATTGGTAATCGCGACGGGCTTGGCGCCGGTGACCGCGACGTTGCGGTAGGCCTCCGCCAGGGCCAGGCGCGCGCCCATGTTCGGGTCCAGCTTGGTGTAGCGGCCAGAAGCATCGGCGGAAACGGCGACGCCGCGGCCGGTCTCCTCATCGATGCGCAGCACGCCCGCGTCCGCGTGATGGGACTGGACGGTATTGCCGCGCACGTAGCGGTCGTACTGATTCATGATGAAATCGCGCGAGCACAGCGAAGGCGAAGAGACGAGCTTCTGCAGGGATTCCACCAGGCCGCGCTTGTCCGTGCCCTGGTATTTCTGCAGCTCATCCTGCCACTCGGGGCGGGCGTAGGGGCGCTCGTAGACGGGCGCTTCATCTGCGATGGTGCCAGCTGGGGCATCGACGACGACCTCGCCCTGGTGGCGAATGACCAGGTGGTCACCCTCACTAACCTCACCGATTTCGGCACAGGTGACCTCCCAGTGCTCACAGATTTCGCGGAACTTCTCCACGTTTTCCGGTGCCACGACGGCGCACATGCGCTCCTGGGACTCGGAGGCGAGGATTTCCGCGGCGGTCATGTTTTCCGCGCGCAGCGGCACGGCATCGAGGTTGACCTCCATGCCGCCATCGCCGGACGCGGCCAGCTCAGAGGTGGCACACGCCAGGCCGGCACCGCCCAAGTCCTGGATGCCCACCACAACACCGGCGTGGTAGAGGTCCAGGCAGCATTCGATAAGCACCTTTTCCGCGAAGGGGTCGCCCACCTGCACGGCAGGAAGCTTGCGCTCCGCGCCGTCTTCAAAGGTATCGGAGGCCAGTACGGATACGCCGCCGATGCCATCCAGGCCGGTGCGGGAACCGAAGAGCATGACCTTATTGCCAGTGCCGGAGGCGAAGGCGAGCTTGAGGTCATCGACCTTGAGCGTGCCCACACACAGGGCATTGACCAGCGGGTTTCCCGCATAGGTTTCATCAAAGACGGTTTCTCCGCCAATATTGGGCAGGCCCAAGGAGTTGCCGTAGCCGCCCACGCCGGAGACGACGCCGGGTAGCACGCGCTTGGTATCGGGGGCATCGGCAGGCCCAAAGCGCAGCTGATCCATCACGGCAATCGGGCGCGCACCCATGGCCATGATGTCGCGGACGATGCCGCCCACGCCGGTGGCCGCGCCTTGGTAGGGCTCCACGTAGGAGGGGTGGTTGTGCGATTCCACGCGGAAGGTCACCGCATTGCCATCGCCGATGTCCACCACGCCGGCGTTTTCACCAATGCCGGCGAGGATCTTCTCCCCCATCTCCTCCGTCATGGTCTCACCAAAGTAGCGCAGGTGCGTCTTGGAGGACTTATAGGAGCAGTGCTCGGACCACATCACGGAGTACATGGTCAGCTCCGCGTCGGTGGGGCGCCGGCCCAGAATATCGTGGATGCGCTGGTATTCGTCATCCTTCAGGCCGAGCTCAACGTACGGCTGCTGCTCATCCGGGGTGGACTGCGCCTTGTCTACGGTGTCATTAGAAACGGTCATGTAGGTGGCCTCCTTAAACCGCCGGCGCTTCCGCGACGGCCTTGATGGCGGATACGAATAGTCCCAATCCGTCGGTGGATGGGCCGGTCAGCGGGTCAATGGCGTGCTCGGGGTGCGGCATGAGGCCCACAATCCGGCCGGTCTCATCGCTTACCCCAGCAATGCCATTGATGGAGCCGTTGTAATTATCGGTATAGCGGAAGACCACGCGGCCTTCGCCCTCGATGCGGGCGATATCGTCATCGCCTGCTTGGAAGCGGCCCTCACCGTGCTTGGCGGGCACCAAAATCTTTTGGCCCTTTTCAAACTCGCTGGTCCAGGCCGTGGTGGAGTGCTCCACCTCCAGGTAAGTATCGGTGCAATGAAAATGCAGGCCCTTATTCCGGGTCAATGCGCCCGGTAAGAGGCCTGCTTCAGTCAAGATTTGGAAACCATTGCAAATGCCGAGCACCGGCATTCCCGCCTTGGCGCGGTCGATGACGCTGCGCATGACGGGGGCGAGCGCCGAAATAGCGCCCGAGCGCAGGTAGTCACCATAGGAAAAACCGCCCGGCACGACTACCGCGTCCACGCCGTGCAGATCAGCATCTGCGTGCCAGAGGTTAATGACCTCGGCGCCGGCGGTGCGGGCCGCGCGGGCGGCATCCACATCATCCAGGGTGCCGGGGAAGGTGATTACTCCGATTTTTGCGGTCACTTACTTGACCTCCAGCTGCGTAACCTCGTAGTCCTCGATGACGGTATTAGCCAGCAGCGTTTCTGCCACCTTATCCAGTTCCTCTGCGGTAACGGAATCATCTACCTCGAGTTCGAAGCGCTTTCCTTGGCGCACATCGCTGACACCGGATACTCCGATGCGACCCAATGCGCGGACGACAGCTTGGCCCTGCGGATCCAGAATTTCCGCCTTGGGCATGACATTGACAACTACACGAGCCATGAAATTTTTGCCTTACTGTATGGGGCTTAGGTCTGCCCGATTCAGTGTAGTCATACCCCCGCCCAATCCCTAGATATACCCCCACTGCAGGGTTTTCACCCCGGTAATGCAAACTCCGCGTAAATCACGACCAACAGGAAAACGAATTTTGCGCGGCACCCAGGTTTCACCGCCTGCTCGCGCACACCCCACCGATTGCGACCCTGGGTACACCGATTGTTCAGCGAGTAAAAATAAAAGGCGTCCATGACAACTTTCTCTATGATTAAGGTGACTTCTATGGCTCTTCGCCGCCTTGGCAGGGTAGCCCTCGCTGCCAGTTTCTCCACCCTCTCCCTATCCGTCGCGGTGCCTACCGCCTTGGCCGCCCCGGATAATTCCACCGCGGTCATCTCTGAGGTCTACGGCGGTGGCGGAAATAAGGGGTGCGAGCTTTTCCAATGATTTCATCGAGCTTTATAACCCCACCGATGCTGCAATCGATCTCACCGGCTGGTCCGTGGAGTACTTCGCCTCCAACGGCAGTAGCGGCGGCAAGATAACCCTGTCTGGCACCATTGCTCCCCACGGTTACTACCTGGTGCAGGGTGCGGCCGGCAATGGTCAGGCCCAGGCTCTTCCCACCCCGGATGCGCAAGGCAAGGTCAATATGTCCGGCACGAAGGGCTCGGTGCAGCTTGCCGATGCCACCGGCAACACCATTGACCTAGTAGGTTACGGCGCCGCCTCCAAGTCTGAAGGAGCTGCCACCGGCTCGCTGTCTAATGACACCTCTGCTTCCCGCAACGCGGCGGGCGCCGATACCGATGACAACTCCGCAGACTTCACCATCGGTGCACCGTCTCCTACCAACTCTGGCAACGAGTCCCCGGCCCCGCAGCCGGGTGGCTCCGATAATTCCGCAGGTTCTGAGAATCTTCCCGCGCCCGAAGGCATAACCCCGATTGCGGAAATCCAAGGCCCCGGCGATACCTCCCCGCTCGAGGGCCAAAACGTTGCTACCCAGGGCGTTGTCACCGGCGTGTGGAGCGAGGGCGGGCTCAACGGCTTTACCATCCAGACCGGCGGCACCGGCAAAGAAGCCACCGATGCCTCCCAGGCGCTATTTGTCCACATGGGTAAAAAGGGCGCCGATAAATACCCCAGCATCGGTGATTCCGTAGAGGTCACCGGCCAGGTTTCCGAGTATTACGGCGCCACCCAGGTCAGCGCTTCTTCCCTCAAGCAGCTCGATACCGCGCTGGAGGAGGTCACCCCGCTCGCCGTGGATGAGCTGCTCCAGGGCGACAGCGCCCGCGAGTCCTTTGAGCACATGCTCATCCAGCCCGGCACGCACACCGTGACCAATAACTACTCGCTCAACCAATACGGCGAGGTCGGCCTCGCCCCGGGCGATGAGGCCTTCCGCCAGCCTTCCGATGTCCACTCCCCTTCCACCGACCCCAATTCCGATCTGCAAAAACTGGCCAAGGACAACGCGGAAAAGCTCGTTACCTTAGATGATGGCCGCACCCGCGATTATTTAAGGACCGATAAGGACACCCCACTGCCCTATATCGCCCAAGATGGCGGCAAGACCATCAAGTCCCTGCGCACCACCGATACCGTGGAATTCCAGCACCCAGTCATCGTGGGCTACTCCCACGATCAGTGGCGCTTCCAGCCCACCGAGCCGGTCACAGGTGAGACCGCCGGCACCGATCTCCCCATCTCCTGGGAAGAATCCCGCGATGCGGAGCTGCACGCCGTTGATGACGTCAAGGGCGAATACACCATCGGCGCCTTCAACGTGCTGAATTACTTCACCTCCCTGGGCGAGGAATTCGGCGGCAGCGCCTATACCGACCGCGAAGGAAATAAGGTCACCGTCAACCGCGGCAAGACCCGCGGCGCCTATACCGAATCCGCCTTAAAGGACCAAGAGCGCAAGATCGTCGCCGCCATCAATGGCCTCGATGCCGATGTCATCGGCCTTTCCGAAATCGAAGATGGCTACGCCGTCACCGGGGACTTTAACCAGCGCGATAAGGCACTGAAACGCCTGACCGAAAAACTCAACGAGGCCGCGGGCTCCGAGAAGTGGGCCTTCGTGCCCTCCCCGTCCAAGGAACAGGTCCCTGAGCACCCCGATGTCATCCGCACTGCGTTCATTTATCACAAGGACGTGGTCAAGCCCGTGGGCGAATCCCGCATCTTCCAGGATCCGCGCTTTTCCGGCACCGCCCGCGAGCCGCTGGCCCAGGAATTCCAGCCGCTCAATAGCGATGACGAGTCCTTCGTCGCCGTGGCCAACCACTTCAAGTCCAAGGGCTCGGTGGCCAAGGGCGACGAGGATTCCGGCGATGGCCAGGGCAATAACCCCAACGTCCGCAATGCCCAAGCCCAGGCCGTGCTCGATGCCCTGCACAAGCAGGACGATTGGAAAGATAAGCCGCTTTTCGCTCTGGGTGATTTCAATACCTACACCCATGAAACCGCGCTCGATGTCTTCCGCAATGATGGCTTTACCGTGCCTGCCGAAAAGTACGGCGCCGATACCTCCTACCAGTTCGGCGGCCTGCTCGGCACCTTGGACCACGTCCTAGCCAATGAGGTTGCTTCGGGCGCGCTTGACGATGCCCAAGTGTGGAACATCAACGCCGACGAGCCCGTCGCCTTTGAGTACTCCCGCCGCAACTACAACGCCGTAGATTTCTACGACGATTCCCCCTTCCGTGCCTCTGACCACGACCCCGTCAAGGTCGGCTTCACGCTCGGCGAGGATGAATCCACCGACGACGGCGATCAGGGCAACGATGCCAACCAGGACGACAACACCGATGGCCCAGGCTTCGGGTTCGGCTCTAGCTCCTGGGGCACCGGCGCCATTATCGGCTTTGCCATCCTGGCCGGCCTGCTCGCTATCCCCGGCTTCATGGCGGCCACCGGCAACCTGCAGAAGATCATCCCCGCTGGTATCTGGGGCATGCTCCCCCAGCAGGCGAAGGACTTCATCAACGGCCTGAGCAAGTAGGAGCGCCTACTCGTATAAGCCCATCTCGTCAGAAAGCACCGCGAGCTCGTCTGCAGCAGCACGCTGCTCAAGGTCTCTCTGGCGTTTATAGCCCTGCACGCTGGAGGCATACAGATGCCGGTGGGCGTATTCTGTATGTCCCTCCAGGGCTCCTTCGTCCATGAGCTCGATGACTCGCGGCCGAGAGACATTCAGAAGGTCTGCCGCCTGTTGCGTTGTTAGTTCATCTGTTCGTTTCATGTGATCTACTATGAGGCCTCCACCGGACTAACGCGGCAGGTAAATGCTGTAATCAGCGGGAGTAGCGCCCGCGTCGAGGGCGCGGCGGGCTGCCTTTACAAAGTCCTTGATGACCTTGCGGTCATCTAGGTTGCGGGCGGAGACGGAAAGACGCACGGTATTGCCGCGCTCGGCGGAGCGCTCGGCCGCGCGGATGATGTTTTTACGCCACCACTTGGCGGAACCGAAGCCCTCACCAAAAGAAAGGTTGCGGGCTTGGTGGAATTTGCCGGTGGGCACCTCCAGGATGCCGCGGGTAGAAGCCGCCGCCTCAAAGGGGAATTTGGGCAGGACCTGCAACGTTCCGGGAGACATGCGCCAGCGCGGGGGCGCGAAGATGGTAGGTTCGAAACCAATCTGCGCCATCTGCCGGGTCGCACCGGCTAGGCGCAGCTTCGCCTCATGCGAATTGAGGTTGGCAAACTCCGCGCGGCGGCCTTGGACTGCCTGGTCAAAACCATTGAGGATAAGCGGACGGCCCGCGGCCGCCTGATCCTTCAGCCACTGTTGAGTGTCCTTGTCCTTGGCCAGGTGCCAATTGCCATCAATGTGCGGGGCGATGAGCAGGGAGACGGGAATTTCCTCCCGGTCCAGAACCGACAGGAAGCTTGTAGCCTGCTTCCGAGTGTCCTCAAAAATACTGGAGATAGAAACCAGAAGGTGGCTAGTCATAGCTCAAATTATCGCACAGTACCGCCAGATCCGCGCGCTGGCCAGAACGCAGGCCAGGGTGCCGGCCAGCGCGTGACCGTGCTGCGCGGTTATTCCGTAAGACCGGTGGCCTTATTGATGGTCCAGGCGTATTCGAAGGCGTTTTGGCGCCACTTATCGTAGCGGCCGGATACGCCACCATGCCCGGCGGCCATTTCCGTCTTGAGCAGGAACTCGCCGCCGGTGGCGGTAGCGCGCAGCTGCGCAATCCACTTCGCCGGTTCCACATACAGCACGCGGGTATCATTCAGCGAGGTGATAGCCAAGATGTCCGGATAGTCCTTGGCCTCAACATTCTCGTAGGGAGAGTAGGACTTCATGTAGTCGTAGTATTCCGGATCGTGGTACGGATCGCCCCACTCTTCCCACTCGGGAACGGTAAGGGGAAGCTCTGGCATGAGCATCGAGGTCAGCGGGTCCACGAAGGGGACCACGGCTTGGATAGCGGTAAAGCGGTCAGGTGCCATATTCGCCACGGCGCCCATGAGCATGCCGCCGGCGGATCCACCTTCGGCCACCATTTGGTCCGGGGTGGTCACGCGGCGCTCGATGAGGTCATCAGCCACAGCGATGAAATCGGTGAAGGTGTTTTTCTTCTGCAGCATCTTGCCGTCGTCGTACCACTGACGGCCCATCTCGCCGCCGCCGCGCACGTGGGCAACCGCATAAATCATGCCGCGGTCCATGAGCGATAGCCGGGTCGCGGAGAAGTACGGGTCCATGCTGGCCTCGTAGGAGCCGTAGCCATACAGCAGCGTCGGATTGGGTTTGGTGCGGTCCAAGTCAGAACGGTGCACCACGGAGACTGGGATCTTGGTGCCATCGCTGGCGGTCGACCAGATGCGGTAGGCCACGTAATCATCCGGAACATAGCCGCCGGGGACTTCCTGTTCCTTTAGCAGCGTGTACTCGCCGGTATCCACGCGGTAATCAAAAAGCTGCGCGGGCTGGATATAGGACACGTAGTTCACGCGGACTACCGGCGCGTCCCATTCCGGGTTGCCGTCCACGGCGACGGTAAAGAGTTCCTCGTTGAAGTTGAGTTCTTCGAATTCCCCGAAGTCATCGCCAACGCGCATGATGGCGGCGCGGCCGATGCCACCGCGGCGGTAGCCCACCACCATGTGGTCGCGGTAGGTGTCCACGCCCTCGATTCGGGTGGTGTCATCGTGTGCCAAAAGCTCCGGCAGTTCGCGCAGGGCGGGAAGATCCTCATCGACCTTGGCATAGCCCACCGCGAAGTTCGGGCCGGTGGCATTGTGGGTGACAATCCAGTAGTCTTCGCCGCCCACCACGGCATGGTCTACGTCGTAGTCAACGCCGGTCTCGCGCGTCCACAGCGGGCGGAATTCGCCTTCTGGGTTGTCCGTATCTAGCACCCAGGCTTCCGAGGTAATCTTCGACCCCACCCCAATGAAGAGGTATTTATCGGAGCGGGCACTGCCGATGCCCACGTTAAAGTGCTCATCCTCCTCATGGAAGACGCGCACATCCGCGGATTGCTCGGTGCCTACCTTATGGCGCCACACCGCATCCGGGCGCCAGGCATCATCCACCGTGGAGTAAAAGATATAGCCGTCGCCTGCCCAGGTAGCGCCGTAGAAAATGCCGGTGAGGTGATCGTCCAGCAGCTCTCCGGTATCGAGGTCCTTAATGGACAGTTCAAAGCGCTCATCGCCAGCGAAGTCCACGGAATAGGCCAAGTAGCGGCCGGAATCTGAGATGGAGGCCGCACCAAGGGCGAAGAAGTCCCTTCCCTCTGCCAGGGCATTGGCGTCCAAGATAATTTCTTCGCCTTCTGGGCTTCCTTCTTCCGGAATCACCGGTGCGGTCCAGGGATCGCTGCCTTCTTCTACCGGGATGCGGCAGGAATAGCCGTAGTTCTTGCCCTCCTCGGAGCGGCCGTAGTACCAGTACTTACCGCGGCGGGCTGGCACGGACATATCGGTTTGTTTAATGCGGGATTTAATCTCTTGGAAGATATTCTCCGTCATCGCATCCAAGTGCCCGGTATGCGCCGCCGTGTAATCGTTTTCGGCATTGAGGTAATCCAGGGTTTCCTGCGATTGCTTATCGCGTAGCCACTCGTAATTATCCACGAATTCGCGGCCGTGAAATTCGCGCTTTACGGGGTGGACTGGGGCTACCGGTGCGGTCGTCTTTTCATCACTCATGCCCTACCACTGTACGCGTCACCGGTTATGCCCCAGCGGCGGGCAACAGCCGTGGGCAACCAGCTAACGCGCGGTTGCCCTATCCGGCCTAGACCGGCCTGGGCGGCTAGGAACGCGGCGCAAGGAAGTCCGCGAAGCGCTCACCCGATAGCTTTTCGTAGGCCTCGATATAGCGCAGGCGGGTGGCGGAAACGACGTCATCGGGAAGCGCGGGCGGGGTGGTCTCAGAGGACTTATCCCAGCCGGAGGCATCAGAAGTCAGCCAATCGCGCACGTACTGCTTATCAAAGGAGGGCTGGACCTCGCCTTCCACGTAGGAATCTGCGGGCCAGTAGCGGGAGGAATCGGGGGTGAGGACTTCATCGGCAAGCACGAGCGTGCCATCCGCATCGAGGCCGAACTCGAATTTGGTATCGGCCAAGATGATGCCCTTCTCCTCCGCCAGCTGGGCTGCCTTGGCGTAAATGCGCAAGGTAGCCGCGCGTAGCTCCTCGGAGCGCTCGCGGCCGAGCTTATCTGCCACGTGTTCGAAAGAGACGTTCTCATCGTGATCGCCCTGCTCCGCCTTCGTAGCAGGGGTGAAAATGGGTTCGGGCAGGCGGGAGGCCTCGACAAGGCCTGCGGGCAGCTCGATGCCACAGACGGTGCCGTCTGCCTGGTATTCCTTCAAGCCGGAGCCGGTAAGGAAACCGCGCGCCACGCACTCGAAGGGCAGCATGTCTAGCTTCTTGACCACCATGGCGCGACCCAAGCATTCTTCCGGAATGCGCTCATCATCGAGGGGCCCGGCGAGGTGGTTGGGAAAGTCGATGGCATCGAAGAAGAACTTCGAGGTAGCCGTGAGAACTCGGCCCTTATCAGGGATGGCCGGTTCCAAGGCAAAGTCGTAGGCGGAGATGCGGTCAGAGACCACCATCAGCAGGGTGGTGTCATCCACATCGTAAATATCGCGGACTTTACCGGAGGCTACATGGGTATAAGAAGAAAGCTCAGGACGCATGGTCTTCATCATAACGCGCGGGCGTGCGCGGGAACGTAAGCCCGCGCACAGCGCTAAAGGATTTCGCCCGGTGTATAAGCCGCGGCCTTGGGGTGCTCGCCCACAAGGGCCTTGATGCGGTTTAGGACCTGGGAGACTTGGGATTCGGCGGCGCCGATGAAGGCGTGCTTATCCTCGAGGACCCTTTCGAGCTCGGCCTCGTCCATGGGCAGGCGGTCATCTGCGGCAAGGCGCTGGACCAAGTCCTGGTTGCCGCCGTTTTCGCGCATATTCAGGGCCACGGCCACGGCGTTTTCCTTGATGACCTCGTGGGCGGTCTCGCGGCCCACCCCGGCGCGCACCGCCGCCATGAGGATGCGGGTGGTGGCGAGGAAGGGCAGGTAGCGCTCCAGCTCGCGGTCGATCATGGCGGGGAAGGCTCCGAATTCATCGAGCACGGTAAGGAAGGTTTCGAATTGGCCGTCGATGGCAAAGAAGGCATCGGGAAGCGCCACGCGTCGCACCACCGAGCAGGAGACATCGCCCTCGTTCCACTGGCTGCCGGCGAGGTCTGCGGCCATGGTGAGGTAGCCACGCAGGATGACCTGCAGGCCGGTCACGCGCTCGCAGGAGCGGGCGTTCATCTTATGCGGCATGGCGGACGAGCCCACCTGGCCTTCCTTGAAGCCCTCGGTGACGGTCTCGTTGCCGGCCATCAGGCGGATGGTGGTGGCAAGCGATGCCGGGGCGGTGCCCAGGGAGACGAGGCAGGAGATGGCATCGAAATCCAGCGAGCGCGGGTACACCTGGCCCACGGAGTTGAAGATGCGGCGGAAGCCCAGGTAATCCGCAATATTGGTCTCTAGGGAGGCGAGCTTATCCTCGGAACCGCCCATGAGATCCAGCATGTCCTGCGAGGTACCCATGGGGCCCTTGATGCCGCGCAGCGGGTAGTGCGACAGCAGGTCTTCCACGCGCTCGATGGCCAGCAGCATTTCATCGCCGGCGGTGGCAAAGCGCTTGCCCAGCGTGGTGGCCTGCGCGGCCACGTTGTGCGAGCGCCCGGCCATGACCAGGGATTGGTACTCGGCGGCGTGGCGGCCGATGCGCGAGACCACGGCGATGGCCTTATCCCGGATGATTTCCAGCGAGGTGTGGATCTGCAGCTGCTCCACGTTCTCGGTGAGATCGCGGCTGGTCATGCCCTTGTGGATGTGCTCGTAGCCGGCCAGCGCATTGAATTCTTCGATGCGGGCCTTCACATCGTGGCGGGTGACGCGCTCGCGCTCAGCAATGGATTCGAGGTTCACGTCCTCGATAACGGCTTCATACGCGCTAATGGCCTTGGCGGGGATGTCCACGCCCAGGTTCTTCTGGGCGTGCATCACGGCGATCCACAGCTTGCGCTCGAGGATGATTTTATGCTCCGCGCTCCAAATATTGGCAAGCTCCGCAGAAGCATAACGGGAGGACAGGACGTTGGGGATATTCTTCTTCTCAGCCACGTGGCTTATTATTCCATGCCTGCCCTCCCCCGTGGCTACTTGCTAGATAGAAATTTCACCGGCTGCCGCACGCTTGCCAATGTCCCCACGGACAAACCCTCCCGCAAATTCAATGCCCTGAGCGGTGGCGTAGGCATTCTCGCGCGCGGCATCTAGCGTGTCTCCCTTGCCCAGCACGTTGAGCACGCGGCCACCATTGCTTTGGAATACCCCATTGGAGCGTTTCGTGCCGGCGTGCAGCACGCGCTCTGGATCCTCGAGGCCCTCGCCCGTGATGGCATCGCCCTTGCGGGGCGAGGCGGGGTATCCCTCGGCTGCCATGACCACGGTGATGGCATAGCCATCTTCCCACTGAAGGGGCTCGAGTTCTGCCAGCGTGCCGGTGGCAGTGGCGTTGAGCGCTTGCGCCAGCGGGGACTGTAGGAGCGAGAGCACCGCTTGGGTTTCTGGGTCACCAAAGCGACAGTTAAATTCCACCACCGCTGGGCCCTCGTCGCCCCAAGCTAGCCCGGCATAGAGCAGGCCGGAATAGGGGGTGCCGCGGCGCACCATTTCCTTGGCAACCGGGGTACATACCTCGTCGACGATGCGCTGCACGTCGTCCTTGCCCAGCCACGGCAGCGGTGTGTACGCGCCCATGCCGCCGGTATTGGGGCCTTCGTCGTTATCGTAGGCGCGCTTGTGGTCCTGGGCGGGCAACAGCGGCACGACGGTCTCGCCATCGACAAGGCAAAATAGCGATACCTCGGGGCCGTCGAGGAACGATTCCAAGAGCACCGGATTGCCGGCGCCTAAGACCGCATCTACATGCGCGCGGGCGGCGGCGCGCTCGCCGGTGACTACCACGCCCTTGCCACCTGCCAGCCCATCATCTTTGACCACGAACTGCGGGCCAAAATTATCCAGCGCGGCCTCAATATCGGTATCGCTAGCGCCTGGGCGCAGCTGCTCCGCGCGGGCCGTCTTGACCCCAGCGGCTTCCATGACTTCCTTGGCAAAGGCCTTGGAGCCTTCAATTTGGGCCGCGTCCTTATTCGGCCCAAAGACGGCGATGCCTGCTGCGCGCAGCGCATCCGCCACGCCGGCGACCAGCGGCACCTCAGGGCCGATGACCACGAGCTCGGCAGCGATCTCCCGGGCCAGTTCCACCATGCGTTCTGGATCATCTACCTGGGAGTATTCCGGGTGCAGGGTAGCCAGCGGTTCCATGGCCGCGCTGCCGGGCGCGACGTGGATCTCCGTAGCCTGTGGATCAGCGTGCAGTCCTTTCACGAGGGCGTGTTCACGGCCGCCCGAGCCAATTACGAGAATGCGCATGCCCACTATCATAGCTGGGGGTAGCCTGGCAGCTATGGCTTCTGTATTTAGCAAAATCATCACTGGTGACCTACCCGCCCGCTTTGTCTACCGCGATAAGACCTGCGTGGCATTTCTCTCCATCGAGCCGCTGCGCTACGGCCACACCCTGGTCGTGCCCGTAGAGGAAGTGGATAAGTGGACCGACCTGGATCCGCAGACCTGGGCGCACCTGAACGAGGTGGCCCTGGAAATCGGTGAGGCCATCAAGAACGCGTACGACACCCCGCGCACCGGTTACGTCATCGCCGGCTTCGATGTGCCGCACACCCACATCCACCTCTTCCCCACCGAGAAGATGGAAGAGTACGACTTTTCCAAGGCCTATGCCGCCGAGGACACCGACGATGCCGCCATGGATGAGGCGGCCGCGCGCATCCGCCAGCACCTAGGCACCAACGAGGATGGCTACCGCGAGGACTAATCCTCTGGTTCCTCCAGCGCGGGCAGGCGCACCGTAAAGGTGGTGCCCTGGCCCAACTTGGAGTCCACGCTGATGCTGCCGCCGTGCTGTTCCACCAAGGAATGCACGATGGCAAGGCCCAAACCGGATCCGCCGGTATCGCGCGTGCGCGAGGAATCCGCGCGGTAGAAGCGCTCGAAGATGTGGGCGGCGTCCTCGGACGACATTCCCTTGCCGTCATCGATGACATCCACAAGGATGTCCTTGTTGTCGCGGCGCAACTGCAGGGTGACCGTGGCATCCTCGCCGCCGTGGCGCAGCCCATTGGTAATCAAGTTGAGCAGAACTTGGTGGAGGCGGTCTGCATCGCCATTGACCACGGGGATGGACTGCGCATTATTGACCACCTTGACCTCGCGCTCGGGGAAGGCAGCGCGCGCGGACGATCCCACCGAAAGGGAAAGTTCCAGAAGGTCCACCGGCCGCAGGTCTAGACGCGTTCCTTCCGCGCGGGTAAGCGCAAGCAGATCCTCTACCAGCAGCGACATGCGCTTGGATTCCTTATCGATCTTGGAAAAGACCAGATCGACATCGTTTGTCGCCCCGGAGCGATAGAGCTCCGTGTAACCGCGCAGGCTGGTCAGCGGGGTGCGCAGTTCGTGGGAGGCATCGCCGACAAAGCGGCGCATCTGTTCCTCTTTTTCCTGCGCCGTAACGACCGAGCGCTGCAGGTGGCCCAGCATGATATTGAGCGCGGCGGCCAATTGGCCAACCTCCGTATGCAGCGGCCATTCAGGCACGCGCTTGTCCAGATCGCCGGCCGCGATTTCCGATGCCGTCGATTCCACCACCCGCAGCGGCCGCAACGCCCTACGGATAAACCAGAAGCCCACGCCGGCCATGGCTGCCAAGGCAATCGCTGCAATGGATACCTGCACCATGGCAAGGCCGTGCAGGATCTCCTTTTCATGGGTCATGTCCTTGGCAATGACGGTGATAACGCCATTGGAATCCGCAAAGGCCAGCGCGCGCCACTTGGTGTTATTTTCAATCGAGCCCACCGTCGTGGGGTACCCGCCCAAGGGAACGCCCTCCACGTCCGGGGTGGTGGACGTGGGCCCCGAATAGCGAATGGTGCCATCCGGAAGGTAATTGAGCACCACGTATTCCGTGGGCGGGCGCTTGGTGTGATCACCTAAAAAGAAGTCATTGCCCACATCGCGTGCCCAGGAAGACGACGCTGAGCGCAGTTCGCTATCGACGTTGTTATACAGCACGTTGCGCATGATCGAGTTCACGGCAAAGGACGAACCCGTCAACCCGAGGCCGGAGATGACCACGAGGAGAACCACAAGCCAGGTGCGCAGGGGCATCGCCTGCGGAATCTGCTTGATGTAGTCGCGCTTGGAGCGCTTCTTTTTCTTTCCCTGCCCCTGCTGTGGCAGCTGATCCAGCTGCTCATGCCACTTCTTTGGCGGCTGCTGCGGCTGCTGGGGCTGGGACTGCGCGGTCCTTCCCGCAGCGGGGTTCTCCTGTGAATCTGCCATTATAAAACGTCAGTTTAGGATCGCGGGGTGCGCAGCACATAGCCAACGCCGCGCACGGTGTGGATAAGCTGCGTATCGCCGGTATCGATCTTGCGGCGCAGGTAAGAAATATAGGATTCCACGACGTTGCCATCGCCGCCGAAGTCATAGTGCCAGACGTTGTCCAGGATCTTGGACTTGGAGAGCACCACTTCCTTGTTTTGCATGAGGTAGCGCAGGAGGTTGAATTCCGTGGGAGAAAGCTCAATGAGCTCGCCGCCCTTGGTGACCTCGTGGGTATCGTCATTCAAGGTCAGATCGGCATAGCTCATGGTGGCGTCGTTAGAAGACTCCTCGGCGGCACCGCCGCGGCGCATGATCACGCGCAGGCGGGTGATGACCTCTTCGAGGCTAAAGGGTTTGGTGACGTAATCATCTGCGCCGATGGTCAGGCCGTGAATGCGCTGATCCACGCCGTCCTTGGCGGTCAGGTACAGCACTGGGCCATCCAGGCCTTCCTGGCGCAGCTTGCCCAAGAGCTCAAAACCGTCCATCCCCGGCATCATGACGTCCAAAATGTAGGCATCCGGGTTGACCTCGCGCGCCACGCGCAGGGCCTCATTGCCCGAGTTGGCGCTGTAGACCTCAAAATTTTGGAACTTCAACGATACCGTCAAAAGCTCCACGATATTCGGCTCGTCATCAACGACGAGGACTTTGGCAAGTTTATTGTCTTCCATGCGTCCTGTAGCTCCTATTACTTCCTGTCATCTGCACACCTGCGTGCGTGCAAGCTTCACTAAACCATCATGGCAAACCCAGTTTCTAGCCTACTGATAAGTTTCTGACTGAAACCTGTGAAAGCAAAAAAGCCACGCTTCCCCTTCCCAACCGTGGAACGGAATCCGCGGTAAGAAAAAGGAAGCGTGGCTAGCGCGCTATTTGGCAGTTATAGCTTAGAAGTCCTGCGGGCGCGGGATATTGCGCAGGTTGGACTTGGCCATGGACAGCATGGAGCCCACGCCGCCGCCGAAGACGGTGCGGGTAGCGGCCTTGGAGAAGCCCAGGAGCTGATCGAAGGTCAGCGTCGGTGGCAGGGACAGGGCGTTGGGGTCAGTGACGACATCGATAAGCGCAGGGCCGTTATAAGCCAAGGCCTTCTTGATCTGCTTCGGAGCCTGCTTCGGATCCTCGATTCGGAAGGTCTTGATGCCGGCGGCTTCTGCGATCTTGGAAAAGTCCACGGACTCGTGGTCGGTCTCGTGCTCTGGGATGCCGCCTACCAGCATCTCCAGCTTGACCATGCCCAGCGAGGAGTTATTGAACACGAACATCTTGACCGGCAGCTGGTGCAGCTTGACCGTCAGCAGCTCGCCCATGAGCATGGACAGCCCGCCGTCGCCAGAGAAGGTAATGACTTGGCGGCCAGGATTAGCCTGCTGCGCGCCGATGGCCTGCGGCAGGGCGTTTGCCATGGTGCCGTGGCGGAAGGAGCCGATCTGCTCGCGCTTGCCATTCGGGGTGATGTAGCGCGCGCCCCAAACGTTGCACATGCCGGTATCGACGGTGAAGATGGCGTCATCGTCGGCCTCTTGGTCAATGAGATCCGCAATGTACTCGGGGTGGATCGGGGTGTGCTTTTCCACGTTGGAGGTATAAGCCTCCACGACGTGCTCCAGCTTGTCGTAGTGCTTCTTCAGCATCTTATCCAAGAAGGAGCGGTCCTTCTTCTCCTCCACGTGCGGCAGGATGTTGTCGATGGTGGCGGCAACGTCACCGGTCACGGGGTAGGAGATCTTGGTGCGGCGGCCGATATGGGCACCGTTGATATCCACCTGTGCCACATTGCCCTTAGGCAGGAAGTCGTTATATGGGAAGTCCGTGCCCAAGAGGATCAGCAGGTCTGCCTCATGGGTGGCCTCATGCGCGGCGCCGTAACCCAAAAGGCCGGACATGCCCACGTCAAACGGGTTATCGTACTGGATGTACATCTTGCCGCCGAGCGCGTGACCGATGGGGGCCTTGACCTTTTCCGCCAGCTGCAGCACCTGCTCACGGGCATTTTTCGCGCCGGCGCCGACAAAGAAGGCGACGGACTCGGCTTCATTGATGGCCTGGGTCAGCGCTGCGGCCTCGGCCGGGTCCGGGTAGACCACGGGGCGGCCGGAGGAGATCTTGGATTCTACGAAGGTGTCATCATCAACCTCTTCGGTAGAAACGTCGCCAGGGATAACCAGCACGGACACGCCGTTGCCGGCCATGGTGGACTGGATGGCGTGGTGGAGCACTACCCCGCCCTGGTCACCGGACATGACCATTTCGCAGTAACCGGAGCACTCCTGGAAGATCTGCTCTGGGTGCGTTTCCTGGAAGAAGTGGGAACCAATCTGGCGGGAAGGAATGTGCGATGCCAGGGCCAGCACCTTGGCGCCATTGCGGTTGGCATCATAAAGGCCCTGGATGAGGTGGGTATTGCCCGGGCCACAGGAGGCCGCGCAAACGGCCAGCTTGCCGGTGGTCAGCGAGTCCGCCTCGGCGGCAAAGGCCGCTGCTTCCTCATTGCGCACGTGGATCCACTCGATGGAGGAGCGGCGCACCGCGTCCACGATCGGGTTGAGGGAGTCTCCCACGAGGCCATAAATGTGCTCGACGCCCCGCTTTTCTAGCGTCTCAACAAGTTGTTCTGCGTAATTGCGTGCCATTAAACATCATCCTTAACTCTTTAACTGTTCTAGTACCACTGTGCTACTAAACGTGCAGGAAAGTCCAGCAATTCCTGCATACTCACACCACCGGCCTATCTGTGAGGAAGGCAATACTAACCTGAATTATCACACACTGATTCGCTACGGTTTCTAGCGATGAGCATCGAGTCACCTGATACTGCCACTAAGCCCCCGCACCGCGCGGCCGCGGCGCCCTCCACCCCAGCACAGCGGTGGTCCTTCTTTGCCGTGGTGTCCTTGGGGCTGCTCATGGTGGGCCTGGATAATTCCATCCTTTATACGGCACTGCCTCAGCTAACGCAGCAGCTGCACGCGACAGACATGCAGCAATTGTGGATCATCAATGCCTATACGCTGGTTTTATCGGGCTTGCTCCTCGGTACCGGCACGTTGGGCGATCGCATTGGCCACCGCCTGATGTTCCTCATTGGCCTGGCCACCTTTGGCACCGCCTCCCTCGTTGCGGCTTATTCGCCCAATGCCTGGTTGCTCATCGCCGGCCGGGCTTTATTGGGCTTGGGCGCTGCCATCATGCTGCCTTCTACCCTGGCGCTTATCCGCCTGACCTTCCCCAATGAGGTAGAGCGCAATAAAGCCATCGGTATCTGGAGTTCTGTCGCCGTCGTGGGCGCTGCCGCTGGGCCCACCGTGGGCGGATTCCTCCTAGAGCATTTCTGGTGGGGCTCCGTCTTTTTGATCAACGTGCCCATCGTGGCCCTCGCCATCATCCTTACCTTCCTCCTTGGCCCACCCAACCTGCCGAATCCGCACAAGCACTGGGATTTCCCCTCCTCGTTCTATGCGCTTATCACCCTGTCCAGCCTGGTCCTAGCTATTAAGACGGCGGCGGCCACCCAGATCAATGTCGCGCTGCTGGTCTGTTCCATTGCCGCTTTCTTACTCGGCGCCGCAGCCTTTGCCCACCGGCAAAGCCGGCTTAATGATCCGCTTTTGACCTTTGACATCTTCCACTCACCCACTTTTACCGGCGGCGTGCTTACCGCCGGTGGCGCCATGTTTGGCCTTACGGGGCTTGAACTGCTTACCACCCAAAAGCTCCAGCTTGTCGATGCCCTCTCGCCCCTCGACGCCGGCCTTTTCATCTCCGCCATGGCGGTTGCGGCCATCCCCACCGCCATTGTGGGCGGCACCATCTTGCACCGCGTGGGCTTTTTGCCCATCATCAGCGGCGGTTTCCTGAGCATGTCCATCGGCATGCTGGGCATCATCTGGGCCGACCGCGCCGATAACCTCGCGGTATTTATTACCGGCCTCATCCTTACCGGCTTAGGTGCTGGCTCCTCGATGTCTGTTTCTTCCACCGCCATCATCAATGCCGCCCCCTCCCACCGGGCGGGCATGGCCTCTGGCGTGGAAGCCGTCTCCTACGAATTCGGCACGCTGCTTTCCATCGCCATAACCGGCTCCCTCGTGCCGCTACTGATGACGCACAAGCTTCCCGATGCCCTCGCCCCGCAAGGCACCGACGCACTCCTATCACCCGCCACGCACGACACCGCCGCGGCGGCGTATGATTCCGCGTATTTCCTCACCGTCGGCGGGCTTGCCTGCACCACCTTCATCTTCGCGGTACTAACCGCCTGGTGCTTCCGCGATAACCCGAAGTCCGGGGCGCTGTCTGCGCAAAGTAGCGGGTAAATAGCCACCTGGCTGACTTGTAAACTTTTACCCCCTAACTGTTTGTGCAGCTAGGGGGGTAGTTTTTTGAGCTGGAGACGAGACTTGAACTCGCAACCTACGCATTACAAGTGCGTTGCGCTACCAATTGCGCCACTCCAGCACCGCGGAATTTCTTCCGCTCGTTGCATGGTACCCGAGTACCACGCCCAAGTGGAAAGCCGGTCCCCCTTGTATGCATTTGCGCCCCACAAGGGTTAAAGTTCAGGCTGAAATTATTACTAGTGTCCCACCGCTTTTTCGAGGGTTATTTTCGTGTCACTACTGTCCGCTATGCGGGAGCGCCTCCGCGTATCCGCAGGCCAAGTCGCCATCATTGACGCGGCCAAAGCCGCACCCCCACCATCGCCACTCGCCCCGGTCGATCTGACCGATGCCGCCCAAGTCACGGGTGTGATGGAAATTGCCGCGCGCATCGGCGAGCAGCTCATTGGCGCCGGATCCGCCAACTCAGATGCCCGCGCGCAGGTGCACCTAGCGGCGTCATCGTATGGTTTGCACTACTGCCACGTGGATATCTTGATGAATACCATCACCATCCACACCGCGATCGGCACCGGCGATAAACGCCAGAACCTCCACGTATTTCGCGTGGTGCCGGATGTGGGCGTGAACTTTTCCAAGCTTTCGGAAGTAGACCGCCTCATCCGCGATATCCACTCCGGTAAGGTGCCACCCGCGATGGCGGAAAAGCGCCTGGATGACATCGACCGCATGCCAGCGCCTTATAAGCCGTCCACGGTAATGCTTGGCTGGGGCGGCATGGGTGGCCTGATTTCCATGATGCTCGGCGGCGATCTCCTCGTTGGTGTCGTTGCCTTCGTGGTCTCCGCACTGATTATGGGGCTGAATGACTGGTTGGCCAATTACCGCCTGCCGCCCTTTTATCAAAACGTCGTCGGCGGCTTCTTGGCCGTCTTCCCGGCCGCGATTTTGTATAACGTAGCCGCCGCCTTTGGCATTAGTATGTCGCCGGCGCAGATTATTGCGTCCGGAATCATCGTGCTGGTGGCGGGGCTGACGTTGGTGCAATCGCTTGTCGATGGCATCACCCGCTCCCCCGTAACCTCTTCCGCGCGTTTTTTCTCCGCGCTGTTATCAACGGGCGCGATCATCGCCGGCGTGGGTGTGGGCATCCAGCTGGCCTCCGCTATGGGCTTTGACCTGCCCCCAATGGGTACCTTGGCGCCGCCGGTCTATCACAAGATTCCCCTCTTGGTGCTGCTCGGCGGCACGGGTTCGGCCGCCTTCGCGCTGGCCTGCGGGGCTAATTGGATAGAAATTACCCTCTCAGGCCTCACGGCGGCCGCCGGTATGGTCTTCTACTACTTCGTGGTCGTGCCCTTCGGCGTCGGCCCGGTGATTGCCTCGGGCCTATCCGCCATCGTGGTGGGCCTAGCCGGCGGTTTGATGTCGCGCCGGTGGGGCATCCCGCCGCTCATTACGATGATCGTGGGCTATACGCCCATGCTGCCAGGCCTCATGCTGTACCGCGGCATGTATGCCTCCATCAACGAGCAGATGATTACCGGCTTTACCAACCTGGCTACCGCGCTGGCCATCTCCGGCGCGCTAGCAGCCGGCGTCGTTTTTGGCGAGCGCGTCGCGCGCCGCCTGCGCCGCCCGAAGTACTTCCGCCCGTACTCCGCCTTCAAGCGCATCGGCCGGTTCTCCTTCCACAAGGCAACTCACCTGGCTCGCAAGGCCCCGCGCATCCCGCGCGTGCCGATGTCCCCCTTTGCCCCACGCGTCAACCGCCCCGAATTGCCGCCCACGCTGGGGCCAAAGCCACCGCAACACGCGCAGGCTCAGCAGCACGCGCCGGGGACCACTCCGGCGGAAGATTTGTGGCCGGCAGATTCCCAGTGGCCGGCCCAGCCGCAAGAAACTGAGCGCACCACCTATACGGTGCCCGGCCAGAAATCACCCACGCCGGAAGAATCCGATCACACCAAGCCCGACGGGGAGGAACCCGAGGAGCCCTAAACGCCGCCGGTAGCGTACAATATTTAGCCTGATAGCTTTCCCAACATTCAGGAGGACTCGCCGTGCCACCCAAGGTCCAAGACACGCACCCACAGGCAGAACAAGATATTGCCCTGGCAGAGGAAACCGCCCGCGCCGCCCGCCGCGTGGTGGCCACCTACTCCCAAGATTTCTTGGACGGCGTGACCTTGATGTCCATGCTGGGTGTCGAGCCCAAGGGCTTGGTGCACAAGAAGGTGCTGGCGGAACAAGCCGATGCCGCGCCGAAGAAATCCACGAAGAAGGCCACCAAGAAGTCGACGTCCAAGGCATCGAAGAAGTCCACTAAAAAGTCGACGAAGAAGACCACCAAAGCGGCCAAAAAGTCCACCAAGAAGTCGACAAAGAAAGCAACAAAGAAGTCGACCAAGAAGTCTTAAGCTAGTCTTGGACTATGAGTGAGCGCGGCAATGACTTCGTAGTAGTGGCAAACCGCCTGCCGGTAGATTTAACTACCGCGGCCGATGGCAGTCAGGAGTGGACGCCCTCGCCTGGCGGTCTGGTCACCGCGCTCTCACCGGTGCTGGAAGCGCACCAGGGCTGCTGGGTGGGATGGCCCGGCGTTGCCGATGCCGCGCCCGAGCCCTTCCGCACCGAGGCCGGGGTGTTATTGCACCCGGTCAGGCTTAGCGAGGCCGATTTTGAGGCCTTTTACGAAGGCTTTTCCAATGCCACGCTGTGGCCGCTCTACCACGATCTCATCGTCACCCCGACCTATGACCGCGACTGGTGGGATGCCTACCGCGAGGTCAACCTCCGCTTCGCGGACGAGGTAGCCCACGTGGCCGCAGAAGGCGCGACGGTCTGGGTGCAGGACTATCAGCTGCAATTATTACCGGGCATCCTGCGGCAAATGCGCCCCGATCTCACCATTGGGTTCTTCCTGCACATCCCGTTCCCCTCCCCCGATCTTTTCCGGCAGCTGCCTTGGCGGGAGGAAACGGTGCGCGGCATCTTGGGGGCAGACCTGATCGGCTTCCACTTGGAGGCCAATGCCCGCAATTTCTTGGAATTGGCCCGCCGCCAGGGCCTCGAGGTGCGTGGCGAGGCCACCACCCGCGATGTCACCGCCCATATCCGCCTCCCCGGTGGCCGCACCGTGGGCGTGGGCGCGTTCCCCATTTCCATCGCCGCGCAGGATTTCGGCCAGTTTAGCGACGAGGATAAACGCCGCGTGGCCCAATTGCGCAAGGATTTGGGCAGCCCCAAGCGCATCATTTTGGGCGTGGATCGCCTCGATTACACCAAGGGCATCCTGCAGCGCCTGACCGCCTTCGAGGAGCTCTTGGAAACCGGCGCCCTGGATCCGGAGGAGGTCACCTTGGTGCAGCTGGCCACGCCCTCGCGTGAGCGCCTCGACCACTACAAGGCCACCCGCTCCCAGGTGGAAGAGGCCGTCGGCCGCATCAATGGCCGCTTTTCCCGCATGGGCCACCCCGTGGTGCACTACCAGCACCGCGGCGTGCCCAAGGACGTGCTGCGCTGCTACTACCGCATGGCCGATATCATGCTGGTCACGCCCTTTAAAGACGGCATGAACCTCGTGGCCAAGGAGTTCGTGGCCTGCCACGATGACGGTTCCGGTGCCCTGGTACTCTCGGAATTCGCCGGCGCCGCCGTGGAGCTGGATGAGGCCTACCTGTGCAACCCCTTCGATATCGAGTCCGTCAAACGCGCCTTGCTCAATGCCGTGCGCGCGCTTTCCGATGCCCCCTCCACTATGACCCAGCGCATGCTCACCATGCACAACCAGGTCATAAGCCACGATGTGCGGCTGTGGTCGCAGTCCTTTTTGGGCTGCCTGCGCGCCGTTCGGACCGAAACCGCCTCGCAAGCTCCCGACTCACTCGGAAAGGACTCCTAATGCCTCCTTCCCTCCCCCGCGTACGCACGGCCGGAGCGGCCGGTGCGGGTACACCCGCTGTGAACAAAGGCATCGGCAGGCATGCCGCAGCCGTGGCCACACTGGGTGCCGTCACGCTGCTTGCTGCCTGCGGTTCCGAGGACGATGCCCCACGGCCCGCGGGTGATGACCGGATTGTGGACAAACACTGGCAGGTCGTCTCCATCAATACTGCGCCGGACGCAGCATCCACCATCCCGGAATCGATTCCTCACGCGCCGGAATTTAGCTTCGGCGAGTCCACCATGGTGGGCACCACCGGTTGCACCCGCCTTGCGGCCCGGCTGAGCTACACCGCCGATGATGAGCGCGAAAATATCCGCGATGGCAATAAGTTGCACTTCGATGAGGTTAAATACGACGACACCGATGAGGACTGCGAGGGCAGTTCCGTGTGGGCTGATAACCTGCTGCGCAACCTCATTACCTCGGATAATGATTTTATCTACACCGTAAATAGCAATAACCAGCTCATCTTGGAGCTCGATACCAATGAGGTAGATTCGCCCTCCATCAAGCTGGTCTCCCGCGCGTAGCATGGGATGCCATGACGCTTTCTACCACCATTAAGGCCTTGGCCGCGGCAGAAGAGCTCGCCGTGGTTTCTGATTTTGACGGTACGCTGGCCCCGATTGCCGCCGACATTTATGACGTGGAAATCAACGCCGATGCCGCCCGCGCCCTCAACCACTTGGCCCACCTGCCGCGCACCACGGCCGCGGTGCTGTCTGGGCGCCACCTCGAGGGTCTGCAGCGCGTGTGTCCCCTGCGCGAGCCCGTCCTCTTCGGTGGCTCCCACGGCGCCGAGTCCTCCTGGCAGCAGACCGAGCTCACCCCCGCCATGCGCGAGCACCTTGCGCGCAAGGAGGAAGAAATCCGCGGCATCATAGACCGCTTCCCCGGCGCGGAGCTCGAGGTCAAGCCCTTCCAACGCGTGCTGCACCTGCGCTCGCTCGAGCTGGACAGCCCGGAGCAGGGCGCGGCCGCCTATGAGGCGGGCCTGGCGCTCGATACCGCCGGTTTCCCGCGCACCGCCGGCAAGTCCGTCATCGAGTTTTCCGCCACCACCGCCACGAAGGGCACGTGGCTGGAGACCCTCCGCGAGCGCACCGTCGCCACCGCCATGGTCTTTCTAGGCGATGACGTCACCGATGAGCACGGCTTCCGTGCCCTCCACCAGCCGCCGGACGTGGGCGTCAAGGTGGGCGAGGGCGATTCCATCGCCGCCGTGCAGCTTGCCGATGTCGACGCCGTCGCCCACTTCCTCACCGAGCTCGCTACCGCCCGCGCGGCCGCGGTGCAATAACCGATTTCCCCGGCGCGAACCGCGTCTGCAACACCCGCCGCGGCACCTCCTCCGCTCCTTCGGCGCCGACCTTCGCGCTGCCTGCACCGGCAGAATCACTTGTCGCGCTAGCGATGAGCTTTTCCAGCATGTGCCCGGCCGCGGCCCCCTTGGCCTTATTGGGCTGGATGACGGTAGCCAGGTCGAGGCGCTGCGCCGCATCGATGCCGTCAAAGCCGGTCACGGATAGGTCTTCTGGCACACTCAGCCCGCGCTCGCGGGCATAGGCCAGCACGCCGAGCGCCATGGAGTCGGTCGTGCACAGCACGGCCGTAAGCTCCGGATGCGCGTCGAGCAAGAGCTCGGCGGCGGCGCGGGTGGTATGGGCATCGTTAATGTGCTGCGTGACCACGGGCACGGACTCGGGCGCGATGCCCGCCTCGGCGAAGACGTCGAGCGCGCCCATCACCCGCGAGCGCTGCACGTGCATCTCCGCGTCCTGGACTTCCTGCCAGGAAATCGGGCCGTCGTGGCGCTGCAGGCGCAGGCGGATGGCGAGGATGCCGATGTGGCGATGCCCGGCATCGATAAGCGCACGCGCCGCCGGGGCAATCGCCGCGCGATCATCAATGCCCACGAACGGCAGGCCCGCGTCCGTGGGCTGATCGCAGACCACCAGCGGCAGGCCCCGGCCCCGCGCGGCCGCGAGGTAGGCATCGCCCGCGGCGACCGAATAGACCACGAAGCCATCGACCGCAGCCGAACCCACCAGGCTGGTCGCCTCCGCCTCGCCTTCTGGGCCGGCGGGAATCAGCGTCAGCGTAGTCTGCGCGCCTGCCGATGCCTCCGCCATGCCCGCCAAGAAATCCACCGACGCCATGTCCTCGAAGGCGTAGGACAGGTGCTCGGTCAGCAGCACGCCTACCGACCCAGCGCGGCGGGTGCGCAGGCTGCGCGCCGTGGGATCAGGCCCCGGGTAACCGCGCGCCTTGGCCGCGGCCAAAATGCGCTCCCGCGTTGCCGGGGAGAGCTGGTCAGGGCGGCTATAGGCATTGGATACGGTTGTGCGCGAAACCCCCAACTCCGCGGCGAGGGAGGCCAGTGTCTTCCGGGTGGGGCTGCGTTTAACCATGCCTGTTACCTTACCCTGCGCCCTGGCGCCGGATTTTCAATGCATGTTCAATTGACAATGATTGCCAGCAAACGCACACTGGAGGGTATGCACACGTCACTACGCGCAACAACAGCCCTACTCGCAGCAAGTGGCCTCCTATTTACCGCCGCATGCTCTACAGATTCCGATTCTGGATCCGGAACCGACTCTGGTTCCGGCGACTCCGGTGATAAGAAGATTTCCATCGTCGCCTCTACCTCCATCTGGGCCGATGTTGCCCAGGCCGTGGCCGATACCGCCTCCGGCATCGACATCGAGGTCGAGCCCATCGTGGAGGGCAATGACACCGACCCCCACCACTTCGAGCCCACCGCGGCCGATGTAGCCAAGGCCAACGACGCCGACATGCTCGTGGTCAACGGCGGCGGCTACGACGCCTGGATCTACCAGGCCGTCTCCGATCAGGACAACATCATTTCCGCCCTGCCGCTGACGGACCACGGCAAGCTGGACGAGGACCCCGATGTCATGACCATCGATGCCGCGAAGGCCACCGCCAAGGATGACCCGGACAAGGTCACTAATATCGAGGGCAACGAGCACATCTGGTACGACCCCGCCGCCCTGGAGGAGGTGGCCGGATCCATCGCGGACCAGATCAACGAGAAGTACTCCGACGCCGGTGCCACCACCGAGAAGATCGACTCCCACGTGGACCAGCTGCGCGATAAGCTCAAGGAGCTTCCCGATGGCCTGAATTACG
Source organism: Corynebacterium sp. KPL1814 (assembly GCF_000478175.1). GTDB lineage: Bacteria > Actinomycetota > Actinomycetes > Mycobacteriales > Mycobacteriaceae > Corynebacterium. Next base: position 70,819 of record NZ_KI515777.1, read on the forward strand.
CCCAAACCGAGCCCATCGCCGATTACCTCATGAAGTACACCGACGGCAAGGACGTCACCCCCGAGGGCTACCGCAAGGCCACCATCTCCGAGGGCGAGCCCGCTACTGCCGATGTCGCCGCCTTCATCAAGGCCATCGACGATGGCGAGGTCGATCTCCTCATCTTCAACCCCCAGACCGAAACCGATACCGCCGGCCGCATCAAGTCCGCCGCAGAGGACAACGACGTCGATATCGTAGAAATCGGCGAAACCCCGCCGGATGGCAAGAAGTTCTGGGAATACTACGACGAAGTCACGAGCAAGCTGGGGAAGCACTAGTGCTCGTTGAATTCCATGAGGCCGCAGTAGACCCGCTGTGGTCGCAGCTTAATCTCGCCGTGGACCGCGGCGAGTTTATCGCCGTTTTAGGCCCCAATGGCGTGGGCAAGTCCACCCTGCTGGGCACCATCCTCGGCACCCGCACGCTGACCAGCGGCCGCGTCGACGTCAACTGCCGGGTCGGGTTCATCCCCCAGCAGCGCATGTTCCCCGCTGACCTTCCCCTGCGCGCCCGCGACCTCGTGTCGCTCTCCGTGGCGCACGGGGTATTCCGCCACCGGCACCCACCCCGTGGACAGGTGGACGAGCTGTTGGAAGAGGTGGGTGCCACGGGGCTGCGGGACCGGCGCGTCGGCCTGCTATCCGGCGGCCAGCAACAACTCATCCGCCAGGCCCAAGCCCTGGCCAATGACCCGGACCTTATTCTTGCCGATGAGCCCCTCCTCTCCCTCGACCCCGCCCGGCAAAATGCCACGGTTAACAAGCTGAACTCGCTGCGCCGCGAGCGCGGTACCTCCATCGTCTTTGTCACCCACGGCATCAACCCCGTGCTCGGGGTGACGGATAAGGTCCTCTACATCGCGCCCAATGGCCACACCTTCGGCCCGGTCGATGAGGTCATGCGCTCCGAGGTCCTCTCGGAGCTCTACGGTTCCAAGGTCAATGTCTTAAACGTCGACGGGAGGCTCATCGTTGTCTAATTACTGGGAAGATACCCAATACCTGCTCAGCGTGGACTTCGTGCAGTCCTCGCTCATCGCCTCCGCGCTGCTGGGCATCCTGTCTGGCGTGATGACCTCGCTCATCGTGCTGCGCCAGATGTCTTTTTCCGTCCACGCCACCTCTGAGCTGGCGCTTATGGGTGCCTCCGCGGCACTCCTCTTCGGCCTCAACCTGGGCTTCGGCGCGGTCGCTGGCGCCATCGTCGCCGCTATCATCCTGGCCATGCTGGGCTTTAAGGGCCAGCAAGACAGCGCCATCGGCGTGGTCATGAGCTTTGGCCTGGGCCTTTCGGTGCTGTTTTTGCACCTCTACCCCGGCAACTCCAATACGGCGATGACGCTTTTAACCGGCCAAATCGTCGGCGTATCCTCCGCCTCAGTGTGGCTGCTGGCCGCCACCACGGTCATCATCGTCGCCGCCGTCGGCTTCCTCTGGCGGCCCATGCTTTTTGCCTCCGCCGATCCTGATATGGCCCGCGCCGCCGGTGTTCCCACCCGCGCGATCTCCGTCGCCTTCGCAGTCCTTGTCGGCCTCGCCGCGGCGCAGTCGGTGCAAATCGTCGGCTCGCTGCTCGTCATGGCGCTGCTTATCACCCCCGGCGCGGCGGCGGTACAAATCACCTCCTCGCCCCTGCGCGCGGTGCTGTGGTCCACCATCTTCGCCGAAGTCTCCGCCGTGGGCGGTTTCATCCTTTCGCTGGCGCCAGGCCTGCCGGTCTCCGTCTTCGTGACCACCATTTCCTTTGTGATCTACCTGGTGTGCCGGTTCATCGGCTGGCGGCAGGGCAAGCGCGCCATCCGCGATGAGGTAGCGGCCAAGCACTTCCCCGCCGATAACCGCACCGCCGCAGAGGCCCACCACGCCGACTAAACTCGGCGGGCATGCATATTAATCGTCGCACCGCGGATGTGGATGGCCACACCCGCCGCTTCATCGTCATCGAGCCCGAGCACCTCGGGCCCCAGCCGGACCTCCTGCTGTTTTTCCACGGCTCCCACCAGTCCGCCAACGTCATTCGCCGTTTTACCAACGGCACGGTCGACGCTCTTGCCGATGCCACCAATACCCTCGTCGTCTACCCCGACGGCATCGACCATCACTTCAACGACACCCGCGCCGATCTGCCGGTCCGCGCCCGCGAGCTCGGGATCGATGACGTTGCCTTTAGCACCTTCCTCATCGAGACCATGCAGCGCGAGTACTCCACCGCGCGCACCTTCGCCGCCGGCTATTCCAATGGCGGACAGATGGTGCTGCGCCTGCTTTACGATGCCCCCTTCACCCTCACCGGCGCCTGCGTCTTCGCCTCAACGCTGGGCGAAGGTTCCAATCACGCGCCCACCCACCCCGATGGCTACCGGCCTACCCCGCTGCTTTTTATCCACGGCACCGAAGATCCGATTGCGCCCTATGCTGGCGGGCTAGCCGGCATCGATGGGCAACAAACCCGCGGGTGCGTGCTTTCTGCTCCCGCCACCGCGGAGCACTTCGCCCTTGCCAATGGCTGCCGCCCGCCCCGCGAAACCCAGCCCATCCCCGGGATAACGTCCACTTACTACGACGGCGACTACCCCGTGGAACTGTGGACCATGGAAGGCCTCGGGCACGTGATTCCCTCTAGCAAAGAAACGCCGCTGAGCATAGGGCCAAATACGGATTCCTTCAATGCTGTGGATAAAGTCCGCGAATTCTTTGGTTTAGGTGACGCTTAAGGATAGTTGTCCACAGGGAGGTGGGGCATCGGCTAGCGCGGGCTTGCCGGCCTCCTTAGTCTCTGGGTCATGAATGCGCTGCAGACATTTCTCAAGGGCCTGGCACCCGGCATGGATATCATCGCCGACTGCCGCGGCCTGTCTGTGCGCGCGCTGATTGCGGCCGGGTGCCCCGATACCACCGCCACCCGCCTGCTCACGCTTGCCGAAACCTACTTCGGCACCACCGCCTTTCGCCGCCAACAGCGCGAATCCATCGCCGCAAGCCGCGCCAATGGGCACAGCCTCACGGCTCTGCTCACCATCGAGCGCCACGCCGCCAAGCTGAAGAAGAAGCGCGATGCCTGGGCGCTGCGACGCGAATTGTGCGGGATGGAGGGGAAGGTCTCGGATATTGATAAGCGGGGCCGCGCCCGCGTCAAAGAGCTCAAGGGCCCCGTCAAGCGCCAGCCCGGCGTGAAGATTTACCGCCGCGCCGACGGCCCGTGGACCATGTCCATTACCGGCCCGTCCGCCGATATCGCCGATATGCATGCCGCCATTGATAAAGATGCCCCGCTTGCCTCCGTGCAGAATATCTTCCACGGCGAGACCGCCGCCCGTCCCAGCGTGACGACCAATGTCGTGCTCCGCCTCGACGAGCTCGACCGCATCGTCGAGTTCGGCTCCGGCCCCAAACCCGCCGCTGGCTCCCAGCCTGCCACTGGCCACAAGCCTGGCTCTAACGCTAGCCCTCAGTCCGGCTCGAGCTCCAACGCCCGCGCCGGCTCATCCTCAGGCACAAACTCGAAACCCAGCGCCGATTCCGGCTCCAACGCCGCTGCTGGCCCTGACTCTGCCCATGGTTCTGACTCTGATGGCGATGTCGTGGTCCAGTTGACCAATGGCGCCACAATGACCGGCGCGGAGCTGGTGCGACGGGCGTTTACCGAGCACGGCTACGTCACCCTCATTCATCCAGTAGACGGCCCGGTAAACCTTTACCGCACCTCGCGCTTTGCCTCTGCAAAGCAACGCCTGATGGCAGCGGCCGAAAACCCGGTCTGCCCATGGCCGGAGTGCCGCTACCCCGCCGATGAATGCCAGGTGCACCACCTCAATGCCTGGAAAAATGGTGGCGAGACCAACCCCCGAAACCTGACCATCGCCTGTCCGTACCACAATGGCGTGAACGACGACGATCCCAACGCCCCGCCCTTGCGCGGGCACTTAGCCCGGGTCAACGGAACCATCCGATGGCTGCCGCCCTGGGCAGATAACGCTTAATTATTGCGGCCCACAACGCTTCACACCCAGTACGTTGTGCCCGCAAAGGACCCAGCGCGCCTTTTGACGCTGGGCTTGCACCTGCGCCGGTGATTCTGAGCGCTCGAAACATGACCAGTATGGCCGCTGGCGCTAGTCCGGCGCAGCGAGCCGGCTAGGCGAAGATGGGTTATTTTGCGGCTGCGCGGCGTTGGCGCGCGAACTCGGATAGCACCGAACCCGCAGCGACGGAGGCGTTGAGGGACTCAACCCACCCGGTCATGGGGATGGACATGAGGACGTCGCAGGTCTCGCTGACCAAACGCGAAATGCCCTTGCCCTCGGAGCCGATGACGATGACGACGGGATCCGTGCCGCCTTCATAGGTATCCAGCGTGTGATCGCCACCGGCATCGAGGCCGACGACCTGGTAGCCGTTTTTCTGGAATTCCTTCACGGTGCGGGTGATATTCGTTGCGCGGGCGACCGGCAAACGGGCAGCGGTGCCAGCCGAGGTGCGCCACGCCACCGCGGTGACAGAAGCCGAACGGCGCTCTGGAATGATCACGCCATCGCCGCCGAAAGCGGCCACGGAACGGATGACGGCGCCCAGGTTGCGCGGGTCGGTGATGTTATCCAGGATGACGAACATGCCGGGGCGCGGGTTCTCGGCGGCGTTGGCAATCAAATCCTCCACCGCTGCGTACTTATATGGCGGTATCTGCAAGCCGATGCCCTGGTGCATGCCATTTCCCGTCATGCGGTCCATCTCGTGGCGCTGGACCTCGATGATGGGGATATTGCGGGTATTGCACATGGACACGGCCTCAGAAAGCCGCTTATCGTTGCGCGTTCCGGCAGCGATGTAGAGCGTGGTGGCCGGCACCTTGGCGTGCAAACACTCGATGACCGGGTTGCGGCCCACCACCATCTCTGCGGTTTCTTTCTGGTGGCGCCCAGAGTTGCGGCGCTCGCGCTCCAGCTTCGCCTTGTGCTTGGCGTGGTAGACGCGGTCCTCGGCCTTCGGGGTGGGTCCCTTGCCTTCTAGGCCCTTGCGACGCTGCCCGCCGGAGCCTTTGGTAGCGCCCTTCTTATTCGTCTTGCGGATGCCCGCGCCACCGCGGCCATGGGTTCGTGCCATCGTTTCAGTCCTTTCGAGGAAACCGTTCAATAACCAGCGAAAATAACAGCGGAAAGCTGTCTAGCGCTGGGTCAACGACCACGTGGGGCCGTCTGGGGTATCGGTAATGGTGATGCCGGCGGCGGTGAGGCGGTCACGCACGGCATCGGCAGTAGCGAAGTCTTTTTCCGCGCGGGCCTGCGTGCGCCGTTCCAGTTCTGCCTGGACCAGCGCATCGAGCGCCGCGTCTGCTCCGCTAGCTTCGCCTCCATCTTCCCACTCCAGCGGGTCAAATCCAAGTACGTGCGCCATCCCGCGCACCTGAGCGGCCTTCGCGCGGGCGGCGTCCTCGTCCCCGGCGGCCAGGTCCTTATTGCCCGCGCGCACGGTGGTGTGGATAGCGGCCAAAGCCTTCGGCACGGCGATATCATCGTTCATGGCGTCCTCAAAGTCCGGCGTCCAGTCGCCACGTTCGACGCCTGCAAAGCGCTTGACGAAGCCCTCAATACGCCGGTAGCCCGCCGCCGCCTCCGTCAGGGCGGATTCGGAGTATTCCAGCACGGAGCGGTAATGCGCAGAACCCAGGTAGTAGCGCAGCTCCACCGGGCGCACGAGCTCCAGCATGTTCGAGATGGAAAGCACGTTGCCGAGCGATTTCGACATCTTCTCGCCGGCCATGGTCACCCAGTGGTTGTGCATCCAGTAATTGGCGAACTTATCGCCTGCCGCGTGCGATTGCGCGATCTCGTTTTCGTGGTGCGGGAATTGCAGGTCCAAACCGCCGCAGTGGATATCGAAATTGGAGCCCAGGTAGTACGTCGACATGGCGGAGCACTCGAGGTGCCAGCCCGGGCGGCCGCGACCCCACGGGGTGGGCCAGCTCGGCTCGCCCGGCTTGGCGGCCTTCCACAGGGCGAAGTCGAGCGGGCTGCGCTTGCCCGCGTTGTCTGACTCGCCCTGTTCCATCTCCTCGACGCGGTTGCCAGACAGCGCACCGTAGTCGGATCCCTCCGCCTTGGTCCAGGCCTCGACGTCAAAGTACACGGATCCGGCCGCGCCATCGGTCTGCGGGGTGGCCTCGGCGTCTTGGGCGGGAACGGGGTAGGCAAAGCCGGCGTCGATAAGCCGCTGCATGTACTCGACCATCTGGGTGACAAACCCCGTCGCGCGCGGCTCCACGGACGGCGGGAGCACGCCGAGCAGGTTATAGGCCTTGGTGAACTCGCGCTCGTAGGTGGACACCCACTCCCACCAGGGGCGATTATTCTCGGCGGCCTTGGTGAGGATCTTGTCATCGATATCGGTGACATTGCGAACGAGCGCGACGTCATAGCCTTGCGCGAGCAGCCAGCGGCGCAGGATATCGAAAGCCACGCCGGAGCGCAGGTGCCCGATATGCGGCTGCGCCTGCGGAGTGGCGCCACACAAGTAGATGGAGGCGTGGCCGGGGCGGATCGGCTCGAAGTCGCGTTGGCTGCGGGTGGCTGTGTCAAAAATGCGCAAAGTACTCACGCCCCCAGTCTAAATCACCCGTGCGCGGGGTTAGTGTTGGCGCCGCCAGACAACGGCCGTTGCCACCGCCGCGCGGCCCTCTTTGCGGCCAGTAAAGCCCAAATGGTCGGTCGTGGTGGCGGAAATGGACACATCAGCGCCGAGGATTTCCGAAAGCACGGCCTCGGCTTCCTCGCGGCGCGGGCCCATCTTCGGCGTCTGGCCAATGAGCTGGGCGGCGGCATTGCCGATGATAAAACCTTCCGCTTCCAGCAGCTCACGGCACTCGCGCAGGAGCTGGGCGCCGGACACACCGTCGTATTCGGGCCGGCCCACCCCCACGAAAGAGCCGAGATCGCCGAGGTGGGAGGCGGAGAGGAGGGCATCGACAAGCGCGTGGGCTACGACGTCGCCGTCGGAGTGGCCTTCGCAGCCGGGGGTGTCATCGAAAAGCAGCCCGGCAATCCAACAGGGCTTGCCGGCTTCAATCTGGTGGGCGTCGGTCGCGATGCCGACGCGGGGGATGATGGGCTCAGTCATGCTGCTCCTCTGCAAGGGCGCGGGCCAGGGTCAGGTCCGTGGGGGTGGTGATTTTGAAGGCGAGGATATCGCCCGGCACGGTCTCCACGCGCTGGCCGTGCCATTCCATGAGGCTGGCATCGTCCGTGGCGATGAAATCCGGCTGCTTGCGCCAATAATCCAGGTTGGCCTGGCGCAGCGCTGCGAGGCGGAAACCCTGCGGGGTCTGCACGGCGCGCAAGCGGGCGCGATCGGGGGTGCCGATGATGGTGTCGCCGGCGACCTCCTTGATGGTATCGGTCACGGGAACCACCGGCACAACGGCGGGCGCGCCAGCAAGAACGTGCCGCGCCACGCGCTCGACCATCGCGGTGGGCGTGAGCGCGCGGGCGGCATCGTGGATGAGCACCACGGCGTCCTCGTCCGGAATTGCCTGCAGCCCGGCCCATATGGAATCGGCGCGTTCGCCACGCCCATGCACGAGGCGCACCGGGATTTCTGCGCCCACGCGCTTGACGATGCCCCCAGCTTCCCCCTCCATAGCCGGGCTCACCACCGCGATTACCTCGTCCACGAGGCCGGAGTTGGCCATGGTGCGCACGGATCGCTCCAGCAGGGTGCGTCCGTGCAGATCGACGTAGGCCTTGGGCACCTCCGCGCCGAGGCGGGTGCCTTGCCCGGCCGCGGCGATTAAGGCGATAACGCGGGGATTAGTCTTCGTCGTCGAAGGAGAGGTCATCGAGATCGATGTCGTTGTCGATATCGGTGGTAATGGACTGGTCATCGACCAGGCCGGCGGCGCGGTGGCGCTCGATGGTGGCGTCGATTTCTTCCATCATGGTATCGGCCTTTTTGTCATCGACCGGCTGCGCCAGCGCCAGCTCGCCCACCAGGATGGTGCGGGCTTTGCCCAGCATGCGCTTCTCGCCGGCGGACAGGCCGCGGTCCTGGTCGCGGCGCCAGAGATCGCGCACCACTTCTGCGACCTTGTTGATATCGCCGGAAGCTAGGCGCTCTTGGTTAGCTTTGTAGCGGCGAGACCAGTTGCCGGCTTCTTCCACGTCTTCATCGCGCAGCACGGAGAAGACCTTTTCCAGGCCCTCCTTGCCCACGACATCGCGCACGCCGACGTTATCCGCATTCTTCTTGGGCACGCGGACGACGAGATCGGACTGGTTAATGTGCAGCACGAGGTATTCCAGCTCTTCGCCGCCCATTTCGCGGGTTTCGATGTCCTCGATGACCGCCGCGCCGTGGTGCGGGTAGACGACGACCTCGCCGACCTTATATTCCATTGCCACTCCTTATAATCCCGTGAATATGCCGATAACTAAGGTCGCCATTTTATCACGCGCGGCCTGCCCGCCACCGGATGCCCCCGATTACCCCCACGGACTACCCGCTAGGTTAGCGAGAAACTGTGTACTTTATATCAAAAGGGACTAGGCTAAAGATTTGATAAGCCCTGAGATCGCAATTGATGGAGGATGCTCAACGTGCAGTCCCTGAAGTCCGCCGCCCGCCGCGGTGCCATTATTTCCGTTACCGCCGTCTCCGCTTTGGCGCTGGCTTCGTGCTCGGCAGGCCACATCGCCCAGACCGCAGAGAAGGTAGCTGCGGTTGATGGCGCTTCTGCCAGCACCGATGACGATAAGATTGCCGTCCGCGATGTCACCATCCTGACAGAGCCTGACGGTGGCGCCGCGTTGAAGTTCAACGCCGTCAACCAGGGCTATGAAACCGATGTCATCACCTTGAAGTCCGTGAAGGTCGACGGCCAAACCGTCGAGATGAAGCAGACCCAGCCGCTCAAGCGCGATCACTCCATCGTGGCGGACTCCCAGGAGAACTTGGACGCCACCCCGGATCACGATTCTGAGACCGTACAGTACGTAGCCACCCACCTGGATAACGATGACTTTGGCTACGCCGGCCACCGCCCGGTTACCTTCGAGTTCTCCAACGGCTCCATCGAGGTCGACGCCACCGTCGCCGCCTCCCAGATGGAGTCCGGCAAGTACGACCGCGACGTGGAATCCCCAGAGGGCTACACCACCGACGCAAACACAGGCAACTCGCACCACTAATAGCCCACGGCACGCGCGCCCTACTCTTTCCACGGAGTACGGGCGCGTTCGTCGTTTTTGCCGCCACGTTCTAGGCTCTACACCATGGCCAAAAAATCTCGCCCCATCCACACCTGCTCCGAATGCGGTTATGTCTCCCCCAAGTGGCTCGGGCGCTGCCCGGATTGCGGTTCGTGGGGGACGATGGAGGAAAAGGCGCCGGTGGTGGCGGGGGCATCGGCAAGCGGTGGGCATAAGGGCGTGGCGCCGACGAGCCCGGTACAGCCCATCACACGGGTGGGCGCGCAGGCGACGAAGACGGTGCGCACGGGCATCAGCGAGCTTGACCGCGTGCTGGGCTCCGGCATCGTGCCGGGCTCGGTGGTGCTCATGGCCGGCGAGCCCGGCGTGGGTAAATCCACGCTGCTTCTCGAGGTCGCCTCCCGCTGGGCCCAGCTCGGCCGCACCGTCCTCTACGCCACCGCCGAGGAATCCGCCGGCCAAGTCCGCGCCCGCGCTGAGCGCACCGGGGCACTGCAAGAATCGCTGTACCTCGCGGCCGAATCCAACCTGGACGCCGTCTTTGGGCATGTCGATGCCGTCAAACCCGGGCTCATCATCGTGGACTCCGTGCAGACCATGCATGCAGTGGGGGTAGAAGGCGTGCCCGGCGGCGTCGCGCAATCGCGCGCCGTGACCGCGGCGCTGACCTCCCTGGCGAAATCTACCGGCATCCCCGTGCTGCTGGTGGGGCACGTGACCAAGGACGGAAACGTAGCCGGACCGCGGGTTTTGGAGCATCTTGTCGATGTCGTCTTAAACTTCGAGGGCGACCGCCAGTCCAGCCTGCGCATGCTGCGCGGGATGAAAAACCGCTTCGGCGCCACCGATGAGGTGGGTTGTTTCGAGCAAACCGCCGGGGGTATTCGGGAGGTCGCGGACCCGTCGGGGCTCTTCCTCTCCCACCGCGGTACGACGCCGGATGGCTCCGCGGTAACCGTTGCCATGGACGGCGTGCGACCCATCCTCGCCGAGGTCCAGGCGCTGACCGTGGACCCCGTGGCGAAGAACCCGCGGCGCGTGGTCACGGGACTCGATGCCAACCGTGTGCCCATGGTGCTGGCCGTACTGCAGGCGCGCGCCGGCCAGCGCACGAACGATAAGGATGCTTATGTGGCCACGGTGGGCGGCATGCGGATTACCGAAACCGCAACCGACCTCGCGGTGGCGCTAGCCACGTGGTCCTCGCTGCACGAGCAGGCGCTGCCGGCGAAGACGGTGGTCATCGGCGAGGTGGGCTTGGCCGGCGAGCTGCGGCCCGTGCCCAATGTCGAGCGGCGCCTGCAGGAGGCGGCCCGGCTGGGATATAAGCGGGCCATTGTCCCCCGCGGGGAAATCAACCCCGTGGACGGCATGCAGGTGCGCCAAGTCGCGACGCTTGGCGAGGCCCTCGCCGCAGCCCAGCCGTAGACCAACCGTAACCGGTGGCCGGTTCTAGCCCGGCTGGTGACGAGGGGGCGGGCGTTCCCGCGGCGCGAACTTCCGCGCGGCTAGCGGAGGGTGAAGTCCTGCGGCGGAGAGGAATTATCGCCGATAACGGTGTGGGCGAAGTAGGCGCCCGGCTCGGCGGTCGGGCGGTCGGTGCACTTGCCCGGTTCGGAGGCCTGGCGGGACCATTCGGCCTCGAATTTCAGTTCCTCGCCCGCGGGGAAAGTCTGCTCGCCGGTCTGCACGGAGGCGTAGCAATCGGTATCGGACCATACGCGCTGGTTATCGGCCATCTTGTAGACCTCGAAGCGCAGCGAGTTCTCATCTAGGTCGATCTTGCAATCCGCGGCGGTGGGGTTGGTGACGGTCATGAAGAACTTCGGCAGTTCGCCGTCCGGCACGGAGTAATTGAGCATGGAGGTGCGCACCTCCAAGTCCTCAAGCGAGCAGGTGTCCTTCGCGGCGTGCACGGATTCCTCGGGCTCCTTGCTTTCCGATGCCCCATCCTTAGCTTCCGCCTCGGACTCCGATTCAGAGGCAGACTCCGATTCGGATTCGCTCGTCGAATCCGCGGACGTGGTGGAGGATTCGCTGGTGGTTTCAGCGGAGGTGGTTGCCGCCGAAGACTCTGAGGACGCGGCAACGGAATCGTCGCTATCGCCGCCAAAGGCTGCCACCGCCGCCCAGATCAGCACCACGGCCAGGACGATCACGATGATAAGCGCGGCAACCCGGCGGCGCTTATAGATCTCTTCTGGAAGGGGCTTATTCTGGTTCACGCACTTAATTTTAAGTGGTAGACGCGCCTGGATCCGCTAAGCCGGCACCGCGTGTCAACTCGACGCCGTAGGAGTGCAATGGCTCCACGCGCGAATCCTCGAGGAGGTAGCGGGCGCCGACGATGCCGAAGGAGCCATCGTCAAGCTGCTTGCGCACATTTGGGATGCTGGCCACGACCTGGGTGACGGTTTGGAGGGTGTGTTGGCGCTCGACATCGGCAAGCGTGGCATCTGGGCCCGCAGTCCAAGCGGACGTCGCGACCTTCTCGATGATGGGCCGCTGCAGACCGATGGGCAGCTCGCCGCCGCGCACAAAATCCACCGCGGCCGCCACCGCACCGCAGGACTGGTGGCCCAAGACCACCAGCAGGTTGGGGTGTAGGTGGTCGAGCGCATAATCCAAGGAAGCCAGCACGGAGGCGTCCAGGATGTGGCCGGCGGTGCGGATGACGAAGGCATCGCCAAAGCCGATATTGAAGATGTGTTCGATGGGCGCGCGGGAATCCGAGCAAGCCAGGACCACCACGCGGGGATCCTGGCCCTGGGTGAGCCCGTCGCGCTCATAAATCTTGTTGAGATCCATGATGGTGCCGTCGATGACGCGCTGGTTTCCGGCCTGGAGGGCCTCCCAGACCGCCTGCGGATTATGGGCAACGTTACTTAATGGCATGAAGTATATTTTAATGCCCTAGACTGTCCTGCGAGATGGATACGCACGCACTTCTTTCCTGGTTTGACGCCAATGAACGCGATTTGCCCTGGCGGCGCCCCGGTACCTCCGCCTGGGGAGTGCTGCTTTCCGAGGTCATGAGCCAGCAGACCCCCGTCGCCCGCGTCGCCCCCGTGTGGGAGGAATGGATGCGGCGCTGGCCCACCCCCGCGGACTTCGCCCAAGCCTCCCGCGCCGAGGTGTTGCGCGCCTGGGGCAAGCTCGGCTACCCGCGGCGCGCGCTGCGGCTCTGGGAGTGCGCGGGGGTAATGGACGAGGTTCCGGCGGACGTGGATGAGCTGCTCGCGCTGCCTGGAATCGGCGACTACACCGCCCGCGCCGTGGCGTGCTTTCACTTTGGCCAGAACGTGCCGGTGGTCGATACCAACGTGCGCCGCGTCTATGCCCGCGCCGAGGACGGGAATTTCCTCGCCCCGTCGCCCTCCAAGCGCGAGCTCGCCGCTGTGGCCGCCCTCTTGCCCGAGCGCAACGGGCCGCGGTTTTCTGCCGCACTCATGGAGCTCGGCGCGCTGGTGTGTACTGCGAAAAATCCCGATTGTAAGCGCTGCCCCCTGCGCGCGACGTGTGCCTGGCAGCTCGCCGGGTGCCCCGAGCCTTCCGCCGCGGAACAAACCCGCGCGAAAAAGCGCGTGCAAAAATTTGCCGGCACCGATAGGCAGGTGCGCGGCAAGATTCTAGATGTGCTGCGCGCCGCCGATCACCCGGTGCCGCAGTCCGCTATCGACGTAGTCTGGCCCGATGCCGCGCAGCGTTCCCGCGCGCTGGCTTCGCTGCTTGACGATGGCCTCGCCGAGCAAAACTCCGCCGGCCTCTTCCACCTGCCGGTCTAACCACCTGCCGGTTTAACCGCCCGCCGGGCTCGTTAGCGATAAGGCGCAGCGAGCCGTTAACGCCAGCGGCCGCGGAAGTTGAGCCCGCCCGGGAGGTTGACCCACATGCCGCCACGAGAATTAAAGGTCACCGGCCCAATCTTCGTGGACATGGAGGCACCGGATCCGGAAATGTTTATCCAGCTATTCTTACCGGTCTTTTTGCGTGAACGATATTGAAGTCCCATAGGCGGCCATTCTAGCAATACCCCCGTGTACCACGCTGCGCCGCAGAACCGCCGTGCCACCAGACCGCTGTACCGCCGGACAGAGAAATTCCCGCGCCGCGGTCTTTTTGGGCCCAGCGATATCGAGCGCGGGTTGGAACGCTAGGGCGCCGCAGACATGAAAGAACCACCCAGGGTTCGCGGCGGAACCGTGGGTGGTTATGCAGGCTCGGGTAGGCCGAAACGGCGGCGAGCCGAGCCGATTAGTTACATCGGCTGGCCAGCGCCTGCCGGTGGCGGGTTCTTGCCGTCGTCGTCGGAGTTGCCTAGGCCTGGCTTTTCCGAAGGCACGTCCGGGGAAATGACATCTGGCTCGCCGTTGGTGTCGATGCCGTCATTGTCGGAACCGGAACCGCCGTCCTTCGGACCATTGCCTTCTGGGCCGCCGTTCCCGCCATCGTCGGGGCCGTTGCCGTTGTCGCCGTCGGAATCGGAGTCGGAGTTATCCGAATCGGAACCGTCGGAGGGATCGTTGTCGCGAACGGAGGCATCGGCAAGCGAAGGCTCATCGATGTCATCCGGCAGCGGCTTCGGGCGCGGGGTGAAGGTGAAGGTAGCGCCGGAGTCGTCCTTGGACTCGCCGTCCCAGCCTTCGACGTCGACCGAGATGATCTCGCCGGCGCCAATCTCGCCGAAGAGAATCTTCTCCGAGAGCTGGTCCTCGATATCGCGCTGAATGGTGCGACGCAACGGGCGGGCACCAAGAACCGGGTCGAAGCCGCGCTGGGCCAGGAGGTTCTGGGCTTTATCGGTGAGCTCGATGCCCATATCGCGCTCTTCCAGCTGGGTACCCACGCGGTCAATGAGCAGGTTAACCATCTGCACGATCTGCTCGCGGGTGAGCTGGTGGAAGACCACGACGTCATCGATACGGTTCAGGAACTCGGGGCGGAAGTGCTTCTTCAGCTCGTCGTTAACCTTCGCCTTCATGCGCTCGTACTGGGCGTCCGAATCGTTCTCGCTGGCGCCGGTAAAGCCCAAGCCCACCGGCTTCGAGATGTCCTGGGTACCCAGGTTCGAGGTGAAGATGAGGACGGTGTTCTTGAAGTCGACGACGCGACCCTGGCCATCGGTAAGCCGGCCGTCTTCCAGCACCTGCAGCAAGGTGTTGTAGATCTCCTTGTGGGCCTTTTCGATCTCATCAAAAAGCACCACGGAGAACGGCTTGCGGCGAACCTTCTCGGTCAGCTGGCCGCCCTCTTCGTAGCCAACGTATCCCGGAGGAGCACCGAAGAGGCGGGAAGCGGTGAAGCGGTCGTGGAACTCACCCATATCGATCTGGATGAGGTCATCATCCGAACCGAAGAGGAAGTTAGCCAGCGACTTCGACAGCTCAGTCTTACCCACACCGGACGGGCCGGCGAAGATGAAGGAACCGGAAGGACGGCGTGGATCCTTCAGGCCTGCACGGGTGCGGCGGATGGCGCGGGAGACGGACTTGACCGCCTCGTCCTGGCCAATGATGCGCTTGTGCAGCTCCTCTTCCATGTTGAGCAGGCGGGAAGATTCCTTCTCCGTCAGCTTCAGCACGGGGATGCCGGTCCAGTGCGCCAGGACCTCAGCGATTTGGTCCTCGCCCACCTCGGCGATTTCCTCCAGGTCACCGGAGCGCCACTGCTTTTCCTTCTCGGAGCGCTCCTCGCCCAGCTTGCGCTCGTCATCGCGCAGGCCGGCGGCCTTTTCGAAGTCCTGGGCATCGATAGCCGCTTCCTTTTCCCGGCGAACCTCGGCAATGCGGTCATCGACCTCGCGCAGGCCCTTCGGGGCGGTCATGCGCTTAATGCGCATGCGGGCACCGGCCTCATCGAGGAGGTCGACGGCCTTGTCCGGCAAGAAGCGGTCATTGATGTAGCGGTCCGCCAGCTGCGCGGCGGCGTGCAGCGCCTCATCGGTGTAGGACACGCGGTGGTGCGCCTCGTACTTATCGCGCAGGCCCTTCAGGATGAGGAAGGTGTCATCCAGCGAAGGTTCATCGACCTGCACCGGCTGGAAACGACGCTCCAGCGCGGCATCCTTTTCGATGTGCTTGCGGTACTCATCCAGGGTGGTAGCACCGATTGTCTGCAGCTCGCCGCGGGCCAGCTTGGGTTTTAGCAGCGAAGCGGCGTCGATGGCACCTTCGGCAGCACCGGCACCGACGAGGGTGTGGATCTCATCGATGAACAAGATGATGTCGCCGCGCTGGTTAATTTCCTTAAGAACCTTCTTCAGGCGTTCCTCAAAGTCACCGCGGTAGCGGGAACCGGCAACCAAAGAACCCAGGTCAAGCGAGTACAGCTGCTTGTCCTTGAGAGTTTCTGGGACCTTGCCGTTAACAATGTCCAGCGCCAAGCCCTCAACCACTGCGGTCTTACCAACGCCAGGCTCACCGATGAGCACCGGGTTGTTCTTGGTGCGGCGCGAGAGCACCTGCATGATGCGCTCAACCTCGGACTCGCGGCCCACGACGGGGTCTAGCTTGCCGTCCTTGGCTGCCTGGGTGAGGTTGCGGCCAAACTGGTCTAGCACGAGCGAGTTGGAGCGCTCGCCCGAGCCGCCGGAACCACCGCGCCCGCCGGCACCGGCACCGGAGCCTGCGCCCGCACCGATGGGGCCTGGGCCCTGGTTCGAGTCGCCGCCGCCTTCTTGCTGGCCGCCTTCGTAGCCAGACAGCAATTGGATAACCTGCTGGCGCACGCGCGGCAGATCAGCACCCAGCTTCGTCAGCACCTGTGCGGCAACGCCGTCACCCTCACGGATAAGTCCGAGCAGGAGGAACTCCGTGCCGATGTACTTGTGCCCCATCTGCAGGCCTTCGCGCAAGGACAGCTCGAGGACCTTCTTGGCGCGCGGGGTAAAAGGAATGTGGCCGGTGTGCGGCTGGCTACCCTGGCCGATGATCTCCTCTACCTCACGGCGCACGTCCTCCAAGGAAATGCCCATGGACTCTAAAGCCTTGGCAGCTACACCTTCTCCTTCGTGGATAAGGCCGAGCAGGATGTGCTCGGTTCCGATGTAGTTGTGGTTAAGCATGCGTGCTTCTTCTTGCGCCAAGACGATGACGCGACGAGCACGGTCTGTAAACCTCTCGAACATGACTCCCCTAAAATTTCGCTTCTAATGTGGTACCCACTGTAACGCCGCACGCCCCAAAGGATTTC
Organism: Corynebacterium sp. KPL1814; assembly: GCF_000478175.1. GTDB lineage: Bacteria > Actinomycetota > Actinomycetes > Mycobacteriales > Mycobacteriaceae > Corynebacterium. The sequence continues at coordinate 87,248 of NZ_KI515777.1, forward strand.
CTGTTTTTGGCCCCCAGCGCCCTCTACACGGCCCAAACTGCCCATACTCGCAGCTCACATGGGTGTACGCCGGTAGCGAACAGGCCCCATTTGGCCTAGAATCTTCTTCATTCTCCCTGTCGTTCCATAGATGCAAAGGACTAAACCAACCGTGCCACACCTTCCCGAATTCTTTGCTTCCCTGCACAACTTGCACGAAAAGGCAGTGCTGGATGAGGCGCCTAATTCCACCCTTTTTGCCGTGGAGGATGGCTCCACTAACGAGGAACTTACGGTGGAGATTTTCGCTCCGGGGACTACGGGCATAGTCAAGGCCTCCACCGCCTTGCACGGCCTGCACCACCCTGCGCTTGCCGGCTTGGTGGGCTCCGGAACGACTGCGGATGGCCAGGAGTTTTTGGTCCGCAAGGGCTGCTCAGGCACAGCCTTGCCCGCGCTTGCCGATGCCCCCACCACTCACCGCGCCCAAGAAATCCTCACCCCCGTGGCCGGCGCGGTGGATTTCCTGATTAGCCGCAACCACCCGGATTTCGCCGTCCATGGGCTTCACGCCGAGCGCGTTTTCGTGGATGAGGACAAGGAGGTCGCTGTCCTCGCCGCCGCGGGTCCAGGTGGTGCCAGCACGGCGGAGGAATCGGCGGAGGAAACCGCCGAGAAAACTCCAGAAAAGGCCGAGAGCGTGACCGGCGCCGATGCCGTCCGCGCCTTCCAAAAACTCGTTGCCGCCACGTGCCCTTCCTTTACGCCGGACAAAGATTACTCGAGCGCCAAAGAGGTGGTGGCAGCGCTGCGCCCCGAGCGCGATCTCGATACTTCGCAGTTCCCGCCGGTGCAGGCCGAAGAGCCCGAGTCCCAGCCGCAACAACAGTTCCCACCGCAACCGCAGCAGCAGTTCCCGCCGCAGAACCAGGCGGGCCCCCAGTATCAGCCGCAGTATCAACAGCAATACCAGCAACAGCCGGTACCACCGATGAATGCGGCCCCGCCAAAGAAGAAGGGCAAGGGCGGGCTCATCGCGCTCATTTCTGTTTTGGCCGTCATCGCAGTGGCTGCGGCGGGAGCGTTGTGGTATTTCCTGTCCTACCCCAGCTGGGATGACAAGGAAAAGAACCTAGCGAATGCTTATCCGAGCCTGATTGGCTCGCGCAGCGGCCAAGACGGCGCGCTCGGCGCGGAGTGTTCCTCCCGCGCCCCAGAGGATGGTCAAGAAGCGAAGATCACCTGCTCGGGAGACGGTTTCGACTACACCGCCGCCTACTACCCCAGCGTGGAAGAACGCGATGCCGTCCTCCCAGACGCTGACCCAGTAGAGCTGTCTAACGATAGGTGCACCATCCAAAGCTACGAGGCCTCAACGGATCCGCAGACCTACGTCATGGCCGTGGAGGGTACTCAGTCCATCTTCATGGTGTGGGGCGACGATGCCGAAGCCGCGCGGCTAAAGCTGCCGCTGTGTGCGCAGTAGGCGTCGCAAGATAACCGGCGGCGGGATGGCCCGGAACGCCCGCGCGGAGGCCACTCCGTCGGCGCGTCGGGCGACGTGCAGCTTCCCGGCACGGGGACTAGTCTTCGGCGGGCACGCGTTTGAGCAGGGGCGCTAGCACGAGCACGAAAAGCGAGAGCACGCCGGCGAAAAGGAAGGCCCAGTGCGCGCCTTGGGCGGTGGCGGCGGCCTCGCTCATCCCCTCGGCTTGGCCGGATTTGGTGCCGCTGGTCAAAAAGGCCACGAGGAAGGCGGTACCCGCCGCGCCGGCGAGTTGCTGCAGCGTATTTAGAATGGCAGAGCCGTGGGAGTAGAGGTCATCGGGAAGCGAGGACAGCGAGACCGTCATCAGCGGGGTCATCATGAGCGCGATGCCCACGGCGAACAGGATATGCATGCCGATGACCATCCACACCTCGCTGTTTTCTGTCAGCAGGGTCATCAGCCAGATGCCGGTAGAAAACATGACTGCGCCGGGAATCAACAGCGGCCGAGGTCCAAGGGCGTCATAAATCCGTCCCACAATCGGGGAAATCCCGCCCTGCAAAAGGCCGCCGGGCATCACCACGAGGCCGGTGACCAGCGAGGATACCGCTAGCGAGGTCTGTAGATAAATGGGCAGGATATTCACCGTGCCCAGCAGCAGGGCGAACATGAGCAGCATGGCGATGACCGCGAGGGTGAAATTGCGGACTTTAAACGGGCGCAGGTCCAAAAGCGCGCGGTTTACCTTAGCCAGCCGGAGTTGGCGCACGGTAAAGGTAATGAGGGTGAGGACGCCGAGGAGGAGCACGAGGGCATCGGCAAGCGAGCCGCCCTCCACCATCTTCTCGATGGACGATAGGCCATAAATGAGCCCGCCGAAGGCCAGGGCGGATAAGAATACCGACGGGATATCGAGCGGGGTATCCCTGCGCTCGCCCACGTTGACCAGGCGGAAGTAGCCGGCGATGCAAATGGCGGCGATGAGCGGGACCATGGTCCAGAAGATGACGTGCCAGGTCGCCATGCTCAAAATGAACCCGCCGACGGTGGGGCCCAGGGCCGGCGCCACGGAGATGACCACGGTGATAATGCCCATGACGGTGCCGCGGCGTTGCGGTGGAACGAGCGTCATGGCCACGGTCATAAGGGTAGGAATCATCAGCGCGGTACCGGCGGCCTGCAGCACGCGGCCGGCAAGCAGCAACCCAAAGGCCGGGGCGAGGGCCGCCAGCACCGTGCCCGTGAGGAAAACGCCGGTGGAGGCGCCAAAAATCTGCCGGGTGGTGAATTTATCCATCAGGAAACCGGTGGTGGGAATGACCACACCCATGGTGAGCAAGAAGCCGGTCAGCAGCCACTGCGCGGAGGTCGCCGGGATGGAGAAATCCGCCATGATGGTGGGCAGCGCCACCGAAAGGGCGGTTTCATTCAAAATCATCACCATCGCGGAGAGCACCAAGATGGTGAGGTTGACTATGACCTCTGCGGAGATTTTCGGAGCGGGATTCTGAGACACCAAATCAGGATACTGACTTGGCTAAACCTGCAAAACTTGGGGCGTATGATTTAGATGTCTTTTCCTGCACCCTCGATTCACGTTAGGCAATCTCACAGTGCATTTCCTCAATGATTCCCGCCCGCCCTACGAGCTGACCTACTCGGATGTATTTATGGTGCCGAACCACTCAGATGTTGGCTCGCGGCAGGCGGTCGACCTCACCGCGGCCGATGGCACGGGCAATACCATCCCGCTCATCGTGGCGAATATGACCGCTGTGGCCGGCCGCCGCATGGCAGAGACCATCGCCCGGCGCGGCGGCATGACCATCCTGCCGCAGGACCTCAGCCTGGAGGCCGCGGCGGAGACGATCGCCTCGGTAAAGGCTGCCGACCTGGTCTATGACACCCCTATCACCATCAAGCCGCACCATACGGTGGGCTATGCCAGCAACCTTTTGCACAAGCGCGCCCACGGCGCGGCCATCGTGGTCGACGGCGCGCTGCCGGTAGGCATCATCACGCCAAAGGATCTGCGCGGGCAGGATAATTTCACCGCCGTGGGCGAGCTCATGACCACTGATTTGGTCACTTTGCCTGTGGGCATCGACCCGCAGGAGGCCTTTACCCGCCTGCGCGCAACCTCGCGCAAGCTCGCCCCAGTGGTCAATCCGGATGGCACGCTGGCCGGCATTTTGACACGCAAGGGTGCGCTGCGGGCGACGATGTATAAGCCGGGCATCGACAAGCAGGGGCGCCTGCACATCGGTGCCGCGGTGGGCATTAATGGCGACGTTGAAGGCAGGGCGCGGGCGCTTGCCGATGCCGGCGCCGACGTCCTCGTCATCGATACCGCCCACGGCCATCAAGACAGCATGCTGGCGGCGCTGCGCAAGGTCAAGGCCCTGGATCTGGGCCTACCGATTGCCGCCGGCAACGTGGTCACGGCCGCCGGCGTGCGCGAGCTGGCCGCGGCGGGCGCGGATATTATCAAGGTCGGCGTGGGCCCCGGCGCGATGTGCACCACCCGCATGCAAACCGGCGTGGGCCGCCCGCAATTTTCCGCCGTGCTGGAGTGCGCGTCCGCGGCCCGCGAGGTCGGCGCGCACGTGTGGGCCGATGGCGGCGTGCGCGATCCCCGCGACGTGGCCCTAGCACTGGCTGCGGGCGCGTCCAATGTGATGATTGGTTCCTGGTTCGCCGGCACCTTTGAATCCCCCGGTGACCTGCACAAGGACGCTGATGGCTCGTTCTATAAGGAATCGTTCGGCATGGCCTCGCGCCGGGCGGTGCGCGGGCGCAATTCCGCCACCGAAGCCTTCGAGCGCGCCCGTCGGGAGATGTTTGAGGAAGGCATTTCCACCTCGCGCATCTACCTCGATCCGGAGCACGGCGGCGTGGAGTATTTGGTAGACCGCATCATCTCGGGCGTGCGCTCATCCTGCACCTACGCCGGGGCCGATTCGCTGGCTAGCTTCCACGAGCGCGCCACCGTGGGCGTGCAATCGGCAGCCGGTTTTGCCGAGGGCCAGCCGCGGGCCACCAACCGCTAGGGCGCTTTGGGCGCGTGCTACTTTTGCAAGTATGTTGACTCGCTATGACCAGGCGGCCTCGCGCGCGGCCGCGCGGGTTATGGGGCAGTATTCCACCAGTTTTTCCCTGGCCACGCGCCTGTTGCGCGGGCGGGTGCGCGAAGACATCCGCCACCTTTATGCCGTGGTGCGCATCGCGGACGAGCTTGTCGATGGCACCGCACATCAAGCCCGCATCGATGCCGCCGCCGCGCTCGATGCCTACGAGGCCGCTATCTTGGCGGCGCCGGAGAAAAGGCTGCACACCGATCCCGTCGTGCACTCTTATGCCATTACCGCCAGGCGCTGCGGCTTCCAGCGCGATCATCTCGTGGCTTTTTTCGATTCCATGCGCGCAGATCTCACCCATCGGGAGTATTCCGCTTCCGAGCTCGCCGAGTATATCTACGGCTCCGCCGAGGTCATCGGCTTATTGTGTGTGCAGGTCTTCTTGGCGGAAGAGACCGTCTCCGCCGCCGATCGCGCCACGATGGACCGCGGTGCGCGCTACTTGGGTTCCGCGTTTCAAAAGATTAACTTCCTGCGGGATCTGGGCGAGGACTCCTCGGTCCTGGGCCGGGCCTATTTCCCGCAGGCCGCTGGTGGCGAGCTTTCCGAGGCCGCCAAGTCCGCCCTCATCGCCGAAATCCGCCGCGAGCTCGCCGCCGCCGAAAAAGCCATACACCTCTTGCCGTTATCCGCCCGCGTTGGCGTGCGCGCGGCCGCCGATATCTTTGCCGAGCTCACCAACCAGCTCGCCGCTACCCCCGCCGCGGAGTTAAAAACCACCCGCATATCCGTGCCGAATCGCACCAAGGCATGGCTGGCCGCCCGCGCGGTGCGTGCGGTGCGTGCGGTGCGCGCGGTGCGATAGCGCACCGCGCGTAGGTAAAGGACCCCGCCGAAGACTGAATACTAAGGAGAACATCATGCACGCTGTCGTCATCGGGGCCGGCATCGCCGGCCTTGCCACCGCTGCCCTCCTGGGAAAAGAGGGCTACGAGGTTACCGTCGTAGATTCCCTAGACGAGGTAGGCGGACGCGCGGGCAGCTATACGGAGGCGGGGTTCCGCTGGGATACCGGACCGTCCTGGTACCTCATGCCGGATGCCTTCGACCACTTCTTTTCCCTCTGCGGTACCTCGACAGAAAAGGAACTGGATCTGGTGGGACTCTCGCCGGATTACCGCGTCTATACCGGCGGCCCCGGCGAGTCCGCTCCTGGCACCGCCGCGCGCCCCACCCCCGTGGATGTACATTCCGGGACCGATAACGTTGCCCACCTCTTCGAATCGATTGAACCAGGTGCCGGCAGCCAGGTGCGCACTTATTTAGCAGATGCCAGCGACGCCTACCACGTAGCGCTCGATCACTTTTTGTACACCACATTTTCGGCGCCGTTGAACCTGGTGCATGCAGATATTCGGCATCGGCTAGCGCGGATTGCAGCGCTGCTGACTACCAGCTTGCAAAAACACGTCAACGGGCAATTTTCGGATACGCGCCTGCGCCAGATTCTGAGCTACCCAGCAGTTTTTCTCTCTTCCGAGCCCGCCGCGGCCCCAGCACTGTATTCCCTTTTAAGCCATACCGACCTGGTGGAAGGCGTGCGCTACCCCCTCGGCGGATTCCACGCAGTGGTGCAGGCCATTTACCGCCAAGCAGAAAAATTCGGCGCCACATTCCGCTTGGGCGAAGAGGTCACCGCCATCACCACCGCCAGCGGGTCTTCCACACGTGCCACCGGCGTCCGCACGACAACCGGGCATATCGATGCCGATATTGTGGTCTCCGCCGCGGATTTGCACCATACCGAAAATCAGCTGCTTCCCCGGAAACTGCGCACCTATCCGGAGCGCTACTGGGCCCGCCGCAATCCGGGGCTGGGCACCGTGGTGGTACTTGCCGGTGTGCAGGGCAAGCTCCCGCAGCTAGCTCACCACACCTTTTTGTTCAGCCAGGACTGGGACCCCGATTTCCGCGCGGTCTTTTCCGCACCAGAAGCGGAACGTCCCCTCGGCGCGTCTGAGTCCATCTACATTTCGAAGGTTTCGGCCACCGACGCGGATGTCGCACCAGAAGACCACGAAAACCTGTTCTTCCTCATCCCAGTACCCGCTGCAGAAGCCTACGGGCACGGCGATGCCTACCATCCCGAGGCTTCCCCGCGCGTTGCTGCTATTGCCGATGCCGCCCTCGACCAACTTTCCCGCACCGCCGATATTCCTGACCTCCGCGAGCGAATCACCATCACGCGCAGCCTTGGACCAGCCGATTTTGCCGAGCGCTATCACTCCTGGTCAGGTGGAGCTTTGGGGCCAGCACATACGCTATTTCAATCTGCGTTCTTCCGTGGGCGCAATGCCTCGCGCAAGGTGTCCGGCCTCTACTACGCTGGTGCGACCACCGTGCCGGGCGTCGGCGTGCCGATGTGCCTGATTTCTGCAGAAAACATCATCAAGCGCCTGCGCGGCGATACCTCCGCTGGGCCCCTGGCAGGCTAATCGAGGTTACGCATCGAGCAGCACGACGCGGCTAATTCCGCTCCGGTCCTGACAATTGGGCAATCTGTTGCTTGGCTCAGTGTCATCGAGGAACTTCGGTGCTGCAAAGCTGCATTCCCACTCGCCGATATTCAGGATGCCACGCGTATTGACCTCTTCAGGCTTGAAGTCATAGTGCACATAGTAATCCACCACTTCCATTGCCTTGGGGCAGTTGGTTCCATCTACCTGCGCATAAACATTCTTAAGGCCCCACCGAGTGTCCATCTGTCCACAGATGGTGCCTTGCTCCGCATAGCCATTGGAATCCGGCTCTAATGGGTAGGTATCGGCGGAGAACTGACCGTTGTCTTTGAGAGTGAAGTGATGGCCGTTGGCGGTGACTGTAAATTCATCCTCGCGTGGGGCCGAAAAGGTTATGCCATTAATCTCTACCTCTTCGCCGGCCTTGAGTGGTTGTGCTGGAACAAGATCGCCCGGCTCGACTACAGCCGAAGGGAAGAATCCTGCGCCCTTCTTGTAGCTGACCATATTGGCATCCCATTGCGGAATTTCCGGATCTGGCAAAATCGGTGGATTGGAAAAGTTCACGGAGCACCACGGCCCTTCAGATTGCTCATTTAAGGAGCACTGAACCTTTCCATCGGGGCTTTTCACTCCCCAGGAGTTCATCTGCTCGTAAGCGGGACCGGTCGCGAGGAAATCTTTAGCATCGCGCTGTTTAAGACCGTGAGAATCTTTATCCTCCTCCGCCTGCTTAGTCGTTGTGGTTGTCTCTTCCGTTGACTCAGGAGCGGAGGTTTCTTCCGAGGAGGCTTGGGTCGTGGGCGAACTAAAAGCCTGGTTCTCAGCCTCATCATTGGGCGAAGAGCACGACGCGAGACCGGCTGCCAAAAGGCTTATGGAAAGGAGAGAAACGATTCTTTTCATATATTCAGTTTCGCATAGTATGTGCACCGCTTCAGGGGTTAGCGAGCACTTCTCGCGATTGTGAAAACAAAATCCGCCACCCCCGTGAAGTCGGCGGATTCGGTGATTGCAGCAGCGTTGCGGGCTACTTCTGTTCCTCCAGAAAAGTGCAACCTCCGATGCACAACGTCTGATGCAATAGGTCCTCGGTGATAACTGAGCAAACTCAGCCCTGAGATGTAGCATTTTTCGCTCAGATATCACCGAGGAGGTTGCACTTTTGTGAAACCGATAGAACTAGGCAGAAGTAGGCGTGCGACTCGGCCTGCGAGCCACACGCGGCGGGTGCAATGGGGCAAACAAAAAGGCTGCAGCCAAAGGAAGGCTGCAGCCGGTGTCGGGGCGCTAACGGGTGCCTGCGTGGGTGGGCACCGAGTAGGGGCGCCGGGTATGGGCTACTTCTGTTCTGGCTTTACCAGCGGGAAGAGCACGGTCTCGCGGATGCCGAGGCCGGTCAGGGCCATGAGCAGGCGGTCCATGCCCATGCCGGTACCGGCCGTCGGCGGCATGCCCTGCTCCATCGCGGCCAGGAAGTCCTCGTCCAAGACCATGGCTTCCTCATCGCCGCCGGCGGCAAGGCGGGCCTGGTCCTCGAAGCGCTCGCGCTGGACGACGGGATCGACAAGCTCCGAGTAGCCGGTGGCCAGCTCGAAGCCGCGCACGTACAGGTCCCACTTTTCGGTCACGCCGGGCTCGGAACGGTGTTGGCGGGTTAGCGGGGAAGTCTCGACCGGGAAGTTCTTCACAAAGATGGGGCCTTCAAGTTGGTCCTCGCACAGGACCTCCCAGATTTCCTCCACCAGTTTGCCGTGGCCCCAGCCTTCGCCCTGCGGCACGTCGAGGCCGATGACCTTGGCAATGCCCTTCAGAGTCTCCACGTCGGTTTCGATGGTGACCTCCGGCTGGCCGGGGAACTTGCGCTGCAAGGCCTCGTTCAGGGAAGGATACATCTCGATTTCGGGCCATTGATCGCCGCCGAAGTCGAAATCGGTGCCATCGGCAAGCGTGACGGTGGTGGAACCAAAGACCTCGCGGGCCACGGACTGGATGGACTCGCGGGTCATGCGAGCGCAATCGTTGTAATCGCCCCAAGCAGCGTAGGTCTCCAGCATGGCGAACTCCGGCGAGTGGGAGCGGTCTACGCCCTCATTGCGGAAGTTGCGGTTGATTTCAAAGACGCGGTCGATGCCGCCGACGACGGCGCGCTTCAAGTACAGCTCTGGGGCAATGCGCAGGTAGAGGTCAATATCGAGCGCATTGGAGTGGGTGATAAACGGGCGAGCGGCCGCACCACCGTGCAGGGTCTGCAGCATCGGGGTTTCGATCTCTACAAAGTCCTGGCTTTCCAGGTAATTGCGCAGCGCGCGCATGACCTTTACGCGCACCATGGCGTTCTTGCGGGCCTCTTCGCGGATAATGAGGTCGTTATAGCGCTGGCGCACGCGGGTATCTTCAGCCATATCCGCGAAGGACACCGGCAGCGGGCGCAGGGACTTGGCCGCCATGGTCCATTCCTCAGCCATGATGGATAGCTCGCCGCGGCGGGAAGCAACCACGTGACCGCTAACGGAGATGAAGTCGCCCAAGTCCACATCGGACTTCCAGGCATCGAGGCGCTCCTTGCCCACCTTGGCCTGCGAAAGCATGGCCTGCATCTGGGTGCCATCGCCGTCCTGCAAGGTGGCAAAGCACAGCTTGCCGGTATTGCGCATGAAGATAAGGCGGCCGGCAATGGCGTGGGTGACCTCGGTTTCCTCACCAGCGGCTAGGTAGGTCACGCCCTCTTCATTGCCCGGCTCTTCGCCCTCGGCCACTACGCGGAAATCATGGCGCAGATCCTTTAGCGCGATGGTGCGCTCAACGGATACCGGGTAGGCCTCCACGCCGGATTCGAGCAGGCGGTCGCGCTTTTCGCGGCGGATGCGCAGCTGCTCAGGGACATCGTTTACTTCATTATTCTTCTGCTCGCTCACGTTAGCCTAGGGTAGTCGATCCCCACTGCAGCACGCGATTTAGCCCATAGCGCCCCCTACCCCGGGAAATATTTACGCATAGTTCACTTCGCTGTCACCTCAAGGCCAACGCACTGTTGCTGAAGTCGCCTTATATAAATGGCTGACCCTATCTCTTATCAATATTTTCGACCTTCTTTGGAGCATTAATAATGGCGCTTAAAGGCCGCAATCTTCTCTCTAGTCTCTTCGCATCCTCTCGTTCCAGCTTGACCTGCACCTACAAGTGCGGCAATGCCTGCTTCGGTGAATGCGAGAACAAGTCTGATAACCCATACTTCGGTGACCAGTTCTCCCGCCGTACCGCTCTGCGCGCGGGCAGCTTGTCCGTAGTAACCGTCGGCGGCGGCGCCGCGCTGGCTGCCTGCTCCAACCCGGATGATGTCTCCACTGAAGCCTCTTCCTCCGAGGCCAAGGGTGGCAAGACTTCCGAGGCCAATGTAGAACTCACCTCCGCAGAGGGTATGAAGTTTGACCCGGTGGAGCCGAATGAAAAGGACGAAGTAGTCATCCCGGATGGCTATAAGCAGTCCGTTCTCATCGCCTGGGGAGACCCGCTGTTCAAGGATGCGCCAGAGTTCGATGATAAGAACCAGACGGCCGAGGCCGCCGAGAAGCAGTTCGGCTTCAATAACGACTTCGCCGGGCTTATCGAGCACCCGGATGATGACAATCGCCTTATCTACGTCTGCTCCCACGAGTACACCACCGAGCCGCAGATGTTCCCCAACTACGATGCGGATAACCCCACCGAAGAGCAGGCCAAGATTGGTTGGGCTGGCCACGGCCACTCCATCGTGGAGGTGTCCAAGGTGGGCAATACCGGTGAACTCAAGCGCGAGTTTGGTCCGCTTAATCGCCGCATCACCGCCACGACCGAGTTCACTCTGGTTGGCCCAGCAGCCGGCTCCGAGTTTGTGAAGACCTCCGCCGATAAGACCGGCGAGAAGGTCAAGGGCACCCTGAATAACTGCTCCGGCGGCATCACTCCGTGGAACACCATGCTCTCCGGCGAGGAGAACTTTGACCAGTACTTCGCTCACGCCAACCTGGATGACAAGAAGGCACAGGAATCCCTTGAGCGCTTCGGTATGGAAGACGGTGAATCCGAGCGCAAGTGGGAGCGCTTTGATAAGCGTTTCGACGTCTCCAAGGAGCCGAATGAGCCCAACCGCTTCGGCTGGATCGTAGAAATTAACCCACTGGACCCAGAGTCCACCCCGGTCAAGCACACCGCGCTGGGACGCTTCAAGCACGAGGCCGGCAATATTCACATCGCTTCCGATGGCACCGTCGTGTGCTACTCCGGCGATGACTCCCGCTTTGAGTACATCTACAAGTTCATCTCCACCAAGAAGTACGAAGAAGGCAATATCGAGCACAACCTCAGCATCTTGGACCACGGCACCTTGTACGTGGCCAAGATGGAAGGCAACTCCCCAGAAGATGAGATCGACGGTTCCGGCGTACTGCCAGACGATGGCGCCTTCGACGGTGAGGGTAAGTGGATCAAGTTGCTGACCTCCGATACGGAGAACAACAAATTCGAGTCCCACGTCGATGGCATGTCCGCCGAAGAGGTTGCCGTCTACACCCGCGAGGCCGCCGATAAGATGGGCGCTACCAAGATGGACCGCCCTGAGGATATGCAGGTCCACCCAGACTCTGAGAAGGTCTACGTGGCCTTGACCAATAACTCTTACCGCGGCGCTACCGGCGAAAACGCCAAGAAGAACAAGGAAGAGCCGATGGAGTGGGCTCCCGTCAAGGAAAATAAGAACGGTCTGGTCATGGAGATTGAAGATGACCATGCTGGCGAGAAGTTCACTTGGAACCTCTTCCTGGTCTGTGGCGATCCAAAGGAGGCCAATACCTACTTCGGTGGCTTTGACAAGGAGAAGGTATCCCCAATTTCCTGCCCGGATAACCTGGCCTTTGATAACCACGGCAATATGTGGATTTCCACCGACGGCAACGCGCTCGAGTCCAACGACGGCCTCTACGCCGTAACCACCGAGGGCGATACCCGCGGTGAACTCAAGTGCTTCCTGACCGTGCCGGCGGGCGCCGAGACCTGCGGCCCCATCGTCACCGATGAGCGCGTGATGGTCAACGTCCAGCACCCAGGCGAAACCGATGACGCCACCTTTGAAAAGCAAACCTCCCACTGGCCAGAGGGCGGCAAGTCCACCCCACGCCCAGCAGTGGTTGTGGTGTGGAAGAAGGACGGAAATATCGGCGTCGATAAGAATTAAGCGCCACTCGGTTTAAGCACCCACCGCGCGGCCCTCGTTCCTCTTGGAGCAGGGGCCGCGCTTTTCGTCTATCCGCTGCGACCGGACCAGGAGGTGTACTCCGACCCGCCTGCCAAATATAAATCTGCCCAGCGGTCTCCCCCACAAGCGAATACATACGTGAGTTATGGCATACTGTCCGCACGTGTGAGACACAACACCTTCCTGCCTATGAGGAGACACGCTCTATGAACTCTCTTGTCCTCGCCATTGTCGGCATCGCGATGATGGCCGCCGGCTACCTGCTCTATTCCAAATACCTAGGCAAGAGCATCTTCCGGTTATCTGAGAACTACACCACCCCGGCGCACCGCCTCAAAGACGGCGTGGATTATGTTCCCACCAATAAATATGTGCTGTGGGGCCACCACTTCACCTCCGTGGCGGGTGCGGCACCGATTATCGGCCCGGCAGTGGCCGTCATTTGGGGCTGGCTCCCGGCATTCCTGTGGGTCACGTTAGGCACCTTCTTCATCGCCGGCATGCATGACTTGGGTGCGCTGTGGGCCTCGCAAAGGCACAAGGGTCAGTCGATTGGTACGTTGTCGGGGCGCTACATCGGCAAGCGCGGGCGCAACCTCTTCCTCATCGTGATCTTCTTGCTGCTGCTCATGGTCAATGCTGCGTTCGCCGTGGTGATTTCGAACCTGCTTATTTCCACGCCCTCGGCGGTCATTCCCACGTGGGGTGCCATTGCCGTTGCGCTGCTGATTGGCCAGGCCATCTACCGCCTGAACTGGAACCTGCCGCTGGTGTCCCTCGTGGGTGTGGTGGCGCTGTATTCGCTGATGGTCCTGGGGGACCGCTTCCCGGTCGTGCTGCCGGAGACAGTCCTGGGGATTCCCGCCAACGGCGTGTGGATCATCCTGTTATTTATCTACGCCTTCATCGCTTCGCTGCTGCCGGTGTGGGTGCTGCTCCAGCCGCGCGATTACATCAATGGCCTGCAGCTTTTCGTCGGTCTTATCATTTTGTACGGCTCCTTCCTCATCACCCGTCCGGAGCTCGCCGCCCCTGCCGTGCGCGAGAACGTTCCTGACGGGACCCCAGGCATTTTCCCGCTGCTTTTTGTCACCATCGCCTGCGGTGCCATCTCTGGTTTCCACGGCATCGTGGCCTCGGGTACCTCGTCGAAGCAGATTGATGAGGAAACCGACGTTCGCTTCGTGGGTTACTTCGGCGCGGTGGGCGAGGGTCTGCTGGCGCTCGGCACCATCATCGCCACCACCGCCGGCTTTAAGACCCTGGCGAATTGGGAGGAAATCTACGCCGAGTGGAACGCCGGCGGCGTCAACGCCTTCGTGCAGGGCGGCGGCGCGTTGATGAACGAGGGCCTGGGCATTCCCACCTCACTGTCTGCCACCATCCTGGCGACCATGGCCGTACTCTTCGCCGCCACCACCATGGACTCCGGCGTGCGCCTGCAGCGCATCGTGGTCCAGGAAATTGGCGAGATCATGGGCATCCGCATCACAGCGCTGGTTTCCACCATCATCGCGGTGGGCCTGGCCTTCGGCCTGACCTTCTCGGCGGGCGCGGACGGCTCCGGCGGCATGACCATCTGGCCGCTCTTCGGTACCACGAACCAGCTCATGGCCAGCCTGTCCTTGGCCATCGTCGTGGTCATCCTCACCCACCTGCGCCGGCCTACCCTGCCGGTTATCATCCCGCTCATCTTCGTCACCATCATGTCGCTGTGGGCAGCGCTGCTACAGCTCAAATCCCTGTTTGCGGATCAGAACTGGCTGCTCTTTGGCATGGACGTCGTCATCGTCATCGCCTCCATCTGGGTCATCGTGGAGTCGATCGGCGCCATCTCCAACGCGCGCAAGGAACCGCCGCTGGAGTGGACCGATGATGATACCGACGCTCCCCTTCCCCAGCATGCTCGACAAGCTTAAGGCCTTCGGCGCGGGGCTCAACGAGTTCTACCAAGCCCCGTACCGCGCCGTCTTTGCCAAAGCCCAGCAGCAAGAAGATGACCTTTTTATGATGCTGGTGGCCTCGGAGGCGCTCGGCATCCCCAACCCCGCCAGCTACTACACGCTGGAGCTATTGCCGCTGGTCTACGAAGATTTCCACGCCTGGCACACGCGCATGGGCATGGATAAATCACCCCTGGAGAATATTCAATGCTGCTAGAAACCGCGCCCATCATGTTCTTTGGTGGCAAGGGCGGCGTGGGCAAGACCACCCTCGCCACGGCCACGGCCCTGTCGCTTTCCCAGGACCACAACGTGCTGTTGGTCTCCACGGATCCGGCGCACAACTTGGGGCATATCTTTGATGCCACGCTTTCCGATGCCCCCTCTCACCTCACCCCATCCCTCTCCGCCATCGAGCTCGATCCGGCCCGCGCCACCGAGGAACACCTCGCGACCGTGGGCGCCTCAATGCGCCGTTTCATGCCGGAGCACCTGCACGACGAGGTTAAAAAGCACCTGGGTTTGGCCCGGCAATCCCCCGGCACGCAGGAGGCGGCACTCTTGGAGCGCATGGCCACCTTGGTCGCAAGCGCTAACGAGTATGACTACCTCATCTTCGATACCGCCCCGTCCGGCCACACCTCCCGGCTGATGGCCTTACCGGAAATCATGGCCGCCTATACCGATGGGCTGCTTGCCCGGCGCGAGAAGTCCGATAAATTCGGCTCGTTGGTACGCGGTATGTCCGCGGATTCCGGTGCCGATAATGACCCGGTGGACCGGCGCAATCAGGAAATCCGCGCCACACTCTTCCAGCGCCGCGAGCGCTTCGAGCACCTGCGCGCTGCGCTGACCTCTAAGCAGACCGTATTCCACATCGTGCTCACCGCCGAGCGCCTGCCCGTCCTGGAGTCATCCGAGTTCCACGCGGATCTCGCCGGCAATGGCGTGCGGGTTGGCTCCATGCTGGTCAACCGCCGCACGCCCGCGAACCAAGGCGAGTTCTTGGCCTCCCGGCGCGCCGCCGAGGACGAGGCCCTAGCGCTCTTGCACGATAAGCTTCCCGATACCCCGGTCCACGAGATTCCCTGGCTCCCAGAAGAGGTGGGAAGCCCCGAAGCCGTGGCGCGGCTGGCGGAGCATCTATAGCGATCTCCAGCGGCCCATCCAGCACCCAGCAGCCTCGGGAGAGATCGCCGTCTGCTAAAACGGTGAATATGACTTTGCTCACCAATGACTTCCT
Organism: Corynebacterium sp. KPL1814; assembly: GCF_000478175.1. GTDB lineage: Bacteria > Actinomycetota > Actinomycetes > Mycobacteriales > Mycobacteriaceae > Corynebacterium. The sequence continues at coordinate 102,731 of NZ_KI515777.1, forward strand.
GTCCCAATTGCGCGAGGAGGCTGCAGAGGACTCCCAGCTGCGCGTCGCGCGCAATGCCATTACCAGCGTAGGGGTGGCCAAGGCGGCACTCGACCGCGACCGCATTACCGCCCTCTACCCCACCACCGAGGTAAAACTCGATAACCTCGGAGTCACCGACCAGATGCGCTCCGGGCGCTGCTGGATGTTTGCCGCGCTCAACGTATTCCGCCACCGCGCGGCCAAAGAGCTCAATATCGATGACTTTGAGTTTTCCTTTACCTACCTGCAGTACTTCGACAAACTAGAGCGCGCCAACTTCGCGCTCAACCAGCTGCTGGATCTCACCGAAGACGGCACCGACTGGGATGACCGCGACGTGGCTACTTCCCTCGAGCTCACAGGCGACGACGGCGGCTGGTGGTCATTTTTCACCAACCTCGTGGACAAGTACGGCGCCGTCCCGGCCGAGGTCATGCCGGAGGTGCACTCGTCCGGCCACACCGCGCAGATGAACCGCGATATCGCCACCATCATCCGCCGCGCCGCGCACCGTGCGGTGGAAGGTGAGGGGGATCGCGGGGGCATTATCAAGCAAGCCCGCACCGATATCCAACGCGTGCTCGCCATTCACCTGGGCACCCCGCCCGAGGAATTTACGTGGAGCTACCGCACCAAGGACGAGCAATTCTTCCGTGTGCACTCCACCCCGCGCGAGTTTGCGGATAAGTACCTGCCGAAGTTGGACGAGTACGTCGTGCTTGCCGATGACCCCCGTACCACCAACGACAAGCACCGCTACTACACCAGCGCCGGCGTAAATAACCTCGCCGGTGGACAGGCCGCCGGTTACCTCAACGTCGATGTGGACGAGCTGCGCGCCGCCGCACGCGCCAGCATTGAGGCCGGCGAACCGGTGTGGTTTAGCTGCGATGTCTCCCGCCAGTTCTCCTTCCAGAACGCCGTGTGGGACGAAGGCCTCGTCGATACCGATGGCCTCTACGGCATCGATTCCACCATGAGCAAGGAGGAGCGCTTTATCTCCGGCGAATCTGCGCCCACCCACGCGATGGCGCTGACCGGTATCGATGGTGCACCCCGTGCATGGCGCGTGGAGAATTCCTGGGGCACCAAGCCGCCACGCAAGGACGACGCCGACGAGGTACCGGGCAAGGGCTTTGCCACGATGTCGGATGAATGGTTCGGCGAAAACGTCTTCCACATCGCCGTGCGCAAGGAATTCCTCACTTCCCAGCAGCAGCAAGCACTCGAGACCGAGCCCATTGAGCTTCCCTTCTGGGACCGGATGAACTAAGGAGTATCGAGAAATGAATGAGATTAATCCACAGGAAGTTCACACCACCAACGCCACCCTCGCCAGCGAGCCTGCCATCAGGGCGGCGCGGAATGCGGTGGCGCAGGAGGGCATCGATAAGCTGAGCATCGACCGCGACCTCGTGCGCGAGCTCACCACGGCGACCAGCCACAAGCTCGATAAGTGGGGCGCGGCCAACCAGAAGGCTTCTGGCCGCTGCTGGATTTTTGCGGGCCTGAATTCCCTGCGCGGTGACATCATGGACCGCACCAACATCAAGGATTTCGAGCTTTCGCAGACCTACCTGTACTTCTACGACAAGCTGGAAAAGGCCAATTGGTTCCTCACCGCGGTAGATGAGCTCAAGGACCGCGATATTACGGACCGCACCTTGACCAAGCTCATGGATGACCCCATTGGCGATGGCGGCCAGTGGTCCATGTTCGTCTCGCTGGTGGAAAAGTACGGTGTGGTGCCCAAGTACGCCATGCCGGAGACCGCATCCTCCGAGTCCAGCGCCATGCTCAACCGCAACCTGCAGACCGTCCTGCGCCGCGCCGCCCACCAGATCCGCGCGGGCAAATCTGGGGCGCAGGAGCAAGCGCTTGCCGATGTCTACCGCATCCTCACCGCCAACCTCGGCCTCCCGCCCACAGAGTTCCAGTGGCAGTACCGCGATAAGGACGATAACTTCCACCGCGAGGGCACTTTTACCCCGCAGGACTTCGCCCGCGAGTACCTCCCCAAGGACCTGGGCGAGTATGTCTGCGTGGTCAATGACCCGCGCAATTCCTACGGTGAGCTCTATACCGTGGACTACCTAGGCAACGTCGCCGGTGAAAAGGTCACCTACCTCAACGCCCCGGTTGAGGTATTGCGCGATGCCACCCGCTCTGCCATCGAGGATGGCCAGCCCGTCTGGTTCGGCTGCGATACCAGCCAGCAATCCGATGCCGATAGCGGCGTCTGGGCCAAGCGCCTGCACGATTATGAGGGACTGTATGGGGTAGAAATGGGCATCGAGAAGCCGGACCGCCTCCGCCTGCACGAGTCCCTGATGACGCACGCGATGGTCTTTACCGGCGCTGACATTGCCGAGGGCGGCGACGTCACCCGCTGGCGCGTGGAAAATTCCTGGGGCACCGAGAAGGGCGATAAGGGCTTTTGGACCATGGCCGATGACTGGTTTGACGAGTACGTCTTCGAAATCGCCGTCCACCCGTCCCGCCTGCCTGAGCAATACCAGGAGGCGCTGAAGTCCACCGAGATCACCACCCTGCCGGCGTGGGATCCGATGGGCGCACTGGCGAACTAATGTGGCGCGGCGCCGGGAGGACCCACGCCACGAGAAGCGGCGTTCGATTGCGTGGCGTGACGCGGCGTTCGTTTGCGTAGCGTGAAGCTGCGCTCGTTTGCGTGGCGTGACGCGGTAGCCTCACGCCACGTGGCGGACGTACAGCATGCAGGTAAGGTCGCGGTCCTTATCGATGGAGATTTCCTTCTCCCCCACCCGCTCAAAACCGCGGGAATCGTAGAACTGATAGGTGCAGCCATCGTCGGTGTAGAGGTAAATATCCTTGCCGGGGTGGCGCTCCTCAAAGGCCTCAATGAGCGCCGTGCCCACGCCCTTCACACCCGAGTTTGGGTCCGCGACGAGGAAGCCGATTTCACCGTCCACGGTGTTCTCAGCCAGGTAGCTTAACAACATGTCCTCGTTCGCGGCATCGTAGTCACCGCGGTGACCGCCAGGGCGCAGGCTGTTGAAGAGATCCACGGCCTTGACATAGGCCTTGCGCCACCACGGATACGGCAGCGCTGGTTCGCCTTTAATCGATGCCAGAATCACGCCGAGGAAACGACCATCATCGGCATAGGCTGCCAAGATATCGGTGGCCTGGGCGCGCTCTAAATCCCAAAAGTAGCGGCCGTAGGCATGCTCGAAGCGCGGGTTCTTTACAAACCAGTGCAGGTGCATGCCTTCGATGGCAAACTCAATCGCCTTGGGCTCATCGCGCGGGTCGAGGTCGCGGATGTGGATTTCGGTCATTAGTCCTCCGGGGATTGGTCTTGTTCGCGCTGCTTTTCGCGCTCGAGTTCGGCCTTAGCCTCGTGCTCTTCAATATTAGTGAAACCAATTCCCAGCGGCAGGCCAACGTTGTCAATTAATCTGACCCTGCCAATGGTGGCAGCGACCAGCAGGCGGGCATCGCCCTCGGCAGGCGGCTCACCCAAATCGCGGCCGCGCACTTCTAGGTATTCGGGTTCAACGCCGGCGGCTTCTAGGACACCTGCGGCAACCTCACGAACCTTATCCGCGCCTGCCTCTGCGGCGTGTGCACCAGCGGTGAGTGCGGCGGACAGGGCGGCTACGTCTTCGCGCTTATCTTCGGGCACGCGCGTATTGCGCAGGCTCATCACCACACCATCGGGCATGCGCACGGCGGGAACGCCCTGCACGCGAACCCCGAGGTGCCAGTCCTGCACCGCGTGGTGAATGGCCAAGAGCAGCTCGTAGTCTTTTTCCCCGATGAGGACATCGGTGGGCGACAGTGCCATCATCAGCGTGAGGTAGAGGGTGAGCTCGCCTGATAGATCGGGCTCTAAGCCTTCAGGTGCAGATTCAGCATCAGGCGTCTGCTCGGCAGCGGCGGAGTTCGCGGCGTCGCGTTCGACGGCGACGCCGCGAGCCGAGATAGTAATCCGGCGACCATGAGGCCAGAGCTTCTCGGGAGTGTAATCCCAGATGACATCCACGCCCTCGGCGCGCAGGAGGTCTACATCTTCGGCGCGAGGTTCTTGGAGCGCCACGACAGTCACCGCGCCGCGGATGCGGCGGGCCGCACGCACCAGCGCGATATGCCCAGCATGCACGCCGGTGGTCAATGGCACGAAGGCCACAGGGCGGCCGGTCTTGCGCAGCGCGCTACCCACCATGCGGATGCGGTCGACCTCGCTGATGACGGTGGCTTGTCCCATCTTCAAGCTCATCGGGATTCCTCCTGCAAGGCCCACATTTCCAATTCGGTGCGATCTTCTACTTCACCCAAGCGCCGAGCGGTTTCTAAGTAGTGGCGGCGCATTCCGGGATCCGTGGCACCGCGATAGGCTGCGATGATGTCTTCTGAATCGATGTCGAATTCAGACGGTGGGATCTCATCAAACTCGGCAAAGAAATTGGCTTCTACGGCAGCTGCTAGGTGCAGGCGGCTAAGCATTTCTATGTAGTAGGAGCGGGCGGCGAAGGCGGGACGTTCGGCATCGGAAAGCGGCACTGCCTGCCCCCGGAATTCGCTCACTACGAAGTCAGCGATGTTTTCTCCCAGCTCATCTAGCGTGGATACTGCCCAGCGCCCGCCCGCCATGGGTGCGACGGACGCCACGATGCAGCCGTGGGTCTCCAGCGGGTCAAGGCCTTGCACGCCTCGGGACAGGCACGTGTGGAAAGCGATGAGACCCTTGTGTACGTGGTCCTCAACAAGCTCTACAGCAGCATCCAGCCGTGCCTCACCCACGGCAAGAATCAGTGCCTGGAAGGAGCCAAGCTCGGCCGGATCATCAAGCATCTCCACGGTATGGCCGGCGCGCTCCATGGCAGTGGCCAGGGAGATCCCGGCGAGGCTGCGCCCGAAAAGGGCAACGCGCATGCGCGGTGGACGCATTTATTTATCCTTCTTCATCTGTGCCAATAGCTCCGACACGGACACGGAACCATCGCGCTGTTCATCGCTGCGGCGGCGGCCGCGGGTCTGCTGCTGGCGGCGCGAGGCCGATTGCTTCTGCTCGGCGGCCACGTGGTGTCCCGAGCCCTTATATTCCTCGCGCGCATCCTTGCCTGTGGTTTGCTGCGGGATGTTCTGGGTCACCGCATCGGAAGCGGGCTCGGCTGCGGTATCAGCCTCTGGCTTGCGGTGGCTACCTCGTGCGCCAGAGTGAGCTGCGTTGCCAGAGCCCGACTGCCGAGAGCCTTGGCGCTTGATATTGGAGTCCCCACCCGAATCCCAGCGCACGGCCTGGAAGCTGCCGGTATCGAAGGAAACGTCCTTCGGCTCCTTCGCCCCCGCGGCCTCGCTGGACGTGGCGGGCTTGGGGGCATCGGCAAGCTGCTCGGAGTGGGCGGGCTTAGCGGCATTATCGGTCCGGGAAGAGCTGCGCTGCGCGCGGGTGTTTTCGCTGATGATGTCATTGAGCGGGTTAGAGTCCGCGTGCTCGCCGGAGGGTTGATTGCCCAGGCGGCCAGCGATGGCATCGGCAGACGGCGCGCCGGTAGACGTTTGCTCAAAGTCGACGTTTTCTTCCCTGTGGTGGGACGCCGCGGCGGTCTGCGCCTCCAGCTCCATGATGCGGCGCGCCTCCGCGTGCAAGGCGGCTGGCTCGTAGGTGAAATCGTGGCCGGACAAATCCTCGATCTGCTTCCGGATAGAGGCCAGCTCGGTGCGGATCTCATCGAGGATTTGCTGATCCGGCAGCTCCTTGCCTTCGGCTGCGCGGGCCTGCTTGAGCTCCGCGCGGTGGGCGCGCTCCTGCAGCTCCAGCTTGGTCACGGATTCCTCGGCCTGGCGGCGGTAGCGCATCACCAAGAAAAAGCCCACCACTGCGGCCCACAGGGCGGCAATCAGCGCAATCTTGAGCGCCGCTGCGGAGCCGGAAATGAGCATGACGATGCTGGCGATAACGGCCAAGATGACGAGGGCGATAATCCCAATTTGTCCCCAATCTGGCGAGGACGACGAGTTTTTGGAAGAAGAGCGCGGCTGAGTCATGTTCCCTAATGTACCGCTTGAAGCCCGTCCGGTGGCGGCGGGGTCTCACAGTGTCGCTCCAATCGCAGGCCAGCCGCAGACATGGCGATGCCGCCAATCGCGGATGCGAGCACTCCCACCAGATCATCGGAAGCCGCGACAAGGGTGCCCGCATTCGGGATGACATACACCGCCACCCCTGCATAGAGCCCGCCGACGATCGCACCCGTCCACGCCGAAGCCTTGCCCACCAGCATGAACTGCGCGATGGTCATCGGATTAAGCTGCGAATTATCTAGCCCGATGCCGTGATCCTCATCGGTGGCCTTATCCACTTTCCAGGTAAGCCCCAAGCACACCACCACCATGAGCCATAGCGTGGCAGATACCGTAACCGGGATGGACATCATGGAGCCATAAAAGCGCGTGGTGAGGATGGCCGCCGCGGCTGCCATGAATATCCCAACACCGATAAGCGCACCGAGCGAGGTCCGTTTCATAACTCCTCCATCAGGCCCAAGCGGTGGATATTGACGGTTTCCTGCGGGTCCAACGCGGCAACCAGCGCGGAGACATCCTGTCCCTTCAACTTAGCAGCCGGCTCGGCGGCCAACCAGGGTATAAGCACGAATGCGCGCTCGTGGGCATAGGGATGCGGGACGATAAGTTCCGCATCGGAGGAGCTATAGCCCTCGATATCGACGATGTCCACGTCCAGGGTGCGCGGGCCCCAGTGGCGCACGCGCACGCGCTCAGCCGCCTCTTCCAGCTTCTGGCCGCGCCGTAAGAGCTCCAGCGGGCTCTCCTCGACGTCCACGATGAGCACCGCATTCAAGAATTCATCCTGGTCCGTTACTCCCCACGGCGGGGTGGCATAGACGGGCGAGGCCGCCACGATGTCCTCGCGGAACTCGGTAAATACCGTGCGCAAAAGCTCCACGCGGTCATCCATATTGGAGCCGATGGATAGTACCGCGCGCATTACTGACTCCCGGGGTTCGTGCCGGGGCGCTGCGCGTCGGCTCCCTGCGGAGTTCCCACCTGCGGAGCGGGCCGTGGGGCTCCGGTGCGCGCGTGCTTGCGGGAGCGGCGGGCGACGACGGCGACATCGGCAAAAGTGCGCGGGATCGGCGCCTTGGGCTTGTGCACGGTCACTTCCACCGCGTGCAGGTCGGCGAAGGATTCCATGATGGTATCGGCCACCTCGCTGGCGACGGTCTCAATGAGGTCGCGGGAGGGGCCTTCGACGATGCTGGCGGTGACATCGGCAAGCTCTGCGTAATTGATGGTCTTGGTCAGATCATCGTGAGCTGCGGCCTCGGCAAACTCGGACCAGCAGGTGATATCGACGATGAAGGGCTGGCCGGTGCGCTTTTCCTCATCAAAGACGCCGTGGTAGCCAAAGCACTCCAGGCCGGTTAATTCGATGCGATCTGCCATGGTTAATTCCTTTCCGTACCCATCGCGGTAGAGGTCACTGTGCCCGTGCCGGTGGCGGCATTGCGGTAGCTGCCGGTGGCATTGGCGCCGCCTACATAGGACTCGCCGGCGTTCCACGCGGCGGCCACGTCGACGGCATCGCGGGATACGCCCACCTCGTGCACGCGCACGCCCCACGCGCCCATCTGGGCGGAAATGGCGGTCACGGCGGCGGTGGCGGGATCGGCAAGCAAAGGGCTCGCCTCTACCCCGCGGTCTTCCCGGATAGCGGCGAGGAAGCGCTTGCGCGAGGCGCCCACCAGGATGGGGAACTCGCCGTCCAGGAACTCGGGCAGGGCCTTAAGCAGCGCCCAGTTATCCTGTGGGCTCTTGGCAAAGCCGAGGCCCGGATCCAGCACGATATTGTCCTTTTTCACGCCTGCATCCAGGGCGTTTTGGCTCAGCTGGGCGAGGGTCTCGTGCACGTCGCGGACCACATCGCCGCCGTGATCGGCCGTGCCCGCCGCGGATCCGAACGCGCCTTCCTGGAGAGTGCGCCAGTGCATGAGGCAAACGGGCACGCCGGCATCAGCCATGGCGGCATACATTTCAGGATCGGCAAGGCCGCCGGAGACATCGTTAATCATGTCCACCCCGGCCGCAGCCGCCGCGGCGGCAACCGAGGCGCGCATCGTATCCACCGAGGTGCGAATGCCCTGCTCGTGCAGCGCCTGGATGACCGGGACCACGCGGTCGGCCTCTTCCTGCGCCTCCACGCGCACCGCACCCGGGCGGGTGGATTCGCCGCCCACATCGATCATGTCCGCACCCTGTTCCACCAGCTCACGGGCATGAGTGGTGGCGGCGTCGAAGTCGAGCCACCGCCCGCCATCGGAAAAGGAATCCTTCGTAACATTCACGATGCCCATGACGAGCGTGCGCTTCGGGATGGTCAATTCTCCAACTGAGGAAGCCGGGTGCACTGCGTTCTCCTTTTCGCTCGACAAACTCGACTGCGTACGCGCTACGTACGAATGAAGCTGAGCACTTCCGCGCGGGAGGCGGCGTTATTTTTAAACCCGCCGCGCACCGCGGAAGTCGTTGTGGTCGCGCCCGGCTTGCGGATGCCCCGCATGGCCATGCACAGGTGCTCACACTCGATGACCACGATGACGGATTGGGCCTCGAGGACATCCACGAGTGCATCGGCAATCTGCTGGGTCAGGCGTTCCTGGACCTGCGGACGCTTGGCGTACATATCCGCCAGGCGCGCCAGCTTGCTCAGCCCGGTGACGTGACCGTCCTTGCCGGGGATATAGCCAATATGCGCCACCCCATAAAACGGCACGAGGTGGTGCTCGCAGGTGGAATAGATAGGAATATCGCGCACCAAGACCAGTTCCTGGTGGTCCTCGGCGAAGGTCTTGTGCAGCACCTCCGTCGGGTCCTCGTGCAGGCCGGCGAAGACCTCACGGTAAGCGCGGGCCACACGGGCCGGGGTTTCGCGCAGTCCTTCGCGATCAGGGTCCTCGCCCACGGCAAAGAGTAGCTCGCGGACGGCCGCCTCCGCCCGCTCCTGGTCATACGGTGCGCGGGCGGGCACCTGCTGGTTATCAGTGTGATTTTCAGACATGCACGTACTTCTTACTCTTTATCATCGCGCGGTTTTTCCGCATCGCGCGCGTAGGGGTTATCGCGGCGGGAAGACTCATTCCAGCCTGGGGTGAACCATTGGCTGGTTTCTCCCTCTGGCTTGTGGTGCTTGCCCCTGCTTTCCGATGCCGAATCCGATCGCCCTTCCCCACCGTCGCTGCTGCCGTGGTCGCTCTGGTCGGCGCGGTCGCCGCGGTCGCTCTGGTCCGCGCGGTCGTTCTGGTCGTTTCGGCCGCTGCGTCCATCGCTGCGGCCGCTCTGGTCAGTTCGGTCTTCGCGGTGGCTGCTGCCACCGCCGTGCAGCTCGCGCACCGTTTCGGGGTTCACGTAGTCGCCGGCGTGCTGGCCAAAGTTAAAGCCAACCTCGCCCTCGATCTTTTCGCCGGCGAGGCGGCGCTTGCGGGCGGCCCGGGAGGCATCGAGAAGCGTCATGCGTTTGGGAAGTTCCTCGCCGCGCTCCTTGGCCAGCTCAACCGGGGTCTTGACCGGCGCGTAACCAATCTGGCGCGGGAAGCGATCGTCTTCGCCGGGGAAGACATCATAGGCATCGCGCGGCTCAATGCCGTCGAAGATGCTCTCCAGATCCGGTCGGCGCAGGGTCTCCTTCTCCAGGAGGGCCTCGGCCAGCTTGTCCAAGAACTCGCGGTTGGTGCGCAGGATGTCGTAGGCCTGCTCGTGCGCGCGCTCGAGGAGGTAGCGCATCTGCTGGTCGATCTTGGAGGCAAGGTCATCCGAGTAATCGATGGAGCCGCCACCCCCGCCCATCTGGCTGAACGGATCGCCCTGCTCCTGGCCGTACTTGACGGTGCCCAAGTCAGGAGAAAAGCCGTATTCGGTCAGCATCGCGCGGGCGATCTTGGTGGCGTTCTCGATATCGGAGGACGCACCCGTGGTGGGAGCGCCGAAGACCAATTCCTCGGCGGCGCGGCCACCCATGGCAAAGACCAAGCGGGAAAACAGCTCGTCGCGGGTGTACATACCCTTGTCGTCTTCCTGCGAGGTCATGGCGTGGCCACCAGTGCGGCCGCGGGCCAGGATGGTGACCTTGTACACGCGCTCGATATCCTTGAGCGCCCACGCGGACAGGGTGTGGCCGCCCTCGTGGTAGGCGGTGACCTTCTTCTCGTGCTCGGAGATGATCTTGCCCTGGCGCCGTGGACCGCCCACCACGCGGTCGGTGGCCTCTTCCAGCGCGTCATAGGTAATGACATTGCCGCCGATGCGGGCGGTGAGAAGCGCGGCCTCGTTAAGCACATTGGCAAGGTCCGCACCGGACATGCCGGTGGTGCGCTTGGCCAGCTGCGCCACATCGACCTCTTCCGCCAAAGGCTTGTCCTTGGCGTGGACGCGCAGGATCTGCTCACGGCCGGCCAGATCCGGGTTGGTGACCGGAATCTGGCGGTCGAAACGGCCCGGGCGCAGCAATGCGGGGTCCAAAATATCTGGGCGGTTGGTGGCCGCGATGAGGATAACGCCCTCGCGATCGCCAAAGCCGTCCATCTCCACCAGCAGCTGGTTCAGGGTCTGCTCGCGCTCATCGTGCCCGCCGCCGGTACCGGATCCGCGCTGGCGCCCCACGGCGTCGATCTCGTCCACGAAGATGATGCACGGGCTGTGCTCTTTGGCCTGTTTGAACAGGTCACGCACGCGGGAGGCACCGACACCGACGAACATCTCCACGAAGTCCGAACCGGAGATGGAATAAAAAGGCACGCCGGCCTCGCCCGCAACGGCGCGGGCCAACAGGGTCTTACCGGTACCCGGAGGGCCATAAAGCAGCACGCCACGCGGAATCTTCGCGCCGAGCTCGTAATAACGGGAAGGATCATCAAGGAAGTCCTTGATTTCCTGCAGCTCATCCACGGCTTCATCGGCGCCGGCAACGTCCTCGAAGGTATTGGTCGGCATATCCTTGGTCAGCTCCTTGGCCTTGGAGCTGCCGATGCCGAACATGCCGCCTGCACCCTGCTGCATGCGGGACATGAGCCAGAACAGCAGGGCGAAGAGGATGACCATCGGCAGCAGGAAGCTGAGCATGGAGCCCAAGAAGGAATCCTGGGTGACATTGGTCTGATACTTCTCCGCACCCGAATCCTTGACCGCATCAAAGACCTGCTCGGAGGCGCGCGCGGGGTACTGAGACACGATCTCTTGTACGCCCTCGCGCTCTTCTACCGTGATTTCGTCCTTGAGCTTGATGCGCAGGCGCTGCTCGCGGTCATCAATTTCTACCTCGTCAACGTTTTTATCCTGCAGCTGTTTCAGGGCCACGGAGGTATCCGTGTCCACATATCCGCGGGTCTCGTTGCTAAAGAACGTAAAGGCATACAGCGCTACGAGGATCAGCGCCGCAATGCCGCCGTAGCGAAGGAGTTTATTGTTTTTCATTACTGCGCGATTTTAGTTGGTGGTATAGACATCAGGGTGAAGGGTGCCCACAAAGGGCAGGTCGCGGTAGCGTTCCGCGTAGTCAAGGCCATAGCCAATGACGAATTCATTGGGGATATCAAAGCCGACATCGAGCAGATCGATCTGCGCTTTTACCACTTCCGGTTTGCGCAACAAGGTCACCACGTTGAGCGACTTCGGGTTGCGCCCCCGCAGGTTGCGAATGAGCCAGGATAGCGTCAGGCCCGAGTCGATGATGTCTTCCACGATGACCACATCGCGCCCGGCGATATCACGGTCCAAGTCCTTCAAGATGCGCACCACCCCTGAAGAAGACGTGGAGGCGCCGTACGAGGAGACGGCCATAAACTCCAGCTCCGAGGGGATGGATAGCTTGCGCGCGAAGTCCGTCAGGAAAAAGGCCGCACCCTTTAATACGCAGACCAAAAGCAGGTCCTGCTCGGCGTCGGCATATTTCTCAGATACCGCATCCGCCAGCTGCTGGACGCGGTCTTTAATTTCCTCTTCCGTGATGAGGATTGCTTCTACATCGTCTCCGTAGCGGTTTGCGGGGACGGCGAAGTCTTTCTTGTCGTGCACGAGTGCGCTCCTTTAATGACCAGACAATAGTGCCAGTTTGCCACCTATACGTGCTACTTCCAACCTCTGCCCCGCTTGCCGCGCCGAACTCACAGCCACCGGCCCTTGTCCGTGCCAGTTGGTACACAGCTTGCCGATGCCCCCAAGCCCCTCCCTCGTCACCTTCACTCCCCGCTCGACAAGCCAGGCCGCAATAGCGCGCCGGCGTCGCGGCTCCGGCAGCGCGGCCAATTCCGCACAGTCCGCGGTGGCCGGCGTGGCGAGGTATCCTTCATCGCGCGCGGTATCCATCGCCGCTTGCGCCAACGCCGGTACCGCATCACCGCCCATTACCCGCGATAGCTCCGGGATGATTTCCCGGCGCAGCGCTACCCGCCGAAAATCCGTATCCGCGTTCTGCGGGTCCTGCCACACCTCTAACCCCAGCTCCGCGCACGCGCCCTCCGTATCGGCACGGCGCACCTGCAGAAATGGCCGCACTACCCGCGCGCCTTCCACTACTGTCCGCTCCGGCATGCCGGCCACCCGGCCGCGCAGGGCTCCAAGAAGGAGCGTTTCCGCCTGGTCATCGGCCGTATGCGCCACGGCAATCTCCAACGACCTTCCTCCTCTGCGCGAAGCTCCGTCTTCGCGCGCGGCCGCGGACATCGCTCGGTAGCGCTCTTGCCGAGCCACCGCTTCCAGCGAATTCCCCGCTTCGTCCGGCACCTGTACCACGAGCACCCGCGCCCGCGCGCCCAAGCTCTCTGCTTGCCGAGCCGCCTTCTCAGCCTGCGCACGCGAACCGTCCTGCAAACCGTGGTCGACGCACAGCGCGATGACATCGTGGCCCTCCGCGATCATCGCCGCGCACAGCGCTAAAGAATCCGCGCCGCCGGAAAGCCCCACCGCCACGGTGTGTTCCATCTTTGCCGCGCGGACCGCGCGCCGGCAGGCCAAAAAGTGCGGTGAGACCCGCGGCCAAAACGGCGTTACTCCAGGCTGTGGGCTCATTTAGAACTCATGCAGCGCCGCAGCGAGGTCGTCTTGGGCCGCGCGAGCCGCCATAATCTCGCCATCATTGACCAAGAACGCAAAGGAATACACGCGTCCGGATTGGCCTTGCGCGGTGCCCGCCAGCGCGGATACGCCGGTCAATGTGCCGGTCTTCGCCCGGACAAACCCGCGCGCCGTGGACTCCCCGTAGCGCTCGTGCAGCGTGCCGTCACCTCCTGCTACCGGCAAATACGCAGCCAAGGGGCGCAGCTGCGGGTCCTCCACCGCGCCGTTGACAATCTCAGCCAGCACGCTCGCGCTCAACCGGTTATCTACCGAAAGACCCGAGTTGTCCTTGATATCCACGCCACTTACATCGAACCCGTGCTCGCGCAGCACGTCCAGCGTGGCTTGGGTATCGGCTTGGAAGCTGGGCTGCTTGCCGCGGGCATCGGCAAGCTCGCGGGCAATTGCCTCTGCCATGACGTTATCGGAATGCCGCACCATCTCCAGCGCACGCTCGCCCAGGGGATCCGACTCGACGCTGGCCAGCTCCTCCGCACCGTCAGCCATCGTGCCCGCGGCGAATTTATCCGTGCCCAGGCGCTTGGCCAGCTCGCCCGCGACGTCGAGGGCCGGGGTGTGACTGCGCGGCACATCGCCCTCCGTAGCGCCAATGCGCCCGCCATACAGCATGGCCGGTTCCATGGGCGCGACGAAGCCCTCATCGACGTTTTCCGGATCCCAGCCCGGTGCCTGCGGCTCGCCCGCCCACGCGGAGGTATCGATGTACACGCCCGCGACCTGGGTACCGGTCTTTTTAATCTGATCCGCCAGGTCATCGAGCTGCTCGTTGGTCATCCAGGCATCGCCAGCCGCCTTGATCACCACGTTGTTCGGGTCCTTGCCGCGGTAGACCTTGGTGGTAATCCGCTTCGACTCATCCAGGGCGAGCGTTGCCGCGGCGGTGGTCAGCACCTTCGTCGAGGAAGCCGGGGTCAGCGCCTTATCTGCATCGCGCTCCCACACCACCGTGCCGGTCTCACTATCGATGACCTGCCCGCCAAAGGTGGCCAAATCCTCGTTCTTGCCCAGCTCATCGAGCTTCGCGCTGAGCGCCGCAAAATCCACGTCCTGCGCCTTAGCCGGCTGCAGGGGATTCTCCGGGGCCTGGACCGTTTCGGCCTCGCCATGCGAAAGATCGCCGTACTCGCGCTGGATGGTAACCCCCAGCGCAGCCGTGCCCCCGACCGCCGCCGTGACCACCAGCGCGGTTACTGACCACCAAACCTTCTTAGCTTTCATCGCCACCAACCCTAGCGCGGATGGGCGACGCGCTAGACTATTGACGGTAATTAACACCCAATCCCACATGGAGGACATCGCTGTGAGCGTTGAAGTAACCATTGAAATCCCAAAGGGCTCCCGCAATAAGTACGAGGTGGACCACGAGTCCGGCAAGGTCTACCTGGACCGCTACCTGTTCACCCCAATGGCCTACCCCGCCGACTACGGCTTCATCGACCACACGCTTGGCGAAGACGGCGACCCCCTCGACGCCCTCGTCATCCTCCCCGAGCCCGTTTTCCCCGGTGTCATCGTTGAAGCCCGCATCGTCGGCGTGTTCAAGATGACCGATGAGGCCGGCGGCGACGACAAGCTGCTTGCCGTCATCGATGACCCACGCTGGGAGCGCTACCAGGACATCGATGATGTGGAACAGCACATCAAGGACGAAATCGAGCACTTCTTCGTCCACTACAAGGACCTCGAGCCCAACAAGGAAGTTTCCGGCTCCGGCTGGGGCGACAAGGCCGAGGCCGAGAAGATTCTGGAAGACGCCAAGGCTCGCCTGAAGTAGGCTGCGGGGGTTTCTCGGGGGCTTCGGGGGTTGGCCGCGGATTTTCGCGGCCAAGAAACCTGCTGTGGCGGCCAGCTGATGAGTTTTTGGTGGCCGCGTGATGCGTTCTTGGCGGCCAGCTGATGCGTTTTTGCAAATAGGCCACGGAAACCATGGGGTTTGCGGCCACTATTTGTCAAAACGCACCAAACAGGCATCAAAACGCACCAACCAAGCACCACCCAAACGCCCAGCCGCGCTGAAAACCGCCCAAACGGGCCGCACAACCTTCGTTTCGGGGGATCGAGGGATACGAATGGAAATTTTTCGGGGGAAAAGTGCCGCTCAGCAAGCGGTACGACACGGCGCCGTCCGGATTGCGAACGGCTTCTGCTTGTCAGAGGAGCCGACGCCGAACCAGCTCGCACGCATCATGAGCGAGCAATGGCCGGATTGCGCGCTCGACGGCTACTCGGCGGCGCTCAAGCACGTCGAAAAGCCGCTGCACTTTCCGCTGGAGTTCCTGCGCAGCTCATCGCTGCCGTCGAGTAAGTACTTCACTTCACGCCGCGCCCGGCCGAAGGGCGCGTTGACCTGGGACGGCGTCACCGTATGCAATCCACTGCAGGCGGTCGAGGCGATGCCGGAGGATGATGCGGTCGCCTTCCTCGAGGACTTTTACTCCGGCAAGGATGGGGTCAGCCGGCTGGAGCTGAATAAGCTGGACTACCAGCGGTTTCCGCGGCCGGTAAAGCGCGCCCTGGACAGGGCAATCATCGGCACGGATAGCGTGCCGGAGCGCCAATTAACGCGCGCCCTCGCGCCGCATTTCACGGTGCAAAACAACATAAAAATAGGCCCCTACCACTGGGATCTGGTGATTGAGGAGCACAAGATAGCCATCGAGGTCGATGGCTACGCCTACCACCGGGGCGAAAACCGCCGCCAGTTTGAGTTGGACAGGCACAAGCTTAACGATGCCGTCCATCGCGGCTGGAAGCCCCTCCACTTCACCGCGACGACGATTGACCACTACCCGGATTTCGTGGTGCAGCAGGTACTGGCCACGGCGAAGAATAAGCGGCCCTTTGCGCGGCCGCCGTGGCAGTGGCACCGCTTGTGGAGGCATGAAGGCGCGCGGCGCTGAAGCAAAGCTGGCGCAACAGCTGACCAGCGCAAAGTCTGGCACAGGCCCAGCCTGGCCAGAGCCTGGGCTAGGGCCAAGCCCGGGCACAGGGCGAGCTAAGCTCAGGAAACCGGTTATTCCTTGCGGCGGCCGCTGCGGAGAACGTGGCCGCGCAGGGGCTCGACGAGCGCGATGGCGAGGAAGGTCACCGCCCAACCCACGGCGAGGAAGCTGAAGGAAATGAGGAGCCGCCCGGCGAGGTCGACGCCTTCTTCCCAAACGGTGCTAAAAAACATCAGGCCGGCGATGCCGCCGCCGAAGAGGAAGCCGAAGAGGCTGAGCGCGACGATGGGTCCCATCACGGCGAGGGTGTTCGTGCGGAATTGGAAGCGGCGCGGCACGCCCATCAGGTCGAGGGAGCGGATAAGTTCCTTGTCCTCGAAGGCGGACGATACTTGGCCGAGGAAGATGGACATGCTGGTCAGCGCGAAGCCGAAGAGCAAGGTCAGGACGACCCCGGTGGAGACGTCTCGGAACATGATGCCCGTTTCTTGTTCTTCCTTCATCGCGGTGGCAAGCGCATCGGTGCCCATGGGCGCGCCCAAGAGGAAGCCGGCGAGGAAGCCGAAGAAGCCGATGGCCGCGCTTTGTCGCCAGGCGCGGCGGGCGTTGACGTTGACGCGCTGGCAGGCCACGAGGTGTGCGGTGCCGGGGAGCAAAGCCAAAAGGCGGGCGCCGATTTGCAGGAGGTAGGGCGCGACCAGGTTGATGCTCATGACCACCGCGAAGAGCACGACGGCCACGGAGATTTCGGGTGCGCCGGATTTGCCTTTGAGCAGGGCACCGCCGACGGTGACGATGAGGAGGAAGGCGATGAGGCGCCACCATCTGAAAGCGGCGGGCATCTGGCGCTTGGCCACGCCGAGGGGGCTGACGCGCACGCGCCGCATGCCGGCAAGGGCCGCGGCGAGGGCGAGGAGGAAGAGGACTGCGGCCACCGCGAGGTATCCCCACCAGGGCAGGATGATTTCCTCAAAGGCGACGGGGCGGTCCTGGAATTTCACGTGCGTGAAGACCGGGGCGATGAGCACGCTGACGAGCCAGCCGAGCACAATGCCGATGAGGGCTTGGATGCCGGTCTCGACGGCGGCCATGCGCTCAACTTGGTGGGAGCTTAGGCCCAGAAGGCGGAGGGTGGACAGGCGCTGTTCCCTGCCGGAGGCGCCGAGGACGGCGGCCTGCGCGGTCAGGTTAAACAGGGCGGGAACGATGAAAGCGCAAGCCATGAGCGCGAGGACGAACCAGGGCAGGAAGTAATCTTCCGGGGTGTCTCCGGCAGCGGCGCGCAGGGCGGGCACGGCGGATTCTGGGTGGTGGGCGCGCTGCCAGAACATCCAGGTGCCGCCGGCGACGAGAAAGGCGATGGCAGAACCCAGCGTCAGGCTCACGATGGCCAGCACGCTGACAATGCCCGCACCGGAGCGGGCGCGGACGGATTCGCGCTGGAGGCCAAGGACTAGGGTCGCGGTATTCATGGCTGCACCCCCAGGCGGCGGTCATCGTGAATGATGCCGTCGCGGATTTCCACGCGGCGCTGCATCCAGTCCGCCACCTTGGGGTCGTGGGTGACCATGACGAGGCTGGCGCCGGATTGGCGCACGGTGGTGGTCAGCATCTGCATGACCTCGTGGCCGGTGGCTTGGTGGAGGGCGCCGGTGGGTTCATCGGCAAAGATGACGCCGGGGTTGGCCACGAGGGCGCGGGCGATGGTCACGCGCTGGGCCTGGCCGCCGGAGACTTGGGCGGGCCGGCGGTCCGCGAGATCGCCGAGCCCCAGTTGGTCGAGCAGCGACAGCGCCTTTGCGCGGGCCGCACGTCGGCCTAGACCGTTGAGCATCGCGGGCAGTGCCACATTGTCCAGGTTGGTCAGCTCCGGCAAAAGCTGGCCGTCTTGGAAGACGAAGCCGAAGTGGCGGAGGCGGGTGCGGGAGCGGGCGGCATCGGAAAGCGTGGAAATGACTTCGTCACCGAAGCTTACGCTGCCGTCGGTGGGCGTGAGCACGCCGGACATGCAGTGCAGCAGCGTGGACTTGCCGGAGCCGGAGGGCCCCATGATGGCGACGAGCTCGCCAGGGGTGATGTCTAGGGTGATGCCGGCCAGCACGGGGCCGCCGCCGAAATCCTTCGTGATGTCGTGGAGGGAAAGTGTCTGTGTCATGCTGTTCATTTCACCGTGCCGGGCGCGCTATTCCTACAGCGCTAAGGATACTTTCCGGGTAGTGCTAGCTTTACCCCTGCCCGGGGCGCGCGATTAGGCTTGGGGGCGTGTTTTTCAGCAAGAAGCAGGCCACCAGCAATGAGGAGCGGCAGGCGCGGGTCATCGCGGAGCTGACGGCCTCGCGCCGCGCGATTGCGGATGCCTACGAGGTGGAGCGCGCCCGCATCGAGCGGGATCTGCACGATGGCGCGCAGCAATATTTGGTGGCGGCAAGCATGAAGCTGGGCGAGGCCCTTCTCGATGCCACCGGCGCCGAGGCCGAGCTGCTGGAGGCCGCGAAGCGGGACGTGGATCGCGGCCTGCGCTCGCTGCGCGCGACGGTGCACGGCATTCACCCGCAGGTCCTCCAGGATCACGGTTTGGTCGCCGCGCTTGCCGATGCCGCCTCCGCCCACGGCCCCCACGTCAGCGTCTACGCCCCACACCCGTTGCCGCAGCTTTCCGCCAGCGTACTGGCCTGCGGTTATTTCTTCGGTACCGAGGCGCTGACCAATGCCGCGAAACACGCGCCGGGCGCGCCGGTCTCGGTGCTCATCACCTCGGATGCGGCGCTGCATATCTCGGTGGTGGATGAGGGCCCGGGCGGAGCGCGGGTGGAGCCGGGGCGCGGGCTTTCCGGCATGGCCGAGCGGCTGGCGGCCTTTGGCGGGGAGATGTCGCTGTCCTCGCCGGAAGGCGGCCCAACGCGGGTAAGGTGCACGATTCCGCTCCTCTTGGAGCGTGGGCAGACGGGAGTATCAGCATGAGTGGATTGAGGATTGTGATTGCGGATGACTCCGCGATCCTACGCGAGGGCCTTGCCGGGCTCTTGGAGCGCCGCGGCCACGAGGTCCTGGGCAGGGCGGGAACGGCGGTGGAGCTGGAGGGGGTCATCGGCAAGCTGAGTGCCCAGTTGCCGGATGTGGTGATAACGGATGTGCGCATGCCACCGGAGATGGGCGATGATGGGCTGAAGGCGGCGGTGGCGCTGCGCCGCGCCTATCCGGGCCTGCCGGTGATGGTGCTATCGCAGTACGTGGCGCCGGCGTATGCGGTAGCGCTCTTTGATTCCCCGGATGCGGGCACCGGGTACCTGCTTAAGGATCGCGTCTCTGGGGTGCGCGATTTCCTGGCCAGCCTCGAGGTGGTGGCCCAGGGCGGCACGGTCATCGATCCGACGGTGGCGCAGGCACTCATGCGCTCTGGGCGCAGCGGGTTGGGCGAGCTCAGCCCCCGCGAGCGCGAGGTCCTGGAGCTCATGTCGCGCGGGAAGTCCAATAAGGACATCGCCGCCGAGCTGATGCTCTCGGGCGCTGCGGTGGCCAAGCACGTCTCCAATATCTTTACCAAGCTGCGCCTGGACCCCAGCGAGGATAACCGCCGCGTGAAGGCAATCTTGCAGTATCTGTCCGCGGCCACCTACGGCGGCTAGCGCGCGGCACGTAGACTGCGGGGTATGCAAAACGTACAGCCAACCGAAGTTCCAGCAGGCGCGCAGCTTATCGATGTGCGCGAAAACGACGAATGGGCCACCGTGCATGCGGAGGGCGCCACCCATATTCCCATGAGCGAGATAACGGGTCGCATCCAGGAAATCGATCCGGACCGCGATATTTATGTGATTTGCCACCTAGGCGGGCGCAGCGCGCAGGTCTGCAAGTATTTGGAGAACTCCCTGGGCTGGGACGTTATTAATGTTGAGGGCGGCACCGATAAGTGGGAAGCGGATGGCCTGCCCGTCGTTCGCAATTAATTGGCCTTTACCCATCTTTTGAGATTATGATGATGGTATGGCTTCCACTAATAATTCTGGCATACCAACCTCCCTGCTCGAATCCCCGTCCTTCCAGCTAGAGCGCCTGCGCCGTCGCACCCGCGATGGCGTCGAGGTGGCTCTGCAGACCAAGCAGACGACCATCCGCGAGTTCTGGGTGCTTACCTGCCTCGTCGAGGCGGATGCCGCCTCCCAGTCCTTCCTGTCTGAGACCTTGGCCATCGATGCCTCCGATATGGTGCGGCTTATTGATGCCCTCGAGGAGCGCGGCTGGGCCAAGCGCGAGCGCGATCCCAAGGACCGCCGCCGCCAGATCGTGGCGTGCACCAAGAAGGGCACCAAGACCCACAAGGACTTGGCGGAGCTCGTCGCCAACGCCGAGGATGACGCGCTCGACGTATCCACCAATAAGCAGCTCAAGCACCTGCGCAAGCTGGCCAAGGCCATCATCGCCGCAGACGAGGACGAGGCATAAGCATGGACGAGCCCGAAGAATGTAGTAGGTCTAATACAGAACTTCCCAGCGTCCCGCAGCAGTACCTCCTGCGCGATCTGGCCCCGCGCCCGCGGACGTTGTGGGACATCATCACGACCACCGCGGAGATTCACCCAGAAGCCGCCGCGCTTGATGATGGCGAGATCATCACCTACGCCGAACTCGTCCACGAGGTCCAGCTGTGGGCCACAGAGCTGCACGTCAATGGCGTGCGCCGCGGCGATCGCATCGGCATCCGGATGACGTCTGGCAAGCGTGATCTCTACCTCGCCATCCTGTCTACTCTGGCCGCCGGCGCGGCCTACGTGCCGGTGGATGCGGACGATCCGGATGAGCGCGCGGAGATGGTCTTTGGTGAGGCCGATATTGATGGCCTGTTCAGCGATGAGGGCTTCCGCTTCCTGCGTGAGAACCCGCGCCACGCGGCCGAGGAGATCGAGGCCCCGCGGCCAGAAGACACCGCGTGGATCATCTTTACCTCCGGTTCCACGGGCAAGCCGAAGGGCGTTGCCGTCAGCCACCGCTCGGCGGCCGCCTTTGTGGACGCGGAGGCCAGCCTCTTCCTCGTCGATCACCCCCACGGCCCGCTCGGCCCGGAAGACCGCGTGCTGGCCGGGCTTTCGGTTGCCTTCGACGCATCCTGTGAGGAGATGTGGCTGGCCTGGGGCCACGGCGGCTGCCTGGTCCCGGCACCGCGTTCCTTGGTGCGGTCTGGCATGGACCTTGGACCGTGGCTGATTCGCCGCGATATCACCGTCGTCTCCACGGTCCCTACCCTGGCGGGCCTGTGGCCAGCGGAAGCGCTGGATAATATCCGCCTGCTCATCGTCGGCGGCGAGGCCTGCTCCCAGGAGTTGGTGGACCGCCTGGCCACCGAGGACCGCGAGATGTGGAATACCTACGGCCCCACGGAGGCAACGGTCGTCGCTTGTGCGCAACGGATGATTCCGGGGCGCGCGGTTTCGATCGGGCTGCCGCTGAACGGGTGGGATTTGGTGGTCATCGATAAGCAGGGGCAACCCGTTGGCTTGGGCGAGACCGGCGAATTGGTCATCGGTGGCGTGGGCCTGGCTAGCTACCTGGACCCGCAGAAGGATGCGGAGAAGTACGCGCCGCTGGAATCCATGGGCTGGCAGCGCGCCTACCGCACCGGCGATCACGTGCGCCTGGAAGAAGACGGCCTGTACTTTGTGGGCCGCGTGGATGACCAGGTAAAGATTGGCGGGCGCCGCATTGAGCTGGGTGAGGTCGACGCGAACGTCGCCGCGCTGGATAACGTCTATAACTCCGCCGTGGCTGTGCAAAAGACCCCGGGCGGTGAATCCGTGCTGGTGGGATACGTCTCGCTGGAAGATGAGGCGCGCGGTTTTAACCACGGCGTGGCCCATGAACGCCTGGCGGAAACCATGCCTGCGGCGCTGGTCCCGCGTATCTGTGTGATGGATGAGCTGCCGGTGCGCACCTCCGGCAAGGTGGATAAGAAGGCGCTGCCGTGGCCGCTGCCCGGCGTTGGCGTGGAATCGACCACGCTGACGGAGACCGAGAAGTGGCTGGCCGAGCTCTGGGTCGAGACCCTCGGCGTATCCGTGGAGGATGAGAACGCCGATTTCTTCGACCTTGGCGGTACCTCCCTGGCCGCGGCGACGCTGGTGGGCCGCATCCGCGATCGCTACCCCACCGTGGCCGTGCGCGATCTCTACGATCACCCACGTCTTGGTTCGCTGGCGGAGCTCATCGCCGGCGCCGAACCGCGCCCCGTGGCGGAGCAACAGAAACCGCTGCGCGAGGTCACCCCGGTCGGCGCGAAGACCCGCGTGGCGCAAACGCTACTGCAGATCCCCGCCATGACGCTGGCGGCGACCACCTGGCTGGCCTGGCTCATGCTGGGCTCAACGGTGGCCTCCGCTCTGGGCGTGGAGCGGGCGCAGCCCTTCCCGTGGTGGCTGGTCATTGCGTTGGTGCTCATCTTTGCCACGCCGCTGGGGCGCATACCCATCGGTGGCTTTGGTGCGCGCCTGATTACCGCCGGCATCACGCCCGGCGATTATCCGCGCGGTGGTTCGACCCACCTGCGTATTTGGGCCGCGGAGCGGTGGGCGGATGCCTCCGGATCGCGCTCTATCGCGGGCGCTACCTGGGTCAATAACTACGCCCGCGCCTTGGGCGTGAAGATGAAGCGCGGCGTGGACCTGCACTCGCTGCCACCGGTGACGGGCCTGCTCACCCTGGGCAAGCACGCCGCGGTGGAACCGGAGGTCGATCTCACCGGCTACTGGCTCGACGGCGACGTGCTCCACGTCGGCGCCATCGACATCAAGGAAGGCGCCCGCGTGGGCGCGCGCTCCACCCTGCTGCCCGGCACCGTGGTGGGCAAGTACGCCCACGTGGAGGCGGGTTCCACCGTCACCGGCCGCAAGAAGATCAAGGACGGCCAGCGTTGGTCCGGCTCTCCTGCGAAGAAGGTGGGCCGCTCCAAGCACCGCTTCCCCTCCAAGCCGCCGAAGCGCCGCCCCTGGTGGGTGGCTATTTACGGTGCGACCTCGCTGTTCCTGGCCGCGCAGCCGCTCATCGCGGTGCTTGTCGGCGCCATCGTGGATTTGGCGCTGGTGCATTCCACGGACGGGAACCGCTTCGTCGGCGCGGTGCTCTTCGCTCCACTCGCGGCGCTTGCGGCCTTTGCCACCTACATGCTGCAGACCTGGCTGGGCGTGCGCATCTTGTCCATCGGCATCTCGCCCGGCGTGAACCCGGTGCGCTCTGCCGCCGGCTGGCGCCTGTGGGCCATCGAGCGCCTCATGGATGAGGCCCGCACGCAGCTCTTCCCGCTCTATGCCTCGCAGCTGACCCCGCGGTGGCTGCGCGCTTTGGGCGCGCGCATTGGCAAGGACGTGGAGATTTCCACCGCCGTGATGATCCCAGCGCTCACGGACGTCAAAGACGGCGCCTTCCTTGCCGATGACACCATGATCGGCGGCTACGAGCTCGGCGGCGGCTGGATTCACTCCGGCGAGGCCAAGGTGGGCAAGCGCTCCTTCGTGGGCAACTCCGGCATTACCGCACCTGGGCGCAAACTTTCCAAGAACTCCCTGGTCGCGGTGCTGTCCTCCACCCCGAAGAAGACGAAGTCCGGGGCCAACTGGTGGGGTTCCCCGCCAGAGCGCATGCGGCGCGTTACCGCGCAGATCGATGCCCCCGCCGAGTCCGCCGAGGCGCTGACCTACAACCCGGGCTTCAAGCTCAAGGCCGCCCGCGGCGTCGTGGAGACCATGCGCCTCCTCGCGCCGATGTTCTCGGCCATGCTGCTCGCCGCCACCCTGGGGACGCTGTATTACCTGCTTGCCGATGTCGGCTTCCCCACCACCTGGGCCCTTTCCGGCCTCGTGCTCATGGCCATGGGCGCTATCGCCATGGCGGTGACCATCGCCGTGAAGTGGATCTGCGTGGGCACGCACAGCGCGGCCGACCACCCGCTGTGGAGTGTGTTCGTCTGGCTCAACGAGCTACAGGACACCTTCGTGGAGGTCGTCGCCGCCCCGTGGTTCTTCCAGCACACCTACGGCACAGGAGAGATCAACCTGGGCCTGCAGGGGCTGGGAGTGGACATCGGCAAGGGCGCCTGGATCGATTCCTACTGGTTCCCGGAAACCGATCTCTGCCACGTCGGCGCCGGCGCCTCCGTGGGGCCCGGTACCGTGGTGCAGACCCACCTATTCCAAGACCGCGTGATGAGCCTGGATACCGTCACCATCGAGGCCGGCTCCACGCTCGCCTCTCATTCGGTGGCGCTGCCCGCCTCGCTCATTGGCGAATCCAGCACCGTCGGCCCCGGTTCGCTGGTCATGCGCGGTGACCGCGTCCCCGCCAACGCCACCTGGCAGGGCAACCCCATCGAGCCGTGGGGTTAACCCACGCAAACACCGAACCCCGGCTTTAGAGGGACCACCACAAGGTCAACCTCAAGCCGGGGTTCTGTAAGCAAAAGACCCCTCCTCAGCCAAGCCGCTGAACGGTTGACCACCACAAGGAGGGGAATACTATACCGAGTATAATCGGACGTGCCGCCTCAATCAAAAATATTTTTAAAGAGCCCTTAAGTTGGTAGCCATGAGTAGTAAACGGATTAAAAAAGAGTGGTTATCAGAAAACAGGTTGGAGCCCTACCTTACAAAACCGGTGGATCCACAGATAAGGCTTTTGAGCTCTACGAACTCGATCGCCACCTTAGTGCTTCCCTTTTTCACGAGATAGCCTTCATCGAAGTAGCATTACGTAACTCAGTTTCTGGATATCTCAGCACCGAATACGGAGATGATTGGTATTGCAAGCTCGAGATGGGGTTCGATAAACGGGTTCGAGACAATATCACAGAAGCATGGAATAGCCTGCCAAGAGACTTCACCAAGAATACCGAACGAAGCAGAAGGCTAGGAGGAAGGGTCATTGCTGCTTCGATGTTTAGAACTTGGACAAATATCCTCGATACAGGAGGCTCCACGGGCTTACCAGCCCCTTTCAACAATGCTGATCATGACAGAATTTGGTCCCGCCAAGCCTTAATTTCTGTCTTCCCAGGTGCGAATTCAGTAGCTCGGAAGAAAGATCCAGAATATTCCACTCACGGTCTGACCCGTAAGTGGGTTCATTCCAAAATCCTCGAGATAAAGAAAATTAGAAATAGGGTTGCGCATCACGAGTCTGTAGTCCTTCGCGGCATCCCTGTCACGGGCACAGATACTCGTTTACGGCCTAGAGAATGCCACGAGGCCTGCCAAGATGTAGCAGCGATGTTGGACCGTGATTTAGCCTCTTACCTCACGGAAAACCTGCCAACAACAGCAATTCTCACCGAGTTGGACACCTTCTACGCAGGTCTAAATAATTCAAACAAATCATAAATGACCCACCTTCCCCAGGCCGCTAAAGCCTAAGTACCAACCCAACGGCAGGGAAAGCAGGTCATTATGTGCCGGGCCTATTGAACCCGAGACACGCTATCTTCTACACGTGGCGGTCCAGCCAGTCCACCACGGTGTCGAGGGCCTGGTCAGCGGCTGGCTCGTTGAAGACCTCGTGCTTCTGGCCCTCCCAGTTGATGTATTCCACGTCATCAGAGGAAATGGAGTTGTACCAGTCCTGGGAGAAGTACGGCGGAACGATGCCGTCCTTGGTGCCGTGCATGATAAGCGTCGGCGCGGTGAACAGGTCCGCGTTCACAGCATCGTAGGTAGCGATAGCACCCAACTGCAGCGCGGTACCGGCGCTGGTCTTTTGCGCGATGAGCGGGCTAGACGCGTACTCGTCCTTTACGGCCTGGCTGGTGGAAATGCCTTCCGTAAAGGGGTTGGACAGCATGATCTTCTTCGTGAACTCCGGCGACTGCGCACCAATGTAGGTGCGGTGCGGGATCAGGTTCTGCGCGTAGTGGGCGTTGAAGCTGGTGATATCCGCCAACGGCAGGCGCTCGAACAGGGTGGGGTCGAGCTGCTTTTGCACCTCAGAGATCTCGTCCGGCGTGATGGTCTCGCCCGTCGCCTTCTTACCGGACAGGTTCAACGGTGCACCACCGCCATTGGTGATGATGCCATCAACCTTGCCAGGTTCACGAATACCGTATGCCTGAACGGTCAACGAGCCCATGGAGTGGCCCAGCAGGAAGGTCTTTACATCGGGGTGCTCACCCTTAGCCATATCGACGACGCGGTCGAAGTCATTGAGAATGTACTGGAAGTTATCGATGTGCCCCAGCGGCGTGCTGCCGGAGGCAGACTTACCGTGTCCACGGTGGTCCAGGCGGTAGACGTTGTAGCCAGCGTCCAGCAGGCGCTTGGCCACGTAGTCATAGCGGCCAGAGTGCTCAGACACACCGTGTGCCAACACGACGTTGCCGCGTGGGTTTTCTACCAGCTGCTTGCGGTAGTAAATCTTCACGCCCTCGCCGTCGTGGCTATCGAAGTAGCCGTCTTCATCGGCGATCTGCTTATCAGAAACGGTGGAGCGACCGAGAACGTCGGTCTTATCTGCCGCCACCTCTGCTACTGGCTGGCCGCCTTCTGCAAAGGCGGTAGCGGTGAGCGTTCCTGATACTGCGATGGGCGCCATGGATACAGCGGTTGCGGTAGCCAGAACGCACAGTTTCTCCCTCATCATGTACGTACTCCTTTTAGTGGTTTGTGTCACGCATATTGATAGGATGACTTTTAGGTCACCTTGATAGTAGTTTCCCCGGGAACGTAATTCAAGTATTTTTTATTTATGGCTGCCAGCTTTTTAAGAAATAGCTGTGAGAATTATCAGGCACCCTCAGGCTGCCGCCATGAAGATGGTTAAGCGACATCAGAGGCCTTAGACATAGCAAAGCGGGAAGACCGATCTCCTCGATCTTCCCGCTCAACGGCGCTAGGGATTAACGCTACTAATCACCAATCTGGTCGCGACCGCGCTTGACGATGTTCCCGTCCGGCTCACCCACCACGTCGTAATCTTTATTGGTGTATTCAAACTTGGACAAGACATACCGCATCGCGTTGACGCGAGCGCGCTTCTTGTCATTGGACTTGATGGTAATCCACGGCGATTCCTCAGTATCCGTATAACGGAACTGCTCTTCCTTCGCACGCGTGTAGTCATCCCACTTATCCAGAGAAGCCAGGTCCATCGGCGAAAGCTTCCACTGGCGCACCGGGTCAATCTGGCGGATAGCAAAGCGCGTGCGCTGTTCCTTCCGGGTAACAGAGAACCACAGCTTGGTTAGCGAAATGCCCGATCCCAGGATCATGTTTTCTAGCATGGGCACCTCGCGCAGGAACTCCGCGTGCTGCGACTCGGTACAAAAGCCCATCACCCGCTCAACGCCGGAGCGGTTGTACCACGAGCGGTCAAAGAAGACGATTTCGCCGGCAGCCGGGAAATGCTCGATATAGCGCTGGAAATACCAGGAGGTGGACTCACGTGGGGATGGCTTTTCCAACGCGACGGTGCGCGCACCACGCGGGTTCAAGTGCTCATTGAAACGCTTGATGGTTCCGCCCTTACCGGCAGCATCGCGGCCCTCAAATAAAATGATGTGGCGCTGGCCAGTTTCCTTGGTCCAGTTCTGCCACTTCAATAGCTCGATTTGAAGTGCGCGCTTAATGGACTCGTATTCATTGCGAGTCATACGCTCTTCATAAGGGTAATTCTCCCGCCACGTCTGCACCGGAGAGCCATCCGGCATGATCAGCGACGGATCATCCTCATCCGTTCCGTCAACGACGAAGCCGTCGGTTTTTGCAAGGTCAATCTCAGGAAGGTCGTCGTCTTTAATATCAGCCATGCACCAAGTGTAACCCGAATTTAGACATCTAGCGCGCTAACTTTTCGCAGGTGCACCCCAAAAATAAAGGAAAGAAAAACGAAAAAAGACCTACCGAAACCGGTAGGTCTTCCTTGTTTAGTAAGCCTTAAGGCTCACCCGAGGATGCTCTTAGACGAACATGCCGATCAGCTGGGATGCACCGTTAGCAATGTCGATGAACGGGCTAACAATGTCGTGGCCAGCTTCTACGATGGTGTTAGCTACGCCGTTTGCCTTGGAGGAAAAAGTGATGATTTCCATTATGGTCTCCTTAAAATGGGATGGAAAGTAATCCGGTTTAGATTACTAGGAAGACAGTTCGGTGATTGCGTCCGGCAAAGCTGCCTCAGTAGCAGTCTCAGCTGCGTTCTTCAAGTTACCAAAGGAAAGAATCTCGGTAACGCCGGACAGTACCTTGTACCAGCCTTCCTGGGTGTTTACGAAGTTGTCTAGGTGCATCTGGATGGTGGCGAGATCCACGTTCATGTTTTTCTCCTCGAATAGGTCCGAAGCTTGTACCCCGAAAGGGCTGTGCAATGTGCAGGCACCCTCGGTGGGCGCTACGAGAAGTATTTTGCCATAGGGCTTCAGGGAAGCAACCCCAGATTTCCAGAAACCTTCTCAGCTCCTTAAGTTTTCATAAAAAATTTTCACTGGATTTTTACTTCAACTGTTTACCTTAATTACAGCTGTATGCCACTGAACTGGGGCTACCGCACAGCCCCTTCGTCGCAAGGTTAAGGAAAAATTAACATCGTAAGGATTGATGATGAATTTTCCTATCAATGCGGTGCTGGAGATTTATATGGAATTAGTTTTCATTACTGCGGTTTTTGCCCGCTTTTTACCCTAATACGGGGTTAGTTCCGGTAACTAAAGGCGATTGAAGCGGCTGACGATGTAACGAAAAGTAGATCCCAAGCTATACAAACGGATCCGTTCGTATCCTCTGGTTCCTCAAAGGGGGATCCGCCCCAGCGCTTCACAAAAGGGGCATAAAACGCCGCTGCGCCCCTCGCCGCGTGCGTTCAGCACACAGTGAGGGGCGCAGCTTTCGCCAGACTCAAGCGCATATAAGAGCGGGAGCTCAGTATGCGCCAGGCGTGGTGGAGGGCTCTTAGAAGCCCATGCCGCCCATAGCGTCAGCGTCAGGCATAGCGTTGTTGGAGCCGGCAGGCTCTGGCTTATCGGCCACAACAGCCTCGGTGGTCAGGAACAGTGCTGCAATGGACGCAGCGTTCTGCAGTGCAGAGCGGGTGACCTTCACCGGGTCATTGATGCCGGATTCCATGAGGTTGACGTACTCACCGGTAGCGGCGTTGAGGCCCTCGCCTGCGGGCAGGCCAGAGACCTTATCTGCGACGACGCCAGGCTCCAGGCCAGCGTTGTGAGCGATCTGCTTCAGCGGTGCAGACAGTGCCTCGCGGACGATCTTTACACCGGTGGCTTCATCGCCTTCGGCCTCGATGGAGTCGAGAACGGTAGCGGCCTGCAGCAGGGCAACGCCACCGCCGGCAACGATGCCTTCTTCCACGGCTGCCTTGGCGTTGCGGACAGCGTCCTCGATGCGGTGCTTGCGCTCCTTGAGCTCAACCTCGGTGGCTGCACCGACCTTGAGCACGGCCACGCCACCGGAGAGCTTAGCCAGGCGCTCCTGCAGCTTCTCGCGGTCATAATCGGAATCGGAGTTCTCGATCTCAGCGCGGATCTGCTTGATGCGGCCATCGATCTGCTCCTGGGTGCCAGCACCCTGGACGATGGTGGTCTCATCCTTGGTGACAACGACCTTGCGTGCCTGGCCCAAGTACTCCAGCTCGGCGGTCTCTAGGGAAAGGCCAACCTCTTCGGAGATGACCTGGCCGCCGGTCAGGATGGCCATGTCCTGCAGGGTGGCCTTGCGGCGGTCACCGAAGCCCGGGGCCTTCACGGCAACGGACTTGAAGGTGCCGCGGATCTTGTTGACCACGAGGGTGGACAGGGCTTCGCCTTCAACGTCCTCAGCAATGATCAGCAGCGGCTTGCCGGACTGCATGACCTTTTCCAGCAGCGGAACGAGGTCCTTGATATTGGAGATCTTGGAGGAGACCAGCAGGATGTACGGATCCTCCAGCACCGCCTCCTGGCGCTCCATATCGGTAGCGAAGTAGCCGGAGATGTAGCCCTTATCAAAGCGCATACCCTCAGTAACCTCGAGGTCCACGCCGAAGGTATTGGACTCTTCCACGGTGATAACGGAGTCCTTGTTTACGGAACCGTTACCCACGGTGTACATAGCTTCGGCAATCTTTTCACCAATTGCCGGGTCTGCGGCGGAAATGCCAGCGGTGGTAGCGATCTGCTCCTGGGTTTCTACTTCCTTGGCGGAAGACAGCAGGGAGTCCACAACCTTCTTGGTTGCGGTCTCGATGCCACGCTTGATGCCCATTGGGTTGGAACCAGCGGCTACGTTGCGCAGGCCTTCGCGGACGAGTGCCTGTGCCAGAACGGTTGCGGTGGTGGTGCCGTCGCCGGCGACGTCATCGGTCTTCTTGGCAACTTCCTTGACCAGCTCGGCGCCGATCTTTTCGTAAGCATCCTCGAGCTCGATTTCGCGAGCGATGGAAACGCCGTCATTAGTAATGGTCGGTGCGCCCCAGGACTTTTCTAGGACGACGTTGCGGCCCTTGGGTCCGAGGGTGACCTTGACTGCGTCAGCCAGAGTATTCAGGCCGCGCTCAAGGCCGCGGCGGGCCTCTTCATCAAAAGCGATAATCTTTGCCATAGTGTTTGTGCTCCTTGGATTTATTGAGGACGACACTCACGTCTTTCTCGCTGCGGACGCCCGCGACGGCATGGCTGGTGAGTGTGGACCAACCTCAACCACAACGATGGAGATTTATCTAGCACTCATCCTGTCCGAGTGCTAACGCCCATTCTGGCACTCTCCTACCCCTACTGCAAGAAACAACGCGCTTGCCTGTAGCGATCTTTTGCCCGCCGCACACCGCGCTGTGGCACTTCCCCTCGGAAGGACGGCTGAGGCGGAAGGTGGCGCGGTGGGGAAGGTGGGGGCATCGGCAAGCGCGGGCAGGAATGCATAGGAATTGTCGTGAGGATCGGTCTTGCGGCCCAAGCGCTCAAGGTACCGTGGATTGCATGACAGATATGATTGACACCATACGTAGCGACCGTGACACCATCTTCCGCCAGCTCAGCGAGCTCGTGGGATTCAACTCCGTACACAATGAGCCGGGCTTGGAGGACCAGGCCCAGGGCGCAAGCCAGTGGGTGAAGGCCGCGCTGGAAAAAGCCGGGGCAACGGTAGAAACCATCACCACCGCGGATGGTTCCACCGCCATTCTGGGCGAGCGCAAGGGTGAAGAAGGCGCCAAGACCGTCCTGTTGTACTCGCACTACGATGTCGTGCCTGCAGGAGACCGCGCAGCCTGGGAATCCGATCCGTTCACCCTGACCGAGCGCGCCGATGCCGAGGGCACCACCCGCTGGTACGGCCGCGGCGCGGCAGACTGCAAAGGCAATGTGGCCATGCACCTGGCGGCCCTGCGCGCCCTCGAGGCCAATGGCGGCACGAAGGTAAACCTGAAGTACCTCATCGAGGGCTCCGAGGAGCGCGGCGGCGAGGGCCTGTCCCAGCTCATCAAGGACCGCCCGGAGCTTTTCGCTGCCGATGCCATCCTGATTGCAGATGCCGGCAATGCCGCGGTGGGCCAGCCCACCTTGACCACCTCCCTGCGCGGCGGCGCGCAGATTGAGGTCGAGGTCAATACCCTGGCCGCGCCCGTGCACTCCGGCCAATTCGGCGGCGCTGCCCCAGACGCAGTGAAGGCGCTAATGCGCACGCTGGATTCGCTCACGGATGAGTACGGTCGCACCACCATCGATGGCGTGGATACCAGCGCCCATTGGCAAGGCCAGGAATACCCGTCCGAGGCCTTCCGCGGCGACGCACAGCTGCTCGAGGGCACCGAGATCATGGGCTCCAAAGACCCGGAGGGCGCTACCCCGGTGGCAGACATGGTGTGGTCCCGCCCGGCCATTTCCGTGACCGGCTTTACCTCTACCCCAGTGGCTGAGGCCGTCAACGCCGTTCCCGCTACCGCGGCGGCCAAGCTGAACCTGCGAGTTCCGGCCGGCACCGATGCCCGCGCCATTGGCGAGGCCGTCTGCGAGCACGTGAAAAACCACGCCCCCTGGGGCGCGCACATCAAGGCAGAGGTCGTGGAGGCCAAT
The DNA here is from genome assembly GCF_000478175.1 of Corynebacterium sp. KPL1814. GTDB lineage: Bacteria > Actinomycetota > Actinomycetes > Mycobacteriales > Mycobacteriaceae > Corynebacterium. The sequence continues at coordinate 134,855 of NZ_KI515777.1, forward strand.
GCCGGTTTTTCCACCGACCCGGAAAAACCCGCCGTGGCGCTGTTGGGCCAGTGCCTTTCCGAGGCCTATGGCAAGGAAACCGCGGCGCAGGGCATGGGCGGTTCCATCCCGCTGACCACCGAGCTGCAAGAGGCACACCCCAACGCGGAAATCGCCCTCTACGGCGTGGAGGAACCCAAGTGCACCATCCACTCCGCCAATGAGTCCGTCGATCCCACCGAGATCGAGCACGTCGCCGCTGCGGAGGCGCTTTTCTTGCAGCGCTACGCGTAAGAACATGCGCGCAACGGCGGCATATAATACTGTGTGCTAAAAATAATCTTTCGAAGTTGTGGAAAAACCGGTAAACTTTCGACGAGTTGACCCCGTTTCCGGCCACGCTGCTTGCACACGTGGGATAGTTCGTACTCGGCCGAGTACGAACTGTCTTGGTGTGTATATGACTATGGCGCATATCGCCACGCCCCGCGGCAATGAGGGTCTGAGAACTTGACACAACCTAAGGAGCGCAGATTCCAACGTGCTAATACTTCTGGGTGCCCTCATCGTTGCCACCGTGGTTGCACCGCTGCTCATTATGAATGTGGGCCGCCCAGCCTTTGGTTTATTGGCAATCGTTCCCGGTGTCGGTTTCGTGTGGACCCTCGCGCACTTTGCCCGGGGTACCTTCCACGACGGCGGCGCGCTGAATTACACCATCGAGTGGATGCCGGCCGCGCACCTCGCCGTGGATCTGCGCATGGATGCCCTGGGCGGGCTCTTTAGCCTCATCATCTTAGGGATGGGCGCGTTGGTCCTGCTGTATTGCTGGGGCTATTTCGATTCCACGCGCCGCCGCCTTGCCATGTTCGCCGGCCAGATGGTGGGTTTTGCCACCGCCATGTTTGGGCTTGTCACCTCCGATAGCCTGCTGCTCATGTACGTCTTCTGGGAGATCACCTCCCTCTTGTCGTACCTGTTGGTCAGCTACTATGCCGAGCGCGCCTCTTCGCGCCGCGCCGCGCAGCAAGCCCTGATGGTCACCGTCTTGGGTGGGTTGTCCATGCTGATGGGCATCTGCCTGCTCGGCCGGCAAACAGGGGCGTGGACGTTTAGCGAAATCCACGCCTACGATCACTTCCCCCAAACCCCATACGTCACCGTCGCCATCGTGCTCATCCTGGTCGGCGCGCTCACCAAGTCCGCCATCGTGCCGGCGCACTTCTGGCTGCCGGGTGCTATGGCAGCGCCAACGCCTGTCTCGGCGTACCTGCACTCCGCGGCCATGGTCAAGGCCGGAATCTACCTGATCGCTCGCCTGGCACCGGATATGTACGAGGTAGCCACCTGGCACCTCGTGGTCATTTCCTTAGGCGTATTTACCATGCTGCTCGGCGGCTGGATGGCGCTGAAGCAAAAAGACCTCAAGCTCATTTTGGCCTATGGCACGGTCTCCCAGCTGGGCTTTATCACCTCCATCGTGGCGGTTGGCTCCCGGGAGGCCATGCAGGCGGGCCTAGCGCTGACCTTTGCCCACTCGCTCTTTAAAGCCGCACTCTTCATGGTGGTCGGCGCCATCGACCACTGCTCTGGCACGCGCGATATTACGAAGCTATCCGGCCTCGGCCGCAAGCAGCCCTTCCTCTACGGCATCGCCATTATCTCCGCCCTATCCATGGCGGGCGTTCCCCCGCTCTTTGGCTTCGTTTCCAAGGAGGCCGTGCTGGAATCCACCATGCACGAAGAGCTGCTTATTGGCATGCCGCGCAATATGATCCTGGTAGCCTATGTGGCAGGTTCCATCCTCACCATGGCCTATGCCCTGCGCTTTTTGTGGGGTGCCTTTGCCACCAAGAACCTCCCCGAGGATAAAGACGGCGTCTCTAAGGCCGTGGCCACGATGCACAAGGTCAACGTGGGCCTGTGGCTCGCCCCCGCCGTGCTCACCGCGCTGACCATCACGCTCGGCCTCGCGCCGCAGGCGCTCTCGGCGACCATCGATCAGCACCTCGATTCCACCTTTGGGGCAGGCGAGCACCACGGCCTAGCCCTCTGGCACGGGTGGTCAGTGACCTTGGGCGTATCCGCCATCATCATCGTGGCCGGAATCATCGTGCACTGGCGCCGCCAGGTCCTGGAGCAATGGCAGTTTGCGTACCCCGCACTTGGCGATGCCGACGCCGTCTACGACAAGGTCATCTCCACCCTGCGCAAGCTCTCCCTGCGCACCACGGCCGTCACCCAGCGCGGTTCGCTGCAGCTCAACCTGACCGTCATCTTCGCCACCCTCATGGTGCTGCCGCTGACCATGCTGATTACCGGTGATCTCACGGATATCCGCATGGTGGTTGCAGAAAACCCCTGGCAGGTCGTCGCCGCCATCATCATGATGGTGGCCGCCATCGCAGCCACGGTCACCGATAACCGTCTCTCCGCCGTCATCATCGTCGGCATCACCGGCTACTCGTTGTCCTTTGTCTTTGCCATCCACGGTGCCCCGGATTTGGCGCTGACCCAGTTGCTCACGGAAACCATCATCATGGTGCTATTCATGCTGGTGCTGCGCCGCATTCCGGCGTCTACCGAGTGGAAGCAGGACCCGAAGATGGGACGCCTGCGCGCCTGGCTCTCCGTTGGCACCGGCCTGACCGTCACCATCGTGGCGATGTTTGCCATCAACGCGCGCTCGGCAGAACCTATCTCGCAGTACATGCCGGAGCTGGCTAAGGAGATAGGCCACGGCGCCAATGCCGTCAACGTCTTGCTGGTGGACCTGCGCGCCTGGGATACCTTTGGCGAGATCACGGTGATTATCATCGCCGCGCTCGGCGTGGCCTCCCTGATTTATCGCACCCAATCCTTCTCTAGGGATAGCCGCCGGCCTACCCTGCAGGTCACGGGCCGGCGCTGGCTGGCCGCGGGCTCGGAATCAGAGCAGGCGCTCAACCGCTCGCTGATGATCGATGTCTCCACCCGCGTGCTCTTCCCCTCCATGATGGCGCTGTCCTTCTACTTCTTCTTTGCCGGGCACAACGCGCCAGGCGGCGGCTTCGCCGGTGGCCTTGTGGCCGCACTCGCGCTCATCCTGCGCTACCTGGCCGGTGGCCGCGCGGAGCTCGATGAGGCCCTGCCCATCGATGCCGGGCGCACCATGGGCGCTGGCCTCTCCCTCTCTGCCTTGGCGGTGGTGGTGCCTATGTTCTTTGGCCATCCGCCGCTTACCAGCGGATATACCTCGCCCGAGATCCCTCTTATCGGCGCGGTCTCGCTGCCTTCGGCGCTGGTCTTTGACTTGGGCGTCTACCTCATCGTCGTGGGGCTCACGCTCTACGTGCTCAGCTCGCTCGGCGCCAAGCTGGATGAAGAAGAAGAGATGCGTAAGCAGCGCGCCCGCGACCGCGCCCGCTCGCTGGCGCGGAAGAACCGGGAGCGCAGCACCAAGCAAAAGGCCCAACGGGCGCAAAAACAAGAGAAGAAAAAAGAAAAGATACCAGCCGCAACGAGCTCCTCCGGCACAGGTTCCGGGGATAACGCAGGAAAGGAGAAATAAATGCAAGCCAACCTCTTCCTCCTGCTCGCCGCCGGAGTAATGGTTTCTGCGGGCATCTACCTCTTGCTCGACCGCGCCATGACCAAGATGATGCTCGGGCTGCTCTTGCTGGGCAATGGCGCCAACCTCTTTATGCTGCAGGCCGGTGGCCCGGCGGGCTCGCCGCCCATCGATGGCCGCGAGGCCCAGCCTTATGGCAGCGATATTGCGGATCCTCTTACCCAAGCGATGATCCTTACCGCCATCGTCATTTCCATGGCGCTGACGGCCTTTATTCTCACCTTGGCCTACCGCCAGTACCGCTACCGCACCGCCGACGTCATTGAAGATGACGCCGAAGATACCGCGATTGCCGCTAAGGCCTCCAAGCCCGGCAACGCCGCGGCGAGCGCGGATCATGATGCCTCCAATGACCCCGCCACCGGACGGGCCACCAAGGAAGGCGATAATTTCGGCCCCGAATCCTTCGAGGAGCCGGTGAAGGGAGCCGAAGATGACTGAGCCATTCCACCAGGCGGCCGAAACAATGTACCCGTACGTCGGCGCCCTCATCCCGCTGCCCGTCATCATCCCGGCTGTGGCCGCGGCGCTCTCGCTGCTGTTTGCCCGCATGCCTAATGTGCAACGCCAGATCGCCTTTTTCTCCCTGCTGATTACGGCTGCGGTGAACGCGAGCCTGATCATAATAGTGGATTTCCATGGCATACAGACCCTGCAGATAGGCGGCTGGGACGCCCCCGTGGGCATCACGTTGGTGGCGGACCGGCTCTCCACGATGATCCTCTTTACCTCCTCTGTGGTGCTGTTCTCCGTCATCTGGTACGCCATTTCCCAGGGTGTGCGCGATGGCACCAAGGATGAACCGGTCGCGGTCTTTTTGCCCACCTACATGCTGCTGACCATGGGCGTGAATATCTCGTTCTTGGCCGGCGACCTCTTTAACCTCTACGTCGGCTTCGAGGTCTTCCTCGTCGCCTCGTACGTGCTGTTGACCTTGGGAGCATCGGCAGGCCGCGTGCGCGCCGGCGTGGGTTATGTGATGGTCTCGATGGCCTCATCCATGATCTTCTTGCTGGCGCTAGCGTATGTCTATGCCTCCGTCGGCACCATGAACATGGCCCAGATTGGCCAGCGCATGCAGGACATCCCGGAGGGCACCCGCACCGCCATCTTCGCCACCTTGCTCGTGGCCTTTGGCATCAAGGCCGCGGTGGTGCCGCTGGCCGCCTGGCTGCCGGACTCCTACCCCACCGCGCCTTCGCTGGTCACGGCCGTGTTCGCCGGCCTGCTCACCAAGGTTGGTGTGTACGCGATCATCCGCGCGCGCACGTCCATCTTTACCAATGGTGGCCTCGATACCGTGCTGATGTGGGTGGCGCTGGCCACCATGCTGGTAGGTATCTTGGGCGCCATCGCGCAGACCGATATTAAGCGTCTACTGTCCTTTACCCTGGTCAGCCACATCGGCTATATGATCTTCGGCGTCTCCTTGGGCACCGCCCAGGGGCTATCCGGCGCCATTTTCTACGCCATCCACCACATTTTGGTACAAACCGCGCTCTTCCTCGTCGTCGGCCTCATCGAGCGCCAGGCCGGTACCTCCTCGCTGCGGCGCCTGGGCTCGCTGATGTATTCCGCCCCGCTTATCGCCGTGCTGTATTTCATTCCGGCCATCAACCTGGGCGGCGTGCCGCCGTTCTCTGGTTTCTTGGGCAAGATCATCCTCATTCAGGCGGGCGCCAACGAAGGCTCCTGGCTGGCGTGGGTGCTTATCGGTGGCGCGCTAGTGACCTCGCTGCTGACCCTGTACGTCATGATGCTGGTCTGGGCCAAGGGCTTCCAGCGCGACCGCGCCGATGCCCCCGAGGGCAACGTCGCCCTAGCACGCCCCGCCCCGCTTTCTGATATCACCGATGAGGTCGAGTTCTCCTCCCGCCAGGATGTCGGCCGCGTGCCGTTCGGCATGGTGGGCGCCACCGCGCTGCTGGTCATCGCCTCGACCTCGATCACCTTCCTAGCCGGCCCGATTTCCGGTGTCACCTCCCGCGCGGCCGAATCCGCGCAGGATACCTCCATTTATCAGTACGCCGTATTGGGCGAAAATGCCGATAACCCCACCCGGCACCTTGACCAGAAGGACCGCTACGAAGGCGGCGCGGACTCCTACAAAGAGCGCAGCCACCTGCTGCCGGACCCCGGCCCGACCCACGATCCGGAATCTGCTGCCAAGGAGACGTCGAGCTCGGAGACACCAAGCTCGGACGCGTCGACGAAATCGAGGGCACCAGAAAGCCCTACGCCAGTAAAGAAGGAGGCCCGCGATGACTAAGAGCCGCTTTGCCGGTCTGCGCTACCGCTTCCGGCCGTGGTTTACCGTCTGGATCACGGTCATGTGGTGCATGCTCATGGGCGAAATCACGGTGGGCAATGTGGTCGGCGGCCTCCTCGTCGCCCTGGTCATCGTCTTCGCCCTGCCACTGCCGGCGATGCCCATTGCCGGCGTCGAGGTCGCGTGGGGCAAATTCTTCCGCTACATGCTGCGCTGGTTCTGGGAGCTGTTTTATGCCTCCCTCAAGGTGGGCTGGCTGGCCTCCCGGCCGCAGCCGCTGCCCCAAACCGCCATCCTGGAATTGCCGATGCGCCTAGAAAATGAGTTCATCCTCTCCCTCGCGGTGACGCTGTACAACCTGCAGCCGGGAGGAACGGTGACAGACATTGACATCGCCAATCGCATGATCACCATCCACATCCTGGATGCCCGGGATGAGGCGCAGATCCAGCGCGAAATCGATGCCGTATCCCGCCTAGAATCTTCCATGATCGAGATCTTTGAAAGGAGCCACCCATAATGGATCCGCAGATCTATCACGCCATCCTGCTGGTTCCCGCATTCTTGCTGTGGGTCTCCGTATTAATTACCGTCTGGCGCATTATCACTGGGCCCAACTCCCTCGACCGGCTGGTGGGAATGGACGGTTTTACCGCCATGTTCCAATGCGCGCTGGCGACCTACATGTGCTGGTCACTAGATACCTCCGTGGTCTCGGCCATGCTGGTCATCGCGCTGCTCGGCTTCATCTCCACCGTGTCCGTTACCAGGTTTAGGAAGAGGGATAACCAATGAGTTGGTCTCTAATCGCAGATATCCTCTCGCTCATCCTCGTCATCAGCGGCAGCCTGCTCATCCTCGCCGCCGCCATTGGCCTGGCCCGCTTTAAGGACACGATGTCCCGCGTCCACGCCGTGAGCAAGCCGCAGACCACCGGGCTCATCCTCACCATCATGGGTGCGTTCATCCGCATTACTGGCGCGGAATCATTCAGTATGGCCGAGCGTGGTGATTTGGGTATGCTTATTTTGCTGGTACTGTTTGCGATGTTTACCAGCCCGGTGACCGCGCAGCGCACCTCACGCATTGCACGCCGTGAAGGCCTGTATGGTTCCGAGGAATCGATGTCGCGCAATGATCGCCCCGCCGGCCGTTCGCTGCGCCGCAAATAGGAGGCACCTTTAACCGTGAAAAAGCTCTACGGACTGCCTACTCTGGCCGCTCTATTGGTTGCCTTCTTTATTTTCAGCATCTCCCGCTATAGCCAATACGACGGCCCCAATGCCTTTATCTGGCGCGTGCCGCTGGATCTGAAGATTTACTGGCTCGCCGGCGGCGAGGTGGCTAACGGCGCCAACCTTTATGACAACGCTTATATTGGCAACCTTCCTTTTACCTACCCGCCCTTTGCCGGCACGCTGTTCAAGTGGATTTCCGCGCTTGCCGATGACCCCCTTATCATCCTCTGGCAAGGCGGCACCATCCTTGCCTTATTGGCCGTCATCCTCATGGTCTTCCACGAGCGCGGCCTTAAACTTTCTCCGCTGACCTGGGTTGTTGCCATCCTACTGGTGCTGTGCGCCCCGGCTGTAGAGCCGATGTACGGCACCTTGTTCTATGGCCAGATCAACGTCTTTTTGATGTTTTTGGTCGCCCTCGACGTCATTCCAAAAAAGAGGGCCCTGCCCGGAATTGGCATCGGCCTCGCCGCAGGCTTGAAGCTCACCCCGGCCTTTATGGGCTTGGTGCTCCTATTCCAGAGGCGCTGGTGGCAGGCGGTTATCTCCGTCCTTACCTTCGCGGTGACCGTTGCGATTGGTTTCGTCACCATTCCGGATGCCGGGGTGTTCTGGACCGATGCCATCTTCAATTCCTCCCGCGTGGGTGAACACACCAACCCGGGTGCGCAATCCATCCGCTCGGTCATGGTGCGCGCGTGGGGCATCGACGGCGGTTGGATGTGGCTCGCCGCCGTCGCGGTCGTCTTCGTATTGACCTGCCTGGCCCTGCGCACCGCGATGAAGCACAAGAATAACTCCGCCGCCATGTCCCTTGCCGGCATTTGCGCGTGCTTGGTCTCTCCCTTTTCCTGGTACCACCACTGGGTTTGGGTCTTCCCGCTGGCCATCGTGGTCCTCATCTCCGTCAACCAGGCACTGGGCAAGCGCCTGCACGGCGTCATCGGTGCGCAAGTAGCAGCACTCATTTCCTTCGCGGCCATGTGCGTCGTACTGCTGCCCTTTGTCTCCGCAGCCTTCTGGCTCGAGGGCTCCAACCGCTCTTTGAACCAGTTGGACTTCCAGCCCTGGGCCATGCTCCTTTTCACCGCCTCCGGCATCCTCTACATCGCCTTTTATGCCCTGTGGGGATTTATCCCCGGCACCCAGCCCAGCGAGGAAGACGCCCGCGGCGGCCGGCACGCGGCACAGCGTGCTGCTCAGCCGCAGCACGCCCAACAGCACCGCGCCCAGCAGCCCCAGCACGCCCAGCCGCAGCACGCCCAGCCGCAACGCACTCAGACAGCCGGAGCTCACGCGTCTGGCGCTACCGCACGGGGTTCTGCCACTACCGACGAAACCGCAGAGTTCCCAGTATTTAACCCTGAGACCCGCGAGTTTCCCTCCACCGAGGGCTATACCGATATTCCGGCTCCCCCGTCCCCCGGCGGCCGCCACGCCCTAGATAACGACTAAGCGGTACGCAGCAGCGGGGCGCGGCAGCAATCTGCGCACCCTGCGCCGGCCGCGCCCAGCTACTTCCGGTGTGGCTCTAGGCGTGCGATCACTGAGCACACGCCTAGTCGGTGACCGGTTAGCTAATTAGCGCACCGGCCGGAAGGTGTGGAGCTCGCGGCAGGTTTCTTCGACGACATCGCGCCAGCTGCCGGTTTCTTGAAAAAGGCGGCGTTGGCGTTCGTATCCGGCGCCGCCGTCGATGATTTCGTGCACCAAGGCCAGCTCTTCCGCGCAGCCCAACTCGCGGGCTAAGGGCGTGAGTTCTTCTATCATCTGGGCCAATTCATCTTTGACCCAAGCCTCGTCCGTATCGCGCGATGTAATAACGAGGGCATCCATGCCGTAGCGCGCACCGCGCCACTTATTTTCCGCCACATGCCACGGCTGCAAGACGGGTAGCTCCTCGCCCGCATCAATCATGCGGTCATAGTACACGACCAAGCAGTGCGTGAGAGCGACGACGGCGGATAGCTCCCGCAGGTTCGAGGTGGCGTCGGATACGCGGACCTCTACAGTGCCCCACTTCGAGGCTGGGCGGATATCAAAGTGCATCGAGCCGGTGTGGTTGATGACCCCGGAGATGGCCTGATCCCGCATATAGGACTGCCACTCGTCCCACGTGAAGAATTGATACGGCATGCCAGCGGTAGGCAGCTGTTGATAGAGCATCGTGCGGTTGGAGGCGTAGCCCGTATCGAGGCCTTCCCACCCAGGCGAGCAGGCAGAAATGGCTAAAAGGTGGGGGTACTTCGTCATCAACGCATTGATGATGGGCCAGACGCGATCCTCGTGGCTGATGCCAACGTGGACGTGTGTGCCCCACAGCAGCATCTGCTTTCCCCAATACTGGGTGCGGGCGATGATCTCTTGATAACTGGGTTTATCTGAAAGCGGGTTTTCCCGGAAATCCGTAAACGGGTGCCCGCCAGAGGCCCACACATCGATGCCGAGCTTGGCAGCTGCTTCTTCCACGGCCGCCAGCGAGGTTTCTAGCTCCGCAATGGCTTCTGGCACCGTGGTGCAAATGCCCGTGACTAGTTCCACCGTATTCTGGAGGAATTCCTTTTCCACGTGAATATCTGGGTGGGCGGCAGTGGCGAGATCAATAAGCTCAGCCCCGCGCGGGACGAGATCGCGCGAGTCGCGGTCCACGAGCGCGACTTCCCATTCCACCCCGAGCGTGGGCTCGGGGGAACGGGCGAATACTTCTGCCGGAATCTTCACTGGTCCAGCTTAACGGGTGGCAGGTAATATTCCATGAATTTTATTTAGGCCTGGGGGACGGCGAGGGCGACCACAACGGCGCCGTCCTCGGTAGCTTCCTTGGGCAGGTCCTTATTCATGGGCTTGATTTCCGCCTGGTAGCGCGCGGCGACTTCCTTAGCCAAGGACTCCGCGGAGGTATCGCCTTCTGGGTAGAAGACGGTGGTCTTGGGCACGGTCAGGACGTCGCCTGGCAGGTTGCCCACATAGCCCACCTTGAAGCCGCCGTCCTTCAACACGTCGGCTTCGTTCTTGGCCTTATCGGATTCACCGGAGTTATTAAGAACGCTGACCTTAATGTCATTGCGGTCGCGCGCAGCGGACGGCGCATCGTTGCCGCCAGCCCGAGCTTCATCCCCGCCGCGATCGTTACCTCCGCCGCGTGCACCGGCATCGCGGCCGGCATCGCGGTTAGCCTCGCCCTCGGCGCCGGCGTTCGGGTGCGCGTTATCGCCCTCGCCTTCGCGAGGCGGCTGGTTATTAGCCCCGTCGCGGGAGCCATCGCCGCGCGCGCCATCCGCGGCAGGCCCGCCGGCGCCGTTGCCCTCCTGGCCACCATTGGCGGAGCCGTCTGACTTCGACTGCTCGGAATCGGAAGCGACGGTCGAATCGTCATCCTCCGAGGTCATGGCATAAAGGCCCCAGAGGCCAAGCATCACGGCCACGGCGATCAACACCATGGCAAGCCCGCGCAGTGGTAAACCACCCTTCTTGGCGTGGGCGCCTCCCCCACCGCCGCCGGTTGCGGCCGCAGCGGCTCCTGCGCCGGCACCCGCAGCGCCAGCAGCAGCGTCTTCGCCGCCTATCTCATCGTCATTAGCGCCGTCGTAGGCGTCGTCATAATAAGCATCGCCATAATCGGCCGCGGCGGCATCCTCCGCAGCGGCACCATCTGGGGCGTCGTCGAATTGCTGGTCGTATAGATTATCCGGATTCTCTTTAGTCACTTCAGTAACATTAGTAGCCAGTTCTAACGCGGTGGGGTATTTCCCCGCGCGGCGCGCCGCGTGTTTTCACGCTCCTCCCGCAGGCGCTTCAACCGGGCCACCAAGAGAGGATGGGATTCGGCGGCAGCGGGGGCATCAAGAAGCAGGTTGAGGCGTTGGTGATAGCGCACCGGCGAGATATCCAGCTGCGCGCGGATGGCCTCTTCCTTGCGGCCAATGCTGCGCGGAGCGGTTTCCTCAAAATCTAAGATGGCGGCGTCTAGGTCAGACAAGGGGTTCATGCCTAAACTGTAAAGCATGACTATTCGCCCCATCGTTATCCACGGCGACCCCGTGCTTCATCAGCCCACCACGCCGGTGGAAGAATCCGAGATTTCCAGCCCTGAGATGCAACAGCTCATCGCGGACATGTACGAGACCATGGAGGTCGCCCACGGCGTGGGCTTGGCTGCGAACCAGGTGGGCATCGGCAAGCGGCTCTTCGTGTACCACTGCCCCGATACCGAAGGCCCGGACGGCACCGAGCTGCCCGCCGATAAGGCCGGCATGCGCAAGGGCTGCGTCATCAATCCGGTGCTGGAGACCTCCGAGATTCCAGAGACCATGCCTGCCGATGACGGCTCCGACGACGAAGGCTGCCTCTCCGTGCCGGGTGAGGGCTTTCCCACCGGCCGCGCCGACTGGGCGCGCGTAACCGGCAAGGACGAGCACGGCAACGACATTTCCGTGGAGGGCTACGGCTTTTTTGCCCGCTGCCTGCAACACGAGACCGGCCACCTCGATGGCTACGTCTATACCGATACCCTCATCGGCCGCTACAAGCGCCAGGCCAAGAAGGCCATTAAGCGCAATGGCTGGACCGAGCCGGGCTACACCTGGATGCCGGGTGAAGACGAAGATCCCTTCGGGCACGACGATTAATCATGTCCCGCATCTTTCGTTCCGATGACGTGCAGGTAGGCGATCGCGTCGTGGCCCGGCGCGATTTTGGCGATGTGCACAGCGATGTCATTGGTCACGTCCTTAGCCTTAAGCCGCTGGTCATCCGCCCGCAACAGGTCGGCGGTTACCCCTCTGACCTCGAGGCCGTGGAGATCGCGCCCGAGCAGCTGAAGATCATCAAGCGGCTTTCGCCGCGCATGGTGCGCAATTCCGATATTCGCGCCGTCGAATACGCCACCGCCCAGGCCTTTCCCGGCAAGGAGCACACGTGGACCTCGGACAGTTCCTGGCTCATGCGCGCCGGCGATGGCGTGACGGGCCGGTCCAATTCCGCCGTCCCGCTCGGGCCCTCCGCGGGCTTTAATCCGGTCCCGCTCGAGGAAATCACGGAGTTCTACCGCCGCCACAATCTCCCGGTGCGATTGCTCATCCCGGAGCGCATTGGCAAGCCTGCAGAGCGCCTGCTTGCCGATGCCACCTGGGAGACCGAACCCGAAATCCTCGTCATGGTCCTGCGCGATCTCGAGGGTCTATCCGCCAAGGTCCCGGGCTCTCACCCCAGCGGCGCGGAGTTCCGCATCGATGACCAGCCCGATGACGCGTGGTTAGAGATGTACCACTTCCGCGGCCAGGCGCTGCCTGCCCAGGCCTTGGAATACCTGCGCGCCCGCATCGAGGGCACGATGGGCTTTGGGCGGCTGATTATTGGCGGCGAGACCGTTGCCATCACCCGCGGCACCATCACCGAATCCGGCGACGGCACCGCCTGGCTGGGATATTCTGCCGTGGAGGTAGCACCCTCGCATCGCCGCCAGGGCTTAGGCGCCCTCTTGGGCCAGCACATGCTGCGCTGGGGGCGCGAGCAGGGCGCGAAGCACGCCTACCTCGATGTCTTGGCATCTAATACCGCCGGCATTCGCCTGTATGAAAAGCTGGGGTTCATCGAGCAGCACCGCCAGATCTACGCCCAGCTGCGCGACTAACCCCGCGCTGGGCAAGTCTGCCTAGCCCGCCGGCCGCGGCCTGGACTAGTCCGGGCCATTGCCCGCGCGGTACTGTATTATCCATGCGCATCACCACGTGGAATATCAACTCCGTTCGCACCCGCATCCAGCGGGCGCTGGATCTTCTCCACACGCACGATATTGACGTGCTGTGCTTACAAGAAACCAAGGTCAAGGACGATAAATTCCCCCGCGAGGCCTTCGAGGATGCCGGCTACCATGTCACCTGCCATGGCCTGAACCAATGGAATGGCGTGGCCATCATTTCCAAAGAAGAACCAGAAGAAGTCTTTACCGGATTCCCCCACCAGCCTGGCTTTGCCAAGGACCCTGAAAAGCCCCAGGACCGCGAGGCCCGGGCGCTTGGTGCGCGCATCCGCGGGGTAGAAATCTGGTCGCTGTATATTCCCAACGGCCGCGAGATTACGGACCGCCACTACGATTACAAGCTGGATTTCCTCTACCAGCTCTCCCACTACGCCGCCGGCCGCGCCCAATCCAAGCTGCTTTTAACCGGCGATTTCAATATCGCCCCGCGCGATAAGGACGTGTGGGATATCGAGGCCTTCCGCGGCAAGACGCATGTCACCGAACCCGAGCGCGCCGCCTTCCAGATGCTCGAGGAGGCCGGCCTCGAAGAGGTCACGCGCCGTTTTACCGAAGACCAGCGCTATACCTACTTTGATTACAAGGGAATGCGCTTTCACAAGAACGAGGGCATGCGCATCGATTTCCAGCTGGCCTCGCCGCCGCTGGCCAAGCACGTCACCGGCGCGCACGTAGACATGGAAGAACGCGCTGGCGAAAAGACCTCCGATCACTGCCCGCTTAGTGCAGATTTCGATCTGCCCGATTTCGATTCCGTGCGTTAAATGACCTGGTCGCTTGATCTCAGCTTCTGGCAGCTGATCTTCCTCATCATTGATTATTCCATCAAGATCATCGCCGTCGGCTTCGTGCCAGAAGGCCGCCGGCCCTCCAATTCCACCGCGTGGTTGCTGGCCATTCTGGTGCTGCCCGTCATCGGCCTGCCACTGTTTTTGCTCATGGGCTCGCCGTATATCAACCGGCGCCGCCACCGCATCCAGCAAGAGGCCAATGAACGCCTTGAGGATATTTCCGCCCGCACCCCGGATCATCCCAGGGGCATCCTGTCGGCGGAGGTGGAATCCGTCATCAAACTCAACCGCGAACTGACCGGCTTTCCGGCGCTCATTGGCCACAATCTGGGCCTGCATGCGGATTATGATGAATGCATTCGCGCCATCGCCGCGGCCGTGGACCGCGCCGAAAAGTACGTCTCCATCGAGGTCTATATCCAGTCCTGGGACGAGGTCACGGATGTATTTTTCCAGGCCCTCGCCCGCGCCACCGCGCGCGGCGTCAAGGTTCGCCTGTTGCTGGATCAGATTGGCAGTTTTAAGTACAAGGGCTATTCCTCGCTGGGGGACAAACTGACAGAGATCGGCGTGGATTGGCGCCTCATGCTGCCCATCCAGCTGCACAAGGGCAGGTTCCGCCGCCCGGATCTGCGCAACCACCGCAAGCTCGTCATCATCGATGGCGAGGTAGGTTTTATCGGTTCCATCAACCTGATCAAGCGCCAATATAAAACCACTGACCGCTTTTGGATCGATTACATGGTGGAGTTATCCGGCCCCATCGTCACCGCCATGAACGCGGTCTTCGCGGTGGATTGGTACACCGAATCCGGCGAGAACCTCCCGCTAGATGAGCTGCCCTATGACGATGCCCAAACCGTCGATGCCAACTACCTGCAGATGATTCCCTCCGGCCCCGGCTATACCACCGAGCCGAACCTGCGCATGTTTAACTCCCTGGTGCATCACGCCAAGCAGCGCCTCGTGCTGTGCTCGCCGTATTTCGTGCCGGATGAATCCCTCTTAGAGGCCGTGACCACCGCCTGCTACCGCGGGGTGGATGTGGAGCTTTATGTCTCCGATACCGCAGACCAATTCATGGTCAACCACGCCCAGTCCTCGTATTACCAGGCACTGCTTGAGGCCGGGGTGCATATCTACCAATTCCCCTACCCTTACGTTTTGCACTCCAAGTTCATCATCACGGATCCAGATGACCAGGAGTTCAATCCGCTGTGCATGTTCGGCTCGTCCAATATGGATCCGCGCTCCTTCGGCCTCAACTATGAGACCACCATGCTCGTGGCCAAAGGCGATCTCCTCGCCCAGTTCAACCAGCTCGCCGCCAATTACCGCGCGGTGTGCCATGAGCTCACCCTCGAGGAGTGGAACCAGCGCGGTTTTGTCCGCCGCTACGTCGATAACGTCATGCGGCTAACTTCGGCCCTGCAATAAGCTTTGCTTGCCGATGCCCCAATAGCCCGCTCATAGGCTACCTAAACACAAGCTTTCTTTTGCAGAGCCAGGATAAAACACCGCGCATTAAACCGCGCACTGTGTTACCGCAGAGATGAGTTTGTAGCCTACTTAATTGACTCCGGCTCGGCGTTCATTATTGGAACTAATTGCGAAAGATACGCCGGATTCTCCGCAGATTTCCCTCTTGTCTATTGCTTTTACTGTAAAGCCTGATCCTAGCTTCTGACATTGCCTATGCGCGAGAGCGTATCAAAAGCTTAGGGAATACAAGAGTGATCATATCGCGCCTATTCCGAAGAGGATTATTAAAAGGCGCTGCTTTAACGTCCAAAATTCTGTACGGCAAAAAGCTCACCGTTCGCCCCAACGGCAACGCCCGTGCCAACCGTTTTCGCTTCTGGGTCTAGCAAAATCTTCCTGTGGCTGGGAGAATTCAGCCACATATTCACCAGCTTCGCATCTGCGAAATCGTCCCATGCTTGAAGGACGTTTTCGCCACCGGCAGGAATACTATCCGGATAGGTTTCCCAGTGATTTGGCCGATGCTGCAAATCCCCTGTTCCCACCAAATGGTCGGCCCAGTCTTGAGCGATATTGTTTAACGCAGGGTTTTCTGTCACGGGATTTAAACCATGATCCGCCCTTGCTGCATTGACTTCGTTAACAATAGAGTGCGCACGCACCCCGTCAGGTTTCATGTTGCTAACCACTTCAGAAGCGTTACCGATAGGTCCTTGCGCCTTGGCTGGAGGGGTAGTTGCGGCTACCCCTCCTCCCACTAATGCTGCGCCCGCGATAGTCGGGGCTACAAACTTTTCAACAGAATCTGGAAGCATTTCATTGGACACGCTTACCACTCCCTCGGATGAACTTGACTAAATTGCTCTACACAATTTCTTTTTCTTCACCTCCAACCCTAACGAAAAAGAAAAATATTGTCAGTGTATAGACAATATTTAAACTGAATTTCCGATATACTTAAATTATATTTAATGGTGCCAAGATTTTAATCTGCGGTGTGCGCCTTTCCTTCGGGATCTCGGATAGATTCCCATCCGGAAAGGCTGCTTTTCCGAGCGAGCTATTAACCACCACCAATAAAAATAACCGGCTGATCACAATCAGCCGGTTACCAGTCATGTCTCAAACAACAGACCTACCCTCGCCTAAGCATCGCGCTTGTGCAGCACCAGCACGCCAAGGGCCCACAGCACGGCGGTCCAGATGAAGAACACGATGCCGCTGCCTGCGGATTCCGTCCACAGTGCGTTATCCACTGGGACATTGAATAGCCAGTTCTGGAAAGCGGTAAAGGGCATAAAGCTACCGATCTTATCGCCTACCACGGGCATCATGCTGACGATTTGATCCACGCCCAAGTACAAAATAAGGCCCAGCGCCACAGAGCCCGCAGTCTGGCGAATGAGCATGCCGATGCCTTGGGCAAAGGCCACCACGAGGACCGCGGCCAGTGGGTACTTCCACAGCTGCTCGCGGCCGACTTCATCGTTCCAGGGGTCGAAGGTGGCGGAAATGGAGCTATCGGCAAGCAGATCCGTAAGCAGGTACGCGCCCACCACACCGATGAAGGTCAGTACGGCCGCGATGACCGCATATAAGACCAGCTTGGCCACGGCCACGCTCCAACGCCGCGGGGAGGCCATGAAGGTAATGGCTTGGGTGCCAAAGCGGTATTCCGTGGTCACCAGCATGATGGCCTGAATCATCAGCACCGGCAGGCCCAGGGATACCAGGAATACGACGGTGAACTCGGCTCCAATAGGCTGAAAGCCCATATCAACGGCTTCCGGATCGAGCGGCTCAGTAAACGCAGCGGTGACACCGGCCCACCCCCACGAAAATAGAAGGAATAGCGCGGTGGTCCACCAGAAGGAGCGGGTGGTGCGCAGCTTAATCCACTCGGATTTCAAGATATTCAACATGGCGGATTAAACCTCCTGCTCGTTGGGGCGGGCGAACCCACCGGATTGGCCTGCCTGCGCGCCCGAGGCACCAGGCGTGTCTGCGTGATACTGCACGGCATCGCCGGTGAGATCCATGAAGGCATCCTCCAGCGATGCGCTTTTCAGGGTGAGCTCGTGCAGCGGCACCCCGGTGGAATAGGCCAGATCTCCCACGAACTCGGTGGTCTGGTTGATGACCTCGAGCCGCGGGCGGCCCTCCTCATCCTTAGATTCGGTAAAGGACACGCCCTCCTTCTTTAGGGCCTCACCGAATTCCGGGAGGTGGTTCGAGCGCACATACACCAAGGACTGCGAGTGGCCGCGGACGAACTCGTGGGTGGGTTTATCCGCAACCATCTTCCCCTTGCCAATGACCACGAGGTGGTCTGCGGTCTGGGCCATCTCGGACAAGAGGTGGGAAGAAATCAAAATGGTGCGGCCTTCTGCAGCCAGCGCGCGCACGAGCTGACGCACCCAGCGGATGCCCTCTGGATCCAGGCCATTGACCGGCTCATCCAGGATGAGGATTCCGGGATCACCCAATAGAGCACCAGCAAGGCCCAAGCGCTGGCCCATGCCGAGGGAAAAGCCGCCGGCTTTCTTACCGGCGACATCGGAAAGCCCCACCAGCCCCAGTACCTCATCCACGCGGGAGGCGGGAATGCCATTGGACGCCGCCATCCACTTCAGGTGATTCGCGGCCGTGCGGTTGGGGTGTACCGCCTTTGCATCCAAAAGCGCGCCCACCTCGCGCAGCGGGTGCTCCAGGTCGCGGTAGGGTTTGCCGTTAACGCGAATCTGGCCCGCCGTGGGCTCGTCCAAGCCCACGATCATCCGCATGGTGGTGGATTTGCCGGCACCATTGGGCCCCAAGAAGCCGGTGACCACACCGGGCTTTACCTGGAAGGTGAGATCCTCAACGGCGCGGACAGACCCGTAATCCTTAGTCAGTCCCTGTACTTCAATCATGAGCACTACAGTGCCATAATTTTGGATACTTTACCGGTACAGTTTTTCCACCCGCTGCCGCAGGGCGGGAAAGGCATGGCGGAATGGCGCGATAAGCGGCAGGTTTTCCACCTCATCCAGCCCCACCCAGCGCAGCTCGTGCGATTCCTCGTTGGCGGTGGTGGGCAGGCGCAGGCCGCTGCGGGTGCGCGCTAACACGGTGGTATAGGTCCACTCCCCCGGCAAATCCCCCGCCGGAGGATAGGGCCCGGCCGTTACTTGGGTATCGAGCACCTCGACATCGGCAGGCGCGATGGCGCATTCCTCGTGCGTTTCCCGCAGCGCGGCCTGGGTGGGGCTTTCTTGTAGGTCCCGCGCCCCGCCGGGAATCCCCCAGGTATTTCCGTTATTGGTCCACGCGGCGCGGTGTTGCAGCAGCACCTCGCGCCCGGCGACGAGGAAGAGGCCGGCGGCACCGAATTTTCCCCATACGCGAATGCCACTGGGGCCCGCCGCCCAGCCGTCTCCACTGTGAGGGTTATGCATATTTTCTATCCTAGCCACACACGCGGGTAAATGGTGGCGCCTAGCACACTGGGGGCGTTATTCTAAGTAAATGACTGAGCAGGCAGTGCGGGTAGAGTCAGAGCGCGAAGAGGACGCTCACCCCAGCGATCACTGGCTGGATGAGGTTACCGCGCCCTCTCGCCCGGCCCTAAGCGGGCTGACCCACCGGGCCATGGAATGGTTTGCGGGCCCGGCGCGCCTGCTGCGGCGATTTTATTACTTCGCTTCCACCACCCCGGGCAAGCTTTTTACCGTCACCCTGATCCTCACGGTGGCATTGGGAGCCGCCGGCTTATCGATGTCCCAGTCTTCCGCCGCCCGCCACTCCGACCTCGACGAGCTGCTTAATACCACCGAGCCGATGTCCAATGCGGCCCACCACCTCTATAGCTCGCTATCGGTGGCCGATACCATCGCCACCACCGGGTTCGTGCAGGCCGGCGTGGAATCAGAGGGCAATCGCGAACGCTATAACGATGCCATCGATGCCGCCTCCATCGCCGCGACCGAATCCGTGCTGGGCACCACGCCTGACGATGCCCGCGTGCGCGATCTCGTCACCTTCATCCAGCGCGAGCTGCCCATTTATACCGCGATGATTGAAAAGGCGCGCTCGAACCACCGCGCCGGCAATGCCGTGGCTAACTCCTATATGTCCAATGCCTCCTCGCTCATGCGCGAGCACATCCTGCCGGCGGCATCCGAGCTATTCCAGCTGACCACTGCGAAGGTCAACCAGCAGCAGCAAAAGCTCACCTCGCCGCAGTGGGTGCCGCTATCTGGCCTTTTGGCCGCGGTTTTCTTCCTCATCGTGGCGCAGTGGTGGCTGTGGCGCCAGACGCGCCGCCGGTTTAACCGCGGCTTTTTAACCGCAACTGTGCTACTCTTCTTGGCCGTTTTCTGGGTCGCGCTGTCTAACTTGGCCACCTGGTCCACCGGCCACCAAGGCTTTGAAACCGCCTCGCGCCCGTGGGATTCGCTAACGGCCTCGCGCATTGAGGCGCAGCAGGCGCGCACCTCAGAAACACTCGCGCTGGTGCTGCGCTCGTCTGAGGAAGATACGCTCGAGCGCTTTTCCGGATCGGTAGATTCCATTGAAAAGGCGCTGGGGGATTATGAAAGCGCGCTGCATGATGATGACGTCGAGGTCAACGATCCCGAGCTCATCCACAGCGCCCGCGCCGCCACCGAAAAGTGGCAAGACTCGCACGAAAAGCTCATGGAGGCGCTGAGCGAGGGCGACTACGATGAGGCGGTCTACCAGGCCACCATCACCGATCCTGAGGATGGCGAGACCACCGCCGCGCAGTCCTTCAACGAGCTCGATAGCGAGCTTTCGGAGCTCATTGGCCAGGCGCGCATCGCCATGCGCACCTACCTAGAGCGCGGGCTGACCGCCATGACTGCGGTCTCCTCCGCCGTCTTCCTGCTCACCCTGTGCGCCATCTTCGCGGTGTGGCTGGGCATTCGTCCTCGACTGCAGGAGTACCTCTAATGCGCTACCGAGCACCGCTTACCGCACCGCTGACCGCCATCGTTGCCACCTGCAGTGTCCTCGCGCTGGCCGGCTGCGATATTCGCTCCGCCCCGCCGCTGGAATCGCCCGAACAGCAGGCGCTCGATGCCAGCCCCGGCCCGCCGCTGCCGGAGGGCTCCACCATAGAAGAAGCCGGTAGCACCGCGCCCAAGAAGGAAGACGATACCGAACTCAGAGGCACCTACCGGCCGGATGGCAAAACGGCGAAGGAGCGGGTGCCGGACATCGTCAAGCGCGGGCGCCTTATCGTGGGCGTGGACCGCTCCAATAACCTGCTGAGCTACCGCGATGCCGCCTCCGGCGATGTCCGCGGCTTCGAGGTCGATATCGCTCACGAGATTGCCCGCGATATCTTCGGCGATCCCAATAAGGTGGATTTCCGCTTCGTCGAATCCTCTGACCGCACCGCCGCGCTGGATAATGGCACCGTCGATATCATCGTGCGCACCATGACCATTAGCCCCGAACGCGAGAAGGAAGTGGCCTTTTCCATCCCCTATATGACCACGCAGACCCGCATGCTGGTCCTTACCAGCTCTGGGATGAATTCCATCGATGATGCGGAAGACAAAAGGCTGTGCGGGGTGCGCGGATCCACCGCGCTGGATACCATCCGCGAGCGCGCCCCCAAGTCCGATATCCTCATCACCCGCTCCTGGGGCGATTGCCTCATGGCGCTGCAGCTCAACCAGGCCGATGGCGTGGTGGTTGATGATGCCCTGCTTTCCGGCATGGCCGCGCAGGATTCCTATACCTCCATCGTGGGCGAGCCCCTAAAGACCGAGAATTACGGCGTTGCCGCGCGCCGCCCTAGCAAGGATCATGACTCCCGCCCGCTGCTGCGCCAGGTCAATTCCACCTTGGAGCGCATCCGCCGCGACGGGACGTGGTCCGACATCTTTGACAGGTGGCTAGGTGCTTACCTGGACGAGCCCACCCTGCCGTCGGGTACATACATCGAGGAAGATAAGTCATGAAGCATAACCCGAATTTCAGCGAAGACGAGCTCGAGTACCTAGAGCCCGAAAACCTCGATACCCAGCGCCAATTCCGAAAGCCCACCAAGGCTTCTTACCGCGACGCTGACCGCGACCAAGACCCTGACCAAGACCGCAGCCAGGACCGCGACCTCGGCGCTACCGACTCCCCTGACGCGGCCAGCACAGCCAGTACAGCCGACGCCGCCGACCCCGCTGGTCCGGATACCGCCGCTGCTCGCCCCAACTCTGCAAACCGCAACATCGACGTCGATACGGCTGCCACTCCTCATAACGCTGGCAATAGCAATAAAGGCGCTAGCGAAGCTGATGTTGATACCGCCGCGGCGCAGGTTTCCGGCACGGCTCCCGCGGCTGCCTTCCCGGATACGGAGGCCACGGGTAGGCGCACAGCGGGCGGCAGCACAGCTGGCCCAAACGCTGCGGGCCAGCGCACGACTGGCCCGGGCGCAGAGGGCCAGGGCACCGCGGCTCAGGGCGTACGAAATGGCAACGACGCCGATGAGAGCGACGATGCCGGCGATACCGGCGGAGTGGGCACGGCGGCCGTGGCGTATGACCCTTTCGCCAGCGAGCCCATCGAGCACCGGGAGGATCCGGGAACCTCGGCGGTAGCCTTCGATCCCTTCGCCGATGACGATGAAGACGACGATGGATCCATCGACCCGGATCACCTCTCCAGCCTGCTCGCGGACCTAGAGAATATCCGCGCCCAGCGCGAGAGCGAACGCGATGAAAAAACGGCGCAGGAAAAGTCCTCGGAGCGTTCGCGCCGGCAGGCAATCGATACCTTCCGCGAGCGCCGCGGCACGCAGCGCACCGAGCGGCCGGTTGCTGATGGCATGGTACGCCTGCCGTTTATCACCCCGGCCAATCCCACCGCCGCCCTTATCGATCCCACAGAGAAGATCAAGGGCAAGAAAGTTCCGCCGCCGCAGCTGGAACCGGGCGATATGGTCGCGGAGCAATACGAAATCCTCGGTGTCATCGCCCACGGCGGCATGGGCTGGATCTACCTGGCCAATGACCATTACGTCTCCGGGCGCGTGGTCGTGCTCAAGGGCATGCAGGCCCAAAAGTCAGCCGATGAGACGGCCGCTGCCGAGGCCGAGCGCGAGTTTCTGGCAGACATTACCCACCCGGGCATCGTCAAGATTTTTAACTTCATCGACGATGACCGCGTGCCCGGTGGATTCATCGTCATGGAGTACGTGGGCGGGCCATCGCTAAGAAGCAGGCGCAATAAGCAGCCCAACGAGCTGCTTCCCGTTGACATTGCCATTGGCTATATCCTGGAAATCCTGCCGGCGCTGGAGTATCTGCACTCGCGCGGCGTGGTCTATAACGACTTGAAGCCGGATAACATCATCGTCACCGAGGACCAGGTCAAGCTCATTGACTTGGGCGCGGTTTCCGGCATCGGAGCCTTCGGGTTTATCTACGGTACCCAGGGCTTTCAGGCCCCGGAGGTTGCCTCCAAAGGGCCGTCCATCGCCAGCGATATCTACACCATCGGCCGCACCCTGGCGGCGCTGTGCCTCAAGCTGCCCAGCGAGGACGGTGTCTTCCTTCCCGGCATCCCCAACCCCTCCAAGGAGCCGGAGCTGCGCCGCTTTCTCTCCCTCTACCGCCTGCTGTTGCGCGCGACCCATCGCGACCCGCAGCGCCGGTTTAGCTCCATCAAGGAGCTGCGCACCCAGCTCTACGGCGTGCTGCGCGAGGTGCTCGCCATCCGCGACGGCCGCCAGTACCCCTCCCAGCACTCGCTCTTCTCGCCGCAACGTACCACCTTTGGCACCAAACACCTGGTCTTTCGCACGGATCAGCTTATCGATGGCATCGACCGCACCATCCAAATCACCGCCCCCGAGGTGGTCTCCGCCTTGCCGACGCCCCTGGTAGACCGCGACGATGTCGGCGCCAGCCTGCTACAAGGTACCTCGTACGCCGAGCCGCAGGAAGCCCTCGAGACCCTGCGTCAGGCCATGCGGACCCCGGAATACGAGCATTCCGCCGAGATTCCCCTCGGCGTGGTGCGCTCCATGATCGACCTGGGCTATACCGACGAGGCCCGCCAGTGGCTAGGCTCCATCGAGGACCGCCTCGGCCGCGACTGGCGCTACCAGTGGTATGCCGGCATCACCGAGCTCTTGCACGATGATTACGTCGATGCCCAGGAGTACTTCGCCACCGTCCTCGATTTATTGCCCGGCGAGGCCGCCCCGAAGCTCGCCATCGCGGCCATCAATGAGCTCATCCTGCAGCAGATTGATTACAGTGAAACATCGCTAATCGATGCCACCGTAGCCCGCGCCTGCTCCAACCTCTACACCACCTTGGCGGATCTCCCCTCTTCCGCCTTCGAGGGCCAGCCGGAAGTCTGGTCCCACGTCACCCAAGACCCGGGCGCGCTGCGGTTTAATTCCATGCGGCTATACGGCATCGTCTGGGCCACCAACCCCACGACCGTGTCCTCCGCCTTCGGGCTTGCCCGCCAATTGCGCGCGGAAGGCCAAGTGGAGCTGTCCGTAGCCACCTTGGATAAGGTCCCCAATGCCTCGCGTCACTTCCGCATGGCGCTTCTGACCACCGTATTGCAGCTCATCGTGCACGATTTATCGGAATCGCGCATTCGCCGCGCTGCCCGACGCCTCGAAGAAGTCCCCACCAACGAGCCGCGCTTTCTCCAAATCAAGATCGCCGTCATCTCCGCGGGCCTGAACTTCCTGCGCAACGCCGATCTCGCGCGGGCGTCCTCGCCGAATGATCTCTTCGAGTACGCCTTTACCCAGCGCGGCCTGCGCACCGGCCTGGCCGAGACCCTGCGGGCACTTGCCCGCCAGGCCCCGTTTAGCCGCCACCGCTACGCGCTGGTGGACTTGGCCAACCAGGTCCGGCCTATTACTACCTTCTAGGACCTACTTAAATAGGCCGTCCTCGCGCGCCTTGGCGGCAACGTCTGCGGACTTCTGCGCGATGGCCAGCTCCTCATTGGTGGGAACTACTAGGACCTTGACCGGGGAATCATCGGTGGAAATGACCCGCGGCTCATCGGAGCGGACGAGGTTGCGCTCCTTATCAAAGTCGATGCCGTACATATCCAGGTTGTACAGCGCGTCCTGGCGCACCTCGGTGTCGTTTTCACCCACGCCGGCGGTGAAGGTAATCGCGTCCACGCGGCCCAGGGCAATCATGTAGGAACCGATGAAGCGGCGCAGCTGGTGGATGTAGATGTTATACGCCAGCCACGCGTCTTCATCGCCGTTATCGATGTGCTCGCGCAGCGTACGGAAGTCATTGACGCCCGCAATGCCCTTGACACCGGATTGCTTATTGAGCAGCTTATCGATCTCGTCGATGCTCATGCCCGCCTGGCGCACCAGGTGGAAGATGATGCCTGGATCGATATCGCCGGTACGCGTACCCATGGCGAGGCCGGCCAGCGGGGTCAGGCCCATCGAGGTATCGATGGCACGTCCATTGCGGATGGCGGCCGCGGAGGCACCATTGCCCAGGTGCAGCGTGATCTGGTGGGTGTGCTCCGGATCGCGGTCCAAAATCTTCGGCACCTGCTGGGAGACGAACTCGTGGGAGGTGCCGTGGAAGCCGTAGCGGCGGATATCGTACTTGGAAGCAACCTCGCTATTGATGGCATAGAGCGCTGCGGCCGGCGGCAGGGTATTGAAGAACGCGGTATCGAAGACCGCCACGTGCGGAATATCCGGCAGGATCTTGCGCGCCACGCGGATGCCGTCCAAGTTGGCCGGGTTGTGCAGCGGGGCCAGCGGGATGAGGTCCTCGATCATCGATTCAATTTGATCCTCGATGAGCTGCGGTTCCGAAAAGAGGCGGCCGCCGTGCACCACGCGGTGTCCCACGGCGATGATATCGACGTCCTTCGGGCCCACCTGATGATCATCCATCAGGTCAAAGGCGCGTTTTAGGCCAAAGGAGTGATCGGGAACTTCCAGTTCCTCGGTGACCTTTTCCCCTTTGACCTTGATGGTAATAGCGCCGCTCGGCTCGCCAACCTGTTCCACCAGGCCGGAGACGAGTGGATCATCGGTGGCAGTAGCGGTTGGGTCCACCAGCTGAAACTTGATGGACGAGGATCCCGAGTTAAGGACCAGTACGTATGACATTTATTTCTCTCCAGCCTGGATAGCGGTAATGGCAACGGTATTGATGATGTCTGGAACGGTAGCGCCGCGGGATAGGTCATTGACCGGCTTGTTCAGGCCCTGCAGGATGGGGCCCACGGCCAAGGCGCCGCCGGTGCGCTGTGCGGTCTTATAGCCAATATTGCCGGCATCCAGATCGGGGAAGACGAAGACATTGGCCTTACCCGCGACATCAGAATCCGGCATCTTCTTCGCGGCAACGCCGGGATCGCAGGCGGCGTCGAACTGCAGAGGGCCATCGACCTTGACCGAGGAGTCGAGCTTCTTGGCGGCCTCGACGGCTTCAATGGCGCGCTCGACGTCCGGGCCGGTGCCGGAAGCGCCGGTGGAGTAAGACAGCATGGCTACGCGCGGATCGATGCCGAACTGGGACGCGGTCTGCGCAGAAACCACGGCGATTTCGCCCAGCTGTTCCGCGGTCGGGTTCGGGTTTACGGCGCAGTCGCCGAAGGCCCACAGGCGCCCGCGCATGACCATCAGGAAGATGGAAGAGACCACCGATGCATTCGGCTTGGTCTTGATGATCTGGAAGGACGGCTTAATGGTGTGGGCGGTGGTGTGGGCGGCGCCGGAAACCATGCCATCGGCAAGCCCCTTGTGCACCATCATGGTGCCAAAGTAGGAGATGTCCTGCATGGTCTCGCGGGCCTGCTCCAGGGTCACACCCTTCTTCTTGCGCAGTTCCGCGAAATCGGCGGCGAATTCCTCCGCAAGCGGCGATTCCAGGTGGTCGATGATATTGGCTCCCGAAATATCCAGCCCCAGCTCCTTAGCGCGGGCCTGGACATCGGATTCCTTGCCCAAGATGGTCAGCCGGGCAACCTCATCGCGCAGCAGGGCATCGGCGGCTTCAAGGATGCGGTCATCATCGCCCTCTGGCAAGACGATGTGGGATCCAGTCGTCTTGGCTTGGTCAATGAGCTGCTTCTGGAAGAGGTCCGCGGACATGACGGGTGCGGTCTCCTCTGCCGCGCTTAAGGCACCTGGCACGGCCTCCAGGTCAGTGAAGACGCCTGCCACGGTGGCGCCGAGGGACTCTGCCTTGCGCCGTGCCAGCTCCGCGGCGCGCTCTGGGGCGCCGGAGATAATGACCAGCGGCAGGCCCAGCGCGGCGGCGACCTCCGCATCGAAGGAGATCTCGCCGGTGCCTTGGACCAAGAGGGCACCGGCAGTAGCGGTGGGCGCGTTGGCCAAGACATCCGCCACGGTGGGGTCGAAATCTTCTAAGCGGATCAGTTCAGCGCCAAGGCTTTCCGCCAAGGCGGGAATATCGAGGCCTTCGAAGCCGCGGCCGATGGAGCTTAACACTGTGGACTGGGATGCAGACATGCGGATTACCTTTCCTTTACCGTCACGGGAACACTGGGAACACGCGCCGTAACATTATGCCGTACATCACAGTTACTAGCACGTGGTGACGACTCCACTGTACGTGAATCACCCCCTCCCCCGCCCTTCCGCAACCTCCTAAACTGGGGGTAGATAACTCAGAGCAGTGTGGCATTTATCGCACTGCCACCGCGTAGAATGTGAGAAAAACCTAAAGAAAGGACACCCTAAACAAATGACTAGCCCCATGCGTGTCGCCGTGGTCGGCTCCGGACCGGCCGGCATTTACGCCTCTGAACTCCTCGTAAAGTCCGATGTGGACGTGCAGATCGATCTCTTTGAAAAGATGCCTGCGCCCTTTGGCTTGATTCGCTACGGCGTCGCCCCGGATCACCCGCGCATTAAGGGCATCGTGCAGTCGCTACACAACATCATGGAGAAGGAAGACATCCGCTTCCTGGGCAATATCGAAGTGGGCAAGGACATCACCGTCGAAGAGATGCGCGATTACTACGACGCCATCATCTTCGCCACCGGCGCCACCGCCGATAAGGAAATGGGTATCCCCGGCGAGGACCTCGAGGGCAACTACGGCGCCGGCGAATTCGTGGGCTTTTATGACGGCAACCCCAACTTCGAGCGCGACTGGGACCTGTCCGCGGAGTCCGTCGCTGTCGTGGGCGTGGGCAATGTCTCGCTCGATGTGTCCCGCATCTTGGCCAAGACCGCAGACGAGCTGCTGGTGACGGAGATCCCGGATAATGTCTACGCTTCCCTGAAGGAAAACCGCGCCAAGGAGGTCCACGTCTTTGGCCGCCGCGGCCCGGCGCAGGCCAAGTACACGCCGAAGGAGCTCAAGGAGCTCGATGAGTCCCCCACTATTGAGGTCATCGTGGACCCGGAAGACATCATCTACGACGAGGCTTCCGAGGAGGCCCGCCGCGCCGCCAAGTCCACCGACTTGGTCTGCCAGACCCTGGAGTCCTACGCCATGCGCGAGCCTGGCGATGCCCCGCACAAGCTTTACATCCACTTCTTTGAGTCCCCGGTAGAGGTGCTTGGCGATGACGGTCACGTCACCGCCATCAAAACCGAGCGCACCCAGCTCAATGGCGATGGTTCCGTAAGCGGCACCGGCAAGTTCACCGAGCGGCCCGTGCAGTCGGTCTACCGCGCCGTGGGCTACCACCCGCAGTCCGTCGAGGGAATTCCCTTCAACGACGACACGGCCACCATGCCCAACGACGGCGGCCACGTCCTGACCGATGTGGACGGCGAAAAGCTTCCCGGCCTCTACACCACCGGCTGGATCAAGCGCGGCCCGGTGGGCTTGATTGGCAATACTAAATCCGATGCCAAGGACACCACCGGCATGCTGCTTGAGGATTACAAGGCGGACAAGCTCGACTCCGCCACCAAGCGCGATCCGCAGGATATCCTCGACCTGCTCAGCAGCCGCGATATCGCCGTCACTACCTGGGACGGCTGGCACCGCCTCAACGCCGCCGAGCAAGCCGCCGGCGAGCCGCACGGCCGCGAGCGCATCAAGATCGTCGAGTGGGACGAGATGGTCAAGCACGCCGGCCCGCAGCGCTAATCAGCGCTGCACTGCGGGCCTGACTAGGCACCGACTGGCACGGTCGGCAGCGCCCCGAAGCTAGTCGGTATCGTCCACCCCTGAGGTCAGCTTGGGGTCGAGCTCGACCCCACCCTCGTATTCAACAACCTCGATATCGGGCACATTGTCCGCTTGCGGGTCGATGCCGCGCGCACCGCCCTGCGCGAGCAGGCCAGGAGTCGAGGTCACGCTCACCTTATGCGCGGCCAGTGCGGCGCGATCGCGGGCCTCTTCCACCGTTTCCGCCGTCGTGGTCACAAGCCCCATGCGCCGGCCCTTATAGGCATCGGGCTTGCCAAAGAGCTTCACGTCCGTCTCGGCGTAGTGGAGGGCGGAGGCAATGCCGGTAAAGGCGACATCGGCAAGCGGCTCCTGCGCGTGCAAGAACATGCTGGCGCCTGGGGTTATCAACGTGGCATCGATGGGATAGCCCAAAATGGCGCGGGCGTGCAGGTCGAACTGGGAAAAGCGCTGGGTATAGGCGGTAAGCATCGCCGTATCCGAAGGCCGCGGGGAGACCGAAGAAAAGTAAACATCATCGCCGGCGACGAAAAGCTCCACGCCGTACACGCCACGCCCGCCCAACTCATTGGAGATGCGCGCCGCAACCGAGCGCGCGTTCTCCAGCGCAATCTCGCTCATGCCTGTGGGCTGCCATTCCTCAACCAAATCGCCCTTCTCGTGGCGGTGGCCAATGGGCTCGCTAAACCACGTGGCCAGCTTGCCCGTGGCCGGATCGATGGACCGGATGGCCAGCAGCGTGACCTCAAGGTCAAAATCCACGAAGCGCTCCGCCACCACGCGCTGCGAATCCGAGGACACGCGGCGCACCGTCTCCCACGCCTCGCGCACGTCTTCCACATCCCGCGCCAGCATGTGGCCCTTGCCCGAGGTGGACACGTCCGGCTTCACGATGCACGGAAATCCCAGCTCCGTCGCCGCTTCCTCCAGTTCTTCCACAGAGGAAGCAAAGCGGTAGGCGGAGGTCGGCAGCCCAATATCTTCTGCCACCGCGCGCACCCGCTCGCGGTCCTGGGTGAGCGCGCAGGCGCGCGCCGTGGGCACGACGACGGCATCGGTGGACTGCTCAACCTGCTCGAGGGCCGCTACCGCGACGGTTTCCACCTCCGGCACCACGTAGTGCGGCTGAATCTGCTGCACCAATTCTGATACCTGCGCGGAGTCAGTAATATCCGCGATATAGCTATAGTGCGCCACTTGGTGCGCCGGCGCCCCCTGGTACTTATCCACCGCGTGCACCTCAAGGCCCAGGGACTGGAAGGAAATAGCCAGCTGCTTTCCCAACTCGCCCGCGCCGAGCAGCAATACCTTCGTGGCATTGCCCGTCAGCGGCGTGCCGATATGACCGGCGATTTTGCCTGGAATATCCATGACTTTGCTCCTTTGATTCCGCTCCGAGCAGCAGATACTTCCCCAAATTATTTCATAGATACCCGCCACACCCAGGGCGCACATGCGTGAAGTGCATAAACGCAAGCGCCCGGCCAAGGATTTTCATCCTCGAACCGGGCGCTCGTTGGGCTCTAAAGCAGACTGCTAGGCCTGGGGTGCCTCTGGTGGAACCGGGGCATCTACTGGCTCTGCCACGGTAATGATGTTGTCCTCATACCCCAGCGCACCGCCGACGAACTTGCCGCCGCAGGTGATAAGGACCAGGCGGTTGGTACCGTCCGTGTCATTAACCACGTCCGGGAAATCCCCGCCCTTGGGCAGGCGGTACGGCTTTTCCGTCACACGGAAGGTGCGCTCCTCACCATCGATGACCACGGTGAATTCCTGGTTTTCCTGCAGCCGGGTGAATTTCTCCGCATAGCCGGTGCCCTGGCCCTGGTAATTCACGTGGCCGGTGATCACGCTGGAGCCAACATTGCCGGCATCGCCAGGCACGGCCGAGGCGGAATACCAGCCCAAGCGGGAGACATCGTGTGGCGGCAGCAGCACGCCCTGGTCAGTTACCTGCACTGGGTCCACGGCGGCGTACTCACCGTCGATGCCCACAGACATGCCTTCGAAGCCTTCGAATTGGCCCGGGGCCGGCTCGAATTCGTGCTCCTGCGCACCGGAATCATCGACGTAGGCATCGCCCCTATCGTCCGGGGGGTCAACGGCCGAGACGCTTTCCGATGCCCCCTCACTAGCCTCATCATCTTCCCCACCGGTGGTGAGGTAGAGAGCCAGCTGGATCAACATCAGAATTACGGCCACTACCAGCACGATAAAGCCGATCTTCTTACCCCGGCTTACGGGTTCCTCGCGGCCTGTCTCCTCAGACATTGCCCAATCTCCTCATTGTGGTCTTCTCGATGGTTCATCAGATGGGTTGCCCCCTCCAGCGTGTGCGGTGACACCCTGAAGGGGGACATGTTGTGCCCAGGCGCTATCGCCTGTTACCTGACCAGTACGCTCACACTACTTAATGTAGTCCTGCATACCTGGGTCAAGCTCGGTCGCACCGGACGGTACGGACTTGATCTTCGTACGTCCTGCGTCGGACGGTAGCGGTTTACCAGTCTTTCCAGGCTCCTGGCCCATAACCTCGACCGGACGATCGTCCTTGTCGGTACCCTGGTCAACCTTATCCGGCGTATCCTGACCCTTCACCTCGGTGGGGCGAGGCTCTTCGCTGGAGTTCTGGTCAACCTTATCCGGCGTATCCTGGCCCTTCACCTCGGTGCTTGGGTGCTCACCGTGGCCCTCGGTCTCCTTCTCAGGACGATCCTTCGACTTGTCGTGATCATGGTGGCCGTGGTCGTGATCGTGGTGGCCGAAGATAATCTTGCCCAAGCCGATTCCCAAGCCAATGCCCGGAATCAGGATGGCCCACTTAGGAATCTTGCCCTTGGACGGCTTGCCTGGGACATCGGAGTCATCAGAGGTTACGGTCTGATCCTTATCATCAATGTCCTTGTGCTCAGCAACCTCATTCGGCTTCTCAGCATCCGGAGTGTCCTCACCCTC
>NZ_KI515777.1:167634-200746 GCF_000478175.1 Corynebacterium sp. KPL1814
GACCTCATCAACAATCTCAGCACCAGCAACAACCTCATGCGAACCCTGAGCAAAAGACCTCATCAACAATCTCAGCACCAGCAACAACCTCATGCGAACCCTGAGCAAAATCAGCATTCGTCGAAATCTCCGGCTTTGCAGAAGTATCAGCAGGCTCCTCCGGCTTTTCCGAAGAAGTCGTGCTTGAAGGCTCAGTACTGGTCGTGGTCTTCGAAGAGGAGGTCTCCGAGTCCGATGGCTCCGAGGTCTCA
The DNA here is from genome assembly GCF_000478175.1 of Corynebacterium sp. KPL1814. Classification (GTDB taxonomy): domain Bacteria; phylum Actinomycetota; class Actinomycetes; order Mycobacteriales; family Mycobacteriaceae; genus Corynebacterium. Next base: position 167,886 of record NZ_KI515777.1, read on the forward strand.
GATTCCGAGCTGCTCTCCGTCGATGGTTCAGAGCTGTTGGACTCCGAGGTGCTTGGCTTCGAGCTTGTCGTTGAAGTCTCCGACGAAGACGACTCCGAAGGCTTGTTGTCCTTCTTAGAGTTTACGGTTTGGTCTTTGTCATTAATGTCCTTGTGCTCAGCAACATGGTTCGGCTTCTCAGCATCAGGAGTTTCCTCGCCCTTGGCATTAACCGAAGTAGAGGTCAACTCCTCGAAAGCAACCGCAGCCTTGACCGGATTCTTTACGTCACTGTCAACAGTGATTTCCACGTCAACCTTGCCAGCGGACTTCTTCGGGGTAAAGGTCTTTTCACCCTTACCAATCACAGACTCATCTGCCTTATTAACCAATTCCGCATTCAGGGTGTATTTCTTCCCTGGGACCAAGTCCTTGTACTTAACGGTATCGGTTACCTTAGCGCCGGACTTAACTGTCTCGCCCTTATCCAGCTTAGCCTTGGTGGCAATCTCTGGGTTCCAGACGGAATTTACGGTCTGTGCCTCGTCGCTCAAGTCCTTGTGCTCAGCGATGACATTCTTCTTGTCAGAATCAGAGGTGGACTTTCCTTCCGCATCAACCTCAGTAGACGTCAAGGTCTCAAAGGCGACTGCCGCGTCAATAGGCTTCTTAAGATCACTGTCAACAGTGATCTCCACGTCCACGTCACCGGAGGACTGTTCTGGAGTAAAGGTCTTCTTGCCCTTGCCGACGACCTGGTTGTCCCCAGCCTTATCCCTCAGCTCAGCCTCAAGAGTGTATTCCTTGTGCGGGACCAGATCTTCGTAGTGAACCGTGTCCTTTACCTTTGCGCCAGCAACAACCTGATCAGCATCGTCGGCAAACTCTGCCTTGGTGCGAATCTTTGGCTGCAACTTCTTCTCAGATGCACTAGTAGTTGGAGTCGATTCGCTAGGCTCAGTGCTTGGCTGAGTAGTGGATTGCTCCGTCGAAGGTTCCTCAGAGGAAGTGGTCTCCTCAGTCGAGGTCTCCTCATCGGAAGGTTGCTCTTCGGTGGAATTCGGAGTGGACTCTTCCTCCGTAGGCTCGTCTTCCGTGGTTTCTTCCTCAGAAGGTTGCTCGGGAGTCGTAGATTCTTCCGGCTGCTCCTCTTCGGTATCGGGCAGGCCCGGCTGATCCGGCGGCATCAAACGTTGAAACCTACCGGTAGCGCCTAATGAACCTTGCCCTGTTAAGCGCCCGTCAGGTCCCACTACGGTGATATAGGCATCTTCAGGAGCTTTGGGAACATCCACCCCAGACACAGGGACCAAAGGCCAACCTGCTGAATCTTCAACCGTGAAACCGGTGAGCTGGGTAAATTCTTCGAGACTACCATGGTAGAACCCCATGGTCTGTGCAAAAATATCGTTTAACTGTTCGTCAGCGGTTGGGGCAGTCATATACTCGTGCACGCGTTCTTGAACAGACGGATCACCAATTAAGGCACTCAAGTAAACTGAGTAGGTAGCTACCGTTGCCTTATCGCCTTGTTTATAGGCCTGTATCATCTTCGTGGCCACATTAATTGCAGCGTCACGACGCTCTTCGGGGATCTCCACCTTGCCAGCCTGATCAATATCGTAAAGTGCCCCATTTGTCCGATGCATCGGATGATATTTACCGATGTCGATACACCATGCCCAACCGGCATTGTTTTTCGGATTAGCCCAATTACGATATTTTCTAGCTTCCTTCGGCGGTTTTCCCGCCCAGACGAGCGAACCCCATTCAGGGTCTCCGCCGCTAATCTTTCCATTAGGGTTACCCAAATCATCATTAGCGGTGATATCAACCTGACCGCCCGATTCTTGAGCATTAGCCCCTGGAACTGTGACCATGGCAGCGATAACCGCAATAACAGCAAGCACTGCGGTTAAAACCGACCACCTTCCACGAGGGAAATCTCTCACTCCACTCATTTTTCCCCTTTTCGAAAGGACGAATTCTTACAACTTCCGACTGCACAACGGCTTTTTATCCGTGCAGAGTTTTAATATGAACTTGAACACACAGCAAGGAATCTCGGTTTACCAACCATTCAGATTGCCGCCATTCGTGCCTTTTGGAGAGTACCAATCCCTGACATTTAATGAAACAGATCCAAACTGTTAACGTTGATACATCTACTAATAGTTTTTATCGATCTATGGATAGAACATAAGGAACGCTTGGAGGAAAAACCTTCGACAAATAAACCTATGTTCGATATTCAATGCAGAGCGATTCGCCGCCCGAAGGAATATACACTGCGTGTTTTAACACAGTTACAGTATTTATTAACACTGTTAACACCAATATCCACGTTCAGCCTTTACACCATTAAGATTAAACGTGCAGATTTTTAAAACCCCCGTCACCAGGAAATTTGTAAATCGCATCTTCATGCTTCCCAGTCCTCTGACTGGCAACAGGAACATACTTCAGACGTCCATACGTTCGATTTTTCTACACTTCAGTCAGCCCGCAGCATAATCCAACCTTTCCCCAAGCACTGATCGAAGAAACTGATTTAAAGTTAAGAAAAATTTCATTTTGTTCGACACATCACATTCAAGACATACACCCGTTCAACAAAATTGCACTTTATAAAACCACGGTGCAGCGATAAAATGCGCCCAATACGGGTTCTCGAAAATCGCAAAGCAGAGCTATTTTCCAGCGTTCAATAGAAGAGTGGAGGCATCCCGATAGCTTACATTTAGATAATCTTAAGTTAATAGAAGTGAAGGATCTTGACCCAATACCGCCAGCCACGCTAGCTATGTTTCAAATCATCCGATCAAAGACCATTGATGCTTCTCACAGTTTGATTCAGTTAATGCAGGTCGAATAGGCAGATCTCACTCAGAGATATTCCATTTTAGTAATAGTGATTAAATTCTCTACTAATGGCGTTGTCAACAAGTTGAATTCCATATAGTTACTCGCCTTTTACGGTGCTAGTATTTTTATCGGTTTAAAACACTAACCCCAGAAAGGATCGGAAATGTCTATTCCTTCTTTTATTGCTAGCGCCATCGCTGCTGTACTGCCTCTAACTGGCAGCACCGGCCCAGTTGACGCCCAGGACCAGCTTGCTGAGCCAGAGGTAACCCAGACCGCTGACGCTGAGCAGTCCACTGACCAGTCCGATGAGCCCGGCGCTCACGCCGAAAAGGGCCGCATCACCGGTGACAAGGAAGATGTAATCAACGGAGACCAGGACTACTCTGCACCCATCCTGCAGAGCGGTAAGTTGGCTGTGCAGCGCGAACTTGCGCTCGCTACTGACGAGCTGGGCCACGAGTTCATGAACATCGACTTCAAGGACAACCACAGCGCACACCTGACCTTCCCGGAAACCTATAACCCGGATACTGACCAGGCAGCCGTGGACCGCGTGCTGGAAGCACTCAAGATCAACGGCTACGACAACCTGACCGCTGCTTACTAAGGCTGAACAGGCGTAGTCTCGGGGCTCCCCGAGGATCCTAAAGAAGGGGCGAGGTACCTCACCAAGGTACCTCGCCCCTTCTTACTTTTATGAGCTCGCGGCTAGGCGGAGCTCATCACAGTAAATACGTCCGTTACTGGTCTTTCATGACATCGTGGCGCACGATGGTCTGGTCGCGGCCAGGGCCGACGCCGATATAAGAGATGCGGCAGCCAGACAGCTCCTCCAAGCGCAGCACGTAATCCTGCGCCTTCTGCGGCAGCTCCTCGAAGGTAGTGCACTCGGAGATGTCCTCGTCCCACGCCGGCATGGTTTCAAAAATCGGCTCGGCGTGGTGGAACTCGGACTGGGTAACGGGCATCTCGTCGTAACGCTTGCCGTCAACGTCGTAAGCCACGCAGATAGGAATCTCACCAATGCCGGTGAGCACATCAAGCTTGGTCAAAAAGTAATCCGTAAAACCATTCACGCGCGTGGCGTAGCGAGCAATCACGGAATCATACCAGCCGCAGCGGCGCGTGCGGCCGGTGTTCACGCCAACCTCGCCGCCGGTGGTCTGCAGGTACTCGCCCCACTTATCAAACAGCTCCGTGGGGAACGGGCCGGCGCCCACGCGGGTGGTATAGGCCTTGATAATGCCCAGCGAGGTCTTAATCCGCGTCGGTCCAATGCCAGAGCCAACCGATGCCCCACCCGCAGTCGGGTTCGAGGAAGTCACGAACGGGTAGGTGCCGTGGTCAACGTCCAACATGGTGGCCTGGCCGCCCTCCATGAGCACATTCTGGCCATGAGCAAGCGCTTCGTTCAGTTCGAGCTCGGCGTCGATGACCATGGGGCGCAGGCGGTCGCGGTAGCTTAGGAAGTACTCCACAATCTGCTCAGCCTCGATGGCTTTGCGGTTGTACATCTTCACCAGCATCTGGTTCTTGATCTCCAGCGCGGACTCTACCTTCTGGCGCAGGATGGACTCGTCGAAAATATCCTGCACGCGGATGCCAATGCGCGCGACCTTATCGGCGTAGGTCGGTCCAATGCCGCGGCCGGTGGTGCCAATGGCGCGCTTGCCCAGGAAACGCTCCTGTACGCGGTCGAGGGTCTGGTGGTACGGCGCCACGAGGTGCGCATTCGCGGAAATCTTCAGCCGGGAGGCATTCGCCCCGCGCGCTTCCAGGCCATCAATCTCATCAAAGAGCGCCTCGAGGTTAATCACCACGCCATTGCCCAGCACAGGGGTGGCGTTTTCAGAAAGAATACCGGCGGGCAGGAGCTTCAGCTCGTATTTTTCACCGCCGACCACGACGGTGTGCCCGGCGTTATTGCCGCCGTTCGGCTTGACTACGTAGTCAACTTTCCCGCCAAGGATATCGGTAGCCTTGCCCTTGCCTTCGTCGCCCCATTGGGCGCCGACAATGACGATCGCTGCCATCTTTTAAGTCACTTCCTCATTATTGAAGCCAAAATACGCATTTACCTTACACTTTTCTGGCCGCAATAGCCCACGTAGCATGATGTGCATGCGTTTTTTGTTCCTCCGCTGCGGCGCCCCCGACGTTAATTTGCCCGCAGAGGCCTATGACCTTTCGGCCGTTCCTTCCCGCAAGGAGCTCTCGCTTATCGATGCCGCCGCCACCAACCTTCTCCCCCACGACCCCACGCCTTCGCTTGACGAGATCGCCGCGCAGCCCGATGTCCGCCACCTCGGCGCCCCTGCCGCCGCCCCGCAGGAGCCTTACCTGGAGGACCGCCTGCGCATCGTGGTTGCGGGCTCGGATTTGGCGCTGAACGCCGTCATCACCCGGCTCATGCGCGCCGATAACCTGTGGGCTGAGGTCGCGTTCATCCCCACGGGCGAGTCGGTCGCCGCCGCTAATTGGGGCCTGCCCGCCGTACCACAGGAGGCCCTCGAGCTCGCCCGCACAGCCCCGGTTCGCCCAGTGCCGCTCATCCGCAATGATTCTGGCCAGGCCGTCGCCGGCTCTGCGACCATCTCAGATTGGTCCAACGGCCCGCTTACCGGTGAGATCATCATCGATGATGACACCCTCGCCGCCTCCGGCCGTGGCACTTTTGGCGCGCGGCTGGTCCCCATGACCGATGCCCCGGGCATCCTGGCGGCCCGCGCAACCTCTCCAGTTGAGCCCGAAGGTCGCCTGCGCTCCCTGCTGCGCAAACCTGGTCGCCTCGACCCGGATTCCGTCCACACCGGCCGCGCGGTCCAGGCAGGCGGCCCCCAGCTGCGCGTGCTTGTCGATGCCATCCCCCACAAACGCCCCCTCACCCGCGTCACCTTCTACCGCCACCTGCGCGACCTCCAAATCGCGCGCCCCTAGTCCACCCTTCACAGCTAACGCCGACTTCCCTTGGCTCTTACCGCGGCCCCCGCACCGGCGCCCCGCTCGGCGGATATGCGGGCGGGGTCCTGCTAATTCTGCCCCTTCTGCTTATCTTTGCGTTCCCAAACCTCTGGCGGGAACGCCGGGTGCGTAGAGGTAGGAACCAGGTGCGCGACGGCAGACTCGCGCGAGAGTCCGCACACCATCAGCATGTCCACAACAATGGATCTCGTCTGCGCGAGAATCGTATACGCAGAAAGCGTCGCATCTTCTTCGATAAGATCCATGCCTGCTTGACCGCCCACGTAGCGCAGCCGCTGCACCAGCTCGGGTATCTCTATCGCCTCATCGTGGTCCCGCTTTTGCCGGCCGTACAGCTCTCCCACCGCGAGGATAATTTCTGATAGTTCCTCCAAGAGCTCTAACTGCTTCTCGGACACGGTATCGCCGTCTTCAGTAAGCACGAGCGCGCGGCGCGATAGCACCCGCACCCCACGCACCGCATTATCTACCGGCAACAAGATGCGCTCTAGGGACCGAATGCTCCTGCGCGAGGTCCACAAAAGCGGCGATACTTCCGATGCCTCCCTCCCCGATTGCGCCGCACTCAACAGCGTATTCACGTCATTTTGCGTGCCGCGCACCGCATCGCGGGCATCGCGAATAATCTCAGGATTGGTATCGCGGATGCCATGCGTGACGTCATTGAGAATGCTCGATGCAATCCGCAGCACCTTCGACACCTCGCGCCTTGCTTCCTTCAACGGCGAATTCGGGATCAGTGCAATCGTGATAAGCCCAATGCCGGAACCAATCATCGCGTCGATGGCCCGGTGCAGGCCACCTGGCCCCTCGGTCGGCGGAAAAATCGTGGCGATAAGGATGGAACCAAAAACAATCTGGTTGGACACCAGCGGCGATTTCGTAATAAAGGACCCCACCACCAGGCCTGCTCCTACAATGAACAGGATCTGGAATGGACCCTGCCCCACCACTTGGAAGAGCAAATCGCCCACGGCTACACCGACGATGCCGCCCAGCGACATCTCCAATGCCTTCTTCATCCTGTCCCCGCCCGAAAGCCCCAGGATGATAACCGCGGAAATAGGCGCGAAGAACGGCTGAGGATGCCCAAAGAGGGAGCTAGCCACCCAATACGCCAAAGCGGCACCGACGGTGGCCTGGATTATATAAACGAAGCGCGAACGGATGCGTTGCAGACGCGATAATACTGAACGGTCCACCACCCGCAGCATTTGCCTCGTTGAGACTCTTTGTTTCGCTTCCGACATGTCCTCCAGCATAGAAGAACGCTGTCTACCACCGCCCCCGAATACCCGCATCCCGGCCCGCGCCAGGTTGTGGATAACCCTGCTATATCTGCGTGACAGCGACCTCCGCAGCGCGAGAATTCCACAGATTCGCCGCTTCGCCTTACGTATCCATTGCCGCATACCCATGCCGCTTTTACGGTCAGGAGCCGTGAACACAGAATTTTTGCAACTTTGCCGTCGCGGTGTGGATCTCGTCGCCGAGTTTCAGGGATGCTCCGAACAGCAGCTCATCGAAGCCGGCGCCAGCCAACTCCTCGCCGCGCAACTCGCCCGCCTCCAGCACACATATTTCGGTCGTACCTCCAATAGCCGCAAGCAGCGCCTCGCCTGCGAGGCCGCTCGTTCTCGCGGCCACGACCTTGCCGTCCTTGAAAGCATCGAGTCTTTCACCCGCCGCGTGAAAGACACCAACCGCAGTTGGGATCTCCGCCTGGAGCTCTGCCGCGCAGAAGCTCACCTGATTCCAGCAATCGCGAAGAAGCGCCTCAAACAACTCAACCCCACCAAGCGGCCCTCCCACGGCGTCCGCTACACCCGACGCCCCGATGGACCCCACACCATCTCCATTACCGCGGATCCCACTGATATCGCGGATATCAAGGGCGTTCTCGCCTCCGTGGATAAGGAAAACCCGCTCGCCGCAGCTAAACAGGTCATCCTCGAGGGTAATCCCGGCGCGCTTCCCGCGGTGCATACCAACGTGATCATCACCCTTGACCAACTTGACCGCATCTCCGCTGGCCAGGGCGATGACATCATGCTTCAGCTTTCCAACGGCGCGCGCATGTCCGGCGCCCAGCTCGTCGCTCGCACCCTCGCCCAGCGTGGTTACGTCAGCTTGGTCCATCCTGAGCACGGCGCGGTAAACCTGTACCGCACCGAGCGCATGGCCAGCTGGAAACAGCGCATGCTAGCCCGCGCGGAACATCCCATTTGCGCTTGGCCCGGCTGCTCCACGCCTGCCGATGACGCCCAAGTCCACCACCTCACCGCCTGGGCCGCCGGCGGCCCCACAAACCAAGAAAACCTCGTAACGCTGTGTGCCCATCACAATGCGGTGAATCAAGATGATGACTCCCGCCCCACCGCACGCGGACGCATGGTTCGCATCAAGGGGCGCATCGCTTGGGTCCCGCCGTGGAGCGGTAATCCGCGCTTTATCCCCTCACCCGCCCATTCATCACGACCAACGAGGAGTTCTACCTAGCCCTCACCTGACCCACCCAGTGCGGCCGGTCTGCCTAGTCCGCTCCGGCCGGTCTGCCTAGTCCGCCTCGGCCACTGGGATTGCCGGGCCTGCCGTGTCCTCCCAGCCTGCCAGCCTATATTTCTGCCCAATCTCGCTCGTACACCTTGTCTGGCTGATCTGGCATACCTGCCTGCTCTGGCGCATCTCCGGCAAGACCCCGCCGCATCCTCGCACCCCGCAGACAGGCCCAGCGATAGGTCCAGAAATGGGACCAGAAATAGGAAAAGCCGCCTCCCGCACAGGGGGAAGCGGCTACTTCGTTGTGCCTACGGCGCGACCGCGCCTTCGGCTTCAGCTCAGCATGGAGCTGGTTAAGACTCGTCCTACTTGGCCGTGGTCTTGCCCACGGAGTGGAGGTCTTGGCATGCCTCGATGACGCGCTCGGACATACCCTGCTCTGCCTTCTTAAGGTAGGAGCGCGGGTCGTAGACCTTCTTGTTGCCTACCTCGCCATCAATCTTGAACACGCCGTCGTAGTTTTCCATCATGTGGCGAGCCACTGGGTTGGTAAACGCGTACTGAGTATCGGTGTCCACGTTCATCTTGATGACGCCGTAGCGCAGTGCCTCTTCGATCTTTTCCTTCTCGGAGCCGGATCCGCCGTGGAAAACGAAGTCAAAGGCGTGCTCGCCCTCGCTCAGTCCGAGCTTCTTCTGCGCAACCTTCTGGCCCTCCAGCAGAACCTCGGGGCGCAGCTTCACGTTGCCCGGCTTGTAGACGCCGTGCACGTTACCGAAGGTAGCGGCCAACAGGTAGCGACCCTTCTCGCCGGTGCCCAGTGCATCGATGGTCTTTTCAAAGTCTTCCGGGGTCGTGTACAGGTTATCGCCGGCCTTGGCCTCGACACCGTCTTCTTCACCGCCGACAACACCAATCTCTGCCTCGAGAATGATGTGTGCCTTCTTCGCCTTCTCCAGAAGCTCCTGGGCGATGACCAAGTTTTCATCGATCGGAATAGCAGAACCGTCCCACATGTGGGACTGGAAGAGCGGGTTCTCGCCGCGGTCGACGCGCTCCTGGGAAATAGCCATCAGCGGACGAACGTAATCGTCCAGAACTTCCTTCTGGCAGTGGTCGGTGTGCAGGGCGATATTGACGCCGTAGTGCTTCGCTGCCTCGTGTGCGAAGGCGGCTAGGGCCTGAGCACCTTTAACCTTGTTCTTGACCGCGAGGCCAGAGCCGAACTCTGCGCCACCGGTGGAGAATTGGATGATGCCGTCAGATTCTGCCTCGGCAAAGCCCTTCAGTGCTGCGTTGATCGTTTCAGACGAGGTGCAGTTGATGGCTGGAAATGCGAAGCCGTTCTGCTTCGCGGTGTCCAGCATCTGGTTATACGCCTCGGGGGTTGCAATTGGCATGAAATTCCATCCTTAAGTGGGATTGCGGTCAAACACGTTCCAACACCCAATTATGCCCACATTTCCGGAATCCCGCCGCAAAATTGGTGTGACATTTCCTGTGTTTACTACCCAACTCTCAAAAATGACGCGCCCCCCACACGACAAACCCCGCGCAAGGTGTTTAACAGCACGGTTAAACGCGGTTAATCGCGACCCGATGTTTTATGCAGGTCACGAGCCACCCGAGCACACGCCTCCAGAAGCATCCAACCAGACAGCTGCACGGATAGGTCGCGCTCATCCACGCGAATGATTCCCATCTTTTCACTCACGGTCGTGTGCCCGAAGCCGTAGTTGTGTGGAAGGCGGGCATCGGCAGTCCAGTCAGAGCCAAAAATTGGCAGGCCATCGACCTCGAGCCGGTGCTCCCACACGGATTCGGCAGACGCCACCACCATCCGGGTCGCCAGCTTCTTGGTGGCCCGGTTCGCGGGCGAGTCCCCGGGCAACCGCACGGCAACATCGGCAAGATAACGCATCAGAATGCCCTTAAACAGGCCGCCATCACCATCACCGGTCTCCCAATCCACGACGCCGGAGGGAGTCGCCATCCCGGAAGCAATAGCCTGCACTAGGCCCCGAATCTTAATGATGTAGCTCATCATCCCGGATGCCAGTTCGGCCTCGTAGACGCTGTCGATCTGCTCCAGCTTGCCGATGCTCGACTCCTCCCGCATCGCCAACACAATCTCCAGGCATGCCCCCAACATCACGCCTTGGCAGTACGGGTGGACTTGTTTGACAATTTCGGGGCCGTCCATGCGCATGCGCACGCCGTCCATAATGAAGCCATCTTCATTGACCAAGTTGTCGTAGACCCAGTCAACGATGCGGCGGGCCGCGGTGATATCGCCCATCCGCGCGAGCATGATGGCACCGGGGCCATTGGCCGGCACGTTCATGAAGTTCTCTCCGTCGCGCCACGGCAATATCCCCAGCGAGTCATCGAGGCCTTCGGTGATATTGCCCTGCAAAGACGCCAACGCCTTGGGCGATTTCATCTTCTTTACCTTGCCCACGCGCCCGAAAGCGAGGGCGAGCCAGGCTTTGTCATCGAAGTACTTATTCTTGGTCAGCTGCGCAAGATTCCGCACGCGAATCCCGCGCATGGTGTCAAGGATGCGCTGGCGGCGGGCCTTAGTATTCTTCCGCTCCGCCGCATCGACGAGGCAATCGAGGTAGTGCGCCTGCCACCAGTAGTGCCAGTGCACGAGGAGTTTTTCTTTCGTGGTGGGCGGCCAGCTGACGATGGCGAGGTTGGTTCGCGGCAGGCCCCATACGGAATGCGCATGGCGCTCATCAATGGCGGTTTCCGCGAGTTCGGCGCGGTGGGCCCACTTTTCTTCCACGATTTCTTTATCACTCCAGTAGCAAGGTTTATTACAGTTAGTGTAACGGTCTCTTACCAGGAATTGTGCAGATCGGCGTGCTGCCGGATCCAAGTATGCATGGCGATGCCCGCGGCCACGCCCGCGTTGATGGACCGCGTAGAGCCAAATTGCGCGATGGAGCAGGTCATCAGGGCGGCATCTTGCGCGGCGGCGCTGACGCCGGGGCCTTCTTGCCCGAATAGCAGCAGGCTGCGTTCCGGCAGTTCGGCGGTTTCGAGGGGCACGCAACCGGGGGTGTTATCAATGGCCACGACCGTCAGGTCTTCCTCGGCTGCCCAGGCAATGAGCTTATCGACGCTCTCATGATGCCGCAGATGCTGATACCTATCTGTCACCATGGCACCGCGGCGGTTCCACCGGCGCCGCCCCACAATGTGGACGGTATCGACGGCAAAGGCGTTGGCGGTGCGCACGACGGTGCCGATATTGGCGTCATTTTCAAAGTTCTCGATGGCGATATGCAGGCTGTGCCGCCGCTTATCGATATCCCCCTTAATCGCCTCCCTTCGCCAATACCGATACGCGTCGACGACATTGCGCCGGTCGCCCTCGCGCAGGAGCTCCGGATCGTATTTGTCCGCCTCCGGGCCTTCCGGCCAGGGACCTTCCCAGGGCCCCACGCCGTGGCGGCCCTCGTTCCATTCGGTCGGACCCTTCGCCTCCTCGGGCTGCTCTCGCTGCTCTCGCTGCTCTCGCTGCTCCTGCTGCTCTGGTTGCGCAGAACTCTCGGCCTGCCCAACCGGATCCGCCTGGCGTGCCTGGTCCACCTCGTTACGCGAGCCCAAGGTCATCCAAGCCAAGCAAAGAACGGTACTCAAGGCCCTCGGCCGAGATGACGTCCTCGGCGCCGGTAGCGCGGTCAACGACGGTAGCCACACCGACCACCTCTGCTCCAGCCTCGCGCAATGCGGCGACTGCCGTGAGCGGCGAGTTGCCGGTCGTGGTGGTGTCCTCGACCACCAGCACCTTCTTTCCGGTCACATCCGCGCCCTCGATGCGGCGCTGCATGCCGTGCTTTTTAGCTTCCTTGCGTACGACGAAGGCGTCGATATCGCGGCCCTCGGCATGCATGATGGAGGTCGCTACCGGATCCGCGCCAAGGGTTAGTCCTCCCACGGCCGCGAAATCCCAATCGGCGGTGAGCTCGCGGAGCAAGGACCCGATGAGGCGGGAGGCTTCGTGGTGCAAGGTCGCACGGCGCAAATCAACGTAGTAATCGGCCTCTTTGCCCGAGGACAAAGTCACCTTGCCGTGCACAACGGCAAGCTCCTTGACCAGTTCCGCGAGGCGCTTTTTCTTGTCTTCTTGCAGTTGCACTTCAGTCATCGCATTGCTCCTTCTTTAGAGATTTTCGGCACATGAGGAAAGTCCTGGCTACATGGGCCAACGCAACATTCTAGGCTACTCCCCCTGCTGTGGCCCGGAATCGTCACGGCGGTCTGTATCCTCTTTCTCCCGTGCAGCGGCCGGGCCACTGGCGTCTTGGGAGCTGCCTCGAGAAGAATTTCTGGTTGAGCCGGTGGACGAGTCTTTGGCCGCGTCACCGAGGTCGTCACCAAAAGCATCATCGGAAGCGTCGTCGAAGATGGAAGCCTCCCCGAATTGCTGGCGCGGCAGGCGGGCGGTACCTGAGTCGGGGGTGGGGCGTTCATTGCCATCGGCAATGGCATCGACCTCGTCGGCCCCAATCGCCGTGTGCTCAACTGGGCCGCGGGTCTCGGAGTACGTGCGCGAGGGCATATCCAACGGTTCCTCCGGCCGCTGGATGATCGGCCGGGAAAACTCCGGCTGCCCCGCCGACGCTGTTCCACCCACCGCATCTACCGCAGGCGCGGCGGGGATTTCCCTGGCTGGGTCCAAGTCCTCAAGGTGGATGGTATGCACGGAGGAGGAACGGGGCGGAAGGACGCGGGAGGCATCAGCAAGTAAAGCCAGGGGCGGCAGCATTGCCTCCCAATCCGCGGTGCGCGAGTGCTTGGTGGTTTGTGCCAAAACCCATTCGGTTTCCAGCCACAGCGCCGAGACCACCTCCGGCATGCGTTGCAGCGCGATGCGCACGCGTTCGTCTACCATCCGCTCCGTCACACCGCGATCGGAGGAATATACATCGAAACCCTCGATGCGCATGGCCAATAGCAGGTCCTCGGACATCTCGGCCTCTTGACTTTCGAAGCGCTGAAAATCAACGACCACATCCGATGCCGCTCCCGTCCGCATCGCCATCACATTGACGCCGTCAATATCCATCAGCAACATTTCGTGGCCATACACGTTGCCGGCAACGATGTCTTTCGGCGCGGCGCCGGAGGAGGCCACTCCCCTTGTCCATTCATCGACAAGGTACTGGTCCGACTTCATGTACTCAAAACCCCGGGTCTCCGCCCAGTTCTTGCGCTCCCGACGAATGGTGCCAGGGATAAGCGGCCGCGGCCGCCCTACCGGCTTAGGCTTTGCGTGACCTTCCGGTGGCTCTTCAGTCCCCTCTTGGCCTGCCTCTTCGAGGGAGTTATCCGCACCCGATTCCGTTTCTGCGTCTGAGTCCGCATCCTGGTTAATGTCAGAATCTGCGCCAGCTTCCGACGTCTTTTCTGTGTTGCCTGCAGTGTTGGCACGGACAGCACTGCCAGTTCTGCCGACATTGTCGGAGCTGTTGACGCTGTCAGAACCGGATGCGGGTGCTGCTGCATTGGTGTCGGAGGTAGAGGCAGCAGTGGTTGCGGTGGAGGCGTCGCCTTTTACAACGCCATTATCTGAAACAGCCTCGGAGTCGTTAGCGCTGGCTTCGTCGCTGGCATTGGCGTCACTGGCGCTATCCTCACTCGCCCTGTCGTCACCGCTGCGGTCCGAATCGCCTACCGTGCGATGGTGGCGGCCTGAAGAGCGAATGGAATCAGGATCGGATTCAACATCGGGGGACGGCGAGTACTTCGCCTCGAAACCGGGGTGGGCCTCAGTACTGCCTTCGCTCTCAGGATCTGTAACGGCCTCAGAGCCTGCGGCGTCTTCCGCATCCTCTTCAGTTTCCTCTTTAGTTTCGGGGCGTGCGTGGGAAGGCGCATCCTGGTCTTCCCAGGTGTCCCAGTCTTTCCGGTCGCGCTGGGATGCAGTATCACGCTGGGCATCGGCTGCGCGCTGCGTGCGGTCGTAGTACAGCAAGAAGCCACCGGCGATGCCGAGCACGAGTGCGAAAATCAGGAGTAAAGAAGCCATCATCTCCCGATAATAATAGGTACCGGCACCCCACGGTGCCGGTACCAGTCGAAGTCGGAGCGATTAATTGGAATTAATCGTCAACCGAAGTCCTATCCCCGCGTTCCACCGGGTTGGTCGGGTCTGCAGACCACTGCGACCAGCCGCCGATGTAGTGGCGCAGGCCGGTAAATCCTGCGTCCTCCATCGCCGCGAGTGCCAGGGCGGAGTGGTTGCCCGAGCCGGAATAGATGATTGCGTCCTTGGTGTTTTCCTGGGTCAATCCAGCCGCGGCCAGCACCTCACGGATTTCATCCGGGGTCTTCAACGTGCGCACCCCATCGTTGTGGAAGAGACGCTCGGGAACATTGACCGCACCGGGGATGTGGCCCGCCTTCAAGTCCAGGTTCTCGCGGCGGCCGGCAAAGCGGTTGCTCGAGCGGGTATCGATGAGCACACCCTCATGCTTGCGGACGTCATCAATCGTAGCGGTAGGCAGCTGACCGGGAGTGACCTCAAACTTCGAGCCGACCGCGATATTGCCCGGGCCCGTCAGGGTTTGGTAACCGTGCGCGAGCCAGTTTGCCAGACCGCCATCGAGGATGCGCACATCAGTCAGGCCTGCCCACCACAGCGTCCACCACGCACGACCGGCAAAAAGCCCGCGGCCTTCGTCATAGACCACTACGGGGCGGTCTTCCTGCAGGCCCCAAGAGCGGATCCAGGCTTGCAGCTTATCTTCGTCAGGCAGCGGATTGCGGCCATTGCGCGGGCCAGGAAGGCCGACGAAGGCCGCGCCGGTATCGCCAAAAAGTGCAGTGGGAATGTGCAGAGAAGCAAAATCGATGAAGCTCTGGCCCGTCTTGGGCTGCCAGTGGGTGCCGAGGAGGGTGAAACGATCGCCGTGGTAGATGGATTCTTTGAGTTCCTGCGGGGAAACTAAAATGCTCATGCCTTCCAGTCTAAAGGCATGAGCATTATTTTTCGCCCGGTAATTTAGCGAGCGGAAATGTCCAGCTCCGCGCCGCCATCGGCGACGTCAACGTGGACGGTATCGCCATCGGCAATATCGCCAGCCAGAAGCTTCTTCGCCAGCTTGTCACCGATAGCCTGCTGGATGGTCCGGCGCAGCGGGCGGGCACCGTAGGCGGGGTCATAACCGCGGTCGGCCAACCAGGACTTGGCGGAATCGGATACCTGCAGCGTCAGGCGGCGGGCCTCCAGGCGCTCGGTAAGACCGCGCAGCTGGATGTCCACGATGCCGCGCAGCAGTTCCTCCGACAACGGCTCGAACATCACCACATCATCGAGGCGGTTGATGAATTCAGGCTTGAAGGCCCTCTTCACGGCCTCCATGGTCTCGTCCTTCGTACCACCGGCGCCCAGGTTGGACGTCAAGATGATGACGGTATTGCGGAAGTCGACGGTGCGACCCTGGCCATCGGTAAGCCGCCCCTCATCCAGGACCTGGAGGAGGACGTCGAAGACGTCGGGGTGGGCCTTTTCCACTTCGTCGAAAAGCACGAGCGTATAAGGCCGACGCCGCACGGCCTCGGTGAGCTGACCACCAGCCTCGTGGCCGACGTATCCCGGAGGGGCACCGACAAGCCGGGAGACGGAGTGCTTCTCGCCGTACTCGGACATATCGATGCGCACCATGGCGGATTCATCATCGAAGAGGAAGTCCGCCAGCGCCTTAGCCAGCTCCGTCTTACCCACGCCGGTAGGGCCGAGGAAGAGGAAGGAGCCGGTCGGGCGGTTCGGGTCAGCCACGCCCGCGCGGGAGCGGCGCACGGCATCGGAAACGGCGGTGACGGCCTCGCGCTGGCCGACGACCCTCTTGCCCAACACCGATTCCATGTTCAGCAACTTCTCGGTCTCGCCCTGCAGCATCTTGCCGGCGGGAATGCCAGTCCACGCGGAGACGACCTCCGCGATGGTATCCGGGCTGACCTCCTCATCCAGCATGGTATTGCGCTGGGCGGCGGCCTTTTCCTCGGCTGCTGCCAGGTCCTTTTCCAGCGGCGGGATCTTGCCGTAGTTGATTTCGGAAGCTAGGGCGAGGTCGCCGTCGCGCTCGGCAATTTCTGCTTGGCGGCGGAGATCGTCGAGCTCTTCCTTAATATCCTGCACGTCATCGATGGCCTTCTTCTCGTTGGCCCAGCGCGCCTTGAGCTCGCCGAGCTTTTCGCGCTGGTCCGCGAGCTCGCCTTGCAGGGCGGCCAGGCGGTCCTTGGAGGCGGCGTCGGATTCCTTCTTCAGCGCGAGCTCCTCGATCTCCATGCGGCGAACGATGCGCTCGAGCTCATCGATTTCCTGCGGCGAGGAGTCGATTTCCATGCGCAGGCGGGAGCCGGCTTCATCGACTAGGTCGATGGCCTTGTCCGGCAGGAAGCGGTTGGTGATGTAACGGTTCGATAGCTCCGCCGCAGACACCAAGGCGGAGTCCATGATGCGCACGCCGTGGTGCACCTCGTAGCGCTCCTTGAGCCCGCGCAGGATACCGATGGTGTCTTCTACGGACGGCTCTGCGGCATAGACCTGCTGGAAACGACGCTCGAGGGCGGCGTCCTTTTCGATGTACTTGCGGTACTCATCCAGCGTGGTGGCACCGACGAGGCGCAGCTCGCCGCGGGCCAGCATGGGCTTAATCATGTTGCCGGCATCCATGGAGCCTTCGCCGGTAGCGCCGGCGCCGACGATGGTGTGCAACTCATCGATGAAGGTAATGATTTCGCCCTCAGATTGCTTGATTTCATCCAGCACAGCCTTAAGGCGCTCTTCGAACTCGCCGCGGAACTTGGCGCCGGCGACCATGGAACCGAGATCCAGGCTGATAAGCGTCTTGCCCTTTAGGGACTCAGGGACGTCGCCAGCCACGATGCGGCGGGCCAGGCCCTCAACGATCGCAGTCTTGCCGACGCCCGGTTCACCAATCAACACCGGATTGTTCTTCGTCCTGCGCGAAAGCACCTGGACGACGCGCCGGATTTCCTGATCGCGCCCGATGACCGGGTCGATCTTGCCCTCGCGTGCCCGCGCGGTGAGGTCGGTGGCGTACTTTTCCAGGGCCTGGAATTGGTCCTCCGGGTTCTCCGAGGTCACCTTGGCGGCCCCGCGCACGGAGGGGAAGGCGCCCTTGATGGCGTCGTAGGTTGCGCCGCGGCCGGTCAGCAACTCGGCGGCGTCGGTCTTCGAACCGGCGATGGCGGCGAGGAGGACTTCGGTGGACACAAACTCATCGCCAAGCTCGCCCGCCAATTCCTGCGACTTGGTCAGTACGTTTAAGCCATCCCGGTTGAATTGCGGGTTGGACATATTGGCACCCTCGGCGCTGGGATAAGAGTTAACCAGCTCGCGCGCTTCTTTCAGCACGGTATCCGGGTCAACGCCGGTGGCCTTGAGCACTGGCGCGGCGATGCCGCCTTCCTGCCCAAGGATGGCCGCCAGCAGGTGCGCCGGGCGGATATCCGGGTTGCCATTCGCGGAAGCGGTCTGCAGGGCTTCCTGCAGAGCCTCTTGTGTTTTGGTGGTGGGGTTAAAAGAACTCATGTGTACGTTTCTCCTTCTAAGATTTATTCGTCCATTTTAAGGATTCACTAGGTATAACGCACATAAAGTTGAGCCTATTCCACTCAACCCAAATTTTTTGAGTCCCCCCGGCTCAACTTCCCGTTTTCTGCCACAACAGCCCTCCCGAAGCCCGGCCGCCCCAAGAGTGGAGAGCACGGTGTAATCGAGGTGGGGCTGAAAGGGGCATCGGCAAGCAAGCGAATTGGCGGCACGCCAAAGCCGGGCCGCCACAGCAGAAGTGTGGGAGCCCGGCTTGCACAGAGTGAATTTGTGAAGGCTAGGTTTCTTGTTTCTGGCCCACGTGGCCAATGCCCTCTTTGAAAATCGTGCCGCGCGGCGGAAGCAAGCCCATGAATTTGAACGTCAAGTACACGCCGATGGAAATGGCCAGCGAGACGGCACCGAACGCGCCGGTAAACCCGTACATCACGGCCATCGGCGCGATGATGGTCCACGAAATCTCGAACGGGCCGAAGCCGATGTAGGCCATGCCGTATTCGGAAAGCGTGCCGGACTTCAGCTTCGGGTCGACGATCTTGAGCACGGCGATGCCGGTAGCCACGGTGGCCGTCGCCCAACCCCAGCCGAAGATACCGCGCTCGATCCAGCGCTCGCCAAAGAACTCGGCGGGGAACCACATCAAGAAGAAGGTACAGAAGATGGTGCCCAGAATGAACAGAACGAGCAGCGCCTGCCAGTAGGAAGCGATAGCGGCAGGAACGATGGCGGCCACGCCGAAGGCGATGAGGTAATCGGTAGCGGCACCGGAGATGGAGGATACGGAATCCTTATCCAGGTAGTCCTCGGCGCCGACGAAGTTCATGATGGCGCGAAAGAGGAGACCGATAACCATGGACATCGCAAAGAGCGGGACGGAAACGTTTTCCCAAATGCTGGAAATACCCTGATTGACGCCATAAGCCGTCATGACCGTGAGAATGATGAAGCCGAAGTGCAGCGCGAGCGGCTCGATGGAAGAAGGGTTGGTGGTCGCGCGGCCGAGAGAGGGGCGATCATCGAGGTTCTTAATGTAGCCGCGGCGAATCTCCTCAGGCAGTTCCTTGGGCACGTAGGACACCTTGCCCTTGCGGATGCCCCAGTTACCAGCGATGACACCGCCGATAATCGCGGCCAGCGTGCCGACGGTCGCAGACGTAAAGCCCAGGGACGCTGCCGCATCGGCGCCGACGCCCTCCAGCGCGCCACCCACAGCGGCGGCCGTGCCGAAGCCACCGGTAAAGCCAACCGGCAGCATCATGCCGAACCAGTTGGGGGTATCAAAGACTGGGGCGAAGAAGAGCAGGCCGAGCACGATGAAAAGGCCCCACTGGCCGGTAAACATCATGGTGGAATAGCCCCACATATTGCGCGCGCCCTTGCCCATGTTGCCGCCAACCTCCATGGAATACGCCATCGAGGCAAAGACCACGGCGATGAGGATGGAGGTGTAATCGCCGAGGTTATCGGAGAAGTTGATCCAACCCAGCACGTTGGGCCCGACCAGCAGACCAAGCAGGCCGGCGGTGATGGGGGCAGGCAGCAATAAGTCCTGGAAGATGAACTTCACTTGGTGGCGCAAAATATTGCCGATGACCATGAGTAAGGAAATCCAACCCACGTCCAGCATGAGCGTATAAGCGGAAAAATCTTCCATGGGAATCCTTTCTAGCTGTGCAATTATGGCAGGCTGCTCACGAGTAGCGAGCGCGCAGATAAAAAGTACATTACCTATCATGTAGTGAGCCACAACATAAGGCGGATTTTTCACCCCCGCTACAATGGCACGGTGGAGCACTACCTCAGCATCATCATCGGCGCGGGCCAGGCAGGCTTGGCAACTGCCCAGCAGCTCACTTCCCGCGGCCTTATCCCCGCCCAAGACTTTTTGCTTATCGATGCCAACCCCGCCCCCGGCGGCGCCTGGCGTCACCGGTGGGATTCCCTGACACTGGGCAAGGCCCATAACATCGCGGATCTGCCGGGCATGCCCGCCCCGCTTGCCGATGCCTCCTCCCCCGCCTCCCACGTAGTCGCCGCCTACTACGGCGCCTACGAGGACAAGTTCCAACTCCGTCCCTACCGCCCGGCGCGCGTCCGCAGCGTCCGTGCCCTGCCCAGCGCGCACGGCACACACGGCGCGCGCAATCCCCGCGGCACACGCGGCGCATTCCTCGTGACGTTGGAGTCCGGCGAGCAGTTTTCCGCGGACACCATCGTTAACGCCACCGGCACGTGGGATAGGCCGTATATTCCTTATATTCCGGCCATCAGCAGTTTCGGCGGGCGCCAACTGCGCACTAAGGATTATTCGGCGGCGGAGGATTTTGCAGGCCAGCACGTGTTGGTCGTTGGCGGTGGGCTATCCGCGGTGCAGTTCTTATTGGAGCTTGAAGGCATCGCGCAAACCACTTGGGCCACGCGGCGAGCACCGGATTTTACGGATACGGAGTTTGATAAGCAGTGGGGCTTGGATGTGGAAAAGAAGGTCCGCGAGCGGGTCTTTAGCGGAAATCCTCCAGCCTCGGTGGTCTCGACCACCGGGATTCCGCCCTGGCAGGAATACCTGGATGCGGTCGAACGCGGCGTTCTGGTCTCGCGCGGCATGTTCGAAGCCATCGATGCGACCGGCGTGCGGTTTGGCGAGTCTGCGAGCGGTGAGGTGGCGGGGGCATCGGAAAGCGTGGCGGCATGGCAGCCGTATCCGGCGGGCATGCACTTGGCGGTGGACGTCATCTTTTGGAATACCGGTTTCCGCCCGGTGCTGGACCACCTGGCGCCGTTGCGATTGCGCTCACGCAAGGGCGGGATTGTCATGCGCAACGAGGTCTCACCTGTCGCGAACCCGCGGGTTTTCCTCGCCGGATATGGATCGACCGCTTCGACGGTGGGGGCGACGCGCGCGGGGCGCTTGGCGGCGCGCGAGGTTATCAAGGTGCTGGGACTGTAGCGCGGGGCGATAATGCGCACGCTAAAAGGCAGGCAAGCACACTAGGATGGGAAAACATGTGGGAATTGGGCGAGCACTTCCGGAAGTACGCAGACGACTACCGCGATGCGGTGCATGAGCAGTTTTTCCTCATGGTGCCGGAGGCGCGGCAGGTCTTTTCCCTCTCTATGCAGGACACCCACCGGTCCATGGTGCACGCACTAGCATGGGTGATTGAACACGCAGAGCCCAGCAGCGCCGGCGCGAAGGCAGGGTCCGGGGTTGGGGCTGCGCTGCCCGAGGACGTACGGGAGAAGATCGCGCAGCTTGGCCGCGATCACCGCAGGCACGGCTTCCCGGCCGAGGTGTACGCGCGGTTCGAGGAGGCGCTCATCAAAGGCCTGCGGGTATTGGCGCTGACGCGGTACCAATACGACTTCGCTTGTGCCGTCATCCACCAGGTTTGCGAGGAAATGGCCAGTGCGGCGCGCGAGGCGGACCTGGCTGGGGAGGCGCCGGCGTATTCGGGGCAGGTGGTCGCGGTGGAGCGGCCGACGCGCGAAACCGCGGTCATTCGCGTCGTGGCGGGCATGCCCGCCACCTTTGAGCCGGGGCAGTATTTCCCCGTCACCACCCAGTACCTTCCCGGCCAGTGGCGCATGCTCACCCCAGCCCAGCCAAGCGATGCCACCGGCCAGCTGGTCTTCCACGTCGCCGCGGTGGGCGAGGCTTCGCGGTCGCTTGCGCATACCAAGCCGGGTGATTGGTGGACTTTGGGCCGGCCCACCGGGTCCATCTGGCAGGACCTGCGCGCGTTGCGCGGGGGCAGGCTGGTCATCGTGGCCTATGGCACCGGTTGGGCGGCGGCGCGGTGCTTGGCGCTGGCGGCCCGCCAGGCCGCGGATGCGGGCGAGGAGGGACTCGCGAAGAACCTGGACCTGCAGATTTTTGCCGTTGCGGATAGCCCCGGCGCGCACTATGACACGCATTTCCAGCAGAACCTTGCGGCCCTCTACCCCGATCTCAACCTGCGCCGCATCATCCGGCAGGAAAACGACCCGTGGTTGCTGGGGGCACGGCCGCTTGCCGATGCCGCCACCCACACCCTCTCCCCCGACCCGACCGATGTAGTAGTCAACGAGGTCGAGTTATCCACAGGCACACCCACTTACTTCGCCCTCTTCGGCAGCGCCGAGGAGGTAGCGGAAGGAAGGAGGGGGTTGGAGAAAAGGGGCATCGGCAAGCAGTGGATCTTAAGCCACAGCTGGGGCCGCGACCGGGAGTGGCTGCCGAAGGATTATGCGGCGCAGTCTTAGTCGTTAAGTTCTAGCACCGGCAGGGAGCGGCGCGTCTTCGCTACTTCTTGCGGGTCGATATCGGCGTAGAGGATTTCGTCTTCGTAGCCGGCCTCGGCCACGCGCACGCCGTTGGGATCGACGATGGTGGAGTGCCCGATGCCGGTCGGGCCCGAGGGGGACCCGGCCTCAGCGTTGCCGCCTGGGCGGGATTGTCCCGCGGCGAGGATATAGCTGGTGGAATCCAGTGCCCGCGCCGCCGTGAGCAGGCGCCACTGCTCCAGCTTGCCGGGGCCATCCGCCCAGCTGGTGGGCACGACGATGAGCTGTGCGCCCTCGCGCGCAAGCTCCTTGAACTGCTCCGGGAAGCGGATATCGTAGCAGACCACGACGCCGACGGTAAGGTCATCGACGTCAAAGGTCACCAAGGATTCCCCGGGCTGCACCGTATCGGATTCGCGGTAGTCAAAGGCATCGTAGGTGTGGATTTTCTCGTAGCCGCCCAGCACGCCTGGGCCTGCGACGAGCGCGGTATTGGATACGCGGTTGATGGTCTTTTCCTCGCGCTCGATGGTATCGGCTGGGCAGAACATGCCGACGACCACGGTGACCTCCAATTCCTCCGCCGCTTCCTGTATCGCGGTGGCGAACGGGCCTTCGAGGTTCTGCGCCTGCTCGTCTAGGCGGCCCGAGCGGAAGTTCTGCGAGGTGGCCTCGGGCAGCACGATAAGGCGTGCGCCCGCCGCCGCGGCCTCGCGGATTTTATCCAGGGCGAGTTCTTGGTTTTCCTCGATGCTGCCGGTGGAGGTCAATTGCACTGCTGCTACTTTCATAAATCCCAACTTAGTGCAGCGTCACCTAGTTATCCACAGGTTGGCGGTTTTGCCCTCGCGGCCACAGCCCGCAGCGGCCACGCTTAAGGCCATGAGTTATGTAGATATTCCTGAATACCTTCCCGCACATGTACGCACGTTGAGGGCGCGGCCGGCGGCGGCTATGCCGGGGGCACGCTTAAGCGTGGCTTCCCGGACGTCTGCCGCCCTGCAGCGCGCGGTGGCGCAGTGGTCTGAGACGCAGCAGCTTAGCGATGCCACCGTTTCCGAGCGCCTGCGCAGCCTCCACGTCTTCCTGGACCGCAGCGGCGCGCTCGATTCCTCGCTCGCTGCGAGCTTGAGGAGGGCGCGATGAATTTATCGACTGCCCTGCGCCACAGCGCCGCGCAGCTCGCCGCGGATCGCTCTGGCCTGCACACTCACTATGTGGACTCGCACCACGATTGGCACTCGCTATCGCTGGGTGGGCCCGCGGGCGTGGCGGCGCGATCCGGGTTAGCGGAGGCGACCGAGTGGCTGAGTAGCCCCCTTGGGCAGATGGAGCAGGTCATCGAGGTGCTTGACCGGCACGCGGACCTGCAGGCCTGGCGCGAGGGGGTGGAGGCGCGGATCATTTCCTTTTTGGGCAAGGTCGATGAGTTTTCTGGGCCCGCCGCACTGGCCGGCGGCGTGCTACTGCGGGAGGTACGTGCGCTTGGCGATGCCCTCGATTGGCTCTGCTCCCAAGAAATCGACGCCCTCTGCACGCCCGCCGGGGTGGAACCGCCGCGGCGGCTCGAGGATTTTGCCGATCTCCCCCTCGATACCATCCACGAAATCAACCTCGCCCAGGCCAGCGACCGCGTGGCCCAGCTGGCCGCAAATAACCCCGATATGCGCATCGTGGAGACAAGCCCCGGCCGGCTGGTGGCGTTGGTGGATCCGGCGGGTTTTCGCACCGAGCCTGCGTCTGTGACCACGTTTGTTGAAGGCGTACATTCCTCCGACCCCACCACCTGGCAGCGCGCCGTGGACCGCGGCCGCAATATCGCCACCGCGAGCGGTGGACCGGCCGCCGTGTGGTTGGGCTACCAGGCGCCATCGAGCCTGCCGCGCGCCGTGCACGCCGATCCCGCGCGTGCGGCGGGGCAGAAGTTGGTGCGGTTTCAGCGGGGCATCGGCAAGCGGTATCCAGGTGCAAAGCGAACGGTGGTGGGTTATTCCTATGGCTCCGTCGTGACTGGATACGCGGCGCGCGAGGAGGAAATCGCCTCCGATATTGTGCTGGTGGGAAGCCCCGGTACGAGTGCTCAGCATGCCCGCGAGCTGCACGGCACCGTGTGGGCGGCGACCAATGACAATGACCCCATCGCTATCGCGACGGGGCCACTGAGCGGGATCCACGGACCGGATCCCACCGTCCAGTCCTTTGGTGCCACTCCCCTCCCCGGCGCGGATGGCCTGCCCGGGGACCACGGGTCCTATTGGGAGGACCCACAGTTCCTGCACGGGCTGGGCACGGTGGCTGCTGGGGAATCGAGGACGGATTAGCGCAGGTTGGGGAACGCCAGTTGTGGGTTTAGAACAGGCCTGCGGGGGCGTCCGAATACGAGACCAGCATGTTCTTGGTTTCCTGATAGTGGCCAAGCATCATCAAGTGATTCTCGCGGCCCAAGCCTGATTCCTTGTAGCCACCGAAGGCGCTGTGTGCTGGGTAGTCGTGGTAGTGGTTGACCCACACGCGGCCGGCCTGAATATCGCGCCCGGCGCGGTAGCAGATGTTTTGCTGGCGCGACCACACGCCGGCGCCGAGGCCGAAGTTGGTGGTATTCGCGATCTCGATGGCCTCATCGTAGTCCTTGAAGGTTGCCACTGAGAGCACGGGCCCGAAGATTTCCTCTTGGAAGATGCGCATCTCGTTGCTGCCCTTAAATACCGTGGGCTCGATGTAGTAACCGTTTTCGAGACCCTCCACCTTGTTCACGTGGCCGCCGATGAGCGTTTCCGCGCCTTCTTCCGGGCCGATCTTGAGGTACTCGGTAATCTTGTCCATCTGCTCCTGGGAGGCCTGGGCACCCATCATGGTTTCGGTATCCAACGGGTGGCCAATCTTGATCTTCTTGACGCGCTCGATGGCAAGCTCCAAGAACTTATCGGCAATATCCTCATGGACCAACGCACGCGATGGACAGGTGCAGACCTCGCCCTGGTTAAGGGCGAACATGACGAAGCCTTCGACGCACTTTTCCAGGTAAGAGTCATCTTCATCCATGATGTCCTTAAAGAAGATGGACGGCGATTTACCGCCGAGCTCCAGGGTGACCGGGATGACCTTGTCCGCGGCGGCCTTATTGATGAGCTTGCCCACCGGGGTGGAACCGGTAAATGCGATTTTGGCAATGCGGTCCGAACCCGACAGTGCCGCACCGGCCTCCTCGCCCACGCCGTTGACGATATTGAGTACGCCATCTGGGAGGAGGTCTCCGATGATGTCCATGAGCAAGAGGATGGATGCTGGCGTTTGCTCCGCAGGCTTGAGCACGATGCAGTTACCCGCAGCCAGGGCCGGTGCAATCTTCCAAGAGGCCATGAGCAGCGGGAAGTTCCACGGGATGATTTGGCCAACCACGCCGAGCGGCTCGTGGAAGTGGTAGGCCACGGTGTCTTCGTTGATCTGGGACAGACGGCCCTCTTGTGCGCGGATGGCGCCCGCGAAGTAGCGGAAGTGGTCAACGGCCAGCGGGATATCGGCGGCCAAGGTCTCGCGGACGGCCTTGCCGTTCTCCCAGGTTTCCGCGACGGCGATCTTTTCCAGGTTCTCTTCAATCCGGTCCGCGATGCGGTGCAACAAGAGCGCGCGCTCTGCTGGAGTGGTCTTGCCAAAGGTGGCGAAGGCCTTTTCCGCAGCATCGATGGCCGCATTGACACCGGCTTCCTTGCCGCGGGCCACCTGACAAAATACCTCACCGGTCACGGGGCTGATGTTGTCCATGTATTCGCCATCGACTGGCGGAACCCACTTACCGCCGATGTAGTTGTCATAGCGGTCGCGGTAGTTGACGATGGCCCCTTCGGTTCCGGGTGCTGCGTACAAAGTCATGATGGTGGTGTCCTCTCGTGTAGAAATTTCGACTGTGACCATTGTTGGGTATGGCCCGTGCCACTACAGGTGTTTGTCTGTGTTGTATTTCACCTGCTTTCCTCGTCATAATAATGCAATTTTTCGCATTTCGCACTAAATAGGGGTGGGAAATTAACATTTCTTCACAGCGTAAAGTCCGGTTGTACGGGTGCACCACCGCCGAGTCGAGGGTTTAGCGAGGTGCGAGAGGGCGCAGGAACGGTAGGAGCCGATCGGGCCGGAAAAGAAGGCGCGGGAAGGTGGGGCCGATGGGGCCCGAGAGGAGAGTACCGAGAGAGCTCCGCGAATGCACCGAGAGAGCGAGGAACTCTTGGGCAAAGATAAACCCTCCAGACCTGTGCAGGCGCTATGCCGTGGCAAAGGTATGGAGGGTTTAAGTTGAGGTTTCTCGTCCGCAGGACGGATTAGGTGGTTTGGCCACCGTTGTTTCGGCGATTGCGCTTGCGGTCGCGCGCGGTGCGCGGGCTCCACATCACCACGGAGGTAGACCGCGGGACGTGGACGAGCTCACCGCTGCGTTGGGAACGCCCCGGGACCTGCGAGCCTTGCGGGCCTTGGGCGCCGCGGGTGCGCTGCCCCTGCGCTTGGGGGTGCTGTGCTCCCGCGCGCTGCCCGGCGGCGAGCTGATCACGGAGGGCACGGACTTCATCGGCAAGCGCATCGCGTTCGGCCTCTAGCTGGTCGCGTTCTTCGGTTAACTCGATGATGGATTTGATGCCGGCGAGATTGACGCCATCGTCTTGCGAAAGCGCCTGAATCTTGCGGAGCAATTCAATATCACGATCCGAATAACGGCGGCCGCCGCCGCGGGTGCGGGCCGGGGAGACCAAACCCATGCGGTCATAGGTGCGCAGGGTCTGGGCGTGCATCCCGGAAAGCTCGGCAGCCACGGAAATGACGTAAACGGCGGTGCCGGAACCTTCTGCCTTTCCAGTACTCATTGTGCAATGCACCTCCTGCCTTAATTGCTCTCCGCGCCGGCCCAGCCTGCGCGGGGATTAAAGCCAGAGTCCTTTTCGGCCTGTGCATAGGTGCGCAGAGCGCTGGAGGCCGCAGCATCGAGCTTGGAAGGCACGGTGACTTGCACGCTCACCAAGAGGTCGCCGGCCTTGCCGGCGCGCTTGGCAATGCCGCGCCCTCGCACACGCAGGGTGCGGCCATCCGGGGTACCGGCGGGGATCTTCACGCGGACCGGGCTGTCCAAGGTGGGAACCGTGATGGTGTCACCAAGGGCGAGCTCGGCAAACGAGACGGGGACGGTGATGTGGATATCGTCGCCGTCGCGGGTAAAGACCTTGTCGGGCTTGACGGTGACCGCAACGAAGAGGTCACCGGCCGGGGTGCCATTCGGGCCAGCCTCGCCTTGGCCGGCGATACGGACCTTTTGGCCGTCGATGACGCCGGCGGGGATGCGGACCGTGATGTTCCGGGTGCGGTGCACCGTTCCGGTGCCGTTGCAGTCTGGGCACGGATCTGTGATGCGGCGGCCCGTGCCATCGCAATCCTTGCATGGGGCGGAAAAGCCGAACGCACCGCGGTTTTCCGAGGTGTATCCGGAGCCATTGCAGGTCCCGCACGTTGAGGTCTTGCCGGAGGAAGAACCCGAGCCATGGCACGTGGTGCACGGCGCGTTACCGCTTAAGGCCAGCGGGATGGTGGTCCCCTTGGCGGCCTCGCGGAAATCGAGGGTTATTTCCGTTT
Organism: Corynebacterium sp. KPL1814; assembly: GCF_000478175.1. Taxonomy (GTDB): domain Bacteria; phylum Actinomycetota; class Actinomycetes; order Mycobacteriales; family Mycobacteriaceae; genus Corynebacterium. The sequence continues at coordinate 195,685 of NZ_KI515777.1, forward strand.
CGACGTCGGCCCCCCGCGACGGTTTAGCTGAGTGGCCAGCACTACCGCTGCGGTTGAAAACGCTACCGAAGATATCCCCAAAACCGCCGCCTTGAGACGATCCTCCAGTGGCGCCTCCGAAGAGGTCCGAGAGGTCGAAGTCTTGCGCACCTTGTCCACCCATGTTCGTGGATCGAAACCCGCCGGGAAAGCCGGCGCCTCCGTTCCGTCCGAAGCCACCGCCATTGCGCAGCATGGCCTTGAACTGGTCGTATTCTTTGCGTTCGGAGGCATCAGAAAGCACATCGTATGCTTCCGCAACCCGCTTGAACCGGTCCGCTGCCGCAGGGTCATCGGGGTGGGTATCGGGGTGGTTTTCGCGGGCAAGCTTGCGGTACGCGCGCTTGATCTCGCTTTGGTCTGCGGACGAGGAGACCCCCAGATCCGCGTAATAATCTTTGTCTGCCCATTCGGGTTTAGCGCTCACTGGGCATCTCCTCCTTTCAAGAAGAATCGGTTGTAATTAGTAAAAAGGGCGCCGGGGGAAGTTGAATCAGTCAGTTCCCAAGGCGCCCTTTTCCCGGATTAATCGGCTTGTTCGGTGCCTTCCGAACTGCCGGAATCCTCACCGGGGTCCGCGATGATGACCAGCGCGTTGCGCACCAGCCTCTCACCTACGCGGTAGCCCTGGCGCAGCACGGTGCCGAGCACCTGCTCATCGCCGGAGGACAAATCCTGCACGGCCTCGTGCATCTCTGGGTCGAAGGGTTCGCCCTCTTCACCAAAGGCGGTGAGGTTGTGCTGCTCTAGGCCCTTGCGGAGCTTATCCGCAACCGCCTTGAGCGGGCCCTCCAGGTCACCGTGCTGCTTGGCCAAATCGAGGTCATCGAGCACCGGCAGCAAGTCACTAATGACCTTTGCCTTCGCGGTTTCGATAACGGATTGGCGGTCACGCTCGGTGCGGCGGCGGTAGTTGGTGTATTCCGCATTCAGACGCTGCAGGTCTTCGGTGCGTTCTGCCAACTGCGCCTCCACATCGTTGGTGGCAGCGCCGGTGGAGGTGGGCTCATCGCCCTCCTCCTCGGCCTCGACCTCATCGGCGTTGACATCAGCCAGCGCGTCTTCGAGGTCAGCATCAAGGGTGGGATCCAATTCGGCTTCTTCGGAGGCATCAGCCTGCGCGTCGTTGGCAGCCTGTGCTTCCTCGGCCTTTTCGGCGGCAGCCTCAGCGCGGTCAGCCGAGGTAGCCTCCGGATCCGTGTTTTCCGGGTCGCCTGGGTTTTGCGGCATTCCGCTGTCCTGAGTCATTACTTGTCGCCGTCCTTGTTGTCGTCGGAGTTCTCGTCTTCGTCCACAACTTCAGCGTCGACCACGTTTGGGTCGCCCTGTCCGGCGCCGGCATCGCCAGCACCCTCGGCGCCGCCCTCTGCAGCCTGTGCCTCGTAGATCTGCTTGCCCATCTCCTGGGATTCGGTGGACAGCTTCTCTACTGCGGACTTGATGGCATCGAGGTCATCGCCCTTCAGTGCCTCGTCCACGGCGTCAGCAGCCTCGGTGACCTTGGTCTTGGTGTCCTCAGAGACCTTGTCCTCGTTATCCTCCAAGAACTTGCGGGTCTGGTAGGAGGTGGACTCTGCGTTATTGCGCAGCTCCTGCTCCTCGCGACGCTTCTTGTCTTCCTCAGCGTGCTGCTCGGCGTCCTTGACCATGCGGTCGATCTCTTCCTGGGAAAGGCCAGAACCTTCCTGGATCTTGATGGTGTTTTCCTTGCCGGTGCCCTTGTCCTTGGCGGTCACGTGGACGATGCCGTTGGCGTCGATGTCGAAGGTGACCTCAATCTGGGGCACGCCGCGAGGTGCCGGTGCGATGCCGCCGAGCTCGAAGGAACCCAGCAGCTTGTTGGCGGTAGCCATCTCGCGCTCACCCTGGAAGACCTGAATCTGCACGGAAGGCTGGTTGTCTTCTGCGGTGGTGAAGGTCTCGGACTTCTTGGTCGGGATGGTGGTGTTGCGCTCGATGAGCTTGGTCATCACGCCGCCCTTGGTTTCAATGCCGAGGGAGAGCGGGGTGACATCGAGAAGCAGCACGTCCTTAACCTCACCGCGCAGCACACCTGCCTGGAGTGCAGCACCCACTGCAACGACCTCATCCGGGTTAACGCCCTTGTTCGGGTCCTTGCTCGTCAGCTCCTTGACCAGGTCAGATACGGCCGGCATACGGGTGGAACCGCCGACCAGCACAACGTGGTCGATATCGCCGACGGAAAGGTCAGCATCCTTGATGACCTGGTTGAACGGAGCCTTGGTGCGGTCCAGCAGATCCTGGGTGATCTTCTGGAACTCGGTGCGGGTCAGGGTCTCATCCAGGAACAGTGGGTTCTTGTCGGAGTCAACGGTGATGTAAGGCAGGTTGATGTTGGCCTGCTGGGAAGAGGACAGCTCAATCTTGGCCTTCTCTGCAGCCTCGCGCAGACGCTGTACGGCGCGCTTGTCCTTGGTCAGGTCAACACCCTGGGAGCTCTTGAAGCGGTCAACCAACCAGTCAACGATGCGCTGGTCCCAGTCATCGCCGCCCAAGGTGTTGTCACCTGCGGTGGCCATAACCTCAACGACGCCATCGCCGATTTCCAGCAAGGATACGTCGAAGGTGCCGCCACCCAAGTCAAAGACCAGGATGGTCTGCTCTTGCTCGCCCTTTTCTAGGCCGTATGCAAGCGCAGCCGCGGTGGGCTCGTTGACGATGCGCAGGACGTTCAGGCCGGCAATCTGGCCAGCTTCCTTGGTGGCCTGACGCTGTGCGTCCTCGAAGTATGCAGGAACGGTAATAACGGCGTCCGTAACATCCTCACCCAAGTAGGACTCTGCATCGCGCTTGAGCTTCATCAGCGTGCGAGCGGAAATCTCCTGGGAGGTGTAGTCCTTGTCATCGATGTTGACGGTCCAGTCAGTACCAATGTGGCGCTTGACGGAGCGGATGGTGCGGTCCACGTTGGTCACGGCCTGGTTCTTGGCGGACTGACCAACCAAGATTTCGCCGTTCTTAGCAAAGGCTACAACGGAAGGCGTGGTGCGGGAGCCTTCGGAGTTAGCAATAACGGTGGACTCGCCACCTTCCAGTACGGAAACGACGGAGTTCGTCGTACCAAGGTCAATACCTACTGCGCGTCCCATGATTCATTCTCCTTTTTATCGAGTGCAGTTAATAAAGTTGATTGTCAGTGACTCAACTTCTCGTTGCGTCCGTGCGCTACTCTAACAGAAGTTGCGAACTCGTTCATAAATTCTTGGGCCCGTGTCACTCAATCTTTATAACCACTAAGACTCAAATCTTATTCCCGCCGGCTCAACTCTCCTTAAAAATTATGCTATTTTCCCAGCTCTCAGCCCTAAATCTTGCTCCTCTCTTCCACGTCAGGAAAGAGCGAATCACCTTTTAGAAACAAACTCTGCCATACCCAAAAGCTCACCAAAGGGCCATAAAAAGGTGGCCAAAAGTTACCTCACAAAGGATCCAAAAGAGGCTTGGCAGGCGTATTTAACTCGCACATACTGGAAACCACAGCAGCCACTGGTTGCTACCCAGAGAGATTGATTTGTAGTTTCACTCCGCCAATTCGAAAGGAAACGTCCAATGCTCGACACCCTCGTAAACCTCAGCTCCTCCCTCGATTTCGAGGCAATCTTCAAGGCCATCAAGGGCGCTGCTGAGCTGTCCTCCGAGTCCAACTCCGACTCCGTGGACCTGTCCTCCGTAATCGAGGGCCTGTCCTCCAAGGACAACGCTGACGCTGCTACCGAAACCGCAGCTAACGCTTAAGTAAACCTTCGCGTTTACACTCCTTCATGAAGACCGACTAAACCCCCGCACTTTTCCACGCAGGTTTTAAACCTCGCACCGGAAGGTGCGGGGTTTAGTTGTTTTCATTTGCTGGTTTCAGGGTTAAGTAGCAAAATGTGTGTCTGGTGGGCGTGTCGTCGGTTGGGCGCCTTTTGTCATTTCATGGGTCCTTTTCTGATTCCTATGGAGTGTGAGTATTCGGTTGGGATAGCGTTGTCGTAGAAGGCTGGTCGGCCTGTTTCCGGGTCGGCTGTGTTGTGGTCTTCTGGGGTAAGGCCTTGGACTTTGGCGAGTTGGTCTTGCCCGAAATTGCACTGCCTGGCGATCTCTAATGGGTCGTCAGGCAGTTGTGTTTGTGAATACAGGTACCATTCCAGCATTTTGCGTTGTCGTTCTCCTGTTCTTCCACGGTGAGCATCAGCGATGCGTTTGAGCGGGGCGTTAACTCCGCCTTCGAGGCTGTTTGTCGTTGCTACCCAACGCTGTGGCATAAGAGCATGTGGTGGTGGCTTAAGGTAGGTAAATAGATGTTGTTTCTGCGAAAGGTTTCGCAGTGATTTATAGGCTTGGCGAACGCGTAAATGGGTCCATTCCCACTTACGGTTGGACCTGCGGCGGTGTGTAGGGGTCAGGGTTTTCTCGGAAAGGAAGTGTTTATAGACCTGGCCGAAGTCATGCAGGTTCTTCGTCCATTCCCGTGCTTGGTCTAGGGTGCTGATTTTGGTTAATTGCAGTGCTAGGCCATAGATGGCTTTGCCGGCATCGGTGCGTGGCCGGCTGGTGGTGTATCGGCGGATTACGCGTTGGGCATGGACTAGGCAGCGCTGGATTGGTGTGTGTGGCCAGCATGTTGCGATGGCTGATTGGGCGCCGAGTCCGCCATCAAGTACGACGCATAACGGTGGCGCTATGTTTTTAAGTAATTGAATATAGGCGTCGGTGGATTCCTTTTTAGCCCAGTGCCAGGCAATGACGTGGTCATGGCTTGCTGCGACAAGCAGGCAGCCTGCCGCGGTGTAGGTGCCGTCGATGAAGATTTGGTCGTAGATTCGGTGAGGGTCCGGGGTATTAGGGATATCGATAAGCCAAAAGGGTTCAAACCGGCGGTTGAGAGTCCACCGGCTTATTCCTTGTTGCTGAGCGAGCTGGTTCAATGACGTTGTAGATACCGCGTAGCGGTAGAAGGCGCGGAAGTCCCGGGACTGGGTATGGTCAGTTCGTTGGCGCGTTAGGGAGCTTCCGCAGT
>NZ_KI515777.1:201726-238549 GCF_000478175.1 Corynebacterium sp. KPL1814
TCCGCGCTCAAGACGCTGTGGTTGATGATCTGCAACATTGAAGACAAACGAGCCGCAAAGAGAGCGAAACAAGGCAAACGAGCCTCGGCTACCGCCAGCAGGCTCGTGGAAGGAGCCCGAGTTTCCGGCTGGAAACAAGCCATCAACCAAATGGCCGTAGCCTTTCCCGCCCGCTTCGACAAATACCTATAAACCTAGCCCCACACACAAACAACTTGACACGCTCTGGTCGGTTAGTAGTCACCGGAAAATTCAACCAGCTCACCACATACCACATGCAGGTGCCATTCCGGTGGATTGAACAAAAAGCAGGGCCGAATAAGCCCCAGAAGCTTATTCAGCTCCTATTTAAACAAGCTAACCAGCGCTTACGCTGAAACCGAGACACACTTCCTGCTACTTAACCCTGGTTTCACGCTTCCAGGCCTTAAGCTAGGTGCGAGACGCCACAAGCCCTTTCGCAACTATTCAGTCTGAGCACCAAAGAAGCGCATTCCACCTTGACTTTCACCCCGCCACTTCCCTTTCGCCACCGCCTTCGCGCGGCGATGACCCTACAGCGCACCGCAGCGCTGATCGCCATCATTTGCTTGGCACTTACGCTTTTCGCCGCATTTCTCACCCCAACTAAACACCAACTTTCAGCGGCAATAGTCGGGGTAATTTTGACGGCTATCACGACTGCTGCCTATCGGTACCCGAAGACAATGGCAGTGGGTTTTCTGGCAATTTGGATTATCGCCATTCTTACCGTGGGAATCCCCTACGCCAGTTCCGTTTTCTTAGCCCCGGTATTCCTTGCCGTATTCGCTTTTCGCAGCACCAAGTGGCAGTCAATCCTTCTCTGCGCAGTGTTTTGGCTGGTAGGCCTGGTAGATCCTGGTACGTTGCGGCTAGTCCTCGATCCAACACCCGCACTGGTCTGGGGAATTTTCTTGGTCATTAGCACCTTCATCGGCAGCTCACTCGCTCATTCCGCACGGCGCTATAAAACCGCCATGGTGGAGTGGAATAACGATGTTAAGCGCCGACAATCTGACCTAGCTGAAACCCTGCACAACTCGGTAATTTCCAGCCTTACCGTCAATACCATGCAGCTAGAAGCGCTCAGTTTGGAATACGCCAGTACACCGGAGCTCAGCCGGCGCCTCGATGAATTAAGCGATGCAATGCGCTCGTCGATGTCTGAAATACGCGCTTTAACTAAAGTCTTGCGTTCCAATATTGACGGAATCAACGATGAATTGAGTTTTAAACAAGAACCACATCCTACAAACTTTGCGCAGGTACTGGCCTGGGAAGAAGGACAGCTATCTAAGCTCAACCGCACTCCAATTATTAAGGTAAGCGGAGAAGATTTTTGCCCCCAGTTTTCCCCCTCCGTTCTTGACTCGGTCGAAGCCATCACCAGGGAGGCTTGCCTCAACGCCGTCAAGTACTCACCACCCGGGGCAGAAATTACCGTATCGGCCCAACCACATTTGGGATGGACGATCCTTACTATCCGTAACCCTATTGCCAAGCCAACGAGCACCACACCGGAGACTTCCTCCGGTATAGGCATTAATTCGATGACGCGACTCGCGGCAACTATCGATGCCCGGCTTGAGGCCGGTCGCGTCGATGATCACTGGGAGCTCACGCTCGCACTGCCCCCGTCTGCGCATAAACAACGTTAGTTCAGCCACCTTCGCTGGCAGCGCCACTATTCCTTTACTACACTTACGTATGTTTCTTATAAATCCGGTTTTTATATAAAGGAGTCGTGCCATGCAGGCTGCCCTCGCTAGCTTTCTCACGCCCCTCATGCTGTCCGCTTCTCTCTTTGGGGCAGATCTCACCCCAGGCGATCTCCCACAAAACAATAAGTACGAGTCTTCGGCAGAGCTCGTCTTTGGCTGCCCAGCCCCATGGTGCTTCAAATAAAAACTTCGCTGCTCCTAGTCGATGATGATCCACTGGTCATCGAGGCACTCGGCCACTATTTCGCGGCGGCCGAAGATATGGAGATCGTCGCCGTCGCAGAAAATGGGAAAGCCGCATTACAGCAGCTAGAACGCCACGATGTCGATGCCGTCATCGCGGATATTCATATGCCGGAGATGGACGGCACAACGCTACTGCGCAAGCTTAATGAGCTACCTAATCCGCCGGTATTCATTGCTATGACCGCAATGGATAATGACGAGACCCTAAGGGAAGTCCTGTCCAATAAGGCGGCAGCCTATATCCTGAAGAGCTCGAAACCGGCCTATATTTTGGACACGGTGCGCGAGGCCGTCCGCGGTGGCACGGTCGTAGCTCCCCAACCTTTAACGCGCTTATTCCAGCAAATGCCAGGATGGAGCGACAACGACACTCAATCTCCGTCTGCGATTTCCGCCTCTGAGCACCATATTTCACCCGCTCAAGCGCAGATTCTCGATTTGGTGTGCGAGGGAAAATCCAACGAAGAGATCGCAAAAAGCACCCACTATGCTCCGGGAACGGTAAAAAAATACGTTTCTAGCCTGTTAACCGAATTTCACGCCAAGTCTCGTCTCGAGCTAGCGGTCAAAGCGCTAAAAGCGGGGTACGGCAAATAGCTGCATAACAGCGAATGGCGCCTGCCCTTAATCGTGGCCCCACCCCCTCTAAACCCCACATGCTGGGATTTTATTTTTTATCTTTTTACCCCCACAGCCGATTTTGCTAACGAGACTAGCATCACTATATCGGCAACCCTATAATTGATTTCACACACAACTACATAGCATTTCCCGCGCATCAATCGGCTTCATTCGGCCGGTGATGCCCACGCTAGAACCGGAATAGAAAATCACTTCTGAGCTTTCTTTTCTGTCCCCTAGCTCCACATCGCCACAGTGTAGAAAGCAGGTGAGTGTTGAACACCAACTTGGCACGCGTTCGCCGCCATAGCGACAGGCCCCCGGTCCCCAATACCGGTAGCACTATGACTTGTTGATTCGCTTGGTTTAAACCACCGAGCAGCGGCGCGCGCACTCCGCGTGTTCCACTCCCTGCCACGTATGCGGCGTCCTATTAGCCCGCATGCTTTCCAATTTCCAAAGACTTACCAGCCACTTTCTGCCACCGGCGCTAAAAGGCACAGCACAAAGGCCACACCGCGGTGTGGGTTGGCCACCAACCTGGAAGTACACGTTTCGAAAAAGAGGTTGAATTCCACATGACTTCTCCCGCATACACCCGCACGCCACTATCCGATGATGTTGAGGCCGTACTGCCCGCCGCCATTAAGCGCGCACAGGGCTGGCTCGATTCCACCGCAGATGAAAAGGACAAGGCCACCGAGCAACTCGCGGAGCTGTTGCGCGATGACAATGGCGTGAAGTTCACCATGGACTTCGTTGACCGCGTCATGCGCCCCGAAGATGACAAGGTCGCGGCCAAGGCGCTGAAGGACATTTCTTCCCAGTACGATCCGTCCTTCCTGGGCAGCATCAATGGCGCGCTCGTCGGCGCCGGCGGTTTCTTCGGCCCGATCCTGCCTAACCTGGTCATGCCGGTAGCGCGCCTGTACATGCGCAAGATGGTTGGCCACCTGGTGCTGGACGCGGAATCGGACGCACTCAATGACACCCTGGAAAAGGCCGCTGCCTCCGGCGAGCAATTGAACCTCAACCTCCTGGGTGAGGCCGTGCTCGGTGAAGAGGAAGCAATGTCCCGCGCGCGCCGCACGCTGGAGCTCATCAAGAACCCGCGCGTGACCTACGTATCCGTCAAGGCGTCCTCGATGGTGGCGCAGCTGAATAACTGGGACATCGGCAGTTCCGTGGAGCGCCTGAAGGACCGCCTGCGCCCGCTCTACCAGGAAGCCGCACGCCGCAACCCACAGGTCTTTATCAACATGGACATGGAGGAATACCACGACCTCCACCTGACGCTGCGCCTGTTCAAGAGCCTTTTGAGCGAGCCGGAGTTCAAGAACCTGGAATCCGGCATCGTGTTGCAGGCCTACCTGCCCGATACCTTCGACGCCCTCCAGGACATCGCGGAATTTGCCAAGCAGCGCGTGGCAGAGGGCGGCGCCAAGGTCAAGGTGCGCATTGTAAAGGGCGCCAACCTGTCCATGGAGACCACAGAAAGCGAAGTCCACGACTGGCCGCTGGCTACCTACACCAACAAGCTGGACGTTGACGCTAACTACTACCGCCTGCTGGATTACATCCTCCAGGAGGAATTCGCGGACTGCATCCGCATTGGTGTGGCCAGCCACAACCTGTACACCGCCGCCATGGCTTATGAGCTGGGTGTAAAGCGCGGTGTGCTGCACATGCTGGATTCTGAGATGCTGCAGGGCATGTCCCCGGCGCAGCAGGCAGCGGTGCGCAAGGTCTACGAGGGCCGCCAGATCCTCTACACCCCGGTGGTCCACGCAGATGACTTTGACGTCGCCGTGTCCTACCTGGTGCGCCGCTTGGAGGAGAACTCCGCGCCGCAGAACTTCCTCTACGCCCTCTTTGCCCCGGGCGAAGAACCGCTGGCAAGCCAGGAAGAGACGTTCCGCAAGGCCGTTGCCAAGCGCTGGGATACCTTCGCTGGATCGCGCCGCACCCAAAACCGCCTCGAGGATTCCGGGCGCCAGGCGCCGGATTCCGGGCGCTTCAGGAACGAGCCCGATACGGACCCGGCAATTACCCCGAACCGCACCTGGGCCAAGCGTGCGCTTGCGAATGACCCCGGTGAGCACGGCGTCCAAGAGGTCACCGACCCCTCCGCTGTTGAAAGCTACGTCGCCCGCGCCAAGGAATTGGGCACCGAATGGGGCAAGCGCCCCGCCGCAGAGCGCGCCGCAGCCCTGGACGCCGTCGCGGACCAGCTGGCAGCCAAGCGCGGGGACTTCATCTCCGTGGCAGCCTACGAGGCAAATAAGACGGTCACCCAGACTGACCCGGAGGTCTCGGAAGCCATTGACTTCTGCACCTACTACGGGCAGTCCGCGCGCTTCTTGGAAGAGGCACACTCCGAGTTCCACCCGCACACCGTCACCGTGGTGACCCCACCGTGGAACTTCCCCATCGCCATTCCTACCGGCGGCATTGCGGCCTCCTTGGCTGCGGGCTCGGCGGTCATCGTCAAGCCTGCTCCCCAGGTAGTCCACTGCGGCAAGATGGTGGTTGAGGCCTTCCGTACCGCACTCGAAGCAGAAGGCTTGGACCCGGATCTGGTGCAGCTGGTGCTTACTGATGAAGGCGATGCCGGCAAGGCCCTGCTCTCCCACGATGACGTGGACAACATCATCTTGACCGGCGCATCCGATACCGGCGCGCTCTTCCGCTCCTGGAAGCCCAAGATGAACCTGATGGCGGAGACCTCCGGCAAGAACGCGCTGGTCATCACCCCGGCCGCCGACCCGGACCTGGCTATCCAGGACCTGTACAACTCCGCCTTCGGTCACTCCGGCCAGAAGTGTTCGGCAGCCTCGCTGGTGATTTTCGTTGGCGCTGCGGGCAAGTCCAAGCGCCTGCGCGAGCAGCTGCTGGATTCCGTCAAGACCCTGAAGCCTGGCCCGGGCTATGACATCACCACCACGATGAACGGCCTGGCTGAAAAGCCGAGCGAGAAGCTGCTGCGCGGCCTGACCCAGCTGGAGCCGGGCGAGAAGTGGCTGCTGAAGCCAGAGAAGCTCAACGAGGAAGGCACCCTGTGGTCCCCGGGCATTCGCGATAATGTCCAACCGGGCTCTTGGTACCACAAGAACGAGTGCTTCGGCCCCATCCTTGGCATCATGTACGCCGATACCTTGGAAGAGGCCATCGCTTGGCAAAACAGCACCGGCTATGGCCTGACCGGCGGCATCCACTCCCTGGATGACAAGGAAATCGAGTACTGGATCGACAACGTTGAGGTGGGCAACGCCTACGTCAACCGCGGCATTACCGGCGCGATTGTCCAGCGCCAGTCCTTCGGTGGCTGGAAGAAATCCGTCATGGGACCGGGCGCCAAGGCCGGCGGCCCGAACTACGTGGCCCAGATGGGTACCTGGACCGATGGCGAGCTCAAGCCGCGCGACGTGGATATCGCCCCAGCCAGCGTGAAGATTCTGCAGCGCCTGCGCGATGAGCTTTCTGATGAGCTCAGCCAGGACGATCTGGAATGGCTCTGGCGCGCCGCCGAGCTGGACCGGATTGCATGGCTCGAGGAATTCGGCCGCACCCACGACCGCACTGCGTTGGTCGCGGAAGCCAACCGCTTCCGCTACCGCCCGCTGCTAACCAAGCTGCGTATCCGCGTGGGTGAGGGCTACAAGCTGCGCGATGTCGCCCGCCAGGTACTGGCTTCCGGGATTACCGGCACCGAGACGGAAATCTCCGCCGCCCCAGAGGTTGCCGGCCAGCTGCAGGAGCTCGGCTTCGACGTGAAGTCCATTTCTGATGGCTCCTTCGCCGCCGCCGTGGCCAATGACGAGTCCTCCCGCGTGCGCGCCCTGGGCACCGTGCCGGATTCCGTTTACGAGGCAGCGGTGCGCTCCAACTCCGTGGTGCTGGACCAGCCCGTGCTTGCCGATGGCCGCCGTGAGCTCATGCCTTACCTCCTCGAGCAGGCAGTCTCCGTGACCATGCACCGCTTCGGCATCATCCGCAACGTGGGCAACCTGCGCGACTAATACGCCAGTTGCCGTCGCCGCGGCACAGTGACTAAGCGCCCCACCTTCTCCCGCCCTTTTTCTGCTGGGAATTGGGTGGGGCGCTACCTTTTTCTCTGCTTTTCCCGCGCTATCTCTAGGTGGTTTCGTGTGGCATAGTAGATGAATGACTACGCCAGATAACCACTCTTCCAGCGGCACCGAGCAGCACCCGGGCCAGAACTCGGCGCAGGGCGCGCAGTATCCGTCGACGCTCGAGCAAAACTCCGTCAACCGCAAGGCTGACGCAAAGAACCCCTTTGTCGCGCCGCTGGTCTCCCCCGATGAATCCCAATTGGGCGCTGAGGTAGCCACCGCCGATCCCGCCGATCGCGATAATAAATCCGCCGTGCTGGCCAAGGACTTCCGCAGCATGGCCAAGATTTCGGTGTGCTTTATCCTCATCGTCGCAGGATTGGGCCTGGCGGGTTTCCTGCTGCGCTTTATTTGGGTGGGTCTGCTGCCGGTTATCCTCGCCATCTTGGTCTCGACGGTGCTTTATCCAGTTAGCGCCTACCTGCGCTCCAAGGGCTTTCCCCGCACCCTGGCAGCGGTCACAACGCTTTTGGGTTTGGTGGTTATTTTCGGCGGCATCTTTGCCGCCATGGCGCCCATGGTCACCGCGCAGTCCAAAGTGCTTATCAATGAAGCCGAAGCCGGCATTATGCAGCTGACCAAGATGGTCAATGATTCCCCACTGGATATTGAGGTGGACCAACTGCAGTCGGTCCTCGAGGACATCGTGTCCTTTGCCAAGGGCCAGGCTTCCACCATCGCCACCGGCGTGCTTTCCGGTTTCTCCATGGCCAGCTCCATTGCGGTAGCCACCGTCATCATGCTCTTTATCACCTTCTTCATCATTAAAGACGGCGATAGATTCCTGCCCTGGCTGCGCAAATACACCGGTAACTCCGCTGCCTGGCACATCACGGAACTTACTTCCCGCGTGTGGAAGACGTTGTCTGGCTTCATTCAGGCCCAAGCCCTAGTCGCGCTTGTCGATGCCGTCTTTATCGGCCTCGGCCTCTGGGTCCTCCAGGTGCCACTGGCACTGGCCATCGCCGTCATCACATTCTTCGCGGGCTTTATCCCCATCATCGGTGCTGTCACCGCCGGCGCCTTGGCCGTCATTATCGCCTTGGTCTCCAACGGGCTGACCAATGCGCTGCTCGCTCTGGCGCTAATCATCATTGTCCAGCAGGTAGAAAGCAATGTCCTCCAGCCCATCCTGCAGTCCAGGGCCATGGGCCTGCACGCGGCCATCGTTTTGCTCTCCATCACCGTGGGCTCCACCCTGGCCGGCATCGTTGGTGCTTTCCTTGCCGTGCCAGTCGCCGCGACCATTACTGTTGTCCTGCGCTACCACGCAGAGATGGCCGCGCTGCGCGCCGGCGAGGTTTCCCCCGAGGACATCGAGATCGTCACCGGTTCCAAGTCCACGTCCAAAGACGAAGAAGCTGAGGACACGGACGACGCAGACCCCGAGGACAAGCACAGCAGCGAAGAGGGCGACAGCGACAGCCCCCTCGAAGAGTCTCCTCGCGAAAAGGTAAAGCAGCTCTTCGCGGCCATGAGCCCGCTAGCCTAATAAGCCCCACCCTTCCTCCGCCGTGCGAAACGGCGAGGAAGGCGGTGGAGGCATCGGCTAGCGCAAGAAGCCTAAATCGGCTGCGGCTGCGGCCAGCTGGCGGGCGCTGCGATCCAGGACACCCGCCCAGGTGCCCATCGATTCCTCATTAGCGGAATCGGAGACCTGCTTCAGCAGTGTGCAGGGCACACCAAAGCGCTGGCAGGTAGCGGCAATAGAATAGCCCTCCATATCGCATAGCTGGGATTTTTTCACCAGCTCATTGCGCAATGCGGTAGTAGAGACAAACATGTCACCGGTGGCCAGCCCGCGTGCCGGAAGCTCGCCGGAGGTCTCCAGCTCAATGAATTCTGGCAGGAGATAACGGCTGATATCGGTCAGCACTTCTAGCTTGAAATCGTGCTTGGTTACTTTATTGATCTCGAAGACGCCATCCATGCCATCGACAAGCGCGCCTGCCGTACCAATATTGACCACGCGCTCAGGCAAAGCATCGTGTGCGCGGGCCTCTGCCAATACCTCGGTCAGGGAAATCGCGGCTGGAATCGTGCCGATTCCGGTAATGAGCAGCGCTTCGTTGGCTGGAATGTGCGCAGCTTCGGCGTCCACAGCGGCCACGAATAGTGTTCGTCCAGATAAATTTTCCATGCCTGCGACAATACCTGCACTCCACGTGGTCGCTGGACTCGCCTGCACAGATGGTTTCCTTCCGCGCCGCTGGGAGCACTGTGCTCGGCTACGCCCGAGTTCCAGAATTCCTGCGACAAGCCCCCCAATGTCCCAGCTATGGTTTAAGGACAGTCTTTTTCCGTACACCCATTCATATCTCTAGCTTGACGCTGCGCTTTAGTCTAAGGAATCTCTCGTGAGTAAGAACAACCCTTCGCAGGAAACAGAATCGTCCCCCGCCGCACAAGCAGGCTCGGCGCTGGACGGTGCGCCGCGCGCCGAGGCCCAGGAAGGCACCGAAAAAAGTAAAGGCAAGCGGATCGTGATGATCACCATCGCCATCATCGCTGTTATTGCCTTGGTGGCGGGAGTGACCTTTTCCTTTAATAGGCCGGCAGGCTCTACCAATGAGGCCGCGGAGCCCGCATTTTCTGATTTACAGGATTCTTCCGCTAAGAATGCACCCGGTGCAGAGGAAGATGAATCCACCGACACTACGGACGACCCTGCGCTTCAAAAGCAAGAAGAGGCTGCGCCTAACAAGCAGAAGGATGGGGCTTCCACGAAGGAAGAATCGAAAGAAAAGAGCATATCCACGGAAGAAAAATGTGGCAGTTACTACGGGGAAGCGGTTGGCCAGCTCCATCGGCCCATCCAGTTACATTGCGATGACCGCTGGCTTTATGTGGCCGAATCCGGCACCTCGCATTTCTCGCTCTTCCAGTGGAGTGGCAACGGCTGGAATAGGCTGCGCCCGGATGGCATGATCCATCCAGCGGAAATTGCCTGCTATACCCGCGGCTATTTGGAGGAAGAAAATGTGCCAGAAGATCTTATTGAGGAAATTGAGCCGTGCTAGTAAGAATCTACCTAGTTACTAGGGCGTACCTACCGTACTAAAACCCGACTTTTTAAATGGTCCTAAGGCAATGGATGGATATAGTATGGCGCGACTTCATTAATTCTCATCAAGTTTTCTACTCAATCCTCCAACCGAAGCATGCAAAGGAGCTCCCTCGTTGACTAATAATTCTTTGGGTCAGCCGGATCCCTCTCAGCACCAATCGTGGAATTCCTCTTCCCCCACCGGAGATTCCACAGGTGATGGTGGAAAAAATGGCAAGGCCGCACGCTTGGCGATGATCGTCCTCGCAATCATTGCCATCATCGCAATCACCGCCGGTGTCACGTGGGCGCTCACGAATAACAGCGACTCTGCTGATTCCACTGACGTCGACGCCTTTGTCCCCGTCACCACGTCTCAAGAGGAAACCGAATACGCCGAAGGTCCTTCCCCTGAGGCTGCGCAGACCGGTAAGGAGGATGAGGACGCGGCCGCAGAGAAACCTGAACCTGCGACGGAGACGACAACGGAGACCCAGATCCGCTCCGATCAATCCACCGGAAATGATCAATGCGATGGCCGCTACATCATGATCGTCGAGTCTGCCATCATTCCTGTGGGCGAAGATCCGTCAGCAGAGACGCAACGCGTGCAAAACAAATACCCGGGTTCCAAGATTCTTTCCGGCAATGCCTGTAGTTCTCTCCGCGGCCAAGTCGACGGAGGCACGGCCTATGCGATCTACTTCGATGCCGGCCACAGCGTGGACAAAGTCTGCGAACTCAAGGCGACGTACGGCGGCAACGCCCGATCCCTAAATAACAACGCAGACTTCAGCGATCCCTGTTAAGAAGGGCTTCTGCCTTTTCGGCGATGGTCCTGATGAAGCGCGCACCACATATGTCTACAGCTACCGCGTTCTCCTCGGATTCGCCCTAGCATCGAGCGAATCGCGGTTGCTGTAGACATCTGTGCGCTTGGTACATGAGTCTTAGCGCAGGCGGTGGCCAACGAAGCCGGCGGCCAGGGTATTGCCGGAGGATTGATCAATGAGCAGGAAGTTACCCACGGCACCGCGGGCGGCGTAATCCTCCACGGGCAGTTCGGCCTGGGTCTGAATGGTGATGTGGGCGATATCGTTCATGACAACGGCCTCGGGATCATCCTCATCAGTTACGCCATCGAGATCCAAGGTGCGGGCAAGGGCAGCGATGCGGGCCTTGACCAAGGAGGATCCGTAGCGCAGCTTTACCATCTGGCTAGGTTTCAGGTCTTTTTCGGTAAGTCCTACCACCGTGGCATCGAATTCCCGGGTGGCCGGGGGACGCTGAGCGCCGGCGAGGAGATCGCCGCGGGTGAGATCGACGTCATCGGCAAGCAACAGCGTCACCGAATCACCGGCGGCGGCCGAGGAGACAGGGCCATCGGCGGTATCGATCTGGGTGACGGTGCTGGTGCGGCCTTCGGGGAGGTGCACCTCGTCGCCCACGGCGATGGATCCGGCTTTCACACGGCCAGCGTAGCCGCGGTAATCGGTGGCGTGCTCGCGGATGACGTACTGGATGGGAAAGCGAAAGTCCAGCTCATCGGCGCGGCCAGTAGCGACGGGGATGGTCTCGAGCACCTCGAGGACGGTGGGGCCGGCGTACCAGTCCATGGTGGTAGAGCGCTCGACCACGTTATCGCCCTTGAGCGCGGAAATGGGCACGACGGTGGTATCAGTAATGTCCAGGCGCTGCGCAATCTTATGGAATTCGGCCTCGATATCGCGGAAGACCTGCTCGTCATAGTCCACGAGGTCGATCTTGTTGACCGCGAGGACAACGTGGCGCACGCCCAAAAGCGCGGCCACGTTGAGGTGGCGGCGGGTTTGTTCGACAACGCCGTGGCGGGCATCGATAAGCAGCACCACTACCTGCGAGGTAGACATGCCGGTGACCGTATTGCGGGTGTACTGCACGTGGCCTGGGGTATCGGCGAGGATGAAGGTGCGCTTATCGGTGGCGAAGTAGCGGTAAGCCACGTCGATGGTGATGCCTTGTTCGCGCTCGGCACGTAGGCCATCAACAAGCAGGGAAAGATCCATGCCATCGAAACCGCGATCGGAGGAAGAGCGCTCCATGGACTCGACCTGGTCCGCGAGCACGGACTTGGTGTCATAGAGCAGGCGGCCGACGAAGGTGGATTTGCCGTCATCAACGGAGCCGGCGGTGCATAAGCGCAGGGTATCGCGCTGTTTGAGGGCGCCGACATTTGGCGCGAGGGTAGTCGTCATCAGAAGTAGCCTTCCTTCTTGCGGTCTTCCATGGCGGATTCGGAAAGTTTGTCATCGGCGCGGGTGGCGCCGCGCTCAGACAGGGTGGAAATGGAGATTTCCGCGAGCACCTCATCGGGGCTGGATGCGGTGGAGTCGACGGCACCGGTGCAGGACATATCGCCGACGGTGCGGTAGCGCACGGTGCGGGTCTCTAGCTGCTCATCGTCTTTCGGCCCGCCCCATTCGCCCGGGGAAAGCCACATGCCGCCGCGGTTGAAAACCTCGCGCTGGTGCGAATAATAAATGGGCGGCAGCTCGAGCCCGCGCGCGCCGATGTATTCCCAAATATCGGATTCGGTCCAGTTAGAAATGGGAAAGACGCGCACGTTTTCGCCGGCCATCTTGCCGCCGTTGTACAGGTCCCACAGCTCGGGGCGCTGGCGGCGCGGGTCCCAGCCACCGAAGGAATCGCGGATGGAAAAGATGCGTTCCTTGGCGCGGGCGCGCTCCTCATCGCGGCGGGCCCCACCCAGCACGGCGTCGTACTCGCGCTTGGCGATGGTCTCTACCAGCGGCACCGACTGCAGCGGGTTGCGCGTTCCATCGGGCCGTTCCTGCAGCTCGCCGCTATCGATCCAGTCTTGAACGTGGGCGACGTGGAGGCGGGCACCGGATTCTGCGACCAAGTCATCGCGGAATTTGATGACCTCGGGGAAGTTATGGCCGGTATCCACGTGGAGCAATTCAAATGGCACCGTGGCCGGGGCGAAGGCGCGGCGGGCCAGTTCGAAGACGACGACGGAGTCCTTGCCGCCGGAAAAGAGGATGCCTACCTTATCGAATTGCCCGGCCACCTCGCGCAGGATGTGGATGGATTCATTTTCTAGGTCTTGTAGGTGTGGGGAAAGTGTGCTCATTATTCGTGTAACCCGCATTCTGTCTTGCCATCTCCAAATACTCGCCCGGAGCGGGCGTCCTCACCGTCGCCGACCGGAAAGGTCAACGGCGCATCGCCGATGGACCGGTATCCCTGCAGGGTCAGCGGGTGGATGATGAGGTCATTATCTGCGATGTACTGATCGGTATCGTCCAAGTTCCAAGTGATAATCGGCGAAATCTTTAACCGCCCAGTGCGGTCCAGGCTGAGCGCCGGGGCGTGGGCGCGGTGCTCGGAATCGGCCCGGCGCAGGCCCGTGACCCATCCGGCATAAGGGTCCATGGCCATGTTCAACGGCTCCACCTTGCGCATGCGGTTATACGCGGCAGTATCGCGCGCGTACAGGCGCGGGCCGTAGACCTCGTCTTGTTCTTCGGGGCTCAGCAGCGGCAGCACGCGGACAAGGGGGAGATCCGGGTAGCGCTTATCCACCTCTTCGGCCACTTGGAGGGTTTCTGGAAAGTGCCAGCCGGTATCAATGAAGAGGAGATCCGCTGCGAGCCCGGCGCGGTGGGAGAGCTCTGCCAGCACGGTATTTTCCATGGACATGGTGGCCGCAAGCCGGCCAGGGGCGTGCTCGGCGGCCCACTCGGTGATGTTTTCTGCGGATTCGTAGGCGAGCTTATCCGCCCACTTTTCCACTAGCTGTTCATTGCGCGCGGCCACGTCAGTGGAAAGCGGCGCGGTATCGCGCGTGCCTTCGGGCGAGATGTGGGGATCGCGGAAGGGCTTTCCGCCATCCAGCAAGTTCGTCGTTGGGTTCATGAGCTCACACACTAGGCAACCCCGGTAGCTCACGCAGCACGTTTTTCCGGAAACGGCGCTGAGCTTGGCCGAAGGAAAGAATAAAATGTTTTATTTCTGAACCGAGCG
Source organism: Corynebacterium sp. KPL1814 (assembly GCF_000478175.1). Classification (GTDB taxonomy): domain Bacteria; phylum Actinomycetota; class Actinomycetes; order Mycobacteriales; family Mycobacteriaceae; genus Corynebacterium. Next base: position 215,541 of record NZ_KI515777.1, read on the forward strand.
GACTAGATTTATAGACAATGTAGTCTATCTCGGACCGACTGGATTCGCCTGGGGAGGAACTTTTATGCAGCGTGTTGCCATCATTGGAGAAGGTCCTGCCGCCTTATCCGCCACGGAAAGGCTCCTGAGCGCCGGCATGTGCGTAGACCTCATCTCAGAAAAAACTGCACCGTTCGGTCTACTTCGTCGGTTTGCGGGGCTTGCCGGGGTGCTCGAGGAGGCCGTGCCGCACGAGTGCGCACCGGGTACTACTCCGCGGCTGCGCCTGCTGGGAAACGTGCGCGTGGGAGTAGACGGCGATATCACCCATAACGAGGTCCACCAGTTGGCCGCCCACGGTGACCGCGAGCTCATCGTCATGGAGTTAAAGGCCCGTGGTATTCCCGTCACCACGTGGGAGGGACTGTGCACGCCAATCACGGATTTTGAGGACTGGACCAGCGTCATCGCTCAGGCACAGCTGGCACACGTCTTGGTCTAGATTCGGCCTTGCGGGCAGGTACCGAACGGGCAGGTACCAAAAAATAAATATCGTTCGACCCGCGTGCGCCAACCAGATATACTTGCGCGGTTAACCCCTATCGATCCCGAAAGAAGCGCAGGTTTATGGATCTAGTCCGAATCCTCTTCACCCGCTCGGCGCCTTATACGCTCTACGTCATAGCGGTACTTATCCTGCAGGCGCTGTCCACCGCGGCGACCCTGTATCTGCCGTCGTTGAACGCCAAGATCATTGATGACGGCGTATCTAAAGGCGATATCGACTATATCTGGCGCACCGGCGGAATCATGCTCATCGTGGCCTTTGTCCAAGTCATTACCGCCATCGGCGCGGTGTGGTGCGGAAGCCGCACCGCTATGGGTGTGGGCCGGGATCTGCGCAGCGAGGTCTTCCGCAAGGTCACCACCTTCTCCGCAGAAGATATGAGCGAGTTCGGCACGCCCACGCTTATTACCCGAGGCACCAATGACGTGCAGCAGGTGCAGATGGTCTACATGATGATGCTGAACTTCATGGTCACAGCACCCATTATGTCCATCGGTGGCATCATCATGGCTATCCGCGAGGACGCCGGACTGTCCTGGTTGGTCTGGGTTTCTGTCGCGGTGTTGCTCGGCACCATCTCCGTCCTCATCGCGCGGCTTATGCCGCTTTTTCGTTCTATGCAGGACAAATTGGACACCATCAACGGCACCTTGCGCGAGCAAATCACCGGCATCCGCGTCGTGCGCGCCTTTGTGCGCGAGGCTTATGAAACTGAGCGCTTTACCAAGGCCAATAAGGATATTACCCAGCTTTCGCTGAAAATCGGCCAGCTTTTTGTCCTCATGTTCCCGATTATCACCGTCATCTTGAACGTGGCCACGGGCGCAGTGCTGTGGTTTGGTGGCCAGCGCGTGGATGCCGAGCTTGTCGATGTCGGCGGGCTCACCGCCTTCCTCCAGTACCTGCTGCAAATCCTCGCCGCCGTCATGATGGGCACGTTTATGGCGATGATGCTCCCGCGCTCCCTCGTATGCGCCCGCCGCATCACCGGGGTCTTAAGCCACGAGCCATCCATTACCCCGCCGAAAGATACCGTCACCCCGGCGACCAATTCCGGCACCGTGGAATTTCGCAATGTCAGCTTCTCCTATGCCGGCGCGGATGCCCCAGTGCTAGAGGATATTTCCTTTACCGCCACTCCCGGCACCACCACCGCGATCATTGGTTCCACCGGCTCGGGCAAGACCACGCTGCTTTCCCTCATCCCGCGCCTGTACGTCCCGAGCGAGGGCGAGGTGCTTATCGATGCCACCCCGACCACCTCCCTCTCCCGCCCCGACATCGTCAGCCGCGTCTCGCTGGTGCCGCAAAAGGCCTACCTCTTTAGCGGCACGGTGGCCTCCAACCTGCGGTTGGGCCGCCCCGAGGCCACCGATGATGAATTATGGGAGGCGCTTCGCGTGGCGCAGGCGGACTTCGTCGATGACTTGGACATGCCTATCGCACAGGGCGGTACCAATGTATCGGGCGGGCAGCGCCAACGCCTATCCATCGCCCGCATGCTCGTAGCCCAGCCGCGCATTTATCTCTTCGATGATTCTTTCTCCGCGCTGGATGTGGTTACGGATGCCAACGTGCGCGCCGCCATGCACAAGTCTTTTGCTCAGCGCGGCGAGGCCGTCACCACCATCATCGTCGCCCAGCGCGTGGCCTCCATCCAGGATGCCGATCAGATTTTGGTCATCGATAAAGGACGGATTGTCGCCCGCGGTACCCACACTGAGTTGCTGAAATCTTCGGGCGTGTACCAGGAAATCGTTGAATCACAAGAAACCGCTGGAGTAACTGGAGGAGAGCACTAATGGCCAAGGACACCACCCACAACTCCTCCGCTGAGGACGCCGAGCTCCAGGAGCTTGAGGCCAAGGTCGCCGCCGATGAATGGTCCGGTTCCGCGCCCCGCCAAGCCAAGAATTTCTGGCCCTCTGCCAAGCGCTTGCTACTACTTCTCATGCCCTATAAACGGCTGCTAGCGGTAGTGGCAGCGATGAATGTCGTCTGCGTCTTCCTCGCGGTCTTCGCACCCAAGGTCTTGGGCGATGCCATGGACGTCATTTTCTCCGGCGTTATCTCTCGCGAGCTGCCGACTGACATCTCGGCGCAGCAAGCCATCGACGGCATGCGTGCCCAGGGCCAGGATCAGGTGGCCGATATGGCCTCAGGCATGGATTTCACTCCCGGCGAGGGCATCGACTTTACCCGCTTGGGCACGCTTATCATCGCGGTGATCGCGATGTATATCATCTCTGCCGGCTTCCAGCTCTGGCAGGGGCTCATCTTAAACCGCCTGACCATCGACACGGTCTACGAGCTGCGCCAGCGCGTGGAGGCCAAGGTGCACGCACTGCCGTTAAATTACTTCGATTCCCACCAGCGCGGCGATATCCTCTCGCGCACCACCAATGACATCGACAATGTGCAACAGGCCCTCCAGCAAGCGCTCTCCCAGCTGTTTTATAACATCCTGATGATCCTGGGCATCACCGTGATGATGTTTAGCATCTCTTGGCAGCTCGCCCTAGTGGCGCTCTTGGCGCTGCCGCTAACCGCGCTGATCATCGGGGTCATTGGCGGACGCTCGCAACGCCAATTCAAAACCCAGTGGCGCGCTACCGGCCAGCTCAATGGCCAGGTAGAAGAGTCCTTCTCCGGCCATGATCTGGGCATCGTCTTTGGCCGCACGGAGGATATGACGCGCCAATTTGATGAGCGCAATGACGAGCTCTTCCGCTCCTCCGCGCTGGCACAATTCCTCTCCGGCATCATGATGCCCATCATGCAATTCGTGTCCTACTTGTCTTATGTGGCTATCGCCGTGCTCGGCGGCCTGCGCGTGGCACACGGACAGATGACCCTGGGCCAGGCCACCGCTTTTATCCAGTACTCCCGCGAATTTAACCAACCGCTGGGCCAATTGGGCGGCATGATGCAACAGGTGCAATCCGGCGTGGCCTCTGCCGAGCGCGTCTTCGAGTTCCTCGATGCAGAAGAGCAATCATTGGAGACCACCAGCGATGAACTAACTGGCCGCGCCCGCGGCCGCGTGGAGTTTCAGGACGTTAACTTTTCCTATTCGCCGGAGAAAGAACTTATTACCGGGCTCAATCTGCGCGTGGAGCCAGGCCAAACCGCGGCGATCGTAGGCCCCACCGGCGCGGGCAAGACCACCATGGTCAATCTGCTCATGCGCTTTTATGACATCGATTCTGGGCGCATTCTTATCGATGGCCACGATACCGCCCACATGCCCCGCACCGCCCTGCGCTCCCAAGTGGGCATGGTGCTACAAGATGCCGTCCTCTTTGAGGGCACCATCATGGACAATATCCGCTACGGCCGGCTCGATGCCACAGATGATGAGGTCATCGCCGCGGCCAAGGCCACCTACGTCGATCGCTTCGTGCACTCCCTGCCGGAAGGCTATGACACCGTCATCGACCAAGATGGCGGCGCCATCTCCGCGGGCGAGCGCCAGCTCATTACCATCGCTCGTGCCTTTTTGGCCCAACCCGCATTGCTGATCTTGGATGAGGCCACCTCGTCCGTGGATACCCGCACCGAGGTGCTCGTCCAGGAGGCTATGAATGCCCTGCGCGCTGAGCGCACCTCCTTCGTCATCGCCCACCGCTTGTCCACCATCCGGGATGCGGATCTGATCTTGGTGATAGAAAACGGGGGCATCGTCGAGCAAGGCTCGCACGAAGAACTGCTGCGTGCCCAAGGCGCTTATTGGCGTCTGCACCAATCGCAGTTCAAAAAGGCTTAAAGGCAGGGAGCCGCTGCGTGGTTACTGCACGTTGAGCTGGACCTGCGGGGCGTGCAAATTAGCGCCCTGCAGGTTGACCAGCTCCATAGTGACATCTTGCAGCGAAATGTGCTCCATCAGAACGTTCGGGATAGGAGCATCGGGCACCACGTGCGGGTCAGGAACGCCCAATTGATCAAGTACCGCGTTGAGATCGCCGTTGGATAAATCGACGTTTACCGGAATGGTGGGGCGATCCACCACCGCGGGCGTTGTCTGCAGTCCAGTGGTCAGCACGGTGACCGGACCGTCCGTGACGGTGGTCTCCACATCACCGGTAGTTAGCTTGCCCTGTCCCATAGCGGCGGGCAGGGTCAACGCGAGGTTTCGCGCGGCCAACTTATCACCTACGAGTTTCAGCGCTCGTTGTTCACCCTGTGCGGTAGGCACAGTAATGAGCGAGGCGCTTACGTTTCCAGTCAGGGTGACGTTATCAGCAGTCACCGTGCTGAGTTCAGATTGCGCTAAGGCCAAGCCTTCCTGCGCACGGGTCTCCTCAGGTTGGTTCACCGCACACACCGCTGTAAAAGCGCAGAGCACCGCGAGCGCACTACCTTTTACCACACGAGCGGAGCGACGACGCGGTAGTGAGCTCAGCCTGAATAGCTTCATGCTGAAACCGCCAGTTCTTTGGCCTGGGACTTTTTCTTCTTCTTGTGCTTCTTAGGAGACTTCTGGCGATCCTGTGGCTGCCAAGCAAATGAGAGAGCACCACCGATAATGCCCAAAAGGCTGCCTATTACGAAGCCGCCCAGGTTCGTGGTGGGAAGCGCGATGATCGCTACCAAGATGGCTAACACACCCAGGTAAGACGAGGTCTCCTGCCTAAACCAAGATCCAAGGCCGAACATGATAAGTGCCGCACCAATTAGAAGCGTCGAAACGCCCGAGACCGTGGAGATCATGACCAGCAGATCAGAAATGCGCACAGTAATATAGGCCGGCGCGGCGATGGCGATGCCGGACAAAATGAGCAACAAGCCACCCGCGAACGGACGACGCTTGCGCCAGTGTTTGAACCGCTTCCACCAACTCTCTTTAGGGGCCACTCGGGTCACGGCTTTGTCATTTTTGTTATTCGCTGCGGAGTCCTGCGATTCACCAGCGCTTTTGACCGCATCCGCGACCGACTGCGATGTATTGTCTCCATCGCTTTCCGCCGCGGCCGTGGCTGCAGCACCAGCGTTAGCTGTGTCGTCGGCCTTTACCTCCGCACCGCCAGCGGTTTTCTCGGCTGGCTCATGGGCGGAGTCTTGGGCGCTGCGTGCAGCTTCGCCGTTATCGGTACCGGTTTCGTTCACCGCAGGCATGCGCAAAGTCTCATCATCAGAAGACTTAGCAGCCATTGTTGTTGCTTCCCCTCTTCACCGTCACATTCACACCAGAGGCAGCGAGCCTTTCTGCTCCCACCGAGGTCGTACGAATATCATCCGCGCTCAGGGTCACCTTCTGCGCGTACAATCCCCACGAACCTGGATCTGCCTTGTCATTGACCTGGCTGGCGTCAACACCCACGTTGGCGTTCGTCAGATCGAGCTGACCCTTAATGTCGGTAGCACCAACCAAGAGGTTTTCTACCTCCACACTGTCATCACCATTCGCGCGGAGGGCGAAGGTGGTCTCGCCAATCCCTGGGACATCAGGAAGATTGGCGGACAGGCACAAGTTGGAAGCCACTGCGTGCTCAAACTTCAAGCGCGCGGCGGGGATGGTTTCTTCTCCCATCTTGTCCCTATCAACGAAGATCGACAATCCTTCGCCCTCTAGGTGGCTCATGTTCACCTTAAAGAAGGTTCCTGAAAGTGCGATATTAGCGGTCAAGCCACCTTGGGCTACCGCAAAACCTGTTACACCAAAAGCTGCAAGCCCGGCAACCAGTGCGGTTGCAAACTTTGGAATACTAATCCTGCCCATGAAGGAACCTTTCTGTGGAATTGAAAAGGCGGGGTAGCTGCCTGTTTTAGCGGCATCCCCCGTCTACTGTGAATTTTCAGCCCACTCTTTACCGCGGCCAGAGATATACAAGCCGACGATGAGAAATAGACCTACGCAATCCACTGATTGAATGAGCTTGAACACACGTTAACACTACCTGAGACACGTCACACAAATAGGGGTGCAATTAAATACGCCCGCAACGGTGTAGCCCAAGTCATATGTTTAATGAAGATTATCGCACCCCCTGCCGTTGTCAACTTCCGATCCCCCACTAAACCTGCAGCGCACATCGTTGCACCCCCAAATTTGTGCGCCATGTAATAGGTGCGCACCGGTGTGTGTTACGCTACACAACCATCAGATTTTATCGACTAAGGAGGGTCGAATTGTCCAACTCACTGAAACCCGAAAATGCACAGGCAAACGAAGAAAATACCCACATTGATTCCTCTCAGTCCGGTGCAGAAGAAGTAAACGCTCAGGACAAGAAGGAAGAAAAGCGCGAACTGCGGCGCGCTCCTTTGGGCCCGGATTCCCTGTTGTGGAAGTGGGGCTCGGACAACCGCCTGCAGCTACTACGCGGTTACACCGGCATTTTGCAGAATATGCACCCAGCGATTGGTCAGTCCCTTTTGGACCACTCGAAGTTCTTCGACGAACCTTTCGCCCGTCTGCAGCGCTCTACGCCGCAGATTATTGAGTCCATCTACGATGATGGGGACATCGGTGAGCGCATCCGCGACTACCACGTCACCATTAAGGGCACGCTGCAAAATGGCGAGCGTTACCACTCCCTGAACCCGGAGACCTACTACTGGGCACACGCCACCTTCGTTTACCGCGTTATCTACGCCCAAGATCTCTTCGGTACCCCGTTCACCAAGGAAGAGCGCGACCAAATCGTTCGCGAGGGCGTGACTTGGTGGGATAAGTACGGCATGTCTGAGCGTCCGGTCATCGATAACTACGATGACTTGATCAAGTACATGGATGACATGGCAGATACCGTGCTCGAGCGCAACCAGACCGTTGATTTCGCCCTGCGCACCGCACGCGTAGAGCCGGTCAAGGCTCCGGAAGGCGTTCCAGAGGCAGTATGGAAGGTTATCTGGAAGCCCATTATGCGCAGCGCCATCTGGTTGACTGTGGCCACCCTGCCGCAGAAGTACCGCGACATCTTGGAGCTGAAGTGGACCAAGCGCGACCAGAAGCGCTTCGACCGCATCGCCAAGTCCGTTCGCTTCATCATGGACCACCTCCCTGAGGACAAGCGCTACATGGAGCCTGGTCGTTCCTTGATGATCAAGAACGGCATGATCGAGGGCAAGTACAAGGAGCCGAAGAAGATCCAAGGCTACAACGCCGCCCAGGCTAAGGACTCTGCTGCCACCGCGGAATCTACCGACAAGCCGGATTCCGATGATGCAGTAGCCGCACGCCGGGCAGCCGGCTGCCCGTTCTAAATCACACCGGCTTCCTTATTGTTCGTGAGCTTTTTAGCTCACGAACCTTTTCATTGATCTTTCTGGAGCGTGCATTACATGTCTTTACCACGCCGTCTACAAGAACGGCCCTTGCCACAGCAATTACTAACTGAGCTACAACATCTCACCACTAACTACTCCACTGGTTCGCTGGATAAAGGCGAACGCAAAGCGGTCCACTCCCCCTTATTTGAAGAAGAATTAGGCTGGGTTGGAGTAGGCTCCGAAGAAGACGTAGATGAGGCTTTCCGCCGTTCGCGTCAGGCCCAAAAGGCCTGGGCCGATACCGACGTTAAACAGCGCGTAAAGGTAATGAAGCGCTTCCACCACCTCGTGGCTAAACACCGCGAGCTGCTGGCGGATTTCATCCAATTGGAAACCGGCAAGGACCGCACGGCCGCCTTTGATGAGGTACTCGACGTACTAAATAACGCGCGTTATTACTCAAATAATGCGCCAAAGCTATTGGCCACCCAGAAGCAGCCGGGCGCATTTCCGCTCATCACCAAAACGCACTTGCAGCGAGTTCCTAAGGGCGTTGTGGGGCAAATCAGCCCGTGGAACTATCCATTAGCATTGGGCATTTCCGATGCCGTTGCGGCACTGCTTGCCGGCAATGGCGTAGTGGCCAAGCCCGATGGATCCACTCCATTTTCTAACCTGATTTCCCTCTACCTCTTGAGGGAAGCAGGACTGCCGAAGGATCTGCTGCAGATCGTTACCGGCTCCGGTCGAGTCGTCGGCTCCGCCATCTCAGAACGCTGCGATTACCTGATGTTTACCGGTTCTACCAAGACCGGCAAGATTTTGGGTACCACCGTAGGCGAGCGCCTCGTTGGATACTCCGCAGAACTGGGTGGCAAGAACCCAATGATCATCGCGCCGGATGCGGACATCGACAAGCATATTGACACCATCGCTACCGCCTGCTTTTCCAATTCGGGCCAGCTGTGCGTGTCGATTGAGCGCATCTACGTTCCCGATGCCATATTCGATGAATTTATCATCGCATTCCGCCGGGCAACCGAGTCCATCAAACTTGGTTCCGGTTTGAACTGGGACTACACGATGGGTTCACTCATCGGCCAAAACCAACTAGATGTGGTGCAGCACTTTGTCGACGATGCGGTGGATAAGGGCGCCACCGTTATTACCGGCGGCAAGCCCCGCCCGGATATTGGCCCCTACCACTTTGAGCCCACGGTTCTCACTGATTTGGGAGAAGGCACCGAGCTTGCAGAGCAAGAGGTCTTTGGCCCCGTGGTCTATGTGCAACGCGTGCGCGATGTCGAAGAGGCCATCGAGCAGGCAAATAAATTGCCCTACGGCCTGAACTCCTCTGTATTCGGACAGCCCGAGACCGCACAGGGCATCGCTGAGAAAATTGAAGCAGGCAGCGTGACCATCAATGACGGTTACGCCTCTACGTGGGCCTCGATTTCTACCCCGCTGGGTGGTGTCAAGGAGTCCGGTGTTGGCCGCCGCCATGGCCACGAGGGCCTGACCAAATATACGGAAGCGAAGAATATCTCCTCGCAAAGGATCATGCCGATGCGTGGGCCAAGCTGGCTTCCCAATAAGTACTACGGCACCCTGCTGAGCTCTGCATTGCGCTTAGGAAAGGCCTTGCGTTTCCTCCCCTAAGTACTGCGCAGCATAAGCAGTCACCGCTTAAATTCAGTAACTCACTTCACATTTAGCAGGCATGTGTGTACGATCACAACATATTCAGAAATGTGTTCTGCTGAATACATAAATTGCACAACACACAGCGGCCAGTAAGCGCCCTGTGAAACTCGAAAGGAACAGTATGTTCAAGCCATACCGCCGACCGACCGTCGCAGTGGTTGGTGCCGGAGTAGCCGGATGCGCCGCGGCTTCTGAATGCGCATTCTCTGGATTCGACACCGTTCTTTTTGAACAAGAACCGCACATCGGTGGTCACTTCAATTCCGCTGAGGCCACTGAGGTTTCCCGGAAGTACCACTTCCGTACCCCGTACCTCCGTCTCACTAAAACTGATGGCTCGCCAGCTTCTGTAGTACGCCACCTTGAAGAGGCTGTTGCTGCCAGTGGCGCCGAGTTCCGCGGTTCCACCGCCGTTACTGGTGCCGAGTTCGACCGAGCAGAAGGCAAATGGGAAATCTCCTACCTCGGTGATTCTGGTCAGGAAACCCAAGCTTTCGATGTGTTGATTCGCGCCACCGGCGAGGAGTCCCCGTGGATTTCCGTTCCAGGACGGTCAAAGGCCAGCGTCGATGACATGTACCTCCACCACGGCGTAGAGGTATTCGGGCTGCCTAATGCCCTCTTTGTTGACGGCCCCACCCCGCGTGACTCTTACCTCAAGCGTCGCCCACTGGCTGTCATCGAAGCCCGCGCCGATCACTGCCGCCGTTACGTCCGCCAGCTCGAGATTCGTGGACCAGGCGAACTAACCGTCAAGCACGATAAGTGGTTGGTTCAGCCCGGTACCGTACGCGGAATCCGCGAAGTGCTCGCAGGGTTCGATGCACCGGCCCATGATTTCAAGCGAGCATCCAACTACGCCCCTGAGTCCGCCTCGTCCGAACGCCAGAAACAACAAAAGTCCGCTACTGCCCTTAAGGAGGCATAATGACTACTCTGAGCAATCCTGAAAGCACTGTAAACGACAAGCACACCCAGACTGCAGATAATAACACCGATAACCTGCCTGAGCTGGGCCCGGATTCCATCCTGTGGCAGCGCTTTGGTGACTGGCGCTCCGCATTCGTCGCACTGTCTGCTGGTCTTTTGCAGATTGCCCAGCGTGACGTCAGCCGGTCCTTGGTGCAGCACTCCAACGTTTTTGATAACGAGGTTGCACGCTTGGTTCGCTCCGCCTTCCCGATCATCCGCACGATCTATGAAGGCCCAGAAGTTGGCGTCATGATTCGTGACTTCCACAAGGACATCAAGGGCACCCACCCAGATGGAAGCCGCTACCACCCGCTGAACCCGGATGTTTACTACTGGGCACACGCTACCTTCGCTGCTATGCCGTACCAGTTGGCCGGCAACTTCATGGATCCTTTGACCCCAGAGGAGCGCGAGCAGCTCTTCCAGGAGACCCGTACCTGGTACACCTTCTACGAGGTTGCAGAGCCCGACGATGCGCCAAAGACGTACGCTGAGTTTGAAGAGTACGTGGACAACATGATCGATACCCTCGATATCAGCGAAACCATCGAGCGCTCTCGCATCATCAACGGCCTTACCCTCGACAGCCCGGATCCGAAGGTGCCCAACTGGCTGTGGAAGCCCATTGCACCTTACGCATCCCGCCTGCTGTTGTGGGTTGCAATCGGCATGATTCCGGACAAGCTGCGCAACAAGCTTGGCTGGGAGTGGACCAAGAAGGATGAGCGCAAGCTCAAGATCTTCTCCCGCGCCGTCCGTGGCGTCTTCTCCGTCCTCCCGCGTAAGGCACGCATGGTTCCTATTGCTACCCGCGCCTTTGAGAAGGCGGAAGCTGAAGGCGGCTTCCACTACTAAGGCCTTTACCCCTTCACTCATAGTTACTGAATACTGACTCCCACGATTGCACCTTGAGGCCTTAAGGTAGATAACAACGTGGAGCATTAGTAGTGAAGGAGCACGAATGACAACCGTGTCCGGTTGGATTGCTATAGCCACATCGATTCCGGTGTGGCTATACTTTTTCGCCCGCATAGGCGCGCTCATTAAGTTCATCCGCTCCGGCGGACCAACCCAACTAGAGCGCACCAATAGCCCCGTAAAGCGCGTCGGGCGCGTGCTGGCAGAGGTCTTCGGCCACACCCACTTCAAGGGAAAACCATTGGTCAATGCCGCCCACTGGGCGGTCATGGTGGGCTTCTTATTCGGCATCCTGGTGTGGTTTGAGGCCTATATTCAAACTTTCGCCCCGGATAAAGGGTGGCCGGGCTTAAGCACCTGGCCGGTGTATCACTTCGTGGAAGAAGTGCTCGGCATCGGCACGGTGCTGGGCATTTGCTTCCTCATCGGCGTGCGCCTAAAACTGGGCGATACCGAGCGCGGCAGCCGCTTTTTCAACTCCCAAACGGCAGCGGCCCGCTGGGTGGAGGCCATCGTTTTCATCGAGGGCCTCAGCATGCTCTTGGTCAAAGCTTCCAAGATCGCGGCCTTTGGTGGCGGTTCCGCAGTCGCGGATTTCTTGACTATTCACTTAGCTAAGGCACTGCCTGAGTCCCCGGCACTGGTCAGCTTCTTTGCCTTGGTCAAGCTGCTGTCCGGGCTCCTTTTCATCTTCTTCATTTCCCGCAAATTCCAGTGGGGTGTCATGTGGCACCGCTTCATGGCGTTTTTCAATATCTTTTTCCAGCGCAATACCTCTGGAGAAAAGGCGCTCAAATCCCTGCCTACCCCGGACTTGGAAGAAGACATCACCCCTGGCAGCTGGAAAATGCTGCTGGATTCGACCGCGTGCACCGAGTGCGGCCGCTGCCAGGAGCTGTGCCCGGCTTGGAATACCGATAAGCCGCTGAGCCCCAAAAAGGTCATGATGGACTTGCGCCAGGGCGCGCTGGATAACTACAACCCACACGAGGGCCTCGATGTGCTCTCGATGGCTGGTGTCATCGACGATGACGTCCTGTGGTCCTGCACCAACTGCGGTGCCTGCGTGGATCAGTGCCCCACCGATATCGAGCACATTGACCATATTGCGGACCTGCGCCGCTTCAAGGTCTTGGCAGAATCCGATTTCCCATCGGAGCTGACCGGCCTATTTAAAAACATGGAGACCAAGGGCAACCCTTGGGGCCGCAATAATTCCGAGCGCCGCGCCTGGATTGATGAGGCACGTGCCGATGGCATCGAGGTGCCCATCATTGGTGAGGACGCCGCCGATTTCTCCGATATGGAATACCTCCTCTGGGTAGGCTGCGCCGGCGCTTATGATGACAATGGCCGCCGCACCACCCGCGCCGTGGTGGATCTTCTCCACACCGCCGGCGTGAAATTCGGTGTGCTTTCTACTGGTGAGACCTGCACCGGCGATCCCGCCCGCCGCGCCGGCAATGAGTTCTTGTTCCAAATGATGGCGCAGCAAAACGTTGAAACACTTAACAACGCTTTCGAGGGCGTGCCGGAAGGCCAGCGGAAAATCATCACGACCTGCCCGCACTGCTTTAATACCATCCGCAATGAGTACCCGGACTTCGACGGGCATTTCGATGTCTTCCACCACACGCAGCTGCTCAACCGCCTGGTGCGCGAGAAGCTGCTGCAGCCGGTCCCACGTACCCCGGAAAACCGCAAACCGATCACCTACCATGATCCGTGCTTTTTGGGCCGGCACAATAAGGTCTTCGATCCCCCGCGCGAGCTTCTCGAGGCCACGGGCGTGGAGTTGCGCGAGATGGACAAGTCCCGCGATGAAGCCTTTTGCTGCGGCGCCGGTGGCGCGCGCATGTTCATGGAAGAAAAGCTGGGCTCTCGAATCAATGAGTTCCGCACGGAGCAAGCGCTAGAGACCGGCGCCGAGGAAATCGCCACCGGCTGCCCGTTCTGCAATGTCATGATGACCGGCGGTGTGAAATCTTTGGCCGCCGAGTCCACCCCCACCACTCAGGTCAACGACGTGGCCACCATGCTGCGCAATTCCATTTCCCTGGATGACAAGGGCACCCTTCCAGAGCCTCGCCCCAAGGCCTTCTTGGGCACCCCAGTGCGCCACCGTGCGGCTTCAGCTACCGCCACCGCTGAATCCCCCAAGGCGCCCGCGCCTGCCGATGCCCCCTCCTCCACCAATACCCCCACGGCTACCGCGCCACCTGCTACGCCCGCCGCGCCTTCGGCACCGGCGGCCCCCAATGCTGCGGCCCCATCCGCGCCAAAGGCTCCTTCTACCCCGGCGGCCCCCAATGCTCCTTCGGCACCCCACGCACCCAACGCACCGAGTGCCCCGAAATCCACTAATGCCCCGTCGGCGCCTACTCCGCCTGCCGAACCGAGTGCCCCCTCCGCGCCCAGCGCGCCAACCCCACCGGGTGCTGCCACGCAGCCAAAGGCTCCCAAGGCCCCTGCTGCTCCTGCCGCTCCAGGTTCTTCTTCGGCACCTAGCGCCCCGGCGGCTCCGAAGGCTCCGGCAGCGCCAAGTGCCCCGACAGCTCCAGGTGCCCCGACTCCGCCGGCTGCTCCAGATGCGAAAGCACCCGCGGCGCCCCAACCGCCTAGTGCCCCACAGCCACCCGCTGCATCGCAAGCACCAGCTACGCCACAACCACCTGCAGCTCCACAGTCGCCCCAGACTCCGCAAGCTGCCAAGGCGCCACAGGCTCCAGCAGCGCCAAAGCCACCGCAGACTGACAAGAAACCCGAGGCAGCGGCGCCACCAGCTCCGCCGGCATCGTCCGCGCCGTCCACTCCGCCGGCACCACCGGCGCCATCGGCAAGCACGGAGGCTCCCAAGGCCCCCAAGCCACCGGAACCGCCGAAGCCACCCACACCGCCGAAGGACACGAATACCGAGTAGGCATGCGCACGGATGAGTGCGTACGCTGTGATTCATGCATTTAGATGTGGGATGGGCTGCGGATACTTTTGTTCTCGCAGCGGGTGCGACGGAAAACACCACTAGCCTCGTTTCCTTTGCCTGGATCATGCTCGCGGCGCTGTTGGCGCCCATAGTGTCGTTCATGTTGGGCAACCGGTTGCCGGCCGTTGCCCTTCTCATCATCTTTGGCATGGTCATCGGCCCATCGCTTTTGGATGTCGCCCATGAGGATGCCGGCATCAGCATGCTGAAAGAGCTGGGTGTTGGTGCACTCTTCTTGCTCGCCGGTTTTGAAATCGAGATTTCTACGCTCAAAACCAAAGAGGCGGGAACTGCACTGTCCACCTGGCTTATCTGCCTCGTGGCCTGCGGCGTCGGCGCGTACTTCTTGGTCGATAATGTCCCTGGTGCCATCGTGGTGGCGCTGGCACTGACATCCACGGCACTGGGCACGCTTCAGCCCATGTTGAAACAGGACCGCGTGCTCGAGACCAAAGTGGGCAAATCGGTCATGATTCACGGCGCTATTGGTGAAGTCGCCCCCATTACCGCGATGGCACTGCTGCTCAGTACACGCTCCACGTGGACCACGCTGCTGATTATGCTCGCGTTCATCGGCATCGCCGTGGCCGTTGCCATCATGCCGGCTGCCATTGCAACAACGATTCCGTGGGTTAAAGCGGCGTTTATCTCCGGTGCAGGGTCCACCAACCAGACCATTCTGCGCCTTATCATCCTTATTCTTGCCACCCTCATGGCCGTCACGGCGGTCTTTGAGCTAGACATCGTGCTGGGTGCCTTCGCCGCCGGCATCATCTTGAACCGCATCATCCCGGATGAGTTCCATCGCCGCTTGGAACACCGCCTCGATGTGGTCTTCCACTCCATGCTCATCCCCGTCTTCTTCGTAGTCTCTGGCATGACGATTAACTGGGATACCATCGCTAATAACCCGGGGAAAGTACTGGGCATCCCGGCGCTTATTCTTGTCACCCGCGGCCTGCCGGTATTCCTGCGCGAGAATGTGGGCCACACCGGCTCCGAAATTGAAACGGTGCGCGAACGCCTCCAGGTCAGCTTGTACACGGCGACCGGCCTGCCGATCATCGTTGCCGTGACGTCGCTGGCCGTTAATTCGGAATTGATGAAGCAAGAAACCGCGTCCATCTTCGTTGCCGGTGGCGCGCTGACCGTTGCCATCTTCCCATTCCTGGCCAACCTGGTGGGAAGGAAGAACTCCAAGACAGTTGATGAATCCGATCCAAAGAAGAAGTCCGATTCCACCGAGGACGATAAGGAAGAAGAGTCGCAAGAACTCTAATCTTTTACCCCGCACTAGAAGCTATGCCCTGCCACCACGGCAGGGCATATTCTTTTTGAATCAGGTTGTCTATTATGGTGGCTGTGACTAATAGCTACGGATCCTCCCCCTATGACCGGACCCTGCGTCTATCCGATTCAGAGCGCAACGATGCCCTGACGGATCTAGCCCGCGCAGTGGGCGAAGGTCGCTTATCTATGACCGAGTTTGAGGAGCGCTCCGATAGCGTCATGCAGGCCGTCACCCACAAGGACCTGGCGCCAATTTTCAGCGATATCCCTGCGACCGGATCACAAGAGGTAAAGATCTATTCCCAAGGCGATGTGGACCGCGCCTTTAATGCCGCGAAGAAGCCCCGCGTCGCTACCGCGCTGGCCAGCTCGGTGGTGTTGCTCGCGGCATCGCCTACCCTTGTCATGCTCAGCGCCACCATGAATAGCCCCTGGTTGCTTGCCGGCGGCGCCGTAGCCGCAGCGCTCATTCCTATCGTGTGGATCCTCTTGTACGTGGCCAAGGTGGGCCCGCAATCGTGGCATGCCCCGTCGGTGCGGCAGATTGAGCGCCAACAGCAGCGCGAGATCCGTGCGCTGACGGCACACGAGCGGGCGCACCAAAAAGAATTAGAAAAGAAAATGTGGGCCGAACGCCGCCAACAGGCCGGTGAACTTACTGGTCAGGCTATGGAAATGGCGAAGAAGCAAATCAACAAGTGGAATAATAAATAGCGCTGAGGTGCGCTGCAATATTTCTTAACGCTGTGAAAGATGGCACAATATGGCCATGACTTCTCCCAAACCCCGCATCTTTGACCAGTCCGAAAAATTAAAGGGCATCGCTTACGATATTCGCGGTGAGGTCTCAGCGGAAGCGGAGAGAATGGAGCTAGATGGCCACACCATCCTCAAGCTCAATACCGGCAACCCCGCCGTCTTTGGCTTCGATGCACCCGATGTCATCATGCGCGACATGATCGGCGCATTGCCCACCTCCCAGGGCTATTCCACCTCTAAAGGCATTACCTCGGCTCGGCGGTCCATCGTCACGCGCTATGAGCTCGAAGACTTCCCGCACTTTGATATCAACGATGTCTTCTTGGGCAATGGTGTATCAGAACTTATCACCATGACCACCCAGGCGCTGCTCAATAACGGCGATGAGATACTCATCCCGGCACCCGATTACCCGCTGTGGACCGCAGCAACCTCGCTGGCCGGCGGCACCCCAGTGCACTACCTGTGCGATGAGGAAGACGAATGGAACCCGTCCATCGAGGACATTCGGTCCAAGGTCACCGAAAAGACCAAGGCCATCGTGGTCATCAACCCGAATAACCCAACCGGAGCGGTGTATTCGCGCGAGGTCCTGCAGCAAATCGTGGACATCGCCAGGGAGCACAACCTGCTGATTTTGGCCGATGAGATTTATGACCGCATCCTTTATGACGATGCGAAGCATATCTCCATCGCCTCGCTGGCCCCCGATCTTTTGACCTTTACCTTTAATGGTCTGTCCAAGGCCTACCGCGTCTGCGGTTACCGCGCCGGCTGGATGGTCATTACGGGCCCGAAGCATCATGCGCACGGGCTCATCGAGGGGCTCGAGTTGCTGGCAGGCACCCGCCTGTGCCCGAATGTTCCTGCGCAACACGCCATCCAGGTGGCGCTGGGCGGGCGCCAATCCATCTACGAGCTCACCGGGGCTGGAGGACGATTGCTGCGCCAACGCAATATCGCCTATGACAAGCTCAATGAGATTCCGGGCGTTTCCGCAGTAAAACCCAAGGGCGCGCTCTACCTCTTCCCGCGCTTGGATCCCAATGTCTATGAGATTCACGATGATTCCAAGCTCATGTTGGATATCCTCAAAGCGGAAAAGATCCTCATGGTCCAAGGCACCGGCTTCAACTGGCCGCACCCGGATCACTTCCGCGTGGTCACGCTGCCTTGGGCCTCCCAGTTAGAAAACGCCATCGAACGCTTGGGCAATTTCTTAGTCAGCTACCGCCAATAGAGCCCAGCAGCCGATTGGTAATTGCAGTAATAATCGTTGACAATACACCGTATGGGACGACATTCCTCGGTTTCTAATTCCACTAGGGGCGCCGCTTCGCGGCATCGGCAAGCGCAGGGTCGATCGGAGTCCAGCGGGCACGCGCAGGGCCGGTCGAGGTTACAACGCCTAAAGCCACGTCAGTTGGCGCACTCGGTATCCGGTCACCCGTGGCGCATTGGGCTAGTAACCGCCATCGGTGCGGTCCTTATCGCCATGCTGGTCGGCCTCGTCCTGCTCTGGCCCACTAGTGCTGCCTCTGAGCACACCTCGGAGGAGTTCGAGTCCACCTACGCGTTGAACCACCCGCAGGTGGAAGGCACCGTGGAGAAGACCGATCATTCGGCGTGCCAATCGGAGCAGACCGGCTTGGCCTTCGATACCCCGCCGCTTATTCCGGAAAAGGAAGAAGTGGACTGTGACCGGGCGCTGGTAAAGATCACCTCCGGCGAGGACGAGGGAAAGATGACCCAATTGGTCACCTACGGCAACGCGGGCGACCCAGAATTGCAGCCGGGCGATAATATCGTGCTGTCCAAGGCCACCGATCCCACCGGATCCGTCTCGTATGCCTTTGCCGATTATCAGCGCAGCAATAGCCTCCTGCTCTGGGGAGTGGTCATCGCGATCGTCATCATTGCTTTCGCGGCGTGGCATGGGGTGCGCGCGATCATCGGCTTGGGGTTGAGCCTTGGCATCGTCTTTAGCTTCCTCATCCCAGCACTCATTGCGGGCACCAATCCCTTGTGGGTGGCCCTCGCCGCCTGTACCGCCATCATTCTCCTTGCCGTGCCGCTTGTTCACGGCGTGAATTGGAAATCCGCCTCTGCGGTCGGCGGTTCACTGACGGCGCTCGCCATCGCCGCGTTTTTGGCTTGGGCGGCCATCGATAGTTCGCAGCTGCAAGGCTTTAGCTCCGAAGATAACCTCAAGCTGCTGCTATATTTGCCCAATGTTTCCATCCTGGGCGTGCTGCTGTGCGGTTTCGTCGTGGGTGCGTTGGGCAGCCTTGCCGATGTCGCCATCGCCCAAGCCTCCACCATCACCGAGCTGCATGAATCCGACCCCGCGGCCACACCGCTAGAGCTTTTCTTATCCGCCATGAGGGTCGGCCGCGACCACATTGCCTCGATGGTCTATACCCTCATTTTGACCTATACCGGCGCCGCATTGCCCCTGCTCCTGCTCATTACCGCCGCCGAACGCCCCGCGGGGCAAATACTTAGCAGCGATCTCGTCGCCACCGAACTCCTGCGCTCCGGCGTCGGCGCCATGGCGCTGACCCTCGCGGTGCCCATTACCACGCTGATTGCCGCGTTTACGGTCCCGTCGCGCCGCCGTTAAAGCGTGCGCCCCAGCGCCTGTATCTTCCAGCCGGCGTTGGACCAGGCCGCAACGTCCAGCACATTGCGGCCATCGATAATGTGCTTATTATCCACGAGCTCGCCGGCCTCGTTCGGATCCAGTTCCTTAAATTGCTCCCACTCGGTAGCCAGGATGACAAGTTCCGCCTCCCGCAAGGCGGTTTCCGTGTCGGCGGCATAGTCCAAGGTGGGAAAAACCTTCTTGGCGTTGTCCATGCCCTCTGGGTCATAAACGGTCACCGCCGCACCCGCCAAGGACAAGGACCCAGCCACCGAGAGCGCCGGCGAATCCCGCACATCATCCGAGTTCGGCTTAAAGGC
This sequence comes from Corynebacterium sp. KPL1814, assembly GCF_000478175.1. Taxonomy (GTDB): domain Bacteria; phylum Actinomycetota; class Actinomycetes; order Mycobacteriales; family Mycobacteriaceae; genus Corynebacterium. Next base: position 234,890 of record NZ_KI515777.1, read on the forward strand.
ACAGCCCAGCACGGTGACGCGGTGGCCCAACAGCGAGCCATTGAAGGCTTCTTTAGACAGATCCACCATGCGGTCGCGCCGGCGCATATTAATCGCATCCACCTCGCGCAGGAAGGTCAGCGCCTGATCAGCGCCGAGCTCACCGGCACGCGCCATAAAAGCGCGGATATCCTTGGGCAGGCATCCACCGCCAAAGCCCAAGCCCGCGCCGAGAAACTTGCGACCAATGCGCTTGTCTATGCCAATGGCATCCGCCAACGCCACCACGTCCGCCCCCGCGATCTCACAAATCTCAGAGACCGCATTGATGAAGGAAATCTTGGTGGCCAAAAAAGCATTGGCGGAGACTTTTACCAGCTCTGCGGTCTGCAGATCGGTCACAATGAAGGGCGTGTCCTGCGCTAACGGCTGCGCGTAGATCTCACGGGCAAGCTCCTCGGCATGAGATTCTGATTCGCGGGTACCAATCACGATGCGGTCCGGGGTGATGGTGTCATGCACCGCATAACCCTCGCGCAAAAATTCCGGGTTCCACGCGATTTCCACGCGGGTTCCCTCGGGCGCCAAACCATCCGCAAGTTCTTGTAGTTCGGCCGCCGTGCCTACCGGAACGGTAGATTTACCAAAGATGACGTGCTCCCCGCGCAGCTTGGGCACCAAGTCCGTGATAACGGCCTTAACGTAGGTCATATCCGCTGCATAAGAACCCCGGCGCTGCGGGGTTCCCACGCCGAGAAAGTGCACGTTGGCGAATTGCGCGGCCTCGTCATAATCCGTGCTAAACCCTAAGCGCCCAGCATCAATATTGCGCTCGAGTACCTCCGGCAGCCCCGGCTCAAAAAAGGGAACCTTGCCCGATTGCAAGACGGAGATCTTATCCTCGTCTACATCGACGCCTAAAACTTCATGCCCCAATTCCGCCATGCAGGCGGCGTGGGTGGCACCCAGGTAACCGGTGCCAATAACAGTCATCCGCATAAAACCTCATCCTAGAGATTTTATGTAAATACCAGATTAATCCCTGCGGAAGTTCAGGTAAGACTTTGATGGCGTTGGGCCGCGCTGGCCTTGGTACTTCGATCCCAACGCACCCGTGCCATAGGGGCTTTCCGCCGGCGAGGTCATCTTAAAGATGGCCAGCTGACCCACCTTCATTCCCGGCCACAGCGCAATGGGCAGGTTTGCGGTATTGGAGAGCTCCAGGGTGATGTGCCCGGAAAAGCCGGGATCGATAAAGCCCGCGGTGGAGTGGGTCAAGAGACCTAGCCGTCCTAACGAGGACTTGCCCTCCAAACGCCCGGCCAAGTCAGCCGGAAGGGTGAATTTCTCCAGCGTGGCGCCAAGCACAAACTCGCCGGGGTGGAGAATGAAGGAGTGATCCTCTTCTACTTCCACCAAGGTGGTAAGCTCCGGCATCTCCGCTTTGGGGTCAATGTGCGTATAGCGGGAGTTATTGAATACCCGGAAATACTTATCCAAGCGCACGTCAACGGAAGAAGGCTGGATAAGCTCACTATTAAAGGGCTCGATGCCCAGCTCTCCGGAATCAACGGCGGAACGAATATCACGATCTGAAAGAAGCACGGACCCGATTCTACTCAATCCCCTACCTAAGGTGTATAGTAGGGAAAGCGCATTTAGCGCAGTGCCGACGTAGTTTAATGGTAGAACTGCAGCTTCCCAAGCTGCTGGCGCGGGTTCGATTCCCGTCGTCGGCTCCATTGTCATGAGTCGCGACATGCTTGACAGGTGAGTCGCGACATCGTTGACAAACCGGCATCTCAGTTTCTTTTTGTTCTGGGATGCCGGTTTCTTCTTATTCTGGGCCTAGGGGTGGGTCTCCTTGTTTCCAGTAGGGCTTTTGGTAGTTGCGGCTGGTGTCGATGTAGTGTTCGGTGATGACTTCGCCGGTTTCGGCTAGTGATGTGATGACGTGGTTGTCGGCGATGACCATGAGGATTTTCTTTCTCTTCCATTTGCGGCCGATGCCTAGGTGGAAGAGTTTGCCGGCGTAGCGCACGGTGGTTTTGCCGTTGTCCCAGACGACGTCGTTTCTTGTGCGCCATTCTTGTGTCGGGTTGTGGGCTGGGTTGGCTTTGGTGCCGGTGGTGTAGGCCTGGTGTGGGGTGCGTCGGCCTAGTGCTTTGTGGGGGCGTGTGGTGTTGTAGTAGTCGCGGAATTCATTGAGGAGTGTCTGCAGTTCAGCGACGGCTTTAGCGAGTGGTCGGGCGTTGATCCATTTTTGAGTGTTTGGTGGAAGCGCTCGATTTTTCCTTGAGTTTGGGGATGGCCTGGACGACCATTTTTCTGTTGGATGCGGTGGTGGTTGAGGGTTTTCTCGAATGCGTTGCGGCCTCCTTTTCGACCTGTGAGTCGTGCCGTAAAGACCAGTCCGTTGTCGGTGAGTGTGGATGCGGGTGGCCCGTAGGTGTCGATGAGGTGTTGGAGCGTTTCTGCGACTGCAGTGCCTGTAAACGCGTGCTGTGAAGTGTCCCAGGTTTTGTTCCGTTTGAGTAGATGGGAAAATCTGGAACATGCCAAGAAAATTTGACCAGGATGCCAAGGACCGCGTCGTTCGCTTGGTGGAGGATCGCATCCTGGCAGAAAACATGTCGATGCAGGCTGCGTGCCAGGCAGTAGCTCCAAAGTTGGGGGTTTCATGGCACACGGCTCGTCAATGGACTTAAGCCTGCCCGCCGTGCCGGGAGCATCCCAGAACCTGTGTGTGAAGATTTGGCTGCCGAAAACGCAAGGCTGCGCCGTGAAAATCACCAGCTACGCGACACTAATGAGCTGCTGAAGGCTGCCTCAGCTTTTTCGCCTCATGACTGGACCCGAAACGTTAAGAAATGATCCGGTTCATCGATGAATACCGGAATCGTTTCTCTGCCCGAGTTCATTTGTAAGACGTTGAAAAATAACCGGGCTGGTGGGTTTATCACCTCGCGTGGGTATCGCCAGTCCAAGGCTCGCGGGTTAAGTGCCCGTCGCCTTCGCGATGCTGTTCTAGTTGAACGCATTAGTGCTGTTCATCGGGATAATTACGGTGTTTACGGCGTGCGGAAAATGTGGCATGCTCTTCGCCGTGAAGGAATTGATATCGGGCGTGAACAAACCGCCCGACTGATGCGCCTGGCCGGTGTTTCTGGCAAAGGCAAAGGCGGATCACCAATCACAACCCGAAAAGCTAACGTGCCTGATCTGCGCCCGGACTTGGTTGAGCGTGAGTTCAAAGCTCAAGGCCCGAACAAGCTGTGGGTGGCCGACATTACGTATGTGCGCACGAAGAAAGGCTTTGTGTACGCCGCGTTTGTCACCGACGTTTACTCTCGACGGATCGTTGGGTGGGCGTTATCAGATTCGATGCGGACTTCAAGCACTGCCACTGCAAGCTCTTAACCAGGCGATCGTGTGTGCTGAGGAAACAACAGGTCTCATTCACCATTCGGATCACGGATCGCAGTACGTCAGCGTGGTCTACAACGAGCGACTTGCCCAGCACGGCATTATCGCTTCCACCGGGACTGTTGGTGATTCCTATGACAATGCTCTGGCTGAAAACGTTAATGGTTCCTACAAGAACGAGTTGATTCATACCCGCAGGTGGGATGATGTTGTCGAGGTAGAAATCGCGACGTTCGAGTGGGTGTCATGGTGGAA
>NZ_KI515777.1:239374-279436 GCF_000478175.1 Corynebacterium sp. KPL1814
GTAGGAACAAACGTGCCGTTTCTGTCTCGTGGAACATCAATGTTTACTGGCCCGTAGTTAGAATCCACGGTTTTCGGGTAGGTGCCGTTGCGGTGATTGTCTGTTTCAGCAGTAGCTTTAGCTGCTCTATCGCCGGGCTCATAGCCTAGGTGGGCATCCATTTCAGCATTCAAACCCCGGGTAATTGAGGCTTGCAACATGCCCCGAACTAGGTCGTTGGCATCCGTGGTGGACGTGCCTAGCTCATCAATCAGTTTCGCGATTTCTGGGTTAGCAAGCAGCTTCTTTTCAATCGCATCAATCTTGGCCTTATCAGCCGGATCTCGTCTCGCCATAGTAGTCATTCTGGTTCATCTCCTTATGCGGGTTAGGTTCCCACACACAAACCATTAGACACTCTCTGGTGGAACGAGACAAGGCTCCACCAAAGCTTGGGATACCGAACCCCGGTCGAGGTCGAAACCGAATTTTGGAAGCAGAACCCGCCACGGGCAATAATAGAAATCAAGGCAAATGCCTAGGAACAAAACCCGGGGCACTTCAGGCCGCTCAGAACGACCACGGCACCTTATGGGGAGAACACGACCTCACCTACAGCCTCCATTAACTAGCGCAAGCCCTTGATAGCCTGGGAGCACTGCCCCCTCTAGAACGACCCTCGACCACGGGAAAGCTCCGGTTTTGGACGCAATGTGGATATCTTCGACCGTACTCGCCGCTGGGCCTTTAGGGCGAACAAACGCAATTGGACAGACGGCATCAACGTCTGGGTTGAAGTTGTCCACGCACACGCCATCGCCGCCAACCTCAACCTAGAAAAAGAACACCGCGACCCCCTCCCCGAAAAAGAAATCCACCGCCTCGCCCCCAGCATCGCCCACTGGGTATGGACACGATTCAATCCCGAACAATTGTCCGCCATCCGAGCAGCACGCGGAAAATCAGGCGAAAAACGGTCCCAACAACGCAACGAAACAGCAAGTGAGGTACCGAATGGTCAAGCCAGATGCACCCCGAAGGCTAGGCGTACGATCTCCAAGGCTCACCGCACGTGAAGCTGCCCTAAAAATCGGTCGTCCTCCCCACACCATTCGCCGCTAGACATCGGAACTTCGTAAGGCGTTTATCGGACGTGCGCACGAAAAACGCGATAAAATCCGGGTGCTCCACAACCAAGGGCTATCTATGCGTGCGATCGCTAAAGGAGTCGGCTGCTCTGTCGGGACCGTGCATCGTTATGTGCACATGAAAGACCAGGCGCGTGCATGATCCACATCCTGGCCTCCGTCTATGCAATAGGCACGTGCAGCTCACCTTGCTAAGCAAGCATGACTCACTACCTAAGCACCTAGGTTTTCAGTAGAGACACCCTCCGCGCATGTCACGCCCGCAGAAATGTAACAAATTAGAAACAATCCTATGAAAACTATTGAACTTAATGTAAAATGTAAAGACATTTTACTTTCTAAATATACGAAGAAAATTTCATGAAAAAAGTTGTTCATTAATTCTCTCTAGCATGCTTGCAATTTCCTCAATTATCTCTCCCCCTGCAATTACAGAAGAGCAAGAGGTGGAAAGCTTGGATAACCCTATCGATGGGTCTATCGAGCGGGAGTATAGGAACGTGTTTCTTCAGAATGGAATCACCGACAAGTCAATTCAAGATCGCCTAATTGGGAAAATTGAGAATGGTGAATTAATTGACGCAGATAATCCAGAATCGGAACCTATACGCAGTGAAGAAACTGAGGAGTACGGTCGAGTAACGAAGAAGAATATATACCAGGATGGTTCCGTTAGTACGGTAGAAATGGGACCTAGTAGGTACGCTACTAGAGGAACCGGGATTTCCAATTGCCGAAGCTACGATCATTTGAACTGGGTTCGACACGATAACTGCCGAGTTGTGTACAACGGCATCGCTTTCTCGTACTCATTCTATGCAGATTATTCAACGGCAAAGAGTGGGAAAGTAAACGCTACGATTAGGAATATGCATAGCCCGATAATTCATAGAGCCATTGGCCACACTACAAGTTCGCCCTCCCTTGAAATAACCCAACAATGGCAGAACCGAAATATATCTCCAGCCTCAGCTAGAATGTCTTTCCAGGCAACTGCAGTGAAGGTTTTATGGACAACGACGCTATCTCTAACCCTTGAGGTTTCCGGAGGCCGCGCTCAAGCGTTATCTTGATGCAACTATGATGGTATATGATATTATATTTTCTATATTTGCCGTAGCATTACTAGTGGCCTTGACACTATTCCTGATAAAAGCGGTGTCCTTTATAAAAGAGGTACGGCAAGACATAAAAGACATAAAAGGAGAAGTTACTGGCAAGGGGAATTCTTCCAATAAATTCCAGGATTTAGATATTGAGTGATAACTGTATTTCACAGGTAATATAGTTACCGCTCCTAGTGGTGAACGTTCAAGACCTGCACCACTGTTGAGTCGGAGTTTTAGGTGTTGAACTTTACTGTCTGCGTGCTAGTGCTCGCGTCACCTTTTCTCCTGCCCTCATGCATACCGGGAATCAGCCGACGATTAAAGGCAGGAGTCTCCGATGTGCTGACTCCAGACGGTGTGGCGCTTCACGCTTCGTTGTCTTTCGCCCAATTTACTAGCTCTCTGGTGCGATTTTAGCCCCCTCCGGCCACCAACCGCTGCCCACACAGTGTCGAGCAGTCCTTTAGCTTCGTAGATCGCATCCAAGTGCCCACCAAACAGGGGTCAAGCACGATAGAGAGTTATAATGATACTTCTCCACCCGGTGACAGGTTCTATTGAATAATGCAGTTTGACGATTCTTTTCCGCTTTCGCTCATCCAGATTAATCGAGTACGACTAGGAAAAGTTGAGGGAAAATCATCTTCGGCATCTAGCTCTAGCTTTGCAGCAATTTGCATTACTGGGTCTTTTTTATCATCTTCCTCTTTTTCTGGTACCTCAACGATGGTCGTGAAAATGAAAACGGAGTAATTTTCTTTCTCTGAGTCCGACAACTCTTCTCCAAATCCGACAATTTCATCAATAAGGAGACTAAATATCGGCTCGGTCTGGCCTAAGAGGTAAGCTTGTTCGGATGCTAAAAGAACCTTATGAGACTGTCTTACACGTTCTACTGCTTCCTGATATTTCTCTTTCGCTTTGGGCAGAGATTCGAATGGACAGACGAATTTCGTTATATAGCACCAAATGTGGACGCTTGGATTTAAACTTTTATTTAGCATATATTTCTATATTATCTTGGAGTCCAGTTAGTGCTATAAGCACCGTTTTGCCTGTATTGGCCAATTGTCTTACAGTGTCTCTTAGCATGATTGTCACCGAATCTGGAAACGAAGTTATTTGCTTCTTTTTCAGCCTTTTCTGGATCATTTTTATGGTTTCCGATGACGAAACCAACAACTGGGTTACCTGTTGTATTCTGATGGACTTGGCACTTCACCGTATACATCCCTCTATTATTCTTAGTCCGTGGGTCGTCTGGACCCAGCCCATATGCTAGGGGAGCTAAACAACTCAGTGCGACTAGAATGGATAAGATTCCAGCGTGATTTTTTACAACTCTTTTCATAGTTCAGCAGCCCTCAGTTAGCAAAGGAAAACGCCATCGATTCGGCCTGTGGCAACGCCAATATTAGTACGTGTCCCTGGTTGAATTGATTTGCATTGAGTGTCGAGCCCGAAGGCTAGCACCACTTTTACTCGTTGTGGGTCGCTTCCTCCACAATTGTTATAAACTTGGACGAATCCCTTTTCTGCTCGCGCTACAATGCAATTTGGTGCTGGAACAGCAGCCATAGTTGTTAGGGTAGCTTCGGTACTGCGAACTTCGGACCCTGCGAAGAGAACTTCGGCAACTTCACCTTTGGCAAATCTTGCGCTTTGACCCGGTTCTAGTTCGGCAACTTTTAATTGGTTGGTTGATAGATTGAAAGTGGGCGTTTCGGTAGCAGTTGCAGTCGCAGTGGTAGCTGTAGAAGTAGCAATGAAGCCCCGGTGATTATCGCTACTTTCCTAAGAAATAAAGACATTATTCTCCAACCCTGATAGCTTACTTTTCCAGAAACTTATCCGATCGCCTGAGAGCCGTCAAGAGGTTGTTCAGATTTAAATCTTAGCCAACCATTATTAGGGGCGTGCGCATTCCAAGAGTGCTGATGCATTACTGAGGTTGAGTCGTTGCTGCCATTCTGCATAAGACCAGGTTGCTGAAGCGTAAACGGACCGCCTCAGCGTAAAGTTTCTCAGGTATCGTTCCGTTTCAGTAGATGGGGAAATCTGGAACATGCCAAGGAAATTTGATCAGGATGCCAAGGAACGTCCGGTCCGTCTCGTGGAAGATCGCATCTCGGCGGAAAATACGTCGATGCACCCCGCGTGCCAGGCAGCAGCCCCAAAGTTGGGGTTTCATGGCATACGGCCCGTCTTTGGACTTAACCCTGCCCGCAGTGCCGGGGGCATACCAGAGTCCAAACCTGAAGATTTGGCTGCCGAAAACGCAATGCTAGACCGTGTAAATCACCAGCTACACGAAACTAATGAACTTCTGAAGGCTGCCCGAGTTTTTCGCGTCATAACTCGACCCAAAATGTGGGAAATGATCCGATTCATCGATAACTATCGAGATCTTTTCCTAGTCGAATGCATGTGCACCGGCGTTATAAAATAACCGGGCTGGTCAATCGTTTTTATTGTCTCGCATGATTATCGCCAATCCACAGGCCACAACCCGAGGACTTTAGCGATCCTTACCGTCGCGACTGCGTGCTAGTTGAACACAGGAGTACTCTTCACCGTGATAACGACGGCCTCTTTGGCGCCGGCTAACATCCTAATCAAACCCCGAACTTCATACCGAGCCGGAGGCATAAACGTCTACACCACTACACGGGACTTGACCGTCCATATTAACGCAGTGCCCACGGTGGCACCGGTGAAAGATGAGCATGATGTGGTTGTCCCCCACGAAAAACATGACCTTCAACCCCCTGCGAGGCAAGACGGATGACTAACGAGTCTGGCTCCCGCAGCATGGCACTACACCCGCTGCGGGAGCCTTTGTCGTACTCACGCTGGGTTGTGCGCGCTGCATGGCCGCCGAGATTGGGCCAGCGGCAACGCACTTTGCTTACTGGCTAACCACACCGCACGATGGGTTGTGGATCGTAGACCGTGGTTTTAGTCTCGCGGGAAAGCTCCTTGCCGCTGAGATCCTTGATGATACGGGTATCGGACGTCGTAAAGCCCGGTGCACCGGATGATGGCGAACAGTCGCTGCCCGGCACGGACCTCGGTTGTGGCTCGGTCTTGGCCCAACGGCCGTTATTAATGGATTCCACCTCTACCGTCTTGGTGCCTTTCAAGCGGACGGTGATCTCACCGCCGCCAAAATTAGTCTCGATCTGCACTGGGGTATTGAAAGTATTGGTAAATTGCAGGTCAATGGCGCCCTCATACACGGTAGCCTCGCGGCCGGCCGGGTAACGGGAAATGTAGTACGAGTGCGGGGTGTGCGCGGTATCCTGCATGCCCGCGAAGTACGCGGCGTTATATAGCGTAGTGGCGAACTGGGAGATGCCACCGCCCACGGCGGTACCGGAATGGCCGTCGATGATGATGCCGGATTCCACATAGCCCTGCGCGGTGCCGCGGGGGCCGGTATAGCCATTGAGGGAGAAGGTCTCACCTGGGTTCACCACGGCACCGTTGACCTCTTGGGCCACCAGCTGAATATTGCGGCCGGAGGCAGAAGAGAAGCCACCGGTGGAGAACTCGCCCACGGTATCGTTAAACGTCGCGTTTTCGGCGTCCTCGGTGGTGAAATCGGCCGGGTCAGGCTTGTAGGTTGCGTCCCACTCGCGGTCATCGCCAGTCACGCGCTTATCAAAGCCTTCCATGGTTGGCTTCCAGTCAATAATCTCGCCGTCCTGGGAGGGCGTGACCTGCTTGGAACCACCAGCGAATTTCACTTTGGCGTTCACGCCAGGCACATCGGCGCCATCGGTGCGCTCTTGCAGCAATTGCTGCGCGCGGTTGCTATCAACCACTAGGTGCAGCCGACCATCCTTTTTCTCAATGCTGGTGAACTGGGAAATCTCCGGCTTATTTAGCGTGGCGGTTACGTTATTTTGGGCCTTCAAGGTCAACGGATTATCCAGGGCCTTGGCGGCGTCACCGGTACGCATCTTTTCAATGGCTGCGTCATTAATGGCCGGCTCAATTTCTTCCGGCTCCACCTGCACGCCAGCCTTATCGAGCCAATTCGCTGCCACCGCATCGTGCAATTCGGTGCCTTCTACGGTCTGCCCCAACGTGGGATCGGTGACCTTGAGCTGACCATCATTAAGCTCCAGCATGCCGTCGACCGGCTCTGTAGAAAGCTCGTCTTTTACGCGGTCAAGGGTGGGCTGCAGCTTATTATCGTCTACCTCGGTTTCTACCGGGATATCTTCGGTAGAGCGAAAGAAGCTGGCCAGGCGGGTAATCGGGTTGAGCGAAGGCTCCTCAATGCCATCGACGGCGGCCTGGTTATCCAGGGCCAGGCCGGATTCGGCAGGGATAAAATCAGACTGCAGTTCGCCGGCGGTCACGGTCACGGGCTGGGTTTCGACACCAGTGAGCTCGTCCTCAAGCTTGGCCACGGCGGCGGTGCGCTCCATGGCGGAGATATCCACGCCGCCCACGGAGACGCTGCGCGGGATCTTGTCCTGGTTTGCTATGACATCCCAGGCATAAGCGATGCCCGCAATGAGGACAAAGCCAACGATCACGCCAAGCGTGATGAGCCAGCCCTTTGCACCGTTTTTTCCTTCTGCCTTCTTCACGCCTTAAAGGTTAACGGGTAAAGGGGCGTTTTTCCTAGTCGCTGTCCCCATCGCGTACATGGCGGGCGGCATCGCCGAGGCGCTCCGGGGCCAACCTGCCCTCATCCACGGCGCCCACGACGGCATCGATCACCGCATTGATATCGGCCTCGGTGGACCACAGGGGCATGTCGGCACCGGCGGCGAGGGAGGTAATGACGGCATCGGCAAGCGGCAGCGAATCCGAAATGGCCGCCATGCCGCCAATGTCATCGGTATAGATGGTGCCGTCATACTGTAAGGCCTCGCGGGCAAGGCCGTAGGCCTCCGGCAGGATGGAGGCAGGGGTCTGGCCATCGCCTAGGCCCGGCACCGCGAGGTGGCCCATCATCAGCGCCGCATTCGGTGCTGCGGGAATGGCATTCCGGAAGGGAATAAACTCGTGGTTCTCAAGCTCTTCTAGCGGCGGGGTAATGGCCTCCGCCAGGTGGGTATCGCCCGAGGCGCGGCCGTGGCCCGGGAAGTGCTTGAATACGGCCTTAACCCCGGCGGCATCCAGCCCGCGGGCGAAGGCGGCGCCGTAGTCGCCGGCCTGGGCGGGGTCGGTGGAAAAGGCGCGGTCACCCACGACCTCGAGGCCATCGCCATCAACATCGAGCACCGGCGCGAAGTCCACGTTGATGCCGTAGTCCATGAGCCGCTTGCCGATGTCCCCCGCCAGCTGTTCCACCTGCTCCGGGGAGTTTTCCGCCGCCATCTGCTGCGCGGAGGGATATTCACCCAAAATTTCAGAAAAGCGCTGCACACGCCCGCCCTCAAAGTCAATGGCGACCTCAAAATCGCGGCCTAGCTCCGCGCGCAGGGCGTTAATATTGCGGCCCTCTTCTTCTAGCAACCCAGGATCCGCCCAGCTGGGGATGAAGATGCCTCCCACGTCGGCCTCCAGCTTGGCCTTGGCGTCCTCATAGCTGGTTGCCGGTGGCATGAGCACCGAGGCGGCGGTGGCGCGAATATCCTCGGGCGCCGGTGCTGGTGCCGCCTCGGTGGCGGGCGCGGAGGTATCGGGTGACGAGGACGCAGGAGCCGCAGATTCGCGCGCCTTGTCCTCCTCCGTGGCGGAATTAGAGCAGGCGCTCAGCACCGCCACGAGGCCCAAACTGGCAATGATGCGGGAATATGTCATGTCTTCCAGTGTGCAGCATTCCTCGCGAACTATCCCAAGCGGTGGGTAGACTAGTGACATGAGTAACGGCAAAACAATGTTAATTGCCTATGATGGCACCGAACGCGCCGACCGCGCCTTGGAGTACGCCGCCCAGCTTTTGCGCCCCTCCACGGTGGAAATCCTCACCGCGTGGGAGCCGGTGGCCCGCCAAACCGCGCGCGCCGTCAGCCGCACGGGCATGCACCAGTCCACCGTGTCCCCCGATAGCGTGGAAGACGATCCCGCCTACGAAGAGGCGCTGAAGATCTGCCGCCAGGGCACCCAGTTGGCCGAGAACCTAGGCCTAGCCGGCCGCGCCCACCTCGTGGAATCCGCCACCACCATCTCTTCGGCCATCGTGGATGCCGCGCACGAGCTCGACGTGGATGTCATCGTGACCGGCACCCGCGCGCTCACCGGCTTTCGCGCCTGGTGGACCAACTCCACGGCGGACCAGATCGTGCGCAACGCGGGCCTGCCCGTCTTTATCGTCCCGCAAGAAAACGACGAAGACGCGGATGACGACGATCCGGAATACTTCTAAGTAGCTGCTAATATCTTTAGCCATGGCTCTGGAATCCGATTCTTTAAACAAGCGCACCCTCGGCCCCGCCGTGGGTAGCGCTGTTGTGGGCATCGCCTTGGGCATTATCACCATCATTGGCATCGCCCAGTTCTCCGGCAGCGATACCGTGCCGGAAGGCAATGCGGTCTCCGCCGATGATGCGGTGCTAGGCGGGCCTGAATACGGTTCCCGCAATTAGGTGGGCGCACCGGCGTGCATGACCGGACCGATCAGCTCCCCCGTGGCCCACTTCGCGGTTCCTACTTATACCGCTTCCGCGCATTAGCCCGCGCCCTGCGCCACCGCTGCGCGCGCCTTGCTCGGCCCTACCCGCTCGGCATTATTGCCTTGGCGCTCATCCTCGCTGTACAGCCGTGGGGGCTGACCGCCGCCGATACCAAACACGATCTGGCCGCCAACCCGCGGCATTTCCTGCGCGGTGCGCTTGATGCCTATACCGATATATTTACCCTGGGCCAGCTGCAGAACCAGGCCTACGGTTACCTCTTCCCACAGGGTCCCTTTTTTGTTTTAACCGAGCCACTGCCGGATTGGATAGCCCAACGCCTGTGGTGGCTGTTGGTCTTAAGCGTGGGCTTTATCGGCTTTTACAAGCTGGCCACCCGGATAGGCCTGCGCGGCCGCTGGGTCTGGGTGGCAGCAATGCTCTATGCCCTGTCCCCGCGCTCGCTATCCACTCTGACGGCCATTTCTTCTGAAACCTGGCCGGTCATGTTAGCGCCGTGGGTCATCCTGCCCTTCCTGCGGGGAAAACTCACCTGGCGTGATGCTGCCGCCGCCACGATTCCCGTGGCGCTGATGGGCGCGGTCAATGCCACCGCCACGCTCGCGGCGTGTACCCCGGCGCTTGTCATCGTGGTCTACCGCCGTGCCTTCAAGCCCGGCGCGGCCTGGCTGCTTGGCTGCCTGTGCGTATCGGCGTGGTGGATTGGCCCCCTTATTATCTTGGGCCGCTACGCCCCGCCGTTTACGGAATTTATCGAATCTTCCCGCGTGACCACTCGGTGGCTGAACCTGCCGGAGATCCTGCGCGGGACGACGAGCTGGTCGCCCTTTGCGGATGCCGAGCGCATCGCCGGCAACGAGCTCGCGACCTCTGCTTTCTTTGTCCTTATCACCATGGCCGTGGCCGCGATTGGCATATATGGCCTGTGCCGGCTGCCCCGCGTGTGGTCCATCATGCTGATTACCGGCGTAGCGATTTTAGGCTGCCAGGCGGCGTGGTACCTCGACGCGCTCGATGGGGTGCTGGCGCCCCTGCGCAACGTGCACAAATTCGATCCGTTGGTGCGCATCCCGCTGCTTTTGGGTTTTGCCCGCGCCTGCCAGCTCCTGCCGCTGCCCACCGGCCTGCGGCCCACCAAGAAGCAGACGGTGGGCGCGCTGGTGCTGCTCGTATGCATCAGCGCGCTCTCCCCGGCATGGTCGCAGCGGCTGCTGCCCCTAGGCGCCTACGACGAGGTTCCGGACTATTGGCATCAGGCCACGGATTACATCAATGAGCACGCTGAAAATACCCGCACTTTGATCTATCCCGAGGCCTCCTTCGCCCGCCAGGAGTGGGGCTGGACTCGCGATGAGCCGGCGCAGCCGCTTCTTGATGTCCCGTGGGCCGTCCGCGATGCCATCCCCCTCGTGCCGCCGGAGGCCATCCGCGGCCTCGACGGAGTGATGGCAGGACTAGACGAGGACCCGGCCAGCGGCGTGCGCGCCTTGCAGCGCTTGGGCATTGGCGCGGTGATGGTGCGCCACGATCTCTTTGCCGCAGATAATGACACCTTGAGCAGCAAATTTGGCGGTGAAGTGCACACTTTTGGCGAGGTCGATGTGATTATGCTCGAGCAGCATTCCACGGCTTTGACCTCAGACGATCCCGTCCGCGTGGCCGGTGGCGGCGAGGCGCTGGCCTTCCTCGATGCCCACGATGGCCCGGCCGCCCGCGAACTGGTGGACAAGGATGCCGATATCGTCACCGATACCCCCACGCTGGTGGATCGCAATTACGGCACGCTCCATGGAGCCGCCTCGGCGCCGCTATCCACAGACGATCCCAGCCACGTTTATAACCGCCTGCGCGATTATCCCTCCGCCGGCCCGCTGACCACGGTGGAGACCCACGGCGGCGATGTCGAGGTCTCTTCTTCTGCCGCCGATGCCACCGCCTTTGGCGGCGCCCAGCCGGAAAAGTCCGCCACCGCCGCCGTCGATGGGGAAAATTCCACCGCCTGGTGGCCCGCACCCGGCGATGATGAGAGCTGGATCGAGCTGCGCGGTGACTTTAGCCAACCGAGCCTGAAGCTCATGGCCACCAGCTCCACCACGGTGACGGTGCGCTCGGGTGGCGCTGCAGTAGAGGTAAACCTGCAGCCCTTCCGCTCCAAGACGGTGCGCGTGCCCGGCGGGGATTCGCGGGCCATCCGCGTGGAATTATCCCACCGCACCGGCATCGCGGAACTGGAGGTGGAAGGCCATCCCATCGAGCGCGTAGTCACCGTGCCGGATACCTCGCCGAATGTGCACCAATTCTTCTTCCAGCAGCTGGTGCACGATACCGGCGTGCTCATTCGCGATGTCACCGTGCCGCGCCGCATGGAGGTCACGGTGGATTCCACCAAGCCGGTGCTTATCGATTCCCACCGGTACTCCCCCGGCAGCACCCTGACCCTTGAGCCCGGCGTCCACCGCGTGCGCACCACCGGCGCGTGGGTGTCAATGACGGAGAAGGGCTGGTCCCCGCCGAGCGATTATCGCCTCACCGATTTTTCCATCGCTGCTGCAGGAGATGAGCGCCTGCTCATTACCGGCCGCGCCTTTAATAAGGGCCTGCGCGGATTTATAGGCGATACCGAGCTCACCCCGTACGAGATCGATGCCGCCACCCAGGCGTTTATCGTCCCGGCGGGCACGCATGGGGAATTCCGCATGACCTTTAAGGCGCAGCCTGCCTACCGCGCCGCCCTGCTCTTTGGCGGCGCACTCGGCCTGGCCACGCTGGGGTTCTGCCTGCTTTTCGCCGCGCGCCGTAGCCCGCAGCCCACCTGGCACCCGCATCCTGGCGGCATGGCCTCTGCGGTGTATTCGCTGGCCTGCCTGGCACTGGTGGGATGGCCGGCGGCGCTTGCGGGCATGGCCGCCTGGCTCATCGTGCGCTGGACCACCATTCCGCGGGCTTATTTTGCCAGCGGCGTGGTAGCGGCGGCCGGGACCATCCTTGCCCGAGCTCCATGGACCTCAGGGGCCTATGCCGGCGATTCCGTGCTGCTTATGTGCTTATGTGCCGCGGGGCTGGCCTGCCTTTTCGCCGTCGACGGCCCCGGCCCCGGACCCGGCCACGGCCCATCAGAAGGTCGCGGCCCGGGCGCTCGATAAGCGTATAGCTCGCCGCAGAAACCACAACGGTCCCCACCACCGTGACGGCAAGGATCACCCAAAAATCCAGCGGTTTCCCGCTAAACAGCGCCACCCCGGTTAACGGGAAGGCCACGGCGAGCACCGCCACGTGCCACAAGAAAATGGAATAGGACCACGCGCCCAGCGCCTGCATGAGCGGCGAGGTAAGCCACGAGGTTCCACGTGGAACCAAGGCCACCGGCACCACCACGCACGCCGCGAATACCGCCCCAGCGATGATGCGGCGGGCAAATTCCGCCGGCTCCGGATGCACCAGCCCGGCCGGCCCAAACCAATCCCGGCTCGCCACCCACAGCACGAGCCCCGCCAGCACAACCCAGGCCCAGCGCACCCGCAGAATCCGCGCCGTGCGCTTGCCGATGCCCCTTTCTTCCACCTCCGCCGCCAGCATGCCCACCGCGAACCACGAGGCATAAGCCGGCGGCCAGATTTGCGAGTTGACCTGGTCCTCGCCGTAGTCCGCGACAAAGGGGATAAATCCCCACCCCCAGCTCAGCACGGCGCCGCCGGCGATAACGGCCATGCGCCAGCGCTGCGGCAGGCTGCCAAGGGCCCACACCAGAAGCGGTAGTACCAGGTAAAAGAAAAACTCCACGCAGAGGGACCAGAGGTGGGTAAGGCCCGGGGCAAGGCCATCGACCACATAGATCTGCGTGGAGGTCAGGTTGGCGAGGATCTGGGTGGGGGTGATGGAGTGGGCATCGGGAAGCAGCAGCAAAACCGATACCACGCAGGCGTAATAGGCCGGTGCCAAGCGCGCGATGCGGGAGTGGGCATAGCCGCGCGCCGTGTGCAGCCCCCGCCGGCGCCACAATAAAAAGGCGCTGAGGGCGAAAAAGACGGCGACGAAGAAATCGAAACGCCCGGCAAATCCCCACCCGGTGCCGGTTTGGAAGGATACGTGGGTGACAATGATCCCTAGTGCTGCAACCGCGCGTAGGCCGTCTAGCTCCGGCAGGTGCTGGGGTAGTCTTTTCACAGATGCCTGCGTGCGCACGCTTGCTCCTTTACCCCGGAAACCTGAAACTGATTGGATATAGTACTGCAATGAGCCGCTACCTTTGGCCACGCTCGCCACGGACGTGGGTTGTCATTGCCGCAATCATTTTCCTCCTCATTGGTACCCTCGCCCCGACCCTCTACAATAACCGGACCCGCCCGCTGGGCTTGGATCAAGATTTTTCCACCTCGAGCGGACCCACCGATGCGGTATGGATGGACGTGCGCGCCCTCATGGACGGTGAAGCCCCCGCTACCGCATCCGGCGATGACCCGCGCTGCGCCGACAAATCCGCCCCGATGTGGTGCTACCAGCACCACGGGCCGCTGACCTTGGAGCGCACCATTACCACCGGCGAGGTGGACGATGATGACACCATCGCCACCACCGATTCCGTGACCAGCCTGCTGGCTGGAAAAGACAGGGACTCCCAAGAGGAAATCGCCTCCGTTGATCAACACTCCGTGCTCAACCGCGAATCCACGTTCCCGGTGGCGAATCCGGTCAATAAATGGGCCCTCGCCTTTCCCGAGTTCAACGCCGATCTGACCCGGGAAGACTTCGAGCGAGACGGCCTCACCTATTTCTTCCCCTCCGGCACGGAGCAGCGCTCCTACCCATTTTTTGATTTCCTGGCGCAGGAATCCACGCCGATAGACTTTACCGGCGACTCCAAGGTGGATGGCATCCCCATCTATTCCTATCACCAGGACGTACAGCCGCTGCCGCTGAAAAACACCTTTAGCAATATCAGCGCGGATTTGGACAGCACCACTAAAACGGACGAGCTGAAATCCGGCGATTTCCAGTTGAAGGGTCCCGCCAGCCGTTTTTATGACCGCCACTCGCGCGAGCTTTTGGACTTGGATGCGGATGCGACCGTCATTGTCGAGCCCTTTTATACCGTAGGCCGCGATATTTCGGTCGAGCCCACCACCGGCACCATCGTGGATGTCCGGGAAAACGTCAAAGTCTTTTTCGCCACCGATATCCAGCAGGCGGGAACCCTGATCGCAGAGGATGACACAGAGGATCGCTCCGTGCTGGCAGCGGATTTCCGGTGGTCAGAGGACACCCGCTCGGAACGCCTCGCTGAGGTCCGCCCGGTAATCTACGCCATCCGGGGGCTGATGGCCGTTGGCTGGCTGGGCAAGGCCATCGGCGTTTCCCTGCTCATTTTCGCCGCCTACCAGTACATGCGCCGCCACCGTGACGCCCATGATGCCGCGCACGCCTAGGCGCATCCTCCTCGGGCTGTGGGGAATTCTTCTCGTGGCCGCGGTGTGCTGGCCCTTCGCGCTGCCCGGCGAATTCCTCTGGCGCGATATGGTGCTCTTAAACGATCCGGGGCTTACCCCATCCGCGCTGGGTGCGGGAAGCCTGCCAGCCCGCAACGCACCACAAGATGGGTTTTTGGCATTACTCGGCGGCGCGTGGACCGCCCGGGTCCTTATCTTTACCGCCGCTGGGGCCGCCGCTCTCACCGCCGCGCTGTGGTCTCGCACCACGGTAGCGGCGCTGGCCGCGATGACCATCGCGGTGGCCAATCCCTTTGTCATCGAACGCCTCCTGCAAGGCCAGTGGTC
Organism: Corynebacterium sp. KPL1814; assembly: GCF_000478175.1. Lineage (GTDB taxonomy): Bacteria > Actinomycetota > Actinomycetes > Mycobacteriales > Mycobacteriaceae > Corynebacterium. The sequence continues at coordinate 253,981 of NZ_KI515777.1, forward strand.
CTTGGCCATTGCGGCCTGGTTACTCCCGGTCATCGCCTGGGCGGGGCGCCGCCACAGCTGGCTGGCATGGCTGGCCATGTGGGGAGCATCGCTTACCCCCACCGGCGGGTTATTTGCGGTGGTCACCGCCCTGTTTACCTGCCGGAAGCGCGTGGCCCTGGCGGGCTGCCTCTTGTGGCTGCCGTGGCTGGTTCCAGGTCTCTTCCAACCCAGCGTGCCCGGCGATGCCGCAGCCGCCGTCGCGGCCTTTTCCCCGCGCGCAGAAGAACACGTGGGCACGGTGGGCGCGCTCTTGCGGCTTGGCGGAATCTGGAATGGCGAGGCCGCCCTTGGCCTGGCCGTGTTCGGCCTTTTCGTCGCAGTTCTCGCGCTGGCGGGCGCGCACCGCGTTCCGGCGCGCTTGACCGTCCTGGCCGCGCTGGGACTCGGCGGGGCGCTGGCATGTTGGCTCTTGCCAGGCATGCTGGAATGGGCCATCGATTACGTTCCAGGGGCCGGTCTTTTGCGCGATAGCCACAAACTCACGATGCTCGCGCTGCCGCTATACGTGGCGTCCATCGGTGCGCTGCCGCAGATTCCGGCCGCGCTCGCGCTGGTGGCCGCCACGATTCAGATTCTTCCCGCCCCGTCCCGCCTCGCCGTGCTCTCTCCCCGCGATACCGGGGTGGATGAGCAGTTGGTGCGCGATATCGACGGACGCCTGGCGTTTTTCCCCGAACGGCCCAATTTGGTGGAGGTTCCCACGGGGGATGGCGGTGCGCATCGAGAAGCCACCCCGGGAGTCGCGGTCGATCCCTATTCCAAGGCGGTGCCGATGGTGGAATCCGGCGAGCTCAGCGTGGACGGTGAAGTCATCGATCAGGCCTCGCCGCAGTACCGCGCGGCGCTGCGCGCCTGGCAGGACCGCGATATGGCAGGCCTTGCGGAACTTGGGGTGGGCGTCGTGGTGGTCGATGGCGCCATCGCCGCAGAGACCAACGCCCCGCGCCCCGAGCTGCCGTGGGCACTTACCGCCCTGTGGATGGCTTCCCCGCTACTAAGCCTTGGAGCAATTGCGCAAAGGCAGCGCCGGTCTTCTCCCACGAAAAGCGCGCGGCAAACTCTCGGGCATTAGACCCTAAGCGCCGGCGCAACTCCGCATTATCCAGTAACTCCTGGGTGGCCGCCACGAAGTCACCCTCTTCTTCTACAAGGATTCCGGTCTCGCCATCGATTACGCTATCGCGCAGGCCAAACGCATAACCTACCGTGGGAACCCCATGTTGGGCGGCCTCCATGACGGCAAGGCCCCAGCCCTCTTTGTGGGAGGGCATGAGGTGGGCATCGGCACGCGCGAGCAAGGCGTGCTTATAGTCTTCCGTAACCTGGCCGCGAAAGCGCACGCGATCCGTCACGCCGAGCGTTTCGGCATAATCGCGCAGGTTCGATTCCCACCAGCCCGAGCCAATCACGTCCAATACCGCCCCCGGCGTGCGCGCCACTGTATCCATGGCGTGCTCGATCTGCTTGTGTGGGACTAGCCGCGAGAGGGTCACTAGGTGCTTTTCCGCCTCGCGCTCGAGGGAAGGCACGTGCGCCGGAATGGGGTCCAAACCGTTGGCGATGATCCGCGCACCCTCAATGCCGAGCGCCTCCAGATCCTCGCGCGAGGCCTGCGAGACCGTGACGTAGGTCGAATCCCGATATACCCGCGGTGCCACGCGCGATTCCAAGAACCAGCCCAGCCGCCCGAGCACCGGACCGGCCACGGGCCATTGCTCACGGTGGCAATGGTGGGTAAGAAGCACCGTCGGCGCGCCGGAAATCAGCCGCGCGAAGAAGGGAATGCCGTTTTGGGTATCGATGACCACGTCAATGCCGCGCAGATCCCCCAGGCCCATTCTCCCGGCCGCAATGGCCGCCCACGCGCGCGGGTACACGCCAAACTTGGCGCCGCCGCGGCTGTAGCGCACGCCATCGCGGACCTCCCGGCGCGCCGCATTCATGTGCTTAGAGGTGCGAAAGACCACCTCGTGGCCCTGCGCCGCTAGGTACTCCCCCACGCGTTCGAGGTAACGCTCAGAGCCACCACCCTGTGGGTGGGTGGAATCGCGCCAGCATAGTAAAAGAATTTTCATCGTGGGGTATTAGCCTAGTGGTTTATGAAACACACCCGCGACATGGCCACGCTCTCCCGCTCCTGGGCGCTGCTGCGCTCTTTCCGCTTCGAGCAAACCCGCCCCGATATTTTCTACGGCGGCCTGGCAGAAGATACGGCCACGCTGGTGGAAAACTTGGGCCGCGATTTGGGCGTGCCGCTTGCCGATGCCCTCGTGCTCGACGTAGGCGGCGGCCCCGGCTATTTCGCCGCCGCCTTCGCGGACCGCGGCGCCTCCTACATTGGTCTTGAGCCCGATGCCGGGGAAATGTCCGCGGCCAATATCCACCTCAGCAATTCCGTGCGTGGCGATGGCACGCGCCTGCCCTTCGCGGACGATTCCTTCGATGTGGTCTATTCCTCTAATGTCGCCGAACACATCCCCTATCCGTGGGATATGGGGAAAGAAATGCTGCGCGTTACCCGCCCCGGCGGCCTGTGCATCATGAGCTATACCGTCTGGCTCGGCCCCTTCGGTGGCCACGAAACCGGGTTGTGGGAGCACTACATAGGCGGCGCCTTCGCCCGCGACCGCTATACCCGCCGCCATGGGCACCCGCCCAAGAATGCCTTTGGCACCTCGCTGTTTAATGTCCCCTGCTCCGCCGGCCTCACTTGGGCCGAGTCCACCGGCGCGCTAAAGCTCGCCTTTCCGCGCTACCACCCCAGCTGGGCCTGGTGGCTAACCAAGGTGCCTGGCCTGCGCGAATTCGCCGTGTCCAACCTGACGCTGGTACTGCAACCGGACTAGGCCGCGCCACAGCTCGCGCGGAGGTTGTCCTACTATACTTCCCAGCATGCCGGACCAACTACAAAGCTCACAGCTCTCCCCCGCCGTTCGCGCAGCTCACCTGGGGTGGGCCGCGGCCAGCGTCGTCGCCACTTTTGCCGGTGCGGCACTCATTGGCATCGCCTGTGGCCTCATTACAAAGAGCGGTTCCTGGGTGGCCTTTGGCATCGCCGTTGGCGGCGCCATCTTCGGCTTGGGAACGGTCTGGTACGGATTTTCCCGCCGCTTGGGCTGGTCATGGCGCGATGCCGGGTTCGTGAAAGCCAAGCACTCCTTATGGCACCTGCTGTGGTGGATTCCCCTCGCCATCCTGGGTTCTGGTGCGGCCACGGGTGCCGTCAATGCATTACTGGGCAGCGAACCAGCCGGCAATAATCTTTCCGCCGGCCTAAAGATAAGCCCCGCCGCCACCATCATGGTGGTACTCAGCACCGCGCTTGTCATTCCCTTGGTCGAAGAAGTGGCATTTCGCCGCGTCCTATTGGATTGGCTGCAAAATTCCATGCCCGCCTGGGCGGCAGCGCTTATCACCATCGCTGTCTTCGCCCTCGCGCACGGCATCCCCGCAGTAATGCTCTACATCGCATTCTTTGGCACCTTCTTGGTGCTAGCGCGCCTCTGGTTCAAGACACTTACCGCTCCCCTGTGCATTCACATTGCGAATAACACGGTCGTGGCAATCACGGCTCTGGCGGGGCTATCGGGCTAAGAAGTCCCTGCGCAGCGGAAAAAGGAAGCGCTAGTTCAGTAGCCGAGGTGGAAACTACGCGCAGAAAGCTTCTGTGCGCCAGTTCATGGGGCGGTAGGGAATAGTGCTGATAACGCCCTAGCGGACTCGTTTAACGCAACTCTCAAGCAAGAAGTACTACGGGACTGGAAGGTCTTTAACGATCCGATCACCTGCCGGCAAGACGTCTTCCGGTGGTGCATGCGCTACAACACATGCCAGCGGCACCCCTGGTGTAACCTTTTGGTTTCTGATGTCTTTGAAAGCGAAACTTCAACTACACTGCCCAAAGCGGGCATAATTGACCCCGATGTATCCATTTCTCGAGGGGCAAATTCGAACTAATAGTCTGACGTTCTAGATTTTGCATCCTAATGGCTACTAAACGGTAACTGTGGCTGCGTGGGCTCTGGCGGCGCCATCACCCTTACGCCAGACACACGATTTTCGAGCTTAAGTAATTGTTTATCGTTGGTATAAACGTAATGAGCGCCCCAGTATGCAGCAGCGGCAACGATACAAGCATCTATACCGGTCAATTCATAACGCTTCATATACTCTTCTGAGTCTTTTACCAACTGTTCATCTAAGTCAACAAAAAGAAAGTCTATAGTTTCAAGAAAACCTACCGCGTTGTCAATTAACTTCTTCCGTTTATTAGCAGTTTTACCTTTCCCTCTTATTATTCCGAGAAGTTCCGCATAAATCGGCGTGGGCATAAGCAGCATGTGCTCTTTACCGTTTCCATTGATTAGAGCTTCCACATTTGAAGCTATTTCGCTTCGCTCCGTCTGGAGTGCGTTTTCGTTAAGATCTCCACGGTTCGCCTTGTAGGAAAAGAAGGTGACCCAAGCATTGGTATCAATAATGATGTAATAGAGCGATTGCTTATGCGTCACGGTTCAACCTCACAATATCTACAGGATCTAGACCTTCAAGCCACTCGGTTCCCAGAATTCCTCGAACCTCATATGCAGGTCTTTGAATCTTCTTTTCTCCTACTTCGCTCACGTCTTTGACCTTGACTGTTTGCACCTCGTTGGTAACCGGGTCTCGAGTAATTAAACCTCGTACTAAAACTTCCTGTTGCATATGCTCTAGGACCGTCTTTACTTGATGCTTTTCCAACTCAAGCCGAATACTCTTACCGGTTCGGGATTGCTCAATTCCGGCAGTCAATCTATTACGCCCATTAAACTTATACAAAGTACCTTTCACAGAACCGAGAGATTCGAGTACATCCTTAAGTGCTTCAGTTGCATGCCGGGAAACTTCTCGGTTAACGTTTATGGGCGCAGTGAGACTACCGAAATAAACACCAGTAACTCCCCGTTCCGTGGTCACTCCATAAAGGTCCCTTACAGCGGTCAGCGCGGTACGGTTGAATTTCTCAGGGCGTTGTCCAGTCTGAGTGAGCGCTTCAAGCCCTTCCGTTAAAACCTTTGCATACTCAGGTTCGGTGATGACATCGACAACAGCACTTCCAGTTTTTAATCCCTTGATACGTTGCTGCACATCATTACCACCTACAGCACGGATCAGCTTAGAGATAGCCGCAACAGATTTTTCTAGTGCTTTTAATTCAATCTCGCAAGGGTTACCGTCGACTTTAAGGCGAAGGGTATCGTCATCACTCATGTTTCACCTCCTAGTTGGTGCTTGAAAATATCATAGGTCATTGGCTCGACGCTTTGTCTGTCAAATTACCTAGGCAAGATTATTTTCCCTGCTTAACCCTCAAAGCTTGAGGGGCTCTAAAATACGATTCAATCTAGCGCTTCACCACCCTGCAGTCCAAGGATTCGGTGTACACAGCAGGATGCGGCTCAACTCGTTATCCCGATACGCTTTCCATTTCACTGGTTCTAAGAATTCGACAGCAATAGCGGCAAATAGGAGAATCGGCATTGCCACTGCAACATATACAGTGAGAGAGTTTTTAGAACATTTTCCATAGTCTGAACCAGATCCACCCCGGAAAGTGGACACGTCTTGGATTCTAGAAGTCGTAGTAGAATAATATGGGCCCCCAACGAGTGCCAGATCGTTGAGCCCCTCGGGCCTAAAGACCCACGTGAAGGATCGCGCTAACGAACTTCACGGTAGCGGTCACAAAGTTGAGGACTCCGCTCACCAAGTTAAGGATTACGGTTCCTTTGGTGGCGGGGTCTTTTCCGTTGTAACTGGGTGTATCGGTTTAACCCCGGGTTAAACGACAAAATGTGTTGTTTTCCGGCGTGTCGGGTTAAACGACATTTTGTGTTGGTGGACTGCGTGGTTTAGGGCATGTGGCCTTTGCGTATTCCCATAGAGTGGTTATAGGCACTGTCGAAAGTTGCTGGTCGGCCGTATTCACGGCCGCTGGTGGCTTGCGTTTCTTGGCTGGCTAGGGTGTGTGCTTTGGCTAAGGCCTGGCCTCTGATGCGTCCACTTTCCTGGCTCAGCCTCTAGCGCGAGTGACAGTGGCTTTACAGGCGTTCCATCGCCATCGCTGGCGGATTGATGCTTGTAGTCCCGTATTTTGGTGCACGCCCTGCTACAGACGGGGCATCGAGGATGATTCTTACTCATCCATTCATCGTGAACCTCGGCGCCTAGCACATCAGCACGCCCCCGGTGGTATTTCAGGCCCGAGACTGCGTTATCCCTCCGGATAAGTGAAATAATCCTAATACCAGCAGGCCAGACTGGCTAAACATATAACTTCACCAACACATCCTGTCGTTTAGGCCTTAACCCCAACAAAGATCTAACCCCAGAGCTTTACGCTGCTGGGGTTAGCTTTATGCGGGGAATTACCGCGGATAAACGCGTTAGGAAGCGGCGTCCTCCACGCGCTTCTTCAGGGCGCGGAACTGGTTCCACACTTCCTCAGGCACGCGGGAGCCCAGGAAGTTCAGGTACTCGGCGTTGTCTTGCATATCGCCTTCCCATTCCTTCGGGTCAACGGCGAGTGCGGCGCGAACGTCGTCGACTTCAAAGTCAAGGCCTTCCAAGTCGATGTCCTCGGCGCGGGCGGTGCGTCCGACCACCGTATCCTCGGCCTCTACATTGCCTTCAATGCGGTCGATGATCCACTTGAGGACGCGGGAGTTCTCGCCAAAGCCCGGCCACAGGAAGCGGCCATCGTCGCCGCGGCGGAACCAGTTAACGAGGAAGACCTCCGGCATGCGGTCGCCGCCCTTTTTACCCATGTCAACCCAGTGCTGCAGGTAGTCACCGGCGTTGTAGCCCATGAACGGCAGCATGGCCATTGGGTCGTGACGCAGCGCACCAACTTCACCCTCTGCGGCTGCGGTCTGGCCAGAAGACAGCAGTGCACCGATCATGGTGCCGTGGTTCCAGTCGAAGGACTGGGTAACCAGCGGAACCGTGGTCTTGCGACGGCCGCCGAAGAGAATGGCATCAATCTTGACGCCCTTCCAGTCGTCGTACTCCGGCGCGGCGGTGGGGCACTGGGAAATCGGCACGCAGTAGCGGGAGTTCGGGTGGGCGGCCTTGGTGGACGATGCCGGAGTCCAGTCTTCACCGGTCCAGGAGATGAGGTGCTCTGGTGCCTCGTCGGTCATGTCCTCCCACCAGACATCGCCGTCATCGGTAAGCGCGACGTTGGTGAACAAGGTATTGCCCGGCTTCATGGTATCCATGGCGATCGGGTTGGAATCGTAGTTGGTGCCAGGGGCCACGCCGAAGAAACCGTTTTCCGGGTTCACGGCGTAGAGGCCGTCCTCACGCAGGTGCAGCCAGGCGATGTCATCGCCCACGACCTCAGCCTTCCAACCAGGAATGGTGGGGGTAATCATGGCCAGGTTGGTCTTACCGCACTGGGACGGGAATGCGGCGGCGACGTGGTAGTTCTTGCCCTCCGGGTTGGTCAGCTTCAGGATGAGCATGTGCTCAGCCATCCAGCCTTCTTCCTTGGCCATGACGGACGCGATGCGCAGCGCGTAGCACTTCTTGGCCAAGATGGCATTGCCGCCGTAACCGGAACCGTAGGACCAAATCTCTTTGGTCTCTGGGAACTGGGTGATGTACTTATTGTCGTTGCACGGCCAGGCAACGTCTTCTTCGCCTGGCTGCAGCGGGGCGCCGACGGAGTGGAGGGCGTGGACGAAATCGCCGTCTGTGCCGATCTTGTCCAGTGCTTCTGCGCCCATGCGGGTCATGATGCGCATGGACAAGACCACATAAGCGGAATCGGTCAACTGCACGCCAAGCTTGGGCTCTGGATCGCTAATCGGGCCCATGCAGAAAGGAACGACATACATGGTCCGGCCCTTCATGGATCCACGGAAGGCCTCCGTCATTTCTTCCTTCATGGCCTTTGGCGGTGCCCAGTTATTGGTTGGGCCCGCATCTTTTTCCTTCGAGGTGCAGATGAAGGTGCGGGATTCCACGCGGGCAACGTCCGCTGGGTTGGACCGCGCCAAGTAGGAATTCGGGCGCTTTTCCTCATTTAGCTTGATGAGGGTGCCTTTATCGACCAGCTCTGCGGCGAGGCGGTCAGCCTCTTCCTGCGAGCCATCCACAAAAGCCACCTCGTCCGGCTGGAAAAGCTCAACGCTTTCATTAATCCAATCGATCAGTTCTTGATTGTCTGTAGGCAGCTCTCCAACGAGGCCCTGAATGGTGGCGGTCATTAAAAATTCTCCTCTGGATAGGATGTGAAAATCGGGGCATATCACGGCCCAACTTTGCCTTCCGCCTCCAGATTAACCGGCAAAGCCAAAATATTGGCCACATTAAGTGTCATTTTTCCCACTCCGGTTATATCCACCGCCGTGAGCGGACGTTTACCAAGCACACTATGGATAATTGTGATATTAGGCGTGATTTTCTCCACACCATTTCGGGGGCATTAAAGTATCCTATTTACCCATTCTATGCCACAAGGGGTCACCCCCGTTGAATCCACCGGTTATCCTCTTCCCCCATACAGCGGGGAAAACACCCGGCGCGGCATATTGCTTGCCATGCCTGGACAGGGAAAAATAGGGCGCAATGAATAGCACGGATAATTCTCAAAACACCCCTGCCGGAGAAATGCCGCCGGGTCGCCCGCCGCAAACGGATTTCAATGCGGTCTTTGATAATGACCTGGACTACCCGCGCCTGGGCAATGTCACCTTCCGCCGCGGCACGCTCACGGATAACCAGCACCAGCTTTTTGAGCAGCGCTGGCCCGAGCTGGGCCGCGTCTTAAGCGATGAGCTTATCGATGTCGATGAGTGGTTCGGTCGCACCGGCGCCAAAACCATCGTGGAAATCGGCTCCGGCACCGGCACCTCCACCGCGGCCATGGCACCGCTGGAACAGGACACCAATATCATCGCGGTAGAACTCTATAAGCCAGGCTTGGCCAAGCTCATGGGCCAGATCGAGCGCGAGGGCATTGATAATATTCGCATGATCCGCGGCGATGGCGTGGAGGTGATGGTGCGCATGATTGCCCCGGAATCCCTCGATGGAATCCGCGTCTTTTTCCCGGACCCCTGGCCCAAGGCGCGCCACCACAAGCGCCGCATCATCCAATCCGGCACGCTCAACCTCTTTGCCTCCCGGCTAAAGAAGGGCGGAGTCCTGCACGTTGCTACCGACCACGCCGGTTATGCCGAATGGATAGATGAGCTCGTGCACGTCGAGCCCAGCCTGGAGTACAAGGGCTGGCCGTGGCCAGACTGCCCGCAATTGGTGGACCGGCAGATCATCACCAAGTTTGAGGGCAAGGGCCTAGATAAAGAACACATCATTACTGAATACCTGTGGGAGAAGAAGTAAATGAGCACCTATCTACTGGTGTGGGACGCACCCAATATGGATATGGGGCTCGGCTCCCTGCTTGGGGGTCGCCCCACCGCAGCGCATCGCCCGCGTTTTGATGCCATCGGCCGGTGGCTGGTCCACCGCGCGGTGGATGTCGATGCCGATCCGCAGGCCGCGGTCTTTACCAATGTCTCCCCCGGCGGCGCCGATGTGATTCGCCCCTGGGTAGAGGCCATCCGCAATGTGGGCTTTGGCGTCTTTGCCAAGCCGAAGATCCACGAAGATGACGATGTGGATCCAGACATGATCGACCACATCGAAAAACTGCGCGATGATCTCGCCGGCGTCGTGGTCGCCTCTGCCGATGGCCAGAACTTTCAACCCTTGCTGGAAGAGCTCATTAATGAAGGCCTGCCCGTTACCGTCCTGGGTTTCCACGAACACGCCTCCTGGGCCGTGGGTCACCCCGAGATCGACTTCGTTGACCTAGAAGATATTGACGGCGTCTTCCGCGAGCCGCTACCCCGCGTCAACCTGGATAACCTGCCTGAAGGTGGTGCATGGCTCCAGCCATTCCGCCCGCTGGCTGCGCTACTGAATAATAGCTAGGAGGCTTACCCCACATGTTTGAAAAATGGGGACGATTTTCCTATGCGCACCGCAAGGTCATTCCCATCGTCATCCTCGGTGCCATCCTTGCCCTCTTCGTAGGTTTTGGAACCCAGCTCGAGGAACGCATGAGCCAGGAAGGCTGGGAGGACCCGAATGCGGCATCGACAAGCGCGGCGCAGATCGAGCAGGAAACCTTCGGCCGCGATAATTCCGGCGACGTTGTTTTGCTCTTTACCTCGCCCGATGAGAACTTCGATGCCGCCAAGGAACACTTGGCGCAGCTCAAAAAGGATTACCCGGATCAGATTGACTCTGTCACCAGCTATTTCGATAGCAAGAACCCCAACCTGGTCAACGATGATCATTCGCTGGCCTTTGCCGCCATTGGGCTCAAGGGCGATGACGAACAAACGCTGCAGGACTTCCGCGCCATCGAGGGCGCGCTGACGGATACCTCCGCGCCGGTCAAGGTTGCCGGTGCCACGGCCGTGGCAGATGCCCTCGATGAAGGCATGGCAGAAGATATTGCGCGCGCGGAAAAGGCCGCCCTCCCGCTCGTTGGCCTGCTGCTCCTCGTGGTCTTTGGTTCCGTGGTGGCGGCGTTCATGCCGCTTATTGTCGGTGGCCTATCCATCCTGGGCTCGCTGGGCATTTTGGCCATCCTGGCCGGTTTCCTGCAGGTCAACGTCTTTGCCCAAGCAGTGGTCACGCTGCTGGGGCTGGGCCTGGCCATCGATTACGGCCTATTTATGGTCTCCCGCTTCCGCGAGGAGCTGGATAAGGGAAGCTCCACCAAGGATGCCGTGGCCACCACCACCGCCACCGCCGGGCAGACCGTGGTCTTTTCCGCGGCGATGGTCGCCGTCGCACTCTCCGGACTCTTCCTCTTCCCCCAGGCCTTCTTGAAGTCCGTTGCCTATGGCTCGATTTCCGCCGTCGGCCTGGCGGCCCTGCTGTCCGTCACCGTTTTGCCGGCCCTGTTCGGCATGCTCGGGCCCAAGATCGATCTGTGGTCGGTGCACCGCACCTCCCGCACGGCCCGCACCATTCAGGACACCTGGTGGTACAAGCTACCGCGCTGGGCCATGCGCCGCGCCAAGGGCCTGACCCTGGCCATCTGCGGCCTGCTCATCGCGCTGGCGCTGCCTATCATGAGCATCACCTTCGGCGGCATCAACGAGACCTACCTGCCACCCAACCACGACACCCGTGTGGCGCAGGATAGCTTCAACGACGAGTTTCCAGCCTTCCGCACCGAGCCGGTCAAGCTCGTAGTGGAAAATGCCACCAACGAGCAGCTTGTCGATGTCGTCATGCAGGTCCGCGGCCTCGACGGCCTTACCGACCCCATGGGGCCATCGACCGCCACCAAGGACGGCACCACTGTCCTTTCGGCCGGCATTAAGGACCGCGAGGACTACGCACGGATCGTCCACGAGCTCGAGGATGTTAAAGCCCCCGAGGGCGTCAACCTTTATGTCGGCGGCACGCCAGCCATGGAAGTGGAATCGCTCGATGCCCTCTTCCACAAGCTGCCGTGGATGGCGCTGTACGTCGTCCTCGCCACCTTCATCCTCATGGCATTAGTCTTTGGCTCCTTCGTGCTGCCGATTAAGGCCATTGTCATGACGCTTCTGACCCTGGGCGCCACCCTAGGCATCCTCACGCTCATGTTCGTCATCGGCGTGGGCTCCGGCGCGCTGAACTTCTCGCCCGGCCCGCTCATGAGCCCCATTCTGGTGCTGATCATCGCCATCATTTATGGCTTGTCCACCGACTACGAGGTCTTTTTGGTCTCCCGCATGGTGGAGGCGCGCCGGCGCGGCGATTCCACGGACGAGGCCATCGCGGCCGGTACCGCGCATACTGGCGGCATCATCACGGCGGCGGCCCTGATTATGATCGTGGTGGCGGGCGCGTTCGGCTTCTCCGATATCGTGATGATGAAATACATCGCGTACGGCATGATTTTTGCGCTGCTTATCGATGCCACAATTGTCCGCATGCTCCTCGTCCCCGCCGTCATGCACCTGCTGCGCGAGGATAACTGGTGGGCGCCTAGCTGGCTGCATCACTTGACCACTAGGCTTTCTGGTAGTACCACCCGCCGTGGGAAGACCGTTCCCTTCAGTGAGTTAAAGCGGCGCCTCGAAGGAGATAAATAATTGAAAAATTGGCTGCAAGTTATCGCCTCGCTCATAGTCCTGGCCATCCTCATCTATGTCTTCCGCGATGAGCTGGACTTTTTGAGCGAAGGCTTCTCACGGCTCTCCCACGCCGAACCAGGCCCGGTAACGCTCGTGGTCATCGCCTCCATCCTCTCCGTCGTGGCGATGGGTGAGGTCATGCGCCTGCTCATCCGGGCCGGCGGCGTGGAAGTGGAGGGCACAGAAACCGCTGCTCTTACCTTTGCATCCAATTCCTGGTCCACCACCATGCCCGCAGGCCCGGCCTTTTCTGCCATCTTGACCTTCCATGTGCAGCGCACCTGGGGCGCCTCGGTGGTCCTGTGCGGTTGGTTCTTCGTGCTCTCTTCCGCCATTTCCACCCTGTGGTTGGTGCTCATTGGGCTTGGCGGCGTGCTTTTCCTCAACGCCGATATGGCCCTGTGGTCCCTCATCGGCACATTGGCAGCGATGCTGGCGCTCTCCGGCGGGCTCTTCTGGCTGAGTAATCACCCCGAAACGCTGGAGCGCTGGGTGAAAAAGCAGCGGCTGGTAAAAGGCTCGAAGCGCGAAACCCTACTCGAACACGTGGAGAGCCTCAAGGAAGTACACCTCACCCGCCGGCAATTCGCCTGGGCGTCGTTCTATTCCTTGGCCAACCGGCTCATTGACATGGTCTCGCTCTGGGGCTGTGTGTGGGCCGTGACCGGCCAAATGCCCACGACCGATTCGGCCGATAACACCACCACCATCGCCGGCGTCGCGCTGGCTTACCTCACCGCCAAGCTGGCCGGCTCCGCTCAGGTCACCCCGGCGGGTCTGGGCACGGTGGAAGCGGCAATCATCGCCACGCTCGTGGCCACGGGCATGACCGCAGTCGATGCCACCAGTACAGCGATTATCTACCGCCTTATCTCTTTTGCCTTCATCACCGCTATTGGTTGGGTCATTTATTTCTGGCACTATGCCCGCAAGGGCATTACCTACGCCGCGCTATCCCGTAAAGAAAAAGAAAAGGAAACCGTATGACTTCGACGCGTATCGCTCCGCTCATTGACATCATCGCCTTGATGATTTTCGCCATCGCCGCCCGTCTCGCCCACGGTGGCCTGAGCTTTTCCGGCTGGGTCGATGCCTTCTGGCCCTGGGCAGTAGGCGCGCTCATCGGCTGGGCCATTATCCTGGCCACAAAGGTCCAGGGCAAGTGGAAAGAGGGCGTTGTAGTCTGGCTGTCTGCCATCATCGGCGGCATGGCCTTGTGGATCATGGTCAATGGCCGCCTGCCCCATTGGAGCTTCCTCATCGTGGCAACCGTGATGTCCGCCCTGTTCTTCTTTGGCTGGCGGCTATTTGCCCGCAAGTAATTGCTCCCATCCCATGGGAAAGCCGCTTCCCCTAGGGCACACATCAGTCAAATTCAATCATCAGTTTTTGGCTTTGGGCTTTCCACCTCTCCCCTTATAGGGGTGATCAGCTCAAAATAACATTTCAAACTTAGAGTACGGGAAAAGCTTTTAGTGAATAATTGCCCGTATCCGAACACAGATTTTCAAAATCGGATACCGCTCAATTATCCCTACAAGAACTTGAAAGGCCCCCGTAGTGAAAGCTGCAACCCGTAACTATCTAGTGCTTGTGGCCTCAGGGGTTCTCATCACTGCCGCTAGCCCTGTCGCCGGTGCTATCGATTCCGCCGAATCGACTCCACCAGTTGAAGGGCATTCAGAGCTTCCAGAATCCTCTTTTATTGACGAGGCACTTAAAGGCTCAGGACCCGCTGAAGATTCGCAAGAGGCGGCATCAATGGCCGAAGAAGCCTCCAAACTCCCTCCCCTTTCATCAGGACTCTTGGGTCCAGGTGACCATATCGGAGATCAATACACCGCTTTCTACCACGATCCGGTAGAACTCGACTCCTCGGAGCCGGGACAGCTCTTCCGATCAGAATCTGTGCGCAACCCCAAAAATCCACTTGGCATCAATAACATCGGCCCTTATAAGGCAGACCGCATACTCTATTCTTCCACCAACCGTTCTGGAGAAAAGATCCAAGTAAGCGGGATGGTCATTGAGCCCAAGGCCGAGTGGGGCGGAGAAGGTCCACGCCCTGTCGTAGCATTTGCACCGGGAACCCAAGGTTTAGCGGACCGCTGTGCCGCCTCCCGTAAAATTGCAGACGGGGTTGGAGACTACGAGCAGTTCTATTTCCATCAGTACCTTAAGAAGGGCTATGCCGTAGTACTCACCGACTACGAGGGCCTTGGCACCCCTGGCATGCACACGTACATGGATCGCGCTTCCCAAGGCCATACGGTCCTCGACAGTATTCGAGCTGCGCAGCAACTAGAAGGCTGGGACATTAACGAAACCAACCCAGTATTTATCAATGGCTACTCCCAAGGCGGTGGAGCTGCTGCCGCTGCTGCCGAGCTATATGATGACTATGCTCCGGAGCTCAACATCAAGCTTGCGACTATCGGTGCTGCGCCAACAGACCTTACGCTGTTGCCTTCTACCCTCGACGGCTCCTTGTATTTCCTCTTCGAGTCGTATGCCCTTCTAGGGCTAAGCAACTCCTATGGCGAGGATCTGTACTCGCATCTCAATGACCGGGGCGCAAGAAAGCTACAGGATGCGACGAATACTTGTACCATGGGGCTCCTTAAAACCGCCGGCACTACCGTTGAGCGGATCAGCAACGATGGCAGAACCGTACAAGACTTCATCGACAGTGAGCCTTTCAAATCGATGCTGGCACAGCAGCATATTGGCTACGATGTGCCTGCGATTCCAGTCGTCATTACGCATGGCCGCGGTGATGACGTGATTCCGTACTCTACTGCTGAACAGCTCGTAAATGAATGGACTAAGCGCGGCGCCGATGTCACTTTCATCCCAAATAACGCCCACACTCACCCGACCGGCACTATCCCACACATCATCGAATCAGTAAAAGCCATTGACGCCGCGCTCCAGCACGAGGAGGGAAGCCAGTAAATACCTGCTCCCTTACTCCATGAAAAGGCTCCGATGGGGTTGGCCAGGACTCGCCATAACACCCCCACTTACTGCGGCTCAGAGCCTCTCCTTCGCACCCTGAACTGCAGGACAGGACATGCCTTGTCATCGATGACTTTAAGAAAAAATTCAGGGAAAGCATCCTCAGGCTCTGAGCTATCCATATTCTTGCTAGCTCACTCCCTGTTCGACAGGGTATAGCTTATAATTCTTCCTGGCCCGACCGGGCTGGATGTTAGACAACCACCAAACAAGGGTCAGGCCCGTTTTCCGTTAATCAGATAATTAAGTCGACGGTTCTGGCCGTGTCGGGTAGCAGCTATTTACGGTGACCTGATGGCGGATACGAGTCATCTCGCATTAAGTATTCAAGTTCCTTCGTGACAATAGTCAAAAGGAAAATCCTTTAATCCTGCATCCATATTTGATTCGAAGCATCCTTAAAATCGAGCAAATCGTTCCATGTAGAAGGAACGAAACTTTCCCTATCTGTTTTCAACCAAGTGATACGATTTGAATCTTCAAAATCGAGTTTTTTAAGAAACGATTCGCCAGCAATTTCGTACGCCCATAAGTCGTGGACATTTTCATACTCAACCGAGTATTCTCGAAAAGTTCCCTCAGGGTGGAAGATGGTTTCAAACCCCACAAAGGCTGTACCGTTAGGAGTTTCCACTTCTAAAACAATGTATAAAAAGGTATTAATCCAGGCAGCGACGCCATGAAACTTTGGCAATGATGTGGCGGCTTCATCCCTAAACCTATTTTCACTCAAAGCGTCCCTATTAAGGGTATCTGCTAAAAAGAACGCGGCGGTCTTTAAATCAAATTAATACTCTGGGGTTACTGCCATTTCCATAAATCCAAAGTGGGGATACCTGTACTAAACCAGCTGGGAGCCTTGTCGCTCATTCCGTGAGTACCAGTATTGCGAACGAGATACTGAAGTGCCCCGAGTTTTGTTCCTAGGCATGTGCCTTGATTTCTATTATTCCCTGTTGCGGGTTCTGCTTCCAAAATTCGGTCTCCACCTCGACCGGGGTTCGGTATCCCAGGCTTTAGTGGAGCCTAGCCTCGTTTTACCATGACACCCACTCGAATGTCGCAATTTCTACCTCGACAACGTCATTCCACCTGCGAGTATGGATCAGCTCGTTCTTATAAGAACCCGGGTTGTAGGTACGATCTGAATCGAAGAAGCACTGACACACAGACAGTGCCGCCTGTTCTGAACAATTGAGTGCATCAAAGCGCATTGCGAAAACGCCGAGCGGAGCCCGCACTATCTACGCAGGTATTTCCCCAGTGCTAGCCGGTGCTCATTTGCCAGCGGAGGAGCGTCACTTGCTCCTTCAGCTCACTTCGCACTACCGGGAACATCGGCGTCTCTAGGTCGATGTCGTTCCCACTTCTTCTTACGCTCGGGACACTTCCTGAACTCGCGTTCGCTCCGTAGAACCGTTACCGCGATCAATCGTCCGACTTTTCTCGAAACGCGTGGGCATGAAGACTGCTTAGGAACCACCACCTAGAAGTTCCTCGAACAGGACGAAAGGTTCAGACAGTTGTTTTCCGGCCGATGCGCTCTTCGACCTCATTCCTGCGGATCGAGCTTTTCTACGACCTTCCAGAATAGGTTGGGATCTTTATCCCCCTGTCCACCCGTAGCGCTGTCCCACTTACGAAACTCTTTGGCGTAAAGGTTATATTGCTATTGCTAGATGCGATGATCAACCGCTCACCGTGTTCGAACAACTTGGGTGTGAGACTTCCCCAGTTGGCAATCGACCTCGTCAAGTAAATGCTGGCACCACTGTCATACGCCTGTTCAAGAAGGTACTCTGTGCACTCTTGGCTAGGCAGTTCAAATTTATTGTTCTTTCCATCGTCCGCCTTTTCGGAATGGTAAGGAAAATATTCGATTACGGCGAACTTCTTTCTAAGAATTCCGTAGGCACGGTCGAGACTCGAAGAAAAATTCTCACCTTCAGTAGCCAGAACAACTTTATGAAAGTTGCTGATATTGAGTTCTTCAAGTGCCCTCAGAGCTTCCCTAGCGCGTGGAGAAGTCAGTGCAAGCAGTAGCAGTTGAAAACGGGACCGACCTGCAAATTCAAATTCCCATCCAGATTCTCTTTTGATTTCCGCCCCGAAATACCATGTGTGGGGAGCACTGTAAAGTTCCTCTTTACCTTCCCCCGAGATTCGGAGTGGCTTCAGCCCCATACATTTCCTTTATTTCCACCGAAAAGATTAGCGAGTATTTCTTCGCGTTTAGGAGCGAAGGCCCTGACGTCGCTAGAGATCTTCCGCTCATAATCGTCTGAACGGCTGCTACCCGAATTTAGTTGCATCGCCACGAAAGAAACGGTGGAAGGATCTCCAATGAACGGCTCAGGTGGAACACTGAGCTGAAGCTCCTCTTCAGGATCCATGATCGCAAGAAACGGCTCAAGGGCATTTCTATCGCAACTCGCCACATATTCACCGTTGCTGTCGATGGCTAGATCTTTCCATGGGTTATCCATAAGACCAATCTAACATTGATACTGATCGGAGGGTTGGGAAACATGTGGCGGGAATGCTCCTATCGTTACGCCGCGTCTCCACAAGTCAAAGAACTCACCGGCCCCGGGTCGACGTTATGGTAGGCCATCGACGAAGCCCCTCCTCCACTCCACCATTTCGACGCGGCGCACCGAATCAGCCAAAGTAGTCTTGACGCAACCTTACAGCCACTCCCACCTGCAGACGTTCGGCTTATTCCCCAACGCTGCAGTCAACACGACGCCATTTCTTACCGTTGAGCGGCAACAAGTTGTTGTGGTTGTGAGCTGCACCATTTTATTTCCTCGCGTGGTTACCGTGCTGCGAAAACACGGGCGCCATCAGCGCGAACATTGTCCGACAGCATGCTGATCCCAGAGTTGGTTCACATCTTCGAGGACAACTTTAGTGTCTACGGCGTGCGCAAGATGTGGAAGGCGATGCGCAGAGCTGGGTGGGACATCGGCCGGGATCAAACAGCCAGGTTGATGAAGCTCGCTGGGATTCGGGGCACACGTAGTGGGAGAAACCCTGGGACGACGGTTCCGGCGAAAGCACCGGACCTGCGCCCTGATTTGGTCAATCGTGACTTCACTGCTTTAGCGCCGCACCGATTATGGGTCGCTGACACCACCTACGTGCGCACGATGTCTGGGTTTGCGTACACGGCGTTTATCACCGATGTCTACACCCGCAAGATCGTCGGAGTGGCAACGCGGGCCAGGATGCGCACTGATGAGCTGCCGTTGGAGGCGTTCGAGCACGCGTTGCATAGTGGCGGCGATCTGCGAGGTGAGGGTTTAATCCATCACAGTGACCGCGGAGTGCAATACGTCTCCATTCGCTATGGTGAAGTGCTCGCCGAGGAAGGGGGTGATCCGTCCGTGGGAAGTGTCGGCGACTCCTACGACAACGCGTTGGCTGAGACAATCAACGGGTTGTACAAGACGGAGTTGATTTACCCGCACTGGCTCTGGAGATCAGTCGTTGAGGTCGAACTAGCCACATTTCGGTGGGTGTACTGGTGGAACAACCAGCGTCTAGAAGATTCCCTCGGCTACATCACGCCGCAGGCGAAAGAAACTCTCTACTATCGCCAAACAGCCGCACAGACCATGGCCGCAAAATTAGCGGAACAATACTCAGGACGCTTCAGACCACTGAAACCCCGCGGACACCGGTGTGTAACTCGCACATGGGTCACAGATGATGTGCAGTCTGTTCTACGCACACCACGTCCTCTCCGGCATAGCCGTGACGGCGCGGGCTGGGTTATGGGTGGGGCCGGAGGGCGTCGATAAGCAAGAGCTCTAGGTGAGCGCGCGGATCGTGCGTGCTGGGACGCCGGCGACAAGGGTGCTCGGGGGGATGTCTTCGTTGACGACGGCGCCGGGGTCAAACCAGCAGTTAGCGCCAATGGTGATCGGGCGCCCGCGTTCCCAGCCCTCGGCACGCTGCTGCACGTTTTCCACGGGGTGTTCGACACCACACAACACTAAACCTCCAGCCGGAAAGATTATGCGACGATCCCCATTCCATCCTCCTCCGGCGCGTGCCCGCCTGCCGCCAATTCAGCGGCGCTAAGGTGGCCCTATGCGTGTGGATAACAAACGGTTGGTCATCGCCGTTTTCGCTGTTAGCATTGCCCTCCTTAACCTCGGTGTGACGCTCGCAGAGACTGAGGACGCACCCGCTGTTTCGCTCCTGTATTCAGCCGTTGCCCCGTTCGCTGCGGTCTACGCTCCCGCCCCAGGGCAGCCCGAATCGCCCTCCACGTGGATGACGGCGGGCCTAGTTCTGTCTCTGATGGTCACCTTCGGTGCTGTCTTTTCGTTCCTAGCTGGCGTTTCGCGGATCGGGTGGGCGCGGGCGACAAGCAGGCGCCGGCAGGGCGGACCAGTGATCATTGGTTCCTCGGAGGAGGCTAGCAGTATCGTTCGCTCGATCCATGAGGAAAACAATCAGCTGCCGGTGCAAATTTTTGAAAGTGGCAATCCCATGGCGAAAGGCACGCTTGATCTCGGGTTGAAGCAGAGCCTTGAAAGTGACCGACTGGTGGAGAAGACGGTCCAGCGTGCTTCCATTGTCGTGGTGGCGGCCGAAAATGATATCGAGACGGCGCGGCTCAGTTCCGAGGTGCAGAAGGTGCGAGGCATCGAATGTGGCGATGATGTGTCGGTTTTCCAGCTTCTTCGCTCCCCTGAGCTGGCAACTTCCGCGCGTTTTACGCACATTGCTAAGCAACGCCCAGTGGGAGCCTTCCACCCCGCCGACCTCACGGTACGCGCGGTGACCGATACCGCGCTTCGCCTCCTGAGCCGTTTGCATGCAAGCACAGTGGAGGTGAAGCAGTGCGGCCAAGGGATACAAAAGCGGCAGCTCGACGCGTGGATCAACAGCTACAACCGCTTCGCCGGCGAATTGCAAGTAGTACAGCTCAGTGAACCGGGGCTCACGAACTTGGCAGACGTGGTTATTCTCGTCGAGGATCCGGTGCACGTTGCGGCACAGATCCCCTCTTACAATGGGCGCAGAGCCATTGTTGCGGTAACGGACCGGACACTGCAAAGCCTGGTCTGGGACGAAAACGACACAGCCACCGCCCTGGAAATAGTGGACCCTCAAGAGGTGGGCTTGAGTTTCGAGGCGATCTGCGGCTCCACCTTCTCCGTGTGGGGCTGGGCATTCGATATCGCGTATCAGTCGCTTTACGGCCCGCCGGATCCGAGCAGGGAGCCATCCCGCGACGAGGTGTTAAAAGCCCAGCAGTCTTCCGAGGCAGCAGCCCGGTTCATGGTTGAAAATCTGCGTAATCATGGTTTTGAGCTGGTCAAAGACGCCTATGGATGGATGGATTCGCTCTCTGAGGAAGAGGTCTGGTCAATGGCTGAGGCAGAACACAACGACTGGATGCTCACCCGCACGTGGGTCGACGCAAGCGGTGCGAAGCGTCGGGCATCCTATGACTACGAGGTAGAGCCCCCTGCGAAGAAAGACACGCACATGCCTTTCAAGGATTTGGACCAGACCACGCAGGATTACAACCGCAGGATTGTAGATGACGTGTATCCAGCGCTGGTCGGGATGTTTGGCTACGGCATCGCTAGGATCTCGTAGGCCTCGGCGAATTCCGAATCGGGCACCGGCCACACCTCTCCGTCCACCCCGCGAACGACCCAGTCTCCCGCCCGAATCGAAGCCTCGCCCTCCAAGGTAGGAATCAGCGCGTCCTCCACCGCGCGAACGGCTTGCACGCGCTCGGTTTTCTGGTAGGTGCGCGGCGCAACCTCCGTGTAGGTTTTGGCGAAAATATCGGCGGCGACGGTCCAAGTTCGGGTGCCATCAGTGAGCTCCCAGTCCCCCGCCTTACCGCGAAGTCGGCTACCGTTGGCGGTTGTCCACTCCGTTACGCGCTCCAGCTGCCGAGCTCGAACTTTCCGGATGGGTCGATACCACGCTGCGCGCGCAAATCGACGGTCCAGGCTGGCTGAAGACCACGTTTCCATATGAATAATAGTAGTGGAGAGGATGAGGGAGTGTCGATAAGCAAAGGCCTCATGCTGCCCGAACATTAAGTGTGACCACCGGTTGTCACCGCTCTTTGAAAAGTAGCGCATCCGGGAAAACTAGATGGGTGAAGTCCCCGCAACAACCTCCGCTTTGCGGTCACATCAGGCACAATAGCCAACGACCGCTCTAGGCTACTTTTCAAAGAGCGCCAGTGGGCTACAATTTGAAGAGCACGCACACCGATAAAGGAGCTGACTGTGCTGATCATTCCCGTTTTTGTGTCATCGACGTTTCGAGACTTCCAAACTGAGCGAGACATTCTGACGGGTCGGGTGCAAGACCGTCTCAATGAGACGCTCCGCCCGTACGGGGCACGAATGCAGTTTATAGATTTGCGCTGGGGCGTGGACACGGGCGAGATGGAGCCCGAGGAGGCGCAGCGCAGAGTGCTGGACGTGTGCCTGGATGAGGTAACCCGTGCAAACCCTCATTTTCTCGGCCTCGTCGGAAGCCGTTACGGGTGGGTCTCGCAAGATACGGCACTGTTGGAGTGGACAGCCGGACGCGCGGGCTTGGATCCTGAACGCGCTCGCGATTGTTCGATCACGGAACTTGAATTTGCCCAAGCCGGGTTGTGGGACACGGATGCGACAACCTCGCCGTTCGTTCTTGTTCGCGACATTGAGGGCCAGGCACCGATCGGGTGGCAGGATGCGGACCCGGCGAGGATTTCCGCGTTCAGACAACAGGTACTTTCGCGCTGGGGCGAGACCGGTAAGGTACGCAGCTACTCCGTTCAGGTCGCGCCGGATGGCCACTGGTCGGAGGTGGGACAGCAGCAGTTTGAGGACTTGGCAGTCGAACTTTTCGAAAACACCCTGGTCGACCAGGCGCGAAGCACCGCGCACGCGGGGCCGTCCGAGGAGGTGCTTTTCCGCGGAGCACGCACACGCCTGTTTGGAGGAGACTGGGCATTGCAATTTCTGCAGATGATGCACCAAACCCGCTTATCCACCGTTGTCCTGGGCGGGCCGGGCAGCGGCAAATCCGCCCTGCTCTTGGCATTCGAGCGGCTTCTGATCGATTCAGGGTCAACCCCCGTCACAGTTATCCTTGGACTTGATAATCGCGTGTGGACCGGCGATGAGCTCGCGTTCGAGATCTCCCAGCAGTTAAACAAGCGAGTGGGCTTATCGCTTTTCGATACTGGCCGCGGCGACCCCGACACCTGGCGGCAGCGCTGGCGCGACACAATGCAAGGCGCCCTGGCCGATCGATCAGACTTGGTATTCATCGTCGACGGTTTGGACCACCTGGTTGACTCCGTCGCCGGTTTCTGGCCGTTGGAGTGGCTCATGCAGCGGGCCCCAATGTCAGTCTCCACGCGCTCTGAAGCGCACGGTCAGCTGCTAAAGATGCACAACTTCCAGAGGGTCGTGCTGGATTCCATACCGTCATCCGACGTGCGCGAGATGGTGGAGGACTGGGAGCGTCACACGCATCGCGAAATCGGCGGAGCTGCCCGAGCCCTCATCGCTTCGAAGGACCGCACTCCCCTCTGGGTAGAACTAGCGCTAGACGAGCTGCTGGACATCGACAGCGATGACTTTGCATCCATCGCAACGGAGGAGGATCAGGCTGGCGCGATCGCTCGAATGCTTGGGGACAGAGCGTGGCTTATCCCGGACGACATGCCCGGCGCGGTGTACCACTTTTTGGAAACATCAATTGACTCTACCGACCGCGCTATGGCCAGGGCCGCAGTCGGCATGTTGGGCACTGCCCGGATAGGAAGTTCGCAGGAGCAAGTGGCGCAGGCGCTGCGTATCAGTGGTTTTGAGGGCAATGTTGAGTACTGCGTGGCTCGCCTTTTCCGGTCACTCGGCGGGCAGTTGGTTCCCAGCGGGCCCGAGGGTCGTATGCGCTTTGGGCACCAGATTTTCGATCATGCCGCCGCGAGCTTCAGTTCCGATCTCACCCATTTCGCGTTGATGCGCACCTACGAACCGGAATTGCACACGGCAATCGAAACGACGCCGAAGTGGGCCCCGGTTGAATCGGTGCAGTTCGCCGCAGTTGAGGCGCAGTGGAAGGCCATGCGACAGATTGCCGGCGCCTTCCTCTACCACCTCTTTCACTGCCCGCCTTCTCAAGTTCCGGAAGATGCGATGAGCCTGCCGCTGGCGTTCGATAGCCTCCCGCAAACCACGGAGTACGAGGTGGCAGTGGTCACCTCTTTGCTGCACCTGCCGTATGCGATGGACCACCTAAGAGCGCTGCGCCATTTGGACACTCCGCTTGAAGCGATCCGCACGCTCGTTGCATCAGCGTTGCAAACGCCAGATCCGCGCGTCAAGGAGGAGGTGGCAAACATTTGCGCATTCGCCCTAGAGAATTATGTGACGCGCGGGCACCGTGTTGACGCAATGTGGGTTTATCTACACTGCAAAACGTTGACGCTGCTGTCCAGGTTTGCAAGCGATCCTTTAGAAGCACAACGGTACTTGCACGCCGTACAAAAAGTGGTCGCCCCGCTGCTCGAGGCTAGCCCCAACAATCGCCTAATCCTTACACGCCTCGCCGCAGCGCAGCGACAAATGGCACTCCTTTTTGCCCAGGACGGGCAGTTCGAGAATGCCGAAACCTTGCTAGAGAACTGCCTAGTCTTGCTGCTGCAAACGGCAGAGACAGCAGACTCGGAGGCTCTTGAGGAGGGCGCTAGGACTTGGATCCAGCTCGCAGGCGTGCAGAGGAAGCTTAGTAAGGATGGCTACGCCGCCATAAGCCTCGAGCAGGCGCAGGAATGGGCTTGGTCACTGCGCCGCGATGGCGACGGCCCCTCCATTGCCCACGCCCTCGTAGCCCAAGCCCTGGAACTCCAGGCCGAGGTATGGAAGCTAACTGCCCCACACAGGGCGAGCCTGCTGCAACTAGTGGCCGCGGAATTCATTTACGCCGCGCAGCGAGTGCCCTTCGGAACGCGATTCATCGCCGACGCAATGCGCAACGCTATGTCGCTCGCCGCGCTTCACATCGAAAGGGGCGAGGAGACGGAGGCGTATCAAGCGCTCCTTCACCCTACGAAGTCGGCAATCCCGCTGCTTTCGGAGGCCGACGCAGAGAGCTGGAACGAGCTGGCTAGGGCAGTTGAAATGATCGATCGCATTGGCCGGGAGGCTTCCTCTGCGGGTGTTCGCCAGTGGTACACCGGTTACATGCGTGCGAACGTACCCCGGATGCTCGCCCAGGCATCCACCGACCAGCCCCCAATCGAGGCGATTGCGATCGCGCTGCTAGCCCATGACGCCCTCGAGCATATCCTCCGACAAGCGAAGGACCGCGAGGAGTTGCAGAGGACCCAGCAGGCGCTTGCCGAAGTGGTTGGCCACCTCAAGCGCTTTCAGAGCGAATAGCGCGGCACCGGGGACCGGATCTTATACTCTTGTGCGACGACACGACGCCTCAAAACTCGCCGCGCTCGCCCCGCTAGCAGCACTGGCTGGGTGCGCCACTCAGCGACCAGCGAGGATAGGACAGGCGGCGCTTACGCCGTCGAGCCCGGCCACGACGGTGACGTCCACGCTCAAGGAAACTACGGCGCCGGTGGAGACGACGTCGGCAGGAATGCTCGTGCCGGAAGCACTCGCGGGCGCGGTGCGGCAGTCTTCGAGTGTTGCGCCCGCGCCAGTGCAACAAGAGGACGAAGCTGTCATCGGATACACAGAAGCACCGGACCAAAAGGAACCTCAGGTCATGGAGAAACAGATTGCTTCATGCGGTGATCCGAGCATCCACGAAACGGGCACCACGTTCTTTACTGCCGGTAAGTCCGGGTGGACGGCGAACTGCGCAGCGCAGATAATGTAGCCAGCTAAGAAGCGGCACCCTTGGTTCGTCGATAAGCAGAAGGCTTTTCTGGGGGCAGTTCGACACCGCACTGTCCTAGGATTTGCGGAACGTTCGCACCGAAAGTTGGAGCGTGTCAAGTTGTTTGTGTGTGGGGCTAGGTTTATAGGTATTTGTCGAAGCGGGCGGGAAAGGCTACGGCCATTTGGTTGATGGCTTGTTTCCAGCCGGAAACTCGGGCTCCTTCCACGAGCCTGCTGGCGGTAGCCGAGGCTCGTTTGCCTTGTTTCGCTCTCTTTGCGGCTCGTTTGTCTTCAATGTTGCAGATCATCAACCACAGC
>NZ_KI515777.1:280491-370269 GCF_000478175.1 Corynebacterium sp. KPL1814
GGTTGCGTCCACTAGTGTGGTGTATCTGTAACCCGTGGTAAGCCTCGTGCCGGTGCACAATAAGGCGACCATCACGGGTACCTTTCGAATCAACTTCTACTTATCCTCGAAAGGAATGTAACCGCGATGGCCGCTAACCCCCATCATATCGATCCCACTGCGTATCTGGAAGAATTGCTCACCCAAGCCTCCCCAGACTTGATGCGCCAGATGCTGACAGACTTCATTAACCAGATACTTTCGGCCCAGGCTGACACTGTCTGCGGCGCTGATTACGCCACGGTATCTCCACAACGGACTAATACCCGCAATGGCTACCGCCACCGTCCCTTAGACACCAGGGTAGGAAGCATTGACGTTGCTATCCCGAAGCTACGTCACGGCGCATTCTTTCCCGACTGGCTCTTAGAAAGGCGCACCCGCACCGAAAGAGCCCTGACTACCGTGATAGCCACGTGTTATCTCAAAGGGGTCTCCACTAGACGCATGAATGATTTGGTGGCCACGCTGGGCATTAACAATCTGTCGAAATCACAAGTGTCTGACATGGCCAAAGAACTCGACGAGATGGTCGCTGACTTTAGAACCCGCCCACTGGATTCAGGGCCGTATTACTACCTGTCCTGTGACGCATTGACAATGAAAGTCCGCGAAGGCGGACGTGTCGTTAAAACCAGTGTGCTTATCGCTACCGGCGTTAACAAAGACGGCTACCGTGAACTACTAGGCATGCAGGTCGCAACATCAGAATCCGTGGAATCATGGACCGGATTCTTCCAAGACCTCAAAGCCCGTGGTCTTGGCGAAGTCTATCTCGTCACCAGCGATGCGCACCTAGGAATCCAAGCTGCTGTTGGTCAAGTACTACCTACAGCCAGCTGGCAACGCTGCCGGACACATTTTGCTAAGAACCTGTCCTCAAAAGTGTCAAAACGCCAGTGGACAACACTATCGGGAATGTTTCACTCCATCTTCCAGCAAACCGACGCGCAAGCTACCTGGGACCAAGCCCGCCAGGTCGTAGATTTCTGCACCGAGCGTTTTCCCGACGCAGCCGACTACCTGGAAGAATCATTAGATGAGATACTCGCGTTTACAGCCACGCCCAAAGCTGTATGGACGAAGGTATGGTCCAATAATCCAACAGAGCGTTTGAACCGTGAAATCAGGCGGCGTACCGACGTTGTAGGAATATTTCCCAACCGCGCAGCAGTCATCCGCCTCGTCGGCGCCGTACTAGCTGAACAGCATGACGATTGGATTCAGCAGAAACGTTATATGTCACTAGCAAGCTTGGAACACACCCGACGAGCTACCAATACCATCCACGCCAACGACGCAGACACCATCAAGGCAGCCTCCTAATGAACCAACATCAACCCCGAGACGGACCCCAACACCGCCCCTGACACTGTCCCCCCCCCGATCCACCGATTCAGAAAGGACAGATACACCACTCCACCGGACTTGACCATTCCGGCGCGATCGATCCGCTAGGGAGCAAGTGGACACCGCGACTTTGGGCGCATTTGTGCGCCAGCAGCGAAAGCATCGTGGGCTGACGCAGTTGGATGTCGCTGAGGGACCTGACCCCTGTTTGGTAGACACCTGATATCCAGCCCGGTTGGGTTGGGAAGAAAGGTAATCTACCACCATGCCTAGGTACTCCGAACAGTTCAAACGTGATGCTGTGGCCCTCTACGAAAACAATGAGGACCTCTCACTTCACGCGGCTTCAGCAGAGCTTGGAGTCAATCGTTCCTCACTTTATTCCTGGATCAAGCAGTACGGCACCGGCAAACGCGCCCGCACGAAGACCCTGCGTGACAAGGCCCAGGCGACGACTGATTCCGAACGGATCCGCCAGCTAGAAAAAGAAGTCTCTAAGCTGCGCGAAGAACGCGATATCCTGCGCAAGGCCGCGAAATATTTTGCCGAAGAGACACGCTGGTAATCCACTTCCAGTTTGTCTATGACCACCGAACCGAGTACTCGGCTCACACGGATGTGCCACGTGTTAAAGCTCAATGTGCCTGACCCCCGGAAAGTGGACGTATTGTTCTCTTAGACAGCCACACCATCGCGTGTGAACTGTTCCCAGTACGTAGACATGGTCGTAGATTACAATTGCGCCAAGCCGACTAGGCCGGTATCAGATGGCCACCAGACAGTGGTCATCTCCGAGGGCAGGAGAGCACGCGAATCCCCGCCAAACAACGCAAGAATAAACGATGACAAAACGTTTCGTCAGGATGCCGACATGGGGTTAGTGTCCGGCAGACAATTTTACTCGCCGATTATTCCTGATGCCTGTTTTTGATGCGGTTGACCAGTACTGCTCCAACTATGGTGAGCAGTATGAGGACGAAAAATCCGAGGATCGACTTGTTTGCGATGCCAACATAACTTGAAATTGCCAGCCCAAATAGTGCAACGACAATCGCATTAGGAGTTACTTTATGCCTGTTCATTAGTCCTCTTTCACACTTGAGCATTAAGTGAGCCTGACCCCCGACAGAACGCCTGAATCGGGAAATCCGGCGGCGTACCGACGCTGTAGGGATCTTCCTTACCGCAGGTCTGTGATCCGCCTGGTCGGCTCTGTGCTAGCCGAACAACATGATAATTGGATCCAGCAAAAGCGCTACATATCTGTCCTCGACTCAGAAAGAACAGATACACCACTTCTACGGACTTGACCATCCCCGCCACTGACAAGGCATCGAGGATGATTTTTACTCATCCTTTCATCGCGATCCGAACCGGCTAGCACAGCAGGAAGTTGTGTACGGTCTTTCCCAGTCAAAGACCGGTAATCATCGTAAAAGAGTGGAAAAGGACCAGTACCACCAGCCCAGACCCTCTAACGAGACATCCTCAATCACGCATCCTGCTGTTTAGCCTCGAAGCTTTAAATTTGTGCGAACGTTCTCAGCTTAGAACGGCACGTTAATTGGCAGGCCTGCTGCGAACTGGTTGTACGCCCAGTAAGCGTAGCCAATGATCTCACCAATCAGGTCGAGAGCGTAGAGCAAATTAAACAAGGGATTCTCCTTTAGCTGTCACGAAACTATTATTTAGGTATCGCAACAGCGCAGCACAGCGTTACATCGGCGCAATATTGTGCTTTTTAGGCAGGTCATGCGCCGACTTCGTAGCCAATTGCCGCAGCGCCTGGCGCAAGGCAATGCGCGACTGATTCGGTTGAATCATGGCATCGAGGTAGCCGCGTTCCGCTGCCACGTAGGGCGCAGTCATGGTCTCATCGTAGAAGTCCATGAACATCTTCTTGGTCATCTCGCGCTGCTCTGGGGTCTCGGCGGCCTCGAGCTGCTTGCCCGCGATCATGACCACGGCGGCGGCCGCGCCCATGACGGCGATCTGCGCGGTAGGCCACGCCAAGTTAATATCGCCGCTCAAGTTCTTCGACCCCATGACGGCATAGGCGCCGCCGTAGGCCTTGCGCACGATGAGCGAGACCTTCGGCACGGTCGCTTCCACGACGGCGAAGGCAAACTTCGCACCGCGGTGAATCAGGCCCACCTTCTCCTGTTCCACGCCCGGCAGGTAGCCGGGCGTATCGACGACAAAGACGAGAGGGACATTGTAGGCATCGCAGATGCGGATGAAGCGCGCGCCCTTATCGGCGGCATCGGCATCGATGCAGCCGGCCAAATGCATAGGATTATTAGCCACAAAGCCCACCGTTTTGCCGTCGATGCGACCAAAGGCGGTGATCATATTCGGCGCGAAGTTTTCTTGGATTTCGATGAGCTCATCGTCATCGCCAAGCTGGGTGAGCAGATCCATCATGTCGTAGCCGGCATTAGTGTCATCCGGCATAAAGGAATTTAGGTCCTCGTCTTCGGTGATTTCGGCATCAGAAGGCGCAGGGAAGGTCGGCGACTCATCAAAGCAAGTCAACGGCAAATGATCCAAAATATCGCGGACCATGTCAAAGGCGTCTTCTTCAGAATCCACCACCGCGGAGACGTTGCCGTTGAGCTCCTGCTGGCGGGCGCCGCCGAGTTCAGCGGAGGTGACGTCTTCACCGGTAACCTCACGGATGACGTTGGGACCGGTGACATACATTTCCGCTTCCTCATCCACCGCGATGACAAAGTCAGTGGTCACCGGCGCGTAGACCGCGCCGCCGGCGGATTTACCCATCATGATGGAAATCTGCGGGCTGCGGCCAGATAGCGGCAACTGGCGGCGGGCAATTTCGGAATACATGGCCAACGAGGTCACCGCATCTTGGATGCGGGCGCCACCGGAATCTTGGATGCCAATGACTGGGCAGCCAATCTTGATGGCCATATCCATGATCTCGGTGACCTTCTTGCCAAAGGTCACGCCCACGGAACCGCCGTAGACCGTCTTATCGTGGGCATAGATGCACACGGGCCGGCCGGATACGCGGCCATAGCCTGTGACCACGCCATCGGAATAAATGGCTTCCGGGTCACCCGGGGTCTTACCCAAGGAGCCGGTTTCCACGAAAGAACCTTCATCCAAGAGCTCGTTGATGCGTTGGCGAGGGGTGGTACGGCCCGCCTCGTCGCGGCGTGTGCGGGAGCGATCGCTGCCTGGATCTTGCGCCTCTTCTAGGCGCTTGCGCAGGTCAGCGAGTTTCTCAGCGGTTGTTTGCTTGGCCGCCACGTATCTTCTCCTCGATCCAATCGTTCATATGCTTGCCCACGGTGCCAATAGCTGGCTCGTCCGGCACTGCCAAGTGATCACCAGGCAGCTGCACAATTTCTAGATCCTTAACGATAGCGCCCCAGCCGCCATCCGGATCAATCTCAGCGTAGCGCGGCTCCAGCTCCACCGCACCGTCATGCATCCGCTCCGAGCGGAAGAGCAACACGGCAACGCTGACCTCGGCCCAGCGGTGGAAGTCGATCTTGGCCAAAATCTGGTTATCCACGAAGGACGCGCGCTGGTGCTCCAAGACACCGGCGGATAGGCCGTGTTCGGACGCATCCGTCGTGGCCAAGAATTCCGCCAGCATGGTCATCAGGGCATCCTCGCCCATGGTTTCCAGCATCTCGTACGGCGGCTCGAAATCTAGGCCATAGGTCTTTTTGGCAAAAGCGGCGTAGCGCTCCCACCGCGCGCGGGTTTCTTCCGGCGTATCCGGTGCCGGGTGGGCAGGCTGCGTGGTATCGAGCAAGGCTATAAACGCGACCTCCACACTGTCCTCACCGCGCTTGCTGCGCTCGGCCAGCTGGTAAGCCACCTCATATGCCAAGGCGCCGCCAAAGGACCAACCACCGAGGACGATCTTGCGGCCGCGCGCATAACGAATAATGTCCTCGATATAAGCAGCGGCTCGCTCTTCTAAGGAGCCTTCAATCCTTTCGACGCCATAGACAGCGACATCCGCTGGCAGCCGGCGGGTCAGCGGCTGGTAGACCACCGTGGTTCCACCGGCCGGGTGAAACATGAATACGGCGGGACCATCGGCCTCGCGCAGGACGCGAATATTGCCTTCCACCTCGGTCTCAAGGCCCTCGCGGACCAAGTCAGCCAAGGTTTCCAATACCTCAGCATCGAGGACCTGCTGCGGGGTGACATCGATATGGGCGCGGTCGCGCAGCCGCTCAGCAATCTGTGCGGCCATCTCCGCAGAGATTTCCGGAAGCGGCGAAGTCACTCCCGCCGGGGCCTTGCCGGTAATGCTTGCCCACGTGCCAAAGACCATGCGCTCAGAAGCATCGCGCGGGGCAACGCCCACGCCCTTCTCCGCTGCCTCCGCAGCCTCGCTTGCTGCGGGCGCTGCGGGCTCTGAAACCGGTGCAACATCGCCGCCGCTGTTATCACTGTTATCGACGTGTCCGCCGGCAACGGCCTCTTCGACCATGGTGATGACGTCTGCCAAGGAGGCATCGCGAAGCGCCTGCACTTGCAACGGTGGAATCTGGAAGTCATTTTCCACGCGGTTTTTAATGCGCATGCCCATCAAGGAATCCAGGCCCAGGTCAATCAGTGGCAGCTCGCGCGGCAGATCCGAGACGTCATAGCCCATGGATTCGGACACGATAAGCGCCAGGCGGTCCTCGACGGTCTCTTGCCGCGGATCCCAGCGCACCGCATCTACGCCCGCCTCATCGACAGCCGTTTCTGGGGTGGTGTTGCTCTCTGGCACCGCTGCAACCCCAGGGATCGCACCCGCACCCAAGTCCAGGCCGGAGGCAAAACCTTCCGCCAAGAGCTCAGTGCGCGTGTCCTGCACGCTATAGACGGCAATGGACATGCCGCCGATGGACGTGGTGACGACGGTGGTAATTTCCCCGTACGGCGGGAGATCGCGGTGTTCCTCCGCGGCCACGATGTGTGCCCCAGGCTGTACCGCTTCTGCGGCGGCCTCCACGATGGCCAGCGCGGACGGGGCTTGGTCAGCGTTGGTGGAAAAGGCCACCTTGCCCTCCGGCAAGTTCACGCGGGTGCCGGGCAGCCCGGAGACCCCGGCCGAAGGCCGCGCATTGGTCCAAAAACGCTGGCGGTTGAACTGCGTGTACGGTGCTTCCGCATGCGCGCCCAAGCCCAATACGGCGGCGAAATTAACCGGAGTTCCCGTTACGTAGAGCTTGCTCAACAGATCCAACAAGGACTCGGTGGGGTCCACCTTGCGCTTTAAGCTATACAGCAATTGCGCATCGGCCTTGCCCACGGCAAACGCGGTAGACATAAGCCCCATGAGCGCCACCGGGTTGGGCGAAATCTCCACCAGCTGGGTGTGCCCTGCGGCAAAGGCCTGTTCCGTAGCGTCCTGCAAATACACCGGGTAGCGGGTCATGCGCAGCCAGTAATCCTCATCGTGGACGGTGGTGCCGGGGCGGTAGACCTCACCCTTATCCACGGAGGAAAAGAGCGTTGTGTGCAGCGGGTGGGCCTCCATGCCGGCGATGGCCGCTTCGAGTTCGCCCAAAATCGGGTCGACGGCAGAGGTATGCCCCGCGGCCTTCACGTTGAGCGCGCGGGCGAATTTGCCTTCCCCATCGAGTTTTTCCACCAGCTCCAGTACCGCCTGGCGCGGGCCACCCACGGTGGTCATGCCGGGGCCGGTATAGACGGCTGGCTCAATGGATGCATCGAGGGCGGCAATGTCCTCGGCAGACAGCTCGACGACTGCCATGGCTCCTTGCTCGGCATCGCTTAGCGATGCCTCTCCCTCACCCATCAAGCGCGCGCGGTGGCAGGCAATAATCATCGCATCCTGCGCGGAAATGCCACCTGCGGCATAGGCCGCAGCGATTTCACCCATGGACATGCCCATAACGCCCGCCGGGCGCACGCCGAAGGAGGCCAATAGGTCCGTCAACGCGATCTGGATGGCGGTGATGGCAACCTGCGCCGTTTCCGTGTCATAGGTTTGGGAATCGTCTTTAACGATGTCCAGGATGGACCAGCCCGACTCGAAATCCACGATGGCATCGAGTTCTTTCAGCCGCTCGCTAAACAGCGGTGAGAGGGCGATCATGTCCTTCGCCATCTTGCGGTGTTGCGAGCCAAAGCCGGAATACACGAAGACCGGCCCCTGCACCTGCGGGGAATCCGCCGCGGCGATGCCGACAGACACCTTGCCCTCGGCCACCTGGCGCAGGCGCTTAATGGCCTCTTCAATGGAGCTGGCCATGACGACGGCGCGCGAGCGCGCGTGGTTGCGGCGCGCGACCGTGCGCGCTACATCGGCTAAGTCTGGTTGTTCTGCCTCTAAGAAATCCGCGAGCAGGCTCGCCGCACGCGCGCGGCGAGAGGGCAAGAGGCCAGAGACCGGCAACGCCACCGTGTCGGTGGATAGCTGCGGCTCGCTGGTGCGCGGGGTGCCCTGGTAATCCGTCAATACGACGTGGGCATTCGTGCCGCCAAAGCCAAAGCCCGATACGCCGGCCACCTTTTTCCCGGAGTATTCCGGCCACTCGCGCGGATCTTCAACGACCTCGAGGCGCTCGCCCACGAAATCGATGTAGCGATTGGGCCCGGAGTAATTGATATTTGCCGGGATAATATCGTGCCGCATGGCTTCGATGACCTTGATAAGGCCCACGACGCCCGCGGCGGATTCGGAGTGGCCAATATTGGTCTTGGCAGAGCCCAAGAGCACCGGCGATTCAATCCCGCGCCCAGCACCCAGCACGCGACCAAGCGCGCTGGCCTCAATGGGATCGCCCAAGATGGTGCCCGTACCGTGAGCCTCCACATAATCCACGTCCTCGGGCGCCACGCCCGCATCCGCGTAGGCGCGGCGCAGTACGTCTTCTTGCGCTTCTGGGTTAGGCGCGGTCAGGCCATTCGAGTGGCCATCGGAATTGACGGCAGAGCCCTTGAGGACGGCTAGGACTTCATCGCCATCGGCTTCTGCATCCTCCAGGCGCTTAAGTACCAGCACACCGGCGGCATCGGCACGCACGATGCCATCGGCGTCATCAGAAAAAGCATGAATGGCGCTGGTAGGAGAGGTCACGCCAAGCTCCGAAAAAGCGGTGGAGGCGTGCGGGGCGGCCAAGATATTCACGCCACCCGCCAGTGCTACATCGGCGGCACCGGTGCGCAGATCCTTGATGGCATGATCGACCGCAACCAAGGAAGACGAGCAAGCCGTATCCACATTGATGGAGGGGCCGCGGAAATCCAGGGCATAGGAAATGCGATTGGCAACGACTGCCGAGGAATTACCCGTGAGCGCATAAGGATGCATCTCCGTGGGATCGGCGGTAATCAGCATGCCGTAATCATTATTGGTCGAGCCCATGTACACGCCCGTGTGCGTGCCGCGCAGCTCATTGGCGGGAAGGCCAGCGTTTTCCAGCGCGTGCCATACCAACTCGAGCAGGATGCGCTGCTGCGGATCCATATTCGCGGCCTCCAACGGCGACAGGCCGAAGAACTCCGCATCAAAAGATGCAACATCGTCGATATAACCGCCATCGGTATTGTGCTGCGCGATCTTCTCGCTCATTACCGGGTCGGCGCTGTACTCAGACCACCGCCCCACCGGCAGCGGACCAGTGCCCGCGCGCGATTCTGCGAGCATGGTCCAGAACTCCGGCACATCTTTAGCGCCTGGGAAACGACCGGACAAGCCGATAACCGCAATATCTGACCCCTGCGCGGCGCGAGTTGTGCGCTGCACACGCGGTACATCGTCGCGGCGCCCCGCAGGCTCAGTAAGCAGGCGATTGGCTAGGAGCTCAATCGTGGGATACTCATACGCCACCGTGGCATCGAGCCGCGTGCCTAAAAGATTTTCTAATTCACCCGACAGCACCACGGCATCTCGAGAGGAAAGACCATAGTTTTCCAGTGGGGTGGAATCTAAAATCTCTGTGGCGGCAACGCCCGTGGCCTGGGATACCCAGTCACGCAGCCATGCACGAAGTTGCTCGATGGTCATAAACCGTCTTTCCTAGTGGGGTTAATAGAACGACAAATACCTATATCGCTCTATTTTGTCACCTCGTTAACTTAACGTCCGAATCCGGCTTTAAGCTTGGTAGTCCTTTTTTGCTGCGCGGCGGGCAATCTTGTGCGAGGAGGTGCGCTTAATTTCGCCCGGCGCCTTCCACACGATATCGCTCGGGGTAATGCCGTGATTCTTTGTTACGGCCGTGCGAATGACCTCGCTGGCTGCGGCGTCACCGGACGGATCCGCGTTATCGGCGCGCTCCACCAAGAGCACCAAGGACTCTGAATTCTCGCCCTCCACGGCAAAGGCGGCGATGGAATCTGGGCGCACGTGCGCGGATGCCTCCTGCACGGTGCCTTCAATATCTTGCGGGTAATGATTACGCCCGGCGATGACGATGAGATCCTTGAGGCGCCCGGTGATATACAGCTCGTCCTCAATGATGGTGGCGAGATCGCCGGTGGCCATCCACCAGTCATCTTCTGGCAGGCCATCCTGGATGCGCTCGCCCAGGGTATTGCGGAAGGCAGCCGCGGTTTCTTCCGGGCGGTTGAGATAGCCAGTTGCCATATTTTGTCCATGCACCCAGATTTCACCGATGGTGCCCTCTGGGACCTCGGCCTTGGTTTCAGGATCTACGATGGCCAAGTGCTGGAACGAGACGCCCTGGCCATTCGAGGCGAAGGCCACCGTTGCAGCGGACTTTTCTTCAATAACAGCGTGCCCGTCCGCCAGTTTTTCGCGGTTGAAGTGGGAAATGACGGGGCGTTTTTCACCCTGCGCGGTAGCAACGATGAGGGTTGCTTCCGCCAAACCATAGGAGGGACGCAGCACGGAACGCTCGATGCTGAAGGTATCGAGGAATTTCTGCACCGCTGGTTCCGTCACCGGTTCGGAACCAATGAGGATGCCATCAACGTTGGAGAAATCC
Source organism: Corynebacterium sp. KPL1814 (assembly GCF_000478175.1). Taxonomy (GTDB): domain Bacteria; phylum Actinomycetota; class Actinomycetes; order Mycobacteriales; family Mycobacteriaceae; genus Corynebacterium. The sequence goes on from NZ_KI515777.1 coordinate 290,835, forward strand.
GCGTCCTTGCCGTAGCGCGCGGCCAATTCCAGGGCGAAATTGGGCACGGCGGTATAGGTATTCTTCTCTTCACCCGGCTGGCGGCTGATGCGCTCAACCCACCGGTTGGGATGTTGGATGAAGTCGCGCGGGGTCATCATGTCCAATTCGATGCCCAGAATCGTGGCGAATAACGCCAGGATGATGCCCATATCGTGGTGCATCGGCAGCCACGAGACCACGCGCGGTGGGAACTGTAGGTTTACGGCCCGAAAGATCTGCAGCACATTCACCAAAATCGCGCGGTTGCTGAGCTCCACGCCGGCGGGGGTGCGGGTGGAACCAGAGGTGTACTGCAAGAAGGCGGTGGACTCCACTCCCTCTCCAGCGACCGGCTTCCACGACGCTGCCAAGGAGTCAGGCAGCGCATTGATGGAGATGACGCGCGGGCGCTCCCGCTCGGTGGAGAAATAGGCGCGCACCGCCGCAGCCGATACGCGGTTGGTCAACACGATGGGGGGCTCGCAGTCAGCAAAGACCGCTTTGAGGTGATCCGCATGCCCCGGCTCATTCGGATCATAGAGCGGGATCGGGGTCATGCCCGCATACAGCGCACCCAAGAAACCAAAGAGGTACTCAGGGGAGTTGCCCGCCAGAATGGCCACGCGGGTGCCGGGTTCTGCAACTTGTTGCAGGCGCGCTGCCACCACTTTGATCCGGGTATTGATCTCTTGGCGGCTGAGCTCACGGACGGTGTCTTCCTCACCGTAGAGCCACTGGCGCATGACTATCTGCGAGGTATCCGCGTCTGCTTCGTAGAGGGTCTCGGTCAGGCCTGCCAAGGTGAGCTCTGTGGGGAGGGCGATATTGCCCTCGGCGTCAAAAAACTTCCCCATGAGTTGCTGTAAATCCATCGATTCTCCTTTAGTAAATGCTTTTGTCTTAAAAAATTATCGATGCTGTAGCGCCTCATGTTACACGGCGTCAATGACCTGGTGTGCCCAATCCACAACCCACTGATTTGCGGTAGTCCCATCAATCACACCGTCGTTGCTGGCGTATTGCGCGTGCACTCCATTGGCCCCGATCAAATCCTTGGCGCGTTCCAGACCATTGCCCACGCCGGTGGGTGCATCACACACGGAGTCATCGGGGGCACAAATCTGGAAGGTCCTATCCGCGAGCTCACCGAAGCCGTGCGGGCGCGCGCCGCGCATAGTCGCTCCGGGCACGATGGGCTGAACGAGTCCGGAGACAGGTTCCAAGGCAATCTCGGCACCGATTCCGCCGAGCTCGTGTCCCGGATTTTGGCCCACGCCGTTTTCACGCCGGCCGTCTGCGATCAACGCCACGCCCGCGATATTCTCTGCGGGGATTGCGCCTTCGCCACCACCAATGTCATCGGCCACATCGCCGGCGATGACCGCGCCTTGAGAAAAACCGCTCAAAATAAACTTGGTCTGCGGGCAGCTTTCATGCATGCCGCGCAGCTCCTCATTCATCTTCGCAGTGCCCTCATTGCGGGAATCGTCGTAGCTCATTTCCTCCTGCGCATTGATATTTTTAAATTGCGCAGTATAAGGAAGGGTCCACACCTTTACATCATCCCCGTAGGCCTCCTGCAACGGCTGCGTAATAGACAGCATGAACGAGCGCGGATTAGCAGAAGGGTTGAGGGGATCATCGTCGGCGGCGGATTCCCAGGTACCTGGCGCAGAAATGAACTCCACACTCGGGCACCACTCCGGCTGGGATTCCTCCGGTGGTGCCGCGGAGTCTGGCTCCTCGGGAGCGCTAGGTCCCGCCGAGTCCGAGTTCGTGAGGTAATGCGCCGCCCCCGCGCCGATAACGACGAGAAGGACGAGGACGGCAACGACGGTTATGATTTTTCGCATGAACTAGTTGTACCCGGAAAACCTCAAAGAAAGCTAGCAAAGAGCTGAACGTGCATTGTCCTGGAGTAGCTTTGTGAGCTCGTCAAAGTCCATGTCAGTGCGTTGCTGCTCAATCAGTTGTCCGGCCACCGCAGGAATGGTGATGTCATCCTCGCCGCAAGCGCCCTGGCCGGCGCCGAGGAGCTGATCTTCTACCCCTTCGACATTCACGCCGGAATCCTTTAACGAATCCAAGTACGCAGTCTCTTCCTTGGGCAGCTGCGCGGAGGGGATCTCTGAAATCTCGCGCGCACCGCGATCCTCTGGGGAGTTCGCTGAACGAGACCCATTCGTCGGCTCCGCGGATTCCTTGGAACCGTCCTTGGGTTCGGATGGCTCCTGCGAGGAGGAAGCGCTGCTGGATGCGGACTCGCTACTACTCGTGGTCGATTCTTCGGAGGTTTTTTCGCGCGACAGCGGCGCCACCGAGGTGTCATTGCCGGAGTCACTATCCACGGTGGCAGAGTCACACCCTGCCAATCCGAGGCATAAGACCGCTCCTACGAGGGCTAATTTACGCATGCTTACTTCTTTTCAGTCTGTACGCGGCCCATGACTTCACTGATCGTCCCGTGCTGGAACTCCTGCTTCAATCCACCAGCGGCGATTTCGGAGTAATCAGAAGTGGGCCAGCCAAACTCGCCTTGCTCCCAGCCCTTCTTACCCCATTCATCCATAATGGCGCCCTTCAAAATGTAGTGCGCGCCGGATTCTGGGGACCAGTAGATGGAGCCATGTTCAAACTCCTGGAAGAAGCCGCCCTCTACCTTCTTCTCACCGTCCGTGGGGAAGCCCAGTGGGGAGTCAGCGCCACCCATGTCCTTGTACTTTTTGCCAATGGCACCAAAGGAGACCTGGTTCTTGCCGTCCGGGTTGCGGGTCAGAATGCCACCTTGGAATTCCTGGACAAGGCCATCGCCCACCTTCTTTACCGGGCCAGTCGGGAACTTCAGATCGCCGCCTTCGTAGCCCTTCTCGCCCCACTTCTTGTACATGTCACCGGTAATTTCCCAGGCGCCGGTCTCTGGGCTCCAGTAAATGGAACCGTGTTCAAAACGCACGAGGCGTCCCTTGCCATCCATCGTCTTAGTTTCACCGGTCTTAGGGAAGCCCAACCAGGAGGTGGGGCCACCGATTTCCGCATAGCGGGCGCCGATGCGGCCGTACAGGGCGTGCGCACCATTCTCCGGGGACCAGTACGCCGTACCGGTTTCGAAGTCTTGTGCCTTGCCCTTACCGGCAACATCATATTCGTTATTCAGGCAGGAACCGAGTATGCCTTCTTTGGTGGCCTTGGCGATATCGCCTTCGGTATTACAATCCGCACCGCGGTCAGCCTTGTCAAGGTCGAGGGCATCAGCAATGTGCGGCCATGCATTTTGCATCTCAAATTGCCAGTATTCCCAGCTGTGCACGCCGGAGGGCCGGAATTCCACTACTGGTTCCACATTGGCGCGCTTCGCGTAATCCACGAAGGTCTGGGTGGACATCCGAGAGATAACTTCCAGCCCCATGCCGGCCAGACTTGCCTGTCCCTTGGCCACCGAGTCTTCCTGGCCAAAGTCGTCCTTGCCGTTACCAGCAGAGACATAGACCTGCATGTCCTTGAGGTTTTCGATGCCCAGCTTCGGATCGTGGTCGATCCAATCCTGCGAGCCGGGCTCGCCCCACATCTTGCGGGAATCGTAGCCGCCAGCATCGCGCTGCGCAGCCATGATGGCCTGTGGCATGCCACGGGTAGTCATATCGAGGTAGCCGGAGAACGAACCCACGAAATCAAACAAGTGCGGGTTACGCTCCGCCAAGTTGACCGCTGCGGTACCGCCCATGGACAGCCCAGTCACCGCGCGCTTCTGGTTGGAGCGGTATTCATGATCCAAAATTGGCACCAATTCCTTGGTAAGGAAAGTCTCCCACTTGTAGTTCTTTCCCGCATCCGGCTGCTGCCAGTCGGAGTAGAAGGAAGATTCGCCGCCCACCGGCATGATGAGGTTGACGTTGCGATCCGCATACTGGTTGAGGATATTGGTCTCAATGGTCCAGCCGGACTCGTCATCGCGGGCGCGCAGGCCATCAAGTGCCCATACCTCTGGGAACTTCTTCTCCGGCTGCGAATACCAGTCGCGCGCGAGCTGGATCTGCACCTTCTGCTCGTGATCCGGCATGGCTGCGGACTGGATATAAACCATCAGGTGACGGTTGGACAGGTACTCCACACGGTTGATCTTTACGCCACCCGGCAGCCCCTCCACCTGTGGGTATTCGGTCTCCACTGGGGTACGGGCCGGCGGATCCTTAGGCGCAAAGTGATCAGACAGGCTGCTGCCGTTGCCTGGCTGAGCGGAGCTCATGTCACCAAGAGAGCTTTGGGCGGTGGCGTTGGGCAGCAGGGCAAGTCCAACGGCAATGGCGGTCGGCATGGCTGCTACCGCGAGCCCCTTACGGACCTTGCCCGGGGAAGTGTTTTTGCGCATAGGTAAACGTCCTTGAAGATTTACCGCGGCCGCATTCCGAAGGTTCCCCTCCTCCGGACTGCTACCTGCGGCGTGAGCTGTCTATTGTGCGCTTAAGTTTAAGTTGAACTTGAAGCTTTGGAAAGGCTGACACGCCGTGCAAAGTTATATCACCATTTATCTCGATGCAGAGGCTGTCCCCCGGAATCGCCCAATAAGCAATCTCCCAGCTTAACCACAGACTGGACTCTCACCAAGAAACCACTAAGATAACCACAGCATGCATGAGGTTACCCTCGTTTAGTGGACACCCTATTTGTGCGGATTTTGTGTCCGTAAGAGAGGATGTTCATTGTGAGTCAACAACGCCAGAAATACACGCCGGAGTACCGGCGTGAAGCCGCAAACCTAGTAATCGAGTCAGAACGCCCGATTGCTCATGTAGCGAAAGAAATTGGTGTCGCACCTGGCCTTTTAGGTCGGTGGGTGAAAAATGAGCGTCAACGCCGAGGATCCTCTGATGGGCTAAGCGAGGCTGATCTTCGTGCTGAGAACGCTCGTCTGCGTCGTGAGCTGGCAGAAGCCAAGATGGATAACGAGTTTTTGTCAAAAGCGACAGCCTTCTTCGCCGCAAAGCAACGCGATCAGAAAAGTTCGAATTAATGCAGCAGGAGAAGGCGAATTTCAGTATCAAGCGCATGGCACGCCTTTTGAAGGTATCTCGGTCTGGATACTACAAATGGGCCCATATGCAGCAGCAACGCTTATCCGGTAAGGATGATCGTGCAGCATTTTACGATGATGTTGATCGCAAGATTCATCAGATCTGGAAAAGACTCCAACGAGGTCTACGGTGCCCCGCGAATCACCGCAGAACTAGGTGAGCGCTACCAGATTGTTCTTAACCGCAAGACTGTGGCTAAGCGGATGCGCCTGATGGGAATTGAAGGAATTTCACCGCGTGCCTTCGTCCCAGCGACAACGATTCAATCTAAACGTAAGTCGAGTCTTCCTGACCTGGTAAAGCGCATGTTTGATACCGGCGAGCTCAATCGAGTATGGATGTCAGACATTACCTACCTGCGAACCGGCGAGGGTTGGTTGTACTTATGCGCAGTTCGCGATGGTCATTCCCGCAGGGTGCTGGGCTGGGCTATGGATAGCGTGCAAGATACATTCCTGGTCGAACGAGCACTGCGGATGGCACATACACTGCGTGGTGACGTTCCTGACGGGCTGGTGTTTCACGCCGACCGGGGAACACAATTTACCAGCGAGCAGCTCTGGGAGGTGTGCCGCAACCTAGGTGTTGCTCAGTCTGTGGGGCGTACTGGGGTGTGTTTCGATAATGCGATGGCTGAGTCGTTCTGGTCGACGCTTAAGACCGAGTTCTACGACCGGAAGCGCTGGCCAACCCGCGATGCTGCGCGTCAGGCCGTTGCCTACTGGATTGAAGCCGTCTACAACCGTCGGCGCCGGCACTCCGCACTCGGGATGGTCAGCCCCGTCGATTTCGAGAACCACACCAGCCTAACCACCAGCAGAAAAGAAATAGCTGCCTAACCACTAGGTAGCTCCACTACGTGTCCACGATTTGCGGGCAACCCCATGCACAAAAGTGCACCCTGTAAACATCCCCTACCCAAAGCGAAAGATATGAAAAACATAAAGACCAAAATCACCGCCGGACTCATCGCCCTCACCACAAGCCTCACCATGGCCCAGACTGCAAATGCGGACCAAGGCAAGGAAATGGTCACCTTCGGCGATTCCTTCACCGCCAACGGCGGCGCACCAGGAGACCGAGGATCAGCCTCTCCATATAAGCGCCCCTTCCACCCCTGCTTCAACGACAAACACAACTGGGCGCACCAAACCGCCAACAACCTCGACCACAACCTCGCCGACTACTCCTGCAACGGAACCAGCGTCTGGATCAACCAATACGTCGACGACGCCATCGAAAAAGGCAACATCGGCCAAGACACCAAAGAAGTAGTGTTCATGTACGGCGGTCTCCAGCAAGGAACCTACTTCGATGCCCTAGCCAACGCCACCCTCCCCGACGTTCCCAAAGCCTCCACCTACCGCGGACTACTAGACTTCCAATTCAACAAAATTCGTAAAGCCGCACCCAACGCCCGCATCACCATGGTCAATTACGTCCCAATGACCGTCAACGACACCCTGTGCGTTGTAAACCACGACCAGCTGCAGCTCCCAGTAACTATCCCGGGCGCAACAATCGCAGAAGACGAATTCAACCGCGAAATCGGACGCGCAGCACACGACCTCGGAGTCAACTTCATCAACCTCCACGACCAAGCAAAGACCCACGACCCCTGCCAACCAGACACCAACCAGCGATGGGCCACGCTCGTGCAGACCCCAACCGCCCCATCCGTCATGCCACTACACCCAACAGACGTAGGACACGACGGAATGACCCAAATCATTACCCGAGAACTCCAAAACCACTAACCAAAGCACGAACCCGCAACACCACCGAAAACGCCATGAACTAGTCCCCAAGAGTTAGACGGGTTTAATTCAAGAAGGTTTGGGGAGCAAGGGCCTGACTCCGATATTGCATCGGGGTCAGGCCCTTAAGTCATTGTTGGGTGCGTTCGGTGTTGTACCACTGGATGTAATCTTCGATCGCCTGGGTGAACTCCTCGACGGTGCTGAAGTCTTCTCCGTGGTATGTCTCGCTTTTCAGGTGACCGAAAGCGTTCTCTATTACTGCGTTGTCGTAGCAGTTGGCTGTACGCGACATCGACTGAACGCCGCCGTTGTCGTGGATCAATGTCCGCCAGGTTGAATGCTGGTATTGGAAGCCTTCATCTGTATTTTTCAGCTAGGCATTTTCGGCCGGCAACAGTTCGTTTTTGCGACGCTGTTTGTCTCCTTCAGTAAGCCCCTCCGGCTTGGTGCCCCTGCCCTGTTCGAAACGCTCCACCATTTGCTCGCGCTGCGTTTCACTTAGCGAACTTCATAGTCCCAAAGAAAAATGCTCCCCACTAGTTGGTAGCTGATTTCTCAGTCCAACTACTGGGGAGCAGTTCAAACGGCGCGGGGATAGTCCGTTAGTGAGCCTTACCAGGCATTCAAAGCGTTGAGAACGCGTGGCTTGGAAGCATTGAGCTGGTAGTCCCATTGGTACCAGTTATGCAAGCCCTCGGCCGGGTAGCTCACCGTTGGGTTCAGACCCTGCAGTCGAGCGGCGCCTTCCCAAGCGCGGGTGGTCAGCTGAGAACCAACCTCCAGTGCGACACCCGGTGCTTGGAACTTCGGTGGGAGGGTTTCCTTATCCAATTGACCCGGCATACCGGATGCGGCTGAAATATAAACATCGGTACCACCATCGCGCAGCTGCGGAATCAGCATGAGCGGGTCATTCTGGAAACGCCTTGGGTTAAATAGGGAACCGTACATGGCGTTGACATTGAACCCGCCTACATCCAGCATGGCCAAACGAAGGACAGTCTGGGCACCTGGAACCGTCATAGTCAAGTAACCAGAGTAGGACAGTACCTGCTTGAACTGGTCAGTGTGCTTAGCAGCCAAAGTCATGGCGGAACCGGCACCCATGGAGAGGCCAGCGATCGCATTGTTGTTGCGGGCCACGCCAAAGTTCTGCTCGAGGTAGGCAGGAAGCTCCTGGGTAAGGAAGGTCTCCCACTTGTAGTTAACCGGATCGTTCGGATCATACTTGCCCGGTGCCTGCCAGTCGGCATAGAAAGAAGACTCGCCACCTGCCGGCATCACGAGGGTGAGGTTGCTGTCCGAGTAGGTCTTTGCGGCATTAACCTCGCTATGCGGGCTAACCCAGCCGCTGGTTGCGTAGGTAGCGCGCATGCCATCCAATAGGTAGAAACCAGCGTTGCCGCCATTCTTTGCGGACTGAATCTGTACCGGGATATTACGGTTCATGGACGGGGACCAGACATCACAGCGCTGAACCCAAAATGCAACTGGGTCCCATTCACAGGTGCCAGTATTATCCGGACGCAGCCAATCGCGGTTTCCCGCGTGTGCCTGCTGCGTGCCGCCTGCCACTACGGCGAGGCCAAGCGCTACGGCCACCGCCATGATGACCGATAGGACGCGTCCCCTCAAAGATGCAGTCATCTTTCTCCTCCACAAAGTACTCAATTATTGTTCTTTGGCTTTATCGCTGGGAACCTGTGAATCGTTAACACCCCTCAGCGAAAACCTCACTGAAAGGCAGTGTAGTTCACTCACAGGCTTTTTGCCTCATTATCAACCATCATTGCAGGTAATCCCCCGGATCGGAGGAAAAGGTTAGGGTCCTTCCCTCTGTCAGGGAAAATTTAATATTTTCTAAGAATCGGCCCCAGGTTAGCGGTTGCCTATAGGTGGCAAAGAGTTTCTGGAAATTGGCATCATTAAGCGCAGTGCGTGCTTGCCACGCGGAATCTTTATCCTGCCCCAGCAATAGGGAGTCAATATCCACTGCAGAATCGGCAATCTGCCACGCCACACCAAGGCTCTTATCATGGCCAATGCGCCCGCCCTCGATGCGGGGCTGGCGCGCTGCTAGGGGATTACTGAGCCCAATTTCATCGAGCACGCGCACCTCAAGCGGGGCATTCATAGAAGTAAGACCGAGGCTAAGAAAATACACAGTGGGAGGATCGGAGCGTTCCGGATCCGCGGGCACCGTCGTCCACGATGGCTGGCCCCCTTCCTTGATATAGCGGAAGGTCATGGCATCGCCGGCTGCCAAGTCCTGCACCGCTTTTTCGTAGTCATTCATCAAATCCATACCCAGGAAATCCTCGGCCCGGCGAGGTGGTTCCTGCCGGTTGGTGATATCGGTCCAATAGTCCCGCTCATCCACAACAGTAAGCTTCCCCGCGTACGCAGCGCGGTCTACCGGGTGGCCATGCACGACAATAACGAGAGCCCACACCGCAGAGAATACGGCAGCCCACCAGGTTCGTAAATTAACTACGAAGATGGGCAGGAGCGCGGCAAAAAGCGGAAGCAGCAACATGCGTCCATGCATAAAATCGCCGCCCACGTGCACAACATACAAGGCATGCAAAAGCGCAGCGCCCAAGAATATATAAACCACAGTCTGCAGCGAGCGCAGCGCCGGCGGGCGAAAATTGGCTTTCCATAGCGCCGCCACTGCCAGCACGATGAGTGGGAGGTACAGCGCGTAGGGCACCATAAAGTCACCCAGATACGCAAACCCTTTGCCCCACGCGGAACCGGCCGCGGATTTCGCAACGGCGGTATGAGGCGTAAGCAGGCCGTAGTAGCCCATGCGGAAGACTTGATACCCCAGGGGCAGGGGCAAGGCGGCAGCGATAACCTTCCACGAACGCGTGCTCACTATGAGTACAACGCCAACCAAGCCGCCATACAGGGCGAGCTCAGGGCGAATGAGCCAGGACAGCCCCGCCCAGAATGCCAACCCATACACGAGAGGATCGGGCGGCAATTCTTGTCGCGGTCGCGCCCATGAAATCAGCATCCACCACAAGACGGCCAAGTAGAAAAGACACAGGCTCCATTCCAAGCCGGAGGTAAAAAAGTCCCGTGCCGGTGGCAGGGCCAGATACACCAAGGCACCAGCGGGAAGAACAATTCCCTTGTGCATGCTTGCCGATGCCCACGTGCCCACCACCATCGCCGCAACCGCCAGGATAAGCCCGAGGTAGATGGCGATCGTTTCGAGCTCAGCACCGCTTACCCACCGCGCCACAAAGATGAGGTATTGCCAGACCGTGGAGGTATTGGCCTCGACGCGCTCGCCCACATTGAACACAGGCTCGTTGCCGGCCTCTAAGTTGCGGACGGTGCGCAGGACGATGAGTCCATCATCGGCGATCCAGCGGCGGGCAAAGCCACCCCACAAAGAAAAAACACCGATAATAAGAACCGAGGCGGGTACGCTCCAACGTACGATTCTCTTGTTACCGGTGTTAACCACGTGGGGTGAGTATATCAGGTCCCTCAAGATCTTCTAGTTCAACACGTCTATGCCACCGCTGCTTAGACCAATGGCATGATGTAGACGGCCATGGCGATGCAGGCCAGCCAAGCGATGGCGAGGATCTGCAGGGTGCGGTCCCCCAACGCGATTTCTTCCGGCGCACCACCTTGGCCGCGGTCCACGTCGGCGGCATAGCGCAGGATGGCGATGGTAAACGGCACCATGGAAATCTGGTACCACACACCACCAGAGGTTGCGGCATTAGCCAGTTCAAAGCCCCACAGGGAGTAGAAGACCACCACGGCGGTGGCCGCTAGCGTCCAGACAAAGCGCAAGTAGGTCGGCGTATAGCCCTGCAAGGATTTGCGAATCTTCGCACCGGTCTTTTCCACCAGTAGGATTTCGGCATAGCGCTTACCGGAGGCCATAAACAGCGAGCCAAAGGCAGCAACCAGCAAGAACCACTGCGAAAGCTCAATATCGGCGGCCACGCCGCCGGCCATGGTGCGCAGCATGAATCCGGAGGACACCAGCGCAATATCGATGACCGGAATATGCTTCCAGCCAAAGCAATAGCCCAGCTGCAGGGCGATATAAACCGCCATGACGATGGCTAGCTCTAGTCCAGCGGTGGCCAAAAAAGACAGCCCGATGGACAGGCCAACGAGCACCACAGCCATGACATAGGCCACCTTGATGGGCAGCACGCCCGAGGCAATCGGGCGGAAGCGCTTGGTCGGGTGCTCCTGGTCCTCGCGCCAATCCTTGGCGTCATTAATCAGGTAGATGGAAGAAGCGCCGAGGCAGAAGACGATGAAGGCTAGGAGGACATCGACAAGCACGCGCCCGTGAAAGAGCGAGTCCGCACCGGCCGCAGCGGGCGCGGCCAGCACGAGAATGTTTTTTACCCATTGCTTCGGGCGCAGGGCCTTGACCATGCCATCGGCCAAATTCTTCGGCGGCTTGCGCTTGCGTCCGGTATCGACGCCGGACGTATGCGGCTCCGAATGGAGAAAGTGCTGGTTGCCGTCCTCACTCATGCGTCTTTCCCTTCGTCATTGCCCGCGCGGTAGCAGCGCCAATGGCTGCGCCCGCAACGGTATCGGTTGGATAGTGCACCCCGAGCACCATACGCGATGCCATCATCACCGGCACTCCCACAAGCGGTGCCTTGGACCCCGTCAGGCGGGATAGGCCCACCAAAAAGGCCGTGGTGGAGGTGGCATGCGAGGACGGGAAGGATAGGCGCGAGGGGGTTTTGACCCCAACGCGCACGTAGGAATAATCGGGCCGCTTGCGCCGGACGATGCGCTTGAGCACCACGCTTGCCGCATGCGCGGTAAACGCCGCGGCACCGATCCGAATCCACTCCTCCCGGCGTTGCTTGTCCAAACTGGCCCCAAGTGCCGCGCCACCCATCCAGCCCAGGGCGTGCTCGCCCAAGTGGCTTAATCCGCGGGCGGCGGGCAGCACTCCCGGCACGTCAAAGGCGGCGTTCTGGATGGACTCCAAGACGTGGGATTCTGCGATGGAAAGCTTATTGGGCATCAAAAACCTTCTTCCAGGAGGACCGCGCGGTCAATTCCGGCAACGCGGCGCGGTATTGTGCCCGCAGGTCATCGAAGTTCTCTTCGATTTCTTTCAGCAGGCTGCGGGTTTCAACGATAAGCTCCTTGGCCAAATCGCGGTCGCGCTTGCGGAAGGCCACGCCCGTGCCGCCGGCCGTGGAAACGGTGGCGGAGTCAACGCGGGAAAGGGTAAACCAGCGCGCCTCGTCCGGGGTGAGGTTCAGCTGTGGCGCCGCGTGATGCGCGGGATCCTCCTTGCTCAGCAGGTGCTTAAGCCCCTTTGCTGCCCACGGCAGCTTCTTGACCTTGGCCAAGCGCCCGCCCACATTGCGGGTGGGAACGCCCGGCGCGCCGGTCGGCGCCGGCAGCTGGTCTGCGGATTCGATGATGACCGCATCCGAGTAGTTCTTGCGGATCTCCGCGATGCGCGGCAGCGAGGTATCCAAGATATCGAAGAGGTGGTCCGGTCCCGCCAGGAAGTCCTTCATGGCCTCAATTTGGATGGCCATGGTGGAGTATTCCATGCACATGGTGTGCTTGAGCGTGGACTTAAAGATGGACTTGGTAATGCCAGATACTGCGCCATCGTGGTACAGCGAGGCCACGATCAAGCGGTTGCGCAGGTGGAAATAGGCCTGCCAGTCAATGGCATCGTCCTTATCCGCCCAAGCCATGTGCCAGATGGCCGCGCCCGGCCAGGTCACCGTGGAGAAGCCATTGCGGGCGGCGCGCAGGGAGTACTCGGTATCGTCCCACTTGATAAACAGCGGCAGTGGCTGACCGTTGGTCTCTGCCACCACGCGCGGGAAGAGGCACATCCACCAGCCGTTATATTCCACGTCCACGCGGCGGTGCAGCGCGCGAGAATCGTACTTCTTTGGATCCACATGGGTTTCTGGCGTGCCAATGGCGCGCAGCGGGTACTTGGCAAAGTCGTGGTCATACACGGCATGCGGCGCGGCGCCCCACATGAAATCGGAGCGGTTGACCTGCTCACCGGTGGTGCGCAGCTGGGAGCGTTCCTGCAGGTTGAGCATCTGCCCGCCAACGATGATCGGCTTTTCCGCATAGCGTGCGGCTTGCACCGCGCGCAGCACGGAGTCCGGTTCGATGGCAATGTCATCGTCCATATACAAGATGAAGGGCGAATCCGTATTCTCCAGCGCCTCGTACATAATGCGGGAATAGCCGCCGGAGCCGCCCAGGTTGCCCTGACGGAATTCGCGGAAACGCTCGCCAAAGTGGGCCACCGCCTCGTCGTAACCCGGCTCATCGGCCGGGTGCTGGTTGCCTTGGTCCGGCATGAGGACGAAGTCAATGATCTCATCCACCACGGGATCTTCTGCCAGGGCCTGCAGGGCAGCGACGGCATCGGTGGGGCGGTTGAAGGTGGGAATACCGACGGCGACGCGCTTTTCGGAAGGGGCGAGCTCGGTGCCATCGGGAAGCGTTTGCGCCGCTGGGGCCTGCGGGGAGCACCAGGCTGCATCCGACACCGTGGTTTCCTTTTCCGCGGTGATATCGAACCACAGCCAGCCGCCGTCCTCGAAGTTTTTCAGCGGCAGCTCAAACTCGTGGTGGCCGGTGCCCACGAGGTGGTTGGCCACGGAGATGCGCTGGCCATCCTGCTTGGAACGGTACAAAGAAACGTTGGCCTGACCCTCGATCTCCAGGCTTAAAACCACCGAGCGCAATTGCGACCAGCGGCGCCAGTAGGAGGCTGGGAAGGCGTTGAAGTAGGTTTCAAAGGAGGCTTCCTCGCCGGCCGGGATGGTCACGGCGGTGCGGTTTGTCCAGCTCAAGCGCTCGCGGTTTTGCTCCGCCTCGATGAGGTAGAGCATGCGTACATCAAAGGGTTCGCCGCGCTTGGGCAGCAAGATTCGCTGCAGGGGCTCATAGGCCGAGGTGTTGTTGGCAGTCACGATTGCTTCGATTCTCCAAACGATTCAAACAGTAGTCAGCGACCTAGCGTAGTTGCTTTCGCGCGCCTGCTCGGGTTTACACGCGGACAATAAAAGAAGGGCCGAGGAATTCCTCCTCGGCCCAGGGCTTATGGTGCCTCCCCTTATGCATTCACGCGCTCGGTTACCGGGTCGATGCCCAGCTTGTTCAGCATGTAGTAGACGCGGGCTTCTAGGTCATCGGCAAGCTCGCGGGCCTGCTCAACGGTCTCAGCCGGGGCGATGTCCCAGATTTTGATGTCCTTGCCGGCCTCATCGCGCTCGATCTCGCGTCCCAGGTAAACGATGTAGTCCGGCATGGCCACGGTGCGCACCTCTTCGAGGTACTTCTTAGGAGCTTGGCCCATGCCGCGCTCGCTCATGACGTGGGCCAGGTGGTCATTGCCGTCATTTTCCGGGTGCGCGGCGGCGGTATCGACGTAAAGCGCCTCCCCCGCGTGCTTCTTAGTGAGGTCCGCTGCGGCCTTGGCCAGGGCGTGGTTATTGCCCGCGGCGAAGCGAACGTGGATGCGGTGGGCGCCGAAGAACTCGCGCACCTCGCGCTCTACCAGCACGGGGATGAATTCCACGAGCTCGGCGTTGGCGGTGTGCTTGGCGATGACCTCGTCCAACTTCGTATCGATTTCAGCACGGGTATATCCGTGACCGTACTTGGTGTGCAGGTCATGACGGAGGGTTTCAAACTGGTTCATTGTTATCCCCTTTCCTGAATTCTTCCCCCGTTTGCTTGTTGTTAACTTAAAGTTAACTTTACAACGTAGTGTGACATACGTCAATTAGTTGGTCATCACCCAATAGTTAGACCTCCCGTGGAGCAAGTTACGCGTGGGGCGCACTGGGCTATAGACTCTGCCTTTGATGATCCTGCTCATTGATAATTACGACTCGTACACGTTTAACCTTGCGCACCTCATCGCTGAGGTCTCCGGAACCGAGCCCCTCGTCGTTCCCGCGGGCGAGGCCGCCGACATCCCAGATCGCGTGCGCGCCGGCGAATTCAGCCACGTGGTTATCTCCCCTGGCCCCGGAACCCCGGAGGAAAACAACGACTTCGGCATGTCCCGGCGCGTTATCGAGGCGGCCGCCGCAGCGCGAATCCCCCTGCTCGGCGTCTGCCTTGGCCACCAGGGGCTGGCGATGCTCGCCGGCGCCCGCATACGCCGCGCGCCCGAACCGCGCCACGGCTTCGTGTCCACCATTAGCCACTCCGGCGAGGGGATTTTCGCCTCCATCCCGCAGAACTTTCAGGCGGTGCGCTACCACTCGCTGCACATTGAGCCTGCCCCGGGCATCACCGTGCACGCCCGCAGCGAAGATGGCACCGTCCAAGCCCTCAAGGTCGATGGCCTGCCGCATTGGGGCGTGCAATTCCACCCCGAATCGGTACTCACCCGGCACGGCGCGACCCTGCTGCGCAACTTCCTCGGCGGTTTTCGCCTCCTCCACCGCGAGGTCCCCGGCGCGATTGACTGCCCACGGGTCTTCGCGGCGCTGCAGGCAGACGGCACCGACGCCTTCTTCCTCGACTCCGCCGACGCGCGCGGGCGCTATAGCATTCTTGGCGATGCCACCGGTCCGCTTAGCCAATCCTTTCGCTACCGGCTTGGCGAAGCCCCCGATATCCTCACCGCCCTCGAGCGCGAGCTATCCACGCAGGTCTTTGACGCGCCGGATTTGCCGTTTACCGGCGGGGTGGTAGGTTTCCTCGGCTACGAATGCGCGCAGCTTACCCTGCCCATCCAGCTGCGCCACCGCTCGCCGTATCCCGATGCCTACTTCATCCGGCCGCAGTCCTTCCTTATCTACGACCACCACCGGCAAATGGCGCACCTATGCTGCCTGGATGGCGACGGCGCGCAGGGCCTTCTCGACCGGTTGGAGGCAGCCCTGGAGGGCGGGCAGGTGGGAAACGAGGGGGCATCGGCAAGCGCGGGCGCCTGGCGCGCCACCGACTACCTTGACCGAATCCAGCGCGCCCAAGAGCTCTTGCACGCTGGGGAAAGCTACGAGGTATGCCTGACCGATACCTATACCGCGCAGGCCACCGGCGATATTTATGCTGCGCTGCGCCGGCACAACCCGGCACCGTACGCGGCGCATCTGGTCTTCGACGGCGTGGAAATCTGCAGCGCCTCGCCCGAGCGTTTCCTTAGCGTGCGCGATAACCGCGTCGAGGCCAAGCCCATCAAGGGCACCATTCCAGCCCACCAGGACCCCGCGCTGCTTCGCGATGACCCCAAAACCCGCGCCGAGAACCTCATGATCGTGGACCTTTTGCGCAACGATTTATCCCGCGTGTGCGAGCCCGGCACCGTGCGCGTTCCGGGGTTGATGAACGTGGAAAGCTATGCCACCGTGCACCAGCTCGTCTCCACGATCACCGGCCAATTGCGCCCCGGCGCCACCGCGCTCGACGCCATCCGCGCCGCCTTCCCGCCCGGTTCTATGACCGGCGCGCCGAAGCTGCGCACCTGCGAGATTATCGATGCCCTCGAGGCAGGACCCCGCGGCGTCTATTCCGGCATCGTGGGCTACCTCGGGTATTCCGGCGAGGCTGATTTCAGCGTGGTCATCCGCACCGCGGTGCGCGCGGGTTCCGAGGTCACCGTCGGCGCCGGCGGGGCCATCGTCCTCGATTCCGATCCCGCAGCCGAGCTGGCCGAAAGAAACCTCAAGGCCCAATCGGTCCTCGGGGCGTGGTCATGAGCTCCTATATCTGGCGCGACGGCGCCTTCATCCCCTGCACCCCACCGGCTATCCCCTGCGCCGTGGCCGATTCTTGGCGGCATTCGCAAGGCCGCACGCACGGTCTCCACCTGCACTTGGAGCGCTTCGAATCCGCCGCCGGGACCTTGCCCGCAGGCTTCGTTCCCGCCATGCTGGAGCTGCTTTCAGGCGGCGAGCTCTTTCCCCGCATTGCCCTCATAGCCGACGAGCTATACCTCGATATCCGGCCCGCACCGGCTCCGCGCGCCCACACGCGCCTTACCTACGTTAAGGCCCCCGATCCCCGCGTGCAGCCTCTCATTAAAGGCCCGGACTTGCCCGCCCTGGCCGCCTACCGCAGCCGGTATCAGGAAAGCGGCACCGATGACACCGCGATTGTCGATGCCCACGGCGCCATCGCAGAAACCACCACCGGCGCGCTCATCGCCTGGGACGGCGACACGCTCCTGCTTCCCACCGACGTGCGCCTGCCCAGCGTGACCCTGCGCCAGGTCCTGCACCGCTGCAAAGAATTGGGGATTTCCACCGCGCAGCGCCCGTTGACCCCAGCACTCGCTGCGGAATGTCCCCTGTGGTTTATCAACTCGCTGCACGGCATTAGCCCCGTCAGCTCCATACACACACCACACGACACCATCACTCCACCGCCGCACCCGGAGGCCGCAATCTGGCAAAACTGGTGGTGGCAGGGTTTTAACCCCGAAACCATGGGTGAACACTACACATAACACTCAACACAACACTCAACATGTGCAGTGTTGTGTTGAGTGTTGAGTGTTGAGTGTTGTGTTGGTGTTGTGTTGAGTGTTGGGTGTTCACGCCGCGCTTTCCTTTAGCTCCGGCAGATCGCGGCCTTTTAGCTTTGGCCTCGCAACGCACGTTTCAATTCGCTGCCAATAATGGTGCGCGCGATCAATGCATCCGAAATAATCCCGCCCATCTGGACGAACGGATGGACCTGGCCCTTAAATTCGATAGAGCTTACTACATTTCCCGCATTGAGCATCCGCTCAACGTAGTCACTTACTTCAGAGACCAACGGATCGAGTTCACCGGTGATCACAGTCGCTGGGGGCAGCCCCGCCAGATCGCCATTCCTGCCGGGAGACATACGTATATCCGTGCGGTCTGCAGCGCCAGCATAAGAATCGTAAAAATAGTTAAGGCGCCGCCGGGTGAGGTAGTAGCCGTCGCTAAAATCCGAATGGGATTGCGTGTCAAAGGTGGATAAATCCATGACGGGATAGATCAACACTTGATGAGCCAGCTGATCGCGGAGTTCTTGTGCGATGACCGCTGCGATATTGCCGCCCGCACTGTCTCCGCCCACGGCAACGCGCGCTGGATCGACACCAACTCTCAATTCTCCTTGTAGCACCCCGTCTACTACCGCCCGGCAATCATCTAATGGTGCTGGGAAGGGGTGTTCCGGTGCACGGCGATAGTGCACGCTGATACAGATGATTCCCGATTCTGCGGCAATATCACGCACGGTTGTATCCGTGGTTTCTAAATCCCCCAGCACCCAGCCGCCGCCGTGGAAGAAGATGAAGGCGGGCTCTGCTGGTGGGGCATCAGAAAGCGTGAGCCCCTCCGGTACATAAACCCGCACCGTGACACCGCGCACCGAAGTCTCATATACGGAAGCCATCGGGGTTTTCTTGCCCCAAGCCGCTGCCGTCTTCAGCTGGGCGGCACGGTTTTCTTCTGGGGTACGCGTGTCCAGCTGTGGGGAGTTCCTGTTCAGGTCGAGGAATTTTTGGGCTTCGGGCTGAATAAACACCATAAAGATACTTTCCAGTACTGCACCTAATGAGCGATGCGAGCACTCATAATAGCTGGGTTGAATAGCGGAAAGGCCCGCCGGGTGTTCCGGCAGGCCTTCTTTGCTTGCTGCTTTTTCTTATCGGGAATGCGCGTTGCGCGGCTGCGCAGTTTCAAATGCTCCTGGAGCCGCTCCGGGGACATCTTCCACATGCTGCGGTCCGCGTGCCCGGGCTTGGTGTATTTCTTGCGTTGAGCCATGCCGTCACCTCCTAACCTGTGAGGTGACTAAGCATAGCGTGCCCAGGGCAGATTAGCAGCTCTTAGTGCCCGCGCTCTTGCTCGATGGCCTTGCCCTCGTTCCAGAAGGGCACGAGCTTGTTATCGAATAGGGACAGCGCGGCGCCAATGGCCATGTGCATATCCAAGTACTGATAGGTGCCCAAGCGGCCGCCGAATAACACCTTGTTCTGCTTGGCTTCTTGGGCGGCTAGTTTGCGGTACGCCTCCAGCTTGGAACGGTCTTCCGGGGTATTGATGGGGTAATACGGCTCATCGCCCTTATCGGCAAAGCGCGAGTACTCTTTCATGATGACCGTCTTATCGGAGGGGTAACGGTCCTTGCGCTCTGGGTGGAAGTGGCGGAACTCGTGGATGCGGGTGAAGTCCACGTCGGAATCGTTGTAGTTCATCACCGGGGTGCCCTGGAAGTCGCCAGTATCGAGGACCTCGAGGTCGAAGTCCAAGGTGCGCCAGCCGAGCTCGCCTTCGGCGAAGTCGAAGTAGCGGTCCAACGGGCCGGTGTAGATAACGGGAGCATCCGGGGAATCGGCGCGCAGATCCTCGCGAACATCGAACCAATCGGTATCCAGGCGGACCTCGATGTTTTCATGATCCGCCATATTTTCTAGCCATGCCGCATAACCATCGACGGGCAGGCCTTCATAGGTGTCGTTGAAGTAGCGGTTATTGAAGGTGTAGCGCACCGGCAGGCGGGTGATATTGCTGGCCGGCAGTTCCTTGGGGTCGGTCTGCCACTGCTTGGCGGTGTAGTCGCGGATGAATGCCTCATAGAGCGGGCGGCCGATAAGCGCGATGGCCTTTTCCTCCAAGTTCTTGGCCTCATCCGCAGAGAATTCGCCGGCTTGGTCCTTGATCAATTCGCGGGCCTCATCGGGCGAGTAGTAACGGCCGAAGAATTGGTTGATTAGCCCCAGCCCCATGGGGAATTGGTAGGCGGTGCCATCGTGCATGGCAAAGACGCGGTGCTGGTAGTCGGTGAAATCGGTGAACTGGTTGCAGTACTCCCACACGCGCTTATTAGAGGTGTGGAAGAGGTGCGCGCCGTATTTGTGTACTTCAATTCCGGTGGTGGGTTCCGCCTCGGAGTAGGCATTGCCGCCCAGGTGCTCGCGGCGCTCAACAATGAGCACCTTCTTTCCCAGCTGGCTAGCGGCCCTTTCCGCAACGGTCAGGCCAAAGAATCCGGAACCAACAACGATGAGGTCATAAGAAGTCATGGCTTCCACTTTATTGCACTCCAGAGGGGAACACGGGTCATCGGCGTGTCGCAACAAGATTCACAGTTGTCACACTCGTAGCATCACTATCAACTGTTAACTTTTGGCTACCGTTTTTACAGCTACATCGGCACTTACTCAACCCAGGGAGAATAGAGTGAAGCAACGACGTCGACTAGTCCCCACGAGGTCAACGTGGACCACACCCGTCATCGCGACGGTTTCCTCCATTGCCCTCGTCATGGCGGCCGCATTCGGCGGCCAGCAGGTCCTTAAAACCCAGGACTCCGGTTCTGGCGGACCCATCGAGGTGAAAAACGCCTCAGAAAGCTTTAGTAACGCCGACTCCGTCGTCGTTGATGATCCCGCCGTAGCAGCGCAAGGCGATGGCGAGGGCCCACGTGCCGTCAAGCACTTCCACCGCGACGAGGCGTTCAACATGTTCGCCGTGACCTGGGAGGGCAAGCGCGACGTGCACTCCTTCGTCCGCTCCAAGCAGGAGGACGGCTCCTGGAGCGAGTGGTTCGATATGGATGCCATGAACTACGGTGATGGCAAGAACGGTACCGAGCTTATTTACGTGGGCGATACCAACGATGTGCAGGTATCCATGGCCAATGTAGACCTAGTAACCGGTTCCAACCTGGATGACGATGCTGAGTTGCCCGATAAAGCAGCCGGCGCTGCGGATGCCAACCGCGCCGCCTCACAGCCTTCTAACGTCGGCGATATCGCCCCTGTAGCTGATAAAAACAACACCGACCGCACCACCGTGTCGGACCTGGATGCCGTCTTTATGGACGGCAATGCCCAAGAAGGCCAAGCCATCGAACCTACTGCTGCCACCGATGGCATGCCCAAGGTAGTGTCCCGCTCTGGGTGGGGCGCCGATGAATCCAAGCGCTGCCAACAGCCCACCTACGATGACGGCATCAAGGCGATGACGCTGCACCACACCGCGGGCTCCAATAACTACACCCCGGCACAGGCTGCCGCACAGGTTCGCGCTGCCTACGAGTACCACGCCCAGAATCTGGGCTGGTGCGATATTGGATACAACGTGCTCGTGGATAAGTTCGGTACCATCTACGAGGGCCGCTACGGCGGGCTGGACAAGGCCGTCCAGGGCGCACACGTTGGTGGCTTCAACTCCCATAACTGGGGTATTTCCATGATTGGCAACTACGAAATTGAGGAGCCATCACAGAAGATGCTGAACTCGGTGGCAGAAATTGCCGGGTGGAAGGCAGCAATTTCCGGCATCGATCCCACGGGCACCGCTACCCTGACCTCTGGCGGCTTTGGCGGCTCCCGCTTTCCAGCCGGTGCGCAGGCAACCGTGCCTGCCTTCAGCGGTCACAATGATTTCCACTACACCCAGTGCCCGGGTCGCTACACCGTGCAGCACTGGGACGAGATCCGCAAGAACACCAAAAAGAAGTACGACGCTGTTAAGGCTGGCGGTAACTCCGCAGCAATGAACTGGGATAAGAAGTCGCCATCGAGTGGCGGCGATCATTCCACCTCGGGAGATACCACCTCTTCCATCGCTGGTGTCGATGTCCCAGTATCGACCATCCAGGCCTTGGCTGGCATCGCCGCCACCGTGTTCGGCGTCTTGGTTGCCAATGACCGCGTAGCGCAGCCGGATGCCGATAAGAAGGTTGCGGGTGAGCTTACCGTCGGCGAGATTCCGAAGATCGTCAACAAGGTTGTGCAGCTTTCTAATAACGAAGGCCTCAAGGAATCCTGGACCTCCGTCCTGAACGCCTTTGGCCCAGTCTTGGGTCTCGCCGTTGGCGGACCGGACACCACCGATTCCGGCAAGATTATGTACCAGCTCTTCAAAAACGGTGTGGTCCTCTCCTCTGAGGACTCTGGTGCAAAGGCCTTGACCGGAGAGATTGCCAAGAAGTGGGCGGAAGGCGATAACGCTTCCAAGCTAGGGCTGCCCACCACAAACGAGATGAAAGACGGCAAGGAGATCCGCGTCCAGTTCCAGGGCGGCGAGATTGTCTACAACATGGATACCGAAAAGGTAGACATTTACACCGACTAGCCTCCCCGTGGAGCGGGAGTTAGAACCAGCGCTCCAAAACCTTCGCCACGCCCGCCTGGTGGTTGGCCACGGTGACCGCATCAGCGGCCGCCTTCACCGCCGGGAGGGCGTTTTCCATTGCCACCCCGCAACCGGCCCAGGTGAGCATCTCAATATCGTTGGGCATATCCCCAAAAGCAATGGTCTCTTCCTGCGCTATCCCATGCTGCTTAGCCAACCACTCCACGCCGCGGCGCTTGGTGACATTGGGGGCCGCGACCTCTAATACACCCTCCTGCATGGAATAGGTAATATGCGCCAGCTCCGGATCAATATGTGGAGCAATCAAGTCGTAGAGTTCCGGCGCAGAATAATCCGTATTGCGGATAAGCAGCTTGACCACTGGCTGCGCCACCAGTTCGCCCACGCTCACCACGCCAAAGCCCTCAAAGAGGGCATTTTCGGAGTAGTGAGGGTCGACCACGAAGAGCTGATCGGGGGCATCGGCAAGCGAACCGCCCGCCCGCTCTGCGCCAAAGCCAACCGCGCCGAGGACGCGCTGCGCTACCGTCACCACCTCTTCTAGCGCGTCTGGATAAAGCTCCCGCGCGGATAGCACGCGGTCTTCCGCGGAATCATAGAGCACCGCCCCATTTGAGGTCACGCATACCGGGCGCACCGTGAGCTGCTCCAGCACCGGCTCTATCCAGCGAAAGGGCCTGCCGGTGGACAAAGCAAAATAAGCACCCTGCTGCACCGCCCGCGCCACTGCGTCGCGGTTGCGACGCGGGACGCGATGATTGCGGTCCAGCAGGGTGCCGTCAATATCACTCGCGATGAGCCGAGGGGCCCGGGTAGGGAAAGTATCCATACCCGCGAGTTTACTTCAGGACTTAGAAGTCCAACTCATCCTCATCGGAGTCTTCCCAGTTCAAGGAACGCTTGATAGCGCGCTTCCATTCACCGTAGAGGTAATCTACCTCTTCTTGCTCCATCTTGGGCTTGAATACGGTGAGGTCACCGCGCTGGGTATCCAGGATGCTGAGGTCTTCCCAGAAGCCATTGTCCAAACCGGCAGCAACAGCGGCGCCGGTTGCGGTGGTCTCAATGTTCTTCGGGCGGTGTACCTCAACGCCCAAGATGTCAGCCTGGAATTGCATGAGCAGCTCGTTGGTGGTCATGCCACCATCCACGCGCAGCTCGGTGATTTCCACACCGGAGTCCGCCACCATGGCATCTGCCACATCGCGGGTCTGGTAAGCGGTTGCCTCGAGGACGGCGCGGGCCAGGTGTCCACGGTTGGCAAAGCGGGTCAGGCCCACGATGACGCCGCGGGCATCGGGACGCCAGTGCGGGGCGAAGAGGCCGGAGAACGCCGGAACAATGTAAACGCCACCATTGTCCTTGGTCTCCCGAGCCAGGTTCTCAATGGCAGAGGAATTAGGAATGAGCTGCAGGTTATCGCGCAGCCACTGCACCAAGGAGCCACCCATGGATACGGAGCCTTCCAGTGCGTATACGGGGCGCTCGCCCTCGCGCTGGAAGCAGACGGTGGTCAGCAGACCGTTATCGGAGAACTTCGGGGTGGTACCGGTGTTCAGCAGCAGGAAGAGGCCAGTGCCGTAGGTGTTCTTCGCGGAACCAGCACGGAAGCAGCCTTGACCGAACATAGCGGACTGTTGGTCCCCCAGGATGGCGCGAATAGGTACGCCGGCGAGGGAACCGCGCTCCCGAACGGTACGGAAATCACCCAGGGACGGGCGAATCTCCGGCAGCATGGACATCGGGATGCCCATTTCCTTGCACAGTTCTTCGTCCCACTCCAGCTTTTCGATGTCCATGAGGAGCGTACGCGAAGCGTTCGTCACGTCCGTTGCGTGCAGCGCTTCCATATCGCCGTCTCCCTCGGCACCGCCGGTCAGGTTCCACAGCAGCCAGGAGTCAATGGTGCCGAAGAGCAATTCGCCCTTTTCAGCGCGCTCGCGGACGCCATCGACATTGTCGAGGATCCACTTAACCTTCGGGCCGGCGGGGTAGGAATTGATCAGCAGGCCGGTGCGGCGGCGCCACTTATCCGGGCCCTCTTCACCAGCCAGTTCCTTACAGATAGCGGAGGTGCGGGTGTCCTGCCAGACGATGGCGTTGTAAACGGGCTCGCCAGTGTCCTTATCCCACACAACGGTGGTTTCGCGCTGGTTGGTGATACCGACGGAGTCGATATCTTCTACTGTTATATCGCCATTGGCCAAAGCCTCCCCCACAGCACGGCGGGTGTTGCTCCAGATCTCCTGCGGGTCGTGTTCTACCCAACCCTTTTCTGGGAAGATCTGCTCGTGCTCGAGCTGGCCCACGGATACCTGATCGCCATCGTGGTCGAAGATGATGCAGCGGGTTGAGGTGGTTCCCTGGTCAATAGCTGCGACGTATTTCTTATCACTCATGTGTCTAATTTCTCCTGTTTAGGGTTGGATTAAAGCGCAATGGACAGTAGACCAACGGCGACGGCTGAAAGCAGCGGGCCAACAATCGGCACCCAAGCATAGCCCCAATTAGCGCTGCCCTTGTCCTTAATGGGCAGGACGAAGGCGTACATCAAGCGTGGACCCAAGTCACGGACCGGGTTGATGGCGTATCCCGTAGGCGTACCCAGGGACAGACCGACGGCGACAACAACGAACGCCACACCGAAGTAGCTCAGTGGTCCCAGCTCGCCGCCGGCAGGGCCGAAGGCGATGAACATCAACAATACGGAGGTGGCGATGAACTCGGTTACCGTATTCCAGCCATTGTGTGGGTGAGCGGGGGCAGTGAGGAAGATCCCCGCTGTTTCAGAATTGGCACCGGTGACATTGCCCTCTTCGTCGTAGTTATTCGCATCGAAGAGCTGCTTGAATGCGGCCCATGCCAGGAAAGCACCGAGCATAGCACCCAGGATTTGGCCCAGCACGTAGAACGGAACCAAGTTCCATTCGAGCGAACCATTGAGCGCGAGCATAAGCGTTACCGCAGGGTTCAAGTGACCGCCGGTTGGGTCAGCGACGCTGGCGCCGACGAAGACGCCCATGCCCCAACCCAAGGCGATGACAATCCAGTCGGAGCCACGGGCACCCGAAGTGCGGAGGTTTACCAGCGCACACACGCCGTTACCAAGAAGCATCAGCAACGTGGTGCCGATAAACTCCCACAAAAATGCGTCAGATCCAGCCATTAGCGCCTCCCCTTATCCTTGAGTCTCGGTCGGACGAGCGGAGCCAGCGCGGACCAGAATGTCGTTAGCTTCGCGGTCGGTTACAGCTGCCTCGGCAGCCAGCTCGGCCTCGGTGTGCTTGGTGAAGGTATCCACCTCGAGCTGCTTGTCATCCTCGCTCCAATCCAGCAGCGGAGCAACGAAGTCCGCAACAGCAGGAGCTGCGTTGACGCCACGGTCACCGAACTCGATGGCAACGCGGAGGCGACGGGTCAAGATATCGTCCAAGTGCAGCGCACCCTCGTGGGTGACGGCGTAGCGCACCTCAGCCCAGAGGTAGGACTCTGCGCCAGGAACGGGCTCGAGCAAGGACTCATCATCCTGCGCAGGTGCCAGAACCTCGCCCAAAAGTGATCCGTAGCGGCCAAGCAGGTGCTCGATGAAGTCCTCGCTCAGGTTGTAGCGGCGGGCCAGGGTAGGAATCTGGTTGGCCAGCGCGTGGTAGCCGGCAGCACCCAGGATCGGGGTGTGCTCGGTAATGGACTCCGGCACCTTGCCGCCGAGTTCTTCCACGGCCAGGTCAACTGCATCCTTACCGATGACGCGGTAGGTGGTGTACTTACCGCCGGCAACGGACACCATGCCTGGGGCTACGCGAGCCACGGCGTGGTTGCGGGACAGGTTGGTGGTGGAGTCAGACTTACCGGACAGCAGCGGGCGCAGACCGGAGTAGACACCGACGATGTCATCGCGGGTAATCTGGCGGCGCACGCGCTGGTTGACCTGATCCAGGATGTAGTCAATATCCGCCTTGGTGGGGGCGGGATCCGGAAGGGACAGTCCCTTTTCCCAATCGGTATCGGTGGTACCGATGATCCAGTAATCGCCCCATGGAATGACGAAGAGGACGGACTTTTCGGTCACGAAGCACAGTGCTGCTTCTGCATCCAGGGCATCCTTAGGCACAACGATGTGCACACCCTTGGAAGCGTGAACGGTGAACTTGCCTTCCACGCCGGCCAGCTCCTGGATCTTGTCGTTCCAGACACCGGTGGCGTTGATGAAGACCTTACCGCGTACGGTGGCCTCGCGGCCGGTGGCGGTATCGCGGACCTTGGCGCCAACTACGCGGCCGCCGCGATCCTTGTCAAAGCCGATGACCTCGGTATTGGTGCGCACATCGGCGCCGTACTCAGCGGCGCTGCGCAGCACGGTCATGGTGTGGCGAGCATCGTCCACCAAGGTGTCATAGTAACGCACGCCGCCGACGATGGCGTCTTCCTTCAGGCCCGGGGTGACCTTGAGGGCGCCCTTGCGGGTGAGGTGCTTTTGCATCGGCACGCTCTTTGCACCACCCATGAGGTCATACAGGGTAAAGCCGCCGAACATCATGACGCGCTCCCATACGTGGTGGGTGAGCGGGAAGATGAACTTCAGCGGCTTGACTAGGTGGGGAGCCAACGTGGACATGTTGAGCTCGCGCTCCTTCAGGGACTCTGCCACGAGGCGGAAGTCAAACATTGCAAGGTAGCGCAGGCCACCATGGAACATCTTGGAAGAGCGGGAAGAGGTACCTGCGGCGAAGTCGCGGGACTCCAGCACTGCAGTCTTCAAACCGCGGGTTGCTGCATCTAGTGCCGCGCCGGCACCTACGGAGCCACCACCGATGATGACGACGTCATAGTCTTCATCCGCGTAGCCATTCCACACATTTTCAAAATATTCGGGGTTAAAGGATTGGTTGCTTTGCTGGGTCATTAGAGACCGCATCTCCTTCCTTGGTGCTCATGTGTGCTTGCTCCGACAAACAATGAATGAGATGGCGTAAGCACAGCTAAAAGCAGGTTTTGGATGATTCATGATGGCGACTATTGCACTCTGAAAAATAGAGCCAATATCTCCTATCTCCTATGCTAGAGGTCACCGGTTAAACATTCACTAGAGGTTTCTCACACGTAACTTCCGGCCCCGTAAGCAGTCAATTTCCGCCCTTTGCTTAGACACCCAAAAGGAAAACCACCCCCCTGCGGGGGTGGTAACGCCAACGTTTGCGCCCGGCTAATCTTTTTGTAGCCGGGCCATCGCTTCCAAAACCTCGGACATACCTGCGCGCTCGGCGGAATACGTCACAGCCTGCGCCTCCTTGACCACCTCGATGGGTGCGGTCTCTAGAGCAACGACCGGGATGTGATTCAAGAATTCTTCATCCCCTGGCTCATTA
Organism: Corynebacterium sp. KPL1814; assembly: GCF_000478175.1. Lineage (GTDB taxonomy): Bacteria > Actinomycetota > Actinomycetes > Mycobacteriales > Mycobacteriaceae > Corynebacterium. The sequence continues at coordinate 318,155 of NZ_KI515777.1, forward strand.
CCAAAGACCAATGTCTCGCTCGGCTTGGCGTCCAAATCATCTAGGATGCAGTCCACGCCGGCGGCGGCCGTGGCCGAGGTAACCTTCATCGCTTCCTTGTCCACGAGCAGCTTTTCGGCCTGCTCATCAAGCTCGATATGCCACACCGCCTGCGGGACATCGAGATCCGCATCGCACGACACCACGATAAGTACCTCCGCCGCGGGGTAGATGCCTTCTAGCGCCGCCTTCAACCGCGGGGTCAGGGCATCGTCCTCCCAGTTCAGTGCGCTTTGGTGCGCCACCACTACGCGCGGGATATCAGAAAACTGGGCCTTGAGCCGGTGCGGCAGGCGGGAAACGATCAGCCGCGATTGGGTCGCTGCGGCGAGCAGTCCTTGCTCTACCACGGATCCTTCCCAGATCTCCTTGCTGCTTGCGGCAATAGAGGCCTGGGCCTGCGCTACGTCGGACTTCAATTGCGCCATGACATCGGCGACCTTATCCTTGCCTTCATCCAAGCCACGGGTCGCCTCCTCCACCACGGCATTGAGATTGGTTTTGACCCAATCCAAGGTATCGGCCGCGATGTGCTTCTTTTCCTGGGGCTCGTCGCCAACGTGTTCTTCCTGGCCTTCCTTACCTTTGGCAGAGGCCATGTGGTTGCGCACGAGTTCAACGGTGGAAACGGAAACGCGCTCTTTGAGCCCTACCAGGTCATCTCGCAAACGACGCACCCGGTGCCGCTCCGTTTCCACCTCCGCGTCGCGCGCTTCGGCTTCTTCCAGCGTCGGGGCGGAACCGCCCTTGCGCGCGGGAACCCAATATTCGCCGGCGGGCATCGGGCCGAACTCCGCCTCATAATCCTCCCAAAGCCCTTCTAAGCCCTCCTGCATGCGGCGGCGGATTTCTGCGGTATCGGCTTCTGGATCCCCGGTGGGGTAATACGGCTCGAGCGCGGTAATAAAGACCGGAGTCTTGGTGCGTCCCAAGTTCTTCTTGTGGCCCTTCGTCCACAGGCGCTGCGAACCGAACATCACCTGCGGGACAACCGGCACGCCGGCTTCAAAAGCGATGCGGGATGCGCCGGTTTTCATGCTGCGGATTTCAAAGCTGCGGGAAATCGTGCCTTCAGAAAAGACGCCGACGAGCTCGCCGGCTTCGGCAAGCTCCACCGCCTTGCGCAAGGACTCTTTGCCATCGATGCGATCTACCGGCACGTGCCCCATGGCGCGCAGCAGGGCACCCACGCCCGGGGCACTAAAGATGCTGGCCTTGGCCAGAAAGCGCACCAAACGCTTTTTGCGATAGGCAATGAACGCACCGAAGAGAAAATCCATATACCCGGTGTGATTGCACACGAGGACGGCACCGCCGTCATCAGGAATATTTTCTTCCCCCGACAGGCGCATCTGTAGGCCTTGGGCCAAGGTGAGGCCGCGCCCAATGTGGGTGATTTGGCGGTACAAGAAATTCGTCGCAGCGTTCATGGTGCTCCTTTAGCTTTGCTTCGCAGGCTACTGCGGCGTGAGAACATCCTTGCCCACAAATGGGCGCAAGGCCTCTGGAACAACGACGGAGCCATCGGCTTGTTGGTGGTTTTCCAAAATCGCCACGATCCAACGGGTGGTGGCCAGGGTGCCGTTCAAGGTGGCGGCTACCTGTGTTTTCCCGTTCTCATCACGGTAGCGGGTGGATAGACGGCGGGCCTGGAAGGTGGTGCAATTGGAAGTAGAGGTCAGCTCGCGGTAGGTGCCTTGGGTTGGTACCCACGCCTCGTTATCGAATTTGCGGGCAGCCGAAGAGCCCAAGTCACCGCCGGCGATATCGATGGTGCGGTACGGCAATTCCATCGCAGCCAGCATTTCCTTTTCCATGTTGAGGAGCTTTTGGTGCATGTCCTCGGCGTCTTCCGGCTTGCAATAGACAAACATTTCTAGCTTGTCGAATTGGTGCACGCGCAGGATGCCGCGCGTGTCCTTGCCGTGGGAACCGGCCTCCCGGCGGAAGCAGGAGGACCAGCCGGCGTACTGCAGAGGGCCATTGGACAAATCGATGATCTCATCCTTGTGGTAGCCAGCCAGGGCTACCTCGGAGGTGCCCACGAGGTAGCGATCATCGGCCGGAAGGTAGTAGATCTCATCGGAGTGCTGGCCCAAAAAGCCCGTGCCGGCCATGATCTCTGGGCGCACGAGGACCGGCGGGATCATCAACTGGAAGCCGGCTTCCCGTGCCTTTTGCGCCGCCAGCATCAGCATTCCCAGCTGCAGGAAGGCGCCATCGCCGGTGAGGTAGTAGAAGCGGGCACCGCCGACCTTCGCACCGCGCTTGACGTCAATGAGCCCCAGGGACTCGCCAAGCTCAAGGTGGTCCTTAGGCTCGAAATCGAAGTGCGGGATCTCGCCTACTTCTTCAACGAGAACAAAGTCATCTTCGCCGCCGGCGGGCGCGCCTTCGACGACGTTATCGATCTTGTACTGCAGCTCTTCCACCGTGGCCTCAGCAGCGGATCGAGCCTCTTCTGCCTCTTTTACCTTGGCTTTCAGCTCATCTGCGCCTTCCAGCAACGCCGAGCGCTCTTCCGGGGAGGCCTGACCAATCTTCTTCCCCAGGGATTTCTGCTGGGAACGCACCTCGTCTGCCTTCTGGATGGCAGAGCGACGCTTCTCATCGGCGGCAAGGAGCTGATCCACGAGCGAGGGGTCTTCCCCACGGGTGACCTGAGAGGCGCGGACAACGTCTGGGTTTTCACGGAGTAGCTTGAGATCAATCACGGGACTGATTCTAGCGCACTGCCATTGCCTTGCCGTGGTAATAACCAGCGAATTATTATGGAATCATGTCCTCCCTAGAATTGCCGGCCCGCGAAATCAGCGATGGCCCCACCCCCAAGTACGCCCAGTTGCACGATATTCTGGAGGAATTATGTAATACCACCCTCAAACCCGGTGATATCCTCCCCGGTGAGAGACTCCTGGAGGAGACCTACGGTGTCTCCCGCATTACGGTGCGCCGGGCCATTGGGGATCTCGTTGCCGCCGGAAAATTGCGCCGCGTGCGCGGTAAGGGAACCTTCGTTGCCCCCAACCCCTTGGTATCGCGCCTGCATCTGGCTTCTTTTTCTGATGAAATGAGCGCCCAGAACGTGGTGGCTTCCTCCAAGATCCTCAACAGCGGCCGCGCCAGCGCACCGGAGGCGGCCACCAACTTCTTTGGCACCCCTGCCACAGAGGAACAGATTCATTTGCGCCGGCTGCGCTTGGGCGATGGCGAGCCTTATTCCATCGATGACGGCTGGTACAACTCCACCTTTGCGCCGAGCCTGCTGGAAAATGACACCTATAACTCGGTGTACTCGATTTTGGATAAGACGTTTGGTGTCCCCATCACGGACGCGGACCAGACCGTATCCGCCATTGCCGCCAATGAGGAGATTGCGCCGCTTCTCGATGTCCCCGTGGGTTCCCCATTGCTGCACATCGTGCGCTGCTCGCGTTCGGGGGATAAGCCCGTGGAATGGTGTTCCTCGGTCTACCGCACCGATAGGTACCACCTGAATACCCGCGTTTCCCGGGATACCTCAATCTAGAAAAGACCCTGCTTAAGAGGTAATATAATGGGCCTTATGAAGAAATCACCTGCGTGGCGTTCCGCTGTGGCCGTCCAGATTGCCTTGATCTCAGCAATCGCGGCGGCCGTTTTCATGGGCATCTACGGCATTGTCAGCAACCACGGCTCCAACGGGGCCGATAATACGGCCTCTTCCGAGCAGTCCTCTGAGGGCGGTGCGGATGGCTCGGGATCCTCCGATCCGAAGACGGAGCCTTTTACCTCCGCTTCTGCCGGATCCTGCGTGACGTGGGATATTAACGAGGATGGCTCTGCCGCTTCCTTCAAGGAGGTGGAATGCTCGGAGCAGCACCGCTTCGAGGTCTCCACCGTGGAGGATCTCAGCGTCTACCCCACCAGTGAATTCGGCCCGGATGCCTCACGGCCCGCGCTCACCCGCCAGCACCAGCTGCGCGATGAGCTCTGTGAATCCGCCACGGTGAGCTACCTGCACAGCAAGTGGGATCCGCACGGCAAATACGATATTGCTTCCATCCTGCCGCCGGAATCCGCGTGGGATAACGGTGACCGCACCCTGCTGTGCGGCCTACAGACCACCGATGATCACGGCGTGCCGCAGTTGACCACCGGCAATGTTGAGGCCTCCGAGCAGGCCAATTTGGCCAAGCCGGGCGAATGCTTGGCCATCGATGATCAGCAGGTACCGCACGTCGTGGACTGCGGCCAGCCACACCAGCTGGAGACGGTATCCGTCATCGACCTGGGCAAGAAATTCCCCGACGCGTACCCGGATGGCAAGGAGATGGATAAATTCCTCTCGGATTCCTGCACCGCCGCCGCCGAGGATTACCTGGGCGGGGAGGAGCAGCTCTACCAATCCACGCTGCAACCGTTCTGGGGCACCGTGTCTGAAGAGTCCTGGAATGGCGGCACCAAGTCCGTGAACTGTTCGCTCGTCCACGCCCGCGATGATGGCGGCTTTTCCTCCATCACCGGCGCCGCCACCGGTGGCCGCCAGGCGCTATCCATCGATGGCAACCCGCCGGAGGAGCGCCCAGAGCGCAACCCGATTCGCGATGATAAGCCGGCGCCGTAAATGTATTCCGTATCGGAAGAACGCTTCGAGGAAATGGTCAATGACGCCCTCGATCAAGTGCCCGATGAATTCGTGCGCAAAATGCGCAACCTGGTGATCATGGTGGAAGAAGAAAACCCCGATGATCCCACCTTGCTGGGGCTCTATGAGGGCGTCGCTTTGCCTCGGCGCACCTTCGACCACACCGGGTATTTACCCGATGCGATCTTCATCTACCGCAACACCCTGCAGCGCTGGAGTACGTCAGAAGAAGACTTGGCCGAGCAGGTCAAGGTCACGGTCTTCCACGAGCTCGGCCATTACTTTGGCATGGAAGAACACGAACTGCACCGGCTGGGCTGGGGCTAAAGTTCGATATCTGCCCAGCGGGTAAGCGTCCACTCGCCGAATTTCTTGCCGCGCGGCTCCATCACGGTAAAGCGGCAATTGGGCATGTACCCGGTATAGGCAAAGTCCGCATCCGCGCCGGTGGCATGCTTGGTTACCACCCGGATGGCGGCGCCGTGGCTGACGAGGATGACATCGCGGTCATCGGCAAGCTGCGCCGCAATCTCTTCCAACGCGGGCTGGAAACGCGACAGCACGTCCTGAAGCCGCTCGCCGCCTTCCATGGCGGCCTGGCTATCGCCATAGCACCAGCCGCGCATGGCCGAATCGTGGCTGCGGTGGGCGGCCTCGCTGGCATCGAGCTCCCAATCGCCGGCGAAAATCTCCTGCACATTCGGGATGACATCGATGGGAATGGAAAAGCGCGGCAGGTTCCGCTCCTGTTCAAAAGCGCGCGCCGCCAAGGTGGCGGTCTGCTGCGCCCGCAGCGCAATCGAGCACTTGAATTCGACCTCGCGATCGCCCACAAACCCCGCTAGTTCCCGGCCCACCTCCGTGGCCTGGTTGCGCCCCAGATCCGTAAGCTCCGCGCCCGGCGGCCGGGTATCAAGCAGCCGGGAGACGTTGGAATGGGTTTGGCCATGGCGCAGCAGGATGATTCTTCCAGTCATGCGTCCAGATTATTGACCCCTGCGCGCCCTCGCCACCCAGGCATCCGCCTCAGCCAAGTCCCGCGGTGGATGGCCGGCGGGCGTCGCGGTGGGCCAAGAGCCCAAAAAGCGCAGTTCCTCCGCCCGCAACCACACCGCGCGCAGGGCCTCAGCAACCGGCTGGTCATCGATATGCCCAATCAAGTCCACATAGAAGCGGTAGGTGCCAAAGGTCTGGCGCGTCGGCCGCGACTCGATCCGGGAGAGATCCACCCCGCGATGGGCAAAGTCTTGTAAGGCCCCCACCAGGGTTCCCGGTTGGTTGGGCAAGGTGAAAATGACGCTGGTGCGATCCTGGCCGGTGCGCGCGGTCGGGCGCCCCGGCAGGCCCACCAGTACAAAGCGGGTGGCCGCGCCCTGCACGTCGGCCACGCCGCTCGCCTTGGTTTCTAGGCCGAAGATTTCTGCCGCCCGCGCTGGTGCCGCCGCCGCGTCGACCTCCCCGCGCGCTACGGCCTGCGCCGCCGCCGCATTCGAGCTAGCCGGCACGAATTCCACGCCCGGCGCGTTCTCTGCTACCCAGCCGCGGATTTGTTGGAAGGCCACCGGGTGCGTGCTCAGGCGCGCGATGTCTTTCGTTCCCGGGCGGGTCATGATGCTGAAGGTAACGGGGATATCTACCTCGCGGTAAATCTGTACGGGATCGCCTTCTACCAGTGCATCAAAGGTCGTCGTCACCGCACCATCCACGGAATTTTCGATGGCGACGCAGGCATAATCGGCCTGCCCGGCGCGCACGGCCGCCACCGCCGCCGATGGCGAGTCCACCGGTAGGGCCTCTACGGTCTCCCCTCGCTCTTCCCACTCGGTAGCGAATTTGTGCACGGCGGCCTCCGTGAACGTACCGGCGGGGCCTAAGAATGCGATGGTTGTAGTCATGCCCGTCACCTTAGCCCACTAGACTGGTGCGCCATGGGCTTTTCCATAGAACGACTCCGCGCGGATGTGCAGGGCATGGGCCCCGCAGAACACGGTTTTACCTACCTGGATCTGCAGCGCGCGCCTACCCTCACCGGCCGGCTGCGCGGGTGGGTCCTATCTGCAAAGGATCTCAACGATGTCGCGGGCATGCCCACCACTATGGGCAATGCCAAGCGCACGTACTATCCCGCGGTCAGCGACCCGTTCATCGCGGCATTGGAAAAGCAGGGCGCCATATTCATTGGCAAGTCCTCCACCCCGGAGTTGGGCTTGCGCGTCGATACCGAACCGGTAGATCTTCCCCACCCCGATAATCCCCTTTATCCAGGCCGCACCCCGGGTGGTTCTTCTGGCGGCGCGGCCGTCCAGGTAGCCCGCGGCCTCGTGCGCGCGGCCCAGGCCAGCGATGGCGGCGGTTCCATTCGTGTTCCCGCGGCGGCCTGCGGGGTCGTGGGGTTTAAGCCTGCGGGCAGCAGCCTCGGCACGGAGGGGTTTATTACCCGCACCGTGGCCGATAATGCGTTCCTGCACGGCCACCGCATGATCACCCCGCGCGCCCGCATTGGGCTCTTGCTGGAGCCGCTTTTTGCCGCGACCCGGGTGGAGGCCCACCACCTGCGGGCGGCACGCGAGGCCGCAGATCGGCTGCGCGCCGCGGGGTTCGAGGTCGTCCTCATTGCGCCGTATCCGCAGGCAGGGGTCACGTTTGCGCACTTCCGCGAGATCTTTACCTCCCGGTTTGTGGGGCTGCCGCAGGCAGAAGGCTACGCGGCTTGGGTGGCCCAGCAAGGCGCCACCGTGTCCGCCGCCGAGCTAAGCGCGGCGCAACGCCATGTCCGCCACCTCCCGGAGCTCTTGGCGCAGCAGTGGCGGGTCGATGCCATCGTCACGCCTATGCTCACCGCGGATCCCCCGCCGCGGGGGCATTTCCTGTCCCTTCCGCACGCGGAGAATTTCGACGCCCAAACGCGCTGGTCCCCGTGGGCCTCGCTGTTTAATATGGCCCGATTGCCCGCCATTTCCGTTCCTTGGGCGATCCCCGCGCACCCGCCCGTCGGCGTGCATGTGGGAGGCATTACGCTTTCCGATGCCCGACTTTTAGGCCTCGCCCACATCCTGCACCCATGACTAAGAACCTACGCGCCGAGCTGCTCATCGTCCTGACCCTGACCTTTGGTATTTCCGGGGTCAGGGCGGTGCTGCGGCTTATCAATTCACTGGCCGCCCCGCAGCCGCTCAATGAGCAATCCGTCACGCTCAACTCCAGCCAATCCAGCCTGGCGTGGGTGGATTTGGGCCTGCAATTGTGCTCGGCGGCGGTCCTTTTTGCCTATGGTGGGCTAGCGCTTTTCCTGCTGGCGAAAGACCACATTAAACCGGCCGCCTACCGCGCCTCTGATTGGTTGCACGGCGCAGGACTCGCCGCGCTCATCGGCATCCCGGGCCTAGTTTTGTATTTCGCCGCGGTGCAGCTTGGCTGGAGCAAAGAGGTCATCCCCGGTGACTTCGATAATGCGTGGTTAGAGATTCCGGTGTCCCTCATCAAGGCCGCCGCCAATGCCTTTGCGGAAGAGACCGTGGTGGTCATGTGGCTGATGACCAGGCTGCGCCAGGCGCGCTGGTCGCTGCCGGCAGCCTTGGCGGCAAGCTCCATCCTGCGCGGTTCATATCACCTGTACCAAGGGGTATCGGCCGGTTTTGGCAATATCATCATGGGCGTAATCTACGGCTACTACTATCACCGCACCGGCCGGGTGTGGCCACTTGTCATCGCGCACTTTCTTATCGATGCCATCGCTTTCCTCGGCTATTCCTTCGGTCTTTCCGTACTTTAAGTATGGCGTGCTCGCGAGGAAAGCGAGGGAATTGGCCGGCGCCTTGTAAGGTATAGCGCATGACTGAATCAGGACGAGATCCGCATCGGGAGGCGCGCCGCGCTGGCGATAGCTCATCCAGTGAGTTCGTCCTTGGGGCCGATGGCCGTCCCCTCAAGGACCGCTACGGTCGGCCCATCCGCCGCCGGCCACGCACGAATCGTGCCGAGCCGCAGCAACGCATCCCACGCCAGGAAACCCCCACCCGCTACCCCAGCCAGTACCGGGCCCAGCAGCGTTCCGCGCAGCAGCCACCACAGCGGCCACCACGGCGATCGCAGCCACAATCGCCGCAGCAGCTGCAACAGCGCTACCAACCACAGCAAGCGCAACAACCGCCCCGCCGCCATTCCAAGCCGCACAGCCGCCGGAAAAAGACCAATCCGGTTAAGCAATTCTTTGGCTGCGCCGGCATCTTTGTCCTCGTCGTCGTGGTGTGCAGCCTCATCTTCGCACTGTGGGCCGATACGCGCCTGACCCGCGTGGATGCCTTCCCGGATGAGCAGGTGGCCAATACCTCCGGCACCAATTGGCTGTTGGTGGGATCCGATTCCCGCCAGGGCCTGTCCGAAGAGGATCAACAAGCGCTCGGCACCGGTGGCGATGTGGGCGAGGGACGCACCGATACCATCATGCTCCTGCATATCCCGCGCTCCGGCCAAGCCCAACTGGTCTCCATTCCACGCGATAGCTACGTGGAAGTACCCGGCTTCGGCATGGATAAGATCAATGCCGCCTTTGCCTACGGCGGGCCAAAGCTCCTAGCACAAACCGTGGAGGGCAATACTGGCCTGCACATTGACCACTATGCCGAAATTGGCATGGGTGGCTTGGCCAATGTGGTCGATTCCGTCGGCGGCGTTGATATCTGCGTGCCAGAGCCTATTAATGACCCGCTGGCGGGCATCGATCTGCAGGAAGGCTGCCAGAAGCTAGAGGGCGGCGATGCGCTGGGGTATGTGCGCACCCGCGCCACCGCGATGGGCGACCTGGACCGCGTGCAGCGCCAGCGCGAGTTCTTCGCAGCGCTCCTAGATAAGATCACCTCCCCGGCCACGCTGATTAACCCCTTCCGGTCTATTTCCCTGATCAACCACACCGCCTCCTCTTTCATCGTGGGCGATGGCGACCACGTATGGCACTTGGCCCGCGTGGCGCTCGCAATGGGCTCCGGCGTGGATACGGAAACCGTCCCCATCGGCGGGTTCCAGGACACCGTCGTGGGCAATGTCGTACTCTGGGACGATGAAGGCGCCCAACAGCTCTGGGACTCCATGAAATAGCCAGGAATTCTAATGTAAATCGGGTGCTCGAGCGGGGCCTGGCGAAACGAGGCCAGGCCCCGCCCAAACTAGGGCTACAGACCCCGGAACACTTCACAACCCCAACGATTTACTGTCCGGGGTCAGGCCTGAACTCAATCGTCGTAACGGAAAAACATTATTGAGAAACCAGCAAGTGTGGTTGCTATAAAGAATTCAGGGAGAATTCTCCATTCCACAGGATCCATAGAGATCATCCTAATTATGCCAAGCATAAGACTATTGCGCTGACGGCTGCGCAAGCCCAAGCTATGCGCTGAGGCCCTGAGTTTTTCTTGTTCATGCTTTTACCCGCCTCTTGCTGTAATACTTACCTCGGAGAGAGTGAATTGCTAGCACTTCGAGGAGACGTCAACTAGGAAGTCACTCTACCCCAGCCCCCCTCATCGCCAAGGCAAGTGCCTTGCCCGTGATTCCTCCACTCCGAAGGGACGCTTCATCTTGCCCTGACATGGGGCCTGACCCCCGGATAGAGGACACGCCGGGGTCAGGCCCGGTCGTTGTAGATCTGTGTTTGAGTCATTGGTAGATGACCTTGGGACTTACGCGCATACGGGGAGTAAATTGAACTCGGATGCTTTAGGTAGTGTGCGCAAGACTGAACTTGCCGCTATCAAACAGGAGATAACCGAGCACAGAGCGCATAGTGCCATGCTTGCCTGAAAACCAATTGCAGCGAGGAATGCACCCGCGCTGGCGGAGGCGATGATTGGTAGCAATCCCATCATCAAACGCGCTCCTGCCGAGCATTTTCCTATTTTTTCGGGAGGCGCTGATAACGCAAGCAGTCCTCCGGAGTATGAGTTGCACGCAATGGAGGGAACTACGATCAAAAATGCTGCAACGGCGATAAGTGGCCAATACTGAGAAAATACAAGAAGAAACAGGTACCACAGTAGCTCCCAAAGCATCGTTGCTCGGATGATGTTTCTTCCTGGCAATTGCTTGATGAGGCGGTCTTGAAGAAGTCCTCCAACAATCATTCCAAGGGTAAACATGGTTGAGGTGAGGCCGATTATCCAACCATCAACTTTGAGGTATGCCAGCCATAGGTCAATGGACGCGATGAGGAAAAAGTTGGCGAAGTTGGAGAAGATATCGATGCTGAAGATTGTTCGAAGCATTGGATATTTCCAAATCCAAGCCAAAGAATATTTGCTATCGGACCAAAACTGTCTAAACGAATACCGTTGCTCACTGTTTTTCCTCCCCAGGTCCGTACTGATGGTTCTTGAAGCATAAAGCGGACCCAACCCACACAACGTTTGCGCAATAAAGGGAATAACCGGGGCTAGACCGTAGAGAAAGCCTCCTAAAGGTAGTCCGACCATCCAGATAATGTTGTCTCGAGTTTGGTTACGGCCTTGCGCTTGAACAAGCAAATTTTCGGGAATGATGAATCTCAAAATGGCGTTGGTTAGGCCTCCGAACGTGCCTGTAATCATTCCTGCAAACAGGCTAAAGAAGAACAAAAGTGGGAAATTGAATTTGCCCAAGTAAAGCAGTAGCGAGAAGGTTGACCAGATACCAATTTGGCTCAGCCCGTAGAAGAGAAGTAACTTCTTCTTGTTAAAACGATCGATGATCATCCCGGCTGGGATCGTCATGATCATCGAGCCTGCCGAGCTTGCGGCTCCAATCACTCCCGCTTGACTTAGGCTTCCAGTGAGGTAGTAGCTCGCAAGCGAAATAGGGATAGCCACGAGGGATGCCCCCAAGGCGCTTGCTGTATCAGCGAAGAACCACCGTAGATAGTCAGGATGGTTCTTGCGTACGATGGTCCAAAATTTTTGATCAGAAGGCTTATAATCCTGCATCGTGCCTCTCAATATTTGACAACCGCGACTGAAAGCTCATGCGCGCAGCATGAACCCAGCGTCGGATTTCCGAAATGGGTAATTCTCACGGGTCAACCTCTTGACCCGCCGCAACTTGCGGTATGTCAAATGAGATTTATTGATGCAGTAAGGTGAACATGCTGTGCTCCAGGTACTATGCCATTAATTTCGGATCAGTGCCGATAAACTTCCACGCAATAAACTCACTAATTCTCTTGGGGTAGGAGCTTGCTCTTGAAGAACTGGATGGAAGCCATAATAGGTGGCCCCAGTTTCATCACTCATGATTTCGAAATCTCATGGTAGCCACTTTCGAAAGCTGTAGAGCATGACATGGGTCACTATCTGCGACACATCTCACACAATAGGGGTACCTGTGCCTGCAGTCAATAGTTTTGCCTGAATTTCCGCTTTGTAAATTTGATTCCATCCGGTGCTGGCGGTGCGGCTGTCCGTATGGTTAGGCGGGGATTCCCTGAATGGATGACACTTTACTTATCGATGCATACCCCCCTCCTGACCGGTTGCGCTCATGGAATTTGCTCACCTCCAAGAGGCCGATCGTGGTTACTACCGCCGGAAAAGCATCAGCCCCGCACAAAACCCACTTCCCCTTGTACTACTAAATCTGAGATAACCACAGCGGCAAGACGCGCAAAAGCGGCCCTTTCCAGCACAAAGATGCGGAGGAAAAGACCGCTTTGGTGTGGTGCGTTTAGCGCAACGTCACCTGGCGGGACTTGATGTTTTCTAGCTGCTTGCGCTCTTCTGCGTTCAATTGCGCATCATTGGAGATTTCTTCTTCCAAGGCCTTTTCTACGCCCGCGAGCTTGTCCTCATAAGAGGAGTAATCAACCTCAGGCTGCACGTCAAAGACGGGAGCGATGAGGCCGTGAGTGCGGAATACTCCGGCAAACTTGGTGTCCTCGCCCAAGTTCAGCTCGCCGCGCGCGGCGACTCGCGCCAAGGCGTTGAGGAACGCGGCCTCATCGTCATTCGGGCGCACCCAGCGCACGTGCGCTTTGCCGCCGCCGGCATTGGCCCAAAAGGCGGTGCCGGTAATGTCCTTGCCCACCTGGTGGGATTCGATGACCGAGTCATTGGCGGCGCGCATGGACTGCGATACCTCAGGGGTGACCTGCGCGCCTTCCGGGATCCACCAGCTGAAGTCCTGGCGGACTTCGATGTCGAGGGTGGTTGCGGCATCGATAAGCTCACTCAGCTCCGGCTGCGAGCCATCGGCCGCGGTTGATTCCAAGGTAGAGCCTGGTTCGTTGTTCTTTACCCAATTCAGGGCGAAGGCCAGATCCCGGCCGGGGTTATGAGTATGGGACTGTACCTGGAGTGCCACAAAAGCATCGCCGCCGAATTCCTCATCGCGGATCAGCGCAGCGGTGGCGCCCGGAAGGACGGTGGAGACGTAGACGTTCCTATCGCAGCCCTTCACGTCGAGCTTCGCAAAAGCGGAGGGCACGAACTCTTGCATGGCAACGAGGGAAGCCTCGGCCGCGAGACCGCTAAAGGGGCGCGGGTCCTTTTCCAAGGCGGCGCGCTCTTTGGCGCGGGCAGCAAGCTTCGCCTGACGGCGGGACATGCCCTCAGGCAGGTCTTCTTGTTTCTTTTTCTTCTTGGCCATGCCTCCAAGATACCTGCTTTCTACAGCTCAATAGCGCGCAGGGCCACCTCCGGCTGATTGGTGGCAAGCATGTCTACGCCATTGGACCAAGCCCACTTCATGTCTTCTGGCTTATCAACGGTCCACATATACGTGGGCAAGCCTTGCGCCCCAATAATGGCCGCTTGCATCTTGGCGCGCAGCAGGGAAACCCCCAGGGCGCTCGGCCGCGACCACATGAAATCCGAGCGATTGAAATGGCGTTCCCAATCTCGGCGCAGGTAAATGCGGTCAATATGCGGTGCCAAAATCTTCATGCGCCGGATGGCCTTATGGGAAAAAGAAATAACGTGCATGCGCGGATCCTCATCAAGCCCGGCGGCGCGCAGTCGTTCCATGACCCGCTTTTCCAAGGCGCTACCTTGCCCAGAGGGGTGCTTGGTTTCAATATAAAGGTGGTGAGGCTTGTCCCCCAGCATGGCCAGGAGATCATCGAGAAGCATCATGCGCTGCCCCTTGCCGATGTCGACCTCGCTCAGCTCCCGCCAGTCCATCGCCGAAACCCGCCCGGCGCGCCCCGTCGTTCGCTCCAAGGTGGGATCGTGCTGGACTACCACCTTGCCATCGCGGCTTAACCGCACATCGCACTCCACGCCATGGATGGGAAGCTCCATGGCCTTTTCAAAAGCTAAGGGGGATAGCTCCGGGTATTTTCCGGAATATCCCCTATGCGCGACGATGTGCACTAGCCGAAGAACTTTTCTTTGATGTCATTGAGCGTCTTCGCAGAAGCGTCGAAACGCTCCTTTTCGTGCTCGTTGAGCTGCAGTTCTACCGGGCGAACGATGCCGGTGCGGTTCACGATGGCCGCAGTACCGATGTAGAGGTCCTTTACGCCGTACTCGCCCTGCAGGTAAGCAGAGACGGGAAGCGCCACGTCCTGGTTCTGGATGATCGCAGCGGTAATGCGTGCAAGCCCCATGCCGATGCCGTAGGAGGTCGAGCCTTTTGCATCGATAATGGAGTAGGCGGCGTCGCGGGTTTCTTCAAAGATCTTTTCAATGCGCTCGGCGTATTCCGGATCCTTTTCCAGCTTCTGCGAAAGCGGCACACCGGCGATATTCGCGGTGGAGACGGCAGGCAACTCGGAATCGCCGTGCTCACCAATGATGTAGGCATGCACGGACTTCGGGGCCACGCCCTCCAATTCACCCAGCATGTAGCGGAAGCGCGCGGAGTCCAGAATCGTACCGGAGCCGATGACCCGCTTGTGGTCAAAGCCGGAGGCCTTCCATACCGCGTAGGTCAGGATATCGACCGGGTTGGTGGCGACCAAGAAGATACCGTCGAAGTCATTAGCAATGACATCTTCGACGATGCTGTTCATGATCTTGACATTCTTGTCCACCAGGTCAAGGCGGGTTTCGCCGGGCTTTTGGGCGGCGCCGGCGCAGATGACGACCATGTCAGCGTCCGCGCAATCCGCGTAGGTGCCCTTGGTGACGCGGGTGCGCTGTGGCGACCACACCACACCGTGGTTGAGGTCCATGACATTGCCTTCCAGCTTCCGCTCATCGATGTCGATGATGGCTAGGTGGTCGACGATGCTCTGATTGACCAGTGCGTAGGCGTAAGCGACTCCCACGTCACCCGCGCCAATGAGAACGACTTTATTTCCTACATGCTTTGCCATGACCCCATTGTGCAACGCCTAGCGGGGTTTTGCATGCGGAATGTTTCACACTGCGCAACGGAACATGTTCTGGGATAATGGGCAACCATGAAACGCGCCTTCAGCCGCGCTGCACTAATTTCTCTTGGCGTAGTCGCGGATCTCACGCCCGTCGTCCGCATGACCAGCCGGCAAACGTTGCCGCCCCATATGTCGGCCGGAATCTTAGGTGCAGAGCTGGCCACGTGGGCCGCGGTATCCCCGTCCCTGCTGCCCCGCCCGTGGTGGGTAACGGCTGCCAATGTATCTATCGGGCAGGCCATCGGACACCTCGGGGCGGCCTCGACGAGTTTCGTGCTCAACCGGCTGGGCAAGCGCCCGCAAGACCGCTTGGGACCGCAGCACCGCCAAATTCTGCACTTAGCTATTGGCGCCGGCACCGCCTTCAATGCGGCGCTCTCGCTGCGCAACCAGGAAAAGCAGGCAGGTCTTGTCAATAAGCAACTGGTTCGCGGTCCGGCTACCGCTGCCATCGGCCTAGCCGCCGGCACCGCCGGATACGGCGCGCTGCTCTTGGTAGGCGAGGCCGCACAACTGACCGTGACCAAATTATCGCGACAATTGGGCCGCTGGGTTCCAGCACTCGTGGCCTGGCCGGTCGTCACCGCAGGGCTAACCGTGGCCGCGGTAGGACTATCGGACCGCGTGGTATTCCGGCGCTGGATCCGTTCGCTCTCCCACAAGGCACAGCGCTTAAACAAGCAAATCTTTCCCGGCACCTCGATGCCCTGGGAGCCGGAGCGCTCCGGCAGCCCATGGTCACTTGAACCTTGGTCCGCGCTAGGGCAACAAGGGCGGCGCTTCGTCTCTAACGGCCCGCGCGCCCGCGATATTCGCAGCATCACCGGCACTCCCGCCAAAGAACCCATCCGCATTTATGCCGGCTATATCCCAGGGCGTTCCTTCGCCCAAGCAGCGAAGAAGGTGCGCTCAGAATTACAGCGCACCGGTGCACTGCGCCGGGAAACCATCGTTATTCAGATGCCCGCAGGATCCGGGTGGATTAATAACTGGAGCGCAAGCGCCTACGAGTTTTTAACCGCCGGTGATTGCGTCACCGTCACCATGCAGTATTCCTACCTGCCCTCGGTTTTCGCCTACCTCGTGGATAAGAACGCGCCCAAGCGCGCCGCGGCCGAGCTCATTTCCGTGATGCAAGAAGAAATTGACAAGCTCCCGGAAGAAGACCGCCCGCGTCTCTACCTTGCAGGAGAATCACTGGGTGCCTACGCCATTATGGATAACTTCCAGAACAAGGAAGAACTCCTCGCCGCCTGCAACGGCGCGGTCTTTTCTGGCCCGCCGCGGATGACGCACTTTACCCAGCGCCTGCGCCGCGATATCGGCTCGCTCGAGCGGCTCCCCGTCATCGATGGCGGGCAACACGTCCGCTTTGTTGCCCAACCGGAGCACTCGCGCCGCGATGCCTTTGGCAACGATTTTTCCTCGACCTGGCGCCGGCCCCGGGTGCTCATCGCCCAGCATGCCTCCGATGCCATCGTGTGGTGGGACCTGAACCTAATGTTCCGCCGCCCCACCTGGATGCACGAACCCCAACCGGAGACACTCCGGGCGGATACGCTCCGCCACCTGCGCTGGGCGCCGTTTATTACCTGGTGGCAAATTGGCCTGGACCAGATCAACTCCCTGAACGTCCCAGGCGGCCACGGGCATAACTACTTTCAGGAGATGCTCTGGTACTGGAACGAGGTCTTGGGCTCCCAATCGCGCCAGAAGCTCACCTCTAAGTTAGCCGGGAAAATCGCCGGTTTTATCCGGCTCGACGCCTAATCGCACTTCACACCAGTGCTGTGGTGCGGGCAGTAACCGTTCGGCACCTTGTGCAGATACTGCTGGTGTTCGTCTTCGGCCAAGTAGTACTCGCCAGAGTCCGTATCAGCTAAGCGTTTTACTTCGGTCGTGGTTTCCCCAAAACCAAATTCTTTGAGCTTATCCGCGTAGCTATCCACGATTGCTTGGATCTCTTTCCGCTCTTCTTCGGTACGGGGATAAAACGCGGAACGGTACTGCGTGCCCACGTCATTTCCCTGGCGGAAGCCCTGCGTCGGATCGTGGGCTTCCAGGGCCTTCACCACGAGCTCGCGCAAGGAAATCTTCTCTGGGTCATAGGTGACTTCCACGGTTTCTGCATGGTTGGTTTGCCCGCGGCAGACCTCATAATACGTGGGGTTCGGAGTGGTACCGCCGGCGTAGCCCACGGACGTGGACTCAACACCGTCGGTCTCCCAGAACATCTTTTCCGCGCCCCAGAAACAGCCTAAGGCAATCAAGATCGATTTCTGGCCGTCCTTCCACGGGCCGGTAATTGGGGTATCCAGCACCGCATGCGGGGCGGGGTCTAAGACCGGCTCGCTGCGGCCCGGCAAGGCGTCTTCCGCAGCCACCATCTTCGGTTCTGGTTTAAACATCCACATCAGTTAAAGCTCCTTTCTCTATTTCCTTAATAACGTTGTACTGGGCAAATAGATTCCCGGGCCACTAAATATTCGCTGTATTTGCAGATTTCAAATTAATCATGGCGAAATCTTTCGATCGTGCCTATCATCGGGACACGTACCCGAAGAAAGGATTACACAAATGGCTGTTTACGAACTTCCTGACCTCCCATACGCATACGACGCACTGGAGCCACACATCTCCGCAGAGATTATGGAGCTCCACCACGACAAGCACCACGCAACCTACGTGAAGGGTGCTAACGCTGCCCTCGAGGCACTGGAAGAAGAGCGCAACGGCGAGGCTAACCCAGACCGCATCCGCGCCCTGTCCAAGAACTTGGCATTCAACCTGGGTGGCCACACCAACCACTCCATCTTCTGGAAGAACCTGTCCCCGAACGGTGGCGGCCAGCCCACCGGCGAGCTGGCAGAAGCTATCGACCGCGACTTCGGTTCCTTCGAGAAGTTCCAGGCACACTTCGCTGGTGCCGCTACCTCCCTGCAGGGTTCCGGCTGGGCAGTGCTGGGTTACGACCACATCGCTGACCGCCTGATCATCGAGCAGCTCACCGACCAGCAGGGCAACGTTTCCGTTGACTTCACCCCGCTGCTCATGCTCGATATGTGGGAGCACGCTTACTACCTGCAGTACAAGAACGTGAAGGCTGACTACGTAAAGGCCGCATGGAACGTCTTCAACTGGGACGACGTTGCAGAGCGTTACGCTGCAGCTAAGAAGTAACTTTTTAATTAGTTACCTTCTGCCGCCTTTCCTTGCTGGAAGGGCGGCATTTTTATGCTTGCACTAACCCCATCAAGGGTGTGGCGAAATTTACACCGCCGCCTGTGAGGAGAATGCTGGTATGCATGACCAGAAACCGGCGCGCCACCATCGCCATGCTCCTTTTGGGCTTGGCGGTGTTTTCTAGCCTCTATACCACCCAAGCAATTTTGCCCACGCTGGTAACGGATATGGGCATCTCGCACACGGAAGCGGCCATGACTGTTTCGGCCGCCACCGGCGCGTTGGCCATCTGCGTGGTTCCGGCGTCCATCCTTTCTGAGTGCTATGGGCGCGGGCGCATCCTCCTCATCTCCGCCATCGCCGCCACCATCCTGGGCCTCGTGGTGCCCCTAGCCCAAGAGGGCTGGCAGCTCATTGCCCTGCGCGGGCTGCAGGGTGCGATGTTATCCGGCGCTCCGGCGACGGCGATGGCCTGGCTTTCAGAAGAGCTCGAGGATCATGCTTTGCCTAAAGCGATGGGACTTTATATCGCCGGCAATTCCGTGGGCGGGCTCACCGGCCGCATCATTCCCGCTGGCTTGGTGGAGTTTTCCTCATGGCGCTGGGCGATGCTCGGCTCCGCCGTGGTCTCCTTGGTCTTTGCCATTACCTGTTGGCTCCTCCTGCCCGCCCAGCGGAATTTTCACCCCAAGCCAATCCACTTCCGCTCCGAGCTCAGCGCGGTCTTTGGGCACTGGGCGAATAAGGATCTGGCCACACTATTTATCGTTGCCTTTTTATCCATGGGCACCTTCGTGTCTATGTATAACTTCCTCACCTTCCGCCTGACCGGGGATTTTGGCCTGTCCCCGGCGCTGGCTGGTTTTACCTTCCTGTTTTACCTCTCCGGCACGTGGTCCTCGGCCCGGGCGGGCACGCTGGTCGCCCGCATTGGGCACGGAAAAACCATGGTCGGTTCCGCCGTGCTCTTTACCGTGGGCATTATCCTCTGCGCCGGCAACCTGGCCATGACGCTTATTGGCATGGTGTGCCTGACCGTCGGTTTCTTCGCGGTCCAATCCACCGCGTCCGGCTGGGTGGGGCAACTAGCCACCCATGACCGCGCCGAGGCGTCCTCAATGTACGTTTTCTGTTATTACCTGGGCTCTTCTATCGTGGGCGCATTGGCAGGCACGCTTTTCGATGCCCTCACCTGGCACCAATTCATCGCCTGCTTCACCGCCTTCGCGCTCGCTCTCACGGGGTTGACTTGGACCAAACTTAAATCCGACTAAACTCGGTTTTATGCCTCAAGATAAGTGGTCGAGCCGCACCTGGCACCGCAAAGCCTCACGCCCCGTGTCCATCTGGATGATGGTCTTCATCGTGGTGGGCGCAGCGCACATATTCGTGCCCAATTATCGCTGGGTACTTATCCACCTCTTCACGTTGGGCCTGGTTACCAACAGCATCGTGGTGTGGTCGCAGCACCTGACGGAAAAATTCGTCCAACAAAAACTGCCGGATTCCGCCCGCCCCAAACAGCTCGCGCGCATCTATATCCTCAATATCGGCATCATCATCGCCGTGGCGGGCCAAATCCTCGTGCAGTTCTGGGATCACCACTGGATACTGACCCAGATTGGTGCCACGCTTATCGCGCTTGCCGTCTTATGGCACGGGGTGTCCCTGTTTACCCAGTGGCGCTCCGCCAAGGATAAGCGCTTCCGCCCAGTTGTCGGCGCCTATGTGCTATCCGCGCTGTGCCTACCGGTAGGCGCGGTCTTCGGCGCAATCCTGGCTATCCACCCCGGCGATCCGCAGTTGCTCTTGGCCCATATCGCCGCCAATATCGGCGGTTTCATTGGCCTTGCCGCGGCAGGTTCGTTGACCATCCTCTTTCCCACCATCTGGCGCACGCAGGGCACTAACGAGCGCATGTCCTCTTCGTTCCTGCTGCTTACCCTGGGCGTGGTGGCAACGATCATCGGCGCGTTTCTGGACTTCCCGCAGCTCGGGCTGATTATCTATTGCATCGGCTGGATCCTGAGCCTGCAGCAGTGGCTTGGCAACGTCATCGACGTCGCCCGCGCTCCGCGCGACCGCGTTAACTTTGCCTCCGTCTCGGTGCTGATGGCCGCGCTCTGGCTGGTGCTATCTTTGGCGTACTACACCACGCAGCACTTCCTCGTGGCAGAACCAGGGCTTCCGACGCTCGGCCTCGTGGTGGGCTTTGCGGCGCAGCTGCTCATCGGAGTCATGAGCTATCTTCTTCCCACCACCATGGGCGGCGGCCCCGGCGCGGTCCGCGCGGGGCTGCAAGAGCTGGATCGGTGGGGTCTGTTGCGCGCCACCTTCGTCAATGGCGGGCTGCTTATCTGGATCGGCACGGATATCTCCGTGCTTAAGGTAGTGGCCTCGCTGCTATGCATCGGCTCCTTGGCCATCTACCCCATTCTCATTGCCCGCGCGGTCAAGGCCCAAAAGCAGGTGTTGATGAAAAAGGCGGAAGGTCCCGAGCCAAAAACCATCGCGGACTGGAACCAAATCTATATCGGCCTTGGCATCCTGCTGTTCATATACGTTTTCATTGCCGCGCTCTAGAGCTCCGGGATTCCCGGCGCGCCGTCGCTCATCCACTCGCGCACTATCCGAGTGGCGTGCACATCGCCGGCGTTATAGTCCAAAAGGCGCTGCCGGACGCTCATGTCGCCCGCTAGGGCCTCCCGGCGCGCGTTCACGGATTCTTCGCCATCAAAGTCCTCGTCTGGCCACCGGAATCCCGCCACTGGGGCCACCACCTTGAGCCCCAGCCCAAAGGGCCCCGCGAAGGATCTCTTCACGTAGGCAAACATATCCACCCACTCCGGGGAAGAGATAAAGTCTTCTACTTCCCGTTCATCCACCTCTCGGAAGCGCTGCGCGGAACGGCGCATCCAGTGGTTTTCGCCGTGCGCGGAATAGCAATAGGCCGCAAAGGTCTTACCCTCCGCATGCGCTGTATCGCGCAACTGCATTAACCACCGCCAAAATTCGGCGAAGTTCTCCGCCTCAGCGCGTCCGCCCAGCGGCTCCCAAGTCACGAAGGGGTGGTACTCGCCCTCGAACCACGCGCCCCACAGGTAAGCGCCTTGGTCCATGTAGGCTTCCATGTCCACATCCACCTCAATATCCGCGCGCGGCACCGCCGTATCTCCGCGGCACAGCAGCGTCTGACCGGAGCGCCACGCGGCCGCGAGGCGGGAGGGCTCGCCCACATTGGCATCGATAAGCGCCTGCACCGTGGTAATGCCGCGCTCGCGGAAGGGGCGTGCGCGATCGCCCGGTAAGAAAAGGGAAATATCATCCGCCGCCACCAGCTCTTGCTCGCACAAGGGCCAGAACCTACAGCTCGCGCACTCCTTGACCCGCACTGGTGCGGTGGGAAGCGGCTTATCCCAGGCGCGCTGCACGTCAAATTTCGCCGTCTCCGTGAAAAAGGCCTGCTGGCGGTCCTGACCGATGGCACCGCCGCGCCCGGAGTTCAGGCCCATATCCTCCAGGGCCTGGGCGGCGAGCGCCAGACGATAGCCATCGACGGCATGGTGGCGCGACTTATACGGAACCTCCATGGGTTCGCTCAGCCCAAGGCGATGAGTCGGTACGGCCAGCGTAGTTTTCTTTGGGTGCTTGCGCGCGACACGGTGGTTGCTCACAATAATGGGGGTATAGGAGCTGCCCTCTCGGAGAAGCAATTCCACGTGTACTTTCCACTTTTCGGTGGCAAAGACCGCATTGGTGATGTGGGTATAGCCGGAGGCGATGGCCTCGAGCGTGGCCATGGCGCGTTCCCAATCATCGCCTTCTAGATCGATGCGCCGGAAACGGCCAGGGGATTTGCGCGGGAATAATTCCATGACCGCGTCCACGGCGGCGCTGTGGCGCTCGGCCCTAGCGATCGAGGATCGGGTGCGCGGAATCTCGGGGTGGGCGCGCCGCTGCACCAAGCGATAGCGGCACCCAACGAGATCCGAAGCTACAACGACATCCTCCACACCGGGTGAGCTTAATAGAACAGCAAGGTAATGTTGAATCCAGACTCGATCGAACGTAAGGGAAAATAATGAGTATCCTCAAGAAATTGAAAAAGGCTCGCCAGGAGGCACGCGCGCAGGCCAAGGCAGCGAAGGCGCGCGCCAAGGCTGAGGTAAAGGCCCAGTCGAAGGATCGTCGCCGCCAACAAAAGCTCCTTGCCAAGCAAGAAAAGCATCTTGTTAAGGCCGAAGAAAAGGGCCTCAAAAAGCGCCGGAAACACGAACAGAAAATGGCAGAAAAAGAACTGGAAAAGTTGCGCGAGGGCCACTTTAATGCCGGCAAGGTCAAGCGCTATGCAGGCGCATTGCGCACCGCCGCCCCGCTGTTGCTTCCCCTCGTTTATCGCGCATTTGTGGGACTGAAGTCCGAAAAAGAAAAGCGCAAGGCCCACAAAGCAGGCGTAAGTTCGGCGGAAATGGCCTCTTTTTCCGGTTACGGCGCCCCGCTCAAGGCACGCACCGCCGGCATCCGTAATTCCCTCAAGGATGTAGATCTGCCCAGTGGCTTCAAGCGGGACGTGCGCGAGCGCCTCGAAGAGGTTGATGCCGCGATCGATAACGCCGAATTCATGACGGAACAGCAGCGCCGCCGCGCGCATAAGACCATTAGCGGAGAGATCGATTCCGTTACTGCGGAGATTCAACAGCGCCTGGGCGCTTAATTTCTCCTTTTCTTCCCACCAATCGCCGTTCACCTTTCTTTAAGGTGGCGGCGATATTTTTATACGCAAGTGCCAATAAGTAAATTTTTATTGTCTATTAATTTCCGCACTGGTAGAATTGAATTAAAGTTAATTCAGATTCCAAATTCCGGTATTAGTCCAACATCTCGACGCAATAAACCTTGGAGGTACTATGGCACGTCGCGAAATCACGCAATTTTATGATGACCTTGATAATGAACTCATTGGTGAGGATGAATTAGAAGTAGTTCGCTTCAGCGTCAACGGGCGCAGCTACATCATGGATCTATCCCGCGACAATGCTCGCCGTTTCCACGAGGCAATCGCCCCCTTTGTCGAGGCCGCACATGCCGCCCCCGATGCGGAATCCCCACAGGTCGATCCCCGCAAGGTCCGCGAATGGGCGAAAAAGCAGGGCCATGACGTAGCGCGCCGCGGCAAAATCCCCCAGGACATTATCGACGCCTACAACGCCGCCCACTAGGCCTTTACAGCACGCCCTGTTCCCTGGCGGCCGCCACTGCGGACGTGCGGGAGCGCACGCCCAACTTGTCATAAATGTGCACGAGGTGGGATTTCACCGTTGCCTCAGAAAGCATGAGGTCATGGCCAATTTGTCGGTTCGAGGCCCCCGCAGCCACCAGTTGCAACACTTCTAGTTCGCGCGGGGTCAACGACGTGCGGGGCGTGCGGACCCGGGTCATGAGGCGGTCGGCCACGATGGGCGAGAGCGCAGAGTCCCCCTCCGCCGTCGAATGGACGGCATCCAAAAGCTCCTGCGGTGGGGCATCTTTCAAGAGGTAGCCCACCGCGCCTGCCTCGATGGCGCCGAGGATATCCGCATCGGTGTCGTAATTGGTGATGACCAGCACCTTGGGCGGCGTGCTCATGGAGGACCGAATCTGCGCGGTAGCTTCAACGCCACCCATAACGCGCGTTCCCTCCAGGCCCGCCCCGAACCGAAGGTCCATGAGGATGACATCGATACCGCCTGCTTGTGCCGCGGACACCGCCGCCTCCGCCGTCGCTACCTCGCCCACGACGTCGATATCTTCTGCGCCTTCGAGCACCGAACGCAGCCCCAGCCGCACGATCTCGTGGTCATCTGCCAAAAGGACCCGAATCACGACATCCCTCCTATCGATGTTTTTCTCAACCAAAAGTTTAATCTACCGCCTTATCAAAGGGCATACTAACTGACACAGCCGTTCCCTCCCCCGGCGCGGATTCTATGACCACCTCGCCGCCCAGCTCCTGCGCGCGGCGCCGCATGGCAGAAAGGCCGATATGCCCCAGGCCCGTCGGCGCGCTTTCCACCGTCGCGGGATCAAAACCCTGCCCATTATCCACTACATCCACGCGCACCTCGTCGGTTTCATAGGTGACGGTGATCCGGGCGCGGCTGGCATGGGCATGCTTGACGATGTTCCCCACCGCTCCCTGTGCAATCCGCAATAGCGCCGCCTCTATTTTCATCGGCAACTGTTGCTCCGCGCCTTCGCTTTCGACCTCCACCTGGAACCCCGCCGTAGCGGCGAAGTTTTCCGCCATGCGCGTCAGCGCCGCCTCGAGGGAGGTCTCCGTTAGTGTGGGCGGCTGCAGCGCCGCAATCATGGCACGCGCCTCATGCAGGTTATCCGCTGCGGCCCGCCGCGCAAGCTCAATGCGCCTGCGTGCGGCAGCAATGTCTTCTTTATCCAGATCCCGGTCGGCGGAGTGCAGGAGCATCTGAATCGATGACAGCCCCTGGGCCAAGGTGTCATGAATCTCGTGGGCGATGCGCTGGCGCTCGGCCACCATGCCCGCGTCTCGTTCCGTGGCCGCCAACTGCGTACGAGTTTCTACTAGCTCCCGGTTCATGCGCGATAGGGTGCGAAACGCATACGTAATCGCCACGGTTACCAGTGCCGAGACCGCCGGGCCCATCACTCCACCAAAGGTCAGGCCTCCCGGTATTTGCACCACGACGGTGAGCACGGTAGCGCCGATGACGCACAGGATTCCTGCGGTCATATCCAGCACAGTCAGGTACAAAAAGTACATGACGAATACCAGATAGATGGCGGCGGGAGCCACAAATAAATCCGCACCCCATAACACCGTGAGGATGCTGATCCACAAGTAGCGCATGGGTCGCGGCCACTGCTCCGCATAGATCGATCCCGCAAAGTAGACGGCCGCGAACCCCACCAATAGCAATAGGTTGATAAGGGACTGGGATAGCGGCATCTTCACCGAGGTAAAAATACCCACCACCAGCAGGACCGCCGTCAAGAAATGAATGCCGGTGCGTAGCGCATCGGTATCCCGATCTAGTGTGGAGCTCATGCGCAAAAGCCTACTTGTCCTTCTCACCCTGACCGGAATAGGGATCGCGGGATGCCAGACCGAGCAAGCAGACCAGGACGAATCGGGAGACGAGGTGGCATCGGAAAGCGCCGCCATCAACGTGGAACAGACCGCAGAGGTCAATGAATGGAGCGATTGTCCCTATATCGATCCCGGTTGGTTGGAAAATACCAACGGCGAGCGCCTGACCAAGCAGGGCATCGACACGCGCTTTCCCACCCCCGCGTGCGTCTTTTGGTCTTATCAGGACCACCCGCAAGCTACCGTCATCGTGCGCGATATGCCCACCGTAGAAGACGCCCGCGCCGCGGTGGATTGGGCCGCGCCAATCGATGCCACCGAGCCCGCCTCCTTTGCAGGCTGGGAAGGCGGACGGGGCATCGTCAATGAGCAGGCCGTCTACGCCGTGCAAAAGGATACCCACGCGGTGCTGGTGTGGAGCAATCAGCAACAGACCTTCAAGTCCGAGCAGATTGCCCAGGAAGCGATTGCCAATTTAGGGCTTTAAACCGCGACGTCGTTATAGGGCATCATCGGCGAAACCCAGGGGAAGACGATCTCCATAAGGAGGAAGAAGACTCCCACAGCAATGGCAATGGCAAGCAGCGCCTTCACTGGCTTCGGCCCTGGCAATAGATTCCACAAAGCGCGATACATTACTTAGCTTCCTTTCCAACTTCCATCGCGTGCACAATCATGCGCTCGGCGTTGGAAAATTGCGGGTGACAGGTGGTCAGAGTCAGCATTCCCCGCGTGGGGTCTGCTTCAGTCCCCGGCACGGGGTCGATCACTGAGACATCGCCAGGCGTGGTGATATGCCTGCCGGCAACATGGGTATATTCTTCTGGTACTTCATCGAAGCAATCCGCATGCTCGCCATCGATGGGCAGCACCTTGTAGGTAATCTTTTCCGTGTGGGTTTCGATGATGATGTCATCGCAGGTGTGCAATGAACCCAAATCATTGAATGGGGCACCCTTGCCCACGCGGTGCCCAGCTACCGCAAAATTCCCTAATTCACCTGGCATTTGCGTGTCCTCATAGTGGCCAGGGCCGCGCAATAAATCATCTTCATCCGTACCTTGGATGATGGCAAAGTGATAATCAGAGCCAAAGGCAGGGATGGACATCTGTGCGAAGGCCTCTCCCAAATCTGGGTCTTTCTTCTCCCGCGGGTTGCGCCACTGCTCTTCTAATTTCGCATTAGCTTCATCTTGTAAGCGCCCTGATTCCACATTCGTCCAATATGCTTCATAGAATGCAAATAGAACTAAAACCAAACCAATGGTTAGCATGAGTTCGCCGAGAACTTTTGTCATGTTCTAAACCATACTTCCTCACCGAAAGGTACAGCATGTTCGAGTTCTTCATGTACCCGGTTTCCGGAATCATGAAATTCTGGCATTGGCTTATCAGCGGCTTCGTTGATGAATCCGCTGCCTGGCTTGTCTCCATTTTCCTTTTGGTGCTCACCGTGAGAGGCATCGTCATCCCCCTCAACTGGATGTCGGTGCGCTCCGCACGCATCGGCGTTCTCATGCGGCCGGAGAATAACCATATCTCCAAGGAGATGAACCACGCCAGTACCAAAGAGGAAATGGCTGCGCTCATCAAAAAGCAGCAAGACCTCATGAAGAGCTATAACTACAAACCTGCTGCTGGTTGCATCCCTCCGCTCATCATGATTCCGGTTTTCATTGGTTTGTACCAAGTGATCCTTCGGATGTCGAAAATCGATCAGGACTCAAAGACCGTCGGCATGCTCAATGCTGACGACGTCGCGGCCTTCCGTGAAACCACTTTCTACGGCGCCCCGATCACTGATTTCGCCCGCGAACACGGCGATCTGCTTAATCCCGTGCTCATTGCGGCCATCGTCTTTACCATGGCGAATTCCATCATCGCCCTGATCCGCAGCTTCCGCACCACGCAATTCGATCTAAAACTGAACCGCCGCGTATTCATCTTCATGGGCATCTTGCTCATCATCGTGCCCTTCTTCCTCTGGCACCTGGCCCATAATGGCCCCATTCCCGTCGCAATCATTATTTATTGGGGCTGTGCCTATTGGATCACCCTCATTCAGACCATCATCTTCGAAATCATGCTGCGCGAGTTCTACCCGCTTACAGATGAAGTGAATGCGATGCGTCGTGAGAGCCTTCAAAATTGGCGCAATAAAGAAAAACAACCCGCTCTTTCCAAAGAGGAGAAAAAGCGGGTCAACCGGCTGCGCATGGAGGCGCACAAGCACCTTAAATCGAATAATCAGCAGGAGGAGCCGAAAGCATCTGAGTAGCCAGCTCGCGGGCGGTATAGAGCGGCCCTGCTTCCTTGGTCAGGCGGGATCCGGCGAGACCGCCATCGAGGAAAATTAAGAGCTGGCTTGCTTGGGAGGCCGAGGGATAGCCGTTGCGCTCCGTCAACAGAGCTGTCAAGGTGGAGTGCACCCAATCGCGATGCTGCATGCAGGCCGCGACGATGCCGCGCTCCGAATCCGTTTCAGGCCGCGGGTACTCGCCCGCTGCATTCAAGAAGTGCGAACCGCGGAATCCTTCTTCCGGCTCTTCCTCAATGACCTTGTCAAAAAAGGCCAGGATCTTTTGGTCCGGATCCTGCATGGCAGCCGTCCGCTGCTCCCAGTCCTGGCGGAACTGCTCATCCAAGGACTCTACGTAGGCAATAACCAAGGCATCCTTGGAACCAAACAACGAATATAGGGATGCCTTGGCCACATCCGCTTCGCGCAAGATGCGGTCAATACCGATGACGCGAATGCCCTCAGTTTTAAAGAGCTTGGTTGCAGATTCCAACAATCGGCTCCGCGGGCTGGGTCGATTGCGGCGCGACTTCTTCTCTGCCATGGATTCCTCTCTACAACGACAAAACCGGTTCATCTACACTTTATAGACAAACCGGTATGTACGCTAATTATATGCGGACTATTGTTTCACCTTGTCCACAATCCACAGCAAGAGGCAAGCGCCCGCGGTGGCCGCGATGATGGAGAAGATCCAACCACCACTAGCCTCAATATTCAGTAGTTGGATGATGATGCCACCGATGAGGCCACCGACAACACCCACCACCAGGTTGGTAAACAACCCGTGGTCACGCTTCATAATCTTCTCTGCCAGCCAACCAGCGATGATACCAACAATGATCGAGGTGAATAGACCCAAACCTAATCCCATGATTTCCTCCTAATATAAACGTATCGAATACTCCCCAGTTTAAACCCCCGCGGCTCGAGTGGGGATAACAAATACGACACATTTGTATAGCAAAGTGGCTCTAAAACACCAGAAACGCTCCACTCCCTAGCTGCGAAAGCCGGGAGAAGAGCGCCGGGAAGTCAGGCTAGCGAAAGATTTAGCCTTCGTCGTCTGGGCGTACCACCATCATCGGGCACGGTGCAGACTGCAACAATGCGCGGGAGGTAGAGCCAAGGACCATGCCCTTGAACCCACCACGGCCGTGGGAGCCAACGACGAGAAGCTGCGCGCCTTCGGCGGCCTCCGTCAATGCACGGACGGGGCGGTCACGGGTGATCTGCTTCTTCACCTCAACATCGGGGAAATCTTCGCGCGGTTCCTTCAGGTTTTCTTCCAGCACCTCAGTCTGTTCCTTTTCAATTTCTGCCCACTCAGATTGAGCTGCAGAAAGGCCGGCGAGGGATGCCTGGATTTGCATATCCATCCAGGTGTGCACGGCAACGAGGGCCGCGCCGCGAGCCTGGGCTTCGCGGAAGGCATAGGAGGTGGCCTTCTGAGAAACCTCGGAACCGTCCACACCAACGACGACTGGGCCGTACTTGGTGGAGTCGGTGACATTATTATCTTCACGAACCACCACTACCGGGCAAGCGGCGTGGGAGACAACTGCGGCGGAGACAGAGCCCATGACCATGCCAGACAGGCCGCCCATACCGCGCGAACCCATCACGACCATGGTGACGTCATGAGACATCTCCAAGAGCATGTCGATGGGGGAGCCCTCTGCGATGGTGTGCCCGATCTTGAGCTCTGGGGCTACCTCGTGAGCGATTGCACGGGCTTCCTCGATCTTTTCCAGGGTCTCTTCCTGCAAGTCATCGTAGAGGTCCTTCGGCGGAACCATACCTTCTGCATACAGGAACTGCGGTATGGTGTAGCTCGATGCGATGCGCAGGGGGATTTCCCTCTTCATCGCGGTATTTGCTGCCCAACGGACGGCGTTCTTTGAGGCGTCAGAGCCGTCGACGGCGACGACTACAATGTCTTCCTTGGCCATGATCTTTCCTTTCGGTGGTTATACCTTAATTATAGTACGGATTAGGCTTAATGGTTGACAGTTGCAGGATCAGAATTGGACGGAGAGAAAATTTCGAGGAGCGTTCGGAATACGTCCCTTATCACCGCGCCAATTCCATCATTGAAAAAGGCCATCACCTGGTCCGCGAGAGAATTAATATCCATGTCAAACACACTAATACATCGCAAAAAGGGATTCATCCCTTTGCCCATCAAAAATGGGCTCAATCCTACGCGCGTACGCACCCCGGAGGCAGGCCGTAGCACCTGGGATTTTCTCAGCGAAGTCATATCCTCCCAGCGTCACCGCCACCCCAATGATGATGCACAGGCGCTGCATGACCGATTCACCGCGGGCGAGGTAGTCCTGCGCGATCAAACTCCCCTAAAGCCAGGTACCGTGCTCGGCAAAGATGTCGATGTCTTTTTCTACCGCATCCCTGCACCAGAAACACCCGTGCCCTATGACATCCCCATAATCTATGAAGATGACAACATTCTGGTAGCCGATAAGCCCCCATTCATGGCTACCATGCCGCGCGCCCGGCACATCGTCGAAACCGCCACCGTTCGCCTCCGCCGTTCCACCGGAAACAACGAGTTAGTGCCGGCACACCGCCTCGACCGCCTCACCTCGGGCCTGCTTCTTTTTACCAAACACAAGGACGTCCGCGGCGCCTACCAGTCCCTCTTTGCAGAAAAGAAAGTCCACAAGACCTACCAGGCGGTCGCGGAATTCCGCCGCTTGCCGACGCCCCTCCAATGGTCCTCCCACCTAACTAAAACGCCCGGTGAAATCCAGGGGCGAATAGCAGATGGTGAACCAAATGCTTTCACCACACTAGAATCGGTAGAACCCATTGATAAGGCCCCTTATGAAAAAGTTCACGGGTCACTACCCGATCTTGGTATCTACACCCTAAAACCACAGACTGGGAAGACCCATCAATTGCGGTTACACATGTGGCAGGCGGGCTTACCGATCCTCGGCGATCCTGTCTACCCCACTATTTTTCCTGAGGAAGCTGAAGACATGTCCGTACCCATGCACTTAACAGCAACGGACTTAGAATTCACGGATCCACTCAGCGGAAAGCCGCGCCATTTCATCTCAGGACTTCCATTGGCCACGCACAAATTGCTTTAAGCCTGCAGTGTCCCAGGTTTTGTTCCGTTTGAGTAGATGGGAAAATCTGGAACATACCAAGAAAATTTGACCAGGATGCAAAGGACCGTGTGGTCCGTCTCGTGGAAGACCGCATCGTGGCGGAAAACATGTCAATGCACCCCGCGTGCCAGGCAGTAGCCCCAAAGCTCGGGGTTTCATGGCACACAGCCCGTCAATGGACTTAAGCCTGCCCGCCGTGCAGGAAACGCCCCAGAACCAGTGCCCGAGGACTTGGCCGCCGAAAACGCGAGGCCACGCCGTGAGAATCAAGAGCTTCGAGATACCAACGAGTTGCTGAAGGCCGCGTCAGCGGGCCTGACCCCCGGAAAGTGGACACGTCGGGGGTTAGGCCCATAATAGAAATCAAGGCAAATGCCTAGGAACAAAACTCGGGGCACTTCAGTTAGCGTCGAGTGGTGCGGGTGGCATCGATCGCTTCCCTCTGCGTGTCGAAATGCTTTGATGCACGGGCTGCCCCGTCTCGCTTGTTGGCCCAGCCGTTCCCTTCCCGAACCGTTGCCCAACCCGGGGCGAGAAGTAACGAGACTCTAACCCGCCCATATACCTAGGCAGGATTATAGCACCTCAGTTCGATCTATGACCTGCGACTTGATGACACGCGCACCGAGGACAGGTGCTCACCGACCGGCCCAGCAGACCGCACTCGCACCCGAACCGGCTGGACACCCGCACCGGACGCCGCATTATCAATCTCAGGTTCCTGCACAGGTGGGGCCCACACCGCATCGGCTACCACCTGGGCATCCCCCGGTCGACCGTGGGGCGAGTCCTCAAACGTTGCCGGATGCCGAACCTCGCTTGCATCGACCAGGCCACTGGCCTGCCGGTGAGAAAGCCGACGCCGGTGCGCTACGAGCACGACGCCCCCGGGGGGCGATGGTCCACGTCGACATCAAAAAGCTCGGGCGCATCCCCGACGGTGGCGGGTGGCGGATGTTCGGCAGGGGCTCTGACCAGGACCGGGCGTCCGGCCGGGCCAGTGACGTGGCCGGGCGGAAAGGTTCGAAACCCGGCAGGGGCTACCGGTATCTGCATCACGCGGTCGACGGTCATTCCCGGGTGGTGCACTCGGAGATCCTCGACGACGAGCATAAAGACACCGCGGCGGGTTTTTGGCGGCGGGCAAGCGGCTTTTTCGCGTCGCTGGGTGTGCGTGTCGGCGCGGTGATGACCGACAACGGCGCCTGTTACCGTTCACGCGTGTTCGTCGAGGCGTTGGGGCCGGGTATCAAGCACCGGTGAACCAGGGGCGAATCGGCCACAGACGAGCGGGAATGAGGAACTGTTCGACCGCACGTTGATGACTGAGCGGGCCTACGCCCGGCCGTATTTGAGTCTCAGGGCGCCCGGCAGAAGGCGTATGTGGAGTCCAGCCACGACTACAATTTCCACTGGTCTCATACCGCTATCGGCGGGTTAACCCTATGCAACGCGTTCACAACGTCGCGGGGAACTACGCGCCCGAACCATCGGAGCGTGTCAAGTTGTTTGTGTGTGGGGCTAGGTTTATAGGTATTTGTCGAAGCGGGCGGGAAAGGCTACGGCCATTTGGTTGATGGCTTGTTTCCAGCCGGAAACTCGGGCTCCTTCCACGAGCCTGCTGGCGGTAGCCGAGGCTCGTTTGCCTTGTTTCGCTCTCTTTGCGGCTCGTTTGTCTTCAATGTTGCAGATCATCAACCACAGCGTCTTGAGCGCGGATTCATCGTTAGTGAACTGCACCCTGTTGCGGGTGGCTTTACGCAGCTGGTTGTTAAACGATTCAATGGAATTCGTTGTATAGATGACCTTCCTGGCCGCTGGAGGAAACTGCAAAAATGGCACGAATCTATCCCACGCATCCTCCCAGACCTTGACCGACTGAGGATACTTCACACCCAGTTCAGACTCGGAAAATTCCTTCAACGCTGCTTCTGCCGTGGATTCATCAGTAGCCGTATAAACCTTCTTCAACGCGGCTGATACAGCCCGGCGATCCCCATAGGCCACCCACCGATTCGCGGCACGTATCAGGTGCACGATACAGGTTTGCACCATAGAGTTCGGCCAAGTTGCCTCCACTGCCTCTGGTAGGCCTTTCAGCCCGTCACAGCAGACAATAAAGACGTCTTTGACCCCGCGGTTAGATAAGTTGGCGCACACGTGTGCCCAAAAGGAAGCACCTTCTTCTTTGGCAATCCACAATCCCAAAATATGCTTGATCCCGTCGAGGTCCACCCCGATTGCCATGGGACCTGACCCCTGTTTGGTGGACACCTGATATCCGGCCCAGTCGGGCTGGAAAGAAAGGTAATCTACCACCATGTCCAGGTACTCCGAACAGTTCAAACGCGATGCCGTGGCCCTCTACGAAAACAATGAGGACCTCTCACTGAACTCAGCATCAGCAGAGCTTGGCATCAACCGTGCCTCGCTGCATTCTTGGATCAAGAAGTACGGCACCGGCAAACGTGCCCGCATAAAAGCAGTGCACGATCAAGCCCAAGCAGCGAATAATTCCGAACGGATCCGCCAGTTAGAAAAAGAAAACGCAAAACTGCGCGAAGAACGTGACATCCTGCGCAAGGCCGCTAAATATTTTGCCGAAGAGACTCACTGGTGATCCGCTTCCAGTTTGTCTATGACCACCGAACCGAGTACTCGGTCAAGCGGATGTGCCATGTGTTAAAGCTGAATCGTTCCTCGTTTTATAAATGGGTCCAAACCCGTAAAAATCGCAGGTTAAAGATATATTCTGATGCCGTTATCGGTGCGAGGATCGCAACCATCTTTGATGATGAGCTTGGTCTCTACGGCGCTAAACGCATCGCTGCAAGCCTTAAAGCCGATACGAGCTTTGGCCCGACGAATCACAAGAAAGTCGCACGAATCATGAAAGCCATGGGGCTTAAAGGCTTTACCAAACGCCGCCGATGCATCACTACCAGGCGCAAGCCTGGCCACCGCGTCATGCCGGATTTACTTGGCCGCAAATTCACAGCCAACGAGCCGAACCGCGTCTATGTCGGCGATATTACCTATCTGCCGTGTAAGGGAGGGAAAAACATGTATTTGGCCACAGTCATTGACACGTATTCACGCAAACTTGCAGGTTATGCACTCGCAGACCACATGCGAGTCTCACTGGTCATCGATGCCCTAGCCCACGCACACGGTGTACGCGGCAGTCTTGACGGGGCTGTATTCCATTCCGATCATGGCAGCGTGTACACCTCACAAGCTTTTAGGAACTATTGCTCGTCGTTGGGTGTGCGCCAGTCTATGGGCGCGGTAGGAACGAGTGCTGATAACGCCCTAGCAGAATCGTTTAACGCCACGCTCAAGCGGGAAGTCTTGCGTGATAGGAAAGTCTTTGACAATCCGATCTCCTGCCGCCGGGAAGTCTTCCGGTGGTGCATGCGCTACAACACGCGCCGGCGGCACTCCTGGTGCAATCTTGTAGCGCCTGATGTCTTTGAAGCCGAGACTTCAGCTACACTGACTAAAGCAGCATAGCTAACCCCCGACGTGTCCACTTTCCGGGGGTCAGGCCCATGTACGCGGACTTGTTGACTACCCGGCCGCCGTCGCGGACTTTAATGCGCAACGCATCCAGGAAAATGACTGGGTAGAATTCTTCTAGCTGGCGGTTTTGCCAGACCATGACCTCATCGAGGACGGCATCAGTTACTGCAGAGATTGTTTCATGGGAGATATCTACCCGCATCGCAGTAGCCATATGGTGCTGGATATCGCGGATGGTCATTCCGCCGGCATATAAGCTGACAATCATATCGTCAACATCTGTTAGCCGCCTAGAGCCTTTGGGCACCATAGTAGGAACAAACGTGCCGTTTCTGTCTCGTGGAACATCAATGTTTACTGGCCCGTAGTTAGAATCCACGGTTTTCGGGTAGGTGCCGTTGCGGTGATTGTCTGTTTCAGCAGTAGCTTTAGCTGCTCTATCGCCGGGCTCATAGCCTAGGTGGGCATCCATTTCAGCATTCAAACCCCGGGTAATTGAGGCTTGCAACATGCCCCGAACTAGGTCGTTGGCATCCGTGGTGGACGTGCCTAGCTCATCAATCAGTTTCGCGATTTCTGGGTTAGCAAGCAGCTTCTTTTCAATCGCATCAATCTTGGCCTTATCAGCCGGATCTCGTCTCGCCATAGTAGTCATTCTGGTTCATCTCCTTATGCGGGTTAGGTTCCCACACACAAACCATTAGACACTCTCCTTCCCCACGGACAGTGAGCAAAGCACAACACGGGCGGTGTCGCTAATCCGAAAGGAGACTAAGGCACCATGCAGCCCCCACACACGCCAGACGAGCGCCGCGCCAAGCTCGAAGCAGTCAAAGAACTAGCCCGCAGGCAAGAACACGACGCCGTACTGGGGTTGCCCGCAAATCGTGGACACGTAGTTAAGCTGCTTAGGGGTTAAGCAGCGGCCTTCTTATTACCATTTTGATCAGCGAGCTGGGCTTCGAAATCGACGGGGCTTACCATCCCGATGGACGAGTGGCGACGGCGCCGGTTGTAGACAATCTCAATCCAGCGAGCCACCGCCTTCCGGGCTTCGTTGCGGGTTCGCCATTCCTTCCGATCGTAAAATTCGGTCTTCAATGTCGACCAGAACGACTCGGCCATCGCATTGTCAAAGCAGACACCAGTACGGCCGACCGATTGTGCAATCCCTAGTTCTTGACAGACCTGCCACAGCTGTGAAGTGCCCCGGGTTTTGTTCCTAGGCGTTTGCCTTGATTTCTATTATTGCTTGCGGCGGGTGCTGGTCCCAAAATTCGGTTTCCACTTCAGCTGGCGTGCGGTAGCCCAAGCTTTGGTGAAGCCTCGTCTCGTTCCACCATGACACCCACTCAAACGTCGCGATTTCCACCTCGACAACCTCATCCCACCTGCGAGTATGGATCAGCTCGTTTTTGTAGGAACCATTAACGTTTTCCGCCAGAGCATTGTCATAGGAGTCGCCAACAGTTCCGGTGGAAGCGGCAATCCCGTGCTGGGCAAGACGCTCGTTGTAGACAACGCTGACATACTGCGAGCCGTGATCCGAATGATGAATGAGACCTGTTGTTTCCTCAGCAGACGCGATCGCCTGGTTGAGAGCTTGCAGCGGCAACGCTTCGGTGCGCATGGAATCTGATAACGCCCACCCAACGATCCGTCGGGAGTAAACATCGGTGACAAACGCGGCATACACAAAGCCTTTCTTCGTGCGCACGTAGGTAATATCAGCCACCCACAGCTTGTTCGGGCCTTCGGCTTTGAATTCTCGCTCCACCAAGTCCGGGCGCAAATCCGGCCTTTGAGGTGTGCGAGTGGTCATAGGCGAGCGGCCTTTGCCTTTGCCTGATACACCGGCTAGACGCATCAGCCGCGCGGTTTGTTCACGACCGATATCGATTCCGTCACGATGAAGAGCATGCCACATTTTCCGCACACCGTAGATGCCGTAATTATCCCGATGGATAGCACTAATGCGTTCAACCAGCACAGCATCACGAAGGCCGCGAGCACTTACCCCACGGGCCTTGGACTGACGATACCCACGCGAGGTGATGAACCCACCAGCGCGGTTTTTCTTCAACGTCTTACAGATGAACTCGACAGAGAAACGATTCCGGTATTCATCGATGAACCGGATCATTTCCGACGTTTTGGGTCGAGTTCCGACGCGAAAAAAGCTGAGGCAGCCTTTAAAAGTTCATTGGTGTCGCGTAGCTCTTGATTTTCACGGCGAAGCCTCGCGTTTTCGGCGGCCAGATCTTCAGGCACGGGTTCTGGGATGTTTCCCGCACGGCGGGCCTGTTGGGTCCATTGACGGGCTGTGTGCCATGACACCCCCAGCTTTGGGGCTACTGCCTGGCACGCGGCTTGCATCGACATATTTTCCGCCAAGATGCGGTCCTCTACAAGACGGACCACACGATCCTTCGCATCCTGGTCAAATTTTCTTGGCATATTCCAGATTTTCCCATCTACTCAAACGGAACAAAACCTGGGACACTTCACACCCGCGAATTTAAATGGATATAATTAGACCCATGTTGATTTCAGGTACCGCTTTCTTGCGGTTGCGCACCAACCGCTAAGGCGGTTTCCTACCCCGTAGGTTAAAAACCGCTCCGGTCCTTTAGCCGGGCGGCTATTTGTCATGCCCGGCTCCCTTTCAAATCCAAGGAGCACACCTGATGTCTGCATACGGACACGGCCGTCACGAGCATGGCCAAAATTTTCTCACCAACCACAAGATCATCAACTCCATCATCGACCTTGTGAAACAAACCTCCGGCCCCATCATTGAGATCGGACCAGGAAGCGGTGCCCTCACTCACCCGATGGCCCACTTGGGGAGGGCGATAACGGCAGTTGAAGTGGACGCAAAACTAGCTGCCAAAATCACACAAGAAACCTCCTCGGCGGCGGTCGAAGTGGTCCATGATGATTTCCTTAACTTCCGGTTACCCGCCACTCCCTGCGTCATTGTGGGAAACATTCCCTTTCACCTCACCACTGCCATTCTTCGAAAGTTGCTGCATGCGCCAGCATGGACTGACGCTGTACTCCTCATGCAGTGGGAAGTCGCTCGCCGCCGGGCCGGGGTAGGCGCAAGCACGATGATGACGGCTCAGTGGTCCCCATGGTTCACATTTCACCTGGGTTCTCGGGTACCAAGGTCTGCTTTCCGGCCACAGCCAAACGTTGACGGGGGGATCTTAGTGATCCGCCGGGTGGGTGACCCGAAGATTCCGATAGAGCAGCGCAAAGCCTTTCAGGCGATGGTGCACACCGTTTTCACTGCCCGGGGACGCGGGATAGGGGAAATTCTCCGAAGGGCAGGGTTGTTTTCATCACGTTCAGAAACACAATCATGGTTGCGCTCGCGAGGAATCGACCCCGCGACCCTACCTCCCAGATTGCACACCAACGACTGGATCGATCTCTTCCAGGTGACTGGTTCCTCTCTACCTCACCATCGACCCATTTCACCATCGGGAAGTAGTCAACGACCTCCTCAACGGAAAAACCGAAGCCGGCGGCGTTAATCCCCACCAAAACCGAAATCCACCAGTAGTACTAAAAGGGCTCTTCCGGTTTTAGAGTGCATTGATTAGTTCGCCGGGGGTTCGGGCGTGGCACAAGATATTGGGGTCCTTGGCTTTGTAGGAAAAAGGTATCTAATCCATCCGTACAAAACTAAGGACCTACTGTGCAGCCTAACGGAAATGTCATCGTCGATACCATCTGCCGCACCGCAAAACTAGGAACTACTATCACCGGTGCCACAGAAAACGGTGACGTCACTGTTATTGAAGCCGAACCCGTCGAGCCGATCAATGAATGCCCTACCTGCGGGCAGCCTGGAGTATTCCGCGACCACGTCATCCGCAGCCTGGTCGATCTGCCCATCGTCGGCCACCCAACAACTTCATGTGCGCCTTCCACGCTACCGGTGCACCAACAAGCGTTGCTTGCAGAAGATCTTCCGTGCTGGCCTTGCCTGCGCGCCCGACAATTCAAAGACCACGGACCAGGTGACCCACTGGATCCTGCAACGACTCTGCCTAAATCGGATGAGCGTTGCCGCTGCACCCAAGTCATTAGGCCTGGGGTGGGATATGAAGTGTCCCAGGTTTTGTTCCGTTTGATGAAACCCGTTTTTGAAACAACGTACGGAGCACAACGCACGCCGATGCCAAAGCTTCCGCAACATCGACTACCTCATCAAACCCACGACAGTGGGATTCACACCCTCAATCCCCACGCGTGCAATCTTCGCACCTCAAAGATTGAAAAATGAAAGAAACCGGAGGTAACATACCCTTTCGAGTTTGTTACTTCCGGTGGTGCAGTTTGTTCAACTGCTCATCAGGATCTTACGGGGGATAACACTAACACACCCTGACTCTTGGAAAACGCAGCACACAGACCGTGCACACCCTCACCGATAAAATGGGCACCAGTCCCGAAAGGAGAAGGAATGTACACGACCATCACC
Source organism: Corynebacterium sp. KPL1814 (assembly GCF_000478175.1). Lineage (GTDB taxonomy): Bacteria > Actinomycetota > Actinomycetes > Mycobacteriales > Mycobacteriaceae > Corynebacterium. The sequence continues at coordinate 356,904 of NZ_KI515777.1, forward strand.
CTCGCCGCACTCGCAGTACTTTTCGTCTTAATCATCCAGACCATCCGCCGCGAACGGCCAGAAGACCGTATGTATTACGCCGCGCTTGGAGGCAGCATAAGCGCAGCAATGATCCTTGTCCCCTCCTTCCTTTTCACCCAGGCCGGTCTCTCGCGAGAACTGGCCGCACTGCTCATCTCCTTCGGCCTACTAGCCTTGTGGATTACCATTTTCGGACTCCGCCTAAACACAAGAACTAGCAGGTAAACCTGCATAACACAGAACATATGCTTTAGCATATGGCGGAACATACGCTATAACATATGCCTAAACATATGTTCCGCCATATGGCAGGACTCGCGGGCGCACGAATACGCAGATTCCCGCCCGCAGTAGAGAAAAGGAGGGCTACGGGCTCAGTGTGGGAGTATTGCGAAACCTTCGCGCGCCCATTAGCCTAAAAAGTGACAGCACAGTTCATCCCTGAATTGCGGCTGCACAATAAAAAGGGCCCCAACGAGTGCCAGCTCGTTGAGACCCTCGGGCCTAAAGACCCACGTGAAGCATCGCGGTAACGAGCTTCACGATTACGGTCACAAGAACTATGACCTTGGTAGCCACATCTAGCCAGTCAAGCTTGGTGGCATCAAGGTCTTTTCTTTTGCGACCGGGTGTATCCAATGAGTGTTTACCCATTGTCTACCTCCCTTTACGTCGTAGGGTTGTCCGCTCGCCTGAAAAAGGCGCGCGGGACAGCCCACGTCACGCGCGGGCCTTACCGCGCACCGACGAGGAAGTCACGCCCACGCCCCACCACAGGTGGCGGGGCATGATTGTGAACCGGCACTAACGTTAGCAGCCACCCCTGACGAGACCTAGAAGCATGATTTCACCCCTGCCTTTATAAAAGCCGCCCATGAGGGGAAACCCGTACAGTGCTACTTGCAGCTGCACTCAACACCGCTAATTTCTCTGCCTGTCACCCTATCTAGACGCACGAAAATGCTGGCAGTGCTACATAACTGCCGACATATGCTTTAGCATATGCCTAAACATATGTCCCGCCATATGGCAAGACATATGACGGGGCTCATGGGCGCGCTGATCTACCATCACGGCTGCACTACCCTAGGTGTTTTTCAATGCTCGATACACCGTAGGACGGGTTACCCCAAATTCCCGCGCTAGTGCTGCCTTTGACTCCCCTGCCAATATGCGCCGTTTAATCTCCGCTACTTGCTGCGGGCTAAGAGCGGGTTTGCGGCCTTTGTACTTTCCGGCCTTTTTCGCCAACGCAATCCCCTCCGCCTGGCGCTCGCGGATAATGGCCCGCTCAAACTCCGCGAAGCTACCGAGAATTCCGAGCATTAAATCCGCGCGCGGATCGGACGTGTCTTTCGCAAACGCGAGATTCTCATGCAGGAAAGTAACAGTCACACCCTTGCCGGTAAGTTCATCAACAATACCGCGCAGATCTGTCAGCGATCGGGCGAGACGGTCAATCGACGACACGACAAGTTCGTCACCGTCTCGCACGTACGCCATACACTCGACAAGTCCAGGGCGGGCAGTCTTGGTGCGGCCGGAAATCCTATCTTCAAAAAACCGGTCAATCCTGCCGGAAGCATTGAGTAGTTCTTTCTGGCGCTGATTATTCTGCTCCACCGTGGAGACACGGATATAGCCCACCCGCTGCCCATGCGAACCAGAGTCATTGACCATTAGTCTTCGCTCCGCGAAGGTTTAAAGGCGGCATTCTCTTGTTCTATGACTGCATCACGATACGACTCGATTGCATCCGAGAGGGCATAAAGCTGAACACCGTCGAGGCCATCAGCGTCAGCAAGCAAGGATTGTACAATCCTGCCCAACGCCTGCTGCCCCGACGAGAGTCCACCATGCAGATCTTTCACCCGCGCCAACGCGGGTACAGAGTCAATATGACTTTCAATATGGAAACCGTCAGACGATAACATCACACTCACCACTTTCTGTAAACATAAGGCTTAGACCCCGCTAGACACGTGTAAAACAATGCTAGGAACGGCCCTATTTTACAGGAAACATTCTGCCGCACACCGGCGTAACAATAGGGTGTACCACCGATTACAAGATGGCTACGGGTGATCCCACGCGCATGTGGCGGACTTGCGACCTGCACGCAACACGTATTTTATGACGGGGCTATCCCCGCACCCCGCCCCGTATTGTGGGGTGCGTGAGATGTTTTATGGACGTCTGCCTACGGCTCATTCCAGCGAGATATAGACAAGTACCGTTCCTCAATCGCGATACGCGATCAACTGATATTTCTAATATGAAAGTAGATATCCCATGCCTCAGATTGAGATCACAACTGTAAATTTCCCTACCTCTTTGCCAAGGCCTACCTCTTGGCGAAGAGGTAGGCCTTGGCCAAACGGCAGCTCTCCTATTGATGTCTCATCCGATGAGGTCTACAAGGCCGCCGCAGAAGTCGGGGCAACCTCGGCAGTTTTTGGATATCGGCCGCGCACATGGCGCGAGTTTTTATGGCGAGTAAACATGATCCTGGCGAACTTGGACCAAACTTCAGGTGGCTGGAAGCAAAATCCTTCATATAAGCGCCTCGACCCCAGTGAGAAAAGTGCAGTGAGCTACTACCTGGGTATGGTTCTGTCGGCCATTATGGCCAAGAAGCTGTGGAACACACCCCATTTGGTGCACGTCGATGCGGTACTGGAAATTCTCGGAAAGGAAATAGGAAACGTCCAACGACCCGACCTCGTGGGCTACAGGCAAGGCGCGACAGCGAACAGTCTAGGGAGATTGCTCTTAGAGGCGAAAGGGCGAACAAATGGATTCTCCCAACCTCCCGTCGAAAAGGCGAAAAAACAGTTGCGTGAAGCGCCAGCCGAAGTACTACAACTCGTCGGTAGCGGTGCCCCAAGGATTGCTTCCCTATCTTATTTCGAAAACGGCCACTGGAGTGGATATATGGTCGACCCTCCCGGGGCTCCGGTGGAGTCTCTATATTCTGACGATGAATTTAAAACGCTCGTAGACACCGCATACTGCTGGCCGTTTATGGAGATCATCAAAGCTTATCCTGGCGAACGAGGTCAAACCTCAGAAGGGTACACGGTCTGGATGCCAGAAGTGAACATGAAAATCTCTATGCCCTACCCCATTTTTGAACGGGTCGAAAAATTGAGCCGATTAGTGGAATCGCACTCTTGGCAGGAACTGTGGAGAGAGGTCAGTGGCAATCCCCCTTTTGCCCCTGTTACTGAGGGAGGGGAGAAACGAGATCTTGTGCAGATAGACGAGTGGGAACAGTGAGTTGATGCGCCAGCCTGGCCACCTCATAACCCGGGTGTAAACGTTGTTTACCCATAACCGGGCGGGGTTTGTCTTGAATTGGGGATGCAACCTAAGTTGCATCCCTATTAACCAATAAGGGTTGCAATCGCAGTAGCAATCCCATTAAACATTAGGGGTCGCAACCCTGACAGCGACCCATTTCTCAAAACGGGAACCCCGACCTGTGCTTATTGCAGGTCGTTGCCCTTGCCGCGATTCTCAGGAGCGAGGGGATCTGTGAAGAGTACATTAGGGGTGCTGTTGCAAAGTTCGGGCGACAGGAAGACCTGCGTGAAATAATCACAGCCATGGGCATCTTCTCCGGTCGTCATTTCCCCCCGTGAAATCATCCTGTGGGCGGTCCGGTGGTACTGCCGCTACGGGCTCAGCTACCGCGATCTGGAAGAAATGATGACCGAACGCGGCGTACCGGTCGATCACAGCACCATCTACCGCTGGGTCCAGAAATATGCTCCTGAGCTGGACAAGCAGACCCGGTGGTACCGACAAGTCCCGGATTGGCAGGCCCGGTCCTGGCGGGTGGACGAGACCTATATCCGGGTCGGGGAAAGTGGTGCTACCTCTATCGGGCCATCACCGCGGGCGGGCATACCCTGGATTTTTACCTGTCCCCAAAGCGTAACGTCGCCGCAGCGAAGCGTTTCCTGGCCAAGACCCTGAGGTCGAACACGATAACCGGGTTCCCGCGGGTGATCAACACCGATAAAGCACCCTCCCTGGCCAGGGCAATCGCCGAGTTGAAGTCAGAGGGAATCTGCCCGCAGACCGTGGAACACCGGCAGGTGAAATACCTCAATAACGTCATTGAAGGAGATCATGGGCGGCTGAAACGGATCCTCGGACCGAAGGGGGCGTTCAAAAACCGGACCTCGGCGTACCGGACGTTGAAAGGGATGGAAGCGATGCACTCATTACGGAAAGGCCAGGGCGCGATGTTTGCCTACGGGCAACCGAACCCGGATGCGGTGATCGTCAGCCGGGTGTTCGAGGCTGCCTGAGAACGCCGACCCGCAGCGAGCATCAGAGGATGAAGACTGGGTCGTCACGGCTCTCCGCCTGAAGTTTGCAACAGCACCGTATATAGAAGAAAAGGTTGGGTGTATTTAAGTGCCTCCAACCTTTTATGCTTTCGAATATTACTTGAGCAGTTCCTTACACAGTTCTTGTGGGCTGATGGGAGTCACGGTGGCGGGTCGGTTAAACAAAGGCGAGTGACCTGCATTCGCAAGGCAAGATTGGTACTTGATGGATTGCAGTACGCTTGATGACCCCGTTGGTTCCGCAGCCGAAGCGTCCGCAGTGGACACGGCGAAACCAAGAGAAATGGTAGACAGAGAGACTGCTGAAATCTTTCGAATTAATGGTTTTATTATAAAAACCTTATTTCTGAAATAAATAGGGAGCACCCCCTGAACCTGCAATGAAAAAGTGAGTGATGATCGCAGGTTAAGAGGGGATCAGGAGTTTTTATTGGTTCCTTGACTCTTGGAACTTTTTGGCAGCAAGAAAAGTGCTGAAAGCGCCAATTAGCGCACACGCACCCGAGCTGATCAAAATTCCTGTTGAAGGATTAGATGTGGATATTGAAAAAGTGAATACCCCAACTCCAATCATCAGCGCAAACAAAGCGGCGATTAGTATTGATAATTCGCGCATATTTCCTCACAATCCTAGAAATTGGATCTCTTTACCCACGGCCGCTGCAGGCAGCAGCAGTTCCACCAACGGTTCCAGCTATTGACGTAGCAGCGGCAACCGTTGCCAATGGCCCAACTGGCCCGGTTGCGGGGGCGGAAAGAATTCCTGCAGCTCCACCCGTCACTGCCCCGATAGACGTTAGAACGCCCGCAGCACAAGTAGCCGCTCCACGTTCCTGAGCGCCGCTGATTACAACCTTATTTTTAGGAACTGGTTTCTCAAATGTTCCGGTTATTTTACTTCCGGTCACTTTATAGTTGACTTTAACTGAAGATCCGTCAGTTAACAGAACATGAGAATTTAGATATAGTGACTCTCGTCCATTTTTATCTATTAGGGATAGCTTATCTCCTTTTTGCTTGATAGAAGCATTATAGACCTTCGCATCAAATCCACGGTCGGTGCCCTTTGTGATTTCAAAGACAGGGGATCCGTTTGTCTTAGCTTCTTCAATTTCCCTAGGGCTCAACAAACCCGTTAATGATTCAGAAGGTGACTTCTCTGCCACCGTATTGTTTTTAATACTTGCAGCTTCCTGTGCTGATGCTGTAGTTACACCCAAGGTAGAGGTCAGTAATATGCCAGCCAAAGCAGCTGCCGTCCTTGTCTTATTCAAAGGGAACTCCTTAAGTAGATTGGATTGGAAGGACTCTCTTAGTGTAAGGCGCGATGGTGATATCCGCATTAGATATCGTCAAAATCATAGAAAATATGGTGCTGTCGCCCGAACTTTGCAACAGCACCCGAAACCCCCAATGTTGATTACTGGTCTAGTTTTCGTGACATTTATAGCGGTCATCCCAGCTGGGGTCGAAATATTCGCTACGCCTGGAGTGGTGAATGCCTCGTGGTGGAAGTTCTTAAAACTGACTATCGGTACCGTCTGCCAGGGTGCCGCAGGATGTATTGCGTGGAAAGCGGCAGACCTTATTCCAACGCCTGCCGCTAAGAAAAACAGTACTGAGGATGGTGAAAGGATCAGCGTGACGGACATTGTGCATGAAGCCCAGGACACGCACCTGTGTACGTTGTTTATTGGGGCGCACGGGGATACTGGAGACTACGAGTATGCACTCGACGCCGCCAACAGTGCCGCCAAGCACCTACGAGCAATACAAGCGGAGTTACCTGCCACTTCCCCACTGGCCCGCGACGCCGGCACGCTCGCTCAGTTCGTACGCGCAGCACAACGGAATCTGTCTCAACAGAGGCCTGCAGATAATCCTGACGAGCTTCTAGACTTAGCCACCAGCCTCAAAGAAAGGCTGGAAAACGCGCAATAAAGGAAACTCCCCTAGTGCTTCTCGTCGTTGGAAGCACTAGGGGAGAAGCCACCTACGGGGGTGCGGGAGTCGTGGCTTTTTTATTTTCCTTCCGTCCGACTATGCGCCGGGGGAAGCGCGCTGCGGACACCCAAAACCATACCGCCTTACAGCGCGCCCGCAACCGGAGTATCCCTCGGCAAGTGGATAGCTTTAAATTTAAGAATGCGTATATACACATATGTGTATATCAGTACATGGGTATAAAGTGATTTTCAGTTCAGCTCTCCACTTAACGAGTGTCATACGTATAGCATGATATACACACATATGTATGTCACTACCCAGGTAAATCCTTCCTGAATCTATTCTTTTTGTATGACTCGAGTAATTTCCGTAATTCAGTCGAAGGGTGGTACGGGAAAGACCACACTTTCGGTAATGCTCGCAGAGGCAATTCGGAAGCTGGGCTATACGGTCGCAGTCGCAGACGGCGACCCCCAGCAATCTGCTACCCGATGGGCAACCAAAGTGAAGGATTTTCCATTTCCTATCGAATCTGTCCGCAGCTCAAGTGATTTCTCTGGAGTTGTCAGAAGGGGGAACAATCCGGATTTTCTTATAGTCGATACCCCTCCAGGTGGTTTATCTTTCATAACCGAAAGCGCCGAGGCTGCCGATTTAGTCCTTCTTCCAACTGGTGTTTCCCCGATGGATATTGATCGAACTCAGGTAACGCTTTCTTGGCTAATAGAAATGGGGATACCAACAGCAGTTGTTCTGGCGAATGTCGACAGGAGGGAAAAACTTCTAGATGAAGTCCATGCCGAGCTGGAGGGTGATGAGACTGCAGCGCTTGCTGAAACAGTCATCCCGACTAGGGCGGCTACACGGCGTGTTTTCGGAACAAAGCCCAGCAGTACGAAGGTGTGGGATTCTTTGGCCCGAGAAGTAGTCGCAGCATTTGAGGATTAAGGGGTAGATGATGGCAATTCCAAAGGTTAAGAATAAGGCGCGAGAAGAATCGTCTGGAAATAGGTTGGAGAGCTCGCCTTCAACAAAGATGTTCGCTCAAGCTAATGATAAAGCGACACGACTTCAGTTGTACGTCCGTGATCGACAATTGATTAAAGAGCTCAAGCTCGCCGCAGTGGAAGAAGAGAAGAGCATCTCCCAGCTTTTTGAAGAGTGGGCAACACGATGGCTCGAGGAAAGAAGCTGATTGCCCGGTGTATATACCTACATACGCACATGTGTATGTAGGTATATACACATGCATCTCTAGAGCTTTGACCTCACTGTTTTCTAAAGCTCTGGGCCCTGTTCTTCTTCAAGATCGTCGGTGGGGGCTTGTCCCTCGTTGTCGTGGTTGTTGCTGTGGGTAGTGATGATGTGCGGTGCGTCGTCTAGTCCGAGACTTGCGATAAAGTCCATGCTTGCTTGTGCGCCGGGGTGGAGCTTCGGTTCTGGGGTGGTCTCAGGTGCTGGTGGTTCTTCCTCCACCTCGTTGTAGGAGGTATCTGGCTCGTCATAGTCAGTGTTGTCCGGTTCGTAAGCAGCGGCGATGGTATCTGCCATCATCTCGCGGACTGCCTCTTGAGCAGGTTCATCTATGCCAAGGCGGCGTAGTTCGTAGGTGCGTTGTGCGGCCAGCAGGTTTACTTCATCAGCGATATAGCCTGCATGGTCGGCAACATCGTGAGGGATTTCTTCTGCACGCAAGCGCGTAGCAATATCAGCACGGTCGGCGAAGTCCATTTTCTCGCGGCGAATGGTATCGAGGCGCTGTTGCAGTCTATCGGTGTGCTCGCTGTCGTGGTGTTCGGCTTCGCGCAGGCGTTTGTCCCATTCTTCTTGATCGTCGGCACGGTAGCAGATTTCCTCCCACAGACCTGACTCCGGCAGGTTAGCGCCGGTATCTTCAATGGCCTGCTGGGCACGCTTGCGCTGCTGTTGGGCCATATCAAGGCGCGTGTGCGCCTGGTCTATGCGCTGTTGGTAGGTGCCATAGCCCACGGCGTCGTGGTCGTAGGCTTGGTCTGCAACCGGGCGGGTGTAGTCCTCTGCCAGTAGGCGCTGGTGCTCAATGTCTGCCAGGGCAGCTTCTTCTTCACGAAGGGCCGCACTGTGGTCTGCCATAGCCTGCTCATAGGCGCGAATACGCGCAGCATCAAGTGCTATCTGCTGATAGTTAGCCTTTACCTCGTTGACAGCGGCATTCTTGTCTTCGTGGAGGCGAGTAGTAATACTTGCTTCCTGCCAAGTAAGAGACTCAACTTTCGAGCGCGCAAAGCGTGCGTGCTCTGCCAGCACAGACTGGTTAAGCCGGTTGAGGTTGTGTTCTTGACCTGTAAGGCGGGTGGTCTCCGCGCGGTCGTAAGGGTTGTGGGTGCGAAGCCAGGTATCGAGTTCCATGTCCGCATGCCTGGAGATAGGTGGTAGTTGGTTGCGTTTGCCCGTATCAAGCTGGCGGAGCTGTTCATCTAGGCGGTAGCGGATAAGCCGTGCCGGATCATGAGCATTGTCAATATCGCGGGTAGCCGAGTCCATGACGGTACGCGGGTCAATGCCTGCATCAATAAGCTGTGCCCAGCCATAGCAAATAGGTGCGACACCGTCGTCGCTGGCTTCAATCTTTCTAGCAAGATCACCGGGCAGGGTGTCGATCCAGTCGGGTAGGTAGGCGTCGATGAAGTCGTTGGTGGCTTCGTCTTTGCCCATAAGCCACAGGCCCATGATGCGATCGGGTGAGGTTTGCTCGTCTACGACGTCGGCGATGACCTCGCGTGCAGCCTTCGGGCTGTTATCGCGTGAGATTGCCTTATTAAAGACGTCCCTAGCACTCGGGGCGTGGTCTATTCCTTGGTAGTGGTAGTGGCCTTCTTCGGCAAGTTCATCTAGCTGGTGTTCGGTGACCGCATAGATGTGGTTGACGATTTTTCCTCGGGTGAGTGCAACATACAGCCCTGCCCTATCGACGTGGTGGTCGATGACGGCGCGGGTGCAGTCCACGGTGCTGCCCTGGGCGCGGTGGACGGTAGCGGCGTAGCCTAGCTGCACATTGCCTCGTACGTAGTCTGCTGGAAGGCACAGCGCCTCGCCGGTGGTTTGGTTGCGGGCGGTGATACTTCCGTCATCGGCAATGGCAGTAACGGTAAGCAGCGTGCCGTTGTTAATACGGGTACTGGTAGCAGTCTCATCGTCGTAGAAAGTCTGGTTTTTACGCGCCAGAATCGTATCGCCTACGCCTGCTTTTTCGCCTCTAGAAAGCTGGGCTTCCACGGTGGTGTCAACAACGCTGTGAGCGATGTAGTGGGCGCGGATTGTCTCGTTGAGTTCTGCCACATCGCGGTTGGTAGCAGCAATAAGAAGACTGGTTTTACCGCTAGAAATATCTGCCAGGTAGTCTGCTGCGGCCTTATCCAGCATGTCGCCGCGTGCGCCGCCATTGACCCAACCACGCTCTAGATAGAAGTCGAAAGTAGACGAATCTCCTTCACGCAAGCGCAAGCTGGTAGCAGATTGCTCACTATCTCCGCCGAAGCGTACGACTTCGGATAGTTGGTTATCGGTGCGGTCTGCGGCGTTGACCATAGCGCCGAAAAGTCCGCCGTTTTCGACCGCGCCGAGCTGTTTATGGTCGCCGATAAAGCGCACGACTGCGCCTGCCTCTTCGGCAATTTCTAACAGTGACCCGATGTTAGGAGTAGAGGCCATGCCGGCCTCGTCAACGATTATCATATCGCCTGCGTTAATGGATACCGGAAGGTCTTTAAGACTATGGCCGGGCTTTGTCGGGTGGTTACCGCGCCAGGTGTAGGTGAGTTTGTCGATGGTAAAAGCGTCAAAGCCTAAGTCTTTCGACAACACCTCTGCCGCCTGAGCAGACGGGGCCAAGCCAATCACGTTGCGGCCTTCATTGGCCCACACGTTGGCAACCAGACGCATAGATGCGGTCTTGCCGGTACCTGCCGGGCCTACGCCGGTAGCGGCCAGTGTGCCGCAGGTAAGGAGGTAGCGCGCCATGGATTCCTGCCCTGTGTTAAGGCGGAACTCAGCCTCTGCTTCGTGCTCTTCTAGTGCTGTATCAATCGCTGCAGACGGTGCGAATGCAGCCACCGGCTCGTTGAGTGCGCCCAGTGCTTTGTCTTCGGTATCGAGAATGTCCTGGGTGGTATAAAGCTCACTATCAGCGCGGGTATCGCGGGCTTTACCTGCCGCGTTTTTGAGTGCTTCGGGTAGTTCCAGGACGTCAAAATCGTTCAAGGAAATGGCCTTATCGCGCACAATTGCTTCCACCACAGTGGCGTGGATAAGGTCGCGCTCGGCAAGTGAGGCGAAGCGATAGCCCTGGAGTTTTCCGCCCGCCGCAGTAGCTACATGCGAGGCGCGAAAGTAAGAGCGACGCCTGGTAACTGTGTCTAAAACCTCGTCAATAAGACCCGGAAGGTGTTCCTCTGCGTGAAAGATTGGACGCTCATCGCGGCCAGAATCTGCGGCAAGTTGGTTGATTGCAGCGAGTTCTTCTGCCCCAGTATCGCGGGCAGAAACTTCCGCTTTCCAGCCTGCTCGAAGCTCTGTGAGGCTTTCTGGTTCACGCTTCGCGTCACGGGTTTCCAAGATAGCTTGCTGCCACAAACGACCCACCTCAACCGAGTTAGGGGTTGCGCCACGCTCGGCAACAAACTCTTCCACCAGTCGCTTGTAGACCGGCTGTGCGCCGCGTCGACGCTTAGAAAACGACTCCATCAGCGAGGCGGAAATACCGTCGATTTCCCACGTGGGTTCCTTATTTGCCCCGTGGTCACAGGCGGTGAATGTGTAGCCCATCTCGTTAGAAAGCAGGGTGTTCAAGATGGAGTCATAGCGGTGAGAAATAGCCTGAGCCTGCTTATGTAGTGCCTTGGAATCAAGCGATAGCCAACGTCCATCTTCGGCTTGAACCTTGTTGGATACCAGCACGTGCGAGTGCAGATCAGGGTCTCCTGCGCGCGTATCGTAGTGCTTAAACTCGGACGCAATAACACCTTTTGTCTTGATTTGTTCGCGCCCTTGCTTGCCAGAGCGAGTGAAGATCACGTTGTCTTCTGCCCACGCTATAGCCTCACTCACGGCCTGGTGATGAAGCGCCTCAATACGCCGCGCGGTCTTCTCATCGGACAACGCCCACGCCACCGACACGGACTTAGCGGGCGAAAACGTCAGGTCAAAACCTGAGACAGACTGACGCACATTGTCTTTTAATCCGTTGACCCAGTTGACGACTTCCCGGCCCGATTGCGGCTCGACTCCGTGTTCTTCAATGAAGAACTCCCGGCCAATATCCTGGACTAACTCGGCTCGCTCCTGCTTGCTCATCAACGTGCCAGTTGTCTGCCTATGGCGGCGTTCCGCGTCACGTAAAGCGACCAAAACCGGGACATCATTCGTGAAGTTAGCAAACGGACGACCCAGCTGGACGTCCTTGATTTTCTGCCCCTCGGACATCTTCATATCCGCATCTGGGTGCAGACCTTCGCCGTACAATGCGGCCATTTGAGACTCGGTAACTTCCCCACCTTGGGCGACCGTTTCGGTGTTCAAACCGGCCAACCCAGCACCTAGCCAACGACCTGTCGGGGTTCCTTTCGCGTCGTAATACTTCGACAAACTTGGCGCGTCTGTCGGCCCATCATTGGTAGCCACAGAGCGCAACAGGTACTCATAACCTGTTCCGCTGTTGACTACGCGCAGGGTCATCATGCGCCCTAGTCTAGCAGCCAAAACCCGATTAACACTAAGAGTGCCAATAGTGTGTTGTGGAAAGGGCGCTCGCGCCCGCCGTGACAGGCCTACAGCGCTGTCGAAAGCCTGCAGGGATAGTCCACTGCTTGCTTCCGATTACGCCGAACTTCCCGCGTGGTGTTTGTGTCAGGAGCGGGGCGGTGTGTTCGCTGGCATTGTGGGTTTATGGTTACCGCAAGTAGAAGTTTGAAGAAGCGTCAGGAACTGCGTCAGCATCTCGAAGAAGGACAGCGTAAGCTGCGCGACCGGAAAAAGAGCACCAACTCGTTGCTCAGCCTTATTGATCAGCGAGACGAGTTGAACGGAAAGATTGGTGAAGTCTCACAGTCCATTATCGACCTAGGCGAAGCTAAGGAATTTGTGCGCGAGCTCGTCGGTATGAGCCAGCGAGATTTCAACGCAATGCTCAAGACTGCTAAGGAGTCTTCTCCTAGTGTGAACGATTCGCCTAGAGAAGACGAGTCGCATACTGGCGACAGTGAGTGCCAGGACGATGACGAAGCCGCCAGCGCCCTCAGTGGCGCTGACGGCGATGGTGACCATGACAATGGTGGCCAGTAGTCAGTAGAGACAAAGACAGTCTTCGGCATTGGTGACAGCGACTACTGCTGTTCGTTCGGGTCGTAGTACTCGCCGGGGTTGGCGGGCGCGTCTTCATACGTGTTGGAGTATGGCGAGTCGTTGGTCTCGTCCGTGGCGCGCTCGTAGTGGTCGGCCATGGAGCCAATCATCACGCCGACGAAGGTAAGGAAGTACCAGATGATCACCCAGGCGATCACTCCACCGATGGCTCTGATGATTCCTGCCACCAGTCCTGCGCGCCGTATCTGGGCAATGAGCATCCAGGCTGGTATGGCGATGAGTGCTAGCTGCCGGGCACGTGGTTGGTGATTCGATAAAGGGCAGTGCGTCCATGGGGTTGTCCTTCCTCCCTCTCTTTGGTGCGTGCTACCCATGGTGCCATTGAAGAGTTTTGAAAAGACTCCACCAGTCTCGCAGAGAGTAAACATTGTTTACCATTGCTGCCAAAGAGAGGATCCTGCACATGAAACAATCTCCCCACCCTTCCGGACGTGTGGTGTCTGTACGGATGCCAGACGAAATCATTGAACGACTCGACACTCTCTGCGATAGGACAGGACGTAGTCGAGGGTTCTACTTAAAAATGGCTATTACAGCCATGCTGAGCGTGTCAAGTTGTTTGTGTGTGGGGCTAGGTTTATAGGTATTTGTCGAAGCGGGCGGGAAAGGCTACGGCCATTTGGTTGATGGCTTGTTTC
>NZ_KI515778.1:0-69916 GCF_000478175.1 Corynebacterium sp. KPL1814
GCCGGATCTCGTCTCGCCATAGTAGTCATTCTGGTTCATCTCCTTATGCGGGTTAGGTTCCCACACACAAACCATTAGACACTCTCCGGTGGAAGCGTCAATGCCATGCTGGGCAAGTCGCTCGTTGTAGACCACGCTGACATACTGCGATCCGTGATCCGAATGGTGAATGAGACCTGTTGTTTCCTCAGCACACACGATTGCCTGGTTGAGAGCTTGCAGCGGCAGTGCTTGAAGTCCGCATCGAATCTGACAGCGCCCACCCAACGATCCGTCGGGAGTAAACGTCGGTGACAAACGCGGCATACACAAAGCCTTTCTTCGTGCGCATATACGTAATGTCCGCCACCCACAGTTTATTCGGGCCTTGAGCTTTGAATTCACGCTCAACCAAGTCCGGGCGCAGATCAGGCACGTTAGCTTTTCGGGTTGTAATCGGTGATCCGCCTTTGCCTTTGCCAGAAACACCGGCCAGGCGCATCAGCCGGGTAGCGTGTTCACGACCGATATCGATTCCGTCACGGTTAAGAACATGCCACATTTTCCGCACGCCGTAAACACCGTAATTATCCCGATGAACAGCACTAATGCGTTCAACCAGAACAGCATCACGAAGGCGACGAGCACTTAATCCACGGGCCTTGGACTGGCGATAACCACGCGAGGTGATAAACCCACCAGTTCGGCTATTTTTCAACGTCTTACAAATGAACTCGGGCAGAGAAACGATTCCGGTATTCATCGATGAACCGGATCATTTCTTAACGTTTCGGGTCGAGTCATGAGGCGAAAAAGCCGAGGCAGCCTTCAGCAGCTCATTAGTATCGCGTAGCTGGTGATTTTCACGGCGCAGCCTGGCATTTTCGGCGGCCAAATCTTCACACACAGGTTCTGGGGTGTTTCCTGCACGGCGGGCAGGCTTAAGTCCATTGACGAGCCGTGTGCCATGAAACCCCCCAGCTTTGGGGCTACTGCCTGGCACGCGGGGTGCATCGACATATTTTCTGCCAAGATGCGATCTTCCACGAGACGGACCACACGGTCCTTCGCATCCTGGTCAAATTTTCTTGGCATATTCCAGATTTTCCCATCTACTCAAACGGAACAAAACCTGGGACACTTCAAAGATGGTCTTTATTCTTGCACCAATAAGGGCATCGGAACACATCTTTAACCTGCGTTTTTTACGGGTGCTCACCCACTTGTAAAACGAGGAACGATTCAGCTTTAACACGTGGCACATCCGCTTGACCGAGTACTCGGTTCGGTGGTCATCGACAAACTGGAAGAGGATCACCAGTGAGTTGCTTTAAGCAAAATATTTCGCGGCCTTACGCAGAATGTCGCGTTCTTCGCGCAGTTTTGCGTTTTCTTTTGTCTCACTGGCGGATTCGCGCAGAATCATTCGCCGCTTGGGCTTTCTCATGCACGGCTTTTATGCGGGCACGTTTGCCCGTGCCGTATTTCTTGACCCAAGAATGCAGCGAAGCTCGATTGATGCCGAGCTCGGCTAATGCTGAGTTCAGCGAGAGGTTCTCATTGTTTTCATAGAGGGCCACGGCATCGCGTTTGAACTGTTCGGAGTACCTGGACATGGTGGTAGATTACCTTTCTTCCCAGTCCGACTGGGCTGGATATCAGGTGTCCACCAAATGGGGGTCAGGTCCGAACGCAGATAAACATAACCTGCCCCAGCAAGGGGCTAGGGGTATGAATCCTGGGCTCCTCCGAACGGAACTGCTAACAGCGTAATGGGCAGGCGGTTGCCTACCCCCTCGCTGCTAGCTACGCTTGCCCCGCGAGTGCTACCTGGGCCGCGTGCACGGCGGCTTTATCGGCTTCCTGGATGAACCACGAATCGGTGCCGGGAATCGGCGGGGCCAGGGTGGTATCTGGGTACTCGGCGTGGGCGGGGATTCCTACGAGGTGCAGGCGCTCATCCACGGTGCCGTCGGCGTTGTGTACCTGGCGGGTATCGGGGTCTTCGGCGGGCGAGCCGGTAGGTACCTCGATGCCATCGCGGGCGGTTTCCGTAAATGCGCGCACACGCCCGGATTCCACGAGGGAGTGCATGAAGGAATCGTGCGGGGTGCGGCGGATATCGGGCTTGTGCACCCAGGCATCGAGAAGCGTCGTGCCCGGGATGCGCTTGCCGCCAGAGGCGCTGGAGCTGATGGTCCATTCCCCGGCGTCGGCATTCGTGCCCAAGACGGGGTTGCCGCCGACGAAGCTGACGATGCCGACATCGACAAGCGCCAGCAATTGCTGCGTGCGGAAGGGCGGCGGTCCGGAGCACGTGGTCTGACCCAAGGAAATGGCCTTATCGAACATGTGGTGGCGCGACTCCAGGGTATAGCGGCCCTCGGCGCCCAGGACCTGGGTGGGCTTGCGGGAGAAACCGACCGACCACAAGGCGGCGCGCACCGGGCTATCCGGGCCCTTCTGGGCCTCTGCCAGGTCCTCGCACAGGCTCTGCACGATGTGCTCGGTGAGCTCTTGTTGGCTGGAAAAATCCTCCGTGAGCAGGTGCATCCAGCGCAGCAGGCTGAAATCCTTGGTGGTATAGCGTCGGATGACCTCATCGAGCTGGGCCAGGCCGCTATAGGCCACGCCTGCATCCACCGGGGTGGCATCGAGAGCAGCGATGATCTCCTCGCGGGAGGTGCGCAGGCTCTCCGGCTCGACGCGGGCGAGGGTATCGATATAGGCCTGGTAGGCATCGCGGGCAACCGCCGGCCACACCTCGGTGTCATAATTAATGGAGCGCGCGCCCGTGCGGTGGGATAGCTCGGCGACGACCTTCTTCAGGCGCGGGATCTCCGCTGCTGGTGGCAGGGAGCCTTCCTCGGATTGCGGCAGGAAGGGATAGCCGCGCCGGGAGGCGGCCGCAAAGGTGGGCTCGGTGCCGGTGGCCTCATAGCGCATGCCCCAAGGCTTGGAGGAATCCTCGACGAATTTACCGCCGCGGCCCACAGTGGAGAGGATGAGGATATCGAAAAAGCCCATACCAAGGCCACGCACGAGGACCTTCTCGTTGTCCTTGATGGAGTCAACGCCCTGGTCAATGGGATTATCGGCGCGAATCCAGCGCAGGCTGGGGTTATCTTCCAAGGTCTTTAAGATCCACCGCTCGTTTTCGGTATAACCCTGGTTTTGCCAGCCGGTGATCGCCAAGGTGGAGCCGGCCTCAACGGTGGTGTCGTTGTTGAGGTGCAAAATATCCGCGCCATCGCGAGATTCAATATCCACCACGCGGGCGTGGTGTTGCTTGACCTCTACCCACTCCGGTACGTCCTGCAGGACCGAGCGGAAGACCCACAGGATGTAGTGGCCGTAGAGCGCGCGCGGCAAATAGGATTCGGGGCGCAATTTCTCCAGCTCTGCGCGGCCGAATTCTTCAAGGACCTGCGGATCGAGTGGGTGGGCGGCGACGTAATCGCGGGCACCGGCGGGAACGGTGGCATCGCCAAGCGTCAGGCGGATCCACTCGTAGATGGTGGGGCCTTCAACCACTGGGGCCTCCACGGTGGAGCCGGGTTCAGAAAACAGCGTCATGCCGTGCGCGAAGGTATTCATGCACAGGTACTTGGGTTGGTTGATATCCCAAATCTTGCCGCCGCCATGCTGCGCGTCATCGATGAGATGCAGCGTCAGCTTTTCTGGTGGGTGAGACACAGTATTAAGTTGTGCCACGAGGCGCTCGAGGACGGAAATGCCGCGGGGGCCAAGTCCAATCAGCGCGATGGATGAAGTGTTATCGGTCAACGCGGAGCCCTACCTTCTAGCTTATAGACCAAGCGGAATCGTCATAATAGACAATGAAGTCTATCAGTAAGTGTGGTGGCTAAATATGCAGCGGCTGTGGCTTTGTGGTGGCGAGGCACGCTCTCCAGCCGGAACTCCTCGGGAGACCGTGAAATTAATTTTTTGGCAGGAAAAACGGTAGACAGATCGGTAGGTCAGGCGCGGTGCGGAGGGTGCGGGGGTGATGGGCTCCGGCGTTGCCTCGGAGGACTCGCGCGCGGGTAAGATCGCGGACATGACAATTAAGGTTCGCGATGCCCACTTACACAACCTGCGCAATGTCGATGTGGATATGCCGCGCGGCCAACTCGTGGCGGTGACGGGAGTATCCGGTTCCGGAAAATCCTCCCTGGCCTTTGGCACTATCCACGGGGAAGGGCAGCGCCGCTACCTGGAATCGGTGGCGCCGTTTGCGCGCCGGCTCATTAGCTCCGCGGTGGACCCACAGGTAAGCCAGGTGGAGGGCTTGCCGCCCACGGTGGCGCTGCAGCAATCCACCTCTGGCGGCGGGGCGCGCTCCACGGTGGGCACGGTCTCCGCGCTATCTAATAGCGTGCGCCTGTTGTACTCGCGCGCCGGGGATAACCCGGAGGGCCTCTACTCGGATGCATTTTCGCCGAATACCCCTGAGGGTATGTGCCCGCAGTGCCAAGGCGCGGGCGTGGTGCACGAGCCCACCGAGCAATCGATGGTGCCCGATCCCACCTTGTCCATTGAGCAAGGCGCCATTAAGGCCTGGCCCGGTGCATGGGCCGGGAAGAATTTCCACGATATCCTCATGAACTTAGGCTATGACCTGGATTCGCCCTGGCAAGACCTGCCGCAGGAAGACCGCGACTGGATCCTATTTACAGAAGAACGCCCCGTGGTCACCGTAAAACCGCTGCGCGGTGCGGACCAGATCCAGCGCAATTATGAGGGCACGTGGCGCTCGGTAGCCGGCTACCTCACCAAGACGCTGCAGGAGACCCAATCGGAATCGCTGCGCAAGCGCACGTTGTCCTTCATGGAATCCCGCGAGTGCGATACCTGCCACGGCCGGCGGTTGAACCCGCGGGCGCTCAAGGTGACGTATGCGGGAATGAGCATCGACAAGCTGGGCGCGCTGCCGCTGGACCAGGTCTATGAGGTGCTTAGCGCGCAAGAACCGGAGGAGAATTCCGCTGAGGATCTGCTGCTCAAGCAGGTACTGCCGGCGCTGACCTCCGCCCTAGAGCTGGGGTTGGCGCACCTGAGCCTGGACCGGCCCACCCAGAGCCTCTCGGCGGGTGAATTGCAGCGCATCCGGCTCGCCGCCCAGCTTCGTTCCGGCCTCTTTGGCGTGGCGTATGTGCTCGATGAGCCGTCCGCCGGCCTGCACCCCGATGAGCGCGGGGCGGTACTGGAGATGTGCCGCCGGTTCATCGCCGCCGGCAATTCGGTGCTGCTGGTAGAACACGATATGGATCTGGTGGCCCAGGCGGATTGGCTCGTGGACGTTGGCCCCTACGCCGGCGAGGGCGGCGGCAAAGTGGTTTATTCCGGGCCGGTCCAGGACTACGACGCCGATACCCCCACCGCCCGCGCCTTGGCGCAGCGTGAGCTCGCGCTTGCCGATGCCCCCCGTACCCCCTCCAACCACCTCCGCCTGCGCGGCATTTCCGCGCGCAGCATCGACGGGCTCGATGTGGACTTTGGACTGGGGCAATTTACCGCTGTGGCCGGCGTATCGGGCTCCGGTAAATCGACTCTGGTGAGCACCGTGCTGGCAGAAACCCTCAAAGAGTCCGCTACCGCCGTGGCCGATGAGGATAAAGATGATGCAGACGAAGCCGGCCACGAGTTCTCGCTTGCCGGGGTAGAGGGCCTGGATAAGGTCTCCCGTCTGGTGCAGATTTCCCAAAAGCCCATTGGCCGCACCCCGCGGTCCACGCTGGCCACCTATACCGGCCTTTTTGATAACGTGCGCAAGCTCTTTGCCTCCACCCCGGAGGCCAAGGAGCGCAAGTGGACGGTCTCGCGCTTTTCCTACAACGTCAAGCAGGGTCAGTGCCCCACCTGCGGTGGCGCCGGAAAAATCGAGGTTGAGCTGGTCTTTTTGCCAGGTTCTTATACCACCTGCCCGCAATGCGGCGGTGCCCGCTTCAACGATGAGACCCTCGAGGTGACCTGGCACGGGCGCAGCATCGCAGAGGTGCTGGAGCTTACCGTGGATGAGGCCGCCGAGTTCTTTGCCGAGGAACCAAAGATCCACCGCGCCATCGCCACGCTGCAGGCCGTGGGCCTGGGCTACCTTCGCTTGGGGCAAGGCGCGCCGGAGCTTTCCGGCGGCGAGGCGCAGCGCATCAAGCTCGCCACGGAGCTGCAGCGCTCCCGCAATTCGCGGCGCGGGCACACGGTCTACATGCTGGATGAGCCCACCACCGGCCTGCACCCGGCCGATATTGCCCTTCTCAATGCGGAGCTGCACAAGCTCGTCGATGCCGGGCATACCGTGATCGTCATCGAACACGATCTCAACGTTCTGGCGAGCGCGGACCGGATTATCGAGATGGGCCCTGGCGCCGGTGCGGATGGCGGGCAGATCATCGCGGATGCCACCCCAAGCCAGCTGGCCGCAGAAGATACCGCGACCGGTAGGGCGCTGCGGGCACGTCAGCCTCAGAGCTAGCATCCTCTCCCTCCGGTTCAACGCTGGCATCTGGGAAATTCTCTGGGATCTCACAGGAAAATGAGGTACAGCTGGTAGGCATGACAAATAATGGCTTTGGTGAAAACGGTTCCAATGGCCGAAAAGGCTCTCATAATGAGGACCGCGGCACTGACGAGACCCGCCAGTGGTCTGGCCCCGCCGAGGATGCCACGCGCCAGATAGGCCGCGTTCCAGATAATGCGGGTGGTAATGCCCGCAACCAGCGCCCGCAGCAGTATTTCCCGGGCGCGCAGCAGCCGCAGAATGAGACGCGGCAATTCGACGCAAACACCGATTACCAGCAGAATTACCAACAAAACTACCAGCAGCCCGGCGGGCAGTATGGCCAACAGCAGTACGGTCAACAACAGTATGGCCAGCAACAATACGCTCAGCAGCAATATGAGCCGGTGCCGTCGGACTATGACCCGGACCAGCGCGGTAGGGCAAAGAAAAACGGCGGGATGGCCGGGGTCTTCGCCGCCATCGCCGTGGTTGCCATCCTGGCGGCGGGCGCCCTGTTCTTCCTGTGGCGCAATGCGGCAAGCGATGCCGATAAGCCGGCACCAGAACCGGTGACGGAAACCACGACCACGCAGGTGCCCACCACGGTGACCGAAACTGAGGATTCCGGCCCTGATATTTCTGAGCGTTTGCGCAATCTGCCGAACCTGCAAGACGAGCTCCCCGAAGATATTCCTACCGAGCTGCCACCGGACATCCAGGACCGCCTGGAAGAAGGCGATGACCTCGACGTGGAACGCCTCTTGCGGGATCTATTTGGCAATAGCGGCGACCAGCAGCAGGGCTAGACAGTAGTAGCGGCGGAGTGGCGCGGCCTGGCAGGATTGCCGATTGCCAGCCGCCGCGCCGCAGTAGGTAAAATCTGGCAGCATGAATGAATCGATGCAGCTGGCTGAACAGGTGGCCGCCCAATTGGCGCGCCACCTTACCGATGTGGTGCTGTGCCCGGGATCCCGCAACGCACCGCTGTCGCTCGCGCTCCTCGCGCGCGAGGATATCCGGGTGCATACGCGCATTGATGAGCGCGGCGCCGCGTTTACTGCCTTGGGCATGGCGCGCGTGCAGCACCGCCACGTCGGGGTGGTGATGACCTCCGGCACGGCCGTGGCCAATACGCTGCCCGCGGTGGTTGAGGCGCACTATTCGCATACCCCGCTGGCCATAATCAGCGCGGACCGCCCGGAGCGGCTAATCGGCACCGGTGCCTCCCAAACCATCGTGCAAGATGGCATCTTCGGCGTCTATGCGGATACCACCCAGGTCAATGCGGAAGAGGATATCGCCGCCATTGCAGAGCGGTTTGAGCGCGACCTCCAGGTACACATCAATATCGCCTTTGACGCACCCCTGGTAGGAGATAGCCTGCCGGAGCGGGTAGGTGGCGATGGCACCCGCGCGGCCACCCCGCGGTTTTATGACCACGGCGAGGTCGCGGTGGACTTGAGCAAAAATACCCTTGTTATCGCCGGCGATGAGGCCTGGGAGGTCGAGGGCTTAGAAGACGTGCCGACCATCGCGGAGCCCTCCGCGCCGGGGCCGTTCCACCCCGTGCACCCGGCTGCGGCGCATATTTTCCGCAAGGCGCAGGTCTCCGCGAATGACTACGTGGTCAATACCAAGGTCGAGCAGGTCATCGTGGTGGGCCATCCCACGCTGCACCGCGGCGTGCTTGCGCTGATGAATGACCCGGATATCGAGCTGGTGGTGCTCTCGCGCACGGCGGACTTTACCAACCAGCGCGGGGATAACGCGCGCCTTGGCACCACCGTCAAGACCACCGGGGAGCCAAGCCGCGAGTGGCTCAAGATCTGCCAAGGAGCGACCGACATGGCCGGCGAGGCCGTGCGCACAACCCTGGAGGATGAAGAACTCGGGTTCACCGGCCTGCACGTAGCGGCGGCGGTAGGCGATACGCTCGCGGTCAATGACACGGTGGTACTCGGCGCCTCGAATCCAGTGCGCGATGCCTCCCTCATCGGGCTGCCCTTTGACGGCGTGGATACCTACGCCCCGCGCGGGGTGGCGGGCATCGATGGCACCGTCTCCCAAGCCATCGGTGTCGCCCTGGCCACGCAATCGTTGGATCCCACCAATTGGCGTGCCCCACGCGTGATGGCCCTGGTAGGGGATGTGACCTTCCTGCACGATGCCAACGGTCTGCTGATCCCGGAGGATCAGCCGCGGCCGGAGAACCTCACCATCGTTGTGGCCAATGACAATGGCGGCGGCATCTTCGAGACCCTGGAGCAAGGCGCGCCCGCGCTTCGCGATGCCTTTGAGCCGGCCTTTGGCACGCCGCATGGGGTGGGCATCGGCAAGCTGGCAGAGGCGTATGGCGCAGACTACCGCTTGGTGACCACCCCGCAGGAGCTGCTGGATACCCTGGCAGAGCTTAAGGAATACTCCACGGGCATCACCATCGTAGAAGCGCAGACCACCCGTGCTACGCGCCGGGCGCTGCAGGATAAGCTCACGCAGAAGGTGGGCCAGTAAGTGGCCCCGCGCTATACGCCCGCGGTGTTTCGGCGCCGGCTGCACCAGCTCGTGCTGGCCGTCTATGTGGCGCTGATCGTGGGCTCGGTGGGCCTCGTGGTGGGGCCATTCCTCAATGACCGCGCCATTTCCGCGCAGCCTAGCCGGGCCTTGGCAACGGTCAAGGACGTCGGCGTGCTGCGCACTACCGTGGATTTTCAAGATAGTGACGGGATCTATCATTCCCCGCGGCAAGGATTGCTCTATCCCACCGACCTGGGTGAGGGCCAGCAGGTGTGGGTGCAGTACGCCGAGGATAATCCGGATTTGGTGAAGGTAGAAGGCCGCGAATGGACCTTGGCGGTCATACCGGCGCTGTCCGTGGCCATCGTGTCGACGCTTGCCGCCGTGGGTTTGTGGCGGCTCATTAACCTGACCACCCGCCGCGCTGAAAAACCCGCTGAAAAATAATTTACCTAGATTTTTCATTGGATTCACCAAAGGCCGAGAAAAATAAGCCATTATGGTGGCATGCGAGTTGCAATCGTGGCCGAATCGTTCCTCCCTAATGTCAATGGCGTGACAAACTCGGTGCTGCGCGTTTTAGAGCACCTGCACGAAACCGGACACGATGCGATTGTCATCGCCCCCGGTGCCCGCGAGGGTCAAGAAGAAATCCCTGATTATTTGGGCTTTCCCATCTACCGCGTGCCCACCGTGCGCGTGCCGCTGGTGGATTCGCTGCCGGTGGGCGTGCCTACCACGGCCGTGGATGACGCGCTGCGGAAGTTTAAGCCCGATATCATCCACCTAGCCAGCCCGTTCGTGCTGGGTGCGGCGGGCGCATTTTCGGCCCGCCAACAGCGCATTCCGGCAGTGGCGCTCTATCAAACCGATGTCGCCGGGTTCGCCACCAAGTACCACGCCTCCGCCTTGGCCTATGGCGTGTGGGAGTGGTTGCGTACCATCCACAATTCCTGCCAGATGACCTTGGCACCGTCCTCGCTGACCATCCGGGAGTTGGAAAAACACCACATCAAGCACGTGCGCCACTGGGGCCGCGGCGTCAATGCCGAGCTATTCCATCCCGAAAAGCGCTCTGCCACCCTGCGGCGCAGCTGGGACCGGAGCGGAAAGAAGAACATCGTCGGCTTCGTCGGCCGCTTGGCCGCGGAAAAGGGCGTGCACCGCCTGTCCGCGCTCAATGGCCGCGAGGATATTCAGCTGGTCATCGTTGGTGACGGACCCGAACGCCCGCTATTGGAGGCGCAGCTTCCCAACGCCGTGTTTACCGGCGCGCTGAGCGGTGAGGAGCTAGCTCAGGCCTATGCCTCGCTTGATGTCTTTGTGCACGCCGGCGAATTTGAGACCTTCTGCCAGTCCATCCAGGAGGCCCAAGCCTCGGGCGTGCCCACCATCGGCCCACGGGCAGGAGGGCCCGTGGACCTTATCCAGGAAGGCTATAACGGCCTGCTGTTAGACGTGGATAGCTTTGTCGAGGACCTGCCCAATGCCGTCGATGCGCTCCTCAACCCAGAGGTGCACTCCGAACTGCGCGATAATGCCCGCGCATCCATTTCTTCGAAGACGTGGACCGCGCTGTGCGAGCAGCTGGTGGGCTACTACGAAGAGGTACTGGAAGATACCCGCCGGGTGCCGCTGACCATTTTGGGGCAGCGCCCGGAGCTGCCACGGTGGGCGGCTCGTGCCCTTGGGGCGCGCGTAGCCTAGACTAGGCATTTGTGTCTAAGGCAGATCTGGATAAAAAGCCCTTCGACGTCGCGCGCATGTTTGACGCCGTCGGCGAAAAATACGACCTCACCAATACCATCCTGTCCTTTGGGCAGGACAAGCGCTGGCGCAAGCGCACCCGCGAGCGCCTTAACCTGCAACCGGGGGAGAAGGTCCTCGACCTCGCGGCCGGAACCGCGGTGTCCACTGAAGAGCTGTCCAAGTCCGGTGCGTGGTGCGTAGCCTGCGATTTTTCCCGCGGCATGCTCGCCGCCGGAAGCGAGCGCGACGTGCCTAAGGTGGCCGGCGATGGCATGAAATTGCCCTTTGCGGATAATACGTTTGACGCCGTCACCATCTCCTATGGCCTGCGCAATATCCACGATTACGAGCTGGGGCTGCGGGAAATGGCGCGCGTGACCAAGCCGGGCGGGCGCCTGGCGGTGGCGGAATTTTCCACGCCCATCGTCCCGGTATTTGGCACCGTGTACAAGGAATACCTCATGCGCCTGCTGCCCCCGGTTGCGCGCGTGGTCTCCTCCAACCCGGATGCCTATATTTACCTCGCGGAATCCATCCGCGCTTGGCCTGGCCAAGAGGAGTTGGCGGCGGCCATCAACCGCAATGGTTGGGCCGACGCGGGTTGGCAAAACCTCACCCTAGGCATCGTCGCCTTGCACTCGGCAACGAAGCCGCTTGCCGATGCCCCGAAGTAAAACCCCTTGCAGAGCCCTCCTAGACCGCCGCGGTGGAGGCCCACAGGGGCGTATTGCGCCGGATTGCGCCTACGCTGCGGCCGGCCGTGCGCCACAGGCGGGCGATAAGGTCGCGGTCCTCCTCCGTGATGAGGTTGCCCATAAGGCGGGCCGCGGCGGGCATCAGCAAGCGGCCCACCGGCCCGCGCAGTGCCAATGGGCCCGCCACGGGCAGGAATTGCGGGTAGGTCAACAGGCGGGCGGCCGTGCGCGCGAGCAGGAAGGATTCGCCGTAGTGCTCGCGCAGGGTAGCTGGCCACGCGAGGGTGAAATCCTTCGGCCCGAGCATGCCCACCGCAAGCGCAGCGGTCTCGAGGCCGTAGTCGATGCCCTCGCCGTTTAAAGGATTCACGCAAGCGGCGGCATCGCCAATGAGCATCCAATTGGCCCCCGCTACATTAGAGACCGCCCCACCCATGGGCAGCAGGGCAGAGGTGACGTGTTCGATGTCCCCAAGGCCCCACTCCGCGCGCTGCTGGGCGGCGTAGAACTCCAGCAACTTTTTGGTATTAATCTTGGCCGGCCGCTGCGCGGTCGATAGCGCGCCGACGCCGATATTGACCTGCCCTAGCTCTGCACCCAACGGGAAAATCCACCCGTAGCCGGGCTGGACTGCATCATCTTCATCTTTTAATTCCACGTGCGAGTGCATCCATGGCTCGGTTGCTCGAGGGGAGGCAGCGTAGGAGCGCGCGGCGATGCCATAGACCTCATCCCGGTGCCAGGTGCGGCCCAGTTGCTTGCCAAAGGTAGAACGCACGCCATCGGCCACGATGAGCCATTTCGGCCGAATAATCTGCTCGCCGATGCGAAACGAGGCCACCCGGTTGCCCTCCATCACCGGGGCGCTTGCGGGGGTACCGGATATAAGCGTGGCACCTGCGGCGGTGGCAGCCTCTACCAGCTGCGCATCGAGCCTAAAGCGCGGCAGGGCAGTGCCCAACTGGGAAGGATAGGTTTGCGGCCACGGGGCGGTGACGTCTCCGCCGTAGCCGTGCAGCTTGAGCCCGCGGTTGCGGTAGGAGGCGTTAACGGTGATGCCGAGCTTGTCTAGCTGGTGCATTGCCCGCGGGGTGAGCCCATCGCCGCAGGTTTTATCGCGGGGGAAGGTGGCTGAATCAACGAGGACAGTCTCATAGCCAGCGCGGGCGGCGTGGATGGCCGCGGCACTTCCTGCGGGTCCTGCACCGATGATGGCGACTTCGACAGGGCGGGGGGAATCGATCTGTTCCGACATAGGGACTATCATTGCACTAGTTCAACCCCTCAAGTGTGTTAAGGGGGCTGGTTTGGACTACGGTAGATAAACGATTATCTCTGGCTTTTAATTGCAAGGAACGCTATTTAATGACTCACGGCCACTCGCATGCCACTCACGTGGATCTTGGTGATCCACAGCTTAATGAACGCATTGGCGCGGGCATGGAAGCAGTAGAAGAAAAGCTGCGCAGTGAAACTGACCGCGGCCAGGACTTCTTGAAGGACAAGGTAAGCCATCTGTCCAAGGCAGGTGGCAAGCGCTTTCGTCCGATGATGGCACTGCTTGCCTCTGAGTACGGCACCAATCCGGGCTGTGAAGAGGTTATTAAGTCCGCCACCGTTGTGGAGATGGTGCACGTTGCCACCTTGTACCACGATGATGTGATGGATGAGGCGGACCGCCGCCGCGGCGTGGAATCCGCCAACTCTCGGTGGAATAATTCCGTAGCCATCCTTGCCGGCGATGCCCTTCTCGCGCATGCCTCTCGCCTGATGAGCCAACTAGATACCCATACCGTAAGCCACTTTGCGGATACCTTTGAAGAGTTGGTGACCGGCCAGATGCGCGAGACCATCGGTGCCGGCGAAGCTAACCCCGTGGACCACTACATGGCCGTTATTCAGGAAAAGACCGCAGTGCTTATCGCCTCTGCCGGCTACCTCGGCGCATATCACTCGGGCGCTTCTGAAGAATACGCTGCTGCGTTGAGCCGCATCGGCGGTGCCATTGGCATGATCTTCCAGATCGTGGACGATGTCATTGATATCTTCTCCGACCCGAAGGACTCCGGAAAGACCCCGGGAACCGACCTGCGCGAGGGCGTGTTTACCCTCCCGGTCCTCTACGCCTTGGAAGAGGACGGCGAGGTGGGCGACCAGCTGCGTGAGCTGCTGACAGGCCCCCTAGAAACCGATGCTGAGGTCGAGCGTGCCATCGAGCTCCTGCGCCAGTCTGGCGGCCGTCAGAGGGCACTAGAGGACATTAACGCCTACCTGCGCACCGTAGAAGAACAGCTTTCCGTACTGCCGGAAAATTCTGCCAGCCAAGCGCTGCGCCAGCTCGCGGATTACACCGTTCGCCGCGTGGGCTAGCTGCTTGTTGGTGTCCCCTCCTACACACCCCATTTCTCCCCGCTGCGCTGGCGATTTGGAGGTAGGTGGGTGCTTCATAGTAAAGTACATACACGCACCACAGAGTGCATGCCAGGTTGCCCGAGCGGCCAAAGGGAGCGGACTGTAAATCCGCCGGCATTGCCTTCAGAAGTTCGAATCTTCTACCTGGCACAACACAGAGCCCCACAAGCACAAGCTTGTGGGGCTTCGTCGTTTTCTCCTGCAGGGCGGATCTGAAAGCTCAATGGGACGCGGCACACCTTGAATAGGACTAACAGATGCTCGTTATAGCCCAGAATAAGGTTAGTTTTCAGGACGTGAACGATTGATAAGGTGTCTGCATGCGGTTGAATAAGCTTGCTATCAGTACTGTTTGCTTACCATTAATGCTCGTAGGTTGTGGTGTGCAAGACCCTGAGCCCTCTGCAGAATCTGAGGTACCGAATAATGGCGATACTTCTCTGGAGAGTTTTGAGCCCCGTCCCTCAGACGCTCCAATACTTGGGAATGTTACGGCTGAAGGGGAGTGCGATCCGCAAGTGGTGAAAATGGATAACGAGAAGAATACGCCCCACATTCACTATGAAGGTCAACCCGGTGATGAATTAATCATCAAATATATGAATGGCGACGAAGTTGTGCAGGAGGATAGCGTTGAACTGTCCAGCACAACAACTAGTATCCAAACTGGAGCCAGTACCTATAACGGGGATTTGGACCGTGCTGAAATCGTTGCCAAAGGTCGCTCTGGTACCGATGGCACGTGTCATATCACCATTAAATAGTTGATATTCGCTGTTGAGGGAATTCTCTACTCTTGATCTCTTAACAATCGACAAACCCAGATCCCGGGGTATCGGAATATTGAACATCTCTTGTGCTTGTTCAAGTAGTCGGTTTGGCTCGTCTAATGCTTTTTGAATCGGCTTTTCGTGCCCTTTGAGAAGTATCAGGCACCGTCTCATCTTGGGAGAGGGGCGTCTTCCAGGGTTTCATTTCACATACGATGAAGGGCATGGAAGAAAAGCGGCTAACCACACTATTTTTTGGCAATGTAGTGCTTGAATCCCAAATCTCAGGTACGTTTCCCAAAGTTTACGCTGCGGATATGCGGTCTTATTGGATGAGGCCGAGCAGAGATGTTGCCTTTGCTGTTCCACTAGATGATCTTCGCGGCCAAATTACAGCGGATAGGGCTAAGGCACTTTCTGAGAAAATCTTTGAATCGGTGGCCTTAGAACTGGAAGAGAGCTATGCGGGAGGCAAAAGCCAAGCAGTACAAGAGCTTACTGCTTGGCTTTTGCAAGAGTAGCTTAGAGCCCGAAGTAATCGCGCAGGTCGGCCGCGATGGCATCGAGGCGACCGGCGTCGGGGGACTCTAGGTAGCACTTGAGCTTGGGCTCGGTGCCGGAGGGACGAACGATGACGCGGTCATCGTTATCGGTGAAGAACTTCGAGCCTTGGGCAAACTTTTCCACCTTGGACACCGGGGAGCCGGCGAGCTCGGTCGGCGGGGTGGTAGAGACCTTGTCCATTGCTTGGGCAATCAGGCTCAAGTCCTCGACGCGGAAGGTCAGCGGCTGGGTGTGCAGGGCACCGACCATGGCGTAAATATCATCCAAGCGGTCCAGGAGGCTGCTTCCGGCTGCCTTGCATTCGGCGGCGAGGCTGGCGAGCACCACGGAGGTGGAGATGCCGTCCTTATCGCGCACTGCGTTGGGATCGGGGCAGAAACCAATAGCTTCTTCGTAGCCGAAGGCAAGCTCCGGGGTGCGGGCGATCCACTTGAAACCGGTCAGGGTTTCCTCGTGGCCGAGGCCGTAGTGCTCGGCGATGCGCCCGAGCAGGCGGGACGATACGAGGGAGTTGGCGAAGTTGCCGGTAGCGCCGCGGCGAGCAAGGTAATCGCCAAGCAAGGCACCGGTCTCATCGCCACTGAGCTGGCGCCAGGTGCCATCGGTGGGCACGGCGGCGGCGCAGCGATCGGCGTCAGGGTCGTAAGCGATAAGGATATCGGCACCGATTTTTTCGGCATGCTGAATACCAAGGTCTAGGGCGCCGGGCTCTTCCGGGTTGGGGAAGGACACCGTGGGGAAATCTGGGTCAGGAGCGGCCTGTTCCGGCACCAGCGAGACATTAAAGCCGCAGCGAGACAGCAGTTCCTTACCCAGTTCGGCACCCACGCCGTGCATGGCGGTCAGAGCGATGGTGATATCGGTATTTTCACCGACCAACGTGGTGGCGCGGTCGAGGTACTCCGCGCGGGTATCGACGTCCTCGATGTGATCAGAGGTGAGCGGGACCTTATCGGCATAGGGGGCCTTAGCGATGGCGGCGGCGATTTCCTTATCGGCTGGGGAGATGAGCTGCACGCCCTCGCCCGGGCCGGTGGCAACGCGGCCACCCAGATACACCTTGTAGCCATTATCGGCAGGCGGGTTGTGGGAGGCGGTAACCATAATGCCGGCGTCCGCGCCCAGGGAACGGACCGTGAAGGCCGTCAGTGGGGTCGGGTTCTGCGCGGGCAGAACCAGGGCCTTTCCACCAGCGGCGGAGATAACCTGCGCGGCATCGCGCTGGAACTGCGCGGAGCCGTGGCGGGCATCGCAGCCGACGACAACGACCGGGGTATCGACCTGCTGCTTGAGCCAGGTAATAAGCCCGTAGGTGGTGCGGATGACCACGGCGCGGTTCATGCGGGATTCGCCCGCGCCCACGGCGGCGCGCAGGCCCGCGGTACCAAAGTTCAGGGGGCCCGCGAAGGCGGCGGCGAGTTCTTCGGAGTTATCTTCCTCGATCCACGTGAGCACCTGGCGGGCGGTGTCCGCATCCGGATCGTGTTCGGCCCAGGTACGGGCGTAGTCGATATCAAAGGTCTTATCCACAGACATGGCTTAAAGCTCCTCGAGGATCTTGGCTGAGGAGGACAGCCCCAGGCGGCTGGCGCCGGCCTCGATCATGGCGAGGGCATCCTCGGCGGTGCGGATGCCGCCGGAGGCCTTCACACCTAGCTTGTCGCCTACGGTCTCGCGCATAAGCTTGACCGCGTGGGTGGAGGCGCCGCCAGCGGGGTGGAAACCGGTGGAGGTTTTTACAAAGTCCGCCTGGGCGGCAGCGGCAGCCTGGCAGGCGAGGACAATGGCGGCATCGGAAAGCGCGGCAGACTCGATGATGACCTTGAGCACCTTGCCTGGGATGGCATCGCGCACGGCCTGGATTTCTTCCTGCAGCTCCTCGGCGCGGCCCTCGATGGCCAGCGGGATGTTGATGACCATGTCTACTTCCTCGGCACCATCGGCAACCGCGCGGGCTGCCTCAGCGGCCTTGATTTCCGGCTTGTCGGCGCCGGAAGGAAAGCACACGACCGTGGCGACGTGGAGGGACTCTGGGGTCTCGAGCGGCAGGGCGGAAGGGGAGACGCACACGGCGTAGGTGCCAAGCTCGGTGGCCTCTTCTACCAGGGCGCGGAACTGCTCCGGGGTGGCCTCCGGCTTGAGCAGGGTGTGGTCGATGTAGGAAGCAACGTCTGAGCGGGTGAGGTTCTGGGAAGTCATGATTTTCTCCTTTAGGAAACTGGGGCGGGTTCGTTTTTAGCCATCTTTAGATCCGAAATGATGTACAGCGCGGAACCGAAGAGGGCGATGACGGTGAGAATGAGCAGGGTGGTGGTGTAGCTGGTGGACTCCATCAGCTTGGCGGTGTACGCAATGCCCAGCGGGATGGCGATATTGATGGTGAGGTTATAAAAGCCGATGGCGATACCGGACTTGGCTGCGGTGATATTGCGCAGCGCCTTATTGACCAGTGGTGCGTACATCAGGGAAAAGCCGCTGGCAAAGGCAATGATGGTGATAACAAGCACGGCCACGTGAACCTGTGCAAAGAGCGCGGCAATGAATAAGGAACCTGCAACCAAAGCAAAAGCAGTATAGATGGTGGATCGAGACGAGAGCACCGTGCCGATCTTGCCGGATAAAACACCGACGAGCACGGCGCAGGCATACCCAGGAATGAGCAACAACGAAGCGCGGTCAAGGCTCATCCCGTGCATGTCCTGGGCTGCATAGGGAAGCAGGAAGATAAAGCCCAGCTGGGTGGAATAGACAAAGAGCACCATGACGATGGTCCACACGTAGCGTCCATTGGTAAAGAAATCCGGGGTGACCACTGGGTTCTTCGCGTTCTTGATGTGCACGATGAACAGGACTAAGCCAATGGCCGCCACGACGAGCCAGTACCAGAGGTAATCCTGCATAAACAAGATGAGGGCGCTGGCGAAGAGGGCGACAAAGAACAGGCCAAGTGCGTCCAGGTGACCCTCCACGGCCTCATCTTCTGGCACATTCTTAATGATGGGCGGAATGGTGAGCAGGAGGATAAGTGGGATGAGGAACATCGCCGTCCAGGACACATAGGTGGAGATGAACCCGGAGGTCAGCGCGCCAATGAGCAGGCCGGCCTGGAAGGCAGCGGTGGAAAAGCCGAGGTAGGTCTTTTGGTCATCCTCGCTCAAATGTTTGGTCACGTAGATAACGTAGAGCGTCTCAGCGGCGGCCAAACCAGTGGTTTGAATCAGGCGGCCGGTCAGCACCATGGCCCATGAACCAGAGAAGATGAAGGCCAAGATGGAGCCTACGGCCACAAAAACTATGCCGGTAAGCATGAGCTTCCGAATAGAGATGGAGTCTGCCAAGGCGGCGTAGACGACGGCGCCGATACCAATGATGACGCCAGCAAGGGAGGCCTGCAGCGAAGCGGTCTTATCGGAGATCTCCAGCGCTTCCGCGATCGGCATGGTCATCGTCTTGAACCCATTGTCAATGATGAGGGAGAAGACGAAGACGAAAAGGAGGATAGGGACGGCCGCCTTGGGGTTGACCTGGGTGCGATCCCCCGGCATGGCCTTAACTTTTTTCAGCATTGAAGTAGTAGTCCTTTGTGGGAGGAGGAGCTTAGTCGACTGCGTTAAGCGGCAAAGCGAGTTTCATCATGGTGTGGAATGCGCTCTGGCGGTCCTCGGCAGAAAGCTGGGTGCCGTTGACCACATTGTCTGAGACGGTAAATAGGCCCAATGCATCCACGCCAGCCTCGGCGGCGGTGGCATAGAGCGCGGCGGATTCCATCTCCACGCCAAGCACGCCCATGTGTGCCCAGCGGCCGTTGACGGTCTGGTCCATGTGGTAGAACGTGTCGGTGCTTAGGATATTGCCCACGTGAATCGGGGTCTCCTGGCGCTCGGCCTCATCTACCAGCGCCTTGAGCAGCTTCCAGGATGCGGTGGGGGCGTAGGTACCAGGCAGGTCATACTGTGACAGGAAGTTGGAATCGGTAGAAGCAGAAGCTGCCACGATGACGTCGTGCAATTCGATGTCTTCCTGCATAGCACCGATGGAGCCGACGCGGATGAGCTTCTTCGCACCGAACTTATGGATCAATTCCCAGGAGTAGATACCGATAGAGGGAATTCCCATACCCGTGCCCATAACGGAGATGGGCTTGCCGTTGTAGGTGCCGGTAAAGCCCAGCATGTTGCGGATTTCATTGAATTGGACGACATCTTCCAGGAAGGTATCCGCGATGAATTTGGCGCGGAGGGGATCGCCGGGCAGCAAAACGGTCTCTGCGATGGGGGCGCCATGCGGATTGATGTGCGGGGTGGAAATCTCGGTCTGAGACATGGAGTACTCCTCAACGTTGACTGGTGGACTGTGTCACCAGTCAGTTTAGCCCCCGTGGCACCAATGTCAATGAAATAATTAACAAATGTGCATTAATGGTGAGGAAGGTGACTCTCTGTAGAGTTCACCAGCTTGTGCGCCGTGGTTTGATCCGTGACTAGGTGGGTGGCAAGGCCCATATCCAAAGCGACCTGTAGAGCCTCGGCCTTATGGGCACCGCCGGCTACTAAGACGCGGGTGGGGCGCGTTGTTAAATCGCTCAGGCTAATGCCAACGGTGCGCTCATCCACCGCCTGACTGGCAACATCGCCTTGGGCGGTGAAAAAGCGCGAGCATACATCTCCCACCGCATTGGTGAGCAATTCTTCCTCTTCGCTTTCGGTGAGATGTCCCAAGTTAAGCGCGAGCGATTCTTTTTCCATGGCGCCGACGGTAAATACTGCCACGCTTACTGATGCCCCCAACTGCAAAATCTTGGCAATATGCCTATCGCGGGAGACCCATTCCTTGGCTTCAACGGAATCGAAGATGACCGGGAGGGGAAGCAGGTGTGCCTCGGCATTAAAAGCCTGGGTAAACGCCTGCATAGTCTGCAGATCCTTGGTGGAGCGATCCGAGTGGGAATGCCCGCCCTTGAGCTGGATGATGTCCACGCCATCCAGTGGCCGCTTGCGCAAATGGGAGGCCACCGCGGACATGGTTTCGCCCCAGGACAAGCCTACCGAAGTGTGATCGGTAATGAGCTCTTCCAATAGGGCGGCGCCAGCGCTGCCTAGATCTGCAAGCAGGGAGCCGCCGGGAGGGGTGGCGGTGACGCGGGCATCGGCAAGCGAAAAGCGCTCGCAGAGCGCAGAAACCAGCTCATCGGACTGCTCGCGGGGATCGGTAATGCTCACGGTGACAAAGCCGCGCTCGGCGGCGTGGGCGAGCAATTTGGAGACCGTCGGCCGGGAAATTCCCAGGTGTGCCGCCACCTCCGCCTGCGAAAACCCGGAGTTGTAGTAGAGCTTCGCGGCGTCGATAGAAAGACAGTCTTTATGATCTAACATGCCTTTCATTCAAGCACAGCGGGCGGAGAGGGTCAGCATCGTATAAGCCCCAGAAATTTCCTCGCTTATGGGGCGCTGACGTGGCGATTTGTGCAAAGTGGAGGTGTCAGGTTACATTATTGAAGTCCGCAACGGAGAGCACAACGAAATATTGACGTGCTTGATGCTGGGATATGCCCCCTTAGCTCAGTCGGCAGAGCGTTTCCATGGTAAGGAAAAGGTCGACAGTTCGATTCTGTCAGGGGGCTCCATTCATGTCTGGAGGAAATATTTTCCTGCAGGATGAAGGTGTTCACCATGGCGGTGTAGCTCAGTGGTAGAGCAAGCGACTCATAATCGCTGTGTCGCGAGTTCAATTCTCGCCATCGCTACCGGGAAAGAAAAGCGCCACTACGGCGCTTTTTTACTACCGTGCCTATGGCCTTAGCGGCGTACTGGTTTCCGTGCGGAATTAGGGATCTGGTAAGGTCATCGGCGCGTGGCGCTCAAGCGTCACGGATAACAAAATAGGGGCGTGGCGCAATTGGTAGCGCAACG
Organism: Corynebacterium sp. KPL1814; assembly: GCF_000478175.1. Lineage (GTDB taxonomy): Bacteria > Actinomycetota > Actinomycetes > Mycobacteriales > Mycobacteriaceae > Corynebacterium. The sequence continues at coordinate 21,095 of NZ_KI515778.1, forward strand.
GTCTCCAAAACCGTAGGTTGCAGGTTCGAGTCCTGTCGCCCCTGCAAGGATCCCCGTCATCTGCTTTCCAGATGGCGGGGATATTTTTGTCACAGCGGCGCGCATCCGCCCCGGCGTGCTTTCCTGCCCGTGCACCTTTTGCTAGGGTTGACAAAGTTATGTCTGGGCGGAATATCGCGCTCGGAAAAAGAATTCATTTCCCAAGGAGGGTTAGCTGTGAGCGATGAGCAGCAGCCGAAGGACTCGGCGGCGCCGCGTCCCACCGGTAAGCGCCAGCTTTCTGGTGCGGCTTCCACGACCTCCACGGACTCGGCGAAGAAAAACGTCGTCCGCGTTGAGGATAAAAACCGCACCGACAGCCCGGGTGGCGGCGTCGCCGCATTCCCCGGCGAGGTTGTCTCTGAAATGAAGAAGGTGGTCTGGCCCACCCGTGGGGAGATGCTGCAGTACACCCTCATCACGTTCGCCTTCTTGATCGTCATCACCGCCTTGGTCTGGGGCGTCGATACCCTGGCTGGCCTCGGAGTTGAGAAGATTCTGACCAATTAGTTAGAATAACTCCATAAACTTTTATCCCGCTGTTTCCGCACTCCGGAACGGCGGGATACTTTTTGCCCACGCGCGCCGCGGGTAGGCTGGTTCTACAACACGCGCCGATGACATTTTGGAGTACCACTCATGAGCGACGAGAATAACGTCGAAAACCCAGGAACCTCCCTAGAGGAGGCCATGCAGTCCAACGTGCAGGAGCAGGCGGCAGAGCACGCCAGCGCAGTCGAGGACGCCCAAGAGGAGGCCGCAGCGCCTGCTGAGGCTGGCGCAGGTGACGCAGAAGACGCTGCGCTTGCCGATGCCCCCGCAGCAGAGTCCGAGCCCTCGGCAGAGGCCGAGCCCGCCGCAGAAGAGGACGCTGCAGGGGCTTCCGCCGAAACCGAGGAAGAGGCCGAGGACGCCGCTTACCGCAAGCGCTTGCGTGAATTCACCCGCGAGCTGAAGAAGCAGCCAGGCCAGTGGTACATCATCCAGTGCTACTCCGGCTACGAGAACAAGGTGCGCACGAACCTCGACATGCGTGCGCAAACCCTTGAGGTGGAAGATTCCATCTTCGAGGTCGTCGTCCCCATCGAGCAGATCATGGAAAACAAGGACGGCAAGAAAAAGATTGTCAAGCGCAAGCTGCTGCCGGGCTACGTCCTAGTGCGCGCTGAGCTTAACGATGCCGCCTGGTCGGTCATCCGCGAAACCCCAGGCGTTACCTCCTTCGTGGGCAATGAGGGCAACGCGACGCCGGTTAAGACCCGCGACGTGGCCAAGTTCCTCATGCCGAATGAAGCTCCCGCCACCAAGGGCGAGGCCGCCCCGAACGAGCAAGAGGGCGAGCAGGTCGTTGACTTGCCGGAGAAGGAGGTGGCCAAGAAGTACGCCCACGACTTCGAGGTGGGCGAGGCCGTCACTATCCTGTCCGGCCCGTTGGCTGCCGTGTCCGCCACCATTTCTGAAATCGACCCGGAGACAGGCAAGATGCAGGGCTTGGTCTCCATCTTTGGCCGCGAAACCCCAGTGGAATTGTCGCCGACAGAAATCGAGCGCATTTCTTAAAAATGATTTTGTGCAGGGCGCACGGTGTTCTAGACTGGAACGCCGTGCGCCTTTTCTGTGCGCACGCGTAAATCGTTTCATCCTCCGGTGGCCCACTGAGGTGAGCATCCGGACGGGCCGCGTTATTCATCGTGACGCAGGTTCGGTACCACAGGAAAGAGGTAATTCGATGGCTCCAAAGAAGAAGGTTTCCGGCTTCATCAAGCTGCAGATCGAGGCTGGCGCCGCTAACCCGGCACCGCCAGTTGGCCCGGCACTGGGTGCCCACGGCGTCAACATCATGGAATTCTGCAAGGCTTATAACGCCGCTACCGAAAACCAGCGTGGCAACGTGGTCCCTGTTGAGATCACCGTCTACGAAGACCGCTCCTTCGACTTCAAGCTGAAGACCCCGCCGGCAGCCAAGCTGCTGCTGAAGGCCGCAGGCGTCCAGAAGGGCTCCGGTGTCCCGCACACCGATAAGGTCGGCACTGTCACCTGGGATCAGTGCAAGGAAATTGCACAGACCAAGTTCGAGGACCTCAACGCCCGCGACATCGAGGCCGGCGCACACATCATCGCTGGTACCGCCCGCTCCATGGGCCTTAACATTGATGGCGCACCGGAGAAGTAAAAACTTTATGTGGTAGGGCCAGCTTCGGCCCGCCAAATACCACGCCAATCCAGAAAAGGAATTGTTAAATGAGCACCAAGTCTAAGGCTTATAAGGCCGCTGCGGAACTGGTAGATAAGTCCCGCCTGTACCGTCCGATCGAGGCTGCAAAGCTGGCCAAGGAGACCTCCTCCAAGAACTTTGACGCCACCGTTGACGTCGTCTTCCGCTTGGGCGTTGACCCACGCAAGGCTGATCAGCTGGTGCGCGGCACCGTGTCCCTGCCTAACGGCACCGGTAAGGACGTTCGCGTCGCCGTCTTCGCTGAGGGCGAGAAGGCAACCGCAGCCCAGGAAGCTGGCGCTGACATCGTCGGTACCTCCGAGCTGATCGAGCAGATCAACGAGGGCAACCTGGACTTCGACGTTGCCATCGCTACCCCGGACCAAATGGCCAAGGTTGGCCGCGTCGCCCGCGTCTTGGGCCCACGTGGTCTGATGCCTAACCCGAAGACCGGTACCGTGACCAATGACGTTGCTAAGGCAATTAGCGAGGTTAAGGGCGGTAAGATCTCCTTCCGCGTGGACAAGGCTGCAAACCTGCACGCCATCCTTGGTAAGGCTTCCTTCGATGCTGAGAAGCTCGCTGAGAACTACGGCGCCCTCATGGATGAGATCCAGCGCCTGAAGCCTGCTTCCGCTAAGGGCATCTACATCAAGCGCGCCACCATCTCCACCACCTCCGGCCCAGGCATTCCTGTGGACGGCTCCGTACAGAAGGGCTACACCGACTAAGACGGTGATAGCGCATAGCGCGTGAATGAAGACCCCGAGGATTTTCCTTGGGGTCTTTTGCATCGTTCAACAGGCCTTGCGGTGTGAACGAAAAGTCTAGGTATTGAGCGTTAGTCTGCGCCTTTGACCTCGGCGTAGGCATCTAGGGCCGCCTGGCGCGACTGCCTGAGATCCACGATGGGTGGGGCGGATAGCGTGGGAGCCCAGCGGCGGATATAGGCGCCTTCGGGGTCGAAGCGCTGTGCCTGGGTTTCAGGGTTGAAGATGCGGAAAAAGGGCGCGGCATCATCGCCGCAGCCGGCTACCCATTGCCAGTTAAATGGGTTGGACGCGGCATCGGCATCCACCAGGGTGTCCCAAAACCATTCCTCGCCTAGGCGCCAATGGATTCCCAGGTTCTTGGTGAGAAACGATCCCACCACCATGCGCACGCGATTGTGCATGTATCCGGTTTTCCAGAGTTCGCGCATACCGGCATCGACAAGCGGTATACCCGTCGTCCCGTCCTGCCAATCCCTCAGCCGCGGGTCATCCCAGGACCAGTCGAAGCGGTCGAACTGTTGCCGCACGTTGCGGGTGGCCAGATCGGGCAGGTGGTAGAGCCGGTGCCAGGCAAAGTCGCGCCACAGCAACTCGGAGTGGAACTTCTCCGCGTCGGGTTCCTCGGCGGCGGCCAGCCAAACTTCGCGTGGGGATACCTCGCCAAAGCGCAGGTGCGGCGATAGCAGAGAGGTGGCGTTGTGCGCGGGTATATCGCGTTCTCTGGCATAGTGAGTTAAGTCGAGCTGGGCTAGGCGTTCGCGCGCACCGGCCTCTCCGGGAGTCCAATACTGGGCGAGCGACGCAGCCCACTGCGGTTCATCGGCGCTGGGATCGGGCCAGCTGCTGCTTGCCGATGCCCCCATCTCCCGCCGCGACAGCAATTCCGGCACGGGCAGCGGTTCGTCATCAGCGAGTTGGGACCGCGCGGCGGCCCCAAAGGGAGTAAAGACCTTATAAGGCTTGCCCTGGCCATTAGTGACCTCCCATGGCTCCACGAGGGTGAAACCGGGGTAGGAGGTGGCGTTAATTCCGGAATCTGCGAGCGCTGCTTTTACTGTGGCGTCGACTTCGCGCAGCGGGCCGTGGTAGCGGCGGGTCCAGGTGACGGTATCGGCGCCAATCTCCCGGGCGGTGCGGGGAATGACGGCGCGGGCATCCCCGGTAGCGCGGAGGAGCTTCACCCCGCAGGTTGCGAGGTCCTGCGCAAGGGCATAAAGCGAGCGCTCCCGCCACCAATTGCTGGCACCACCGAGTGGTCGGGTCCCGGGGTAGGCGGGCTCATCGAGAACTATGGCCACTAACTCTGGCTTTGAACCGTCTTTATCATCGGTGGCGGCTTGCGCTGCGCGGGTGAGAGCCTGGTTATCGGATAAGCGCAGGTCATCGCGAAACCACATGAGGGAAGTCATAGTAGATAGCCTACGCGGCTGGGCAATTTGGGAATACGAGGAAAGTACGGTAGTATCGCTTGTGAAGTTTGAACGGCCTTGTGGCCGAGTCAAAGTTCACCGAAGACCGTTGGTCATCCAATAAGGATTGAAAGTTCTCCACCATGGAGGCGGCCCACGCAGGAGACACTTTGCGCATTCCGCGGCATTTCTCATGTCGCACGCCCTGTGCTCTTGCACGGGGCTTTTCTTTTTGGAAGGCCCCGGCGGAAAATAAAAGAGATGTTTTGGAAGGAGGCGAGAGACAATGGCAAACCCAAAGAACACTGCAGACTTGGCAGAGCTGAAGGAGAAGCTGGCCGATTCTAGCTCCGTCGTTTTGACTGAGTACCGCGGCCTGACCGTATCCCAGCTGCAGGAGCTGCGTAACAACCTGGGCTTTGACGTTGACTACTCCGTCGCCAAGAACACCCTCTTCAAGATCGCTGCCAACGAAGCTGGCATCGAAGGTCTTGATGATTTGCTGACTGGCCCGACCGCAATTGCGTTCATCAAGGGCGAGGCAGTAGATGCTGCGAAGGTCATCACCAAGTTTGCTGATGACAACAAGGCACTCGTCATCAAGGGTGGCTACATGGACGGCGACGCATTGTCTGCGGAGCAGGTTCAGGCCATCGCCAAGCTGGACAACCGCGAGACCACCCTCGCAAAGCTGGCTGGCGCTATGAAGGGTTCTATGGCGAAGGCAGCCGCTGTCTTCAACGCTCCTGCAACCAAGGCGGTTCGCACCGTTGTTGCTCTGCAGGACAAGAAGGAAGCAGAAGCTTAAGTCGTCCCAACAGACGCACACATAAAACACCGTGCTTGCTACCTCATCACCGGGGAACAAGCACACAACACAGAAAGGACTTGCCATCATGGCTAAGCTCACCAAGGACGAGCTCATTGAAGCTTTCAAGGAAATGACCCTCATCGAACTGTCTGAGTTCGTTAAGGAATTCGAGGACGTCTTCGACGTTGAGGCTGCTGCACCGGTTGCTGCTGCTGCACCGGGCGCTCCGGCTGAGGGCGGCGCTGCCGCTGCTGAGGAGCAGACCGAGTTCGACGTCGTTCTGACCGACGCTGGCGCTAAGAAGATTGGCGTTATTAAGGCTGTCCGCGAGCTCGTCTCCGGCCTGGGCCTGAAGGAAGCTAAGGAAATGGTTGAGGGTGCACCTAAGGCCATCATCGAAGGCGCTTCCAAGGACGACGCTGAGGCGGCTAAGACCAAGCTGGAAGAGGCTGGCGCTTCCGTCGAGCTCAAGTAATTTTACTGAGCTTCACGCTTTCGAAGCCCCCACTCTTACCGCGCTATACGCGGTGGGAGATGGGGGTTTCTCCCGTTTTGCGGGTTCCTTGAGCTTAGTGGGTCGTTGCGACGACTCTAATAATGATTGTCTCAGCGGTAGACTCAAGTTTCAAAGTGTGACACTATAGGATTGTGGAATTTAGGAGAGATAGCTTAGAGCTGTTTCACATTAATGGTAAATCGCCCAAGTACGTACCTCCTGAATTGCGGAAAGGATTACGCCGGAAGTTGATCATGATTGATCGATCTGCGACAGTTTCTGATTTAAGAGTTCCGCCAGCGAATCACCTGGAAAAGCTTAGAGGTCAGTTCGAAGGCTTTTATTCGATTCGAGTAAATGCACAGTGGAGGATAATTTTCCGGTGGACAGAGAAGGGAGCTATCGATGTTGACTTCATCGATTACCACTAATGGGTCTGAAGGAGCACTGGACATAGTTCCTGTGCCGCACCCAGGTGAGGTATTAAACGAGGAGTTTTTAACGCCTTTAGGTATTACTCAATATCGCTTGGCTAAGGACGTTTTTAGCAGCAAATCCCAGATTTGGAAGCTCGTCCGTGGGCGAATTGGATTGAGTGCGGATATGGCTTTGCGTCTTTCAGCGTATTTTGGCAATTCCGCCGAATTCTGGTTGGGGTTGCAAGAAGAATATGACCTTTGGTGCGCTCGCCGCACGACGGATACGAGCGGCATTATCGCGTGGGATAAGCACACGGCGTAGGAATCTTAGGTTTAGTCCGGTGAGGCCCGCCTGTAGAAACTAGGATTCGGGGGCTAGCGCTGTAGAATTAGCCCCCATGCTGCCCAAGTCCCGCATCTTTTCCGTCCTTTTACTTGGCCTCGGCGTAGCGCTGGTGGCCGCCGGAGTAGCGGCGCCGGCGTTTTTGGATTTCTCGCCGCGGTTGCCGTTGGAACTTAAAAACACCACGTGGACCCTTAAGGATGAGTCCGCGGATTCCCAAGTGGTCAATAAGGATGGAACGTCGCCTTATTCCGGGCCGATGACCTACCAGATCAATGCGGGCATCCAAGAGCCTTCGGATGAAGATACTGCGACGCTGCGCATAGGGGAGACGCGCCTGCGCGGCGATGGTCAGGGCATCGACGATTTAAGCCAAGCGCAGGTGTGGACCTATCCCATCGACCGCCTGAGTGGTGAGGCAGAGGCAGAAGCCAGCCTGAGCCACACTTTGGCTAGCCCCGAAGATCAGGTGGCCATCGACGGGTACTGGCTGAAATTCCCAGCGGATGCGGAGAAAACGAACTACCCGGTCTTTGACCCCACCCTGCGCAAGGCGGTGGACGCGGTCTTTGAAGAAGAGACTGAAATAGAAGGCCGCACGGTGTATCGCTACCACCAGGAAATCGAACCAACGAACGTAGCGCAGCTTTATGCGGCCGATGGCAATACCACCTCCTTTCCTAAAGAAGACGGAGGCCAAGAACCTGGCTATTTGATGCACTCGGGCAGCCGAGACTTCTACGTCGACCAAGCTACGGGCCTAGTTGTGGGCATGGATATGGACATCGATGACTACTACGCGGACCGCGAGGGCGTAGGGCGCGAGCGAGCCTTTGTGTTTAATGGCTCCACTTCAGAGGAATCCCGCGCGGTGTTGCTGGAGGAAGCGGAATCGTTCCCACGCAACCACGTGGCGCAAATAGCGCGCTGGACAGCCCTGGGCATTGGCATCGTGCTTACCTTTATTGGGGTTATTGGGGCGCTTGGAATATATGACCGCAAAAACAAGCATGTGCAGCGGCGAAATAAGAAAACGCCAGCGAAGTGAATAACGAAAGTGCCAGCTAAGAGCCTTAAGCGCGATTCGGGTTGCGGTCGAATGAGTTTTTAGTGGTACGGTGCTTGTGGTTGGCCCGATAGACGCGGTGCAACATTATTGCCGCGCTGGCGCAGCGGCGAGCGAGAGCTTGCCCCCTAGCGCGGAAAGAAAAACCCTTAAGAGTGGTGTGTCTTTACATGCCTGAGTTTTTCCTATATACTAATTCGTTGCGCTGGAATCTGGATCTTCGGTGCACATTTAGCCTTTCGGGTTGGTGATGGCAAAACCGACTTGACAAGGTGATTTTGTGCATTCTGAACCCAGACACTCCACAGCAGACCGAATGCTAAAATTACCAGCGGTTTTGTTGCTCGTCGGCCAGGGCGAGTAGCAATCCGCGTGAGGTGCTGGAAGGACCCATCTTGGCAGTCTCCCGCCAGACCAAGTCAGTGGCCAATATCCCCGGAGCCCCGAAGCGATACTCGTTTGCAAAAATTAGCGAGCCTATCGCCCTGCCGGGCCTCCTTGACGTACAACTCGATTCCTTTGCTTGGCTCGTCGGCTCGCCGGAATGGCGCGAGCGTGAGCAGGCTGAGCGCGGCGATAACGCACGCGTGACGAGTGGCCTTGAGGATATCCTCGAAGAGCTCTCGCCGATTCAGGACTACTCGGGCAATATGTCCCTGTCCTTGTCGGAGCCTCGCTTCGAGCCGGTGAAAAACACCGTCGATGAGTGTAAAGAAAAGGACATCAACTACTCCGCGCCGCTGTACGTGACCGCAGAGTTCATCAATAACGACACCCAAGAGATTAAGTCGCAGACCGTCTTCATCGGTGATTTCCCGATCATGACGGATATGGGTACCTTCATCGTGAACGGTACCGAGCGCGTCATCGTCTCCCAGCTGGTGCGTTCCCCGGGCGTGTACTTCGACCGTTCCATCGATAAGTCCACCGAACGCCCGCTGCACTCCGTGAAGATTATTCCTTCCCGCGGTGCTTGGCTGGAGTTCGACGTGGACAAGCGCGATACCGTCGGCGTGCGCATTGACCGCAAGCGCCGTCAGCCGGTAACCGTCCTGTTGAAGGCTCTGGGTTGGACCGAGGAGCAGATCAAGGAGCGCTTCAGCTTCTCTGAGCTCATGATGTCCACCTTGGAATCTGACGGTGTATCCAATACCGATGAAGCGCTGCTGGAGATCTACCGCAAGCAGCGCCCAGGCGAGCAGCCTACCCGCGAGTTGGCGCAGTCCTTGTTGGATAACTCCTTCTTCCGCGCTAAGCGCTATGACCTTGCCAAGGTTGGTCGCTACAAGGCCAACCGCAAGCTGGGCCTTGGCGGCGACCACGACGGTCTGATGACCCTCACTGAAGAAGACATCGCCGTCACCTTGGAGTACTTGGTACGCCTGCACGTTGGCGAGCGTGAGATGAAGGCACCAAACGGCGAGATGATCTCGCTGAACACCGACGATATCGACCACTTTGGTAACCGTCGTCTGCGCACCGTGGGTGAGCTCATCCAGAACCAGGTCCGCGTCGGCCTGTCCCGCATGGAGCGCGTCGTGCGTGAGCGCATGACCACTCAGGATGCCGAGTCCATTACTCCGACGTCCCTGATTAACGTGCGTCCGGTCTCCGCTGCTATCCGCGAGTTCTTTGGTACCTCCCAGCTCTCGCAGTTCATGGACCACAACAACTCCCTGTCTGGCCTGACCCACAAGCGCCGCCTATCCGCGCTAGGCCCGGGTGGTCTGTCCCGTGAGCGCGCCGGCATCGAGGTGCGAGACGTGCACGCTTCGCACTACGGCCGCATGTGCCCGATTGAGACCCCTGAGGGTCCAAACATTGGTCTGATTGGTGCGCTGGCGTCCTACGCCCGCGTGAACCCCTTCGGCTTCATCGAGACCCCGTACCGCAAGGTCGTTGACGGCAAGATTACGGACCAGGTGGAGTACCTCACCGCTGATGAGGAGGACCGCTTCGCCATTGCTCAGGCCGAGGTCGAGCAGGACGAGGAAGGCCGTTTGATTGGTGAGCGCATCGAGGTCCGCCTGAAGGAGGGCGACATCGGAGTGACCGATGCCTCCGGTGTGGACTACGTTGACGTTTCCCCGCGCCAGATGGTCTCCGTTGGTACCGCCATGATTCCGTTCTTGGAGCACGACGATGCTAACCGTGCCTTGATGGGTGCGAACATGCAGAAGCAGGCGGTTCCGCTGGTTCGTTCCGAGGCCCCACTGGTGGGTACCGGTATGGAGCAGCGTGCTGCCTATGACGCCGGCGACGTCGTCATCACGCCAAAGGCCGGTGTGGTAGAAAACGTCACCGCCGACGTCATCACCATCATGGATGATGAGGGCCAGCGCGATACCTACATCCTGCGCAAGTTCGAGCGCACCAACCAGGGCACCAACTACAACCAGACCCCGCTGGTGTCCATGGGTCAGCGCGTAGAAGCCGGCCAGGTTTTGGCCGATGGCCCAGGTACCCACAACGGCGAGATGTCGCTTGGCCGCAACCTGCTGGTTGCATTCATGCCGTGGGAAGGCCACAACTACGAGGACGCCATCATCCTCAACCAGCGCATCGTGGAAGAGGACATCCTGACCTCCGTCCACATCGAGGAGCACGAGATCGATGCTCGTGACACCAAGCTGGGCGCTGAGGAAATCACCCGCGAGATTCCAAACGTCTCCGAGGACGTCTTGAGCGACCTCGATGAGCGCGGCATCATCCGCATCGGTGCTGACGTCCGTGCCGGCGATATCCTGGTGGGTAAGGTCACCCCGAAGGGTGAGACCGAGCTGACTCCGGAAGAGCGCCTGCTGCGCGCCATCTTCGGTGAGAAGGCCCGCGAGGTGCGCGATACCTCCATGAAGGTTCCGCACGGTGAGGTGGGCAAGGTCATTGGTGTTGCTCGCTTCTCCCGCGATGACGATGACGACCTGGCACCTGGCGTCAACGAGATGATCCGCGTCTACGTTGCGCAAAAGCGCAAGATCCAGGACGGCGATAAGATGGCCGGCCGCCACGGCAACAAGGGCGTTGTGGGCAAGATTTTGCCGCCAGAGGATATGCCGTTCATGGAGGACGGCACCCCGGTGGACATCCTGCTGAACACCCACGGTGTGCCGCGTCGTATGAACATCGGCCAGGTGCTCGAGCTGCACTTGGGCTGGTTGGCTCACGCTGGTTGGAAGGTCGACACCGAGGATCCGGCTAACGCCGAGCTTCTCAAGACCTTGCCGGAAGAGCTTTACGATGTCCCAGCGGACTCCTTGACCGCGACCCCGGTCTTCGATGGTGCTACCAACCACGAGATCGAGCGCCTATTGGCATCGTCCCGCCCGAACCGCGACGGCGACGTCTTGGTCAACGAGCACGGCAAGGCCACGCTTTTCGATGGCCGGTCCGGCGAGCCGTACAAGTACCCCATCTCCGTGGGCTATATGTACATGCTCAAGCTGCACCACTTGGTCGATGAGAAGATTCACGCCCGCTCCACTGGTCCTTACTCCATGATTACCCAGCAGCCACTGGGGGGTAAGGCTCAGTTCGGTGGCCAGCGCTTCGGCGAGATGGAGGTGTGGGCAATGCAGGCTTACGGCGCTGCCTACACCCTGCAGGAGCTGCTTACCATCAAGTCCGATGACGTGGTAGGCCGCGTGAAGGTCTACGAGGCCATCGTGAAGGGCGACAATATTCCAGATCCGGGCATCCCTGAGTCCTTCAAGGTGTTGCTCAAGGAGCTGCAGTCCCTGTGCCTGAACGTGGAGGTTCTTTCCACCGACGGCACACCGATGGAGCTGTCTGGCTCTGATGACGATGACATGGATAGCCCATCGCTTGGCATTAACTTGTCCCGCGATGAGGGTTCTTCCGCTGACATCGCCTAAATAGATTCTCGGTCCACTGCGGAATGCACGGTTCCGGTGTTTAACACCGGGGCCGCCGCGGGCGGGCAATAAAGATTAATTCATTAAAAGCCATCAATTCCTCACATGACGAGGATGAAAGGGAGACATTACGTGTTTGACGTAAATCTCTTCGACGAGCTCCGCATCGGTCTGGCCACTGCTGACGATATCCGTCGCTGGTCTAAGGGCGAGGTTAAAAAGCCCGAGACCATTAACTACCGCACGCTGAAGCCGGAAAAGGACGGCCTGTTCTGCGAGCGCATTTTCGGACCTACCCGTGACTGGGAGTGTGCTTGTGGTAAGTACAAGCGCGTCCGCTACAAGGGCATCATCTGTGAGCGTTGCGGCGTTGAGGTCACCAAGTCCAAGGTGCGTCGTGAGCGCATGGGCCACATCGAGCTGGCCGCTCCGGTAACCCACATCTGGTACTTCAAGGGCGTTCCTTCCCGCTTGGGCTACCTGCTGGACCTGGCACCGAAGGACCTTGAGCGCATCATCTACTTCGCTGCCAACATCATCACCTCCGTTGATGAAGAGGCTCGCCACAACGATCAGTCCACTCTGGAAGCAGAAATGCTGCTGGAGAAGAAAGACGTTGAGGACGATACCGAGTCCGAGATCGCAGAGCGCGCTTCCAAGCTGGAATCCGACTTGGCAGAGCTGGAGGCAGCCGGTGCGCGTGCCGATGCCCGCAAGAAGGTACAAAACGCTGCTGATAAGGAAATGCAGCACATCCGCGAGCGCGGCGAGCGCGAGGTCGCACGCCTGGATGAAATCTGGAACACCTTCCTGAAGCTTGCTCCGAAGCAGATGGTCATCGATGAGACCATCTACGAAGAGCTGGTTGACCGCTACGAGGATTACTTCACTGGCGGCATGGGTGCAGAAGCCATCCAGACCTTGGTCCGTAACTTCGACCTCGAGGCAGAGGCCGAGGAGCTGCGTGAGATCATCAACAACGGCAAGGGCCAGAAGAAGATGCGCGCGCTTAAGCGCCTCAAGGTTGTTGCCGCATTCCTGAACTCTGGCAATGACCCGGCAGGCATGGTGCTGGACGCTATTCCGGTTATCCCGCCTGAGCTGCGCCCGATGGTGCAGCTGGACGGTGGCCGCTTCGCCACCTCGGACCTGAATGACCTGTACCGCCGCGTTATCAACCGCAATAACCGCCTAAAGCGCATGATCGACCTGGGTGCACCAGAGATCATCGTGAATAACGAGAAGCGCATGCTGCAGGAGTCTGTGGACGCGCTCTTCGATAACGGCCGCCGTGGCCGTCCGGTTACCGGCCCGGGTAACCGCCCGTTGAAGTCCTTGTCTGACTTGCTGAAGGGTAAGCAGGGTCGTTTCCGCCAGAACCTGCTGGGTAAGCGCGTGGACTACTCCGGTCGTTCCGTTATTATCGTCGGTCCGCAGCTCAAGCTGCACGAGTGTGGTCTGCCGAAGCTGATGGCACTCGAGCTGTTCAAGCCCTTCGTTATGAAGCGCTTGGTCGAAAACGACTACGCCCAGAACATCAAGTCTGCAAAGCGCATGGTGGAGCGCCAGCGCCCAGAGGTTTGGGATGTGCTGGAGCAGGCCATTTCTGAGCACCCTGTGATGCTCAACCGTGCGCCTACGCTGCACCGCTTGGGTATTCAGGCCTTCGAACCCAAGCTGGTTGAGGGTAAGGCTATTCAGCTGCACCCGCTGGCTTGTGAGGCGTTCAACGCTGACTTCGACGGTGACCAGATGGCAGTTCACTTGCCGCTGTCCGCAGAAGCACAGGCAGAGGCTCGCGTGCTGATGCTGGCTTCCAACAACATTCTGTCTCCGGCATCCGGTAAGCCACTGGCTATGCCGCGTCTGGATATGGTGACCGGCTTGTACTACCTCACCATGGACAAGGCAGAGGACGAGATCGGCGGCAATGGTCGCTACCGCGAGGCTGGCGAGGACTACCCGGCAACCGGTGTGTACTCCTCTTACGCTGAGGCCCTGATGGCTTATGACCGTGGCACCGTTGGTCTGCAGGCACCGATCAAGGTTCGCATCGATCACCTGCGCCCGCCAGAGGACATCGAGGCAGAGCTCTTCCCTGATGGCTGGTCCAAGGGCCAGGCATGGTTGGGCTACACCACCATCGGCCGCATCATGTTCAACGAGCTGCTGCCGTGGAACTACCCGTACCTTGAGGGCATCATGGTCCGCAAGGGCGGCGGCACCGACGGCAAGGTGCTCATTGGTGACGTGGTCAATGACTTGGCCACCAAGTACCCAATGATCACCGTGGCCCAGGTACTGGACAACATGAAGGACGCTGGCTTCTACTGGGCAACCCGTTCCGGTGTGACCATTACGATGTCTGACGTACTGGTGCTGCCGAATAAGACCGAGATCCTCGAGTCTTATGAGAAGGAAGCAGAGCGCATCGAGCGTAAGTACTGGGAGCAAGGTGCTCTGACGGAGCGCGAGCGTTATGACCGCCTGGTTGAACTGTGGAAGGATGCTACCGACACCGTTGGTGAGGCCGTCGAGAACATCTACCCAGATTACAACCCGATTCCGATGATTGTGAAGTCGGGTGCTGCCGGTAACATGCGTCAGATCTGGACGCTGGCCGGTATGAAGGGCATGGTTGTGAACTCGCACGGTGATTACATCACCCGCCCGATTAAGACCTCCTTCCGCGAAGGCCTGTCCGTGCTGGAGTACTTCAACAACTCCCACGGTTCCCGTAAGGGTCTGGCCGATACCGCGCTGCGTACCGCTGACTCTGGTTACCTCACCCGTCGTCTGGTGGACGTCGCTCAGGACGTCATCGTCCGCGAAAAGGATTGTGGTACCCGCCAGGGCGTGCGTGTTCCTATCGGCGAGGTATCCGGCGACAAGGTCGTCCTCTCCGAGCTGTGGGAGACCTCCGCTTCCGGTCGCGTACTTGCCACCGACGTCAAGGACGAGAACGGCGAGGTCGTCGCAGAGGCTGGTGCTGACTTGACCGAGGAGCTCACGCAGAAGCTTCTCGATGCCGAGGTCACCGACGTCAAGGTCCGCTCCGTGCTGACCTGCCAGACCCCGGCTGGTGTCTGTGCTAAGTGCTACGGCAAGTCCATGGCTTCCGGCCAGTTGGTCGACATCGGCGAGGCCGTCGGCATCGTGGCTGCACAGTCCATTGGTGAGCCTGGTACCCAGCTGACCATGCGTACCTTCCACCAGGGTGGTGTCGGTGGCGACATTACCGGTGGTCTGCCGCGTGTTCAGGAGCTCTTCGAGGCCCGTAACCCGAAGAACCGCGCACCGATTGCCTCCGTGGACGGCACCGTGTCCCTGTCCGATGAAGGCAACTTCTGGACCATGACCATCACCCCGGATGACGGTTCCGATGACGTGGTCTACGAGAAGCTGTCCAAGCGCCAGGGTCTGGCCCAGGTGCGTCGCCCGATGGAGTCCAACCCGGATGCGATGATCGAGCGTTCCTTGAAGGACGGCGACCACGTTGAGACCGGTGACCGCTTGATGCGTGGTGCGGCTGACCCGCACGACGTGCTCGAGGTTCTGGGCCGTCGTGGCGTGGAGCAGCACCTCATCAACGAGGTGCAGGCCGTGTACCGCACCCAGGGTGTGGCCATCCACGACAAGCACATCGAGATCATCATCCGCCAGATGCTGCGCCGCGGTACCGTCATCGACGCCGGTACCACGGAGCTGCTGCCGGGCAACCTGATCGACCTTTCTGAGGCCAAGCAGATGAACGCTGCACAGGTTGCAGAAGGCGGCGAGCCGGCGCAGCTGCGCTCGGAGATCATGGGTATTACCAAGGCCTCCTTGGCTACCGAGTCCTGGCTGTCCGCTGCTTCGTTCCAGGAGACCACGCGTGTGCTTACCGATGCCGCTATTAACAAGCGCTCCGATAAGCTCATCGGCCTCAAGGAAAACGTCATCATCGGTAAGCTGATCCCGGCCGGTACCGGTATCTCCCGTTACCGCAATATCTCCGTCAAGCCGACCGAGGCTGCGCGCAACGCCGCTTACTCGATTCCGACTTACGGCGATTCCATCTACGGCGATGACGGCTTTGGTGAATTCACCGGCGCCTCCGTCCCGCTGGATGAGGACTTCACCTTCTAAGTCCTAGGCGCTCGTGCCCCTCGGCACCGCGTCCAGTCAGAGCCCCCGCTTCCGTGTTAAACGGTAACGGGGGCTCTTGCCGTTGGAGTCTGTTGGCGCGGTTGAGCACGCCAATTCGGCCGCCGAATTGGTTGTGGGGACCCGTATGCGTGCCTGCTAGTATGAGTAAAGCCTGTGCCCAGATAAGTAAAATGTGGGCCTTGGGCTATTTGATTTAAACCATTACACGGGAGCTTTCAGAATCTGTGGGCCCGTGGGGCGCACAGGCCGCATCGGCACAGAAATGAAGGCTGAGATACTGCGATATGACGCGGTGAACCGTTGAACCTGATCCGGGTAATTCCGGCGAGAGGGAGGAAATAATGACTGCTAATACTACTGGGGCCGCAGCACCAAAGCGCAGCTTGGACTGGCGCGTGGTGGACATCGTGGTGGCATCAGTCTTGGGTGTTGCCTGTGGTTTCGTGTTCTTGGGCTGGAATGCCGTGGGCTATGCTTGGTACGAGGCCATGGATGCTCTTACGCCGGGTCTTGGTGGCTTGGCCACCGGCATCTGGCTGCTGGGCGGCATCCTGGGTGGCTTGGTTATCCGTAAGCCGGGTGCGGCGGTGTACGTGGAGGTCCTTGCCGCGACGGTATCGGCCGTCTTGGGTTCACAGTGGGGCATTAGCACCCTGTACTCGGGCCTGGCGCAGGGTATTGGTGTGGAGATCATTCTCGCCATCTTCATGTACCGCCAGTTCAACCTTGGGGTGACCATCCTGGCCGGTATGGCAGCAGGCTGGGGCGCCTTTGTCCTAGAGCTGTTTACCTCCGGTAACCTCGCGAAGTCCTTCGAGTTCAATATGATCTACTTGGTCACGTTGACCATTTCCGGTGCTATCTTGGCCGGAGCCCTGGGCTTTTATGTGGTGAAGGCATTGGCAAAGACCGGTGCCCTTGACCGCTTTGCAGTAGGCCGCGAACAGCGCGCTTAGGGCTTAGACCGCTGTGACTGATTTTTCACGCTTAGCAGGAAACGCCACAAAAATTGCGGCCCGCGGCTACGGCTGGACCCACGCTGGGCGCTCCCAACCGGCGCTGCAGGACATAGACCTCGTCATCGAACCCGGTGAGAAAGTCTTGCTGTGCGGGGATTCCGGTTCCGGAAAATCGACGCTATTGGCGGCGATGGCAGGTGTCTTGGGTTCCGATGAGGAAGGCACGCGCACCGGCGAGATTACCTTGGAGGATTCTGCGGGCACGGTCGAAGAGCCGGGTCGGACCATTCCGGTGGGGTTGGTCCTGCAGGATCCGGACTCGCAGGTCATCTCCGCGCGCGTGGGCGACGATATCGCCTTTGGCTGCGAGAACCTGGCATATCCGCGCGAGGAGATCTGGCGCAGGGTGCAACAGGCTCAGGAGCTGGTTGGCCCCTACGTGGACCTGGATTTTCCTACCGAGCACCTCTCCGGCGGGCAGAAGCAACGCCTGGCGCTTGCCGGGGTCATCGCCATGGGCGCGGGCGTGGTCCTATTGGACGAGCCCACCGCCAACCTGGATCCGGAAGGGGCGCAGGACGTGGTGCGGGCCGTCGGCAAGCTGGTGAAGCACACGGGTGCCACCTTGGTGGTGGTCGAGCATCAGCATGCGGCGTGGGAAAGCGTGCTGGACCGCGCAGTAGAGCTGAAGGATGGGCGCATTATCTCTGATGCCCCCTTTGCTGACGTCGCCCGCAAGCGCCAGGTCACCGGTCTCCCGCAGGCGCGGTCACGGGCAAGCGATGCCCTCGATGAGTCCAACGCGGCGCTGTGGAGCAAGGATTTGGTAACCCGCTATGGTCCGCCGCGATCCATCTCCCTGCCGGCGGGGGCCTCGACCGTCATTACCGGGCGCAATGGCGTGGGAAAATCCACGTGGCTGATGACGATGGCGGGGCTACTTCCGGCCGAGTCCGGGGAAATCGGGGTCGCTGACTTCATCCGCCGCGGCGTGAAGGGCCCTCCTTCCCGGTGGAAATCCCGCGAATTGGCGGACCGCATTGGCTTCGTTTTCCAAAATCCCGAACACCAATTTGTCTCCCGCAGCGTGGAAGAGGAATTGCGGGTCGCGCCCAAGGTCATGCGCGTCGATCCCCCAGAGAAACGCATCGCCCAGTTGGTGGAATCGCTGCGCTTGGGGCACTTGCTCAAGGCCAATCCGTTTACGCTATCCGGCGGCGAAAAGCGCCGGCTTTCGGTAGCAACGGCTCTGGTGACCGCGCCGGAGGTGCTGCTATTGGACGAGCCGACCTTTGGCCAGGATCCCGGCACCTTCGTGGAATTGGTGGGCTTGTTGCGCCAATTGGCCGATGAAGGCACGACGATTGCGTCCATTACCCATGACCCGCTGTTCATGGCGTCCTTGGGCGATTACCAGGTGGAGGTGCGCGGTGCCTAATCTTCTACGCAATGTAAACCCGCTGACCCGCATCTTCTTGATGTTCGTCTGGGTTACGCCGCTGCTTGCCTCCATCGACTGGGTATCGGCGGCGATATCGCTAAGCCTGACACTCATCTTGGCGCCGTTATGTGGCGTCTCCTGGGTGCGCTTGTGGAAGGCCGGTTGGTTCTTATTCCTTATCGCCCCGCTATCGGGCATTTCCATGCTGCTCTATGGCGCGCCCGGGGGAGAGGAGTACTTCAGCTGGTGGCTGATTACGGTGACGGAAAATTCGCTCACCTTGGCCATTGCGATCACGCTGCGTGTGCTTGCGGTCGCACTACCAACGGTGGTGCTCGCACGCGATATCGATCCCACCGAGCTTGGCGATGCCCTCTCGCAGATCCTCCGCCTTCCCTCCCGCTTCGTTATCGGCGCCGTGGCCGGCGTGCGGATGATGACGCTCCTGAAATCCGATTGGCAATCGCTCGGCATGGCGCGCAGGGCCCGCGGGCTCACGGATGAAGGGCGCTTCAAGCACTTGCTTACGATGTCCTTTGGTCTGTTGGTGATTGCTTTGCGCCGCGGCGGCAAGCTTGCGACCGCGATGGAAGCACGCGGTTTCGGGCGCACCCCACCCGGAGGAGGGGAGCGGACCTGGGCCCGAGAATCCAGGCTGCACGCCCACGATGGGTGGGTGATGGCCTGCGGCCTCGCCCTTGCTTGTGTACCGGTGGTAACTTCGGTACTTACTGGGGCCTGGAGATTCTTTGGCCTTTAATCCGCGAAAGCAGTGATTCAAGCACTATGGACATTGATGCCGAACAAGAGCGCCTCTTGGAGGACATCGTTAAGCTAGCAGCCTCGCGAAAGCGTGCGTTTAAACCCGTCACGGTGCTTATCGATGGTCCCTCGGGCTCCGGCAAAACCTGGACCTCCGCCGCCTTGGCAGATCGTACCAATTGGCGGGTGGTTCACCTCGATGAATTCTATCCCGGCTGGCATGGGTTGGAGAAGGGCTCCGAGATGGTGGGCGAGCAGGTCTTGCGCACCATGAATCCCGGCTATTGGCGCTGGGATTGGGAAGCCAATTGCCCCGGGGACTGGGCTAGCCTCGACGTGCGCGATGATCTCATCGTCGAGGGCGTTGGCTCCGTGACCGCTGATAACATTGCGGCCGCGAAAAAGCGCGGCGCGGTAGTGACCGTGCGCATCGATGGCCCCCGCGAGCAGCGCTATGAGCGCGCGATTGCGCGCGAGCCGGCCTATGAGAAGTGGTTTACCACCTGGGAAGAGCAGGAGAAATCCTACTTTTCCGACAAGGCTGCAGAGCCAGACCTGACGTGGGAGTGGTAACCCTTCCGCGCAGTCGGCAGGATGGCCTAGCTGTTTTGTGTTCGTAGCGCTGGCTTTGCTAGTCTTATCTCTAGTTCACTATGTACCGCGCACCCTGTGTGAATATGGCGCGCAAAGAACATGGTGAAAAGTCTGATCCTTAACAAGGCACCCGCCTTGGGAAGAGTTCTGGACATGCGGCAGCGCCCCGGGAAAGAGCGCCTATTTTTGCATGTTTGGTTCCCTTCTTAAGAAGTGGTGCAATTCGACAGAAAGACTGTTTAATGCCAACTATTCAACAGCTGGTCCGCAAGGGCCGCCAGACCAAGCGCAAAGAGGTCTCTACCGCTGCGCTGAAGGGTTCCCCGCAGCGTCGTGGCGTGTGCACCCGCGTGTACACCACCACCCCGAAGAAGCCGAACTCCGCACTTCGTAAGGTTGCCCGTGTGCGCCTTACCAGCGGTATCGAGGTTTCGGCCTACATCCCAGGTGAGGGCCACAACCTGCAGGAGCACTCCATGGTCCTCGTCCGCGGCGGCCGTGTGAAGGACCTTCCAGGTGTTCGTTACAAGATCATCCGCGGCTCCCTGGATGCCCAGGGCGTCAAGGACCGTAAGCAGGCTCGTTCCCGTTACGGCGCAAAGAAGGGACAGTAATAAACAATGCGTAAGAATGCTGCTCCGAAGCGTCCTGTAGTAAAGGACCCGGTATACAACTCCGAGCAGGTAACCATGCTCGTCAACAAGATTCTCCAGGATGGCAAGAAGTCCACCGCAGAGCGCATCGTCTACGGCGCGCTTGAGGCTTGCCGTGAGAAGACCGGCACCGACCCGGTTGGCACCCTGGAAAAGGCCCTGGGCAACATCCGCCCGGACCTCGAGGTTCGCTCCCGCCGTGTGGGTGGCGCTACCTACCAGGTGCCGGTTGAGGTCCGCCCAGACCGTGCCAACACCCTGGCACTGCGCTGGATGGTGACCTTCACCCGCCAGCGTCGCGAGAACTCCATGATCGAGCGTCTCTCCAACGAGATCCTGGATGCCTCCAACGGCCTCGGTGCTTCCGTGAAGCGCCGTGAGGATACCCACAAGATGGCTGAGGCTAACCGCGCCTTCGCCCACTACCGCTGGTAATTTTTAAGCACCTTCATCAATGGCCTAAGCAACGAGAAACGAGTTTCGCGCTGATTTCCGGGTTTCCCGGCGGCGAATTAAAACTTCATATCTCTTGCTTAGGCCATTTTGGTGGCACGCGGTGTGATTTAGTCCAGCACAGCTGGCCTAGTCCAGCGCATTCGCTTTGTGTCCAGTACACTGAAGCGATGGAAGTCTAGGAGCCGCTGGGCACCTAGCACGGCCACACAATGGCAAACTTTTCAAGAACTTATCCATGCAGGCGTCTTAGCCAGGTTTCTGGTCACGGCGTCGACGACTATTAAGTTGGGGTATAAACGTGGCACAAGAAGTGCTCAAGGATCTGAACAAGGTCCGCAACATTGGCATCATGGCCCACATCGATGCTGGTAAGACGACCACCACCGAGCGTATTCTCTTCTACACCGGTATCAACCGTAAGGTGGGCGAGACGCACGACGGTGCATCCACCACTGACTGGATGGCACAGGAAAAGGAACGCGGCATCACCATTACCTCGGCTGCCGTGACCTGTTTCTGGAACAACAACCAGATCAACATCATTGACACCCCGGGTCACGTTGACTTCACCGTTGAGGTTGAGCGCTCCCTGCGTGTCCTCGATGGCGCCGTCGCCGTCTTCGACGGTAAGGAAGGTGTGGAGCCGCAGTCCGAGCAGGTGTGGCGCCAGGCTGCCAAGTATGACGTTCCGCGCATTTGCTTCGTCAACAAGATGGACAAGCTGGGCGCAGACTTCTACTACACCGTTGACACCATCGTTGAGCGCTTGGGTGCTAAGCCGCTCGTTATGCAGCTGCCTATCGGCGCTGAGGATGACTTCGACGGCGTTGTTGACCTGCTGAACATGCAGGCCATCACCTGGCGCGGCAAGGTCGAGACCGGTGCTGAGCCAACCTACGAGGAGATCCCTGAGGACCTCAAGGAAAAGGCTGAGCAGTACCGCGAGCAGCTGGTTGAGGCCGTTGCAGAGTCTGACGAAGAACTCATGGAGAAGTACTTCGGCGGCGAAGAGCTCTCCATTGACGAGCTGAAGGCCGGTATCCGCAAGCTGACCATCAACTCTGAGATTTACCCGGTCTACTGTGGTACCGCTTACCGCAACAAGGGTGTCCAGCCGCTGCTGGATGCTGTTGTGGACTTCCTGCCTAACCCGCTGGACGTGGGCGAGGTTATCGGCCACGCTGTCGGCGATGAGGACCAGCAGCTTACCCGTAAGCCTTCCGTTGAGTCTTCCTTCTCCGCACTGTCCTTCAAGATTGCAGCTCACCCATTCTTCGGTCAGCTCAACTTCGTGCGCGTTTACTCCGGCCAGGTCACCCCTGGTACCGAGGTCATGAACTCCACCAAGGGCAAGAAGGAGCGCATCGGTAAGCTCTTCCAGATGCACGCCAACAAGGAGAACCCGGTGGAGCAGGCTGACGCCGGCAACATCTACGCCGTTGTTGGTCTGAAGGAAACCACCACCGGTGACACCCTGTGTGACAAGAATGACCAGATCATTCTTGAGTCCATGGACTTCCCGGACCCGGTTATCAAGGTCTCCATCGAGCCGAAGACCAAGGCCGACCAGGAGAAGCTGGGTAACGCCATCCAGAAGCTCGCTGCCGAGGACCCAACCTTCACCGTTGAGTTGGACGATGAGACCGGCCAAACCGTTATCGGCGGTATGGGCGAGCTCCACCTCGACGTTCTTGTTGACCGCATGAAGCGCGAGTTCAAGGTCGAGGCGAACATCGGTAACCCACAGGTTGCTTACCGCGAGACCATTCGCCGCAAGGTGGAGTCCATCGACTACACCCACAAGAAGCAGACCGGTGGTTCCGGCCAGTTCGCAAAGGTTATCTGCACCATCGAGCCGTACAACCCGGACCCAGAGACCTTGGAAGAGGGCGAGTCTGCAACCTACGCCTTCGAGAACGCCGTGACCGGTGGCCGCGTGCCGAAGGAATACATCCCTTCCGTCGATGCTGGTATCCAGGATGCAATGCAGTACGGCTACCTGGCTGGCTTCCCGATGGTCAACATCAAGGCAACGCTGGAAGACGGCGCTTACCACGACGTTGACTCCTCCGAGATGGCTTTCAAGCTGGCCGGCTCCCAGGTATTCAAGGAAGCTATGGCCAAGGCAAAGCCGGTTCTGCTGGAGCCAATGATGGCCGTTGAGGTTGTTACCCCTGAGGAGTACATGGGCACCGTTAACGGTGATATCTCCTCCCGTCGTGGCCAGGTCTTCGCCATGGAAGACCGTTCCGGCGCCAAGGTTGTCAAGGCTAAGGTTCCGCTGTCTGAAATGTTCGGCTACATCGGTGACCTGCGTTCTTCCACCGCAGGCCGCGCTAACTTCACCATGGTCTTCGACTCCTACGCTGAGGTTCCTTCCTCCGTGGCACAGGAGATCATCGAAGAGCGCACCGGCGGCGCTAACTAATAACGACGCCCCGCCCATTAAGCGGTGGCTAAGGGCTGGTAGTCTCTGCCAGTAGATGCCAGCCTCACCGCCAAATGCGGCAACTGGGCCGGGTAGCGGCGGGCTGAGTTTGCAGCTAAAACCATTGGTTGTGAATTGAGCCGGCCGTTACCCTCCCAGGATCCTTTATTTGAGACTCTTGTTGAGGGAAATGGCCGCGAAAATACGCGGGGTTACCTCCTATAATGGCGGTTTGAAAAAACCGCGGGATAAATCTAGGATCGTGTAACTGGCACGTAAAGAAAGCGTCATTAGCGCTTTGTCCCAGACAATGGGTCAGGTGCCAATGACAACTGTCAACCACGTGGCTGCGAAGGTCGTAGCCACCATATAGTCCAGGAGGACATACAGTGGCAAAGGAGAAGTTCGAGCGTACGAAGCCGCATGTGAACATCGGCACCATCGGACACGTCGACCACGGCAAGACCACCACCACCGCAGCGATCACCAAGGTTCTGGCTGACCAGTACCCTGAGGAGAACCAGGCATTCGCGTTCGACATGATCGACAAGGCTCCTGAGGAGAAGGAGCGCGGTATTACCATTAACATCTCCCACGTGGAGTACTCCACCCCGAAGCGTCACTACGCACACGTTGACGCCCCGGGCCACGCCGACTACATCAAGAACATGATTACCGGCGCAGCTCAGATGGACGGCGCTATCTTGGTTGTTGCTGCAACCGATGGCCCGATGCCGCAGACCCGCGAGCACGTTCTGCTTGCTCGCCAGGTTGGCGTTCCTTACATCCTCGTTGCACTGAACAAGTGCGACATGGTTGACGATGAGGAAATCATCGAGCTCGTGGAGATGGAAATCTCCGAGCTGCTCGCAGAGCAGGACTACGATGAGGAAGCTCCTATCGTTCACATCTCCGCTCTGAAGGCACTCGAGGGTGACGAGAAGTGGGTACAGTCCATCGTTGACCTGATGGAGGCCTGCGACAACTCCATCCCTGACCCGGAGCGCGCTACCGACCAGCCGTTCCTGATGCCTATCGAGGACATCTTCACCATTACCGGCCGCGGTACCGTTGTTACCGGCCGTGTTGAGCGCGGTCGTCTGAACGTCAACGAGGACGTTGA
Source organism: Corynebacterium sp. KPL1814 (assembly GCF_000478175.1). Taxonomy (GTDB): domain Bacteria; phylum Actinomycetota; class Actinomycetes; order Mycobacteriales; family Mycobacteriaceae; genus Corynebacterium. The sequence continues at coordinate 45,103 of NZ_KI515778.1, forward strand.
GATCATCGGTATCCAGGAGAAGTCCCAGAACACCACCGTTACCGGTATCGAGATGTTCCGCAAGATGATGGACTACACCGAGGCTGGCGACAACTGTGGTCTGCTTCTGCGTGGTACCAAGCGTGAGGACGTTGAGCGTGGCCAGGTTGTTATCAAACCGGGCGCTTACACTCCTCACACCAAGTTCGAGGGTTCCGTCTACGTCCTGAAGAAGGACGAGGGCGGCCGCCACACCCCGTTCATGAACAACTACCGTCCTCAGTTCTACTTCCGCACCACCGACGTTACCGGTGTTGTGAACCTGCCTGAGGGCACCGAGATGGTTATGCCTGGCGACAACGTTGAGATGTCCGTTGAGCTCATCCAGCCCGTTGCTATGGACGAGGGTCTGCGCTTCGCTATCCGCGAGGGCTCCCGCACCGTCGGCGCTGGCCGCGTTACCAAGGTTCTCGACTAATCGAGGCCTCGTAACCGCTCAGTAGAGCTTTAAGAGTCCGCTGCACCGCATGTTGGTGTGGCGGGCTTTTTGATCCCTAGACGCGTTCCCCGTGCGGTGGCGGCCGGCACTTGAGCGGGTGGGTGCTGCCGCTCGGGGCTGGTGGACCATTCACAGCTCGAGTTATGTGTTTAAGCCTTTGTCTGTGGCAAGAATGGTGTACAGGGGGACGAACGAGGCAGGAGAGCCTCAAAACGTAAAGAAAGACCTTCCGTGCCTGCGGGCAGGGAAGGCCTTTACTTAGTGAGGGAGTAGTGACTACTTCTCCCAGCCGATGTTTTCCTTAGGGACGACGGCGAATCCGGGGGCGCCCATGTTGGCGATGCCCTTCTTCAGGCCGACCATCTGTGGGCCGTTGGCGTACGGAAGCATTCCGTATTCTGCGAAGGCTTCGGACTCGAGCTCATTGATGCGCTTGATCTGCTCATCGCGGGTCGGCAGCTTCTGCATCTCTTCGATCTTTTTATCGAATTCCTCGGTACCGGTGCCGGACTTGTTGAGGGTGGAGTCGCTGGCGTAGGTCCGTCCGAAGAATGCTGGGCCGAAAGGGTCACTTGCCGCGAAGCCGGAGAGCAAGAGGTCGAAGTCGCGCTCGCTGACGATCTTGGAGAAATCAGAGCTTGGGCGCTCCTCAATTTTCAGCTCAATGCCCGCGTCCTTCAGCATCTTTTGGACGGCGGCAGCGGTTGACTTGGAGACCTCGTCATCGCCGATAAGCACGTAGCGAAGTGTAAGCTTTTCGCCGTCCTTGCCGTAGTAGCCATCATCGCCTTGAGTGTAGCCGGCGTCTTCCAGCAGGCTCTTGGCCTCTTCAACGTCGTACTCGAGTACCTCAGAAAGGTTGTCCTTGTAGTCTTCCTGGGTTGGGTAGAGTGCCAGGGAGCCAGGCATTTCCTCTTCATAGCCAAGGCCGTTGTAGCGAATTTCTGCGAGCTGGTCGCGGTCGATGGCTGCAAAGACTGCGTGGCGAACATCCTTATCAGCCAGCTGCGGTGCCTTGGAGTTCAAGGTGAACAGGATGCTAGCCGGGCGGGTGGCTGCACGGACGTCGATGGAATCGCCCATATCTGCGGCGATGGTGAGGTTGTTCTTGATGCCTACACCGGCAGCGTCGATTTCGCCAGCCTGGAAGGCGTTGATGGTTGCCTGGGACTCCATCGCGCGGTAGCTGACCTTATCCAGCTTCGGTTCATCGCCCCACCACTTTTCGTTAGGAACGAAGGATACGGTGCCGCCGCGGAAGTCGGCGTTTTCTACCTTGAATGGGCCCGCACCGTACTGTGGGTTGAGCTTACCCAGGTACTCCTGGTCAAACTTCTCGGCGGTATCGATCGCTGGGTGCAGGATGTCGTTGAAAAGTCCCTGCCACCATGGGTATGGACCCTCAAAGGTAACGACGGCCTCCTTGTCGTTTTCACCCTTCTCCACGTATTCGATCAGATCGTAACCATCGGTGGAGTTGACCTGGACGTTCATGTCCTTGCCGTTGTTGAAGCGCCAGGTGTTCTCGAAAGCGGTCTAGTCAATGGGGGTGCCATCGTTGAAGGTTGCGTCATCGTTGATGTGACCAATCTAATAAGATATAAGCGAGCGCACAATGCACGTAGCCTCGTGATGTACATCGCCAATCAAGCGACAGGTATTATTTCAGTGTAGGCACTTAGGGTGCTAATAAGAAAAATGGGATTCAGCTGCAGATTTAAAAACCTGAATTGTTTAACAGTTATAAGGAACGCTTACCTGAAAATAAGTGACAACGGGGGTAACCGATCGACCAGGGCGGGGCGATCCCCTGTGGCTGTATTAGGGTGCAAGGGCTCGGTAGGCTAGACCCTTATGGAAGATCCCACTCGCATTGACCCGACCTTGGCGGCGCTGCGCACGGCATGGGAGGGCCAGCCCGATCTGAGCCTGCCTACGCTTTTTGCCTTATTGGCCAACCGGGGCATCGGCTGGGGCGTGAGCGACGCGGAGTTGGTCGCCGAACTTGAGCGGCAGGCCGAAGTTCACCCGCCGTTATTGCCCCTCGAGGATGGCCGTGTGGGCACAGGTGTGTGGCTCGTGCTTAGCGATGCCCCGACCTGCCGCATCACCGCCGATGCCTCTCATATCATTGTTCGCCGCGCGAATACTCAGCCAGTAGTGTGGCCATATAGCGCCATTAGGCCAACAGGGCCTGGCCGGCCCTTTGTGGTTACGGATACTGAGGGCTTTGAGCACCGTCTTGGAATCGTCTCCAGCATCATGCGCTTGGCTGACCGGCTACCAGAACTCAGCGGCCTTAAACGCTACGAGTTGGGTGACTTTGTCTATGTCCTCCGCTTCGAGGACGCGATTGCAGTTCTAGACCACGGATTGCATCTCTTTCATAAGGAGAATCGGCGGGTGGTGGCCCGCGATTATGCGTGGAAAAGGATAGAAAAATGCCGCCCCGGCGAGGAGCTGGAAGTACTCCTCGAGGGCGGCGATTATGCGCGATTGGGCAAGGTGGTTGAGGTCCTTGTTGCTGAGACCCCAAACCCCTTATTCAGCTAAATCCTTCATCGGCTTAACCTTGGTGAAGTGCAGCTTATAGCTGGTATCCAAGTCAGCGTTTGGGAAAGCCTCCCGGAAGTCGCGTTCATTGGTCTCCACAGCATCAGTCAGTCTCTCCAGCGGGGTATCTGGGTTAGCAACCACCGTGTACTGCAGCGTTGGGCGGGCGCGGTCGTATGCAACCAAGCGGTCTACGCGTTCCACTCCATCGAGCGAGTCCAGATCCTTGGCCACCGCGGTGGCGATGGCGTTCATGGATGCAGAGATTGCGCCTTGTTCATTGGAGGCTGCGGATTCCACATTATTAAAGCGGCGGTGACGAAGGTTCACGACGATGAGCCACAAGCCAATGATGAGCAGCAGGGCAGAGGCGCCAGCCAAGACCCACACCCACCAATTATTATCGCCCAAAGTGCGCCACGTATCGTGGTCTACCCACTCGGCCAAGTACTCAGCAAATTCCACATTGAAGTTAATGAGGATCGGCCATACACCTAGCGCGATGAGGATAATTCCAAGCAAGCCGAGGAGGATTCGGTCAAAGGTAGCAAGCTTTTTAGACATGATTATCCATCTCCGGAATCTTCTCTACGGCTACGGTGACCTTGGGTGGGTCTGCAAGGACCTCTAAAGCGCGGGTGACAGCCTTTTCCACGCGCCCAGGCAAATCGGCGTCTTGCTCATCGCCATTAACGGTGACCTTCGCGCTCTTGGTATCCGCCGAAGTCTGCGCGGAAGCAACTCCCGGAACACGGCGTGCTGCAGCAGAGCTCAATCGCGCGACATCGACTGGCCGCATCCACATGGAAGCGGACTCGGAAGCGACCTGGGTGTGGGTATTGCGACGGGTCTTTACCGCAGCGAATACAAAGATGAGACCAACCACGATGGAAGCCACGCCAGCCCAGATCATCCACGTCTCTAATTGCTCGGTGGCAATAAGATCAAGGACCGGCTGAACCCACGATTGGGCATTGGCATCTGCTCCGACAAGCCAGGTTTCGCGGACGCCCACAATGCCAATGGCAAGCAGAACGAAACCCAGAATTACGGTCCACGTGCGCACTGCAGGAGACGCCTTGGGCCGCTGCCCGAAATGCTCAGGCAAATTCATTTCAGCCATTATTGCCTCCTTGCTCGTGGTACGGGGTAACGGAAATGGCACGCAGCGGCTCAGGCCGTGGCGCATAGACGTGCAACGGGCGCTGGCTAGCTGGCGATACCTCAATGCGCTTTAGCGGTTCCTGACGCGGGGTCTGAACCTTGCGCAGGGACGCGGGCCTAACGGTCCGCACGCGTTGCTCGCTTCGGGAATTGTCGATCTTGATCTTGCGCAGCGGCTGCGGGCGCGGTGGCTGCACCTTGCGCAGGGGAGCCGGGCGGGCAATGCGAACGCGCTTTTTCTGTTCTGAATTGTCGATCTCGATTTTGCGCAAAGGCTGCGGACGGGGAACAGAGACCTTTGCCTTTTTGACAAAGGGGCGTACCTGTCCGCTCGGAAGCAACCTGCCAGGGCGCGGAGCGCGAACGCTGCGTACCTGCTCTGGGCGTGGTTCGACGATGCGACGCGGTTCGTGATCTTCTGGAGCGCTTATTTCTAGCAGCTGGTGGTCTGGAAGAGCAGCGGAAATGCTGCGCACCGATGCTTCTCGCGGCGTATCGACGGAGCGCACTGGCGTGTCACCAGAGGGCGTCGATACTCCGCGAACAGCAACTTCCTTTCCAGAAGAAATTTCGCGGATTTCCGCCTCTTGCGGGGTGTCGACGTTGCGAACCGTGGCTTCTTCCGGAGTCTCGATGCTTCGCACTTCGACCGAGTCATGAGTAACGGGTTGGGTCACGGTAGAAGGACTGACCTCCGGGGTAAAAGCTGAAGAGGCAGGACGCTGCGCAAGCTGTTCTGCGGTAACCCGGGTATCCGGAACCGATTCACCGACGGTGACATTAACGCGGGTGGTGGAATAGCCGGTATGGGCAGCAATAGCCTCTGAAATGGCGGCACGCGTACTTTCCGCGACTGCGGTAACCGGAGACGGCCACACCACAGCGATGGTCGCGCTCACGGCAGCGACTTCACGCTCTGGATCCATCTGTACCGAAACCCGTGGATAACCGCGTCCGCCAATGCCAGCAAGCTTGGCATCTAAATCTTTTGTGCCAGGCACGCTAGCAATTGCGGCGGTCACGATTCGTTCCATGGTCCGCAGCGAGAAACGCGTGTGGCCCTTAGTGGAACCTTCTGACATTAGCCTTGGCCTTTCTCCTTGCCAATGAGGCCATTCCACACAGCGCTGAGGTCGATGCGGCCATCAAAGTGGGAGCCCAAGAGGCCACCGACGGCAGCAAGCAGCACGGCGAGCAGCGTCCAACCCCAACCTAAGTACAAAAAGAAGGCAAGTAGTAGGCCGATAACAATGCCCAATGTGGTGTAATTCTTCATATCTAATCCTTCGAGGGAGCAGCGGATAAGCCATCTACGGCGTCAGAAAACTCAACGTCGACGCGTTCCAGCTCCGTACATGCCTTGCGGGCGGCCGAGCGGATTTCTTCCGCTAGGCGGTACAGATCAGGCTGCGCACTGATATCAACACGGACGTTGATTTGCAGGTGGCGATCGTCGCGGGGATCGGGCCGGCGCATGCCGGTAACCCTTTCGCCCGGGAAGAGTAGGCTCACCGAGCCGTAGGGTCCGCCGTCAAGGCCCGCGACACCGTTGAGCTTTTGCACCGCTTCCGCAATTGCGTGAGCGTGGCTTACCTCGAGCTCAAATTGTGCTCGGGGTTCAGGCATTGCTCTTATGCCTGGCCCTGGTTCAGTGCAGCCTGCTCTTCAGACTCGGAGTCTTCCTTCGGCAGCTTGACGTTGTGAACAACAACATCAACGCGTTCTACGGTCAGGCCGGTCATGCGCTCGACAGCGTTCATGATGTTGCGGCGGATTGCCTCAGCCAGCTCGTGGATAGCAACACCGTACTCAGCGGTGATGGCGATCTCGATCTTTGCGGAGCCGTTTTCTACCTCTACGTCAACACCCTGGCGTACGTCCTCGGATGCACCGAAGGACTCGCGGATGGTGCCCATCATGCGAGCGCCGCCGCCACCGAGGGAGTCAACGCCGGAAACTTCGCGGGCTGCAATGCCAGCGATCTTGGAAACAACGACGTCATCAATGGTGGTGGTGCCGTACTGAGTCTCCAGGTTGTTGTTTACCTCGCGCTCTTCAGAAGCGGCAACGTTGTTCTCAGAGTGCTTTGCAGGAGTGTTGTTCTCAGACATGGTCTTTAAGGCCTTTCCTTAAATATTGACTTGCATGGTCGCAATATGAAATTGAAGGACCAAGAACCAGCGGTTCAAAATCCTTCCTTGAGCGTACCTACCGCTTAACCACACGTGGGGTCTGGGACAACAATATTTACCAAAACGTGATTATTGGCACTATTGCTGGGATGGTTTGAAAAACACCAGCCCATCGTGCTTAAATATTTAGGTTGCTTTAACAGGGCAGCGCGAACCGGTAACGCACCGTCTTAGACACGGTGCATATCGGCGAGACGCTGAGCTGGTAAAGCGAACATGACACCTTCGTTGTCACCGTGGATCAGGATTTTCCTGAAACACAGACTGGAAGGTCATCCGATCGGGCTAGGTCCGCGCTAGAGCAGAGACACCCCGAGACGATGGACCGGAGAAGGGGCATGGCAAATAAACAGCGGCAGTTAGCGAATAGGACACTCTCCACGTGTAATGCGTGAAAACCGTCCTCTTCACAATACTTTGACTACGGGTCTTGTGCCCCGTCAGGAGCACTGCAGACTGGCATTTGCCATGTGCTGTATCTCTTGGTTGTCATGACAGTCAGACCACTGGCGTTGTGTCAGGCCCCAGGCCCGGACAACGTTATAGAGAAATCGAGAAGCAATTTCCCACCGCTTCACGCCCCGGAAACGCCGGGAATGTGAAAGTGGGGAAGCGAGGAAGAGGATAAGCGTGGCGGGACAAAAGATCCGCATTCGGCTGAAGGCCTATGACCACGAGGCAATCGACGCTTCTGCAAAGAAGATCGTCGAGACCGTTACCCGTACGGGTGCTCGTGTAGTTGGCCCAGTGCCGCTCCCAACCGAGAAGAACGTGTACGCAGTTATTCGTTCTCCGCACAAGTACAAGGACTCTCGCGAGCACTTCGAGATGCGCACGCACAAGCGCCTGATCGATATTCTCGACCCGACCCCGAAGACCGTTGATGCTTTGATGCGCATCGATCTTCCGGCAAGCGTCGACGTGAACATCCAGTAAGCGACTTTGGTGGAGAACTAATAATGAGTGAAAACGAGATCAAGGGCATTCTGGGCAAGAAGCTCGGCATGACCCAGGTCTTCGACGACGAAAACCGCGTTGTTCCGGTTACCGTCGTTGAAGCAGGGCCATGCGTTGTCACCCAGATTCGCACCCCCGAAACCGATGGCTACAGCGCCATCCAAATCGCCTTTGGCGAGATTGACCCACGCAAGGCAAACAAGCCTGAGTCTGGTCACTTCAAAAAGGCTGGCGTAACCCCGCGTCGTCACGTTGCGGAAATCCGCATGGACGACACCTCCGCATACGAGGTTGGCCAAGAGGTCAAGGTAGACATCTTCGAAGACATCACTTTCGTTGACGTCACCGGCCAGACCAAGGGCCACGGCTACGCTGGTGCTATGAAGCGCCACGGCTTCCAGGGTCAGGGCGCAGCTCACGGTAACCAGGCCGCTCACCGCCGCGTTGGTGGTATCGGTGGCGCTGCTACCCCTGGCCGCGTCTTCAAGGGCAAGCGCATGGCTGGCCGCATGGGCCACGACCGCGTGACGACCCAAAACCTGAAGATTCAGAAAGTCGATGTCGAGTCCAACCTGCTGCTCATCAAGGGTGCTATCCCTGGTGCGCGCGGTGGCCTCGTCACCGTTAAGACCGCAGTGAAGGGCGGTGCACACGCATGAGCAACCTCAAGCTAGACGTCCACACCTCCGAAGGTAAGACCAATGGCTCCGTGGACCTGCCGGCTGAAATCTTTGACACCGAGGCATCCGTTGCTCTGATGCACCAGGTAGTCAACGCACAGCTTGCTGCTGCTCGTCAGGGCACCCACGCCACCAAGACCCGCGGCGACGTCCGCGGTGGTGGTCGCAAGCCTTTCCGCCAGAAGGGCACCGGTCGTGCGCGCCAGGGTTCCATCCGTGCGCCGCACTACACCGGCGGTGGCACCGTCCACGGCCCGCAGCCACGTAGCTACGCACAGCGCACCCCTAAGAAGATGATCAAGGCTGCTCTCTTCGGTGCGTTGTCTGACCGTGCTCGCAACGAGCGCATCCATGTCATCGAAGAGTTGGTACCTGGCCAGAAGCCGTCCACCAAGGCGGCTAAGGCCTTCCTCGAGTCCCTGACCGAGCGCGACAACGTGCTGCTGGTTATCGGCCGCGAGGACATCAACGCCCGTCGTAGCGCTAATAACCTGCCGAACGTTCAGATCCTGCACGCCGGTCAGCTCAACACCTACGACGTTCTCTACTCCGATGACGTTGTGTTCTCCGTTGAGGCGCTACACACCTTCATCACTCGCGCTACCGGCGCGGATAAGGAGGAGAACTAATGGCTAAGATTTCTAACCCGCGCGATGTCATCATCGCCCCGGTTGTATCTGAGAAGTCCTACGGTCTGATGGAGCAGAACGTCTACACGTTCTTCGTCTCCCCAGACTCCAACAAGTCCCAGATTAAAGATGCCGTCGAGCAGATCTTTGACGTGAAGGTCGACTCCGTGAATACCGTAAACCGTGCAGGTAAGCGCAAGCGCACCCGCACCGGCTTCGGTCAGCGTAAGTCCACCAAGCGCGCATACGTGACGCTCCGTGAAGGCAGCGACTCCATCGACGTCTTCGGCGCAGGCGCTTAAGCGCCACCGGAGAGCCGAAAGGAAAAGGAAGAATTATGGCTATTCGTAAGTACAAGCCGACAACTCCGGGTCGCCGCGCATCCTCCGTATCTGAGTTCGACGAGATCACTCGCTCGACTCCGGAGAAGTCCCTGCTGCGCCCGCTGAGCAAAACCGGTGGTCGTAATAACTACGGCCGCATCACCACCCGCCACATCGGCGGTGGCCACAAGCGCCGTTACCGTCTGATCGACTTCCGTCGTAACGACAAGGACGGCATTCCGGCAAAGGTCGCTCACATCGAGTACGACCCGAACCGCACCGCAAACATTGCTTTGCTGCACTATGTAGATGGCGAGAAGCGCTACATCATCGCACCGAAGGGCCTGAAGCAGGGTGCTGTTGTCGAGTCCGGCCCGAACGCAGATATCAAGGTGGGCAACAACCTGCCGCTGCGCAACATCCCAACCGGTTCGACCATCCACGCTGTTGAGCTCAAGCCGGGCGCTGGCGCTAAGCTGGCTCGCTCTGCTGGTGCTTCCATCCAGCTGCTGGGTAAGGAAGGGAAGTACGCCGTTCTGCGTATGCCGTCTTCTGAGATCCGCCGCGTGGACATCCGTTGCCGCGCAACGGTTGGTGAAGTTGGCAACGCCGAGCAGATGAACATCCGCTGGGGCAAGGCCGGCCGCATGCGTTGGAAGGGCGTTCGCCCGACCGTCCGCGGTGTCGTTATGAACCCGGTTGACCACCCACACGGTGGTGGTGAGGGTAAGACCTCCGGTGGTCGCCACCCAGTGTCCCCATGGGGTCACAAGGAGGGTCGCACCCGCAACCCGAACCGTTACTCCAACAACATGATCGTGCGCCGTCGTCGCCCGAACAAGAAGCGCTAAGAGGAGGTAAACAATGCCACGCAGCCTTAAGAAAGGCCCGTTCGTCGATGAGCACCTCCTCAACAAGGTGGATGCTCAAAACGATGCAGGCACCAAGCAGGTCATCAAGACCTGGTCTCGCCGCTCGACCATTCTCCCCGATTTCATCGGACACACCTTCGCCGTCCACGACGGCCGCAAGCATGTGCCGGTCTTCATCGAGGACTCCATGGTCGGCCACAAGTTGGGCGAGTTTGCACCAACCAAGACCTTTAAGGGTCACGTCAAGGATGACAAGAAGGGACGTCGATAAGCGATGAGTGAGACCATCACCTCCGCATCCGCCACGGCCCGCTACGTCCGCGTTACCCCGATGAAGGCACGTCGTGTGCTCGATCTGGTCCGCGGCAAGTCCGTAAGCGAAGCTTTGGCAATCCTAAAGTACGCACCGCAGGGTGCTTCCACGCCAGTTGCAAAGGTCGTTGCTTCCGCAGCCGCTAACGCTGAGAACAACTTCGGCCTCGACCCACGCACCTTGGTCATCTCCGAGGCATACGCCAACGAGGGCCCGACCATGCGTCGTTTCCAGCCGCGTGCACAGGGGCGTGCATTCATGATTCGTAAGCGCACCAGCCACATCACCGTGGTTGTCGAAAGCCAGCAGGAAGGGGCCAAGTAATGGGCCAGAAGATCCATCCTCACGGCCTACGTTTGGGCATCACTTCCGACTGGAAGACCCACTGGTTCGCGGATAAGGACTACGCGAACTACGTAGCCGAAGACATCAAGATTCGTAACTACCTCAACAAGGGCCTCGAGCGTGCCGGCATCGCCGACATCGTTATCGAGCGCACCCGTGACCGCGTCCGCGTGGACATTCACACCGCCCGCCCGGGCATTGTGATTGGCCGCCGCGGTGCTGAGGCTGACCGCATCCGCCGCGAGCTGGAAAAGCTCACCGGTAAGATGGTTGCCCTCAACATTCTCGAGGTCAAGCAGGTAGACGCAAACGCAACCCTGGTTGCTCACTCCATCGCGGAGCAGCTGGTTAACCGCGTCGCATTCCGTCGTGCAATGCGCAAGGCTATCCAGTCCGCTATGCGCCAGCCACAGGTCAAGGGCATCAAGATTCTGCTGTCCGGTCGCCTGGGCGGTGCAGAAATGTCCCGCGTTGAGCGCTACCACGAGGGCCGCGTTCCGCTGCACACTCTTCGCGCCGAGATCGACTACGGCACCGCAGAGGCCCACACCACCTTCGGCCGCATCGGCATCAAGGTGTGGATCTACAAGGGTGACGTCGTCGGTGGCGTACGCGAGTCCGAACTGAACGCTCCGGCACAGGGCCGTGGCCGTGGTGACCGCAATGGTCGCTCCCGCCGCGGTAGCCAGCGCCGCCAGCGTGCACAGCAGAAGCAGGAGGGCTAATCCATGCTGATTCCTAAGCGTGTTAAGTACCGCCGTCAGCACCGCCCGAGCCGTCGTGGCGTGTCCAAGGGCGGAAACCGCATTAACTTCGGCGATTACGCAATCCAGGCACTGGAGCCTGCGTACATCACCAACCGTCAGATTGAGGCCGCACGTATTGCCATCAACCGCCACGTCAAGCGTGGTGGCAAGGTGTGGATCAACATTTTCCCGGACCGTCCGTTGACCCAGAAGCCGCTCGGTGTTCGTATGGGTTCCGGTAAGGGCCCGGTTGAGAAGTGGGTGGCTAACGTGAAGCCTGGCCGCGTACTTTTCGAGATGAGCTACCCAACTGAGGCTGTTGCAATCGAGGCTCTGCGCCGCGCTGGCCAGAAGCTTCCTTGCAAGGTCCGCATCATCAAGAAGGAGGACCAGTTCTAATGGCAACCGGTACCCCCGCCCACGAGTTCCGTGAGCTCGACAACGCAGAGCTGGAAACCCGTCTGAAGGATGCGAAGGAAGAACTGTTCAACCTTCGTTTCCAGAAGGCCACCGGCCAGCTGACCAACAACCGCCGCATCGGCACGGTTAAGCGCGACATTGCCCGCATCTACACCGTTCTGCGCGAGCGCGAGCTGGGCCTGTCTGTCGCTCCGGGAGCTGAGGCTTAATCATGAGTGAGGCTAACGTGACTGAATCCAAGAAGGGACCAACTCCGAAGAAGGAGAAGGTCAAGGGTGCTCCTAAGGTCCGCACCGGCTACGTCGTCTCGGACAAGATGTCCAAGACCATCGTCGTCGAGTTGGAAGACCGCAAGCAGCACGCTCTGTACGGCAAGATCATGCGCTCTAACAAGAAGGTTAAGGCGCACGATGAGGAAGAAACCGCAGGCGTAGGCGACCTCGTACGTATCGCTGAGACCCGCCCGCTGTCCAAGGACAAGCACTTCCGTCTCGTAAAGATCATCGAGAAGGCTAAGTAAACCCTAGCCAGCGCAGCCCTTGTACCGGACCACATGGTTCGGCGCAGGGGCCTCTCGCTGTTTTAGAGCTCTTACGGTCGGGCCCTTCCATAGAACCAATAGGGCACCCAGGTGACGTCGTCGGTAGCAAGGCCCCAGTCTTTGACCGCGAGGCCCCGGACCTTTTTTGCCAACTCCCCCTCGCCTGAGACCCACACGTACCCAGGTATCGGCGCACCGTCATAATCTGCTTTCAGCGCGGCAACAACAGAATCCGCCTCCTGATGCGGCTCGGTGCGAATCACGCGCAGGCTGCGTACGCTCGCCTCCCACCTGGCAGCAAGCCCAGGCTCTACCTCGTCATCGCTAGTTACCACGGCCATAACGTCGGTACGGGCGAGCATCGCCGGGTCATGGACCTCTTGGTAGGAGAGGATATGCCGCAGGGCTGGTAGGGCGGAGGAATCGGCGACTAATAGCTGCGCCGCCTCGGTTGGCCGCCACAGCTCGTTGCAGGTAAAGAATCCCGCTGTATCGCCGGGCTGCGCGCGGAGAATCCACCGCGAACCGGGCCCGGAGTCACCGTGGGTGACTACGTCCACATCAACCGTGGCGTCCTCAGGATGGAGCGCCCGGATGGTGTACCAGCGCAAATCGGGCCGAGTTTCTTCGTCTATAGCGGCCACCGCCGCCCGGATATTGACCCCATCGACGGGGAACGGCGTAAATTCTTGCCCGGATTGCGGCATAACGAGGCCAAAGAATTCATCGGGGCCGGCGAACTGATACGTCCTGAACGCCTCGGAATGAAGCGTCAAGCGGTGCAGCCGCGGCCGGATTTGATCATTGGCGGTTAGGGTAACGGGAATTAATTCGTGTTCAGGCATCGGCGACGATTGTAGGGAAGAGTTCATGCATCCAACATACTCCTACAAAGTTAAGGCTTGCCTAAGCGCTAAACCGAGGTCTAAGATGAGCCACGTCATTTTCCTCCTTTATTGAAAGGGTTTCCCTCATGAAGATTTTCGGGCGCCGCACCATGGGTGTTGTGGCAGTGCTGTCCGCCGGAGCCGTTGCCTTAGCCGGTTGCTCGCGCGGTGAGGGCGATGAAAGTACGCAGTCGACAGACGCTGCCAGCGAGGAGCGCGTGGCTAGCCTGGGCTTGGGGGATGCCGATACGCTGCTCGCCCTGGGCATCACTCCCGTGACGGTGGCGCCGTGGGGCGCTGAGGGCGATGGCGATCCTTCCGGCGTTGGCCCGTGGTCAAAGAAGCTGCTTGGCGATGCCAAGCCTGAGGTCATCTACAACACCGCAACTGGTTTCACCGCGGATACCTTCGAGCAGATTACCGCTGCTGATCCCACCAAGATCATTGCTGTGAACCAGGCAGTAGATGCGCGCACGAAGGAATCCCTGGAGGATATCGCGCCGACCACCGTCAAGCCGGATGGCTATGAAGACTGGCAGGTTCCCTGGGAGGACCAAGTTGAGGCCATCGCGGATGCCGTGGATAAGGAAGACGAAGGCGATAAACTTATCAAGGACACCGAGAACGCCTTCGAGGAATTCCGCCGCGAGCACACCGAATTGCAGGGCAAGTCCGCAGCCATCGTCATGCCCTATGACGGCAAGATTGGCCTGTACACCGATGAGGATGGGCGCGGCCAGTTCATCGAGGATCTTGGCATGGAAATCCCTGATGAGTTGAAGGGCGATGGCAGCAGCTTCTTCGTTGACATTGCCCCGGAAAACTACGCAAAGCTGAACCAGGTTGATCACCTCTTTGTCCTGGACTACAACGGCTCTGCCGATGTCTTGAAGAAGGATAAGACCTTCCAGGGCCTCGATGTAGTCAAGGATAAGCGTGTGCGCTACCTGGACACGGATACCGGCAACGCCATGAGCATGCCCAACCCAGTGACCATTCCCTGGGCAATAGATAAGTTTGAAGAGAAGCTGTAATTGTCAGCAACCACGAAGGACGGCCAGACTATCCAGACGGGTCTCACAGCGCAAAACCCCACAGCCACACCGGTGATGGCGCGGGGAAAGGGCCGCAAGACGTTCCTTGTCGCCCTCATCCTCGCCAGCCTGGCGCTGGCGGTGGCGTCCTTGGCGTTGGGTTCCCGTTCCATTCCGCCCGATGAGGTCATCGCCGCGCTGCGCGGGGCAGGCGAGCAGGATATCCGCGATATCGTGTGGAACCTGCGCATGCCGCGCACCTTCTTGGCCTATTTCGCCGGCGCGGCCCTTGCCGTCGCCGGTGTCTTGGCGCAGTCGTGGACCAGGAACCCGCTGGCGGACCCGGGATTTATTGGCATTACCGCAGGCGCGTCGTTCTTCGTTGCCCTGGGCACGGCCATCGGCATTGCTACCACCACCGGCATGCGCACCACTCTCGCGCTTGCAGGGGCGGGCATTACCACGCTGCTGGTTCTGGCCGTCTCGCGGCGGTTTCAGGATCCGCTAACGCTCATTCTCGTCGGCGCCGGTGTCTCCGCCGCCTTGGGATCGGGCGCGGTGATCATCGGCCTGTATTCCACGGACGTCCTCGATAGCATGCGGCGCTGGACCATCGGTTCGACCTTTGGGCGCGGCCCAGAAGACGTCGCCATTGCGGGTATTGGCCTGCTCATTGGCCTCGCGTGCGCGGCGATGGCGGCTAGGCCGCTCGACCTTTTGGCCATGGGGGAGGAGTCCTCGCTCGCCTTGGGCGGATCTCCCACCACCGCGCGGGTGGGCGCAGCACTCAGCGTCGTGGTGCTGGCCGGCAGCGCCACGGCGGCAACGGGCCCCATTGCCTTCGTCGGCTTCGCCATTCCCCACATCGTGCGGCGGGCGGTTGGCCCCAGCGTTGCCACGATGATCCTGCCCTCTGCTCTCCTGGGCGGTTGCGCCGTGCTCGCCGCCGATATCATCGGCCGGCTCATCGTCGGTAACTCGGAGCTAGAGATGTCTATCGTGCTTGCCATCGTGGGCGCGCCCTTCCTCATTTGGGGCGCCCACCGCGGCGTGGGTAGATCGTGGGGCGATAACGCATGACAACAATTAGCAGTATCCTGCAAGCGCAGCAGCGCCGCAGGCACGTCCGCGTGCTAGCCTCTACGCTCGTATTTGGCCTCATCGCACTTGCCGCCTACCTGGTATTACTGGGGAAAGGCCCGCTGGAGTTGAGCCCGCGGCAGGTCATCGATGTGCTTACCGGCGGCGGCAGCGAGAGCCACATCAGGGTGGTATGGGACTTGCGCCTGCCGGTCGCCATCGCCACCGTCATCGTCGGCGCCGCCCTCGGCGTGGCCGGTTCGTGGACGCAGACCATGGCCCGCAACCCGCTAGCATCGCCGGATATCCTCGGCGTTACTGGCGGCGCATCGGTCCTGGTGGTGCTGGGCACCGTGCATTCGCGCCCCGGTTTCGCGGACGGTATCCCGGACTTCTGGTGGCGGGCATGCTTGGCGATGTGCGGCGCCCTCCTCGTCGTTATTCTCCTCGCCGTCTTGGGTGGCATCGGCACGAGCAATCGCATCGTCATCGTCGGCATCGCCCTATCGCTGATGTTTCAGGCCATCGTGGCGTATTTGATGCGCAGCGCCCAGATCCAGCGCGCGGCCGAGGCGCAAACGTGGCTGGCGGGATCGACCGGGTTCGTGCGCATGGAGGTCATCCTTCCCCTGCTGGTGGCCTTGGCGCCGTTCCTCGCCATAGGCATCTGGTGCGCGCGGGAGCTGCCGCTGCTTGCCCATGATGATTCCTCCGCAACCACCCTGGGCGTCAATATCTCCCGCCAGCGCGCCCTGCTGCTCATCGCGGCAACCGGCATCTGCGCCGTGGTGGTCTCGGTGGTGGGACCCATTGGTTTTATCGCGCTGCTGGCACCGCACCTGGCGCGGATGGTGGCGCGCACGCCTACGCCCTCGCCGGTGGCATCGGCAGCCGCAGGCGCGGCTCTGCTGACCGTGTGCGCCGTTATCGCCGGCGCGATTCCGGTTAACGCCCCGGTGGGCGCGGTCTCCTCGGTCATCGGCGGCTGCGCCCTGGTGGTATTGGTGTGGAATGCGGCCCGGCGCAGTTAAAAGCCGTGGCGCGGCACAGCGAAGTTCAGCCCAGCGCGCCACCCAAATAGTGCTACACACTCGTACGTGGATGAAGGAAAAGATATGACGGATAATCAGCCCACGCGCTCGAAGCGCCGGTGCAGCCTCCAAGCCACCGGCATTCATGCGGGATATAAGGACGGCGAGGATATCCTCGCCGGCGTCGATCTACACGCCCGCGCCGGTGAGGTCACCACGCTCATCGGGCCCAATGGCTGTGGCAAGTCCACGCTGCTCAAGACTCTGTCTAAAATCCTGGCCCCGCGACAGGGCAGCGTCATGGTCGGGGACGCTGACCTGCATGCGATGAACGCGAAGGAAGCCGCGCAGCAGGTGGCGCTGCTGCCGCAGCACCCCGTGGCCCCTGATGGATTGCGGGTAGGCGAGTTGGTTGCGCGTGGGCGCCACCCCTATCAGGGCAGGATGCGCGGCCTTTCCGCCACGGACCGAGAGATCATCGCCCAGGCCTGCGAGGCCACGGAGATTGTGGACTTCCTCGATCGCGATATCGCTTCCCTATCGGGCGGGCAGCGCCAGCGCGTCTGGCTAGCGCTAGCGTTGGCGCAAGATACGCCGGTGCTGCTTCTCGATGAACCCACGACCTTCCTCGACCCCGCACACGCCATGAGCATGTTGGAGCTGGCTCGCGCACAGGCGCGCGCCGGCAAAACGGTGGTAGTGGTCCTGCACGATCTCATGCTGGCGGGCCACTACTCCGATTCCATGGTGGTGATGAAGGCCGGCGAAATCATTGCTCGCGGGGCCCCGAAGCAGGCGCTGGCCCCCAAGGTATTGGCGCAGGCCTATGGCATCGAGGCGGAGGCCTGGGACGACCCGCTTGGCGATGCCCCCATTATCGTCCCCCGCCGCGTCCTCCCCAGCGACAAGTAAGCGCTCCCCCGCTAAGCGCGGGGAGCGTGTTGCTCAGATCGGCTACTGCCGCGCCAACCGGCGGATATCCAAAACCGAAATGGCGATGATGAAGAGGTTGAGCACGCAGCCCACGCTCAGCAGGAAATTGCCGATGCGGTAGGTTCCTGTGCCGACTGCCGCCATATTGCCGTAGATATAGAGCCAGATTCCCCAGCCCACCAGCAGCACGATGCCAGCGATTCCGGAGAGCAGCTTGAGGCTGCGTGGGGAGGTGGGGGCGAAGAACTTAAAGGCGGCATCGATAAGCGCGGCTGCTGCCAGGACTATGCTTAATCCACCCGAGAGCCACAGCGGGAGCAGGGCTGCGGTTCCTACGACAACGGGGAGGATGAAGGCGAGGAACACTAAGAGGAATAGTCCCAGGTGTATCCACAGAGTGCGTTTGGTGTAGCTCATAGGGCGGACTCTACTTCCTTGCGCAGTGGGGGATTGGCGCCGGTGCGGGAGACGGTGATGCCGGCCGCGGTGGCGGCAAAGTGGAGGATATCGCGCCACTGTTCGGCGCTTAGTGTTGCGGCTTTGTTCGCATCGAGGCCGCGTTCATCCAATTGCGTCAACAGGGCTGCCATGATGGTGTCGCCGGCGCCGATGGTATCGGTGACCTCTACCGCGGCTGCGGGAACGTCGAGTGAAGTATCCCCGGCCCTGACGCTAATTCCATCGCCGCCGCGGGTGGTGACCACGATGGGTACCTGGTTGGTGAACTTTTCGCCTAAAAAGTCCACCTCTTCATCCGATAGTTTCAGCACAGAGACGTGTGGCAGCAAATCCGCCAAGAATTTCTTATGCGCGTCGGTGGCGTAAAAGGGCCGGATATTGGGATCTAGGGCCACGAGTGTTCCCTGCGCGGCAAAGTCCTTGAGCAGCTGCGCGTAGCGGGAAGCACCCGGCTCCAAGGCCAAGGAAACGGTGCCGAAGCAGGCGATATCTGCAGGGACTAGTTTGGGCTCAACGAAGCGATCTGCGGTGCCTTCCACATAAAAGTTATAGGAGGCCGTGCCGTTTGCTGCGATGGTGGTCACCGCCAAGGTGGTCGGTTCTTCGCCGCCCTGCACGTGGGCGGTTACGACGCCTTCTTCCTCAAGGCGCCGGAATAATTCCTGGCCAAAGCCATCGGTAGAAATCCGCGATTGGAACTCCACGTCCGCGCCCAGGCGTGCCGCGGCGATGGCCACGTTGAAGGGGCCGCCGCCTAGCGCCGGGGTGAGGTCGTTCAAGCGGCCGGGGGATACCGGAACCAGGTCCACGAGGCCTTCGCCGCACACATGAATAGTCATAGTTCCATAGTATCGGGGACATGAACCACCGACCGAACTTTCACCTCGCTCCACCAGTTGGTCGCCTCAATGACCCCAATGGCCTTTTTGTGGATGGCGATATTCTGCACGCATATTACCAGCATGACCCTGCCTTTCCGCACAAGCCCAAGCGGACTGGCTGGGGTCACGCCACCACGACGGTGTCCGCGCCCACTCCGTGGCGGCATTATCCCGATGCGCTTTATCCTGACCTGCCCTATGACAAGGATGGGTGCTACTCCGGCGGGGCCGTTGTTGACGGCACTGACGTGTGGCTTTTTTATACGGGAAACTTGAAAGAAGACGGGCGCCGCATCTCGTCGCAGAACCGCGTGCGGGTCATGGACCCCTCTGGGCCGGAAGGCGGGATTTATGTCCGCGATGCCGACAACCCGCTTATCGCTGATTCTCCGGAGGGATATACCGGCCATTTCCGCGATCCCCATATTTCCCGCGCCGGGGAGGGATGGCGCATGGTCATTGGTGCGCAAACGGAAGACGAACGCGGAACCATCGTGCTGTATTATTCACAGGATTTAAGGCAGTGGGAGTTTCAGGGTGAGCTTGTTTTTGATGATCCCGCGCAGCTTCCCGGTGGCTATATGTGGGAGTGCCCCAACCTGCTGACCTTTGGGGATAAACACGTGCTGATCTTCTGCCCACAGGAGGAAACGGACCGGTGCGGCTACGTCGTCGGCACCTTGGACGGGCTTAATTTCCACGTTGAGCGTGGCTTTACCCTTCTGGATCACGGCACGCAGTTCTATGCGCCGCAGGCAACCGAGGAAAATATCTTGCTGGGCTGGATGGGCATGCCCGCTCATGATGAGACGCCAACGCACGGGTGGGTGCATACCTTGACTATTCCGCGGCAGCTGTGGCTGGAGGATAATTACCTGTGCCAAGAACCTCTGTGGTCTGCGCTGCCGGAAACCCGCGGCAGGGAGGGCTATGGCTCGACCATCGATATAACGGGGGAGGGAGCTTATGCGCTTGTCGATGCCACTGGCAAGGAAGCGTTCCGCGTGGTGCAAGGAGGTGGCACCATCTCTTTCAACGACGGTGAGCCGATCGCATGCCCCGATGGAGAAATGCGGCTCATCGCCGATGGCTGCGCCGTAGAAGTCTTTGCCGGTGGCGGTCGCATCGCCGCGTCCTTCGCGGTCTTTGGTGATGCTCCCTGGCATGCATGGGAGCCGCTGGACTAAGACCCTGCGGAACTAGGATCGACAGCTTTTTGCTTTGTGGACATTTGGGCCCAAACAGACTTAAATGGGAAGTAGTCAATCACATTCGGTCACTTAATGTGACCTAAATAACAAAGGTTGGTCCATGGAGCATAAAGAGGTCGCCGCCCGCACCCTGAAGGCATTAGGCGGCGAAGATAATATTATTGCCCTTGCCCACTGCGCCACGCGCTTGCGCATGGTCTTGGATGATTCGGACAAGGTAGATACCGCAGCGCTAGACAACGATCCGGATCTGAAGGGCACCTTCGAAGCCGGTGGTATGTTCCAGGTCATCGTGGGCCCAGGCGATGTCAATATCGTCTTTCAGGAAATGACCAAGTCCATTTCCAAGGACGTCGCCGTATCCACCGACCGCCTAAAGGATATTGCCGCGGAATCTGGGAACTGGTTCTCCCGTGCGGTCAAGGTCTTGGCCGATATCTTTGTTCCGCTAATCCCAATCCTGCTCGGCGGCGGTCTATTGATGGCATTAAATAATGTGCTGACCGCGCCGGGACTATTTGGGGATCAATCCGTCATCGAAATGTATCCCTCGTGGGAAGGATTTGCCGGGCTGGTCAACCTCCTGGCATCCGCCCCCTTTGCCTTCCTTCCTATCCTCGTGGGCTTTACTGCTACTAAACGCTTTGGCGGTAATGAATTCCTGGGCGCGGGCATGGCCATGGCCATGGTCATGCCAGATTTGGTTAGCGGCTATAACGTTGCCGAGGCCATTGACAATGGCGAGATGCCCTACTGGGATATCTTTGGCTTAGACGTTGCCCAAGCCGGCTACCAGGGCTCTATCTTGCCCATTCTGGTCATCGCCTGGATCTTGGCGACGATTGAAAAGTTCCTGCACAAGCACCTCAAGGGCACCGTGGACTTCATGCTCACGCCCCTGCTTACCCTGCTGGTGACGGGCTTTATTACCTTTATGGGCCTGGGACCCATCTTGCGTACCGCCGGTGAGTGGTTGGGCATGGGGCTGGCCAACCTGTATGACTTTGCAGGCCCCGTGGCCGGATTCCTTTTCGGCCTGGTTTATTCGCCAATCGTCATTACCGGCCTCCACCAATCATTCCCGCCCATTGAGACGATGCTGTGGAATGAGGGCGGTTCCTTCATCTTCCCCATCGCTTCGATGGCCAATATTGCCCAGGGTGGTGTGGCCTTGGCGGTGTACTTCCTGGCGCGTTCCGAAAAGCTCAAGGGCTTGGCCGGCGCCTCCGGTATCTCGGCGCTGTTTGGTATTACTGAGCCCGCGATCTTCGGCGTTAACCTGCGCCTGCGTTGGCCGTTTTATATCGGTATGGCGGCATCAGCCATCGCTTCTACATTCATTGCCATTTTCGGCGTGCTTGCGGATGCCCTCGGCGCCGCCGGCTTCATTGGCTTCGTCTCCGTTCCCCGCTTTGTCCCAACCTTCTTGCTGTGTGGTGTCATCTCCTTCGCCGTCGCCTTCATCGGGGCCTACCTGTACGGGCGCGTGCTCATCCATCGCAATGGCACTATTGATCCGGATGAGGTCAATCCTCCCGCCGCACAGGCTTTGGCCGCCGAGGCCGCTGAAGAGTCTGCTGCCAGCGCTTCCGCCGCCGCAGATGCCGCAACAATCTTTTCCCCGCTAGAGGGTAATGCCGTGCCCCTATCCAAAGTTGAGGACCCCATGTTCGCCGGAGGCAAGCTGGGTAAAGGCGTTGCGCTCGAACCGACCGTCGGCAAGCTCGTTGCGCCTGCCGATGGCACCATCACCGTGACTTTCCCTTCTCACCACGCCTACGCCCTGCGCGTGGAAGACCCAGCGGTGGGGCCGATTGACATCCTTATGCACATTGGCTTCGATACGGTAAATCTCAAGGGTGAACACTTCACCTCGCATGTCAATAAGGGCGATACCGTCAAGCAAGGCGAGGTCCTGGCTGAATTCGATATCGAAGCCATCAAGGAAGCGGGTCTGCCGGTAACGACGCCAATCGTTGTGTCCAACGCCAAGAAGACTGGCCCCGTTATTCCCACCGCGGCTTTCCGCGAGGGCGAGCTCATCGGTTCTGGGACGGACCTATTTACCGTTGATCCAAAGGCTAGGCAGGAGACTGCGGAGACTTCTACGAAGGAAGCTACGTCTTAAGGGGCTGGGGTTTCTGATACAAGAAAGGCTGGGGATAAACCCAGCCTTTTACTTGTTGGTGTTCATTAGGCGCCGTTGCGCCGTTGCCCAGGCTTTGGGCGGCTGGTGTCACCACGGTGACAATGGCTACGGTATCGATCCCCTAGAAAACCATAAGAGACCGCCAACTCGGTCGCTACCAACACCGGCACGGCTAAGTTTTGCTGTGGGCCAATCGCGTGGGAAATTACCTTAGGGCGACTCAGGAACACGAGCGCTAACGCACACCGACCTTTTAGCGCAAGAGAATTGAACTATGCGCAGAATCTCCGGCGGGCGGTGAACACGCCGCCAAGCATCATTGCTGCAATGCTGAGGGCTGCTAGGAGCCGAGCGACAGTGTTCGAGCCGGTTTCTGCCGCCATGCCACGCGGAGCCTCAACAGCTGCAGGTGCTTCGGCTTCCACCGGTGTTTCGACGGGGGCCTGCTCAGGAGCTGTTTCCTCGATTGCGCCACTTTGAGCGATTACTTCTTCTTTGTTGTTTTTGATCATTTCTTGGGAGGCGGCTTTCTCTTCTGGAGTAGGCTCCAAGTGAGTCCGAGATTGATCTCTGATGTAGGTAATGCCGTCCTTGGCGAGGTACCACGTCACGCCACCGATTACGAGAACTGCTGCTAAGGCAGCAATTCCAATTCCACTTTGCGCCTGAGCGTTTGCTTCCGGCGTAGGGGCGGTGGGGTGTGACGCCGAAGGTGAGGGCGCCAGCTAACGCAGTGGCGGTCAGAACTTTAGGTATGCGATTCATTTTTGTCCTTAGGGGGCAGTGGAATAGGGAAGAGTCCGTCTGAGAGATAAACGGATCTAAAGATTGACAGGATTCTTTGTGCTGCATTACCGCTGCGCAAAGAAAAATCGTCCGATTATTAAAACCAGGCACAGCTGTCCTAAATAGGGGGTGCTAGGGCGAAAAGTTGCTTCGCATTCGAAGTTTGGAAAGCGCCACCCCCATATGGTTGAATATATAGGTTGCGAGAGCTGGTCGGTCCGTAGCGGTGCGTTTCCGAATCGCCGGTCCGAGACCCATCGACGCTTTACGGTGTTCGTTGTAAAGGCTCGAGCACAGCAAGTTTGTAGACCGCGTGTGGCAAGGACGGAAATCTTGTCGCACATCAATCCAGGTCAGGAGACCCATAGTGATTCAGCAAGAATCGCGTCTGCGCGTCGCCGACAACTCTGGTGCACGTGAAATTTTGTGCATCCGCGTTCTCGGTGGCTCTGTCCGACGCTCCGCTGGCATCGGCGACGTAATTGTCGCGACCGTCAAGGACGCTGTTCCAGGCGGCAGCGTAAAAGAAGGCGATGTAATTAAGGCAGTTATCGTCCGTGCGAAGAAGGAGACCCGTCGTCCAGACGGTTCCTACATCCGCTTTGACGAGAATGCTGCAGTTATTCTGAAGGGCGATAGCGAACCTCGCGGTACCCGTATCTTCGGCCCGGTTGCTCGTGAACTTCGTGACAAGCGTTTCATGAAGATCGTTTCTCTAGCACCGGAGGTGATCTAATCTTATGAAGATCCATAAGGGAGATATGGTGATTGTCATTTCGGGCCCAGATAAGGGTGCGAAGGGCAAGGTCATCGAGGCATACCCGAAGCGCGAAAAGGTCCTCGTTGAGGGCGTTAACCGCATCAAGAAGCACGTCGCAAACTCCGCTACCGAGCGTGGCGCCGAGTCCGGCGGAATCGTTACCCAAGAAGCCCCGATCCACGTGTCCAACGTTGCGATCGTTGACTCCGAGGGCAACCCGACCCGCGTGGGCTACCGTTTCGACGAGAACGGCAAAAAGGTCCGTATCGCGCGTAGCAACGGGAAGGACATCTAAAAATGAGCGAGAACTACACCCCGCGTCTGAAGACTCGCTACCGCGAGGAAATCCGCAAGAACCTGAACGAAGAGTTCAAGTACGACAACGTCATGCAGATCCCTGGCGTCACCAAGGTCGTCGTCAACATGGGTGTTGGCGAAGCTGCCCGTGACTCTAAGGTCATCAATGGCGCTCTCGAGGACCTGACCGCTATCACCGGTCAGAAGCCACAGCTGCGTCGCGCAAAGAAGTCCATCGCAAACTTCAAGCTGCGCGAAGGCATGCCTATCGGCGCACGCGTTACCCTGCGCGGCGACCGCATGTGGGAGTTCCTGGACCGTCTGCTGACCATCGCGTTGCCACGTATTCGTGACTTCCGCGGTCTGTCTGACCAGCAGTTCGACGGCCACGGTAACTACACCTTCGGTCTGTCTGAGCAGTCCATGTTCTACGAAATCGACATCGACAAGATCGATCGTCCCCGTGGTATGGACATCACCGTCGTTACCAGCGCTACCAACGACGAAGAAGGCCGTAAGCTCCTGCGCGAGCTCGGCTTTCCGTTCAAGTAAATAGAGCGCTAAAAAATCCCAACTCCATGCAAGGAGTTGGGATTTTTTAGTTTTATTGTCATCCTTGGATTCTAGTGGTCGTTTCAACGATGATGGCTGCTTTGGTGTGATACTACCGGTTTGTGTCAGGGATGACTTTGGCTGGGGTGCGCCAGTTGAGTGCTTTGCGTGGCTTGTGGTTGTGAATGTTGGCGATCATCTCTAGGGCCTCGGTGCTGTAGATGGACAGGTCGCTGTTTTGGGAAGGTTTCTCTTGAGACTGCTGTTGGTGTTTTCGTTGCTGCCTCGTTCCCACGGCGATCCTGGATGGCAGAAGTAGAGCGTGTCAAGTTGTTTGTGTGTGGGGCTAGGTTTATAGGTATTTGTCGAAGCGGGCGGGAAAGGCTACGGCCATTTGGTTGATGGCTTGTTTCCAGCCGGAAACTCGGGCTCCTTCCACGAGCCTGCTGGCGGTAGCCGAGGCTCGTTTGCCTTGTTTCGCTCTCTTTGCGGCTCGTTTGTCTTCAATGTTGCAGATCATCAACCACAGCGTCTTGAGCGC
>NZ_KI515778.1:71236-257191 GCF_000478175.1 Corynebacterium sp. KPL1814
ATTCAAACCCCGGGTAATTGAGGCTTGTAACATGCCCCGAACTAGGTCGTTGGCATCCGTGGTGGACGTGCCTAGCTCATCAATCAGTTTCGCGATTTCTGGGTTAGCAAGCAGCTTCTTTTCAATCGCATCAATCTTGGCCTTATCAGCCGGATCTCGTCTCGCCATAGTAGTCATTCTGGTTCATCTCCTTATGCGGGTTAGGTTCCCACACACAAACCATTAGACACTCTCCAGAAGTAGATGGGAATACTAGTGGCCATGGTAAAGGCTTAATGGCCAGCCATTTCACTTCCTTGGTCGGGTTGGTCACGCATTATTAAGTTTTAAAAACATAAGGAATGTCGAAGCTATCATAAGCCCAAGAGCGAATGCATAGTTTGAACCATTCATTAATCCACCAAAAATGGATAGTGCAAACCCGACGATAAATACCCCAGATTCCGATCTTGGGCAAAAATCTCTACGTATAGAGGCGTTGTACAGGGTCATGTATATTACCGCCATAGCAAGAGGAAAAGCCCTTAATTCTCCCCAGAAAAATCCCGCTAGAGAAGTGGATACAAGAATGATTAAAGGAAGTAAAACAGATTTCGATATACGACTAAACAAAGCTAATCACATTTCTCACGGGGGAGCCTTCGTCCATCCATTGGTTATAAATAGCTCAGGTCATCACGGTGATCGGCATAGACCCAATTTCTCTTAGTGGTCAGTCTATTCTATCACTTATTTGGGTCATCACTGCATACGGGCTCAATTTCCACTGACTTTCCCAAGAACCCGTAAACAGTTAGCTAAATTTATTATGCATAGTTTTTCTTTGTTAAAAGGAATGAATCAGGAAGGTAGGTAGATACCCGGCATATTCCATTGAACTATGTTTAACATGCTGAATGCAGCAGTCCAGGTTAGCTTTCAACCTATTCGGGCAGAGATTAAAGGCTTGGTGCGTAAAAACCACTTTAAAACGCAAAATGAGCCCGGCCCGAGCTAGTAATCGACCATGCTCGGGGCTGATGGGGTTGCCCGCAAATCGTGGACACGTAGTTAAGCTGCTTAGGGGTTAAGCAGCGGCCTTCTTATTACCATTTTGATCAGCGAGCTGGGCTTCGAAATCGACGGGGCTTACCATCCCGATGGACGAGTGGCGACGGCGCCGGTTGTAGACAATCTCAATCCAGCGAGCCACCGCCTTCCGGGCTTCGTTGCGGGTTCGCCATTCCTTCCGATCGTAAAATTCGGTCTTCAATGTCGACCAGAACGACTCGGCCATCGCATTGTCAAAGCAGACACCAGTACGGCCGACCGATTGTGCAATCCCTAGTTCTTGACAGACCTGCCACAGCTGTTCGCTGGTGAACTGGGTACCACGATCGGCGTGGAAGACCACGCCGTCGGGTACTTCACCACGCAGGGTGTAAGCCATGCGCAGTGCACGTTCAACTAGGTAAGAATCCTGCACACTATCCATGGACCAGCCTAGGACTCGGCGGGAGTGTCCATCGCGGATAACGCATAGGTACAGCCAGCCCTCATTCGTGCGTAGATAGGTAATATCCGACATCCACACTCGATTAAGCTGCCCTTGATCAAATAGGCGTTTCACTAGGTCTGGAAGCGTTGACTTCCGCTTGGATTGAATCGTCGTTACGGGAACAAACGCCCTGGGTGAGATGCCTTCAATACCCATCATCCGCATGCGTTTGGCCACGGTTTTGCGATTCACATAGACCCCACCCTCGGCGAGTTCTGCAGTAATCCGTGGGGCACCGTAGACTTCGTCAGAATCTTCCCAGATGTCATGAATTTTCCTGTCTAACTGGTCGAGGAATCTCTGACGCTGATTTTCACCACGAAGCCGTACTGCTTGAGCCTTTTGCCATTTATAGTAGCCAGAACGAGAAACCTCTAATAACCTGCTCATTCGTTTGATGCTGTAGTTCGCCTTCTCCTGCTGCATTAGCTCAAATTTTTCCGATCGCGTTGCTTCGCAGCGAAGAAGGCGGTGGCTTTTGACAAGAACTCATTATCCATCTTGGCCTCAGCTAACTCACGACGCAGGCGAGCGTTTTCGGCTCGTATATCGGCATCACTGCGGCCATCTACCGAGCCTTGGCGTTCCCGCTCAAGTTTGACCCACCTGCCTAAAATTGTGGCTGATACGCTAATTTCCTTAGCCACATGAGCGATTGGGCGCCCAGACTCAATGACCAGTCTGGCGGCCTCCTGCCGGTACTCCGGGGTGTACTTCTTCCTTGACGAACTCACAATGAACATCCTCTCCTACGGACACAAGATCCGCACTAATCGGGTGTCCACTAAACGAGGGTAACCTCACTGAGCTCTGCGTTAGGGGTTGATGCTTCTTGGGTTCTAAGGTCGTGGAGCAGTTCCTCGGTGAGAGTTCGTTGCGGTTGGGCGGTCAACGAACCCCGGAGCTTAAGGGCTACTGACTGCCTTTAGACCGCTTTTTCACCAGTACTATGCCGCCGACAATAAAGAGTGCGGCGAGCACGAGAACCCAACCGATATTGGCACCCGTAGAGGCTAGTGCGCCGTTGTGGGAGCTGGAAGAGCCTCCGCCGGATCTGGAGCTTGGACCAGAGCCACTGCCTGCGCCCTTAGCAGTAGTGGACTTGGTGGAGCCGTCCGACTTCCCAGCGCCATTTCCCATGGATGCCTTAGCGCCCGCATTCGATCCAGATGAGTTAGTTGCCTTGGACTTATCGGACCCCGGCTTATTAGTGCCGGTGCTATTCGAGCCGTTATCTGGCTTGGTAGCGCCTGGCTGCTTAACCTTCGAGGAGTCTGCGGGCTTGTTGTTTTCCTTATCTCTTTCTTTGTCGGTGTCCTTTCCACCGGGCTGGGTGGTTGAATCGCCCACGAGGAAGGTCACGGTGTGCCAGTCGGTGAGTTTGTCGCCGTCGTTGTTGACGGTGCGCATGTCCATTTCGTAGCGGCCTGGTTCGGTAAAAATCCAGTGCGCGTGGACATGGAAAGGACCATCCTCAACGCCTTTGATCGTATGGGTGCCGTTGCTATCGGCTAAGGTGCGTGCCGGCGTGTTTAGGGAGGCAGTGTGGCCGGCCCACCATTTTCCGTCCGTAGGCGCCGACTTAGGGCGAACTTCGATCGCGGCGTCACGGTAGTCTTGCCCCACCTTGATCGTGTCCCACCCCGGCCACACAGCGTCGTGGTCCTGTTGCAATGGTAGGTGGTAGATCGTTGAGCCAGTCTTTACCATTCCGGTAAAAGACAGCGTCTTAGCCAGGGAGTCAGCGACCGTCACGCGGCGGGCATCGTGAATGCGCAGCGCTACGTCTTCAGGCACGTTGTGTTGGTCGTCTTCGTTGACATAGAAGCCGAGCTTGTTGTCCACAACCTTTGGCCCGAAGTCGATGTGGCCCTTGGTAATCTCGCGCTTCTTAGACGGTTCTGCGCTGGGAGCAGGTTCCGTTGTCTCTGGGCTTGGTTCCTTCGACGGTGTGGTGCTTTCCGTGCCGTTGGAGTCGCCTTCAGTGGCACTGTCGTTCCCAGTAGTGGGTGGGGCAGCAGATGATGAATCCTCGGTAGCTACCTTGAAGCGCAGAACAGCCTTTTTCGCAGGCTTACCGTCTTTTTCTGCGACCGTGACACCAACTTCATACGTACCGGGTTTGTTGAATGCCCAGTTGAGGTGTATGTGTTCTGCGGTTTCGGTGGTGTAGGAATGCGTGCCATCGCTGCCGGCAAGGCGCTGGTCCAGCCCGGTCTGATCAGCCTGGTATGCCAACCATTCGCCGTCCTTCGGGGCGCTGACGGGGGTGAAGGTAAAGGTGTAATTCTTCTTGGTGTCCTTGTAAGCATCCTCAGTGCTGAGCCCAGGCCACACTACACCGGTGCGCTGTGTCTCTGGCAGGACGTAGGCAGCGCTGCCTTTCTTTCCAAAGTGCGGAATGTCTTTGTTCAAAGTGGACTTGACCTGCTTTGGAACGGTGAAAAAGACATCGGAAGGCTTACGCCAGATTGCACCAATGTGGTACAGGTTCGTCTCGTCCTTGATGCCTAGGTGCAGCTCACCATCTTCGTGGATCGGGGCGATATCTACGTGACCCCGGTGCAGATTGAGCTCCTTGTGCGGGGTGTCTTTATCCTTCGGGTTCTGCGGCTTGGGTGAGGGGATCTTGGGAACAGAAGGCTTCGAGGTCGTGGAAGGCGAGGGATTCTTGGATGGGGCAGAGCCTTCTGATTCTTCCGAATCCTGCGGCTTCTCTGGGGCGTCGGAGTCTTCTGGCTTCTCCGATCCTTCTGGGTCCTGTGAATCCGTGGAGTCAGAAGCCTCAGCGAACGAGACGGTGGTCTCAGCGATCGGCTCATAAGCATCCTTGTGAGTATGGCTAAATAGCGAGGCGCCGGCGGCATCGGAGCGGGAGTCAGGAACGATGCGCAGCATGAGTTGGTATCCGGGTTGCTTACAACTGTCGATGAGTTGCCTGCTCGTTCTTTGCCCCGGCCCGGAAGTAAAGCCGATTTCGCAATCTGCAATAGCGTTCTGCGGCAGGCTGGTCATCGGTTCGCCATCTACTTTGTAGAAGCCGCCGGTAACGCGCACCGTGGTGCGGTCATCCTCGGGAGCTACGGTGATGTCGATATTACGGTCGCCCTCGCCGTACACTTTACTGGTGGAAACGGTGACATCAGAGCTCGTGATCTCAAGGGGATCGGTCTCAAACGGCTCTATCTCTTCCATCTCTGGGGTAGGAAGCTCGCCGCTTTTCGTTGTATAAGCTTCGGCATCTTCATCGTCCTTTTCCCCATCGGTGCTGGTCCAGAACTTTACGGGTTCGGATACCCAGCGAGGGCTTGGGGAATCATTGTCGGGGATAAAGATGGCTTGGAAGTTGGATTCTTCATCACCAATCATTTCATCCCACGAAGCCTTACCGCCTTCTACCTTGCGCTCGGCAAGGTAGTGGCCGTTGATGGTGAATACGGCGCGGCCGGAGTCTTTGGCATTGCCGGTATCGAGGGAGAGCGTGGTGAGGATGCCTTGCTTCGCGCCCTTTGTATCGGCCTTGGAGGGAGCCATCTTAAATATAGGAGCGTTGGACTCGGCCCCTTCGGAGCCTGAGTATTCAGACTTGGCGTCATTAAAGGCGGTATCAAGGTCGGTGATCGTGCGCTCGGCGGGGTTGGTTCCGCCTACCTGCCAGACCAAGGTTTGTGGCTCGGAGTGGATGAAAGTGCCATCCTTCTTTCGAGCCGAAGCGCGGTAGGTTACTTCGTAGTGGCCAGGACGGGTAAACGTCGTGGCGTTATGCGTGTGCGTGCCTGCATTGACCCAGGTGGTACGGAATCCCGGGTCGTGGGAGGACCAGAGGCGGTTCAGAGGATAGTTCTCGTCGCTGTAGGTAAACAGCTCCATGCGGCCGGGGCCCTTAAAATCAACGATTTCCATGTTGAAGGATTTATCGCGGAATTGATCGGTGGGAAGATCCGCGGCGGCACCGAACCCAGCCCAGATGGGCATGGTGTTTTTCGGGAAGCCTACTGCGGGGCCGCCGTAGTACATGAGCTGGTTTTCTCGGCATTGAGAAACTCGAAGCGCGGGTCATCGGGAACGCGCCAGGCATAGGCTCCTAGGCCGCCATCGACGCGGCCGTGGCTGACCCAGTTGATCGTGTCCTCGATGGGGACTAGGCCCGCACTATTGGACATGAGTTTGAAGTTTCCGTCCTTCCACACCGCGTGCGGGGAATCTACGTGCGTTTGGGTGCGGACAAGTGGGGCGTCCTCAGCGAGGGCGAAGGGAGCGTGGAATAACGCGAGCGCCAAGGCCACGACTATGCTGGCAAGGCGCGGTAGTGAGGTGCGCAACGGCATAAGGTTCTCCCAAGGTTAGGTGCAGTGAACTTTTATATAGGTTGCGACGAATACTACACTATTGCAAACCGTTATCGTTAGCGTTGTTGAAAATAGTGAACCTTTGCCCGCGAGCTGGGAAAGAAGATATAGAAAGTCCCCACCTCCGGTTGCGGAAGCGGGGACTGTGTAAAGCTGAGGTAAAGGAGCGGATAAGCGGAAGGCGGGCGAGTGACCGCAGTGCTGCTGAGCGGTTAAGATTTGTTGTCTGCGGTGTGGGTGGTGCCCTCGAATTGCCATCCCACGACGGCATTGCGAACGGCTGCCTTGAGGGGGGTTAGCGGGTTGAATGCAGCTAATGGTCAGCAGCCTGCCTGGCATCGCCTCGTCTCCCCATACGCTTGAGTCCCCGGCTAGGCCTTGTTTATCGGGATCGTGAAGATCGGTTGCGGTGTAGGTGAGCCAGTTCTGGTCGGAATTCTTGGTGCGTACGTACAGCTTGTCGCCGATGCTGACCTTGTGCTCGTTGGCAGCGCCATCGTAAAGCTTATTGAATACGGCAGGCACGCCGGCGCCGGTGTGCCCAGCGATAACGACGATATCGTCGGCATTAGTTCCCGGCAGGGAGTAGGGGCGGTCATCGGCAGTATAAGTGCAAGCCTTATCCATGGTGTCAGGGTTTATGGCGCCATCGACTACGCGGCACGTGCCATCCTCAAATTGCGCATGGACGTCGATGGCAGGGATATACATGTCTAGTGCCGCCGACGGTTCGATTACGGGAGATGTTTCTCCAGGGGCCTCGTTGGTTTCTAACCCTTTGGGTGGGCTTATGCTTTGCTCGGTCGTATTGATGCTGCGATCGATCGTGCTGATGACGAGGATCGTTGCAACGATGCCGGCTGAGACTCGAAGAACTCCGGAGGACGCCCATGCGCCTTTAAAGCGATCCCAAGGGGAAGAAGGGGCTTTTCGGTGCCTTGGAACTGAAGTCTCTTTTATTCTGCGATTCGGGTAACGGCTTTGGATGTGACGCGCGTGATGCTCTGCTTTCCGCCAATCGCGCTCTGTGGAATGGTGCCGGCCAGAGCCACCTTTGGGCCGGGAATTTTTATCAGCAACGCTAGAAGCATGGCCTGGAGTGTTGTGATTTAAGGATATAGTGTGGCGCGGTTGCGCTGCGGATAAGTGAGATCCCTTCCTCCGTGGGTGGTCTTGGTGCTCCACTGTGACCTCCGAGGAAACTAGGGACAATAGGGATGGGTGTGAACCCAGCTTAGAGTAATAATTTTCTTTTCCGGCTTATCGAGGTAGCGGTTGTTCCGGCTTATCGAGGTAGCGGTTGCGCTAACCGCTACGATAATCCGTGGTTCTCTTGTCCGTATAAGTAAAGCTAAATAAGGAAAATAAGAAACGGTGTCTCTCAACGAAGCTGCCAAGGGCGCATCCCTGAAAAAGGCCGCCCTGCTCGATCAATCATTTGCACGATTTTCTGTCCGCGCAATCCTCGCCGGTGTCTACTTGTGCATCGGTACCGTGTTTGCCGGCGTCGTAGGCCAAGCGGTAGAAGGCGTTGCCCCGGGCCTGGGGTCTGTGGCATTTGCCCTGTTCTTCGGCTTGGGCCTATTTGCCATCGTTATCCTCGGCGCTGAGCTGGCCACCGGCAATATGATGTACATGGTCTACGGGGCGATACAGAAGCACCTGTCCTGGGGCAAGGCCTTCTACGTACTGCTTATTACCACGATCTTTAACCTAGTCGGCGCCATCATCTTTGCCGCCGTCATCGGCATGTCCGCCAAGCTCGCGAATATGGATCCCTCGCACCTGTTGGTCACCATCTCTGAAGGCAAGCTGACCAAATCCCCGCAGGGAATGCTCGTAGAGGGCATGGCCGCAAACTTCGTGGTCAATATGGGCATCGTTAGCGCGGTCTTTGCCAAGGACGTTGTGTCGAAGTTCTTTGTTATCGTCCCGATCATCGGTATCTTCGTGGGCCTGGGTTTGGAGCACGTAATTGCCAATTTCTGCCTCTTTGCGCTTACCTTCTTCGGCAGCGATCCACTGCCGGCCGCACTGACAATTGGCAATGTTGCTCTCAACTGGACGCTGGTGTGGATAGGCAACTTCATCGGCGGCGGCCTGCTCATCGGTGGGGTCTACGCCTGGCTCAATAATGGGCCGGAGGACTACCGCGACTAGGCCAGCGTGCCCGAATAAAGATTAAAGCGATCGGCGCGGGCAAAGCCCACTAGCGCCATGCCGGTTTCGCGCGCGGTCTCTACGGCAAGGGAGGAAGCAGCGCTGACGGCAACGAGCATGCCAAAACCTGCCATGGCGGCTTTTTGGACCAGCTCGAAACTGGCGCGCGAGCTCATGACCAAAATGAGGTCATCGGCGGGCAGGCGCTCTTCCATGAGCAGATTGCCAATGACCTTATCAGCGGCGTTGTGCCTGCCGATGTCCTCCCGGATGACCACCGGCTCACCCTCGAGGGTAAACGCGCCGGCGGCGTGGATTCCGCCGGTCTTGCGGAATTCCTTTTGGGCGGCGCGCAGTTTCTCCGGCAGCTGGACCACCAGCTGTGGGTCCACGGGGATATGGGGGATGGGGTAGCGAGACTTCTTCGTCAGCGCCTCGATAGAGGAGGTCCCGCACACGCCACAGGCGGACGTCGTCGTGGTCAGGCGAAGATCGCTCAAGCTCAGTGGGGTGTTCTTTACCAGCTCCAGGTCCAGCAGGTTATAGGTATTCATGCCTTCGACGGTGGCACCGGCGCAGTAGCGGGCAGTGGTGACATCGGAAAGCGCGGCAATATGCCCCTCGGAGTGGAGGAAACCGTGCGCCAATTCAATATCGTGGCCCGGGGTGCGCATGGTGGTGGTGATGGTCTGCCCGCCTACGCGAATCTCAAGCGGCTCCTCGCCGGCGACGGTATCGGCGCGGGTATCTACCTGCGCGTGCTCGCCCAGACGGACCTTCGTGACAGCAAACGTGGCATTCTTACGTCCAGCCATTACTTCAGCGCCTCCTTGAGGGTTTCGATATTTACCTTGGCTTCTGCCGTGCTTGCCGATGCCAACCCCACCACGAACGCCGTCAACGGTGCTGCCGGCCGCGATTGGGTATGGGCCACGTCCTTGGTTAGATCCAGTAGTTCTCGGGTCAGCGCCGTGGCCTCGTGGGGCTCGAGGTTTAATAGCCGTGCGGCTTCTTCAAGCCATTGGTGGGCGGTGCGGATCGGATCTTCGTTCTCGGTACTCATCTCAACTACTCCTCAATTATGTGGCGCTGCATCCGACTGTAATGAATGCAGCGGATTTATTTGGAAAACCGCAGGATATGGCGTAAAGTGTTCCCGCGTGCCTGCGCTACAACCGGTGCACGCGCAAAGCCCTGCGGGTTTTGCGTGCTGAACTGGCAAAACGCAGAGCCGAAAAAGAATTGAACATCAACTTTGTTGTAGGCCCCTCGCCGTTTATAGCGGACCGTTGTCTGAATCAAAGGGTGGCGAGCGCCTTGCGGTATTGACCGTGAGGAGCGTGAGTAGCCCGAAATCACACGGAAAACGCTTTGGTGAGCACGGGAACCGCAACGAGAAAGGTACACGGTCACTCATATGACTATGACTGATCCTATTGCCGACATGCTGTCGCGTGTGCGTAACGCAAGTAACGCACACCACGACGTCGTGTCGATGCCTACCTCCAAGTTGAAGGCAAACATTGCTGACATCTTGAAGCAGGAAGGCTACATCGCTGACTACACCGTTGAGGGCCACACCCTGTCCCTCGAGCTGAAGTACAACAACCGCGAGCGTTCCCTGTCTGGTCTGCGTCGCGTGTCTAAGCCGGGTCTGCGTGTGTATGCAAAGTCCACCGAACTGCCACAGGTCTTGGGTGGCCTGGGCGTGGCTATCATTTCCACGTCCCACGGTGTGCTGACTGACCGTCAGGCTGAGGAGAAGGGCGTAGGCGGAGAAGTTCTCGCCTACGTCTGGTAAAGGGAGGTTTGACACATGTCTCGAGTCGGTCTAGCACCGATCGCCGTACCAAACGGCGTCGAAATCAACATCAACGGCCAAGACGTTGAGGTCAAGGGCCCTAAGGGTACCCAGAGCGTAAACGTTCCGGATCCGATCACCATCAACGTGGAAGACGGCATCTTGACCGTTTCCCGCCCTGATGATCACCGCAAGCACCGTGCACTGCACGGCCTGTCCCGCTCGCTGCTCAACAGCGCCGTCATCGGCGTGACCGAGGGCTTCACCATCAAGATGGAAATCTTTGGTGTCGGCTACCGTGTGCAGCAAAAGGGCCAGGATCTGGAATTCAGCCTGGGCTATTCCCACCCGGTCCTCATCAAGGCTCCGGAGGGAATCACCTTCGCAGTGGACGGCAACACCAAGCTGTCCATTACCGGTATTGACAAGCAACTAGTCGGACAGATCGCCGCTAATATCCGTCGCCTGCGTAAGGACGATCCTTATAAGGGCAAGGGTATTCGCTACGAAGGCGAGCAGATCCGTCGCAAGGTCGGAAAGACGGGTAAGTAAGCAATGGCAAACACTGAAAACACGAAGCGCACTCCAGTCGGCAAGGACATTTCTTCTCGTCGTCGCGAAGCACGCGCACGCCGCCACTTCCGTATCCGTAAGACCCTGCGTGGCACCCCTGAGTCCCCGCGCTTGGTCCTGCACCGCTCTTCGCGCCACATGCACGTCCAGGTCATCGATGACTTGGCAGGCCACACCCTGGTTTCCGCATCCTCCATGGAAGCGGACATCCGTGCATTCGAGGGCGATAAGAAGGCAAAGGCTGCCAAGGTGGGCGAACTGATTGCTGAGCGCGCCAAGGCCGCTGGCATTGAGCAGGTCGTCTTTGACCGCGCAGGCTACAAGTACCACGGCCGCGTCGCTGCGCTGGCAGACGCCGCACGTGAAGGTGGTCTGAAGTTCTAATGATCATCGTCAACGGAAACATCAACGGAAGGATCGCGTAATGTCGGACCGTGAACAGCGTGACGGCGGACGCTCCGCCGAGAACAACAAGAACAACCGCGGCGGCAACGGCCGTCGCAACGATCGTCGTAACCAGCAGGACAACGAGCGCGATAAGTACATCGAGCGCGTTGTGACCATCAACCGCGTCTCCAAGACCGTTAAGGGCGGCCGCAACATGTCCTTCACCGCTCTCGTCGTCGTTGGTGACGGCCAGGGTCAGGTAGGCGTTGGCTACGGCAAGGCTAAGGAAGTTCCGGCTGCAATCCAGAAGGGGGCAGAAGAGGCTCGCAAGAACTTCTTCCGCGTACCTATGGTTGCCGGCACCATCACCCACCCGGTCGAGGGTCGCGACGCAGCGGGCATCGTCATGATGAAGCCCGCCGCTCCTGGTACTGGTGTCATCGCCGGCGGTGCTGCTCGTCCAGTGCTCGAATGCGCTGGCGTGCAGGACATTCTGTCGAAGTCCCTGGGCTCCGACAATGCACTCAACGTCGTCCGCGCTACCGTGGACGGCCTCAAGCAGCTGGTTCGCCCCGAAGAGGTTGCCGCACGCCGTGGCAAGTCCCTCGAAGAGGTCACCCCGGCCCGTATGCTGCGCAAGCGCGCAGGTCAGGAGGCATAAACAATGGCTCTGAAGATTACACAGGTAAAGGGCCTGGTGGGCACCAAGCCGAACCACCGCAAGAACATTGAGGCTCTGGGCCTCAAGCGCATCGGTCAGTCCGTAGTTAAGCAGGACACCCCGATCATCCGCGGTATGGTTCACAAGGTTCGCCACCTGGTCACCGTCGAAGAAGTGGCAGGGGAGTAAACCATGGCTGATATCATCAAGCTGCACGACCTGCGCCCAACCGCAGGAGCAAATAAGCCCAAGACCCGCGTCGGCCGCGGTGAGGCATCCAAGGGTAAGACCGCTGGTCGCGGTACCAAGGGTACCGGCGCTCGTAAGCAGGTTCCCGCTGCTTTCGAGGGTGGACAGATGCCCATCCACATGCGTCTGCCTAAGCTCAAGGGATTCAAGAACCCGAACCACGTTGAGTACCAGGTTGTTAACGTGGCTGACTTGGCCGAGAAGTTTGCCGATGGCGGCGACATCACCGTCGCTGACATCGCAGCTGCTGGCCTCGTCCGCGCTAACCAGCCGGTCAAGGTTCTGGGCAGCGGCGACATCAACGTTAAGTTGAACGTCACCGCAGACAAGTTCTCCAAGTCCGCTGTAGAAAAGATTGAGGCTGCTGGCGGTTCCGCCAACACCAAATAATCTGGACTAGAGAATAGCTACACCCCCTTTCCTCGCACCTAGCGTGCGGGGCGAGGGGGTGTAGTCGATCTGTCGCAGCTATCCCAGCCGGATAACTCGGAGACCGCGCAGGTGGCCCAGGCGCAGTAATTGCCTGCGCGCGCGGCAGTCACCTGCGCGCGCCGCTGAACCGGCCCGGGAGCTGGGTTAAGCGACAAAAAGGGGTGGAACGCTCGTGAAAGCGTTCCACCCTTCAGTGATTGTGGGAGGCCGTCTTAAGCCTCGTCCACGGTCTTTTCAAAGAGGCCGGGGAAGCGGTCGTCCGGGTCCGTTACCGCTTTGATCGCATCCGGGAGCTTTCCGCCATAGAGGTCCTCGAACCTCTCGCGGGAGTAGAAGGCCTCGGAATACAGCGACTTGTGGCCGCCCAAGTCATTGACCTTTTCTTCAATAACGCGGTTGAAGGCGCCATTGCCGGGGGCGCTGGGATCGACGTGATCGCCATCCACGCCGGACCAAAAACCGACGTTGACCCACGTCTTGCCGGGGCGCAGCGGGTAGAGCGGCCAGGGATCTTGGGACTCGGCGGCAATATCACCGGTGCCTACGAGCTCGCCCACGCCATCGCGCAGGCGGATGGGGCACAGCCACACAGGCTGGATATCGGAGGCCTGGAAGAACCAGTGGAGGAAATCCGGGAGGTTTTCCGGGGTGACCTCGATATCTTGGACAACACGCTCGGCGCGCGGCTTGCCGTGCGGCTTTTTGATGAAGTTGTACTCCAGCTCGTACTTGCGGTCCAAGCGCACCAGCTTCCAGTAGAAGGAGCTGCGGCGCAGCTCGCGCGGCCACACCTTGCGGACCTTGGGGTTCTGGGCGCCAAACGCGCGCGAGCACCAGAACCAGTCAGTATCCCAGCGCCAGATATAGTCGCGGATGGTGAGCCGGTCGCGCCGCATGCCCTGGGCGTGCTGCAGGCTGCGGTAATAGATCTTATCCCGCGTGTAATCGGAGGTAGGGCCTTCCTCATCGGTGAAGCGGGCAAAGACGAGGTAGGCCTCGTCCTCAGAAAAGACCACACCGTCTAGCCCATCGACGGTCTCACCCTCGTGGGTGTGGTTAACGGAGACATCGGCAAGCACGCGGCTTGCCTCCTCCGCCGTGTGGAAACGCTGCTCGCGCAGCTCCACGTAGGGAGGCACGGGCTCGAGCTCAATCTTGAGGCGCACCGCGTAGCCCAAAGAACCATAGGAATTGGGAAAGAGGCGGAAGAGATCGACGTTCTGCTCACGCGAGCAGGTGAGGATCTCACCGGTGCCGGTGAGGATATCCATCTCGATGACGGACTCGTGCGGCAGGCCGTTGCGGAAGCTGGTGGACTCCACGCCCATGCCGGTCACAGCGCCACCTAGGGTGATGGTCTTCAGCTGCGGCACCACAAACGGCATGAGGCCGTGCGGGAGGGTGGCATCGACTAAGTCCTCGTAGGTGCACATGCCCTGGACATCGGCGGTGCGGGCGAGGGGATCGACCTCGATGACCCCGCCCAAGCCGGAGACATCGAGGCCTACCTGATTCTCGCTGCGGCCGCGGAAGAGGTTAGAAGTTTTCTTGGCCAAGCGCACGCGCTTGCCGGCGGGAACCTCGCGGAAGCTGCGCAACAAGGTGTCTACGCCTGCGCGGTGGGCCTGCCAGCCCACGGGCTCGATGCGCACGGCGTCGACTGGGCGCGGCTGCAAAGCAGAAACGCGCTCGCGCAATTGATCCAAAAGGGTCATAGTGGGCTCCTTTTAAAAGCGGCTGTCTTCCCACCACCGGCGCTCAGGCACGCCGGCGCGGGAGCCGGCTTCACCAAGCTTGATGCCCAAGAAGTGGTAGAGGTTAATGATATTGCGCTCGAAGCCCCACTCCGAGCCGGCCATGTAGATGCCGTAGAGGCGGGCGGTGGGTAGGCCGACCAGATCGCAGGCCTCTTCCCAGTTTTCCTTCAAGTTCTCGCACCATTCGTGCAGGGTGCGCATGTAATCGAAGCGCAGGGACTCGGTGTGGAAGACCTCGAAGCCATTGTCCTGCATGGCCTTGGTGACGTTACCAGAGCCGGTGAGCTCGCCGTCGGGGAAGATGTAGCGGTCGATGAACCCGCCCTTGGGCGTCTTGTGGTTATCCGGGTAGGTGATGTTGTGGTTCAACATCAACCCACCGACCTTGAGCTTGCTGTACATGAATTTGAAGAAGTCATCGTAGTTCTGCACACCGATGTGCTCGATGATGCCGATGGCGGAGATGGCATCGAAGCCTTCTTCTGTGACATCGCGGTAGTCCATGAAGCGGACCTCAGCCAGATCTTGTAGGCCTTCTTCCTCGATCTTCTTTTGACCCCACTCGGCCTGCTCTTGCGACAAGGTCACGCCGATGGATTTCACGCCGCGGCGTGCGGCGTAGCGCACCATGCCGCCCCAGCCACAGCCCACATCAAGGTGGGTGTCGCCTTCCTTGAGGCGCAGCTTGTCAAAGATGAGGCGGTACTTGTTTTCCTGCGCTTCCTCCAAGGTGGCATCCGGGGTGGGGAAGTAGGCGCAGGTATAGGTCATGGAATCGCCCAAGAAGAGCTCGTAGAAGTCATTGCCCACGTCGTAGTGGTCCGAAATGACGTCGGCATCGCGCTCCTTGGAGTGCTTGGACAGGCCGTCGTGCAGCTTGCGGCGCAGCCAAGAGGCGCGCTCTACCTCAGGCACCGGCTGGATGTGGAAGGCGCCCATGGAAGCAAGCGAACGAATCACGCGTGCCATATCTTTAGCGCTGGGCTTTTCGAACTTGTCATACATGGCGTGCAGGGCGTTGAAGATGCCGTACGGGTGCGCAGGGTGCTCACCTTCTACAGAGATGCCATCGGTGACATAAGCGCGGGCGAATCCGACGTCGCCTGGGTGGGTGGCGATATAAGCAAGTCCGCCAAGGCTATTGATGGTGACCTTGAATTCGGCATCGGCAGGGCCGGTGGCCGATCCATCAAAGGCCTCCCAGCGGAAGGGATTGGGACTAGGGATGAAGACGTCGATGATCTCAGCAACGGTCATCGGCGTGAATTTTTTGCTCATTCAGACTTCTTTCGCAATGTTGGGTTCACACCAATAACGACCTTGGTGTTTAGGGGCCGCAAGGCCGAAATGCTACGGGTAGAAAATTGCGCGGGGCAATAATTAACATGGTAAACCCCTAGTGGAATAAGCGCGAAAGAAAAGGCAATCATTGTCACATAATGCGGGTTAGATGTGGCTCGCAGTTATATGGCTGGTAGGGTTATGGGGTCAAAAGTGTTCCACCGTTCCTTTGGGACTCCTAGTCTTTACTTCATAACGCCGTGTGAGAAAGATGCGGAGCCCTGAGGGGGCCAACGAGTGTCCACCTCCGTGTGTCGCTGCAATAAGAATCCTGAAGATTCGCGCGTGGCAGTGACAGCGGTAGGCCAGGAGGATTTTGTAGTGTCCGCCATTTTGCAGGCTTTTAAGGATGCCGACCTACGTAAGAAGATCATCTTCACCATCGTGATGATCATTGCGTACCGCATCGGTGCACAGATCCCGTCGCCGGGTGTAGATTACGCGTCAATTGCAGGACGCTTGCGTCAGCTGACAGAGGAATCCGGAGACCTGTACTCCGTGATTAACCTATTTTCTGGTGGTGCCCTCTTGCAGCTGTCGATCTTCGCCATCGGCATCATGCCCTACATTACGGCTTCCATCATTGTGCAGCTGCTGACCGTGGTCATCCCGCGCTTTGAGCAGCTGAAGAAAGAAGGACAGTCTGGGCAGGCGAAAATGACCCAGTACACCCGCTACCTCACGCTTGCCTTGGCGCTTCTGCAATCCTCCGGCATCGTTGCGTTGGCGGACCGCGAGCAATTGCTGGGCCAGGGCGTGCCGGTCTTGGCGGAAGACCGCAACTTCTTCACCCTCATCCTGCTGGTGGTGACGATGACCTCCGGCGCCGTCCTCGTGATGTGGATGGGTGAGCTGATTACGGAAAAGGGCATTGGTAACGGTATGTCCTTGCTCATTTTCGCCGGCATTGCTACGCGCCTGCCTACCGATGGCATGAACATCCTGCAAAACAACGGCGGCATGGTCTTTGCCATGGTGCTGGCCGGCCTCATTGTCTTGGTCGTCGGCATTACCTTCATCGAGCAGGGCCAGCGCCGCATTCCGGTGCAGTACGCCAAGCGCATGGTGGGCCGTCGCCAGTACGGTGGCTCTTCCACTTACCTGCCGCTCAAGGTCAACCAGGCCGGCGTTATCCCAGTCATCTTCGCCTCCTCGCTGATCTATATGCCGGTGCTGATCACGCAGATCGTCAACTCCAGCTCCGTGGACACCCCGGATAACTGGTGGCAGCGCAATGTCATTGCGCACCTGCAGGCGCCGTCGTCCTGGCAGTACATCGTCTTGTACTTCCTGCTGACCATTTTCTTCGCATACTTCTACGTTTCGGTGCAGTACGACCCCGCCGAGCAAGCGGATAACATGAAGAAGTACGGCGGCTTCATCCCAGGCATCCGCCCGGGTCGCCCCACTGCGGAGTACCTCGGCTTTGTCATGAACCGTCTGCTGAGCGTCGGTGCACTGTACTTGGCGTTGATCGCCATCTTGCCTAATATCCTCTTGGACCTGGGCGTCGGCCACTCTTCTGCTAACGGAACCTCCGCCTTTGGTGGTACGGCCATCTTGATTATGGTCTCCGTTGCGTTGACCACGGTCAAGCAAATTGAATCCCAACTTCTCCAATCCAACTACGAAGGACTACTGAAATAATGCGTCTTGTACTTCTCGGCCCTCCCGGTGCTGGCAAAGGCACCCAAGCGGCAATCCTGAGTGAAAAGCTCGGCGTCCCGCACATCTCCACCGGCGATCTCTTCCGCGCCAATATTGGCGAGGGCACCCCGCTCGGTGTAGAGGCAAAGTCCTATATCGATGCGGGCAAGCTCGTGCCTACCGATGTCACCGCGCGCATGGTAGAAGAGCGCCTCAGCCAAGACGACGCCAAGAACGGCTTCCTCTTGGACGGATTCCCGCGCACCACCGAGCAGGCAGATATCTTGGAAGAGCTGTTGTCCAAGAAGGGCGAAAAGCTCGATGGCGTATTGAACTTCGAGGTTTCTGAAGACGTCGTTGTTGAGCGCATGATGGCCCGCGGCCGCGCCGACGATAACGAGGAAACCATCCGCACCCGACTGGGTGTCTACCGCGATGAGACCTTCCCGCTCATCGAGCACTACGGCGATGCCATCATCCCCATCAAGGCAGAAGGCTCCGTCGAAGAAATCAACGCCCGCACTATGGAAGCGCTGGGCAAGTAATGGCTTTTCGGCGCCGCACCAAGCGCATCCCCGCCCGCACCGCAGGCGAGCTGGATGCCATGCAGGCGGCTGGCGAGATCGTCGGCAAGACGCTGCAGGCAGTTCGCGCCGCAGCGGCGCCGGGAGTGAGCACGCTGGAGCTCGATGCGGTGGCGGAACAAACTATCCGCGCTGCCGGTGCTACCCCTACCTTCAAGGGCTACGAGGGGTTTCCGGGCTCCATCTGTTCTTCCGTCAACGATGTCATTGTGCACGGCATCCCCGATGCAAAGACACTGCTTGCCGATGGCGACCTCCTCTCCATCGACTGCGGTGCCACCCTAGATGGTTGGGTAGGAGATAGCGCGTGGTCCTTTCCCATCGGTGAACCGGACCCGGACGTTGCGGCGTTGAATGCGGCGACTGAGTGGGTGCTCATGGAAGGGCTGCAAGCGATGGTCCCGGGCAACCGCCTGACGGACGTGTCCCACGCCTTGGAGCAGGCAACCTATCGCGCTGAAGATAAGTTTGGCGTATCCCTCTATATCGTGGACGGTTACGGCGGCCATGGAATTGGTCGGACCATGCACGAAGAACCCTATTTGGAAAATGAGGGAAAGCCTGGACGCGGGCCCCTCATTCAGGAGGGTTCTGTCCTAGCTATTGAACCCATGCTCACTTTGGGCACCGTCGATAGTGCGGTGCTGGAAGATGACTGGACGGTGGTCACGCTCGATGGCTCCACTGCCGCCCACTGGGAGCATACGGTAGCCGCGACGGCGGACGGCCCCCGCATTCTCACCAGGCGCTCCTGATATACATTCCTAGAAATCGCCTCTCAAACTAGGCGATAATCCCCTGAAAGGTTTATACTCACCACTATGTCTAAATTCAGCCTCCGCAAGTTAAGTGCCACCGTTGCTGCACCAGCAGTGGCTGGCGTCATGGCATTGAGCACCATCGCTGGTGCCCCTGCAGCTTCTGCTCAGCAACTCCCTAATCTCGATCAGCTCACCGCACAGGCCCAGCAGCAGATCGATAACTTCCAGGGCCAGACCCGTGACCAGGCATGGCAGACCCGCACTGACATCCTGGATCAGGCTGAGAAGTACGCCCCAGAACTGGCGCCGAATGTGCAGTCCGCAGTGGACAGCGCACTGGAGTTCCTTTTCCCGGGCCTAGTAGCGCAGAAGAACGAGGAAGCACGCCAAGCTCGCGAGGAAGCTGAGCGCGCACACGCACAGCAGGTTGCGGAAGAAAAGGCGAAGGCTGAAGAGGCGGCACGCCGTGCGGAGGAGCAGCGCCGCGCCAATGAATTCGACCGCGGTTCCTGCCCAGCAGACGCCAAGATCTGCGTCGACCTTGATGGCCGCCGCACCTGGCTGCAGGAAGGTGGCGATGTTTCCTACATTTCCCCATCCATGTCCGCTGGCATGGTGGGTGAGGAAACCCCGCGCGGTACCTTCCACGTCAACCGCAAGGTGAAGGACGAGATCTCCCGCGAGTTCAACAACGCGCCGATGCCGTATTCCATCTACTTCACCAACAACGGCCACGCTTTCCACCTAGACAACACCAACGTTGACTCCAACGGTTGCGTCCACCTGCCGTACGATGCAGCGGTTCGCTACTGGAACGACGTCCAAATTGGTGACAAGGTCTACATCTACTAATTCGGTGTAGTTCACCGCGTGAGCGCACCCCGCCCTCGTGCTCGGTTCCGCAACTTGGAACTGAACGCGAGGGTATTTTTAGTTTTGTTCCAGGTTGAGAAATTAGGAAAGTGCGTACGGTTTGGAAATCGTGTCGCTGCAGCGTATGCTGGTTTGACGGTGTATAGCGCCAGTAGGTCTGGTTGGCTTGCACCACCGCAGTAGACAACAAACATGCAGGTGACAGGTACTTGTCTGTCGCCAGAAAAGTAGAGGTTATGGCTAAGGAAGGCGCAATTGAGGTAGAGGGTCGCATCGTCGAGCCTCTGCCAAACGCAATGTTCCGTGTCGAGCTCGACAATGGGCACAAGGTTCTTGCACACATTTCCGGTAAGATGCGTCAGCACTACATCCGCATCCTCCCGGAGGATCGCGTCGTCGTAGAGCTGTCTCCTTATGACCTGACCCGCGGACGCATCGTCTACCGCTACAAGTAAACACAGTCAGCCTCCTCACCCAAGGGCGAAGCATGACTTTGTCCTGTACACCTCAGGCTACGGTGGCCTGAGCCCGCACTGGTAAGTAACCCAAGGACTCCCGGCACGGTCCG
Source organism: Corynebacterium sp. KPL1814 (assembly GCF_000478175.1). GTDB lineage: Bacteria > Actinomycetota > Actinomycetes > Mycobacteriales > Mycobacteriaceae > Corynebacterium. Next base: position 90,917 of record NZ_KI515778.1, read on the forward strand.
GGCGAAGCGTTGCATGGAGCGGGACGGATGGGGAGAAAACCGCCGTAACAACCCGAAAGGACACGCCTTATGGCACGTCTAGCTGGTGTTGACCTCCCACGCAATAAGCGTATGGAGGTCGCTCTCACCTACATCTACGGCATCGGTCCAACCCGTGCCAAGGAATTGCTAGAAAAGACTGGCATTTCTCCTGACCTGCGCACCGACAACCTGGATGATGAACAGGTTTCGGCACTGCGTGACGCAATTGAAGGCTCCTGGAAGGTTGAGGGTGACCTCCGCCGCCAGGTTCAGGCTGATATTCGTCGCAAGATTGAAATCGGAAGCTACAAGGGTCTGCGCCACCGTCGCGGTCTGCCAGTACGCGGTCAGCGTACGAAGACCAACGCGCGTACTCGTAAGGGCCCGAAGAAGACGATCGCAGGAAAGAAGAAGTAGTTCATGCCTCCAAAGACTCGTTCCGGCGCACGCCGTTCCGGCCGTCGCGTCGTCAAGAAGAATGTGGCTCTGGGCCACGCATACATTAAGTCCACCTTCAACAACACCATCGTCTCGATCACCGATCAGACCGGTGCTGTTATCTCCTGGGCATCCTCCGGCCACGTTGGCTTCAAGGGTTCCCGTAAGTCCACTCCGTTCGCTGCGCAGATGGCCGCTGAAAGCGCCGCACGCAAGGCAATGGACCACGGCATGAAGAAGGTTGACGTATTCGTCAAGGGTCCGGGCTCCGGCCGCGAGACCGCCATCCGTTCCCTGCAGGCTGCAGGCCTTGAGGTTTCCTCGATCACGGATGCAACTCCACAGCCGCACAACGGCTGCCGTCCGACCAAGCGTCGCAAGGTTTAAGGGAAGGAAAGAGGTAAGAAAATGGCTCGTTACACTGGCCCCGCTACCCGCGTATCCCGCCGTCTTCGCGTCGACTTGGTCGGCGGAGACATGGCATTCGAGCGCCGCCCGTACCCTCCGGGACAGGCTGGCCGCAACCGCATCAAGGAATCTGAGTACCTGCTGCAGCTCCAGGAGAAGCAGAAGGCAAAGTACACCTACGGTGTGCTGGAGCGTCAGTTCCGCCGCTACTACACCGAGGCTAACCGCCTCCCAGGCAAGACCGGTGACAACCTGGTCATCCTTCTGGAAACCCGCCTGGACAACGTAGTTTACCGCGCAGGTCTGGCACGCACCCGCCGCCAGGCACGCCAGCTCGTTTCCCACGGTCACTTCACCGTGAACGGCAAGAACATCAACATCCCGTCCTACCGGGTTACGCAGTACGACATCATCGATGTTCGCCCGCGTTCCCAGAAGATGGAATGGTTCGAAGACGCTCAGGACGCTCTTATCGATGCCAACGTACCGGCATGGTTGCAGGTCGTTCCTGATACGCTGCGCATCCTCGTGCACCAGTTGCCCGAGCGCGCTCAGATCGACATTCCGCTGCAAGAGCAGCTCATCGTCGAGCTTTACTCGAAGTAAACTGTTATACCGCACGGCTCTTCAAGGCCACGCGGTCCATCAGGAATCTTCAACCTCAAGATTTTTACCCCCTCTACCGGCGTCAAATAGCGGTCGCCGAAAAGGAGAATTGCAATGCTCATTTCCCAGCGTCCTCAGCTCACCGAGGAATTCATCGACTCGTCTCGTTCGAAGTTCGTCATCGAACCGCTCGAGCCGGGCTTTGGCTACACCCTCGGTAACTCGCTGCGTCGCACCCTGCTGTCGTCCATCCCGGGCGCAGCGGTAACCTCCATCAAGATTGATGGTGTGCTCCACGAGTTCACCACCATCAACGGTGTGAAGGAAGACGTTTCCGAGATCATCTTGAACATCAAGAGCATGGTTCTGTCCTCCGACTCTGATGAGCCGGTGGTTATGTACCTGAGCAAGGAAGGCCCTGGTGATGTCACCGCGGGCGATATCCAGCCGCCGGCTGGCGTGGAGATCCACAACCCGGATCTGCACATCGCTTCGCTGAATGACACCGCTAAGCTGGACATTGAGCTCGTCGTCGAGCGCGGCCGTGGCTACGTCCCGGCTGCCGCAACCTCTGGGGAAATTGGCCGTATTCCAATCGACCAGATTTACTCCCCAGTGCTGAAGGTCTCCTACAAGGTCGAAGCTACTCGTGTTGAGCAGCGCACCGACTTTGACAAGCTGACCATCGACGTCGAAACCAAGAACTCGATTTCCGCCCGCGATGCCCTGGCTTCTGCCGGCGGCACCTTGGTCGAACTCTTCGGCCTGGCACGCGAGCTGAACAACGCAGCCGAAGGCATCGAGATTGGTCCCTCCCCGCAGGAGACCGAGTACATCGCCGCCTACGGCATGCCTATCGAGGACTTGAACTTCTCCGTTCGCTCCTACAACTGCCTGAAGCGTCAGGAAATCCACACCGTCGGCGAGCTTGCAGAATGCACCGAGTCCGACCTGCTGGATATCCGTAACTTCGGTCAGAAGTCGATTAATGAGGTAAAGATCAAGCTGGCTAACTTGGGCCTTGCTCTGAAGGATACCCCTGAGGACTTCGACCCCACCCAGCTCGAGGGCTACGACGCAGAAACCGGTGACTTCAAGGACCCGGCTGCGGACGATTCCGAGTAAAGAATCACCCTGAACTGCGGCACTCGTTGCCGCGCGCTCAACTTTTACCGCACACGAGGAGTAAACAATGCCTACCCCGAAGAAGGGTGCCCGTCTCGGTGGCTCCGCCAAGCAGCAAGCTCATATGCTGAGCAACTTGGCAGCTAGCCTGATCGAGCACGGCGCCATCAAGACCACCGATGCCAAGGCGAAGGTTCTTCGCCCGTACGTCGAAAAGATCATCACCAAGGCTAAGTCCGGCACAATCGCTGACCGCCGCGCAGTGCTGAAGCTCATCCCGCGTAAGGATGTTGTTTCCCACCTGTTCGACGAGGTTGCACCGAATTTTGAGAACCGTGAGGGTGGCTACACCCGCACCATCAAGCTGGACAACCGCACCGGTGACAACGCCCCGATGTCCCAGATCTCCCTCGTTCTTGAGGAGACCGTGACCTCCGAGGCTAACCGCGCTACCCGCGCTGCCGCTTCCAAGGCCGCTGAGGCTGAAGAGGCTCAGGCAGACGAGGCTGCAGAGACCGAGGCTCCGGCCGAGGACACCGCTGCTGAGGAGTCCGAGGAGAAGTAATCTCCCTCGGCCACTGAATCCGCGCCGGACCTAACGCCGTGCGTGGATTGCAGTTCCTACTCGCAGAAGTAGCGCACAATCGCCGCCTTCCCATTCTCTTTACGAAGAGACGGGGAGGTGGCTTTTGTCGTTTTGAACTTGGAACCTCAGGTACTTGGTCCCGCCCCCTCGTCCCGCCCCCTCGTCCCGCTCCGCCATGCAGCAGACCACGCACTCTCCGTTTCTTGGCGCCCTAGGCACAACCTCCGATGCGCAAGCTCCTATGTGCATCCTCCTCTGCGCAACCTCCTCTGCGATAACTGAGCAAATGTGGCCCTCAGATATTGCATTTTCTGCTCAAAACGAACAGGGGAGGTGTAGCAGGAGAGGTTGCACATTTCGGGAACCCGCCGATGCCTCCGGTAGCATTAGGTTCACCATGACTGAAGCAGCACCGATCTCATATGAGAGACCAGCGGAAGGATTCGTTCGGCTCCGGTTGGATCTGGCCTATGATGGCACCGATTTCCACGGCTGGGCCAAGCAAAAGGGCGGACTGCGCACCGTTCAGGGCGTGCTCGAGGAGCAGCTGGCAATGATCGCTCGCACGGAGGTACCGCTGACGGTGGCCGGGCGTACTGATGCGGGCGTCCATGCGCGCGGGCAGGTGGCGCACGTGGATGTGCCGCTGGAGATGCTGGAGCAACGGTCCGTAGCAAATGATCCGGGGAAGTTAGTGCGCAGGCTTGCCAAGCTGTTGCCGGAAGACGTCCGGGTACACGGCTGCGATTTCGCGCCAGAAGGTTTTGATGCCCGATTTTCCGCGCTGCGCAGGCACTACGTGTACCGAATAACCACTAGCCCTCGGGGCGCGCTGCCGACGCGGGCGCGCGATACGGCCGAATGGTTCAAACCGGTAGATATCGATGCCATGCAGGATGCGGCGACTGCGCTGGTGGGCCTGCACGATTTTGCGGCCTTTTGTAAGGCCAAGCCGAATGCCACCACCATTCGCGAATTACAGGAATTTAGCTGGCAGGATGTCTCGACGCCGGAGGAACCGCAGCTCTTTGAGGCCCGAGTGACCGCGGACGCCTTCTGCTGGTCGATGGTGCGCTCATTGGTTGGTTGTTGCTTAAGTGTTGGGGAAGGCCGCAGGGACGTCGACTTTGTCGCGGCATTGCTGCAGGAAACCAAGCGCTCTTCCCGCATTCCCGTGGCGCCGGCGAAGGGCTTGTCCTTAGTCCAGGTGGATTACCCGAAACCGGGCGGAATGTCCGCGCGGGCTGATGTGACGCGGGAAAAGCGCACCGTTGAGTAACCCCGCGCTGCCAAGTGGCAGGGCCGTGGCGCCTACGCTAGCCTGAAGCCTGGGTTTATTTAGACTTTCGGGGAATTTTCGGGGGAAATTCATGGCACGTCCATTGCCAACGACCAAGGCCCAAGTCTCGGGCCATAAATTTTTACGCCGCCGCGTGGAACACGGGCTCGTGTTGGGGGATACCCGCATGATCCACGATCCGCTGGCCCGCCGCCGCAAGGCGATGATGTTCGGCGGAGTAGGCGTGGCCTTTTTGGCGGTCGGTTCTGGCCTTTTGGCCTGGTTGCAGCCGAGCCCGCAGCCGGGGGATGCACCGATCGTGCGCTCGGAGCAGGGCCAGCTCTTCGTAGACGTCAACGATACGTATCACCCCGTCTACAACCTCTCTTCCGCGCGGATTATCGCCGGCGAGGCGGCCGAGGCGCAGACCATTGGGGATGAGCATTTGCGCCAGGCCTCGTTGGGCACACCCGTGGGCATTTCGGATGCTCCCGGGTATCTAGCTGCGCCGGGCGAGGCACCGCAGCGCTCGTGGGCGGCGTGCCTTGCCGGGCATGATGAACAGCCCGCGGATAACCCCACCAGCATCGATGGCCAACAGGTAGCCAAAGAGGAGGTCATCGTGGTGGCGGATCCGCCACAGGAGGGCTTTGGGGAGAAGCGCGCCGCGCTCGCAGAAATGGATGGCACGCAGTGGCTGCTCACCGCAGACGGGCGCGTGCGCTTGCCCGATGCGCAGAGCACGGAGGGCCGCGTCATTCGCCGGGGGATTGGCATTGACGGGAGCACCCATGCCTGGCCCGTTCCCGCGGAGTTGCTCAATGCCTTTGCGGAACAGCCGCTGCTGACGTTCCCGGATCCGCTGCCAGACATCATGGACACCGGGCAGGGCCAGTGGGCCCGGACGGACGATGGCGTGGCGGAGCTCTCCGCCACCCAGGCAGACATGCTGGTTAGCTACGGCGCAACGCGCGTGGAGGCCACCCCGCACGAGGTAGGCGCGCTTGCCGATGCCCCCTTAAACTTCCGCCTGCCCACCACCACCTTCGACTTCGTTGGCCCAGATGAAGGCTGGATGTGCGCCGATAGTGAGGGCGGTGCAGCGATGGTGACAGAGAACCCCGGGACGGTAGCGCTCGCAGGAGAGGGCATAGCGGATCGCTTTGGTGGGCTATCGGCAGGCGGAGTCGGCGTGGATACCGGTCATGGCTACCACGTTGTCTCGCCTACTGGGCAGCGCCATGCAGTCGATAACGAAGAACTCTTGGAGGCCCTCGGCACCGGCATCGGAGCCGAGGTTCCGTGGGAAATCATCCGGCTCTTGCCAGAGGCATCGCGCTTGGACCGAGACGAAGCGCTACAGGTCAGCCGCTAGGCGGTGCTAGCCCGCACCGCGCTCGGTGTTCACGCTGAAAAGCACGAGCGGTAGAACCTACGCCGACTTACTCTGCCTTCGGTCGGCGTAGCCCACGGGCAACCGCCAGGCCGGTCAGCAGCAGGACTAACCCGCCGAGCATCCACCTGGTTCGGCTCGCCGCCGGGGAGTGCTCGTCTTTGCTTGGTTGGATAGTCAGATCGCGCGCGGGCGCGGCGTACTCGCCATCGATATGGGTAAGGGCAGCGAGCGGATCGATGAAACCGTTACCGGGCTCACCGGCAGAAAGCAGCCGTTGGCGTATATCGGCGGCGCTGGCGTCTGGGTAGCGCTCGGCTAATAGGGCGGCGGTGCCGCTGACCACCGGGGCCGCGAACGAGGTGCCGTGGAACTGCGACAGGGAATCCTCTTGGTTCTTCCCGTCTGCCCACCCACCGGCGGGGTTCAGCGCTAACGGTATAAATCCGTGGGCGGATAGTTGTGGGCCATCGGCGGGCGTGAGCGAGTATTCCGCAAGCGCGTGGGCATCTTCTTGGGCGCTAATGGATAATACGGTCGGTGAATCTGCGGGAAAGACGTGGTCGCCTTCTTCGCAGGTACCGGAGGAAATATTGCCAGAGGCAGCGATGACTACGGCACCGGCATCTTCCGCGCGGTCAAGTGCCTCATCTAAGCGCGAGCTATCGATGCGCTGCGCGGTCTTCTCTGGGACGCAGGACACGACGGAAATGTTGATCACCCGGGCGTTGTCCTCCACAGCATGATCGATGGCGCGGGCCAGCGTATCGAGCGAACCGGTGGTGCTGTCTTCATCGGCGGTCCCGGCCGTGTCATCGTACTGACGATAATGCGTGCTGGTTTGGCGGATGGCGCGAACCTCGGCGCGCGGAGCGATGCCAATATCGTGGCCTGCGATGATGCCAGCTACGACGGTGCCGTGCAGGTCGCAATCCCGGTGCGGATCCGGTTCTTCTGGAGTGACCAAGTCCGCACCCGCAGTGAGATTCGGCAGTTGTTCGTGGTGGGCAACCCCGGTATCGATGACGGCTACCGTGACACCCTCGCCCGTGGCAAAGGAGTGCAGCTGGGAGCGGTAGGCGCGCTGGTCCTCGGAAGGTTCTGGCGCCAGGGGAGATGGATGCGCGGTGGCGCATTCCCGGTCCGGTTCCCGAGCGCTCGCGATGGGCGCGGTGGGAGCTCCTGTGGTGAAGCTTCCGGTTCCGGCGAGAACACACGTGGTGAGGACATAAGTTGTAATTCCAGAACTGCCACTGAACCTAGGTAGCGCGAAGGAACGACGTGGATGGGGGTGGCGCATTATCCTAGCCCCCGAATGAGCTCGAAGATCCCGGCGAGGTGAGCGGCAAGCGGCAGGCAGGCGGCGATGGTCAGGGACTCAAGGCGTTCAAACCAGGCGATGGTCGTTGGCTCCACCTCGCTCATTTTGGGCGTCCACAGTGGGGCGCTCAGCATCGCGGCAAGCAGGAGGGTGGCGACCACCGTTGGCGCCCAAGCGCCAGCAAGCCCATCTGCGGCAATCGCATGCACGGCGCACAGACAGGCGGTGAGGCAGGCAACCATGGCGACGAGCATGAGAGCCCAGCTGGCAAGCACGCGCCCGTGACGCGCGGCGTGCATGACCACCGTTCCAGCAACGGAGACGCAGAGCGCTTGGACGAAGCCGAGCCCGGTTAATCCGGTGCCGAAAAGCACGGCGATGCGAGACCCGATGGTAGCGGCGGATCCCGCCTCGTCCACGGTCCCGTCCGTGGCCACGAGGGTGCCGGTGCCAGTGAAACTGAGCGCGATAAGGGCCGGGATGAGGCAGAGCGCGATTGCGCAGCAGATGCCCTCGTAGGCGTACCCGGCGCGGGTGGCGCGATTGTCCACATCGGGCTGGAGTTCATCAGAGACGGCAAGGTCTTGGCCCGCGGTGGGCAATTGCGGCACCTTGAGCCCCGCGGTGGCAATGGTGAGCGCGGGGGCGGTGGCAAGCATAGTGACTCCGGCGATAACGGTGCCCGCGGCCGCTGCGGTGCCGTGGCTCGTGCCGATGCCGGAATTGCCACTCAGCCCGGGAAGCAGATAGCTCACGGCCGCGATGAGCACTAACCCGGCGATGGTGAGCGCGCCGGAGGTTATCCGTACGGTGCTTAGCCGGGTGAGGTGGCAGGCTAATAAGGCCACAAGCAGCGTGGCACTGGCGGTGAGGGCGGCATAGGGGGCATCGGCAAGCGCGGGCGAAATAAGCGCCCATCCGCTTGCAGCCCCCGCAGTCAGGGCGAGCATGACAAGGGATAGCGCTCGCGTCCACAGGGCGAGCACGAAGGCCGCGACGGCAAGCCCGGCGCAGGCCACCGCCGGGTACGAGAGGACCCAGGCCACGGCGAAGGCAGCGGCAAGCCCGGTCCACGCCCAAACGATGGGAATGGCAGAGGTGGTGTCGTCGTGGCTCTGCGCGGCAAGGGATTCGGCGGCATCGCGGATGACGGGCGCGGGCCGCTCCTCGCGCGGGGCGAGCACCAGGATGGAGCCTTCCGCAAGCGGCGTGGCGGCAAGCGGTGCGGTGAGGTCGATGGCGCGCCCGGAGGCCGTGCTGGCGCGCCACGGCGAGGCGATCGCGGGTGCATCGACAAGGTCAGTAAGTTCTGCCATGAGCTCGCCGAGGCTGGAGCTTAACGGCAATGCTACGTCTGCTTCCTTGTGGAAGGAATCTGCATGGATGCGGATGGTAAGGCGCAGGTGATGCGCCGTTGGAGCGGTCATAATTCCCCCGAATTGTCTCATGATTGTGGGCGTCCCCCTTGCCCAATGCCACATATTGTGGCTTACTGGTGGCGTCGTGTCCACCGCAGCGCGGGGAATCTTGGCAGGGGGCCAAGAGCGCTAAGCGTGTGGATCGGGGGAGGATTTTACCCATGCTTGGGATCAGGGAAACCCACATCGTGGAGCCATTGACCGTGCCGCTCAGGGACGCGCCACCGCCGCTTCCCACCGGCACCATCGAGGCAGAAGAAGTTCCAGAAGCGGTGCGCCCACAGCCGGTGCCCTTGGTGCGCTTGCTACTACCCATCGTGATGATTGCCGCAATGTTGGGCATGGTGGCGCTGATGGTGCTGGGCGCGGGGGACTCGCGGCATATCAGCCCGGTATCCCTGATGTTTCCGCTCATGATGCTGGCCAGCATGGCCATGATGTTTGGGCCGCAAAATAGCGGGCAGGACCCGGATGAAACCCGGCGGACCTACTTGCGTCACATTAAGGCGCTGCGGGAAAAGGCCCTGGATAATGCCGGTGCGCAGCGCGCGCACGAGCTGTACCGGCACCCGGATCCGGAGGGGCTGGAACCGCTGGTGGGCTCGCGGCGCATGTGGGAGCGCGGGCCCGATGATCCAGATGCCTTGGAGGTGCGCGTGGGCACCGGTTCCACCACCTTGTGCTCGCCCATCAACGTCCCGGATTCCGGCGCGACCGAGGACCTAGACCCGGTCTGTGCGGTGAGCATGCGCCAGGCCATCAAGGCGGTGGGCACCGTGCCCGATATGCCGGTGGTTATCCAATTGCAGGCCTTTAGGTTTTTATCCTTTACCGGCGATAATGCCCGCGATACGGTGCGCGCCCTCGTCATGCAGTTAGCCCTGGCGCACGGTCCCGAGACCATCGGAATCGAGGCCATCGGCGGCGAGTGGGAGTGGCTGAAATGGCTGCCGCATAGCCGGGAGCCAGACAAGGCGCGGTTTCGCATTGTGCTCGTCGATGCCCTCCTGACCACCGGCACCGAAGACTTCTTCCACGGCGATTCTTATACCACCGTCATTGAAGTAGGCGGTGCACCATCGTCCGCGTTGAGCCTGCGCGCGGAACAAGAAGGCTTGTGCCTCGTCGCGGCGGATACCCTGCAGGCGGTCACGGCCGCGGGCGTGGAAGAACTGGGTACACCCGATTATTTGGGCACTGCCGCGGCCACGATTATGGCCCGCCGGATGGCGGTCTTTCGCCGACCCGATAGCACCTCTGGGCGCCGGGGCAATGATTTGCTGGGGCTGCTCGGCTACAGCGGCGTGGATGAGTTGGCCGCTAGCGGCATGTGGCACGGACGCGATGGCGCCTCGCGGCTCATGGTGCCCATCGGCATCGATTCCATTGGGCAGCCGGTGACCGTGGATCTCAAAGAATCCGCGCATGGGGGAATGGGTCCACATGGCCTGTGCATCGGAGCAACGGGTAGTGGTAAATCTGAGCTCCTGCGCACCCTAGTGACCGCACTGGCCGCCACGCATAGCCCGGATGAGCTCAATCTGGTACTGGTGGATTTCAAGGGCGGTGCGACCTTCCTAGGCTGTGACCGCCTGCCGCATACCTCCGCGGTCATTACCAACCTTGAAGAGGAATCTACCCTGGTAGAGCGCATGTATGATGCCATTTCCGGGGAGATGAACCGCCGCCAAGAACTCCTGCGCACCGCCGGCAACTTTGCCAATGTAGGCGAATACAACGCCTCTGCGGATGCCGTACGTAACTACGGCCCCTTACCGGCGCTGGTCATCGTCGTGGACGAATTTTCCGAGCTCTTGGGCCAGCATCCCGACTTCGCAGAACTTTTCGTTGCCGTCGGGCGCTTGGGGCGCAGCCTCCACGTGCACCTCCTTTTAGCCTCCCAAAGGCTCGAGGAAGGGCGCTTGCGGGGGCTAGATTCCCACTTGTCCTACAGAATCGGCCTCAAAACCTTTTCCTCCGCCGAATCCCGCCAGGTCCTAGGCGTCACCGATGCTTATCACCTTCCCGGCCAACCCGGCGCCGGCTACCTGAAATCCGATGCCGAGGATCTCACCCGGTTTCAGGCTTCCTACGTATCAGGGCCGCTCGCGCGCCGGGCTGCACCTGGCGCGGGGATGCACGCGGTCACGGATCTGGAAGGTAATCCTTCCGGCCCGCCGCGCCGGGTGGAGCTTTTTACGGGATGGGCGCAGGACGATGCCGCTGTACAGAATTCTCCTGCGGTGGTGATGGATGAATCTACATCGGTTCTTACTGAGGTGGTTCGCGCCGCCGGCGAAGAGGCCGCCGCACGCGGCCAGGAGGCCCACCGCATTTGGCTGCCTCCGCTGCCACCGGTCATTGAACTATCGTCCCTCGATATGGAGGGCGCGGAGTCCACCGCAGCGGAACTGTCCGCGCCGATTGGGATCATCGATAGACCCTACTACCAGCGGCAAGACCAATTAGTCATCGATTTTCACCAACACGGCGGCCACCTTGCCTTGTGCGGGGGACCGCAATCTGGCAAGTCGGGCGCGCTGCGCACGATAGCCTCCTCCCTGGCGCTTAACCGGCGGCCGGAGGATATCCGCTTTTATGTCATCGACTTGGGCGGCGGGCAGCTGGCCGCCTTGGACCGGCTCCCGCACGTTGCCGGGGTAGCCGGGCGCGAGGAAGGCGAGAAGATCCGCCGTATCGTAGATGAGGTGGCTGGGTTTATTCGCCGGCCGGAATCGCGTGAGACCTTCTTGATTATCGACGGCTGGCACCACATTGGCCCGTCCAACGCGGAGTTTGAGGATATAGCTGAGTCCATCACGGATATCGTCGCGGACGGCGCCTCCGCTAATGTGCACGTCGTCATCGCGACCTCCCGGTGGACCACGATGCGCCCGGCGATTAGGGATCTCATCGCCCACCGCCTTGAGCTGCGCTTGGGCGAGGCGCTCGATTCGCTTATTGACCGCAAGCTGCAGCAAAAACTGCCAAGCGCGCCGGGCAGGGGGCTTACACAGGCCGGCGAAAATATGCTGCTCGCGCGTACCTCGAATCAAGACATTGCCCATATCTGCCGCGTGCATGCGAACGCCGTTCCCGCCCCGCGCTTGAAGATGCTGCCCGCGGTCCTGACCCCAGAAGCGCTCGCCGCCCATGGCGAAGCACCTACTGGCGGCATCCCGTGGGGCATCGGCGGGCGCGACCTTTCCACTTTGGCGTGGAATCCGGAGCGCGAACCGCACCTAGTTGCCATCGGCGCCCAAGGCTGTGGCAAGTCCAACTTCTTGGCACAGATAATGCGCGGGATTAGCGGCCTTCCGCGCGAGGCGGCACGATTGGTGGTCATCGATCAGCGCCGCGCTCACCTGGGCACGCTGGATCAGGACATGGTCGCGGCCTATGCCGCAACGCAATCCAGTGCGCAGGAGGCAATCGTTAATACCGTGCGCACGCTGGAACAACGCTTGCCGGGGCCGGACATCACCCCAGCGCAACTCGCCGCACGCGATTGGTGGGAGGGTCCGGATATTTATGTGGTGATTGATGATGCAGATTTGGTTAGCGATATCGCGCTGGCACCCTTAATCGATCTCCTGCCGCACGCGCGGGACATCGGCTTGCACATGGTCATTGCCCGAAAAGCCGGCGGCATCGGCCGAGCACTGTTTGGCCAATTTTTTTCCGCGGTGCGTGATCTGCAACCAGCATTCCTGCTTTTCGATGCCGACCGCGACGAAGGCACCATCTTCGGGCTCAAGCCCAGCCACCAGCCGCCCGGGCGCGGGCAGTGGAGCATCCGCGGCGAAAACCTGGGAATCGCCCAGGTGGTCTATGGGGAAGGAAAAGAATAAATGTCTACAGAAACGCCTACATCCGCGCCACCGGCAACAATTACGGTGACCGTCATGGATGCGGCCACCATCTTTGAAGGCCCGGAAACCGTGTATCGCTACGATCTCGCTGGAACCGGCATCGTAGAAGGCAAGGCCTTAGGCCACGTCATGGACCAGATAGCGAAGATCGCTGGATCTGTCTGGCCGGACGTGGACGTATCCGTCATCGCGGATCCCTCGGGCACCGCCATCTCCCGGGAAGCGGTGACCATCCTGACCCGCCAGCTCAATGTAGCCGGCGCCCGCGTGCAGCAGGACGTGTCGCACGCAGCGGAATCAACTCCAGCACGAAGTACTGAATCGGTTGCGGGCGCCCCAGAATCCGTGCCGACCGACCAGATGGATGTCCCCATGGAACGCGCGGAAGCGGCTCCGGAGGCAGGGGCTGAAGCCGGAGCCGGAACTGGAACTGGTGCGCGAGCAGGCAAGGGGCAGGAAGCAGGCACGCGGTGGGGCGATAAGCTGCGCGGTTGGATAGGTGCCATCGATATGTTTCACGTCGCGATCGTCGTGGTGATTCTCGCCGTCGTCGGGGCCTCGTGGTGGGCCATGAGCGCAAATGCGTCCGATGATGAGGACGATAGTGATGCCGGTGCCACCGCCGGAAGCGCCACCGCTGCGAGCGTCGCTGATTCGGTGCCGGCGGAAGAAACCGGTGGTGGTGGCAGCGATGGCAGTGATGGCGACGACGGTGCGGCTGGCGACGCGGGCGGTGATGGCGAGCTCAACCCAGGCGAAAAACGCCTCGATATTGAAGGGCTCTCCGTTGTCCTTCCCACCGGATTTCAAGCCACCGTGGAGGAAGGACTGGTTACCGCCTCAGGAAAAGACCCTGATTTGAGGATCCTCTTAGCGTCGGACTCGCTTTTTAACGTTCCGGCCAAGGCGCTCTTTGATGAAATAAAAGCGCAGGTGGATAAGGATCCGGAACTGCGCGATGTATCCGAGGACGCAGGGCGTTTGCACTATATAGAAGACCCCGGCGATGGCTCCGTTGTGGAATGGACCATCTGGGAAGATACCGGACACCACATGTCGGTGGGGTGCCATACCCGCCATAACGCCAATGCCGTGCAAAAAGCCGCGTGCCGGATGGCCACCGAGTCCCTGAGTAAGAAATAACCAGAAAAGTTTTAACTTACTGGGAACCATATGGCCCTGAGCTCAGTCCAATAACGGTGAGAAAGCACAGAAGCTTTTTCGGGGGAAATCACACTCAACATCTCTTCCCGCCCTAAGGAGGGGCGCACTGTTATGTCTCAGACTTTTAAGACACAAGCCGATGTCATGGTCTCCACCGCCGGCCGCGTGGATAACACCAATGACGAAGTCCAAGGCGAGCTCACCCGCCTGCAGGGTGTAGTGGATTCTGTCCGCGGCAGCTGGGCCGGCCAGGCGCAGGTTTCATTCGATAACTTGATGCAGCGCTACAGCACCTCCGCGCAACAACTGCGCGAGGCATTGACGTCGATTTCTGAAAACATCCGCAGCAATGCCCGCAACTTTGACAACGTCGAAGCCGAAAATACCCAGGCCTTCTCCAATGTTGGCGGCGGCCTCGCCCTGTAACCCAGCCACCTCCACCAGCAACTTCGAAAGGAACCATTTTCCACATGTCCGAGATCAAGTACCAATTCGGCGCCATCTCTTCTGCCGCAGCTGATATCAACGCCACCTCCGGCCGCATCAACAGCACCTTGGCCGACCTCAAATCCCGCCTCCAGCCCATGGTGAGTACGTGGGAAGGTGAATCCGCAGTGGCTTATAACCAGGCGCAGGCCAAGTGGGATAAGGCAGCACAAGAACTCAACACCGTGCTGGCGACCATCTCCAAGACCGTCTCTCAGGGCAATGACGCCATGAGCGATGTCAACCGCCGCGCCGCCGCTAGCTGGGGCTAACGCACTGATGGTGGTATCTAACTAACCTGTTTCTCTAAGCACGGTAGGAGGGACGAGCGGCGCCTGTGCCTGTATCCAACCGGCAGGAGGCGAACGCAGCCGCCGTCCCCGCACAGCGCTAATCGCAGAAGCTAACCGCAGAAACCACCACAGAAACCGCCGCCTAGCACCTCTTTTACCGGTACCTTTTCTTCCTGAGAAGGTGCCGGTTTCGGCGTTTTGGTGTTTTCTATAGGTCACGGCTAAAGTTGTAGCCCTATGTGTTCGCTCGTCGGCAAGCAGCTGGCGAAGCGCTTCCCGCAGGTCTCCACCGGCCGCTGTTGGGAAGCGAATGGATGCTTAGCGCTGGCCGGCAGTTCCGAGACAGACTTTCAAGGAGTCATTTTGTCTACTTTCCACCCAAAGAGCGGTGACATCACCCGCAAGTGGTACGTCATCGATGCTACTGACGTGGTACTGGGCAAGCTTGCTTCCACCGTGGCAGACCTGCTGCGCGGCAAGCACAAGCCACAGTTCGCACCCAACGTTGACACCGGTGACCACGTCATCATCATCAACGCTGACAAGATTCACGTTTCTTCCACCAAGCGCGACCGCGAAATGCGCTACCGCCACTCCGGCTACCCGGGCGGTCTGAAGTCCATGACCCTGGGTCAGTCTTTGGACGCCAACCCGGTCCGCGTTATCGAAGAATCTGTTGCCGGCATGATGCCGCACAACAAGCTCTCCCGCGCTTCCATCAAGAAGCTGCACGTCTTCACAGGCGATGAGCACCCGTACGCCGGTCAGAAGCCGGAAACCTTCGAGTTTAAGCAGGTGGCACAGTAATGGCTGAGCAGAACATCGACAACAATGTAGCCGAGGCTGCTGACATCGCTGCAGCAAGCGCCGCTACCGAAGAGTTCACCAACACCATCGGTGATTCGTTGGCTAGCGCCAACGCTGAGACCGAGGCAGAGGTTGAGACCGCTGCTCCGGTCCACGAGGGCCCAATTCAGACCGTCGGTCGCCGTAAGCGCGCCGTCGCTCGCGTTCGCCTCGTTGCTGGCTCCGGCCAGATCGTGGTCAACGGCCGCGAGTTCGCTGAGTACTTCCCGAACAAGCTGCACCAGCAGGACATCCTCACCCCGCTGACCCTGCTGGACCGCGAGAACCAGTTTGACCTGAAGGTCACCGTTAACGGTGGTGGTCCGACCGGTCAGTCCGGCGCCCTGCGCCTGGCTATCGCTCGTGCACTGAACATCTACAACCCGGCTGATCGTTCCGCCCTGAAGAAGGCTGGTTTGCTCACCCGTGACGCTCGTGCAGTTGAGCGTAAGAAGGCTGGTCTGCACAAGGCACGTCGCGCACCGCAGTACTCCAAGCGTTAATCTCGCTTCTACTGCGCCCGCAAGCGCCATACACTGCCGCTGCTTCCCATTCTGGGAGGCGGCGGCTTTGTCGTTTTATTGCTCTTAGCGATGCCCCTCTCCGGTCAAGTCGGCTAAACTCGCCTGGCCGGCCCTCGATGGCCTCTTAACGCTTAACCGTGTTCGGGGCATGAGCGGCCCCGCTGAGACCGTAGTGAGCCCGTAGGCACCGCGATGCGCCACGGCACTGCGGAGTAGAAAAAGCCCGCTTCCAGTCGCGGAAGCATTAATGCGCAGTGCGATGGAAGCGGGCTAGCGGCAAGGGGAAGGGGAAGGCCGATTAAACAGAGAGACTACTCATCGTCTTCTGCGGCCCTGTCCTTGTTCTTCTTCTGTGCAAAGTCCTTGAGCTCGGCGCGGCGCTCTTCGCGTAGGGCGGCTTGCTCTGCGAGGTATTCATCCGATGCGTTGATGGTGTACCACTCGTGGAGGTATGGATCATCGTTTTCAATTTCGGCGCCGGCACCGTGGTTTTCTGGAACGGCAGAAGAACTGAAGACGAAGTCGCCATTGTGCTCTTGGAGGCCCAAGTGGGTGCCGCGCTCGATGGCAGCATGGGCGTATTTCCTGCGCAGTATTGCGGGGTCGCGTGCCAAGTCTTTGCCCCACGCCACCATGATGCCGATGAGGATGAAGGTAAACGGCAGCGAGCTGGAGACCATGATGGACTGCAGGCCGCTGAGCGCATCCTTGCCGGCAATCAGCAGCAGGGACAAGGAAATGCCGCCTAGGGCAACACCCCAAATTACAGAAATCAATGTTGAGGGGACCGGTCGACCGGATTGGGACATAGAGCCCATGACGTTGGTAGCGGAGTCAGCTGCCGTATTGAAGAAGACCACCACAGCAAGGAGAACGATGACCGTGGTGATGCTGGATAGCGGCAGCGATCTCATGAGATCGAACATCACATTCTCGCCGGAACCTTCAATCTCGATTCCGTCTCCATCCAGGTGGGTCTTGATCGCAGTGGCACCAAAGATGACGTACCAGAAAAGCGACAGGGTGGTAGGCACGAGCATGATGACGAAGACGAATTCGCGAATGGTGCGCCCGCGGGAAATCTTCGCGATGAACATGCCGACGAAGGGCGACCAGGAAATCCACCACGCCCAGTACAGCATGGTCCATGCGGTGACGAATTCCTTCTCCGGTTCACCTTGGGAGGCGGACAGGGACATCATGTCTTCGAAGTGCTTGAAGAACTGCAGCAGGGATGCGGGAATCAGATCCAGAATGTAGAGCGTTGGTCCGGTGATGAGCACGAAGACCGCGAGTCCGATGACCAGGCCCATGTTGATATTGGACAGGATACGGATGCCGCGCTTGATGCCGGACATTGCGGAAAGGATGAAAAGGATGGTGAGGATCGTAATGATCACCACCATGATGCCGTTTCCTTCGAGGGGCTTGCCGGTAAGAATCGAGGTTCCCGTACGGATCTGCAGGGCACCGATACCCAGCGAGGTCGCCGTGCCGAAGAGGGTGACCAACACTGCGAAAATATCGACGATCTTTCCAAATACTCGGTTATTCGAATCCGTAATGAGGGGTTCAAATAGCGAGGAAATAAGCGGGATGCGGCCGCGTCGATAAGCAGCATAGGCAAGCGCGCCGCCCACCAGCGCAAAGATCATCCACGGCAACGTAGCGTGGTGAAGCACAGCCTGGGCAAAGGCCGGAAGGATGGCTTCTTGGCTGCCGGATTCAACGCCGGAGAGATACGGCGGTGGAGTCAAGAATAGGGCAAGCGGTTCCATCGGGCCGTAGAAAACTAGGCCGATTCCCATGCCAGCGGCAAAGAGCATGGCGATCCAGGCGTTCCGGGAGAAATCGGGCTTGGAATCATCTGCGCCGAGCTTAATTTTGCCGGTTGGGGCGATAGCGATTGTCAGCAGGAATGCCGTGGTGGCAATCATGATGATCGTAAATAGCCATCCAAAGTTCTGGACGACCCACGCCCGCATGGTGCTTCCTGTGCTGGCCAGATTATCTGGGGCGATGATGGCCCACAGGATAACGGCAAATGTAGATGCCAAGGCCACCGCAAAGACCGTTTTATTGGTCTTAAAATCTGCGCGGGTGTTTTCGACACTTACTCCGGGGATGAGGGCTGGATGAATAGCGCGTTCCCCAGAAGCGGCTTTCGCAATGGCTGACCGTGCCTTCTGCGAGGTAGTTTCAGGTGACTTGTCACCTGAAGATCTAGGTTCGTTCATCGTTGATCCTCTCTAAGGCAAAAGAGTGAAGTATAACCTAGCTAATAATTTCATATAAATGCCGGAAAGTACGACTTAAAGCAAATTTCGCTTTTCGCCACAAGCACATTTTTCGTGATGTTGGTTACCCAACTGGCCTGCTTGCCGATGCCCAAACATGCAACCGATGGGTCCTACAAGGCATAATTGACTGCATGACTCGACTATTTGGAACCGATGGAGTTCGCGGCCTCGCGAATAAAAAGCTGACTCCCATTTTGGCCTTGACGCTGGGACAAGCGGCTGCAGAGGTCTTTACTGCGCAGCGCGAATCTTATGAGCGCCGCCCCTTGGCAATCATCGGCCGTGATCCCCGCGTATCGGGCGAAATGCTTGATGCCGCAATCGCTTCCGGCTTGGCGTCCCGCGGCGTGGACGTTGTGCGCGTGGGGGTGCTTCCCACCCCAGCCATCGCCTTTTTGACGGATGATTATGGTGCGGATCTCGGCGTGATGATCTCTGCCTCCCATAATCCGATGCCAGATAATGGCATTAAGTTCTTTTCCGCTGGCGGTAAGAAATTACCGGATAGCGTGGAAGATGAGATTCAAGACGCGATGGATAATCTCGTTGAGGAAGGCCCAACGGGCACCAAGTTGGGTCGCATTATCTCGGAGGCCCCTGATGGGCGCGAGCGCTATTTAGAGCACCTCAAGGATGTTGTATCCACTGACTTAAGCGGCATCAAGGTGGTTGTGGATACGGCCAACGGCGCGGCGTCGAAAGTCGCTCCCAGCGCCTATGAAGCAGCAGGCGCTGAGGTTATCCCGATTTACCACCGGCCCAATGCCTTTAATATCAACGAGAACTGTGGTTCTACCCATATTGAAAAAGCCCAGGCAGCGGTGCTCGAGCACGGTGCCGATTTGGGCCTTGCCCACGATGGCGATGCGGACCGCTGCCTCGCCGTCGATGCCGAAGGCAACGTGGTCGATGGCGATCAGATCATGGCGTTGCTCGCGGTAGGGATGAAGGAAGACAATGACCTGCGCTTTAATACGCTCGTCGCCACAGTCATGTCTAACCTGGGTCTGACCCTCGCCATGGAAAAGCAAGGCATTGAGGTCCGCCACGCGGCAGTGGGCGATCGCTATGTGCTTGAAGAGCTCCACCGCGGCGATTTCTCCCTGGGCGGCGAGCAGTCTGGGCACGTCGTGCTTCCCGATGACTCCACTACCGGCGATGGCACCCTCACCGGCCTTTCCATCATGGCGCGCATGGCCAAGTCTGGAAAGAGCTTGAAGGAACTGGCCTCCGTCATGACCGTATTGCCGCAGGTGCTCATCAACGTTCCGGTATCCAATAAGGCCGCGATCATGGATTCTGCCGAGGTTAAGCAGGCCATTGTGGAGGCAGAAGAGGAGCTCGGGGAGACCGGCCGCGTGCTGCTGCGCCCCTCCGGCACCGAAGAACTGTTCCGCGTCATGGTGGAAGCAGCCGAAGAGGAGCACGCCCGCAAGGTGGCAGGTAGGCTTTCTGCCGTCGTCGCCTCGGTGTAGGCAGTTAAGAAAATAAGAAGTATTGGGGAACCATTTGGTATAAACCCCAGTCCAATGAAGGTGAGCACACTTACCGCATATGGATTTGGGGATTTATACCGATGTCTGAGGTTTTCCTTCGCCCTGCAGAGGCGATGACAGCACTACAACAAGCTATAAGCGCCAATGATGAACAGCGCCAAGCTCACCGCGCCGACGTTCCAGACTTTCCTATTGCGGCGGCTGGGCGAAATTTCTCCGGGCACGGGGAACGCATCCGCAGCATCCTCGCGCGCATTCATGACAATGGAACGTGGCACTTAGACAATATCTCTGCCACAGGTCAGGCAGCGCACGACCAGATGCGCGCATTCGCCACGTACGATGTCGGCTTTAGCCGCTCCTTTGCAGGAGAGAGCGGAAAGGCCGTGGACTAGTGAGTACGCTGACTAAATCGCTTTTAGGGGATTATTCCGCCGCCATTTCGCAGTTCCAATTGGCCTGCCTGGGACATTACTCTGGTCCCAGCATGCCATTGGGGCTTCTGGGTGAGCTCATCAGCGCGGTAGATGGAATCGCCCCGCAAAACATACTGCGCCATACCATCTCCGCGGTGGGAGGAAATCTGCCGCACGGCGGCGGGAAAGGCCTTGCGGATTTCCTGCGCACGGATGATTCCGATGTTGCCCATGGCACCTTGCGCGAGCACCTGACCGGCATTCAAAAGGATTTTGATATCCACCGCGATGAAGGCAAGCAGCTTACTGACTCCGCCAAGCAATGCTCGAGCGCTATTTCCGATGTCGTCGATACCTCCGATACCGCACTGACAGAGCTGATTTCTGCGGTCATCCCGCTGCTTAATATCTTGTCCATGGTGGCTACCAGGCACCCGCTGGCCAAGTTCATTATTCCCATCGTCTCCACCATTGGTGCGAAAATCATCGATGACACCAATGACTCTATCGCCAGCACGTGCCGGGACCGCGATGATGCCATTGAATCCTGTTACGACGAGTTTGAGTCGCGCTGCGAATGCGTCTGCGAGCGTCCTCTGCCTGAAGAATGCCCCGAGCCTGCAGAGGCCGAGGAGGATTCCTTCCCACCGCCAGTGGAAAAGTGCCCAGATACGCCAGCTCCCACGCGCCCGATGCCCGATGGCGGGGGCGACACCACTTCCACCCCGCCACAGTCAGCGCAGCCGACGCAACCCGCATCTACCGCTGAGTGCCCGCCCAAGCCGGAACCGATGCCAGAGCCGACCCCGGAGCCAAGGCCAGACCCGAAGCCAGGCCCGAAGCCGGCCCCGCAACCACAACCCGCGCCCGAGCCGAAACCAGCTCCCGAGCCGCAACCGGAGCCGAAACCAGGACCGGCTCCGAAGCCGGCTCCTGAACCCGCACCTGAGCAGCACCCTTCTGGGTGCCAGTGCCAACAGTGCCGCGGTTTCGTAAACGAGGCGCCTCGACAGAACGAATCCACGACCACTCCGGCGCACGCAGATCCGAATCCTGAGCCGGAACCCAAACCACAAGACTGCCCACCAGAACAACAGGAACAACCCGCACCGCAGCCAGAACAGGACCCAGTACCTGAGCCTGTGCCGGAAGATTCTGAATGCGAAGAAGAACCAACAACACCGGCTGCCGTGGAAGATGATGCGGCCTGTGACATCGAGTCCTCCTGCAGCGGCAGCTTGGGAATCGTCGGTGCAGGAATCGCTTTGGTAGGTGTAGGCCTCATCATTGAAGGCGCTGCGGAGTGCCTGGAAAACATCGGCGATGCAGATTGCCCGGAGCCGGAACCGGAACCTGCGCCTGAACCAGAACCCGAGCCCGCACCGGAACCGGAACCGGAGCCATGCCCAGAACCTGAGCCTCAACCCGAGCCCGCGCCTGAACCCTGCCCGGAAGACGGAACAATTGAGCCACCTCCGGAGCTTTCCCAGGTGGAAGAGCCGGCCCCGCCTCCAGAAAAGGTACAGCACCTGCAAGCAGCAGAAGCCGCTGGAGCTGGAGCACCTGCGCCAGAGCCGCAGCCTCAACCTGAGTCCGCACCAGCACCAGCGCCGGCACCGGCACCTGAACAGCCACCGGCCCCAGCCCCGGCGCCGGCACCTGCTCCCGAGGCTGATACCCAGCCTGCGCCAGCGCCAGACTCAGATGAACCATCCGTGACTGCACGAAAGGCAGGGCAGTGGTAATGAATAACGATTTCGCAGAATTCGCGCAAGGGTTTCGTGAGCGCACCGCGCGACGCATGTTGGAATTTGAAAAAAGCCTGGCTAAGGCCCAAGACGAGCTAGAAAAGTCCACGGCTAAGGCCGTGCAGCAGGCCAAAAATGAGCAGCATGGGGGAAAGGAAGGTGATGCGGTGGGGCATCGGCAAGCAGCTGCTGGAACGTGGCGCCGCGGTGGCAGAAGCGGCCAAAATGGTGCTGCCCCAACGCGTGTCAATAACGCATCGGGGCAGGTGAAATCTGTGCTGCGACGTGGATAGGTCTAATTCAGCGAGTTAGCTTTTAGTCATCGCGGGCAACGCCGGCGCGCTCGGCTAGTTCGTCGCCAGTAAAGCTTTCTACCTTCTTCGCGCTCGCCTCAGGATCCGCAAAGCCATCGTAGGCGGACTCGCCGGCAAGGGTGGAGAGCAAGAAACCGGTGACGAGGCCGCGGGCGATTTCGGTGGGGCCAGATTGGAAGGCACCGGAACCGATGGCCAATTTGCGGAAGCGATCTTCGCTAAAGCCAGCCTGAGTGCCCTTGTCGATGGCCCGGAACGCCACCTGGCCGCGCCAGTTATAGGCCAGCTTGGCGGGGTTTCCGGCATTGAAAATGTCATCGCGACCAGAGCCAATGACCAAGCCTGGCGTATCGAGGCTGCGGGCGGCCTCGACGGCGGATGGGGCGGTCACGGCGGGATAAATGGCCGCGACGGCCTTGACCTTCGGGTTATCAACCGCGCTCAAAACCGCGGTGCCGCCGCCCATTCCGTGGCCGATCATGCCGAGCTTGCCCGGCGATACGGTGATATTGCCGGTTCCGAGTTTTACCCCAGCGGCGATCTGCAACGCAGATTCCATGTCTGCAGACAGGTTGCGGTGGTCAGGGAACATGCCGGTCTCAGAATTGGGGGCGACCACGACGATGCCCCAGCTGGCGAGGTGGCGCAGCGTGGCGTGGTAATCCTTGATTTTGTGCATCCAGTCGTGGCCAAAGGCGACGGCGGGCAGGCCTTGGCCTTCCGCGGGGGTATAAACCTTGCCGGTAATACCCGCATAATCGAGGTCGCCAACCAGCACGCGGTTGCGGCCACGCTTCGATAACGTTCCGAGGTGTTTATTCAAATTCGCAGACACGCATTCTAGGATAGATGAAGATCACCCCGTGCTGGTGGCAAGGGGTGGCGAGTGGCACATGCGGGGGATTCGCGGAGGCCAAAAGGGGTGCGCGGCGCCGAATTTCTATGGGTTGCCTTACTTGCGCGCCGGCGAGAAAGCAGGCGAAAATGTGCACTAGGTAACATTTTCTATGCTTCTCTGGGAAGGCAGGTCGCCGCAAATGACTACCGGCACCCTTAAGATCGACCAATTATTTCCGCAGGATGGTCCGGAAGTAAAGACCGGCATCATCGACAGGGTGGCCTATGCCTCCGATGCCTCGCACTACCTCTACACCCCGAAGGCCGTTATTGAAGCGCGCTCGGCAGAACACGTGGCCGCTATTTTCAAGGCGGGGCGGCAGCACGGCATTCCGGTGACCTTGCGCTCGGGCGGCACCTCCTTGGCCGGCCAGGCCTCCGGCGAGGGGTATATGGTGGATGTGCGCAAGCATTTCCGGGGCATAGACGTCCTCGATGACGGCAAGCGGGTGCGCGTGCAGCCAGGGGCAACCGTGCGCCAGGTCAATGCGCGTTTAGGGCTGCGCAACCGCAAGCTTGGCCCGGACCCGGCCAGCGAGGCGGCCTGCACCATCGGCGGCGTGGTGGCGAATAATTCCTCCGGCATGGCCTGCGGCACCGAGTTTAATACCTACAACACCTTGGAATCGCTGACCTTTGTCTTGCCTTCTGGCACGGTGATCAATACTGCGGACGCGGATGCGGACCAGCAATTCCAAGCGCAAGAACCCGAGCTGGTGGATACGCTCATCCGCCTGCAGCGCCGCGTGCGCGATAACCAGGAATCAGTAGATATCATCCGCCGCCACTTCCAGCTAAAAAATACGATGGGCTACGGGCTTAATTCCTTCCTGGATTTTGATAGCCCCGTCAAGCTTTTTGAGCACCTGTTGGTGGGCTCCGAAGGCACACTCGCGTTTATCGCGGAAGCGGTCTTTCGCACCGTGCACATCTCTTCCCTCACGACGACTACCGTGGCGGTCTTTAATAATCTCTCCGCCGCTACGAAGGCATTGCCTTCCCTGGTGGAGACCGGTGCCGCCACCCTGGAGCTGATGGATTCTGCCTCCATTCGCGTGGGCCAAGGCTTTGATAAGGTCCCGCAGGCCATTACCGGTTTCGATGTGGATTCACAGGCCGCGTTGCTCATCGAGTACCAATCCGATGACAAGGAAGAGCTGCGGGAAAAAGAGAACAAGGGCTCGTCCCTTTTGCGGGAATTGGACCTGCAATCGCCGGCGGAGTTTTCTGCCGATATTCCCACCCGCACCGCCGCGTGGAACTTCCGCAAGGGCCTGTATGCCCAAGTGGCAGAAGCGAGGCCCTCAGGAACCACGGCGCTCTTGGAAGACGTTGTGGTGCCGGTGGGGGATTTGGCCGATACTTGTTCCTCCTTGCAGGAGCTTTTTACCCGCTATTCCTACGATGCTGCGGTCATTTTCGGCCACGCGAAAGACGGCAATATCCACTTCCTTCTAACGGATCGCTTCGAAGGCGATAGCGCCATTGGCCGTTATAACAACTTCAATGAGGAAATGGTGGACTTGGTGCTTTCGGCAGAGGGAAACCTCAAGGCCGAGCACGGCACCGGCCGCGCCATGGCCCCGTATGTGCGCCGCCAGTACGGCGATGAGCTTTACGAGGTCATGCAGCTGCTCAAGCGTGCCTGCGATCCCGCCGGCACGATGAACCCAGGTGTCATCTTGGACGATGACCCCGATGCGCACATTACAAATATCAAGCTCAACCCCACGGTGGAAGAGGAAATCGACCCGTGCGTTGAGTGCGGCTATTGCGAGCCGGTGTGCCCGTCGAGGGATCTCACCTTGACTCCGCGCCAGCGCATCGTGGTGCGCCGTGCCCGCCAGCGGGCGCAGGAAAATGGCGATACGCACTTGGTTGCAGAACTCGATGAGGCTTATGAGTACATGGGCATCGATACGTGCGCCGTGGATTCCATGTGCCTGACCGCCTGCCCGGTGGGCATCGATACCGGCAAATTCATCAAGAAGCTGCGCCACGAGAATGCCGGGGCCACAGAAGAAAAGGTCTGGTCCGCTGCCGCCAAGAATTGGCAGGTAACCAGCCGCGGTGCCGCAACGACGCTGACCGGCGCGCACATGCTGCCGGCTCAGCTGGTGACGAAGGTTACCGACGTGGCCCGCTCGCTCATCGGCCCCGATACCGTGCCGGGATACCAGCCGGAGCTCGGCAAGGGCGGCAAGTCCCGCGAGCGCCTGGCCGGGCGCGTGGGTGATCGCTACGCTGAAACCTCGGGAATCTACCTTCCAGCCTGCGTAAACTCTATGTTCGCCCCGCAAGGCGAGGGCATGGGCGCAACGGAAGCCTTCATTACCGTCTTGGAGCGGGCGGGGATCGCGCTGGAGGTGCCTAAGGGCATAGAAAAGCTCTGCTGCGGAACGCCATGGTCCTCAAAGGGCATGCGCAAGGGTCACGACATCATGGAGCAGCGCGTGCGCGAGACCGTCATGGAGGCCACGGATAACGCCTGCCTGCCCGTGATCGTGGACGCGTCCAGCTGTACCGCGGGTTTTCAGGAGATGCTGGAATCCATCGGCATCACCGTCATCGATGCGCTGAGCTTCACCGCCGATACGCTGCTGCCGCGCCTCGAGACCACCCAGCCGGTCGATTCCATGACGATTCACCCGACCTGTTCGGCGTTCCAGCTTGGCATGATGGGAGATGTAGAAAAGGTCGCCCGAGCCGCAGCCACGGAGGTACACATCCCCACCGCCTGGAATTGCTGCGGTTATGCCGGCGACCGCGGCATGCTCCACCCAGAGCTCACGGAGTCCGCCACCCGCGCCGAGGCCGCCCAGGTCACGGAGCTGGGCGCGCAGTATCACGCCTCTACCAACCGCACGTGTGAGCTGGGCATGACCCGCGCCACCGGCGAGGATTACCACCACGTCCTTGAGATGCTGGAGCGCGCCACGCGCTAGCAGCCCGGTGGGGAAGGGGCGCGGCTGCTTGCCGATGCCCCCGTCTTCTTCCGCGCCCCAGTCAGCCGCAGGGCGGGAGGGCTGCTCACCGAGGGTGCGAAAACTAGCGGTGGGCAGGCCAGTTTCCAGTAACTATAAAAGGCCCGAATAAGTGTGCGGCCATAAATAACAGGCCCTAGTCCAACCCCCGGTTCGTGTTGACCAATGAGGTAGGATTCCTTTTTATGTGTGGAATTGTTGGATATGTTGGTCACGCTAGCGGTGACCGCGAATACTTCGCTCTGGATGTAGTCGTGGAAGGTCTGCACAGACTGGAATACCGCGGCTATGACTCCGCTGGTGTGGCGATGTACGCCGATGGGGAGATTAGCTGGCGGAAGAAGGCGGGCAAGGTTGCTGCCTTGGATGATGAGATTGCAGCGCGTCCGCTGCAGGATTCCGTTTTGGGAATCGGGCACACCCGGTGGGCCACGCACGGTGGTCCGACCGATCTCAATGCGCACCCGCACGTCGTTGACGGCGGCAAGCTGGCCGTGGTGCACAACGGCATCATCGAAAACTTCGCGGAGCTGCGGACCGAGCTCTTGAATAAGGGCTACAACTTCGTTTCTGAAACCGATACTGAAGTTGCCGCTGCGTTGCTTGGCGATGTTTTCCACAATGACGCCGCAGGTGACCTCACCAAGGCAATGCAGCTGACCGCTAAGCGCCTCGACGGCGCGTTTACCCTGTTGGCCATTCACGCTGACCAGCCGGATCGCATCGTTGCCGCCCGCCGCGATTCGCCCCTAGTCATTGGTTTGGGCGAGGGCGAGAACTTCTTGGGCTCTGACGTATCGGGCTTTATTGATTACACCAAGTCCGCAGTGGAAATGGACAATGACCAGGTAGTCACCATCACTGCTGACGATGTCGTCATTACTGACTACGACGGCAACCCCACTGAAGGCAAGGCCTTTGAGATCAAGTGGGATGCGGCCGCCGCTGAAAAGGGTGGCTTTGATTCCTTCATGGAAAAGGAAATCCATGACCAGCCTGCCGCCGTGCGCGATACCTTGCTCGGCCGCTTTGATGAGCAGGGCCAGCTGACCCTAGATGACTTGCGCATCGATGAGTCGGTCTTGAAGTCCATCGATAAGATCATCGTGATCGCCTGCGGCACGGCGGCCTATGCCGGCCATGTGGCGCGGTACGCCATCGAGCACTGGTGCCGCATCCCCACCGAGGTTGAGCTCGCCCACGAGTTCCGTTACCGCGATCCGATCGTCAATGAGAAGACCTTGGTCGTGGCATTGTCCCAGTCCGGCGAGACCATGGACACCTTGATGGCCGTGCGTCACGCACGCCAGCAGGGTGCGAAGGTCATCGCTATCTGCAATACGCAGGGCTCGTCCATTCCGCGCGAATCCGATGCGGCGCTGTACACCCACGCTGGTCCCGAAATCGCTGTGGCCTCCACCAAGGCTTTCTTGGCGCAGATTACCGCGACCTACTTGCTGGGCCTGTACTTGGCACAGCTGCGCGGCAATATGTTCTCGGATGAAATTCAGGGAGTACTTGCTGAGCTTCGCAATATGCCGGACAAGGTACAAAGCGTCATCGATGAAGAACAGCAGGTAGCTGGCCTGGCTAACTCCATGAAGGATGCGGAATCCGTGCTCTTCCTGGGCCGCCACGTGGGCTTCCCGGTTGCCCTTGAAGGCGCGCTGAAGCTCAAAGAGATCGCATACCTGCACGCCGAAGGCTTTGCCGCCGGCGAGCTCAAGCACGGCCCGATCGCGCTGATTGAGGAGGGCCAGCCGGTCTTCGTCATCGTGCCCTCCCCGCGCGGGCGCGATTCGCTGCACTCCAAGGTGGTGTCCAATATCCAGGAAATCCGCGCCCGCGGTGCCATTACCATCGTGATCGCAGAAGAAGGCGATACCGCGGTAGAGGATTACGCTAACCACGTCATCCGCGTGCCAAAGGCGCCGACATTGATGCAGCCGCTCCTTGCTACGGTGCCCCTGCAGATCTTTGCCGCACACGTGGCAAAGTCCAAGGGCTACGACGTTGACCAGCCGCGCAACCTGGCTAAGTCCGTGACCGTGGAATAACCTTCCGGCGATTCTGGCCCCTTTCTCGTCCTTTTTGCACAGGTGGGAGAGGGGTCTTACCCATATCTGCGGTAAATTCAGCGCGCGGGTAGAAAGTGGCACAATAGTGGCATGCTGAAAACCACAATTGACCTTGCTGCCATCGCGCATAACGTGCGGCTGATTAAGGAGAAGATCGGCCCAGACGTCAAGCTGATGTGCGTGGTGAAGGCGGATGCTTACGGGCACGGCGTAGAAAGGGTCGTGCCCGTGATGCTGGAAGCGGGGGCGGATTCCATTGGCGTCGCCACGCTGACAGAAGCCGTGCAGTTGCGGCGCATGGGAGTGGACTCACCCATCGCGGCATGGATCTGGCAGACGGATCAGGTACTAGAAGAGGCTCTGGCATGTGGCATCCAGATTGCGGTCAATTCCCCGGCGCAGGCGCAGAAGCTGGTGGAGGCTGAGATTCCCGCCGAGGTCTATATTAAGGTCGAAACCGGAATGCACCGCTCCGGGGTGGATAAGGCGGACTGGGATGAGGTCTTTGCGCTGCTGCGGGATGCCCCGCATATCACCGTCCTAGGCCTCATGTCCCACTTTGCCTGCGCGGACGATCCGGATGACGCCCATAATGACGCCCAGGAAGAAGAGTTTCGGCGCGCCCTGGATGCGGCGCGCGCGGCGGGTCTGGAGTGCCCGGTTAATCATTTGGCCAATTCGCCGGCCACGCTCTCGCGCCCATCGGCGCACTTTGAGCAGGTGCGGGTGGGTATCGCCTGCTACGGGCTCGAGCCCATCGCAGGGAGAGAGCATGGCCTGCGCCCGGCAATGACCTGGTCTGGGAATGTCTTCGGGGTCAAGCCGATCGATAAGAATGAGGCCACCAGTTACGGGCGGACCTGGAGCGCGGATAAGCCAGGGTTCCTGGCCACTGTGGATTGTGGCTATGCCGATGGCCTGCCGCGCGCGTACCAGGGCCACCTTCAGGTGGGCATCGGCGGGCGGCTGTATCCCCAGGTAGGCCGGGTGTGCATGGACCAAATAGTGGTGGATCTAGGAGAAAACCCGCACGGCATTGCCCCCGGTGATGAGGTCACCATCTTTGGCCAGGGTGGCATGTCTGCCACCGAGCTTGCCGATGCCGTGGGCACCATCAACTATGAAGTGGTGTGCCGACCCACCGGCCGCACCGAACGCGAATATATAGGAGGGGCCGATGCGCAGTAATTTTCCGGAGTCTGGAACCCGCGATCTGGCAACGGTGGAACAGACCCACGCGTGCGGCAAGGAACTGGGCGCCGCGCTGGAAGCCGGCGATGTCGTCATCTTGGATGGCCCATTGGGCGCGGGCAAGACCACCTTCACCCAAGGCATAGCCCAGGGCATGCAGGTAAAGGGCCGGATTACCTCGCCCACATTCGTCATCGCCCGCGTACATCGCTCACGGGTTGGGGGACCGGACCTGGTGCACGTGGACGCGTACCGCCTCTTGGATGAGGGAGGGGCCAATTCCGGCGATCCCCTGGGGGAGCTGGATGCCTTGGACCTGGACACCGAGCTTGCCGATGCCGTCGTCGTCGCCGAATGGGGCGGCGGCCTAATCGAGCAGATCGCAGATAGGTACCTCTTTGTCAGCATCGACCGCGAACCGGCGGAGTTTGCCGGCGCCGATGAGGACGTGCGCCGTATTAGCTGGTCATGGCGCCACAATGATTAGGTAGATCTCATTAATTTCAAGGTATAAGTGATGGATATCTTAGGGCGTCAAGTTGCTTTAGGTATTTAAGGTGCGGGATCCTTAAAGGGTGTTAGATCTCCTAGCCTCTAGTCCTCTGCTCGCCCTTTTTGCCATCATGGCCATTGGTTTGGCCATCGGCAAAATCAAATTCTTTGGCATCTCTCTTGGCGCCGCGGCCGCGATGTTCGTGGCGCTCGGGCTTTCTACCGCCAATCCGGATATCCAGATTCCACCGCTGGTCTATCAATTCGGCTTGGCCATTTTTGTTTATGCCATTGGCCTGAACTTCGGACCGTCGTTCGTTCGCGAATTTGCTACCCGCGGCTGGAAGCTGACCGTCTTTATGATCGGCATGTTGATCCTGTTGGTCGGCGTGGGTTTCGGGCTCATCCGCGTCTTCGGCCTCGAAACCGATGTGGCGGCCGGCATGTTTGCCGGTTCGCTGTCGTCCACACCAGGTATGGCGGCAGTGGTGGATATGCTGGGCGATTCCACCCCGGTCGTCGGCTATTCGCTGGCTTACCCGGGTGCGGTTATCGGCGCGATCCTAGTCGCCGCCATCGGCGCGAAGGTTCTCAAGGTAGACCACGAGGCGGACGCCAAGAAAGAGGGGATGATTCCCGCTCCGCTGGTAGCCAAAGGCGTACGGCTGACCAAAGACTTCCCGGATACAGCCGGGCACCTGTACCGCGTCACCGGACATACCGTGGTGGCTACCCGCGAGATCTCCGATATGGAACACCACCGGCTTGCGCACCCGGATATGCCCCTGCGCAAGGGCGAGGCATTCCTTATTAATGGCTCCGAAAAAGACGTCGCCGGTGCCATCGAGGTGCTCGGTGAGGAATACCCCGTCGAGCTCACCCCAGAGGCGGGCTTGCAATATAAGCGCGTGACCGTGTCGAACCCGAAGGTCGCGGGCAAGCGCATCCGCGATATCGATGCGCTCGAGCATGGCTTCATCATCGCGCGCGTGCGCAAGGGCGATAGCGATGCGGTCCCGCACCCAGATATGGTGCTCAATTACTCCGACCGCGTGCGCGTGGTGTGTAGCTCGCACCACGTGCGCGAGGTGCGCAAGTACTTGGGCGATTCTGAATCGGCGCTCGGCAACGCTGACCTATTGTCCATGTCCATCGGTTTGACCTTGGGCATGCTGTTGGGCCTTATTCCCATCCCCATGCCGGGCGGATCGACCTTGCAGCTGGGCTTTGGTGGCGGTCCCGTCGTGGTCGGCCTCATCCTCGGTTACCTGAACCGCACCGGCCCCATCAATTGGCAGATGCCCTTCCACACCAGGGAAACCCTCTCGAACCTGGGACTGACGCTCTTCCTGGCGGGCGTGGGGACATCGGCAGGCGCATCGTTCCGCGAGGCCCTGACAGATCCGTCCTCGCTGACCATCATCGGCGTTGGCTTTATCATTACCTTGGTATCGGCCATCCTCATCGGCGTCATCGGCATGCTAGTGCTGCGCTTGAAGTGGGACGAGGCCATGGGTTGTGCAGCCGGCATGACCACGAACCCAGCAGTATTTGCCTATATCCGGGGCCAAACCGGCACGGAGCTTGCCGGGCGCGGCTGGGCAACGGTGTATCCAACCACCATCATTGGCAAGATTATCGCCGCTCAGGTGCTGCTATTGTTATTGCTTTAGCCCCATATGTCCCGCGCTAATTATTCACCCACTGGGTAAGCCGCCTACACTGGCAGGCACTACCCAGTGGGTGAGTGCTTGTTGGCCGCCGAGTAGCCTCGGAAATAGAACTGACAATCACTTCACCATATGTACATATAGGACCCCCTTGACCCGAGGAGCGTTACTCACCCCATGACTAAATTTGCACGCAACCTGACCACGACCATTATCGCGCTATTTATCATTGTGATGATGGTGCTCGTTGCCGGGGCTACCCTGCGTGATGAGGATTCCCTGGAGGGCAACCTCACCAATACCTTGCAGCATGCCCCGCGGAACCTCGAGGTAATGTCGCTCATCCCGTCTGATGTCTACGGCGCCGACTACAGCGCCATCGGCTTCATCTGCCCAGGCATGGCGGAAGATAAAGTTAAGGAAGCAGCCCCCAACCCCGATGACATCACTTTTGAGGACGGTGTCGTTCCTGAGGGCAAGAGCTACGTCATGGCGCTGGGCCACAACGTTGACCCCTATGTAGAGGAATTGGATTCCTCCGAGGTTGAGGTCTGCGAGATGATCAACACCCAGGTTAAGGCCATGGAGCAGCAGGGCCACGGCCTCGACGGCGGAGTTCCACTGGTTCAGGGCTCCCAGCCGCTGGCCTTCCAGAGTGAAGACGGCGTGTGGAAGCTGGTCGGCTAATGCGCGTCCTGGCCATTGATACGGCGACGACCGCCCTGGTTACCGGGGTAGTCGACACCGAGTCTGGGCAGATAACACAGCGCGTGCTGGCCGATACGCGCGCGCACAATGAACGGCTCATGCCCACCATCCTCGCGGTGATGAGTGAGGCCGGGGTGGAGCTCGGCGCCCTCGACGCCATCGTTGCGGGCATGGGCCCTGGCCCCTTTACCGGCTTGCGCGTTGGTATGGCTACGGCGCAAGCGCTTGCCGATGCCCTCTCCATCCCCCTCCACGGCGTCTGCACCCACGATGCCATCGCGCACGCCGCGCTAGCGGGGGTCGATGAGGCCGATGAAAAGGACGCGGCGCTGGTCGCCACCGATGCCCGCCGCAAGGAAATCTATTGGGCCACCTACCGCGCGGGACAGCGCGTTACCGGACCGGACGTTTCAAAGCCGGGGGAGCTTGCCGTGCAGGATATCGCGCAGGTGAACATCCCGGAGAAGCTGGCCGACCAGCTGCCGGAAGAACTCGCCGCGCTGCCGCGTAGCGAGGGCGCACCCACCGCCGAGGGCCTGGTGGCCGTCGCGCGGCTTGACGCGGAGCCGGAGCCATTCGTGCCGCTGTACCTGCGCCGTCCCGATGCGGTTCCGCCCAAAAAGCAGCAGCTTTCCGCGGCCATTCCAGAGGTGCGCCTGTGAACCTGCGCGAGCTCACTCCCGCCGATGCCCCGCGCTGCGCTGAGCTGGAAAAGGTGCTTTTTCCTGGTGAAACCCCGTGGACAGAAGCGGTATTTGAGCAAGAAATGGCCCAGCCGTTCAACTTCTACCTCGGGGTGGAAGGCGCCCTAGATCCCGCATCGCCGGAGGACGGCGAGGAGCCGGTCTTATTGGGCTATGTCGGCATCGGCATGATGGGCCCGGCCGCGGACCCCGAGTTTGAAATCCACACCATTGGCGTTGATCCTAAGGCCCAGCGCCGCGGCATCGCGCGCATGATGATGGACAATATTTGCTACATCGCGGACTTAAAAAGCGCGCCCATCTTCTTAGAAGTGCGCGTGGGAAACGATCCCGCCATCGAGCTATACCGGCGCTATGGCTTTAGCATCGAGGGAATCCGCCGCAATTATTACCAGCCCTCCGGCGCGGATGCGCACGTCATGGTGCGCCCCAGCCAGTCGCCACAAGCAAGCCAGCGCGAAGCAAAGGAGCAGTAATGAAGGTCATGGGCATCGAGTCCTCCTGCGATGAGACCGGGGTGGGCATTGTCGAGCTGGACCAAGACGGCCACATGGAGATCATCGCCAATGCCGTTGCTTCGTCAATGCAGCAGCACGCGCGCTTTGGCGGCGTCGTGCCCGAAATCGCCTCCCGCGCGCATCTGGAGGCCATGCCGCAGGTGATGCGGGCGGCGTTGGAGGAGGCGGGCATCGATAAGCCCGATGCCATTGCCGCCACCGTGGGCCCGGGCCTGGCCGGAGCCCTGCTCGTGGGTGCTTCCGCAGCCAAGGCTTATGCCGCCGCGTGGGGCGTGCCTTTTTATGGCGTCAACCACCTCGGCGGCCATGTGGCGGTGGCCAACCTTGAGGGCGAGAGCCTGCCGCACTCGGTCGCGCTGCTGGTTTCCGGCGGGCACACGCAGTTGCTCGAAGTCGAGGCCGTGGGAAAGCCCATGCGCGAGTTGGGCTCCACGCTTGACGATGCCGCCGGTGAGGCCTACGACAAAGTCTCCCGCCTCCTAGGGCTGGGGTACCCGGGCGGGCCGGTCATTGATAAGCTGGCTGCCCGCGGAAAACCCACCATCGACTTCCCCCGTGGCATGTCGCGCGCCGAAGACCTGCGCGGCGAGCATCGGCATGATTTCTCTTTCTCGGGGCTCAAGACCTCCGTTGCGCGCTATGTGGAGCGCGCCGAAAAGGCCGGTGAGACCATCTCCGTGGAGGATGTATGCGCCTCGTTCCAAGAGGCCGTGGCCGATGTGCTGACCGCGAAGGCCATTCGCGCCTGCGAGGATACCGGGGCGAAGGTGCTGCTGCTCGGTGGTGGCGTTGTGGCCAATTCCCGGCTGCGGGAGCTAGCCGCCGAGCGCTGCAACGCCGCGGGTGTCGAGCTGCGCGTGCCGCGGTTTAACCTGTGCACCGATAACGGCGTGATGATTGCAGCACTTGGCGCCCAGCTCATTCATGAGGGGGCTGCGCCGTCGAGCCTGGGTATCGGTACCGATACGCAATTGGATGTGGAACAGCCACAATTAACCTAAAGTTCTTCTTCCTCGCACTGCAGGGTGGGGGAGGGAGCGGTAACCTTTAACGCGTTCATGCCCTCTCGGCTTTAAAGGAGCTTTCTCTCATGACCGTTGGTTTCCTCGTCAACCCCGATCTCACTCGCCGAAAAATCGAGTTCGAATTAGAACACGCCAACCAGTTTTTGGGCGGCACCACCGAGGGTCGCGTCTCCGTCGTCTTTCAAGATGACGGGACGACCTACGCCGCGCTGTATAAACCAGAAGCTAAGCAGGAAGGCGCCGAGCCCAACCCGGTTGCTTCCCTGGCGCGCAATGCCGCCGACACGGGAAACTCCGCCTTTTTACAAGATCCCATCCGTGCTATTAGCGGCCCGGTCATCTTCGTGGATGCAGAGGGCGAGGAGGACTCCATCGATGAGGTCATGGCTTCCGTCGAGCACGGCATCCGCGCGGTGAAAAACTACCGCGAGGATTTTCCTGACGAGTACACGCTCTGGCGCGCTGCGGTCATCAACTCCACGAAGAGCGCGTAAACACCCCTCCTTTAACGCTCGGTGTGGCGCAGCCACATCAGCACGGCCTTGACGCGGCGATTGGCGTCTTCGGGCCGAAACCCGAGCTTGAGAAAAACATTGGAGACGTGCTTGCTTACCGCCCCAGCGGTTAAGACCAGCTTGTCTTCGATTTCTTGGTTGCTCAATCCCTGCGCCATAAGGCCCAAAACCTCGCGCTCGCGGGCGGTTAATTGGCTCAGCCCCGTGCGCCGCGCGGAGAGTAGGGCGGTGACCACTTCTGGATCGACCACGGTGCCACCGCCCGCCACTTCTTCCAGGGTGCGCACGAATTCGTCCACATCGGATACGCGCTCCTTGAGCAGGTAGCCGAATCCGCCGTGCTCTAAAAGTCGGTCCAAGTAGCTTGCCGCCACGTATTGGCTGAGCACCACCACCGGCTGTGACGGATCTGCTGCACGCACATCGTGCACCGCGCGCAGCCCATCATCGCTCATGGTGGGCGGCATGCGGACATCGCTAATGATCAGATCGAAGTCATCGCTGGCCGCGCAGGCTCGCAATTCCTCCGCATCATTGACGGCGGTCACGCTGTGACCCAGTGCCGTTAAAAGCTGTTCCAGCCCGGCGCGCAAGAGGGCAGAATCTTCTGCCAATAAGAGTTTCATCGGGCCTCCTTTAGCGGTAGTGACATGGTTAAGGTCGCTCCTTGTCCTTCTGTGTGCGCGGGGGAAAAGTCGACGCTGCCGCCGAGCGCCGCGGCCCGCTCGCGCAGCCCGGCCAGCCCCGTGCCCCCAGTCATTCCCGCGGTCTTCCTGGTGTCCGCGCTGGCAGTCGTGCCGGCGCTCGTGCCGGCAGTCGCGTCGGCGGTGGTATCAGCACCGACACGGGAATGCGCGGTGTTAGACGCGCTAGGGCCTCCTCCTGTAGAGAGGCCGCCGGCGCCGTTATCGCGGACACTCAGGCGAAGATCGTCGCCAAAAGAGATGGACACGGTGGCGGCGGTGGCCGCGCCGTGGGTGGAGGCGTTGGTCAGCGCTTCTGCTACCGCGTGGTAGGCCAGCAGCGCCGTGGTTTCCCCAATCGATCGTTCCGCGCCTTCGACGTGCAGTTCCGCGTCGAGCCCGCTGTGGGCCAAGAGCTCATCGAGGGCAGGGATGAGGCCGTCATCGAAAAGCACCTGTGGTGCAATGCCGCGCACGGTAGCGCGCAGGGAGGATAGGGCTTGGGTGGCGTTATGTTCGGCATCGGCAAGCGCCTGCTGAGCCTCGGGCGGGGACTGGAGTTTCGCCGCGGCCAGGTTGAGCTTGAGCGCGGTGAGGTACTGCTGCGGGCCATCGTGGAGCTCGCGCTCGATGCGGCGGCGCTCGCCCG
Organism: Corynebacterium sp. KPL1814; assembly: GCF_000478175.1. GTDB lineage: Bacteria > Actinomycetota > Actinomycetes > Mycobacteriales > Mycobacteriaceae > Corynebacterium. The sequence continues at coordinate 127,085 of NZ_KI515778.1, forward strand.
AAAAGGCATCAATAAGCGTGGCGCGCGAGGCCGCCAACTCCTGTGCGGAGGGGCTCAGGGCGAGCCGGGTTAAAGAAATGGAGGCCTTGACCAGCAGGCGGTTGAGCACCACCAGCAAAATGAGGAGCACGGCGGCCGCGAGCCAACACACGACAAAAATCAGTGGGCGATTATCAGTGGACCACTCGCCGACGCTGAATTCGGCCTGCGGAATAAACGGCGCGATAATCAGTACGCCCGCGACAAAACCGACAAAGACCCAGTTAGCAAAGCAGGACGCGCAAATAAGAAGTTGCAGTAAAAGGTGATAAAACTGCTGCCAATCAAACCAACGATTGGCACGCCGTGGGGGAATATCAACGCCCATCCACCTCGCACCACAGCGGCCGATAAACTCCGCGGCGCGGGCTACCAGCGGAATCCACGGCAGCATGAGCACCGAAACTACCAGTCCCGGAAGGGCGAGTATTCCGAGGACGAGGCTCCACCCGTTGGCCTTGACAGTTCGCATATCGGTTCAGCCTAGCCGCCGCGCCGGGGTGGTGGCAGTAGAGCTAGCCCCACTATTTTTCGGGCAGCCTTCCCCATCGCGCGTGCGGGGGCCGGCCGGTGGAATGGGAGGCATGTTGGAAGCACAGAATTTGAGCAAGCGCTACGGGAGCCATACCGCTCTCGCCGAGGTGGACCTAAGCATCGAGCCGGGGGAATTTGTCGCGATTATGGGGCCATCCGGAAGCGGCAAGACAACGCTGTTGAACCTGCTTTCCGGGCTGGATAAGCCCAGCTCCGGCACGGTCAACGCGCCGGGCCGCACGGAGCGCGCCTTCGTCTTCCAGGACTATAATCTGCTGGAATCGCTGAATGCGCAGCGCAATGCCACGTTGACCGCGCGCTTTTCCGGCCGGCGCTGCAGCCGCGACGAGGTGCAGAAAACCTTCGCGTCTTTGGGGCTTGACGGACTGGAGCGCCGCTTGCCCGCGCAGCTTTCCGGCGGTCAGCAGCAGCGCGTCGCGGTAGCGCGCGCCTTGCTGGCCGGTGCGCCGTATATCTTCGCCGATGAGCCTACGGGCGCGCTTGATGATGCCACTGCCGAACTCGTCCTCACCCATCTGCGTACCGCCGCACGGGGCGGGGCCGCGGTGGTCATGGTGACCCACTCGCACCTCGCCGCGGAAAACGCCGATCGCATCATTGAGCTCCAGGAGGCCAATCATGCTGGTGTGGCTTAAGGATTTACAAAGCAATTGGCTTTCGTGGCTTGCCGTTGCATTGACCATGGTGGTCTCATCGGCTTCTTGCGCGCTGGCGGTATCGATGCTGGTGGCCACCTCGGACGCGGACGATGATCCCACGGGGCCTCTCGGCGGCACTGTGCTGGGCATGGCGGTCTGCACAGTTGTGTTGATCACACTGTCGCAGATGCGGCTGATTATTGAAGAACGCGAACCCGTGTACCGCTCGTGGCGCATGATTGGTATGCCTGGGTGGATGATCAATAGCTTCATCGTGGGGCAGGTGATTGCCGTGAGCGCTATCGCTGCGCTGATAGGGACCTTCGCTGCACCCCTGTTTGTTGACCCCATGGCCGCGGCCTTTCGCAGCGACGGGATCCCCATGCCGGAGTTGGCCATTACCCCGCTAGTCATCCGCATCGCTGTATCCATTTGCGTGGCATCGGCGGTCTGCGGTGCCCTAGTGCCACTGCGCCGAGTCTTTCGTCCGCGGGTGGAACCGCGCCGCGTGTGGGTGATGCTGCGCTGCCTTGTGGCTGCCGGTTTGGTGGGCGGTGCCGTGTACGGCTGCCTGCAGATAGAGGACCCGGCCGATAGCATCGCCGCTGCCATGGGGCTGGTCATCCTGGTGGCATTCATGACGCCATGGCTCATGCCCGCCGTGGACCAATGGACGCGACTATGCGGCATCGCCGGGGCCAATGTGCGGGTGCGCCGCCGCTTTTCCGTGCCCCATATCGTCCCGTGGGTGCTGTTTGGTGGCTTGATTGTCGCGGTCGGCTCGGGGATAAGGATGTTCAAAAGTAGTATGGGCGACTTAGACACCTTGTCGTCGGGGCAGGTCTTCGCGGCGTTTCTCGGCCCAGTCGTGGCCCCAAGCATCGTTGGTGCGGTGCTGACCTCACTTATTATGCGCTCGCGCATCGCCAGCGATGTGCGCGGCCTGCGATTGGCCGGCGCCTCACCGGTGGCGTGGGCGCGGGTGCAGGTGGGCGAGGCCTTCTGCCTGACTATTACTGCCGCGGCCATAGTCATCACCTTGAGCGCGACGGTGGTCGTGCTGCTCAATCACCTGCTGCATCCCGATTCTTATTCCGGGATGGGCACGCTGTGGGAAGGGCTTGCCGGGGTGTGGTGGGTGCCGTTCGGCCTAATTTTTGGAGCCATGTTTCTTGCGCTGTGCGCGGTCAAGCTCATTCTCGCGGGATTCCTGCGCTCAACCGCCCAGATCCGCATAAACTGATGGATGAATCGCCGATATTCTGATGGGTAGAACGCGCTCAAACTGATGGGTGAAACTCTGATATTCTGATGGGTGAAACGCACTCAAACTGATGGATGGGTTTAAAATGAGTGGTCAAGAAGGCTATGTTTATCTTTCGCGAGTAGAGGATTCGCGGCTTTATGGAGCCCTGCAGCGATCCGGTGGAGTGTTGATAGAAGGCCCAAAGGGCTGTGGGAAATCCGCGACCGCTCGGCAAATTGCGGGCAGTCTTGTCCAGGTGGATACGGATTTAAACCTCGACATGCAGCTCAGCACCGTCCCGGATTTGGCGTTGGAGGGGGATACGCCGCGAGTTTTTGATGAGTGGCAAGAAAAACCGCAGTTGTGGAACTTGGTGCGGCATGAGATTGACCGTCGGCAAGCGCCTGGGCAGTTCATTCTTACTGGGTCGACTGCGCCAATGGAGGAACAATCCAGGCACTCGGGTGCGGGGCGTATCGCCAGGCTGCGGATGAAGACCTTCAGTTTTTATGAGTCGGGGCATTCTAATGGCGCAGTATCATTAGCCGAATTGGTAGCTCAGGAACCCCCGCAGTCGAATGGGGAAACGGTCGTGAATGTTGCAGGGATTATCGAGCGCATGGCGCACGGAGGCTGGCCCGCAAACCGGAATTATTCCGTTGAGGCGGCGCAGGAGAATCTGCGCAGTTATATCGATACTGTGGCCCACGTGGATATCAATGCCGCCGATGGTGTGCGAAGGGACCCGGTAAAAGTAACGACACTTATTCGTTCGCTTGCCCGTGGGGTAGCCACAGAACAGTCCATTTCTTCTATTGCTACCGATATTGGTGCGCAAAGGGCTACGGTCAGCGAGTACCTTGCTGCGTTGCAGCGCATCTTCATCGCGGAAGAACAATTGGCATGGTCCTCCCATCTTCGCTCGCGGGCTAGCCTGCGAACGGCACCAAAGAGGCATCTGGCGGATCCGGCGTTGGCGGCTGCTGCCGTGGACGCGTCCCCGGATAAATTACTGCGCAACCTTGCCTTTGCCGGGCAGCTTTTTGAATCCCAAGTAGTCCATGATTTAGCGGTGTTAAGTGGAAAGCGTATTTTTCATGCCCGTGACGCATCTGGGCTGGAAGTAGATGCGGTATTTGAGCTGGCGGGCAGGACCGTCTTCGTAGAAATTAAATTGGGGCAAAGCCAAGAGATCATTGAGAAGGCGGCAAGCAATTTGCAGGCCTTCGCAGAACGCTTCGAATGGGAGGCTCCGCCCGTCTTGATGATCGTGACGGGAGGAAACCTGAGCTTTCGGCATCCGAGCGGAGTACACGTGGTGTCCCTGACGCACTTGGCACCGTAGCGCGGCCCGGCTGCGGGGGTCGCGTCGTTGTTGAGGGTTAGCAGTCACGAGGGTAGAGTGCTAATCAGGTTGTTTGACCCACAGTTGTTCACCCGCGACGACGGCTGTGCTGGACATCCACAACCGGCACGCGCGCGCCATTAAGGTGCGCAAACGAACAATACGGAGGAAACATCATGGCAACTATTAAGCCGCTTGAGGACCGCGTCCTCGTACAGATCGTAGAAGCAGAATCCACCACCGCATCTGGCCTGGTTATCCCGGACTCCGCAAAGGAAAAGCCGCAGGAAGCAACCGTTATCGCCGTCGGCCCGGGCCGCTGGGAAGATGACGATGACCGCATCCCCATGGACGTTAAGGAAGGCGACACCGTTGTCTTCTCCCGCTACGGCGGCACCGAGCTGAAGTACGACGGTGAAGAGTACTTGCTGCTGAGCCAGCGCGACATCCTCGCCATCATCGAGAAGTAGGAACTACTTATGGCAAAGCTTATTGCATTCGACCAAGAAGCCCGCGAGGGAATTCAGCGCGGCGTCGATACGCTGGCTGATGCCGTCAAGGTCACCCTCGGCCCGCGCGGCCGCAACGTTGTCTTGTCCAAGGCCTTCGGTGGCCCGACCGTCACCAATGACGGCGTGACCATCGCCCGCGATATCGACGTCGAGGAGCCCTTCGAGAACCTCGGCGCGCAGCTGGTGAAGTCCGTTGCGGTCAAGACCAACGACATCGCCGGCGATGGCACCACCACCGCGACCTTGCTGGCCCAGGCGCTCATCTTTGAGGGCCTGCGCAACGTTGCAGCCGGCGCTAACCCGATTGAGCTCAACCGCGGCATCTCCGCAGCGGCGGAAAAGGCCGTCGAGGAGCTCAAGGCACGCGCCACCCCGGTCAACTCCGCTTCCGAAATCGCGCAGGTAGCCACGGTGTCCTCCCGCGATCCGGAGGTCGGCGAGATGGTTGCCGGCGCCATGGAAAAGGTGGGCAAGGACGGCGTCGTCACCGTCGAGGAGTCCCAGACCATGGACTCCACCGTGGATGTCACCGAAGGTATTTCCTTTGACAAGGGTTACCTTTCCCCGTACTTCGCTACGGAGGAAGAGACCAACCACGCAGTGCTTGACGATGCCGCCATTTTGCTCGTCCGCAACAAGATTTCTTCCCTGCCGGATTTCTTGCCGCTGCTGGAAAAGATCGCGGAAACCAACCGCCCGACCCTCATCATCGCGGAAGATGTTGAGGGCGAGCCGCTGCAGGCGCTCGTGGTCAACTCCATCCGCAAGGTCCTGAAGGTCGCCGCCGTAAAGGCACCGTACTTTGGCGAGCGCCGCAAGGGCTTCATGGATGACCTGGCCGTGGTTACCGGCGCCACCGTGGTGGACCCTGAGGTGGGCGTCAATTTGAACGAGGTCGGCCTTGAGGTGCTGGGTTCCGCACGCCGCGTGACCATCACCAAGGAAGACACCGTGCTTGTCGATGGCGGCGGCAGCGCCGCAGCCCTCGATGATCGCCGTGAACAGATCCGCGGCGAAATCGCCCGCACCGATTCCACCTGGGATAAGGAGAAGCTCGAGGAGCGCTTGGCCAAGCTCTCCGGCGGCGTCGCCGTTATCCGCGTCGGTGCCGCAACCGAGACCGAGGTCAACGAGCGCAAGCTGCGCGTCGAGGACGCCATCAACGCCGCCCGCGCGGCGGTGGAAGAAGGCGTCATCGCCGGCGGCGGTTCCGTGTTGGTGCAGATCTCCAAGGAACTCGAGTCCTTCGCCCAGGACTTTGAGGGCGAGGCTAAGGTCGGCGTTCTCGCCGTCGCCCGAGCCCTGACCCGCCCGGCATTCTGGATCGCGGAAAACGCAGGCCTCGATGGCTCCGTCATCGTCTCCCGCGTATCTGAGATGGCCAACGGTGAAGGCTTTAACGCCAACTCCCTGGAGTACGGCAACCTCATCGATAACGGCATCATCGATCCCGTAAAGGTCACCCACTCCGCAGTGGTCAATGCCACCTCCGTTGCCCGCATGGTTCTTACCACCGAGGCATCCGTTGTGGAAAAGCCGCAGGAAGAAGACGACGCTGAGGCCGGCCACGGCCATCACCACCACTAATTCCTGCGCTGCATATAGCCCAGAGCCCGCCGCACCTTCCCCGCCTAGCCAGGGGAGGGAGCAGCGGGCTTTTGGTTTAGACTTGAAGCTCGTGGAAAGCATTATTATTACCGGTGCGCGGGAAAATAACCTGCGCGATGTTTCGGTGAAGATTCCCAAGCGCAAGCTAACCATTTTTACCGGCGTTTCCGGCTCCGGTAAGTCTTCGCTCGTCTTTGATACAGTCGCCGCGGAATCGCAGCGCTTGGTCAATGAGACTTATCCCGGCTTCGTCCAAGGCTTTATGCCCTCGCTGGCCCGCCCGGACGTGGATAGCTTGGCGCACCTTACCGCCGCCATCGTGGTGGGGCAGGAGCCCATGGCAGCCTCGTCACGTTCTACCTTTGGTACCGCTACCGATATCACCGGCCTTTTGCGCGTGCTGTTCTCGCGCGCCGCATCCCCGCGCGCCGGCGGCCCCGCGGCCTATTCTTTCAACGTTCCCTCCGCTTCTGGACAGGGCGCCATCGAGGTCAACGGCACCAAGGAGGTCCGCCGCTTCGAGCGCACCGGCGGCATGTGCCCGAAGTGCGAGGGCACGGGGCAGGTATCCGATATCGACTTGTCTTGCTTGGTGGATGAGGAGCTTTCGCTTGCCGATGGCGCCATTATCTACCCCGGCATGAAGCCCGGCTCCTGGATGTGGCGCGGCTACGCCGAATCTGGCCTGTATCCCGATGATATTCCGGTGCGCGAGTTCAGCGAAGAGCAAAAGCACAACCTGTATTTCGCCGAGACCAAGACCAAGGTCGGCGGCGTCAATATGAGTTACATGGGCCTTGCCACGCGCTTGCGCACCAACGTATTGAGCAAGCCGGTCGAAAGCCTGCAAAAACACATGCGCGCCTTCGTCGAGCAGGCCGTAGACTTCGTTGATTGCCCTGAGTGTTCCGGCACGCGGCTGGCGCGCCATGCCCGCGAGTCCTATATCGCCGGCGCGTCCATCGCGGATGTCTGTGAGATGGAGCTTACGGATCTGCACGGCTGGCTCACCCAGCTCGATCTGCCCGGTGCGCAGCCGCTGGTAGATGCCATTTCTGCCGCCGTTGATACCGCCATCGAGCTGGGCCTTGGCTATCTCACCTTATCGCGCGCCACCGGGACGCTGTCCGGAGGTGAATCCCAACGCACCCGCATGGTGCGCCACATGGGCTCGCCGCTTAGCGATGTCACCTATGTCTTCGACGAGCCCACCGCCGGCCTGCACCCGCACGATTGCGAGCGCATCAATAACTTGCTGCTTCGCCTGCGCGATAAGGGAAATACCATCCTGGTAGTCGAGCACAACCCGTCCACCGTTGCCATCGCGGATCGCGTCGTGGATCTCGGGCCCGGCGCCGGCACCGAAGGCGGCACTATCGTCTTCGAGGGAACTCCTGCGCAGCTGCGGCGCAGCGGTACCGTAACTGCGCAGTACCTTGCCGATCCCGCCACGCTGAAAGAATCGGTGCGCGAATCCACCAAGGCCCTTTCCATTCGCGGCGCGCAGCGCAATAGTCTCCAGGGAGTCGATGTCGATATTCCGGAGGGAGTACTCACGGCCATCGCCGGGGTGGCCGGTTCCGGCAAGTCTTCGCTGGCCGCGTGCCTGCCAGAGGTAGCAGGAGACAGGCTCCTGCACATCGGGCAAAGTGTCATTAAAGGATCGCGCCGGTCCAATGCCGCAACTTATACCGGCGCCCTCGACCCCATCCGCAAGGCCTTTGCCAAGGCCAATGGTGTAAAACCCGGCCTCTTCTCCGCTAATTCCGAAGGCGCGTGCCCAAAATGCAATGGCGCGGGCGTGGTGTATGTGGAACTCGGGGTCATGGACGGCGTGGACGTTCCCTGCGAAATCTGCCAGGGCCGGCGCTTTTCCGCCGACGTGCTGGAGTACCGCCTGGGCGAGCTCAATATCGCCGATGTCCTCGAGCTTTCCGCCTCCCGCGCCGCCGACTATTTGCGCAGCGTCAAGGTGCCCGCCGCCGCCAAGATTTGTGACACGCTCGTTTCTGCCGGCGTGGGTTATTTAAGCCTTGGCCAGCCACTATCAACGCTGTCTGGTGGCGAGCGCCAGCGCCTTAAATTGGCCGCGCACCTTGCCGATAAAAAGTCGACCGCAGACGTCATCGTGCTAGACGAGCCAACCACGGGCCTGCACCCCGCCGATACCGAACGCACGCTGCAGTTGCTGGATCAGCTTGCCGATGCCGGCAATACCGTCATCTGCATCGACCACAACCTCGCCGTGCTCGCGCACGCCGATCAGGTCATCGAGCTCGGCCCTGGTGCCGGCTCTGCCGGCGGGCACCTCGTCTTTAGCGGCACGCCCCAAGAACTGGCGGGCTTGACGGAGTCCCTCACGGGGCGCTATTTGCAGGAAGCGCTAGCCGCGGAAGGCTAACTCGAAACGCCGTACTTCCGCGTGTGCTCCCACTCGCACGCGCCTGCTGCGAAAGCGGTGTGAGGGCTTTGCGCCTGGATTAAGCGTTGACCGTCGCGCGACGGCGCTTGCGCAGCGCCACGACGCGCTCGGACTCGCTCATGCCGCCCCATACGCCATACGGTTCTGCCGAACGCAGGGCGTGCTCGCGGCAGAGCTCAATAACTGGGCAGGAATTGCAAATGGCCTTGGCGCGATTTTCGCGCTGGGCGCGGGCGCGGCCACGCTCTCCGTCTGGATGGTAAAACACGTCCGAGTTTTCACCGCGGCACGCACCTTGCAACTGCCAATCCCATACATCTGCAGTAGGTCCGAGAAGAGACTTGGACTGAGACACGTTACTTACGCTCCTTTAACAGGACGAGAATTCTTACTCTGGCGGCTGGTGGAGAGTCATCCGCGAACCGCAACGATTCGTAGTGTGTCGCGTCTTGGTAAACAAAGGGTTACTAGTGTTTTACTTCCAGGTATTGCTTCCATTTATGTGACTCGTTAACACCCTTTTACCTGCAATAATGGCTAAGGTTAACGAAACATGAATTTTCTTCTTCCTATGGTGCAAGTGGCATAAACCCTGTTGGAGAGCCACAACAACCGCCGACGCAGGCTTTAGTGCGGTGCTTTTCCTACTGGGGCATCGCCAAGCAAGAGCGTTGCTGTGGTTGTCGGGTCGCAGGTTTGCTGGTGTGTACCGTAGTTGTCCCTTTGCGCTCAATACCCCAGAGGAAATATGGTTGAATATCGATTTAAAAGTCTGCAGAGGGTGCACTCGTGAGCGATAAGGATAAAGAGCTAGCGGATCTCGTTCCGCTGGCCGCTGGTGGAAGCCGCCGCGCACTGCAATCTATCCTGCAAATTATTCATCCGCAGGTGCTGCGCTATTGTCGTGCGCGCATCGGTGGCGGGCGCCAGCCCACCGCGGAGGATGTGACCCAAGAAATCTGCCTCGCCGTCGCCACATCTATCGAATCCTATGAAGATAAGGGCCGGCCCTTCATGGCCTATGTCTACGGCATCGCATTTAATAAGGTTACCGATGCCCACCGCGCCATGGGCCGCGATCGCTCCACGCCCGCCGAGGAGCTTCCAGAAAACACTGCAAACGAGGCGACGCCCGAGGAATGGGCGCTAGAAAATGATGGTAGTAACAGAATGCGCGCCTTGCTCGATACCTTAAGTGACAAGGCAAAAAACATCGTTATTTTGCGCGTGTTCGTTGGTCTTTCGGCAGAAGAAACCGCCGATATCGTGGGATCTACCCCGGGTGCGGTTCGCGTCGCACAACACCGAGCCCTCGCACAATTGCGAAAGGCCCTTGGGCAACAACTAGCCACTGAGGGCTAAAGCAACAATCCCCGCTCTAGAGACACGCGTAAACCTTAAGAAAGGAAGGAGGGACAGAAACCATCATGGCCTCCAAACACTCCAAAAAGAATAACGGTGACCTGACGGAGCAGCTTCAGCCCTTGGTAGATGATGATGCATTCCTCACCGAGCTGTCGCAGGGTAAAGACCCTTCCAACGGCAGCGATGAGCTCGCTGGGTTGCTGCTAGGGCTGAAGGGGGACATCGATAAGCAGATGCCGCCAGCCCCGCGCGTGGACGGGGCAGAGGAAGAACCGGAAGTCGTAAGCCTCAATAAGGTGCGGTCTCGCCGGCGCAATCGCCCCATGATGCATGGACTTATCGGCGCGGCCGCCGCCACTGTGATCCTCGCCGGTGCGGGCGGGGTCATGGTTAATTCTGGCGTGTTTGATAGGCCGGATGAGACCCGTAACGTGGAGCTGGCCGGCACCTTAGATGAGATGGAATCCCGCGCGGCAGAGGGAGATTTCGATGGTGCGCGCGAGCTTATGAAGGAAGCCCGCTCCAAGCTCGAAGAGGTTGAAGGCAAGGAAGAAAATGCCATCGCCGCCAAGGAGGAAGCCGAAAAGAAGCGCCCTGCCCGCCCGAAGGCGAAAACCGTGACAGAAACTGCCACTGAGACCGCGCCGGGCCAAAAGCCGCAGGATAACCCCGAGCCAGCGCCAAAAACCGTAACGGAAACGCAGTACGAGACCTCAACCGTGGTGGTAACGGAGCAGGCGCCGGCGAATCCGCAGCCGGAGACGCGCGAGCCCGAAGAAGCACCCACCACAACCATTCAGTTGGGGGCGGGCGCCGAGGAATAACGAGGGCGGTGACTTACGCCCTAGCGGTTCTCCAGGCCGTCGACGTAGCCCAGCGCGTAGTCCCACGGCACGTAGCGGCGCGGATCGGGCTCCGCCCCCGGCTCGTGTACCGGGGCGAGTTCGCCCGCCAGCGTGGCGCGCATATTGGCGGCCATTATATCCCACTCGTAGAAGTGGTTTTCCTGGCAGTCTTCACACAGGAAGAAGATGCCATCGATCCCGCGCGGGCCGAGCACACTTGCGAATTTCTCTACCAGGGCGAGATCGTGGATGAGGGCGACGCGGTCTTCATCGGAAAGCGGCATGACCTGCTCGTCCTCCTCCAGGAAGGAGGCAGGGTCGTTCGGATCGTCTGCAAAAGGATCGCGGGGCATATTGGCGAAGAAGTTCACGCCTGCGAGCCTATTGAACTTGCCCGCTTAAGGCAATTAACCCCTAGCCTGAATGGTGTCATTGGCCGGGCACGCACTACAGTTGGGGTAGCCGCTGAACCTGTTTAAGGAGATACCTCGATGAGCGATTACCCTATTCACACTGGTGGAGATGACCCGAACAAGGTAGCCCTGCGCGGCTTGACCTTTGATGACGTGCTTCTTTTGCCCGCCGAGTCCAATATCGTGCCCTCCGAGGTCGATACCGGCGCGCAATTTACCCGCAATATTCGCCTGGGCGTGCCGCTGGCATCCGCGGCGATGGATACCGTGACCGAGGCCCGCATGGCCATCGCCATGGCGCGCCAGGGCGGCATTGGCGTGCTGCACCGCAACCTGTCTGCGGAAGCGCAGGCCGAGCAGGTAGAAATCGTCAAGCGCTCCGAGTCCGGCATGGTCACGGACCCGGTCACCGCCCGCCCCGAGATGACTATTGGCGAGGTCGACGCCCTGTGCGCCCGCTTCCGCATTTCCGGCCTGCCGGTCGTGGATGGGGATGGCACCTTGCTGGGCATTTGCACCAACCGCGATATGCGTTTTGAGCCGGACTTTGACCGCAAGGTCAGCGATGTCATGACCCCGATGCCGCTCGTCGTCGCGCGCGAGGGCGTGTCCAAGGAAGAGGCCTTGGAGCTGCTGTCAGCCAATAAGGTAGAAAAGCTGCCGATTGTTGATGCCGATAACAAGCTCATTGGCCTTATCACCGTCAAGGACTTCGTAAAATCCGAGCAGTACCCCAACGCCTCCAAGGATGCTGCCGGCCGCCTGCTGGTTGCCGCAGGCATTGGTACCGGTGAGGATTCCTATCAGCGCGCCGCTGCGCTTGTCGATGCCGGCGTGGACGCCCTCGTCGTCGACTCCGCCCACGCCCACAATAACCGCGTGCTCGAGATGGTTTCCCGCGTAAAGAAGGACTTCGGCGACAAGGTCGATGTCATTGGCGGTAACCTCGCCACCCGTGAGGCAGCCCAGGCGATGATCGACGCCGGCGCGGATGCCATCAAGGTCGGCATCGGCCCGGGCTCCATCTGCACCACCCGCGTCGTCGCCGGCGTTGGTGCGCCGCAGATCACCGCGCTGATGGAAGCCGCAGCCGTCGCCGCTCCCGCGGGCGTGCCGGTCATCGGCGATGGCGGCATGCAGTACTCCGGTGACATCGCCAAGGCGCTGGCCGCCGGTGCCGATACCGTCATGCTGGGCTCTATGTTCGCCGGCACCACCGAGGCGCCCGGTGACATCGTGGTGTACCAGGGCAAGCAGTACAAGCGCTACCGCGGCATGGGCTCCATGGGCGCCATGCAGGGTCGCGGGCTTTCCGGCGAAAAGCGCTCCTACTCCAAGGACCGCTACTTCCAGGCCGACGTACGCAGCGAGGACAAGCTGGTGCCAGAAGGCGTGGAGGGGCGCGTGCCCTTCCGCGGCGAGATCGATGCCATCGTGCACCAAATCATCGGCGGCCTGCGCGCGGCCATGGGCTACACCGGCTCGGCCACCCTAGATGAGCTCAAGACCAAGCGATTTGTCCAGATCACCGCCGCGGGCCTGAAGGAATCCCACCCGCACCACCTGCAGCAAATCGCCGAAGCCCCGAACTACCGCTAGGACAAACATGCGTGAATACGCCGAAATCGGCATCGGCCGCGAGGCCCGCCGCACCTTTGATTTAGACCAGGTCTCCATCGTTCCCCAGCGCCGCACGCGCTCGTCCAAGGACGTGGATACCACCTGGAATATCGATGCCTATACCTTCGATACCCCCTTCGTTTCGCACCCCACCGATGCGCTCGCCACGCCCGAGTTCGTCATCGAGATGGGCAAGCAGGGCGGGCTCGGCGTCATCAACGCCGAAGGGTTGTGGGGCCGCCACGAGGACCTTGAGGGTGCCTTGGCGCGCATCTATTCCCAGCCGGGCGATAATTCCACCATTCAGGAATTGCACGCCGCCCCGCTTGACGATGCCCTCCTTGCCTCCCGCATTGCCCAAGTGCGCGAGTCCGGTGTGACCGTCGCCGTGCGCGTTTCGCCCCAAAACGCCCGCGAGATGGCGCCCAAGGCTATCGCCGCTGGGGCCGAGTTACTGTTCATCCAGGGCACGCTGGTGTCCGCGGAGCACGTCGCCACCGGCGGCGAGCCTCTTAACCTGAAGGAATTTATCGGCTCGCTCGAAGTGCCCGTCATCGCCGGTGGCGTGGCCGACTACACCACGGCGCTGCACCTGATGCGCACCGGGGCGGCCGGCGTCATCGTGGGCGCGGGCGTGACGACCAACGCGGAAACCGTCGGCATCGATACCGCTATGGCCACCGCCATTGCCGATGCCGCCGCCGCCCGCCGCGACTACCTCGACGAGACCGAAGGCCGCTACGTGCACATCATTGCGGATGCGGAATTCGACAACTCCGGGACCATCGCCAAGGCCTTTGCCTGCGGTGCCGATAGCGTCGCGCTCGGCCCCCTTCTTGCCCAGGCCCGAGAGGCAGGCGGTAGGGGATGGTACTGGCCGGCTACCGCAGGCCATCCGCGGTTCCCGCGCGGATACGCGCAGTTCGCCGGCGTCGATACCGACCTCGATGTGGATTTTCTTGCCGCAGGCGACGCCGCACCCGCGGCTGCGCCGAGCCTGGAAACCGTGCTGCACGGCCCATCCAGCGAACCATTCGGCCGCACCAACCTCGTGGGTGCGCTGCGGCGTGCCCTCGCAAAGTGTGGGTACACCGACCTGAAGTCGTTCCAGAAGGTCGAGCTCGCGGTTCGCTATTAAGTAGCGCGCTGCGTGCGGCGCGCCTCGCATCGTGCGGGCCCGCGCCGCGCTGGCGCTCCCCCGAATTGCTGCGCCCCTCGCAGCTTACTCCCGCGCCCCCTTGCATGGCCCGAGTCACTTGTGCAGCCAGCGCCCCACGGTGCGAAAGCCGCCGCAATGCCCCACATGGGCAAGCGCTTCCTGGGCCGCGGGGCCTATGGGTTAGACTATGGGGCGTGACTAAGCCAAATACTACCCCGCGCCCAGTCCTCGTCGTGGACTTTGGCGCTCAGTACGCGCAGCTCATTGCCCGCCGCGTGCGCGAGGCCAAAATCTACTCCGAGGTTGTTTCCAACTCCGCCTCCATCGAGGAAATCAAAGCCAAGGACCCCGCCGCGCTCATTTTGTCCGGCGGCCCGTCGTCCGTCTATGCCGACGGCGCCCCAGCGCTCAAACCTGAGCTGCTAGAGCTTGGCGTTCCGGTCTTCGGCATTTGCTACGGCTTCCAGGCCATGAACCACATCCTCGGCGGTACCGTATCGTCTACCGGTGAGCGTGAATATGGCCGCACCGATATCGACGTCAAGGGCGGCATCCTGCACGAGGGCCTCGAGCCCACGCACAAGGTATGGATGTCCCACGGCGACGCCGTCTCCGCCGCCCCCGAGGGCTTCGACGTAACCGCAACCTCCGCCGGCGCCCCAGTCGCCGCGATGGAGTGCCCGGCCAAGCAGATGGCCGGCGTGCAGTACCACCCCGAGGTGTTGCACTCGCCACACGGCCAAGAAGTGCTCACCCGCTTCCTCACGGAGATCGCCGGTCTGGAGCAGAACTGGACCGCCGATAATATCGCCGAGCAGCTCATCGCGGATATCCGCGCCCAAGTAGGCGAGGAAGGCCGCGCTATTTGTGGCCTGTCTGGCGGCGTGGACTCTGCCGTGGCTGCGGCCTTGGTGCAGCGCGCCATCGGTGATCGCCTGACCTGTGTCTTCGTCGACCACGGCCTGCTGCGCGCGGGCGAGCGCGAGCAGGTTGAAACTGACTTCGTGGCCTCGACCGGCGCCAAGCTGGTTACCGCCGACGAGCGTTCGGCCTTCCTCAAGAAGCTGGCGGGCGTTAGCGACCCAGAGGAAAAGCGCAAGGCCATCGGCGCGGAGTTCATCCGCTCCTTCGAGCGCGCCGTGGCCGGCGTGCTTGCCGATGCCCCCGCCGGCTCCACCGTCGACTACCTCGTCCAAGGCACCTTGTACCCGGACGTCGTCGAATCCGGCGGCGGCGACGGCACCGCCAATATTAAGTCGCACCACAACGTCGGCGGCCTGCCGGATGACGTCGAGTTCGAGCTCGTGGAGCCGCTGCGCCTGCTCTTTAAGGACGAGGTGCGCGCGGTGGGCCGCGAGTTGGGCCTGCCGGAAGAGATCGTCGGCCGCCAGCCCTTCCCAGGACCAGGCCTGGGCATCCGCATCATTGGTGAGGTCACCGAGGATCGCCTCGAGACCCTGCGCCAGGCGGATCTGATTGCCCGCACCGAGCTGACCAACGCCGGCTTAGACGAGCAGATTTGGCAGTGCCCGGTCGTGCTGCTTGCCGATGTCCGCTCCGTCGGTGTCCAAGGCGATGGCCGCACCTACGGCCACCCCATTGTGCTGCGCCCGGTATCTTCCGAGGACGCCATGACCGCGGACTGGACCCGCTTGCCCTATGACGTGCTAGAGAAGATCTCCACCCGCATCACCAACGAGGTTAAAGACGTCAACCGCGTGGTCTTGGATTGCACCTCCAAGCCACCGGGAACCATCGAGTGGGAGTAAACCCACAAAACGGCATGCGTAGAAGGCGCTCAGTACTTGAGCGCCTTCTACGCATACCTGCGGCTAGTTGCGGGGTGTCACCGGTGGCCGCCAGACGATGCGACCGCCCACCCTTTCTAGCCGCCCGCGCCGGGGCGGGGCATTGGGATCGTCGTCGTTGATGCCGTTGTGGTAAGCACAGCACACGACGAGGTTGTTCATATTGGTCTCCCCACCGCGGCTCCAGGCGGTGGATCTGGGATAAATCGGCCGGCTGATTGCATCCGGGCCAGGCGCAGCGCGGATTTTCCGCGGCCGCCATCATCCTCTGCTTATCGGTGGCCACGCGCGCCGTGCGGTAGAGGTTGACCGGCCCTTCTACCGGATGCACGAGGGTGACATAGCCCGTTTCGCCGCTGCCGCCACCGTTGCCGCTGGGGCCGGGGGCGGAATAGCCGGCATCGTTAAGCACGCGGCGCAGGTACTCGGTACCGGACATGGTCGCACCATTGGTGAGATCGAGCTGCACGTCGTCGCCGTGGCCGTCGCGGATGCGAATGAATTTCTCCAGCGGCACGATGGCGTTGGTGACCACTGTGGAGCGCGCGGCGCTACCGGCGCCGAAGAAGATATCTTCCACCGCCTGCAGCGGCTTTTTATCGGCGGCGGTAATCGCGCCCTGCAGATCCGCAATGAAGCGGGAGGTACCAGTAATGGCGAGCGTCCAGTAGTCATTGGGGCGCCGGTAGGTGCGCACGCCGGGGCTGACCGTGGACTTTTTCATCTCGCGCACCCGGCGCCGGGCGTGTTTGATAATGGCGCTCATCTCCGCGGACATCGCACAGCATTCCGCGCGCAGCTCCCACGCCTGCTTTTTGCTGGGCGCGCGGTTGACCACGCGCTCGATGCCGGCGAGGAGGGCAATGGGGTGGGCGTTGGTGCGGGCATCGGCAATGGCGCGGCGCTGCATCCGGCTAAAGGCGGTGCGGCCGTAGTAGCTGTCGCACAAAAGGAGCAGGTCGGCGGCGATTGTATCGGGCGCGCCGCGCTCCATGAGCTCAGACCCAGAGAGACCGCGGCACGCGGCGATGATATCCATGCCGGGCGCGAGGGCGGTGAGGTAGGTCTCGAGTGCGTTCATGCCGCCTACGCTAGGGCGGTGTTAGCCCGCGCTCAATCGCTAGGGCAACCGCAAGTGCGCAAGCTGTGGATAACCCGGATCCGCAGCGCGAAAACCAGGGGAATTCCTGTGGATAAGTCCCCGCAGTGTCGCATGGATTAGACAAAGGCCAGCCGGCGCGTGCCATCCACGTGGGGGAAGGCGATAAAACTTATACCTGAGACCGCAACCCACACCAGCGCCGAGCCCCACGCGGGCAGGCCCAGGATGGGCGCGAGCATGATGAGAAGCCATAGAATCATCAGCGGTACTAGCTGCGCGATGGTGGGGATGAGGTCGGCATCGTGCCGGTCGGCATAGGAGCGCATCTCGCGGCGGTAGGGGTGGGCAAAGACCAAGACGAATGCCGCCACGAGGCAGACCGCGGCCCCAGATAGGGTGGCGAAGAAATGGGTGCGGGTGGTCAGCAGCGCGACGGTGGCACCGAGCAGGATGGAGGATCCGAGGCGCACCCACGGCGGGGTGGGGATGGGGGTTGGATTCTCGCGCATAGCACCGTAGGCCTCGTTCAGGTTCATGCGCTTAAGACTACCATTCGAACATACAGTTGCATGTGTCCGGTCGAGGGTTCATACTGTGTGGGTGAGTCAAACGAACGTTCGCCTAGAAAAAGCGGTAGCGGGGCTGGGGAGGTCCGACCGCGTTGCGGTGCTGCGCGCCCGCATGCAGGCGATGGAGCAGGAAGATGAAGACGAGCTGGTAGATACCGTTCCCCACCTGGCGCGGCTACTTCCCGCAGGTGGGCTCGCCCGGCGGAAGGTGGTCTCGTGCGCGGAGTGTCCCGCGCTCGTGGTGGAGCTTATCTGCCATCTTACGGCCCGCGGGGGCCATGTGGGGATAGTAGGGTGGCCGGATCTTTCTCTCGCACAAGTTGCCGAAATGGGGAGTCTCAATAACGTGGTCACCGTCCCCGATCCGGGCCTGGAGTCATGGGCGGTAACCAGCGTGCTGGCAGAGGGGATGGACCTTATCATCCACCATGGCCCGCCCGGCGAGCTGAGCCCGGCGAAGGCGCGGCCGGTGTGGGCGAAGATCCGCGGCGGGCAGGCCGCGGTGCTGACCGTGGGCGCGCGGCTGCCGGGCACCGCGGTGCGCATTGGGGCGGAGGTGAGTACGTATCGGGGCATCGGCAAGGGCAGCGGGCGCATCCGCGGCGTGGATATCGATCTTGCGGTGGACTCGAAAAAGGGCACCGCGCGCGGGAGCCTCACCATGGGCGAAGCCCGCAGGTTGGAGGCCGTATGAGGGTGGCCGCGGTGTGGTTTCCGGATTGGCCCATCCAGGCGGTTGGGCAGGCGGGGCCGGTGCTGATCGCGCGCAATCATGCGGTGCTGGTGTGCGATAGCGCGGCGCGCCGGGCGGGCATTCGGCGTGGGATGCGCCTGCGCCAGGCCCAGGCGATTTGCCCTGAGGTAAAGGTGGTGGAGGCGAACCCGGATAGGGACGGCGCGGCCTTCGCGGAGATTGCGGCGGGCTTGGACGCCGTGGCCTCGTCCGTGGAGGTGCTGCGGCCCGGCCTGGCCATCGTGGACGCGGGGGCGGCGCTGCGCTACCACGGGCCGGAGGCGCTGGAGATGCTTGCCGATGCCACCGCGCACGTCGGTTTTGATTCCACCCTCGGCGTGGCAGACGAGATTGCCACGGCCATCATCGCGGCCCGACATCGCAGGGTAGGCGCGGTGGTGCCGGAGGGCGAGTCGCGGGATTTCTTGGCCGCCCAGCCCGTGGGCGTCTTAGCCGCGGAGGCTGCGTTGGGGTTTTCTGCGGAATTTGTGGCCCAGCTGCAGAAATTGGGCGTGCGCCGGCTGGGTGATGTGGCGGCGCTGCCGTTTAAGCAGATGGTTACCCGGTTTGGGCAGCAGGGCAAGCGCGCGCACGAGGTGGCGCACGCGCGGGCGGACCAGCGCGTGTCCCCGGAAATGGCGCGGCCCGAACTGTCCGTGAGCAGCGAGCAATCCATCGAGCGCGTGGATGCGGCGGCATTCGTGGCCCGGCAATTGGCCGCGCAGCTGCACGTGCGGTTGGCGGAGGCGGAAGTGGTGTGCATGCGCCTGCGCGTGGTGGCGGAGCTGGCCACTGGTGAAACTGTGGCCCGGGTATGGCGCACGCACGAGGCGCTCACGGAGCAGGCGACCGCGGACCGGGTGCGCTGGCAGCTGGATGGGTGGCTTACGGCGGCGCGGTCGAGCGGCAAGGACGGCGCCGCGATCGTGCGGCTGGTGCTCGAACCGGTGGAGGTGGCTAGGCCGCAGGCCGATGGCCTCTGGGGCGGGGATGCCTCACAGGAACAGGTCAAGCGGGTAATTTCGCGCGTGCAATCGCAGCTGGGCATAGATCGCGTCTTGCAGCCGCGGGCCGCCGGTGGCCGTGGGGTGGCCGAGCGCATCGAGTACGTTCCCTACGGGGAGCAGCGCGATGCCACGCCACAAGGCAGCTGGCCAGGTAGGATCCCCGCGCCGCTTCCCGCGCGCCTAGGCGGCGGGCCGAACCATCCGGCCGCGCGCATTCGGCTTATCGATGCCGCCGCGCGGGACGTCATCGTCACCGCTGAGGCCCTCCTATCCTCTGTGCCCGTGGCGCTCGGGTGGGGCGCGCACCGCTACCGCGTCATTGGCTGGGCTGGCCCGTGGCCGGTGGATACGCAGTGGTGGACCGAAAAGCCACAGCACGCGGCGCGGCTACAAATTGTGGGTCAAGCTGAGCGGGGGCAACGCCAGCGCGCCTGGCTCTTGGTGTGGTCAGAGGGGCGCTGGCGCGTGGAGGCGACGTATTAGGAGCGAATATCTACCACGAGGCGCGTGGGATTTTCTAGCACCTGTACGGAATAAGGCTTGCGCTGGTTCATGCCGATGACAAACTGGCTGCGGCCCTCATAGGTGCGGCCGTTGACCACTTGGGTAATAACGCCACCGGCGGGGGCGTCGACGACGCCGATGCGCGGCTCGTCGATGCCGGCCTCAAACGGATAGACCACGCCGTCGATATTGACATTGAGCGCGGTATCGCCGGCGTAGTTAATGGGTTGGCCAGAGCCTTGCTGCTTGGGATTATCGGCGTAATCCACGAACCATCCTGGGGAACCCTCGCCCTCGAGCTCGAAAACGGCGCGCTCGAAACCATCGTGCTGGCCCACGCGCACCTTGGTCACCACGAGTTCTGAGGGGGCCTCAGGGCGCAGCGTTTTCATGCTCATATCCGCCTCACCCAGAGGGTTGATGTGCGAGTTTCCCACAGAGGCCGCCATGGTGGTGTCATCCGCTGATTCGGTGCTGCAGCCGGTGAGGAAGGCTGCGGCGGCAAGCAGGAGTGAGAGGCGGGCTTTATACATGACCACTAGAGTATAATTTCTAGTAATTACTGCCTAGCGTTGGGGGCAGATCTTGACCGAATTGTTGCCAAATATGTGAGCTGAGTTGCAGACAGGTTAGGCTAGGGTACATGACCGATTTCTGTTCAGATTACCAGGTGGAACCGCTGCCCGGCACGGCGAAAAAAGAGTCCGTGTTTGTCCTCTTTGAGTGGCCCGGCGGCTGGTCGCGCGATGTGCTTGATGGCGATACTTTTGGCCCGGAGCTCACGGCCGAGCTGAAGGAAAAGCTCAAGGGTCAGGCCGGGCTGC
The DNA here is from genome assembly GCF_000478175.1 of Corynebacterium sp. KPL1814. Classification (GTDB taxonomy): domain Bacteria; phylum Actinomycetota; class Actinomycetes; order Mycobacteriales; family Mycobacteriaceae; genus Corynebacterium. The sequence goes on from NZ_KI515778.1 coordinate 147,399, forward strand.
AATTGATTCGCCGCCCCGGCCGCGATGGCCGCCAAATCGGCACCATGCACCGGTGCTACCTGGTGTGGGCCGAGCAGGGCGTGATGGAATTGGTCCTTTTGACCGGCCCGGAAAAGATCCTGGATTTGGATCTCACCGCGCCGGGCCGCAATGGGGGAGGAATCCTCGATACGCCGCTGGTTTTGGTGTGCACCCATGCTAAGCGCGATAAGTGCTGCGCCGTGAAGGGCCGGCCGCTCGCCGCGGAGCTGGTGGAGGATTACCCGGATTTGGTGTGGGAGACCTCGCACACGAAGGGGCACCGCTTCGCGCCCTCGGTCATGCTCATGCCCTGGGGGTATTCCTTTGGCCGGATGAATAAGGAAGCCGCCGCGCAGATGATTGCGGCGGCGGCGGAAGGAAAGTATTTCTACCCGGTCAATCGCGGGCGCGGCATCTTCGGCCCGCGCGGCCAGGTGGCGGAGTTGGCAGTAGCGCGCGAGCTTATCGATGCCTCCGAGGATCTCTACTACGGCCAGCTCCACGCAGAAGACGCGAAGCAGGGCACGGTGGTCACGCATGCCGATGGCCGGCGGTGGAGCGTGGCACTCGAGCAGCGCGCCGTGGAAGGAGTGGTCTCTTCCTGCGGCGACGCGCCCAAGACCGGCAAGGCGCTTGTGGCCACGGGTGTGGAGCTTATTAGCGGCGCATAACCTTGGAGGAGAGCCAGTTGCCAAAGAACTGCGCGGCCTGCACCAGCACGATGATAATAAGCGTGGCCACGACGGTAACTTCCCATTCGAAGGCGCGGTAGCCGTAGACGATGGCGAAGTCACCCAGTCCGCCGCCGCCGACGTAGCCGGCCATGGCGGACATATCCACGATGGCGATAAACAGGAAGGTATAGCCCAGAATCAGCGGGCCGAGGGCCTCCGGGATGATCACGGAGGTAATGATCTTCCACGGCGATGCACCCATGGCGCGGGCGGCCTCGATAACGCCTGGATCGATGGCCACGAGGTTTTGTTCCACCACGCGCGCCACGGAGAACGTGGCGGCGATGACCATCACGAAGGTGGCCGGCTCGCGGCCGATGGACCCGCCCATCACGGCGACGGTGAGCGGCTGCGCGAACGCCAGCAAAATAATAAACGGGATGGGGCGAACGAAGTTCACCAGCAGGTTGACCACCAGGTAGACGGCCTTATTCTGCAGGATGCCGCCCGGGCGGGCGGTGTAGAGCAAGATGCCGAGCCCCAGGCCCAGAATGCCGGCGACGACGAGGGTGGTCGAGACCATGATGAGGGTGTCGACGATGGCATCGACAAGCGATCCGCCCAAGCGGTCCCAGTCGGCGGCGGCGAGATAGTTGACGTTCATCGTTCAATCTCCTCAATTTGAGTGGTGGCAGATAGGGCGCGGTAGAACTCTTCGATGGCGGCATCGTCGCCGCTCAAGCGCACGGTGAGCTTGCCAAAGGAGTGCTGCTGCAAGGTAGTAATGCCGCCGTGGACGACGGCGATGGATACGCCCGCATCCTTCAGCTTGGCCGCGGCGCCGAAAAAGCCCGATTCCTCGGTCAGGTTGATGGTAAACAGGCGGCCTTCGTGGGCGAGCAGGTCATCGGTTTCCACCACGTCGGGCTCATTGCGCAGCGAGGTGGCGACGAATTTGGCGGCCACGGCGGTCTGGGGATTGGAAAAGACCTGGTAGACGCTGCCTTGTTCCACAACGTGGCCATTTTCCATCACCGCAACCTTATCCGCGATGGAGCGCACGACCTCCATTTCGTGGGTGATGACCACGATGGTGATGCCGAGCTCCTTATTTACCCGGCGCAGCAAGTCAAGGACTTCCTGCGTGGTGGTGGGGTCGAGGGCGGACGTGGCTTCGTCGGCAAGCAGCAGCGACGGATTCGTGGCCAAGGCGCGCGCGATGCCCACGCGCTGCTTTTGGCCGCCGGAAAGCTGCTCCGGGTAGCTTTTTCCCTTATCTCCCAGGCCAACAAAATCCAGCAGCTCCTGCACGCGCTGTTGGCGCTCGCGCTTGCCGATGCCCTGCAGCTGCAGCGGGTATTCAATATTGCCCGCCGCAGTGCGGGAGTTCATGAGGTTAAACTGCTGGAAGATCATGCCGATATTGCGGCGGATGCCGCGCAGCTTCTTTTCGGACATGCCGACGATATTTTGGCCATCGAGCAGCAATTCGCCGGAGGTGGGCGTGTCCAGGCCGTTGATCATGCGGACCAGGGTGGATTTGCCGGCGCCGGAGTAGCCGATGATGCCGATAATTTCGCCGGAATCGACGGTTAAGGAGACATCGTCAAGAGCTTTGACCTCGGCCTTTTTCTGCTGGAAGACCTTGGTGATATTGCGGAACTCGATGCGAGTGCCGTTCTGGGTGGAATCTGCCACGGGTTGCGTCCTTAGCGGGGAAGTGCCAAACCCCGCCGGGGTGAAAACCGGCGGGGTAGAAGGCAAGGGTGATTAGTCCAAATCTGCTTCGAGCTTGTCCAGGATTTCCTGGAGTTCTTCTGGGGTGCGCTCGACCTCGACGGAGGTGCCTGCGGAGTCCTCGTCGACGCCCTTTTGTACCGCATCGGAGTGCCAGAGCTCGGCGAGCTTCTTGATGTCCTCGTTATCGGCGTCTTCCTCGCGAACGGCGAAGACGTTGATATAAGGCTCTGCCTCTTCGGAGTTCGGGTCATCCTGGAAGACGGCGGTGGCCGGGTCGATGCCGGCGCGCTCCAGGAAGGAGTTATTGATAATCGCCGGGGTGCCCTCGCCGTGCGCGGATGGGGTTTGGGCTGCATCGACCGGCACGACCTTGACCTTGGACTTCTTCTCATCGATGTCCAGCGGGGTCGGGGTGATAAGCCCGTCCTTCTTCAAGGTGATAAGGCCTGCCTGGACCAGCACGTTGATGGCGCGGCCCTGGTTGGTGGAGTCATTCGGAATGGCAACTTCTTCGCCCTCGATGCCGTCGAGGGAGTCGTGGCCCTTCCAGAACAGCGCCAGCGGCACGATTTCGGTGGCGACGATGGGCACCAGGTTGGTGCCGTTGCCGTGGTTGTACTCGGCCAGGAACTTCAGGTGCTGGAAGTTATTGGTATCCAGCTCGCCCTGGTTCAGGGCCTGGTTCGGGGTGTTGTAATCCGAGAAGGACTTGATGTCGATGTCGTAGCCGGCGTCCTTGGCTTCTTGCTCAAAGGCAACCCAGGCCTGCTTTGCATCATCGGTGGTGCCAACGGCGATGGTCTTGTCATCATCTGCGTCGGAGGAGCAGGCCACGAGGCTGGTGGCGGCGACGGTAACGGCGGCGGTAGCGGCCGCTGCGCGACGAATCTGCATGAGGTCCCCTTACATGTAGGAGTTTAAATAAATTGACCGTTTAGCAATCTAGCAATAAGCGAACCGCTTTGTCTATTGAACACGTCTCATCACGCCGGGTTGTGTAGAACACTAATTCGACACTACCCTGTGAAGGGTGAAAATTAATGGTGGAAAGGCGCTGCCGTGGTCGCGTTTAGAAAGGATACTATCCGGCAAGGACACTGCCGCGCCCGTTGCCGTGCATCACCTTGGCAGCGGCGATGACCCCGTCCAGCGCGGGCGCTCCGCCGTGCCCTTTGCGGAGCTACATGCGGTAAGTTCTTATAGTTTTCTCGACGGCGCCGCCGAGCCGGAAGAGCTAGTCGCCCGCGCCCTAGAGCTTGGCCTCGAGGGGCTAGCCGTCGTGGATAGGGATGGCTTCTATGGCCTGATGAAATTCGCGGAGGCCGCAGCTAAGGCGGGTCTTCCGGCCATGTATGGCGCGGAGCTTTCCCTCGCGGAGTCCCCAGTGACCGTGCTGGCGCGCACGCCGGAAGGCTATCGCCGCCTCTCGCGCCTTATCGCCCGCGCGCGGATGGACGCCGGGGAGAAGGGGAGTGTCGCGTACCCGCCCCTAGATGTCGTGGCGCGCGAGTTGGAAGAAGAGTGCTTTTTCCTGCTGGGGTGGGAGGCTATACAAAAAATCGATCACGTTCTCGAAAGAATAAAAATAGACAGCATAGTTCTCGAATATGCGTGCACAATGTCTCCCGAAGATGCGGATCACCACGGTTTCCTGGATAAGTACAATAATCTCCGCGCCATCGCAACCGCTCGACCTGCGGCAGCAACGCGCGACCAGGTACGGCTCGCCGCCGCTAAACGCGCCTTGGCGCACCGCCAATCTTTAGAAGAAGCCGCACCGGATGCCCACCCGATGGGCGCAGGCTGGATGCGCTCCGGCGAGCAGATGGCCCAGTTGCTTCCCGGCCGGCCCGAGCTTATCGCCGAAACCGTCCGCCTTGCCCGCGAGTGCTCCTTCACCTGGGGTGCCCTTGCTCCCAACCTGCCGGACTTTGTCGTCCCGGAGGGGCATACCGAGATGAGCTGGCTCGAACACGAGGTGTGGCGGCGCGGTAAAAAGCGCTACGCCTCGCGCCCGCCCGAAATACAGGCTAAGGCGAAAAAGCAGATGCGGCACGAGCTGGGCATCATCAAGCAGCTGGGCTTTCCAGGCTACTTCCTCATCGTCTGCGACCTGGTGGATTTTTGCCGCCAGGAAAATATCCTGTGCCAGGGGCGCGGCTCGGCGGCCAATTCCGCCGTCTGTTTCGCGCTGGGCATTACCAACGCCGAGCCCATTTCCGCGCAGCTGCTCTTCGAGCGCTTCCTGTCGCCGGATCGCGATGGCCCGCCCGATATCGACATCGACATCGAATCTGGACGGCGCGAGGAGGTCATCCAGTACGTCTATCGCACCCACGGTCGCGACCGCGCAGCACAAGTGGCCAACGTCATCACCTACCGCCGCAAGGGGGCTACCCGCGACGCCGCCCGCGCGCTGGGTTACCCGCAGGGTTCGGCCGATGCGTGGTCGAAAGGCATAGCCGAGGCGCCTGTCGATGTCACCTTACTCGCCGAGCAATTCCTCGACCAGCCGCGCCACCTCGGCATCCACTCCGGCGGCATGGTTTTATGCGACCGGCCAATCGCGGACGTGGTGCCGATGGAATGGGCCCGCATGGACAACCGCTCCGTGCTGCAGTGGGATAAGGACGATTGCGCCGCCGCCGGGCTGGTGAAATTCGACCTGCTGGGCCTCGGCATGCTGGAGGCGCTGCACCACATGATCGATGCCGTGCGCGCCACCACCGGCCGCGAGGTGCGCCTGTGGGAGCTCGACCTGGCCGAGCCCGCGGTCTATGACATGCTCTGCCGCGCCGATGCCGTCGGCGTCTTCCAGGTGGAGTCCCGCGCGCAGCTGGCCACGCTGCCGCGGCTCAAACCGCACTGCTTCTTCGACCTCGTGGTGGAGGTCGCGCTCATCCGCCCCGGCCCCATCCAAGGCGGTTCCGTGCACCCCTACCTGCGCCGGCGCGATGGCCTCGAGCCCGTGACCTATGACCACCCGGTGCTGGAGAAATCGCTGGGCAAGACCCTGGGCATCCCGCTTTTCCAAGAGCAGCTGATGCAGATTGCGGTGGATGCCGCCGGTTTTACCGGCGCCGAAGCCGATGACCTGCGCCGCGCCATGGGCTCGAAGCGCTCACCCGCCAAGATGGCCGCGCTGCGCAGCCGCTTTTTCGAGGGCCTGCGCGCCACCAACGGCATCGACGGCGAGGTCGCGGAAAAGCTCTGGGCCAAGATCACCGCCTTTGCCGCCTACGGTTTCCCGGAATCGCACTCGCAGTCCTTCGCCTCGCTGGTGTATTTTTCCGCGTGGTTCAAGCACCACTACCCGGCGGAGTTCTGCGTGGGCTTGCTGCGCGCGCAGCCCATGGGCTTTTATTCGCCGCAGTCGCTCATTCAGGACGCCCGGCGCCACGGCGTGCGCGTGCTGCCAGTGAGCATCAACGATTCCGGCGCGCAGGCCAGGGCGCTGCCCACCGGCGAGATCCGGTTGGGCCTCAACCTCATCAAGGGGCTGGGGGATAAGGCCGCCGAGCGCGTGGAGGCCGCCGCGCCCTTTAGCAGCGTCTCCGATCTGTCGCGCCGGGCGGATCTCAGCGTGGAGCAGGTGGAGGCGCTGGCCACGGCGGGGGCGCTGGAGTGCTTGGGGTTGGAGCGTCGCCAAGCGCTTTGGCAGGCTGGCGTCGCCGCCACCGAGCGCGAGGGCATGTTGCCTGGCACCTCCGCGCTCGCTTCGCCGCACCTGCCCGGCATGTCGGCCTTCGAGCTAATGGCTACCGATGTCGCCGCCACCGGCGTCACCCACGATAAGCAGCCTATGGAGTTAGTCAGGGCCGCGCTTGGTGATGTCCTGCCTTCCTCCCACCTTCCCCACGTCCCCGATGGCACCCGCGTGCGCATCGCCGGCATCATTACGCACCGCCAGCGCCCGCGCACCGCCTCCGGCCTGACCTTTTTGGGCGTGGAGGATGAAACCGGCCTGATGAATGTCATGGTCTCGCCCGGGTTGTGGTCCCGGCAGAAGGTGCTCGCCCGCACCGCCCGCGCGCTTATCATCCGCGGCATCGTGCAAAATGCCACCGGCGCGGTAAGCGTGGTCGCGGATAAGCTCGAGCCGCTGGACTTTGGTGATTTCCTCTCGCGCGGCTCCCGGGATTTCCGCTAGTTTTCTCCGCATCGAAGCACAAATGCGGTGGCCAGGCCGAGAAAAACATCGCCGGCCGGTACTAGGTGCCGGCGGCGAGTTAGTTAGCCATTAGGAATTCTTCCTATAGATTTCCGTGGACATAGGTCAAAGTACTGCCTAAACCCAACCCTCTGACAAGAGTTTTCTACTCTACTTCGAAGATATCGCCCGGCTGGCAGTCCAACGCCGTACACAGTGCCGCAAGGGTGTTAAAGCGTACGGCCTTGGCGCGATTATTCTTCAGAACGGACAGGTTAACTGGGGTGATACCTACCTCTTTGGCGAGCGCCGCTCCGGTAATACCGCGCTCTTCCATTATCCGGTCGAGATGGCAGATCACCTGGGGTTCTTGCTCCTCAGACAAGGCCTTCAACCTCCTCTTCGAGCTTGCTGCCGCGCTTGATGGCAACTGAGAAGAGCTGGAGGGTGCAGACAAAAAGGTAGGGCAGCGCAAGCTCGCCTAATGAGGAACCGCTCTGGTTGGCCCACCAGTCAATGTCGAGCTGCGAGGAAGCCCAGTTATTGCCCATACCTTCGAGTGGGAAGCGTCCGATAAACCAGACAAGGATTCCGATGGTCATTCCGTTAAGGAAGCGGATGTTTTTCGTATTGAAAACCTGCCCACGAAGCATCGGTTTGACCAAACGGTAGGCAAAGAACGCGATAATCAAGATTCCTGCAATCTTGACGACGAGCCCCGCAGTGAGTATCCAGAATGGCCCGCCGTCGAGGTTGTGCTTGCTTAGGCCTTCCGGGATGGCCGCACTCAGTGCGGTGGAAAAGCGTCCGGTGGCAAGGTCGCGCAGGTAGGTGGGGCCGAGGATGATAATGGTGAACAGGCAGAGGGTGGCCGCCGCAGTAATTTCGCGGTGCTCAGCTTGAGAGGTGGGTTGCGGGGTGGTCATGACAATCCTTTCCGTCGATTCCTTATCGAATTTCGATGTTGTCGTAATTCGATAATATCGACTAACGATAAGTTGCGCAAGGGCGCGAGTCCGATTGCTACTGTCAGTAGCTATGAGCGAAGAAATGAACCTCGTCTCGCCGCGTTTGGTTAAGGTGCGCTACATCCGCTACCTGAGCTGGACGGTTATTTCTGCCGCGGCGGCCGCAGCGGCAGGGTACTGGTGGACCCCGTGGTTCTACTGGGCGGCGGGACTCTTCGCCGTCCTCTTTTTCTGGCTGCTCTGGCTCATCCCGGCCCAGGTGCGCCGCATGGGCTGGTGCGAAACAGACGATGAGCTGCTCATTACGCGCGGTAAGCTGTGGCATTCTTTCACCGTTGTGCCCTACGGCCGCATCCAGTTTGTGGACGTGACCGCCGGCCCCCTCGAGCGCGCCTTCGGGCTCAAGGAACTGCAGCTGCACACCGCCTCCGCAACCACGGACGCCACGGTGAAGGGTTTGGACGCCCCGCTTGCCGATGCCCTCCGCACCCGCCTCACCCACCACGCCCGCGAACGGATGAGCGGGCTATGAGGTACCACCGCGTCCACCGCTTGACCCCGCTACTGCGGCTGTGGTCGGTCATCCTGGCCGTCATCGCGGCTTTTGCCTTAAACGTCAATATGGAGGCGCTGCGCGGACTTTTTGCCTTCGTTACCGGCGAACACAGCGCCGCGGACCTGCGCGATATTGGCCTCGCGCTGGCCGGGTTTATCGTAGTGTGCGCGGTGGTCTGGCTCGTGTCCGGCGTGTGGTGGCGCCAGATGGGCTACCGGCTGGGCGAGGAAGAACTCACCTTGCGCCGCGGGGTTATTTCGAAGCAGCAGCGCACCGCGCGCTATGACCGCACGCAGGCGGTCGATGTCGTCGAGCCCGTTATCGCCCGCCTTTTCCGGCTCGCGGCCGTGCGCGTGGAAACGGCCGGCGGGCAGTCGTCCGCCATCGAAATCGCCTATCTGAAAAAGCGCGATGCCGAGGCCCTGCGCGCCGAAATCCTCTCCCGCGTCCACGGCGAGCCACGGGCCGAGGGGCCGGCAGAAGAGCGGCCGGCTGAAGAACGGCCGGCTGAAAAACAGTCGGCCGAGGAAGAGGACAATATCCTCATCCCCGAAATCCCCATCGCACGTTCCCTGGTCGCGGCCGCTTTGCACGTGTCCACGATCGTTCTTATTGCAGCCCTCGTATTCCTCGTGGTCACTCCGATGTCCCTGACCATCACGCTGCCCATCCTTTTGGCCACCGTCCCGCGCGCCTGGAACGTGATTGACTCCTCGTGGCGCTATACCGCCAGCCTTGAGGATGGCGTGCTCAATATCACTTACGGCCTTGCCGATCGCCGCCGCCAAAACATCCGCCTCGAGCGCATCCACGCCGTCCAGGTCACCCAGCCTTTCCTGTGGCGGCCCTTCTACTGGTACGAAACGCGCGTGTCGGTCGCCGGCTACGGCGGCATGGCCAGCGGCGAGGGATCGGGGTCGACGCGCATCGTGCCCGTCGGCAAGCGCGCCCAAGCCTGGCAATTCCTGCCCGCCGATGCCGCCCCGACCTACGCCTCGCCCGCGCGCGCCAAGTGGGTCTCGCCCATCGATTACCGGCAGCAAACCGTCGCGCTGACCGGCGACTATGTCATCGTGCGCGCCGGCCGCTTCAACCGCCGCGTGCAGGCCATCGAGCTGCGCCACATCCAGGAACTCACCCTGCGCCGCGGCCCGATATCCCAGCTGCTCGGCCTAGCCACGGTGGAGCTCGACCTCGTGCAGGGGCCCGTGTCCATGGCGGCGCGCAACCTCGCGCTTGCCGATGCCCATGCCCTCCTTAACCGCCTGCGCTCCCGCGACCTGCCAGAACTTACACCGCTCCCTTAAACCCCAGCTGGCGCCAGGCCTCAAAGACCGCGGTCGATGCGGAGTTGGAGAGGTTCATCGAGCGCCTGGCCGGGACCATCGGAATGCGCACCTGATCGGTGATGCGCGGATGGTTGACGTGTTCATCTGGCAGGCCGGTTGGCTCCGTGCCAAAGAGCAAAACGTCGCCGTCTTGGTACTCCACGTCTGTAAACCACTTATCCGTATGCGTGGTAAACGCGAAAACGCGCGCGCCGGGCAGCGCCTCCATGCACGCGTCGAAATCCTTATGAATCTGCACATCTGCCAGGTCGTGATAGTCCAACCCGGCGCGCTTTAGGTGCTTATCGTCAAAGTTAAACCCCAGCGGCTCAATCAGGTGCAGGCTCGCGCCCGTCACCGCCGCGGTGCGAATGGCATTGCCGGTATTGGTCGGAATGACGGGATTATCAAAGACGATGTGCAGCTGGCTCATGCCTTCAGTCTAGGATGGGGGCTATGAGCGCTACCAAACTAGATGGCACCTTGTACCGTGACGAGATTTTTGCGGACCTCGCCGAGCGCGTGGCCGCCCTGAAAGACAAGGGGATAACCCCTGGCCTGGCCACCGTTCTGGTGGGTGAGGATCCAGGCTCCCAGTCCTATGTAAAGATGAAGCACCGCGATTGCGAAAAGTTGGGTATTAATTCCATTCGCAAGGACCTGCCGGCGGATATTTCGCAGGAGGAGCTCGAGGCGGTCATCGATGAGCTCAATGCCGATGACGCCTGCACCGGCTACATCGTCCAGCTCCCGCTGCCCAAGCACCTGGATGAGAACGCCATCCTCGAGCGCATCGATCCTGAAAAGGACGCCGATGGCCTCCACCCGGTCAACCTGGGCAAGCTCGTGCTCAACGAGGAAGCCCCGCTGCCGTGCACCCCGAATGGCTGCCTGCACCTGCTGCGCCGCTTTGGCGTGGAGCTGGACGGCGCCAAGACCGTCGTCATCGGCCGCGGCGTGACCGTCGGCCGCCCCATTGGCCTGATGCTGACCCGCCGCAGCGAGAACTCCACCGTTACCCTGTGCCACACCGGTACAAAGGACCTCGCCGCCGAAACCCGCAATGCCGATATCGTCATCGCCGCCGCCGGCCAACCGCACATGCTCACAGCGGACATGATTAAGGAAGGCGCCGCGCTTCTCGATGTCGGCGTGTCCCGCGTCGACGGCAAGCTCACCGGCGATATCGCCCCCGATTGCTGGGATAAGGCTGGGTACGTCTCGCCGAACCCAGGCGGCGTCGGACCGCTCACGCGTGCCTTTTTGGTACGCAACATCGTTGAGCGCGCGGAAAAGCTGGCGTGAATTTAGACAATCCCCACGACGCGCACCTGAAACCGTCCCCGCTGCCCGCCTCCGTGCAGTGGGTGGCCATCGGGCTCTTCATCGCCGGGGTGGCTTTGTCCGGCGGCTACGCCATTTTCGAGTATTGGCGCAGGGCCACCTTCTTGCTCGGGATCGCGCTGCTGTGGCTGACGGTGGTGCGCCTGACGTGCGATTCGCGCCGCGTCGGCGTGCTGGCGGTGCGCTCGCGCCGCTTCGATGCCACGTTTACCGGGGTCATCGGTGCGCTGATGGCCTTTCTTGCCTACTCCGTGGACGCGCTGGGCAGCTAGTTATCCACAGGTGATTGTTTCAGTATCACCAATTTGCGGCGTGTCGCTGTGGCTATCCACAGCCGCGGCGCTCTTGGCCTCGCGCCCACCGCTACCCGCGGTTTAGGCTCGGGGTCATGATTTCGGATTACCTCGCAGCGATTAACTCCCCGATGGCGCTCATCGGGGAGTGCGCTGGGCTATCCGAAGCCGAATTGGTAGCCCGCGGCTTTAGCGATAAAGAGGCCGCGGAATTCGCGCGCTTGGCGGATACGTATTTTGGCAAGACATCGTTTAGCGCCAAGCAGCGCGCCGCCCGCACGACCGCGCTCCCGCTCGATGCGCTGAAAATCATTGAGGTGCACGCGCAGAAGCTAAAGACCCAGCGCGCGGCGTGGGCCCTGCGCGAGGAGCTGTGCCGGCTCAACGTTTCTACCAGCGAGATAGAAAAGCGCGCCCGCCGCCGCGTCAAGGAGGAGCGCACCCAGAAGCGCGCGGAGGGCGTGCGGCTTACCCGCCGCACCGATGACCTGTGGACGCTGACCATCACCGCGGAATCGGACCTGGTGGCTGAGATTAATAACCACGTCTCCACCGTGGACGATGCGCGCCGGGTATTTGCAGAGGGCGCGGCCACCTCCACCATCACCACCAACGTGGTCCTCACACTGGATAACATGGTGAAGGTTATCCACGGCGAGAATGATGTCACCCTGCAGCTGACCAACGGCGCCAGCATCACCGGTGCGCAGCTAGCGGAGCGCGCGCTTGCCGATGCCGGCCTCATCACCCTCATCCACCCCGTCACCGGCCCCGTGAACCTGTACCACACGCGCCGGCTGGCCACCTGGAAGCAGCGGCAGATGGCGATGGCGGAGAATCCGGTGTGCCCGTGGCCCGATTGCCATATCCCGGCCGATGAATGCCAGGTTCACCACCTACAACCGTGGCTGCTCGGCGGCGAGACCAACTCCGAGAACTTGACGATCGCCTGCAAGTACCACAACTCCGTGAACGACGATGACCCCAATGCCCCGCCGCGTCGCGGGCGCCTAGAGCGCCGCCCGCACGAAGGCATCGTGTGGCGCCCGCCCTGGGCCCGATAAAGAACATCGCCGAAGCCAGCGCAGTTAAACCTGCGCCGTTTCGGCGATCCTTCTGTATGCCTTCTGTAAGTAGCCCCGGCTAGCCACTCACCGCGCCGGCCCTTTCCCTGTTTGCCTCGCGCCGCGTTTCCCGTTCGTGCGCCGGAGCAACCGCGACCGTGTAAGCCACGCGGTATTACGCGCCAGCTCAACGGTCACTTGCACGCCAAATGACGGGAAGCCCGCCAGCCGCACTGGTGCGCCGGGGTCGTGCGTCGAGTCACTAGCGACTGTAAACCGCTGGCGTAGGCGGTGCGGTATTGTGCCCCGCGCCGGCGTGCAGGTGGGGATGGCTAGATGGCGTAGTCGATGGTGCTGTCCACATCCAGCGGGTGTGGTTGGGACAGGGTGAGGAAGTTGCGCAGGATGCGGTCCATCTGGCGCGATTCCGTGAGGAATGCATCGTGGCCAACAGGTGAGACTACCTTCGCCATGGCCAGCAGGTTGCCTAGGTTCCGAGAGAGGTGTTCCTGCTGGTGATAGGGATAAAGGATGTCCGTGTCAACACCCACGACCATGGTCGGTACCTGCGAAGAACCGAGCGCGCGGTTCAGGCCGCCGCGGCCGCGGCCGATGTCGTGGCGGTTGAGGGCCTCGGTAAGCGTGACATAGGAACCGGCATCGAAGTGATCCGCCAGCTTCGAGCCCTGGTAATCCAGGTACGAGTTCACGGCGAAGCGCTGGTCGTGGCGGCGGTAGGGCCCCAGCGGCTCTTCGCCGGTTTGGGCTTGGACGCCAAAGCGCTCATCGATTTCCTGCTCGCCGCGATACGTCAGGTGCGCGATGCGCCGCGCCGCCGCGAGTCCTTCGCGAGGGCGCTGGGAGGAGGAATAATAGTCGCCGCCGTGCCAGAAGGGATCGCGCTCAATCGCGGAAATCTGCGCCGACTGGATACCAATCTGCCACGCGGAGGCGCGCGCGGAGACGGCGATAACGCACGCAGCGTCGACCGCCTCCGGGTACATCAATGTCCATTCCAAGGCGCGCGCGCCACCCATAGAACCGCCGATAATCGCATGCACGCGCGTTATCCCGAGTTCTTCCAGCGCCTTTTTCTCCGCAGCCACCAAATCGCGAATGGACAGCGCCGGAAAGCGCGATCCCCAACTGCGGCCATCCGCATGCGGGGAAGAGGGGCCGGTGGAGCCATTGCAGCCACCGAGTGCGTTCATGGCGATAACGCACCACTTCGTCGTATCGAGCGCCTTGCCTGGGCCAATGAGATCGCACCACCACTCGGCCACATCGGCATTGCCGGTCAGCGCGTGTTCCACCAGGATGACGTTATTTCCGCCGTGCGGATCGCCGAGGAAATGGCCGAAGCGGTGGTAGGCGATGTGGGCATCGGAAAGCGTGGCGCCTGCTTCGGTGCGAAAATCGCCGATACTTATACAGCTCATGCCAGCGCGTTAAATCCCAGTTCGAGGTCAGCAATGATGTCGTTGATATCTTCAATGCCCACGGACAAACGGATGGTGGACTGTGCAATGCCCGCCGCGGCCAGGGCGGCATCGTCGGACTGCGAGTGCGTGGTGGTCGCCGGGTGAACCGCCAGCGAGCGGGTATCGCCGATATTGGCGAGGTTGGAGTGGAGCTTCAGGGCATCAATAAACGCCCAGGCTTCCTCGCGCCCGCCGTCAATATCGAAGGACAGTACGGAGCCGGTATAGGAGTAACCCAGCTTCTCCTTGACCTTCTTATACGGCGAGGAATCCAGGCCGGCGTAGTTGACCTTTGTTACCTTGGCGTGGCCTTCCAGGTACTCGGCCACGGCCTGGGCGTTGGCATTGTGCTTGTCGATGCGCAGCCCTACCGTCTCAATGCCATTAAGCGTCAGCCATGCATTGAACGGGGAAATGGCGGCGCCGGTATCGCGCAGCAGGCCGGCGCGGGCCTTGAGCGCGAAGGCGGGGGCGCCGAGGTCGGCGTATTTTAGGCCGTGGTAGGCCTCGTCCGGGGTGACGAAGTAGGGGAATACTGGCTTGCCGTCGCGCTCGACGGTCCAGTCGAAGGAGCCGCCGTCGATAATCGCGCCGCCCACGGCAGAACCGTTGCCGGTGTAGAACTTCGTGGTCGAAACCACGACGATGTCCGCGCCCAAGTCGAGCGGGCGGGCCAGCGCCGCGGTGGCGATGGTGTTATCCACGATGAGTGGGACCTGGTTAGTGTGCGCGACCTCGGCGATGGCTGGGATATCGAGGACATCGGCTACTGGGTTGCCAAAGGTCTCGCCGTAAAAGGCCTTGGTATTGGGCTGCACGGCGTCCTGCCAGGATTGGGGATCATCCGGGTTTTCCACGAGGGTGACGTCGATGCCAAGCCGCTTGAGTGTGACGGTAAAAAGCGTGGAGGTGCCGCCGTAGAGGCGCGGGGAGGTAACGATGTGATCGCCTGCCGAGGCGAGGTTGAAAATGGCCGCGGTCTCTGCGGCCTGGCCGGAGGCAAAGGCCACGGCGGCCACGCCGCCTTCAAGGGAGGCGAGGCGCTCTTCCAGCGCATCCTGCGTTGGGTTGGTCAGGCGGGTGTAGATGGGGCCTGCATCGGAGAGGTTAAAGCGGTTGGCCGCGTGCTCGGCGTCATCAAAGACGTACGAGGTGGTTTGGTAAATCGGCACGTTGCGGGAGTTGTGCGCGCCGTCGAGGTTTTGGCCTGCATGGACGGAGCGGGTTGCGAAGGACCAGTTTGCGTTGGAGTTATCGTATTTCGTCGTCATGCTACGCAAGACTAGACTAAGCGGTATGTAACGTACAGCACCCCGCCGCGAAACCGCAGGGTAGTCAGAGAATAAAAATAGACTAAGCGGTAAATTTCTCGCCCGGGTTTAGCCGCCTATAGCCCTGTACGCCGGCCTTGGTGAGCATGGTGTCGAAGGCGGTGCGGCCGGCATCGGAAAGCACGGCGTCATGGATGGGGACCGTGACCGCGGCGCCGACGCGCTGGGCGTAATCGGCGGCCTCAGCGGCCTTTACCCACGGCCCGGCGATGGGCAGGAGCAGCACGTTTGCCGGGTGTTCGATGTACTGATCGCCCGGGTGGAGTAGGCCGCCCAAGTAGTAGCCCACATTGACTGGGCGCGGAATATTTGGGTGAATCGGCGCGTGCTGGCCGCCGAGTACCTCGATGTCGAGGCCGACGACGGTGATGGTCTCGCCCGGTGAGACCGCGGTACCGCGCCCTAGTTGTTCGCAGGCTTCGGCAGGTGCCCAGAGTGGGGCATCGGGAAGCCGGTCCGGGTCTAGGTGATCCGCATGCGCGTGTGTAATGAGCACCGCATCGGCGTCGGGAATGGTGGGCGTCATGGTGCCGGGATCGATGAGGATACGCCCGCCCGGCGCCGCAACGGCGACGCAGGCGTGGCCAAGCAAGCTAAATTCCATGTTCCCCAGCCTATCTATTGCGGGTCTTTTGTGTCCTTGCGGCGAAATAGGTACCAGATTCCGAGGATCGCGCCGAAGAGCAGGATTGCCGAGGCGATAAAGACCATGGCGACCACCATCGTGCGGTGCGGATCGTTTAAGAAAATCATGCAGACGATGGCGGCGAGGAAAATCGCGGCGAATAACGTGATGAGCCAATTGCGCTTGGTGTGCTCTGCGAATGTCATGCATTAATTGTTACGGAAAAACCGGGGGTAAACAAGCCAGGTGGGGATTTTGGGGGCGGAACCCGGCTATATGGTGCGCCGACTTTCCCAATATTGCCCGTGTGCGGGCTGGCCGATGCGGGCGAATGGGGGTAAGGGCGTTTCGTTCGACTATTTAACACCGCTTTATCCGTTCATAATGATGTATGTCGAACTCTCTACAACTGTGAAAAGGACACTTTATGGCCACCACCACGACTGGGGTTGAGGACCGGAAGAAACCGGTCCTCAAGGTGAGCAACGTGTGGGTGCAGGGCATCGCCCTCGTCATGATCTTTGGCTTTTTGGTCATGGGATTTTTGGCGTACCGCACCTATGACGCATCCATGCCGTTGCCGGAAAAGATTGTCTCCGAATCCACGGGCGAAACGGTCTTAACCAAGGAAGAGATCACTAACGGCCAGGCGTTGTACCAGGCCCGCGGCCTGCAGCAATACGGCTCCGTGCTGGGCCACGGCGCCTACCTAGGACCGGACTATACGGCGGAGTACCTGCGCCACGCCCTCGATCATGCCCGCGAGGAAAACGACGCGAACGGTATGCCCGATTTCGTCGATTCTTCCGCCACTCCCGAAGAGGCCGTGGTAGAAGAATTCCGCACCAACCGCTATGACGAAGAAACGGGCGTGCTGGAGTGGACCGATAACCAGATTTCGGCATTCGAGGCCAATAAGGATTACTACGCCCAGTACTTTGGCCCGGATTCCCACAACAGTGGGTTGCCGTCGGACTTTATTACCGATGAGCAAGACATCAATAACCTTGTTGGCTTCTTCGGTTGGACCGCGTGGGCTTCGGCGGCAGAGCGCCCAGGCCACGACTATTCCTATACCAATAACTGGCCGGCAGAATCGCGCGTGGACAACGGTCCGACCGCGGACCTCGTGGTGTGGTCGGTGCTCTCGCTCATCGCGCTCATCGGCGGTACCGGCCTGATCTTTGCGATTTACGGCCGGTGGTCCAAGTCCATTGGTTGGCATGCGGAAGAAGCGCCGAACCTGGACTTTAAGCAGCCGGGCGAGGTTGGGCTGACCAAGTCGCAGAAGGTAGTGGCCTGGTTCGTCCTGGTCATTGCGTTGCTGTTCTTAATCCAGGCTCTGCTGGGTGCGGCCAGCCAGCACTACCGCACGGAGCTGACCGGATTCTTTGGCATACCGCTGCAAGAAATCCTCCCCTATAACGTCTCGCGCACCTGGCACGTGCAGCTTTCCCTCCTGTGGACCGCCGGCGGGCTCTTGGCAGCCGGCATCTTCCTGGCTTCGTTCGTGGGTAAGAAGGAACCGAAGAAGCAGCATTGGCTCGTATGGTTCCTGCTTGGCGCCATCGCGGTCGTGGTCTTTGGCTCCATGGCCTTTGAATGGCTGTCTACCATGGGCTACATCGAAGAGGGCACGCTATTTTCCCAGCAATGGGAATACCTGGACCTGCCGCGCTTCTTCCAGTTGTTGCTGACCATCGGCATGTTCGTGTGGATCGGCATCATCTACCGCCAGCTGCGCGGCCGCCTGAAAAATGAGCACAAGTCCAATATGCCGTGGCTCTTCTTCTACGCCGGCCTTGCCATCCCAGCGTTCTACGCGGTGGGCAACCTGGCGGGATCGGAAACCCACATCTCCGTCGCTGAGTTCTGGCGCTTCTGGGTGGTCCACCTGTGGGTCGAGGACTTCCTCGAGCTATTTACCACCGTCATGGTGGCCTACGTCTTCGTCCTGCTCGGCGTGGTCCGCGAAAAGATCGCCCTGGGCATCATCTTCTTGGACGTCATCCTCTATTCCACCGGTGGCGTGCTGGGCACGATGCACCACCTGTACTTCTCGGGCACCCCGGTCGAACACATGGCCTTGGGCGCATTCTTCTCGGCCGCCGAGGTCGTGCCGCTGACCCTGTTGACCGTTGAAGCATGGACCTTCATGCAGCTGGGGTCCCGCCAGCGTGCTTCGGGCGAGCGCCCCTTCCCGCACCGCTGGGCAGTGATGTTCCTGGTTTCCGTCGGTTTCTGGAACTTCTTAGGCGCGGGCATCTTCGGCTTCCTCGTCAACCTGCCTATCGTTTCCTACTATGAAATCGGCACGGCGCTTACCGCAAACCACGCCCACGGCGCGATGATGGGCGTCTACGGCTTCTTGGCCGTGGGCCTGTCGGTCTTTGCACTGCGCTACCTCATCCCTAAGGACAAGTGGTCCGATAAGGCCATGGGCTGGGCTTTCTGGCTGCAAAACCTGGGGTTGTTATGGATGGTGGTCATTTCGCTCCTGCCGCTGGGCATCATGCAGCTCTACGAATCCGTCGGATCGGGCTACGTGGAAGCGCGGTCGCTGGGGTATATCACCCAGCCTGGCAACTTCATCATGGAATGGCTGCGCCTGCCTGGCGATGTCATGTTCCTCCTCGGCGTCCTGCCCTTCCTCTGGATGGCGCTGCGCGGAGTGCTCTACAAAAAGGACATCCCAACGGTGGAGGAGCACCCAACCAACCCGCTGTTTAGCATCATCACCCCAGATGAGGACGATCATGCGGGCGAGGTCCCCGTGGGTTCCTCGGTGGGACTGGTCTCGGGCGGCAAGGGGCGCGTCGACAAGCGAAGCTCCACGGGCCGGCGCTACGGGTACATCGACGAGCGCGGTGCCTTCGTGGAGGAGGAAGATCCCGATGCCGAGCGCGGCGATTCCGCGACCGCGCCGCGCCAGGAATTTGAATCGCGCACGAAGTGGGGCGGTACCTACCGCTCGGATAAGAAGGACGACTAATGCCGGGTGCATTTACCGTACTATCCGCGTGCTACGGGCTCTTCTTGCTCGTAGTGGCCTGGGTATTCGACCTGCTGGCGCAACAAACCGCCAACCGCACCATGTCCAACCAATCCGGCACGTTCCGGTACATGGAAGACCACGATGCTTGGCGATGCCCCGAAGATCACTGGCTCTGGCCCTCCAGCTTCGACCCGGAAAACCGCGTCATGCGCTACCGCGCGAACCCGACCGTGTGCAATACCTGCCCAGTCAAGCAGCAGTGCACGGTCTCGCACCACGGCCGGGAGGTCACACGCCAATTGGACCCGTGGCCGCACTCGGATTCGGGGCGCTTCCACCGTGGCATCGCGCTGGCGGTGGCGGCAATGGGCTACCTGCTGCCTCTGGCCTCGCTGATTAGCTACCATTCGCCCTCTGAAGTGGCGTTGACCCTGGCTACGGTGCTCATCATCACCGGTTTCGGCGTGTACCCGCTGGCCCGCGACCTGTGGAATACGCCTTCGAATGCGCCGCAGCTGGTGGTGCCGGAGATGGATAACCGCGAGGCGGAATTGGCCGCACAGGTCGATCGCTATGGTTCGAAGTACGGAAAATCCACGCGCTACCGCTCGGTGCGTCAAGAACTGGAAGGGGAAATCTAAGTGTCCGCTCCCGTATTCTGGCCGATCGTCATCGGCATCATCCTCGCTCTCATCGGAGTGTTTTTGTCCTACTCGCTCAAGGTGATTAAGCAGTATGAGCGGGGCGTGACCTTCCGCTTTGGCCACCTGCGGCCGATGCTGGAGCCGGGGCTGCATTTCTTGCTGCCGGGCATCGATAAGCTGGAGCGCGTGGATTTGCGCGTGGTGACGCTGACGATTCCGCCGCAGGAAATCATCACTAAGGACAATGTGTCCGTGCGCGTGAATGCGGTGGTCATGTTCGAGGTCACCGATTCGAGCAAGGCGGTCCTCGAGGTGGAAAATTACGCCGTGGCCACCTCGCAGATTGCGCAGACCACCCTGCGTTCGCTCTTGGGGCGGGCGAGCCTCGATGATTTGCTGGCCCACCGCGAGGAGCTCAACGAGGATCTGGCGGCGATCATCAACGGCCAAACCGAACGGTGGGGCGTGCTCACCCGCATCGTGGAAATCAAGGACGTGGAAATCCCAGAGATGATGCAGCGCGCCCTGGCGCGCGAGGCGGAGGCGGAGCGCGAGCGCCGCGCCAAGGTCATTTCGGCCCACGGTGAGCTGCAGTCCTCCCGCGAGCTGCGCGAGGCCGCAGAGGAGCTGGGCAAGGCCCCGGCGGCGCTGCAGCTGCGCTACCTACAAACGGTGCTGGAGCTCGGCGCGGACCAAAACTCCACCATCGTCTTCCCGCTGCCCATAGACATCATGGGTGGCTTCATGGAAAACCTGGGCACCTTTAATAAGGGATTTAAGGAATTCAGCGAGAACTTCTCGCACGCGGTGAATACGGAAAAGCCTGCGGACTAGGCTCTTAAGAATGCGGCCCCTGCCCAGTGGAGGGGCCGTTTTTCTGTGCCTCCAGAAGGTACGCGATGTCCTGCGAATTTTGCTTAATATCGTTGGAATTGCGCGCAACCTGCACGATTAAATAAATGACACCGGCTATAAGTCCGATGTAGATAGCTAGCGGGATGAGTATGAGCAGAAGTTCGAGCGGGCCAAGCGCCATTCCTACGTCTTTCTGTGCGAGGGCATTTAAATTCAGGTTAACATTCGCGCAGGGCTGCGGCGACTGCGCTCAGGCTGCGGCGCAGGTCGTCATCGCTTAAGTGGCCAAACCCTAAAACGACGCCGTCTTCGGCGTCTACGCCGCCCCAGTATTCGCGCAGCGGGGTCAGCTTAATGCCGCGGGCGGCGGCGCGCGGGACGATGGCCGGGTCGCACAGCAAAACCGCATGCAGGCCGCCATTGATGGGCAGCAGGCGCGCGCCGGGGAGAGTGCCCAGGGCATCGGCCACGAGGTCGCGGCGGCGCTTATAGGTCCGGCGCATGCGGCCGGTGTGGCGCCGCAGCGCCCCGCTAGCCAGGTAATGGGCGAGCGCAGCCTGCGGGATGGTGCCAACCGGCTGGCCAAAGATATCGCGCTGCTTGTCGATGCCCCCGCGCAGCCCATCCGGGACCACCACATAGCCGCAGGCGATAGACGGCGAAATCACGGTGGAAAACGTACCGAGCAACACGGTGCGCTCTGGGGCGAGCGCGGCGAGCGCGGGCAGCGGCTGGCCCACATAGCGCAGCTCGGAGTCGAAGTCATCCTCGATGAGTAAAGCGCCGTGCTGGCGGGCCCAGGCGACGAGTTCGGCGCGGCGTTCGGCCGGCAGCGAGGCGCCATACGGGTACTGGTGGCTCGGGGTGACAATCAGCGCGTCGAGGTCGGTATCGGGCACGGTAACGCCATCGGCATCGGTGGGCACATTCACCAGCTCATGGCCAAGCGCCTGCGGAATGCGGCGCAGGCTGGGGTAACCGGGCGATTCGACGCCGACGCGCAGCGCGGTACCGAGCGTGCGCAGTACTAAAGCGAGGCCATCGCGGGCACCGGCGGTAACGACGATGCGCCGCGGATCCACCCGGAGCCCGCGCATGTGCCGCAGGTGGTTGGCTATGTGGTGGGGGAGTGGAGGGGCATCGGAAAGCGGCTGGGCGGCGGCATCGCGCCAGGCTGCGCGCCATTCGGGGGTGATGATGCCGGCGGTATCGGGCAGGCCGGGGGTCAGTTCCAGCAGGTCGGGTGCGGGAGCGGGCTGCGGCGCGGGCTCGGGGCGCGGCGGTGGGCTGTGGGGCAGGCGGGGATTGATGACGGTGCCGGAGCCGACCTCCGCGCTGAGGTAGCCCTCGGCGGTGAGCTGCTCATATGCGGTAACGACGCTGCCGCGGGAGACGCCGAGCTGGGTGGCCAGCGCGCGGGTGGAGGGGACGGGTTCGCCGGGCAGCAGGGCGCCGGAGGTGACATCGGCGCGCACGGCGGCGGCGATTTGCACCGGCAGGGCGCGCGTATCGGCGGGGTCGAGGCGCAGGGGCATAAACACAGTATAAGTGGTACAACCCAACACGCAGGAAATGGTTCTTTACTTGTACCACTTGGGCAGGGCAGTATAGAGCGCATGACCGAAAACATTGCGACCACGCGCGTGAAACGTGGACTAGCTGACATGCTCAAGGGCGGCGTCATCATGGACGTCGTGACCCCAGAACAGGCGCGCATCGCCGAGGATGCGGGCGCCAGCGCCGTCATGGCACTTGAGCGCGTGCCCGCCGATATCCGCGCCCAGGGCGGCGTGGCCCGCATGTCCGATCCGGAGCTTATCGAGGGCATCGTCGACGCCGTATCCATCCCCGTGATGGCGAAGGCGCGCATTGGCCACTTCGTCGAGGCGCAGATTCTGGGCGAGCTCGGCGTGGATTTCATCGATGAGTCCGAGGTGCTCAGCCCTGCCGATTACGTCAACCACATCAATAAGTGGGACTTCGACGTGCCGTTCGTGTGCGGCGCGACCAACCTGGGCGAGGCCCTGCGCCGCATCACCGAGGGCGCGGCCATGATTCGCTCCAAGGGCGAGGCCGGCACCGGCGATGTCTCCGAGGCCGTCAAGCACCTGCGCACGATTCGCGCGGAAATCGCCCGCCTGCAGCACCTCGACCGCGATGAGCTCTACGTCGCCGCCAAGGAACTCCAGGCACCGTATGACCTGGTAGCAGAGGTTGCGGAGACCGGTAAGCTGCCGGTCGTGCTCTTCGTTGCCGGCGGCGTGGCCACGCCTGCCGATGCCGCCCTCGTCCGCCAGATGGGCGCCGAAGGCGTCTTCGTGGGCTCCGGCATCTTCAAATCCGGTAACCCGGCGGCGCGCGCGGAGGCCATCGTGAAGGCCGCCACGCTTTACGATGACCCCGCCGAGCTCGCCAAGCTCTCCCGCGGCCTGGGCGAGGCCATGGTCGGCATCAATGTCGGCGATGTGCCGGCACCGCACCGCCTGGCCGAGCGCGGCTGGTAATCGCGTGGCACACCCAGAAGAAGCAAACGCCACGATCGGGGTGCTCGCGCTGCAGGGCGGCGTGGAAGAGCACCTGCGCATCCTCGAAGGCCTGGGGGCGGACACGCGCCGAGTGCGCGTGCCGCGCGACCTTGAGAGCCTGGATGGGCTGGTGATTCCGGGCGGGGAGTCGAGTGTCATCGACAAGCTCGCCCGCACCTTCGGCGTGGCAGGTCCGCTGCGCGCGGCCGTGGACCACGGCCTTCCCGTGCTCGCCACCTGCGCCGGGCTGATTTATTGCGCCCGCGAGCTGGATAACCCCTCGCCGGGCCAACAGACCCTGGGGCTGCTCGATATCACCGTGCGGCGCAATGCCTTTGGCAACCAGCGCTTTTCCGCCGAGCGCACCGTGCCGGTCGTGGTCGGGGAAGAAACGCTGCCCATCGAGGCGAGCTTCATCCGCGCCCCGCTGGTCACCCGCGTCGGTGAAGGCGTGGAGGTCATCGCGACCGTGTCGCACGACGGCGCGGAGGAAGCGGTCGTCGGCGTGCGCCACGGCGCCGTCACCGCCTTGAGCTTTCACCCGGAAGAAAACGATGAGGCGCGCGTGCACGCCGCCTGGCTGGCTAGTATCCGCTAGGCGCCGGAGAGGCCGCGGCGCTTGAGCAGCGGCGCGACGTCCTTATCGCGCCCGCGGAAGTCGCGGTAGGCCGCGCCGAAATCGCGGGAAGCGCCGCGAGAGAGGATGAGGTCCCGGAACTTTTGTCCTGCGGCGCGCAGATCGCTTTGTTCCTTGAACCACTCGAAGCCATCGGCATCGAGCGCCTCGGCCCACAGGTAGGAGTAGTAGCCCGCGGAGTAGCCGCCGGCGAAGATGTGGTTGAAGTACGTCGAGCGGTAGCGCGGGGCGATGTGCGGGTTATCCAACCTCACCGCGCGCAGGGCCTCCTCCTCGAAAGCATCCACGGCCTCCGGGGTGGCCTCAAGTGCCGCGGCATCCTTGGCGCTGAGCGAATGCCACGCCAAATCGATAATGGAGGCCGCCAAGTACTCCGAGGTGGCAAAGCCCTGGCCAAATTCGGAGGCGGCGGTCACGGCATCGAGCAGCTCATCGGGAATCGGCTCGCCGGTGTCGACGTGGCGCGCATACTGCTTGACCAGTTGCTTATCCAGCGCCCAGTTCTCATTGATCTGCGAGGGGAATTCCACTCAGTCGCGCGGGACGTTGGTGCCGGCGAAGGTGGGGTAGTGGACATCGGAAAGCAGCCCGTGCAAGGCGTGGCCGAATTCGTGGAAGAGGGTGTGCACCTCGTCCAGGCTCAGCAGGGGTTGGGAACCATCGGCGGGCTTGGTAATGCCCAGCACGTTGACGATGACCGGCTTGTGCTCCAGCAGGCCCGATTGGCCCACGAACTGGCTCATCCACGCGCCACCGCGCTTGGTGGGGCGGCCGAAGTAGTCCGTGAGCAGCAGGCCAATTCCCTTATCGCCGTGCTCGCCCTTATCTTCGTGCTCGACGTTATCTCTGTGTTCGACACCCTTGTCGAGCACCTCCCAGACGCGCACGCCCTCGGCATAGCCCTCCAGGTCCTCGCGCGGGGCAACGGTAATGCCGTACAGGCGCTCGGCGGCGGCGAATACGCCCTGGGTAAGGACCTTGTCCAGGGGGAAGTACTGGCGCAGTTCCTCCTCGTCGAGCGAGAAGTCGCGGGCGCGGACCTTGGATTCCCAGTAGGGCCAGTCGGCGGCGTGGAAGTCTTGCTCGTTGAGCGTGGCTTCCTCGGCTAGCAGCTTGTGCTCGCCGGCGGCATTGGCCGCGGCGGCGGGAGCGAGGTCTGCGAGCATGTCGCGCGCGGCGTCGGCGCTGCCAGCGGTTTCTTCCGCGATCACGTAATCGGCGTGGGAGGCATAGCCCAGCAGCTCGGCGCGCTCGGCGCGCAGCTGGACGGCCTCGATAAGCCCTGGAATGTTGTTCTCGGAGCCCCTGCTTGCCGATGCCGCATAGAGCTTCTTCCGCGCCCCCTCCCGAGCCAGGCGGGACTGCTCCGATTGCACGGTAGGCAGCTCGAGCGGGATGACGTAGCCTTCGCGGCCTAGGGCCTTGGCATCCGCCTTGGCTGAGGCGATGCGTTCCGGCGGCAGGCCCTCGAGCTCTTCCTCCGTGAACTCGACGGCGCGCTCGCGCGTGGAGGCCATGAGATTGCGGCCGAATTCCTCAGATAGGGCGGAGAGGCGCTGGTTGATATCGGAGAGGCGGGCCTTGCCGGCGGCATCGAGATCCGCTCCCTGGCGCGCAAAGGTGCGCAGCAGGTACTCGTGCAGGCGCGCGCCCTCCTCATCGCCGGCGGGCGGGGTGGCGTCCTTGATGCGCTGGTAGAGCTTTTCGTCCTGGTACATCGCGTCGTAATGAGCGGACAGGCGCGGATAGATATCGGCGGCGATCTCTTCCATCTCATCGGTGACGTCCGTGCCAGAAAGGTTGCCAAAGACCGCCATGACGCGGTCGAGGTCTTGGCCGGATCGCTCGAGGGCTTCTACGGTGTTTTCCCACGTGGGGGCGGCGGGGTTTTCGGAAATGGCGGTGAGCTCGGCGTCGTGGCGCGCGAGCGCTTCGTCGAAGGCGGGTCGGTAGTGCTCGACTTTAATCTCTGCAAAGGGCGGGAGTTGGTAGGGCAACGATGAAGGGTGGAGTAATGGGTTAGTCATAAGCGACCAATGTACCCATTAACTCCACCCTGTGTGATGGTATTCACTAAGATTGCTAGCCCACGGGAACGAGCTCCGCGTCTTCATCCTTCTTCTGCGGCGGCGTGGCTTTTCGTTTCCCGGTATTCATCAAGATGATATCTAGTACGAGGAATGCGGCAAGGGTTATGCCCAAAAGTGGGATAAATACACCGACGGTTGCGGCAAAGAGAGCGCCCAGGCCGGTGGTTGCCCAGGAGAAGTGCCGCTTGGAGCCAGGTGCAAATTGCGGCCGACGCTTCCACCACATGTAGTAGCCCAGAACCACCATGGCGGCAATGGCGAGGCCGAGGGCGAAGAGTGCAATCTGTAGCGGCAGGCCAAACATGATGCCCATGTGCAGGTAGATACCCCAGCTGCTGAGCTTGCTAAATAGCGGCAGTTCGGAGAAAGGCAGGCGGTCGATGACCTCGCCGGTGGAACCGTCGATGGAGATCTCATCGGAGGTGTAGCGCCACTCGACCCAGCGCTCGCTCACCTTCCATCCCGAGTCGGTGTCCTCCGGGGCGTACAAGCGCAGCGGGCCCGTCAGGCCTTCCGCGCGGCCGGTGGCGTAGACGCGCTCTGCCTGCTCGGCGACGACCTCCGGATCCGGTGTCTCGCCCGCAGCTTCCGTATCCCCACCGTGGGCACCGTGGGCGCCGTGGCCTTCGTGCCCGGCGTGGGCATCGTGTGCGGCATCGGCGGAGGAATCGGTGGCCAGCGCGGTGTCTACTGGTGTGGCCTTCCAGTTCATCTTCTCCACCACGGAATTGACGTTTCCGCCGGCCAGCTGGGACCAGGTGATGCCGGTGGCGGACAGGCCAATGAGCCCGATGAAGATCCAAGCGCCCATAGTGGAGTGCAGGCGGGTGGCCTTCCAACGCTTGGAGCGCTGTGGCTGCTTCTTTAGCGGTGCGGCAGCCTTCTTGGGCCGGCGGCGAATCCACCACATGTAAAGGCCGCCGCAGGCTAAGACCCACAGCCAGGAGGCGGCTAGCTCGGAATAGAGCTCGCCCGGCTGGCCTAGGTGGAAGCTTTCATGCAGCGAGGAGATCCAGCGGCGCAGCGGCATTTCGCCCAGGCCGGAATAAGTGGGGTAGTCACCGATGACCTCGCCATCGGCCGGGTTTATAAAGACGGTGCGCTGCAGGCTCTCGTCGATGCCCGGATCTGCCACCAGCACGCGCGTGGAGTCCGTCGCCGATTCCGCCGGCCATACCTGGGAGACCGGCATATCCGGGTGCTCCTTTTGGGCAGCGCTGATTTGGTCCTCCAGGCTTACCGGGTTATTTACTTCCTCAACGGTCATGACGTCGCGGTAAGCAAACTTTTCCAGGGTCGGCGCTAGGGCGTAGAGGCAGCCGGTCAATGCTGCGATCAGGATGAAGGGGCCGACGAACATGCCGCCGTAGAAGTGTATGCGTTGGATGAAGGAACGCAGAGCCGTCCGACTCATAAAATAGTTCTCTTTCGTGCTTAGTGGTCAGTTGCATGGGTGCTGATATCAACTGCACTAATAGTCGGAACTTAGGCAACCCTGGTTCCCGGAAGGTGAAAAATTTTTTCAGTTGTGTGAAATTGAAGGGGCGAAAACGGCGACACCGCGCGCCCTGCAAAGGGAACGCGCGGTGAAAATTAGCTGGTGAAGAAGCTCTTACTTCTTCAGTCCATCGATGATCTCGTTGAACTGTGCGACAGGGCGCATGACGGCGGAGGTCTTCTCGTCGTTGGGCCAGTAGTAGCCGCCGAGGTCGGCGGGCTCACCCTGGGCATCGATAAGAGCCTGGGAGATTTCATCGGCCTTGCCGGAAAGCTCGGAGGCGACATCCTTGAAGGCGGCCGCGAGATCGGCATCCTCGGTCTGGTTAGCCAGCTCCTCGGCCCAGAAGGTGGCCAGGAAGAAGTGGGAACCACGGTTGTCGTTCTCGCCCACCTTGCGGGATGGGGACTTGCCCTCATTGAGCAGGCGCTCGGTAGCCTTGTCCAGGGTGGTGGCCAGCACGCCGGCCTTCTCGTTGCCGTTGGTCTGGTTCTCGTGGCGGAAGGACTCGGCCAGCGCCAGGAACTCACCGAGGGAATCCCAGCGCAGGTGGTTTTCTTCCTGCACCTGCTGGACGTGCTTCGGGGCGGAGCCGCCGGCACCGGTCTCGAAGAGGCCGCCGCCTGCCATCAGTGGAACCACGGACAGCATCTTTGCGGAGGTACCCAGCTCGAGGATGGGGAAGAGGTCCGTGTTGTAGTCACGCAGCACGTTACCGGTCACGGAGATGGTGTCCTCGCCGCGGCGGATGCGCTCGATAGAGGTCTTGGTAGCGGTGACCGGATCCTGGATCTCGATGTCCAAGCCCTCGGTGTCGTGGTCCTTCAGGTACTTTTCCACCAGGGACTGGATATTGCGGTCGTGGCCGCGCTCTGGGTCGAGCCAGAAGATGGTCTTCATGCCGGACAGGCGGGCGCGGTTGACGGCGAGCTTGACCCAATCCTGGATCGGCTCGTCCTTGGTCTGGCAGGCGCGCCAGATATCGCCGGCCTCGACGTCGTGCTCGATGAGCACCTCGCCCTTGGAGTTGCGGACCTCA
Source organism: Corynebacterium sp. KPL1814 (assembly GCF_000478175.1). Taxonomy (GTDB): domain Bacteria; phylum Actinomycetota; class Actinomycetes; order Mycobacteriales; family Mycobacteriaceae; genus Corynebacterium. The sequence continues at coordinate 175,257 of NZ_KI515778.1, forward strand.
ACGGTGCCGGCTGCCGGCACCTTGAAGGTCTTGTTGTGGGAGCCGTACTCCTCGGCCTTCTTGGCCATCAGGCCGACGTTTGGCACGGTACCCATGGTGGTGGGGTCGAAGGCGCCGTTTTCCTTGCAGTCCTCGATGACGGCCTGGTACACGCCGGCGTAGGAGGAGTCCGGGATGACGGCGAGGGTGTCCTGCTCCTCATCGTTCTTGTTCCACATGTGGCCGGAGGTGCGGATTATTGCCGGCATGGAGGCGTCAATGATGACATCGGAAGGCACGTGCAGGTTGGTGATGCCCTTGTGGGAGTTGACCATGGCGAGATCGGGGCCATCGGCAAGCGCGGATTCGAAGGCAGCCTTGATTTCCTCGCCATTGTCGAGCTTGTCCAGGCCCTCCAAGATGGAACCCAAGCCGTTTTCGCCGTTGAGGCCGGCGGAGATGAGCTCGTCGCCGTACTTGTCAAAGACGTCGGCGAAGTAGGTGCGCACCACGTGGCCGAAGAGGATGGGGTCAGAGACCTTCATCATGGTGGCCTTCAGGTGGGTGGAGAAAAGCACGCCCTCTTCCTTGGCGCGCTTGACCTGCTGGAGCAGGAACTCATCCAGGGCCTTGGCGGACATGAAGGTGCCGTCGATGACCTCGTCCTTCAGAACCGGCAGCTCCGGCAGTAGGGTCTGCTCGCCGTCGGTGGTCTTCAGCACGATGGACAGGGTGTCTTCCTCAGGGATGATGACGGACTTCTCGTTGTGGCGGAAGTCGTTATCGTCCATGGTGGCGACGTTGGTCTTGGAATCCTTGGACCACTCGCCCATGCGGTGCGGGTGCTTCTTAACGAAGTTCTTCACGGCCTCCGGCGCGCGGCGGTCGGAGTTACCTTCACGCAGGACGGGGTTAACGGCGGAGCCCTTGACGGAATCGTAGCGGGCCGCGATGTCCTTTTCCTCGTCGGTGGACGGGTTATCCGGGTAATCAGGCAGGTCGTAGCCGGCGGCCTGCAGCTCAGCGATGGCCTTCTTCAGCTGCACCAGGGAAGCCGAGATATTCGGCAGCTTGATGATATTAGCTTCTGGGGTCTTGGCCATCTTGCCCAGCTCAGCCAGGGCGTCTTCCACCTTTTGGTCCTCGGTGAGGCGCTCCGGGAACTGCGCGGCGATGCGGGCAGCCAGGGAAATATCGCGGGTTTCTACGTCAATGCCCGCGGTGGAAGCGAAGGCCTCCACGATGGGCTTGAGGGAGTAGGTCGCCAGAAGCGGCGCCTCATCGGTACGGGTCCACGTAATCTTAGCCATGATTCTCCTATTAAATGTGGGAAAATTTCTTCAGGTGACCAGATTACCGATTTTGTCCGCTCCATGTGGAGCGCTCGGTACATTCTGGGGCTGGGTGGCATCGGTCACGGGGCCATGCGCTGGGGCAATCTCTTCACCTGTCCACGCCCTGAACATGCTTTATGCGCAGGTGGGGTGTATTGTCGCCCCTCGTGAAAATTATCGATCAGTTAAGCCCGCGCAGCGCCCACGAACACCGCATTCAACGTCGGCCTTTGCCCCGCCAGACGGAGATTTCTACGACGCGCCGCACCATCGTCATGGTGGCGATGGCCCTTGGCGCGTTTGCCATCGGCACCACCGAGTTCGTTTCGATGGGCCTGCTGCCGCTGATCGCGGAGGATTTTGGGGTTTCTGAAGATACCGCCTCCACGCTAATTACCACCTACGCGCTCGGCGTGGTGGTCGGCGCGCCCCTGATTGCGGCGTTTACCGGCAAGCTCCCGCGCCGCCGCCTCATCCTCTTGCTCATCGGCTTTTTGGTGGTGGGCAACCTGCTGTCGGTCCTCGCGCCGAATTATGGGGTGCTCATGGTGGCCCGTTTCATCGCCGGCATGCCCCACGGCGCGTACTTTTCCGTGGCTAACCTGTCCGCGGCGTCGATGGCCCCTCCCGGTGGGCGCGGCAAGGCCATGGCTTTTGTGGGCATGGGGCTTGCCATCGCCACGGTCATCGGCGTGCCCGCGGCACAGGCCCTGGGGTCCGCGCTGGGGTGGCACGCGGCCTACCTGGTGGTTGTGGTCATCGGGCTTATTACCGCCGTGGCTCTGTTCTTCCTCATGCCGCACATGACGGAGATGAAACAGACCGATATCCGCACAGAGTTCGGTGCCTTCAAAAACAGCCAGGTGTGGCTCACCGTCATCATGGGCGTGGTGGGTTTCGGCGGCATGTTCTCCGTCTACACGTATATTTCCTGGACCATGACCGAGGTCGCTGGCCTGAGCGATAGCCTGATTTGGGTCGTGCTCATGGCTTACGGCATTGGCATGACGATAGGCAATGCCTTCGGCGGCTGGTTGGCGGACCGCAACCTCGAATTCGGGATCATTTTCGCCCTAGCCAGCTTGATCATCATCCTCACGGCCTTCTATTTCCTGTCCAGCCACGCCATCCCGGCCACCATTTGCTTTGGCATGGTGGCGTTTATGGGCTCCACGTTGGTGCCGTCGCTGCAGCTGCGCTTGGTCCACGTGGCGGGCGATGCCCAGACCTTATCCGCCGCGCTCAACCAGTCCGCGCTCAATATCGCGAACGCGGCCGGTGCGACCATCGGCGGCATCGTCGTCGGTGCGGGCCTAGGCTATTCCGCCCCGGCGCTGGCGGGCGCCGGCTTGGCGGCCGCGGGTTGCGTTGTGTGGGCGATAACAATGTGGGATAAAAAACGCCTTGCAGGCCGCAGCTAGAAGTACCACCGCACACGCCTATATTCTGGAGCACCATGAGCCTTACCATCGCTAGCGTCAACGTCAATGGAATCCGCGCCGCGTGCAAGCAGCGCAACGAAAACAACCCCGGCATGAACGCTTGGCTGGAACAGACTCCGGCCGATATCGTGCTGATGCAAGAGGTCCGCGCCACCCCGGATCAAGCCAGAAAGGCCCTGGCACCCGCCCTGGAGGCGGGCTGGCACTTGGAGCTTGCCGATGCCGCCGCCAAGGGCCGCGCCGGAGTAGGCATCCTCTCCCGCACGCCGCTTGCCGATGTCGAAGTCGGCTTCGGCTCCTTCACCGACGCCGGCCGCTGGATTGCCGCTACCACCCGCGATATCCGCGTGGCCTCGCTGTACTTGCCCTCCGGGGATACCGATTCGCCGAAGCAGGATGAAAAGTACCACTTCTTGGATGAATTCGATTCCGTGCTGGCAGAAAACGCCAATAAGGACATGGTCATCGGCGGCGACTGGAATATCTGCCACCGCGCCCAGGACTTGAAGAATAATAAGGCCAACGAGAAGAAGGCCGGCCACCTGCCAGAAGAGCGCGCCTTTATGGACCATGTCTTCGGCAGCTTCCCGGATGAGGCGCCGCAGGAGAAAAAGAACCTGGGCGAGTGGCTTGGCGTCGTGGACTACGCGGGCACCACCCCGTGGGAGCCGGCCACCGCACCGCAGTGGTTCGACGTTACGCGCCGGCTCCACCCCGAGGCCGAAGGCCCCTATACCTGGTGGACCTATCGTGGCCAGGCCTTCAATAACGATGCAGGCTGGCGCATCGACTACCAAGCCGCAACCCAGCCGCTGCTCGATCGCGCGCAGCGCACATGGGTGGATAAGGCTCCGACCGTGGAGCAGCGCTGGTCCGATCACTCGCCGCTGCTAGTGGAATACGTCTAATGTCGCCGCTATTTAGCGTCCTATACGTCATTGGTATTACCGCCGAGTCCATGACGGCTGCGCTATCGGCCGGACGGCAAAAGCTGGACCTTTTCGGCGTGACGATGATCGCCGCCATCACGGCACTGGGTGGCGGTACTGTCCGCGATATCGTGCTTGCGGATCCACCGCTGACCTGGGTGGAACACCCCATCTATCTGGTCATCGTCATCGCCGCCGCCATCGTCACGGTGGGCATGTCCTTCCTCATGCACTATTTCCGCCACCTCTTCCTCATCCTCGATGCCTTGGGGCTGGCGGTCTTTTCCGTGCTGGGCACCCAGATTGCCGCGCATTTGGGTTATGGCTTCATCATCGCCTCGGTATCAGCGGTTATTTCCGGCGTTTTCGGCGGCGTGCTGCGCGATCTACTCTCAGACCGCATTCCGCTGGTATTTTCCGGCGAGTTTTATGCGGCCATCTCGATCCTCGCGGCCGGGCTGTACATGATCCTCCTGCGCGCCGGGCTATCGGAGGAACCCACAGCGATCATCACCGCCTTGGTCTGCTTTACCGCGCGCCTTGCTGCTATCTACTTCAAGAAGGGCCTGCCGGTCTTCGAGTACCGCGACGGCGAGCAACAGATGGATCCGCGCCTTCGGCTTTCGGCGCGGATCGTGCGCGATGGCGCCCGCCGGGCCAAGCGGAAGGCAGGCGCGGCCACCCGTTACGCCAGCCCCATCACTCGGCCGCTGGGCCGCGGCAAGCGCACCGCAAGCAATTTTTCTTCCCCACTAAGCCTGGAAGAGTTAAATAGCAACCGGATTGCGCGGCCGACTGCCCACTCATCGATTACCCGCCCCAGCGGCAAGCACTCACCTGGGGCGAGGGGAGTGGATGTGCAGCAGCAATGGACCTTCAACAAGGAGGATGTGGGCAGGCAAAGGACCCCCAAGCACAAGCAGTAGTGCTAATATAAACACGTTAAAAATTTCGAAATCTGCAACGGAGAAAGTTCATGGCTCGCGCAATTATTCCTTTTGTCCTTGGCGCCGTAATCCTCGCCCTGAGCATCTGGTGGTGGACTGCTGTCGGACCGTCCTTCGCCTTCTTGGGCCCCATCGTCCTCATGGGTGTCGGCGGTGCCTTCATGGTGACCGGTTTCGCCATTTTCATGGACATCGTCAGCCCCACTTCCCGCAAGGTCTAAGAGAAAGGATTGACGATGAAAGCTATCGATCTGCTCACGGACATGGCACAACGCCCGCTCGATGCACTAGCCGCTTTGCCGGAGCTGAGCAACGAGACCGCCAATGCGCACTTTGGTGACCACCCGAACTCCATCACGTGGCTGCTATGGCACACCGGCCGCATGGCAGACCTGCAGCTTGCGCAGCTGACGGGGGAAGAAGAGCTGTGGCAGCGCTACGACCTCGACCTGCCGGATGCCATGGGCTATGGCCAATCGGCGGAGGAAGCGCGTGCGGTAACCACGCAGGACATCGGCAAGCTCCGCAGCTATACCCAGGAAGCATTGGAGCAGGTCAAGGCGTATGTGTCCTCGCTGGAGGATGACAACCTCGATGACGTGATCGACACCTCGTGGACGCCGCACGTTACCCGCGGTGTCCGGCTGGTCTCGATTTTTGATGACGCCGCGCAGCATCTTGGGGCGGCCAATCAACAAGCAAAAATGACGGAGTAACATTAACTGACATGACTGATTCCACTGCATCTAATTCCGTATACCGCGTACTTTCCGGCATTCAGCCCACCGCTGATTCCTATCATTTGGGAAATTACCTGGGAGCGCTCAAGCAGTGGATCGACCTGCAGGAAGGCTACGATGCCTTTTACTTCATCCCGGACTTGCACGCGATTACCGTGGAGCAGAATCCGGAGGAGCTGCGCAACCGCACTATGGCCGGTGCAGCTCAGCTCATCGCGCTGGGCATTGACCCGGAGAAGTCCACCCTCTTCGTTCAGTCCCACGTGCCCGCCCATGCGGAGCTGACCTGGGTATTCCAGTGCCTGACCGGCTTCGGTGAGGCCTCCCGCATGACGCAGTTCAAGGATAAATCCGCCAAGCGCGGCGCCGACCGCACCTCGGTAGGTCTTTTTACCTACCCCATCTTGATGGCGGCCGATATCCTTCTGTACTCCCCGGATTACGTGCCGGTGGGCGAGGATCAGCGCCAGCACTTGGAGCTCACCCGAAATCTGGCCGAGCGCTTTAATAATAAATACGGCGAGACCTTCCATGTACCGGAACCATTCATTCCGGAGGGCGCGGCGAAGATCTATGACCTGCAGGATCCGACGTCCAAGATGTCTAAGTCCGGTCCAAATCCGAAGGGCTTGGTCAACTTGCTCGACGCCCCGAAGACCTCTGCCAAGCGCATCAAGTCCGCAGTGACCGATGACCTGGGCGCCGTCGCCTTCGACCGGGAAACCCAGCCGGGCGTATCGAACCTGCTGGTCATCCAGTCCGCGCTGACTGGCGAGTCCATCGACTCCTTGGTGGAGAAGTACGCCGGCCAGGGCTACGGTCACCTGAAGGTGGATACTGCGGAGGCGCTTGAGGCCTTCACCACGCCGCTTAAGCAGCGCTATGACGAGCTCATGGCGGATCGCGGCGAGCTGGAGCGCATTTTGGAGCGCGGCGCCCAGACCGCACAGGAAGTAGCGCAGCCGCTTGTCGATGCCGTCTATGAAAAAGTCGGCTTCCTTCCCCGCCCGCGCAGGTAGTAGGTACCCCTTAACCCACCCCACGGAGGGACAAGTGGGTGTTTGCCAGCTACGCTATACGGGATAAGCGCTGTGCGAACAAGAAGGGAAGCACGTGTCCACCACCACGCAATCCTCCTCTAAGAAGACGGACCACTACGGCATCGAGCGCGCGAACGCCGATGACCCGGGAGCGATAGATAAGGTACGGCGCAAGTCGCCAATTGTTGACCACCTCATGCGTATGCAGGAGCGCTATGCCGCAGAGGGGGGCAACCAGTTCTCCGCTGGCATTACCTATTACTCGGTTCTGTCTATCTTCCCGTTGGCGATGCTGCTGGTGGCCACCATCGCCGCTGTCCTTGCTAACCGCGAGGACCTGCTCAATGATCTCCAGTCCTATATCACGGACTCCATTGACGGGAAGCTCAGCGAATCGGTCAATGAGATCTTGGATACGGCCATCGACCAGCGCGGTGCCATGTTCGGAATTGGTGGTTTGACCACCCTGTGGTCCGGACTGGGATGGATGAATCACCTGCGCATCGGCATTTCTGCCATGTGGGGCATCGATGCCAATGACGGCGGCTCCTTCCTGAAAAAGAAGTTCTCGGACCTTCTGGGGCTTATCGGCCTGATCATCTCCTTTGTCGTCGCCTTCGGTGTGACCGCTGCTGGTTCCTCCGGCCTTACACAGAAGATCTTTGACCTCTTAGGCATCGATTCCTTCCCGGGCATGGGCTATGTCTTCTTCTTCAGTGGCTTGTTGCTGGGCCTTATCGCCAATTTCATCGTCATGTGGTGGCTGATTATGATCCTGCCACGCACGAAGGTGCCTAAGAAGTCCGGCTTTACCGGCGCCGCCATCGGTGCGGTGGCGTTCGAGGCTATCAAGCAGCTGTCCACAGTGATCATGTCCTCTGCCACCGGCAGTCCGGCCGGCGCGGTCTTTGGTCCGGTCATCGTTTTGATGATTGTCATGTACTTGGTGTGGCGCGTGGTGCTTTATATTTCCGCATGGACTGCGACGACCGCAGAATCCCTGAAGTACGCGCACCCGCCGGTTCCAGAACCTGCCGTTATTCGCGTGCGCAACGAGGTACGTGAGGGCGCACCAGCAGGTGCGGTCTTCGGCGTGGGCGCGGCGCTGGGCGCTGCGGCCGTGGGTGTGGCGAAGCTTTTCCGACGGAAATAAAAATCCTCCCTACGGGTGAGGATCGCTGCGCTCTTTACCTTTAAGATAGGACACTATGAACGCCGATGATATTGCCCCAGACTTCTACGAAAAGTGGGACCTCGACCGCAGTGGTGGCGAGGATGAGCTTTCCGTTTTATTGGAAGCAAAAGATATCAAGCTCGGGCAGCAAGGATATAACCCCGATGAGCCGCGGCGTGTACAGCTGCGCATAGCGGCCAGCATCCTGGGTTCGGCGAAAAAGAGGGCCGAATACGATGAAGCATTGCGCACCGGCCTTCGCCCGACGTGGGGCGAGCTCGGCACGCTGAGTTCGGTGGGGCAGTGGTCTCCAGCACCGCGCACGCAGTCAAACTTCCACGATCAATCGCAGGGTGGTCCGAAGCGGGCGCCGGATTTTGCCCAGCCCAGCCCGTATAGTTCCCCGTACGCGCAAGACCCATTCGCTCGGCACGCATCACCGCAGCAACAGGTGTCGCCGTCGTTCGCTGCCCCGCCGGTGCCGTTCCAGCACCAGGCACAGGAACGGCCATCGCAAAGCACGCGCATTGGCATGGGCATCTTGGACTTCTTCTTGGCTGGTGGCATCAGCAGTGCGTTTGGCGCGGTCGTCGACGAGCTCGCGGATGTAGAAGCCCTGTCCTTTGTCGTTTTCTGCATCGTCATGGTGGTCTACGTTCTGGGCAGCGAAGTGTGGTTGGGCGCTAGCCCGGCAAAGATTCTTGCCGGCTATACCGTGCGGGATGTCGATACGAAGGAAAAGCTCAGCCTCAGCCAGTCCGCAAAGCGCCAGTGGTGGCGCCTTATCAACGTGGTCCCGGGAATCGGGCAATTGGTGGGCCTGATGGGCGCGGTGGTGCACACAGTCACCATTAATGAGGAAAATAACCGGCGCGGTTCCCACGACGAGTTCGCAAACGCAGAAGTGGTCAAGAGGAAGCCGCGCAAGTAGAACGCTGGCATGGCGCATCTTGGGGCGGATGCCTACGATGGTGCGCATGCATGATGCACCTTTAATTAGCCCCGAAAATAAGGATTCCGCCGAGAGCGTGGTGGAACAACTTCCTAAGGTATCCCTGTGGGAACCGGTCCGCTCGCAGGCCAGCACCGCGGAGGAATTGAACGCGGATATTCGCGAGCAGTGTGCCCAGCTTGCCGATGACCACGTGGTCTACGCCGAGCTGCAGCTCAACCCCGCGGCTTATTCTTTCGATACGTCCGCAGTCGTACGAGAGGTGGCCGCGGAACGCTTCGGCGATCTTGAGGTACGGTTTGTCCTCGAGGCGGCAGAGCCGGCGGCTAACGCAGGGGATGCTGCGGGCGTTGCGGGTTACACCCTGCCGGAGGGGAGTGCTGCCGCCGCGGCGGAGTTCCGCACGAAGTACCTGCCTACCCAAATCGCGGTGGGTGAGGATTTCGCCGCCACCGAAAGCGCGGCGCAGGCCGGCGTCAACCGCTTGCTGCAACCGGTGAATATGATTGATGATTTCACCGCCGATGTCGATGGAATCCGCCCAGGCAAGGCCTCCGAATGGATCCGCGACCGACACATTCCATTGGTATTTTCGCCCGTGGACGACGTTGAGGAACTGACGGATCATCCGCTGCCGCTGTTGCAGCAGCTTGGCTTTACCTGTTCCGTTTCTTCCGGCGATTCCACTCTGAGCAGGCAATTTCTCGCATTGAGCGAGACCTTTGGATACGGCTTGGAGGAGTTTTTCGATCTCACTGTGAAGGCGATTGAAAATATTTTCGGCACGGAGGAGACAAGGCAGCGTATCCTTGAGACCGTTGTCCTTCCGGCCTACGAGGACCTCTCCGATCCGGAACTTGCCGGTCCCGATACTGAGGAGTCGCTCCAAGATTCCGGGTTCTCAATAAACCTGAATGACAACCCTTCCGAAGAGTAATAGATAGTTAATCTACATAAAGGAGGAAGACATGCCTTCCGCACTATTCGTTGTTACCGCCGCTGATAAGTGGACGCTGGCTGATGGCAGCGCCCGTCCTACCGGTTACTGGGCCGAGGAGCTCATCGCTCCGCACCGCGTGTTTAAGAACGCGGGTTGGGATATCGACTTTGCTACGCCGAACGCAAAGGCACCCGTGGTAGACGAGTACAGCCTCGAGGTATTGTCTGAGGGCGACCGCGCCGAGCAGGAGAACTACCTCGCAGAAATCGGTCCAGACCTGGAAGACCCACTGAACCTGGCCGATGTTAAGGAAGCTGACTACGACCTCGTCTTTTACCCCGGCGGCCACGGCCCGATGGAGGACTTGGCTTATGACCAGGACTCCGCCAAGCTGCTGCAGGAGCGCATCGAGTCCGGTCGCGCCCTGTCCCTGGTTTGCCACGCACCGGCCGCATTGCTCGCGCTGGACAATGACAACTGGCCACTCAAGGGCTACACCATGACCGGCTTTACCAACGCCGAAGAGGGCGAGGAGACCATCGCCGCTGCCAAGTGGGTTGTTGAGACCCGCCTGCGCGAGCTTGGCGCTGACTTTAAGCAGACCGATCCGATGCAGCCTTATGTTGAGGTTGACCGCAACCTGTACACCGGTCAGAACCCGGCATCGTCTGAGCCTTTGGCACAGCGCATCCTGCGCGACTTTTAATGCGGGCGCTGAAAGCTCTCGCTGCAGGTAGCGCGGTAGTTGGGGCGGCGGCATATATAAAGAGCCGTCGTCCTTATCTGCGCAGCGTTGCACCTGAGCTTCGCAGCCCATTACTGTACCTGCCGCTGCACCTGCTCTCGGGTGATCGATTCGCTCGAACGAGCAGGCTATTTGCCAATATGGACGTGGCTCGTCCGAAGTGGCGCCCGGTGGACATCGAAGAGCTATCTTGTTCTTTTGAAGACCAAGCATTCCGTGCCCGCGTTATTACTCCACGCGGAGATGGAGCGCCGGCCGAGCCACGTCCCGTGGTGATGTGGATTCACGGTGGAGGACACCTGCTCGGTGGTCCGGCGATGCATGATCCCCAAACTTCGCTCATCGCATCGGAGCTGGGGGCCATTGTCATCGCACCGCGCTATCACAAATCCACGCAGAAACCTTTTCCTGCGGATTTAGAAGAGTGTTATGCCGCATTGCGCTGGATGCAGGAAAACGGTGAGCTGCTAGGCGCGGATACTTCGCGCATTGCGGTCGCTGGCGATAGCGCCGGTGGCGGCTTGGCCGCAGGCCTTGCCCAGCGCACGGTGGATGAAGATCATCCCATTCGAGCGCTTGGATTGGTCTATCCAATGCTTGATCACCGCACCATTGTTAAAGAGGGTGCGGTGGGGCAGTTTATTTGTCCGCCGAACTTAAATCGCGGTGCCTGGGATATGTACTTAGGAAAGGACCATTTAGGAACCCCGTTGCCGCCGTATGCATCGCCGGCGACGCGTTCGGATCACTCGGGGATGCCGCCCACGTGGATCGGCGTGGGAGACATCGACCTTTTTCATGATGAATCTGTGGCCTTTGCTACCGCACTGCAGGATGCCGGAGTCGAGACCACACTTGATGTATATGCAGGTGCCTATCACGGCTTCGATCAGGTACGCCCGCGCGCGCCCCAATCGCGCAGAATGCTGGGAGATCTTATCGAGCACCTCGGCTCCCACCTCTAGCCGCACTTGATGCGGAATGAGGTGTAGGTGAAAATGCAGCAACCGCCCCAGTCCACGCTCCACTGTGAGGAGTGGTTGGACTGGGGCGGTCTTCTGTTAGTAACGGCTCCCGGCAGCTGAGGTAGCTAGAGCCGGTAGTCCGCAGGGCAGAGTAAAAACTTAAAAGCGGGAAAAACGCTTAATTAGCATGTTCTCAAGACCCTTCCAGGACTCCGCATGCTCGTTATACGGCTTCGACGGCACGTAGCCTGCGTGCTCGGTGGAACCGAGCATGTAGCCGAGGTAGTCCTGCAAGCGTGGGTTCGCCAGCATATAGGAGTTAATGGAATCGTCCCCGGCCCAGTCCGCGGCATCGGCGCAGACCTCGTAGCAGCGGGCTAGTTGGTCGGAGTCGACCGCTTCCGGTCCCTTTTCAATATCGCGCACGATGCCATTAAAGGAGTACTGGTTATCCGGGTGGACCTGGACCTCGAGTTCACCGGCATTGGCGGCGGTGACAACGTCCTCCCAGGTGGACACGCGCGCCAAGTCGTGGTCATCATTATCGATGAGCCACCGCACCAGCGTCTTGGAGGAATCGAAGGTAAAGATTTCGCCCCATTTGCCTAAGAAGATGGGCTTGCCGTCCAAGTAGGTGCGCAGCGTGTAGACGGACTTGGACTGTGCGGTGATTTTAATCGGGTCGATTCCGGCGGCGGCCCAAGGGGACTCGTCATAAGGGTCGGCGGCTTCCGCCGCGGCCTTACGCTTTTCTTCGGCTTCCTTGGCGGCAGCGTCGGCGGCGCCCGCGGCCTCGGAGATGCGGGTTTCGGCATCGGAGATAGCGGAGGCGTCGAATTCATCGCTAGGAACGACGCGGACGCTTTTATCCAAATCCGCGATGACCTTTTTCCAGTTGGTCAAGATGACCCGTCCGACGCCTGTCCACTCATTCAGGCCCTGCTCGCCGGAGTAGTGATCGGCGCCGCGGGAGACGTTGCGCAGGATGGAGTGGGTGGCGAAGAAGATGGTGGTTTGTTCGGCAGCGGCGACATCGGCAAGCGCAGATGCCACCTCGAGGTTGCGCGCTACGGTTGCGACATTGGCGTGGCTGGGGCGGCCGGCGAGGGCTTCCGGCATGCCAATCAGATCGTATTCATCGCGCTTGGCTGGGGTAACGCGGTGGGCTGGGCGGGCGGCAAATTGTTCCCACTGCGGGTGATCTAGCAGGTCATGCTTGGCATCGGACTCCAGGTAGCACAGCATCTCAGCGGGGGAGTCGAAGACCAAGACGGAGTCATCGTCGCCCAAAAAGGCTTGCCACTCGGAGCCATTTTCGCGCCACTTGGGCGCCCAGAGGGTATAAAAATCGCCCTCAGTCAAGGAGAGCTTAATAGGCACAATCGCACGGGTACTCATGAGCTTTTAGTCTACCCAACGCCCCAGCTGCCGCGCGGAATTGCCGGGGCCTTGTCAGGCAGTCGGCCGCCAAAAACCCTTAAATTGCATGCCCATATTATTCGTGCGCAGCGGGTTGGTCTGCACAGGGTCGCCGGCCTCCACAATCTCGCCATTGCCGGAATACATCGCCACATGGCCATCCCAGACCACCAGATCGCCGGGCTGGAGCTGATCGGCGCTGACCTGCTTGCCGATGGCCTGCTGGTCCGCCGTGCGTGGTATATCCACCCCCGCTTGGGAATAGGCCCACTGGGTAAGCCCTGAGCAGTCAAAGCCACCGTTGCCGGTTCCGCCCCAGGTATAGGGCTGGCCCACCTGGCTCTTGGCCGCGGCCACGGCCGCGCGGCCTGCCTCTGAGCCAGCTTCTGCGCCCGCTGATGCGTGCGGCGCGGGTGCAGCACCGAGCTCCGCCGGAGGAGCCACCGCGGTATGCGTCGCCGCGGCGGCCGTGGCCTGCTGGGGCTGGCCAACGGCTGATTCCACCGGCCGCTGGGAGATGGGCAACAGGGCCGCGGCGGTGGTGGTGAGCTCGTCTTTCAGGCGGTTGACCCGGGCCATCGCCAAGCCAATGTGCTCGTCTATCACGGTGCGAAGCGAGGCAAGGGCCGCGGCGCGGGAGGCGGGATCGAGGGAGATTAATCCCATCGCGATGGGCGCAGCGGCCTGGATGAGCCGCGTGCCGATGCCAAAGATATCGCCGGCAGCCGCCGTAACGAGGCCGCGGGCCTGGTTAAGTACTGCGGAGATGGTCTCGTTATCGCCGGTGAGGAGATCCGCGGCGGCGATAAGCTGCGAGGCATCACCGTGCGCGATATCCGCCAGCGGCTGGGCGGCGGAGAGATCTGGGACGCGGGGAAGTTGGACATCGGGAAGCGGCGAAGGCTGCAGCGCGGCAATATTTTTAATGGCGGTAGCAAGCACTTAGATCGCCGCCCCGAGTAAGTCGCGCAGCGCCGCATCGGAGTCTTCCGCCTCGCGCGACATCTGGAAGGAAGACTGCGCGATGTGCCCCATATCGTGGCGCAGCATGGTCATCCGCGCCCCAATATTGTCTAAGGCGGCATGAACGGTCTCATTGAACCCGGTAAAGGCCGAATCTTCGGGCAATGCCGGGTGGGGTGGATTGTCTCCCTGCGCGTTCGCGTGCAGGTCACGGGCTAAATGGCGGGCGTGGGCGGTATCTATCTGAAATGGTCTCATGCCCTATTGGACTGGCCAATGGCCCAAGTGGTTCCCAAAAAGTTTAAAGTAGTGGGCATGGATATCCACGTCGTAGACCACCCGCTTGCCGCTTCCCGCCTGACCCTGATGCGCGATGCCCGCAGTGATAACTCCGCTTTTCGCGCCGCGCTCAAGGACCTGGGAACCATGCTCGTATATGAAGCCTCCCGCGATTTGGCGGTAGAAAACTTCGCTTGCGAAACACCGGTTGCCACAGCACAAGGCACCCGCCTGCAGGATCCGCCCATCATCGTGCCCATCATTCGTGCAGGCCTAGGCATGGTGGATCCCGCCTTGTCGATGATTCCGGATGCCCAGGTCGGCTTCATCGGCATGGCGCGCGATGAAGAAACCCACGAGCCCGTGCCGTATTTGGAGGCGCTGCCGCAAGACCTGACCGGGCGCACCGTCTTCGTCGTTGACCCCATGCTGGCCACCGGCGGATCCCTGCTGCATGCCCTGCGCCTCTTGGCCGCCCGCGGCGCTACCGATATCACCGCCATCTGCATGGTCTCGGCCCAAAATGGCGTGGATGCGCTGGAGGAATCGGGCCTTCCCGTCCGCCTCGTCACCGCCGCCATTGACCCTGAACTCAATGCGGATGCCTATATCGTGCCGGGGCTTGGCGATGCCGGCGATCGCCTCTACGGCCCGCGCAATATCGATCTTTAAGCTAGTATTTCTCCCTGAAAGCCCGAAGGCGGCTTTCAAAGGGGGAAATGATCGTGAGTTTTATTCAACTAATGTGGTCGAGCTACGGCTACGGATTTTCGCAACAACTGCGCCGCGTGCGCGAGCGGCGCGGGGTATCCCAGCAAGTGCTCGCGGATATTTCGGGGGTATCGCGCAGCCAGATTTCCAACCTGGAACGCAATGAAAATGGCCTACACACCATGGCGGACCCGCAATTATCCACGGTGTACAAACTGGCGCTGGCTTTAGAAATCCCGCCGGCGGTCCTCTTGCCGGCCGGTGGGGACGTGATGGAGGGCCACTTGGCAGACTCCGCCGTGCTCGGGGTAGAAGATGTGGCGCCCTTTCCACAGGACTACATCAACCAGCGGCGCTTTAGTGATGCGCGGGGCTAACCACCCTGACTTACTGAACCGCATGGTCTAGTTGTAGACTGCCTCCAAGAGATAGTCCAGCAACAGGGAGGCGTGCGCGTGATCTCGGAGTTTATTAACGAGTGGTTCGATGCTCACCGTGCGGAGGTCATCGCGTGGCGGCGCCATATCCACCGCAATCCGGAAACGGCGAACCAAGAGGTGGAAACCACCAATTACATCGCGAATATCCTTGCGGATTACGGGCTTGAGCCGCAGCGCTTCCCGCACACCGGCCTCATGGTGGACATCGGCCCGGACACGGAGCTTGGCCGCTTGGCCTTCCGCGCCGATATCGATGCCTTGCCCATTACCGAGGTAACTGGGCTGGAGTTTACCTCTGAGAAGCCCGGAACCATGCACGCGTGCGGTCACGACGTGCACACTACCGTGGCGCTCGGCCTGGCTTGCGCGCTGGCGGATTTTCAGCGGGTTAATGAGCTGGAGCTGGGCATTCGCATCATCTTCCAGCCGGCGGAGGAAGTGTGGGTCGGCGGGGCCACCGACGTTATTTCTTGGGGCGCGTTAGAAGGCGTGCATTCCATCTTCGCCATCCACGCCGAGCCGAAGCTGCGCGTGGGGCGCATTGGCATCCGCGCCGGGGCTATTACCTCGGCAACGGACGTGGTGGAGCTCAAGATCAAGGGCCCGGGCGGGCATACCTCGCGCCCGCACCTATCCGCGGATGTGGTCTATGCGCTGGGCAAGGTTATTACGGAGCTGCCGGCGCTGCTGTCTCGCCGCGTTGATCCGCGCACCGGCACGGTTTTGGTCTTTGGCCAGGTCAATTCCGGCTATGCCCCTAACGCAATCCCGGAAACCGGCATGCTGACCGGCACGATGCGCACCGCGGATATCACCATCTGGCGCCAGATGCAGGAACTCTTCGCGGAGCTGGTGGATCAGATCCTTGCGCCGGTGGGGGTAGAACACGAATTGTCCTATAACCGCGGCGTGCCGCCGGTGCTTAACGATGACGTCGCTACCGCCATGCTTGCTTCTGCCGCACAGTCCATCGACCCGCAAGCCGTGGTCCAGGCCCCGCAGTCTTCCGGCGGCGAGGACTTTTCCTGGTATTTGGAAAAGGTGCCCGGTTCCATGGCGCGCCTTGGTTGCTGGTCCGGGGAGGGGGAGCAGCACGATCTGCACATGGGCGACCTCATCGTGGATGAGCGGGCAATTGGTGTGGGCATTAAGCTTTTTGGGGCCGTTGTCGAGCAATTTATGGGGGAGAATGCGCAGGCGGACTAACGCGCTGGGGTTACCTACGGGTTAGACTCGTAGGCGACTTTAAAAGTGGAGCCTATAAAGGAGCAATTGCGTGTTGAACCAGACCAAGCGAATTGTCATCATCGGCGGTGGCCCGGCGGGCTACGAGGCAGCGCTGGCTGGCGCCAAGTACGGCGCGGAAATCACCATCATCGAAGACCAAGGCA
Source organism: Corynebacterium sp. KPL1814 (assembly GCF_000478175.1). Lineage (GTDB taxonomy): Bacteria > Actinomycetota > Actinomycetes > Mycobacteriales > Mycobacteriaceae > Corynebacterium. The sequence goes on from NZ_KI515778.1 coordinate 191,647, forward strand.
TGGGCGGCAATAGCGTGGTCTTGGACTGTGTTCCCTCCAAGTCCTTCATCGCCGGCGCCAATATTAAAACGGACTTGCGCCGCGCGGATGACATGGAGCTGAACGAGGGCATCGGCAAGGCGCAGCTTTCCATCAGTGCGCTGAACCAGCGCGTGCAGGACTTGGCGGCTAAGCAATCCGGTGATATCCGCAATACCATGGATTCCCTGGGTGCCCGCGTTATCGATGGCCGCGCGCACTTCCCGGAAGATCAGCAAGCCGATGCCTTTGGTGGGCACAAGGTCACCGCGGTCTTCAACGAGGATGGACACGAGGAGACGCTGGATGCGGACCTCGTCTTGGTGGCTACCGGCGCCACCCCGCGCATTTTGCCCGGCGCCCAGCCGGATGGCGAGCGCATCCTGACCTGGCAGCAGGTATATAACCTCACTGAGCTGCCAGAGCACCTCATTGTGGTGGGTTCCGGTGTCACCGGTGCCGAGTTTGTCTCCGCCTTCGCTGAGCTGGGCGTCAAAGTTACGATGGTGGCCTCGCGCGATCGCATCTTGCCGCATGATGATGCCGATGCCGCCGACGTCCTCGAAACCGTGCTGAGCGAGCGCGGCGTGGAGCTGGAAAAGAACTGCCGCGTGGAAACCGTTAACCGCACCGAGGACGGCAACGTGCTGGTCACCACGCAAGACGGGCGCGAGATTCACGGCTCGCACGTCATCATGTCCATTGGTTCCGTCCCGAATACCAAGGATCTGAAGCTGGAAAACGTGGGCGTGGAAACCGCGAAGTCTGGTCACATCCAGGTAGACCGCGTCTCGCGCACCAATATTGCCGGCATTTACGCAGCCGGTGACTGCTCCGATCTCTTCCCGCTTGCCTCCGTAGCCGCGATGCAGGGCCGCGTGGCGATGTACCACGCGCTCGGTGAAGGCGTCTCGCCGCTGCGCCTGAAGACCGTGGCAAATGCGGTCTTTACCCGCCCGGAGATCGCGGCGGTGGGCTTTACCCAGGCCGAGATCGAGGCCGGTGAGGTCGCCGCCCGCGCCATTACCATGCCGCTGAATACCAACCCGCGTGCGAAGATGCGCTCGCTGCAGCACGGTTTTGTCAAGCTATTCTGCCGTGCTACCTCCGGCCGCGTGATCGGTGGCGTCATCGTCGCGCCGACCGCCTCCGAGCTCATCCTGCCCATCGCTATGGCAGTGACCAACCAGCTCACGGTGAATCAGCTGGCGGATTCCTTCGCGGTGTACCCATCGCTGTCCGGCACCATCACTGAGGCCGCCCGCCGGCTGGTGGCCCACGATGATCTGGAGTAAAACTCGTTCCTAGAACGTGGAGTAGGCCTGCTCCGCAGTGCGGTTAAGCTCGATTTTGATCGGCCTATCTGCCTCCGGCAGGGCGCGCTGCGGACAGAACTCGCGGGGGCAGGCGGTACAGCCTGGGCCAATCGGGGTGGCGGCGGAAATGTCTAGGTTTAGGGCATCGGCATAGACGATGCGATCCGCCTGGGCGATATCGCAGCCTAGGCCTACCGCGAATTCCTTGCGCGGCGTGCCCCAAGACTTGGCCGTTCCCTGCACGAAACGCCCGATCCACAGGTAGGCGTGGCCATCCGGCATGGCGGCGACCTGCCGGGTAATCCGGTTCGGGGTTTCAAAGGCGCGGTGGACTACCCACAGGGGGCAGGATCCGCCAGAGCGCGCGAAGTGAAAGGCGGTAGAGGACTGCCGCTTGGAAATATTGCCCGCGCGGTCGGTGCGGATGAAGGAAAAGGGCACGCCCTTAAGCCCTGGGCGCTGGAGCGTGGCAAGGCGCTGCGCGGTTGTTTCAAACCCAGTCCCAAAGTAGTTGCACAGCAGGTCGATATCGTAGCGGGTATCTTCTGCCATCGTGAGAAAGCGCTGGTAGGGCATGGTGACAGCCGCCGCGAAGTACTGCGCAAGGCCCAGGGTGGCTAAGTCTTGGGATTCGCCTTCGGGCAGTTCAGATACGAGGTTGTCACAGATATCGCCGTAGGCCAGCAGGCAGTATTGCAGGGCCATTTCAAAGACCAATTGCGCCTCAGATAACCCATCGCGCAGCGAGAGCTCGCGCGTATCTGGGTCGAAGCTGCGCCGAGGGCCGGGACGGGAAAAGCGCACCGTAACCCCCAGATCCTCATGCATGCGGGAGGCGAGCCGGCCGCGGCGCAGGACGCGATCGCCCAACTGGCCAGCGAGTTCTTCTGCGAGCACATCGAGCTCGTGGATGTAATTATGCGCGTCATAAAAGAAATCCCGCACCACTTCAAAGGGGGAGGGGTCCGCAGCGGGCGCGCGGGAAGCAACATCAACAAACCGCGGCATCAACTCGGGAAAGCGAGAGGCGAGATCCGAGAGCGTTTCTTCAGAGGCATCGGGGAAGATGTGGCGGAGCTCGGTAATCGTATGGATATCGCGGTCTTCGGCGAAGTAGCTGGGATCCACGGTAAAGCGCTGGGCTAGCTGCATTAACACGGTGACGGTCAGCGGGCGCTGGTCGTTTTCTAGCTGGTTGAGGTAGCTCGTGGATAACCCCAACTTCTTCGCCATCGCCACCTGGGTGAGCCCGCGCTGCTTGCGCAAAGCGTGAATCCGTGCCCCCGCATAGTGCTTGGTCATGCGTCCCCGTCCTTCCTTTAAGTCCCCTGCGCTGTGAAAATCACAAGTTTTGCAGATTTCACAAAAGAAGTCCGCTAATTTCCACAAACATTACCTATAGCGTGCACCACATGCAAGCATTTACTGTGATGTGCAACGCATTCTTGATGAAGGAGGACGTAACTAGTGAAAAACCATGAGGTACGCACTCATAAATCCGCCGAGGACTTCCCCTACGAGGAGCACTTGGCGTACAAGGTGGCCGAGGTGGCTGCGGACCCCGTAGAGGTTCCGGAAGAAACCACCGAGATGATCATCAACCGCATCATCGATAACGCCGCCGTAGCTATGGCCTCCGTCGCCCGTGGCCCCGTCACATCCGCGCGAGTTATGGCAGAAGCCCATCCGGTGGACAAGGGTGGTTCCACCATCTTTGGCATCGATGGCACCTATTCCGCGGAGTGGGCCGCACTGGCCAATGGCACCGCGGTCCGCGAGTTGGACTATCACGACACCTTCCTCGCCGCCGAATATTCCCACCCCGGCGATAATATTCCGCCGCTTCTTGCCGCAGCGCAGCACAAGGGGCTGAGCGGCCGCGACCTTATCCGCGGCATTGCAACCGGCTATGAAATCCAGGTCAACCTGGTCAAAGGCATGTGCCTGCACGAGCACAAGATCGACCACGTGGCGCACTTGGGGCCATCGGTAGCCGCAGGGCTTGGCACCATGTTGGGCCTGGATAGGGACACGATTTACCAGGCCGTCGGCCAGGCGCTGCACACCACCACGGCAACCCGCCAGTCCCGCAAGGGCCTGATTTCTTCGTGGAAGGCTTACGCGCCAGCCTTCGCCGGCAAGATGGCCATCGAGGCCGTCGACCGCACCATGCGCGGCGAGGGCGCCCCGGCACCGATCTGGGAGGGCGAGGACGGGTTCATCGCCTGGATGCTGCATTCACCAGAGCGCACCTACACCGTGCCCCTGCCAGAAAACGGGGAGGCCAAGACCGCCATCCTGGATACCTACACCAAGGAACACTCCGCGGAATACCAGGCGCAGGCTCCCATCGACATGGCCTTTGCGCTGAAAAAGACGCTGGAGGATAAGGGCCTGAAGACGGCGGATATCGAGTCCATCGTGCTGCACACCTCCCATCACACCCATTACGTCATCGGCACCGGCGCGAACGATCCGCAGAAGATGGATCCTTCCGCCTCCCGCGAAACCCTGGACCACTCTGTGATGTACATCTTCGCGGTCGCGCTAGAAGATGGCGTCTGGGACCACGAAACCTCCTATTCCCCTGAGCGCTCCAACCGCCCGGAGACCATCGAGCTGTGGCAGAAGATCTCCACCGTTGAGGATCCCGAGTGGACGCGCCGCTATCACTCCAACGACCTTGAGGAAAAAGCCTTCGGCGGCAAGGCCGTTATCACCTTCAAGGACGGCACCGTCATCGAAGACGAGCGCGCCGTAGCTGACGCCCACCCGCTGGGCGCCCGCCCCTTCGCCCGCGAGCAGTACATTGCCAAGTTCAAAAAGCTTGCCGATGGCGTCGTCGACGAGGCCGAGCAAGAGCGCTTCCTCACCGCCGTGCAAGACCTAGAAAACCTCACCGATCTAACCGAACTCAACGTGCGGGTCAGCGATGAGCACCTTGCCACCGCGCCCGAGAAACCGGAGGGAATCTTCTAATGGCTGGACTATTTGGTTCTACAATCAGCAACGCAGAAAAGCGCGCGAATTTCCGCAAATCCATCGAATCCGGATCGATCACCACGCTGCCGGGCGCGTTTAACCCGCTGACCGCCCGCCTTATCCAGGACATCGGCGGCTTCGACGGCGTCTACGTATCCGGCGCGGTGCTGGCCAATGATTTGGGCCTGCCCGATATCGGCCTGACCACCTTGACCGAGGTAGCCCAGCGCGCCGGGCAGATTGCGCGCGCTACGGACTTGCCCGTGCTTGTCGATGCCGATACCGGCTTCGGCGAACCTATGTCCGCCGCCCGCACCGTCGCCGCCCTCGAAGATGCCGGGCTGGCCGGCTGCCACCTGGAGGATCAGGTCAACCCGAAGCGCTGCGGGCACCTCGACGGCAAGGAGGTGGTGGACAAGGAGGTCATGGTCCGCCGCATCAGCGCGGCCGTCAACGAGCGCCGCGATCCTAATTTCATCATCTGCGCCCGTACCGATGCTGCCGGCGTCAATGGCATCGATGACGCCATCGACCGTGCCAAGGCCTATGCCGAAGCCGGCGCGGACCTCATTTTTACTGAGGCGCTGTATTCCCCCGCGGACTTTGAAAAGTTCCGCGCCGCCGTGGATACGCCGCTTTTGGCGAATATGACGGAGTTTGGCAAGACCGAGCTGCAATCAGCGAAGACCCTCGACGGCTTGGGATACAACGCCGTGATCTGGCCGGTTTCCAGCTTCCGCGTGGCCATGGGCGCTACCGAAGAATTCCTGCGCGACTTGCAAGATACCGGCATCCAGACCGAATGGTTAGAGCGCATGCAGCACCGCTCCCGCCTGTACGAGCTGGTCCGCTACCAAGAATACAACGAGTTCGACCAGTCCGTATTCACCTATTCCAAAGACAATTATCAACCCACTTTTGAAAGCTAAGGAGCCAGTGACCATGTCCGATAAGAAAAACGAAACCCCAGAAATCCGCAAGGGCCTTTACGGCGTCGTCGTTGATGAAACTGCCGTTTCCAAGGTTGTTCCTGAGACCAACTCCTTGACCTACCGCGGCTACCCGGTGCAAGAACTCGCCCGCTACTGTTCCTTCGAAGAGGTTGCGTACCTCTTGTGGAATGGCAAGCTGCCGGGCCAAGAATCCCTCATCCGTTTCTCCGCGCGTGAAAAGGCATTGCGTCACCTGGACCGCCATCTCATTGACCTCATCATGTCCATGCCGCAAAGCTGCCACCCCATGGACGTGCTGCGCACGGCGATTTCCTTCATTGGCGCTCAGGATGCGGAGGAATACACCAGGGACTCCGAGCACGTCCGCCGTACCGCGCTCGAACTCATGGCGAAGATCCCCACCATCATCGCGCTCGACATCCGTCGCCGCCGCGGTGAAGGCTACATTGAGCCTTCCCGCAAGAAGGGCTTTGCTGAAAACTTCCTGTGGATGGTCTTCGGCGACGAAGAAGGCTCCCCTGCGCTAAACCGCGCCGATATCGAGGCCTTTGATAAGTCCCTCATCCTTTACGCCGAGCACTCCTTCAATGCCTCCACCTTCTCGGCACGCGTGGTTACCTCTACGATGTCTGATACCTACTCCGCCATCGTCGCCGCCATTGGTGCGCTCAAGGGACCACTGCACGGTGGTGCTAACGAAGCAGTCATGAAGAACTTCCTCGAGGTAGACGATCCTGCCAAGGCAGAGGAGTGGACCAAGAACAAGCTGGCCAATAAGGACCTGGTCATGGGCTTTGGTCACCGCGTGTACAAGAACGGTGACTCCCGCGTTCCCACTATGGAGGCCGCCTTCAAGGAGCTGGCCGAGCAGCACGACCAGACCAAGTGGATCGAGATGTACGACATCATGGCCAAGACCATGGAGGAAAACACCTCGATCAAGATCAAGCCGAACCTAGACTTCCCGGCCGGCCCTGCCTACCACATCCTCGGGTTCGATATTCAGTTCTTCACCCCGATCTTCGTCATGGCCCGCATCACCGGCTGGACCGCGCACATCGTGGAACAAAACGAGAACAACTCGCTGATTCGCCCGCTGTCCGCCTACGCCGGCGAAGACCAGCGCTCCGTTCCGCCGAAGTCCTTCTAATCGCTCGGCCCCGCGCGCTTGCGGCCCGCGGTGGGCCGTTGAGTAGGCCGTTAAGTGGACCGCATTTGCTCCCCACGTTCGCGTGGGGAGCATTTGTGCATCCTGCTGCGTTAAATGTGTATCCATCGGCGTTAAATGTGCATCCTCCTACGATATAACTGAGCAAACCGCGCCCTCAGATGTTGCATTTTCGCCTCAGGTATTGCAGAGGAGGATGCACATGTAGCGGCTGCGGTACCGACTGCTGCGGCGGTTGTGGATTCGGCGGTGGCTGTGGCCACGACTGCGACTGCGGCGGCTGTTGTTGCAACTGCGGCTGCGAAAAATTTGCCGGATGGAAATTTGCAGACTTTGCAGAATTGTTAGGCCTGTTATTACTGGTTGACTGGCAGAAATTGCCCGTGTGGCGTTTAAGTTGCAGGTGAGTGTAGAAAATTCCGTTTTAAAAAAGGGATGATAAAAACTAACCTTATCTCTAAACTGAGAGACGGATCACCCCAGTGGGGACGTTGCAACGCAGCGTCTTCCAAGTTGAAAGGAACACCCAAGTGGCCAATTCCGCCCTTCCATCGTTCGACAAGATTTTGGTAGCCAACCGCGGTGAAATCGCCGTGCGTGCCTTCCGCGCTGCCTTTGAAACGGGGGCGAAGACCGTCGCCGTCTATCCTCGTGAAGATCGCAACTCCTTCCACCGCGCCTTTGCGGATGAGGCAGTGCGCATTGGTGACGAGGGACAGCCCGTCAAGGCATACCTCGATATCGAGGAAATCATCCGCGCTGCCAAGAAGTCTGAGGCGGACGCAATCTATCCGGGTTACGGCTTCTTGTCCGAGCGCGCCGATTTGGCCCGTGCCTGCGAGGATAATGGCATTAAGTTCATTGGCCCCACCCCGAGCACGCTGGATCTCACCGGTGATAAATCCGCTGCGGTTAACGCCGCGAAGGAAGCAGGGCTGCCGACGCTGCAGGACTCGGAGCCGACTACGGACATCGATAAGCTGGTGGCAGACGCCGGTGACTTCAGCTTCCCAGTCTTTGTCAAGGCCGTCTCTGGCGGTGGAGGGCGCGGTATGCGCTACGTGGAATCGGAATCTGAGCTGCGTGAACGGGCAGCAGAAGCCTCGCGCGAGGCCGAGGCGGCCTTTGGTGATGGCAGCGTGTACCTCGAGACCGCGGTGATTAATCCGCAACACATTGAGGTGCAGGTGCTCGCGGATGCCCAGGGCAATGTCATTCACCTCTTTGAACGCGATTGCTCCGTGCAGCGCCGCCACCAGAAGGTCGTAGAGATCGCTCCCGCGCCGTCGCTGGATCCGGAGCTGCGCGATCGCATCTGCCAGGATGCCGTGAACTTCTGCGAGCACATTAACTATGAGGGCGCCGGCACGGTGGAATTCCTCGTGGACGAGCGCGGCAACCACGTCTTTATTGAGATGAACCCACGCGTGCAGGTGGAGCACACCGTGACCGAGGAGGTTACCGGTGTGGACATCGTCAAGGCGCAGATGAATATCGCCGCCGGTGCTTCCTTGGAAGACATCAACCTGTCGCAAGAAAATATCACCATTACCGGCTCCGCCCTGCAGTGCCGCATTACTACCGAAGACCCGAATAACGGCTTCCGCCCAGATACGGGTACGTTGACCGCATATCGCTCGCCGGGCGGCGCTGGTGTACGCTTGGACGGCGCTACCTCCGTGGGTGCTGAGGTATCGCCCAACTTCGACTCCCTGTTGGTGAAGATGACCTGCCGCGGCACCACCTTCGAGCAGGCTGTGCACCGTGCTCGCCGCGCGCTGAACGAGTTCCACGTCTCCGGCGTGGCCACCAATATCGGCTTCCTGCGCGCGTTGCTCAATGAATCTGACTTCGTCAATACCCGCGTCGATACTGGATTCATTACCGAGCACCCGGATCTGCTCAAGGCGCCACCGGCGGTAGATGAGTCCGGTCGTATCCTGGACTACATCGCGGATGTCACCGTGAATAAGCCCAATGGTGATAGGCCCACCGCGCTGCGCCCGTTTGATAAGCTGCCGGAGTTCAACACGGAAGAGCCGCTCCCGCGCGGTTCCCGCGATGATCTCCTGGAGCTAGGGCCACAGAAGTACGCGGAAAAGATTCGTGCCCAAGAACCATTGATGGTTACGGACACGACGTTCCGCGATGCCCACCAGTCCCTGCTTGCTACCCGTGTGCGCAGCACCGCCTTGGTCTCAGCGGCGGAGGCCGTGGCGCGCCTGACCCCAGACCTCTTCTCCGTGGAGGCGTGGGGCGGTGCTACCTACGATGTGGCCATGCGCTTCCTCCACGAGGACCCCTGGGTGCGCCTGGACCTGCTGCGCGAGGCCATGCCGAATCAGAACATCCAGATGCTCCTGCGCGGGCGCAATACCGTGGGCTATACCCCGTACCCGGATTCGGTCTGCCGCGCCTTCGTGCAGGAAGCGGCCAAGTCCGGTGTGGATGTCTTCCGCATTTTCGATGCGCTTAACGATGTCTCCCAGATGCGCCCGGCCATCGATGCCGTGCTCGAGACGAATACCACCGTGGCCGAGGTGGCCATGGCGTATTCCGGTGACCTTTCTTCGCCGAAGGAAGACCTCTACACCTTGGATTACTACTTGAAGCTCGCCGAGCAGATCGTAGAATCCGGCGCGCACATCTTGGCCGTTAAGGACATGGCGGGCCTATTGCGTCCAGAGGCCGCGCACACCCTGGTGACCGCGCTGCGCAAGGAATTCGACCTGCCGGTCCACGTCCACACGCACGATACTGCCGGTGGCCAGATCGCTACCTACTTCGCGGCGGCGCGCGCCGGTGCCGATATTGTCGATGGCGCCTCGGCGCCGCTGGCCGGCACCACGTCTCAGCCTTCGCTCTCCGCGCTCATCGCCGCGTTCTCCAACTCCAAGCGCGATACTGGAATCGACCTGCAAGCGGTCTCGGACTTGGAGCCGTACTGGGAGGCCGTGCGCCAGCTGTACGCCCCGTTTGAAAACGGCATTCCTGGCCCGACCGGCCGCGTGTACAAGCACGAGATTCCGGGTGGTCAGCTGTCGAACCTGCGCGCGCAGGCAGTGGCTTTGGGCCTCGCGGATCGCTTCGAGGTCATCGAGGATAACTACGCCGCCGTCAACGAGATGCTGGGTCGCCCCACAAAGGTCACCCCGTCCTCCAAGGTGGTGGGTGACCTGGCGCTCCACCTCGTTGGTACCGGTGTTTCTCCGGAAGACTTCGCAGCCAACCCGACGAAGTACGATATCCCGGCTTCCGTGGATCAATTCCTCCGCGGCCAGCTGGGCACCCCTCCGGGTGGCTGGCCGGAGCTGCGCGATAAGGTCCTCGATGGCCGCACCGAAACCGGTGCGCAGATTACCGATGTCCCGGCAGAAGAGCAGCCGCACCTAGAATCGGACAACTCGGATGAGCGCCGCGCGAGCCTGAACCGCCTGCTTTTCCCCAAGCAGTTCGAGGAATTCAATGAGTTCCGCCGCAAGTACGGCAATACCGAGGCACTGACGGATACGACCTTCTTCTACGGCCTGACCGAAGGTGAAGAAAAGGTGGTGCACTTCTTCCCAGAAGACTCCACCGATCGCTCCGACCTTAAGCAGATCGTGGTGCGCCTCGATGCTGTGGGTGAGCCGGATGAGAAGGGCATGCGCAATGTCGTGCTCAACGTCAACGGCCAAATCCGCCCGATGAAGGTGCGCGATGAAAATGCCGAATCCACCGTGGCTACGGTGGAGAAGGCGGATCCGTCCAATGACGGCCACGTAGCGGCCCCGTTCGCCGGTGTGGTCAACCCCACGGCAGAGCCAGGCGACGAGGTCAAGGCCGGCGACCAAATCGCGGTCATCGAGGCCATGAAGATGGAAGCTTCCATTTCCGCCACCAAGGATGGCGTGGTCGAACGCGTGGCCATTGGCCAGGCCACCAAGGTGGAAGGCGGCGACCTCATTGCCGTAATCAACTAGTCTGCACACTCAAGCGCCCCGCTTCCCTCGATTTATCTCGAGGCAGCGGGGCGCTTTGGTGTCTAGCTGTGCTAAAAATCAACGATTTCGTCCATCCAAATGACCGCAACCGTCGACGAAATCCTTGCTCTAGATGGACGAAATCGTTGATTCGCGAGGATGGCGGAGGCTCGCCTTAACCAAGGATGACGGGCAATGCTAACGAGCCGACCAAGATGAGTACCACGAGGCCGAAAAAGACTTTGGCCTGCCACCGGGCATAATTAAATGACATTCCCGTACCGAAGCGCTTATCTACCAGTACCGCCGGATCATCCGGGTTGTAATATATTACTCCCCATTTATAGAGGTGGTCATTGTCCGGTGATTCTTTGTCTTCATCAGCGAAGTGAATACCGCGCAATTGTTCGGATAACCGGGATTGCTTGTAGAGAAGAAATACAACTAGACCGATGCTGCCACCAATGGTGAGAATCAGCATTGTGGTGATCGCGGCGCCGTTGAAGCGTTGATAATGCGGGATAGGGCCGGTTACCTGCATCAGCGCCATCCCGGCGCTGATGAGCAGGGTGAGGACTCCCATGCCGGTGTTCGTCAGGGCGAGGTTTGCTTCGTTACGCAGCCGCGCTTTAATGCTGCGCTCAGAGCGTGGGGACACCTCACTATGCGCGATAAAAGAGCAGATAATGGCAAATAGGCCCAGCAATGCTAAAGCGACGAATGAGGAGAAAAATACGCTCCCAATTGATTTGTCGCTCCAATTGTCGGCCTCCATGGATTCATTCCAGTGCACGGGAACGGGGTCCGGAATGGCGGACCAGTGGGAAGCGACGATGATGGCACCGGCCGCGATGCACAGCAGGGAAGAGAGCATGGTTACCCACGGAAAGGTCGGGGTAGGGATGCCGCGAAATTCGGGCGCATCAATGGCTGTGGTGGAAACACGGGCAGCGATGCTGGTTTCAACCTCGTCGAACCAGCCGCCCGCCTTTTTAGCCGCGATGATACGGCGGCGTTGGGACGCATAAGCCCACATGCCACCGAGCGCCACCACGAGGGAAGGTAGTGCGGCTAATAACGGCAGTTTCCAGGCAAAGAGGGACATGGCCGTTGCCACGATGCCGCAGCTCCACGTGCGTATCTTGAATCCGGCGAGGGCGGAGGTAACCGCAGGATCAGAAAGATAAGCCTTGGGCACGCGCACTCCGAGCGGTGTGCCAGGTGAGGCCAGGGAGGGGGCTGTGGCCATGATCCAGGTGATAACCAGGGTGGTGGCGGCCATTATGAGTGTGAAAATCATGGTGATACTTCCAGGTCATTAAGGGTGGAGCTGAGTCGAGCGTGGAGCTCATCTGGGCTAAAGCCTTGGGCGCGGGCGAGTGCGACTATGCGGCTTAATTGCTCTTCCAGTTGTTTTTCTTGCGCGGTGGTGCGAGCACCAGGCCTGACGATGGAGCCGGAGCGTCCGGCGGTTTTTACAAGGTCCTCGGAAACCAAGAGGTCGTATGCCTTCTTCACGGTGGCAGGGTTAATGCCTATATCCTTGGCAACGCGGCGGACGGGATCTAGCTTGTCGCCATCGGAAAGCTGTCCGCGAGCGATAGCCAAAACGATTTCATCGTGAATCTGTTGAAAAACGGGGACGTCAGATTCGGGGTGAAGGGTAATGAACATCTGTCACCTCCAATCTTTTTCTGTATTACTCGCTGTAACACAAGCTGTATTATTTTATGTGGTACAGAAAAGAGGGCAAAAAGAATCCCAGGTACCTGCGACTTAATGCAGTGACGTACCTGGGTTGCGGGGCAGGGAGACTAGAGAAAAAGGGCCCCAGCGATGGCAGCAATACCGTAGCTCCCACGCATGAAGTAACCGAAGACCTCGGGAGAGAAGGAGGCGCCGAAGCCGCCGGTATCGATGATATTCATGGTGGTAACGCGTGCGGGACGGGAGCGCTTAAAAGCGGTGTAACTAAGCCCCAAACAACATGCTGCGAGCGTGAACAGGGACAGCTTCCACACGGTGGCGATGAAGGCGGTGCCGACAACGGCAGCACCTGCGGTGGCAGCCAGTGGCAGTCCCCAGTCGGGCCACGCACCATCGACGATGCGGCCGAAGGAGGCGGCGCGGCCAGTAGCGGCGCCGACAATGGTCCAAGCGGCAGCAAATCCAATAAGAGCAAGGCCGCCGAGCTGAGGTGCTAGCGCTAGGGTCAGTCCCATGACGGCGACCGCACCGAGGGGGATGTACCACCGGCGAAACAGGCGCCGAGCAAAGAGGAGACTGAGCGAAGCCGTGGCATGTGAGCGCGGGCGCAGGCGAGCGGATTGGGAGGCGATAGCATCGGCAGAAACCTCAGAATCCAGTAGCCCAAAGGGGGACGAGCCGATGGCACGGGTACGGCCCGCGCGGAGGAGCGAGGCGAGTTCGAAGGATCGCCAGCCGATGGCAAACCGCAGCAGGGGGAGGGTTATCGCCGCATAGAGTGGAAGATGCAGCGATGCACACAGGGCAAGACCTAGGAGGCTCACGCCGGCGAGCTGGGCAATAGACAGCTTATCGACGCCTCCCATGCGCCCCCGCGGCCTATCCGCATAGACCCAACGCCCGAGCGAAAGGCTGCGCAGCGGATAGAGCGCCTCGAGGAGGACGATGAGGGCGAGCGAGCCGAGCCCGGCACCAATGGTCGCGGTTGCGGGCAGAGCAGCGGTCGTGCGCTGTGCTAGCGAGGGCAGAAGCGCTGCAGCATTGTGCCAGGCGTAGACGCTGACGCTCGCGATAAGTGCCGCGATGAAGGCGTAATAGATGGCTGAGGAAGCTGTGGAGAGAAGTTTCATGAAATCTTCACTACTTCGTCGCAGGCAGCGAAGATGGCCGGAGAATGGGAAGCGAGCACCACACAGCGGCCATTGGCTGCCAGGTGGCGTAGCTCCTCGGCCAAGAAGGCGGTCCAGGTGTGGTCGAGGTGGCGCTCGGGTTCGTCGATAAGCAAGGCTTTGGCCGGCTGATAAAGCTGGGCTGCGAGGTAGACCCGCTGGCGCTGGCCAGAAGAAAGGCTGCTGACAGCGGAGTTCCGGATGGCGTCGTCGATGGCCCAGAGCTCATGGACCTCGGCAAAGTTTACGCCGGAGCGGCGGGATAGCAAGCTAAAGTGCTCACCCACGGTGAGATCGGGGAGGAAGACTGGGTCCCCGACGGAGATGACGGAACCGGCCGCCGCAGCGCTACCGGGCGCGGCACCGTCGATGAAAACGGTGCCATTTAGTGGGGCAATCTCGCCGCTCAACGTCTGCAGCAGCGTAGATTTACCCGCACCATTCGGGCCTTTTAGGCCGTATACGCGACCGGCATTAAAGCTGCGATTGAGGTGCCCCAAGGCGGCGGAATGCCCGTAGTCTGCATCTATTGTCAACATCGTTGCCAGGTTAGCAGACAGGTGGCTGGCCCTAGGGGGCGGTAGCTTTGATGCGATTCAATTGTTTCAGGAAGTAATCTTGGATTAAAACCTTGGGTATGATTGTGCGTTCCTGTTCTATTGATGGGCTTGGCTCCTTGTGCCTGGCATGTAAGTCACAAGAGCCTGTCTAGAGGTTTTAGGGTGCCGTAATCTCTCATGGCGAATCGGATCACAGGTTTCTCTTTCTCGTCGAGCCCAGTATTTGATTCGGGATAGATTGCCACACACAAACCATTAGACACTCCCACTGCCGAGGTTCTTTTAGGCCGGTGGGGCAAAATGAGCGCGAACGCCGAGGATCCTCCGGATGGGCTAAGTTAGCCCGATCTTCGCGCTGAGAATGCTCGTCTGCGCCGTGAGCTGACACAAACTCCGCACGGTTCAAGGTGTATAAAGCTAGAGGACGCAACCAATTAATTGTGTCGCTGCATACCTAGTTCGCGGAAACGTCTAAAAGCAACCGCGTTTGGCCATTTTCGGCCCTGATTTTTGTGGAAACGCGGTTGCTTTTGGGAAATTTTGGAGTGATTAGTTATCGAATCTGGCCGGGCGGATTAGAGAACCATTGGTGCAACGATGACGCCGACGATGGCGGCATTGAGCATATTGGTAAGGAAGCCACCGAAGAGTGCGCGCGGGCCAAGTTTTGCGACTTCACCGCGGCGCTCAGGGATGAGGCCACCGATGGAACCAATCTGGATACCGATGGACGACAGGTTGGCGAAGCCAGCGAGGGCGAAGGAGGAGATCAAGACGGCCTTATCGCTGAGCTCATCGACGCTTTCACCGAATGCGGTGTAGCCAACGAACTCGTTGAGGATGGTCTTTTGGCCGATGAAGTTACCCACCTCGAGCGCCTCGTTCCACGGCGTACCGATAAGCCAGGCCACTGGGGCGAAGATGATGCCGAAGAGGCCTTCGAGCGACCAGTTATCTTGGCCGAAGAGGGAACCAATGCCGCCGAGGATGGCAGAGAGCATCACGATCGAGGCGATGAAGGCGATGAGCAAGCAGGCAACCGAGATGGCGATCTTACCGCCGGCCATGGCACCGCTACTGATGGCGTCGATGATGTTTTTGGATTCGGTATCGCGGACGTCTTTAACGGTGGCGTCGAGGTTCGTCTCTTCCGTCTCTGGCATGAGGCCCTTGGCGACGAGCAGGGAGCCCGGCGCATTCATGAGCGAAGCGGCGAGCAAGTACTCCAAGGGCGCGCCCAAGAGCGAGTAGCCGATCAGCGTGGATCCGGCCACGGAGGCAAAGCCGCCGACCATACAGGTATAAAGCTCGGATCGGGTGAGCTTGGGCAGGTAGGGCTTAATCACCAGCGGGGCCTCGGATTGACCGAGGAAGATGACGGTGGTGGCCCAGACCGATTCCACCTTGGAGGTACCCATGAGCCACTTGATGGCGGATCCGACGTATTCCACGAAGTACTGGATTACTCGGAGGTAGTACAGGGCGGCGATGATGGCGCCCAAGAAGATGATCACGGGCAGCACGTTGAGGGCGAAGACGAAGTCATCACCGAAAAGCCCGCCGAAGACGAATTGGGTGCCCTCGTTGGTAAATTCCGTGAGCTTAGTGAGCCCATTGGCGATGCCCTTGAGGGCTTTGAATCCAGGCTCCCACGCGAGGACCAAGAAGCAGAAGACCACCTGCAGGACAAGGCCCACGCCAATGGTGCGCCACTTGATATTTTTACGCGAGCTCGACAAGACGTAGATCACTGCAAGAATGGCAATGATGCCGAGCAATCCTTGTAAGCGTTCCATATTTTCTGACCGTTCTGTGAAGGGACTTTTTAGTTAGAGTGACTCTGGGCCAAAGGAATGGGGGAGGATCTCGGCAAAGTCGTGGCTCCGGGGCTTTCCGTCGACGGAGACGATGACGCGCTCGCAGTTGAACTCCCGCAGGACCTGGCGGCAGGCACCGCAAGGGTAGCAAGGCGCGGACTTTAAGCCGACGATAGCAACCGCTTTAATCTGCGGGATGCTGGGCAAGTGGCCATCGGTGGCCGTTACGTCTGCGGTGGTGACCATGTGCGCGGCGGCATTGCGCTCGGCGCAAATGCCTAACAGGCTGGAGGCGTTTTCGACGTTGGAGCCGGTGACAATGCGGCCATCGGCAAGCAGCAAAGCCGCACCGACTGGGAAAGAGGAATAGGGCGCCCAGGCGTGGTGGGCTGCGTCTTCTGCGAGGCTGAGCAATTCGGCATCGGTGGGAGGCGAATCCGGGGTGGCGTTCATTGCGATATGGGCTTTCTTTCTACGGGATGAAGAGAGACTGCGTTAATTCCCCATTAGAACAAAAAGAAAAATACTCATTGACATCTGTTCTATAGGGAATAATAATTGGACGTGGTGGAGTGTACAACCACTATATATAGTGCAGTAAATCACATTATGTGCTTGTATGTTTCGGTTTCCAAATCATTACAGGAGGAGTCGTCATGGCCGAGAAATTCGATGCGGTAGATGTTATTCGCACCAAGCGCGATAAAGGGGTGTTTAGCCCGGAGGAAATCGACTGGGTCATCGATGCCTATACTCGCGGGGTCGTGGGCGATGAGCAGATGGCCGCACTCAATATGGCGATCTTCCTCAACGGCATGAATCGCGAGGAAATCTCGCTGTGGACCAAGGCAATGATTGCCTCCGGTGAGACGATGAGCTTTGAGTCCTTGTCCAAGAAGACCGCGGACAAGCACTCCACCGGTGGCGTTGGCGATAAGATTACGCTGCCGCTCGCACCCCTCGTGGCCGCCTTTGGCGTCGCGGTCCCGCAGCTTTCTGGCCGCGGCTTGGGCCACACCGGTGGCACCCTGGACAAGCTGGAGGCCATCCCGGGCTGGCAGGCGGATATTTCCAATGAGCGATTGATGGAAATCCTGGAGGATCCGGGCTGCATCATTTGCGCGGCAGGCTCTGGCCTCGCGCCCGCGGATAAGAAGATCTATGCCCTGCGCGATATCACCTCCACCGTTGAAGCGATTCCGCTTATTGCTTCCTCCATCATGTCGAAGAAAATCGCGGAAGGTACCTCGTCTTTGGTCCTCGACGTCAAGGTGGGCTCTGGCGCCTTTATGAAGGATGAGACCTTGGCCCGCGAGCTGGCGCAGACCATGGTGGACTTGGGCAATGATGCCGGCACCGCCACCACGGCACTGCTAACGGATATGTCCACCCCGTTGGGCCGCAAGGTGGGCAACGCGCTCGAGGTTGAAGAATCCGTCGAGGTTCTAGCCGGCGGTGGGCCAAGCGATGTCGTCGAGCTGACCCTGGCACTTGCGCGCGAGATGCTGGAAGCAGCGGGCGTGCACGATGCCGACGTGGAAAAGGCTCTCAAGGATGGCCGCGCCATGGACAAATGGAAGCAAATGATTAAGGCGCAGGGCGGAGACCCAGACGCCAAGCTTCCCGTGGCTACGCATACCCACGATGTCATTGCTGAATCCGATGGTTACCTCACCGAGCTTGATGCCTTGTCCGTCGGCGTGAGCTCCTGGCGCCTGGGCGCTGGCCGCGCCCGGAAGGAAGACCCGGTACAGGCAACCGCGGGCATCGAATTGCACGCGGTGAAGGGGGAGAAGGTATCCAAGGGGCAGAAGCTTTTCACCCTGCACACGGAGACTCCAGAGCGCTTCGAGCGCTCCCTTGAGACCTTGCAGCAGGGCTTTAAGATTACCGACGCCCCGCTGGATAAGGAGCGCCAGATCATCCTGGACCGCATTGGCTAAATCAGGAGTAATGGAAAAGCAATCGACCCGATGATGATGACCGCTATGACGGCGAGGAAGACCTTCGCCTGCCACGTGGCGTAGTTGAAGGACACTCCGACGCCGAGGCGCTTGTCCACTAGGACCGCTGGGTCATCAGGATTGTAGTACAGGATCCCCCACTTATAATGCTCGTCATTATCGGGGGATTCTTTGTCTGCATCCGGAAATTTCACCCCACGCAGCTGATCCTCGAGCTGTGATTGGGCGTGCAGGATCATCGCCACGATGGCTATGGTGCCGCCAATGGTCATCACCACCATGGTGATAAAGGAGAGCCCAACCAGGTCCTGATAGCTCGGTATGGGGCCGGTGATCTGTATAAATGACAGCCCGAGGGACATGAGAAGAAGCAGGATGCCCATCGCTTCATTGGAGGCCGCAAGGTTTGCCTGATTCCGCAATCGCGCCTTGATGGAGCGCTCCGAGCGTGGCCGAACCGCGGTGCGTTGGATAAGCCAGCAGATCCCGGCGAAAAGCAACCACATTCCCAGCGCGATAAACGTGATGAAAAAGACGCTGCCGATGGATTTGTCGCTCCAGCTATCCGGCTCCATAGAACCATCCCAGTGCACTGGAACGGGATCGGGGATATCGGACCAATGGGCGGCGACGATGAGCGCGCCGGCGATGATGACCAACAAGGAACCTAACATGGTCAGCCAGGGAAAAGACGGCGTTGGTACATCAATATCCTGCACAGCCTCGGCGCCTCGCCCCGTTACTCGGGCAGTGACCGCGGTTTCTACCCCGTCGAACCAGCCACCGTCCTTCTTGGCCGCGATGATATAGCGGCGCTGGGAGAGGTAAGCCCACGTGCTGCCGATAATGACCAGCAGGGAAGACATGGCCGCCACCCACGAGTGGTTGACGTAGAACAGCGAGATAACCGTCGCTGCGATGCCCACAACCCACGTCCGGGTTTTAAAACGAGAAATAGCACCGACCACGACGGGATCAGAAAGGTGGCTTTGGGGAACGCGAACGCCGAGCGGCGCGCCTGGCGCCGCAAGCGCCGGGATCGTGGTCATTATCCACGTTATGACCAGCGTGGTCGCGGCCATGAGGACGGTAAGAATCATGCGAGCTCCTTCAGTGCGGAATCGAGATAGCCGTGGAGCTCCTCAGCGGAAAAGCCCTGGGCGCGGGCGAGCGCTGCCACGCGGCGCAGGCGTTGCCGAACCTGCTGTTCTTGCGCCGCGCTGTGCGCGCCGGGCCGGACGATCGATCCGGAGCGACCCGCAGTTTCGACGAGGCCATCAGCAACGAGCAAGTCATAGGCGTGTTTTACGGTGGCCGGGTTAATGCCAATATCCGCGGCGACGTGGCGCACGGGAACGAGCTTGTCGCCGTCGAAAAGCTGCCCGCGGGCGATGGCCAGCACGATTTCGTCGTGAATCTGCTGGAAGACCGGCGCATCCGCGTCAGGGTTGAGCGTGATGAGCATGAGCTACCTCCTTCCAATAAGTTTTGTGCAACTAATAGTAGCACAGTCTGTATTAGTGGAGGTAATACAAAGCGGAGACTGGGGCCTAGATATGCACCTGCGAAGTGAGGCTGAGCTCTTTGCAGAAGCCCTCATCGTGGCTGACCAGCAGGTACGCACCCTCGTAGGACTCAAGAATCTGCACGAGCCACTTTATGGTGGTGATATCCAAATTATTGGTGGGCTCATCAAGCAGGAGGAATTGCGGGCTAGGCTCGGCTAGCAACACCCGGGCAAATTCCGCGCGGAAGCGTTCGCCGCCCGATAGCTGGTCGGTGCGGCGGTGCACTTGGTCATCGCGAAATAATAGCTGCGCCAATTGATCGCGGATGAATTGTGGGTGAGCAGTGGGGTTGGCCTCCGTGACCATTTCTAAGATTGTGCGATTTTCCGGCAGGGTGATTTTCTGCCGCAAATATCCACAGTCCACGCTGTACTCAACGTCACCGCGCGCAACCTTATTAAGGAATGTGGTTTTCCCGCTGCCATTTGGTCCTACAAGGCGTACATGTTCAGGGCCGGTTAAATCCACGATGCTGCTGGTGAGCACACGGGTGCCATTGGGCAATTGCGTGCCTGGGAGATCGAGGTGGACGTGTTCGTCGGGGCGAATCTTATTTTGCGTAGCTTGATAGGCATCAAATGCTTCCTTCACCGAATCCGCTGCCTGTGCTGAGCGCTTAGCCGCGGTATTTTGGGAGCGATTTTTGTCATTTCCCATTGCCAGCCCGGGTTTTCGATGGTTGTGAGAGAAGGCTTTGCCGCGGCGATTGTCCCTGGAAATGCGCACCTGCATCGCCTCGCGCTCGCGCACTTGCTTGCGGTGTTCGGCTTTGGTCTCGCGAGTTTCTGCCTCAGCAGCGCGCTGTTCGGTTTCTATGGCCTCCCGGTAAGCGTGGTAATTTCCGGAAAATATTCTCAAGCTTCCCGCGTAGAGCTCTGCAACGTGCTCGACATGGGAGAGCAGGTCTAGGTCATGGGAGATAACAAGAATCGGTGTAGAAGAGCTGGAAATAAGCTCGGTGACCTTTGATTGTCCTTCCGCGTCCAGGTTATTAGTCGGCTCATCGAGGATGACAAAGTCTGGTTGATCAAAAACGCGGCGTTTAGCGCGATCGTGACCGCTTCGCCCCCAGAAATTGTGCCGATGGTGCGATCTAGCGGGTAGGGGACGCCTGCGTTATGAAGGCATGCATGAATCCTGTCTTCGATATCCCAGTCGGTGCCAATAACCTTAAGTAGTTCCTCGGAGTAATTTCCCGCTTCTAGTGCGTGGAGCGCAGCAATTTTTTCCGCCGCGCCAAAAACGTCGGCGATCGTTAAAGAGTCATGCAAGCCAAGACCTTGGTCCAGGTAGGTGACTTCTGGTGCCGAGAACGTGCCCGAGGATGGTGCGATCTGGCGGGACAGGACCTTAGCAAGGGTTGATTTTCCGGATCCATTATCGCCAATCATCCCAGTAACCGAGTCAGGGATTGTTCCGGAAAGCTGAGAAAAGCAGGGTGTGCCGTCTGGCCAAGACAGGCTGAGTTGAGAAAAAGAAATCGGCATGAAGAATCCACCTTTAAAGAACGAGTGTGCAAGGGGCGTCGTACTAGGCGGAAATCTTCATAGCCCTTAACTCTAGCAGCGGTGGTGCAGAACACAAGGCCTTCGAGGGCTGCAGGAGATAGGTGCCAGATTAGAAGCGG
This sequence comes from Corynebacterium sp. KPL1814, assembly GCF_000478175.1. Classification (GTDB taxonomy): domain Bacteria; phylum Actinomycetota; class Actinomycetes; order Mycobacteriales; family Mycobacteriaceae; genus Corynebacterium. The sequence goes on from NZ_KI515778.1 coordinate 212,458, forward strand.
CGGAAGAATTTACCCTGGGTGAGCTCCTCGAAGCCCGGTAGTGGCGTGGCGGACGCGATGCCGGGGGCGGTTTGCTCGGCCGCAAGGTCTGTAGCGTTGGCAACCAGCAGGTCGTGGGCGCGGGAAGCCTCGTCGCTGGTGGCGTCGGTGCCGTTCGTGGCGACGATGAGTTCTGGGATGTCCTCGGGATCGAAGGGGGTGAGCCAGGTGGCATCGTCAAGCGGGTCAGCGCCTGGATCCCCAAGGAAGGCTGGGCCCTTGGTGGCGGCGGGGTAGTAGCGCAGGAGCGCGGCCCCCACGGGCTCTATGGTTGGGTTCTCGTTGGCGGCAAGGGGCAAGGCGATGACGCCGCCATCGACGATGGGGGACCAGTCCGCGATATGGGAGGGGAAGAGGCCCGCAAGGTAGTCGCGGTCCTCTTCCTTGGCCAAGCGAACACCAAGAGAAGAATCAGTCATTCTTCCAGGTTAGCTGGCACGGTTACTTAATTTCCAGCAGCTGCGCGCCCTTGGTGGTGGACGTGCCAGCCTCGACCGCCAGGCCGGTCACGGTGCCGGATTTGTGGGCCTTGACCGGATTTTCCATCTTCATGGCCTCAAGGACCATGATGATATCGCCTTCTTCTACCTCTTGGCCCTCTTCCACATTGACCTTGATGACCGTGCCCTGCATCGGTGCGGTGACGGCATCGCCGGACACCGCGGCCTTGGAGCCTGCACCCTTGCGCTTTTTCCGCTTGCGCGCGCCGGTAATGCCAAAGGTGGCGGGCAATGCCACCTCGATGCGGCGGCCGTCGATTTCCACGGTGTGGACCTGGGAGGCCTCCGGCGAGCCGGCTTCCGCATCGGTGGAATCTTCATGCGGCGGCAGCTGGTTATCCCAGGCCTCCTCGATCCACTTGGTGTAGACATCGAAGGAACCGTTTTCCGCGGTAAAGGCGGGATCGGCAACGATGGCCCTGTCAAAGGGCAGCACGGTGGGCAGGCCTTCGACCTGGTATTCAGCCAGGGCTCGGGCGGAGCGACGCAGGGCGGTTTCGCGGTCCGGGCCCCAGACAATGAGCTTGGCCAGCATGGAGTCGAATTGCCCGCCGATGACGGAGCCCTCGACGACGCCCGAGTCCACGCGCACGCCCGGCCCAGCGGGCTCGGAGTACTTGACGATGGTCCCCGGGGCGGGCATGAAGCCGGCCGCAGCATCTTCGCCGTTGATGCGGAACTCAAAGGCATGCCCGCGCGGTGCCGGGTCCTCGCCGAGCGAAAGCTTTTCGCCCTGGGCAATCCGGAACTGCTCGCGCACGAGGTCCAGCCCGGTGGTTTCCTCCGAAACGGGGTGCTCCACCTGCAGGCGGGTATTGACCTCGAGGAAGGAAATCAGGCCATCGGCGCCGACCAAATACTCGACGGTGCCGGCACCGCAGTAGTCAGCTTCGCGGCAAATGCGTTTGGCGGACTCGTGGATGGAGGTGCGCTGTTCGTCGCTCAGGAAAGGCGCCGGAGCTTCCTCTACGAGCTTTTGGAAGCGGCGCTGCAGGGAGCAATCGCGCGTGCCGACGACCACCACATTGCCGTGCTTATCCGCCAAGACCTGGGCCTCAACGTGGCGGGCCTTATCGAGGTAGCGCTCGACAAAGCATTCGCCGCGGCCAAAGGCGGTGGTGGCCTCGCGGGTCGCGGATTCAAAAAGCTCCGGAATCTCTTCGGCGGTGTGCGCCACCTTCATGCCGCGGCCGCCGCCACCAAACGCCGCCTTGATGGCCACAGGCAAGCCGTGCTCATCCGCGAAGGCCTTGACCTCATCCGCGTTGGCCACCGGATCCTTGGTACCAGGGGCCATGGGGGCTTCGGCACGCTCGGCGATGTGGCGGGCGGTGACCTTATCGCCCAAAGCGCGGATGGATTGGGGAGGCGGGCCAATCCAGGTCAGGCCGGCATCGATAACGGCCTGAGCAAAATCTGCATTTTCGGACAAGAAACCGTAGCCGGGGTGGATGGCATCCGCGCCGGACTTTGCGGCAGCGTCCAGAATCTTGTCAAAGACAAGATAAGAATCAGCAGAGGTAGAACCACCAAGGGCAAAAGCTTCATCGGCCAGCGTGACGAAGGGTGCCTGCGCGTCCGGCTCGGCATAAACGGCGACGGAGGAGATCCCGGCATCGCGAGCAGCACGAATAACGCGTACGGCGATCTCACCTCGGTTCGCTACGAGAACCTTGGAGATCTTCTTGGTTTCTACTGCCACGGCAGTAACCTCCTGAATACACTTCGTTTACTACGGGATCTATTGTTGCACACCAAAGTATAAAGTCGTCCGTTTGGCAATGATTGTTACGTTTAAACAAAAATAAACCCACAGCGCTGCGATGTGGGTAATTATTGGCCGAACGAAAATCTACTTTTCAATCGGCATATTGACCATGTTGCCCCACTCAGACCATGACCCATCGTAGACCTGTGCCTTTTTAAAGCCCAAAAGGTAAGTGAGCACGAACCAAGTGAACGCGGCCTGCGCTCCTAGGTGGGAATACAAAATGGTGTGGGTATCAGGCTCCAGCATGCCGTAGTTGACCTTCAGGTCATCAACGTTGCGGAAACAGGAGTTGGGGTAGGTTGCGCGATCCCATTCCAAGTTGATCGCACCCGGAATGTGCCCGTGGCACATGGTGGTGCCATAAGGCGAGTTTCCATTCGGGTCGAACTCCGTCGCCTCACCTGCGAATTCCTCTGGCGGCCGGGTATCAACCAGGGAGCCGGTTGCCTCGCGCACGTCGGCGACAAAGGCGCGCAGGAGGGAATCGTCTCGGGCTACCTCGGGATAGTTGGACTCGGGGAATTCTGGGACCATGAAGGAGGTATCGCGCTCTTCTGACATCCATGCATCGCGCCCGCCATCGAGGAGGCGAACGTCCTTGTGGCCGAAGAGGGTAAACACCCACAGTGCGTAGGCCGCCCACCAATTGGACTTATCGCCGTACAGGACAACGGTATCGTCCTCGTGGATTCCTTTTTCCCGCATCAAGCGGGTAAATTCCTCACCGTTGATGAAGTCGCGCGTGAGCGAGCTCAACAGCTCAGTACGGAAATTAATCCGCGTCGCCGTGGGAATGTGTCCGATATCGTACAAAAGGGAGTCTTCATCGACCTCGATGACGCGTAACCCTTTAATGCCCAGGCGCGCGGACAGCCACGGAGCGGAGACAAGCCGCTCTGGGTGCGCATATTGCTGAAATGGGGGATAGGGGTCTACTTCTGCCACTGCCCGCCTACCTTTCTCATAAAACTTTAATTTTGCTCCCACCACTTTAACTCGAATTTTCTCGATTTATCACATTGGAATAGTGAAAGTGGTTTTCCCTACATAACCCGCATGGAATGAATTGACCGGTAACGGCCGCGACGTTGCGATGCGGCGAGCCGCGTCGGAGATGGATAAATTTTAGGTTGACGCTGTAACCTGCTTAGTGGCCCCACGAATTAGTGTCGTGGGACACTTTCCTACCTACCCTGACTACAACTAAAAGGATCAGATAATGGCTGAAAATGACCGCAATTCTGACGCCCCTCAGAGCTCTACGCCCCGTGATTTTTCTGAACAACCCCGTCAAAACACCGAAACTCCTGAGTCTTCCGTTCCTAAACCACAGAACGAGCAGGCGCAGAAAAATGGTGGACAGGAGCCTCGTGCACAGGAGACCAAAAAACCCGGTTCTTCTGCTGAGAATGCGGCTTCAACGACAGGCAGCGACCAGCCTGCAGATGCTGGTTCGGATAAGCCCAGCCCGCAGGCTTCCCAATCGTCCGCAGCAGGTGCAGAGTCCGCGTCGCAGGGACACAAATCTGCTGCTGATTCGGAGCCCTCATCCGCAAACTCGGCAGAAAATAACCAAAGGTCTGCAAACGATGCAGGGTCAGGCGCCGGACAGAGCACGGGACAACAATCACATGAGGCATCGGCTGGAGGCGGGTACAACCCGCAGTCAGGTTCTCAACCAAATCATGGTCAACCCCCTCAGGGCACTGAGGTCCCTCAAAGCTATGGGCGAGCAGCTGGTCAGAATAAGCGCGGGTTCGGTACAGCTATGAGGGGCCTGGGGAATAAGAAAGGCCTCTTAGGCGGGATTTGGGAATTTGAATTTAAAGATTTCATGACCCTGACCCATGTAAAGGCGATCTACGTCGACGCTATGGTATTGGGCGGAATTTGGTGGGCTCTCCACGTTCTAGTGGCTTTTATTCTTGGGACCATCGTCGGTATAAATGGAATTTCGGAGGGCGAGTATGGTTATGTCTTCCTCAGCTTTATCGGATTCATCGTCCTCGTCCTGCTAGCTACTGTGGTTTTTTATGCTGGGATGGTGATTACAAGGCTCGCATTGGAAGCGATGGTGGCAAACGTGCGCACCGCGCAAAACACCGGAGACTTATTGGATAGGCAGTCTTTGGATAAAAACTAGGCGCTAAGGATTGTGCCTGAAACTCCTATAAATAATGACCCCGCGGCAATCCGCGGGGTCATTAGTGCGTGGTGTGCGAATACGGATGGAATACGGCAAATCCTATGGCCTAGCCATAGGAACCGAGCATGAACGTCATGTGCTCATTCAACGCCTTATTGAAAAGGTCAATATCGCCAGAGACTGGTTCCACCGAGTCACCATCAACCTGGAGGCGCACTGTGTGATGCGCGGTGATCCCCGCGGACGTAGTAATTGAGCGCTCTCCCCACGTGAAGTCGACCGCATCGTCTGAGACTCGGCTGACCTCATCTACCGAGTCAAACATGGTGACTTCATTCACGGGCTCTCCATGGACGTACAGGGCCAGTGCATGGCCGACCGATGCTGCGTTACTGTTGGGGCCATTCTTGTCTCCCACCTCACCGTTGAAGGTAATCCAACTGATGGGCGCACAGGGATCGTATGAGTTGTCGATATCCGCGATCCAAAAGTTGAAGTCGTCACCACTATCAGATGGCATTCGTCCGGGCGCGGTGCCAGATGCATAGGCTTCGCGTGGATCATTTGGCAGGTGTGCGCATTCGGAATCGGTGGAAGAATCCTTGTCCTCATTATCGCTTGGCTGTGCTGGGGCTTCTTTAGTGGGCGTTTCGGTTACCGTGTGGGTCTGCCCCGAGGATTCTGGGCTGTGGGTAGAAAACTCGGATTGGGAAGAAGCTGAATTAGATTCCTGGTCATCCGAGCTACACGCCGCCAAGCTAAGCGGCAGCGCCGCAGCGAGGAGCGTTATCGCGGCCTTAGAACCGAAGTAGCGAGATATATTTCTAGCAAACATACTTAGTCGAGGAGCTTAGAGACGCTGTCGGGGTCGGCATCGGAAAGCATCTGACGAATGCGGTCGTATTCATCGTCCTCGCCGATAGCCTGGGCGGCACGTCCTAGGGCCGCAATTGCGCGCAGGACACCCTGGTTCGGCTCGTGGGAGAAGGGGACCGGGCCCCAGCCCTTCCAGCCATTGCCGCGCAGGCGGTCCAAGCTGCGGTGGTAACCGGTGCGGGCGTAGGCATAAGCGGTGATGTACTCGTTGGGATCCGCGCCCTCTAGCTTGTCGAGCTCCTGCTCCGCGAGCATGGCCCACAGCAACGGGGAATCCGGGTGGTCTACGATGCCGGCCGCAGGTGCGGCCGCGTCCTTAGCGCCGGGATCGGCGGGCAACTTAATGGGTTCTGGGGCAAGCATGTCTTTCATTTCCATAAGACACACTCTAGCGATGCTCGTGCGTGCCTACCAGAAGTCAGCAACGCTGAGCCCAAAAGAGTAGAGCGCGCGGCGTACCACCGGTAGAGACAGCCCGATGACAGAAGAGGGATCGCCGTCGATGCTATCGATAAACCAGCCGCCCATGGCCTCCAAGGTAAATGCACCCGCGCACTCCAAGGGCTCACCGCTGCGGGCATAGGCCCCGATATCGGTGGCAGAAGCTTCTGCGAAGCGGATGGTCGTGGTGGAGGTTTCCACGTGGCGCTGCGTGCCAAAAATCAGGCAATGGCCGGTAAGCAGCTGCGCGGTGCGGCCTGCTTGTTGGTGCCAACGCTCGATGGTGGCGTCAATGGTGTGCGGCTTGCCCTGCAGTTGGCCATCCAATAGCAGCATGGAATCGCCGCCGATAACCGGCTCGTTGGGGTACTGGGAGGCTACCTTCTCGGCCTTGGCGGTGGCCAGCGCTGCCACGGTATCGGCAGGTGGGTTCCCCGCCAATTGGGCTTCCAAGGCGCGCTCGTCAATATCGGCGGGCTCGAGCACCGGTTCCACGCCGGCCCCGCGCAGGATGGAGGCGCGCGAGGGGGACTGCGAGGCCAAAATGAGGCGCATTAGTAATACCGCACGGTGTGGAAGGCAGAAGGATTAAAGACGCGCTGCGCGCCGTAGTGGTCGAAGCGCTCACCGGGCCTGCCCCAGTGGTTGCGATCCCCAAAAGCACCGGAGTGGTCCTTTTTCATCTGCTTGAGCACCGTCGATAGCGCGGCGCGCTCTTCATTCGTGGGGTTTCCCTTCAGGACTTTGATTTCGGGTTCAGACATCTTTTCCTAAACAGTTCCGTGCTTCTTTGGTACCTGTGCCACGACCTTGCGCTCTAGCAGGCGCAGGCCTTCAACCAGGTAGTGGCGGGTGGCGGAAGGCTCGATGACATTATCGGCCAGGCCGCGCTCGGCGGCGGCGTAGGGGTGCAAGAAGAGCTCGTCCATCTCTTCCTGCTTATCCTTATCGCCGTAGATGGCCAGCGAGGTCTGGGCTGCCTCGGCGACGGCGATTTCCGCGGTCGGCCAGGCATAGACGAGATCCGCGCCCAGGTCCTTGGACCCCATAAAAGCGTAGGCCGGGCCAATGGCCTTGCGGGTTATCACCGTAAGCTTGCCGACGCTCGACTCCGCCTGCGCATACGCAAACCCCGCCGCCCGGCGCAGGAGACCGGCCTTTTCTTCCTCCGGCGTGGCAACGAAACCGGGCGAGTCCACGAACTCAATGATCGGGGTATTAAAGGCATCGCACAAGCGCACAAAGCGCGCCGCCTTTTCCGCCGCGGCAGAATCCAACGCGCCGCCAAGCGATAGCGGCTGGTTGGCAACGATGCCCACAGCGCGGCCATCCACGAAGGCAAAGCCGGTAATGATATTGGGCGCAGACTCGGCCGAAAGCTCAAAGAAGGAGCCCTTATCGACGACCGCGTTGACCACCTCGCGCATGTCATAGGCATCCTCTGCTGAATCCGGGATGACGGAATCCAGATCGAACTCGGCGACCTCGCGCGTATCGATGCGCGTTGCCTCGGCGCGGTTATTAGCCGGCAGGTAAGCCAAGACGTCGCGAACTAGCGCGAGGGCTGCCTGCTCGCTCGGGGCGCTGAGCTGCGCGGTGCCCGACTTCGCGTGGACTGCGGCACCACCGAAGGTTTCCGGTTCCGCTTGCGCCACCTCGACGGCTGCCTGGTGCAGGCTGGTGCCGTGGGTGACAATGAGGACATCGGCAAGCGTGGGCGCAAAAGCCGCAATGCCGCTGGTATCCCCGGCCACCACGGAGATCTGCGGGATAAGGCCGGAGGCCTCGGTCGCGCGGGCGAGGATGCGGGCGTAGCCGGCCAGCGTGACGATGCCCTCTTGCACGCGCGGGCCGGTGGAATCATAGATGCCGACGATGGGCACGCCAGTTTTCAGCGCAAGGTCATAGACCTTGGTGAGCTTTTCCGCATAAACCTCACCCATTGTGCCGTCAAAGACGGTGGCATCCTGGCTGAAAATGCACACGCGGCGCCCGTCGATGGTGCCGTAACCGGTGACGATGCCATCGGTGTACGGGCGATCGTGCTCGCGGCCAAAGTCGGTGGAGCGGTGGCGGGCCAGTGCATCGGTTTCTACAAAGGACCCCTCATCGAGCAGCTGATTCACGCGGGTGCGGGCGGCTGGCTCGCCTTCCCCCAGCGGCGCGCGGGACTCGGTGAGCTTGTTGTCCAGGTCCTCAATCTTGCCAGCGGTGGTCTTCAGGTCAGTCATAGGCGCTGAGTTTACTAGTGGAAGGCCAAAGATGCGGAAATTGTGCAGTTTGGGCATCGTCACAGGGGGTCGGTGGCGGAGCGCTATCGGTGCGGCATTACCGCAACCGGAGTATCTGCCAGGCATTAGGAAATATTAGCTCCCCTTTATAGGGGTAAGGGTGAAATGTGATGTGCAGCGTTCGTTACCGGTAAGGGGCATTTTCCCACCGTGTCGACGATAAATGTCAAAAGAAAAGATAGCCGTAACTGTTGAGGAGCCATAACAAAGAACTTAATATCAGCTGTGTCTTCATGAATTATTTCTCGTATCCTTAAACAACCACAAGGACGGTCTTCTGGTGATTTCAAAGGGACTGCGACTTGTCGCGCCGCTTGCCATCGCGACATTTCTCGCGCCCGCGGCACATGCGCGCGATATTCCCCCGATGCCACAGGCATATCCCATTACCAACCTCTACAAAAGCTGCAGCGCCGCCGGAGATAACACCGAACGCGAATGGCGGTTTGCTGAAACAGGCCGTCGCTACATGAGCGACGGAACCTTGCAATTCAAAAACACCACCGACCAAGAAGTGCCGTACACCGCCGAGGTAGAAACCGGCACCAACCACGAAATTGATGCCAACTCCAAGGCCAAGTTGCCCTCTGGTTGGGACACCACCGCCAAATCCGATATTGGCCTAAAAATGGCCAATGGCTGGCGAGATAAAGAAACCTTCGGGCCCGTCAAACTCAAGCCGGGTGAATCCTTCCGCGTGGAATACGGCGTGGTGGAAAAGGACTTTATTTCCATGTTCGTCGGCTGCAATGATGACCGCCTCGAAAACATTCCCGGCGCCAACGTCATCCGCGGTAAAGCCCCAGCAGAGCGCTATGCCTTTGCCTATATCATCAAAGCCGATGGATCCGTATCGGACTTGGCAATGGAAATTCCGTCTCGTTCCGGCAGCACTAACTCTAAGCCAATCGAAGGTAACTACACCGCGGTTTCCGGACCCAGCTTGGAAAAGATTGCTGATCCTGACAAAGACGAGATCATGCAACCAGCCGCCGAACCCCAACGCGATCCTGCGTGGCCCAAGGAAGGCGAAAAGTGCGAGGCCAACGATAACTCCTGGTACCCGCTGGATATCACGGCGGTAAAACCAACCTTCCGCAAGCCCGGTTATTCTACCGACTTCCTCAACTGGTCTCAGGGTGACTATGAATTCGCACCGGTAACGGACTTCGTAGTCGGTGCCCAGCACGATCCCTATACCAATTGGCGAGGCAATAGGGGCGATATCCCGCAGGGCTGGCTCGAGTCCGTCGGCGCCATCAAACGTGCCTACATGCCGGTCGGTACTGAACTCAAACACGTCAACCTTGCACCCGGAGAGCGCGTTCGCGTGGAGTACGGCACCACCATGACCCGTATCAACTATCGCGAGGTGCACTGCGGAAAATCCGGCAAGTACGACCTCACCTCGGACTATAAACAGACCACCGCCCCGAGCGGTTTCTGGGCCGAAGCCAAAATCACTTCCAAAGACGGCAGTACCCGCACCGTAGACGTCACCCCTGACGAATACCGCGATCTGCCCGTACCCACCCAAACCATCTACTAACTACCTGCTAGGAGTACATCTCATGCGCATTTCCAAGATTGCGTCCACCACCGCGGCTTTGGCCGTTGCCACCGGCGTATTCGCTGCCCCAGCCGCCAACGCATTGCCGCAGCGCGACCTGGGTCCTGCAAACCCCACCACGATTGGTGAGCGCTGCGCCAATCCTGGCGATACCGGCCAGACCGTTGATATTAAGCGCACCTATTTCGACGGTTCCGCCGGCACCTGGACCGTTTCCAACTACAACGATGAGCCGCTTCCAGTGACCCGTTCCATCAAGGAAACCAAGACCAAGTCTTGGGACGTTTCTGCTGGTGTGGACTTCAAGCTGTTGGATCTGATTCACTTCACCTTCTCCTCCAGCTACACCTCCAGCCAGACCTACGAGGTAGGCGAGCAGGTCGGCCCATACGATATCGCTCCGGGTAAGACTGCCGTGCTGAAGGCTGGCTGGGTTGTCTCTGACTTCGAAGGACAAAAGACCGTGTGCGGTTCCGACCACACCTGGCAGGCCAATGGCGGTAAATTTACCGCAACTCTGCCCAAGGAACGCCACGTCGCGGTCTCCACCCGCGATAACAACGATTGGGGTTAAACCTTGAAGGTGAAGTCCATCGCTAGTGCGATCGCAGCGCTGAGCTTGGTGGCCGTTCCAGTGGCCCATGCCTCTGACTTCGGCGGAGACTTTGAACTGCCCCAGCGCTGGAACGATGACTATAAGCCCGGCACGCATTGCGCAACGCCGGGGGAGAATTCCGCCTACGTCACCGCGAAGCGCCGCTGGTTCAAGCAAACCGATGCCGCCAGCGTGGCAAACCACAATGCTGAGCCGGTGCCGGTCAAACACACCGTATCCAAAGCGCGGACGGAAACCGTTGAGGTTTCCGGCTCCGTGCAAGGAGAGGGAGATTTGGCCAAGATCCTGACTAAGACCTACGGATTCAACTATGTAAGCGAACAACACTGGAAGATTAACCAGGTAGTTGGGCCATACACCTTGCCTGCAAATTCCCAAGGCAAGTTGGTGTGGGGCTTTACCATGCTGGATACCGATGGCCAGGATGTGCACTGTAACCGAGATCAAGTATGGGAAACGGTAGGAAAACCATATTCTGCCACTGTCCCTGAGGCTCGCTATTCCGAGCTGCGCCTAGAAGACGCTCCGGACTGGAGCTAATTCATTAGAAAATGAGCCCAGCCGCGCCCTGTGAATGGGGTGTGGAGCTGGGCTCTTTTTGGCAGCTACGGTGCCTTATTAGAAGTGCATCCTCTGAAGTGCATCCTCCAAAGTGCAGGGTCCTCTGCAACATTTGAGGAAGATTTGCGATATCTGAGGGCCGGGTTTGCTCAGTTATCGCAGTGGAGGATGCACAAATTGCAGTGGAGGATGCACAAATGGCAAAGCCGGGCCCATCCACCGGCATGGCTGGCTGTGCAGCGGCTATGCAGGGCCGAAGGCGGCCGCTTTAAGCCGGCAACCAGGCGTATCCGTAAGGCCCGAGCTCGACGGGGCCTAGGTCAACGGAGCGATTACTGAAGTTGTGCAGGCATAACAGGTCGCCGCGCTGGTAACCGAGCACGCCTTCCTTACCGGTTTCCACTGGCTCGCAGGGTGCCGTTCCCAGGTCGGGGTGCGCGTGGCGCTCTGCAATCATGGTGCGCACGCTGTGCAGTAGGGAAGTGGCATCGTTGAGCTGGGATTCCACGGACGTGCCGCCGACGATGGGCAGCCGCGCCGGGGTGCGCGCGCTAAAGCCCGCGGTTTCGCTATCGTCCCACTGCATAGGGGTGCGAACGGCATAGCGATCCGGCAAAGAGGTGTCATCGAGCATGCCAATTTCATCGCCATAATAAATAAAGGGCGCACCCGGCAGGGTCATCAGCAGCGAAAACATCAGCTCCACCTTGCGGCGGTCCCCGCCCATCAACGGCATGAGCCGCCTGGCGATGCCCACGTGCGCCCGCATGCCTTCCTCTGGCAGGTAGGTCTGATACATCAGCTCGCGGACGTCATCGTCGACCATCTCCAAGGTCAATTCGTCGTGGTTGCGCAGGAAGGTACCCCACTGGCACCCCTCGGGCAGTGGCGGTAGTTGGTCGAGGATGTCGTAGACGGGGGTGGCATCGCCAAGCGCGAGCGCCTGGTAGAGCCGCGGCATGACCGGGAAGTTGAAGACCATGTGGAAGCGGTTTCCGGAGCCGTAGTACTCCATGGTCTCCTTGGGCGGCTGGTTGGCCTCCGCAATGAGGACGGCCTCGGGATAGTGGATATCCATAAAGGAGCGAATCTTTTCCACGAACTCCACCGTCTCCGGCAGGGATTCGCCGCCGAGCTCATCGCGCTCGAAGAGGTACGCGATGGCATCGAGGCGCAGGCCATCGAGGCCCTTGTCCATCCAGAAGGACAAAATATTAAAGACCTCGTCCTGCACGTCCGGGTTATCGTAATTGAGATCCGGCTGGTGGGAGTAGAAGCGGTGGAAATAATACTGCTGGCGCTCCTCGTCCCAGGTCCAGTTGGAGGTCTCGACGTCAGTGAAGATGACGCGAATTTCGGGGTAGCGCTCGGGATCATCGCCCCAGACGTAGAAATCCCCGAACGGGCCATCTGGATCGGAGCGCGAGGCCTGGAACCACGGGTGATCGGAGCTGGTGTGGTTGAGCGCTAGGTCCGTCATGATGCGCATATCGCGGCGGTGCAATTCCTCAACCAGTTCCTCGAAATCCGCCATCGTGCCGTAATCGGGGTGGATGGAGTAATAATCGGCGATATCGTAGCCGTCATCGCGCAGCGGTGAGGCATAAAACGGCGAGAGCCAGAGGCAGTCCACACCCAGCCACTGGAGGTAATCCAGCTTGTCGATGACCCCGCGCAGCGTACCGATGCCCTTATTTTCGGCCTCGTTATTGCCAGAGTCCTTAAACGAGCCCACTAGGGCTTGATAAAAGACGGCGTTGTGGTACCAGCTCATTGCAGATCCTTTCTTTTTGCCCGCCACGCAAGGTACGTCAGTGCGCACAGCACACCGGCTACTAGGCCGGGCCATATGGCGGGGGAGTCTTCAAATAAGTTCACTACGGCTTGGATGACCGCAAGGCACGCGAAGAAGCCGAGGAATCCGAGAAGCGAATCCCACAGCAGGGACCGGCGCATTAGGCCTTTACACCTCCTGCGGTAAGCCCGGCGACGATGCGGTGCTGGAAAATGAGCACCATGATGATAAGCGGAATGGTCACCAATGCACCAGCCGCCATGGTTGCGGCATAAGGGTACTCGAAGGCCGAGGGGCCAGAGAAACGGGCGATGGCCACCGTGACCGGCTCGGTGCCCGTCGTGGATAGCTGCTTGGCCAACATGAATTCATTCCACGTGGTGATAAAGGCAATGATCGCGGTGGTAAAGAGCGCCGGTGCGGCCAACGGCAGGAGGATGAGGCGGAATGCCTGGGCACGTGAAGCGCCATCCACGCGGGCGGCCTCCTCAAGCTCCCACGGCAGCTGCCGGAAGAAGCTGAGCAGGGTATAGACCGTCAGTGGCAGGGCGAAAGAGATATTCGGGATGATCATCGCGCGGTAGGTGCCGATCCATTCCAAGCGGCCAAAGAGTTGGAAGAGCGGGGTAACTAGCGCGATAGCGGGGAACATGGAGGCCGCCAAGATGATGCCGGTGACGATGCCCTTGCCGGGAAAGTCATAGCGGGAGAGCGCATAGGCGGTAAATACGCCGACTAAGACGGCTACCGCGGTGGTCGCGAGCGAGATGAACAGCGAGTTGCCCAGCGCGCCGAGGAAGTCATTGCCCTTATCCGTTGCGAGGGCATCGCGGAAATTATCGAGCGTGATATGCGTTGGCCAGGGCGTGGTATCGAAGGTGAATTCCTGGCTGCGCAGGGCGGTGACCACCATCCAATAAAAGGGAGCAAGGCCCCAGAACATGATGAAGATAATGCCCGCGTAGTGTCCGAATTTACGCATTACTTTGCACCCTTTCTGCCGGAGACATCCGCGCCGAGGAAGCGGATGAGGATGAAGGCGACGAAGAAGATGAGCAAGAAGATAAGGGTGGATAGCGCCGAGGCGGAATTGAAGTTACCTTGGCGCATATCTTCCACCACCAGCTGGGAAATGGTGGCGGTAGGGGAGTTAGACGAGCTCGAAATCATGATGACGGGAAGGTCGTACATGCGCAGCGCATCCAGGGTGCGGAAGAGCACGGCCACCATCAGGGCTGGGCGCACCAGCGGCAGGGTGATGCGGAAGAAGGTTTGGATGCGGTTGGCACCATCGACGCGGGCAGCATCGTAGACGTCCTTGGGGATCATCTGCAGGCCAGCCAGGATGAGCAGCGCCATAAACGGCGCGGTCTTCCACACGTCTGCGATGATAACGGCAAAGCGCGCATAAAACGGGTCCGTGGTCCAGGCGATATTCGTACCAAGCAAGGAATTGACGATGCCCTCTGGGGCGAACATGAACTGCCACAGCTTGGCGGTCACGGCGGTAGGAATGGCCCAAGGGATAAGCACGGCGGCGCGCACCAAGCCGCGGCCGCGGTACTCGCCGTTCATGATGATGGCCATGAACATGCCGAGGATGGTCTCCAGGGCGACGGTGACCACGGTGAAAAACAGCGTGATTTTAACGGCGGGCCAAAAGTCGGTGGCGATAACACCGGGCGGGCACGTCGTGATTTCCCCCGCACCGGAAACACAGCGGTTATTGATCCAGTACAGGTAATTGTCTAGGCCGGCAAAACCGCCTTCTTCAAAGATGCCCGTTTTGGGGTTCAGCTGCCGGTTTCCTTGGAAAGACAGGATGACGGCGCGCACGATGGGATAACCGATGATGATGCCCAGCACGATGAGCGCCGGGGCGATCAGCGCGGCCGGGCGCCCGAAATTAGCAAACCTGGAGGTGCTAGTGGCGCGCTTGGGCTTTTTCGATGATGAGTGCGTCTGTTGCGTCGGCGAAGTGGTGACCACGGGAGTTCGCCTTTCTGAGTTAAGATGATTTCTCGTGCGCTAGATTCTATCCCCAACTAGGGTGGGAAAACCACAAAGGGTGAGGCAGTGGCGTATGCGCCTTCCTCACCCAATTGTGTACTAGCGGTTCGCTATGTATTTCTCCGTTTTCAGCATGCTCCCTGCTCGTGGGATACGAGGTGCAGGGAGCGTTTCTTTAACCCTGCGAAGCAGAATCGATGGCCGCCTTCATATCGGAAGTGGCATCCTCGACAGACTTGCCATCGGTAAGCGCGGCATACGCGTTGTCCTGAATGGCCTTAGAGATGGCGGAGTAGAACGGCGATACCGGGCGCGGTGCGGCGTTTTCCAGGGATTCCTTCAGCGCTGGCAGGTAGGGGAATTCCTCCTGCAGCTGTGGGTCATCGTAGATGGAGGAAAGAACCGGCGGGAAGGACTGCTCAGCAAAGGACTTCTGGTTCTCCTCGTTGATGATGAAGTTCATGAAGTCCAGGGCGGTGCCCTTGTTCTTGGAATTGATGTTGATGCCGTTGTTGTAGCCGCCCAAGGTGGACACGCCAACGCCGTCCTTGCCCAGCGGTGCCTGGACCTCAACGTCGATGCCGGCATCTACGGCGTTGGTGTACATGTAGGGCCAGTTCACTGCGAAGGCGGTCTTGCCTTCGGTGAAGGCCATGTTGGTCTCTTCCTCGGTGGCGGCGGTGGAGTCCTTGGAGATGATTTCGTCTTCATACGCATCCACCATGGCCTGCAGGCCTTCCTGGGCTGCCTTGGAATCGACGGTGGCATTGCCGTCATCGTCAAGCACCGAGCCGCCCCAGCCCTCCATGAAGCCGGCGGTATTTAGAGCCAAGCCCTCGTACTGCTTGAGCTGGGTGGTCAGGCAATTCTTGCCGTCTTTCAGTTCCTTGCAGGCGGATTCGAGGTCGGCGAATTTCTCCGGGGTAGCGTCCGCGAGTTCAGTATTGCGGAAGAGGAGCTGGCCATTGGTGTTTTGCGGCAGCGCATACAGCACGTCGTTGTAGGTGGCCGATTCCACGGTGGCCGGCAAGAGCTCCGAGGTATCGGTCTCGAAGTCACCGTTGAGCGGCTGGAGCCACTGGTTGGCGGCGAATTCCGCGGTCCAGACTACGTCGAGAGCCATGACATCGTAGTCATTGTTGCCGGCCTGGAGGGATTGCACCAGGGTTTCGCGCTGGGCATCGGCCTCGCCCGCGAGCTCCTTGAGCGTGACCTTTTCATCCGGATTTTCTTCATTCCATTTATCGATGATGGGAGTGATCTTATCCGTGTCGTTCTTGCCCATGGCAAAGGTGATGGGGCCGTGTGAGTCAGCGCCGGAACCGGAACCGGATGCGGAGCCATCCGCGTTATCTGCACCATCGTCAGACGTGGAGCAGCCGGCCAACGCCAGTACTGCCGTGGTGGCGACTGTGGTGCGAATGAAGTACTTCTTCATGGGGAATTCACCTTTCAGAAAGCTTGGGTGTACCTTAAAAATAATTTACAAACACCGCGCGCAGAATAGATTTTGATTATTCACCTCTAAATGGGGGGGGTAATTTAGGAAGTGGAGATGCGTTGCCCAGTTTCTGGATCGAAGCGGTGTGCAGCGCTTTCATCAAAGGTCAATATAACCTCGTCACCGCGCTGCGGCGGGGTGCCTTCACAGCGGGCCACGAACCGTGCGCTACCCACCGTGGCGTAGACAAAGGATTCGGAACCCAATTCTTCAACTAGGTCTACCGTGCCGCGCAGGCCCTCTGCGCCCTCATTGAGGTGCATGTTTTCGGGCCGAACGCCCAGGCGCTCGCCGTTGTGGTCAAAGATATTCATCGCAGGCGAACCAATAAAACCGGCGACGAATTCGTTTGCTGGCTCCGCATAAAGCTCGCGCGGTGGGGCAACCTGCTGCAATTCGCCATCTTTCAGCACCGCTACCCGGTGCCCCAGCGTCATGGCCTCTACCTGATCGTGGGTGACGTAGACCGTGGTGGTCCCAAGCCGCTGCTGCAGGCTCGCAAGCTCCGTACGGGTTTGCACGCGCAGCTTCGCATCCAGGTTAGAGAGCGGCTCATCCATGAGGAAGGCCTTAGGGTTGCGCACAATGGCACGGCCCATGGCAACGCGCTGGCGCTGACCACCCGATAGGTCCTTGGGCTTGCGCTTGAGGAACTCGTTCAATCCCAGCATCTCCGCTGCATCCTGGACCTTTTGCTTGATTTCAGCCTTGGGGAGCTTGGCCAGCTTGAGCGAAAAGCCCATGTTTTCTTCCACAGAAAGGTGTGGGTAGAGCGCATAATTTTGAAAAACCATCGCAATATCGCGATCACCCGGTTCAAGGCCCGTGACGTCTGCATCATCGATTAAAATCCGGCCACTAGACGTTGGTTCAAGGCCGGCCAACGCGCGCAGCGTCGTGGACTTGCCGCAGCCAGAAGGGCCCACCAAAACGAGGAACTCGCCGTCCGCGATTTCTAGGTCCAATTCCTTCACGGTGGGCGCCGCCGCGCCGGGGTAAGTGATATTTACCTTTTCAAAAGTGACCTTTGCCATGCGCAACACACTAGCACCACCAGCGGACGGTATCTTGGAATCTATGACTGCACTTGATAAGCACCGCATCCGCACCGCCCTGGCAGAGGACTTCACCACCATCGATTTTGTGGATCAGACTGGTTCCACTAATACCGATTTGATGCAGGCCACCAATATCGCCGATGGCACCGTGCTGCTTGCCGATGAGCAGTTGTCCGGCAAAGGCCGCCTCGGCCGGGCGTGGACGGCGCCTGCCGGATCCCAGGTGATCTTTTCCGTGCTGCTCTTGCCCGATTCCCTCGATTACTTGGGTACGCTTCCGCTGGCAGCGGGCCTGGCCGTGACCGATTCCATCGAGGGCTCCGTGCTGAAGTGGCCGAATGACGTGCATATAGATGGCAATAAACTCTGCGGCATCCTTGCCGAGGCCGGTCCTGTGGGCCAAGCCTTCAAGTCCGCACCGAAGACCGAGGTCAATAAGACTGAGCTCAACAAAACAGAGCTGAACAAAGCCGAGGTCAACAAGACTGAAGTCAATAAGGCCGAGGTAAATAAGGCCGTCGGCGGGCAGGCGCCCTCCGCGCGCGTGGTCGTGGGTATGGGCATTAATGTCACGCTCACCCGCGAGGAATTGCCCATTGAAAAGGCGACCTCGTTGGCGCTTGAAGGACGCGATACCGATCGCACCGAGCTGGCCATTACCGTGCTGAAAAACCTGCGCCGCCGCATTACGCAGTGGGAGAACCAGGATCCGCAGCTGATGCAGGATTACCGGGCGGTGTGCTCATCCATTGACCAGGAGGTGCGGTTGGAGACCCCGACTGGCGATGTCATCGGCCGCGTCGAAGGCATCGGCGATGACGGACGCATTAACGTCGCGGGCGAGTACTACTCCGCCGGCGACGTGACGCATCTGCGCCCGGCACGATAGGCGCCGCACGATAGGCATCGCGCGGCAGGTGCTGCGGAGTCCGCGTGGACTGAGCAGCACGGCCTCGCACTGGTACTATCCATGGCTATGGGATTGATGAAGATGGGCCAAGGCGAGGTTAAGCGCGCGGACGTGTCCGCGCCGTTTCGCGCGCTCGTTTTCCCATTCTTGGAGCTCATCCTCATTACGGGCGTGCTGTGGATTGCCATCGGCTGGTGCGATGCCGAGGGGGTAGAACCAATACTGCGCAATGGCCTCGTAGTCTTGTGGGCCGGGCTGAGCACGTGGCGCTTTCTCATTCCGTTTTATAAGGCTCGCCGCAAGCGGTTCATCGTGACCAATCGCCGCGTCATCGTGCGGGAAGGCCGCCACATCGATTCAATTCCGCTGGAAGATATTCGCGGCGCCCGCAAGCGCCGCGGCGGTATCTCCATTGCGCTCAATGGCTGGGACAGGGCCATGTATTTTCCCACCGTAGCCAAGTCAAAGCAGGTGGCAGAGATTATTAATGATCGCCCTTGGTTTTAACCTCGGTGGAGTGCAATTGCTTATCAAGATCCTCCGGTGCGAGATTAGCGCTGCTGAATTCTTGGGTCAGCGGCAGGCGCAGTTCTAGATCGGAACCGGGGCAGAGCTCGATTTTCGCCTCATCCACGGTGTAATCCAGCACATGTCCGCCGGATTGCCGCGCGGCGTCGATAAAGTGCACGTGGCAGCCAGGCACCGAAATCCCGCGCTCGTACACGGGAGTGCGGAAGCCGCCGATGACGCCCTCGACATCGCTAAAGTGCAGCTCTTTATCGCCGCCGACCGCCTTCGTCATTGGGGGATAGGGTTTGGTTTGTTTGACCACGGTGCGCGTAGTGACCTCAGAAAACCTGCCCGTGATGCGGACGGCGTACATGTAGTTCGCGGAAGGTTCCACCTCATCGATGAAGGCGGAAAGTTCGTCGCGGCGCAGGCCCCGTGGGGCATCGACAAGAATGCGCGGCACAAAGTTGGTGGCCACGGCATAAGGAGTTTGCTGGTCCAGGTCCGCAACCCGCGCGGAGCCATCGCCGCGCAGCTGGTAGCAGGTCCCGTCCAAGATGATCATTTCACCATCGAGGCCGTTAAAAGTCCCGATGCCAAAATTGCCCTTTCCTAGCAGCTCAGAGATGGTCATCTCGCCGTCATAAATGCCATCAAGGAGGGCGCTCATGAGGGAGTTCTGGAAGATCGAATGACGGGTAAACATGGTATCCAAGCTAATATTGTGGGCGTGAGTGTCTCAAAACCTATTGTAACTGTCTGTGGCGATGGTCAGCTGGCGCGCATGATGCAACCTGCCGCCGCGGAACTCGATATTCATCTGCGGATTCTTGCTGGTAGTCCGGATTCTTCGACCGCGCAGGTCACCCCGGACATCGTGGTGGGCGATTACCACAAGTACGAGGATCTGCTCGCGGCAGCCCGCGGCTCGGATGCGGTTACCTTCGAGCATGAGCATGTGCCCAATGAGCATTCCGCCGCGCTTATCGATGCCTCCTTTAACATCCAGCCCCAGCCCAGCGCCCTGCGCTATGCCCAGGACAAGCTGGACATGCGGGAAAAGCTCTCCGCACTGGGGGCGCCCGTTCCGCGGTTTAGCGCAATCGAATCCGTTGCTGATGCCCGCGCTTTTTTCGATGCCGTAGACGGGCGCGTTTGTCTCAAGGCCCGCCGCGGTGGCTATGACGGCAAGGGCGTGTGGTTTCCTTCGGATGCCGATCTTGATGAGCTCGTCGCTGAGCTATTAGATGCCGGCACGCCGCTCATGGCCGAAGAGAAAGTGGATCTGACCCGCGAGCTATCCATCTTGGTAGCGCGCCGCCCATCCGGTGAAGCCAAGGTCTGGCCCATTACCCAGTCCCGCCAGGCCAACGGCATCTGTGCCGAGGCCATCGCGCCCGCGCCCGATCTCTCGCCTGAGCTGGCCGAACGTGCCTCTGCGCTGGGTCTTAGCATTGCCGAATCCCTCGGCGTGACCGGCGTGCTGGCCGTGGAGCTTTTCGCCTTCAATGGTGAGCGTGGCGAGGATATCTCCGTTAATGAATTGGCCATGCGCCCGCACAATACCGGCCACTGGACCCAGGATGGCTGCGTGACCTCGCAGTTCGAACAGCACCTGCGCGCCGTACTCGACCTGTCCTTGGGTGCGGTGGACGCCCTAGCCCCGGTGACCGTTATGGCAAATGTGCTCGGCGCGGACGAAGATCCCAAGATGCCGATGCCGCAGCGTGTGCGCGAGGTCATGGAACGCTACCCGCACGCCAAGATTCACCTGTACGGCAAGGAACACCGCGCTGGCCGCAAGATCGGCCACGTCAATGTCGCTGGTACATCACTCGATGAGACCCGCGATGCCGCCCGGCAGGCCGCGCACTTTCTGATGCACGCAACGTGGGCATAACTCTTAAAACCTAGAAAGGACATTATGGAACCGCAGGTAGGAATCATCATGGGCTCAGATTCGGATTGGCCCACCGTCAAACCCGCAGCGGAAGTCCTCGCGGACTTCGGCATCCCCATTGAGGTTGGCGTGGTCAGCGCCCACCGCACCCCGGAAAAGATGCTGGCCTACGCCAAGGCAGCGCACTCCTCCGGCCTTAAGGCCATCATCGCCTGCGCCGGTGGCGCCGCCCACCTGCCAGGCATGGTTGCAGCGGCCACGCCGCTGCCCGTTATCGGCATCCCGCGCGCGCTCAAGGACCTCGATGGCCTAGACTCCCTGCTTTCTATCGTGCAGATGCCTAGCGGTGTTCCCGTGGCTACCGTCTCCATCGGCGGCGCAAAGAACGCCGGCCTGCTGGCCGCCCGCATCCTGGGTGCCGGAGACCCCGCGCTGCAAAACAAGATGGTCGCCTACCAAGAAAAGATGGCAGAGGAAGTCGAGCAGAAGGATAAGAACCTCCGCTCGAAGCTGCTAGGGGAGTAGTCCCTAGTACCCTGTGTCCAAAACAACCGCGTTTCTCCAATTTTGGACCCGATTTTTATAAGAACGCGGTTGTTTTGGACATTTTGTATGATTGCGTAGGTTTCCTGGCTCCTAGGGCGTTCATCGGGCGGCGCTGCGTTCAAAACAACCGCGTTTCTTCATTTTTCGGCCTGATATTTAGAGGAACGCGGTCATTATGGACGCCTCAGGGCTGAGGTCGGTGGCACGTGGCCCTGCGAGTCCGTGCCGCCTCACTTACAATTCCACTCGGGGCGTAAGTGTTCCGAGGGGGAGTAGATGAAGGAACTTTTAGTATCGGGGTTGAATCAAAGGCAACTGAGGGCCGGTCTGGCCAGCGGCAAGATAATTAAAATTCGCCGTGGGCTGTATACGTGGCGGAAACCTACGCCATTCGAGCTCGCTTACATCGTGCATGAAAAATGGCCTGGAATAATGCTCGCGGGGAAATCTGCGGTTGAGCTCTATTCCAAGAAGGAACTGACCTTTCCGCTGCATTGTGCCTACGAGCACCCGCTGGCGAACTCTACTTGGTTAAAGGTGCAGCGTACGCGACAGACAACGACCTTTAGCCATGATGGCCTTCCTGTTCAGAATCCCCTTTTGGCTGCGGGAGAAGTAGACGAAGCAGAAGCGCTGGCGATGCTAGAAGCGCGCTATCAGACGCGACGTGGGAAACAAGCCCTAGAGAAGGAATGGGGCGCTATCTCTCGGGTACCGGCAAGGGTCAAAGAACTGGTCAAAAAGGCCGCCATCGGTGCCGATAGTGAAGCGGAGAGGAAGGTGACCCGCGCATTGCAGAAGCGCGGTAAAAAGGTGCAGGTTAACCATCAAATCGGTCCGTACCTGTGGGACATTGTGGTGGGGAAGGTGGCGGTAGAGATTGATGGTTACGACTACCACAAGGCTGAAGACCTAGGTACCTTCATTAAGGACCGATGGAAGGGAAATAACGCTGCACTGAAAGGCTATACGGTGTTGCGGTACTCGGGGAGCTGCGTGAAGCACCACTTAGTTGATGTAGTGCAGCAAATAATCGAAGCAGACGAGGACCGCACCAACTTCACGTCGCACGTTCACAAGCCCGTGTGGCAGTGGCATTGGATTCTTGCCGGATTTGAGTCCGAACCAATTTACGGCTAGATGCCGCCGAACACAGTTCTATTCTTGCGTGACTTCTGGCAATTGTGAAGAGGTCGTGGGATAAGACGGCTGGGCGCCGGCGCTGGTGGCGGCGAAGGCACCGACGCGGGCGGCGAAGGTGGCGGCATCGACAAGCGTGGCGCCTTCAAGGAGCTTGGTGCAAAAGGCTCCGGCAAAGGCGTCGCCTGCGCCGGTGGTATCGACTGCGGTGATCTGTGGGGTGGGGATGTCCGTGTTGGATTCGGGCGTTGCGACGTAGGCGCCTTCGGCCCCGAGGGTCAGCACCACCGATTTAAAGCCGGCGGAGACGAGGCGGTGGGCGAGCTCGCGCGGGGTGCCGGTGGAAGAAAGGCCCAGTTGTTCAAGGATGAGGCCAGCCTCGTGCTCGTTGGCCATGAGGGGATCGGCCTGCAGGAGGGCGTCGCGGTCCACCTCGATGACTGGGGCGAGGTTGACGACCACGCGTCCTTGGGCGGCATCGACGGCGGCTTTGAAACCGGAAGCGGGGATTTCGCCCTGGAGCAAGACGACGTCCGCATCGGCGATGGTGGATTGGCGGGCGGTGACGAAGGGGGCATCGACAAGAGCGTTTGCACCGGGGGAGATGACGATGGTGTTTTCCCCATCGGCGGAGACCGTGATGACCGCCAAGCCGGTAGTGGTATCGGACTGTTCCACCGCTCTGAGATCGATGCCGGAGCTGTGCATGTAGTGCATGGCGGGCTCGGCGTAGGGATCGGAGCCGACCGCGCCGACGAAAGCTACATTGGCGCCCAATTGCGCGGCGGCGACCGCTTGGTTTGCGCCCTTGCCGCCAGCGAGGATCTCGCCGCCAGAGCCCAGCAAGGTTTCGCCGGGGTGCGGGTGGCGTTCGGCGTGGACAATAAGGTCAGCATTAATCGATCCGACGACGGTGAGTTTGCTCATTGGAAATCCTCCTATGAATCGGATTCTACGGTGAATGCGGTGGACATGCGGGGGATATATCGCGTATCGGTTATCGATCCTTGAGGCGGGCGCTTATTTTTGATGGCCGCAATGAGCTCTGCGGTGGCTATCTTGCCCATATGATCGACGTTTTGGTCCACTACGGATATAGGTGCCGGTTGGAAGCGCAGGTAAATGAAGTCATCGAAACCGACGAGTGCGACTTCTTCTCCAATGGCCTTGCCTGAATTATGACAGGCTTCTAAGGCGCCCGCAGTCATCATCGAATCAGCGGCAATGATGGCCGTAACCCCTGCATTAAGTAGTTCGATCGCACCCTTGTATCCCTCTCGGTGCCGGAAGCTGCCGTGGTGAATGTGGATATCAAGGTCGCGAGTTGCTTGTGTAAAGACAGCGAGGCGCTGCCTGCCGGTAGAGGTTTCTTGGGGGCCGGAAAGATAGCCAATCGAGGTATGGCCTTTGTCCTTGAGCTGCGCAATTGCCTTATGCATTCCCGGTCCAGGATCAGAAATCACGGCGGGAAATTCCCCCAGAGTTCGGTCAATCAATAGCAACGGTCGATGGGAATAGGCCTGGCGGATGGCATCTTCTGCGCCATCGAGGGGAACAGTAATTATTCCATCGACCTGCCGCTGCGTGAGGGCATCGAGGGCCCGTTCCAAACGCGCAGGATCCTCGCCGCAGCTGGTAATCATGGTGGCGACACCGTGAGCATTAGCTTCTTGCTCAATTGCGGCGGCCATGGCTGCGAAATACGAGTTATCCAGGCTTGGTATGACGAGGCCGATGGCATTGGACCGTGCGTTGCGCAGCGCGCGTGCCTGGGCATTTGGACGATAATTGAGCTGTACGGCTGCCTGTTCTACGCGCGTGCGGGTGGCTGCGGAAATAGCTGGATTACCTGCCAGTGCGCGCGAGGCGGTGGAAATGGACACCCCAGCAGCGGCGGCTACGTTCTTGAGGGTGGTTGCGGCCATTTCGGCTCCTAGGGGGTAGAGCAGCTTCGACGGGTTGTGCAATCGATTGCACACTTGTGTTCCAATTTACGGTTCAGTACCTGTGCCTGTCAAGGATTCGCGCCGGTCTAAGCTAATGAGCATGGAAAATTCCCCGCGCGATCCGCTCCTTGTTTTAGGCTCCCGTGTTACCCACGGTCATCCGGGCGCCATGCTGCGGTCTCGTTTGGATAAGACGCTTGAACTCTATTCTGGGCAGACAGTCATCGTCTCTGGCCGCGGGGAAGCGGGCGCGATGGCCGAATACCTCATCAAACGAGGCGTTGATCCTAGGCATGTGCTTGTGGAACCGGCTGCTACCAGTACAAATGAAAACCTAGAAAACGCGCACAGCCTTGCACCAGATGCCGTATTGCAGGTGGTTACCAACGATTTCCATGCCCTGCGCACCACTTTGTGGGCCTGGCATTTGGGCATTGCAATTAACGTTCACCCCGCGCGCACGCCGTGGCTGTCGATGCCGCGCAATTACCTGCGCGAGGTCGCGGCGACCCCGCATTCCGCAGTGCGAATTCTGTGGCGGCGACTGCGGAGGTAACCGAGGCTATAGCGCCTTGAGTGCCTTACTGATCCCGCTTTGCAAGGTAGGCCGCGATTGCTTCATGGGGTGGGCAATAGCGCGCAGCCCCATATACGCAATCTGATCGGCGGCGCGATTGAGTGGATCCCCGGCATGGCCGAGCACACGGCGGATATCCACCTCGCAGGTGCCTTCTAGGTCGCCCCAGGCCTGTTGGAATCGGGACCGCGCACCAGACGATACGCCACGCCACCTGCGTCCCGGCCGTGCCGCCTTCGAGCCTTTCTTGTGCACAATGTGGTCGACCGCATCCAATGCCGCAACGGAGTCGGATTCGATGACGGCCTTCGTCGCACCTACCTTGAGCAGGTACTTTAAGGCTAGCGTAAGCGCTTCTAGCTCCAGTTCGTCTGTGCTAGCTTTCGTCTCGCGGGTGCGCAGGCGGTAGTCACCGTTTCCCGCCACGAAACACATCGAGCCCTTGAATACGGTATCGGAGGAGGCATCGGTAGCGATGCGCACCACCGCGCCCGCCGGCCACGACGTTGTGTGCGAGAAGTTCGGCCACCATTTAGCCTCTGGCGTTTCGACCTTGTTGGCTTCCTTCTGTTTTGGGGCCTCGCCCAGCTTGCGCGCCTTTCGTGCGGTCAGGCCAGCTTGTTTGCGGCGTGCGGAGCTCGCGCTTGCCGATGCCCGATTCTCCCCCGCAAAGCTCCCCGTCACCGTATAGCCGCGCTTCTCGAGTGCCGCTCGCAGCGCATTTTGCCTGCGACCAGTGACAATCCAAGTGCTCCCATCGATCCCGCGCAGGGCGCGCTGTAGCTCGCTTACTGCAACTTTGACGATATCGCCCTTTTTAATCTGGCCTTTGCGCACGAAGCGTGCCTGCGGGGTGTTGACCGCGATGACCCAGCCCTCGATGGTTCCGTCCTGCGCTGAATCCCAGCGTTCGTCCCACAGGGCGATTGCCACATGGACCGGAGCAGACACCATGTTCTTGGTGATTTTGCGGGTGCCGTAGGTGCGCGATTGCGTACCGGTGAGTGCAGAGAGTTCGAGGGGTTCCATTGGTTCTAGTAAATCACGCCCCATTCCAGCGGTGAACTGCACGCGCCTGTAGTGGACTCGATTCGTGACTGTTCGCGATAGTTCTAGGACTCGTTGCGGCCAGTCTCGCAACAGTGCCACAAAAGAGCTGTGCAACGGATTGTTCAGGAAGCTGCGCAAAGGCCCCTTCAGGAAGCTCCGAAATGGGCTGTGCAAAGGCCCCTTCAGGTTGCTCCGCAACCGGTTGCTCAAAGGCCTCTTTAGGTTGCTCCGCAAAAGTGCAGGGTCCCATGCAACATTTGAAGAAGATTTGCGATATTTGAGGCGCTAGTTTGCTCAGTTATTGCAGTGGAGGATGACCATAGGAGGCTGACCATAGGAGGCTGACCCTCCAACCCCTGACTGAAAGCGGCCGACTACCTAGCCTTCCGCAACAGATGCTGGCCGTCCGCTCCGTGGACCGTCACCCGTTCGGTGCAGATTGCCGGCGGAGAGCTCAGAATGTGACCATTTGGAGCATCACGCCCGGCAGTTTCTCTAGGAAGCCGCGAAGATAAAGAGCATGTTAAATCATGAGTTAATTAATCTTCGTTACGCAGGTTCAACTAGTCCTTACTATCCCGCGCTGTACACGGGCGAATTAAAGCGAGTCGCTCCATGGATTGCAGTGAAAACAACGACGTGGGAAAGCTGGCCATGGCATAAGCAACAGCTTGCC
The DNA here is from genome assembly GCF_000478175.1 of Corynebacterium sp. KPL1814. Lineage (GTDB taxonomy): Bacteria > Actinomycetota > Actinomycetes > Mycobacteriales > Mycobacteriaceae > Corynebacterium. The sequence continues at coordinate 238,888 of NZ_KI515778.1, forward strand.
CTTACTTTAGCGGCCGGCCTAAGTGCGCACCGAGCGTCATTGGTGGCTAAGTCGGCTGCGCGTATTTGGGGAATTTGGGTAATTCCGCGGAGAAATGAGGTCGTCGAACTCGCTTCACCTTCAGGAAGTATCCCACCGAAAACGCACTGGCCGCGAAAGTACTACCGAATGTCACGTATAGGGGAGACATCGGTGGAAAGGTCTGGGGTTCGGATGACGAATCCGGCGCGGACGTGCTTGGATATCGCCAGGCTACATGGGTTTGCGGAGGGGCTTGTTGCGGTCGATTCCGCATTGCGTGCGGGCCTAGTTTCGGTAGAAGAACTAAAGGAAACCCGGGCAGTAATGGCTCGGATGAAGGGGCCTCTCCCCATGAAAATGGTGGTGGAGCATGCGTATGCCGGTTCTGAATCACCGTACGAGTCGCTGTTGCGGGCGTTAATTATTGAAAAGATTCCCTCGGCCACTGTGTACCCACAATTTCGCGTATTGGGAAAGTACCGGGCTGACTTATGCATCGATGGGTGGCTCATTATTGAGGTCGACGGGGATACCAAGTACGACGGTACTTATGGGAAAGCGCCGGAAACAGTGGTCAAGGAACAGATGCGCCGGCAACGAGAAATCGAAAACCAGCGATTTACGGTATTGAGGTTTGGGCCAAAAGAGCTGGTTAATGACCCGAATAGGGTCGTAGAGACAATAGTTGAATACCTGGGGCGAAAGACGGGAAAAGTAGCGTAGATCACCCCCGTGGTACCCCTAGCTATAGATGTTGTTGAACAACCTCCGTAATAGCAATTATGATGATGCGAATCACAATTAAGAGAGACCGGCGTCACGAAAGGTGAGACTAGTGAGTGCTGAAAAACAGGCTTCCGCCCCGTCACCGGCGGGGGCGGAGGCGGATGCGAAAACCCCGCCCAAGGGCATTGGCGCCATGGCGGGAGCCATGTTCCTCATGGCTACCTCGGCCATTGGCCCGGGCTTTTTGACCCAGACTTCGGTCTTTACCGTCCAGATGGGCGCTTCTTTTGCCTTCGCTATCGCGCTGTCCATCTTGGTGGACATTGCCATCCAGCTCAATGTGTGGCGCGTGCTCTGCGTGACGGGAATGCGCGCCAATACCTTGGGCAATACCGTCCTGCCCGGTCTAGGTTGGGTGCTCGCCGGCTTCGTCTTTTTCGGCGGGGCGATTTTTAATATCGGTAATATCGCCGGCGCAGGCTTGGGCTTGAACGCGATGCTGGGCATCGATGCGCGCATCGGCGGCGTCATTGCGGCGGCGATTGCGGTGTTTATCTTCCTCTCCCGCCGCGCTGGAATGGCGCTGGACCGCCTCGTGGCCGCCCTGGGCGCGGTGATGATCCTGCTCATGTTGTACGTGGCCATCGTCAGCCAGCCGCCGGTAGGGGAGGCGCTTAAGAATACCGTCGCGCCGGGGGAAATCGATTTCTTCGTCATTACCACCATCATCGGCGGCACCGTCGGTGGCTATATCACTTTTGCCGGCGCGCACCGGTTGATCGATGCGGGCTTATCTGGCGTTGAAAACGTCAAGAACATTACGCGGACTTCCGTCAGCGGCATCATCGTTACCGGCATTATGCGCATGCTGCTCTTCTTGGCGGTGTTGGGCGTGGTGGCCACGGGCGTCACGCTAAAGGAAAATAATACTGCCGCCGATGCCTTCTATCATGCAGCTGGTGAATTCGGCCTCCGCGCATTCGGTATGGTGCTGTTTGCCGCAGGCCTATCTTCCGTCATCGGTGCCGCTTATACCTCGGTGTCCTTCGTGACCACCCAGGAAACCCCGGCCCGGACCCGCAATATCTTCACCGTTATCTTCATTACGGTTTGTACGATCATTTTTGTACTAATCAACTCCGCACCGCAAAAGCTCTTGATCTTCGCCGGTGCGATTAACGGGCTCATCCTTCCCATCGGCTTCGCGCTGGTGATGTGGGTGGCCTGGCGCCGCAAGGACCTGCTGCAGGGCTATGAGTACCCAAAGTGGCTGCTTATCCTTGGCAGCCTGGCCTGGTTGCTGACCATTTTCATCGGGCTTCGAGCAGTTTCAGGAATTACAGCGATATGGGCATAATGCAGACGCCAGAAGAGGTACGCGAGTTTGCGCGCACCCACGAGATGACCACCACCGCCGGGCACGCGCAGGGCTACATGCAGGCCAACCTGCTCTCGCTGCCCAGCGAATACGCCTTCGACTTCCTCCTTTTTGCCCAGCGCAACCCCAAGCCGTGCCCCATCGTCGGCGTGCTTGAGGCGGGCCAGTACACCTCGGATCTGCTACCTGGCGGCGATATCCGCACCGATATCCCGGCCTATCGCATCTTTGAGCATGGTGAGCACACGGCCACGCTTGCCGATGCCACCTCCCATTACACCCCCGACATGGTCAGCTTCCTTATCGGCTGTTCGTTTACCTTTGAAACGGCGTTGGTGGATGCGGGCATCGAGATCGCGCATATTAAACAGCAACGCAATGTGCCGATGTACCGGACGAATATTCCTACTACTCCTGCGGGCGTATTTTCCGGACCGATGGTGGTATCGATGCGCCCGATTCCGGCATCGCAGGTCTCCGATGCGGTGCGCATTACCTCCCGCTATCCGTCCGTGCATGGCGCGCCGGTGCACGTGGGGGATCCGGCGGCCATCGGTATCGCGGATTTAGCGCACCCAGACTTTGGTGATGCGGTGGACATTCCAGAAGGTTGCCTGCCCGTCTTTTGGGCGTGTGGGGTTACTCCGCAGGCCATCGTGATGGAATCAAAGCCAGAGCTGGCCATTTCCCATGCGCCGGGCAAGATGCTGGTGACCAATGCCCGCGATGCGGAGTACCTCATCCCATAGGCATATACCCCGCCGCTTAATTAGTCCGTGAAGGACAAGATGGTATCGCAAGTTTCTAAGAGGCTATCGCGCAAGTGCGTGGTGGCCTCTTCCCGTTTTCCATCCGCGATGAGCGTGGCCACATCAACGTTGCCTTGAATGTGCTCGGCGTGCAGCTGCGGGTAGCGCGGGATGACCAATAAAAAGGTAAGCCGCATGCGCGCGAGCAGGTTGCTCATCTGCTCATCCAAGGTAGCGGAACCTAGCCCTGCTACCAGTGCTTGGTGGAAGCGCTGGTTGATGGAGGAGACTTCCTGAGGCTTATTGCGCTTCGCGCACTCGAAGGCGGAGGAGGCGAGGGAGATGAGCGAGGGGGCATCGGCAAACGCGCCCCACCGCGCGGCGGACGGCTCGATGGCGGCGCGGGCGGCGAATAAATCGCGGATATAGGCGGAATCTGGGGTGGCGATGAAGACGCCGCGGTGAGGGATGCGCTCGACCAGGCGCTCGGCGGCGAGCGTGGTAAACGCCTCGCGGAGGGTATTGCGGGAGCAACCGAATTGCTCAGCCACCTTTACCTCACTGAGTTGCTCGCCGGGCTGAAAATTGCCGGCCGACATCTCTTGGCGCAAAGCGGTGGCGACGGACTGGGAAAGCATGTCCCTCACCTTACTGAATGGGTGAGGCGTCAACGGCCATTCCGTATGACTTAAAGATCTAAAAGTTCTAAAGAGGCGGCGAAGTTCTAAAGGATCTAAACTTAAACCATAGTTCTAAAGGATCTAAATGGAAGGTCTGTCAGAGTGATTCCGGATAAGAATCCTTTTCGCCCCAGTTTCGGCGCGTCGCCGGTGCAGTTGGCCGGGCGCGAATTTGAAATCAGCTCGTTTAACTATGGGCTGGTGGGCGGTGTGGGCAGCATGCAGCGCGCCTTGCTAGTCAGCGGTACGCGCGGGGTGGGAAAAACGGTACTTCTCAATGAGTTTGAAGAATCCGCGCGCCGCCTTGGGTGGGTAGTTATCCGCGCCTATGCGGATGCCCAGATGGTGACGCAGTTGCGCGATTCCACGATTCCGGAAGCCATCGAGGAGCTGGACTATACGGAGACTCCTGGCCGCAAGATCACGGGATTCTCGGTGGCGGGCGTGGGATCTGTGACGACGCAATTGCCCCACAACCAGGCCCAGCCCAGCCTGGTCTCGCGGCTGCGCAGCCTCCTGAAGTCCGCGCGTGCCCATGATGCGGGCGTCTTGTTGACGGTTGATGAGGTGCAAGCGGCCAGCGTGGATGAGCTTGCACAGCTCGCAACCGCCATCCAGGATCTCATTCGCGACGAATACGATATCGCCTTCGCCGCCGCGGGATTGACGTTTGGGGTAGAAGAGCTATTGGAGCATGAGGGCACCACCTTTTTGCGTCGCGCTCAAAGGCTGGATTTGGGGCTGCTTGATGATGCCACCGTGGCCGATACCCTGCGCAGCACCGCTACCGCGGCTGGTCGCGGTTTTAGCGAGCGCGCTTTAAAAGACGCGACCGCATTGGTGCAGGGGTATCCGTACTTATTGCAGCTGGTCGGCGCTTTGGCGTGGACCCGTGCGGTACTCGATGGGGCGGATGCCATCGAGGAGCGTCACGTGTCCTCCATTGCGCGCGAGATTCCAGCGCATATGGGCAACCAGGTGCACAGGATTGCGTTGAAGAATGTTCCTGACGCCCAGCGCGCTTTTCTCAACGCCATGGCGGAGCTGGAAACCGAACACGGGGCTGATATTCCCACCGGTGCCATCGCGGCGCACCTGGGCAAGACTCCCAATGCCATTTCCATGGCCCGCAAGCTGCTATTAGAGCGCGATCTCATCGCTAGCCGCCGCTATGGAACCGTGCGTTTCCTCTTGCCCTACCTTGGCGAGTATTTGCGCGGCCAGGCGCCCAGGTAGGTGCGCGGGCCAACCGGCAGGCAGCACGCGCTAGTCGATGGTCGCAATCACCGTCGCGGAATCCAGGCGGTCGCCCTCTTCAGCAAGGATCTTGATGGTGCCGCCGCGCGGGGCCTTGATGGCAGATTCCATCTTCATGGCCTCGACCGTGGCGATGGAATCGCCCTCGGAGACGCTATCGCCATCGGATACATTCCAGGTCACGAGGTTGGCCTCGAAGGGGGAGGTGACCGCGTTATCGTCGGTAGATTGCGCCCCGGCCGTCGAGGGGGCGGTGGCATCAGAATCACCCGCGGCGCCCGCGCCAGCGCCGGCACCAGCACCAGCGAGGAAATCCATGGGCACGCCGATATTGACGAGCTTGCCGTCGATTTCTACCGCGACCGTCCGGCGCTTGGTGTAGATTGCTTCGACCTTGTCTACCTGGTTGGCGGCAGAGGGCCGGTAATTGTGGTCGAGCCAGTCGGTGAACACGCCGATGTCGCTGGCACCGGCATCGGCCTCAGCGGAAGACGCGGTGCCAATAAGTGCTGGCTCGTCCATCATGTCGCGGTGGAAGGGCAGCACGGTGCGCACGCCGGAGACGTCGAACTCGCGCAGCGCTTGGCGCGAGCGGGCGAGGGCTACCTCGCGCGTGGGTCCCCAGACGATGAGCTTGGCGATGAGCGAGTCATAGTACGGCGGGATAATGGATCCCGAGCGGACAGCCGAATCGACGCGGATGCCGGGGCCAGTGGGTGGCTCGAATGAGACGATGGTGCCGGGGCAGGGGGCAAAGCCGTTGAGGATGTCCTCGGCATTGATGCGGAACTCGAAGGCGTGGCCGGTGGAGGCTGGATCCTCAGAGATGGACAGGGGCTCGCCCGCGGCGATGCGGAATTGCTCGGCGATGATATCGGTGCCGGTAACCACCTCGGTCACGGGGTGTTCGACCTGGACGCGGGTATTGACCTCCAAGAAGGAGATTGTTCCATCCTCGGAAACGATGTACTCCACGGTGCCGGCTCCGGTATAGCCCACGTGGGAGCAGATGGAGCGGGCGCCTTCGATGATGCCGGTGCGCTGGGCATCGGAAAGCGCGGGCGCCGGGGCCTCCTCGATGAGCTTTTGGAAGCGGCGCTGGGTGGAGCAATCGCGGGTGCCCAGCACGCGGACGTTGCCGTGGGTATCCGCCAGGACCTGCGCCTCCACGTGGCGCGGGTGCGTCAGGAACTTCTCCACGTAGCACTCGGCGCGGCCGAAGGCCTCCATGGCCTCGCGCCCGGCGGAGTTGAACGCGCCCTCGATCTCATCCATGGAATCCACGACCTTAAGGCCGCGCCCGCCGCCGCCATAAGCGGCCTTGATGGCAATCGGCAGGCCATGCTCCTCGGCAAAGGCGCGGGCCTCCTGCCAATCATCGATGGGATCTGAGGTGCCCGGAGCCAGGGGCGCGCCGACCTCTTCGGCAACGCGGCGGGCGGCAATCTTATCGCCCAACAGCTCGATGGACTCCGGGGAGGGGCCGATCCACACCATGCCGGCATCGGTGACGGTGCGGGCGAAGTCGGCGTTTTCGGAGAGGAAACCGTAGCCCGGGTGGATGGCATCGGCGCCAGCGCGCACGGCGATATCCAGCAGCGCCGGGATATTCATGTAAGTATCGGCGGCGGTATTGCCGGGCAGAGCATAGGCTTCATCGGCAACCTGGGTGTGCAGGGCACCGGCATCGGCCTCGGAATAAATGGCGATGGACTTAATGCCCAAGTCGCGGGCTACGCGGGCGATGCGCACGGCGATTTCGCCGCGGTTAGCAATGAGGACGGTTTTAATCTGCATTTTCTACTCCAGTATTTAAAGCTTGAGGTGTCACGAGGCGAAAGGTCACGCGCGCGCCGGGCGGGAGCTGCGCGGCGATGTCGATATCTTCTTCCAGCACGGTGGCGATGACGGGATAGCCGCCGGTGACGGCGTGGTCGCGCAGGAAGACCACCGGCTTGCCATTCGGCGGGATCTGGATGGAACCGGCCACCATTCCCTCGGAGGGCAGCTCGCCATCCTTGACGCGCTGCACGGTGACATCCCCGTCTTTCGTCCCCGAAAGCCTGAGGCCAACGCGGTTGGAATCAGAGGAGACGACCCATTCGGTATCCAGGAAGGTAGAGATATTATCGCCAAACCAGTCATCGCGCGGGCCCAGCACGCAGCGCAGCGTCGCGCGCGTTTTTCCGGCGGAGTCAGCGGATACGCGCAGGGGGTTGACCAATTGTGCATCCGTCATGCCGGTCGAGCGCGGCAGCACGCCGATGACATCGCCGGTGGTGACGGGGTCGGGGCCGAGGCCGGAGAGGACGTCGGTGGCAGAGGAGCCGAGCTCGGATTCGGCAATGATGCCGCCGCGAATGGCCACGTAGTTGCGCATTCCCACTGTTGCGGCACCGACCGTCACGGTCTGGCCAGCGGTTACGAGCACCGGGCGGGCGAGGTGCACGGGCATCTCACCCAGGCGGACGCGGGCAGTGGCGCCGGTAACGCAGATGACGGTATCGGTCAGCGCGCGCAGCTTAATGCCGCCGATATTTTCTAGCACCGTCGCACCCCGCGGATTGCCCACGGCAACGTTCGCGGTTGCCGCGGCGGCGTGGTCGGCGGCACCGGAGGGCGTTACGCCCAAGTCACCCACGCCGGGGCGGCCAAGGTCTTGATAAAGCGTGAGCAGGCCGGCATCGAGGACCTCCATGCGGGGCAGGCGGGCCGGCGAGCGCTTGGATTCCGCGCTGCGATCCACCAAGTCCGGCAGCTCGTCCACGGCGCGGTAGCGCACGCGGTCACCGGGCTGCACCAGCGCGGGCGGGTTAGCGTGTGAATCCCACATCGGGGTATTGGTGGTGCCGAGCAACTGCCAGCCACCTGGCGAAACGCGCGGGTAGACCGCGGAGAACTCGCCCGCGATGCCCACGGCGCCAGCCGGAACGGCCGTACGCGGATCGGAGCGGCGTGGCACGACCTTGGCCTGGGCCGGATCAGAAGGCGCGCAGTAAGTAAAGCCGGGGGCAAAACCACCAAATGCGGCGGTCCATTCGGTAGAGGTATGCCAGTCAATCAAGGCCTCGCGCGACATGCCGAGGAGATCGGCGGCGGCGTCGACATCGTCGCCATCGTAAAGCACATCGATGTCGACCGTGCGCGCTTCCTTAGCAGTAGCAGCGGCAGGGGAGAAGCCCGTCAGGAACTCTGCGGCCGCGCGGGCGGAATTCGGCGCCTCAAAGGTAATGAGCAATGTGGTGGCGGCGGCAATGCAATCCACTTGGTTCTTGAGCGGTTTAGCGGACAGCGCCGCATGCCACGCCATGACCTGCTCGAGCCCGTCTAAAGCAATGAGCAGGGCGCGGGTGCCAACGAAGTGAATATGCGGCATTAGATAAAGCTCCGAATGTCGATTCCTTCCGCGCTGAGGCAATCGACCACACCGCGCAGCAATTTCACGGAGCCCGGTGAATCACCGTGGGTGCACACGGATTGGGCATCGACATCGAGCGTGGTGCCGTCGATGGCGGTAATGGATCCGGTTTGGGCGACTTCTAGCACGCGCTTGACGACATCCCCTTCATCCCCCAATACCGCATTGTCCTGCTTGCGGGAGACCAGCGTGCCATCGGGGTTGTAATTGCGGTCCGCAAATGCCTCGCGGATGACGGTGAGGCCTTGCGATTCTGCAATATCGACTGCGCGGCCGCCTGGCAGCAGCATTACGGGGAGATCGCCAAAGGCCTTAATGCCCGCAATGACGCCCTTGGCCTGTGCCTCGTCCTTGACGATGGTGTTGTACATCGCGCCGTGCGGCTTCACGTAGGACACACGCGTGCCATTGGCGCGCGCCAGCGCATCGAGCGCACCAATTTGGTAAGTGACCTCGTCCGCAAGCTCCGCCGCGTTGTAGTCGATAAAGCGGCGGCCGAAGCCTGCTGGATCGTTATAGCCCACGTGCGCACCGACCGTTACTCCCGCACGCGCCGCGGCCTTAAGGGTCTGGGCAATGGAGTGCGGGTCACCGGCGTGGAAGCCGGTGGCGACATTGGCGGAAGAGACCATCTCCAGCATCGCGGCATCATCGGCTACTGGGTTGCCAGCGGTGGTTTCACCCAAGTCCGCGTTGAGATCAATGTGGAGCGAAGCCATTCAACACCATCCTTAATTGTTGAACAATGAGTGTGGTTCCAAGTGTAACCCGTGCCACTGCCATTTGTGAAGGCGGTTACTTTTTGGGCGGAGTGGTGTCGGTGGAACAGCTCCTCTCAGGGGCGGCCGAGGGCAGGGCAGAAGACTAAGACTCCACGGCGGCTTGCGGTTGGACCTGGAGGGCAGAGGAGATAACCTCTTCTGCTTCTTCGCGGGAGCTGGCCGCGTGCAGCTGGGCACGGAAATCTTCCTTCATGATGGCGCGGGCGAGGGTGGACAGCAGCTTCAAGTGCTGCTTTCCAGCGTCATCGGGCACGGCGATGAGGAACGCTAAGGTTGTGGGATCTTCTCCGGTGCCCCATGTGAGGCCGCCTTCGGGAAGCCGGGCGAAGGCCAGCGTCGGTGCGGTAACCCCAGCGGATCGAGCATGCGGGATGGCCACGCCGTGGCCTACGCCGGTGGAGTGTTGGGCCTCGCGGGCAAGGGCGGCATCGGCAACCGCAGCGGCGTCGTTAATGCGGCCATCGGCGGCGGCGAGGGAAACGAGCGACTTGATGACGGCCTCAGAGTCATTACCGAGCGGTTCATCGAGGCTGATGGTAGAGGTACCGAGAAGCGGGAGCTTGGTGGACTCCTCCGTGTTCTCCTCTGTTTCCGGGGAGCGCTGTGTCAGGCGAATGAGCAGAAGCATGAGCGCGGCACACACGGCAACGCCGCAGAGCATGGACAGGAAGAACCACGCCACCTGATCCACCGCGCCGAGGACGGCGACGATGGGGCCGCCGTGCATGACATGATCTTGGACGCCAAACGCGCCGGCCATGGCACCGGCGACGGCACCACCCACAACGTTGGCCGGGATGACCTGCAGGGGACGCGCCGCGGCCAGGGGAATGGCGCCTTCGGTGATGCCGAAAAATCCCATAAATAGTGCGGCGATACCGGAGTCCTTTTCCGCCTTATTGAACCAACCGCGGCGCAAGAGGGTGGCCACGCCCACGGCGAGCGGTGGGACCGCAATCGCGGCGGCGGCCATACCCATCGGGGCCGCATTTCCCGCAGCGATCATGCCGCCGCCAAACAGGAAAGCAGTCTTATTGAACGGCCCGCCCATATCGAAAGCGATCATCGCGCCGATGATAAGACCCAGCACAATCGCAGATGAGCCCTGTAGCCCGCCGAGGTATTCGGTCATGGCCTCGAAGGCGGTGGCAATCGGGGCGCCGATGAAATAGATGAAGGCCAAGCCCACTATCAGCGTGGTGAAAATCGGGATGACGATAATCGGCCAAATCGGCGCGATGAATTTGTGCACCGGAATCTTCTTGATCGCAAGTGCCACGTAGCCGGAGAGAATACCGGTGACGATACCGCCCAAGAATCCGGCTCCAGCCTCGGACCCGTACAGCGAGCCGGTCGTAGCGATGAGCCCGGTGATAAGGCCTGGCGCTAACCCCGGCCTATCCGCGATGCCAACGGCAATGTAGCCAGACAACACCGGCACCATCAGCGAAAATGCCAGACCACCGAGCTCATTGAGCGTATTCCAGAAGCTATCTTCAGGAATGGACAGTCCTTCCGGCGTGGGCGTGCCACCCAAGGACAGCGCCACGGCGATGAGCAATCCGCCGGTGACCACGAAAGGAATCATGTGGGAAACGCCGTTCATCAGCGCCTTGTACATGGTCTGCCCAATACCGCGCAGCCCCGCATCTTCCGCAGCGTCCTCTGCCTCGCTTTCCGATGCCCCCTTATCCTCACCCTTCCATGGTGCCGCCTCCAAGGACTTGGTCAACAGCTGCTCGGGGTGTTTGATGGCCTCGTCTACGCCGGTGGCCACCAAGCGCTTGCCGTGGAATCGGTCCTTTGCGATGACGGTATCGGCACCGATGACAACGGCATCGGCTTCCTCGATGTCTTGTGCGCTGAAGCTGCCCTCCACGCCGATGGAACCGTGCGTTTCAATCTTGATGCGGTAGCCCAGCTTTTTGGCGGCTGCCTCTAAGTTCTCGGCGGCCATATAAGTATGGGCGATACCCGTTGGGCACGCCGTGATGGCGAGAATAAAAGGCGAAGAATCTGATGTGCTCATACTCTTATTAAAGGCACCCGTTTAAACGAGCACAAGAGAATTGGAAGGTTCTTTGCGCAGGGTCCGTTGTAAGGCTCCGATGTGCAACCTCCTCTGAGCAGCGTCCGATGTGCAACGTCCTCTGCGTCAATTGAAGGCGCGATGCGATTCTTGAAGGGCGAGTTTGCTCAAACTGTGCATAGGACCTATAGCATCGCGGAGTTCCCACAAGCGTTGACCGGCGGTACCCTAGAACCAGAGCTAGAAGTAGAAACAGGACCGAAATCGCCCGCACTTCGGGAGCACGAATGAATCGTGCCCACTTGAAACGAAGAAAGCCGCATTGTGAGTACAGCATCGCCGGATAATATCCTGCTTTACCTGCCGGAAAAGCAGGAAGAGCAGATTCGGGAGATCTTTGCCGGTCTGGCCGAGCGCGGATTCCCCGTGCAAAACCAGCGCCCGCATATTACGGTGACCTTCGCACCGGAGATGGAGCCCCACGTTGTTGACCTTGCCGCGGAGCTTTTACCGGCGGTTGTTCCGGCGACATTTCGGCGCGTGGGAAACGTCATCTTCGGCACCAAGCGGAAACGAACCGTGGCTTGGTTATTAGAGACTAGCGATGAACTCGAAATGGCAGCGCGGAAGATTAGCGCCGCCAATTCCGAAGGCCGCGGTCCGCGCTGGACGCCGCATCTGACGATGGGTCTGCGCTTACCGCGCGAGGACGTGGGTGACTATTTAACCGCGATGGATGAGCTGACGTCCTCGCACTTCAAGGTACTTAACGCAATAGAAGCGGCGTATTGGCGCCCGCGCACGCAAGAAAAGACGGTGCTAGCGGGAGGCTAGCCAGCGCGAAATAAAGTTTGCAAGACCGTCACATTAAGCTCCTGAGTTCGAACTCGCGGCGGTACGCCGTATTGATGTATTCCCGTGCCGCCATCAGTTGCAGCGTTCCATACTTGGAATTGGACGGATCTACCAAGAGCTCGCACTTTTGCAGAGCTTCATGCTGCGCCACCGTGTCCGCCGTATCCAGGCACATGAGATCAATGCCGTCACCATAGCGGGCGTAAAACGCCGTGGCAACGTCGAACACGTTGGGACGCTCAGCTTTCGCGCGCGAGAAATCGACCGAATAGGCAAGGTCAACATCATTCGCATTGGCGGCATCTACGTGCGCGCTGCCAAAAAGAACCAGCAGGTCAATGCCGGTATCCAAGCAGAATGACTCCAAGGAGCCGTCATCGGCCTCAGCGCGCAACCGCGCGACAAGCTGTGCTGGAGTACTCATAACCAACGCCGTCAGCAGGCAGAGACGCGCAGAATTGCGGTGTGCTTAAAGCAGTGCCTGAATTTCGCGAGCAACGCGCAAGACGGTGAGATCCTGGCCCGGCTTGCCGATGACCTGCACCGCATCACCCACTCCCGTGGTGTCCCTCGTTCGCAGTGGGATAGTGATCGCCGGCCAACCCAATACATTGAAAGGCTCGGTCCAGCGGCGCAGGCTGGCAGCGGAATCCGCAGTTTTCTCTGCAGTGATGTCGTCCCATTTGATGGGGCCGGCGTCGAGGGTGGGGGTGAGGATGACGGGGGAGGCATCGAAAAGCGTGAGTGCTTTCGTGCGCAGTTCCTCTAACCGCTGCGCTGCAGCATCGTAGTTTGCCTGAGAAATATCCTGCCCACCGAGGACGCGCTCCAAGATGACATCCTGGTACTTTTCCCGCTGGTCAAGGTAGGGCTGGTGGACGTCATAAGCCTCCCTGAGGCGCATCAGCGCGTAGAGCTTCGCGGTGGTAGCGATGGTGGATTCGAGCTGGGCGTAATCGAGGTCCTCCACGGCTGCGAAGGTGGAATTTTGCAGCGCAGACAGCAGACCAGCAAAGCGCTCACCTTTGGTCTTCACTGCAGAGACATCGATGGTGGCCACGTTCTCGGCCGGAGCCGGTACCTTATCCACCGTGGCTAGCAGGGCTTGCTCGATGAGCTCGATGGAGCTGGCGAAGAATCCGATGCAATCGAAGCTCGGCGCGAAGGGGAAGACGCCATCGAGCGGGATCGCGCCGGTGGTGGGCTTGAATCCAAGAACACCCTGACTGGCGGCCGGGACCCGTACGGAACCGGCGCTATCAGAACCCACCGTGAGATCGGGTGCTCCGCACGCAACCAGGGCCGCCGACCCAGAACTAGAACCACCGCCGCAGACCTGCGGATCGCGCGGATTGATCACGCGGCCATATGCGGAGGCATCGCCCAAGATGCCATAGGAAAACTCCTGGAGATTGGCCTTGGCAACGGGAATCGCGCCAGCATCTATTAGCCGCTGTGCCACCGTGGCATTCTGCGTCGGGACCGGCCCCATATCGACGTTGGTGCCACAGGTCGTAGGTGCCCCGGCGATATCCACGACGTCTTTAAAGGCAATGGGTAATCCGCGCAGCGTAGGCGCGGTATCCACGGCGTCTTCATCAAATGGGATCGTGGAAATCACCGCGTTAAATTCTTGCTGTGCCTGGGTCAAGCGGTCAGAAATTGAAGGCATGGCGGGGGCGAGTTCCTTTCCATGGCGGTTATACGGTTTGCAGGGGTGCGTTGCTGCTTTCCAAGGGTACAGCTGGTGAGCTCGGAGGAATTGAAGCTGCGCTACACCATGAAACCGTGGCGGTCTTCAGTGACCAAAAGTAGGCTCGAGACATGACGCGAAAAATTATTCTGGACTGCGATCCCGGCCACGATGACGCGGTGGCTTTGCTCCTGGCCATGGGCAACCCCAACATCGATCTGCTGGGCATTACCACCGTCGGCGGCAACCAGACCTTGGACAAGGTCGCCCGCAATGCTCTGGTGGTCAAGGAGATCGCCGGACACCCAGAGATTCCGGTCCACGCCGGCTGCGATCGCCCGCTCGTGCGTCCCATCGAAGTTGCCGAGTCGATCCACGGTTCCACCGGCATGGACGTTAGAGGCGTTGAGCTTCCGGAGCCTAGCACCGCGCTTGCCGATGCCCACGCCATCGACTTCATCATCGACACCATCATGGCCCACGAACCCGGCACCATTACCTTGGTCCCAACGGGTCCGTTGACCAATATCGCTATGGCCGCGCGCAAAGAACCACGCATCGTAGAGCGCGTCAAAGAGGTAGTGCTTATGGGCGGTGGCTATCACGAAGGCAATTGGTCCCCAGTCGCCGAATTCAATATCAAGATCGATCCCGAGGCAGCGCATATCGTCTTCGAAGAGCCGTGGCCAGTCACGATGGTGGGATTAGATCTGACCCACCAGGCATTGGCCACCGCTGAGGTCGAAGCCGAAATTAAGGCCTTGAATACACCCATATCGGACTTTGTTGTCGGCCTCTTCGGTTTCTTCCGCGAGGCGTATCAGCAAAACCAAGGCTTTACGGATCCCCCGGTTCACGATCCGTGCACGGTGGCTTACCTTATCGATCCGAGCGTCGTGCAAACGCGCAAGGCGCCCGTCCACGTCGAGCTCGCCGGCGCACTTACCACCGGCATGACCGTGACTGACCTGCGTGAACACGCCGATGACACCTGCCATACCCAGGTCGCTACCAAGCTGGACCATGCGGGATTCTGGCGGTTGGTTACTGACGCGTTGAAGAACTTAGCTTAAAAGTGAGCCACTTAGCCGCGTTATATCCCTTGTATTGCTAATTTCAGGGCATAAGGCGGCTGTATGGTGCTCTGTAAAAATCCTCGTGCGGCTCTATGAAAGCTCACTCAACCGGTGAACGAGTTTTGCGATTGAGCCGTTAATTATTTCCTGGTGGAGATAACTTCCACCAAGCATTTGAGACACTTTGATGTGCTGAGTGAGTACAGCTAGGACTTGGTCGTCGCTCATCTCAGAGATCGCGGTGGACGAAATGAATTCCGTGAGCTCTTTACCGCCAAATAATGCTTGGGGGTCCGTGACACTAAAGTATTCAAAGTCCTTAACGAACTCACTGCGAAGCGACTCGGTATTCTGGGGCGTACCCTTTAGCTCTTGTGCTTCAACCAGTTGATCATAGAACTTAGTGAGCTCTGCATATTTGCCTGAAGTGTCGCTGCTATCTTGGTCACCTGCCTCGTCTGTCCGATCTGTTTTAGATACAGGGAAGGTGAATACAAGATCTTCAGGATCTAAGTCGAGATATTCGAAAAGACTGCGAAGGAACCAGATTTTGGCAGAAGTGTTGTTTCCAACCTGAACATAGAGGCCTTCATCAATCTTCCGAAAGGACCGAGCTTGTTCGGCCGCAGGCTTTTCAGAGCGAAGGAATTTTGAAGTTTCTGCGAAAGAAAGAATTTCGGTCCGGTGTTCGTGAAGTAAATACTTCAAAACCGCCTCGACCATGTCAGCCCATGACTTAGTGGTCTTTCTAAAGTCGCCGAATTCAAACCCGCTAATTTTTCGTCTACTGAATTCTTCGCTTTCACCCATCGGTTCCTTTGGGAGCACTGCTTCTGGTGGGACGAAGCTGGTTGGCTTAGCTTTCCAGAAGGCTAATGCTTTATCGGTAAGGTCCTCGGTTCTCTTTTCAATCTGAGGTAAGGACCAGCGATCGGATTCCCGTAGGAGCTCATTGAGGCGATACGGCGAGCTGTCGAAACCGTTTTCCATGGTTTTCTTGGCCGTAAACGGAGAGTTTGAGTAGGAAGAGTTGTAGCCGGTGACCGTGAGATTGCCAATTCGGTTTAACCATGACTCGTGGATTTCTTCGGCCCTGTCACCGAGCTCCTGGTGCCAAGCATCCGTAAGGGTCTGGGGCATGATGTGCTCGATAGAAATCCTATTTTCAGCCAGTGCAGTGGAGACGTCACGAATATCATTTGAATCACCATTTTCGAGGCAATCGAAAAGGTACTGCCGCCAGTATGCCCGAATATTGTAGAAGTCCTTGGTGGCAAAGGCTTCCTTGAACTCAGCATCGGTGGGGAAACGACCGCTGCCTGAACGCCTATTGAGTTGGTAGATGACGATTGGTGCAAATGCGGTGCCATCAGAGTGAAGCTTGCTGACCTCCGCATACATAGTCGCGAAGATTTTATTGAGTGAGTTGGTGGGAATGCCTGCAACAAACCGGCGGACAATATATGACTCGATGGTGACCAATACTTCGAGGAAGTCATCAGGCGTCGTCTTGGATTCATGGACGTCGCGAAGAAGCGGCATGAGAAACGGTAGAACCACAGCGCCCATAAATTCATTCATGCGCTTAAGCTGCGTGTCCACTTCAGGGTAACCGGTATCGGATTCGCGTATTTCGCGGAAATACGTGGAATAGGCGTATAAATCATCCAAGAGTTCTGACATGTTTGTCTTGCGCTTGGAAGCGAAAGATTTGAATGCCTCATAAACGTCCTGTTCGCGTGGGGTCTTGGTGGTGTAAGTAGTGAGATACCAGCGAATGAAGGAGTCGGTCTGAAAACTGCAGTTTTCTTCAATCGGATTCCAGCGTTCGTTATACAATCTTTCCTGTTGCGTAGAGTCCAAGCCCATGAGGACATAGTTGCGGACTTTGTCAGCTTCTTTAAGTTCCAAACCGGTGGAGTTTAAGCTTTCGAAGATTCGCTGGGGCTCGTCGTATTCCTCCAAGTCCAAGTGCATCACCTCGAGGCGGCAGATCGCTTCCCAAACCTGGTCGGCGTCCAAAGAGGTAGAGCGTAGCTTTTCGCGGAAGAAGCGGTAGTTAGACGTTACATTCGATGAGTTGATGAACTCATTTTCAGGGCCAAATAATTTCTGATAGGCCTTATCGTCGTCTTTTACAGGCTTAAGTTTGAAACGCGGGTTTTCCTTGTTATGGCCGATTCGCAGGTAATCAGAGATAATTTTCTCGGCAAGCGAAGGATCTTCACTCTGGATTTCGTCATCTCGGAGGGCATGAGCGAAAGCCAGCATGAGGATGCTGACGGTGGTAAGCCTCTGTTGGCCATCGATGACAATCCAATTCCAGGAATCTTGGTTCTTCCCGACTACTGCGCCAAAGAAGTGTTTCTTTCGGTCGCTGAGGATTATTTCCTCGAGATCGTCAAAAAGCCGGGCACATTGCTTGTGCTGCCAGTCGTAATTGCGCTGGTATACGGGGATGAGGAGACGGCGATTATTACCATCATAAAGCGTATAGATTTCACGGATGCTGCCGCGCATGGGAGACCTTTCGCGAGAAGGAAATTAGGAGGACAAGGCTATATTAAATGACACCAATAGCGGCCGAAAGTGCCCGGGGAGAGACGAAAGTTGCTAGGGCTACGCATAAAATCAAAAGGGAAGTACCCCAATCCAACGCCTTGGGACCGTAAGTGTGGTGTAGCTATAGCCCGCAGCAGGGGCTATATCGGTTTGTATGAATACAACTTTCGAGGGTGTTTTTCGAATCAACTCTTGCCCTTCCCCTGTAAGGAAGTACCTCGCAAAGGCCGCCGATTCTAATCGCATTGAGCCGACGGCCTATCTTGAAAAGCCCTCGCCTGATTTGATGCGGCAGATGTTAAAAGATTTCGTTGACCAAATTTTTCCAACCAAGCAAATGCAATCTGCTGCGCGGACTCTGTCACCGTGTCATCCCAGCACACTAATAAGCGCAACGGCTCCCGTTACTATCCGGGACATGGCGTCGATACTGTTGTCCCTAAGTTGAGTAGTGGCCCATTCTTTCCTGGGTGGTTTTAGGGCCACACAGTAGAACCTTGTGAGCCCGTTACTACGACAATTGAAACGTGCTACCTCAAAAGCTTTTCTGCTAGGCGCAGGAAAAATCCCGTTGCTACCTTGGGCATCAACAATCTGTCAAAGTCAAAAGTATCTGGCAATGCCAAGTAACTCGGCACCATGGTAGAGGATCTCGCACCATCCTCCTAGACCAATACTCGTATTCTGGTTGAGGTTTCTGACACTGTTTACTCACAATGGACATCCTCACCTACCAACAAAAGTTTCGTGAAAATTGGGTGTCCACTAAACGAGGTAATGGGGTTGCCCGCAAATCGTGGACACGTAGTGGAGCTACCTAGTGGTTAGGCAGCTATTTCTTTTCTGCTGGTGGTTAGGCTGGTGTGGTTCTCGAAATCGACGGGGCTG
Organism: Corynebacterium sp. KPL1814; assembly: GCF_000478175.1. Classification (GTDB taxonomy): domain Bacteria; phylum Actinomycetota; class Actinomycetes; order Mycobacteriales; family Mycobacteriaceae; genus Corynebacterium. The sequence continues at coordinate 257,002 of NZ_KI515778.1, forward strand.
ACCATCCCGAGTGCGGAGTGCCGGCGCCGACGGTTGTAGACGGCTTCAATCCAGTAGGCAACGGCCTGACGCGCAGCATCGCGGGTTGGCCAGCGCTGAGCGTGTCAAGTTGTTTGTGTGTGGGGCTAGGTTTATAGGTATTTGTCGAAGCGGGCGGGAAAGGCTACGGCCATTTGGTTGATGGCTTGTT
>NZ_KI515779.1:0-50359 GCF_000478175.1 Corynebacterium sp. KPL1814
TAGGTGGGCATCCATTTCAGCATTCAAACCCCGGGTAATTGAGGCTTGTAACATGCCCCGAACTAGGTCGTTGGCATCCGTGGTGGACGTGCCTAGCTCATCAATCAGTTTCGCGATTTCTGGGTTAGCAAGCAGCTTCTTTTCAATCGCATCAATCTTGGCCTTATCGGCCGGATCTCGTCTCGCCATAGTAGTCATTCTGGTTCATCTCCTTATGCGGGTTAGGTTCCCACACACAAACCATTAGACACTCTCAACCCTGGCGTGTCCATTTTCCGGGGATCAGGCCCAATCTTGAACGCTATGCATAGCCCACCCCAGCACACGACGGCAATGGCTATCGCGGACCACGCACAAGTACAACCAGCCTTCACCGGTGCGCAGGTAAGTAGTATCTGACATCCACACCCGGTTGAGCTCAACGGCATCAAACATGGTCTTGACCAGGCAAGGAAGCGTGGACTTGAGCTTAGATTGAGTCGTTGTCACCGGCATAAAGGCACGCGGCGAGTTCCCTTCAAACCCCACCAGACACATCCGCTTAGCCACAGTCTTTCGGCTAAGAACCATCTGGTCGCGCTCAGCTATTTCTGCGGTGATCCGCGGAGCGCCATACATCTCGTCGAAGTCTTTTCAGATCCGATGAATCTTGCGATCAACATCATCGTAAAAGGACTTCCGGCAATCTTTACCGGATGAGCGTTGCTGCTGCGTGTACGCCCATGTGTAGTATCCAGACCGAGTTACCTTCAAAAGGCGTGCCATGCGCTTGATGATGAAATTCGCCTTGCTCTGGCTACATTAATTCAAACTTTTCTATTCGCGTTGCCTTAAAGCGAAGAAGGCTATCGTTTGACAAAAACTCGTTATCCATCTTCGCTTCTGCAAGCTCACGGCGTAGACGAGCGTTCTCAGCGCAAAGATTGGCCTCGCTTAGCCCATTGGAGGATCCTCGGTGGTTCCGCTCATTTCTACCCACCGGCCTAAAAGGCTAGGTGTCACACCGATTTCATTAGCCATATGAGAGATTGGGCGCTGCGATTTAATTACCAGGTTCGCGGTTTCACGTCGATACTCCGGCGTGTATTTTTGGCGGTGTTGACTCACGGTGAACATCCACTCTCACGGACACATGATTCGCACTCATCGGGTGTCCACTAAACGAGGGGGTACCTCATTTGTGGAATCTAGGATCTTTGTAACCTTCGCCAGAATAGGGGATTCCACGAAAAATTCGGAAAGGAAGCTGCTTCTCGTCGAGATCTGCATCCGTAATTTCAAAGTTCGGGTCTTGCAACTCGAAGCGGATAAACTGAACAGAAAAAGCCAACCCAAGGAGTCACCATGAACCAGAACAAATTCCGTCACGTCGTCGTCATGGGAGTCTCTGGCTCGGGCAAGACAACGGTGGGGGAGGTGCTGTCGCCGCTGGTAGGGCTAGAGTACCGCGACGGTGATGACATGCACCCGCAGGCAAATATCGACAAGATGGCCGCGGGAACGCCGCTGAATGATGAGGACCGGGAGCCGTGGCTAAAACAGATCGGTCAGTGGTTGGCGGATAGGCCAGAAGGCGCGATGGTGGGGTGCAGTGCACTGAAGCGAAAGTACCGGGATTTGATTAGAAAGTACTGCCCAAGCGTGGCGTTTGTGCACGTACACGGTAACTTTGATGTGTTGTATGAGCGGATGCAACACCGTCCGGGACATTTCATGCCGGCGTCGTTGTTGCAATCGCAATTCGATACCTTGGAGCCCTTGGAAGAAGATGAAACTGGCCGCGTCTTCGATGTGACGCGGCCAGCGGAAGAGATTGCAGAAGACGCTGCGGCTTGGATTAAAACCGGCGCCTAAAAGACTGCGGCCACGCCGTAGAGGACTAGGACGAGTGTGAAACCGATGATGGAGATGAGCATCTGGTTGACGGTCCAAGTCTTCAGAGTTGTCATGGTATCCATACCCATCAGGCGGCCGACGAGCCAGAATCCGGAATCGTTGACGTGAGAGCCAAAGACCGAACCGGCGGCGGTGGCCACGACGATGAGTGCGAGTTGGAGTTCGTTGAACCCGCCAGCCTCCACGGCGGGGACCATGAGGGCAGCAGCAGTGGTGAGTGCGACGGTGGCCGAACCTTGTGCCAAGCGGAGGGCTACGGCGATGAGATAGCAGGCCAGGATGACGGGGATACCGAGACCGGAGAGGGAATCGGCAAGCGCATCGCCAATGCCGGAGGTGCGAAGCACTCCACCGAACATGCCGCCCGCACCGGTAATAAGTACGACGGAACAGATAGGGCCAAGCGAGGAGTCAACGAGTTTTTCCAACGCCGACTTTTCCACGCTGCGGCGCAGGCCCAGAACTACCAATGCGATAAGCACCGTAATCAGCAGTGCGATTGGGGTTTGGCCGAGCATGACGAAGAACCTGACCCACGTGGCATCGGCATCAATGGTGCCGTAGGAAGCTAGAGCGTTGAGCCCAGTATTGAAGAAGATAAGCACCATCGGGATGAGCAGGATGGAAATCACTGTGGTGGCGGACGCAGGTTTTAAGGGTTGTTCTTCCTCATCAAGGACGGGCCCGGCGATGGCGTCAGTGACCTTGAACGGGAATTTCTTTCCGGCCACTAGTCCAAAGCGGTAGCCAGAGATATACCAGGTAGGCAGAGCCAGCAGTAGGCCGACGAGCAGCACCAAGCCAAGATCGGCGCCGTAGAATTCGCTTGCGGCGACAGGACCGGGGTGCGGTGGCAGGTAGACATGCATGACAGAAAATGCGCCAGCGGCCGGCAAGCCAAAGGCAAGGACTGGGCCATTCAAGCGGCGGGCAACAGCAAAGATAACCGGCAGCATCACGATAAGCCCAGCATCAAAGAAGATAGGGAAGCCCATAATCAGCGAGGCGACGCCGAGTGCAAGAGGCGCTTTATTTTCGCCGAAGCGGCGAACCATGGCATCGGCAAGCGATTTCGCACCGCCGGAAGATTCCACGAGCCGGCCGATCATGGCGCCGAGCCCCACCAGTAGCGCAACCGAGCCAAGGGTGGAGCTGAAACTTTCCGTCATCGTAGGGACAATGCCTTCGAGTGGTATGCCTGCCGCGAGTGCCGTCAGAGCGGACACCACCAGCAGCGTGAGAAAAGCATGGAGCTTGAAATATATGACCAGTACCAAAATTACAGCGACCGCAGCAACTGCAATCCCTAGCAACGTACCAGTGGACAATGTGGGCTCCCACGTCTCCATAGGGCAGGCTCCTTTACTTGTGCAAACCTTTGAATAAGGGCAACGTTAGCAGCAGCGCTGCTAGCCGATGCCCATATTCGCCCAACGCGGCTTATCCAACACCCCGAAACTGGGCATATAAAAATCCCCTGGCTCCCGTTCAGGACCAGGGGAGAAGCCGAGGCAAGCTTAGTCGAACTGACCTTGGATGATGGCCGCTGCATCAAGCGGGGTTACGTGATAAGAGATTGGATTTTGATTGGAACCTGCCATAAGTGCGCCGGCACAGGAATGCCCCGCGCCCATCATGTGGCCTAGCTCGTGAGCAATGGTGCCTTGGAGCGCCTCAGGGTAGGTGGCGTTGGGCATCTTGATGGAGACCAACTTGTGATCTGGGTAAGCCGACCCCTGGACGTAGCCGCGAGGATCCGGATTGTAGATGATGGAAATGGTGTCATCATCAGCTTCGGAAGGCTTTACTTCCTGAAGGGAAGCCTTCCCCCCGAGAGCCTCATTCCACTCGGCAACGGCGGCGTCCAGCTGCTTGCGGTATGGGAAGTTATCCGCCACTTTGTACTTCAGTACGCCATCGCTGAAATAAGGTTTTACAGAGTCCTCATCGTGGAGGATGGAAGGATCTGGAACCGGCTTGCCCTCGTTAGCTAGCTTGGTGATGGTCTTGCAGGTTCCAGGATCGATGATGGAACGTACTGGGTCGCTCTTTGCGTTCGCTGCCGGCGCGGCGATAGTACCGAGAATGGCGGTGGTGGCAAGGGCAGTGACAGATAGCTTCTTTAGAGAGCGCATCGGCAGTTAGTGACCTTTCGATTGGCTTTATCGTTCGTGGAATGCAGTTGGTCTTAGCAATATCCGCGGGAAACAGAATTGCGTGGATGCCTCAGGCAATCGAGTAACAATGAATTTTTGCTACACCGGGCAAAGTAGAAATTTACATTGTTAACTTCGCTTTGTCGACTTTAGTTTAGACGCTCACCAGTAGAAGAACTAAATAGGTGGATGCGGTCAGGATCTGGGGAAACGCGGAAAGTGTCACCCACCGTGTAATCACGGCGAGCGCTTACTAACATGCCAGTTTGTCCGCCCATTCGGGTCGTCGACTGTAGATTCTCCCCGGATTCTGCCAAGTCGCCATAGAGGTAGGTTTGATTGCCGAGCTCTTCAACGTGCTTAACGGTGAATTCCGCACCTTCCTCTGTGTGCACCCAATCTTCAGGGCGAACGCCAACGGTAATGGATTGCGCACCATCGAAGTCGTAATTGGCCAAGTTGATGCGAGTAGACCCCAGTGAAAGCTGGCTAGAGGTGAGTGCGAGGTTGTAGATATTCATCGCAGGGGAGCCGATAAAGCCGGCAACGAAGACGTTTTGGGGGCGATCGTAGATTTCACGAGTGGTATCTACTTGTTGTAGGACACCGGCGTTAAGAACTGCGACGCGGTCACCCATGGTCATTGCTTCGGTCTGGTCGTGGGTCACGTACACCGTCGTGGTGCCTAGGCGGCGTTGCAAATTTGAAATCTGCGCGCGGGTAGAGACGCGTAGTTTTGCATCCAGGTTGGATAGTGGCTCGTCCATGCAGAATACAGCAGGTTCGCGCACGATGGCGCGGCCCATCGCTACACGCTGACGCTGGCCGCCTGAAAGATTCGCGGGTTTTCGGTCAAGTAAATCCTCCATCTGCAAAATTTTCGCGGCTTCTTGCACACGCGTCTTAATCTGGTCCTTGGGAACTTTCCGGTTCTCCAAGGCAAAGGACATATTCTGCGCGACCGACATATTCGGGTACAGGGCGTAGTTCTGAAAGACCATGGCTACGTCTCGATCTGATGGGCTGACTCCAGTGACGTCTTTTCCGCCGATCCGAATGGAACCTCGGTCCGTTGGCTCAAGGCCAGCGAGCATTCGAAGGCTGGTGGATTTTCCGCAGCCAGAAGGCCCGACGAGGACCAAAAATTCGCCATCGGCAATATCTAGATTGAGTTGGTCAACTGCGGGACGCTCCGCGTCTTTGGAGTAGATGCGGCTTGCTCCATCAAATGTGACAGTAGCCATGGTGTTACCTTTCAGATGTTAAGGAGAATTGGCACGGTTAGCCGTTAATGACGGGCTTTACCTGGTTGTCATAAATGGACTGCAGAGTCTTTTCCAGATCCGTGAGCACCTTGGTGACATCGTCGCGGTTGGTGACGATCTTCTCGAAGGCTCCACCAATCTCCTGATCTGCACCAGGGAGGAATACACGGGCGTTGTCCTGTGGGCGAGTTTCTGGAAGCTGCTTGATAGCAGTCTCGAAATTCGGGTTCTCTTCCATGAATTTCTTTTGTTCCTCGTTGTCGGCAGCAGAAGAGCGGACCGGCATGTAACCCACATTTTGGGACCAGTACGAGGTGTTTTCGTCGTTCGTGATGAAATCAATCAGCTTAATGGCTGCCAACTGGCGGTCCTTGCTAATACCGGAAGGAATGGCAAGACCGGCACCTCCGGTGGGGCAAGCGCCGTCTCCCTTTGGATTGGGAAGGAATGCGGTTCCTAATTCGAAGTCAGCGGTATCAGAGATACCTGCAAGGTCGCCTGTGGATAGGACAGTGGCTGCAGCCCGTCCGGTACCGAATTCCATAGCCATGTCATTGCCCATGTAGGAATAGCCATTCTTGCTATCGGTAACATCCTTGAGCCATTCCACAGCCTCGATGGTTTTGCCATCAGTGAACTTCAAATCCCACTCATCGGAGTAGGCGCCGCCCTTAGACCACAAGGGGCCTTGGAAAATCCATCCCAGGTAGCCAACGGCGTCGCCCCAGCCAAATGGCTTCATTTTGGAATCCGCGCTCGCGAGCTTTTTAGACCACTCATCCATTTCGTCCCAAGACTCCGGTCCGCGGTCCGGCAGGCCAGCCTTCTTCCAAGCGTCCTTGTTATAGAAGAACAGGGGAGTCGACCGAGCAAAGGGAAGCGCGAAGTGGCCGCCGTCGTAGTTGTAGTCCTCATAGAGTGGCTGGACATAGCTTGAAAGGTCAATATCGGCTTCTTTGGCTAGATCATCAACATTGGCAATCTGCCCGTTGATAGCGAAGTTGTACCACCACACATCGGAGAGAACCACGATGTCTGGAAGATCAGAGCCGGTGAGTGCAGCATTAAACTTTTGTGCTGCCTCCTCGTAGTTCTTTCCAGCGTCAACAAGGTTGACCTTAATATCAGGGTTTTCCTTCTCGAAGCGAGAGATGATTTCCTTTTCGATGTCCTTTGAAGAAGCTGGGTGGTTGGACCACCACGTCAATTCCGTGACCTCGCCACCATTGCCACCGTCGCTACTGCCCTGGGAACTCGTAGATGAGGTGCCAGCACAAGCGGCAAGAAATGAAGCGGTAGAAGCAGTGGAAGCTAGTGCGAGAAACTTACGGCGAAGCATGGGTATCTCCTTATATTTAAGTCAAATTGCGAAGAAGTGGGTGAAAACGGCGAGCGCGATGGGGATAGAAACCTTCTAACCTTTTACGGCGCCAGTGGTGAGACCTTGAATCATGTATTTCTGCAGGCCAAGGAAGATGACGACCATCGGAAGAATGGTTAGAACGGTAGCGGCCATTACTGGGCCCCAGTTAGTAACGCCATCATTGTTTTGCAACATGGTCAGGCCCACCTGCAAGGGAGCGACACGTTCCGTATCTGCCATCAGGAAAGGCCACAAGTAGGTATTCCACTCGTTTACTAGGGTGATCACGGAAAAAGCTGTCAATGTTGGCCAAGAAACGGGAAGAAGCACCTTGGTGAGCAAGCGAATGGGGCCGGCGCCGTCCATGCGAGCAGCTTCCACAAGCTCATAAGGCAAGGACAGGAAGTGATTGCGCATGAGGAAGGTGCCGAATGCAACACCAGCCAGCGGGACGATGATGCCGACAAAGGTATTACGCCAGCCCAAGGAATTGACCAAGGCGTAGTTGGAAATCACCGTGATTTCTGCGGGGACCATCAGGGAAGAAACCACCACGATGAACACTAGATTGCGTCCTGGGAAGCGAAGGATAGATAACGCGTAGGCGGAGACGACACCAAGCACAATCTTTATAGCGGATAGCACCGCGGTAATGAAGACCGAGTTACGCAGGTAGGTCCAGAAAGGGACGCGCGTTGTGGCATCTGCGTAATTTTTGGTTTCCCACGTCGGCGGTAGCCAGTTAACTGGGTCGGTGTAAATATCACCTCTGGCCTTGAATGAGGTCATTAAGATCCAGAACAACGGCAGTCCCACGAGTAGGAGGACGAGGATAATTCCTACGTACCCACCGATGAGTTTGGCACGCCTTGCTACAGGGGAAGAGTCTGTGATCATGTGAAGATTTGAATCAGCCATAGGGTGGGTTAACCTCGCTTATCCATGATGCGGACCTGAATCAACGTAACGACGAGCAGGATGAGGAATAGGATTGTCGCAGCAGTGGCGCCGTAACCAGCACGGAAGTTGACAAAGGTTTCGTTATAAATCTGAAAAACCAGGGTCTGGGTGCCGTTTCCTTGAGGGCCGCCCCGGGTCATGACGTTGATGATGTCGAAGACCTGCACAGAGTTGAGCAGTACCGTAATGGAAAGGAAGAAGGTGGTATTGCGCAGTTGCGGCATTGTCACGCGCCAGAATTTACGCCAACGGCCTGTTCCATCAATGGCGGCAGCTTCGTCTAATTCCTTATCTAGGCCCTGTAGGGCAGCCAAGTAGATGACAAACGTATAACCCAAGTTCTTCCACACGAATGTAAATGTCACCATGAACAACGCCCAGCCAGGCACGGCATAAAAGTTTGGAGAACTAATGCCAAACCATCCGAGGATTTCTTGAATCAACCCAAAGTTGGGGTCGAATACGAACTGGAAGGCGATACCGATTGCGGCACCGGAGATGGCGTAGGGCGCGAAGACCACCGAGCGTGCGAAGTTGCGGCCCCTGATCTTTTGATTGAGAAGTAGCGCAAGCGCGAGCCCAATAACCATGGAGCCGATGACCGCGAAAAAGGTGAAAATGACGGTATTTAATACAATCGTCTTTGTGTCATCGCGCGTGAACCACTCCACGTAATTATCAAAGCCAACAAAAGTGGAGCTTGAACTGGAAATATTCCAATTAAAAAAGGAAAGCCGAATATTATCCAGCAGCGGCCGGTAGGTAAAGATAGCCAGCAAGATGAGGTTGGGCGCCAAAAGTACGGCAGCCAGCAACCATTCTTTATGTCGGCTCTTTGTAGCCTTTCGTACGAGCTCCGATGAATTATCGTTGCTCGGGCCAGTGGCCGTGGCAGTCGCGATGCCGTTCTTAGCGTCGGCGTGGTCATCCCTGAGAGTCACCCAGCCAACGTAAACCGCGTAGATTACGGGGTGTTTCACATAATGGAAACTTTTGATGAATTGTAATCGTCGAGTCCGTAAAGGCTAGGGGACTATTGCGAACTCGATGAAAACAACTCCAGCGCCCGGGCCTCAGTAAAGGGCCGCAGGGCGCTGGAGCTGGTTCTCTCTATCTCTCTTGCGTTCTCTCAAACGCTAAGGAAAGTATGGCGCTAGACCCTGTTATAGGCATTGAAAAAAGCTGGAATTTTCCTGAAAGTTAGTGGAGGCTAAGAGGGGACACGGGGTAGGCAGGCGGTGCGCTAGTCTGGAAGGTAGAAGAAACAGCCAAAATGTGGGTGGAAGCTGGGGCAATGGCCGGCGAAAGGCGGCCTGGCCCGCAGCTTTCCCGCGAGGTAGAGGTGAAAGATTTGTCGTCGCAGTATGATCCGAATTTTCACCGGCAGATGGGCGTGGAAGCTGACGTCGTGTTGCGTGTCGGGATGATGCTGATGGGCGCTGGCACATCGGGATATCGCGTGCTGCGCGGTATGAAGCGCAGCGCCCGGGCGCTAGGGTTTGACTACTTGGATGCCAACGTGGGGCTAACGCAGATTACCTGTACCTTTCACCGGGGTGACTCCTTTCGCACCGTGATTGCGCGCACGCATTCGCCGGCCGTTGATGCCTCCCGCATTGAGGCATTGGAGGACCTCACCCATAACCGCCTGTACTCCGGAATTACTGCAGAAGAGCTTTCGGGAATGCTCGATTCCATTGAAAGTGACGTAAAAAAGCGTTGGAATGTGTGGGTTCTATCCACCGCAGCCGCGGTCGCGTGCGCGGCGTTTGCATTCCTGAACTTCTTTCCGGTGCAGGCGGTAGGGCTCGTCGCGCTGGCGGCGTTCGTGGGGCAGTTCGTGCGCTATGAGGTGCTCCACCAGCACGTGCACCAAATTGGCGGGATCATCGCCGGTGGCGCGGCAGCCAGCATCACGTTCTTTATTCTTATCGAGATCCTAGGATTTGCCGGGGTGGTAGAGCCGAGCTCGCTGTCCTCGGGCTATGTCGCGACGGTGCTCTTTTTGATTCCGGGGTTCCCGCTGTTTTCGGCCCTGATCGATATTGCGCGCTTTGACTTTGACGCGGGCATCGCCAGGCTGGGGTATGCGTTTACGGTCATCTTTACCGCTACGTTTACAGTCTCCATGGTCAGTTGGTTGACGGATCTTAGCCCGGATCCGCCGGTCCCCGCGCCGGATACGCGGTGGTACCTGCTGGCTTTTGTCGCCAGCTTCTTCGGCATCGCGGGCTTTGCCTTCCTCTTTAATTCCTCGCGCCGCATGGTCCTAGTTGCCGCAAGCGTGGGAACCGTGGCCAATGCGGTGCGCCTGGGACTCCTTGAACTGGGCACGACCATCTACTTTGCGGCTTTTATTGGCGGGCTGATTATCGGACTCTTGGGAGCGGTGGCCTCGCAAAAGGCGCGGTTGCCGCGCATTACCACGACCGTGCCTGCCGCCGTCATTATGATTCCTGGGGTGACGATGTTCCGCGCGGTTTATTACCTCAACGATGGACAGATGGATCAGGCTGTGGCGAATGTGGCCACCGGTTTGATGGTAGTAGGCGCTATCGGCGCGGGGATGGTATTTGCCCGGCTGCTTACGGACCGCGATTGGGCATTGGGACGGCTCATTGACTTCGATAAGGAAATCCCACGGAAGAAGCCCGCCTAGCGCGGGTGGTTCGGCCTTGCAGCGGGGCCGAGGCGATAGCCAGCGGCGGCAGGCAGAGGCAGCGGGCAAAACGGCGGCGAATAATGTGACTAGTAAAACGCCAGCGGCACCCGGTTCCTGTCGGTTCCGAGTGCCGCTGACGTCTCTCTCTACAAGGGTGTTTCCATGTATCGGTTTTCACCGCCCTCTGGAAACTGAGGGGTTCTCTCTATCTCTCTCGTATGCGCTCTCTCAAACGCATGATTTAAGTATGGGGCATGTGGCTGGAACAGCAATGGAATCTATCTGATAGGTCGCTGAAAATTACTGAAAGTTTCCTGTAAATCCATTTGCGCTGGTAGAGCGGCCAGATGATTAAGCTTCTAGCAGCCCTTCATCGATAAGGAAATCCCGGGCCACGGCGGTGTAGTCCTCACCGTCGACGTCCACGCGGGCATTGAGCTCCTGCATCTTCTCATCCGTCAGGAGCTCCGCTAAGGGAGCGAAGAGATCCTTGATCTCTGGGTGTTCCTCCAGGACCTCCGTGCGCACAACTGGGGCGAGGTTGTATTTGGGGAAGAAGAGCTCAGGATCCTCAAGTACGGTGAGGTTCAGGGATTTAATGCGTCCATCAGTGGCGAAGATTGAACCAAAGGTGCACTCGCCCTTATTCAAGGCGGCATAGACGGCGCCGGAATCCATGATCCGGATGCGGTCGCGCGGTGGTTTTTCAACGCCATAGCTATCCAACATGGTAAGCAGGCCATCATTGCGGGCCAAGAACTCGCTATCGGTGCAAAAGGTCTGCTCGTTGGTGGGAACTCCCTTAATATCTGCCAGCGATTCGAGGCCGTACTTTGCGTGGGACTGCTCGCTAATGGCTAGCGCGTACGTATTATTCATCGGCGCTGGGGGCAGCCAGGTAAGCCCGTTGTCCTTATCGGCATCTTTTACCGCATCGTATTGCTCCTGCGAGCCGGGGACCGGATCGGCATTGCCCAGGTAGGTAATCCAGGCGGTACCGGTGTATTCAAACATGGAGTCCATATCGCCGACCTCCAGCGCTTGGCGCGCCGAGGTGGAGCCGGGGATATTGGTCAGGTCCTTTACGTTGGCACCTGCGGATTCCAAGAGGATTGCGCCAATCTTGCCCAAGATGACCTGCTCGGTGAAGTTCTTGGAACCGATGGAAATATTGGCGCCGTCGAGGTCGATATCGGCAAGGTCGCCCTTTAACTCCCCACTCGGGATGAGGCCACCGGCGGTGCCGAGGCCGCACCCGGTGAGGAAGAACGTGCTTGCGGCGGCAAGCGTTGCGAGGAGGCGTTTCATTTGATCATTCCCTTCGGGGCGAAGACAACCTCAAGAAGGCGGCCCACCCATTCGACCGCTAAGGCTAAGGCGGCGATAAGGACTGCGCCAGAGATGAGAATAGGATTGCGGTAGAGGGTGATACCGGTGGTAATCAGCCCGCCGAGGCCGCCGGCATCAATAAAGGTGGCAAACGCACCAGCACCGACCAAAAGCACCAAGGAGGTGCGGATACCGGTCATGATAACGGGCAGGGCCATGGGCAGCTCGACCTTGGTGAGAACCTGGAAGGGTGACATGCTGAGGCCGTAGGCGGCCTCGACAAGCTGCTTATCCACACCCCGCAATCCCGCAATCACATTGGCGAGCACCGGCAAGAAGGCATAGAACCAGAGGCCGAGGATGGCCACCGGTTCGCCAAAGCCCAACCAGATGGCCAATAAGACGATGACACCGACGACGGGCGCGGCTTGGCCGATATTCGCGATGCTGGTGATGATCGGCGCCATGAACTTGGTGGACTTGCGCGTTAGCACGATGCCCAGTGGCACGGCCGTGGCGATGACCAGCAACGCGGAGATGACCACGAGGACCAAGTGCTCGCGGGTCATGGTGAGTACGGAGCTAATCTGCAGGGTGCGCTCTTCAATATCATCCAGCTCGGCGGTGGCGTGCCAGATGAGCCAACCGCCCACCGTGAGCACCACCAGGATGGGGATGCCGATGATAAGGAGGCGGTCTTCACCGGTGAGGCGCTTAAATTTCTCCACCGGAATCCACCTCCTTTTCATCTAAAGCCTCTTGAGCCGCGGCGTTCATCTGCTGGATATAATCCGTGACCGTTTCGTAGTACAAAACGCCCACGAATTCGCCGCGGCGGGTAACAAGCGCGCCGCTGTGGGAGGAAGCAAGCATGGCAGACATGGCATCGCTTAGCGTAGAGCGCGCATCCACAACGGAGTTGAGCTCGAACTGCGGCTCCGGGATGGTCTCGTAGCGCTCGAGCTGGCGGGCGAAGATCCAGTCGCGGGGATGGCCCTTGTCATCGACGATGACCACCATTTCTTCGCCGGCCTCGCGCAGGCGCGCTAGCGCCTTATCGGTGGATTCGCCGATGCGCGCGGTCGCCTGATCCGCAAGCTCCAGCTCGTCCGCACGACGTAGGTTGAGTTGCTTTAAGGCGGAGCCGGAACCAATAAAGTCAGCCACGAAATCATTTGCGGGCGCGGCGAGGATATTGTCGGGCGTATCGTACTGGCTGATCTTTCCGCCTGGCTCAAAGATGAGGATGCGGTGGCCCAGCTTGATGGCCTCATCGATATCGTGCGTGACGCAGATGATGGTCTTTTTCAGCTCGGATTGGATATTGACCAATTCATCCTGCAGGCGGGTGCGAGTGATGGGGTCGACCGCGCCGAAGGGCTCGTCCATCAAGACAACCGGAGGATCCGCAGCCAAGCCGCGGGCGACGCCGACGCGCTGTTGCTGGCCACCGGATAGCTCGCTGGGGAAACGATCGCGGTAGGTGGCAGGATCGAGCCCGACCATATCCAATAGCTCGTCGGTGCGCTGCGAAATCTTATCGGCCTTCCACTTCTTCAGCTTGGGCACAAGCGCGATATTATCCGCGACGGACATGTGCGGGATGAGGCCGCCGCCTTGGATGACGTAGCCAATATCGCGGCGCAGCTGCGTGGGGTTTTTCTTGGTGGCATCCTCGCCGTCGATATAAATGGTGCCGCTGGTTGGCTCCACCAAGCGGTTAATCATCTTCAGCGAGGTGGTCTTACCGCAACCAGACGGGCCGACGAATGCGACCAGCTCGCCCGCCGGAATTTCGAAGGAAAGGTCCTCCACGGCGGGGGAGTCCTGGCCCGAATAGGCCTTGGTGACGTGATCGAAGACGATGCTGGCACCGCTATTGCTCGTGTCCGCGGCGTGCGTGGAGGAAGCGTGCGTTGAATCAGACATTCTTAGATACCTTTCGGGGTGGTCAATTTTTGGATTCCTGCGAGAATCGCATCCACAATGAGCGCAATGATGACGACGCCGATGGTGCCCACCAGCGTGAAATTAAGTGCGTTGGTACCGCCGATTTGGCTTAGCCCTGAGTAGATATATCCACCCAGTCCTGGGCCGAGCGCGTAGGCGGCGATGGCGGCAACACCCATAGACATCTGAGTGGAGACGCGGATGCCGGTCATAATCACCGGCCAGGCCAGCGGCAGCCGGATGCGGAAGAGGATGGCCGTCGAGCTCATGCCCTGCCCACGGGCGGATTCGATGACATCGTCGCTGACATTGTGCAAACCGACGATGGCATTGCGCAGGATGGGAAGGACGGCATAAAAGACCACGAGGACAACGGAAGGTATGGTGCCGATGCCAAAGAGCGGGATGGCAAGGCCAAGTAGTGCCAGCGAAGGCAAGGTCAGGCCGATGGAGGTTAAGGCATTAGCGATAGCCGCACCGCGCGGGCGTTGGGCTACAAAAATGGCAATAATCAACGCGATGACTAGGGCCACGGCGACCGATTGGATGACAAGGCTTGCGTGCTGGTAACTGCGGAAAAGGATGTCCTGCCAGCGCGCAGCGATAAATTCGTTCATTTCATCACCTAAAAGAAAGAGAATAGGGCGCAGGGAAAATTAATGGAGGGTACAGACTCTCTGGTCCTTCCTCTGCGCTGATGATGCACTTCTAGCGTACAACCTTTTTTCAGCGCGAAACAATAGCTGGACAGGCTAGAGACAAAACCGGGGGCAGTGATCACAACGCAATACCGGTCTTATAGGCGGCTTAGAAAAACACCACTTGGCCGATAAGGGCAAGGGCGGCGGTAATAGCTACCACCGTGACAATGCGGTTAAGGCGCTTGGTATCGATGAAGTGGTTGAGGTAATTGGCAATGAATAGGCCGATGACCACCAACGGGCTATAGGCCGCGGCGGCATAGACCTGCGGCTGGGTGACCTGGCCGTTAAATCCCAGGATGATGAGCGACATAACGGTACCGATCACAAAGGTTCCGGCGAGGCTGCCGCGGGTGCGCTGCGGGTCGAAGCGCTTCATGATCAGCGCCATCGGCGGGCCACCGATGGAGGTGGAGGTGCCCAGGAAGCCGGAGGTAAGCCCGGCCAGGACGGTATTGCGCCTCGTGGGCTCGGGGCTCCAGCCGAGGCTGGAGAGGGACATCGCCAAGAGCACGGCGCAGCCGATGAAGATGGACAGGCCGTCGTGTGAGAGGGATGCGATCGCCCACGCACCGGCGAACGAGCCCGGAATGCGGGCGATGACGGATATGCCGACCAAGCGCCATGAGGTTTCGCGGTAGGTTCGCGCCAGCGTATAGATGGAAATGCACAGCGCTAGGAGCAAGATGAGCGTGGGGACTAAATCTGGGCGCAAGAGCGCGACAATGGGGGTGGCGATGGTGCCGAGCCCAAAGCCGATCGAGCCCTGAGTGATAGTGCCGACCAAAATGAGCACACCAATAAAGATGTAGACCCACGCGTCTGAAGAGATTCCCAAGAACATGATGGAAGGCAAGTATAGGCCACTTGGCCTACAGCCGGGCAGTTACTTTCTCATTCGCTGCAATTTCATCCAGGCGGGACGCGGGGCAGAGTCCAGCGACGATGACGGCAGAGCCACCGGCGGCTAAGGGCTCGAGGACGGCGCGAGTGAAGGAAGCTTTGTCGCTCCACCCAGTAGACAGCAACCGCTCGGCACTCGCGGGCGGGGTCACCAACTCTGGCAGGGGTTGGGTTTCACCGAAGTATTGGTCGCCATAAAAACGGACGGTGGGGCCGAAGTCAATGGCACCGGTGGGCAGATCCCCGCCGGATTCGACGATGCCACGGCCAAAGGGATCATCGCTGATGAGCACGATATCGGCCTGCGGCTGCCGCTCTTGGGCTGAAAGGTAGCGGGAGGGGGAGGTAAAGACGACGTCGGCAAGCGCGGCCGACTCACCGAAATCAAAGGTGGGCCCGGCGGCGAGGGCGCCTAAGGCAATGACGGCGGCCTGCCACGAGGTGGGCACATCGATGGCGATGGTGGAATCCGGCTCCAAGTCGAGCTCTTCTTCCAACATATTGGCGATCTTGGCCACCCAGTTATCTAGGGTCTGCGCGGAAAAATCCATGCGTGCGCCGGTGGATTCGTTACAAACAGTCAGCCGCGGGGTGGCGGCATCGGCGTTTAAAAGATGGGCGAGTAGTTCCATACCCGCCCATCGTAGGCCAGCCTGCTTAGTTCACGCAGCGCGGTCCGTCGCCGCCGGCGTCGATTTCAGGGGAAACCTTGTTGGCGCCGAAGTCATTGCCCGGGGTGCCTACCAGGTCGGTATCTTCCTCGGCCGCGGATTCCTCGGCGCTTGCTTCCTCATCGGAGGGGCCCTGGTAATCATCGGTGGCCACGACGAGCAAGGTATTGTCATCGAGCTGCGGGTTTTCTACCACCGGCAGGCCACCGAGCTTTTCCGCCAGCTTCTTGGCATCTTCGCTATCGGGGTCCGCGGCCACGACCTGGGACTCGGAGTAGATGCCGGGCTGGGCGTTGGCGGAGCGCTCGACGGTATAGCCGGTGTTTTCCAGCCAGGTGCCGATGCCGGCGGCCAAGCCATCGATATTGCCGGCATTGAGGACGTGGACCTCGTTATCGGAGTTGATATCAGCATCATGCTCCGGCGCGTCTTCTGTCTTCTCGTCCTTCTCGGCCGCCTCTTCTTCGGCTTCCTCGTGCGACTTGGCCAGATCCTCCATAAAGCGGTGAACCTCATTGGTATCGATGGTGACGATGGATTCGCCGTAATCGCCGCGGCCATCGATGGAGGTGACCGGGATGGTGGTGAAGGTGACATTGCCGCCGGCCAGGCCGGCCAGCTGGGTGACGAAGCCCATGATGTCCCAGCCATCATCGATGACCACGGAGCGCTCCACGGCCTTAGCAATCTTGGAGAGCTTAGACGGGCTGGTCAGCGTGTCATTATCGAGTACCTTCTTAACCAGCGAGGCCATATACGCCTGCTGGCGCACGATGCGGTCGAGGTCACCGCGCGGCAGGTTATAGCGCTGGCGCACGAAGGTCAGCGCCTTCGCGCCATCGAGGGTCTGGGTCCCCTTGTGGAATTTGGCGCCGGACATCTCGTCCTCAACATCTTCGTTGAGGCACACGTCGACGCCACCGACGGCATCAGTAAGCAGCGTAAAGCCCAGCAAGCCCACCTCGGCGTAGTGGTCAATGGATACGCCGGTCAGGGAGTGCACCATCTTGAGCAGGCCTTCGCGGCCTGCTTCCACGCCGTGCTTTTCGATGTCCTTATCCGAATACGGTTTCTTCTCACCCTGCGCCTCCGCCTCGGCGTTTTCCTGCTGGAGCTCCTGGACTTTGTCGTTTTTGTGCGAGGCGTAGACGGCATTGATCTTCATATTGCCGTAGTCCGGGTCGTTGACATAGGTATCGCGCGGAATGGAGACAGCCGTAGCACGCGAGCCGTCTTCCGGAATGCGCACGAGCATGATGGTGTCGGTATTTTCCTCGCCCTCGGCAACGCCGGCGTGGAGATCCGCCAACTCCTTTTCGGAGAGCGGGTTGCCCTGGGCATCGGTACGCGAGTCCTTGCCCACGAGCAAGATATCGGCGGCGCCGTCCAAGGAAGGATCGGATAAACCATCCTCGCCCAAGGATAGGTCCGAGGCGGAGGACATGCCCGTATCCAAGCGTCCCACCGTGGCATAGCCCACGCCGGAGACAGCTAGGATGAGGGCAGAAATGACGGCCACGATGGTTTTGGTGGCCGTGGAACCCTTTTGCTTAACCGCGCTAGCGGCAGAGGGCGCGGGTTGGATATTGCGCGCCCGGCGAGTGTTCTCAGAAGTCACAAGTGAAGGCTTTCTACTTTCCGGGGATCTGGAGATAGTTTAGGGGAGATCTCGCCAAAATTAAGGATCCGTGACCAGTTTCGCGTGTTTGAAACAGTGTCTGTCTCCTGACGCGGCCTCTGGCATGACTAAGCTTGGGGCCCATTGTGACTACTGAAACTACAGCTCCGCTCGCCGTTATCACTGTGACTTATAATCCCGGTGAGTACTTGGCGCGCTTTATAAGCTCCCTGCCGGACGCCTGCGTTAACGGCACCGAGGTGATACTGGCGGATAATGGTTCGACCGATGGCGTCCCCGAAGCCGCCGCTGCAGAAAAAGAAGACGTACACTTCCTCGATACCGGCGGCAATATTGGTTACGGCGCCGGCATGAATGCCGGCGCGCGGTGGGTGCGCGAGAACCGACGCGTAGATGATGAGTTCTTCCTTATCTCTAACCCGGATGTCACCTTTAGTAAAGGCGCAATTGACCAGATGATTGCGTGCGCGCGCCGCTGGCCGGACGCCGCCGCGGTGGGCCCGCGCATCGTGGAACCGGACGGCAGCAACTATCCGTCCGCTCGGTCGGTGCCGAATATATCCACGGGCATCGGGCACGCGCTGTTTTCCAACCTATGGCCGTCTAATCCATGGACGCGCACGTACCGTAACGATGCCGATATGTCCGTCCAACGCCCCGCCGGGTGGTTATCCGGATCCTGCCTCTTGGTGCGCTGGGATGCCTTCGATGCCATTGGCGGCTTTGATGAGCGTTACTTCATGTACTTGGAGGATGTGGACTTAGGTGATCGCTTCGCCCGCGCCGGGTACCAAAACATTTTCTGCCCAGAAGCCGTCATCAGCCACGCCAAGGGACATTCCACCCAGGCGCACGCCGGGGCGATGCTGCGCGCGCACCACAGTTCCGCGTACCGCTTCCAGGCGGACCGTCACCCGGCGTGGTGGCAGGCCCCGCTGCGCGCCGCGCTGTGGCTGGGATTGCAGGCGCGGGGAGCGGTGACGGCCGCTCGCGCCAGTACGGCCAAAGATT
Organism: Corynebacterium sp. KPL1814; assembly: GCF_000478175.1. Classification (GTDB taxonomy): domain Bacteria; phylum Actinomycetota; class Actinomycetes; order Mycobacteriales; family Mycobacteriaceae; genus Corynebacterium. The sequence continues at coordinate 18,507 of NZ_KI515779.1, forward strand.
CGGAGGCCTGAAGCGCGTGCCGTTGACCTGGTTTCTGGCCGCGGCCGCATACACTGACCCTCGAAAAACCTCAGAATAAGATTGTCTGCATACAAAGGATGACTATGACTGAAGCAGCCACCACTCACGGTGCCACCACCGATGCGGTGATTTTGGTGGGCGGGCGCGGTACCCGCCTGCGCCCACTGACCATTGGTACGCCCAAGCCCATGCTGCCGACGGCAAACTACCCGTTCCTGCAGCACCTGCTCGCCCGCATCAAGGCCGCGGGCATTGAGCACGTGGTGATGTCCACCTCGTACAAGGCAGAGGTTTTCGAGGAATACTTTGGCGATGGCTCCGAGCTTGGCCTGGACATCGAATACGTGGTGGAAGAAACCGCGCTGGGCACCGGCGGCGGCATTCGCAACGTCTATGACAAGCTGCGCAATGACACCGTCATGGTCTTCAACGGCGATGTTCTTTCCGGCATGGATCTTGAGGGCATTTTGACCACGCACCACAACAAGGGTGCGGATGTCACCATGCACCTGCTCAATGTGGCGGATCCGCGCGCCTTTGGCTGCGTGCCCACGGATTCTGAGGGCCGGGTCACGGCCTTTTTGGAAAAGACCGAGGATCCACCAACCAATCAGATCAACGCCGGTTGCTACGTCTTTGACCGCTCCGTCATCGAATCCATCCCGGCAGGCCGCGTAGTTTCGGTCGAGCGCGAGACCTTCCCGGGCTTGCTTGCCGATGCCCGCCTGGTCGTCGGCCACGTCGATAACTCCTACTGGCGCGATATGGGCCGCCCCGATGACTTCACCCGCGGCTCCTCCGATCTGGTGCGCGGCATCGCGCCATCGCCGCTGTTGGAAGGCCGCACCGGTGAATCCCTTGTGGAATCCTCTGCGGGCATTGCCGGCGGCGTGCTGCTGCTATCTGGCACCGCGGTGGGCCGCGGATCCGAGGTGGGAGCCGGCTCCCGCCTCGAGGGAACGGTGGTCTTTGATGGCGTGCGCATCGAACCGGGTGCAATCATCCACAACTCCATCATTGCCTCGGGCGCACACATCGGTGCCAATGCGGTCATCGAAAACTGCGTCATCGGCGAAGGCGCCCACGTTGGTGCCCGCTGTGAGCTTGTGGACGGCATGCGGGTCTTTCCCGGTGTGACCATCCCCGATGCCGGCATTCGCTTTAGCTCCGACGCCTAAAGCGCTCGGCTCCTTCCCTCCGCACCGCCTGCTGCTTGGAAACGCGCGCGGTGCGGAGGGCTTTGTGATCCCTGCCCGGCCGAGGTTTTGGGAGACACGCCGAAAGTTCCTGAAAATTGTTGACAGAAAAACCGGACACCACTATATCTAGTACCCCCTACCTACACCCCCGGATGACACCGGGTGTTACTAATGTGACGGATGGGGATCGTGTGCAGCGTTTTTGCGATAAAGCGCGAAAAAGGCACTAATTCAGGTTGACGATATTTAGTGATCCGGTGTGAAATTACATCAGTGCAAGAAACGGCGACCGACGCACTTGTTTTCACGGATTGGCTCGCGGGTTGACCGCGATTCAGCCGCACTTCAGCCTCGTGTACAGTCGGTTGCACTGATTAGGATTACCCAACCTCGGAGAAAGGAAAAGGCGTGGACAAAATGGCTAATAACAACGCCATTCTCCGTGGCGGTGCTGCTGCAGAGGTATCGCTCGATGAACTCTTCGGTGCCGTCGAGCAGGAGTGGCAGGATCAAGCGTTGTGCGCGCAGACGGATCCAGAGGCATTCTTCCCCGAAAAGGGAGGTTCCACCCGTGAGGCAAAGCGTATCTGCCAGGCCTGCGCGGTGCGCGATGAGTGCCTGGAATACGCGCTGGAGCACGATGAACGCTTCGGAATTTGGGGCGGGCTTTCGGACCGCGAACGCCGCCGCCTCAAGCGCGAGATTGGTTAATTAAGTTGTGTGTGCTCTAGCCCTTGGCTGCGCCCCATGTGGTGCTGTTAAGGGCTAGAGTTTTCTTTAGTGCGACTATGCCTTCCTACCAGCTATAGCGCGGGTCTACCTCCTCTGGGGCGAGGTTTAAGTAATTGGCCACCAGGGCGGTAATGACCGTGCCGAGGAGCTCCGCGCGCTCTGCGGAGGTGACGGCGCGCTGCTCAATGGGCATGCGGAAGATGACGAGGCGGGCGCGGGTAGGGGTGCCAGCAGAATCGACACCGGCGGGCACGATGCGACCGAGCGGCACTGGCCCATCGGCAATGATTTCATCCGGCAGCACCGTCATATCGGCAGAAAGGCGCATGCGCGGGATGGTATCTACCGCAAGATCGAGCCCGCGCAATTGCGGGGCGAAGGCGTGTTGAATGGGTGCGTAGGCCTCGAGGACGGCGGCATCGAAAAGCTCGCGGGCGCTGCGGTAGCGCGGGGTTTGCTGCGGTAGCAAGGACCCGTGCAGCCCGCGCCCGTGGCGGTCGCGGGCGGGGCGAATATGCGGGCGGGGGCGAGCGGCGGTCATGGCGTTGATTCTAAAGCTCTATGGCTGCGCAATAAGTGCAGCCACGCCGGGGAAGTACTATCTAAATCTCAACCAAGGGTTTAGACTATTGCCCGTGACTGAATCTCGCCATTGCTCCCGCCCAGGCTGCGGCCGACCCGCCGTGGCGACGTTGACCTATGCATATGCGGATCAAACCGCAGTGGTTGGACCGCTGGCAGAAGAGGATAACCCGCATAGCTGGGATCTGTGCAGCACCCACCGCGACCGCATCTCTGCGCCGGTGGGGTGGGAGTTGGTGCGCGTAGACCGCATCGAGCTAGATGAGGACGATGACCTTATGGCCCTGGCCCAGGCGGTCAAGGAAGACGGCAGGGTGACCACGGGGCTTGTCGATGACCGCAGTGCCGGCTCCGGGGCAGACCCCATCGATTACGCCGCCACCTTCGATGGTGCTGACCCCGCCAATTCCAATCACCCGGTATTTCGCACTCGTCGCGTGGCCTATGCCAAAAAGGCCCGCCGCGCTCACCTGTCCGTCGTTCCCGATGCGCACAGCGAAGATGATCCTGCCGAGAAGCAGGACACGGACACCGAGTCCGACTAAACCACGGGCGCTGGGCACAGCGCCCGTGAAAGTTTGCGCTAGCTAGCTGCAGACACGGACGGAACACTGCGCTAGTTGCCCGCAGGCGGGGAGTATTATTGCGAGGTATGCGAACTCGTGAGCATCTTGATGCAGTGATTAAGGCCTATGACGTCCGTGGCGTGGTGGGCGAAGATATCGATGAAGACTTCGTGCGCGATACCGGCGCCGCCTTCGCCGCAATCCTGCGCGAAGAAGGCGAAAACACCGTGGCTGTAGGTCACGATATGCGCCCGTCTTCACCCGCACTGGCGCAAGCCTTTGCTGAGGGCGTGGTGAGCCAAGGCCTCCACGTGACGCTTTTGGGGCTTACCTCCACCGATGAGCTCTACTATGCCGCGGGTTCTATGGAGTGCGCGGGTGCTATGTTTACCGCCTCCCACAACCCGGCGAAGTATAACGGCATCAAGCTCTGCCGCGCCGGAGCCGTCCCCGTGGGGCAACAAACTGGGTTAGAAGAGATTAAGCAGATGCTTATCGATGGCACCCCAAACTACGACGGCCCCAATGGTGCCATCGCCGAGCAGGAAATCCTGACCGGCTACGCGGATTTCCTGCGTCACCTCGTGCCGCTGGAAGAATCCAAGCCGCTGGTCGTCGCCGTCGATGCCGCCAATGGCATGGGCGGGCACACGGTCCCGGCCGTTTTCGATGGCCTGCCCTTTGATGTCCGCGATCTCTACTTTGAGCTCGACGGTACCTTCCCCAACCATGAGGCGAACCCACTGGATCCCAAGAACCTAGAGGATCTGCAGAAATTCACCGTAGAGCAAAAGGCCGATATCGGCCTTGCCTTTGACGGCGACGCGGACCGTTGCTTCGTGGTGGATGAAAAGGGCCAGCCGGTATCGCCGTCTGCCATCTGCGCGCTGGTGGCAAGCCGCTACTTGGATAAATTTACTGGCGCGACCATCATCCACAACTTGATTACGTCCAAGACGGTGCCGGAGCTCATCGTGGAAAAGGGCGGTACCGCCGTGCGCACGCGCGTGGGCCACTCCTTCATCAAGGCCCAAATGGCCGAGCACAAGGCGGCCTTTGGCGGCGAGCACTCCGCGCACTACTACTTCCAGGAATTCTGGAATGCCGATTCCGGCATGCTAGCCGCGATGCATGTCCTGGCCGCGTTGGGGCAGACGGATAAGCCACTCAGCGAGCTCATGGCGGAATACTCCCGCTACGAGGCCTCTGGGGAAATCAACTCCACCGTGGCGGATCAACAGGCCGCCACCCAGGCGGTACTCGATGAGCTGGCGGATAAGATTGAATCCGTCGATGAGCTCGACGGTGTCACGGTCGAGCTCAAGGGTACGGATGCCTGGTTCAATGTGCGCGCTTCCAATACCGAGCCGCTGTTGCGACTCAATGTTGAGGCGAAGACCTCCGAAGAGGTTCAGCAGATCGTAGACGAGGTCCTCGCCATCATCAGGCGCTAATTACTGAATTACTGCGCGCGGGAGTGGGCGACCATGTCTTCCCACTCCACGTACTTCTTTCGCTCGCGGCCTTCGCGCTCGCCCAAAGCGCGCTCAGCGGCATCGAGGCGCTGCCAATCCTGCCACGTGAGGTAGTCGATGCCCTTATCTGCGAAGGCCTCGGTGATATCGTCGGCGGTGGGGGACGGTAGGGTGCCCGCGGCGGCATCATCAAGCAGCATGCCAATGGTTTCACTGGCATCGGACTTGGTATTGCCAATCAGGCCCACGGGCCCGCGTTTTACCCAGCCGGTGGTGTAGAGGCCGGGCACGATGGCGCCCTCTTCGTCGATGACGTGGCCGCCGTCATTGTTGATGACGTTTTTCTCGCTATTAAATGGCACGCCATCCACGGCGTCCGAGCGATAGCCCGTGGCAAAGTAGACCGCTTGCACTGGCCACGTGGTGAATTTACCCGTCCCGCGCACGCTGCCATCGCCGGTCAGCTCTGTGCGCTCCGTTTTAATCCCACTGACCTGGCCGTTCTCACCGAGAATTTCCACCGGCTGCTCGAAGAGGTGGATCTGCAGCGTATGCGGGGCCTGTTTGGGATCGCGAATGGCATATTGCTCAAGAACCTGGCACACCAAATCCGTAGACTTACTGGAAGCGCGCGCCTCTAGCGAGGCCTCGTCGTAATCAATATCTTCGGGGGGAGACGACCACATTGATGTTCTCCGAATGGTCGAGCTCTTTGAGCTCTTGCGGGGTGAACTTGGCTTGGGCGGGCCCGCGGCGCCCGAAGACGCGCACGGTCTCTGCCTTATTTTGTGCCAGCGAATCGTAGACATTATCGGCGATTTCGGTCACCTTAAGCTCATCGCCCGTCTTAGCCAAGATGCGCGAGACGTCCAGGCCCACATTGCCTACGCCGATGACGGCGACCTCGCTGGCGGAGAGATCCCACTCGCGCTCAAAGCGTGGATTGCCATCATAGAAGCCCACGAACTCACCGGCGCCGTGCACTCCCTGTAGCTGCGCGCCGGGGATTTCGCGGTGGCGATCGCCTACTGCTCCGGTGGCGAAGATGACGGCATCGTAGTGCTGCTGCAGCTCGTCCACGGTGATATCGCGGCCGATGTGAACGTTGGTAAGCAGGCGAATCTGCTCAGTATCTAAGACGCGGTGCAGGGATTTAATGATTCCTTTAATGCGTGGATGGTCGGGGGCCACGCCGTAGCGGATGAGGCCGAAGGGGGCGGGCATCTGTTCAATGAGATCGATGCGCACGTTTCCGCCGGTCTTTTTTACCAGGATGTCGGAGGCATAAATGCCGGCGGGACCGGCACCGATGACTGCTACGTTTAAGGGTTTATCTGACACGGTAATTCTGCCTTTCTTGTATGCGTATTCTCCCGCGGCGATGTGAAGGGAAACGGGGTTCCTTAACGGATATACACTAATAGACCGATAGGTCTATTAGTGGCGGTTGAGTGCGGGATTTCTCTTAAGAGAGTGAACCGTATGGTCTGTTTGTGCACAAGTGGGATATTTAGATTCTTTATTAGATCTCTTTAAGGTGCTGGTCACGGCATTAATAAAAGTGAAAATAAAACAGACCGCTTTGTCTGTACTCTATAGACGGGTAGGTTTTCCTTCAACGCTTTGAAAGGGAGGTCTACACCACATTATGGCTACCGCAACGACGACCAAACGCAAGCCACGGGCCAATAAGCCCGAGGGCCAATGGAAAATTGACGGTAAGAAACCGTTGAATAACGATGAGGCCATCAAGCAGGACGATGGTGGTCTCTCAGCCAGGCAGCGCGTGATAGACATCTACTCCAAACAGGGATTTTCCTCCATCCCACCGGAGGATTTAGCACCGCGCTTTAAGTGGTTAGGGCTGTATACGCAGCGCAATCAGAACCTGGGCGGGGAGATGACCGCCAAGCTATCCAACGCAGAATTGCAAGATGAATACTTCATGATGCGCGTGCGCTTCGATGGCGGCCGCGCTGATCCAGCAAAGTTGCGCGCGGTAGGGGAAATCTCGCGCGATTATGCTCGCTCCACCGCGGACTTTACTGACCGGCAGAATATCCAGCTGCACTGGATTCAGATCGAAGATGTGCCCACCATCTGGGACAAACTCGAATCTGTGGGCCTGGGTACCTTGATGGGGTGCGGCGATGTGCCGCGCGTTATCTTGGGCTCGCCGGTCGCAGGAGTTGCCGAAGATGAGATTATCGATGCCACCCCAGCTATCGAGGAAATCAAGAATAATTACTTACCGCGCGAGGAGTTCCATAACCTTCCCCGCAAGTTCAAAACCGCTATTTCCGGCAATGCGCGCCAGGACGTGACGCACGAAATTCAAGACGTTGCCTTCGTCGGCGTCAACCACCCCGAATATGGCCCCGGCTTTGACTGCTTTGTGGGCGGGGGACTGTCCACCAACCCTATGCTCTCGCAATCCTTGGGCGCGTGGGTGCCACTCGAGCGCGTGCCGGAGGTGTGGGCCGGTGTGGTCAGCATCTTCCGCGACTATGGCTTCCGCCGCAACCGCAATCGCGCGCGCCTGAAGTTCTTGGTGGCTAAATGGGGCATCGACAAGTTCCGCCAAGTGCTCGAGGAGGAGTACCTGGAGAAGCCGCTTGCCGATGGCATCCCGCTCGAGGTCAACCCCGGCAGCCGCGATCACCTGGGCGTGCACCGGCAAAAGGACGGCAAGTTCTACGTCGGTGTGAAACCCACCGTGGGTCACGCGACGGGCGAGCAGCTCATTGCCATTGCCGATGTCGCGGAAAAATTCGGCATTTCGCGCATCCGTACCACCCCGATGAAGGAATTGCTCTTCCTCGATGTGGAAGAAGACGATATTCCGGCGCTTTCGCGCGCGCTGGATGAAACGGGTCTGTATTCCCAGCCCACGGAGTTTCGCCGCGGCGTCATTTCCTGCACTGGGCTGGAATTTTGCAAGTTGGCGCACGTGACCACGAAGGCCCGCGCCATCGAATTGGTGGACATTCTTGAAGACACCCTGGGGGATTTGGATGTACCCATTTCCATCGCCTTGAATGGCTGCCCCAATGCGTGTGCGCGCTCCCAGGTATCCGATATCGGGCTCAAGGGCCAGATCGTCACCGATGCCGATGGCAACCGCGTCGAGGGCTTCCAAGTCCACTTGGGTGGCGCCTTAGGCCTTTCCCCTGACTGGGGCCGCAAGCTCCGCGGACACAAGGTCGTGGCCGATGAGGTCCCAGACTACGTCATACGGCTGGTCAATAAGTATAAGGAACAACGCGAAGAAGGCGAGCAGTTCCGCCACTGGGTACTGCGCGCCGAGGAGGAAGATCTGCAGTGAATTTTCGCCGTAAGCCTAATCCCAATCGCAACCACCCCACCTTTTGCCCCTACTGCGCCGGCACCGATCTTTTCCCCGATGAAGAAGACGACTTTGCCTGGAACTGCCAGGAGTGCCTGCGCGTATTTTCGGTCCGCTTCCACGGACAAGACGATGCCCCCGTGGCACCGGCCCCAGCCGTCTCTTCCACCGAGGCCCTCCAGCGCTCCCTAGCCCGCCGCGGACACTCCACGGCTCCAGTGGATTAAGGATGCACCATGACCGCACTGATAACCTTGTCCCACGGCTCGCGCCACCCGGGCGCCGCCGTCGGCATTGAACGGCTCACCCAAGCCGCGGCCGCCGCGATACCAGCTCACCCGGCCTATAGGGCGGCGCACTTGGAGTTCAATACCCCTGATCTCACTTCTGCTGCGCTCGATCTCGCGCGCTGCGGGAAAGATTCGGCCGTAGTGATTCCGCTGCTTTTTACGCAGGGCTACCACCAGCGCGTTGACGTTCCCCGCGTTATCGCTGCGGCTGAAGAAGCCTCAGGCCTGCGCTTGGTACAAGGCGAGTGCTTGGGCGGAGGGCGCGCCGCAGAGCATGGCGTACGAGATGTGGGCAGGCGGGAAGCCGCAGAAGCGGACCTGGCGGCGGTGCTCGCGGCACGCGCAAGGCCGGAAGATACCCACCACGTCATCTACTCCGTCGGTTCCTCTGATGCTGCGGCCAATGACTCCATCCACCGGCTCGCCGCCCGGGTATCCCAGCTCACCGGTGTACCCGCCACGGCCGCGTTCGCCACCCGCGGTGGCAGCAATGACATTCATGCACTGGCAAGGAGCACTGCGCGAATGCGGGTTATCCCGCTCTTTGTAACCGCAGGACTGCTCCTTAAACCACTGTCATCTACCCCCAGCAATGTCACCGTCGATCCCGTTCTTGGTACCGATCTCGCTGGCATCGTTGCTGCCCACTATCACATCGCCCAGGAGGTCGGTGTCCCATGCTAACCCTTATTTTAATCGCCGTGGCCGGTGCGGCCGCCCAGCTTGTCGATGGCGGCATCAGCATGGGCTTCGGCGTCACCTCAACCACCATCCTTCTCCTCGCGGGCCTTGGTCCCGCCCAAGCCTCCGCCGTCGTCCACACCGCTGAGCTAGGAACCACCGCAATGTCTGGCCTGAGCCACGCCCGCTTTGGCAATGTGGACTGGAAAACCGTCTTCCGGCTGGGCGTTCCCGGTTCCATCGCGGCGTTTATCGGTGCCACCGTGCTCTCCACTATCTCCACCGATGCGGCAGCCCCGATTACCGCGCTCATCTTGGTGGCCATCGGCAGCAACCTCATCTGGCGCTTTTCCCGCCCGCGCCGGGCTAAGTTCGTGCAAAAGCGCAGCCATTCCACCCCATTTTTGATTGGCCTCGGCTCCGTCGGCGGATTCGTTGACTCCACCGGTGGCGGTGGCTGGGGCCCGGTGTCTACCTCGACGCTCATGGCCATTGGCCGCGAGCAGCCCCGCCGCATCGTCGGCACGGTAAATACCGCCGAATTCCTGGTCACACTGGGGGCCACCCTCGGCTTCGTCGTTGGATTGTGGCAGGATATCGTCGCCAACCTCTCCGCCGTGCTGGCCCTGCTCATCGGTGGTTCCATTGCCGCCCCGATTGCGGCATGGGTGATTTCCCGGATTGAGCCGGTCGTCCTCGGCGGACTCGTGGGTACGGCCATCGTGGCTCTCAATATCGGCAAGGTCTTAGGCGGGCTAGAAACCTACTTTGGGCTGACGGTACCGGGCTTTGTCTCCCCGGTGCTCATGGTCGTGGTCCTCGTCGTGGGCATTTCAGCCACCATCCACGGTGCGCGCGCTACCCGGGCAGCCCGCGTACGGGAGCTGGAGGCCGAAAACGCCGAAACCAAGGCGCACGCGGAATTTCATGCCGCAGGCTTTGCACACAGCGCGGCCGGTGCCTCCAAGGGCGAAAGCGCCGTGGAGGACTCCTCACCGCGGGCGGATAAGAGCTAATCGCTGGCCGGGTCGAGGCCTGCAACCTCGCCAATGACATACACGGCGGGGGAGGAGACGTTATTGTCCTTCATTGTCTGCGCAAGGCGTTCTAGATCGCAGCGAAATTCCCGCTGCGTATCCAGGGTGCCCTCCTGGATAATCGCGCACGGCGTCGACCCAGCAAGCCCGCCGTCTTGCAATGCCCTGGCAATCGCCGGGGCATTTTTCACGCCCATGATGATGGACAAGGTTGCACCGGACTGGGCCAGGGCGTGCCAATCCACCAAGGACTTCTCGTGGCCAGGCGGCAGATGCCCTGATACGACGGTAAAGCCGTGGACCATTCCGCGCTGGGTGACGGGGATGCCAATGCCCGCGGGCACGGAAACCGCGGAGGTCACCCCTGGGATGACTGTGGTGGGGATAGACGCCTGGGTTAAGGCCTGTACCTCTTCAAAGCCGCGGCCGAACACGAAAGGATCGCCGCCCTTCAGCCGCGCTACCTTCCGCCCGGCTTGGGCGTGCTCGATGAGCAGCTCGTTGATCTTGTCCTGGGTGATCGACTTCTTGTAGGGCAGCTTGGAGACATCGATAAGCTCCTTGGCTGAAAGATCGCAGAGCTTATCCAACTGCGGGGCTGGGCCCAGGTGATCGGTCAGGATGACCTCGGCCTCCTGTAGGGCGCGCATGCCGCGAACCGTAATCAGGTCCCACGCGCCGGGGCCGCCACCGATAAGGGATACGGGGTGAATCTGTGCGGACGTCATGCCGCACCATCATAGTGGGAGCCAGACTATGCTTGAGCGATATGGATAACGGTTTCACTGATGGTTCCGCCTATGACACCGAAACGGTGCGATTTTTTGATGTCGCCCACGAGGGCGCGCAGATTCGTCTGCTCGCCGGGCAAATGGAGCGCTGGGGTGAGATCCTCAACGGGCTCAATCCGCGCTCCCTGGTCATCTTGCCCACCGATGCCATCGCCCGCGAGGCAGCGCACCTCGGCGTCGGCTTGGCCGAACCGCTGCGCATCCCGCTGGTGGTGACGGAATCGCTGCCGCAATACGTGGGCGCGCTCGATATCGTCGTGGCGGTGGGCGAGCCCGCAGAATGCGATTGGGCCTCCCGCGCGCTCATTGCCGCGAGCCAGCGCGGCGCCACCACCATCCTGGTGGGTCCGGCAAGCGGGCCCTTGGTAGAGGATTGCCCGGAAGAAACCCTGATTGCCCCGTCGCTTCCCACCGCAGAGGGCTGCTCGCCGGCGCGGTTTATCACGGCCCTGTACGCGCTGTGCAGCATCGTGCATACCTCCCCACACGCGGTGCGCGAGGAGCTAGAGGATCTAGCTGCCGCCGTGGACCGCGAGATCGAGCAGCTTTCGCCAGAGCGCGATGATGCCATTAATCCCGGCCGGCAGCTGCGCGAATACGCCGAGGGCGCGCGGATTATCCACTCCTGCGTCATCGATCCCTACGCGTATGCCGAGCGCCGCGAGCGCGTACACATCGATACCTTGGTCGCGCGCATGGCCGCCACCATCTGGGCCGTGCACGGGCTGCCCGGCACCTTTGTCGAGCCCGCTGACCTGCGCGGCGCACTCGATCGGGGTGCTGAATCCAGTACGGCGCCCGCGCCTGCCGATGACCTTTTCTACGACCCCTTCATCGACGGTGCTGGCGCGGATGTACCTTTGATACCCTTGAAAGTGATTTTCTGGGGGCAGGAAGAGGCGAACCTGCCCAACTCGCTTGCAGTCCGCAGCACCGACCCGGAACCGGGCCTTGGGCATCTTGCCCGCTCACTGCAGCTTATTACGCGGAGTTTTGCCGCGACCGCCTACGAGATTTCTAAAGGATAGAAATAAATGCAATTACTGGAAGGCGCTACCCGCAACTACTCGTGGGGTTCGCGCACCCTCATCCCTGAGCTGCGGGGCGAAGAAGCCGCAGAAAAGCCGGTGGCTGAACTCTGGTTCGGTGCTCACCCGGGCGATCCCTCCACGGTGGATGGCCAGCTTCTCAATGAGGTTATTGCGGCGGATCCAGAAGGCCAGTTGGGCGCTCGAGTCTATAAAGAATACGGCGAGAACCTGCCGTTCCTGTTGAAGATCCTCGCCGCCGAAGATCCGCTGTCATTGCAGGCCCACCCGTCCAAGGAACAGGCCGAAGAGGGCTTCGCCCGCGAAAACGAGGCGGGCATTGCCCTGCAGGCTGCAAACCGTAATTACAAGGACGATAACCACAAGCCGGAACTTATCGTGGCGCTGTCGGATTTCTACGCCATGGCCGGTTTCCGTCCCCTGGCACAAACCCGCGAGCTCTTTGCTGCCTTGCAGTGCCCAGAGCTTGAGCGCTACCTGGCCATGCTTGACGATGACCCCGCGGAATCCTCCGAGTCCGCCAACCTCCGGGTGCTTTTTACCACGTGGATTACCATCCCCTCGGCCAAGCGTAAGGAGCTCATTAAGGCCATCGTCGCCGCCGGCGAGCGCCTGATCGCCGCCGATCCCACGGATTGGAAGGCGCGGGTCATGGCCACGGTGATAGACCTTAATGACCGCTATCCTGGCGATATTGGCGTGCTCGGTGCGCTCTTGCTCAACCACATCGAGCTTGCCCCGGGCGAGGCCGTCTACCTCGATGCCGGGCAACTCCACGCGTATGTCTCCGGGCTGGGCGTAGAAATCATGGCTAATTCCGATAACGTCTTGCGCGGCGGATTGACCCCGAAATTCGTGGATGTGCCGGAGCTGGTCAAGGTCTTGACCTACGCGGCCGCCACTGAGCCGCGGGTGCAGCAAAAGGATAAGCAGCACCAGGACAACGTCCACGGCGCCGCGGCATGGTCCTATCCGGTGCCCATTGATGAATTCCTGCTCGACCGCGCCGAGCTCGGGCCGGATTCTTCCGTCGATCTCGATTATGACGGCCCCACCATCGCCTTGTGCACCGCTGGGTCCCTCAACCTGCGCAATGCCGCGGGCGAGGAACTGATCCTTTCCCCTGGCCAAGCCGCATGGCTGCCGGCCGCCGATGGCGTGGTTACCGCCCAAGCTCACGCAGTAAATGAGGCAACTCCTGAGGTCCGCGCGGCGCAACTATTCGTCGCCCGAGTTTAAAGGACCTTATAACTGTGACCCCCTTGCTGGGAAATCCCAGCAAGGGGGCACTTTTAGGTCTTGGCTGCGTTTGGCCGAGGCTAACTTCCTGATACCAGTTGCGCTAGCTGCGTAGAGGACTTAGCGCGCGGCAGAAGATCCTGCGGCAGAGCTTCCCGTTGCCGGGAGATCCGTGGGCTCCTGGTTGCCGGACTGTTGCGTAGGGGCAGGCTTCCCGGTTGCTGCCGGCTCGGCGTGTGATTTGTTTTTCGCCTGCGGTGCGCTAGAAGGCGCTCCCGCACCGGCACCGTGTCCCTCTGTGGTGGCGTCAGGAGCCGCTGGGGTGCGCTGCGCGCTCCCCTTTGTATATGACTTTTGTGGAGTCTGCGTCGATGGCGGCTCCGGGGTTTCTGATCCGGCGGGTTCTACCGGTTTTCCGGACTCTCCACCCTGATCGCCTTGACCTGGCTTTTCTTCGCCTGGGGCAGGGGAGGGAGCAGATGAGCTTGGTGCTGGGGAGGACGGCGCTTGGTTATCCGGCTTGCTGGGGGTATCTGGGATTGCCTGCCTAGTGCCGGCGCCGTTACCACTCTGCGGAGCCTGGCCGCCCTGTGTGGACGGGGCGTTATTAGCGGAAGCGTCTGGAGAGTACACATTTCCGGGGCGGTACACCTTGGTAGGGCGGGTGGCCGCGTGGGGATGCGTGACGGCATTGGGCGCCAAGTATGGGTCCGTCGTTTTCGGGTGCTGATGGTCTGATTCATCAGCGCCAGAATTGGACTTTGCTGGGGCGGAGTTTTCCGTCGAAGGCTTTTTATGTGTCGACGATGTCGTCGATTCTTCAGCGGAGGTATTTTTTGGTGCCACAGTAGAGGTCGGGGACTCATTCGCGGCATTGGAGTAATGGGCGCTCGGAGTGCTGATGCGCCACACGCCCACTCCCACGACGACGGCGGCGATAAGGCCGAGCACGATGAATACGTACACGCGGCGTGAATCTGGCTTCATCGTGCCCTCCTTTCTTGGGTGTATAGGGTGGGTAACAAGTTGATAACGAGAGTATCATGCATTGGAATTCCCGCGACAGCCTGCAGATTCTGTGATATGTAAACAACACAGAGATAAGAAATCATATTCCTTATGCAATCCTTTTCATGCCCGATTTTTCTGCGCCGGAAAAGCGTGTATAAATGGCGCTAAACCCCGTCGAAGGAGTGAGAGATGAGCAGCTGGGACGAAGAGATTTTTAGCACCGATCTCAACGTGGATTTTCTAGATGAATTGGCAAACCTCGATGAAGAAGGGGTAATCCGCGCGGTACAAGATGCCTGCGAGGTAGCCCGCAGCAAGAACGATTTAACCGAAGAAGAACAACTCAACGCCCATGCTGCGGCCACGATCGCCGCCATTTGGGCGGGTGCGCCGTTCAGCGCCAGCGAAACCGTCGAGGACTACCCCTATATTAGGGACTTGGTGGGAACCGTTGACGATACCTTGACCGAAAACGCCCTTGAGATCTTGGACACCGTCGAAGAAGACTACGACGTGGAACCGTTTATCGAGGCACTTTCTTAAAACCCACCTCCCTCGGTGCCGCAGGCGCCGCCTAGGAGCAGAAAGGATTCTGCATATCTCACCATGCTCATAAGCATTGAAGGCATTGACGGCGCCGGAAAAAATACGCTTGCAAACGCCGTGCGGGACGTCCTCCACGTCCCAGTAAAAACCGTTTCCTTTCCGCGCTATGAGACCTCCATCCACGCGCAGCTTGCGCGCGAGGCGCTCTACGGGAACATGGGCGATCTAACGGATTCGGCCTATGCCATGGCCACGCTCTTCGCCCTCGACCGCTTTGGGGTGAAAGAGGAATTGCTGGCGGCCAAGGAAACGCGCGAAGTAGTGATCTTGGACCGCTATGTGGCCTCCAACGCTGCCTATTCCGCGGCTCGGTTGAGCGACGATAGCCTCTTCCAGTGGGTCTATGACCTAGAATTTGGCACCTTGGGCCTGCCGCAAGCAGACCTGCAGGTGTATGTGGATACGGCGGTGGAGGTGGCATCGGCAAGAGCACAATCCCGGGCCGCCAGCGATTCCACCCGCGAGCGCGACCACTATGAACGCGACGGGGGATTGCAGGAGCGCACCGCCGCCGCCTATCGGCGCTTAGTCGAATCTGGGTGGGGCGGGCGCTGGATCGCCACCGCCGATGCGGATACTATTACGGCAGCGATAAATGACCTTGTAGGAGATTAAAACGTGGCGCCAACGATTTTGGTTGTGGATGATGATCCAGCGATCTCGGAAATGCTGACCATTGTCCTTGAATCTGAGGGACTCAATCCGGTCCCCGTCATGGATGGCAACGAGGCCGTTCCTGCCTTCCGCGAGCACGAACCGGATCTCATCCTTTTGGACCTCATGCTGCCGGGCATGAATGGTGTGGATATCTGCCGCACCATCCGGCGCGAATCCGCGGTGCCCATTGTCATGCTCACCGCCAAGACCGATACCGTGGATGTGGTCTTAGGCCTTGAATCTGGCGCGGATGACTACATCACCAAGCCTTTTAAGCCGAAGGAGCTCATCGCCCGCATTCGGGCGCGCCTGCGCCGTACCGATTCCGCGGAGTCAGAAACCCTGGAGGTTGCCGATCTGGTCATCGACGTGCCGGAACACACGGTGCGCCGTACCGATGGCACCGAATTAAACCTGACCCCGCTGGAGTTCGATCTCCTGCTGGAAATGGCGCGCCACCCAGGGCAGGTGCACACCCGCGAATCGCTGCTGGAATCCGTCTGGGGCTACCGCAATGCCTCCGATACTCGTTTGGTCAACGTGCACGTGCAGCGCCTGCGCGCCAAGATCGAACACGATCCGGAAGATCCGCAGATCGTGCTGACCGTGCGTGGCGTGGGGTATAAGACCGGCAAGGCCGGTGCCGGGGAGTAAGGAATCATCAGAATTCTAGACCGCGTGCGGCGCATACGTGACGCCATAGTAGATACGCTGCGCACCTCATTGCAGGCGCGCGTTATCGGCATGATTGTGGTCGCCTCCTCAGTGGTCATGATCATCTTGGCCTACGCCTTAGTCTCCGTGCTGACCCAGCGGTTGGTATCCCAAAAAGAAGACGTGGCGCTGCAGGAACTCGAGCGCGCCCGCACGGCGGTGGAACAGCAAATCGATGCCACCAGCTCGGCCAATTCGGTGCAGGTGCGCATCAATTCCGCGCGCGCTTCTTTGGATCAGCTCTCTGCGCAACAAGGCGATGCGCAGGCCGTGTATGAACCCGTCATCGTGGTGGAAAACCAGGATGGATCCATCACCACCTCGCCGGAGGATTTCCCGGTACCGGAACAAATGCGAGAGATGGTGGGCCAGGACCAGATTGCGCAGCAGTATTATCCGGTCCCGCGCGGAAATGGCGATTACTATAACGCGCTCATGGTGGGTACGCCTACCGATGCAGAGATTCCGAATTTGCAGGTCTACTTGGCCCTTTCTATGGAATCGGAAGAATCCACGATGGCGCTGATGCGCGGTCTGCTTTCTGCCGCCGGCGTCGTGGTCGTGGTCTTGCTGGTGGGCATTGCCTGGTTGGCCACCCAGCAGGTCATTACCCCGATTAAGTCTGCGTCCCGCATTGCCCAGCGCCTGGCCGCCGGCCACCTCAAGGAGTGCATGGCGGTGGACCGAGACGATGAGATGGGCCGCCTTGCCGCCTCCTTTAATAATATGGCGGATAAATTGTCCTCCCAGATTGCGCAGTTGGAGGAATACGGCGATTTGCAGCGGCAATTTACTTCCGATGTCTCGCATGAGCTGCGCACCCCCATTACCACCGTGCGCATGGCCGCAGACCTCATCGAATCCGAGGCCGATAGCCTGCCCGCGGGCGCGCAGCGCGCCTCCAAGCTCATGTCCAGGGAACTAGATCGCTTCGAGGAGCTGCTCGCGGATCTGCTAGAGATTTCCCGCCACGATGCCGGCGTGGCGGACCTATCTACCACGGCCATTGACCTGCGATCCTGCGTGGATGCTGCGTACCGCCAGGTTGAGCACCTGGCACAGAAGCTCGACGTAGAAGTGGTTCGCAATATGCCGGACGAGCGAATTACCATCCAAGCCGATTCGCGCCGCATCGAGCGCATCCTGCGCAACCTCTTGGCCAATGCCATCGATCACTCCGAGGGCAAACCCGTGGTGATCGATATCGCCACCACGGACAAGGCTGTGGGCGTGGCCGTCACGGATCACGGTGTGGGCCTCAAACCCGGGCAAGAAGAGCTAGTATTCAACCGTTTCTGGCGCGCGGATTCTTCCCGCAAGCGCCACTCCGGCGGCACCGGGCTAGGCCTTGCCATTGCCCGCGAGGATGCGGCCCTGCACGGCGGTACGCTCGACGTCTTTGGCGTGTTCGGCTTCGGTTCCCGCTTCCGCCTCATCATCCCGCGCGAGCCGAATGCCGAGATTGGTGAAGAGCCCATCTCCCGCGAGATTCCAGGCGCTCCAGGAACGGGTTCTGACTCTGCGCACGCTGCGCTTACCGATGCCCCTGCTTCCTCCGACTCCAGCGGCGCAGCTGGCGCCGCGAATGCTGGCACTGCGGATACTAGTACCGAGGATGCTGAGGAAGCGGAAGCTGATGCAGCGGAGGATGGTGCAGCAGAAGATAGGGGCGAGGCGTCCGCCGGTGGGACATCGCCAAGCAATAGCTCAGTGGTAGGCCGCGGAATTGGTATCGACGATGACTCCGCCGACGCAGCCGAGGCCGATGGCGATGGCATCCTGTGGCCCTCCGAACGCGAGCGCAACCGAGGGGCCGCGTCGCCAGAGAGGCGCTCCTATAAGGCGCCGGATTTTAAGGGGGATAAATAATGAATTCGGTCGTACCTAACGGATTGTGGCGGCGGAGCACCGCAGTGGGCGCGGTGGCGGCGCTGTGCTTTGTCACAGCCTGTTCAACCTTGCCGCACGATACGAGCCCCCAAGTCGTAGGCACTTACCACAAACAGGCCGATGGCCCGGAAGAGGTTATTACCCCAGAGGTGGGGGCGGACCCGGACCTTACCCTGCGCGATTTTTACCGCGCTGCGGCCGTTCCAACCAATGATCACGATGCAGCCCGTGGATTCCTCACGGATTCCGCCCGCGGGGCCTGGGATTCCTCGGGTGATGTCATGGTGGTCGATAGTCTGGATATCGTGACCGCGCCCGATAAGAAACAAGATCCAGCGGAGGACGTGCGCTCATTTAATGTGCGGGGCACCATCATCGGACGGCTCAAATCCGGTGGGGCTTATGTACCGGAAAATGAAGGCTACGAAGCTACCATCGATATGAAAATGGTGGATGACCAGTGGCTTATTGATGGGTTGCCGGCCGGATTGGTGATTGAGCGCAATGAGCTGCGCAATCATTACACCCCGCAGTCGCTCTATTTTTATAAACAAACCGATGATGTCCTCGTCCCGGATCGCCGGTGGCTCTATAAAGGCAGCGAAGAATCCGAATCCACGCTGATTACCCTTTTGATGGAAGGCCCATCCAGTAGCATCGCCCCGGCTACCCGCCGAGCAGCGGATGAACAGGTCACCTTTGCTGGCTACGACACTGAAAACGGATACCAGTTCGAGGGTCTGTCAGATTTGGATGAAAATGACCGCACCCGCTTTGCCGCGCAATTGGTCTGGACGCTTTCCGATGCCGGGCATATTGGCCCCTTCAAGGTCAAGGCCGATGGCAGCAATCTGGTAGAAGGCATGGATACCGTCAGCGTGGATGATTTTGCTGACTATAACCCCAAGGTCAATAGTAATTCCCTGTCCACGCTGTACGCCTTGAACGAGGGCAACGTGCTGGAAGTCGATAGTGGGGTAGCCGAGCCTATCAAGGGGGCCTTGGGCTCGAGCGGCAATGTGCAGTCAGTCGATGTCACCGAATCCGGCATGATTGCAGCGGTCAGCCGGAAGCCTAGTGGCGATTTTAAGCTGCAGATGGGCGAAATCGGATCCGCCATGCAGGACTCGGTCGACGGCAAGACGCTGGCGCGGCCCACCTTTGAATTTAATGGGCAAGCCGCCTGGACGGTGGTAGATGGTGACCGCATCGTACGCGTCGTGCGTTCCAAGACCACCGGGCGGATTTCAGAATCCGAGGTCGATGCGCGCAGCATCGACGAGATTGAGGGTGAGATCTCCGTTATCCGCCTCTCCCATAGCGGCGCACGCGCGGCGATGATCATTGATGGCCACGTTTACATCGCCGCGGTGGCCCAATCCAGCAGCGGCGAGAAGCGCATCGTCAATGCCCGCGAGGTGGGCCCAGAGGTTTCCGGATCGGCATTATCGCTGGATTGGAATAACGATGGCTCGCTCATCGTCGGTACGTCGTCTGGGCAGTCGCCGGTATGGCGCATCGAGCAGGATGGCTCTTCGGCCTCTACTATGCCGACGGGTAATATCACCGCCCCGGTAGTCGCGGTGGCGACCTCGCCATCGAAGCTATATATAACGGATTCCCATGCCATGTTGGAGCTTCCCGCCACGGTGGTAGATGAGGTGAACTGGCGCGAGGTGCCTGGCCTGCAGGGTCGGCGTTCTTCGCCTATCGTGTCCGATTAGAAGGCGGTCGCGCTCTAGGCACCGCCGCAAAGGCCTTTCGGGGGAAGGGGTGGCGCTCAGTGAGCGTGCGAGAACTGATATTTCCGCGTGCGTGTGCGGGGTGCCGCGCGCCCGGACATGTCTTGTGTGCGCAGTGCCGGGAGCACCTGCGCCAGGCTCCTTACCTGGTAAGCCGCCCGCGGCTTTTGGGAGCACCGGTATTTGCCTTAGGGCCCTATTCCGATATTCGCCGCAATATCATCATCAGCATGAAAGAACAGGGCAATAGGGGGGTGCGCGATCATATCGGTGCGGTGGTGGCCGCAGGCGTGGCGCACTTGGCTGCCCGCGGCGAGATTCCCCGCGAGCTGTGCCTAGTGCCGGCACCTACTCGTCGCCGCTCAGCGCGCATGCGCGGCGGCGATCCCGTGACGGCCATGTGCCAGGGTGCGGCGCGCCGGCAACGGTCCCTGCAGGTGAGCGAGGCGCTTAGCATGGGCGCGGATACGGCGGATCAATCCGAGCTCAATGCGCAGGATAGATGGGCGAACCTGCAGGGGCGAGTGGGGGTTAGCGCCCCAGTGAGCGGTGAGCCGGCGCTGCTTGTCGATGACGTTATAACCACCGGCGCCACCCTCGCGGCCAGTATGGCGGCCCTGCACGCCGCCGGCGCCACGGTGTACGGGGCGTTGGCCTTCGCGGATGCTTAAGGTACATCACAAAGTGGGGTGTACGGTGTTACCCCCTAATGCCATCAGGTCATAACCACTGGTATTATTAAAGGTGTCACAGAGGAACAGTTACTGTGATTGTTTCTAGTCCCCACTACCAAAGGGAGGCATCTCAATGTCCCAGCCAAATAATGCTCAGGTAACGATTACGGGCCGTAACGTTGAAGTACCGGAACACTTCCAAGAGCGCGTCAACGAAAAGCTGGCAAAGATTGAACGCCTTGATCCCACATTGACCTTCTTCCACGTGGAGTTGCAGCACGAGCCAAACCCACGCCGCGAAGCAGAGTCCGACCGCATCCAGATCACTGCGACCGGTAAGGGTCACATCGCCCGCGCAGAGGCTAAGGAAGACTCTTTCTACGCAGCGCTGGAAACCGCGATGGGGAAGATGGAACGCTCCCTGCGCAAGGTGAAGGTGCGCCGTGAATACGTCAAGGGCGGCCACCGCGCACAGAAGGGCACCGGCGAAATCGCCGCAGAGATGGTTGCGGAGGCAGAAGCACAACGCGCCAAGGAAGAGCGCCTGGTCGATCCTTATGCTGAGACCGTCGAGGATGTTCGCCCCGGCCAGATCGTGCGCACCAAGGAGCACCCGGCCACCCCGATGAGCGTGGATGATGCCCTGAGCGAAATGGAGCTGGTTGGCCACGATTTCTTCCTCTTTGTTAATGAGGAAAACAATAAACCATCTGTGGTTTACCGCCGCCACGCTTTCGACTACGGCATCATCTCCTTGTCTGAGGATGCAGAGGGCTAGAACCTCCAGCGCCCGCCTAGAGCGCTAAACCACTTCTCCCTCCTTCCTGCCTATCGGGCTATTGCTCGATGAGGTGGGGAAGGGGGGATTTGTCATGCTGTGAGCTATCCGTTTTCTTAGTGTCCTTAGTGTGAAATCACTATCGTTTAAGGGCGGGTAGAACGCGACAAGGGCAGTGGCGTGAGTACAATTGCGGGAAGTTAACGAATGTGTCGCGATAAGAAGGACTAACGAATAGTGTTTGGACTTTCCAAGCTGCTGCGCGCGGGCGAGGGCCGTACGGTCAAGCGCCTGGGCAAAATTGCAGACGATGTAATTGCACTCGAGGATCAGTACGCGGAGCTTTCGGACGATGAGCTAAAGGCCAAGACTGACGAGTTCAAGACTCGCCTGAAAGATGGCGAAGAAAAGAACGACATCTTGCTCGATGCTTTTGCTACCGTCCGCGAAGCCGCTTGGCGCGTCCTGGGACAAAAGCACTACCCCGTGCAGATCATGGGCGGCGCCGCCCTGCACTTTGGCAATGTGGCTGAGATGCGCACCGGTGAGGGTAAGACCCTGACCTCCCTGTTGCCCGCTTACCTCAACGCTTTGGAGGGCGAGGGCGTTCACATCGTCACGGTCAATGACTACTTGGCCAAGCGTGACGCCGAGATGATGGGTCGTGTTCACCGCTGGTTGGGCCTGTCCGTAGGGGTTATCTTGGCAGAAATGCGCCCGCAAGAGCGCAAGGAAGCCTACGACTGCGACATCACCTACGGCACCAATAATGAGCTGGGCTTTGATTACCTGCGCGATAACATGGTACGTACCCTCAATGATGTAGTTCAGCGCGGCCACAATTTCTGCATCGTGGATGAGGTGGACTCGATTCTTATCGATGAAGCCCGTACCCCACTCATCATTTCCGGCCCGGTTGATGGTTCCTCCCAGTTCTACGGCGTCTTTGCGCAGCTGGCGCCGCGCATGCGCGAGGGAATCCACTACGAAGTGGACCACAAAAAGCGCACCATTGGTGTCTTGGAAGAGGGCGTGGAGTACGTCGAAGATCAGCTCGGCATTGAAAACCTCTACGCGCCGGAGCACTCCCAGTTGGTTTCCTACCTCAATAACGCGTTGAAGGCCAAGGAGCTATTTACCCGCGATAAGGACTACATCGTTCGCAACGGCGAAGTCATGATCGTGGATGGCTTCACCGGCCGCGTTTTGGCGGGACGCCGCTACAACGAAGGCATGCACCAGGCCATTGAGGCCAAGGAGCAGGTGGAGATCAAAAACGAGAACCAGACGCTGGCGACGGTTACCCTGCAGAACTTCTTCCGCCTTTATGAAAAGATTTCCGGCATGACCGGTACCGCGGAAACGGAAGCCGCGGAGCTGCATTCCATCTATGGGCTGGATGTGGTTCCTATTCCTACCAATAAGCCGAATCAGCGCACCGACCACTCGGACCGCATTTACAAGACGCAAGAGGCAAAATTCGCCGCAGTGGTTGATGATATTGCAGAACACGTCGAAAACGGCCAACCGGTGCTAGTTGGTACCACCTCTGTGGAGCGCTCCGAATACCTGTCGCAGTTGCTTTCCAAGCGCGGCGTGCAGCACAACGTGCTCAACGCCAAGCATCACGAAGAAGAGGGCCAGATCATTGCCCGTGCGGGCCGCCCCGGCACCGTGACCGTGGCAACCAACATGGCGGGTCGTGGTACCGATATCGTGCTCGGTGGTAACCCGGAAGTCATCCTCGATGAAAAGCTGCGCGAACGCGGTCTCGACCCCTTCGAGGATGAGGAAAAGTACCAGGAAGCCTGGGAAGCCGAGATCGACTGGGAGAAAGAGCGCTCGAAGCGCTTGGGCGACGAGGTGCGCGAATCGGGCGGACTCTATGTTTTGGGTACCGAGCGCCACGAGTCCCGCCGCATTGATAACCAGCTGCGCGGTCGTACCGGCCGTCAGGGCGACCCAGGCGAGACCCGCTTCTACCTGTCCATGCGCGATGAATTGATGGTGCGCTTTGTGGGCCAGTCCATGGAGCACATGATGAACCGCCTCAACGTGCCCGATGATGTCCCCATCGAGGCCAAGATGGTCTCGAATTCCATTAAGGGCGCCCAGGCGCAGGTGGAGAACCAAAACTTCGAGATGCGCAAGAACGTGCTGAAGTACGATGAGGTGCTCAATGAGCAGCGCAAGGTGGTCTACTCCACGCGCTATTCCATCCTCGATGCTGATGACATCAAGGACGATATCCGCACCATGATCGATGACACAGTCTCTGCCTACGTCGCGGGTGCTACGGCTACCGGTTATGTCGAAGACTGGAACCTCGAGGAACTCTGGAACGCCCTTGAGGCGCTTTACGGCCCCACGATGTCCCCGGACGAGTTAGTAGAGGGCTCCGAGTACGGTTCCCCAGGCGAGCTCACCGCGGAGCAACTGCGCGATGCCCTCGTCACCGACGCGAACCGGGAGTACGACAAACTGGAGGAAGCCGTTTCTGCCATCGGCGGCGACAAGCAGATGCGCAATACCGAGCGCATGGTCATCCTGCCGATCATTGACCAGAAATGGCGCGAGCACCTCTATGAGATGGACTACCTCAAGGAGGGCATCGGCCTGCGTGCGATGGCGCAGCGCGACCCGCTGGTGGAATACCAGAAGGAGGGCGGCGATATGTTCAATGCCATGAATGAAGGCGTGAAGGAAGAAACCGTGCGCCAGTTGTTCATGCTGCGCAAGCAGTTCAAGCAGCAGGAAGAAAACCAAGAATCCGGCGGTGACTCGGGCTCTGGCCCTGCAGGCCAAGAAACCGTAGAGGCATAAACCCTCGCGCTCTTTTGCGCCCCTTCCCCTTCCCCTTCCTCCCCGCCCTCGGGCGGTGGGGAAGAGGGAGGGGTGCTGTCAGTTTTAGAGCAGCCGAAACGAGCGCAGGCCCTGGTCCGTGGCGGAGCCGGTAAAGGCGTGGCGCTGGGTGCCGATGACCGCGGAACCGAAGTACTCGCCGTTGGGCCGCGCGTGCAGGCTGGTAAGGCGCATGGCATCGCTGTCATAGGGGCTTTTTCGGCGGTGCACCCAAGAACCTATATGCAGGCGGATGGAATCCGAAAAGCGCGGGGAATTGAGGTGAGCAATGGGGCGGTAGCCGGCGGCGACCTCAAGGATAAAGACGACCCAGGCTTGGATATGGTGCTGGGTGGCAACCTCGGCCGTTGTGGGTAGGCGGCCGTAATGGATGCGGTGCGGGGCGATATATAGCTTGAGGTGAGAGTAGCCGGGAATGGGCTCATACATGGTGAAATGAGTGCTCCTGCGAAAAAGGGCAGGAGGCGAACGCGTGATAATTATCTCATGGAGGCGCTGCGCGCGCTATTTCTGGCAGTTTCCTGTATGAGGCGGGCGAGAATATAAGCGCAGTTCGCTATACTTTCGGGAGTTACAAAGTATTCGTGTACTGAAGGATTAAAAATATGCGTGGTCTCATCGTTGACTATGTCGGCGTCCTCGATGGCGCTGAAGAGGACAATCGCCGCTGGAAGGCTCTGCTATCTGCGGCGAAGGCAAATGGTGCCGCAACCGCTATCTTGTCTAATGACCCGGGCGGTTCCGGCGCTGAGCACATTCGCGAGTGGGAATACCGCGGCAACGTCGATGCCGTGGTGCTGTCTGGCGAAATCGGGGCGGAAAAGCCGGAGGTTGCGGCCTTCCAAGCGGCTGCCGATGCCCTCGAGCTGCCCTTGAGCGATTGCGTCATGGTCGATGATTCGATCCTCAACGTGCGCGCCGCCGTCGATGCCGGGATGATCGGTTTCTTGTACACCAGCTTCGACCGCGTGTCTGTAGAAATTCAAGCCGTATTCGATATTGAAGGGGAATTTTAGTGGCTCAAGCCCGCGTCTATATTCCGGCGACCTATGCCATGCTGGCGGAGCTCGCTGAGACCGGAACGCTCGCGGCGCGCTCTGGGTGGGGATTCATGGTCACCCCAGCGCTGCGGGATTTTTATACCGCAGGCGATGAAGAAGAGATTGCCTACTCGGCCTTCCTCGAGGCCTCCATGGCTTCGCTGCGCCTGTTGACCATTGGGGACGAGGAGAAGTTCCCGCACCGGCGCGTGGTCATTTCCATCGATGTTGATGAAACTGCAGTCACCCCGCGCCCAGATATGGGCGAGCCGGTGGTGGAGCTTCAGCCGGCGCAGTTTGGCACTGATAATCTCGCCGCCATTCACGTGGATATTGAAGAATCCGAAGAGGCAACCGCCAAGGCCATCGAGGCCATTGATTCCGCGGACCTGGGCGATGAGGACGCGGAGCTCGCGGTGGGAGATGCCCTTGATAACTTCATGGCCTTCTACCACCCCACGGAGTTGCCCTTCCTCGTGGAATTGCTCTAAGCCGCGCTAGTTTTCCCACTCCACGTTGGTGCGCAGGGCTTGTAGCAGCCCGCGTACCGCATCGCGCCGGCGGGCGGTAGCGGTGCCCTCGGGAATGATTTCTGGATCATCGAGCCCGCATTCGGGATCCGCCGGTGGACCCGCGTGCGTACAGCCGCGCGGGCATTCCTCAATAGCCGCAGCGAGGTCTTCGAAGACGCCGAGGACGGTATCCGCGTCCACGTGCGCCAGCCCAAAGGAGCGAATGCCCGGCGTATCGATGATCCAGCCGCCCTGGGAGTCGGTGCCAGCAGCATCGGTGGGCAAGGGGAGTGCCACCGATTGCGTCGAGGTATGCCGGCCCTTGCCGATGCCCGATACTTCCCCCGTTTCCCTTTCCGCATCTGGGACCAGCCGGTTAACTAGCGTGGATTTGCCCACCCCGGAATGTCCGATGAGCGCGGTGATATGGTCATCTACCTGCGCGCGCACGGCATCGAGGCCGTCTTCGACCCCGGCCTCGACCACGGTGACATCCAAATCGGCGAACTCTTCTGCAAACGGCGTCGGGTCCGCGAGATCGGTCTTGGTAAGGCACAAGATGGGGTGGAGGTTGCCCACGAATGCGGCAATCAAGGCGCGCTCGACAAAGCCGGATCGCGGGGGCGGGTCGGCCACGGCGGAAACGATCAGCAATTGATCGGCATTGGCCACCACGATGCGCTCATACGGATCCGTGTCATCGGCCGTGCGGCGCAGTACGGAGGTGCGATCCGCCAGCTTGACGATGCGCGCCAGTGTGTCCTTCGCACCAGAGGTATCACCAACCACGCCGACGCGGTCACCGACCTCGATGGCGGTGCGGCCCAGCTCGCGGGCGCGCATGGCGGTGACCTGGGGGCCATCGTCAAGCGCAACGCCCCACCGCCCGCGGTCCTTGGTGATTACCATGCCGTATTTGGCATTTTTGTGCTTGGGCCGATCCTTGGTGCGCGGGCGCGAGCCCTTGCCGGGGCGCACGCGCACATCAGATTCATCAAAGGAACCGAAACGTCTAGCCATGTATATCCTGTTGGTCGGGGTGTAGCATCGTCTCCCACATGCGGGCGAAACCGGGCAAGGTCTTGGAGGTGGTGGAAATATCCTCAATCTGGATCCCTGGGACCTGCAAACCCAGAATGGCACCGGCGGTGGCCATGCGGTGATCGGCGTAGCAGGGCCAGTCGCCGCCGTGGAGTTCGGCGGGTTCGATCACCAGGCCATCGTCAAGCTCGGAGACCCTACCGCCCAGCGCATTGATATTCGCCGCGAGCGCCTGCAAGCGGTCGGTCTCGTGGCCGCGCAGGTGGGCAATGCCCGTGAGCCGCGACGGCGTTTCCGCGAGCGCGCACAGGGCCGCAACGGTGGGGGTAAGCTCCCCGATATCGCCCATATTGCGCTCGATGCCCTGCAGCTTGCCTGCCGGGTTGCCCTCTGCCGTGACGCTGTTGTGCTCCTGGGTTACCATCACGCCCATATCCAGCAGGATATGGCGGATGGCATCGCCCGGCTGGGTGGTATTCGCCGGCCAATTCTTGATGGTCAGGCGCCCGCCGCTGACCGCCGCGGCGGCGAGGAACGGCGTGGCATTGGAGAGATCTGGCTCGATGAACCATTCGCGGCCGGCGATGGGGCCGGGGTGCACCGTCCACGTCGTGCCGTCAGAATCCACGCGCACGCCCGCCTGGCGCAGCATGCCCACCGTCATTTCCACGTGCGGCATAGATGGCAGCTGGCCGCCCTCGTGGGTGAGCTGGATGCCCTGGGAAAAGCGCGCCCCGCTCAGCAGCAGGCCGGAGACGAACTGGGAAGAACCAGAAGCATCGATGGTGACTTTGCCGCCTTCTGGCACGCCGTTGGCGGACACCGTAAAGGGTAGGCTACCTCCTTCCACATCAACGCTGAGGCTGCGCAGTGCATCCAGAGTCGTGGACATGGGGCGGTTATAGGCCTGCTTATCGCCATCGACGCGCACCGGGCCATCCGCCAGCGCCGCGACCGGCGGCACAAAGCGCATCACCGTGCCGGCCAGCCCGCAATCCACCGTGGCACCGTGCAGCTTCCCAGGTTGGACGTGGATATCGGCGCCGTCATGGGTGAAGCGAACCCCCATGGCACTGAGCGCGTCCTCCATCAGTTGCGTATCGCGCGATACCAGTGGGGCGTGCAGGATGGACGGGGAATCAGCCAGCGCGGCCAGGATGAAGGCGCGATTGGTAATCGATTTCGATCCTGGCACCTGGTGTTCCCCCGTAACGGGGCTGGTAGCCAGCGGGGCGGTCCAAGGTTGAGACATAGTGTCCATAATAGAGGCCATGTGCGGAAGATTCGTTCTTTTTACCGAGTCCCTCCTCGATGAGGTGGGAAACCTCCCAGGTGTCCAGGAAGTCCACGCCCCACAGGGCACGCCTGGGCCGCGATATAACATTGCCCCGACCCAGCCCATTCCCATCGTGCGCGTGCGCGAAGAACTGGCCGAAGTCGATCCCGCGCGGTGGGCGCTGTTGCCGCAGTGGAAGAAAGACATGGAAGGCCCGCCGCTTTTTAATGCCCGAGCAGAAACGGTGGCAAGCAAACCATCTTTTCGCACCGCCTTTAAATCCCAGCGCTGCCTTATCCCCATGAACGGCTATTACGAGTGGAATAAGGATGGCTCCACCAAGACGCCGTATTACGTTCACTTAGAACACGGTCTGCTGTGGGCCGCGGGGCTTTGGGATACCGGGTTGGACCGACTCTCTGCCACCATCGTGACTACTGCGGCTACCGAAGAGATGGAGTGGCTGCACCACCGGTTGCCGCGATTTTTGGCACCGGAAGAGATGCGCACCTGGCTCGAGGGCAGCGCCGAGGAGGCCAAGGAGCTGCTAGCGCCCACGGGCCTGCGGGGATTTGAGTATCACGCGGTGGATAAGGCCGTGGGGACGGTCTCTAATGACTACCCGGAGCTACTCATCCGCCAGTAGATCGGCAAAGTCGGCCCCGCACAAGTATGCGAGGTCTTCTGCGTTGAGCTCGATGTCCAAGCCGCGGCGGCCGCCGGAGATAAAGACGGTATCGAAAAGCACCGCGGATTCCTCGATCACCGTGGGCAGCGGGTTCTTTTGTCCGAGCGGGGAAATACCGCCATGCACGTAGCCTGAGGATTTCTCGGCATCGTGCACCTGCGCCATGGCGGCCTTAGATACGCCAAGGGCGGCGGCCGCCTTCTTGAGGCTTAAATGGTGCGTGGTGGGAATCACGCACACCGCCAACTCGCGGCGCGGACCTTTGCCCGCGGTGAGATCAATGATGAGCGTTTTCAGCACGCGCTCGGGTTCTACGTCTAAGGCCGCCGCGGCGTGGTCACCGAAGTGATTTTTGCCTGCCTCGAAGGTGGATACGAAGTGTTTCACTCCGGCATCTTCGATGACTTTCAGCGCCGGGGTAGCGGCATGCGGGGACTTTTTGGCCATATAGGAATTTTAGCGTGAGACGTTAGGATAGATTGTGTGGTTAAAGAAACAGTGAGCGAAAAGGAGCTGCAGCGCCGCTTTGAAAAGGAAGCGCTCCCGCTGCTCGATCAGCTCTATGGCGGCGCGCTGCGCATGACGCGAAACCCGCAAGACGCGGAAGACTTGGTGCAAGAGACCTATCTGAAGGCCTATAAGTCCTTCCATTCCTTTAAGCAGGGAACGAATCTGAAGGCATGGCTTTATCGCATCATGACCAATAACTACATCAACTCCTATCGCAAGGCGAAGCGCCGTCCTACCGAGTCTTCTGCCGATGATCTGAGTGATTTTCAGCTCTATACCACCGCGGGACACGATTCCACCGGCTTGGAATCCGCCGAGGTGGCAGCGCTTAAAGAGATGCCAGATAGGTCCATTTCGCAGGCCATTAATGACCTGCCGGAGGATTACCGGATGGTGGTCTACTACTCCGATGTAGAGGGCTTAGCGTACAAAGAAATCGCCGAAATCATGGATACTCCATTGGGAACGGTGATGTCCCGCCTACACCGTGGAAGAAAAATGCTCCGGAAGGCGTTGAAGGACGTAGCACGTGAACAAGGAATTGGATTAGAACACCCGGACATGGAGGACAAGTAATGGAAGGCGCAACCGGAAAGAACTGTGGTGCGTGCAGCTCCACTGAGGTACACAACCTATTTTGCGAGCTTCTTGATGAATCCACAACCTACGCCCGCGCTTTAGCCATCCGCGAGCACATCGCCCAATGCGATTTTTGCCAGCAACGCCTAGAGCGCGAAGAGCTCGTCCGCTCCCTCGTGCGCAATTGCTGTGCCGGCCAAGCTAAGGCACCGCAATCGCTGCGCCGCCGTATCTCGGTAGAAATTACGGAGATCGAATCCCGCTGGTAAGAAGCGTCCTTCAGAGCTGCGAAACCCTCTGGAGGCTTCTGGGGTTTTTGGGATGCAGAAATTTCTTGTTTAGACCTTAACGTAGATATAGCAAAAGCCCGGCTGGGTAGTGCTGAAATGCACTGCCAACTAAGCCGGGCTTTATGTTTGCTGTACGTTATGCGCCAGGACGCTTGCCGTGATTAGCGGCCTTCTTGCGGCGATCCTTGCGCTTGCGACCACGCTTGCTCATTGCGCACTCCTTCGTTGAGGGTTTCTGAACTTTATTCAACTGTAGCGGCTAAGGGCGCCGAAACGAAAATTGGGGTGAGTGTTAGGTTCCCCGGGTCCGCGCTATTAGGCGGACACGCGGGAGCGGCCGCGGCCGCGATTGCGGCGACGCTTGAGGGCGCGGCGCTCCTCTTCAGACAGGCCGCCCCAGACGCCGGCGTCGAGGCCGGACTCGAGTGCCCAGTTGAGGCAGGAAGAAGCAACGGGGCAGCGGTTGCAGACCAGCTTGGCCTTAGCGATCTGGGTAAGGGCAGGACCGGAGTTACCTACTGGGAAGAACAGCTCTGGGTCTTCGTCGCGGCAAACGGCTTCGTGGCGCCAATCCATGATTGATATCTCCTAACAAATTTTCGACAGCAGTAAATACGAGCGCAATCCGTGCGAGGCAGGAAAGCACCTTGATTTTTAGGTGGTGTGTGAACTGGTCTGCTAGCAGTGGGGCCCGGTCTCGAGGTCGGGCCAGCGTCGCCGCCGCCTATGGTTCACGGTGTTGTTACCTGAAGTTTCCTCCAGGTTAAGAAGAGGTTTACGCCCTCTTTCTTTTTGCTACTAGAGAATCATGACATGTTTACCCGATCGCCGCTAGGGGTACGGGCTAAATTGTGGTTAACATCACGTAAATAGGCGCGGTGTGGGGGCCATAAATGCCAAAATCAAGTTTTAAAGAATCCTGTGAGAATCGCTGTGAGCTGCAGCTATAGGTGCTATGCGGTGAGTGTGGTGAGGAAGAGACCGTCAAATCTCCCAGTTCATCCCCCTGCCCCCGCGCTACTGCAGGCAACATCGAGGCCCCGCCGGCGGATTCTAGGGGTCATTGCAACGATGACGGTTACTTTGGTTTGATACTACCGGTTCGTGTCAGGGCGTTGGTCATGACTTCGGCTGGGGTGCGCCAGTTGAGTGCTTTGCGTGGTTTGTGGTTGTGAATGTTGGCGATCATCTCTAGGTCCTCGGCGCTGTAGATGGACAGGTCACTGTTTTTGGGTAGGTTTCTCCTGAGCCTGCCGTTGGTGTTTTCGTTGCTGCCTCTCTCCCACGGCGATCCTGGATGGCAGAAGTAGATGGGAATGTCAGTGGCCATGGTAAAGGCTTTATGGCCAGCCATTTCACTTCCTTGGTCCCAGGTAATTGATGACCAGATAGCTTTATCGATTCCAGCAACAGCCTTGTGCAGGGCTGTGAATACTTCTTTGCTGGTATGCCTTCCTGGTAGGTGGCCAAGGACAACAAATCGGCTGACGCGTTCTACTAACGTGATCACCGCGGATTGGTTATTTTTACCAAGGATGAGGTCGCCTTCCCAGTGGCCTGGCAAAAGACGTTCAGTAACCTCTTCTGGCCGGTCGTCGATGAGGATCATGTCGTCAACGAAGCGTTGCTGGGCCGGTGTGGTGGTGCGTGTTTGGCGTTTCTTGCGTTTCTTTCTGCCGGTAGGCAAGTCCAGGCCGAGGTCTTTGAGTCTTCCTTTGGACTGTAGATAAAAGGCGTCATAAATCGTTTCGTGACTAATGCGCATGTCCTTATCAGTGGGGTAGTCGATGGGCAGGCGATTGGAAATCTCCTCCGGTGACCATTGTGCCCGCAATTGTGTGCATACATAGTCCCATAACCTTTTGTTGGCCAGCAGTTTCGGTATTTTCGGCCGCAACCTACGCGCACAAGCCTTTAACTGGGCGGTTTCTGCACGATACGGGCCTTCAGCGCTGTGGTTTCTGCGTACTTCACG
>NZ_KI515779.1:53044-95153 GCF_000478175.1 Corynebacterium sp. KPL1814
GGTATTTTCGGCCGCAACCTACGCGCACAAGCCTTTAACTGGGCGGTTTCTGCACGATACGGGCCTTCAGCGCTGTGGTTTCTGCGTACTTCACGCTGAATTGACGAGGCACTTCGCCCTAAACGGCGACCGATCTCCCGCAGCGGCACATGCTCACGAAGAAGATCGGCGATAATAACGCGTTCTTCAAAGCAAATATAGCGATCACTGATGCGTTTATACGGATCCACACCGCCAGGCAAGGCAGGGGCACAAAACCGTCCAGATTCGCTGACGTCATGGCGTTGGCGCAGCGCTTTCATAAGTCTTTTATACGTGGTGGCATCCTCGCCGACAGGTATGAACTCTTTACGTGGCCCTCCGGATTTGATGAGTCCTTTTTCGAAGTCTAAAGACAATCGACGATCAATTCCTACCCCAGCCCCAGCATCACCAACAGGCAAGCTCGCCAACCGAAGGCGTAAGTATTCCACCCTTAACTGTGTTTGGCGGACTTTCCGGGCATACCTCGATAGCCGGATATGGCACCCGGCTTCTGTAGCAACGGCATACGCAGCGGTGGGATGCATTCCACACGTTTTGGCGGCTTGATGTACCGAAAGTCCGCCTTGAACTAGTTCTACAAGCTGTAAAGCCTGGCTACCGCGACGATCAACTCGTTTGGCTTTATGTATGACTGGCAATCCGTGAGAATGGCAAAAATTCAAAGCATGCGCGTAATGACAGCCAAGCTCACCAGCAGCCGAACGAACACTACGCCCACTGCCAACCAAGGCGACCAAGCCACGACGATCCGACTCAGACAACGAATGAAACGGGCCCACAACTCCAGGCACAACAACACCCTCCTAAGGGAAAGTGTTGCAACGACCCTCTGAACTCAAGGCCGTGGGTGGCACAGAAAAAATCCGCGCCGCATTAGTAGACTGGGGATTTGTGTCTAAGCAGAACAAACGCCAGGTAAATAAGCAGCAGCGAGATAAGTCGGCAGCGCCAGCGGCAGCACCGGATAGTGCCCCGCAGTCGGTGCTTATAGGCGCAGGCATTGCCACGGTGCAATCCATCGCGGTTATTTGTTTTGGTATTTTCCTCATCGTGCGCGAAGCGGTGGGCGCGGAAAATGACTCGATGGTTTCTGATTCCGGATCGGGAAGCTTTGTGGGGCTTGGCACCGCCATCTTTATCTTCATCGTCTTTGGCTTCGTCATCGCAGGCGCCTGGGCCATGGTGAAAGGAAAGCGATGGGGAAGAGGCGCCGTGGTCCTCGTAGAGCTCATCCTAGGCGCGAGCGCGTTTCAAATGTATAGCGGTGGATCCCCGGTGCTGGGAACTATCACCCTGTTAAGCGCGGTCGCGGTGCTTTATCTCTTGATGTTTAGGCGCGAGTCCTCGGAGTGGGCCGCCTCGAATTTCTAAGGGACCATTCGCGCGGGAGGCGCGAGTGGCACTCGCTTAGTCGCTGCTGAGGCCAACCACGGTATCGCCCCGGGTTTCTACAATGGTCTCGCCCGCCAACGTGAGGTGGACAGGACCACGGTAGCCGCCGCGGTCGACGGCAATTTCGCGCAGTACCTTCCCGGTAGACCAGTCCACCACAGCTATGCCCTTTTCGGTGGGCATCAGCATGTGCCCAGCCACTGAGATTGGGGTGCCGATGGCGCCGTCAATGACGTGATCGACCCGCAAATCACTGGGGGTTAAAAGGTAGAGGCGTTTCCCATCAAACCACGTCATGTGGTGCGGGAGATCCGCTATGGCTGGGGCGAAAGGGCTTGTACCGGATTCGATGGCGGCGGAAGGCTTTACGGGAGTAGAAGAAAGCTTTTCGCCCTGGTTGTTATAAGACTCGATGTGGGGTTCTGGGCCGGGGATATAGACTGCGGCGGCGTCCTGGCCCACCGCGATAAGCCGCGCCCCATCGCGGGACAAGGAGACATCGGCGTCCATTTCCGGTTCCCGGGAATCCTCCGGGGTGGTGGCTTGAAACCTTAACCAGGTGGTATGTGGGTCCTCCGGGCACGATTCCGTCAGCGCCAGGTTCTCAGTACGCGTCAGCGCCGAAGAAATGGTGCAATCCTCGTGCGGTTGTTTCTGCGATTCTTGCTTGGCTTCCACTTCGCCGTATTCCACGGTGCGCACGAGATCGGAGCGCCACAGATCGATTCGCCCGGCAGAAACGGTACCTACCCGGTCATTGGATTGCACGGGTACAACTTCCGGGGAATTGATAGCGCTGCGGGTGGAGGCATATTCACCCGTCGCTGCTTCAATGGCAACGGTATCCCCGCAGCCCACGCCCGTGCGATAGGTAGCAACCACCTTGCCCCACGCAGTCGATAGCGAGCAAAGCTCAGCATCGCTGCGGGTGTAGGTCCAGGCTGTGGAGCCATCGGCATTAGTGGCGGTAAGCACATCGCCATCATGGCTAATGCTCAAGCCGTGGGCGGAAATGGCGCGGTATTGGCCGGGCACGGCTTGGTTGGGCAGGCTATAGGCGGGGGTGAGCGAGGAGGGGACATCGGCAAGCACGGCCGCATCGCCTTTCCCAGGAACCGCCTCTTGGTGCAGGTCCGCTTGGTGGATATTGGCGGTGGCGACTGCGCCGCCCACCGCAATGGCGCAGACAGCGCCGATGATGCCGGTAGCCTTCCAATCCGCTGCGGTAGCCCGCAAGATGGGGGCCTTAGTCATCGGCGCCCTCCTCGAGGCTTGCCATTACCGCGCCGAGACCGGGACCGAGACTGGGAACGTGGCTTGGGCTGTGCCGCGGACCGTTTACGCGCCGGAAGCTGGCCAATCACGCTGGTGGTCGGCCCCACCTTTTCCTGCACGCCTGCGGGGATGGAAAGCGCCTGGGCAAGCTCCGGGGAGGTGGAAAACCACTGCGGCGGCTCGGGGGTATCAAGCCCTAGTTCATCGTTGATGACCTGCCATTTTTCTAGCTCATCGTAGCCCACCAGGGTGACGGCGGTGCCGGTGTGCCCAGCGCGGCCGGTGCGCCCGATGCGGTGGATAAACGTCATGGGATCATCGGGAACCTGGTAGTTGATGACATGGGTGACATCATCGACATCGATGCCGCGGGCGGCGATATCGGTGGCGACGAGAATATCTACCTCGCCCGAGCGGAAGGCCTGCAGGGACGCCTCCCGGGACTTTTGGCCCAAGTCACCGTGCACGGCGCCGACGTGGAAACCGCGCGCAGCAAGGTCATCGGCCAATTGCGCGGCGGAGCGCTTGGTGCGGGTAAAGATGATGCTGCGACCCCGGCCTTGGGCCTGTAGGATATGCGCGATGACCGGCACCTTATCCATGCGGTGGGCCTGGAAGGTGACCTTGCGGGTGGTTTCGTGCGTGACCTCATCCGCCTCCGATTCGGCCCGGATGTGTACGGGCTTATTCATGAACTGCCGCGATAAGTTCAAAATGGCGCCTGGCATGGTGGCAGAAAACAGCATTGTCTGGTGCGCGTTGCCATCGAGCGCTTCCAAAATGGCCTCTATGGAGGGCAAAAAGCCTAGGTCCAGCATCTCATCGGCCTCATCGAGTACCACGATGGCAACTTGGCGCAGAACCAGATCGCCGCGCTCGTGCAGGTCGAGCAGGCGGCCTGGCGTTCCGATGACCACATCAACGCCGCGCTGGAGGAGCTTAATCTGCTCCTCGTAGGGGCGCCCGCCGTAGATAGAGGCGAGGCGGACCGGCAGGTGCGCGGCCGCGTCCTGCAAATCCGCGGTGACCTGTTGGGCAAGCTCGCGGGTGGGAACGACGATGAGCGCCCGCGGCGTCCCATCCAGTGGGGCAATATCCGCGTCATCAAAAACGCGATCGAGCAGCGGCACGCCAAAGCCAAAGGTCTTGCCCATGCCGGTGCGCGCCTGGCCAATGAGGTCTTGGCCATTGAGCGCAATGGGCAGGGTTAATTCCTGGATTGCAAAGGTTCGCGCGATGCCACGGTCAGCGAGCCCATCGCAGATTTCGGCGGCCACGCCGAGTTCCGCGAAGGTCGGTGGCTGGGGTTTTATGACAGACACACCTTGATAGTAGCCGGGATGGTTATAGTGGGGCCATTGGCATGTAAAACTCTAGTTAGAGGAGGATAATTTTATGGATATCAAGTTTGGTTTTGCAGATACCCCGCGCGAGCTGATCATTAGCACCAGTGGTGAGCAGGCGGAGCTAACGCAAAAGATTAATAGCGCCCTGGCAGAAAACTCCACGTTGGAGCTAGAAGATGACAAGGGCCGCAAGTACCTCGTGCGCACTGAGCGTGTGGTGTACGTCGAGGTTGGTGCCGCTAAGAAGCAGTCCGTCGGATTCGCCGGCGCCTAAGCTTGGGGCGTTCTAAAGGTTTGCTAATTCAGTTTTTGAATAGACAACCGGGTACCCTCAATGCCTATGGAAAGTAGGCAGAATCGCAAGGCTCAGCAGAGCCATGGGCGAATTCCGGATCACCCGAACCCGGTGGTCCGGTTCGCCCGCCGGTACGGCTGGTGGCGTGTGGTGGCTATCCCCGTGATGGTGCTGCTTACCGTCTGGGTGATTGTGGATATCGCGTCTGGCTCTTCGGCCGATGACAACGGCGATGCATCCAGCGCGGAAACCACCGCAGCCACTCCTACCCACGAGGATCTCACGGGCCCCGACCCCGCGAATGCGGAGGCGGTAGAGCGCGAGATCAGTGAGATGCCCCCTGGAAGTGACTTCACCAAAAAGGGCAAGGGCACTTTCCACGGAATCGGCCGCCCCGGCGCTGTAGCCGGCGAGGGTGGCGAGAAAAAGGTGCGCTATTCCATCGAGGTGGAAGATGGGCTCAATACCGCTCCCTATGGCGGAGATGATGCCTTTGCCGCAATGGTGGAGGCAACCCTTGCGGATCCACGCGGGTGGACCGCCCAAGGCGACTTCGAATTCGAGCACGTCGCCTCCGCAGACGATCCCGATACCCGCATCCAGCTGACCTCTCTGACCACGGCCGCTGAGCGTTGTGGCGAGAAGATCGAGACGGAAACCTCCTGCCACACCAAGTTTACCGGCGAATCCACCACCATCATTAATGAAGCGCGGTGGGTGCGCGGGGCCACGCCCTTTGAGGGCGATTTGGGCAATTACCGCCAGTACGTCATCAACCACGAATTGGGCCATGCCATTGGCTATGCCTCCCACCAGCAGTGCGGCGGCGAGGGCAAATTGGCCCCAGTGATGATGCAGCAGACGCTGAGTTTGAACAATAAGCAATTGCATGACCGCAATCCCAAGGAGGTCTATCCTGATGAGGATGTGACCTGCGAGCCTAACCCGTGGCCATATCCCAATCCGGAGCAAAGGGATCCCCACCAACCCCAATAAGGAGTACTGGATGCCGCTTCCCCCAGAGCATGTTTTAAGCGCCTTCCACGCAGAAACCGGTGCGACTGGGTCGCGCCGGGCCCAAGGCGATCAGCTGGGCCCAGTATGGGATAACGGCATCAAGGTGGGCGACGTGGTTTACTCCCAGGCCGGCCCCTTCGCGGCATGGTCTGCCAAGGTGCGCGAAAAACTAAGCGTGCCGGGCGCGCGGGTATCGCGGCCGGTTCTCGCGAGCGACGGCCGCCACACCGCCGCCGGATGGAAGGCGACGCAGTTCCTTCCCGGCGAGGTCGCCGGGCGCATCGATGAAGCAGCGCAGACGGCCTTGCGCTTGGACGATGCCATGGCCAATGCGCCTGCGCCGCCGAGCACGCACCGCGATGATGCCTTCGCCCGCGCGGAGCGCACCGCCTGGGCGGAGACGGGGGAGGCCTACGATAAGGCCGCGCTTGCTGATGTCCCCTTGGTCACCGCCCATACCGCCCTGCTGACCACCACGGTCTTTTATGGGGCGCACCCACCAGGGATTGTGGATATCGTGCCAAGCCAATCCGCGCGCCCGGCCGGGTGGAGCGCCGCGCTCGTGATCGTGGATGGTTTGATCGCGCAAGTGGTAGATGATGATATCTGCCAGCGGTTTGGCCACGTGCCGGGCATGCAAGAGCTTTTGCTGCGGGCGGTGTCTTACCGCCGTCATATCAATGATCTTAATCCACGGTCGCGCTCGAATGTGCGTTCTAATATTGAGAGGGTGGAACAGTTTCTTGTGTCTAGGGGATCTGCGATACTGGGGCGGTGAGTTACAATCCCCATTCCACCGCCCGCGCGGGAGTGGTCTTACCGCCGTCGCCACAGGTACGACTCATCGCCCGCACCCCGTCCGCACATGCCCGTTCCTGGCCCGTTGAACTGCCGGAGACCGGTACCTGGAAGGTAACCGGCACCGCCGGAACCGGCGTATCCAGTTTTCTTATCGATACTGTCATTCATGCCCTCGACCGCGCTCAGGTCACGGGGGCAGATCCCTCTGGCATCCTCGTTGTCGCTGCCTCCAAGGAATCCGGCGCTCGCCTGCGCCGCGAGCTTTCGGAGCGCCTCGAAGATTATGCGGCGCAATCTTCCATGGTCCGCTCCATCCACTCCTTGGCCTTCGCCCTCTTGCGCAGCGCCAGCGACGAGGAATTGCGCCTTATCACCGGCGCGGAACAAGACGCCGTTATCCGGGAATTGCTAGAAGGCCACGCTGAATCCGGCCACGGCGAATGGCCGGAGGAAGTTCGCCCCGCCTTAGAGTATGTAGGTTTTGCCCGCCAATTGCGCGATTTTCTTTTGCGCTCCATCGAACGCGGCCTCAGCCCCGCGGATCTGGAAAACCTTGGCGCCAAGTACGGCCGTGGAATGTGGAGCGCGGCCGGTACATTCCTGCGCGAATACGAACGCGTCCAAGCCCTGTCCGGGGCGCATTCTTATTCCGCGGCAGAGCTAGTCAACCAAGTCTTGCTGCGCCCAGAACTTACGAATTCGCACCCGTGGCACACCATCGTGGTCGATGATGCCCAGCTATTGGATCCCACCGCAGGCAAGCTCATATCCCGCTTGGCCCCGGATGCACAATTGCTGGTCATAGGCGGCGATGCAGATCAATCCGTCTTTGCCTTCCGCGGTGCCAACTCGCAGTTCCTTGAGGAATTTCCCGTGGAACACTCCGTCGAGCTTTCACATCCGCACCGCAGCGGCTCCCCGGCCTGCATTTCCATCGTGGATTCTGAGGGCCGCCTGCGCGATGTGGTGGCCGATACCGTGCGTCGCCGGCATTTGGACGATGGCGTGCAGTGGCGCGATATCGCCGTCATCGTGCGCTCGACGGCGGATATTGGCCAGATGCGCCGCACCTTGCTGGCCGCCGGGGTACCCGTGCATATCAGCCCGACCGATGTCATTTTGGCAGAACAGCGCCTAGTATCTGCCATGCTCCTTGCCCTGCGCGCCTTGGAAGAAGACCTCAGCAATGCGGAACTCGAGGAGTTGCTTACCGGGCCGGTGGGAGGGGCGGATCCCGTCACCTTGCGTCGCCTGATTCGTGGCCTGCGCCGGTGGGCGCCCGATACACGCGGAATGGATAGCCTGCGCGAGCTCTTGCAGGGCGAGCTGCCGGACTTCAACGGGCAACTGACAGAACGCGAATTTTCCATCTTGGAGCGTGTGCGCGCGGTACTTGCCGCGGGCCGGCAGGCTGTACAAGCCCAAGCTTCCGTGGAAGAGGTCTTGTGGGAAGTATGGAGCGCCACCGAGCTGGACATGCGCCTGCAGGCATCAGCTTTGCGCGGCGGAGCCACCGGCTCACAGGCGGACCGTGACCTCGATGCCATGATGGCACTGTTTGATGCCGCCGGTGATTACTCTGAGCGCCGCCCCGGTTCCTCGCTGCAGTCCTTTTTAACCCACATCACCGAACAAGAACTCCCCACCGGCGTGCGTGACCGCCGCACCGCCACCCCGCAGGCCGTGGAGATCATCACCGCCCACGGTGCCGTCGGCCGCGAATGGGACACCGTCATCGTCGCCGGAGCCCAAGAAGGCGCGTGGCCCTCGCTGGGGGAGACCGGATCCATTTTTGGCCAAGAAGATCTCATCGATCTCCTAGACCGCGATATTGACCCCGATACCCCCGTCAGTCACATTGCCTCCCGTCTGGCAGAAGAGCGCCGACTCTTCCACGTTGCCACCACGCGCCACCGAAACCGGTTGCTGATCGCCGCGGTGGAAAACCCCAATGAGGACGCCTTTGCAGAGCCCTCCCGCTTCATCTCGGAATTTGCGGGGCGCGGAGTTGATGTGCCGGGGACGAAGGCGCGCCGGGAAGCCAGCCGCGCCTTGCGCGCCGCCCAATTTCCCCGCGAGCTGGGTTTGGACGTTCCCGAGCCAGCACCCGTGTCCCTGCGCGATGGGCTCGAGGTCGATCCCCTCGACGTGGCGGTGCTTTCTGTGCCCTCCTTTGTGGCGCAATTGCGCCGCGTGGTCACGAACCCAGATGCCGGCGAAGTGGAGCGGCGTCAGGCAGCCCGGCAGCTGGCGCGTTTAGCACAGGCGGGAATCCCAGGCGCCCATCCAGATCAATGGTTCTCCGCACGCTCTGTGGCATCGCATACGCCGCTGCGCGGCAGCAAGAGCCTTTCGCCGTCCCGGGTCGAAGCCCTGCTTAACTGCCCGCTCAAGGCGATTGTGGGAAACCTCGCTGAAGATCCCAGCGGTGCCGAGCACCTCCTGCGCGGCACCATGGCCCACTCCTTCTTGGAGGCCATCGGCCGCGGCATGGATGCGGAAAAGGCCCGCCTGCTCGTCATGGAGGCCTATGAGCTCATCCTGGACGTTCCGCAGTGGCAACTACAGAGCAAGTTGGAAGAATTCTCCCGCCTGTTAGAGCGCACGCAGCAATGGGCACAGCAGTCCGAGGTTAAAAATGAACTCGCCGGGGTGGAAGTACCCGTCTACGTCGAGGTCGCCCCGGATATTCGGGTAGGTGGATTCATGGACCGCTTGATGCAGGATGGAGACGGAAATTACCTGGTCGTGGACCTCAAGACCGGCAAATCTGCAGCGACGCAGGCAGAGGCAGAAGAAAACCGTCAGCTAATGACCTACCAATTGGCCTTGTCCCGGGGCAGCTTCGACGGGCAACGCGTGCGCGATGGCGAAGGTATGCCGCGCGCGGGCGGGGTGCTTGTTTATCCCGGAAAAGATTCCAGCAAAATTACCACCCGCACTCAGAGTCAGCTCACCGCGGAGGCGCTGGAAGAGTTTTCCACATTACTGCCACCCCTGGCAGCGGAACTGCGCGGTCCGCAACTGACCGCGCGCACCAATAAGGATTGCGATAAGTGCCCCATTCGTACCATCTGCCCAGTGCAGGAGGAAGGAAAGATGACCATCCATGCCTAAGCAGGATTTTTTC
This sequence comes from Corynebacterium sp. KPL1814, assembly GCF_000478175.1. Classification (GTDB taxonomy): domain Bacteria; phylum Actinomycetota; class Actinomycetes; order Mycobacteriales; family Mycobacteriaceae; genus Corynebacterium. Next base: position 62,346 of record NZ_KI515779.1, read on the forward strand.
CCGGAACAAATAGCGAAAGCACTGGGCAAGGACTACCCACCCACTGAGGAACAAGCCCACGTCATCGAGGGTCCTTTTGGCCCCAAGCTTGTGGTGGCCGGCGCGGGTGCCGGTAAGACGGAAACCATGGCCTCCCGCGTGGTCTATTTGGTAGCCAATGGCTACGTGCGCCCAGAGGAAGTGCTGGGGCTGACCTTTACGCGCAAGGCGGCGCAGCAGCTAGAACAGCGCATTCGCCGCCAGCTCATTCAGCTGCGCGATTCCGGCCTCATCGTTCCCGGCAGCCCCGCAGCGGAGGCACTTAACAATATCGCGCCCACCGTGGCCACCTATGACTCTTATGCCGGCGAGCTCGTGCGTGAATACGGCCTTTTGGTCCCAGTAGAGCCCTCAGCGCGAATCATCACGGAGGCAGAGCGCTTCGCTATTGCCTACGACGTGGTGAAAAACTACGGCGGCAAATTATCGGATGAAAAGACCTTGGGTTCCATTACGGAAGTCCTGCTCAAGATCACCTCCGATATGGACAATTCCTTGAAGGATCCGGATGATATCGCCGAATTCGCACGGGATTTCCGCGCCGATATAGACAACCTGGAAAAGGCCCCGAGGACGAAGGGCGAGTATTCCAAGGACCTGCAGAAGTACATCAATGTCCAGGATCTACGCGTGCAGTACGTGCCTTTGATCGAGGAACTCAAGCGCACGCAGGCAGAGCAGCAGGTCATCACTTTTGGCGAGCAGATGTCTGTGGCAGCGCGCCTTGCGCAAGAGCACCCGGCGGTGGGCAAGCAACAGGCGCAGCGCTACCGCGTGGTCATGCTGGATGAATATCAAGATACGTCTTATGCCCAGCGCGTACTCCTGCGCAGCCTCTTTGGTGGGGAACACAAGGACATTTCCGTGACCGCGGTGGGCGATCCCATGCAGGCCATTTATGGCTGGCGCGGGGCTACCTCAGAAAACCTCACCGCGTTTGTGGAGGATTTCCCGCAAGCCGATGGCACGCCTGCTCCCAAGGATCAGCTCACTACCTCGTGGCGCAACCCGTCGGGTGCCTTGGAGCTGGCCAACTCGGTGGCGGCCGGGGTCTTTGGGGGCGGCCCGCGGCCCGTCGATGAGCTGCACGCGGCCCCGCACAAGGGCGAAGGCGAGATTGAGCTGGCCTATTTCGCCAGCGAAGACGAGGAACACGAGTTTATTGCGCAGAAATTAAGGCAGCAGTGGGATGCGCGCGAGGGCGAAGGCTTTTGCGCAGCGGTGCTGGTGCGTACCAACCGGCAAACCGCGGCCATTGCAGCAGCCTTGGATGCCGTCGATGTCCCCAATGAAATCAATGGCCTGGGGGGACTGCTGTGGCAACCGGAAATCCAGGACCTCGTAGCGCTGGCGACCATGCTGGTGCGGCCGGAAGACGCGCAAGCGGCCCTCCGCATTTTCGCCGGGCCCATTTGCGGGCTGGGAATGGGCGATATTCAAGCCCTTGCCGCGCGCCAAAAGAACCTGGCGGGGGCAAAACAAGAGCGCCTGCAGTGGGAAGAGGGCATGGATCCAGAGGAATACCTGCGCGCCCAATTAGAGCAACTTACGGCCGAAGGCCCAGACCAGACGGTGGGGCTTGCCGATGCCCTGGCAGATCTCGGCGAGCGCGATCGCTATACCCCGCAGGGCTTGGCGCGTATGGAAGAGGTATCTGCCAAGCTGCGCTACCTGCGCACCTACTGCCTGTCTAAGCCTTTAAGCGATCTCTTCGCAGACATTGAGGCCATCTTCAATATCCGTACCGAGGTTCTTGCCCGCGGCAGCGCTGGCGGAGCCACACACCTAGATAAATTCGCTGATATCGTCGCGGGCTTCCACGGAGACTCCTTGTATGCGCTCCTAGATTATTTGGAGCTAGCCCGCGAGCATGAAGATGGCCTTGGGCTTGGGGAGGTTCCAGCTTCCACGGATCGCGTACAAATCATGACCGCGCATAAGGCCAAAGGCTTGGAGTGGGAGCATGTCTATGTGGTGCACGCGGATTCTTCGAGTTATAAGGCCCAAGCAGAGACCTTTTTGACCAAGATCGAAAAGGTGCCCGGTGAAGATGACTACATTGAAGTTTCGCCAGATGCGGTCAATCGCTCCGAATTCGAAAAGGCCTGCAAGGCATTCCTGGATGATGACCGCGCGCATAACGCGGAGGAGGCAGCCCGCCTCTTTTATGTGGCCTTGACCAGAACCGAGTCCACGCTGACCGTTACCGGCTCCGGCACGAATAACCGGACGGGCAAGGCTAAGAAGGGCCCGTACGAGTACCTCGAAAGGCTAAAAGAAACCTTCCCCCAGTACGTAGGGGAGTGGACGGTGCCCGAAGAGCCGGTGGACACCTCGGCACATGCGGCAGAAAGCGGGCTCTTCCCAGCCCTTGAAGCCGATCCGGATTCCCTAGCCGGCGCGGATGCGGTGCTAGCCGCCATGGAGGACCTTCCTGAGTTAAGCCACGGCGAGACCTTCGAGCTGTGGGAACAGGATGCGGGCGCGCTCATTGAGGAATACAAGTCCCTGCAGCAACCGGTTGTGGATGTGGAACTTCCCAGTGAACTTACCGCTTCTGACATGGTGGCCTTGGGCAGCGATCCGCTACAGTTTGCGCGCCGGCAACGCCGCCCGGTGCCGTTTAAGCCCAATTCCTATGCCAAGCGAGGCACCGCCTTCCACGCGTGGTTGGAAGAGCGCTTTGGCAGCCCCGCGCTGCTAGGGGAAGAGGAATTGCCGGGCATCGATGAGCCGGAGGACTTCGACCTAGAAGAGCTCAAGGAATCCTTCTTGAACTCCGAGTGGGCGCAGCGCCAGCCGGACTTTGTGGAGGCGCCGTTTGAAATCACCATCGGCAGCGCGGTGGTGCGCGGGCGAATGGATGCCGTCTTCCGCTTGGCAGATGGTACCTGGATGGTGGTGGATTGGAAGACTGGTCGGCCGCCGAAGGGTGCGGCCATGGACGCGGCGAAGATTCAGTTGGCGGTCTATGCCGAAGCCTGGCGGCGCATCCACGGTGGCGATAAAATCCGCGCGGCTTTCCATTACGTTCACGATGGTTATACTTTTGAGCCAGATACTTTAGCCCAAGGCGAGGAGCTACGTAGCCTGCTTGAATCGTCAGTAGCAGGCCATTAAGGCTAAGGTATGGGGACGGAACGCGGACGGTGAATGGATAGTTGCGTCCCCGTATAACCGGCGAAATGAAAATTCGATCCAGAAAAGAAGGCTGGGCCAGTGGCCAAAAAACGTGCGAAGGCATTCAAAGGGCGTATTAAACAGCGCTTTTTGCCGCAAGTCGAGTTGTCCTCGCAACCTGATCACGCGCTCCTTGATGTCATCACTGTGCCCAAGGATCACAATGCCAGCCCGTGGCGGCAGTTGGCCAAACGCGCGCTCTGGGCATTTGGCATCCTCATCTTCGTCACCATCGTGGTGTACTTAGACGGCGATGGCTATAGCGAGGACATGTCGCTTTTGGATTCCTCCTACTATGCCGCCGTCACGCTGACCACCGTGGGGTATGGCGATATCGTTCCGGTCACGGAGCAATCGCGGTTTATCAACCTTGTACTTATCACCCCAGCCCGCCTCGTCTTCCTTGTGTTGTTGGTCGGTGCGACGCTATCCGTGCTCACGGATAAGGCCCGCCGCACCTTTGAAATCCAGAACTGGAGAAAGCAATTGCGTAACCACACCGTCGTTATTGGCTATGGAACGAAGGGTGCTGGGGCAGTCGCCGCGCTCTTGGCAGACGACGTACCCACCTCTCAGATCGTGGTCATCGATAACAACCGCGCCTCGCTGGCGCATGCGGAACACCACGGGCTGGTCACCATCTTTGGTTCGGGCACCAAACAGGACGTGCTCAAGGTCGCCGGGGTGGAGCACGCAGACTCCGTGGTGGTCACCCCATCCTCGGACGATACCGCGGTGCTGTGCTGCCTATCCGTGCGCGAGCTTGCCCCGAAGGCCAAGATTGTGGCCTCGGTGCGCGAGTCTGAAAACCGTCACCTCTTGCGCCAATCTGGTGCCGATTCCGTGGTTACCTCTGCAGAGACCGCCGGCCGCCTCCTGGGGCTTGCTACCGTGACCCCCACCGTGGTGGAAATGATGGAGGATCTGCTTTCTCCCAACGAGGGATTTTCGGTATCTGAGCGCGCCGTACGCGAGTTTGAAGTCGGTTCTAACCCGCGCCACTTGGCGGATATCGTGCTCGCGGTGCTGCGCAATAACGAACTCCACCGCGTGGATACGGCCGATGCCTCCGCACTGAAACCGGGCGATCGCCTGCTGTATATCAAGCACGATCTGGAACAACCCGTGGAAGTGCAAGATGAAGACGAGGAGGATTAATTGTATTTGCCCGTAACGGAGACGGGACTAGTGCCTGCTACCGCGAGTGGGGACGCCGCGGTGGTGGAGGAATTGCCGGAAGGCGTGGGAGAACCAGAGATGGTGGACATCGGCGCGCTACACGTTTTTGCCTGCCCGGAAGGTATTGCGCGGCGGATGGGGCAATTGCAACCCGCAACTTTTTTCGCCTCTAATTCCCTGGTTATGCAGGCCATTGCCCTGATCCGCAACCGGTTGGAGCAGCGCTTCGATCCGCGCGCGGGCCACCCGTTGGACTACCCAACGCCGGGTATCGTTGGCCGCGATTCGCAGGATTCGCGCCGCTTGGTATTCCCGCGCCTGGACCCAGCCGTCATTGGGCTCATTGAGCTAAAGGGTGAGGAGAAGATTTTGTTGGCCCGCAATCGCAGGCGCAATGGCTTCTTCTCCTTGATCGCTGGTTACGTGGAACCAGGCGAGACCATTGAGGCCGCCTTTGCCCGCGAAACCATGGAGGAAACTGGGCGGCGCATTGAGAATCTTCGTTACTGGGGATCCCAGCCGTGGCCGCCGAGTGGCTCGCTTATGCTGGGCTTTCACGCAGAGACATCGGATGTCCAGGCCACCTGCCATACTGATGGGGAACTGGAAGAAATTCGTTGGGTGACCCGCGCCGAGCTGCCTAAGCTTCCGCTGGCCACCGCGGGTTCTATCGCACACACGATGATTATGGAGTGGTATCACGGTGAATAAGCCGGATTTGTCCTTGCTGGATGAAGATCAACGCCGCGCGGCTACGGCCCCGCGCGGACCGGTGTGCATTTTGGCGGGCGCGGGCACTGGTAAGACCCGCACCATTACCTATCGCATCGCCAACATGGTGGATCAAGGGTTCGTAAACCCACAGCGCGTTTTGGCCGTGACCTTCACCGCGCGTGCGGCAGGAGAGATGCGGGATCGCCTGCGCATGATGGGCGTGGCTGGCGTGCAGGCCCAAACCTTTCACGCAGCCGCGCGGCGCCAGTTGAAGTATTTCTGGCCGCAGGTTGCAGGCGATCTGCCGTGGACGCTATTGGACAATAAATTCCCGCTGGTAGCCCGCGCGGTGCGCTCGGTTGGGCTGGATAATTCCAAAGACATGATCCGGGACGTGCTGGCGGAAATCGAATGGGCGAAATCCGCGCTGGTAAGCGCCGAGGATTATGAGAGCGTGATCGTGGAAACGGATCGCAGTGCCCCGGCAGATGCAGCCAAGGTGGCAGAAGCCTTCCGTCGCTACGAGAAGGCCAAAGCTACCCCGGATATGATGCACTTGGACTTCGATGACCTGCTCATGCACATCGCCGGCGCCATCGAGAACGTCCCTGCCATTGCGGAGACCTTCCGCGAGCAGTACCGCACCTTCGTCGTTGACGAGTACCAGGACGTCACGCCCCTGCAGCAGCGCGTGCTGAATGCTTGGCTGGGTGATCGCGATGATCTCACCGTGGTGGGCGATGCCAACCAGACCATCTATTCCTTCAATGGCGCATCACCGGAGTACCTGCTGAATTTTTCGCGCAGCTATCCGGATGGGACCATCGTCAAGCTGCAGCGCGACTATCGTTCCACGCCGCAGGTAACGGATTTGGCTAACCGGGTCATCGGCAAGGCTACGGGGCGCGCGGCGGGTACTCGCCTGGAGCTGCAGGGCATGCGCGAGCCTGGGCCGGAGCCGACGTTTAAGGCCTACGAGTCTGAGGAAAATGAGGCGCAGGAGGTGGCTGGGCAGGTGCTCACCCTGCTCAACCAGGGCGTGCCGGCCTCAGAGATTGCCATCTTGTACCGCATTAACGCCCAGTCGGAGCAGTTTGAGCAGGCGCTTGCCGATGCCGGAGTGGTCTACCAAGTCCGCGGCGGTGAAGGTTTCTTCCGCCGCCCGGAGATTCTGGAGGCCATTCGCGTGCTCATTGCCGCTACACGCCGCGATGATTTGCCGGAAGACCCGGTGGCGATTGCGCGTGCTGCCTTCGTTGAGCTTGGGCTCAGCGCCACCGAACCGCAGGGCGCGCAGGCCCGCGAGCGCTGGCAATCGCTGAACGCGCTGGTGGGATTGATTGAGAAGATCGTGGAATCCACCCCGGGTATCGATCTCAACGGGGTGCTGGGCGAGCTGCGCCGCCGCTCCACCGATAAGCAAGCCCCCGCTATGGAGGGCGTTACCCTTGCTACGGTGCACGCGGCAAAGGGCTTGGAGTGGGACGCTGTCTTCCTCGTCGGGCTGAGCGAAAAGCTCATGCCCATCAACCACGCCATTAAGGCGGGTAACGAGCAGATCGAGGAAGAACGCCGCCTGTTTTATGTAGGCATTACCCGCGCCCGTGAACACCTAGCCCTGTCGTGGGCATTGGCGAAGACCGCCGGTTCCAGGGCCTCCCGGGAGCGCACCCGCTTCCTCGACGGCATCGCGCCAGGCGTGGAATCGGCTGCGGGAAGTGGCCGCTCCCGTCGCCCGAAACGCTGCCGCGTGTGCAGCGGGGTACTAGAGACCCCGGCGGAAAAGGTCATTGGCCGGCACGAAGACTGCGAGGGCAATGGCGATGACGAGGTCTTTTCCGCCCTGCGTTCGTGGCGCGCGCAGGTTGCCCGGGAAGAAAAGGTTCCGGCCTATGTCATCTTTACGGATTCCACTCTGCAGGCCATCTCGGAAGAGCTGCCGGTAGATGAGGCGGAGCTGCTGTCCATATCTGGAATTGGGCCCAATAAGTTGGAGCGCTACGGCGAGCAAATCCTGGAGGTCATTCGCTCGGTGCGGATGTAGCCAGATTGACCTTGCCGCCGTAACACACCGGGCAGCGCGGATGGGCGATGGCCGTGCGCTGCTGGTGGCGGCCGTAGACGTCTACCTCCCATTGTTGGCCCGGGCGCGGAAATGAGGTTGGCGCGCCTGGCGGGAGGGGGCGCTTGCTTAGGCGGCGGATCACCACCTGTGCTTGGGCCGCTACCGCATCGATGACCAGGTTTTCTGGCTGTCTGCGCACGCTGGTGAGCTGGGAGGCGATGGCGCTCCACTGCGGATCCGCATCCACGTGGAATAAGTGAATGCACAGCGGGCAGGGGCCTTGCCCTTCCACGCGCAAGGGCCCGATGATGCCGCGGTTATCTAGGAGGGAGATGGGGAGCCACGTCGTCGGGGTTCCGGCAAGCGCATTGGCGCAATCGATGGGGCAGTGGAGCTGGTCTATGCCAAGTACTGTAAAAAGCCCATCGAGGTCGTGGATATAGGAAAAGATATTATCCTCATCAAGGGGGATGCGCACCGTATATCCATCTGCTGCCAAGCGGGCGCGCAACTCCAGAGCAAGCGGGGATTCGCCTAGCATGATGATGGTTTCACGCTGCTCGGGATGTGGCGGCTGAGGCCAGAGGATGCCATAGTCCAAGGCATCATCGATGAGGCTGCTGGCGGCGGCGCTATCCAAGCCGGCCGCTTCCAACCGCGCCGCCAATTCCCCGGAATCGACGGGCTGATGGGCCGTGGCAAAGGCGCGAGCCACGCCTTGCGCATTGCCCGTATCCGCCACCGCCACCCGGGTGGCGTCCATCCCAAATTGCACCACGGAATCCTCGCGGCAAAATACGCCACACCCTGGCGCCAATGTCACACGTTGAGCCGTGCCTTGTGAGCCAGTCACTGGTTCTCCCCCTCGAATCCCCTTTTATCACCCCGAATACGGCACATGTGCCGCATGTGCGTCCATTGCACCACAGGTACAATGGCCTGTCATGTCGAGCACGCAACCACCAGGACGTACCCACCCTGAGGTCAAGGTTATCCGCTCTGCGCGGCGGCGAAAGTCGGTGCAGGCGCGCATGGTGGCCGGGGTATTGGAAGTGCGCATTCCGGCCTGGATGTCCGCCCGCGAGGAAAACGAGGCGGTACAGGATATGCTCGCGCGCTTGGAGAAGAAAACCGGTGGTGCGGCGAAGACCGATGCGGCGCTTCTTCAGCGCGCCAAACAGCTCAACGCGCAGTACCTGGAAGGCCGCGCGTGGATTGGGTCCATCCGGTGGGTGAGTAATCAAAATACGCGGTGGGGTAGTTGTACTACCTCCACCGCGGATATCCGGCTGAGCAACCGCCTACAGCAGGTGCCGGATTATGTATTGGATTCGGTCATCATCCATGAGCTCACCCATACCTTCATCCCGCGCCATGGGCGCGAATTCTGGCAGTGGGCCGATAGGGCGCCCCACGCCGAGCGGGCCAAGGGCTACCTTGAGGCCTACCAGCGCTGGGGCGGTTAGAGCGAGCTATTTATCCTCGCCGCCGTTGTCCTTATCGGTGCTCTCGTCGCTGTCGTCACCGTCGTCGCTGCCCTTGGAATCCTGGTCCTCTGCAGAATCTTTGTGCTCTTCGGAATTCTTTTCGGAGTCCTCGCCGTTTTTGAGCATCTCCTCGAGCTTTGCAAATTCTTCCTCGAAGCCCTCATCCGGCTCGTCATCCAAGAGGGAATCGATGAAGGCGGCCGGGTTATCGAGGTGCTCTGCGGTGGGCAGGAAGTCTGGGTGGTCCCAAGCCTTATCGCGCTTCTCTACACCCACGGCTACGGTGGCGCGGCGCCATAGCTCGGCGGCCTCGGTCACCTTGGGGGCGTTGAGCTCGATGCCGACGACCTTGCTGAAGGCCTGCTCGGCAGATCCACCGGTGCTGCGGCGGTGCGCCCAGGCCTCAGTGAGCTTGGAGGTAGAGGGGATGCGCTCGCCCAAGGCCTCGCTTACGACGTGCTCGGCCCAGCCCTCAACCAAGGCCAGCAGGGTTTCCAGCCTGGAGGCGGCGGCGGTGTTCTTGGAGGTAATGCGCGGGGAGAGATCCATTCCCTGCAACTTGCTCATGGCTTCCTGGATGGCCTGCGGGTCGCCGGATTCCAGGTTCAGCTCGCGGGCGAGCTCTTCAATGTGGGAGGTATCAATGACCAAGCCGATGGCGTATTCCTCCACGGAGGAGACGATGCGCTCTACCAGCCACGGCACGTGCTTAAACAGGCGCTGGCGGGCGGCCTCGCGCGCGGCGATGTAGACCAAAACCTCCTGGCCAGGAACGTTGAGCTCGCGCGCGACCTTCTGAATGGTATGCGGCAAAAGCGCCACCGTATTGGCCGGGGCGATGGGCAGGCCAAAGTCGGAGCCGGTTAGTGCCTGGCTGGCCAGATCGCCCAAGGCGTGGCCTAGCTGCATGCCGAAATTCATGCTGGACATTTGGCCCATCATCTTGGTCATTGGACCCATCATTTCACGGGCCTCTTCCGGCATGGACTCCAGCTGGGCATCGTTCATGTGCTGGGCTACCGGGGTGACCATGCGCTTCCAGGCGGGCATGGTTTCTTCCAGCCACTGCTTGGAATTCCACGCCTGCGTGGCGCCGGAAGCGGTGGGGAGAATGGAGGCATCGTCAAGCCACAGCTCCGCTAGGCGCACCGATTCCTCTACTGCCTTGGAATCTTCTGCGCTGATATTTTTTGACTTGGGGATCTGCTGCAGGGCGATGCGCTTGGCCATGTCGTAATTGACCGGCCCGGAGTTCTGGGGCGAGTTCATGGACGAACCCATGCCGGAGAGCATCTGACCGAACTGGTTCAGCATGTCTCCGAGGCCGCCACCATTACCGCCGCCGAATGCGCCGAACGGGTTCTGGTCACGACGGCCGTCATTATCGTCGTCATCGTTATTTGGGAAAGAAAAACCGAATCCGTTGCTCATGTGCTCCAATCTACCGGCACCGTGCGGAAAGTTTCCATGATCACAGCAACGCTGACAGCGAACAGTACGCCAAAGGTTGTAGGCTATTGCTTCGTGAATTCTCCTGCTAGCCGTCGCGTCCGCACCATCGCCTGGGGGGCTATCCCCGTTGTGCTTACCGGTGCGTTGGTATCGCTTGACCATATCCCGGGCACCGATGTCTCGCTGACCGTTCCCTATGCCGCCGAAGGCCCTGGCCCCACCGTGGATACGCTGGGCGAGGTTGATGGCACCCAAGTCGTTGATGTGCAGGCGCCGAAGACCTATGAGCCCAGTGGGCACCTCAATATGACCACCGTGTCCGTGCGCACCAATATGACCTTGGCTCAGGCACTGGGGCGCTGGGCGCTTACCGATGACACCCTGGTGCCCATCGATACCGTCATTCCGCAAAACATGACCGATGAAGAGGTCCAAGAATCCAATAAGCAGGCCTTTACCCAATCGGAGTCTGCGGCCACCATCGCGGCGATGGACTATTTGCAGCTGCCGGTCAAAATCACCGTGGCGGAGGTCATCGAGGACGGCGCCGCTTCGGAGCACCTTAAAAAAGACGATGTCATCACCGCCGTCGATGGCACCGAAGTCACCGAGCCGAGCGAGGTTCAAGACATCATCAAGGACAAAAGCCCCGGCGATAAGGTGAAAGTCAGCGTCACGCGCGGGGATAAAGAGCTCAGCGAAGAAATTGAATTGGGCGAAAACCCGCACGATAAGGGCAAGGCGTTGCTGGGAATCGCCATGCTATCTCAGCCCAAGGACGATATTTCGGTGAACTACAACCTGCAGGATATCGGCGGGCCGTCAGCGGGAATGATGTTTACCCTGGCGGTCATCGACAAGCTCAGCGATGAAGACCTAACCGGTGGCACCTTTGTGGCCGGCACCGGCACCATTCAGGCCGATAGCGAGGTCGGGCCAATTGGTGGCATCGAGCATAAAATCGCCGCTGCGCACGAGGCAGGCGCCGAGCTTTTCTTGGCACCCAAGGACAACTGCGCGGCCGCGGCCGGCAGCGACCACGGTGATATGACCATTGCGCAGGTAGAAGACCTCGACGATGCCGTGGCGGCTATGAAAGACTTTGCGGCGGGCAAAGACGTAAAAGAATGCAGCTAATAAACGCTCATGAGGCCGCGGCCTAGTCCTGGACTAAGCCCAATTCCTTAATCATTTCTTCCGGATCTACCTGGTCAGAAGAGATCATCTGCTGCATGACCAAGCCTTGCTTATTATCTACCACGGTGATAACCGCAGTGGTGCCCAACGTGGACCAGCCGACGACGCGATCGCCATCATCCTCGATGGCATGGGAGCTGCGCAGCTCCGTAAGGACTTGGGTGGTTTGGGAGGCCTTGGAGTGGGACTTGAAGAATTGGAACTGCCCCACCTTAGGGCCGGAGCAATTGTAGGAAGAATCCCCGCCGGTGGAATCGCAACGCTCAAACTGGGCAAATAGGTCCTTGGGCGCGAGCGACTTATACACGTCATAGACTTTGGCCACTGACTTATCCAACTCGCCGCTAGTACTCGGCTCGCTGGTGGTGTTTTCTTCGGAAGCCTCGTCCGCATCCTTATCTGCCGATTCTGATTCCGTGGAGGACTCGGTGTTAGATGCTGTGGACTCCTCATCGTTTTCAGAGGTTGTGGCGGACGCAGAGGTGGTCTCCACGGGGGCATCGTCAGGCGCATCAGCATCGGAGGAACAACTTGCCGCAGTCACGCTCAGGCCCAGCAGCACCGCCGCGGTAGCGGTACGGGCAGACGATCGGCGGGAAGAAGGAAGGCGTCGCACTGTATAGAACTCCTTGGTTGCGGGCTTAATTGCTACCTAGTCTAGTTCATCCGGGTCCTGGTTAAGGCCATAGCGCAGCGCGGCGATAACACCAGGGGCCACCTGCGGGCCGCCGCGGAGCTGAATATCGTCCTCAGCAAAGGGACCCGCTGCCTCAAGCTCTTCTTCAGTGGGCCGCAGCTGCAGCAAGGTAGTTTCAATTCCTTCCTCGCGCAGGGCACCCGAATACAGGCGCGCCGGGCGAGGGGAGGGGTCCTCGCTAGAAGTATCCCGGAACTTGATCTCCTGGGCCAAGATGGCGCCCGCGACCTCGCGCGGCCAGGCCAAGCGGGAGACGTAATCAGCCAATTCTTCGGACCCCGGCTCGATGTTTTCGGGGACATTGTCTTGGACGATAAGAGTTAGCGGGGACGCGGTGTCCTCATCCATCGCCGCTAGCTGATCCGCCACCAGGTGGGTGGGAACCAGGGCAAAGATGGTGGGGCGGGCGTCCCAACCTTCAGCATGGACGAAATCCACGGCCTCCGTCATAGCGCGGTTTAATGCTGGCTGTGATAATTCGGGGGAACTCATAGGCATCCTTATTCGTTATCTGTGTATTGATTCCTTAAACTGGGAAAAGTCTACATGTTTAATATTCGCACTATTTGATTGGAGCTGGCGTTGTCCCTAGGGTCATCCACACCAGCCGCCCCATTGAAGCGGCCTCCCAAGGTCGCGGCAATTATTGCGGCCATCATTGCCGTCCTCTTGTTCTTCGGCCCCATGCTCGTGGGCATGTACACGGATTGGAGGTGGTTTGGCTCCATTGATTACCGCAGCGTTTTCACTACCGCAATTATTGCGCGCATAGTCCTCTTTATCATCTTCGGGCTCGTCGCTGCCGCGGTAGTGTGGGCAGCCGGGTTCTTTGCTTGGCGCGGCCGCCCCGACTCCCTGGATATGGGGGATTTGAATTCGCCGGTCTATCAGTACCGCCAGTCCATTGAGAAGTCCATGGGTGTGCTGTTCAAGGTCATCCCGGCCATCGTGGGTATCATCGCCGGATTCATCGGCCAGTCCCACTGGCGCGATGTGATGCTATTCCTCAACGGCCAGGACTTTGGCGTGCAGGACCCCCAATTCCACCACGACTTGGGCTTTTATGCCTTTAGCCTGCCCGTATTGCAGATGGTGGTCAGCACCCTGTCCATCCTGCTCGTGCTCGCTTTCCTCATTGCCCTGTTCGGCCACTACATCTTGGGAGGAATCCGCATTGGCAATAAAGCCGCTGGGGTGCGCGGCTCCATCTCTCGCGCGGCACGCCTGCAGCTAGCCATTACGGCTGGTCTGTGGATGGTGGCCCAAGTCGCCGGCTACTGGCTGGAGCGCTACGGGCTGCTGTATTCCGAGCACGACCTATTTACCGGTGGTTCCTACACGGATATCCACGCCTACCTGCCTGCCAAGATCATTTTGATGATCATCGGCGTTTTCGTCGCCATTGCGTTGTTTATGGCCATCGTCATTAAAGACCTGCGCATCCCTGGCCTCGCCGTTGTGTTGATGCTCGCGTCCTCCCTGATTATCGGCCAGGCATGGCCGCTGCTGATGGAGCGCTTCTCGGTACAGCCAAACCGCCAGGCCAAGGAAAACGAGTCCATTGCCCGCAATATTGAGTCCACGCGATTTGCCTATGGGCTTACCGATGACCACGTGACCTACAAGGAAAACTGGGGCGGCGATGACGTATCGGATGACAAGGTTGCCTCCGATAACGCCACCATCAATAACCTGCGCCTGCTGGATCCAGAGATTCTGTCACCGACGTTCACCCAGATGCAGCAGCTGAAGAACTTCTACGGTTTCCCAGAAACGCTGTCCATGGACCGCTACGAAATCGATGGCAAGTTGCGCGACTTTGTCGTTGCGGCCCGCGAGCTGGATCCGAACGAGCTGCGCGAAAACCAGTCCGACTGGATTAACCGCCACACCGTTTATACTCACGGCAATGGCTTCGTAGCTGCGCAGGCCAATACCGTGGATGAGGTCGCCCGCGATGCTGGTTCCGCCCGCGGTGGTTACCCCATCTTCACCGTTTCTGACCTGCAGACCCAAGCCGGCGAGTCCGAGGGTGAGGGCGAGACTCAAGACGCAGAGAAGTCCTTGGGCATTAAGGTAGACCAGCCCCGTATTTACTACGGCCCGGTCATCGCAAGCGCCGCCGATAACCTGGACTACGCCATTACCGGTACCACTGGTGAGAATCCGGTGGAATACGACACCGATAGCACCAACTACACCTATGACGGTGACGGTGGCGTTGAGATTGGCAATATCTTTGACCGCACCATGTACGCCGCCAAGTACCGCGAGCTGAACTTCCTGCTTTCGGATCGCGTGGGCAGCGAATCCAAGCTGCTCTATGACCGCGATCCTCGCGAGCGTGTGGAAAAGGTTGCCCCATGGTTGACCACTGATTCCGCTACCTACCCGGCCGTTATTGATGGCCACCTGAAGTGGATCGTTGATGGCTACACCACCCTGGACTCCCTGCCGTATTCGCAGCGTGCTTCGCTTTCCGATGCCACCCAGGACGCCCTCAACCCCGATGGCACCACCCAGCGCTTGGTCAATGACCAGGTGGGCTATATCCGCAACTCCGTGAAGGCGACCGTGGATGCCTATGACGGCAGCGTGGATCTTTACGAGTTCGATAAGGAAGACCCCGTGCTCAAGGCATGGGAAGGCGTCTTCCCGGATGTGGTCAAGTCGGAATCTGAAATCTCCGATGAGCTACGCGATCACTTCCGTTACCCAGAGGACATGTTCAAGGTGCAGCGCGACCTGCTAGCGCGCTACCACGTCGATGACCCGAACGTCTTCTTCAATAACGACGCCTTCTGGTCCGTGCCGAACGACCCGACCGCGGAGGAATCCCGTGATCTGAACCAGCCGCCGTACTACGTGATGGCTGCTGATCCGGAAACCGGCGATCCGAGCTTCCAGCTGACCACCTCGTACCGTGGTTTGAACCGTGAGTTCCTGTCCGCGCACATGGCGGTATCTTCCGATCCGGATACCTACGGCGATATCACCGTTCGCGTGCTGCCAACCAATACGCAGACCCAGGGTCCGAAGCAGGCGCAGGACGCCATGATGTCTTCTGACCAGGTTGCCCGAGACCGCACCCTGTGGGAGGGCACCAACGACCTGCACAACGGTAACTTGCTTGCCTTGCCGGTCGGTGGCGGCGAGATCCTCTACCTCGAGCCGATTTATTCGCAGCGCAAGGATCAGGCCTCCGCCTTCCCGAAGCTCCTGCGCGTGCTCGTGTCCTACAAGGGCCGCGTGGGGTATGCACCGACTATCGGTGATGCCCTTGAGCAGGTGGGAATCGACGCAAAGTCCGCGCAAGACATCGAAGAGATTGAGGGCGATTCCGGCGACGATGATGCCGATAAATCCGAAGCCTCTACCGATAAGAAGGACGAGAAGAGGGAGTCTTCTGAGGAATCCACTCCGGCTTCGGCCCCTCGTTCCTCCGATGAAGCAGGCGCTATCGATGACATCAACAAGGCCCTGAAGGGCCTGGAAGATGCCCGCGACGGTTCCTTCGAAGAGTACGGCCGCGCCCTAGATGAGTTGGACAAGGCAGTTGAGTCCTACCAGAAGTCCGAGGGCTAAAACCTCCAACTTCTCGCACTCGAAACTCAGGAAATAAGGCACCTACCCAGGGGATTTGGGTAGGTGCCTTCCTGTCTGTATAGTTACAGAAGTCGCCGGGACAGAGCGAATACATTAAGTATTAACGCACTGTTCAAGCGCAGATGATGGAAGTCATCTCGACGCGGGGTGGAGCAGCTCGGTAGCTCGCTGGGCTCATAACCCAGAGGTCGTAGGTTCGAATCCTGCCCCCGCTACCAACTTCCAAGCCCCTACCAGTAGAAACGCTGGTAGGGGCTTTAGTTATTTCTCTTAAGGAGCACGTCCTGGGACTCAAATCGGGACTTTAGCGATGGCATTTTGTCACTTAAGCCGGTTTGGAAGTGATGCTGCCCTGCTGTGGAAGCTTAAAAATAAACGAAGGATCCTTGCTTCCACAGCAGGACAGCATAACCACTCCGGCGCCATCGAAGAACGCAGGAACAAAGACAAAGTTAATAGAGCGCGAAGATGGCAACCAGCTAGTTAGCACTAGTGATGGAGACGCCCCTTTGGAACTTTCTTTTGAGTTCTCAGATTCCTTTCTTGAAAAGCTTCCAAGCGGACACATTCTAGTACGTCCAGCAGAAGGTGAGGAACCTAGCGCATACATTGAACCTGCCTGGGCCAAAGACGTAGATGGAAACCAGGTAAATACTCATTTTTCAGTTGATGGAGATAAGATAATCCAGCACATCTCGTCGAGCCCTGCCGGCAAGCCGGTTATTTCAGATCCCTATATCCGAGACGTTCATGGCTGGGGAAAGAAAATCGGACAAGAGCTAGTCTTTTCCAAGGACGAGACGAGCGGGATCGTCATAGGAACTGCTTACTGCGCCGGTAAATTAGCAGGAGTTGGCCTAGGCTCTTGGCTAGCCAAAGGTGCGTGCGCAGGCGTTTCCGCAGTAGCAGGTCACGCCACTAATACAGGTCGATGCCTTACCATCCGAGCCCTCGGAGGAAAGTACTCCCCAAACATCGTATTCCCGTATGCAACTCGATGCTAGAATCTAGAATCAAGAAATACAGTTGCGCATTTCACCGTAAGTAGACATGGAAAATAGCCGAGTTCTAGTTTTAATTGGAATCACCCTAATTATTTGGTGCGCGCTATACAGGTACAGAAAAACTACCGCTAAATGGGTTTTATTGCAGCCTCTTTAAATACCTGCCTAGCGTTTGTCCTAGGCCTATCAGGATTTTTAGGTCTAGGACATGATTCCATCGATTTGTTGTCTCTAGTAAACGTATTTTTAAACACGTTTATATTGTTGGCCATAGGCCAGTCCCGCAATCGAAGTAAATCGACCCGCATTAAGGATGTATAAATCGATGTCCCCCGATCGCGACATTAACCCGCGCCAATTTTACTAACACACACCTAGCACCTGTTGCCGCCAAGCCAAGGAGATTCTCTGAAAGTATAGGCTTGGATGCAAGTAATATGATCTTTTATAGTTCCTGATTGTGCCCACATAGATTCCGTCCCAAACCTACCGTGTATCGGGCATTGAAGGTGCTATAGGTATACAAATCGTCGGACTGGTGTAAAGTTGGGTGGAGAGCAGTGAAGACTCAGTTTCTCATTCCCTGATGGCCGCTGCGTGTGGGCGTTGTTAGGCCGTCTCGAAGACCTGGTTGACGATCACCGCGTCCGGGTTCGGTTGCCTGTTGGCAAACATCGCGCCTTGCCCTTTCCGCAATGAGTGCATCGCCTCCATCCCTTTCAACGTCCGATATGCAGATGTCCGGTTCTTAAACGCGCCTTTCGGCCCGAGGATCCGCTTCAGCCGACCATGGTCGCCTTCCAGGATGTTGTTGAGGTATTTCACCTGCCGGTGTTCCACTGTTGGCGGGCAGATTCCCTCTGACTTCAACTCGGCGATTGCCCTGGCTAGGGAGGGTGATTTATCGGCGTTGGTCACTCTGAGATACCCGGCTGATGCATTGGATCTGAGGGCCTTGGCCAGGAAACGCTTCGCTGCAGCCACGTTCTGCTTCGAAGAGAGGTAAAACTCCAAGGTCTGGCCACCGGCGGTGATCGCCCGATAGAGGCAGCACCACCTGCCGCCGATCCGGATATAGGTCCCATCCGCCCGCCAGGAACTGGCCTGCCAGTCAGGTACCTGCCGGTACCACCGTGTTTGCTTTTCCAGCTCAGGGGCGTATTTCTGGACCCAGCGGTAGATCGTGGTGTGATCGACCGGCACGCCCGGCTCGGTCATCATTTCCTCCAGATCGCGGTAGCTCACCCCGTAGCGGCAGTACCACCCACTGCCCACAGAATGATGCCACGGGAAAAATGACAACCGGAGAAGATACCCATGGCTGTGACTATTTCACGTCGCCCTTCCTACTGCCCCAACTTTGCAACAGCACCTTTGTCTTTCGGGGAAAGGCACGGAGCCTGCTAATAGGCAGTTTTCACCCCGAGGATGTGACCGATCTCCCCGGGGCATCAACCTATGCGTGGGAGTTAATCCAATCAAGGGCAAAATTGGCTTGCATGATTGAAGTGCGGGCGTAGCTTGGAATGGCGGTGGTCGGTGCTGCTGCTTCCCCCGCAAATAGAACTCTGTTACCGGCCTGCGCAGTGCCCCAACCATTATTTAAAGGGGCACCGACCCAGCGAGAAGCGTTTGGCTTTATTTGACCAGGGAAAATTCCTTTGTTGTGTTTGATCCATCCGGGGTCCTCATAGCCACAGGCGCAAACTACCGCTTCGACTCGGTGAGAATTACCCGAAGCATCTTTTAGGTCCACAGCGTTTCGAGCTTGTTCCCCTGATCCCTGGCCGCGAGCTAGGACAAGGCTCCCTGCTTGAAAACCTTCTCGTAGGTTTTTCGCGCCTTGCACAGGCATGGCGGTCACGTAACGATGTATCCAATCTGATATCCCATTGAGGAGAGTCTGCCTTAGGGAGACTTTTAGAGGTGACCAGGTCTGATTGGCTAGGTCCACCATGCGACCGATCATTTTTTCCCATACAGAATAACCATTTTCAGCTAATTCATAGTCCAGCAGAAAACGATCAGTGCCATTCCTGGGGAGGGGCTCCCTAAGACGTCCCGGATACCAGCCGAGGGAGGTGGCGTGCTGAATGGCGTATTGTCTAAAATCCTCTACGCTGCGGGAGTGTGCACGGAACTCCTCTGCTGGTATTTCCTTTGGGGCGCTTAACTGAAGCGAAGTACGTACCCCGGGAAGCTGGCCGCTGGGGCTAAGTATAACTGCCTCCACCCCCTCAAATAACGCTAATCGTGCAGCGTCCACGGCAGAGAGGCCAGTCCCTAAAATACCGATGCGGGAAGTGGGATGGTTTTCTAGCCAGTGTGAAAAACTGGGGTCATAGGGGCTGGGGAAAACTGGGACCGTATCACGGTATGACTGGCAAGATGAAGGGACCCGTGCTGTTTTTCGGCCACCTGTGATGATGACGAAATCGGCTTTAAAGAGCCCGTGACGCGCAGTATGAATGAGGACAGGGGGTGCAGAATCTTCTACACAAATGACCGAATCGAGTACGTACTGAAGACGGTCATCGCAGCTGCCGCTCTCAGAGGGTAGAGCCTGTTGCAGGTAAGATCCGTACTTTTTTCTTGAAGAGAATACAGAACTGGACTCTCGCCTATTGTATCCCAGGAACTCCGCAAAATCATGTGGTTCCTCGACATCCAGCGACATTACTGAAGTACTTGTGTTACATAGCAAGCGTTTATCAACATGGCCAAAAGCAAGGTGCTTCTGAGGAGGTGTCGCGTCAAAAATAGTGAGTTCAATATGCGGGAAAGTAGAAGATACCCGTCGTGCGACCGCTGCAGCAGCGACCCCTGCGCCGATAACAGCAATTCGGGTCGTCATCACGCATCCTTTCCGGGGACAACAGTAAACAGATCACCATGGGCGTCGAAAGACTCAAGAGATTGAAGATCGGTCTCAACAGCAGCACGGTCAGAAGAGCCAAGAAAACCATGCCAAACGCACCAGTTGTTACCCGATTCGAGTTATCGATATAAGTGCCGATCTTTGGTCGCCGCGAGATTCTCTGAACGGTCGGGCGAGTTTGGACAAGATCCCAGTGGCACTGTTGAAGCACACCGTTTGACTGCGGGGTAGGCATGAGCCAGGCGACACACCCGTCAAGATTTCCGGCGAGTACTTCCTGTTCGGCAGCTTGTAAACCATCCACTAGCATCGTGGCGAGAACGCTGATCTGGCTGAAACCGCGAGTCGGGAAATAGACCTCGTCGGGTACTTCGGGGCCCATACAGCGACCGTTGTATTCAATAAGTACCCACTGCCCCTTAGACCACCTCAGTTCCACGTGGGAGGCTCCGAAGTTTACTTCCAGAGCGTCAAGGAGCGATAAGGCATATTCCACGGCACCGGAATAGTGGTTGTCCTCCGGTCCTACTGTGATAGCTGAATATATGTGGGGAGCTCCAGATTCCTCCGTAAGTCCGTATCGGAAAACTTCGGTCACAACATGACGCCCTTCGGCTGTCACCGTGTTCACAAAATATTGAGGTCCGTCTACGTACTCCTGAAGAACCACGGAGGGTGATTTTTCTCCTAGCAAAGTCGTAGAATTTTGAATGGTAGTAATCGCTTGAAGAGTCTCGGGCTCTGTTTTGCAGAAATAGACATGGTCACTGCCCCCGCTTCCCACAGGCTTGACAACACAATCCTTGACCAGGGACGGGTCTAGATAAAGGCTGTCTTGTGCAGAAGCGGGGGATAGGGTAACAGACCTTGGGGCACGCAGTCCATATTGGTGAGCAACTTCAATCATTCCTTGCTTATGGCGACGGTGCCAGATCTTCTCTCTACCGTTATGCGGTAGTCCTAACTCAGCTGAAACCCACTCAGCTATGGATACTCCTGATTCGCTTCCCGGCACAACAAGGTCAAATTTTTCTTGGCTACATTCCCGGAGTAGGGCCAGGGCCCATGGATCGGAAATGCTCCCGTCTTCGTTAGCTGAGATGGCATACGGCGGGTTAGCAGTAGCAACCTCTACGTCCCTTTTTTGGCGCAGGGTTGCCACCAGATCGGCGCCACTTGAAGAATCATCAACTACTAATATTTTCATTTTTCCGTGTTCCCCACATTGCTTGGCTTATGGTTATTGCCACAATGAGCATCAACAAAGTTAACTGAATTGGTTCGACTTGAGAGCCCAATGCCACCTCGGTAGCCATCACCACGGCCGGAAGGGCCGCGATGATCAGTGCCGAGATGAAAGGCGGCGCTAAGGTAATTCCCCACTGCAAGAGCAGGATAGGAAAAGTAATGCACATCACCGATAGTAGGACGATTGACAGGGTAGAGCCTCGAAGCATCTCCGCTTCCACGGAAAAGAAAGCCACGAGACCGCTAATAATCCAAGCTAAGTGAAACCTCACTGCTGCAATCGTGAGAACGCTGTTCCCTTGTTCAGTAGCCCAGCGCGAGGAGTAAAGCACTCCTACCGCAGAAATTCCTGCGCCTACAGCTAGAGCGAAACCCAGATAAGACTGGGGTGAACTGCTTCCCGTTCCTAGGAGGAAAAAACATAGAGCCAGAACCACTACTGCAGTTGTTGACACCAATGAACTGCTGAGCCTTCTGGCCGACCAAGTCATTATTACTGCGACAATAAAAGGGCCGACTCCTGTTTCGATGACACTTGCTGCAGTGGGCTGCATCAAAGTAGTGGAAACATAGAATAAGCAGAAAGCGCCCGCAGTAAACAGATTGAGGCTTGCTGCAGTTGTCATTTTCATGGGGGGATGCGGTGTTTCCGTAGCTTGGTATTTTCTACGATAAAACGCTAAATAGACCACTGTGGAGATAATCGCCGCGATAAGAAACGCTGAAAACGTAGTAAAAGTAGATAGCTCTGGGTCTACTTGGGCTCCGACTATCGCAGTGCCGATTCCTTGCCATAGGACAGCTAGGGCTACGATAACCGCCCCTACACCTAGTTTATTGGACTGGATCATAAAACCTTACCCTCAAAATCCGTAAAGTTAACTTAATAGGTGCTGTTGCAAAGTTGGGCGGAGAGCAGCGAAGACTCAGTTTCTCATTCCCTGATGGCCGCTGCGTGTGGGCGTTGTTAAGCCATCTCGAAGACCCGGTTGACGATCACCGCGTCCGGGTTCGGTTGCCCGTACCCTATATTCACAAGTATAGACACGCTTCTAGTGAATGGCAGAGTGTTGCGCCTCGGAGTATCTCTCTCGAGACACAACACTGGTGCAGCTACTTTTCGCGACGCTTCGGCGCTTGAGACAGTGTGCTGCCGGCGGCCTTCTTCGCAGCGGCACTATAGTTTTTGCTGCGCAGTACCTTACTGGCTGCCTTCGCCGCAGACCTGCTGGTCTGCTTGGAGTTACGAGCCATTTTCTCCTCTCGAGTCAATCAGTCCGAGGGGGAAATACTCCGCTACTACCAGAAGGTGCATGGGTTCTGACAGCTCTCAGGACTTGCCGGTGGGGCACCTCGTTGCAGCGAGGCGCCCCTCTTTATACCTGGTTCCACCTTGCGGAACCGGCACATTTAAGATAGCGTACTTCACGCGAAGGGTGATGAGCCTTAGATAAGTAGAGAAGAAAGGGTCACGTCATTTGGGCGCGGCACTAGTGAACTGGACGAGGTGGACTTGGTGCGCATCCTCTTCGAGGACGACGAACTTCAACGAGTGGCCGAGGATGCCTCCTACATCCCCAAACGATGGGGTTCGGACATCATCAAGGCGTATCGCAAGAAGATCCAGATCCTGAAGGGAGCCGTGGATGAACGCGACCTGCGGGCCATGCGGTCGTTACATCTGGAACAACTGAAAGGTGACCGAGCCGGGACCTCTTCGATCCGCCTGAACAAGCAGTTTCGGCTCATCCTCAAATTCGCAACCAACAGCGACGGCCGCGTGGTCATCGTTATTGAAATGGTGGATTACCACTGAGAGAAGGTGAACTCATGAATA
The DNA here is from genome assembly GCF_000478175.1 of Corynebacterium sp. KPL1814. Classification (GTDB taxonomy): domain Bacteria; phylum Actinomycetota; class Actinomycetes; order Mycobacteriales; family Mycobacteriaceae; genus Corynebacterium. The sequence continues at coordinate 84,929 of NZ_KI515779.1, forward strand.
CTCCAATTGCGGCGGAGCTATTCCCGGCCGGAGAGATCCTCGCTGACGAGCTAGACACACGCGGATGGACCCAGGCCGACTTTGCCGAGGTGCTCGGACGTCCGGCACAGTTTGTCTCGGAGATTATTTCCGGAAAAAAGGAGATCACGCGCGAATCCGCAGCCCAGATCGGTGCCGCCCTGGGCACCTCCGCGGAATTCTGGCTTAACCTCCAGGACTCCTACCTGCTATGGAAGCAGTCCCAGGACGACCAGACGCAGAACAACCTCAACATCGTGAAGACCCGCGCACAGTTACGAGAGTTAGCCCCCGTCCCTCTGCTCGTCAAGCGGGGATACATCACCGCCACCGACGTACAAAGTCAGGCATGCGAGGTGCTGAACTTATTTGGCAAGAAATCCTTTGAAGATCCCTTGGGAATAAGCTTCGCCGCCCGCCGTAGTAACTGCGAGGAAAATGTCACCGTCCTGCAGGAAGCGTGGGCAGCTTGCGTTAGAGCAACTGCCAGAGTTCTCGAGACTGCCCCCTACTCCCGGAAGGCACTAGAAGACCTCGCCCGGACGCTGTCGAGTAGAGCATGTGACCCGCAGGCGTTTGCTGAGTTCCAGACTCTGTTCGCCGAGGTAGGGGTGAAACTTGTTTATGTGGAGGCTTTTCCGGGAGGAAAACTCGACGGCTGCGCCATGATGGTCGACGGGCACCCCGTAATTGGCATATCGGGACGAGGGAAACGGCTCGATAAGATACTATTTACCATCCTGCATGAGACAGCCCATATATTATTGGGTCACCTTGTCGACAATGGCGAGGTCATCCTAGATGACCTATCAGATGACAGTGCCAATAATGAAGCCCAGGCAGACCAGCTGGCCAGCGAACTCGTGATCTCTAGCCCTTTACCGGCGGTTCCTGATCGTGTGCACTCATCCTGGATTAAAGAACAAGCCGACCACCTAGGGGTTCATCCCATCACCCTGATTGGAAGGCTTCAAAAAGAGGGTAACCTGTCGTGGAAAACCACTCTCGTGCGCAACGCTCCCACCGTCATCGCTCAGCTTGAAAGCTGGAAATCACCCCTCCCAGCCTGACTGAGATTGGTAGCTTCGTTCATCATCAGCAAGACGTTTGCCTATCGGACACTGAAAGTAACGGAAGCGATGCACTTATTGGGATAAGGCCGCACCCGACCGCTTGGGATAAGGCCGCAGCATTACTGCATTCCTTCTATACTACCCAAAGTCTCCTTGACGGCAATAAGCGGACCGGCTGGGCTGCTTGCTGGTTATTCCTCAGACTGAACTTGGCAGTAGGCCCCTTGCTTGGAGAAGTTGATGCAGACGCCGCTGAACGCCTCGTTTTAAAGATAGCCAACAAAAAGATAGAGATATCAGAAATCGCGGGTACTCTGCGTTCCCTAGTTACTCCCCTCCTGGGTAACGTCGACCATTTACCCCCCAGGATTTGAAGTAACAAATGTCCTAGAAGACTTAGAAGGTGTACTCACGGGAATTGGGGAGCTTCCCGACGGAACACGTCTTGTCTACATGTATTTCACTTCGGATGAAGGCACCCCTGTCGAAACGGTACTTACCCCCCAGCCAAGCACGCGGATTCGCTGAAGAACTACTTCTTTTAGCTGATAATCCTCTCGAACAAAGGAAGCAACTCAAAATTCAAGTACAAGCAATTCAAGCCCACTTAGACCTACATAACCGACCCGACGAGCTATAGCTAACTTAAAACTCATAGCAGTATGAAGTGTCCCAGGTTTTGTTCCGTTTGAGTAGATGGGAAAATCTGGAATATGCCAAGAAAATTTGACCAGGATGCGAAGGATCGTGTGGTCCGTCTTGTAGAGGACCGCATCTTGGCGGAAAATATGTCGATGCAAGCCGCGTGCCAGGCAGTAGCCCCAAAGCTGGGGGTGTCATGGCACACAGCCCGTCAATGGACCCAACAGGCCCGCCGTGCGGGAAACATCCCAGAACCCGTGCCTGAAGATCTGGCCGCCGAAAACGCGAGGCTTCGCCGTGAAAATCAAGAGCTACGCGACACCAATGAACTTTTAAAGGCTGCCTCAGCTTTTTTCGCGTCGGAACTCGACCCAAAACGTCGGAAATGATCCGGTTCATCGATGAATACCGGAATCGTTTCTCTGTCGAGTTCATCTGTAAGACGTTGAAGAAAAACCGCGCTGGTGGGTTCATCACCTCGCGTGGGTATCGTCAGTCCAAGGCCCGTGGGGTAAGTGCTCGCGGCCTTCGTGATGCTGTGCTGGTTGAACGCATTAGTGCTATCCATCGGGATAATTACGGCATCTACGGTGTGCGGAAAATGTGGCATGCTCTTCATCGTGACGGAATCGATATCGGTCGTGAACAAACCGCGCGGCTGATGCGTCTAGCCGGTGTATCAGGCAAAGGCAAAGGCCGCTCGCCTATGACCACTCGCACACCTCAAAGGCCGGATTTGCGCCCGGACTTGGTGGAGCGAGAATTCAAAGCCGAAGGCCCGAACAAGCTGTGGGTGGCTGATATTACCTACGTGCGCACGAAGAAAGGCTTTGTGTATGCCGCGTTTGTCACCGATGTTTACTCCCGACGGATCGTTGGGTGGGCGTTATCAGATTCCATGCGCACCGAAGCGTTGCCGCTGCAAGCTCTCAACCAGGCGATCGCGTCTGCTGAGGAAACAACAGGTCTCATTCATCATTCGGATCACGGCTCGCAGTATGTCAGCGTTGTCTACAACGAGCGTCTTGCCCAGCACGGGATTGCCGCTTCCACCGGAACTGTTGGCGACTCCTATGACAATGCTCTGGCGGAAAACGTTAATGGTTCCTACAAAAACGAGCTGATCCATACTCGCAGGTGGGATGAGGTTGTCGAGGTGGAAATCGCGACGTTTGAGTGGGTGTCATGGTGGAACGAGACGAGGCTTCACCAAAGCTTGGGCTACCGCACGCCAGCTGAAGTGGAAACCGAATTTTGGGACCAGCACCCGCCGCAAGCAATAATAGAAATCAAGGCAAACGCCTAGGAACAAAACCCGGGGCACTTCAGTACATGAGGGCCAATGAGGCAATATACATTGCCTAAAGCATCTGCCGCCTAAACGTGCACCAGGCCCAAACGAGACACAGCAGAGAGCCCATTTCTCTCACTCTCTGCTAAGAACATGGATCTATGGTAAAGATAGTAACAGCGCCTTGATTACAGCGGATGTCGAAACCCTCTCACAGGGAACTAACACCATTCCGCCGTCAGGCCAACGTGAAAACTTTACATCCAAAAGCCAACCCCCTATCCAAGCAAGATAGCAAACCGCTAGAAGCGCTCAAAGCACCACCACTGCTCGCTTTTATCCCATGCACATCACACCACATTCACTTGGAAAGGATCTCCAGTGACTCTGTTCGAAAAACCTATCGTTCTTGCGCCTATGGCAGGAGGGCCGTCAACTCCTGAGCTATGCGCAGCAGTAACCAATGCGGGCGGGTTAGGCTTTCTCGCCGGCGGTTACCTCACTCCAGAAAAGCTTGAAGAACAAGTAAGCACTGTTGAGTCTTTAACCACTCAGCCGTTCGGGATCAATCTATTTTACCCTTCCCATCCCAATTCTGACCAGCACGCCGAATACTCTAAGTATCATCAGGCACTGACTAAAAAGTGCGTAAGCTACTCCGATTTTCCTTCACGCCCTAAGTGGTCAGATGATCATTACGATCGAAAGCTCGATATTGCGCTGAAGTCCAACGCTAAGTTCATTTCCTTAACTTTCGGATACCCTGACGCAAATACGCTAAAAACGATTCGTCGAGCAGGCAAGAAAGTAGTTCTCAATGCCACAACTCCACGAGAAATCGATCACATCATCCAGCTCGACTGCGATATTCTGTCTCTTCAAGGAAAGGCTGCTGGCGGTCACCGGGCAACAGTCCTAGACAATAACATAGAGGGATCTTCCTACGATGCAAAAACTCTCCTGCACCATGCAGTAGCGAAGACAGAAAAACCTGTATTTGCCGGCGGGGGCGTAGGTACAGCAGAAGATACACTAGACCTACTCAGATCCGGCGCAACCGCAGTAATCGTAGGGACTCGTTTTCTCACTGCACAGGAAGCAGGCACAAAAGACACACACCGGCATGCACTTCTGGAGCTAACTAACCGAAACACTGTTATTACCCATGCCTTCTCCGGGAAACCGGCTCGAGCAATTTCCAATACATTCACCAAAACATTCACACCACAGGCGCCCTATATCTACCCCGAAATCCACTACTTAACTGCGGGAATGAGAGCTGAGGCCAATAACGCAAAGGATCCCGAATATCTTAACCTTTGGGCAGGCGAAGGATTCGCTAATTGCCGAGAAGCAACCGCCAAACAAATCATTGACGAACTCTTACCATACTCACAAGCGTAAGAATCGTCCAAAGTAAGTTTTTCACATACAGACGTAGCTGTAATCGGTGGTGGACCACGAGGAATGGCCGTCATTGAAAGACTCAGTTCACGCATCAAGGACAAAAACTTAAACAAGCCAATCCATATTGTCTGGTATGACGATAACGGCTTTGGATCGGGTAAAGTTTGGAGCCCCTACCAGTGTCAATTGCTGCTCATGAATACTGTTACAGCACAATTGTCAGCTTTTCCCGACGAATCTGCGGGACTTTCCGGCCAACATGCCACTGGACCAACATTTTATGACTGGCTTAAATCAAACGATGCTCGAGAATTCTTATCTTCCGACCCCGTACTGCTAGCAGAAGCAAGCTCCGCCACCGAGGATACTTATAGTTCTCGCGCTCTCTATGGTGCTTATCTTCAATGGTCAGTGAATCAACTACTTAAGGACTCAAGGGAATATTCCCCAATCGAACTGGTCGCTAGGCGAGCAGTATCCTTTGAAAAGAGGGAGGATTCACTTCTCATACACGACAGTCTCGGAGGGTGTGTAGAAGCTAAATCTGTAGTGCTGTCTCTAGGCCACACTTCGCAGAATCTCTCCGGAAAGGAAGAGAGCCTTTCTAAAAAAGCTAAGGAATCGACAGTAACTTATCTTCCCAGTGGGGACGCATCTATCCAAAAAGCTGCAAAGCTCCCCACAAGAGAATCAATCATCCTCCGAGGCATGGGCCTCACCTTCTTCGACTATATGATCCTCCTAACGGAAGGAAGATGGGGTTGCCCGCAAATCGTGGACACGTAGTGGAGCTACCTAGTGGTTAGGCAGCTATTTCTTTTCTGCTGGTGGTTAGGCTGGTGTGGTTCTCGAAATCGACGGGGCTGACCATCCCGAGTGCGGAGTGCCGGCGCCGACGGTTGTAGACGGCTTCAATCCAGTAGGCAACGGCCTGACGCGCAGCATCGCGGGTTGGCCAGCGCTTCCGGTCGTAGAACTCGGTCTTAAGCGTCGACCAGAACGACTCAGCCATCGCATTATCGAAACACACCCCAGTACGCCCCACAGACTGAGCAACACCTAGGTTGCGGCACACCTCCCAGAGCTGCTCGCTGGTAAATTGTGTTCCCCGGTCGGCGTGAAACACCAGCCCGTCAGGAACGTCACCACGCAGTGTATGTGCCATCCGCAGTGCTCGTTCGACCAGGAATGTATCTTGCACGCTATCCATAGCCCAGCCCAGTACCCTGCGGGAATGACCATCGCGAACTGCGCATAAGTACAACCAACCCTCGCCGGTTCGCAGGTAGGTAATGTCTGACATCCATACTCGATTGAGCTCGCCGGTATCAAACATGCGCTTTACCAGGTCAGGAAGACTCGACTTACGTTTAGATTGAATCGTTGTCGCTGGGACGAAGGCACGCGGTGAAATTCCTTCAATTCCCATCAGGCGCATCCGCTTAGCCACAGTCTTGCGGTTAAGAACAATCTGGTAGCGCTCACCTAGTTCTGCGGTGATTCGCGGGGCACCGTAGACCTCGTTGGAGTCTTTCCAGATCTGATGAATCTTGCGATCAACATCATCGTAAAATGCTGCACGATCATCCTTACCGGATAAGCGTTGCTGCTGCATATGGGCCCATTTGTAGTATCCAGACCGAGATACCTTCAAAAGGCGTGCCATGCGCTTGATACTGAAATTCGCCTTCTCCTGCTGCATTAATTCGAACTTTTCTGATCGCGTTGCTTTGCGGCGAAGAAGGCTGTCGCTTTTGACAAAAACTCGTTATCCATCTTGGCTTCTGCCAGCTCACGACGCAGACGAGCGTTCTCAGCACGAAGATCAGCCTCGCTTAGCCCATCAGAGGATCCTCGGCGTTGACGCTCATTTTTCACCCACCGACCTAAAAGGCCAGGTGCGACACCAATTTCTTTCGCTACATGAGCAATCGGGCGTTCTGACTCGATTACTAGGTTTGCGGCTTCACGCCGGTACTCCGGCGTGTATTTCTGGCGTTGTTGACTCACAATGAACATCCTCTCTTACGGACACAAGATCCGCACTAATCGGGTGTCCACTAAACGAGGGTAACCTCAAAGAGGTGGGCAATTTAGAGAAAATGCACACGGAAAGCACTACATACCTTCCGGGAAAGAACCACATATCATCGCATGTTCTCGAAAGGGAGCACCCCACCATGCCCGTGGAAAAAACCAAAAACGTCCTGACGAACGATGGGTTCCACGAATCCTAACCGAAGATTACGCTGCTACTCTTTCGAACGCTACATTCTCTGTAGACGTCTGGCCCCGAATCGCTCAGGAAGTTGAACTAGCTTTCACAATTTCGCTCCTCGAAGCAAACAACGCCGATTACGATGAAGAATCTCTTGTTAGCCTTGCAAAGCAAGGAGGCCACAGTCTAGTTGAATGGCGACACAACCAAGGATATACAGAGACCTTGGATTGGGGTGAGCTTTTCAGGCAAAATGGACCAACTCCCCTGGAGAGAAGCTCCGCGACTACCAGGACACGGTCGCTTCGAAGATTGAAAATGACATCGCCGAGGCAGAAAAGGGAAATAAATCCGGGCCACTCAAAGCTGCACTAGACGTACTTAGAGACATTAGAAATGAAGTGCCCCGGGTTTTGTTCCTAGGCGTTTGCCTTGATTTCTATTATTGCTTGCGGCGGGTGCTGGTCCCAAAATTCGGTTTCCACTTCAGCTGGCGTGCGGTAGCCCAAGCTTTGGTGAAGCCTCGTCTCGTTCCACCATGACACCCACTCAAACGTCGCGATTTCCACCTCGACAACCTCATCCCACCTGCGAGTATGGATCAGCTCGTTTTTGTAGGAACCATTAACGTTTTCCGCCAGAGCATTGTCATAGGAGTCGCCAACAGTTCCGGTGGAAGCGGCAATCCCGTGCTGGGCAAGACGCTCGTTGTAGACAACGCTGACATACTGCGAGCCGTGATCCGAATGATGAATGAGACCTGTTGTTTCCTCAGCAGACGCGATCGCCTGGTTGAGAGCTTGCAGCGGCAACGCTTCGGTGCGCATGGAATCTGATAACGCCCACCCAACGATCCGTCGGGAGTAAACATCGGTGACAAACGCGGCATACACAAAGCCTTTCTTCGTGCGCACGTAGGTAATATCAGCCACCCACAGCTTGTTCGGGCCTTCGGCTTTGAATTCTCGCTCCACCAAGTCCGGGCGCAAATCCGGCCTTTGAGGTGTGCGAGTGGTCATAGGCGAGCGGCCTTTGCCTTTGCCTGATACACCGGCTAGACGCATCAGCCGCGCGGTTTGTTCACGACCGATATCGATTCCGTCACGATGAAGAGCATGCCACATTTTCCGCACACCGTAGATGCCGTAATTATCCCGATGGATAGCACTAATGCGTTCAACCAGCACAGCATCACGAAGGCCGCGAGCACTTACCCCACGGGCCTTGGACTGACGATACCCACGCGAGGTGATGAACCCACCAGCGCGGTTTTTCTTCAACGTCTTACAGATGAACTCGACAGAGAAACGATTCCGGTATTCATCGATGAACCGGATCATTTCCGACGTTTTGGGTCGAGTTCCGACGCGAAAAAAGCTGAGGCAGCCTTTAAAAGTTCATTGGTGTCGCGTAGCTCTTGATTTTCACGGCGAAGCCTCGCGTTTTCGGCGGCCAGATCTTCAGGCACGGGTTCTGGGATGTTTCCCGCACGGCGGGCCTGTTGGGTCCATTGACGGGCTGTGTGCCATGACACCCCCAGCTTTGGGGCTACTGCCTGGCACGCGGCTTGCATCGACATATTTTCCGCCAAGATGCGGTCCTCTACAAGACGGACCACACGATCCTTCGCATCCTGGTCAAATTTTCTTGGCATATTCCAGATTTTCCCATCTACTCAAACGGAACAAAACCTGGGACACTTCAAAACGAGGTTCGCGAATGCGTTCAATACGGGCGTATAACGGGAGAGTCCTTCAAGGAAGAACTCCTAGCTAGGTATAGCCCTACTAACGCTTTCCTTTCTATCGGCCCCCCGATCCAAAGACTGGAACAAATGCAAGCTCTAATCAAAGCGGGTATCTTAACTGTGCTCCCTGCTGATCCAATCATCTCCCTAGATGAGTCAAACGGAAAAGTTGACTATTTCAATCCATCGATGCCGCAAGAGAAAGGAGAAGCAACGGCTCTAGTGGAAGCAAGATTACCAACATCATCTATTCAAAATACAGCAGATCCGCTCATCGTTTCAGCTGCATCACTTGGCCTTATCAGGCCGCACTATTTTAAAAATACCCCCTGTGTATCCGGGGCAATTGATGTGGATCCACACAGTTTCAGGGTGCAGTCTGATAGCGAACAAAGCGTTTCTCTCTATGCATACGGGATTCCCCTCGAGGGCCTACAGTGGGGAACCGCTGCCACTATACGTCCGTTTGTAAACTCTGTAATTATTCACGATGCAGACGCAATCGCTTCAAGCATTCAGGAGGACCTTCATGAGCGAAAGAAACAATAACGCCGATCAAATCCGTCGACAGGTTCTAGGCGACAACTACGTCAACAATACGCTCAACGGTTGGGAACCCGCACGGCCCGTTCTGGAACTTTTGGAAAATACTCCCTGGGGTTTTCTTTGGCCGCGCGAACAATTGTCTTTGCAATCTCGCAGTCTAATCACAGTAGCTATTCTGGCAGCCCTTGACCGGCATCAAGAGCTAGAAACGCATATTCGCGGAGCTAGAAGAAATGGGTGTAGCTTCGAAGAGATTATCGAAGCGATCCTTCATTCTGGTGTTTATTCAGGAATGCCTACAGCAGTGGAGGGAGCTAAAATTGCCCAACGCATCGCTACGGAAGAGCAACAAGTAACTTCATAAGTAACCGGATTCAGATAGATGAGAGCAACGTCTTCAAGCATTCAAGGCACACTTGGACTTGCAGTGGCAATGGGGATCGGCAGGTTCTTCTATACGCCACTGCTTCCCCTCATGATGGCAGCTTTAAACTGGTCAAGTTCCATCTCGTCCTGGATTGCAGTATCAAATTATCTCGGCTATCTGCTCGGGTCTTTGACCCTTTCTAAAAACTGGCTATCTAAAACGAGAACCCTTTATCGCAGTTCCTTAATATTTTCAACTCTACTGCTTGCTGCAATGGCGTTGACAGATAGTCCAGGAATGCATGTTTTACTACGGTTCTTAGCCGGCATAGCGTCTGCATTCATTTTTGTATGCATCACCCAGTTTGTTACCCAGAATGTACAGTCCTCCTCTCTAGTTGGCTTTGTTTATGGTGGTGTTGGCTTAGGCATTACCGTTTCTGGACTAACGGTGTGGTCACTAGGTCAAACCTTGGCATGGACACACTTGTGGGGTATCGCTACCCTAATCAGTGCGTTATTTAGCATCATCGCCTGGACTTGGCCCATTGGCTCTGAAGAGAAGACTAAGGATCGCAAGGTACTGGCCAGTTCTACGGAACGATCCACCCCAGAACTTCATCAAGCTTTTCGATTACTGAATGCGGGATACTTTTTTCAAGGTTTCGGATACATTATTATTGGCACATATCTCGTTGTGCTGGCCGACCCTGTTTTCGGCTCATCAGCAGCTGCCATCACATGGGCCGTAGCTGGCGTCGCAGCAATCCCCTCTCCCTATTTCTGGTCAGCACTTGCAGAGCGTTTTGGCCGACGTCGTGCATTACTTGGGAGAGTGTCTAATGGTTTGTGTGTGGGAACCTAACCCGCATAAGGAGATGAACCAGAATGACTACTATGGCGAGACGAGATCCGGC
>NZ_KI515779.1:96588-110387 GCF_000478175.1 Corynebacterium sp. KPL1814
GAAACAAGCCATCAACCAAATGGCCGTAGCCTTTCCCGCCCGCTTCGACAAATACCTATAAACCTAGCCCCACACACAAACAACTTGACACGCTCTTACTTGGCTGCTATACACTCCAAGTAGCTGGAGCAATTGCCGCCACTTTTGGCAATTCGACTGTTTTACTGATGGTTGCTGCCATTCTTTTTGGTGCTACTTTCATGGGAATTACGATGCTTACTATTTCAACGGGAGTCGCTTATAGAATAAACGGAGGAGCTGCACGTCTAACGACTTGGTATAGCCTAGGACAAGTCGTCGGCCCGGCGGCCATTGGAGTACTGTTATCAAACTCAATCCGCATATCATTTATCATTGCAACCATTGCTATCATCATCGGTATGGCAACAATTAAGGTTTCAAGGTTATAATTCATAGTCAACCTCCCAGGCGCAGCGCAGATATCATCACGCCTTCCAAGGACCAAAAGATATACGAAACCTTCTATTCACTATAGAAGACACATATCACATCCCGAATGAAGTCACAAACAAAGCTAATACTAACTCGACTAATCTACCTTTTTCTTTAGAAGACTATTTTCCTCTTTTAGTTCAGAAAATTCGTTACGCAGCTCAGCTATGTCGTCCCAGTATATTTCAATCTACTCATCGACCTGCTCTTTGTTCCATGAAACTAGGTGCACCAGCGACTATAGGTCATGGTCAGAGGGTGTGAACACTGGTGCCCAGATAGCAGGTCGCTTGCGTCAGGCAATGCGCCGGCGCATTGCCTTATCAGTTTCTCTAATTGAGATAGGAGGACGAGCAGCTAAGGCTGCAGTATCAGGGCAAGGCTTGAAAATTGGTGTACATGCGGATTATCCGCCAGTATACGCAGACTACTGTTAACAAAAGAGGGAATCTTGACAAGACAGAACATTACTTGGCCCAGTATCCTTTCGCTTGCGCTAATCTTAAGCGGATCCGTCCTGTTGTCGAAGTTTCATGAAGAGAGTTCGGCTCTTTCTCCAGAGAACTTCGTTATATGGGCGGCACCTTCCGTCCTTGGGGGGATTAGGGCTGATATATTGCACCGTAAAACACGAGGTCGTAACTTCCTACGCCTACGGGATTCTGCTTAGCCTCCTCTCCTTTGGCGCAGCAGTTTGGCATCCAAGTACCTTTACTCGCTGTGTTACAGCAGTTATTTTTTTTGATAGTGGCTATAACCGTCGTTCTAAAGCGCCAAAAAATTAATACTCCTAAAAACGCTCACGGCTAGCCGCAGGTGATACAAGTAAGGTGTACCCGGCTGACGCATTGGATTTGAAGGCCTTGGCCAGGAAACGCTTCGCTGCAGCCACGTTCTGCTTCGAAGAGAGGTAAAACTCCAGGGTCTGGCCACCGGCGGTGATCGCCCGATAGAGGTAGCATCATCTGCCGCCGACGCGGATATAGGTCTCATCCACCCGCCAGGAACTGGCCTGCCAGTCAGGTACCTGCCGGTACCACCGTGTTTGCTTGTCCAGCTCAGGCGCGTATTTCTGGACCCAGCGGTAGATCGTGGTGTGATCGACCGGCACGCCCCGCTGAAGTCATCATTTCCTCCACAGCGCGGTAGCTCACCCCGTAGCGGCAGTACCACCGCACTGCCCACAGAATGATGTCACGGGGGAAATGACGACCGGAGAAGATACTCATGGCTGTGATTATTTCACGTCGCTCTTCTTACTGCCCCAACTTTGCAACAGCACCTCTCATCCTGTTCCGACCGGCTTTCGATCGTCCGAAAGGTCACGTCGGTGCCGAAGAACGACTGAAGCCCTCAGGGACGGCTGTCGGGCAATTGAGGGAGATCCCCGCGTCGTTGAGCGCTGCCCGCCCGGCGGGAGTGAGACGCACGGCCCGGGTACGACCCCTGCGGGAAAGCCATTCCTTATCCAGCAGAGTCTTGCAGATTCCCGTGCCGAGAGGGCCGGCGAGGTGGAAGCGGCGTTCGGTGGAGTCCATGCACGACCTGCCCGTGTCGAGCATCTTCAGGGGCACACCCCACTGTATGAACAAGCGATGACCTTGATTAGTGACCTGACAGTGCGAGTCGATGAACTCGTGCTCTTCTAGTTGTTCAGCCAGGCGCACCCCGAGCTTACCGGCGAGGTGCTGATAACAGGTGCGGCCTTCACGTAGGTTCGCATTCGCCCGTGACGCGCTGAGGCTGTGAGGAGTGGGCAGGGGCGAGCGGGCGACCACGCCAAGGCTCTCGACCACTCGTGCGATGTCTTCCCCGGCCAGGCGAATGTAGCGGTGCCGGCCCTGCCGAATGTCGTGGACGAGACCGTGGGTGACGAGCACGTCAACATGCTCGCTCGCCGTCGACCGGGCCAGGCCCGCGTACCTGCCCAGTTCACCAACCGTCCAGGCCCGCCCGTCCATGAGCGCAGCACACATGGCCGCCCGCGACGAGTCAGCCAGAGCCGACGCGACTGTCGAGATATCCGGGACCGCTTCAGGAAACACGCGCGCAACCATGCCTCCAGTATGCACCCGGAACTGTTCGGTGACGACCGAACAATCGCAGGCGTAGTCTGAACTCACCAGATTCATTGCATCAGGAGACGAAGGGAGCGATCGCGATGAACGGGGACCGCCAACGGCTACGCGAGCACTACGATGAGGACTTCTACTGGGAACGCGTTGACCGCAACCTGGGTTGGCTCGGCGACACCACCGAGGAACAGCGTGAACGCCAAGCACGGTTGCGCGATGCCGTGATCGGCATCGTCGGCACCGGGGGCATCGGCGGTGCCGCAGCCGCCCGCCTGGTGCGCATGGGCGCACTCAACCTGAAACTGGCCGATCCCGACCACTTCGACCTGACTAACGTGCAACGCCAGTACGGCGCCGGGCGAGACACGATCGGCCGCAACAAGGCCGAAGTCGTCGCCCAGCAACTCCTCGCGCTCACCGGGGGAGAGACGGCCAGGGAGATCCGGGACATGCACTTCGCCGCGTCCTGGCGCCTGTTCGATCTGGTGCTGCCGACACTGCTGGACCGGTCCTACCGGACCTGGGATCAAGACCTGAGCAAGCGCACCTACTTCGGCCACCCGCCCGCCGAGGCTTCGCTGGAGTCTCGCGTATGACCGCGCATCGGCGCACGGCACTGGTCGCGACCCTCCTCGGTTTCTTCATCGTCATGCTCGATACGACCATCGTCAATGTCGCCCTCGCCGAGATCGGCACTGACCTCGACACGACGGTGAGCTCACTGCAGTGGGTCGTCGACGCTTACACCCTCGTGTTCGCCGCGCTCCTTCTCACAGCTGGGGCCGCATGCGACCGTCTCGGGGCTCGCAGGGTCTACCTCGCTGGCCTGGTGGTCTTTGCTGTGCTCTCGGCCGTGTGCGCCCTCGCTCCCACAGGCGGGTTCCTCGTCGCTGGTCGCGCCGTCCAGGGCGTGGGCGCGGCAGCGATCGTGCCGGGCTCTCTGGCATTGCTGTCGGCTGTGTACGACGATCCGAAGGAACGAGCACGCGCCATCGGGCTGTGGGGCGGCGCAGGAGGTGTTGCCGCCGCGATCGGACCGGTCCTGGGCGGAGCGCTGGTGTCGACGATCGGGTGGCGGGCGGTGTTCTGGGTCAACCTCCCCATCGTCGCTATCGGCTGTCTGCTCACCTTGTGGGCAATTCCCGCGCTCACGGGCAGTCGCGCGAGACGGGTGGACCTACCCGGACAGGTGCTCTCCGTGCTCACGCTGGTGGCAGTAACCTATGCAGTCATCACCGCAGGCGAACACGGATGGTCACCCTGGCAGGTAGCCGTGTTGATCGCCGGGGGCGTCTTCCTCGCCCTGTTCATCATCGCAGAGCGACGACACCCGGACCCGATGCTGCCGATGGCCTTGTTCACTCGTGCCCGGTTCTCCGTGGCCGCAATGGTAGGGCTCGCGCTCAACATCAGCTTCTTCGGACAACTCTTCGTGCTCTCCCTCTTCTTCCAGCAGTACCTGGGATACGAGCCGTGGCTGGCAGGCCTCGCGCTGGCACCACAGGCGTGCAGCGCCGTGGTCGCGTCACCGCTGGGCGGCCGTGCCGTCGCCCGGTGGGGCGCGTTCCCCACCATGCTCACCGGCCTGGTAGTCGGCACGATCGGCTTCAGCAGCCTCGTGCTGCTCACCGCAGAAACTCCTTACGTGGTGGTCGCGGTGTTGACCTTCACGGCTGGATTCGGGATGGCCTTCGCGATGCCGGCCGCGACCTCGGCCGCAGTGGCCTCGGCCCCGCCGGAACATGTCGGCATCGCAGGAGGAGTCATCAATGCCGCCCGCCAGACCGGCAGCGTCGTCGGCGTCGCAGTCCTCGGCGGAATGGTCGCCAGTGGAGCGTTCCTCACAGGCTTCCACACAGCCGTCGCGGTCGCCGGTGGAGTCTTCGGTGCCGCAGCGCTCGTAGTTGCTGCCACCATCATCAGTCACCTACAGGAGCCAGTTACACCTGAAGTTTAGAAGGACCTGACCCCTGTTTGGTAGACACCTGATATCCAGCCCGGTTGGGTTGGGAAGAAAGGTAATCTACCACCATGCCTAGGTACTCCGAACAGTTCAAACGTGATGCTGTGGCCCTCTACGAAAACAATGAGGACCTCTCACTTCACGCGGCTTCAGCAGAGCTTGGAGTCAATCGTTCCTCACTTTATTCCTGGATCAAGCAGTACGGCACCGGCAAACGCGCCCGCACGAAGACCCTGCGTGACAAGGCCCAGGCGACGACTGATTCCGAACGGATCCGCCAGCTAGAAAAAGAAGTCTCTAAGCTGCGCGAAGAACGCGATATCCTGCGCAAGGCCGCGAAATATTTTGCCGAAGAGACACGCTGGTAATCCGCTTCCAGTTTGTCTATGACCACCGAACCGAGTACTCGGCTCACACGGATGTGCCACGTGTTAAAGCTCAATCGATCCTCATTCTACAAATGGCTCAACACCCGCGAAAATCGCAGGTTAAAGACGTGTTCCGATGCTCTTATTGGTGCAAGAATTAAGACCATTTTTGATGATGAGCACGGGCTTTATGGTGCTAAACGCATCGCTGCAAGCCTCAACGACGATACGGGCTTTCCTCCGATCAATCACAAGAAGGTCGCACGCATCATGAAATCCATGGGGCTGAAAGGCTTTACTAAGCGGCGTCGGTGTATCACCACCAGGCGCAAGCCTGGCCACCGCGTCATGCCAGATTTAGTAGGCCGTAAATTCAGCGCTGACAGGCCGAACCACGTGTACGTAGGCGACATTACGTACCTGCCGTGTAAGGGCGGCAAGAATATGTACCTAGCTACGGTCATCGACGTCTACTCGCGCAGACTCGTTGGCCATGCTCTGGCCGATCACATGCGGGTATCGCTGGTTATCGAAGCTTTGTCCCATGCCAGGAAAGTCCGCGGAAGCCTTACAGGGGCAATTTTCCATTCTGATCACGGCAGTGTGTACACCTCACAGGCATTTAGGGACCACTGTGCCCATCTTGGTGTGCGCCAGTCCATGGGAGCAGTGGGTACAAGTGCCGATAATGCCCTGGCAGAATCCTTTAATGCCGCCTTAAAGCGTGAAGTTTTGCGTGATCGGAAAGTCTTTGACAATCCCATTGTCTGCCGCCAAGAAGTCTTCCGGTGGTGTATGCGCTACAACACGCGCAGACGGCACTCCTGGTGCAACCTTCTAGCCCCCGACGACTTCGAAGCACTCACATCGGCTACACTGACCCAAGCAGCATAGCTAACCCCCGACGTGTCTACTTTCCGGGGGTCAGGCCCTGAGCAGGCTAGAAACGGTGGTCTGATCAAAATAAACTGATTGGTAAGGAATTTGTTGTGAAGGAAGGGACGATCATTCCGGGAATACTTTTTGGAATAGTCTTGGGCGTCGCAACTCTTTATGGCGGAGTGCTACTGTCCACATGGCTTCCAATCCCCTTCGTTTTCTATGGGCTACCTTTACCTTCATTGGTGGTTTTGGGTGTATTAGCCATGTCTGTCTACATGTTGAAAAAGGATCGGCTTAGCGACCGATCATGGCGTGGTTTTGCCTTCACATTCGCCACGGTTTTTGTCGTATCAGCGTTCTTATGGGTGAGTACCATTTCTGGCTATGGAAACTTCGCATAGCCTAGAGATATAGAACCGTTGTAAGGCCAATTATGGGTAGCCGTCTAGATTGAGGGTTAAGTAGTAAAATGTGTGTCTGGTTGGCGTGTCGTCGGCTGGGCACTTTTTGTCATTTCATGGGTCCTTTTCTGATTCCTATGGAGTGTGAGTATGCGGTTGGGATAGCGTTGTTGTAGAAGGCTGGTCTACTTCCATATTGATGTAAGAAATGCACGTGGAGGCGGCAATGGGGTTGCCCGCAAATCGTGGACACGTAGTGGAGCTACCTAGTGGTTAGGCAGCTATTTCTTTTCTGCTGGTGGTTAGGCTGGTGTGGTTCTCGAAATCGACGGGGCTGACCATCCCGAGTGCGGAGTGCCGGCGCCGACGGTTGTAGACGGCTTCAATCCAGTAGGCAACGGCCTGACGCGCAGCATCGCGGGTTGGCCAGCGCTTCCGGTCGTAGAACTCGGTCTTAAGCGTCGACCAGAACGACTCAGCCATCGCATTATCGAAACACACCCCAGTACGCCCCACAGACTGAGCAACACCTAGGTTGCGGCACACCTCCCAGAGCTGCTCGCTGGTAAATTGTGTTCCCCGGTCGGCGTGAAACACCAGCCCGTCAGGAACGTCACCACGCAGTGTATGTGCCATCCGCAGTGCTCGTTCGACCAGGAATGTATCTTGCACGCTATCCATAGCCCAGCCCAGCACCCTGCGGGAATGACCATCGCGAACTGCGCATAAGTACAACCAACCCTCGCCGGTTCGCAGGTAGGTAATGTCTGACATCCATACTCGATTGAGCTCGCCGGTATCAAACATGCGCTTTACCAGGTCAGGAAGACTCGACTTACGTTTAGATTGAATCGTTGTCGCTGGGACGAAGGCACGCGGTGAAATTCCTTCAATTCCCATCAGGCGCATCCGCTTAGCCACAGTCTTGCGGTTAAGAACAATCTGGTAGCGCTCACCTAGTTCTGCGGTGATTCGCGGGGCACCGTAGACCTCGTTGGAGTCTTTCCAGATCTGATGAATCTTGCGATCAACATCATCGTAAAATGCTGCACGATCATCCTTACCGGATAAGCGTTGCTGCTGCATATGGGCCCATTTGTAGTATCCAGACCGAGATACCTTCAAAAGGCGTGCCATGCGCTTGATACTGAAATTCGCCTTCTCCTGCTGCATTAATTCGAACTTTTCTGATCGCGTTGCTTTGCGGCGAAGAAGGCTGTCGCTTTTGACAAAAACTCGTTATCCATCTTGGCTTCTGCCAGCTCACGACGCAGACGAGCGTTCTCAGCACGAAGATCAGCCTCGCTTAGCCCATCAGAGGATCCTCGGCGTTGACGCTCATTTTTCACCCACCGACCTAAAAGGCCAGGTGCGACACCAATTTCTTTCGCTACATGAGCAATCGGGCGTTCTGACTCGATTACTAGGTTTGCGGCTTCACGCCGGTACTCCGGCGTGTATTTCTGGCGTTGTTGACTCACAATGAACATCCTCTCTTACGGACACAAGATCCGCACTAATCGGGTGTCCACTAAACGAGGGTAACCTCAGCAATATCGAGACGCGTACGAAGTGGCTCAATAGTCGCTTCAGTTATAAAAGCCACATCAAGGCTGACGTCACCCTGCCTTACGCTCTTTTGCCAGGCGAAATTGGAAATGATGAGTTCTAGCAACGCTTGGCGCCCTGAGAACTTGCTGTCATTCGTGCCGATCTTATTGAACCCCTAGAGTGATATCTGGGGCTCATGTTCTTCGGTGAGCGCATCCTTGAGAGGGTCGAGGACGGGTCTGCGGATTCCTTGGAAGCCACCGTATACTGCATCAGCCTTTTCGGCGGGATATAGGTGTATGTGGGACCGATGCGTAAGATTTGTATCCCCCGGCTGGATTTGGGAATCAAAATGAGAATCAAAGTGGGGTACCTTCCCCACCGGAAACTTCCGAGTTTGATACCGCAAGACCCAGAAGTAATAGATTGCGCTTATATTGAAAATAAAATACTCATTCTGGGGTTACGTAAGAAATGTGAGTGAAAATACTAGGGCTTTGAGATAAAAGTAAAAATCCCTGCACCCACTGGGAGAGTTCGCTATAGTGATAGCGGTAATCATAGCCACCGATGGATACCATCTATAAATTGTTTATATCGATGCTGATGACACTTTCAATGTGAGTAGTCATCTATCGGAAGGCTAGAAAAGCAACTCAATATTGATTGAAAGGAAACGCAAATATGCGCCTTGTGAGCAAATACATTGCTGCAGCTTGCGGAGCAGTCATGCTCGCTACTGGTCTTTCCGGTGTCGCGTCAGCCGCACCGACCGGTAATCTCGTCACGCTCGGTGACTCCTACTCCGCCAACCCTGACCAAGTCCGAAATACCTTCCGTGGGGTTCCTGGCGCAACCGATAACTATCCCCAGCGCGAGGGGTGTCTTCAGGCGCCTAATAACTGGCCGCGGAAGCTTGCCGCAAAGACGAATCGACCACTGGCCGATTGGTCCTGCACCGCTCAGACTTCCAACACCATGAATCAACGCTTGGACCGGGCTATTGCCAATGGTGACGTCCGCAATGACTCCACCGTCGTCATCGCTGTAGGAATGAATGACTACGGTCCATTTAACTTCGATGTGTTGAAGAGTTCTCCGGATGTCCCGAAAAACGTCCACGACAACTATGTGAACCGTTTGCGGGAAGCTGGCGACAAGATTCACCGCGCAGCACCGGGAGCAAAGATCGTTGTATCGGGCGCGCTGCCCACGGTGGACCGTGAACACGCAACGTTCTGTGCAGTCAATGTGATTCCGAACCACCCGGGCGGTATTTATGTCCCAATCGTGCGGGATGTCGAAAATTGGAACCGCGCTAACCAAATCGAGGCCGCTAATTCAATTGGGGCAACCTACGTTGACATGATTGATGGCGCTCGCGGCCATGATACGTGTGCTCCAGATGCCCAGCGCTGGGTTGCTGGCTTGATTGATACCACGACGCCGAACTACAACATGAACTTTCATCCGTCGGACGCAGGCTCCGAGTACATGGCCAACACTCTTTTGGCTCACGTATAAGTATTCGAAGCTCCTTTAATTGGGGGTAGTGGTTTACAATTCTGCTCTTGCCGCCAATTTTTAGACCTTCACCCGTGCTTTCCACTGGTGAAGGTCATTTTTTATTCTCACCCTTAACCCACTGGGGGTCTCGGACATGCAAAGAGCGGTGCCGTCACTATGTATTGGCGCCGGAGGGGACAACGAGCGGGCCTCCTGTAACTGGATCTTCAATAACCAAGGCTTTTAAGTTGAATGCGGTGAGAAGTAATTGAGGGGAAATAATCTCCTTGGGAGCCCCAGTTGCAAGAATTCTTCCTTGATTCATTGCAATCAAATGGTCGCTATATCTAATAGCTAAGTTGAGGTCATGTAGAACCATAACGATGGTGCGCCCCAGTCTTGTTCGTAGCGAATGAATGAGCTCGAGAATTTCGATGGACGTCGCCAAATCTAAGTATGTTGTGGGTTCGTCAAGGAACATAACCCCTGTGTCTTGAGCTAGAACCATGGAAATCCACACTCGTTGGCGTTGGCCACCGGAAAGTTCATTAATGAAGCGTTCGGCAAATTGCAGCGAGCCGGTTTGTGCGAGCGCGGAATAAACCTCCTGCTCATCGGATGCTGACCATTGGCGCAGCCACGATTGATGTGGATGGCGCCCGCGAGCGACAAGATCGGATACAAGTAAACCCTCTGGCGCAATAGGGGCCTGCGGCAGCACACTAACTTTTGTGGCCACATCCTTTCGGCGAAGCTCGGTGATATCGCGCTCACCTAACATTACGGTGCCACTTTCTATGGGTAACAGCTTCGCGAGGCTGCGTAAGAGTGTCGATTTTCCGCATCCGTTGGGGCCAACAATCGTAGTGACTTTGCCTTTCGGGAGCTCTACATCAATATTTTCAAGGATCGGAGTATTGCGCGCGTATCCTACAGTGAGGTTTGATGCCGTAATTGCTGTGCGCGAAGTGATTAATGGGTCAGACATTAAGCTGATTGGACCTTCCGATTTTGCTGAACGAGTAAATAGAGTAAAAACAGGCCCCCAATTATCGAAGTAACGATTCCAACAGGAAGCTCGATTCCCAGCAGAACATGTATGATGACGTCTGCACCGAGTAAGAGAATCGCTCCAGTGAAGGTAGAGGCTAGCAGCGGAGGTGTTGAGGTTCGACAAATACGAAGTGCTAATTGAGGAGCAACAAAGGCTACAAAACCAATGGGGCCTGCTGCGGAGACCGCAACGGCAGTTAATGCTACGGCGAGTATGAGTACAGAGAATTGCACCGCATTGAAACGAGAACCGAGTGCTCGTGCCATGTCTGGGCCAAGCGCCGTGGGAAGTAATTGGTAACTAACCCATCCGAGCAATGGTGCAGACATTATTATTGTGATAGCTACTGGGAAAGTAGTAGTCCAATTAGCTCGATCTAGTGAGCCGGTCAGCCAAAATTGGGCGACGGAGGCATCGTGCAATTGCGCACGAATCATAGCGAAGCTGATGTAGCCAGACAACAGCGACGTCAAGACTATGCCCGAAAGCAAGAGCCTGAATGGGTTTGCGCCTCCTTTCCAGGAAAGAACCCACACGACGACGCTTGTACTGACAGCTCCGATAAAAGCGGCTAGTGGGACGCCGATGCCGGCTAACCAACCTATGAAGCCGCTACCCGAGCCGAAGACGATAACCGTAACCGCCATTGCTGAGGCGCCAGCGGTCATGCCTAAAATGTCAGGACTGGCGAGCGGGTTTCTGGTTATCGATTGTGTTAGAGCCCCAGCGAGACCAAGTGCACATCCTACTGTAAACGCAGTGAGAGCACGGGGCATTCGCCATTCGAAGACGACTAGTTTCTCCAGTCGAGTGCCTTGGCCGCTTACAATAACTTCCAGTATTCGACCGAAAGAGATTGGATAATCTCCCAGCATGATAGAAAAAGGCACAAGAAGTAGGGCCAATATAGCGAGGATGAAAGTTGTAGATAGCTGCCACGGGCGCCAAACAGTTGAGAGCTCTAATAGTTTTGTACCAATGCGGAAGGCGGGGCGACCGGGGACAGAATTGCGGTGACTATTCATAGCGCTACTCCCTTCCGCTGGAAGACGAGCATGAAGAATAATGGGGCGCCAATAAAAGCGACGACAATTCCTACTGGTAATTCGCCAGGGCGTGCGATGATCCGGCCAATGACATCAGCTAGCACCAGTAGCGTGGCGCCCAATAGGGCGGAATACGGCAAAATCCACCGATAGTCAGGACCCGTGATGGCACGCACCAAGTGCGGCACTATCAGGCCGATGAACCCTATGGGCCCTGCCATGGCCGTCGCAGCCCCCGCAAGCAGAGCGATCAGGACCATGCCAAAGAGACGAGCCCGATCGGTTTGAGCACCGAGACTTTGAGCCACATCGTCTCCGAGGCTAAGCAAGTTTAACGATGGGGCTGAAGCGAAGGCTAAGACGATGCCCAAGACTAGAAATGGTAGTACTCCCCAAAAGACGTCTAGACCTCGACCCGCTACCGAACCTACTGTCCAAAAACGCATACGGTCCAGATTGGCTTCTTCTGCAAGAATGAGGCCTGTAGTGATTGAATTCAACACAGCGGATAAGGCTGCGCCACTCAGCGTAAGAGTAAGCGGACTAGCATTACCTCCATTGATGCGTCCCATACCGAAGACAATGATGGTTGCACTTATCGCGCCCAAGAAAGCAGCCACAGTGGTGGCAAACATACTGATTGAGCCAAAGAGCGCGAAGCTGGAAACTACGGCTAAGGCGGCGCCAGCATTGACTCCAAGAATGCCTGGATCTGCGAGCGGGTTTCGTGTGTGGCCTTGAATTAAAGCGCCAGCTACTCCGAGAGAAGCACCCACTACGATTGCGATCAACGTCCTCGGCACACGGAGCTCGAAGAGTACTTGCTGTTCAAAGTTTAGAGCAGTTTCACGGTGCGATGGAACTTCTCTGAGGGCAGATATGACGTCGGTCAGTGGAATACTTCTAGCTCCGACAGCGATGCTCAAGAAAATTCCGAGGACGAGCAGTGCCAGACATAGTATGAGTCCAGCAACGCGTCGCGAATAGGTGCGGCTTCGAGGCACTTGGGTGCCGTTAGTGCTGAAACTGGAATGAGTACTCATGGCGGTCAGTCGAGAAGTTCCTGTTCTGTGCGGTAAGACCTGTGTTCTTTAGGGCTGGATAGGCTCAACCAAGAGTCAGGCCCATAAGAATGAGAAATCAGTCGTTTGAGGTGTTTGGCTTGCGGTTGAAGTCTTTCCATCTCCTCAAAGAAAACTCCTGTTCCCACTTGTGGCTTACGCTGAGCTAGCGACTGAATTTGCGCGGTTCAGCGTCATCGACAATCTACGAAGTGTTAGGTGTGGCACAAATATATGCTTTTCAGATTAGGTTAGTCAACCCTAATCCAGGTGGGTAAATTTGATACTAACTTGTCCTGGGGTGGGGAGGGGGGTAGATGGAGGCTTTCGCCTCTCGATTGCAATCGAGGGAGGGGTGTAATCCTCTCGGGGCGATTTTCGGTCCAGGTGGGGCCAGTTAATGACATATTCCACAAATATGTATCGGCACACTATTGCAATGTGGTAAAGGTAAAGCTAACCTAACCTAAAAGTTGCTTGCGGGTCTGTGGGAAATCCAATGGAAGGCGTTGAAAAGGCAACTTCAGGAAATCGACTTTAAGGAATAGGGATGTCATTAAAAAGGGGAGCACGGTCATTTATCGCGGCCACTATCTGTGCCGGATTGGTTCTGTCAGGATGCTCGTCGAACGATTCAACCGATGAAGCGGCAACTTCCGAAGTTGCAGAAGACGTGACCATTGAGCATGCACGGGGTACAGATACGTATCCGGTCAATCCACAAAACGTGGTTGCCGTGGGGCCTGCAGTTGATAACCTGCTGGAACTTGGAATTAAACCAGCAGCCGTCGTGCAGAATGCAAAGGATAAGAACTCGCCTTGGCGCGAGGGGAAGCTCGATGGTGTCAAGGTGATCGATCAGGCAGATTTCAAAACTCTGCCACAAGAACAAATCGCGGCAATCGAACCCGACTTCATCGTTGGTGACTATTGGACAATATCTGAGGATAATTACAAAGAATTGTCAGCCATCGCACCGACTCTCGGCGGAATCTCCGATACCGGGGAGGGCATTGGCTGGGAAGCACAACTAGAAGCTTTGGGCAAGATATTCAATAAGGAGTCCGAAGCTAAGAAAGCCATTGAAGAGGATCAGAAGCGTTTCGCTGATGTGAAGGAAAAATTGCCAAACCTCTCTGGTAAAACCGGCATTGTTTCCCAATTCGCCCAGGGATCCTTTGGCGGAGAGTGTCTAATGGTTTGTGTGTGGGAACCTAACCCGCATAAGGAGATGAACCAGAATGACTACTATGGCGAGACGAGATCCGGCTGATAAGGCCAAGATTGATGCGATTGAAAAGAAGCTGCTTGCTAACCCAGAAATCGCGAAACTGATTGATGAGCTAGGCACGTCCACCACGGATGCCAACGACCTAGTTCGGGGCATGTTACAAGCCTCAATTACCCGGGGTTTGAATGCTGAAATGGATGCCCACCTA
>NZ_KI515779.1:111237-138737 GCF_000478175.1 Corynebacterium sp. KPL1814
TAACGATGAATCCGCGCTCAAGACGCTGTGGTTGATGATCTGCAACATTGAAGACAAACGAGCCGCAAAGAGAGCGAAACAAGGCAAACGAGCCTCGGCTACCGCCAGCAGGCTCGTGGAAGGAGCCCGAGTTTCCGGCTGGAAACAAGCCATCAACCAAATGGCCGTAGCCTTTCCCGCCCGCTTCGACAAATACCTATAAACCTAGCCCCACACACAAACAACTTGACACGCTCCTTTGGCGCCGTTGCTGACCCTGAGGATCCGGGTGCATCCTTCATCTACGATCTAGGTATGAAGTTCCCGGAGAAACTGACTGACGGTACGGTTCCAGTTGATAAGGGCCGAGTCACGCTTTCTCCGGAAAACGTGTCCTACCTAGCCGCTGATTTTATGGTCATCTATAACCGCACCGGCTCAATCGAAGAAGTTGAAAATACTCCGGGATACAAAGATTTGCCGCAGGTGAAATCCGGTGCGACTCTCGCTGGTGACGAAGCGGTCGTCGCTGGACTCAACAACCCAACGAGCCTGAGCCGAGCTTGGGTGCTGGACAAGACGATGCCGACGCTGGAAAAGGTTGGAAAGTAGTTAAGGTCTGCACAACTCCGACGCCTGCTAGATGGGGCTCACCCCGCTGTTGCAGGTAGTCGCCAACGCCTTCCGATTTATCGGAAGGCGTTGTCTTAAATGGACTGTATCCAATGCAGTGGTGCGTCCATTCCTGCCTTTCCAGCCACGAAAGCTTGGCCCCAAGCTTTCCGCATAGTCACCCATCGGCGCAGAAAGATGACTGCATTAAAGGTATGTAGGTGAGCTGGACAATGCTTGGCGCTGGGAGAGGCGTGCAAAGCGTCAGCAAAACTAAATAAAAATTAGGCCATCGAACAAAGTGAAATAAAAGCCATCAAGACCGAGAGGGGAATGGTCTCAAAAATGCCAAGGAACAGCCGGAGCAGGGAAATTTATCCAATTTCCTACCGGGAATTATACGTGGAAAATATCGAAGATATATCGCCATCCATGCGGCGAATTACGTTCAGCGGGGAGCAGCTCCAGGAGCACGAACGCGATGGTATTTCCGTTCCTTCATTATTAAGCCATGGTTTTGATGACGACGTTCGACTCATCTTCCCGGATCCGGAGACTGGAGAGCGACCGCACCCAATCGCCCAAAACGATGGCAACCTCCTGTGGCCAGAAGCCGTTAAGAACTTATTCCGCACATACACGGTTCGCTACTTTGACGCTGTTAATGGGCTATTAGCAATTGATTTCGCGCGCCATGGTGAGGGCTTGGCCGAAAACTGGTCACAGAGTGCTCGCATTGGTGACCCCATTTTTGTGGCAGGCCCGAAGTCGTGTGCACAGTTGCCCACGCATACCGATTGGCTTTTCTTGGCAGGAGACGAGACTGCGCTCCCAGCCATCGGCCGCTGCCTGGAATCGCTCCCATCTGGGCATGATGCGATTGCGGTGGTGGAGGTTCCGACGAACGCTGATATTCAAAAATTAGACATTCCGGATTCAGTACAGATCCACTGGGCGATACGTGACCAGGGCGAGGGCTTCGTTGAAAAGGCTAGTGCGCTCTTTGAAGAGACCGCTGACTCACAATTGCCTAGGGGCGAAGCATATGTATGGGCGGCGGGGGAGGCCTCCCGGCTGAAAACACTGCGGCGTTTGTTTAAGGCTTCCGGAATCGCCCCTGAGCATCAGGAAATTACAGGTTACTGGCGGCGAACTAGCCGGAAAGATGGCAAAGAAAGCGCATCGAGCAGCAATAGTGTTTTGCACAATATTCATGATTTGGCTGAGTTGAATTCAGCCTTTGCGCTCCGCACTGCAGTACGTTTAGGGCTATTCCAAGAGATCGACGCGGGTGCCAATACTTTTCCTGCCCTTGCTGCTGCGGCAGACCTTCACGAGGAGGCGTTACGGAGGTTTATCCGTTACCTAGCTGCTCTTGAACTCGTCGAAGTCAGCGAAACCACCCTCACCTTGACTGCAATGGGAATGGAGTTAGCGGACCCAGATTCCAATGTGGTGCGTTGGCTCAGCGGGCCGGCGCATCTTGAGGCGATGGCGCTGATGCGCCTTGAGCATAGCCTTCGTACCGGTGAGGCGGCACCGCAAGGCGAACAGGGATTGCCGTGGTCAGAATATGTGAGCCGTGACCCACAACTCGCGGCCGAGCGCATTGAGCAAAAGAATATGAGCGCTGGCTGGACTGCTCCGTCCGCAGCACAGGCGATGCAGCACTATCTGAATGATACCGCTCGCGTTCTGATCATTGGCCAGGGAGGTGCAGTATATGCAGATGAAATTCTCCGGCGATGTGAGCATGCCCAGAGCAGGGTTATCACCGATGCTTCCTCGGAAGCAGTGCTACGGGAAATCGCAGGAGCTTCTCGTGAACGGTGCGAAACGAGTGGCGATGGAACTGGCTTTAATCCCACTGAGGCGGACTATGCGTGGGCAACTGATGTAGTCTTCATTGATCCCTGGAGTGTCTTTGGCAACGCAGAGGTGACTGCCCAATTAGGTCGCGCCACTCACGGGGATGCGTTCCATCGGGCTTATATCCTTTCCGAGGTTCTGGAGGAAACCGGCGGCGATGAGCATTCCTATGAAGAGGACTTGGTGAGGCTTTCCATGTTCGGCACCAAGGTGCCGACACAGGAAGATGTCAGCGCTGTTGTCGCTGATAGCGGCGCTCTATTTTCTTCTGCCACGGCTGTTGGCTGGGGTAAACACCTTTTCGTCCTGGAGGCAGAAGCGAATTCCTAAAGAGGAGCCTCGGTGGGCCAAACGCCTCGAGCTTCACCATTTATTTCCGGACTACGGTTGCACGCGGGAGCCGGGTGGCCGTTGCGGCCATAAGCGTGGTGAACACGGTGAAGTAGGCGAATGTTGTCCAGCTGACCCCGTGGGTGAGGGTCATCAGCACCGTGCAGACTGACACACCGAGTGCGCTGCCAAGTTGGGTCGCTATGCGGCCTGCAGCGCTGGCATGGACGACTTCATCTTTTGTTAAGCCGTGGTAGGTCGCGGACATCGTGAGTACCGTAAGGGCTCCGATACCGCCGCCGCGCACGAATAGCCCGCAGCCTTGAAGGATGAGCCAGCCTGCCGCCTGGCCGGCGGGTAAGGCGAAAGGTAGCGTTCCGATAATAGTGGCGACAATGCACATGTATACGGTCTTCCGCGTACCCCATCGGGCGATGAATTTTTTCGATGCCGAGCGGCTGAAATAGGCGCCCACGCTTTGTAGGGCCAGCAGAAGTCCCGCATGCAATGCGGTGTAGGCGTAGTTGCTCTGGTAGTGCAATGGGATAAGGAAGAGCCCGCCATAAAACACGGTGCTTGCAATGGCCAGTGTTGCCCACGCTGAGGAAAAGGAGGCGTGGGTAAATAGGCGGACATCGATAAGCGGCGATGACGCCCGGAGCGCATGCAGCACAAAGTATCCAATCAGCCCCGCGCCGGCGGCGAGAAGAATTCCGCTTGCCCAAGAACTCATGTGCCCGATGGTGGTAAAGCCATAGACCGCCGCGAGCAAACCGGGGGCGAGCAAGAGGTATCCCGTGCGGTCTAGCTGGGCTGCAGGATCTGCTGGGGTCCGTTCTAGATAATGCACGGCAAGGGCAATAGCAGCGATGCCGATGGGGACGTTGATGAGGAAGATGGCGCGCCAGCCGATGGCATCGACAAGCAGCCCGCCCAGTAGCGGGGCAATCGCAGGCGCAATGACCGCTGGTAGACCGATTGCGGTGATGGCGCGTGTGGCCTGGTCCTTTCCGGCATTAGTGACGATGAGGGTCTGCATTACCGCCACCGAGAAGCCCGCCGCGAATCCCTGCAGGACGCGGAAGGCGATGAGCATGTCTATATGCGTAGAGACCGCGCACAGGATTGAAGCGATGGTAAAAACTGCCAGGGCGGTAATCCAGAGATTTTTGGCGCCGAAGCGGCGCGTTGCCCAGCTGCTGAGCGGAATGGCCATGGTGGAGGCCAATCCGTAGCTGGTGATGACCCATTGGGCGAGAACTATCGGTGCGTGGAACGCCTCGCCAATGGAATGAATGGCGACGTTAACGATGCTGATATCTAGCAGCGGCAAAATTGAGCCGAAGACTAGGGCGATGACGACCCGCCTAGTCTGGGGGTCGAGTTTTTCTTCTTCCTGCATGAGGGGTTCCCTTCGGAGTGTGTGCGCGTGCGCACATGGCGTGGTGAGGTGTGGTCATGATGGAGATAGTGATGGAGGTGTGTGGGTTAAGGGGCGAATGGTCCGTCGTGGGTGAGGGCGGTGAGCATTTCCGCGAATTGTTGTTGCGCGGGTTCCGGCCAGCGGGCGAGGAATTCTTCCAATTTTTGGGTCAGGCGTGAGCGCATTACGGCGACGTTGTCTTGGCCCAGTGGGGTTAGCGACAGTTGTATCCACCGCGCGTCGCGGGGATCGGTAGCGCGCGCGATGAGCCCGGCTTTTTCTAAGGCCGAGGCGTGGCGGGATACCACCGAGCGGTCCAGGCCGATGACGGTGGCGAGCTCTTTCGGAGTGGAGGGACCACAGCGGTCTAGGCCGCTGAGTACTAAATACGTGGATTCATTGATTTCTTCACCGAGCCCCTGGGTGAGGTGGGCGTACATGCGTCGGCGGAGGCTGCGCTGGGAAAGGAGTCCCAGTGCGTCGGCGACTTGTTTGCTTGGAGTGTCCATGCCAGCAGGATACATGCAGAGTGCACGCGTGTCTAGTGCACGCGTGTTTATTGCACACTAATTTTGGCGAGATGATCGCGGTGAAGGAGTGGAAGGCGTCCATAGCAACCGCGTTTGTCCATATTTCGGCCCGATTTTTGACGAAACGCGGTTGCTTTGGACAGCCTGAGGCTCAGCCGTATCTCTTACTGAGGGGAGGAGTATCGAAATCACAAATGAGCCTTCCGGTTTTCCTATTCCGGTTCCCCGTGCACGCACTTTAACTTTCTGGAACGCTAGGATGAGAAAGAATAGATCTAGTTAAGGAGTACAAAGCAATGGCTAAAGAAACTGCACGCGCCCTTGGGCACGAGGTAGACGTGGACCGCGAGAAGTTTACCTACCTGGCATCGACTGATGCCGAGGGCAACAAGATTGAATCCGGCAAGGTTACTGCAGCGGGAGCTGGGGCAGCAGGGGCCGGTGCCGCGGGAGCTGCTGCTGCCGGTGCCGCTGCAGCGGCGAACGCGGATGAGCAGAATGATTCCGTGACCCAGAGTGATTACGAGCCGAAGAACCACGTCGTTACCGGCGCCGAGGAAGAACACGTCGCCGCCGCGTCCGAGCAACCGGATCTGCAGGAACAGCTGGATGAGGACAACGCGGACTATGAGCCCTCAGAGCACGTCGTGGGCGAGGCCGAAGAAGAACACATCGGCACCGCACCAGAGCAGCCGGAAGAGGATGCGGCAGATGATGAACGCGATGACTTCGATGACCTGAAGGGCAAGGTCACCGAGGCCGGCAATGTCGTTGAAGAAGCCATCAACCGCGCTAAGGACTTCGTGGAAGACAAGGCGCAGGAATACCAGGACGGATCCGGCAAGAAGGGCGGTTTCTTTAACCGCGTGAAAGACGTTGTGCGCGAAGCTCGCGATAACCTCGACGAGAAGCGCAAGTAGTTAACTACGTCTGGGCCGCTGCTTTTCCCGTAGAGGGAGAGGCGGCGGCCTTTGTGCTGCCGCGCTAGTCCAGCGCGTGCAGGTAGAACCGGCGGATAAGGATGCGGCGGGGGATATCGACAAGCGGGCGCAAGAAGGGAAGGAAGGGCTCGGAGGCGGCATCGATAAGCAGCAGCGTCCGCCCATCGCGCAAGCGCTCCAAGGTAAAGGTTTCCTCACCGCGCTCGAGGTGACCGGGCAAGGTGCCGTAGGTAAAGCCGCAGCGGCCATCATTGGCGAAGGTCTTGACCACGCGGCAGCGGAAATCGAACGGGCCAAGGCCTATGGTGACCTCGGCGCCTTCTTGTACGACCTGGTGGGTGGGGTGCACACGGAAAAGGCCGCTGCGCTGGATACCCCAACGAAAGAGCCGGTGGGCTGCGGTATCGAAATCCGCGTCGATGACCCTGCTCATGTGCAGCTGCGGAAATCCGGCGGTATCGGAATAAGAAAGCGGCTCTGGCATCTTAAGTCTCAGCGCTAATCTGTGGGGAGCTCATGGGGTGAAGAATAGGGCATCGAAAAGTTTTTGGGTACGGATTAATAGTGTGATCACCCCCGAAACCTGAAAGAACGGTAACGGCTTGGAAACAGTCACAGGACTGAGCTGCTTTCACACGTCATCCATGTCAGGATTTAGCTAGCACGATTCTGACAACTGAAAGAAGGTACTTTGATGCTTCGCATTCCGCACCTAAAGAAAGTCCTGGTGGGCTCGGCTTTCGCTGGTGCGTTTTTCTTGGGTTCCCCGGCAGCAGGCGCCCAAGAACTGCCCCAACCGGATATTGACTCGGCAGGGTTAATCAACCAAGTGCGCGATGGCCTCGCGGACTTTGGGATTGAGACCCCAGAGGTGGATAAGCAGGTCACCGATACCGTGGATTCCGCGGTGCAGAACGCGCGCGATACGGTGGCGAATAACGTCCAGCAGGGGGCTCAGTACGCGGAGCCGGCCACCAACCCGAATCCCTTCGGGCTGCTGGAGCAAGCCACCCAGGTAGAGCAAAAGCCGCTGGGTAATAATCCCAACTACCAGTGGAAAAATGATGGGTTTTCCAAGGTAGCTGCGGGCAAGCCCGATTCGGACTTTGTTCTGCACCGCGTGCCGGGTTCCTTGTTCGATGCCCCGCGCATTCCTGAAGAATCCGATGTTGCCATGAACCAGGGCAAGTCCCTCTATGGCCCTGGAACTCCCATCTATATCAATGGTGACACCATGTGCACCTTGAGCGTTGCCGGCAATGACGATGCCGGTCGCAAGGTGGGGCTGACCGCGGGGCACTGCGGCAATGAGGGTGATGCCATTACCTCGGCCGATTCCGATCACATTGGCCCGACGGGCACCATCGTGGCCAAGAACGACGAGCTGGATTATTCGGTGATCGAATTCGGCTCTAATGCTGAGGTCACCCGCACCTACAACGGGATTACCGTTAACTCCCTGGGCGGAACCGTAAACCCGGGTGAGACCGTATGCAAGCAGGGCGTTGCCACCGGCAAGACCTGCGGTATGACCTATCAGCAGGCACAAAGCATCCAGGTCAACCAAGTCTGCGCCATGATGGGCGATTCCGGCGCGCCGCTGCTCGCTGGTGACCGCCTCATCGGTTCCATCTCCGGCGGCTTCCTGCCGGTGAACTTCCCGTGCCGCACCCCGCTGCAGGGTGCGGTTCACAACCCCACCGCCGCTACCAACATGGACACCGTGTTGGCGGATATGAACCGCCGCGGTGGCGTTGGCGCAGGGTTTACCTTGCCCGAAGCATAAACCGCGAAGCAGATAGCGCCCCGTTCAGCCTTGAGAGCCGCACGGGGCGCTTTTTATGTGCAATTTCTATGGGCGCATAACGCGCATGTGTCCCGCCAAAGTGGGGGAAGCGCAGGATAGCCTTGCCTGCAACCAAAGACATAAACTAAGGTGAGACTTACCTATTGTCCATTTAGGAATAGTCAATATCTGCTGTGGCTAACGCTTCCACAGCGAAGTTTGAACTGAGGTTTCCCCCATGCACAAAACCCATTCCACCCCACCAGAAACCGGGCCCATGCGCGCGGATCAAGCACCCACTGACGCCGTGGTGGAACTATCCGCTGATTGCCTGCACAACGCGACCGAGACCCAACCGGCACTGGCCGTGCGGCTGCGCGAGCTGGGCTTTCGTCCTGGTACCCGGGTGCAGATCGGCCGCACCGTTGCCGGCGGTGCGCGCGTGGTCAGCGTAGGCACGGCCCGCTATGCGGTGGATGCACACACGCTGCGCCAACTCGAAGTCATTCCGTTGGAGGCATAAGCGATGGCACATAACTCCACGGCCCCAGCAAGCTGCCACAGCACCTCCACCATGCGGATAGCGGCGGAAGGCACGCCGGTGCTCGCACTGGTGGGCGCGCCCAACTGCGGAAAATCCACCCTCTTTAACGCATTGACCGGAGCGAAGGTCCAGACCGGCAACTGGCCGGGCACCTCCGTCGAGGTCAGCCGCGGGCTCTGGAATGCGCAGCCAGAGGCCTTTGACATCATCGACCTGCCCGGCGCCTATTCACTTGAGCCCATGAGCCCGGATGAGGCCTTTACCAAGCAGATGCTCATTGACTGCCCGGCAGACGAGCGCCCTGATGTCGTCGTGGTCCTCGTGGACGCAACGGCCCCGGCCCGCGGGCTCAACTTGGCGCTGCAAATTGCCGCCGAGCCATACCGCGTGGTCATCGGCGTGACCAAGGAGGATATGGCCGAGCAGCAGGGCATTAGCATCGATACTGAAGCGCTCTCCCGCGCCACTGGCATGCCAGTGGTCAGCGTCAATGGACGGCGCCGGCGCAACCTCGACGGGCTGGAAACCACCGTGGCACAGGCCATGCGCGCCGAGCCAACCATCATCCGCCAGGATTCCGGCCTGGATCAGCGCTTCGCGGATCTCGATGCCGCCGAAAAGGCCGCGGTCCACCGCGTGGAGGTGGGCGAGACCCTCACCCAGCGCGTGGACCGCGTGGTGCTGCACCCGGTGGTGGGCCCGCTGTTCTTCCTCGCGGTGATGTGGGCGGTCTTTTTCATCACCACCACGGTGGCAGGGCCCATGCAAGATGGCCTCGAAGACCTTGTCACCGGTCCGGTCTCGGACGCGGCCCGCGCCGGGCTCGAAGCCATTGGTCTGGATCACTGGCTGATTTCGGGCTTGCTTGTTGATGGCCTCATTGGCGGCGTCGGCATGGTGCTGACCTTCGCCCCGCTGCTGGCGCTGATGTTTCTGTGCTTAGCGGTGCTGGAGGATTCCGGCTACATGGCGCGCGCTGCGGTGGTCACCGATAGGGTCATGCGCTCGATTGGCCTGCCTGGCAAGGCCTTTATCCCCATCGTGGTGGGCTATGGCTGCAACGTGCCAGCGATTTCGGCCACGCGCGTGCTTGGCGATGTCCGCCACCGCATCCTTACCTGCCTGCTTATCCCCTTCACCTCGTGCTCGGCGCGGCTTATCGTCTTTATGATGCTGGCGCAGGTCTTTTTCCCAGAGCACGCCGGATCGGCGGTCTTTGGCATGTACGTTCTGTCCATCGCCCTGGTGGTGGCCGTGGGCCTAGCGCTGCGCAAAACGGTCTGGCGCGCCATGCCGTCCGAGGCGCTCGTTATTGACCTGCCTTCGTATCAGCTGCCCACGTTCAAGCTATCGCTTTCGGTCATGTGGGTGCGCCTGAAAGGATTTCTGCATACCGCAGGTGGCATCATCGTGGCCACGGTGGTGGTCATTTGGCTGCTCATGTCCATCCCAGTTACCGGTGGCCACTCCTTTGACGAGGAAGCCGTCCCGCCGGAGGACTCGGCGTATGGCGCGGTATCCAAGGCAATTTCCCCGGCGTTTGCGCCGGCCGGTTTCGATTCGTGGTCCCTGACCGGCCCGCTGGTAACGGGCTTCGTGGCGAAGGAAACATTGATTTCCACCTGGGCGCAGACCTACGCCGTCGATGACGTCACGGATGCGGATCCTGAGGAACAAGCCGAGTCTTCGCTGGCCGATCACATCCGCAGCGACTTCGACGCCGCCTCCGGTGGGCACGGGCTAGCCGCGGTATGGGCGTATATGGTCTTCCTCTTGGCCTATACCCCGTGTGTGGCCACGGTGGCCGCGCAGCGGCGCGAAATTGGCTGGAAGTGGACGCTCATTGGCTTTGCCCTGCAGCTCGTCACGGCTTGGGTCTTGGCCGTCGGCGTCTTCCAAGTGCTGAGGTTATTCCTATGAGCCCTACAGACAAGGTAAAAGAAGCGATCCGCGGCGGTCACTCCACGCCCGCGGATATCGCCCGCGCGACGGGTTTAGGACTGGGGACGGTGGAAGTAATCCTCGCACACTTGGAGCACAGCGCGCAGCTCGTGCGCGAATCGCTCTTCTCGTGCCCGACGGGCGGCTGCGGAAGTTGCTCGCACAGTGATGGCTGCTCCGGCGCCGAGGGCGGGCGCCGTGAACCGGTCCTATTGAAGCTTTCGGCCCGCCCTTAATCCTGCAGCATCTGCAAAGCGGCCTTGTGCAGGCGGCCATTGGAGGCAATGGCTGATCCGCCGTGCGGCCCAGGATTGCCGGAAAGATCCGTAAACGTGCCGCCGGCCTCGGTCACCAGCAGGGAAGGGGCGGCGAGATCCCAGAGGGAGACCTCCGGCTCGGTGGCGATATCGACGGCGCCTTCTGCCACGAGGCAGTAGGACCAGAAATCGCCGTAGCCGCGCAGGCGCCACGTCTTATCCGTGAGGTTGAGGAATTTATCGCGCAACCCTCGCTCGGACCAGCCGGTCAACGAGCTCATGGCTAGGGAAGCATCCCCAAGTTTTTCGATCTGGGAGACGTGCAGGCGCTTTGGCTCGCCGCCAAAGACACGGTAGGCACCGGCACCCTTAGCCGCATACCAGCGCCGGCGCAGGGCAGGCGCGGAGACCACGGAGACGACCGGTTCGCCGTCCTCGAGCAGGGAAATAAGCGTGGCCCATACCGGCACGCCGCGCACGAAGTTCTTCGTACCATCGATGGGATCGATGACCCACTGGCGGCCTTCGTAGCAGGCCTGGCCGCCGAATTCTTCGCCTAAAACCTCATCGCGCGGGCGGGAGCGCTTCAGCGAATCGCGGATGTGCTTCTCGCAGTTGAGATCCGCATCCGAAACCGGGGTCAGGTCCGGCTTTTCCTTGACGGAAAGGTCGGTGGCCTCGAAACGGTGCATCGTGACCACATCGGCGTGACCGGCTAACTCGAGCGCGAGACCTAAGTCTTCTTTGAACTTACCCACGGAGCCATTCCTCCATTTGTTGAACTACTTGTTTATTTCCGGCCAAGCACCACTCGACGCCACCGGCTTCTACCTTGCGGGCCGCACCACCGGCGGCCTCAATGAGAACCTTGCCGGGGAACCAATCCCAATCTGCTACCGAGTGCTGCATCCATGCGCCCCACGTGCCTTCTGCCACGGAGGCCAAGTCCACCGAACCGGCACCAAGCATACGGACTGTAGCAAAGTTTTCGGCCACCCGCTGCCACGCGGCACGAATTTCTGGATCCGCCAGCGACGTTGGGTGTAGGTAGGACGAGAGAGAGATTTCTTCTGCCGGCTTATCCTGCAGCTTGGCAACGTCCTTGCCATCGAGCGAGGTGGGATAGTCGCGCCCGCCAAACCAGGTATAGCCCATGGCGGGGCGGTGGACGGCGCCGAGGGCGACCCCGGAGGCATCGGTAAGCGCGAGCGCCGAGCACCAATAATCCGAGCCAGAGGTGAAATTGTAGGTCCCATCGACCGGATCGATGACCCAATTGCGCCCAGACTGGGACTCGCGGGCCGTGCCTTCCTCACCCACGAGGCCGTCCTCAGGGCGCACGGCCTCTAGCACGCCGGCGATAAAGCGCTCGGCGGCGCGGTCCGCATCCGTAACCACATCAGAAATAGAGGATTTCTGCTCAACCGAGACGCCCATCTCGCGCAAGCGCCAAGCCAAGCGTCCTGCGTTATACACAAGCGCCTGCGCCAAATGGGCATCCCCATCGTCAGCATGCGCGACAATAAACGTTTTGATGACCGCATCGATCATCTCCTGCAAGCTTGGCTTTTGATCCATGCACACCATTGTCACCCTAAATCCAACCAATGGCTAATTCTGTGGGGGAGGTGGGTAAGATTGGGCCCTATGCGTCCCGAAGTAATTACACGGCTCAAGCAATTGGACACCACCCTGACCACCATTGAAAAGGTCATGGATCCGGAAGCCTTGGCTGCGCGCATTCGGGAATTGGAAGCCCAAGCTGGGGATCCCTCGTTGTGGGACGACCCCGAGCACGCACAGAAGGTCACCTCTGAGCTTTCTAGCGCGCAAGCAAAGGTCCGCAAACTGGAGTCTTTGCGCGGGCGCTTAGATGATATGCCGGTGATGTACGAGCTCGCGGAGGAAGAAGGCACCGTCTCCGTTGCCGATGAAGACCTTGCTGAGCTAGAAAGCGCCATCGAATCCCTCGAGGTAACCACCATGCTCTCCGGGGAATATGACCCGCGCGAGGCCGTGATCAATATCCGCTCCGGCGCCGGCGGGGTAGACGCGGCCGATTGGGCGGAGATGCTCATGCGCATGTACACCCGCTGGGCGGGAAAGCATGACCACAAGGTGGATATTTACGATATTTCCTATGCCGAAGAAGCGGGCATTAAATCCGCCACCTTTGTGGTGCACGGGGAATACATGTACGGCCAGCTCTCCGTGGAACAGGGCGCGCACCGCCTGGTGCGCCTTTCGCCCTTTGATAACCAGGGCCGGCGCCAAACCTCCTTTGCGGAGGTCGAGGTTCTTCCCGTGGTGGAGCAAACGGACCACATTGATGTGCCAGATAACGAGGTGCGCGTGGATGTGTACCGTTCCTCTGGCCCCGGTGGACAGTCAGTTAACACCACCGATTCCGCGGTGCGTCTGACCCATATCCCCACCGGCATCGTGGTCACTTGCCAGAACGAGAAATCACAGATTCAAAATAAGGCCTCTGCCATGCGGGTTTTGCAGGCCAAGCTCTTGGAGCGCAAGCGCCAGGAAGAGCGGGCGGAGCTCGATGCGCTTGGCGCCGGCGGCAATGCCTCTTGGGGCAACCAGATGCGCTCTTATGTTTTGCACCCGTACCAAATGGTCAAAGACCTGCGCACCAATTTTGAAATGGGCGATCCCTCCAAGGTGCTCGATGGGGACATCGACGGCTTCTTGGAAGCCGGCATCCGGTGGCGCATGCAACAAGAGCGCGGCGAGGATTAACCTCAACCGCGCTCTGCAGGCTTATGCCGGGTAGTGCATCGGTGCGCCCGGCCCGAGTGGGATACCCAGCAGGTACCACACGATAAAGAAGATAAACCAGCCGACGATCATGGCGATGGAATACGGCAGCGCCAGTGACATCAGCGTGCCAACGCCCGCCGGCTTGTAGTAGCGCTGCAGGAAGGTCAGTGCGAGGGCGAAGTACGGCGACATCGGTGTGATGATATTTGTCGGCGAGTCACCGATACGGAAGAGCATCTGGGAAACCTCGGGGGAGATGCCCACGTACATCATCATCGGGATGATTACCGGCGCCATCAGTGCCCACTGCGCAGAACCTGAGGTAATGAACAGGTTGAGGACTGCCACCATGGCCACGAGTGCGGCGAACATCAAGACGGGCGGCAGCGACCATGCCTGTAGCAGCTCAGAACCCTTAATCGCGGTCCAGACACCGAGGTTGGACCACTGGAACCACGCCAAGAACTGGGCCACAGCGAAGAAGAGCACCAGCATGGGAACCAAGGTCTTAATGCCTTTAGCCATGAAATCTGGCACGTCGGAGGCGGACTTCAGCGTGCCGGCGTAGATGCCGTAGACGATGCCGCACACCAAGAATGCCAGGGCAATGGGAACCGCAATCGCGCTAATGAGCGGCGACTCCATGAAGCTATCTTCTTGGCTTGCCAGCGGGGAGCCTGGGATAAAGAGCAGGGCAAAGAATCCCGCGAGGAAGATGACTAGCGCGATGCCAGAGGCGGTCAAGCCCTTTTGCTCCTCCGGCTTTACCCGCAGCTCGTCTTCTTCTTCCTCGAAATCAACGTCGCTTTCTTCCTCGTCCGCCTCGTTATCAGCGGCGCCGGCGGCCTGGGAGAAGGAGACTTCCTCGTAATTGATCTTGTCGTGGTTGACCAGATCGCGGGCCTTTTTCACCATGAACCATTCCGTGACGGCGGTGATGATAAGGGACAATACGATGGCGGATGGGATGACGAAGAAGATATTGGCCAGCGGGCTGACCTCATAAGCCTCATCCACGAACTGCGCGGCGGGCGTGGAAATACCGGCCAGCAGGAGGTCAGTGATGTTGAGGATCAGCGAGGCGTTGAAGCCTGCCGAGGACGCTGCAAAGGCCACCATGGCGCCCACGATGGGGGAGCGTCCCACCGAGTGAAAGGCCATTGCGCCTAGTGGGATGAGGATGACATAAATGGCATCGGAGGCCACGGAACCGGTCACGCCGGCTAGCGCGACGATGAAGGTAAGGAGCTTCGGGCTGACCTTGGTCACCATGGCGCGCACGAGTGCGGACAAAAGCCCGGACTGCTCGGCCACGGCCACACCCAGCATCACTGCCAGGATGACGCCCAACGGCGGGAAGCTCGTGAAGTTTTCCACCGCGTCTGTGACCATGCGCGAGATATTTTCGGTGGTCAGGAGGGATTCAACCTCGATGGTATCGCCGGTTTTAGGGTCCTCGGCGCTCATGCCAATCAAGTGGCCAATCCAGGAGGTAATGGCGACGATGATCGCGAGGATAACGAAGAGCCAGAAAGGATCGGGCAATTTATTGCCGATCTTTTCTACGGTGCCTAAAAAGCCGCTTGCTTTCTCCGGTTTTTCTTTGGTTTTAGTCTCGGCCATAGTATCGGCACTTCCTGTCGATCGGGTCGGGCATCATTGCGCACCAGATTTTGTGTTCTAGACTACACTACTAAATAGCGTTCACAGGTTGCTGTCAACTTTGGTTGCTACAGTGGCGGAGTGATTACTTTCAATAACGTGACTAAGGTGTATTCCGCCCAGTCCCGCCCCGCGCTCGATGGGGTGTCTTTTGAGATTGCGGACGGTGAGTTTGCCTTCCTCATCGGACCTTCGGGGTCCGGAAAGTCTACCTTTCTAGAGCTCATGGTGCGCTACAGCAATGTGACCTCGGGCGATATTTACTTCGGCGATTTTCACGTCAACGAGCTGAGCGGCAAGGACATCAACGCCCTGCGCCAATCCATCGGCTACGTATTCCAGGATTTTCGGCTGCTTCCCAAGCTGAACGTGTACCAGAATGTGGCGTTTGCCTTGGAGGTCATCGGCAAGAGCAAGCACCGCATCTCCACCGCGGTGCCGCAGGTATTGGAGATGGTGGGCCTGGAAAACCGTCATCACGCGATGCCGCACGAGCTTTCCGGCGGTGAGCAGCAGCGCGTGGCCATCGCGCGCGCCTTGGTCAATCGCCCGAAGCTGCTGCTTGCCGATGAACCCACGGGCAACCTCGATCCCGCCACCGCCGACGGGATCATGGACTTGCTGCTGCGCATCAACAAGCGTGGCACCACCGTCGTGATGTCCACGCACAATTCCCGCGCCGTGGATAAGGCGCACAAACGCGTGCTGGAATTGCGCGAAGGCACGCTCGTTCGCGATGAACACAATGCCACCTATTCGGCGCAGGAGGAGCAGGCATGAAGCTAGGATTCATCTTCCGCGAGGCCAGCAAGGGCTTGGGCCGTAACCTGACTATGACCATCGCGATGATCATTACCACGGCCATCTCTGTCGGGGCCGTGGTTGCCGGCATCATGGTCACCAACCTCACCAAGGATACGAAGGATATTTACTTGGACCGCGTGGAGGTCATGGTGCAGCTCAACGAGGATATTTCCGCCACGGATCCAAACTGCACCACGCCCGCCTGCGCGGACTTAAAGGAACAGCTGGAATCCGATAGTTCTGTAGAGTCCGTGGAATTTCGCAACCGGGAGGCCTCCTACGAGCGCTTCCGCGAGCTATTCCAGGACACGGACCCGGTGATGGTGGAACAAACCTCGCCGGATGCGCTACCCGCAGCGTTGCACGTGCGTCTCGTTGACCCGGAGGAGGCCTCCGCCATCGATGCTGTACGGGATAACCCGGCGGTAGAAGAGGTCGTGGATCAGCAAGAAGAGGTGCGCGAGGCGGCAAGCAACCTCGATTCCATCCGGACCGCCACCTTCATCGTGGCCATCGTGATGTCTATTGCAGCCATCTTCCTGGTGGCCAATATGGTGCAAATCGCCGCCTTCCACCGCACCCGCGAGACCGAAATCATGCGCATGGTGGGCGCCTCGCGCTGGATGACGCAAGCACCGTTCGTAGTAGAAGCGGTGCTCGCCTCCCTTATCGGTGTGGTCCTGGGCGGCGCTGGGCTGCTCGTGGCGAAATCCCAAGTGATCGATCCTGCGCTGCAGGGCCTGTATGAATCGCAGTTGCTGGCACCGATGAAGTCCAGCGATCTGTGGCTCGCCCTGCCGCTGGTAGGGCTGCTCGCCTTGGCGGTTACCGCTGCCACCGCGCAGATTACCCTGCGTTCCTATGTCCGCCGCTAAGCCGTTTGCCGGGTGCGGTAAACGAGCAGTACACTGAAGCAATTATGGCTAAAAAGGGCAAGAAGAATAAGAAGGCGGCTTCCGGGGACGCCACGCTTGCGACCAACCGCCGGGCCCGGCACGACTATAAGATCCTCGAAGAATTCGAGTGTGGCATCGTCCTGCTCGGCACGGAGATCAAATCCCTCCGAGAGGGCAAGATCTCCCTCAATGATGCCTTCGCCACCATTGATAATGGCGAGGTATACCTGCGGAACCTACACATTCCGGAGTATTCGATGGGGTCTTGGACCAACCACAGCCCACGGCGCACCCGCAAGCTCTTGCTGCACCGTCGGGAAATCGACAAGCTCTACGGGCAGGTGCGCAATGGCAATAAAACCCTGGTGCCGCTGAAGGTGTACCTCAAAAATGGGTACGCGAAGTTGTCGCTGGCGCTCGCGCAAGGTAAGCAGGACTATGACAAGCGCGAAGACATCAAGCGGCGCGACCAAAACCGCGAAATCACCCGCGAGCTCGGCCGCCGTGTGAAGGGGATTAATGCTTAAAACGGTAAAGGTTCACGACGCAGTCAAGGGTGAAGACTCCATTTCCGGGACGGGCGTATTGGTAGACCGCCTGTGGCCGCGGGGCATCGCCAAGGCGGACTTGGACTATGACGAGTGGTTCAAGGACGTGGCCCCTAGCCCCGAGCTGCGCAAGTGGTGGAGCCACGACGAAGATTCCTTTGAGGAGTTTTCGCGCCGCTACCGCGCCGAGCTCGATGAGCGCGAATCCGAGGAGCTCACCCAGCTGCTCTCCTTGGCAAAGGAGGGGGACCTGACGCTGCTCTTTGGCGCCGCCGACCGCGAGATTAACCACGCGGTGGTCTTAAAAGAGTGGTTGGAAGAGCACTTGGAGAAATAAAAGCGTCTGCGGTAGTGTTAATACAACCGTAGGGAATGATGCACTATCCCGTCCCTACAGTGCTATGGGGTTGATTTGGTTTCGACTTCGTACACTGCGCCAGGGGAAGCGTGCCGGTGAAGGCTATCGACCACCGTTTAAGCGTCGTAGCAAACAAATAAACGCAGAGAAGAACTCTCAGCGTGACTACGCCCTCGCTGCCTAATTACAGCGACGCGTGTCTGTCAGCCTAGGTTTCGTTCCTGACCTAGAACCTGGCATCGACTAAGGAACTTGCCGTCTGGCTGTGTCATCAGGGCCAGATGGGACTCTTACTGGTGACTGGGCCCATCATCCGGTACGAGTTCGCCCGAACCGGAGGGCCGAGCAGAGATCATGTGCGAACTGCGCACGGAGAAGCCCTGGCAAGGTGACGAAGGACCCGGGTTCAAGTCCCGGCAACTCCACCGAGAGCCCCTCACCTGCATTTGCAGGTGAGGGGCTATTTTTATTCCGTATCAGTCATCGTGACTACTTGATCGGGGTACCAGATGAAAAACTTGTTAAACTCACGAACGTGAACACTTCCACGTTGTGTCAGCAGAGATAGGTTGCACGATCTCGACTAAGAGAAGGTGAAGCATGGAACCTTACGTAGGAATAGTGGTATTCGAGCTGTCTCGTGTCGGGACGCAAAAGAGCTATTTCCGTGAAGATTTTTATATCGTCTATGCAGATACGGACGAAGCTGCCTCGGAGCGTGTACAGGCGTTGGCGCATGCACAAGAAGACGAAGGAGACGCCGAACATGGCTCAGTAAAGGTTCGTCACATCGTAGATATTGCCCCTGCCTTGTATGGGACTGTGGAAAAGGACATTGACTTGTACTCTCGGCATTTCGCTTCACTCGAAGACTATAAGCGATTCGAAATGAAGCTTGGAGGGACTAACCCCCTGAAAGATTAAATCAAGCTCAACGTCGAGGTTAGGCAGCTTTCTTAGCGAGTAGTGCTGGCTCCATTGCTTCGGCGATTGCTTCTAGGACGGGGAAGGGGGGAATAGTTGACTTTTAGGCTAGTGCCATAGTCGACGGCTTGTACCCAATTGGATACTAAGCGTCCTTTACGTTAGTGAAATGTCCCAGATTCTCCCATCTATCCACACGGAACAAAATCTGGGACACTTCAGTACTAGGCTCAACTCTCGCCGCCCTGGTGTCCAGGTAAGTGACAGTTCGGCCAGTAACGTCCATGGCTTAGACGGGTTCAGTTCCCGGAAACTCCACCGAGAGCCCCAGCTGGATTCAGTTCTAGCTGGGGCTTTTCTCATAAGGTTGCCCGCGCGCGGCTAGGGTGGTGGACATGCAGCGAGAATTCGATTCCCACCTCCACATCATCGATTTTTCCCACCCCATTCAGGAGAATCGGGGTTATACGCCGCCAGAGTTTTTGGTTCCGGCCTATGACGTATGGCGCGAAAAGCTGCGGAGTGAGGGTTTTGATATCACCGCTGGCGCGGTAGTTTCCGGCTCCTTTCAGGGCTTTGACCAGGGGTATCTGGCAGAAGCTCTGGGGGAGTTGGATAACTTCGTAGGCGTGACACAGCTGCCTGCCGATGTCCCCGATGCTGAAATCCGCCGCCTTGATGGCCTAGGCGTGCGGGCGGTGCGCTTCAACTTCCGGCGCGGTGGCAGCGCAGCGCGGGAGGACCTTGAGGAGCTGGCGTGGCGGATTTATGACCTGGCCGGCTGGCACGTGGAGCTCTATGTGGATGCGGCTACGGTGGGCGATATGGCCCCAGTGCTGAAGAAGTTGCCTGCCGTGAGTATCGACCACCTCGGCCTGAGCGCGCA
Source organism: Corynebacterium sp. KPL1814 (assembly GCF_000478175.1). GTDB lineage: Bacteria > Actinomycetota > Actinomycetes > Mycobacteriales > Mycobacteriaceae > Corynebacterium. Next base: position 130,300 of record NZ_KI515779.1, read on the forward strand.
GGGGGGTAGATGGTCTCTTAGAGCTTGTCGATGCCGGGGTAAAGGTCAAGGCCACCGGATTCGGGCGAGTGGACCTCGATCCGAGGGAGGTGGTGCGCCGCATTGTCGACGTTGATCCAACCGCGCTCATGGCGGGTACCGATTTGCCCTCGCAGCGGGCGAGCCGGGTGTTTTCGGTGGACGATTTCCGGCTCATCGGGGAGGCGGCGGCGGTACATGCTGATGACGTTTTCTTCGCCAATGCAGCGCGTTTCTATGGGCTGGACGATGTATTTTAGGAAAGGTTACCCTCACCCTTGATTGGTTAGGGTGACTTAAGATAAGTTTATGGGGCATTTGTTTCTCGTCTATAAGGAAAGCACAATGAAGAAAATTCATCGCGCTCTTTTGTCTGTCGTGGCTGTCGCCTCCTTGGCGCTTACCGCATGTAGCACTGCGGAAGAAGAGGACCAGGGTTCGAATAAGGGGACATCGGAAAGCGCACTGCAGATCGAAGATAATAACGGCACCCACGAGCTGGACGTACCGTTCGAGCGCGTCGCGGTAACGGATAACCGCGCCTTCGAAATCCTCGCGGATTGGGACGTCAATATCGTCGCTGCCCCGCTTGGCATCGTCCCGGATACCCTCTCGGACAAGATCAATGACGACACGATCGAGGCCAACCTGGGCATGCACCGTGAACCCGACCTGGAGGCGCTGGTTGCCGCAGAGCCGGACATCGTCATCAACGGTCAGCGCTTCACCCAGCACCAGGCCGATATCGAGGCACTGATGGAAGATACCCCGGTCCTCGACTTCTCCCCGCGCGACGATAAGGACATGGCGGAAGAACTCATCCGCCAGACCGAAGCACTGGGCAAGATCTTCGACCACGAAGACGAAGCAAAGAAGCTCGTGGATGACTTCAACAAGGCGCTGGACCGCGCTAAGGACGCCTACGATCCTGAGAAAACCGTCATGGCGGTCAACACCACCGGTGGCGACATCAACTACATCGCCCCAGGTAAGGGCCGCTTCTTCGGGCCATTCTTTGACCTGCTGGGCATGAAGCCTTCCCTCGAGGTGGAAAACGCTAGCGATGACCACGAGGGCGATGACATCTCCGTCGAGGCAATTGCTGATTCCAACCCTGACTACATCCTCATCATGGACCGCGACGGTGCCATCGCCAAGGATGAAGCAGGCTACACCCCAGGTAAGAAGCTGGTAGAGGATTCCGCGGCACTCAAGAACGTGACTGCCGTTAAGGAAGGCAACATCGTTGCCGCTCCGCAGGATACCTACACCAATGAAAACATCATTACCTTCACGGAGACGCTCAACGCGATGGCAGACGCGTTTGAAAAGAACTAGCCACCACTAAAAACCGGAAACCGGAGGGATTTTGTGCCCTCCGGTTTTCAGGTGCGTAAAGGATAGTTATGGAAACCACCACCCGCACAAAGGTCTGGGATTGGAAGCTGGGCCTCGGCGTACTCATCGTAGCCGCGTTGCTCGTTACTTCTCTGCTGACCGGACAGTACGACGTTTTTGGTGCCGATGATGGGGCCGCCATGTTCGGCATTACCCGCTTGCCGCGCACCATTGCCTTGGTGCTGGCCGGCGCGGCCATGGCCGTTAGCGGCCTGGTCATGCAGCTGCTTACCCAAAATCGCTTCGTCGAACCCTCTACCACCGGCACCACGGAGTGGGCCGGGCTGGGCCTGCTCTTCGTCATGGCCGTCGCACCCACTGCCTCGATCCTGACCAAGATGATAGGTGCGGTGGTCTTTTCCTTCCTGGGTACCGTCGTATTCTTCCTCTTCTTACGTCGAGTGACCCTGCGCTCCTCGCTCATCGTGCCGATCATCGGCATCATGCTGGGCGCCGTGGTCTCTGCGGTCTCGACGTTTTTCGCCTTGATGACGGATATGCTCCAGCAATTGGGAATCTGGTTCATGGGCTCATTTACCGCGGTGTACAAGGGTCAATACGAGGTTTTGTGGATCGTGCTCTTGGTGCTGGTGGCAGTGTATATCTACGCCGACCGCCTCACCGTCGTTGGCTTGGGCGAGGACGTGGCCACCAACGTTGGGCTGAACTATAACCGCATGTTGTTGCTTGGAACAGGGCTCATCGCCATTGCTACGGGCGTGGTGACCGTCGTCGTGGGTTCGCTGCCCTTCCTGGGCCTAATCGTACCCAATATCGTCTCCATGGTGCGCGGCGATGACCTGCGTTCCAACGTTCCCTGGGTCTGCCTGCTGGGCATCGGCATCGTCACGGTGTGTGACCTGGTGGGGCGCGTCATCATCGCCCCATTCGAGATGCCGGTTTCGGTCATTCTTGGCGTCATTGGCGCCATCGTCTTCATCATCATGATTGTGAGGTCGACCCGTGCGAACTAAGATGTCCGCCCCACCCAAGAAGTACTGGATAACGCTGGTCTGCGTATGGGGCTTAGCTTCGGCTTTGGCCTTTGCCTACCTGGCCTATGGCAACCCGATGGACTTTGGCACCCGCAAGTTTTGGCTCATCGCCCAGCGCCGCGCCGATGCCCTCATCGCCATGGCGATCGTCGCTGTGTGTCAAGCCATGGCCACGGTGTCTTTTCATACCGTGACGAATAACCGCATCTTGACGCCGTCCATCATGGGCTTTGAGTCCCTCTACGTTGCCATCAATACCGCGACCATTTTCTTCCTGGGGGCTAGCGGGCTTAACGATGCCCGCACTGTGCCCACCTTCCTCATGCAAATGGGTGTCATGGTGGGCCTTTCCTTGGTGCTTTATTCGTGGCTGCTGACCAATAGGAAGCAGAATATGCATGCCATGCTGCTGGTCGGCGTGGTCATCGGTGGTGGCCTGGGCTCACTATCTACCTTTATGCAGCGCATGCTGACCCCCAGCGAGTTCGATGTGCTGACCGCGCGCCTTTTTGGCTCCGTGAATAACGCCGAAACTGAGTACTATCCCATTGCCATTCCCATCGTGGCCATCGCTACCACCCTTTTGGTACTCAATGCGCGCAAGCTCAATGTGATTTCCTTGGGCGCCGATGTCAGCACCAACCTGGGTGTGAACCATAAAGCACACGCGATCTACACGCTGGTGTTGGTCTCGTTGTTGATGGCGACGACGACCGCGCTGGTAGGTCCTATGACCTTCCTGGGCTTTTTGGTAGCGACGCTGGCCTATCAATTCGCCGATACCTACGATCACCGCTACATCTTTCCGATGGCGGTGGGCTTAGCATTCCTCGTGCTCATTGCGGCCTACTTCCTCATGCAGCACGTTTTTTCCGCCCAAGGCGTGGTGTCCATCATCATTGAGCTGGTAGGTGGCTCCGTGTTCCTGTTTGTCATTATGCGAAAGGGCCGACTGTGATCGAATTAAAGAACGTTTCTAAAACCTATTCCGCCGAGACCGCTATTGGTCCGCTCAACCTGACCATCCCGCAAGGAGGCATCACCGCGCTGGTGGGGCCGAATGGTGCGGGTAAGTCGACGATGCTCACCATGATCGGGCGCCTGCTCGACATGGATGAAGGCAGCATCGAAATCGCCGGCTATGACATTCAATCCAGCAAGTCCGCCGACCTGGCGAAGATTGTGTCTATCTTGCGGCAGGAAAATCACTTCGTCACGAAACTAACTGTGCGCCAGCTCGTGGGCTTTGGCCGCTTTCCCTATACCAAGGGGCGGCTCAACAAACACGATGAAGAAGTCATTTCTAAGTACATTCACTTCCTACACTTGGAAGAATTGCAGCACCGCTACCTTGACCAGCTGTCTGGTGGTCAGCGCCAGCGCGCGTACGTAGCCATGGTGCTGTGCCAAGAAACCGATTACGTGTTGCTGGATGAGCCGCTGAATAACCTGGACATTTCGCACTCGGTGGACATGATGCGCCACCTGCGCGAGGCTGCCCAGGAATTGGGGCGCACGGTCATCGTGGTTCTGCATGACATCAACTTTGCCGCGCGTTACGCGGACTATATCTGTGCTTGCAAGGACGGGCAGATCGTCGAATTCGGCCCGGCCGAGGAGATTATGCGCGACGATATCCTGACGCCCATCTTCAATACTCCGGTGCGCGTTATCGATGGGCCCGATGGAAAGATCGCGTGCTATCACTAAAAACCAACGTTGGCCTGCGAGTTTGCGTTGTGTAGTGGGGTGGTATAAATTTTAGCGAGTCGCCGAGAGGTAGCCGGTTGGTTACTTTTGAGTGGCTTTTTGTACTGACTTGGCTCGGGGATTTGACTTGGTTTAGGTTGTTGGGTAGGTTAGTGCGAGCCGCCGCTGAGAGGTTAACGTTTGGTTAATTTTCTTGTGGTGTGTGGATGTTGTTTGAGAACTCAATAGTGTGCCAATGTACTTATTTTTTATTTTTGTGTGCATGGTTGTGTGTTGATTGGTCTGTTGACCAGCGAGCCTATGGTGGTTTGTTGGTTGGTGTGTGCCGGTAAGGTGTTGTTATACGCATCTTTTTGAATACTGTTTAGTGTTTCGGCTGCATTGATGGATTGGTTGGCATGTGATTGTGTTCAACTTTTTTGTCTCCCTTTTTGTGCCCCGTCGGGTTGGGGAGGCAGTTTATTTTTCTTTGTAGTAATTTTTGGACGCCAGCATGGACTGCTTTTGTGTGGTTTGTGGTGGTTTGTTCTTTTGGTTAGGTTTGGGCTTTTCACGGCCTTGATTTTGGAATGTTGTTCTGAAATTCTTTTTGTGGAGAGTTTGATCCTGGCTCAGGACGAACGCTGGCGGCGTGCTTAACACATGCAAGTCGAACGGAAAGGCCCTGCTTGCAGGGTACTCGAGTGGCGAACGGGTGAGTAACACGTGGGTGATCTGCCCTGCACTTCGGGATAAGCTTGGGAAACTGGGTCTAATACCGGATAGGAGCCATCTTTAGTGTGGTGGTTGGAAAGTTTTTTCGGTGTAGGATGAGCTCGCGGCCTATCAGCTTGTTGGTGGGGTAATGGCCTACCAAGGCGGCGACGGGTAGCCGGCCTGAGAGGGTGTACGGCCACATTGGGACTGAGATACGGCCCAGACTCCTACGGGAGGCAGCAGTGGGGAATATTGCACAATGGGCGCAAGCCTGATGCAGCGACGCCGCGTGGGGGATGAAGGCCTTCGGGTTGTAAACTCCTTTCGCTAGGGACGAAGCTTTGTTGTGACGGTACCTAGATAAGAAGCACCGGCTAACTACGTGCCAGCAGCCGCGGTAATACGTAGGGTGCGAGCGTTGTCCGGAATTACTGGGCGTAAAGGGCTCGTAGGTGGTTTGTCGCGTCGTCTGTGAAATTCTGGGGCTTAACTCCGGGCGTGCAGGCGATACGGGCATAACTTGAGTGCTGTAGGGGTAACTGGAATTCCTGGTGTAGCGGTGAAATGCGCAGATATCAGGAGGAACACCGATGGCGAAGGCAGGTTACTGGGCAGTTACTGACGCTGAGGAGCGAAAGCATGGGTAGCGAACAGGATTAGATACCCTGGTAGTCCATGCCGTAAACGGTGGGCGCTAGGTGTGAGGGTCTTTCTACGACTTTCGTGCCGTAGCTAACGCATTAAGCGCCCCGCCTGGGGAGTACGGCCGCAAGGCTAAAACTCAAAGGAATTGACGGGGGCCCGCACAAGCGGCGGAGCATGTGGATTAATTCGATGCAACGCGAAGAACCTTACCTGGGCTTGACATACATCAGATCGCTGCAGAGATGTAGTTTCCCTTTGTGGTTGGTGTACAGGTGGTGCATGGTTGTCGTCAGCTCGTGTCGTGAGATGTTGGGTTAAGTCCCGCAACGAGCGCAACCCTTGTCTTATGTTGCCAGCATTTGGTTGGGGACTCATGAGAGACTGCCGGGGTTAACTCGGAGGAAGGTGGGGATGACGTCAAATCATCATGCCCCTTATGTCCAGGGCTTCACACATGCTACAATGGTCGGTACAACGCGTTGCGACACTGTGAGGTGGAGCGAATCGCTGAAAGCCGGCCTTAGTTCGGATTGGGGTCTGCAACTCGACCCCATGAAGTCGGAGTCGCTAGTAATCGCAGATCAGCAATGCTGCGGTGAATACGTTCCCGGGCCTTGTACACACCGCCCGTCACGTCATGAAAGTTGGTAACACCCGAAGCCGGTGGCCTAAACGTGTTAGGGAGCCGTCGAAGGTGGGATCGGCGATTGGGACGAAGTCGTAACAAGGTACCCGTACCGGAAGGTGCGGGTGGATCACCTCCTTTCTAAGGAGCTTTTATTATTGGGCTGCAGTTGCAGCCAGAACCCATAGTTGTGGGTTGCCCACTGTTGTTTGATGGTGGGTTGGTGGTTGAGTAGGCGAGTGTTCTGCTGCCACCGAATTTGGAAATTCCGGGTAGGTGACACACCTTAATCAGCAGTATCAAGTGTTGAGACAGTGCTTTGTGACATGCGTAAAAGTGTCCATGTATACAAAAATGAGTGTTGATTGTACGTTGGTGCATTGTTGGGTGTCTGGGGCATTATCCCCTTTTTTGTGTGCCTGACTGGTTGATGGATGCCATTCATTGTGGTGGTGTTTGTTGCTGGTTCGGGGTGTTGTGTGAGAACTGTATAGTGGACGCGAGCATCTGCATGATGCCACTTACACGTTGTGTTTGTGGTGTCTTGTGTGTGTGATGTGATTTTTCTTTTTGTTTATTTTGTCAAGTTCACTTGTTACCACCACATGCTGGTTGCATGGCTTTTGTTGGTTGTGTGGTTTGTGTGTGGTGGTTGGTGTGTTCGTTATTTAGGGCGCATGGTGGATGCCTTGGCATGCTGAGCCGATGAAGGACGTGTAAGGCTGCGTTAAGCCTCGGGGAGTTGTCAATAAAGCGTTGATCCGAGGATGTCCGAATGGGGAAACCTGGCCCTGGTTATGTGGGGTTACCCTTCAGTGAATTCATAGCTGTTGTGGGGGTTACGCGGGGAAGTGAAACATCTCAGTACCCGTAGGAGGAGAAAATAATAATGATTCTGCTAGTAGTGGCGAACGAACGTGGATGAGGCTAAACCGTGTGCATGTGATACCTGGTAGGGGTTGTGTGTGCGGTGTTGTGGGGCTCAATTGTGTGTCATCTACCAGTGGCACGCCCTTTTTGCATTGTTGTTAGGTGAAGTGGTTTGGAATGATCTGCCGGAGTAGGTGAGAGTCCTGTAGCTGAAGATGATGATGTGGGGGTTGTTGGGTTCCCGAGTAGCAACGGGCTCGTGGAATCTGTTGTGAATCTGCCGGGACCACCCGGTAAGCCTAAATACTCAGTGTGACCGATAGTGGATAGTACCGTGAGGGAATGGTGAAAAGTACCCCGGGAGGGGAGTGAAATAGTTCCTGAAACCATGTGCTTACAATCCGTCAGAGCACTTTTTATGGTGTGATGGCGTGCCTTTTGAAGAATGAGCCTGCGAGTCAGCGGCATGTCGCGAGGTTAACCCGTGTGGGGTAGCCGTAGGGAAACCGAATCCTAATGGGGTGGTAAGTGGCATGTCCTGGACCCGAAGCGGGGTGATCTACCCATGGCCAGTGTGAAGCAGCTGTAAGAGGTTGTGGAGGCGCGAACCCACGTAGGTTGAAAACTGCGGGGATGAGCTGTGGGTAGGGGTGAAAGGCCAATCAAACTCCGTGATAGCTGGTTCTCCCCGAAATGCATTTAGGTGCAGCGTCGCATTTAGCTTGGTGGAGGTAGAGCGACTGGTTGGTTGAGCGGGACTACAATCTTAGCAATGTCAGCCAAACTCCGAATGCCATCAATTGTGTTGTGCGGCAGTGAGACTGTGGGGGATAAGCTTCATAGTCGAGAGGGAAACAGCCCAGATCGCCGGTTAAGGCCCCTAAGGGTGTACTAAGTGGAAAAGGATGTGGGATCGCGAAGACAGCCAGGAGGTTGGCTTAGAAGCAGCCATCCTTGAAAGAGTGCGTAATAGCTCACTGGTCGAGTGGTTCTGCGCCGACAATGTAGTGGGGCTCAAGTACACCGCCGAAGCCGCGGCAAGCAACAATTTTTTGTTGTTTGGGTAGGGGAGCGTCGTGCATGGGTGGAAGCGTTACCGTGAGGAGGCGTGGACTGTGTGCGAGTGAGAATGCAGGCATGAGTAACGAATTGTAAGGTGAGAATCCTTACCGCCGGATGACTAAGGGTTCCTGGGTCAAGTTCGTCTTCCCAGGGTGAGTCGGGACCTAAGGCGAGGCCGACAGGCGTAGTCGATGGATAACCAGTTGATATTCTGGTACCCGTACATGTGCGCCCATGATAAAGCACGGATACTAACCACTGCGGATACGCTACCTAGCATTCTTTGAGTGTTGGTGGTGTTGATGTCGTGGGGCCTGATGTGTGGTTCAAGTGATGGGGTGACGCAGTGAGGTAGCCGCGCCACTTACTGGATTGGTGGTGTAAGCGTGTAGGCCGTGTGGTAGGTAAATCCGCCACAC
>NZ_KI515780.1 GCF_000478175.1 Corynebacterium sp. KPL1814
CTGGGGTTGCCCGCAAATCGTGGACACGTAGTTAAGCTGCTTAGGGGTTAAGCAGCGGCCTTCTTATTACCATTTTGATCAGCGAGCTGGGCTTCGAAATCGACGGGGCTTACCATCCCGATGGACGAGTGGCGACGGCGCCGGTTGTAGACAATCTCAATCCAGCGAGCCACCGCCTTCCGGGCTTCGTTGCGGGTTCGCCATTCCTTCCGATCGTAAAATTCGGTCTTCAATGTCGACCAGAACGACTCGGCCATCGCGTTGTCAAAGCAGACACCAGTACGGCCGACCGATTGTGCAATCCCTAGTTCTTGACAGACCTGCCACAGCTGTTCGCTGGTGAACTGGGTACCACGATCGGCGTGGAAGACCACGCCGTCGGGTACTTCACCACGCAGGGTGTAAGCCATGCGCAGTGCACGTTCAACTAGGTAAGAATCCTGCACACTATCCATGGACCAGCCTAGGACTCGGCGGGAGTGTCCATCGCGGATAACGCATAGGTACAGCCAGCCCTCATTCGTGCGTAGATAGGTAATATCCGACATCCACACTCGATTAAGCTGCCCTTGATCAAATAGGCGTTTCACTAGGTCTGGAAGCGTTGACTTCCGCTTGGATTGAATCGTCGTTACGGGAACAAACGCCCTGGGTGAGATGCCTTCAATACCCATCATCCGCATGCGTTTGGCCACGGTTTTGCGATTCACATAGACCCCACCCTCGGCGAGTTCTGCAGTAATCCGTGGGGCACCGTAGACTTCGTCAGAATCTTCCCAGATGTCATGAATTTTCCTGTCTAACTGGTCGAGGAATCTCTGACGCTGATTTTCACCACGAAGCCGTACTGCTTGAGCCTTTTGCCATTTATAGTAGCCAGAACGAGAAACCTCTAATAACCTGCTCATTCGTTTGATGCTGTAGTTCGCCTTCTCCTGCTGCATTAGCTCAAATTTTTCCGATCGCGTTGCTTCGCAGCGAAGAAGGCGGTGGCTTTTGACAAGAACTCATTATCCATCTTGGCCTCAGCTAACTCACGACGCAGGCGAGCGTTTTCGGCTCGTATATCGGCATCACTGCGGCCATCTACCGAGCCTTGGCGTTCCCGCTCAAGTTTGACCCACCTGCCTAAAATTGTGGCTGATACGCTAATTTCCTTAGCCACATGAGCGATTGGGCGCCCAGACTCAATGACCAGTCTGGCGGCCTCCTGCCGGTACTCCGGGGTGTACTTCTTCCTTGACGAACTCACAATGAACATCCTCTCCTACGGACACAAGATCCGCACTAATCGGGTGTCCACTAAACGAGGGTAACCTCAGATCCGGCAATTTGTTATGCCTACGCAGGATCCGAAAAAGAAACGTCATGACCTCGCTGATGAACGTTCCAAAGCTTGGTCTGTGCCACAGGTTCAAGAGGACCTGAGAGCCCCAAAAGACGACCTCAACAACGAGGGACAGGAATACCGGCATTATCTAGCATTCGAGCACGGTGACGAAGCGCCAAAGGTATTCTATGAAAGCGCGTCTAGGCGGTATACGGATGTCGTAGGCGGCTCTGTCGGGGCAGAGTGGGCGGACCAAAGTGACCGCAATAAGCAGTCTTCAGAATTCGAAGAAAAACAACGTGCCGCTTTTTACTCGATAGATTTCACGAAAGCGCCCACATTTCGAGGTCAGGCCACTAAGTGGCGGACCTTCGGCTACCAAACAAGTCCGCGGGATAATGACAATCATGAGTACACGCTGAATTCCGAAGAACTTAAAGAGGAGTTCGGGTCTGTGATGCTGAAGTCACTGGACTTTTCGCAATTTGAAGACCCAGCCCCAATGGAATTTGGAGCCACCGATGAGGACAAAAGCGGGTCTCTAAATAGTTGCAAAAACCAAACGATGATTAATCGTTTCCTTGCATTAACGGTAGTAGCGGAAAATGTTGACTCCGATTCATTGAACGCAATTTCTCGTGCGCTTAATAGGCCGCGAAATACCGTATGGCTTGGAAAATCCGATTCTGAAGCTACATCACTCACGATTAATGACAGTGAGTTGCTTCAAGCGTGTATGGAAGTTGTTTATGAAGCTTTTGTGCAAGCCGGGTTAATTACGCCATCTAAAGACAAGAAAAAGAAGCTGATTACCAGGTCCTCAGTAATCGAACTAGGGATTCCACGAACCGGTAGCGCGGCTAATGCACATATTCCTCAAATGCAACCAATACGTTCTGTGGTTGCCTTGCCTTATATCGATGAACCGCGACTTCCAGACGTGTATAGAAAAATATTTGAGGTAGAAGGCGAGCAGCTTGACTCGCCTTCTAACTCTGATCAGCGCCAACCATCACAAGGGTGGTCTGCTAGGCATATTTGGTCATGGATACTTGCAACTGGCACAGACAACTTTGTCGATGGTGTTCCAGATTTTTATGCCGAGCCACCGGAAGATAAGGTGGGGCACTTTTTATTCTGGGATACTATCTCTGAAGAGACCGGCGTCGCCTTTGTTAGAAAGGTAGCTCAAACGCGCGACGATTTGAAATATTTCGGTTTGGCACATACCCGCTATGTGGATTTGATCATGCTGGTGATGCGGGCACATGTGAGTTTAGCAAAGCTCTCGGGCGCCCTACGAGAAATTGAATTTACTGACGTTATCAATGTTGGTGAGCGTTCAGAGAAAAAATATATGGAAAAACTGAATCTTCAGGTGAAGAATTTTCAGAGCATTCAAGCACACTTTGTCCGCATAAGAGATCGCCTTTGGGTAGATGCGGTGCCAAAGTACCATACGGATACCCGCGTGATGCGATCGATTAGGAAAGCGACCGATCTCGATATTATTTATCGAGATATTGAAAATGAAATCACGTTAAGGCAAGACATTTATTCCAACATATATGAAGCACGAAGAAATGAGCATCAAGAAAAGGAGCATGAGCGTTTTAACTTTTGGACTATTATTTTAGCTTTTCTGGCCGCCGTCTTAGCCGTACCAGGTTTCTTGGACATTTCTTCAGAAGAGCCTACTTCTCCACGGGGCGCGTTTATAATTTCTCTTGAGTTGGGCGCCGCGTTAATGGTAGTCATGTTCGTTTTGCAAAGGTTTTTGCAAAAACGCTGGCCCATTTTAAGAAATAAATGGGGAAAGTTTCGCGAGGGCTTTGGTTCGAAACGAGACTAGTTTGAGCTGGCATCTCGGCTGACTCAGCGATCCTTCTCTCGTGTCCAACCGCTTTGCTACGCTTTCGAAGACCACCCAAGAGTGGGGTGGATGAAGCTAAATTCTGTATCAAAGTTAGGTATTTTTATGTGTGCAAATGTATCGCCTGATGGGATCGATCGATTCCTATGGATCGACGTAAAAACCACGGGACTAGATGAACTCCGGTGTGAGCTACTTGAAGTCGCTGCGCTAGTTACTGATAGTCAATTAAGGGAGATCGACGAAGGAGTAGATATTGTTATCCATGCTCCTCATAGTTCCTTAGAATAGATGCCTAGGGTTGTGAAAGAAATGCATACCACCTCTGGGCTCATCGAAGAAGTTCAGCAGAGCTCAGTATCACTGCGAGAAGCAGAACGAGCAGTGTTGGATTATATGGATAGGCATTTTAGCTCTGAAGAAAAAGTAATCATGGCTGGTAATTCCATTACCTTAGATAGGAACTTTCTGCGCCGCTTTATGCCGCAAGTAGATGAGAATCTCCATTATCGGATGATTGATGTTTCTACCCTTAAAGAACTAATGCGATTATGGGCTCCAGGAGGCTTCGCCAATGTTCCCCAAAAAGTATTTGCGCATCGTGAGCTAGGAGATATTCGCGAATCTATTGATGAGCTGCGTTTTTATAGGAAACATTTCCTTACAGTGGAAAGCTGACACAGTAATACTTTGTGCAGCTACAGTGCGGTTTGAGCTTCAGAAATACTCTCAATGTTCTAGCAAAACGCGGAATCCGAGTTGTCTGCAATGAAGCGCTGCAGGGTGTAATAGATCCAATCTCTCATTTCCTTCATTAGAAAGGAGTCTCTCATGAAGCGAAAAGATCGGTACTACAATCATTGCATTTTGAAGCACCATCGTACTTGGCGCATGTTCGTCTGGGGGTGAAGGCGCAAACAGCGCCTCTAGTACGGTCCTAACCCTGAGCGTGTCAAGTTGTTTGTGTGTGGGGCTAGGTTTATAGGTATTTGTCGAAGCGGGCGGGAAAGGCTACGGCCATTTGGTTGATGGCTTGTT